>NZ_JACNMM010000032.1 GCF_020529025.1 Oceaniglobus trochenteri
GCCACCACGCTGCCATCGCCGAAGGCCAGCGCCGAGAAGCTGCCGGCGGCCGCGTCTGCGCTGCCTGACCGGATGTCGAACTGTACGCAGAAGTCGCGCGATCCTGATCCCGACGGGATGACGATCGAGGCCACCAGCTGATCGCCCGTGCGCACCCGCAGTGTTACTGCGTTGCCGTCCGATACCGTGACCAGATAGGACAGGCGCACCCCTGCGTTGTTCGAGAACCAGAAGAATTCCGGCAGCCGCGGGCCAAGGGCCTCAAGGCCACCGGTCGCGATCTCGGTGATGTCGCGGTCGGTCTCCGAACTGTTCGATGCGATGGACACCGTGCAGCCGTGCAACTGCGCGTGCGGCTCCCAGGTGGACCCTGCCGACCAGGGCGTCTCACCCACACCGCCGGTGCGCAGGAACGGCGTGGCGGTGGTCAGGCTCGCCGCGTCGATGGTGTCGAGGTTGCTTTCGTCGTTGTTCCAGATCGCGCTTGCGTCCTGGCGCCAGATCGCCGCATAGGTCCATCCCGCGAAACTGTTGTTCTGGGTCCGGCACCGCGCCAGGCGCGAGAGCTCGATGTGGGTGCTTGCCGCCTTGCCGACACAAGACCGGACATAGCCGACGCTGCGTCGAGAGATACTGATCGACGTGCCTGTCCCGTCAAATTCGATCACGCCGCTCTCGGACAGGTCGGACCCGTCTCCGATTTCGTAGTAACAATCGATGATGACAATCGCGCCGGAGGTGTAGCCGGTGATCTCGGATGGCGTGGCCGCATCCGACCCGCGCACTTCGCAATGAAAGCCCCGCAGTTCCAGCAACCCGCCAGCACTGGTGGACCAGAGATTGCGCGACGACCAGCGCCCGCCGCCATAGCGCAGGGTGAAGACCCGCGTCGAGAACCCGGTGAACTTGATGTCCTCGACCACGAAGTTAACTGCGCGGGCAATCTCGGAATATTTCGTCCACCAGCCGTTCGGCAGGCTGGCCCCGTCGATGATCGTCGTCGGCTCTCCCCCCGACACATCGGCCCCGAGGATCTTCAGTTGGTTCGATCCGAACGACCACTCCAGGTCATCCAGCGTCTGGCGCGTCGCGGGCGTATGGGTGCCCGCCGCCAGCTGCAGGGTGAAGGTGGTGTTTTCGGAGACCAGCAT
>NZ_JACNMM010000033.1 GCF_020529025.1 Oceaniglobus trochenteri
GTATCCCTGCGGCGGAGGCCGTCTGACGGGATTTCGGCGTCGGTGCTAAGTCCGACCTTATGGCCGACCATAAGTTCAGACCCGAGATCGAAGTCCTCTCTGCTGCGGATGTGCCGCGTCGGCGATATTGGAGCGATACGGATAAGATCCGGATCGTGGAGGAGAGTTTTCTGGGGCATCGCCAGGTGGCGGCAACGGCACGGCGGCATGGTGTGTCGCGCTCGCTGCTGACGATATGGCGGCGGGAGTATCGCGACGGTGAGCTTGGCGACGAGACGCCGCCTTCATTCATCCCGCTGGCGGTTTCGCCCATGGCGCCTGCGGCAGTGCCCGCGACCGCCCAGGAGACGCCGCGCGACACCCCGGACGTTCAGCTCGAGATCGTGCTGAGGAACGGGCGGCGGCTTCTCGTCCCCTCGTCGGTGGAGCCGGAGGTTTTGGCGCGGCTGCTTCCGGCCCTGGAAGGCCGATGATCGCCTTCCCGGCGGGGGTGCGCGTGTGGATCGCAGGCGGGGTCACCGACATGCGGCGCGGCATGAACACCCTGGCGCTGACGGTGCAGCAGGGTCTGGGGCGCGATCCGCATGCCGGCGAGATCTTCTGCTTTCGCGGGCGCAAAGGCGACCTCGTCAAACTGCTGTGGCACGACGGGGTCGGCATGTCGCTCTACACCAAGCGGCTGGAGGCCGGGAAGTTCATCTGGCCAACCAGTGGGAGCGGCGACGCGGTGCAGATCTCTGCGGCCCAGCTCGGGTATCTTCTGGAGGGGATCGACTGGCGCAATCCGCGCTGGACCCAACGCCCTGCAAAGGCGGGGTAAATCGGCGTCATTCGCCTTATTTGCATGGGCTTTCCAATACCGGAATG
>NZ_JACNMM010000004.1 GCF_020529025.1 Oceaniglobus trochenteri
TGGATATCCGCCATTCCGGCGAGACGGTACTGGATAATTTCAACTGCGATGGGAACACGTCGGCGGGTCCGTTCCTTCTGCGCGACTGCGTGGCGACCATCAAGAACGCTGCCATTACCGATTGCGACTCGGGCGGCATCGGCCTTCAAGACTGCTACACCCAAGGGTTCGGGGTTCAGAATGTGGACTTCGACGGCATCGCGGACGGTGTTGATGCCCTCGCGCCCTGCGTTCACTATTCACGCGGGACGCACGGCTACATCGAGGATTGCACATTTGGCGTGACGACCGCCTGCGACGTGCATATCCAAGGATCGCGCGATTTCCGCATCCGTGCACGGGGCAACACCCACGGCAGTTTCAACCGTGCCATCTTCTACGGTTCCCATGCGCCGGGGATTTTCCAGTTTGACCCCGACGAACCAAACGACATTTCAAGCTGCGGGGCGACCAACGGCGATACGCCGCTGCTGCTTGTGCCGGGCGTTTACATGGATGGCATCTGGGAAGGCAGGCAGGGGGCGGGGCATCGCTACTACCCCCTCAACGACGATTCCACATGGCCCGTCACGCTGACCGGGACCACTCGCACCAACATGGCCGCGACGAATGCTGAAATCATGCCGTTCAACATGCCGGGGCCGTGGCTGCTCTCTCCGAAAGCGTGGGGGCAGGTTGAATACGAGATTGACTGCCCGGTTGCCGAAACCGTCACGATCCAGATTGCAGGCGACAGTTCCAGCACCAGCTATCTGTTGGGTGCAATCACGCTCAGCCCCACGGCGGCGACCATCTACAAGGTCATTTTCAACGTCAGCGGGCCGTTGCCCGGAAACACTGTTGGCCGGTATTCCGCTACGGCCATCGGCAGTGATGGATCGTCCAAGGCCGAATTTGGCGTGACGGGCAACGTGACCAACGCCGCCCTTTCCGGCCTGTCGATGGCGGCGAAAACCACTCGCCTCTACGTCACGCGGTCGGCTGGCACGGGGAACCTGCGGATATTGCGGATGCCGCAATCCGAGGTATCCGCATGACCAGCGACGAATTCCCGAAAACATGGCGGGGCTGACCATGGCGCAAGACCCTGGCCCATGGGCCGAAATCTTCAACCAGCGCGGCGCCCTGATCGCGTTCTTCGGCGGGCTTGGCGGTGCAGTTCGATCCGCCGCGCTGAAAACCACATGGCGCGAAAGCCTCCGGGTGGTGTTCGTCGGCAGCGCCACCAGTTTCGGCGTCGGCACCTTGGCCCCGTACCTTCTCAAGCCGTGGGTGGGCGACCTGCCCGAGGGCATCCACGGGGCGCTAGGCACGATCTGCGCCGCTGCATTTCTGACGGGCCTGATCGCCGTGACCATGATCGAGCGGTGGGTGGATGTGTCTGAAAAGGAGAAGGAGAAATGATCCGGGTTTCAAAAGGAACGCCGAACGAGAATGCGCTGCGAACGATGCTGGTGGGGGCCTTCCTGACCGTTGTTATCCTCGTCGGCATCGATCCGGCTGTGAGGGTCTATGATGAGCATCTTCGGGTGCGCCCATGGCTCCACGCCACAATCGAAATCATCCCCCAGCGCAACGACAGAAAGCCCGTCCTGCTGTACCGCGTCAATGCCCCGGCGTTTGTCGAGGGGCGGTGGAAGGCATGGCCGGAACTGGAAAGCGGGCGGCGTCTGGCTGGCGGGGGCGGGAGCGGAACCTACAGCACGAAATCGGTTGAACGCGCTTGGGATTGGGATGCCTTCTTTGAGGCTGATCGCCCGGTGCCGAATGAGCCATTCCGAATTTGCGTGAGCTACACGGTGCGCACGGCGCGCGGCGTTGCGGGTGACTTCGGCCCGTTTTGCTCTGACCTTTATGACCCGAGGATACCCAGTAAATGAGAGAGAACTTCGCCGAAAGCCTGCGGGCCGTCCTGATCCATGAAGGCGGTTATGTGAACCACCCGAAAGACCCCGGCGGCGCGACCAACAAGGGTATCACGCACCGGACCTACACCGCGTGGCTGCGCCAGCACAACCAGCCGGTGCGGTCAGTCAAGGAAATCACCGACGAGGAAGTGGCCGCGATTTACAAGGCGCAGTATTGGGACGCCGTGCGCGGCGATGATCTGCCGTCCGGTCTGGACTATGCCGTGTTCGACTTCGCAGTGAACAGCGGACCAGCCCGCGCGGCGCAGTTTGTCCAGAGGATCGTCGGCGTTGATGCTGACGGCGTGATCGGGGCGCAGACACTGGCGGCAATCGGGCGAACCAGCGCGAAACAGGTGGTCGCCGAACTGTGCGCGGCGCGGCTGACGTGGCTCAAGCGGCTCAAGACTTGGGCGACGTTCGGCAAGGGCTGGGCGCGGCGCGTGGCCGAGGTCCGGGCAAAGGCGATCCGACTGGCCGAGGCAAGCTATGTGCATGTCACCGGCCCGGAAGCGAGCGAACCCGCCCCCGGCAAAGCATCCGGCCCGGAGAGCACCACCGCTACCATCAAGGACGTGCTGAGCGACAAGGGAGCGGTGGGGGGCGTGGCGGGCGTTCTGGGCGCTGCTGGGACGCTGCTGGGCGGCAATGGCCCGGTGCAGTACGCCATCGCCGCTGTGCTGGTCATGGCGGCTCTGACGGGCATCTGGTGGCTTGTGCGAGGTCGGCAGGCATGACCCGCCTTTACCTGCTGATCGGTGGCGCGGCGGTTGTCGCGTCACTGGCCGGGGCGCTGTGGTGGGCCATCCAGGACAACGCCAACCTGCGGGCCGAACGCGACGGGCTGGGCGAAACCATCAACAACGCGAGGGACTTCAATGAAGGCGCTGCTAATCCTGACGATTGCAACTGGCTTGACCGCTTGCGTGAAACCTGCCCCGATTGATGCCGTGCCGTGCATCGCCCTCAAGCCCCGTACAGACGCGTTGCGCGCCGCGCTGGTGAAGCACCCCGAGACGCCAGAAGCGGTGGGGCAGGCGGGCGCTGACGTGGTGCTAGGGGCCGAGGCGGTGTGCGGGTGATGTTGCTCCTCACCGCGACCATCTGCCTGCTGTCCGACCCGGTCACGGTCGATTGCCGAACCGAGGCCATGCGGATCGAAACGGACCCCCGCGAATGCCTGGCGCTGGTCGCACCGGTCGAGGCCATGCTGGCTGTCCGTCGATCAGAAGGCCATCCGTCGCCGGGTCGTCATTCAGGACATAGGAATATGTCCCGATAGGAATGCCGAGCCAAAGGCTTTCGATCAAGCGGACCATCTGTGCCTCCGTCCAGACAAGCGGGCGCTGCCAAGATGGCAAGCGAAACCCCATGACCTGACGATCTGGAAGGTGTGCGAATTGGGCGTTCTGCCAATTGAGTTCAGCGTGACTTACGGCAGAAGCCATGTGCTGCCCCAGTCGGTAGGGGGTCGGCATCTTCCGATCATTCATCCTCTATCCCTTCGATCCGGCCCAGCGTCTCCGGGTCCATGAAAAACGTCTCGGCAATGCTCTGGAACCGCGAGACGGCATCCGCCATCTTCTGCGGGTGGCCCTCCTGCGCCGCATCCCACACGTCCTGCCAGCGTTGTTTCGCCTTGCGGATCGTCATGCGGCCCTTCGGGATGGTGGGGCGGGTCATGGGCATCAGTTGGAGGCCCTTTCGTCGTGGTCCCAGCACTGCATATCTTCGTCCACCATTTCCCAAGCCCCCGCGATGGTCCAATCCAAGTCATCCGACCCAAACGGCTCGCCAAAGCTGCGCAAGATTTCGATGGCATAATCGCGGGCATCCGCCATGTGGAAACCGCCGCGCGTTCTGGCAATTAGACGGCGAGCCATAAAGTCGATGAACATGGCCAGAGGCACATCGCCCGCCTGCGCGATTGGCGCCAAGATCACCATCTGACGGGCTGGTCTGCCGCTGGACTCTCTAGACAGTTCCATTACGTAACGGCGCGGCCTTTCGGGATGTTTGGAAAAGCATCGGGCGCATACCCAAATGCCATTCACTTCATCGCCAAGCCAGTGGGTACAGTCGGCCATCACGCGCACCCCGCGCGGGTCAGGCTGTCTCGGCCATGGCACGGAACATGAACGGAACGGGAATTGGTAGCATTTCCACGAAACCGGGTAGAACCGGGCGTGGGGTCAACTCGTAAGTCATTGAAAAGCAATGGAGGCGAGTAGGAGAATCGAACTCCTGTACACGGATTTGCAATCCGCTGCGTAACCACTCCGCCAACTCGCCTAGCCCGTTGTGGTGCATGGCATTTACCCCGTCCGTCGGCTGGCCGCAAGTGGCGTCTCTGCACAATCTGTGCACATTCATTGCGCAGCCCCTGTTCATTCTGCCTCGACATACATGCGCGAACGGTCGATCCGTTCAGCCGGTCCATCCACGAGAAAGCGGACGAACCCGACGCCTTGCGCGGCCGCATCGGTGAAAGGGTTGCTCCGGCCTGGCCGTGCACCGATGTGCAGCCAGCGGCGCTGACCGCGACGCCACAGAACACGGGGCAGGGCGCGCTTTTGCCCATCCGCCTGTTGCCCAGCCCCGCAAATCGTGCCAAACCCGGTTTCAATGAAATGAACGGATGAGTTCAGTCAATGACCGACTTTGCCAAGCGCCGCATGATGATGGTGGACAACCAGATCCGCCCGTCCGATGTGACCAAGTTTCCCATCATCGACGCCATGTTAAACGTGCCGCGCGAGATCTATGTTCCCGCGTCCCGCCGCGAGGCCGCCTATGTGGGCGAGAACATCGAACTGGGCGGGGGGCGTTGCATCGTCGAGCCGCGCACACTGGCCAAGATGCTGGACGCGGCGGACGTGCAGCCGGGTGACCTGGTGCTGGATGTCGGTTGTGCGCTGGGATATTCCTCGGCGATCCTGGCCTGCATGGCCGAAGCCGTGGTTGCCGTCGAGGAAGACGCAGACATGGCGCGCGAGGCCGCCGATACGCTGAGCGATCAGGGCGTCGATAACGTCGCGGTCGTCGAAGCGCCGCTGACCGAGGGCGCGCCCAAACATGGCCCCTATGACGTGATCATCGTCGAGGGGGCGGTGCAAGAGGTGCCGCAGGCCCTGCTGGATCAGCTCAACGAGGGCGGGCGCATTGCCTGCCTGTTCCAGGAAGGCACCCTTGGGGTGTGCCGGATCGGTTATCAGATCGACGGTCGGATCAGCTGGCGTTTCGCGTTCAATGCCTCGGCGCCGGTTCTTCCGGGGTTTGCCCGGCAACCGGCATTCGTTTTTTAAGGCCCGACGGTTTTCGGGAGTACATTGGGAGAGGCCAAGATGTTGACCAACCGGATCGCTGCGGGGCTCTTGTCGGCCACACTTTTCGGGGCTTCGGCGCTGGCGCCCCTCGCCGCAAGTGCCGAGACCCTGGCCGATGCCATGGTCGGCGCCTACAAGCACAGCGGCCTTCTGGAGCAGAACCGCGCCACTCTGCGCGCCGCTGACGAGGATGTGGCACAGGCCGTGGCCACCCTGCGCCCGGTCATCAGCTATCTGGCCTCCACCACCTACAACTTCTCGCTTTCGGCCAGCGTCGACAACACCGACAGCAACCTCGCGATCACCCTTGAACAGCTGTTGTTCGATTTCGGCGGTGCGAAACTGGGCGTCGAGATCGCCAAGGAAACCGTTCTGGCCACCCGCGAGGGGCTGATCGGGGTCGAGATGAACGTGCTTTTCGCCGCCGTCGATGCCTATCTTTCCGTGCGCAACGATTCTGCCCAGGTGAACCTGCGCCAAAGCAACATGCGCCTGATCGAACGCGAACTGCGCGCGGCCCGTGACCGGTTCGAGGTGGGCGAGGTGACGCGCACCGATGTGTCCTTCGCCGAATCGCGCCTGGCATCGGCCCGCGCGGGCCTGGCCGCGGCCCAGGGCGATCTGGCCCGTTCGCGCGAGGCTTACCGCCAGGCCGTGGGGCGTTATCCCGACACGCTCAGCCCGCCGCCGACGCCTCCGAAAACCGCGAATTCGCTTGAGGCCGCCCGCGAGGTCGCGCGCCGCACCCACCCCGATATCCGCCGGGCCATGCGCCAGGTGACGGTGGCCGAACTGGGCATCGCCCGCGCCGAGGCCGCGATGAAGCCCACGCTGCAACTGCGCGGCAGTGTCGGCGTGAACGAGGATTTCGACAACGCCTCGTCGGTGGGGCTGCGCCTCAGCGGTCCGATTTACCAGGGCGGGCGGCTCAGCTCGGCCATGCGGCAGGCGCAGGCCCGCCGCGACGCCAGCCGCGCTTCGCTGCACAACACCCGGTTCCTGGTGGAACAGACGGTGGGCAATTCCTGGGCCTCGCTTGCCGTCGCGCAGGCCAGCCTTGCGGCCAGCGACGAACAGGTGCGCGCCGCCACTGTCGCCTTTCGCGGCGTGCAGGAGGAAGCGACCCTGGGCGCCCGCACCACGCTGGACGTGCTGAACGCCGAACAGGAACTGCTGGACGCCCGCGCCTCGCGCATCACCGCCGAAACCAACCGCATCACCGCGATCTACGGCCTTCTTGCGTCGATGGGTCTTTTGACGGTCGATCATCTGGGGCTGGGCATCGTGACCTACGATCCGGCGGCCTATTACAACGCCGTGCGCGACGCGCCGACACGCTTTGTCAGCCCCCAGGGCGAAAAGCTGGACCGTGTGTTGAAATCGCTGGGCAAGAAATAGGCAAGTGCCGACAATCGGCATGAAACCGTCATGAACCTTTTGTCTCTATCAGTTGTGTGACACCGCAACTGCGATTACACTTTCGGCGGAGCAGACAGAGGCACAATCATGTCCGACCCGGTAACAAACGTTGAAATTGAAGATGTCCTGTCGTCGATCCGGCGCTTGGTCTCGGTCGATTCCGGCAGGCCGAAACCGGTGGATCCGGCACCGGACAGCAAGCTGATCCTCACGCAGGATTACCGCATCTCGCCCCCCGTCACCCCGCAGGAGAAGGCCGAATCCGTTCCGGCGGAGAAGACGGCGCGCCTGGCCGAGGATTACACCAAGACGCTGGAGCGGCGGATTGCCGAGCTTGAGGCGGCGGTCGGCGACCAGGCCGCCGAGTTCGAGCCCGACGGCAGCGAGGATACGACCCAGCACCGCCCCACGGCCGTGTTGTTCCCCGCGCGCCACCACGGCGCGGCGGAGGCGGCACAAGCCAAGGACAATGACGGCGCCGTCGATCTGGACGTTCTGATCAGTGAGCTTGAGGCCGAGAACCCCACGCCCGATCACGACGAACCAAAGGGCCAGCACAGCGCCGAAGACGATGCCCCCGGCACCCCCTCGGACCCGGAAGACCGGATCGAGGTTCTGGAAGCCGAATCGCACCGCAAGGATACCGCCGCGCGCCAGGGGCCCGAGTTCGATCTTTCGAACGACGACGCCATCATCGACGAAGAGATGCTGCGCGACATGGTGGCCGAAATCGTCCGGCAGGAACTTCAGGGTGCCTTGGGTGAACGGATCACGCGCAACGTGCGCAAGTTGGTGCGCCGCGAAATCATGCGCGCCATTTCGATCCGCGATTTCGAATAGGGGTCAGCCCACGGGCCGGGCCAGATCAAGCAGCAAGTCGATGTCCATGTGCCGTTCCAGATGTTCGGCCAACTGGTCCAGTGTCTGTTCGACAATCGCATCATAGCCGATATCGGAGGGCGCCGCGCCCAGCCGTCGCAGATAGGCGTCGCGAAACCGGTCACCGGCGAACAATCCGTGCAGATAACAGCCCCGCACGCGCCCGTCGGGGGATGCCGCGCCTTCGGGGCGGCCGTCGATCTCAAGCCACGCCTGGGCGCAATCGCGGCCGGTGGTGCGGCCCAGGTGGATTTCATAGCCCTCCACATCGGCCCCGCTCTCGCGATCGCGCGCATGGGTCAGCGACAGGCGCTTGGCCGGTTCCATCCGCGTGCTGACATCCAGCAACCCAAGTCCCGCCACCCGCCCGGGGCGGCCTTCGATACCCTCGGCGTCGATTATCTCGCGCCCCAGCATCTGGTAGCCGCCACAGATGCCCAGCACATGCCCGCCCCGCCTGTGGTGCGCCAGAATGTCGATGTCCCACCCCTGGGCGCGCAGATGGGCCATGTCGGCCATGGTGGCCTTGCTGCCGGGGATCAGCACAAGGTCGGCGTCGCCGGGCAGGGCGCGCCCGGATTCCACCACGTCGACGCTGACCTGCGGATCGGCCGACAGTGGGTCGAGATCGTCGAAATTGGCGATTCGCGACAGGCGCGGCACCACCACGCGGAACGGGCCGCCTTTGCGGCTGGAGATGTCCATGACATCTTCGGCGGGCAGGCGCCAGGCCGCGTCGAACCAGGGCATCACCCCCAGCGAGGGCCAGCCGGTGCGCGATACGATCTCGGCGAGGCCGGCATCGAACAGCGTCACGTCGCCCCGGAACTTGTTGATCGCAAAGCCGACGATCCTGTCGCGGTCGGCCTCGGGCAGAACCGCGTGGGTGCCCACGCATTGTGCGATCACGCCGCCCCGGTCGATATCGCCCACCAGGATCACTGGCACATTGGCGGCGGCGGCAAAGCCCATGTTGGCGATGTCACCGGCCCGCAGGTTGATCTCGGCGGGGCTGCCGGCGCCTTCCACCAGGATCAGATCGGCGGTGGCGGCCAGGTTGCGGAAGCTCTCCAGAACGGCAGGCAGGAGTTCGTGTTTGCGCGCGCCATAGTCGCGGGCGCGCAGGGTGGCAAAGCGGTGGCCGCGCAGGATGATCTGCGCGCCGGTGTCGGTTTCGGGCTTCAGCAGGACGGGATTCATGTCGACCACGGGCGCCCGCCCCGCCGCGCGCGCCTGCAGGGCCTGGGCGCGGCCAATCTCGCCCCCGTCGATGGTGACGGCGGCGTTGTTGCTCATGTTCTGGGGTTTGAAGGGGGCGACGGACAGCCCGCGCCGCAGGCAGGCCCGTGCAAGGCCCGCCACGATCATGGATTTCCCCACGTTTGAGCCCGCGCCCTGTATCATGATCGCCTTGGCCATGTTCACCCCATTCCGGATCGCAAGACTGTCCTAAGGGGCGGGGCGCCGGGGGAAAAGCCGAATGCGCGGCGGCGCTGTCATTGGTGCGGGATGGGTGCAATCCTCCAGCGCGCAACTGGGGTGCGCCGGGATCGTGCAAAAGAAAAACGCGCCGATTGGCGCGTTTGTTCTTGCTGGCAGCAATCGGATATCAGGCGGCTTCGGCCTGTGCGGCGTTGCGACGTTCGCTTTCCTCGCGCGACAGCGCCACCGAGGTGCGGATGCCCTTGGAAACGAATTCCATCAGCCCCGAGACGACGCGTTCGTTGGGGTCGATCCCGGCGCAGGACAGAACCTCGCGTCCATCGCGCGACCGTGCCCAACGCGCGATCTGCTCGGGCCCGTTGCCGTATTTCTTGTCGTCTGCAATGGCGTCATCCAAAGCGGCCAGAACCACGGCGGCAAAGAGCTTGCGTGCCCGGTTGCCCTGTTCGTGGTTGAAAGCTGTTCCATCAACGAAATCTGACATCTCGTCCTCTATTCTTGCTCTTGCGTTTTCGGCGTGAAGCCTCTTATGGACGCTAACAGACCGATTCTGTGTCTCTCATTTGGAATGCCACCTATGCGTCCTGCGCATGGCTGACCGACAGTGGCGCCCGGATAGAGTGCCTTGTCAGCCTTTCCTTGCCCAGATATAGGAGGCGCCAATCTTCAATCAACCTTTTGCCATGGTTTAGCCTCAATGCCCAAGATCAACGGAAACGAAATTCGCCCCGGTAACGTTCTGGAGCATAACGGCGGCCTTTGGGCAGCCGTGAAGGTGGATCATGTGAAACCCGGGAAGGGCGGCGCCTTTGCACAGGTCGAACTTCGCAATCTTCGTAACGGCTCAAAGCTTAACGAACGGTTTCGTTCCGCCGACAAGGTTGAAAAAGTCCGGCTTGAGCAGAAGGATCAACAGTTCCTTTACGAAACCGATGGCATGCTGGTTTTCATGGATGCCGAAACCTACGAACAGATCGAACTGCCCGCCGAACTGCTGGGCGAACGCCGCCCCTTCCTTCAGGACGGCATGACCATCCTCGTCGAATTCTACGAGGAAGAGGCGCTGAACGCCACGCTGCCCCAGAAAGTGACCTGCAAGGTCGTCGAAACCGAACCCGTGGTGAAGGGGCAGACCGCCGCCAACAGCTTCAAGCCCGCGATCCTGGACAATGGCGTCAAGGTCATGGTGCCGCCCTTCGTCGGCCAGGACGAAGACATCATCGTGAACACCGAAACCATGGAATACGCCGAACGCGCCTGAGGGCTGCGAGGGGTGATCGCGCGCCTTGCCTTGCAGGGCGCGCATGACGGTCAGGGCATCGTGACCCTGGCCGCTTCGGCCTCCATCGGGCCGGTCGCGCGGTCGAACCGCAGATAGGCGATGGCACGGTCTCCCGACTGGGTGAACAGGGTGCCGGCCGGCTTTCCATCGCGGGCGATGGGGGTGCCGACAGCGGCCGAGCCTTCAATCTTGACCGTGGTCAGGCCCTTCTTCAGCTCGGTCTTGTGCTTCATGCGGGCGTTGATCTCTTGCCCCACGTAGCAGCCCTTGCGGAAATCCACACCGTTCAGACGCTCGAACCCAGCCTCCAGCAGGTAGGTTTCGTTCGGCACAAGTTCGACCCCCGCGGCGGGGATGCAATGGGCCACGCGGATCGCATCCCAATCGGTGGCGTCGCTGGCGAAGCCTTCGCCGTAGGCCCGCCAGCCAAGCGCCGGGTGGCGCGGATCGGGGAGGGCGCCGTCCGGCGTTGCGCCGGTGCCGCGCGCCACGGGCAGGGGCACTTCATCCAGCGTGACCTTGCGGCGCAGGCGGTACATGGTCAGGCGTTGCTTCAGATCGTCGAACAGATCGGCGGGCGCGTCCACCATCAGGGTATCGTCCTGCACGAACATGAAGAAATCGCAAAGATACTTGCCCTGCGGCGTCAGCAACGCGCCATAGCGCAGCACGCCGGGTGCCGAGGGCACATCGTTGCTGACCAGCCCCTGCAGGAAATCATGGGCCTCGGGGCCGCCCAGGGCCAGGATACGTCGCGGATCGGTCGTGTTCATCTTTCGGCTCCCTTCGCGGCGATATATAGGTGGGCGACCCCGCAATGACCATGGCCGCCATGCCCGCCCCCCTCACCATCGTGATCCCCACCCTGAACGCCGCCGAATCGCTGCCGGGCTGCGCGGCGGCGCTGATGCCCGGGTTGCAGGCGGGGCTGATCCGGCGGCTGGTGGTCAGCGACGGCGGATCGCAGGACGGCACGACAAGGATGGCCGAGTCGATGGGCGCCCAGCTGGTGCAGGGGCCGGCGGGGCGAGGCGCGCAGATCGCGCGGGGCGTGGCGGCGGCGGATTCGCCCTGGGTTCTGATCCTGCATGCCGACAGTTGGCCGGGCGACGGTTGGGTCGGCGCGGTGGAAACCCACCTGGCCCGTCATGGCGACAGCGCGGGGTGGTTCCGCCTGGCCTTTCGCGCGACGGGTGCCGCGCCGCGCTTCGTGGCGGGTTGGGCGAACCTGCGTTCGCGGCTGTTCAGCCTGCCCTATGGCGATCAGGGGCTGTTGATTTCGCGCGAACTTCTCGCGCAGGTGGGGGGTGTTCCCGATCTGCCGCTGATGGAGGATGTGGCCCTTGCCCGCGCCCTGCGCGGCCATCTGCGCCCGCTTGAGGGGGTGATCTACACCGGGGCGGGACGGTACCTGACGGGTGGCTGGCTGCGCCGGGGCGCGCGCAATCTGTGGACGCTGGCGCGGTACTTCGCGGGGGTTTCGCCTGAACGTCTGGCGCGCGATTACCGGCGTTAGGCGCCGTCCTTTTCGAACTGCAGGTGGTAGAGATCGGCGTAATGGCCGCCCTTCGCCAGAAGCGCATCGTGGCTGCCCTGTTCCACCACGCGCCCACGGTCCATGACCACGATCAGGTCGGCGTTGCGGATCGTGGCCAGACGGTGGGCGATCACCAGCGTCGTGCGCCCCGCGCTCAGCCGTTCCAGGGCCTTCTGGATGATGGTTTCCGACTGGGCATCCAGCGCCGATGTCGCCTCGTCCAGCAGCAGAATCGGGGTGTCGCGCAGCAGGGCGCGGGCGATGGCCACGCGCTGGCGCTGACCGCCAGACAGGTTCGATCCGCGCGGCCCGGCGTGGCTGTCCAGACCGCTGGGCAGGTTGGGCAGGAAGTCGGACACATGGGCGGCGTCCAGAACCTCGGTCAGGCGCGCCTCGCTCACGTCGGAGCGCCCCAGCAGGATGTTCTCGCGGATGGTTTCGTCGAACAGCAGAGCATCCTGCGTGACCGTGGAAAACAGCCCGCGCAGTTCGCCAAGCGGCAGCGCCGAAACCGGCACATCCCCCAGGGCGACCGTGCCCGACTGCGGTTCGACCAGGCGGGTCAGCACGTTGAACACGGTGCTTTTCCCCGCGCCCGAGGCCCCGACCAGCGCGGTCGTCTTGCCGGCGGCGGCCGTCAGGGTCAGCCCGTTCAGAACCGCCGTGTCGCCATAGGCGAAATGCACATCGCACAGGGTGATGTCGGTCTGTCCCGCGGGCAGGGGGCGCGGGGTGGCGGGCGAAACGATGCCGGGGCGCAGATCGAAGATGCCATAAAGCCGCTCAAGCGAAGCGGCGGCCACCTGGAAGATGCCCGAGAGCGAGCCGAGCCTGCGCAGCGGCTGAAAGGCCAGCGCCATGGCGGTGAAGAACGACATGAACTGGCCCACGGTCTTTTCGCCTTCGATGATCTCGCGTCCGCCCAGAACCAGCACGCCGAAAAAGCCGAGGCCCGTCATGATGTCGATCATCCCGGGCAGCATCGAGCGGCCTGCCTCGGTCTTGACGTTGACGCTGACGATGCGGTTCACCACGGCGCGGAAGCGGCCAAGCTGGTAATCCTCCATCCGGTTCAGCTTGATCGGGTTGATGCCGTGGAAAATCTCGTCCAGCCGGGTTGAACGCTGGGTGGCGGCATCGCGCATCTGGCCGGTCTTGCGCCGTACATAGCGTTGCAGCGCCATTGACGGCAGCACAAGAAGCGGAATCCCGATCAGCGCGGTCAGCGCCCAGACCCAATCGACGCTGAGCGCCACGATCGACAGCGACACCAGTGCCACGATATCGCGCCCCAGCCCCTGGATCAGCACCTGCCACACGCCCTGCACGGCCAGGGTATCGCCCTGCACCCGTTCGATCAGCGCGCCGGGAGAGTTCATCTGAAAATAGGTGGAATCCAGCGTCATCATGTGGCCCAGCAGATCGACCTGCATGGCGGTGCTGCTTTCCTGGGCGACCCGCACCAGCAGAACCCGCTGCACCACGCCTGTCAGGGCGCGCACCACGAACAGCATCAGGATGGCCAGCCCGACCCACCACATGGCATCGGCACTGCCGTTCACGAAGACCAGGTCGAACATCGGCTGCAACATGTAGCTGAGCAGGCCGACCGTCGATCCTTCGATCACCATCATCACGAAGGCCAGCGCGATCAGGCGCCAGTGCCGGGCGACATATTCACGCCACAGCCGCCCCATGAGGGCGCGCGAGGTGGGGGCAAGGGGGGCTTTGGGCATCGTCTGGCTCCGGTGGGTGGTGCTTGTGCTAACGGCTTGGGGGCGGATTGAAAAGCGCGCAACGCGGGCTGGGCGGCTTGCGGCGCGGGCGGTGCGCGATTGACGGCCCCGGCGGCGCGCAATACCAACGCCGGGCAGTATCCCGCGAGGTTCCCCATGCTTTCCAACGGTCGTCATTATCTTGCCATTCCCGGCCCCTCGGTCATGCCCGACAGGGTGCTGAACGCGATGCACCGCGCGGCGCCCAACATCTATGCCGGGGAAATGCCCGCCATGATGCCCGGGGTCGTGGCCGACCTGAAGGCGGTGGCCCGGACGGCGGGAAAATGCGCCATCTACATCAGCAACGGCCACGGCGCCTGGGAGGCGGCCCTGGCCAATGTCCTGTCGCGCGGTGACAGGGTGCTGGTGCTGGCCACAGGGCGGTTCGCCCATGGCTGGGCCGAGGTGGCGCAGCGCATGGGGGCCGATTGCGAAATCCTGGATCACGGCAAACGCGCGCCTGCCAACATGGACAGGCTGGCCCAGGCGCTGGCCGAGGATACCGAGCACCGGATCAAGGCGGTGATGGCGGTGCATGTCGATACCTCGACCAGCGTGCGCAACGACGTGCCCGGCATGCGCGCCGCCCTGGACGCGGCGAACCATCCGGCGCTTCTGATGGTCGATTGCATCGCCAGCCTGGCCTGCGACGATTTCCGCATGGACGAATGGGGCGTCGACGTGATGGTTTCGGCCTGCCAGAAGGGGCTGATGACGCCGCCGGGGCTGGGTTTCGTGTTCTACAACGAACGGGCCGAGGCGGTGCATGAAACCGCCGACCTGGCGACCCATTACTGGGATTGGAAGGTGCGCGGCGCGGCAGAGCAGCTTTGGCAGTATTTCGATGGCACCGCCCCCACGCATCACATCTATGGGCTGCGCGCCGCGCTGGACATGATCGCCGAAGAGGGGCTGGACAATGTCCACGCCCGCCATGCCACCCTGGCCCGTGCCGTCTGGGCCGCATTTGAGGCCTGGGGCAGCGAGGGCCCGATGGAGTTGAACATCGCCGACCCGGCCCTGCGCAGCCATGCCGTCACCTCGCTGAGGATCGGGGGCGATCATGGCGACCGCCTGCGCGACTGGACTATGGCCAATGCGGGCGTGACCCTGGGAATCGGCCTTGGCATGGTTGCCCCCGATGACCGGGGCTCAGGGGGCTTCTTCCGTCTGGGACACATGGGCCATGTGAACGCGCATATGGTGCTGGGCGCCCTGGGGGCCATCGATGCGGGGCTGAAGGCGCTGGACATTCCCCACGGCAAGGGCGCGCTGGAAGCGGCCAGCGCTGTCTGCGCGGGGCGTTGAACCTTAAAGGCTGGCGGGCGGTTCGGCCTCGGCCAGCAGGGCCAGAAGATCCAGGCGGCGGTTGACCATCGCCAGGTTGCCCTGTTCGTCGCGGGGCCAGTCTTCGGGCGCGCGGTCGCGGTAAAGTTCCACGCCGTTGCCGTCAGGATCGCGCAGGTACACCGCCTCGCTGACGCCGTGATCTGCGGCGCCCTCGATGGCGATGCCCGCGGCGATGACCCGTGCCAGTGCGGCGCCGAGGCTGGCGCGGTCGGGAAAGATGATGGCGGTGTGGAACAGCCCCGTGTGGCCCGGCGGTGGCGGCGTGCCGCCCGCGCTTTCCCAGGTGTTCAGCCCGATATGGTGGTGATAGCCACCCGCCGACAGAAAGGCGGCCTGGGTGCCGTACCTCTGGGTCACGTCGAACCCCAGCACACCGGAATAGAAACAGATGGCGCGGTCCAGGTCGGCGACCTTCAGATGCAAATGGCCGATGCGTGTGGCGGGGGGCAGGGGGGACATGGTGGCGCTCCGTTTCGGGGTGCCACGGTTATAGCAGGGCGCGCGCCCTTGCCCATCGCGCAGCGCCACAGGCCAAGCGTGCGCCTGCGCGCAGGTCAGCCGGGCTGGCGGATGAAGGGGGAATGGGACGGCGCATCGGGGCGCAGCCGCCCGCTGGCGTCGAAATCGCTGTCGGCATTGAACGACAGGTTCGCCCGGTCGTTCCAGCCCGCGATCAGCCCGGCCTGTCGCGCAAGTGTATCGGACAGCCGCGCCTGAAGGGCCTCTTGCGCCGCGCCGGTGTGATAGCCGTGCACGCCATGCACCGCCACGGGCGCCTTCACCGTCGCGCCCAGATAGCGGAAGGTCTGCGCCAGGGGCCAGAGCAGCATCTGCCAATTCCCCTCGCGCCCGTCCGGCCCGCTTTCATTGGCCCGCGCGCCGGTGGTGACGCAGAACAGAACCTCAAGCCGCTTGAACCGCCCGGTGTCGAACCGGTTGTCCACGTCATGCAGGTGGCCATGGGCCAGAACCCGGTCGGTCCAGCCCTTGATCATGGCGGGCGGTGCGAACCACCACATGGGAAAATGCACGATCAGCCGGTCGGCGGCGCGCAGGCGCGCGGCCTCGCGGGCGACATCGGCAGGCAGGGTGCCCTCCTGCGCCTTCAGCGGATCGAAGGGGCTGGGCGGATCGGTGTAGTGGGCGGGCCCTTCGGCGGCGTCGAAACCTTCGTCGTGGGGCGCGCTGAACAGAACTTCGTGGCCCAGGTCGCGGGCGGCCCGGGCGCTGGCGTCGGCCCAGGCGCCGTTGAACGACCGCCGCTCGGGGTGGCCCAGCAGGACAAGCGTTGTCGCCACGCCCTAGCGCACCATACCCACGATCTCGTAGACGTCGCGCAGGATCGGCGCCGAGATTTCGCGCGCCCGTTCGGCACCGCGGGACAGGATCGCGTCGATCTCGTCTGGCTGTTCCATCAACCGGGCCATTTCGGCCGAGATGGGCGAGAGTTTCGCCACCGCCAGATCGGCCAGCATCGGTTTGAACTGGCCGAACTGCTGACCGCCCACCTGGGCCATCGCGGCCTCGGCGGAAATGTCGGACAGGGCGGCGTAGATGTTGACCAGATTGCGCGCCTCGGGCCGGCCCTCCAGCCCTTCAAGCGTTTCGGGAAGCGGCTCGGGGTCGGTCTTGGCCTTGCGGATCTTCTTGGCGATCGTGTCGGCATCGTCGGTCATGTTGATGCGGCTGGCGTCCGAGGTGTCGGACTTGCTCATCTTCTTGGTGCCGTCGCGGAGCGACATGACACGGGTGGCCGCGCCTTCGATCACCGGTTCGGTCATCGGAAAGAAGTCGACGCCGAAATCGTTGTTGAACTTGGCCGCGATGTCGCGCGTCAGTTCAAGATGCTGCTTCTGATCCTCGCCCACCGGCACATGGGTGGCGTGATAGATCAGGATGTCGGCCGCCATCAGCGCCGGATAGGCAAAAAGTCCCAGGCTGGAATTCTGGGTGTTCTTCCCGGCCTTGTCCTTCCACTGGGTCATCCGCTGCATCCAGCCCATGCGCGCCACGCAGTTGAAGATCCAGGCCAGTTGCGCGTGTTCGGGCACCTGGGACTGATTGATCAGCACCGATTTCTCGGGGTCGATGCCGCTGGCGATGAAGCCGGCGCACAACTCGCGTGTGTTGCGGCGCAGCGTGGCCGGGTCTTGCCAGACGGTGATGGCGTGCAGGTCGACCATGCAATAGATCGTCTCGATCGGCTGACCGCTCAGCCCATCGTTCTGCATGTCGACGAAACGCTTGATCGCGCCAAGATAATTGCCCAGATGCAGACCGCCCGAGGGCTGGATGCCCGAAAAGACGCGCGGCGTGAAGGTTGGGGCCGTCATGGTGGATACTCCGTCTGGATATTCCCGTCCCGCTCGCTTACCCATGGGGACAATCGCCGTCAAGGAAGGGCCCCCATGCGCAGTGATCACAACGTTGCCCCGATCAACCCGCTGCCGCCGGTCGTCATCGCGCTGGCGGTGGTGCTGGTGGGGCTTGAACTGGTGTTCCAGGCGGGCGCACGCGGCTTTGCCGGTGGCCCCGACGGGGTGGGCTGGCGGATCGCGGCCTTCAACGGCTATGCCTTCCTGCCCGATCTGTTCGACAGGTCGGTGGCCACGGGCCAGTGGACGGCCCGCGACGCGCTGCGCATGGTCAGCTATGTCTTCCTGCACCAGGGGTTCGCGCATCTGGCCTTTGTGCTGGTGTTCCTGCTGGCCATGGGCAAATTCGTGGGCGAATTGTTTCACCCCGCCGCCCTGCTGACCATTTTCTTCGGATCGGCCATAGCGGGGGCTGCCTGTTACGGGGTTTTCCTGGATGACAGGGTGGCGCTGATCGGCGGGTATCCGGCGGTCTACGGGCTGATCGGGGCCTATACCTTCGTGATGTGGACGGGCCTTGGCGCCATCCGCCAGAACCGCGCCCGCGCCTTCACCCTGATCGGGTTTCTCATGGCCTTCCAACTGCTGTTCGGGCTGCTGTTTGGCGGGGGCAATTACTGGGTCGCGGAACTGGGCGGGTTCTGCACCGGGTTCATCCTGTCATTCCTGGTCAGCCCCGGCGGCTGGGGCCGGGTGATGGACAAGCTGCGGCAGCGTTGAGGCCGGAATTAGGGAGACGAGACGATGAAACAGACATGGCGATGGTTCGGCCCGGCCGATACGGTCAGCACCGCCGAGATGCGGCAGGTGGGTGTGCAGGGCGTGGTGTCCGCGCTGCACCAGTTCAAGCCGGGGGTGCTCTGGCCCGCCGAAGAGATTGCGGCGCGCCAGAAGCTGATCGCGACCCTGCCGGACGGCGGCGCGTCGGGGCTGACCTGGGACGTGGTGGAAAGCCTGCCCGTCAGCGAGGCGATCAAGACCAAGGCCGAAGGTTTTCGCGACCATATCGCCACCTATATCGAAAGCATGGAGAACCTGGCCGCCGCCGGGATCGAGGTGATCTGCTATAACTTCATGCCGGTGCTGGACTGGACCCGCACCGTGCTGCGCGCGCCCATGCCCCACGGCGGCACGGCGATGCTGTTCGACCTGGTGGATTTCGCCGCCTTCGACCTGTTCATACTGGAGCGCGCGACCGCCTTCGATGATTACCCCGAGGACTGCATCGAAGCGGCCCGCGAACGCATCGCGGCCATGGACGACGGCGCGCGGCTTGCCCTGCAGAACAACATCGTGGCCGGTCTGCCCGGGGCGAACGACACTTGGACGATTGAGGATATTCGCGGCCACCTTGGGCGGTATCGCGACATCGACGCGGAAACCCTGCGCCGGAACCTCGTGGATTTCCTGGCCGAAGTCGTGCCGACGGCCGAGCGTCTGGGCCTGCGGCTGTGCTGTCACCCCGACGATCCGCCCTTCTCGATCATGGGGCTGCCGCGGATCATGTCGTCGCTGGCCGATTACCGGGCGGTGATGGACGCGGTCGAAAGCCCGGCCAATGGCGCCACGCTGTGCACCGGTTCGCTGGGCGTTGATCCGGACTTTGACGCCGAGGCCTTCGTGAAGGCGCTGGGGCCGAAGATCCACTTCGTCCACCTGCGCAACACCAAGCGGATCGCGCCGGCCCACGGCGGGCGCAGCAGCTTTTTCGAGGCGGCGCATCTTGAGGGCGACACCGACATGGTGGCCACCCTGCGTGCCCTCCTGGCCGAAGAGGAGCGGCGGCGCGGCGAGGGGCGGGCCGACTGGCAGATTCCCTTCCGCCCGGACCACGGCCAGGATCTTCTGAGCGATCTGGCGGTGCAGGGCATGCCCGGTTATCCGCTGATCGGGCGGATGCGCGGCCTGGCCGAACTGCGCGGCGTCATTGCCGGTCTGGGCGGCGCGGTCTGATCCAAAGGCGGCGTGCTGCGCACGCCACGCCATTCCTTGCGGGCGCCCGTGGCGGGCCTATCCGACAATCGGCGAGCAGGCCCTCTTGCTGCGGCTGACGCGCCCCGGTGGGTTGAAAATGGGATTTTCAACCCACCGGTCTTGGATATTTGAAGACCAAAGATGGGGGCGGCCTGCGCCCCTCAATCGCCGCTCCAGGGTGCAAGCGGCGCGCCGTCGATCGAGACATGGGGCAGTGGCGAGAGCGGCGCGAAGTTGCAGGGTGTGCCGTTTTCCATGGCCGGGCCTGCGAAGGGCAGCCGGATCACCCCGCTTTCCGTTCGCGCTTCGACGGTCAGGGTTTCGGGGTCGAACCGGGTGTCCGGCAGCGCCCCGGGATCGAGCGTGACCACCCAGCCCATCCGATGGCCCTGCGCGCGCCAGAGCGCCTTGCGGTACTGGCCATGGGCAACGGGGCGCAGGGGCGCGCTGCACCAGATCGCGATGCGGGCCGCGCCGCTGTGCAGCAGCAGCCAGTCGTCGGCCTGTTCGACCCTGTCAAAGGCCTCGGTGGGGGCGAAAAGCTGGGTGAAGGGGTGGGGCGTGTCGCCGGGCAGGTCGTAAACCATCAACGCCAGGGGGCCATGCTGGGCCACGCGCGGCAACTGCCCGTTGCCGGCCAGAAGCGAGGGGCGGCGTTCGCCCCATTCCTTGAGCTCTCCGGGGTGGTTGATCCAGGCGCGGGCCATGGGATGGGCGGCGCATTGCACGTCGATCACATGCTGTTGGTGGCCCGGCTGGCCAGTCTTGTGGTCGCTGACCGTCGACATCTGGGCATCGGCGGTCTTGTAGAGCGTGAGGCGGCCCATGTGGTCGGGGCCCTGGGTGTAGCGGGCGGTGATCACCTGGCCCTGTGGCGGGTGGGCGAAGGCGGCGGCGCTGGCGGGCGGTTCGTAATCGGAGAGGCAGAACATCACCGCCGCCCTGTCGAAGCCGGGCACGAAGGGGCCGCCGAAGGCGACGGCGGCGGTGCTGCCCAGCTCGGTGCCCGGCCCGGCCAGAAGCTCTTTCTCGTAGGCGCGGCCCTGGGAACCGGCGGGGGTGCCGCCGATGGTGTGCAGGCCGGTCATCACGAAGATCCGGTCGATCAGGGCGTTGGCGCGGCGGGCAAGGGCATCGTCCTGCCCCATGTCGCGGAGCGAGAACAGCGCCAGCAGGTCGATGGGGTAATAGGCGGCCGAGTTCCATTCGCCCAGGCCATGGGCATCGATCGAATCGAACCAGCGGTGGAGGCGCTGCGTGGCCTCTTGGCGCAGCTGCGCGCCGGACTTGCCGCTGTTGGGGAAGGTGGTGTCGGGGAACATTGCGCCTGCCACCAGCTGGCAGATGTGAAAACAGGCGACATGGTTTTCCGACCAGAACCACATCACGTCGTCGCCCGGTTCGTCCAGCCAGTAGCGAAAGCCGATCACCGCCGCGCGCAGCCGTTCGACGGTTTCCCCCGGAAGCGGGGCGGCGTGGTCGCGCAGGATGCGCAGCAGTGGCAGGAGCGAGAAATCGCAGCAGTCGTGGCGCTGTTCGATGGTGGTCAGCGCCTGGTCGAGGATGGCGAGGGCGCGTGGCGTGGCCTGACCCCGGGCCAGCAGGGCAAGGGCGACCGTGGGGTCGAAGGCCGATTCGTCGCGGATGATCGCGAGAGCGGCGGCCTTGCGCGCGGCGAGGGTCGGCGGATCCAGCGGATATGTCCGCGCCAGGATGGTGGTGCCCAGGCGGCGGCTGATTTCACCGGCGCCGACCTTTGTGCGCAGGGTGAGGGTGACACAGCCCTGGGGCGCCGTCGCCGTATCAAGCACCGGGGCCGAGGGGGCATCGGCCGAGAGGGTGAAGGCGACGTCGGGCCAGCTTTGCGGGGGCTGGGACAGACCGCCGCGGGGAAAGGGCCCGATGTCGGTGAGACGCAGTGCCAGGGGCGCCTCGGGCGGTGCATCGCAGACCAGCGACACGGTTCCGTCGGCATAGAACACACGGTCGGTGCGCACCGCGTTCATCGCCCTGAGGATCGGGGCGAGGCCGGGTGTCTCCATGTCGGCGGGCAGACCGGCCTGTACCTCGCGCCCCTCGGCCAGGATCAGCGAAACGAAACAGGTGGTGTCGCGTTCGTGCAGATCCTCCAGTTCGACGGTCAGCGTGGCGCCCTCAGGGGACAGCGGCAGGGTGATTTCGCTGGCCTGCTTGCGGTTGCGCTGAAACGGCTGGAACCGCGCGACAAGGCGATCGTCGAGCCAGAGGCGGACCCCGCCGCAGGTGGACAGGCGGAACCGGGTGTCGCCTTGCCCTGAAAGCGTGCAGCGCAGCAGGTGGCGCACCAGCGTGGGGCGATGGCAGAACTGCGAGAAGTCGGCATCTGGGCTGTCGCCGGTCAGGTGAATATTGTCGAAGGTCGCCTCGGGCAGGGTATCGGGGCGGGTGTCGTTGGCGCCGCGGATGGCGTGAATCGCCTCGCGGCACGGCAGATCGCCGGTGTCGACCCAGCCGTTGACGAAGCGATAATCGATCCGGTCGGGCATGGGGCGCGCGGTGCCGGGGAAATGTTCGGCCTTGGGGGCGGCCATGGCCCAGCGTCGGATCGCGTCTCCGGGGGCCAGGGGGGTGGTGTTGCTCATCGGGGTCTCCGTTTCGTTGACGCAGTGTTTGCGCGACCGGCCCCATGGTGCAAGGTGTTATCGGATGGCTGAAGGGGGCGGGCGATGGCGATTGCAAGGCAGGATGTTCTGGCGCTGCTGGGCGACGAGGTGGGCAGGACAGGGTTCATGGAGTGTCAGGTCGTGGGGCAGGGGGCGGTGCAGCGGCTGCTTTTCACCACCGGCGCGGGGGAAGAGGTGCCCGCCCTCTACATCCCGCAGCCCGGCCCGGCGCCTGCGCTGCTCTACTGTCACGCCCATGGCGCGCGGTACGACATCGGCATGGCCGAACTGACCGAGGGGCGCCCGGCGCTGACCGCGCCCTATGCTGATGCCCTGGCGCGGGCCGGGTTTGCCGTGCTCTGCCTTGAGATGCCCTGTTTCGGCGCGCGGGCGGCCACCGAGGAGAACGCCACCGCCAAGGCGCGGCTGTGGCAGGGCCGCACCCTGTTTGGCCAGATGCTGGCCGAGCAGGTGGCCGGGCTGGATTGGCTGACCGCGCAGGAGGGGGTGGATGCCGCGCGGATCGGGGCCATGGGCATTTCCATGGGCGGCACCCTGGCCTGGTGGCTGGCGGCCATCGACCCCCGGATCGCCGCCAGCGTCTCCATGGTCTGTCTGGCCGATATGGGCGGGCTGATCGAAACCGGCGCGCATGACGTGCATGGCAACTACATGACGGTGCCCGGCCTGCTGAAGCTGGGGCGCACCGGACAGGTGGCGGCGCTGTCGGCGCCACGTCCGGCACTGCATTGTGTCGGGTTGCAGGATTGCGGCACGCCGCCCTCGGCCTTTGCAAGGGCGCGCGACGACCTGCTGGCGGGGTATCGCGCGGCGGGGGCCGAAGATGCGCTGGCCTTTCATGTCGAGGACGACCTGGGCCATGCCGAGACCCCGGCCATGCGCGAAAGGGTGCTGGATTTCCTGCTGCAAACCCTGTTGGGGGCGCCGGGTGCGGAAAATTGATACTCGATTGATACAGTCTATTGACGCATGGATTTTTGCTGCGCACTATCGGGGCCAATGCTGGGCAACACAGTATCAACCCTAGGGAGGAACCATGTCCTATACCAAGAAACTCGTCCGCCGTTCTGCGGCTCTCGGCACGGTCTCGGCCATTGCCATGTCGCTGGGAACCGCGGCCTACGCTGTCGATCTGAGCCTGATGTTGAACGAAAACGACAACGAGGCCGAGATCCTTCAGGGCTTCATCGACCGCTACAAGGAAATCGAGCCCGACGTTAACATCTCGCTGAACATCGTCGGCTATGACGTGGTGCGCGAACAGCTTCCCGTTCAGCTTGAGGCCGGGTCGGGCCCCGATCTGGCGCTTGTCACCAACCTTGGCGGCTTCAACCCCTATTACGTCGACCTGACCCCCTACGTCGATGCCGAGGCCTGGGAAGCGGCCTATGGCGCCGTTCTGCCCTGGTATCGTGCGGGCAAGCCCGACGGGATCTACGGCTTTCACACCGAAATGACGGTGACGGGCCCCTATGTCAACCTGACCATGTTCGAAGAGGCGGGCGTGGACGTGCCAGAACCCGGCGCAACCTGGGAAGACTGGGCCGATGCCACCCGTCAGGTGATGGAGGCCACCGGCGCCTATTCCGGCATGGTGATGGACCGGTCGGGTCACCGCATGGCCGGGCCTGCCATGTCCTACGGTGCCAAGTATTTCGACGAGGATGGCAAACTGATCGTCGACGAAGGGTTCAAGACCTTCGCGCAGATGATGCTGGACTGGCACGCCGAAGGCTTGATGCCCCCCGATGTCTGGCCGGCGGTGTCCGGTGGCAAATACGCCAACGGCAACGAGATGTTCTTCAACCAGGATGTGTCGTTCTACATGTCCGGGTCGTGGAACGTGGGCAACGTCGAGGCCAACGTCGGCGACAAGTTCGACTGGGCCGTGGTGCCCGTGCCCTGCGGTCCGGCGGGCTGTGGCGTGATGCCGGGCGGTGCCGGTCTGGTTGCCTTCTCGGGCGGCGCCGATGACGAGGCGGCGGCCAAGTTCGTGGCCTGGATGGGCGAAAAGGAACAGGCCAAGGAATACTATACCCAGACCTTCGCCATCCCCGCCCATGCCGAGCTTCAGAAGGAAGGGCTTGATTACCAGTCCGCCGGTGCCTCGGAAGCGGTGGCCGACGGCCTGAACAAGTTCGCCGCCATGGCGGTGGTAACGGCCGAGGAACTGCCCCAGGCCTATGACCTGCAAGGCAATCCCAACAACTTCGTCATCTTCAATGCCACGACCCAATACCTGGGCGCGGCGATGAACGGCGAAATCTCCCTGGACGAGGCGATGGCCAAGATCCAGGAGGAAACCGACAAGAACGCCAACAACTGATCCTGTCACCGGCGATGCGGGGCCGTTCCATGCGGCCCCGCATCTTCGATTTACGCCTGCCCAAGGATACCCCCCATGAGCATCGCCGCCCTTGCCAGCCTGATCATCGGCATCCTGTGGATCGGAGGCGGCACATGGTGGCTGCTGGCCCGGCGCCAATACCGGCTGGCCCAGATCCCGAATTTCGCCATGGATCTCATCGGGTTTCCGGTGGAACTGGCGCAAAGCCTGTTCGGCAGGCGCGGGGTGCCCTATGCCCTGCTGCTGCCCAACATGCTTATCTTCGGGTTCTTCACCTTCCTGCCGATGATCCTGAACTTCTATGTCAGCTTCACCGGCGGATCGTCGATTGCCCTGTTCGACCGGCCCTGGGTGGGGGGCGCGAACTATGGCGCGATCTTCGAATGCGAAAGCTATTTCGACCCGCGCACCTGTTCCAACGAAGGCTTCAGTTTCTGGAAAGGGATGGGCAACACCCTGATTTTCGTGGCGGTGCAGGTGCCGATCCTCTGCGTTGCCGCCCTGGCCACGGCGCTGGTGGTCAACAAGAACATCGTGGGGCGCGGGTTCTGGCGGGCCATGTTCTTTTATCCGGTCATGCTGTCACCGGTGGTGATCGCGAACATCTGGAACTGGGTTCTGCACCGCAAGGGCATCCTGAACGAAACCCTTGGCAATGCCTCGGACGGGATCACCGCGCTGGCGGGAATGACCGGCTTTGACATTGCCGCGACCGTCACCTTCGGCATCCTGCTGATGCTGGCCAGCGAAAGGGCAATCCGCGCCAATGCCGATCCTTCGCTGCCCTGGACGGCGGTTTTCGCCGCGCTGTTCCTTGCCGTCTTCTCCTGGGCCAGCCCGCTGCGGATGGTGGGGTTCGAGGCGCTGTCGTCCTTCTGGCTGGGCCTTGTGCTGGTGGCGGGCCTGCTGTGGTTCGTGGCCACGGGCCACCCGAGGGCGCGCTGGGCGATCATCGGCTTCGGCATCCTGTCGATCGTGTTGCTGCTGTCGATCCAGTTCGACTCGGTCTTCGATTTCGGGCGCTTCCGCCCCATCAACTGGCTGGTGACGCCCAACACCAACTGGCCCTTCTTCTGGCTGGTCTTCGTCTTCTGCTGGTCGCACATGGGCTTTTACATGCTGATCCTGCTGGCCGGCCTTCAGGCGATCCCGCGCGATCTCTACGAAGCCGCCAAGATGGACGCCACCAAGCCGGCGCGCGCCTTCTATCGCATCACCCTGCCGCTGGTCATGCCGACGTTGACGGTGGTTCTGGTGCTGTCGCTGATCCGCAGCTTCCAGATCTTCGACGAGGTCTGGCTGCTGACCGGGGGCGGCCCGGGGCGCGAGACCTTCATGATCGTGCAGCATATCTATGAAACCGCCTTCACGGGCGACAACCCCGCCTATGGCGAGGCGGCGGCGGGGTCGGTCCTGATGGCGGTGGTGATTGCCATCTTCACCTTCTTCCAACTGTTCATCACCCGCCGCCAGTCGGAGCTGTAAGTCATGGGCATCGCAACATTCCTCACCCGCACCCGTGGCAGCGCCGACAAGGCCGAACGGATCGGCGCGGCCGATGTCATGGCCTATTGCTATCTTGCGCTGGGGGTCTTCATCATCCTTGTCCCCGTGCTCTGGACCTTTTTCAGTTCGGTGAAACCCGAACGCGCGGTCGACAGTTTCGACACCCGTCTGCTGCCCTATGCCCAGGTCGAAACGGACGTGCCGGGCGAGGGCGACAAGACCACCTGGATCTATACCGACGACAACGGCAATGAGACGGTGGTGTTCAAGGCCGGGCCGACGCGCAAGGAAACCGATGTCGCGCCGATCGACGATCCGACCAACGTGTTCAAGGTGCCGCGCACCCAGCTTGCCCCGAACGAGGAGATCCGCATCGCCACGGAAAACTACCTCGACCCGATCCTGAAACGGAACGGGCAGACCAATTTCACCTTCTTCACCTACCTGTTCAACAGCGTTTTCGTCACCGTGATGGCGACCCTGATCACCCTGCTGATCAACGCCATGGCGGCCTTCGCGCTCAGCAAATACCGGTTTCGCGGGCGGCTGACCTTCACCATCCTGATCGTGGCCACGCTGCTGATCCCGTCGTCGATCATCCTGGTGTCGCTGTTCTTCGTGGTCTGGTCCTTCGGCATCTTCGGCTCGCTCTGGGGGGTGATCATCCCGGCTGCGGCCACGCCCACGGGCGTGTTCCTGCTGCGCCAGTACATGCTGACCATCCCCGACGAACTGCTCGAGGCGGCGCGCATGGATGCCGCCAGCGAATGGCGCATCTTCTGGCGCATCGTCCTGCCGCTCAGCCTGCCGGCGCTGTCGGTGCTGGCGATCCTCAGCGTCATCTGGCGCTGGAACGATTTCCTCTGGCCGCTGATCGTGCTGATCTCCGACCCCTCGGCCCATACCCTGCAGATCGGCCTGACCACCTTCAGCGGTGAATTCGACAGCGATTTCCACTACATCCTTGCGATGACGGTCGTATCGCTCATCCCCATCACGCTGGTGTTCGTGTGGCTGCAACGCTTCATCACCACCGGCATAGCCACATCGGGGCTCAAATGATCCTCACGACAGGTTTGACGTAATGGCCACACATGCACTTGAACTGAAGCACATCAAGAAATCCTGGGGCGCGGTCCAGGTGATCCACGGCATCGACCTGGCCATCGAAGAGGGCGAATTCGTGGTCTTCGTCGGACCGTCGGGGTGTGGCAAATCCACCCTGCTGCGCCTGATCGCGGGGCTGGACGATCCGACCTCGGGCGACATCCTGTTGCAGGACAAGCGGGTGAACAACGTGCCCGCCTCGGAACGCGGGCTGTCGATGGTGTTTCAGTCCTACGCGCTTTATCCGCATATGTCGGTGCGTTCGAACCTGTCGTTCGGGCTGGAAAACCTTCGCATGGCAAAGGAAGAGATCGACCGGCGGGTCAACGACGCGGCCAAGCTCCTGCAGATCGAGATGCTGCTCGATCGTCGCCCCGGGCAGCTTTCGGGTGGGCAGCGGCAGCGGGTCGCCATCGGGCGGGCCATCGTGCGCGAGCCGCAGATCTTCCTCTTCGACGAACCGCTGTCGAACCTCGACGCCGAATTGCGCCTGCAGATGCGGGTCGAGATTGCCAATCTGCACGCCGAGCTTGGCAATACGATGATCTATGTCACCCATGACCAGGTCGAGGCGATGACCATGGCCAACCGCATCGTCGTGCTGCGCGGCGGGCGGATCGAACAGGTGGGCAAGCCGCTGGACCTCTACAACCGGCCGGTCAACAAGTTCGTCGCCGGTTTCCTGGGGGCGCCGCAGATGAATTTTCTTGCCGGCAAGATCGCGCCCGATGGCAAGCTGACCATGGATTGCGGGTTGCAGATGCCCGTCCAACTGGGCGAAACTCTGGTGGAAACAATGCCCTGTACCCTTGGCCTGCGCCCCGAAACCATCGGGGTATCTCTGGAAGGGGCGGGCGATATGGTGGTGAAAGTGCAGAATTTCGAACAACTTGGCGCGGTGACCTATATCTACACCGCCTTCCCCAACGGTGAGACGCTGACCGTGCAACTGGCCCAGCAGATCCCCCTGAAGCGGGGCCAGGAAATCGGCGTGACGTTCGATCCGGAACGCTTCCACATCTTCGCCGGCGAAGGCGAAAGGGCGCTGGAACTGAAGGGGAGGGCGCTGGCATGAAGGTTGCGCTGATCGGCCTTGGCATGGTCTCGGGCACCTATGTGGATGCCCTGTCGAAAACCGATATCACCCTTGCGGGGGTCTACTCCCGCTCCGAGGAAAGCCGGCAGGCCTTCCTGGCAAAGCACGGTTTGACGGCGCGCAGCTATGGCTCGGTCGCCGAGATTGCCGCAGACGACGTCGATTTCGTGATCGTCACCACGCCCCCAAATGCCCGCGCCGAGATCATCGGAGAACTGGCCGCGGCAGGTAAACCGATCCTGATGGAAAAGCCGGTCGAGCGGAACCTCGAGAACGCCACGGCCCTTGTCGAAACTTGCGAGGCGGCGGGCGTGCCGCTGGGCATCATGCTGCAATTCCGCGCGCGACCGGTGCTGGCCGATCTGCGCCGCATCCAGCCTGATCTGGGCGCCCTCGGCATGGTCGAGGTGCATGTGCCCTGGTGGCGTCCCCAGTCCTATTACGATGAGCCGGGCCGCGGCACCTATGCGCGCGACGGCGGTGGGGTCCTGATCTCCCAGGCCATTCACACGCTTGACCTGATGCTGTCCCTGACCGGCCCGGTGGTGGATGTCACCGCACTCACCGCGACCACGGCCTTTCACGACATGGAGGCCGAGGATTTCGTCTCGGCGGGGTTGAACTTTGCCAATGGCGCGGTCGGAACGCTTACCGCCACGACGGCCAGTTTCCCGGGGCGGGGCGAATCCATCACCCTGCATTTCGCCAAGGGCTCGGCCCGGTTTGAAACGAACCAGCTTTCGATCGATTGGCGCGACGGCAACAGCGAAACCTTCGGGGCCGCAACGGCCAGCGGCGGCGGGGCCGATCCGATGGCATTCACCTCGGACTGGCATCGCGCGGTGATCTGTGATTTTGCTGACGCGATCCGCGAGGGGCGTGCGCCCATGGTGCCCGGCCGTGCGGCGCTTGAGGTGCATCGCCTGATTGCGGCCATTGAAACATCGGGGCGCAGGGGTGCCCGCACGGAGGTTTAGATGCCGTTCAAGATTGCCGTCATGGGCATAGATCATGGTCACATCTTCGGAATGCTGTCCAACATGCTGGCGCAGGGATGCAGCTGTACCCAGTGGTGGACGGGCGGCCCGGCCGTGACCGAGAACAAGTTCCGCGAGGTCTTTCCCCAGCTTGAGAAGGTGGCGGATTACCGCACCATTCTTGACGACCCCGAGGTGAAGATGGTCCTGATTTCCGCCATTCCCTGCGACCGCGCCGACCTGGCGATCGCGGCGATGGAGGCGGGCAAGGACGTGATGGTCGACAAGCCGGGCTGCACCACGCTTGAGCAACTGGACGCGATCAAGGAGTGCCAGGCGCGCACCGGCCGCATCTGGACGGTCAACTTTTCCGAACGGTTCGAGGTGGCGGCAGTGGCCAAGGCCGAGGAACTGGTGAACGCCGGGGCCATCGGGCGGGTGGTGCAGACCGTGGGCCTTGGCCCGCACAAGCAGAACCTGAAAACGCGGCCCGACTGGTTCTTCGACACGCAGAAGTTCGGTGGCATTCTCTGTGACATCGGTTCGCATCAGATCGATCAGTTCCTTCATTTCACCGGCTCGGACATGGCCGATATCGTTCACGCCCACGTCGAGAACACGACGATGCCCGATCATCCCGGCTTCCAGGATTTCGGCGAGATGGTGCTCCGCTCGCCCAGCGGGCACGGCTATGTGCGCGTCGACTGGTTCACCCCGAACGGGATGCCCACCTGGGGCGACGGGCGCCTGTTCTTGCAGGGCACCGAAGGCCAGATCGAGTTGCGCAAATATACCGAGATCGGTCAGGCGCACCGGTTGGGCAATCTCTACCTCGTGAATGGTGAAGAAAACGTTCACATCGACTGTTCCGAAATGGCACTGCCCTATTTCCCGAGGCTCTGCGCCGATGTTCAGGATCGCACGGAAACCGCCGTTGGACAGCGCCACACCTTCACGACCATGGAACTGGCCATCCGTGCACAGGCCGCCGCAGCATGACCAGAACCGTGTCTGTCATTGGCGCGGGGATCGGCGCACAGCATCTGACCGGCTATGCGGCCTTGCCCGACGACTATCGAATTCACAGCATTTGCGACCTTGACGCCGAACGTGGCCAAGCGGCGGCAGATGCCCATGATGGCTGCCGGTATATCCAGGATTTCAAGGACGTACTGGCCGATCCTGATGTCGATATCGTCGATATCTGCCTTCCGCCGCACTTGCACTTTTCTGCCATCATGGAAGCCCTGGACGCGGGCAAGATCGTTGTCTGCGAAAAACCCCTGGTCGCCTCGCTGGCCGAGGTCGATCAACTGGCCGAGAAGGTCGCCCAGACCGATGGCATCGTCGCGCCGGTGTTCCAGTATCGCTATGGCCTGGGAACGGCGCAGCTCCTCGCGCTGATCGAGGCCGGACTGGCCGGAAAATGCTATGCCGGGACGCTGGAAACCCACTGGGACCGCGACGCCGCCTATTACGCGATTCCCTGGCGCGGTACATGGAAGGGCGAGAGGGGCGGTGCCCTTCTGGGCCATGCGATCCACATCCACGATCTGCTGCCCTGGCTGCTTGCCCCCGTGGCGCAGGTCTTTGCCGATACGGCGACGCGGGTGAACGACATCGAGGTCGAGGATTGCGCCGCTCTGTCGCTGCGCATGGGCGATGGTGCCCTGATCACCAGCTCGGTCACCCTGGGCAGCGCCGGAAACACCAGTAGGATGCGCCTGAACTTCGAGGGGTTCACCGTCGAATCCGACCATGCGCCCTATTCGCTGGCCGCCAAGCCCTGGCACTTCACCGCCCGCGCACCGACGACCCAGGCGCAGATCGACGATGTGCTGGCCGATGTGACCGAGGCGAAGACGGGTTTCGTGGGCATGTTCGAAGCGCTGGCAGATGCCCTGGACGGCAACGGCGGGCGCGAGGTGACGCTGGAAGACGGCCGACGCTCGCTGGAATTCGTGACCGCGGTCTATGCCTCGGCGAAGGCAAACGCCCCGGTCACGCTGCCTTTGGGGCGCGATCACCCGATGTATGGCGGCTGGGTCCCCGAGGGGTGACCCCGCGGCGGCGGGACGCCTCCGGCGGGAGTATTTTAAGCAAGAAAGTAGGGGCCTCGCCGCCCGGTCCCGGCCCGTCTCTGGGCAAATGGGTGCACCTTCCCCATCTTTGGTCCTGAAATATCCCGGGGTCTGGGGCAGCGCCCCAGTCCGCCTGTCCCAACAAATGGGCCGTTCGAGACAAGTATCGCTGAAGGCCCTGTCGCCGCCTTTTCGTTTGCGCTCCAACGATGGGGCGCCATTATGGGGCCGATTTCAGACAGCGACGCGGATTGCCCATGTCCCCCTCCGACACGCCCACCAGCGACGACCGTTTCGCCCCCTGTACCGGGGCCGCGATCCAGGCCCTGCGCCGCACACCGCCTTTCGCCGAACTCTCTGATGAACAGGCCGCGCGGGTTCTGGGCGTGGCGGAACGGCGGCAGGTGGCGCGGGCCACGCGGCTGATCCGGGCGGGTGACCCCGCCGACTTTCTTTTCCTGGTGTTGCGCGGCCGCTTTACTGTCATGGCGGGCGGTCAGGCGATCGCGGATATTGGCGCCGGAGAGCCGATCGGTGAAATCGGCTTTTTCGCGGGGGGCGCAAGATCGGCCGATGTGGTGGCCGCGCGCGGCAGCGAGGTTCTGATGCTGGGGCGCGAGGCCTGGAACGCTGTCGCGCAAGAGGTGCCCGGGATCGCGCAGGCGATCATGGCCAGCCTTGCCCGTCGCCTGGCCACGACAAGCCGGGGAGCGAGGGCGCTGCGCCCGAGAGCGGCGCGCTGTGTCGCGCTTTGCGGCGAGGTGCCCCCCAGGGTAATCGCGGCCCTGCGGGCGGGTCTGCCCGACTGGGGCGTGATCGAGGCCGGTGCCGCCGACCCCCGCGCCCGCCAGCAGCAGATCGAGGCGGAGGGGCGGAAAGTTCTCTTCGTGGCGCCATCCGCCGGGATGCTGACCGAGGTGGACGAGGTCTTCGACTTTGCGCCCCTTGCCAGTTCCGGCGCCCGCAACCGCGCGCCCTTGCCGCCGGGCACGATGGCGCAACTGGTGCTTTGGCGTGATCGGGCGGACCAGCCGATTGGCGGCACGGCAGCCCTGCGTCAGGCCCGGCAGGTCGCGCAGCATCACCATGTTGCGCTGGACCAGCCTGCCGATCTGGACCGGCTGGTGCGTTTCGTCGATGGCCGGGCGCTCGGCCTCGTGCTCAGCGGGGGAGGGGCGCAGGGGACGGCGCATCTTGGCGCGCTGAAGGCCCTCGGTGAACACGGGATGACCTTCGACATGATCGGTGGTACCAGTGCGGGTGCGGCCATGGGCGCGGCCCTGGCCCTAGGGCGCGATCCCGACATGGTCATGGATCTGTGCGAGGAGATCTTCCTGCGCAGCAAGGCCATGGGGCGGTATGCCCTGCCCAAGTACAGCATCCTTGATCCCGCCCTGTACGATGCCGCCCTTCGCGAACATTTCGGTCTTTGGGACATCGAAGATCTGGCGCTGCCCTTCTTTGCCGTGGCAACGAACCTTTCGGCAAACGACGTGGCGATCCTCGACTCGGGTCCCCTGTGGCAGGCGCTGCGGGCCAGTACCTCGATCCCTGTCGTGTTTCCGCCATGGATCGACGGCGCCGGGAATGTCCTGGTGGACGGTGCGATGATCGACAATGCGCCGATCCTGGCCATGCGGGCGCGCAAGCCGGGGCCGGCGATCCTGCTGAACATGCTGCGCGATACGGATTGGCGCAGCGCTAGGGGCTATGAGTCCCTTCCGACCCGCGCCGGCACGGCATGGGAGGTTCTGTCCACCCCCTGGCGTCGCGGCTCGGGCGAGGGCGGCTTTCCCACCGCGATCTCGGTCTTGTCACGGGTCTTCAACGTGAACGCCCAGCGGCGGTTGCGCGGGGTCGATGCGCCCGGTGACGTGATGATCGATATCGAGCCTCTGGCGGGCATGGCCTATCTCGACTGGACGAAATCCCGCGCCCAGTTCGACGCCAGCTATCGCGCCTTTTCCCGCGCCCTTGAACAGGCGAGCGCGGCGGGGGAAAGCCCGGCCGACCCGGTCGCGATGATGCGGGCCACGAAAGCCGCTTTGCCCTGGGCCGGTCCAAAGGGGGGCTGAGGCCGGCCCGGAAACGAAAAATGCCGCCAGCGAGGGGGCTGGCGGCATTCCATGGACCTGTGCAACGCCCGAAAAGGGCGGGGCAGACGGATTATTCGTCGGTGTCCACGTTGATGGCTTCGACTTCGTCTGCTTCGACTTCGCCGTCTTCCTCTTCGCCCGCCGAAACCAGGCCAGCCGGAGCCGAGAGGTTGGCGATCACGAAGTCGCGGTCGATGGTCGGGCGCGTGCCCTGGGGCAGGTCGACCGAGGAGATGGTGACGGTGTCACCGATTTCCAGCCCGGCGATCGAGATGGTGATCTTCTCGGGGATGTCGCCGGCGGTGCAGCGCAGTTCGACTTCGGGGCGCACCATGGTCAGCACGCCGCCCTTGCGCAGGCCGGGGCAGTCTTCCTCGCCCTCGACTTCGACAGGGATGAACAGCGAAACGCGGCTGGTGCGCTTAAGGCGCATGAAATCCACGTGGGTCGGCAGATCCTTGACCACGTGGCGCTGAACGCCGCGGCAGATCACGCGCACGTCTTCCTGGCCTTCCATCTTCAGGTTGAAGAGGGTCGACAAGAAGCGCCCGGCCTTGAGCTTCTTGATCAGCTCGTTGTAAGGCAGGTTCAGCGGCAGGGGATCGGCACCCCCGCCATAGACGACACCGGGGACAAATCCTTCGCGGCGGGCGGAACGGGCGGCCCCCTTGCCTGTCCCCGTTCTCGGCAGCGCCTGGATGTCTGGGATTTTACCAGCCATTGCAGTTCTCCATTTGATTCGATGTTGGGGGCGGCCTCCAAGGGTGTCCGCCCATGAGCGCGTGGCTATAGGCGATGTTGGCGCGGTTGGAAAGCCTTGTCGGCGTCGCGCGGGCGGAAAATGCGGGAGCCTCCGGCGGGAGAATTTGTCACAAAGAAGAAACCGCAATCGCACCTGATGCTTCTTCTTTGTCATAAATACTCAAAGAGCGGCCTTTCGACAGGCGCGGCGGTGGATGATTTGGCACTTGCCGTGCAAACCGGTTGCTGGCAACAGGCGGGCATGACTGTACGATCTGCCCTTCGCCTGTCCCGTTCGCCCGCCCTGGCCTTTGCCGGCATGGGGGCGATGTGGGGATCCTTTGCCGCTTTCGTACCCGTGCTGAAGGCCGGACTTGGGGCGGGGGATGGCCTGTTCGGGCTGGCGCTGCTGTGTTCGGCCATCGGACTGGTGATGTCGATGTGGCTGGCGCCGCTGGCCGATGCGCGTCTGGGGCGTTGGGCGATGCCCATTGCCTCGGCTCTCTTGTCGGTGTCCTTCCTGCTGCCCGGCACGGCCGACACGGTTCTGGCCTTCGCGCTGTCCATGGCCTGTGTTGGCATGGCCTCGGGGCTGACCGATGTGGTGATGAACGCCCGGGTGAGCGAGCTTGAGGCGCGCCATGACCGGTCGCTGATGAACCTGAACCATTCGATGTTCTCGTTCGCCTATGCCGCCAGCGCCGTTGTCACCGGCATTGCGCGCGAAGCGGGGCTGGCGCCGGTGACGGTCTTTGCCGGAATCGGTGCCATCGCCCTGATCGGCACCCTTTGGATGCGCATGGATGTCGAGATCGTGCCCGAAGAGGATGAGCATTCGCGCCGCGCCTTCCCGACCTCGATCGTAGTCTGGGGCGGTGGTATCGTCCTGATTGCCTTCCTGGCCGAGAATGCCGCCGAGGGCTGGTCGGCCCTGCATATCGAACGCACCCTGGGTGGCGGCGCGGCCGAGGGGGCCTTTGGCCCGGCCATGTTGGGCCTGACCATGGGGATTGGCCGGTTCTCGGGACAGTTGATCGCCGACCGGCTGCGGGAATCCACCGTCATCCGCTGGTCGGCGGTGCTTTCGGCCCTGGGCGGTTTCCTTGCGGCGGGGGCGGTGAACCTGCCCATGGCCTACCTCGGGTTCGCCCTTTACGGGCTGGGGGTTTCGGTGCTGGCGCCCATGGGGCTGGCGCTGGTGGGGCGGCGGGTGTCGCCCGCGCATCGCACCAAGGCGATCTCGCGCACGGCGGTTGTCGGCTTTCTGGGCTTCTTCGTCGGGCCGCCTGTCATGGGCCTTCTGTCCGAGGCCTTCAGCCTGCGGGTGTCCTTTGCCATCGTGTCGCTGCTGCTGATTGCGATCCTGGCGATGCTTCTGCCCCTGCGGCGCAGCGAAGGTCAGGTGGCGGGCAACAGCCAGACCCGCCCGTAGGGCGGCAGGTCTAGCCTGTCCTGCCCCTGCAACAGGGGCCGTTTCGTCAGCGCGTCGATGTACCACTGCCCCTCTTGCAGGCCCAGATTTATCCCGTCGATGGCCTGCCGGTGTTCGGTGAAGTTGAACACCGCCGTCAGCGTGGCATCGTCGCCCGGCCGCTGCACCGCGAAAAGCGCGGGGTGGCCGGTTTGCAGGATGCGCGTGGGAACCGAGCCGGCCAGTTGCGGCAGGGCCTTGCGCCGGGCCAGGATGTGCCGGGTGCCGCGCCAGATCCAGCCTGCCGGGCCTTCGGCGGTTTCGCCGCCCGTTGCTGCCACCCAGTCCATCGCCGGGCGCTGCATCCAGCGGCCATCCTCGGCCAGGTCGGGATCGCGGGCATAGGAATGATCGTTGGTCAGCCCGATCTCGTCGCCCATGTAGATCAGGGGCATGCCGCCGAAAGACGCGATCAGGGCGTGGCCCATAAGGATGCGGTTTACCGCCAGGTCAACCTGGCCCGGATCGCCCGCCGCAAGGGCGGCCTCCAGCCCGGCGAGCGAGGCAAAGGTGCCATTGGTGCGCTTGTCGCCGGTTTCCTCGTTCACCTGGAAATCGGCCCCGCGGGCAAAGCTGCCGGGAAAGCGGCCGGCATAGAAATCGGCCAGGAAGCGGCGGTGTCCCGGCCCTGTGATCGGGGCAAACCGCGCGGCATCGCCATCGTCGATGGCCCAGCCGATATCGTCGTGGCAGCGGATATAGGTGGCCCAGCCGGCGCGGCGGAAATTCTCGGGGAAATGGCGCGCCAGCACATCCGCCATCATCCGCGTGTCGCGCGCGGCAAGCGATGACCAGAACTGCACCATCAGGTTGTTGTGATAGGCGAACTGGCTGACCCGCCCGGCGTGGCGCCCCTGACCGAGATAGGGCACCAGATCGCGCGGGCCGACGATGGCTTCGGCCTTGTGCACGACGCCGGGGGCGGCGATGCGGGTGGCCTGTACGATGGCCTGAAGCAGGTCGTGCACCTCGGGGAGGTTCTGGCAATTGGTGCCCATGCGCTTCCACATGAAGGCGACGGCGTCCAGGCGCATCACCTCGGCGCCGTTGTTGGCGAGGTCCAGAATCACGGCGAGGATCGCCAGGAAAACCTCGGGGTTTTCCCAGTTCAGATCCCACTGGTATTCGTTGAACGTGGTCCAGACCCACTTGTCCATGTCGGGATAGAAGGTGAAATTTCCCGGCGCCTGGTTCGGAAAGACTTCGACCAGGGATTGTTCGTACTGGCGGGGCAGGGTGGCATCGTCGAAGATGCGATAGAAGGCGCGGTAGTGCGGATCGCCGGCGCGGGCCTTTTCGGCCCATTCGTGTTCTTTCGCGGTGTGGTTCAGCACCATGTCGATGCAGGTGGAAATGCCCGCCGCGCGCATCTGCTTTGTCACCCGGCGGAAATCGGCCATGGTGCCGAGCGCGGGATTGATCGCGCCGTAATCCATCACCGCATAGCCGCCGTCGCTGTCGCCCGGGCGCGGTTTCAGGCAGGGCATGAAATGGGCATAGGTGACACCCAGCTTTTGCAGGTAGGGGATGTGTTTGGGCACATCCTTCAGCCGCCCGGCGAAACGGTCGATGTAGAAGACGTAGCCCACCATCTGTTGCGACAGGAACCAGTCGGGCATCACGTCGCGCGCCAGGTCCAGCGCGCGCAGGTCGCGCGGGCGGGCCTGCCATTTTTCCAGCAGGAGGGCGCGCAGGCGGGCAGTGAGCCTGTCGATATCGCAATTTTCGCCGTAGACCCGCGCAAGCGCGGCGGTCATGTCGGGGGCGCTGCGTTGCCAGCGCAGGTCGAACAGGGTGTCGGTGATGGGTCTTGTGTCTGCCATGAAGGCATCAATGCAGATGCGGCGCGATTGTCAATTCAACCGCGCCGCCCCGTGGCGGATCAGCCCTTGCGCCGCCAGCGGTAGAAATCGTCGTCGATCAGCAGGATGTCGCGGTCGACATCCTGGATGTTCTTGCGCCCGCAAAGGGCCATTGTGGTGTCCAGCTCCTTGCGGATCACCTCGAGCGCGGTTTCCACACCCTTCTGCCCCATGGCGCCCAGGCCATAGATGAACGACCGCCCGATAAAGGTGCCCTTGGCGCCCAGGGCCACGGCCTTGAGCACGTCCTGCCCCGAGCGGATACCGCTGTCCATGTGCACCTCGATCTGGTCGCCCACCGCCTCGACGATCTCGGGCAGGGCGCGGATCGAGGAGATGGCCCCGTCGAGTTGCCGCCCACCGTGGTTGGAAACGACGATGGCGTCGGCCCCCACGTCGACGGCGCGCCGGGCGTCCTCGGCATCGAGAATGCCCTTCAGGATCACCTTGCCGCCCCACATCCGCTTGAACTCGGCAATGCGCGCCCAGTCGAGCGAGGGGTCGAAGGCCTCGGCCGTCCAGGACGACAGCGACGACGGGTCGCTGACGCCTTTGGCATGGCCGACGACATTGCCGAAGGACCGCCGCTTGGTGCCCAGCATCTCAAGCCCCCATGGCACCTTGGTCATCATGTTGGCGATGGATTTCGGGGTCAGCTTGGGCGGGGCGGAAAGGCCGTTCTTGATGTCCTTGTGGCGCTGGCCCTGCACCTGAAGATCCAGAGTGATGACGATGGCCGAACAGCCCGCGGTGCGCGCCCGCTCGAACAGCCGCTCCATGAAATCGGTGTCCTTCAGGGTGTAGACCTGGAACCAGAACGGCTTGGTGGTGTTTGCCGCCACATCCTCGATCGAGCAGATCGAGAGCGTCGAGAGGGTGAAGGGGACGCCAGCCTTTTCGGCGGCCTTGGCGGCGAGGATTTCGCCATCGGCGTGCTGCATGCCCGTCAGCCCCACGGGGGCCAGGGCAACCGGCATTGCCACGTCTTCGCCGATCATCTGTGTTGCGGTGCTGCGCCCGGCCATGTCGACGGCCACCCTCTGGCGCAGGCGCAGCAGATCGAAATCGGTCGAGTTGTCGCGGAAGGTCTGCTCGCTCCAGGCGCCGGATTCGCAATAGTCGTAGAACATCCGCGGCACGCGCCGCCTGTAGATGCGTTTGAGGTCTTCGATCTCGGTTATATGGGGCATGGGCTGGCCTTCGGGGTGAATTGGTAAGGAAGATTTACCAATCGGTGCGTCTGACGGCAAGGCTGCTTTGCCCCCGTCGCGAAGGGTGTTCGGAGAATGGCGAAAACAGGGATTGCGCCGCCTTCGGCGTCGCCCGGGCGCGCGCTCGAAACCTGCGGTTTCTCGCGCGCCATGAGTATTTTTGGCAAGAAAGAGAGGCGGGCGTGCGGGCCCGGTCGGGGTCAGCGTGCTGCGCGAAGGGTTGGTTCGCGGCGTTTGCTGCCCGGGGGAGAACCGGCCGGTGTGTCGGAACGGGGCGCGCCGTGCTGAAGCGTCTTGTGGATGGCGCCGAGGCGATCGCTGATCTGGAACAGCACAGCGGTGAACCCGGCCGAGGCCAGAAGCGCGAAGCCGACCAAGAAGGGTGCGACGCCTTGCCAGCCGCTGGACGGCGCGGCGTTTTGCATGCCGACGGCGGCGACGACAAGAACGACGATTGCCAGTGCCGCCTGCAGCACCAGAAGCAACCGCGCCAGACCTGCCAGAACGTTGACCATTGCCGTTTCCCTGCCCGCCCGGCCGTCAGGCGCGGTGGGCGCCCTCGGCCAGCGAACGGACGAAGGCGAGCACCTGGTCCACCGGCTTGCCTTCGGCCAGTTCGGCGACGATGGCCGAACCGACGACGCAGCCGTCGGCGATGGCGGCGATGGATTGCGCGGCCTCGGGGGTGCGGATGCCGAAGCCGACGATCACGGGCAGGTCGGTCTGGGCCTTGATGCGGGCCACCTCGGGCGCGACATCGGCGGGTTCGGGGGCGGCGGCACCGGTGATCCCGGTGATCGAGACGTAGTAGACGAAGCCGCTGGTGTTCTGCATCACCTTGGGCAGGCGGGCGTCATCGGTGGTGGGGGTGGCCAGGCGGATGAAGTTCAGCCCCGCCGCCTGGGCGGGAATGCAGAGCTCGGCGTCCTCTTCGGGGGGGAGATCGACGATGATCAGCCCGTCTATGCCTGCCTCTTTCGCCTGTTCCAGAAACCGGTCAACGCCCCGCGAGCTGATCGGGTTGTAATAGCCCATCATCACGATCGGCGTGCTGTCGTCGCCCTGGCGGAAGGCGCGCACGAGGTCGAGCGTGCGGTCAAGCGTCATGCCACCCTCCAGCGCGCGCTGGCCGGCCAGCTGGATCGTGGCGCCGTCGGCCATGGGATCGGTGAAGGGCAGGCCCAGTTCGATCACGTCGACCCCGGCCCCGGGCAGGCCCCGGACCAGCGCCAGCGAGGTGTCGAAATCGGGGTCGCCCGCCATGACGTAAGACACGAAGGCCTTCTTGCCCGCGCGGCGCAGCTCAGCGAATTTGGCGTCGATCCGTGTCATTCCGTCTTCTCCCTCGGGTCCCTGTCAGGGGTTTGCGCGAATTGCGCGGCAAGATCAATGGCCGCTTGAAACCTTCGGCGGCGAACCCATATGACCCCTCATGAATTATGTCCTTGCCCTTTTCCTGCCGCCGCTCTCGATCCTTCTGACGGGTCGGGTGTTCCTGTCCATCCTGGTCTTCGTGATCTGGCTGCCGGCCATCATCTTTTCGGGCGGGCTGGGTCATCCGATCTTCATCCTGCTGGCCTGGGTGCTGATTTACCAGACCCATGCCGACGGGCGCCTGCGATAACCTTGCACCCGGGCGCCTGCCGCCATAGAAGCGCGCGAAACCACTAGCAGGGAGAGCGCGTCATGGGGTTCAAGATGGGTATCGTCGGGCTGCCGAACGTGGGCAAATCCACCCTGTTCAACGCGCTGACCCGCACCGCCGCCGCGCAGGCCGCGAACTTTCCGTTCTGTACGATCGAGCCCAACGTGGGCGAGGTGGCCGTGCCCGACGCCCGGCTGGACAAGCTGGCCGCCATTGCGAAAAGCAAGCAGATCATCCCGACGCGGATGACCTTTGTCGACATCGCTGGCCTTGTGAAGGGCGCAAGCCGGGGCGAGGGGCTGGGCAACCAGTTTCTGGCCAATATCCGCGAATGCGATGCCATCGCCCATGTGCTGCGCTGTTTCGAGGACGGCGACGTGACCCATGTGGAGGATCGCGTCGATCCTGTGGCCGATGCCGAAACCATCGAGACCGAACTGATGCTGGCCGACCTGGATTCGGTCGAACGCCGCCTGGCGGGCCTGTCGCGCAAGGTGCGCGGCGGCGACAAGGAGGCAGTGCAGCAGGAGCGGCTGTTGAAGGATGCGCAGGCCGCCCTTGAGAACGGCAAGCCGGCCCGCACCGTCGAGGTGGCCGAGGATGACCGGCGCGCCTGGAAGCTTCTGCAACTGCTGACCAGCAAGCCGATCCTTTTCGTCTGCAACGTCGGCGAAGAGGATGCCGCGACCGGCAACGCCCAATCCGAGCGTGTGGCCGCCATGGCCGCCGAACAGGGCGCGGGGATCGTGGTGATTTCCGCGAAGATCGAGGAAGAGATCAGCCAGCTTGAGCCCGACGAGGCCGAGATGTTCCTGGGCGAACTGGGGCTGGAGCAGGCGGGTCTGGACCGTCTGATCGTTGCGGGATACGAGCTTTTGGGCTTGCAGACCTATTTCACCGTCGGCCCGAAAGAGGCCCGCGCCTGGACGATCCCCACCGCCACCCCAGCCCCTCAGGCGGCGGGTGTCATTCACGGTGATTTCGAAAAGGGCTTCATCCGCGCCGAAACCATCGCCTATGACGATTTCGTCACCCTGGGCGGCGAGGCGGCAGTGAAGGATGCGGGCAAGATGCGGATCGAGGGCAAGAGCTATATCGTCAAGGATGGCGATGTGCTGCACTTCCTGTTCAACACCTGATCGTCACGGCTCCTGCTCCGAGGATACGGGCAGGCGCAGGGCCGGTATATGCGATGCCTTTTGCGAGGCGGCGTCGAACCCCTCCATCGGCACGGCCATGAGCATCGAGTTCAGGATCGCCTCTTCGGTGGCCTCGATCGCGGCCTCGAACAGGGGCGACAGGGCGCCGTTGCGCAGGGGTGCCGAGGGCGCAAGGCAGGTGGAAAAGGCCAGCGCGTAATCGCCCGACCCGTGGGAAAGCGCCGCACCCGTGCGGGCCAGGCCGCCGAAACACCGCTGGGCCAGCCGTTCCAGCGACCTTCCGTCAAGCGGCGCATCCGTGGCCAGGATGATCACGATGGACCCATCGGCATCTGCGGGGGGCAGGGCATGGTTCAGGGGGCGGCCGTCGATCCGCAGGCTGCCGCCGAAGTTCGACTGCACCAGCACCCCCAACGTGACGCCATCCACGACGCGCGAGGCGGTGCCGATGCCCCCCTTCATCCCGAAAGCGACGGTTCCGGTGCCCGCGCCCACGGCGCCCTCGTCCACCACGCCGCCCCGGGCAGTCTCCAGCGCCCGGCGCATTTCCGCCACGGTGGGGCGGGGGGCGCGGATGTCGTTCAGGCGCGAATCGTTGGTTTCGCCCACCACCGGGTTGATCGACACGACGTTGCCGTTGTCCGGATGGGCCAGGGTATGGGCGATCAGCGCCTCGATGGCGCGGCCGGTGGCGAGGGTATTGGTCAGCAGGATCGGCGTTTCGATCTGGTTCAACTCGTCGATCTGGGTGGCTCCGGTGAACTTGCCGAACCCGTTCAGCACCGCCAACCCGGCGGGCACCTTGCGCGCAAACAGGTTGCCGCCGTGGGGCAGGATCGCCGTTACCCCGGTGCGCGTGCGGTCGCCTTCGATCAGGGTCACATGGCCCACCGCCACCCCTTCGACATCGGTGATTGCATTCAGCGGGCCGGGGGTGTGCTGGCCGATGGTGATGCCCTGGGCGCGGGCGCGGCGGGGCGGTTGGGCGTCTTGCGGCATGGCGTGACCTGTCCTTTGGCGGGCGGATGCCCTGTTTCTGATCGGCTTTGCCAGTAGGGGCAAGGGGATGGCGCCGGGGGCGATCCTGCGCTTTAAACGCGGCAAGGCAGGAGGGCAGACGATGGACTGGGACGAATTTTCCGACTGGGGCGCGCGTGTGTCGCAATGGGCGGCCGCGTATCACCGAACGCTGCGTGACCGTCCGGTGCGTGCGCAGACCGCACCGGGCGAGATTGCGGCGCAACTGCCCGCCGCGCCGCCCGAGGGGGCCGAGGCCATGGAGGCCATCATGGCGGATTTCGAACGCGTGGTGATGCCGGGCATCACCCATTGGCAGCATCCGCGTTTCTTTGCCTATTTCCCGGCCAATGCCGCACCACCTTCGATGCTGGCCGAAATGCTGGTCAGTACCATCGCGGCCCAATGCATGTTGTGGCAAACCTCGCCCGCCGCGACCGAGATGGAAACCGTGATGCTGGACTGGCTGCGCCAGGCCATCGGCCTTCCTGTCGGGTTTGCGGGCGTGATCCAGGACAGCGCATCCTCGGCCACCCTGGCGGCGGTGCTGACCATGCGCGAAAGGGCGCTGAACTGGCAGGGCAACGCGCGGGGGCTGTCGGGGCAGGGGCGGCTGCGCATCTATTGTTCGGCCGAGGTGCATACATCGGTCGACCGCGCGATCTGGATTGCGGGGATCGGGCAGGACAATCTGGTGCGCATCCCCGTCACCGGCCCCCTGCGCGGCATGGACCCAGGCGCCTTGCAGGCCGCCATCACCGATGACATCGCGGCGGGGCATCTCCCGGCGGGCGTGGTGGCCTGCACCGGGGGCACGGGCACCGGCGCCTGCGATGACCTGTCGGCGGTGATCGCGGTGGCCAAGGACCACGGCCTTTACACCCATGTCGATGCCGCATGGGCCGGGGCGGCGATGATCTGCCCCGAGTTCCGCACGCTTTGGGCCGGGGTCGAGGGCGCGGATTCGGTCGTCTTCAATCCACATAAATGGCTGGGGGCGCAGTTCGACTGTTCGGCGCATTTCCTGCGCGATCCGGCCGATCTGGTCAGAACCCTGGCGATCCAGCCCGAGTATCTGAAGACCCACGGCCACGACGGGCTGATCAACTATTCCGAATGGTCGGTGCCGCTGGGCCGGCGGTTCCGGGCGCTGAAGCTGTGGTTCCTGATCCGCGCCTATGGCCTGGATGGCCTGCGCGAAAGGCTGCGCAACCATGTTGCCTGGTCCCGGGCGCTTTGCGCCGACCTGGGGCGCGACCCACGGTTTGAAATCGTCACCGCGCCGGTTTTGTCGCTGTTCACCTTCCGCCTGCGCGATGGTGATGACGCGGCGCAGATCGACCTCGTGAACCGGATCAACGACGATGGCCGCATCTACCTGACCCAGACACGGGTGGACGGGCGCATGGCGATCCGGTTCCAGGTGGGGCAGTTCGATGCCACCCGCGCCGATGTGGAAATGGCACGCCGCGTGATTGTCGAACTTTCGGGCGGCTGACCCCCTGTCATTTTCACGGGAATGCCCCATTATGGGCGCGGTTTCGTGTTTTCCTTGGGCTGAACCAACGGGAAGGACGGGCCGATGAATGCACTTACCCCGATCGGGCGCAGTCAGGGGCGCAAGATGAAGACAGTCGTGATGATCCCCGCGCGTTTCGCCTCGACCCGGTTTCCCGGCAAGCCGCTGGCGCATCTGGCAGTGCCCGGCGGCGGCAGCAAGAGCCTGATCCACCTGACCTGGGAGGCGGCGATGCAGGTGCGCGGCGTCGATGCCGTGCATGTCGTCACCGACGATGCCCGCATCCGCGACGCGGCGCAGGACTTCGGCGCATCGGTGCTGATGACATCGCCGGACTGCGCAAACGGCACCGCCCGCTGTGCCGATGCCCTGGCGCGCCATGACATCACCGCTGACCTGGTGGTGAACGTGCAGGGCGATGCGCCGCTGACCCCACCCTGGTTCGTCGAAGACCTGATCGCCGCCATGGCCGAGGATGAGGCGGCCCAGGTCGCGACGCCGGTGGTGCAGTGCGATCCGCAGAGTTACGGGCATTTCATGGCCGACCGGCAGGCGGGGCGCGTGGGGGCCACGACAGCGGTCTTCGATGCCCGCCAGCATGCACTGTATTTCAGCAAGGAAGTTCTGCCCTATATCGATCCGAAAAAGACATTCGCCCGTGATGTGCCTGTCTATCACCACGTCGGGGTCTATGCCTATCGCCCCTCGGCGCTGGCGGCCTATGTCGGCTGGCCGGTGGGGCGGCTGGAAAAGCTGGAGGCGCTGGAGCAATTGCGGTTTCTTGAAAACGGTCACGCGGTGCGCTGTGTGGTGGTCGATGGCCGGGGCCGCGTGTTCTGGGAGGTGAACAACCCCGAGGATGTGGGCCGCGTCGAACAGGTGCTGCAGGAGCTGTCGTGCCCGGTCGGATGATCCGCATCGGCCCTGTCGATCTTGGCGGCGCCTTGCCCTTCGCGCTGATCGCGGGGCCCTGCCAGTTGGAAACCCGCGATCACGCGCTGTTCATGGCCGAAGGGATCGCGCGGGCCAACGGGGGCCGGCCGTTCATCTTCAAGGCCAGTTTCGACAAGGCCAACCGTTCCTCCCTGGGCTCGACCCGTGGTGTCGGCATGGACGAAGGATTGCACATCCTGCAAGAGGTACGCGATGCCCATGGCTGCCCTGTCCTGTCGGATGTGCATGACGTGGAGCAGGCGCGCGTGGCGGGTGGTGTTCTGGACGTGGTGCAGATTCCGGCCTTCCTGTGCCGCCAGACCGACCTTTTGCTGGCGGCAGGCGAATCCGGGGCGGCGGTGAACATCAAGAAGGGCCAGTTCCTCGCGCCCTGGGACATGGCGCATGTGGCCGAAAAGGTGGCTAGCACCGGCAACGAACGGATCATGCTGTGCGACCGCGGCACCAGCTTTGGCTATAACACCTTGGTCAGCGATTTTCGTGGCCTGCCGGTGATGGCGCGCACGGGCTATCCGGTGGTCTTCGATGCCACCCATTCGGTGCAGCAGCCCGGCGGGCAGGGCGCCACCAGCGGCGGCCAGCGCGAATTTGCACCGGTGCTGGCGCGGGCCGCCTGTGCCGTGGGCATATCGGCGCTGTTCATCGAAACCCACCAAGCGCCCGATACTGCCCCCAGCGACGGGCCGAACATGATTCCGCTTGCCGAGATGGCGGCGCTGCTGGCCGATCTGCGCCGCTATGACGCCCTGCGCAAATCGGACATGGATCAGGCGTAGCGGCGGTTCACCTCGTCCAAGGTGGTGCGCACGATCGCGCGGGCGCGGTCTTCGGTTGTCGCTTCGCCATAGCAGCGCAGTTCGGGCGCGTTGCCCGAGGGGCGCAGGTGCACCACTTCGCCCGAGGCAAAGGTGATGCGCAGCCCGTCCGTCTGGTTCAGGTGGGTTTCTTCTCCAAGGGCGGCGAAAAGCTCGGCCCTGAGAGCGCGGTTCTGGCGCAGCGACGCGATCAGCCGGGCCGAGGTTTCGCTGGGCAGTCCCACCAGCCGGTCGGCGGCGGTGCGGCGCGCGGGCAGGGCGGCCACCTGATCGGCCAGCGCACCGTTCCGGACAATCCCGGCAAGGGTGCAGAGGATCGGCAGGAAGGCATCGCGCGTCAGCAGCGGCGCAAGCGTGCCGCCCGGCCCCTCGACGGGAAAGCCGGTCAGGAAGCCGCCGTTCGCCTCGTACCCGACGACGCGGGCCTTCGCGCTGTCGCCCAGGGCGGTTTCGATCTCGGCGATCACGAAGGGCGAACCGATGCGCGTGCGCAGGATCGCGTCAAAGCCCATGCTGTCGATCATCGTGTTCGACGACACCGGCGTCACGATAATGCGCGCGCCCAGAAATTGCGCCGTCAGTGCCCCGATCACATCGCCCGGAACGACCCGGCCCGTGGCATCGGTGATCAGCGGGCGGTCGGAATCGCCGTCCATCGAAACGATGGCGTCCAGCTGGTGTTCCCCTGCCCAGCCGTGCAGGCGGGCGCGGGTGTCATCATCCACCGCCTCGGTATCGACGGGGATGAAGTGGTCGGACCGCCCAAGGGGCACCACCTTGGCCCCCAGTGCCTTCAGCACCTGGCCCAACAGATCGCGCCCCACGGCGGAATGTTCGTAAAGCCCCACGCGCAGCCCACCCAGCGCGTCGGCGGCGAAAAAACCGGTATAGCGTTCGGCATAGCGGGCGGCGACACCGGCGTCGGTCGGCGGATCGGTCAGGTCAAGCGGACCGTTCCAGTCGCGCAGGGCGGCGTTGATCGCGGCCTCGTCGCCCTTGGTGATCTCTCCGTTGCGACGATAGAACTTCAGCCCGTTGCGGTCGGCGGGAATGTGGCTGCCGGTGACCATGACGGCCGGCGCGCGGCGGTGTTGCGCCTCAAGCGCAAGGGCCGGTGTGGGCAGGGTGCCGCAATCCACCACCTCAAGCCCTGCCGCCCGCGCCCCGGCGGCCACGGCGCGCAGATGCGCCCGCGACGAGGGCCGCAGATCGGCGCCGACCAGCAGCACACCATCGTGACGGGCGCGGTTCAGAAAGGCGCGGGTATAGTTGGCGCAGAGTGTATCGGTCAGTTCGCTGACCAATCCGCGCAGGCCGCTGGTTCCGAATTTGGGTGCCATGAAATCCTGTTCCTGCGATGATGTCCGGCTGTCATAGCATGGTGCGCGGGCAAGGTGCCATATCTCAGGCGGCGGGCGCGCGGCGCCGCCTTGCGCCATAGCTGACGCTGAGTGCCGCGCCGACCACCAGCACCGCACCAAGGGCGAAGGCAGGCGTCGGCACCTCGTCGAAGACGAAATACCCCACGAGGCCGGAAAAGATCAGCGACAGATAGCCGAGAACCGAAAGGAACCCCGCCTCGCCGTGAAACTGGGCGCGCAGGAAACAGGCCTGGGCGCATTGGGCGAAGACCCCGATCGACAGCAGCGGCACAAGGTGCTCAGGCGGGATCGGCACCCATGACAGGGCGGCGATGGGGCCGGTCACAAGGGCAAGGCCGGCGGTATAGAATGTCATCAAAACCAGCGTCGGCGCGGCCCGCAGGCGGCGTGTCGCGATCACGGCGGCCGACCCGGCGCAGATCGCCAGGAACAGCACCGGCAGCCCGTTGCCCGGCGGCAGGGCCGAGGGTTCGACCGCGATGACGACCCCGATCAACGCAACACCCGCCGCCACCCACCGCGCCAGCCCGATGGTTTCGCGCAGCACCAGCGCCGCCAGAACCATCGTCACGACCGGACGGGTGAAATTCAGCGCGGTGAAGGTGGCGAAGGGCAGGCGGGCGATGGCAAAGAAGCTGGCCGTCAGCGTGACGATGGACAGGCCGACGCGCAGGGCGTGGATCGACAGATCGCCCACCCCGACAAAGACGCGCCGCCCGCGCCAGACCCAGGGCGCGATCAGGATAAGCCCTATCACCGCCCGCAGGAACACCAGTTGCGCCGGCGGAAAGCCCAGGCCAAGCGCCTTGACGATGCTGAGCGCCCAGATGTTCAGCGCCATGTCGGCCAGCATCCAGGCGCCGCCACGCAGATTGTCGCGGGGCGGCAATGTCATGGTCAGCCCCGTTTGGACAGGAGGTTGGCGAAAAGCGCGAAGGCGCCGGGGGTCAGCCGCTCCATCTGGTGATGCAGGATCAGCGAGGTGTGGATATGCCGCCCCTTGCCGATATCGGCTGTCAGAAGCGCGCCCTGCATCGGGTCTTCCTCGGGGTCGGCCATTTCCAGAAGCGGCTGATAGGCTTCGTCCCAGGACTTGGCGAAATAGAGGCCCCGTTCCTTGTGCCACCCGGCCCAGGTTTCGGCGTCGATGGTGTTGGGGGTGTTCAGCAGGGGGTGGTCAGGTTGCAGATGCGTGACCTCTGCCGTCTCGTCGGTGATCCGCCAGCGCAGCGAAGGCTGGCCAATCTCAAGGCGGCGGGGCGGGATCGTGTCGGGGTTCCAGCCGTCCCAGGGGCGATGGTAGAGCGTGATCAGCGTGCCGCCCCGTTCGATCCAGTCGTGCAGGCGCGGCATCAGTTCGGCCAGCCCCTCGCGGAAGCGCATGGCGAAGATCCCGATGACGATGGTGTCCAGCTTGTCGAGGTCGGCGTCGCTGACACGGGTGGGTTCGGGCCGCGCCACCCCCAGCCCCAGTTGTTGCAGCCAGTGGCCCACCCTGTCGTTGCCGCCACCGATATAGCCGACATGCACATCGGGCAGCGCCACGTCGACCACCCGCACCTGAAGGCGGGCGGGAACCGTGCGCGCCGTGGGGGCGATATGGGGGTGGCTGATGCTGCGGGCCGAAAAGGCGGGTTCGCCGTCCAGCGTCAGCGCGATGTCGTAAAGCCCCGGCGCCACATCGCCGGGCGCGGTCAGCAGGATGCCCGAGGCCGAGGGTTCGGCCGACCAGCCCTCGGGCAGGGTCAGCGCCGGTTCGGCCTTCGGGGGAAAGATCGCGTTGATGGCCACGGGGATGTCACGCCGCTTGCCCTGGCGGTTCAGAAGGGCGGCGTGGGGTTCAAGATCGGCGGCGCGGGCAGGCAGAACCACCGGCGGCAACAGCAGCGGCAGGCGGGTTTCGCTGTCGATGCCCTCCACCGTGGTGGTGACGCGCAGGGAGGGCAGATCGGGCATGTCCGCCAGCCAGGTATCGCGGTACCCGTCATGGGGCGCGGCATCGGCGGCCACGGTCAGCCGGTCGCCCTCCATCCGCCAGCCGTCGGGCAGCATCCACTCGACGCGCAGCCCGTCGGCTGTGCCGTCACAACGTTCGACGGTGGTGCGCAGGCTTTCGCCCGGCCGCACCATGGCCCGTTCGAGATAGCCCTCGACGGTGACACCGGCGGCGATGCGGATGGCGCGCGACAGTTGCTGTTCCTTGCGGGCCAGGCGGTGCTGCACCTCGGTCGCGGCGTGATCGGGGCAGGCGACGCGAGCGGCGCGCACATGCTCGAGCGCGCGCGACAGGCGGGCGGCCAGGTCGGGCGCCAGCAGGGCCGAAAGGCAGGCGTCGATCTCGTCCTGGGCGGCGGTCAGATGTTGCGCGATCTCGGGCGCGTGCGCAAAGCCGGCCAGCGCGGCCAGGCCATCGGGCAGGCCCGCGCCCACGTCATCGCCATCGGCGACGATCCTGCAATCGGCCAGGTGGAGGGGCCAGTCGCGTTCTTCGCCCGGGGCAACCCAGCGGCCCATGGCCTGGGTGGCGTGGAAGACGCGGGATTGCTGCCCGATCTGTTCAAAGCTGTGCCCGGTGACGGGATCGCCCCCCTTGGCGGCGACGATGGTGGTGGCGGGGGGCGGGGGCAGGTCGTCGTCATAGGCCTGACCGGCGCCCGACCAGGCGGGCAGGAACAGTTTCTTCACCTGCCAGGGGGCAAGGTTGCTGCCGGTGAAGGCCGGATCGGCGGCCAGGTCCATGACCAGGTGCGCCGCTTCGGTCATGGCGCGGTGGTGGCCGTGCTGGCCGGGGATGTCGAGGAAGGTGGGGCAGATGATGTCGGGGCGTTCGCGGCGCAGGATATGGACGAAGCGCGCCAGCGTGCGTTCGCGGCCCCACTTGGCCAGGGTTTCGACCCCGCTCTTGGAAAAGCCGAAATCGGTGATCGGGTCATCGGCCGTTTCCCCCAGCCAGTAAAGCCGCAGCGACAGGGCCTCGGCCGCGCGCTCCATCTCGGCGGTGCGCAGGGCGCCCAGGTCGGCGCCGGTGCAGGTGCCGATATCGTTCTGCCCGCCTTCGCCCCGGGTGGAACAGGCATAGGACAGGTCGAATCCCCGGTGGCGCAGGGCCGCCAGCATGGCCGATGTTTCGTCATCGGGATGGGCGCCGGTGTTCATGAAGCTGACGCAGGATTGCAGCGGCAACAGCGCCTGCCAAAGATCGACGATACGGGCCGTCTGACCATGGATGCGAAGGGCGTCGGGCAGTTGGGCGGTGAGGGGCATGGCAGGTTCTTCCGGCGTTAGACGGCAACGGCAAGTTGCGGTGTGAAGGTTCGGTTTACGATCAGCGAGGCCGCGCCTAGGGCGGCGGTCATCCGACCGGATGCGCCTCGCAACAGGCGCGGCGTCGTGCGGTCGGGGCGGTTGGCGACCGAGCGTTCGTCAAGCGGCATCGCGGCGATCAGGTGGTCGATCAGGGTATCGGGCAGCGCACCGCCCAGGATGACGGCCTGCGGATCGAAAAGATTCTCGACCAGCGAAACCGCATGGGCCAGGGGCAGGGCGGCCTGGTCCAGCCAGTCGATCAGCGCCGGGCAGCCCTGGTCGTAAAGCTGGGCCAGGCTGGCGCTGTCGGGGGCGTCGATGCCATGGCCGGCCAGATGGCGGGCGATCGACAGGCGGCTGACCGCCTGTTCCAGCACCACACCGCCGCTGGCGGTGGGCATGGTGACATGGCCGATCTCGCCCGCGTTGCCGAAGGCCCCGCGCACCAGCCGGCCCTCGGACACCAGGCCAAGGCCCAGGCCGGTGCCGAAATAAAGGAAGGCATAATGGCTCAGCTCGCGCGCGGCACCCGAGACATGCTCGGCCATGGCGGCGGCGTTGGCGTCATTTTCGACATGGGCGGGCAGGCCGAAGGCCCGGGTAAACCAGGCCGACATGTCGATCTGCGCCCAGCCGGGCAGTTCCGTCGCCTCGTCCTTCAGGCTTGTCGTGCCGAAGGGCCCGGGCACTACCACCCCGGCGCCCAGGATGCGGTCGGCGGGCACGCCGGTCTGGCTCAGCGCCAGATCGCGCAGCGCCAGGACCTTGGCCGTCACCGCGTCGGGCAGGGCCGAGGACAGGGTGCAGCGATGGCTGAACACGGTATTGCCCAAGAGGTCGAGCATCACGGCGAAGACGGCACCGGGGCGAATCTCGATCCCGAAGGCAAAGCCGCCCCGGGGGTTGACTGCATACTGGATCGCGGGCATCCCCCGGGCACCCTGCAACCGGCCCTGTTCCACCAGCAGCCCCTCGCGTTCAAGATCGGCGATGATGTTGGAAACGGCCTGTGTGCTCAGCCCCGAGGCGCGGGCGATCTCTGCCCGGCCCACCTGTCCGGCGCGGCGCACATGGCCCAGGACAAGCTGCCGGTTATGGCTGCGCGAACGCTCGGCATTGGCACCGACAATCTGATCGAGTCTGACAACCATTCCGCGGCATTAACTCAAACCGCTTGTTAATTCAACTGGATTGAGTTAATCACGGAACAGGCGGGCGCAGACCCCCAATCTCATACCAAGGGCACCCATGGGTGTCGAACCGGGAGAACAGACATGACATTTGGAGCAATCCGGGGGCTGGCCCTTGCCAGCGTGACAGGGATCGCGGGCCTTCTGGGCAGCGCGGCCCATGCCGTGGAAATCGAATACTGGCAGTATTTCTACGACGCCCGCGTCGAGGCGATGAACCAGCTGATCGAGAAGTTCCAGGCCGCCAACCCCGACATCACCGTCAAGATGTCGCATTTCCCCTATGCCGATTACCGCACCAAGGTGGCCTCGGCCATTCCCGCGGGCGAGGGGCCGGACGTGGTGCAGCTGTTCTACGGCTGGTTGAACGACTACAAAGAGGCGCAGCTGATCCAGCCGCTGCCCGCCGACACCTTCCCGGCCGACAAGATCGATTCCGAGTTCTTCCCGATGGTCAGCGCCATGCGCGATGGCGATCAGTATTGGGCGCTGCCCACGGCGGTCCGCTCGCTTGCCCTGTTCTACAATGAACGCCTGTTCGACGAGGCCGGCATCGAAAGCCCGCCCGAAACCCTGGACGAGCTGATCGAGGTCGCCCGCAAGCTGACCAAGAAGGACGGCGCCGGGAACCTGACCCAGGTGGGCATCACGGCCGGCATGACGGCGCAGGATCACCACTGGTGGCGCGAGGGCCTCGTGCGGCAGTTCGGCGGCGACCCCTACAAGGACGACTACCAGACGGTGAACTATGACACCGAGGCAGGCCTTGCCGCGCTGAACTATTACACCAGCCTGTTCATGGGTGACGACGCCGTGACGGCCACCACCTTCATGGACGAGCCCCAGGCCGCCTTCAAGGCCGGTCGCGCGGGCATGCACATCGACGGGTCGTTCCGCATCGGTTCGCTTGCCGATATCCGCGGGCTGAAGTGGGGTGTCACCGAACTGCCCGCAGGGCCGGACGGCACGCGTTCGAACTACTCCTCGTACTGGGTGAACGCGATCACCACCAAGGCCGAAGGCGAGAAATACGACGCCGCCGTCAAGTTCATGGAATACCTCACCTCGGACGAGGCGATGCAGCTGTGGCTTGAGGTCGTGGGCGAACTGCCCGCCAAGCCCTCGGTGGGCATGACCGACAAGAACGCCAACGATCCGGTCTTCGGCCCCTTCATCCGCGGCCTGGAATACGCCCACACCACCAAGTTCGCCGACGAAAGCGGTCAGCGCCAGGTGCTGGTCGAAATGGTCGAGCGCATGCAGCTGCAGGGTGTGTCGGCCGAGGAAAGCCTGGCCACCGCGGCCAAGGCCGAACAGAAGCTGCTTGACGATTACTACGGCAAGTAAGACGCAAGGGGGTGGTCTGACCACCCTGCGCCCACCCTGTCACGGGGTGGGCGATCCTTTTTGGCGGATGGGGCAACCATGTATCGCAACCTGACCATCAAGCAGAAACAGATCGTCTGGGCCTGGGCCTTTCTGGCGATCCCGGTCGTGTTCTACAGCGTGATCCGCTTCTATCCCACGGGCAACGCGATCCTCATCTCGTTCCAGAACTGGAACCTTCTGGGCGACCGCACCTGGGCCGGGCTGGACAATTACATCAAGCTGTTCAACGATCCGGTCTTCTGGAAGGTCTTTGCCAATACCTTCATCTACCTGTTGCTGGGCACGCCCATCAGCCTCGTGATCTCCTTCGTCATCGCCTATCACCTGGATCAGCTGCGCTTCATGCACGGCTTCTTGCGGATGCTCTATTTCCTGCCCTTCATGACCAGCGCCGTCGCCATGGCCTGGGTCTGGCGGTGGTTCTATCAACCGGTGCCGACCGGGCTGTTCAACAACATGCTGGCCAACCTCGGGATCGGGCAGATCGAATTCCTGAACTCCACCACCAATGCGCTGCCGGCCGTCTTGGCGCCGGCGGTCTGGGCGGGGCTGGGGTTCCAGATCATCATCTTCATGGCCGGCCTGCGCGCCATCCCCAAATCCTATTACGAAGCGGCCCGCATCGACGGCGTGGGCTGGTGGACGATCCTCTGGGAAATCACCCTGCCGCTGCTGAAACCCACCATCGTCTTCATCGTGGTCTTCTCGTCCATCGGGTTCCTGCGGATCTTCGATCACGTCTTCAACATGACCACCAACAACCCCGGCGGCCCGCTGAACGCGACGAAACCGCTGGTGCTGATGATCTATGAATCCGCCTTCACCAAGTTCGACATGGGCTATGCCGCCGCGCAGACGGTCGTCCTGTTCCTGGTGCTGCTGGTGGTGTCGCTGCTGCAACTGCGCATCCTGAGGGACAAGTAATGGCCGTCGTCGAGGAAATCCGCCCCACCTCCGAAGCGCTGCTGGGCACCAAGCCGCCCAGGAAGCCCGCGAACATGGGTCAGATCATCCGCTGGCTGCTGCTGTTCATCGGCGGGATCGTGATGGTCATGCCCATCGCCTACATGATCTCGACCTCGCTGAAATGGCCGCACGAGGTATACAACGTCAACCTGATCCCCGAAGAGCCGACGATCGAGAACTACACCTATGTTCTCGAGGACGGCCGCTTCTACGCCTGGTTCCTGAACTCCATCGTCATCGCCACGGTGACCACGATTTGCAACATCCTGTTCGACAGTCTCGTGGGCTATACCCTGTGCAAGTTCCGCTTTCCCGGGCGCTACATCATCTTCATCGCCATCCTGTCGACCCTGATGATCCCCACCGAAATGCTGGTGATCCCCTGGTACCTGATGAGCCAGCAGTTCGGCTGGCTGGATACCTACTGGGGCATCATGTTCCCCGGCCTGATGACGGCCTTCGGCACCTTCCTGATGAAGCAGTTCTTCGAAACCGTCCCCGACGATTTCATCGAGGCGGCCCGCATCGACGGTTTGAACGAACTTCAGATCTGGTGGACCGTGGCCATGCCCCTGGTGAAACCGGCGCTGGCGGCCCTGGCGATCTTCGTCTTCCTCGGGAACTGGACGGCCTTCATCTGGCCGCTGATCGTCACCAACTCGGTCGAGATGTACACGCTGCCCGTGGGCCTGTCGTCCTTCGGGGATGAGGCCGATGTCGCATGGGAACTGATCATGACCGGCGCCGCGATCTCGACCATCCCGACGCTGGTGGTCTTCCTGATCTTCCAGAGGTTCATCATCCGTGGCGTCGTGATGGCGGGGCTGAAAGGATGAACGGCGAAAGGAAAACCCCGTGGTTTCTTTCTTGCAAAAATACTCCCGCCGGAGGCGTCCGCGCCTTCGGGTCACGCAGGCCCCGATAACATGAACGACACGTCTAAATTCCCCGATCCTACCTACCGCGACACGGTGCTTGCCCCGCTGTTCGAAGGGGTGAAAACCCACTATGCGGCGCATATGGGGGCGATCAACCGCGCGCACCTGGTGATGCTGCACGACACCGGCATCCTGAAGCGCGACGATGCCCGCGCCATCGCCCGCGCCCTGCGCGACATCGAGGCCGAAACCGACATCGCCGCGCTCACCTATACAGGCGAGCATGAGGATTACTTCTTCCTGGTGGAATCCGAACTCAAGCGCCGCCTGGGCGATCTGGGCGGGGCGCTGCACACGGCCCGCTCGCGCAACGACATGGATCACACCCTGTTCAAGCTGGCCCTGCTGGACCGGGGCAGCGCGATGCAGCACCGGCTGGGCGCGCTGATCGATGCGCTGATCCAGACGGCAAAGCGGGAAAGCGAAACACTGATCGTGGCCTATACCCATGGTCAGCCGGCCCAGCCGACAACCTTCGGCCATTACCTTTCGGCCATCGTCGAGGTTCTGCTGCGCGATGCAAGGCGCCTGGCCGATGCGCTGGACACCGTCGACAAATCCCCCATGGGCGCGGCTGCGATCACCACCAGCGGCTTTCCCATCGACCGCGCCCGCATGGCCGACCTGCTGGGGTTCGGCGCCGTTTCGCTGAACTCCTACGGCTGCATCGCCTCGGTCGATTACATCACCGGGCTCTATTCTGCGATCAAGCTGGTGTTTTTGCACCTCGGCCGCCTGATCCAGGACATGGCCTTCTGGAGCGCATTCGAGGTCGGGCAGCTCTATGTGCCCAACAGCCTCGTGCAGATTTCCAGCATCATGCCGCAAAAGCGCAACCCGGTGCCCATCGAACACCTGCGCCACCTGTCCAGCGTGACGGTGGGGCGGTGCGACATGATCGTGAACACGATGCACAACACTCCCTTCACCGACATGAACGACAGCGAGGGCGAGGTGCAGCAGGCCGGCTATGCCGCCTTCGATTCGGGGGGGCGGGTCCTCGATCTGCTGACCGCCTTCATCCCCGCCTGTTCGATCAACGCCGACAGGGTGCGTGCCAATACCGATGCCGCCTGCATCACCATCACCGAACTGGCTGATACCCTGGTGCGCGACGAAGGGCTCAGCTTTCGCCAGGCGCATGAGGTCGCGGCGGCAACGGCCCGGGCCGTGATTGCCGAGGGCCAGCCCCTCAGCGAAGGCCACGCCGCCTTCACGCGCGCCTTCGAAAGCGAAGAGGGACGCGCCCCGCGGACCGATGAGCGGGCCTTCCGCACCGCCGTGGCCCCCGAAACCTTCGTGGCGCGGCGCGACCGTCCGGGCGGCCCCGCACCCGCGGCCCTGACCCATGCCTTTGCCAGCTATTCCAGCGTGCTGCAGGACGATCTGCTGCCCCGCGCATCGGTGCGCGACAACCGGCGCAGCACTGCCGCCGCCACCCTTGAAACCGCATTTGCCGACCTTCTGGAGGATTGATCCTTGGCCACCCTTGCCCTGCGCGATCTGGTGAAAACCTACGACAAGACCGAGGTGTTGCACGGCATCAACCTTGATGTGGCGGATGGCGAATTCGTCGTCTTCGTCGGCCCCTCGGGCTGTGGCAAATCCACCACCCTGCGGATGATCGCCGGGCTGGAAGAGGTGACAGGCGGCAGCATCGAGATCGGCGGGCGGCAGGTGAACAACCTCGAACCCAAGGATCGCGACATCGCCATGGTGTTCCAGAACTATGCGATCTACCCGCACATGTCGGTGCGCAAGAACATCGGTTTCGGGCTGCGCACCGCGAAGATGAGCAAGCCCGACAAAGAGGCCCGCATCGACGAGGTGGCAGCCATCCTCGACATGACCGACCTTCTGGATCGCAAGCCCAACCAGCTTTCGGGCGGTCAGCGTCAACGGGTCGCCATTGGCCGCGCCATGGTGCGCGACCCGGCGGTGTTTCTTTTCGATGAACCGCTCTCGAACCTCGATGCGCAGCTGCGCACCCAGATGCGTCTGGAGATCAAGAAGCTGCACCAGCGGGTGGGCAATACCATCGTCTTCGTCACCCACGACCAGGTCGAGGCGATGACCATGGCCGACCGGATCGTCATCATGAAGGACGGCCACATCCAGCAGGTCGGCACCCCGGCCGAGGTTTACCACAGCCCGGCCAATACCTTCGTGGCCAGATTCATCGGTGCGCCATCGATGAACATGCTGCCAGCCACCGCCAGCGGCGGTGTGCTGCGGCTTGATACCGGCAGCACCGTCGATCTGCCGGCCCGCGCCGACGGGCCGGTGACGCTGGGCGTGCGCCCCGACGACCTGGGCCTTGGCGAAGGCGTCGCGCTGGTCCGGGGCAAGGTCACCGTGCGCGAACCGCTGGGCCCTGAAACCCTGATCTATGTCGACACCGGCGCAGGGGGCGAGGTGATTGCCAAGGCCGATGGCCGCACCCCCCCCGAGGTGGGCGCCGAGGTGACGCTGAACGCCAAGCCCGAAAACCTGCACTTCTTCGACGCCAACACCGGACAGGCCCTGACGTGAGCGACCCGTCCCGCCCTCCGGGGGTGCTGTGCGTCGGGCGCCTCTATTGCGACCTGGTGTTTTCCGATCTGCCGCGCATGCCCACCCTGGGGCACGAGGTTTACGCCGGGGCGCTGGCCCTGCGGGCCGGGGGCGGTGCGGTGATCACCGCCGCGCATCTTGCACAACTGGGCCGCCCCGCCCACCTGGCCGCCTTCTGGCCCGGCCCGCCGTTTCAGGACCAGGTGATGGGCGATGTCGCCGCGGTGGGAGTCGGGCACGATCTGTGCCTGCCCGCAGCACCCGGCGATCCGCAGATCACCGTTGCGATGTCGGGCGCGCAGGATCGCGCCTTCCTGACCCGCAGGGTGGGGCGCGCGGTGCCCGATCTGGCGACCGCCGATCTTGAAAGGCTGAAGGTCGGTCACCTTCACATCGGAGAACTGGCCACCCTGGCCGAGGCGCCCGGGCTGATCGACATTGCCCGCGCCGCCGGGTTGAGCATTTCGCTCGATTGCAGCTGGGACGACGACACCAGCGCCGATCACCTGGCCCTGATTGCCCGGGTCGACGTGTTCTTCCCGAACGAGGAAGAGGTGGCGCAACTGGCCCGTCTCGGCGTCAATCCACCCTATGCGCCCCTGACCGTGACCAAGCGTGGCGCGCGCGGCGCCCTGGGCGAAAGCGAAAGCGAAACGGCGGAAGCGCCCGGCCTTTCGGTGCCGGTGGTCGATACCACTGGGGCGGGCGATGCCTTCAACAGCGGTTTCCTTGATGGATGGCTTGCGGGGGCGCCCCTTGCGGCCTGCCTTGCGGCCGGCAACGCGCGGGGCGCCGTCGCGGTGCAGCAGCGCGGCGGATTCACCACGGAAGGTGCCGCCGCAACCACCTGATCAGAAACAGCTTTCCAGCAGGGGGCGGGTGTTTTCCGCCGTCATCTGAACCGGGTTCCCCCCGCAGGAGGGATCGGCCAGCGCCGAGGCCGTGATGCGGTCCATGTCCGGATCGCGTACCCCCAGTTCGGTCAGGTTCGCCGGGATGCCAAGATCGGCATTCAGCTGGCCGACGAAATCATAGAACCCGTCAAAACCGCCCGAAACCCCGAGGTAGGCAGCGGCGCGCGCCAACCTGTCCTCAACCGCCGGGCGGTTGAAGCGCAGCACCGGCAGCATCACCACGGCATTGGTCGTGCCGTGGTGGGTGTGGTGCATCGCGCCGATCGGATGGCTGATGGCATGGATGGCGCCCAGCCCCTTCTGAAAGGCCGTGGCCCCCATCATCGCCGCCGACATCATCTCGGCCCGTGCCGTCAGGTTGGTCGGCGCGTCATAGGCGGTGCGCAGGTTCTCGGCCACCAGGCGCAGCCCCTCCAGCGCGATGCCCTGTGACATCGGGTGGTAGTGGGGCGAACAATAGGCCTCAAGGCAGTGGGCGAAGGCGTCCATGCCGGTGCCTGCCGTGATGGAGCGCGGCATGCCCACGGTCAGTTCAGGGTCGCAGATCACCACCGAAGGCAGGATCCGGGGGTGGAAGATGATCTTCTTTTCCGCCGTTTCGCTGTTGGTGATCACGCTGGCGCGGCCCACTTCGCTACCCGTGCCGGCCGTTGTGGGAACGGCGACGATGGGGTGGATGGCGGCCGCATCGGCCCGCGTCCACCAGTCGCCGATGTCCTCGAAATCCCACAGCGGGCGGGTCTGCCCGGCCATGAAGGCCAGGACCTTGCCCAGGTCCAGCCCCGAACCGCCACCAAAGGCCACCACGCCGTCATGGCCGCCGTCGCGATAGACCTGAAGGCCGGCGGCGACGTTGCGCTCGTTCGGGTTCGGATCGACCTCGGCGAAAAGCGCGGCGCCCAGTCCGCCCTCGTTCAGCAGGTCAAGGGTGCGGGTCGTGATCTCCATGCCCGCAAGGCCACGGTCGGTCACGAGAAGCGGGCGGCTGATGCCCGCGGCGCGGCAGGCCTCGGCAATCTCGGCGATGCGCCCGGCGCCGAACCGGATTGCGGTGGGGTAAGACCAGTTTGCGGTCATGCTCATGTCTCAGGCTTTCTTCAGGTGATAGGATTTCGGCCGGGTCAGCGCCCCATAGGCCAGTTCCGAAAGGCCGACGCCGCGCCCGGTGTCCTTGCACCCGGTCCAGCACAGCGCCGGGTCAAGGTAATCGCAGCGGTTGGCGAAAACGGTGCCGGTCTCGATCTGCGCGCCGATGGCATTGGCCCGGTCGATGTCGGCGGTCCAGAGCGATGCCGTCAGCCCGAACTGGCTGTCGTTCATCAGGGCCACGGCCTCGTCGTCGCCCGAAACCTTCATGATGCCCACCGCGGGGCCGAAGGTTTCATCGCGCATGATCCGCATTTCGTGGGTCACATCGGTCAGGATCTGCGGCGCGACATAGGCGCCCTCGGCCGGGCCGAAACGCCTGGCGTCGATCATCGGTTTCGCGCCATCGGCGATGGCCTCGCTCACCTGGGCGCGCACTTCCTCGGCAAAGCGGCGGTGTGCCATGGGGCCGATGGTGGTGTCCTGCTCCAGCGGATTGCCCAGCCGATAGCCTTCGACGATGGCCACCGCACGATCGACAAAGTCGGTATAGTGCTTTTCGTGGACATAGATGCGCTCGATTCCGCAACAGCATTGTCCGGAATTGAACATCGCACCGTCGATCAGCGTATCGACGGCCGCCTCCAGGTTGGCATCCTCCATGACATAGCCCGGGTCCTTGCCGCCCAGTTCCGTCGATACGGCGGTAAAGGTGCCGGCCGCGGCCTGTTCCATTGCCTTGCCGCCGGCAACCGAACCGGTGAAGTTCACGAAACCGAAGGCGCGTCCGGCGATCAGGCCGCTTGTCACCTCGTGATCCAGGAACACCGCCTGGAACACCTCTTCGGGCACGCCCGCCGAATGGAAGGCCCGCGCCATCCGCTCGCCCACCAGAAGGGTCTGGGTGGCATGTTTCAGCAGAACGGTATTGCCCGCGATCAGGGCAGGGGCGATGGTGTTGATCGCCGTCATGTAGGGATAGTTCCAGGGCGCCACCACCAGGACAACGCCATGGGGGCGATGCTCGATCCGGCGCGAGAACTGCGTAGACTCCTCGATCACCAGCGGCGCCAATGCGCTTTCCGCGATCCCCGACATGTAGGTGGCCCGTTCCTCGAAACCGCCGAATTCCCCGCCGTACCGCACCGGGCGGCCCATCTGCCAGGCCAGTTCGGGAACGATCTCGTCGTTCATGGCGCCCACGGCGGCCACTCCGGCCATCACCAGCGATATCCGCTCGGACAGGGGGCGCGCCGCCCAGTCCCGCTGCGCTTCGCGGGCGCGGGCCACGGCCACGGCGGCGCTGTTGAAATCCAGCGCCGGACGTTCGGCATAGACCGACCCGTCGATCGGCGAAACACATTGCAGCATCTTGCTCATCTCAGCCTCATTTCCGGGGCTTGCCCCATCTTTGGTCCAAAATATCCTCGGGGGGAGTCGCCGCAGGCGACGGGGGGCAGACAGCCCCCCTCCTGCGGGTCAGGCCCGCTCGAATCCCCGGGCGATTTCATAGTCGGTCACGGCGCTGTCGAAGTCTTCCTGCTCGACCTCGGCACAGCGGACATAGTGGTCGATCACCGCATCGCCCATGGCTTTGCGCAACATTTCCGAGTCGCGCAAGGTGGCCGTCGCGTCGCGCAGGGTGCGGGGAATTTCCGGCACCTCGGCATTGTAGACATCGCCCCGGATCGGATCGCCCAGGGCCAGCCCGGCCTCGATCCCGGCGATGCCGCTGGCGATCTGGGCGGCGCAGGCCAGGTAGGGGTTGATGTCGGAACCGGGAATGCGGCATTCGACGCGCACACCCTTGGTGCTCTCGCCCACGAGACGGAAGCCGGCGGTGCGGTTGTCGACGCTCCAGACGGTTTTCGTGGGGGCGAAGGTGCCCGCGACGAAGCGTTTGTAGCTGTTCACATAGGGCGCCATGAACACGGTGGTTTCGGGCGCATGGGCGATCAGCCCGGCCATGTAGCTGCGCATCGTGGCCGACATGCCCATGTCTGCCTCGGGGTCGTGAAAGGCGTTCTTGCCGTCCGTCCAGAGGCTCTGGTGGATATGCGCGGCCGACCCCACCTTGTCGCGGTGCCATTTCGGAATGAAACTGGCCGAAACCCCCTGTTGCCAGGCAATGTCCTTCACCCCCTGCTTGGCGATGGTGTGATAATCGCAGCACAAGAGCGCGTCGTCGTAGCGGATGTTCAGCTCTTCCTGCCCGGTTTCGGCCTCGCCCTTGCTGTTCTCGATGGGGATTCCGGCCGCATGGAGGTGGTTGCGGATCGGGCGCATGATGTTCTCGATCCGGGTGGTGTGCTGGATGTTGTAATCGTCGTTGTAGCCCGAAATCGGCCGCAGGCTGCGAAAGCCTCCGGCGCGGATCGTGTCATAGCTGTCGGCAAACAGGAAAAACTCCAGCTCGGTCGCCATCTTGGCCGTGAACCCGAGCTTTTCCAGCCTGGCAAGCTGAGCCTTCAGCACCTGGCGCGGCGCGTGGGGCACCGGTTCATGGCTGTGATGATCCAGCACGTCGCAGATCACCATGACCGTGCCCTCAAGCCAGGGCAGGGGGCGCAGGGTGGAAAGGTCGGGCTTCATCACATAGTCGCCATAGCCGTGGCGCCAGGAGGTGGCGGCATAGCCTTCGGGCGTTGCCATCTCAAGGTCGGTGGCCAGCAGGTAGTTGCAGGCATGGGTTTCGGCGTGGCTGCTTTCAAGGAAGTTGCGCACATGGAACCGCTTGCCCATCAGGCGGCCCTGCATGTCGACAAGGCAGGCCAGAACGGTGTCGATCTCGCCGCGGTCGGCCAGTTGGGCGAGGGTGTCTAGGGTCATCCGGGGCATGGTCGCATCCTTAAATGGGGGCGCGCGGTTATCCCGCGCGCCATCGTCTTATTGTTCGAAAAGGTCAAGTTCAGCCATAACGATAGGGGCGTCCGGCCTTTCGCATGTCGGCATTGTACTTTTTGAAGATCTCGACAACCTTTGCCTTTGTCGGGCTTTCGGCGGCGATTTCATCCCAGAAGACCTCGGCCGCGTCCTCGACCTTCTGCCATTCGTCATCGGGGATGCTGGTCAGTTCCATCTTCGGCCCGTTGACGCGCAGCGCGGCCTCACCGCCCCAGTACCACCACTGGCGATAATAGTGGCTTTGGTCACAGCAGACGCGGAACAGTTCCTGCAGGTGGGGGGGCAGTTCGTTCCAGCGGTCCTGGTTGGCAAAGAACGATCCGGCCCAGGCGCCCGAGATGTTGTTGGTGAGGAAATAGTTGGTCACATCCGCCCAGCCGACCGTGTAATCCTCGGTGATGCCCGACCAGGCGATGCCGTCCAACTCGCCGGTTTGCACGGCCACTTCGATGTCTTCCCAGGGCAGGGTGACGGGCACAACGCCGAATTGCTCGAGGAAGCGCCCGGCGGTGGGGAAGGTGAAGACGCGCTTGCCCTTCAGGTCTTCCAAGCTGCGGATGGGGTCTTTCGTGGCGAAATGGCACGGATCCCAGGCGCCGGCGCTGATGTGTTTCACGCCGACCTTGGAATATTCCTCGTCCCAGATCTCGTTCAGTCCGTACTGGTTGAACAGCACCGGCACATCGAGGCTATAGCGCGAGGCGAAGGGAAAATAGCCGCCGAACACGGTGACTTCGGTGGGCGATGCCATGCTGTCGTCGTCCGACTGCACCGCGTCGATGGTGCCACGCTGCAGGGCGCGGAACAGCTCTCCGGTGGGCACCAGCTGGTCGGCATAGAACAGCTCGATCTCCATCTGGTCGCCGGCGATGGCGTTGAAGCTCTTGATCGCGGGGTCGATGACGTGTGCGGCCAGGGCCGGGCCGGCATAGGTTTGCATCCGCCACGTGATCTTGCCCTGGGCGATGGCCGGCGTGGCCAGCGCGGCGGGGGCAACCGCGGCCCCGGCGATGAACTTGCGTCTGGTGGTCATGTCTTCTCTCCTTGCTGGTGGGATGCCCCGTTCGGGGTCATTTTCGTTATTTTCCATAGACATAATCGGGCAGCCACAGGGCGATCTGCGGAAAGACCATGATCACCGCCAGCGCCAGGACCATCACCGCCACGAAGGGCACGATCGAACGGTAGATGTCGCCCAGCGACACCTCGTCCGGGGCCATGGCACGCATCAGGAAAAGGTTATAGCCGAAGGGCGGCGTCATGTACGCGATCTGGGTGGTGATGGTGTAAAGCACCCCGTACCAGATCAGATCGAAGCCCAGGGCATCGACCAGCGGAATATAGAGCGGCGCGACGATCACCAGCATGGCGGTGTCGTCAAGGAACGTCCCCATGAGGATGAAGGACAGTTGCATCAGGATCAGGATCGTCCAGGGCGACAGGCCAAGTTGCGCGGTGAACAGATCCTCGATGGCCTTCACGGCGCCAAGTCCGTCGAAGACCGCGCCAAAGCCAAGGGCGGCCAGGATGATCCACATGAACATGCAGGAAATGCCCAGGGTGTTGCGCACCGAGTTCTCGAAGACCTCACGCGTCATGCGGCCTTTCAGGACGGCGGCCAGGAAGGCGGTGATCGCCCCGATGGCCGAGGATTCGACCAGCGATGTCCAGCCGTTGACGAAGGGCACCATCATCGCGGCGAAGATGAACAGCGGCAGAAGGCCCGCGCGCAACAGGCGGCGCTTTTCGGCAGGCGTGATCGCTGCCAGTTCCCCGGGCGGGATCACCGGGCCTAGGGCGGGGTTGGCGCGGCACCGGATCACGATATAGGCGATGAACATGCCCGCCATCATCAGCCCCGGCACGACTCCCGCCAGCCACAACTGGCCCACCGGCTGGCGCGCGATCATCGCGTAAAGCACCAGCACCACCGAGGGCGGCACCAGGATGCCCAGGGACGATCCGGCCTGGATCACCCCGGTGACCATCCGTTTGTCATAGCCGCGTTTCAGAAGTTCGGGCAGGGCGATGGTGGCACCGATGGCCATGCCCGCCACGGAAAGCCCGTTCATCGCCGAAATCAGCACCATCAGCAGGATCGTCCCGATGGCCAGCCCGCCGTTCACCGGCCCCATCCAGACGTGGAACATGCGGTATAGATCGTCGGCGATGCGCGATTCCGACAGGACATAGCCCATGAAGATGAACATCGGCAGCGTCAGCAGCGGATACCATTTCATCAGCTTCATGGCGGCGGCGAAGGGAATGTCGATGCCCCCGGTGCCATAAAGCGCAACGGCCGAAATCGCGGCCACGGCACCGATGGCCCCGAAGACACGTTGCCCGGTCAGCAGCAGAAGCATCATGGTGCCGAACATCAGCAGGGCGATGAATTCATAGTCCATCAGATGTCTCCCCCCCGCAGGCGGATGATATCCTTGATGAATTCCGAAACCGCCTGCAGCAGCATCAGGATAAGGCCCGTCACCATCACCACCTTGATCGGCCAGAGGTAGGGCCGCCAGGATGTGGGCGAGCGTTCAAGCCGGCCGATCTCTTCACTGCCCGAGGCAAGGCCGACGAAATAGCCGACATATTCGGTGCCCCAATATCCAAGCGAATAGGCAAGCGACCCCAGGCCCCCATAAAGCAGCACTCCTAGATAGAAGATCAGGAAGAAGATGGTGAAGGCATCCACCAGCGCCTTGCGCCGGGGCGACCAGGCGCCATAGAGCAGGTCCATCCGCACGTTGCTGCCCAGTTGGATCGCATAGGCACCGCCCAGGATGTAATAGGTGACCATGGCGAACTGCGCCATTTCGAGTGTCCACGAGACGGGCAGGAAGAATGTCTTCGAGATCGACGACCACAGCAGAACCGCCATCATGGCAAAGATGCCGTACATCACGAACCGCCCGACCCGGTGGTTCAGCCCATCGACGATGGCGACAAAGCGGCGGGCGACGCTCATGCCGGGTGCCCCTTTGCCGGGGTCTGATCAAGTCCATGGGCCAGCAGCACCTCGATCACGTCGGCGATGCGGGCGATGTCGGCGGCGTTCTTCAACAGGTCGTTGCGGATTTCCAGCATGGCGTTGGGCAGGTTCTGGGCCAGCGCGTGACGCTCTAGCGTGTGCAGCACCCCGTCGCCCGGCCCGTAGGGCGCGTTGGCTTCGGTGCGCAGGGGGTTGCCGGGGGCCGACAGAAGGGCGCGGCCCAGCCGTTCATCGCGCGGATCGAACAGTACGCCCAGTTCGACAGTGCGAGGGGCGCCGTGAAAGACAGGGGTGAAGCTGTGGACGGTCACGATGGCGGGGTGGTTCATCCGGGCGATCTGATCGGCCAGGGCGGCGTGAAACGGATCGTAAAGCGCGGCGCTGCGTTGGTTGCGCTGCGCGCTTGTCAGGTTCGCATTGCCCGGCACGGTGATGCGTTCGCTTTGCGCGGGCATGGATGATGCGGCCTCGGGCGGGCGGTTGCAGTCATAGGCCAGGCGCGAAAACCGCGCGGCCACCAGGGGCGCGTTCAGCCGGTCGGACAGCGCCAGCGCCAGGTCGAAGGCGCCCGGGTCCCAGACCGCGTGCGACATGCGGTCGCCTGCGGCAAGGCCGAGATTGCCCAGGGCCTCGGGTATGACGGGGCTGGCATGTTCGCAGACCAGGACCAGCCGAGCCTTGCCCGAGGGGTTCAGAACCTCGACCGGGGGGCCGTCGGTTTCGGATAGAAGGGGGGCGAGGCGGGCATGAGTCATGGTGTGAACAGTTCATTACATTTTCTTTTGCCCTGTCAAATGAATTTCAGTATCTTTAACTTACGCCAGCCGGCGCAAGCGCCGGAAGGAGGCCAGATGCACGAAGATGAGGCAATGATCGAACAGCGGCTGCGCAGCGACCGCGAGGGGTTTACCCGCGCCGAAAAGCAACTGGTCGCGGCCCTTCTGGACAATTACCCCATGGCGGGGCTCGGCTCGATCAGCGAGCTGGCCGCCGCCGCCGATGTCAGCACGCCCACCGTGGTGCGGCTGGCGCGCAAGCTGGGCTTTGACGGCTTCTCCGATTTCCAGCGGGCCCTGCGTGCCGAAGTCTCGGCGCAGATCCGCGCGCCGCTGTCGAAAAAGGATCTCTGGAGCACCGACCCCGGCGAGGCGCATCCGCTGAACCGGTTTGCCGATGCCATCTCGATGAACGTGCGCAGCACGCTGCAACGGGTCGATATCGCGGATTTCGATGCCGTCACCGCCCTTTTGGCGGATCGCCAATGTGCCGTGTCCATCGCCGGGGGACGGATCACCCGGTCGCTGGCCGACTACCTGTTCAACCACCTTCAGATCCTGCGCCCGGGCGTGCAGCACCTCAGCCAGTCGTCGAATGTCTGGCCGCAATACCTGGTGGACATGAACGCCGACACCGTTCTGGTGATGTTCGACATCCGCCGCTATGAATCCGACCTTCTGAAGCTGGCCCGCCTGGCCGAGGAACGCGGCGCGCGGATCGTGCTGTTCACCGACCAGTGGGGCTCGCCCGTCGGGCGGCATGCGCGGTTCCGGTTCCACGCCTCGGTCGAGGTGCCGTCAAGCTGGGACAGCACCGTGGCCATCATGCTGCTGGTCGAAGCCCTGGTGGCGCAGGTGCAGGAGACCATCGGCGCAGAAAGTCGCGAACGCATCGAAGAGCTGGAGGGGATGTTCGGCAAGACCCGCCTCTTTCGCAATTTCACCTGAGGATCGGGGAGGGGGAGGGGCCTGTGGCGGGTTTTCGCACATTCCGAGGAATCACCTTGTGTGGTGAATTGCAGCCCGACTATAATTGCAGCGCCCGGCCTAAGGTCGGTCTGCTTGCACTTTGGGCGTTCCCTGTCGATCGCTTCATATAAGGCCGCTCCTTGCGGCTCTCATTTATTTTTTTCTCATGCGCCAATTTCGGGTGTGCTACATGAACCAGATGATCATTTTTTTCACCTCGCTGCCAAGGGAGGCGAAACGGTCGATTCTTCTCACGGTCGATGTCGTTCTCCTTCCAATCGCTTATATTTTCACCTTCACCGTCCAACAGGAAACCTTCGATGTCGCGCCCTCGGCGGGCACCGGCGCGCTGGTGCTTGCGCTGCTTGTCGTCATCACGTCGGGTGTCTCCAAGGCACTGAAAATTCCCAACATTCAGCTGAATTCCTATGACGTGAACGGCATGGGCCGGATCGCCGCCCTGTCGGTGATCGTGGCCGTGGCGACCGGGGTTCTGCACCAGATTGCCGGCATTCCGCTGAGTTCGGGAAGCTACGTCATGTTCGGCATCGTCTATTTCATCGTGTCGGCCGCGACCCGCGTTGTCATGCTTGAGGTATTGACGGCCATGTACCGGCGCACCAACCCGCGCTGCCGCGTCCTGATCTACGGGGCGGGCACCACCGGCAGCCAGCTGGCCCGCGCGCTGATGGCCCACGAAACGATCAAGGCCGTTGCCTTTGTCGATGACAACACGGCCCTGCAAGGCCTGTCGATTGCCGGACTGCCGGTGAAACTGCCCACCGATATTGACCGGATCGTCGCGGAAAAGCAGGTTGACCGGGTGCTTCTGGCCATGCCTTCACTGTCGCATCCCAAGCAGATGCAGATCGCCCGCCGCCTTGAAAAGAAGGGGCTTGAGGTTCAGGCCCTGCCCAGCTTCGCGCAGCTGATCGGAGAAGAGCAGGCGCTTCTCGACAAGCTGGTGCCGATTGCTCCGGCGCAATTCCTGGGGCGCAAGGCCTTTGACCAGTCGCTGAACTTCGGCTGTTCGCATCTTGTTGGCCGCACCGTTCTGGTGACGGGCGGTGGCGGGTCCATCGGGTCGGAGCTGTGTCGCCAGGTGCTGGCCTGCAAGCCCGGCAAGCTGATCGTCTTCGACATCAGCGAATATGCCCTTTACGAGGCCGAGCGCGCGCTGCGCCCCCTTGCCCTGGAAACGGGGACCGAACTGGTCACCGTCCTGGGGTCGGTGACGGAACAGCGGCTGGTGCGCCGTGTGCTGCAGGATCAGAAGGTCAACGTGGTGCTGCACGCCGCCGCCTACAAGCATGTTCCGATGGTGGAGCAGAACCCGCTTGTCGGGCTGGCCAACAATGTGCTGGGCACCTGGACGCTGGGCCGCGAGGCGCGCGAGGCCGGGGTTGAACGGTTCATCCTCGTGTCGTCGGACAAGGCCGTGCGCCCCACAAACGTCATGGGCGCCTCCAAGCGCCTGGCCGAATTCGTGGTGCAGGATCTTGCCGAACGTTCCCCCGGCACCGTCTTTGCCATGGTCCGTTTCGGCAACGTTCTCGGCTCTTCGGGTTCGGTCGTGCCGCTGTTTCAGGAACAGATCGCGCGTGGCGGCCCTGTGACGGTGACGCATCGCGACGTGACCCGCTTCTTCATGACCATCGAGGAAGCAGTGAGCCTTGTCCTGATGGCGGGTTCCTTCGCGCGTGGGGGTGAGGTTTTCGTGCTGGACATGGGCCGGTCGCGCCGCATTTGGGACATGGCGCGCCAGGTGATCGAGGACGCGGGTTACACCGTCCGCGACGAGGCCAACCCGGACGGCGATATCGGGATCGAGGAGATCGGCCTGCGCCCGGGCGAGAAGCTGCACGAGGAGCTGCTGGTGGGCGAGGGGCATGCCACCACGGCCCACGAAAAGATCTTTGCCGCGCACGAGGCCCGGCTGTCCGAGATCGAGGTCGCGTCGGCGATCCGCGCCCTGCGCGAGGCGCTGGCCACCGGAAACGACAAGGCCGCGCTGGCCGTGGCCGAGCGATTCGTCGAAGGGTATCACCCGGCCGGGCAATCCCTTGCCTCGGGCAGCGCCGGTTAAGCATTACTCCGGCCAAAGGCGTTGAAAAATCGTCACATGCCATCGCTGCCGCACCTGCCGGGGCAGAGGGCGTTTGCATAGCACGGGCCTCCATCGCTACAACGGAAAGAACAGTGTGGCGCCGGGCTGGCCGACACTACAGCACAAGACAGGAACCGATGTGAGCAGGCAGGCAGGAAAGACCGGCAAGGCGTTGGGCGTGGCCGTTGGCACCGTGGCAACGCTGGCCTTCACCGGTGCGGCGTCGCCCGAAGACATGACGCGCGCCGTGACCGACCGGCCAAACCTCAACTTCTACGGGGTGACCGGGGTCATCGAAACGCCGACCGCGCTCAGCCAGCCGGACGGGCAGTTGTCGACGACGGTTTCCAACTTTGCCGGGATCACCCGCACCACCCTGACCTTCCAGATCCTGCCCCGGGTCGAGGGCAGCTTTCGCTATGCGAAGTTCAAGGATCTGAACTTCGGCGGTGGGGGCGGGGCCGACTATTTCGACCGCAGCTTCGATATCTCGCTGCGCATCCTCGACGAAACCCGCTATTTGCCCGCGGTCAAGGTGGGCCTGCAAGACTTCATCGGCACGGGGCTTTATTCGGGCGAATACATCGTCGCCACCAAGACCTTCGGCGACCGGCTGACTGTCAGCGGTGGTCTTGGCTGGGGGCGGCTGGGCACATACAAGCCCCTCGGCGCGCCCTTCGGGGACCGGCCCGACAACGATATCGGGCTGGGCGGCAAGGCGAACTTCGGCCAATGGTTCCGCGGCCCCGCGGCCCCTTTCGCCGGGATCACCTATCGCGCCACCGACAAGCTGACCCTGATGGCGGAATATTCGTCGGATGCCTATGGCCTGGAAACCGGCACCGACCCCCGGCGCGCAATCGCGCTGTTCGAACGCAAGTCGCCGCTGAACTTCGGGATCGACTACAAGATCAACAATTCGGTCAACCTGGGTGCCACCTACATGTACGGCGACACCTTCGGTGTGAACCTGAACGTGTCGCTGAACCCCTACGCGCCCCCCGCCAAGGGCAGCCGTGGCCCCGGGCCCGCGCCGGTGTTCATCCGCCCCGCACGCGCCGACGATGCCGCCGCCTGGGAAGAGGAATGGGCGCTGGGCAAGACCGCCAACGCCCGCCTGATCAAGGCGCTTTCCCGCCAGCTTGAGCCGCAGGGCATCATCGTCGATTCCCTTGACGCCCGCGCCGACAGCGTCGAGGTGCGGGTGCGCACCGGCCAGTTCGACAATGGCGCGCAGATGCTGGGCCGGGTCATGCGCGGGCTGACCGCGACGATGCCGGCCTCGGTCGAAACCTTCCGCATCGTGCCGGTGGTGCAGGGGCTTGCGGCCTCGATGGTGACCATCCGCCGTTCCGACATCGAAGCGCTGGAGCATACGCCGAACCACGAGGAACAGTTGCTGGCCGTTACCGGTTTCGCCGCCGCGCCGGGCCGTCGTGGCCCCGATGCGGCCCTGAACACCGATTACTTCCCCAAGTTCAACTGGACCCTTGCCCCCTACCTGCGGCAAAGCTATTTCGACCCCAGCAACCCCTTCCGTTTCGGCACCGGCCTGCGCCTTTCGGCCAGCTATGAACCGACGCCGGGGCTGGTGTTTTCGGGCTCGGTCACCAAGCGGTTGGCGGGCAATATCGCCAACGATACCTTCAAGTATCCCACCAACCTGCAACCGGTGCGCACCGATGCCCTGTTCTATGAACAGCAGGGCGACCCCGCGCTGGAGCATCTGACGGCAAGCTATTACTTCAAGCCGGCCGAAAACGTCTTTGGGCGGATCACCGGCGGTTACCTGGAGCGGATGTATGGCGGTGTCTCAGGCGAGATCCTGTGGAAGCCGGTCAACAGCCGCCTCGCCCTCGGGGCCGAGCTGAACTATGTCAAGCAGCGTGATTTCGACACCCGCCTGGGCTTCCGCGACTACAGCGTCGTGACCGGGCATGTTTCGGCCTATTACCAGATGGACAACGGGTTCCACGCCCAGCTTGATGTCGGCCGCTACCTCGCGGGCGATGTGGGCGCGACCCTTTCCATCGACCGCGAGTTCAAGAACGGCTGGTCGGTCGGGGCCTTTGCGACCCTGACCAACGTGTCGGCCGAGGAATTCGGCGAAGGCTCGTTCGACAAGGGCATCCGCCTGACCATTCCGGTATCGTGGTTCCTGGGTACGCCCAGCACCTACAAGCTGGGCACGACCCTGCGCCCGATCCAGCGTGACGGCGGCGCAAGGGTGCAGGTAAACGGCCGGTTGTACGAGCGTGTGCGCCAGTATCAGCGCCCCACTCTGGAAGATGAATGGGGACGGGTGTGGCGATGACGGGGTCGAAGATGCGCGGGATTGCGCGGGCATGTGTGCTGGGCACGCTGGCGGTTCTCGCCGGGTGCGGCAGCCAGAGCGAAAGCAACGGCCTTTTGGCCATCGGACGCAACGCCGCCGGCCTGTTGCGCAGCGATGGCGTGAGCCGGGGCATCCTGGGGGCCGAGGGGCTGACCGCGACGGATGCGCAGCTGCGCGCCTTCCGGCGGCCGCTGCTGAAGATCACCCTGGAGAAAACCGGGCTGAGCGCCGCCGTGGGCAAAGCCGACGACAAGGGCGCCGCCGTGATCTGGCAATCGGCCGACGGCAACCAGATCACGCTGTTCAACGGCCTGCTGATCTCGACCAAGGGCTTTGGCAACGATCTCAGCTCGGCCAAGGTGCCCAGCGTCGTGGCCGGTGACACCGGCATGCTGCGCGAGAATTACTACCTTGGCGGGGATGAAGTGGTGCGCCGTTTCGCCTATCTCTGCGATTATCGCGATGGCGGGGCGCAGCGGATCAACCTTCTTGGGCTTGGCTTTGACACCAGGCTGGTGACCGAAACCTGCACCGGTGAAGAGGACAGTTTCACCAACCGTTACTGGTTCAACGCGCAGGGCGGCATCCTGAAATCGCAGCAGCGTGTCAGCCCCGAAATCGGGATGCTGACGATCGAGTTCGTGCCGCGCGATGGCGGCGGCACCCGTCAGGCCTTGGCGAGCGAGGCGCAGCCGCAGGTCTTCATTTTGGAATGACCCGCGTGAAGGTCTGACCGATCAGCTTCAGATCGTAACAAAGCGACTGGTTGCGCTGATAGATCAGGTCGATGGCGGCCTTGCGCGGCACGCAGCGCCGGGCATAGACGGCGTCGGTTTCGCCCGGTGTGGCGCAATCCGCCAGAAGCCGTTCCTCGGTCCGGTGATAGCGCAGGGTGGCAAGGCCGGTCACGCCGGGGCGCGATTTCAGCACCTCGCGATAAAGCTCGGGAAAACGTTCGACATATTCGCGCAGGGGCGGGCGGGGGCCGACAAAGCTGATGTCGCCGCGCAGGATGTTCCACAGCTGCGGCAGTTCATCCGCCCGCGTCTTGCGCAGGAAGCGCCCGAAGGGGGTGATGCGCGCGGCCTTGTCGCCGCCGGAAACGCCGGTTTCCCGGTCACCCGCCACCGTCATCGTGCGCAGTTTCCACAGGGTGAAGGCCTTGTCGGGTGTCTTCATCCGTTCCGATGTATAGAACAACGGCCGCCCTGTGGTGAACAGCATGACCGCCAGGATGATCAGCAGGATCGGGCCAAGCCATGCCAGCATGAGGATGACGGTTATCAGGTCGAAGGCCCGTTTCTGCGGCGTCATGGGGTTTGGAAGCTCCTGGGAAGTTCATCGACGAGGGTTCTTGCCTGGCCTGCGTCATCGGGAAGGTCACAAAGACCCGCAAGCCGTGTCACGTCAAGATGCACATGCTGAATTGCGCTGTCGGGGGCGGGCGTCCAATGCCATTTCCGCCCCAGGGCATCCAGAATCTCGCTCATCGGCGTGGGCCGGGGGGCGGCGATGTTCAGAAGGTGAGGCAGCGGGGCGCCCTCGACGGCCAGATCGCAGAGGCGCGCGAGGATCTGGGCCAGCGTGCGGGGGCCGATATAGCTTCGCGAGGGGCCAAACCCGTCTTCGAAGCGGTGCAGCGGCAGGCTGTTCCGGTCGGTCTCTTGCGCGGCATCGAAGGGTTGGCCGGCCCAGGCCACGTTGCCAAGGCGCAGCACACTTACCCGCGGGCCATCGGCGGGCAGATCGCGCAGCGCGCGCTCCATCTCAAGCTTGGCCTCGCCATAGGGGGCCAGGGGGTGGGGATCGGCAATCTCGGGCACCGGATCGGGGCCCGGATCGCCGTAGACCGCCGCGGAGGAGCAGACGAAGACCTGCCGCACGCCCCAGTCCCGCGCCGCCTGCCAGGCCGCAAGGGCAAGGCTGCGGTTCTGGCCCAGGTCGGCACCACTGCGGGGCACCACGCCGGCAAAGCAGATCATCACCGGGTGGGGCGCGCCGGGCAGGGGCGGGGCGGGTTTGGCCATGTCCCATTCAAGGTCTGTCGTGCCGCTTCGCCCGATCCTCAGCGGGTTTGCGCCGATCCGGCCCGTTCCCCCCCAGCATTGCGCCACCAGCCGGGCAACACGGCTGCCGGAGCCGAGAAAAATCGGTGCGATCATGCGACAAACTCTGTTGAACTCGTTCCAATTGGGCTAACTAACCAAGAGCGGTGCGAAAGCATCGGCAACTGTCTATCAAGGTGTCGGCAAAGCCGCCAGAAGGATGTGACCGGGGGAATGATGCACGGATTTCGCAAAGCGCTGTTGGTGTCGGTAAGTGGCCTTGCCATTCTGGGGGGATGCACGAACCTGCCGCAGGGGGCCGCCCTGCGCACGGACATCACCGCCGATGCCGATACCTACGAAGGCGACCTGGCGTTCTACCAGGTCACGCGCGGGCTGCTGCCTGCCGTCGCGTCGTGGCCGCGCGTCAACCCCGAGCCTTCGGCAGGCTGGCCCAAGGCAAGCCACGGGTCGCTGGGGCAGGTGATTGCCGTTGGGGATACGGTCGATATCAAGATCTGGGACAACCAGGAAAATTCGCTTCTGCTGGCGCCCGGTCAGCGGTTCGTGGAACTGGGGGCCCAGGTGGTTTCGCCCTCGGGGCGGGTTTTCGTGCCCTACGTTGGCGATGTGCGCATTGCGGGCATGGGGCCGGATCGTGCACGCCGGGTGCTGCAGGAGCATATGTCCTCGATCTCGGCTTCGGCCCAGGCGCAGGTTTCGCTGGTGTCGGGGCGCCAGAACACGGTTGACCTGGTCAGCGGTGTGGCAAGTCCGGGCAGCTATCCGATGCAGGATCGCAACTTCTCGGTGCTGGCCCTGATCAGCCAGGGTGGCGGGGTACCGCCTTCGATGCGCAATCCGCGGGTTAAGCTGCAACGCGGCAACAAGACCTATGTCACCTCGGTGTCGCGGCTGTTCGATACACCGCAGCTTGACGCGGTGCTGGTCGGTGGCGACAAGGTGATCGTCGAGGACGATCCGCGCTATTTCCTGTCGCTGGGGGCCGCAGGCAAGGAAGAGATCGTCAGGTTCGACCAGGACCGGATCACCGCGCTTGAGGCGATTTCGATGATCGGCGGAGTCACCGACACCCGGGCCGACCCCAAGGGCGTGCTGGTGTTGCGCGAATATCCCCGTTCGGCCATCGCGGCGGGCAATCGTGGTCCGCGCAATCAACGCGTGGTCTTTGCCATCGACATGACATCGGCCGACGGATTGTTCAGCGCCAAGAACCTTGAGATCCAGCCCGGCGATGTGGTGCTGGCCACCGAAAGCCCGGTGACACGCGTTCAGACGGTCGTGGGTCTGATCGGTTCGGGTTTTGGGCTGATCAGCCGCGCCGGCAATCTGTAACGAAAGGGGGCGCCGCAGCGCCCCCGATGCCGTCAAATCCCCTACACCACTAAAGCAGGGTGCGTTCGATCACCCAGTAGGCGCCAATGATCGCGATGGCGATGGACGCCGGGTTCGAGATGCGCACGCGATACCAGGGCTTGTTGCGGAACCACAGGCCGACCAGCAGGAAGGCGATGGCGATCACGCTGAGCTGGCCCAGTTCCACCCCGACGTTGAAGCCGATGAGGCCGGTGACGAACTGCGCCGGGTTCAGCCCGATGTCGCCCAGCACGCTGGCAAAGCCCAGGCCATGCAGCAGGCCGAAGGCAAAGACGATGATCGGCCGCCAGGGCGACAGCCCGCGCGACATCACGTTCTCGACCCCGACATAGACGATCGAGGTCGCGATCAGCGGTTCGACGATGCTGGCCGGAACGCTGACATAGCCCAGGATGCCAAGGGCCAGCGTCACGGTATGGGCGGCGGTGAAGGCCGTCACCTGCCACAACAGCGGCGCAAGGCGGGCCGAAAGGAAGAACAGGCCCAGCACGAAAAGGATGTGATCCAGCCCCTTGGGGATGATGTGCTCGAATCCGATGACGATATAGTCGAGGAACACCGATACCGCCGATTTTGGCGTTGCCCCTTCGCGGGCAATCGGTTCGCTGAGCGCGCCATTGGTCAGGAACCCCGAATAGCCATCGGGCCCGGCGCCCATCTGCCGCACGACCAGCGAGCCAAAGCTGGAATCCCAACCCACGATCACGGGGGCGTCGCCCTCTTGCAACTGGGCGGTCAGTTGCAGGCGCGACTCGCGGGGTAGGGCCACATCGCCCACCTCGGGAATGATGACGCCGGCCAGTTCCGGGGTGATTTCGGTTTCGCCCGAACGCAGGATCAACTTGCCCCGCATCTGCGGCCAGTAGGCGGTGAAGGCTTGTTCAAGCTCGGCCGGGGGCAGGGCGCGCAGGCGGTCGATCTCGTCGGCCTCGTCGGTGGTGTTGGTGTCGTCGACGCCCTCCAGGTCGGCGCCCGCGATCAGCGGCTCAAGCGCAAGTTCGATATCCCAGGTTACGGCGCGTCCGTCGATGGTCAGGTCCGACACGGCCGGCTGGACCTCGTGCGCGGCGGCCTGCAGGGCGCCCAGCCACAGCAACGTGACAGTCAGCACGCTTGACAGCAGCGCGCGCAGGCCCACCCTGTAATCCAGTTTCAACGGAGCCTTGACCATGTTCAGATACCTCGGAATTTCACTGTTGCCATTGGCATTTAGCACGACGGTGGCATTCGGCCATGAATTCTGGATCGATCCGCTGGATTTTACCCTGGAGGGGTCCGAGAACATCGAGGCCGAGCTTCGGGTCGGGCAGGAATTTTCGGGTGCGACCTATTCCTATCTTCCGGCGAACTTCAAATTGTTCGAAATCGCCCGGGGCGCAGAGCGGGTGCCGGTGCTGGGCCGCATGGGCGACAGGCCGGCGCTGAACCAGGCCCCCGCGGGCGAGGGGCTGAACGTGGTTCTGCATGTCACCAAGGATTACGACCTTGTCTATTCCGAGCTTTCCAAGTTCGAGACATTCGTGCGCCACAAGGATGCCGCCTGGACGCTGGACGAACACGCGGCAGCCGGTTTTCCCGACACCGATATCGTCGAGATCTACACCCGCTTTGCCAAAAGCCTTGTGGCCGTGGGCAATGGTGAGGGCGAGGATCGCGAATACGGCCTGCTGACCGAGATCGTCGCCCAGGCCAACCCCTATACCGACGACCTGTCGGGCGGCTTTCCGGTCAGGGTGCTTTACGAGGGCAAGCCGCGCGCCGATGTGCAGGTCGAGCTTTTCGCCAAGGCGCCCGATGGCACGGTCGGGGTGACCTTGCACCGCACCGACGCCGATGGCGTGGCGACCCTGCCGGTTGAAAAGGGCGTGACGTATCTGGCGGATGCTGTCGTGCTGCGCCGGGCCAGCGGGTCGAACAGGGCGCTGAAGGGCGCCCATTGGGAAAGCCTCTGGGCCAGCCTGACCTTCGCCGTCCCGGACGAGTGAGCGGCCGTCAGTTGCCGCCGCTGGTGCGTTCCGCCTTCTTGCGCACCAGTGTCGTGCGCAGGTCATGCATGGCCAGAAGCAGCCGGTCGGTCACTTCGGCCAGTTGTTCATCGGTGGCACGGCTTTGAATCCAGTGGGTCGTGGTGTTCAGGAAATCGACGGCCCTGTGGATGTCGTCAAGATCGCGCTTGGCCAGAAGCGCCTTTCGCTCGCGCATCCACTCGGCGATGGCGGCTTCGTCGGCCGGTGACAGAACCCGGTCGCCATGGGGCTTCACCTCGCCCTTGTTCAGGTTGACGACGGCGATCTGGTCCATCTCGAGGCGGCGCTGGCGGGTGTCGTTCTCCACCCGGAAGACGAAGGCGCCGTTGTCGCGCACGCGGAAATAGTAATCGGGCAGGTTCATGGGCGCAGCCCCGCACAGAAGGTCTGGATCCGGGCGCAGGCCTCGGCCAGTTGTTCGTCGGCGGTGGCATAGCTGACGCGGAAGTTGGGCGAGAGGCCGAAGGCCGCGCCGAACACCACCGCGACGCCGGTTTCCTCAAGCAGGGCGGTGGCGAAGGCTTCGTCGTTCTCGATCAGGGTGCCGCCCGCGCTGGTCTTGCCGATGCAGCCCGCGATGGAAGGATAGACATAGAACGCCCCGTCGGGCACCGGGCAGCGGATGCCTTCGCAGGCGTTCAGGCCGGCAACCACCAGATCGCGGCGCCGCTGGAACAGGGCGCGGTTGGTTTCCAGGAAATCCTGCGGACCGTTCAGCGCCTCGACGGCGGCCCACTGGCTGATCGTGCAGGGGTTCGAGGTGCTTTGGCTTTGCACCTTGCGCATGGCGTTGATCAGCGGCACGGGCCCGGCGGCATAGCCGATGCGCCAGCCGGTCATGGCATAGGCCTTGGACACGCCGTTCACCGTCAGCGTCCGGTCGTAAAGCTGCGGTTCAACCTCGGCCGGGGTGCAGAAGGTGAAATCGCCGAAGGTGAGGTGTTCATACATGTCATCCGACATCACCCAGACATGGGGGTGGCGCAGCAGAACATCGGTCAGCGCCTTCAGCTCGTCCCAGGTATAGCCGGCACCGGTGGGGTTGGAAGGCGAGTTGAAGATCAGCCACTTGGTGCGCGGGGTGATCGCCGCCTCAAGCTGATCCGCCGTCAGCTTGAACCCGGTTTGCAGGCTGGCCTCGGCCACCACGGGGGTGCCGCCGGCCAGAAGCACCATATCGGGATAGGACACCCAGTAGGGCGCGGGAATCACCACCTCGTCGCCCGGGTTCAGGGTGGCCATCAGGGCGTTGTACAGGATCTGCTTGCCGCCGGTGCCCACGCTGACCTGCGCGGGCGTATACTCCAGCCGGTTTTCACGGCGGAATTTCTCGACAATGGCGGTTTTGAGTTCCGGGATGCCGTCCACGGCGGTGTAGCGCGTCTTGCCGGCGTCTATCGCTGTCTTGGCGGCGTTCCTGATGTTCTCGGGCGTGTCAAAATCCGGCTCGCCCGCGCCAAGGCCGATGATGTCACGCCCGGCGGCGCGCAGTTCCGCGGCCTTCGTGGTAACGGCGATCGTGGGGCTGGGTTTGACGCGGCTCAGCGTCGCGGAGAGGATGTCCATCGTGGTCTCCCGGTGGAACAATATTTTGTTTTGTCATAGGGTCCGCGCGATAGCGGATCAAGCCCCCGAAACGACCGGCCCACCGCCGCGGTGACAAGGATGGACAGATGACCGACGACACGACAAGCGCGCCGAACTGGTATTCGAACGAGGCCGCAACCTTCGGCGACCGCCTGGCCGATGCCCGCCAGGCCCTGGGCATGAGCCAGGAGGACCTGGCGCGCCGCGTCGGGGTGAAACCCGGCACCCTGGCGAAATGGGAGAACGACCTGTCCGAACCCCGGGCGAACCGGCTGAACATCCTGTCGGGGCTGCTGAACGTGTCGCTGCGCTGGCTGCTGACCGGCGAGGGCGAGGGGCTGAGCGGGCCGGGCGAAACCGCCGAACTGCCCGAGGACATCTCGGAGATCCTGACCGAGTTGCGCCAGACCCGCACCGACCTGGTGCGCATGGCTGACAGGGTGGGGCGGCTGGAAAAACGGCTCAAACTGGCCTGGAGTGCCGGATCATGACGCCCGAAACCCCCGAACACCGCCTGAAACGCCTTGCCATGCGGTCATGGCGCCGGGGCATCAAGGAAATGGACCTGATCCTGGGTGCCTATGCCGATGCGGGGCTTGAGCGGCTGTCGCCCGAATGGCTGGATCTGTACGACAGGCTTCTGGCCGAGAACGACCACGACCTTTACCAGTGGGTCACCGGTCAGGCCCCCAGCCCGGCGCATTTCGCGCCGCTGATCGACGACATTTCCCGCCATGGCAATTGTCGGTGAAATTGAAATTTGCGGATTTGCAAATAATTAGGACTTCTGCGCCAAAGCTGTGAGCCAATAGAGCTTTGGCGGAGAAGAAAGATGAGTGTGCATGAACGTCTGGGCGCGGTTGGCGAACGCGGATTCATGGCCGATTACCTTGACAGCCTGTCCCTGGTCGAACGGTTGCACCGGCTTTTGCTGGATGTGCTGAAGGATGAATTCGAGCGGGTGGGCGTGCTGGAAATCAACCCAGTGCAGGCCCTGCTGCTGTTCAACGTCGGCGACAACGAGGTGACGGCAGGCGAGTTGAAGACGCGCGGCTATTACCAGGGGTCGAACGTGTCCTACAACCTGAAGAAACTGGTCGAAATGGGTTATATGCACCATCAGCGTTGCGGCATCGACCGGCGCGCGGTGCGGGTGCGGCTGACGGCGAAGGGCCGGGCGGTGCATGACGTGGTGCGCAAGCTGTTCGAACGGCACGCCGAGGGGCTGCAATCGCGCGGTGTTCTGGGCGCCGACGGGGTCGAGACGATCAACACCACCCTGCGCCGGGTCGAACGCTATTGGACCGACCAGATCAGGTATATCTATTGACCGCGGGGCGGGGTCTGACCAAAAGGCCGCGCCTGCGGCGCGACGACATTGTTGATTGGCGCCTGTGTCTGCCCATGCGGGCCACCGGTCGCGCCTGCCAGGCTGCCGATGGCAAGGACGCGCAATTCGCGCAAGAGCTTGCGTTCGATGGCGGCGCGGTAATCGTCATAGCCAAGGGCGATCTCGACAAAGGCATCGGGGCCGCGAGTGACATTGGCGGTGAAATATCCCGAAAGCTCCCCCACATTGTCGGGCTGCCCTGCGCCGCCGGGCGCCCCCGGGCTGGCGATGACAAGGGCGTTGACGGTGATATCCGGCGCGGTGGCCACATCCTGCGGACGGGGGCCGGTGTTCGAAATGCCGTCGCCCGAGATATCCACCACGCGGCGCCAGCAGGGCGCGCGTTGGCCCAGCAGTTTTTGGGCAAATATCAATGCGGCGCCGATGGCTGTCGAAGGATCGGCCGGCTGACGCCGGGTGGCGCGCAGGCGATCTGTCGCCGTGTCGATGCTGCCCGGGCTGTCCAGCGTCGTCCAGGGCAGGATCAGCCGCTGATCGGCTGGCCCGGCCCATTCGAAGACAGCAAGATCGACATGGGCGCCGGGCATGGCCAGAAGCGCCTCTTGCACCGCCGGAGCGACAAGCGCCCCGGCCAGCCCGTCAAGTTGCTGGCGATATTCCGCCCCGTCGACCGACCCCGAGATGTCGAGCCCCAGCACCAGGGCCTGACGGCAACTGGCCGCCGCCGGGGTGGCAACAGCCAGGGCCAACGCCACCGCCGCCAGGCTGCGGATCACCAGTGGCCCGTGTTTTCCATGCTGGCCCAGGGTTCGGCCTTGGGCAGCGGATCGCCCCTTTGCAGCAGTTCGACCGAGACATTGTCGGGCGAGCGGACAAAGGCCATGTGGCCATCGCGCGGCGGGCGGTTGATGGTCACGCCATTGTCCATGAGGTGCTGACACAGGTCATAGATGTTGTCGACGCGGTAAGCGAGGTGGCCGAAATGGCGGCTGTCGCTGGGCAGGCCCTCGTCGCCATCCCAGTTGTGGGTCAGTTCGACCGCGGCGTTTTCCTGCCCCGGAGGCGAGAGGAACAGCAGCGTGAACCGTCCGCCTTCGTTGTCGATGCGGCGGGTTTCGACCAGGCCCAGAAGTTCATAGAAGGCCTTGGATTTCTCCAGATCCTTCACCCGAACCATGGTGTGCAGATATTCGATCGTCATGGCAGTTCTCCTTTTCAGGTCTGAGACTAGCATGACGTCGCCCGAGGGAAAGGGCGATCAGAAGGTCGATTTCAGCCCAAGGCCAACGGTCAGCGACCGCCCGTCATAAGCATCCACGTTCGAACGGTTGCGCGAAAATCCGACATCGAGGGTAGGCGCAAAGCCATAGGCATCGAGATCGCGGAAGAACAGCGTGGCGCCAAGGCTGGCGCGGGTATCCTCGCGCGGGGCGAAGATGACATAGGGCAGGTCATAGTCGCGCTGTTGCAGGCTGGCCCAGAGGCTGACATCGGCGCCCAGCACCGGCTTGCCCATGTCAAGGCTGACGCTGACATGGGCGCTGTCATAAGCGGTGCGATAGCTGTCGGAGTCGGACCGCGCCACCCCGACCTGCGCGCTGAGCAGGTTGCCGCCGCGCAGCGCAAAGGAAAGGGCGCCGGAGACGGAATAGACCATGGAATCGTCGATGCGCCGGTCCAGGCGCCAGTTCTTTTCGACCGCCCCGCGCAGTTGCGCCTGGGTGGTGTCGTTCAACGCGAAACGGCGGCTGACGGCGGCCTGCGCGCTGCGGCTGCGGGCGGTGTCGCCGGTCCAGCTGTGTTCAAGATCGAAGGTGAAAGTGGTGAGCGCCTTGCCGTCGGGCGCGGCCCGGGTGTGGCCAAAGCCCAGCGTGACCTCGCGGTAATTGTAATCGCTGGCGCGGGCCTCGGGCGCCATTTCCTTTGCCGATTGCGACAGGGAATAGATCTGCGCATCCGCGCCGAGCGACAGCCAGCTCTTGTGCCTTTTGCCTTCGTCAATGCGGTATTGCAACGCGCCCTCAAGCGAATATTCGAGCCCCGAAAGCGCCTTCTCGCTGCCCTCAAGCACACGCGAGAGCGAGCCGAAACGTTCGGTATCGTGCTGCGATCCGTTGTTGATGTTCGATGACGGCCGGACCCCGAAATTGAACCGGAACGACAGCGGATTGGCGGCGCGCACATGGCGGTAGTCGCTGGCGACCCGCCGGGCCGTTGCCTTGTCGGGGGCATATTGCGCGGCGCGGCGCAGCCAAATCTGTGCCCGGGTCCGCGCGCCCATCTGGTTCAGGGCGCCGGCCGTCACATCGGCGGCCAGGTATTTCTCGCCATCGGTCCGGGCGGCCGAAAAGGCCCGCCGCCCCGCCGCGACGGCGGGTTTCAGGCGGGCCATGCGCAGTTCGGCCTGGGCCAGGATCACCAGCGCGGCAAAATCCTTCGGGTCGCGTTGCAGCAGGATCTGCGCAAGGTCGCGCGCGGCGGCGCTTTCGCCGTCGTTCAGGAGGGTGGCGGCCACCCGGCGCGATTCCGGGATCGACAGGCGGATCGAATCGCCCGTCTGCGCGACGCCCGCCAACGGCCCGGCCCAAAGCACGAGGGCCGTGGCGCCAAGCAGCCGGCTGATCCGATCAATCCGCAGTGGTAAAGACACCAAGCTCACGCGCCTGATACCCCTCGGAGGTTTCGGAAATCTCGATCCGGTCCAGCCGCTCCTGATCGCCGGCGGCACGAATCGCCAGAAGCTCGGTATAGGGCAGGGCGCGTTCTTCCTGGGTCACATTGCCTTCGTCGTCGGTCACATCCACGGTTTCGATGATGCGATAGGCGTGGAATGTCCCGGTCAGGCTGACCGTGCCGACGATCTCTTCGCCGTCCTTGCCCACGAAAAGGCCCTGGTAGGTGCCCGTGTCGCGGGTTGCCCCCTCGACGATGGTCGAGGCGGTGCCTTCCTCGATCACGCCGGTATCGGCGGCGATCGAGGTGGTGGTGAAGATGATGTTGGGCATCGGGCGCAGCGGCACACCGCCGACATCATAGGCGACGCGGTTGTTCACGCGGCCCTCGACGGCGCCGGTTTCATCAAAGTCGGCAATGTCGACCTCAAGCAGGACATCGCCCTTGACCAGTTCCAGCCCGCTGCGGTCACTGAATGTGCGCACGCCGCCGTAGAGGCCGGAATAGACGTATTCGCCTTCGGTGGGCATGGTGGTCAGGTCGTTGGTCCGCGCGATCGACGTGCCGCCGAAGCCGAAATTGCGATAGCTGCTGGAGCTGACGGCCGAGACGGCGCCATTCTCGGTGCGCCGGAAGACGGCATAGTACCGGCGTTGCCCAGTTTCCTCGGTTTGAAGGCTGGTATAGACGCCGAAACCGTTCACCTCGGTACGGTCCTGAACGCGTTCGTAAACGCCATCCGGCCCGTCGAAGGGCAGGTTGTTGATGACCAACTCATCGTTCTCCGAGTCGTATTCGACCTTGTTCACCTCGTTGGAATAGGTGGTCGTGGCGACGGGGGTTTCCTCGTCCTCTCCGTCGGGGAAGAGGAATTCGCCGCCGCTGCACGCGGCCAGGCCGGTCAGAGCGCCGACCGCCAGGTATTTCTTGATCATTGCTACTGCCTGCCCGATTTCGGATTTTTCCCGAGAGTCAGGAGTTTGGCGGCGCAAGTCAAGGCAATCGGAGTGGGGGCGGGGAAAAGGCGGGAGGTGTGGAATTTGCGCACCAAGGCGCTGCGCGTCTTGGATTGTGTGGCCATCGCAGGGTGGCCGCCGGACGGGACGCGCGGTTGTCAATTGCGGCCAGCGCCGGTATAGCCCCGCTGGCCGACGCGCCGAGTCGGATGGAGAGCGGAATGCAGCAATATCACGATGCACTGAGGCATATCCTGGCGCAGGGTCAGCCCAGCGATGACCGCACCGGCACCGGCACCCTGTCGTATTTCGGAATGCAGATGCGGTTTTCCATGGCCGACGGATTTCCGTTGGTGACGACGAAGAAGCTTCATCTTCGCTCCATCATCCACGAATTGCTGTGGTTCCTGTCGGGGGATACCAATGTGGGCTATCTGCGCGACAACGGCGTTTCCATCTGGGATGAATGGGCGGACGATACCGGCGATCTGGGCCCCATCTATGGCAAGCAGTGGCGCGATTTCGGCGGCGTCGATCAGATTGCAGCGCTGGTCGAGTCGATCCGTACCACCCCCGACAGTCGCCGCCTCATGGTTTCGGCCTGGAACCCCGCCGATCTGCCCGACATGGCGCTGCCGCCCTGCCATGCCATGTGGCAGGTGCGGGTTCTGAACGGGCGGTTGCACTTGCAACTTTACCAACGCTCGGCCGACATGTTCCTGGGTGTGCCGTTCAACATCGCCTCCTATGCGCTTCTTCTGCACATGCTGGCCCATGTGACCGGCTATGAACCGGGCGATTTCGTTCACACGCTGGGCGATGCGCATATCTATTCCAACCACATGGAGCAGGTGAAGACACAGCTGGCGCGCACCCCCAAGCCCCTCCCGAAGCTTGAGATCGCCCGCAAGGTCGATTCGATCTTCGATTTCACCTACGACGATTTCCGCATCACCGGGTACGATCCCGACCCGGCCATCCGCGCCCCGGTGGCGGTCTGATGCTGTCGCTGGTGGTGGCCCGGGCGCGCGACGGCGCAATCGGCAAGGACGGCACGATCCCCTGGCGTGCGCCCGAAGACCTGGCGTTCTTCCAGCGCGAAACCCTGGGCGGCGCCATCATCATGGGGCGCAAGACCTGGGAAAGCCTGCCGGTGCGCCCGCTGAAAAACCGCCTTAACATCGTGGTCAGCTCGCAGTCGGTCGAGGATGCCCCTGTGATCTGCCGCGATGTCGGATCGGCCATTTCCCATGCGCTGGGGGCCGGATACCGCAGGGTCTATGGCATCGGCGGGGCGGGGATCTATGACGAGATGCTGAAGAGTGCCGACCGCCTGCTGATCACCGAAGTGGCGGTCGATGTGCCGGGGGCCGACACGTTTTTTCCGCCCCTCGCCCCCGACACCTGGCACCATGTCGGCGCCACCCCCCTGCGCGATGAAAACCCGGCCTGCGTGGTGCATGAATATCTGCGCAAAGCACAGGTGACAGGCCCGGAATAATGCGTCACTATCCGCGCCGTAGATACATTTTCATGGCCTGATATGACCACACTTACCCTTTACGGCATCCCCACCTGCGACACCTGCAAGAAAGCGATCAAGGCCCTGGAAGAAGCCGGCCACGACGTGACCTTTCACGATGTGCGGGCCGATCCGCTTTCCCCGTCGAAATGGGATGCCCTGCTGCTGCAATTCGGCGAAAAGCTGATCAACCGGTCCTCGACCACCTATCGCGGGCTGTCGGACTGGATGAAGGCCTCGGACCCGGAAGAGCAACTGGCCCAGCACCCCACGCTGATGAAGCGCCCGGTCATCGAAACCGAAGACCGGTATTACCTGGGCTGGGACACGGGCGTTCAGGCGGCCCTGCTGAAATAATCGCCACGGCGCAAAACCGATCGGCGGGTTGGCGCGTATACCCCGTGTAACCCACCGACGGAGTGCCGCCATGCAGATCATCATCGCCTATATCGCCACCGCCGCCGTCTTCCTGGCGGCAGATGCCGTCATGCTGCGGATGTTCATGAAGCCGCTGTTTGAAAAGCACCTGGGCGATGCGATCCTGGAGTCTCCCCGGTTGGGGGCTGCGGTGGTCTTCTATCTGTTCTACGTGGCGGGCGCGGTCTGGCTGGTGTCGCTGCCCGCCCTGCGCGACGGCGTGCCGACCCAGGCGCTGGTGAACGGCGCGATCCTGGGGGCGCTGGCCTATGGCACCTATGAATTCACCAGCTACGCGGTGATGCGTGATTGGTCGCTGGAGCAGGTGATCGTCGACGGCCTTTGGGGAACCGTCCTGACCGGCACCAGCCTTTGGGCCGGGGTGATGGTGGCGCGCGCCTTCGGCTAACGCATCCACAGGTTGGCGCGGCGCAACTGGTTGCGGATCTGGCGTTCCTTCCTGGGAAGGTTGGCGCGGTCGAACATGGCCCGCGCCTTCTGCCCGCGGTTCTGATAAACCATGCGCAGGATCGGCACATGGCCCTTCAACAGCTTCTTCAACTTGTTGGGGGCGGCCACGGTTTCCAGAAGATCGACGACGTGATCGTCCTCGCGTGCGTAGAGCAGGGGCAGCATCCGGTAATGGCAGCTGTGGGTGCCGTCCAGCATGCCTTCGGGCAGCGTGTCGCGCCCGCCGCCGAAGGAATGGATCACCAGCGGCAGCACCACCTGGTCAAGCCAGGGGTCAAGGGTTTGCGCCGCCAGCATGTCGGGGGGATCGTCGCGCACCGACAGGGCATAGCGCAAGAAGCGTTCTCCGAACTGGCGCGGGCAGGCGTGAAAGAACCACCCGGCGTTGAAGTAAAGATAGCGGCGCCAGTATTCGTCGGGTTGCGAGCGGTCCAGCGACGTGTCGAAATCCAGCCCGAACCGATCGTAGAGCGATTTCCAGATCGCGGTGTAGCCGGCCTGATAAAGCTGCGGTTCGGGCCAGGTGCCCTCGCGGCGCAGTGACGCCGTGGGGCGGTTGAAATCGAAGGGAACGTCGGACAGCGGCCCGGTGATCAGGGTGTCGGTGTCGAAGAAGACGAAAGGCTCGCCCTCGGGCAGGCAAAACAGCCCCTCGATCTTGTTGCCCTGGGGATAGGTTTCGCCGAAGTGGCGGGATTCAAATGGCAGGATCTCGGCGCCGAATTCGCCCGTCAGCAGGTCGCGCATATCGCGGTCAAGAAGGCGGGGGTCGTTCTTCCACAGCGGCCCCGGTTGCGGTTCGCCCAGGATCAGGCGACCGGCGAAATCCGGGTTGGTGTGGCGCAGTGAGGCCGCGAAAAGCGCCGCCTCGTAGGCCAGGCGCCCCGATTGCACGACGATGAAAATGTTGAAACGCCCGTCTGACCCGGGCTTAGTGGGGGCAGGCGCGGCGGCGTTGGGAATTTCTGCCATTGCGGCGGCCTCGCTCGGATGCCTCGGATCGGGCCAAGTATACCTGTCTGTTCCCGGGCGGAAAGACCGTTGTTGTGCAAGGTGGCCCGTCCTTCGGCCCGATTTTCGGAGATTGAAATGGATTTGATATTGATTCTGATTGCCCTGGGCGCCGCGATGGCCGTCGCCCTTCCCGGTGGCGGGGCACCGCCCGCCCCGCGCGACATGGTCAGGCCGCCGGTGGCCGATGTGTTGCCGCCACCCAGGTTCGCCCCCTTGCCCGAGGTTGAGGACAGCGAACCGCCAGCAGCCCTTCTGCCGCCCACCCCCGCGTTCGACGCCGAAGACCAGACGCCCACCGGCAAGTTCACCACCGCAGCCGAGGTGCGGATAATACTTGAGGCGACGCGGGCGAACTGGGTGGCGCTGCGCGACTACGAAGGGCAGGATCTGCTTTACTTCACGCAGCTTCTGTCGTGGCGGTGCGGGCTGCACCAGATCGAATACAGCATCAACGATGGCGCGCCCCAGGTTCTTGAGGCCGAACCCTGCCACCTTGATACCGCCCAGCCGAACGCGATTACGGCGGAAACGACATTGCCCTATCTTGCCTTTCCCAAAGGGTCGGTGCAATCGGTCGGCGTTCAGCTGCTCTTCGATGACCTGTCGACCGATACGGCACGTTTCGAACGAAACGCCATCCTCATGCCCTGAGCCGGGGGGGTGGACACTTGGGGTGCAGCCTCTAGCTTGGCCTTCAAAGATCAGGAGTTTCCCGCATGAGCCTTGCCGCCCGCATCACCCCGGACCCCGAGACCGCACAGGCGCTGGCCCGCGCCTGTGGTGATCTCTACACCCACAGCGACACGATCTTTGCGGCCGAACTGGCGATTTCCCGCACCATGGGCGCAACGCTTGAGGGCGATGTGGCGCGGTTCAGCTTCTGGACGCCCGAGCTTCTGGATCATCGCGTGCCCGAGGGCGATGTGTTCCTCGAACTGATGGCACCGACGGCCCCGCTCGACCTCACGCTGGGCCATCGCGAGGTTCGGTTTGAACGGGTGCTTGTGCCGACGGTGCGCCATGAAACCCGCACCTTTGCCGCCGTGCGCGGGGCGATCGCGGGGCGGCGCGATCTGGTGGGCGATTTCTATGCCCTCGTCTGGCGCGACGGCGAGGACAACTGGCACCGCATCCTTGATCCGCTGGCGATGTCGCTGCCCTTCGGGGCCTTCGCGCCTGCCGAACTTTATGATGTGGCGGCGATGCAGGCGGGGCGGGGCGACAGCGCCTATTTCGCCGCGCTGAAGGGCGATGCGCCCCACAAGTTCGGCCCGCCGGTGAACATCCTGCAGATCCATGTGCCAACGGCGACCGCCGGCGGCACCCTGGCCAGCCTGACACGCTATTATCAGCGCCTGTCCGACCGCGTGGCCGAGGGCCTCCCGCTTGAACCATCGGACGAACTGTTCGTCGGTTACGACGCGGTGCAGCTTCTGCCAGTGGAACCGACCACGGTGTACGAAAACGGCCCCTCGTTCTGGCAGGATACTCTGGGCGAAGGCGATTGCGACGTTCTGCTGACCCGCCCCGATACCACCAACTGGGGCTATGACATCGTGATTTCGGGGATGGGCACGGTGAACCCCGTTCTGCTGGAATCCGGGCGGCCCGACGAACTGGTGGATTTTGCCAGCGTGCTGCACAATTTCGCCAGCAAGCCGAAGAAACTGATCCTTGATGTGGTCTTCGGCCATTCCGACAACCAGGGCCTTTCGGCGCTGAACCCGCGTTTCTTTGCGGGTCCGAACATGTATGGCCAGAACCTTGATTACCAGAATCCGGCCGTGCGCGCGATCCTGCTGGAAATGCAGCGGCGCAAGGTCGATTTCGGGGCCGATGGCGTGCGCGTGGACGGGGCGCAGGACTTCAAGAACTGGAACATCGCGACCCAGTGCATGGAGCATGACGACGACTATCTTCAACAGATGGCCGACATCGAACAGACGGTGGCCGGCACCACCTATCGGCCCTGGTTCATCTTCGAGGATGGCCGCCCCTGGCCGGACGAGGATTGGGAGCTGTCCAGCACCTACCGCAGCGTGACCGAAAGCCAGAAGGACGATGACGTGTTCCAGTGGGGGCCGCTGACCTTTGCCCACAACACGCCCTTCCTCTACACCTATTGGCTGAGCAAATACTGGCGACTGCGCGAAATGCTGGAAGTGGGCGCGAACTGGATCTCCGGCACCTCGAACCACGATACCCTGCGCCGCGGCACCCAGGTGTCGTTGAAGATGAACATCAACACCCGCCTCGGCAGCACCCACATGGATATCCTGGAAAAGGCCTATGACAACCCCGCCGTCCATGCCCTGACCTATGGTGTCCTGCCCGGGGTGCCGATGGATTTCCTGAACGCCACGGCGCGCGCCAGCTGGGGGTTCATCCGCAACCAGGATGACAAGTACGGGGTCAAGGTGGTGGCGGAAGAGGCGATCAGCCTGAAATGGCAGGTCGACGAATACGCCTATTCCATCGGCAGCAATTTCCGGCGGCTGAAGGACCTGGGCTTTGAGACGCGCGATCAACTGGCGCGATTCTTCGAGTTCCTGCCCGCCCTGGTCGAGGTGACGGAGTATGACCTGAACCAGATCGCCAGCCTTCTGAACTCGGCCGAGCCGCCGCTGGCCGGACCACATCCGCTGACGGTGCCGGCGCTGAAGGAAATCGCGCGGGCCTGGATGGACGACATGCACGAATATTGCAACGTCGCCCACCATTTCTCGACCCTGGTGCCCGAGCAGACGGGTTTTACCCTTGCCTTGCGGAATTTCCGCCGCGCAAGGCCCTGGCTGCGCGACAATTTCGGCCCGAAGGACCACTTCGATTACCGCATGCCGATCGAGGGGCGCACCCTGTTCCGGTCTCTGCGTCACGGGCCGGACGGCGAACAGGTCTTCGCGCTCCTGCATATGGAGGGCAAGCCGACCGAAGAGCTTGATCCGCTGCAAAGCGATATTCCGGGCCTTTCGGGGGGTGGCTGGGAACTGGCGCTGCGCACCCCCGGGATCGACCCCGATTATGACGGCGGGCCGATTGCCTTGCAGGATTCCATGGGCCTGATCTTTACCCGAACCGGCGCGGCACAAGCCCGCCCTGAAACCAGGTGATGAGGTTGACCATGCTAAAGACGGGCAATCCGGTCGCGCTGGCGATATCGGCGCCATAGGGCGCCATGTTGGTGCATTCCAGCACCAGCGCGCCCAGGTCGGGATGGGCGGCCTGAAGCGCGCAGGCGGCGGCGATGTTGTCATCCCGCGCCGCCTGCACATCCATCTCGGGTTCGTCGTTCAGCATCACGCGGCTGAATTCGCGCCCGCCCTCGGTGCTGCCGATGGGCGTGCTTTCGGGCACACCGGCGGCGCGCAGGGTGTCGGCACCCAACGCGCGCGCGGAAACCGTCAGCACCCCGACGCGCCGTCCGGGCGCCAGCAGCGCGTTCACCATGGCCACCTGCATCAGCGAGGACGACAGCACCGGCACCCCGATACCTTCGGCCAGTTCCCGTTGATAGAGCGCCAGGAAACCGCAGTTGGCCACCACGCCATCGACCCCGTCGGCGACAAGGGTGCGCCCGGCCTCGACGAAGGCGGGCAACAGCCCCTCGGCCCGGTTGCGCACCACCCGCGACGGGGTGGCATCGCGCACCACGCGGGCGTGGAGCGGAAAGGGAAAGGTGGTCATGTTGCCCACGTCGCCGGGGATGCGCGGAAACCGCGTGTCCAGCATCAACAGCCCCACCGCCGCACCCGTTATCGCCTTGCCACCACGCGCCATGTCGCCCCCTTTTTCGGCGCAACCTAGGCCCGGGCAGGGGCGCTGCCAAGGTGCAGAATGCCCTTGGAAATCCGCGCTGCCTTCGCCACTGTGGCGCAAAAGCGGGGGCAGTATGGACCAGGGCAAACACGTTGCAATCATCGGCGCCGGCATCGTCGGCGTTTCAACCGCGATCTGGCTGTTGCGGGCCGGTCATCGTGTCACGCTGATCGACAGGGCCGGCCCGGGCGAGGGGACAAGCCACGGCAACGGCGGAGTTCTCGCCTCCTGTGCCATGGTGCCGGTGACGGGGCCGGGGCTGCTGCGGCGTGCGCCGGGCATGTTGCTGGACAGCGAACAGCCGCTGTTCCTGCGCTGGTCCTACCTGGCGAAACTTGCGCCCTGGCTGGTGAAATACCTGCGCCACGCCAATGCCCAGGACACCCGGCGCATCGCCGCCGCCATGGCGCCCATCGTGGGCGACAGCCTGGCCGATCACCAGGCGCTGGCCGCCGGAACCGGGGCGGAACACTGGATCGTGCCGTCGGATTACCTGTATATCTACAAGGACCGCGCACAGTTTCAGGGCGATGCCTTCGGCTGGGACATCCGCCGCGCCCACGGGTTTGAGTGGGATGAACTGGAGGGGGCCGCGCTCAGGGCCTATGATCCGATGTTCGCCGACGAACTGGGCTTTGCCGTGAAGATGGGCAACCATGGCCGCATTGCCGACCCGGGCCGTTACGTGAAGGATCTGGCGGCCCATGCCGTGGCGCAGGGGGCGAAACTGGTGATGGCCGACGTTTCCGACCTGGTGCGCGAAGGGGGCCGGGTGACGGGCCTGCGGGCGGGGGGCGAAACCATCGCCTGCGACGCGGCCGTCATCGCCACCGGCGTCTGGAGCAAGGCGCTGGCGGGCAAGCTGGGGATCGACGTGCCGCTGGAATCCGAACGCGGCTATCACATCGAGCTGTGGGAGCCGAGCGTCATGCCACGCGCGCCGGTCATGATCGCCTCGGGCAAATTCGTCGCCACGCCCATGCAGGGGCGGATCCGCCTGGCTGGGGTGGTTGAATTTGGCGGGCTTGAGGCGCCAGCATCGCGCCCGCCTTTCGATTTGCTGCTGCGCCATGCGAAAAAGGCGATGCCAGGGCTGACCTGGCAGCGCGCGGTCGAATGGATGGGCCATCGCCCGGCCCCCAGCGATTCGATACCGCTGATCGGCGAGGTGCCCGGCACCACCGGCGCCTACCTTGGGTTTGGCCATCACCACGTGGGGCTGACCGGCGGGCCAAAGACCGGGCGGCTTCTGGCGCAGGTGATCGGCGGGCACAGGCCGAATGTCGACATGACACCCTATGCCCCGGCGCGATTTGCCCGCTGACCCGCTGATCTTTGCCGCCCGTCACGGGCGCTGGGTGCTGGTGGGCGGATTGGTGGCGGGGGTATTGCTGCCCGGCCTTGCCGCCGTCCTGCGCCCCTTCGTGCCGCAGATGGTGGCGCTGCTGCTGTTCCTGGCGGCGCTGCGCATCGGCACCGGCGTCTTTGCCGGGGCGCTCAGGGCGCTGCCACTGACCGTCGGCGTTGTCCTGGCAGTGCAACTGGCGCTGCCGCTTCTGGTGATCGCGGGCGCAAGGGCGCTGGGCCTGGCCGATACGCCCACGGCGATCGCGCTTGCCATCATGTGTGCCGCGCCCTCGATCGTCGGGTCGCCCAACATGTGCCTGATGCTGGGGGCGCCGCCCGAACTGGCCATGCGGCTGCTGATCCTGGGCACAGCGCTGTTGCCGGTGACGGTGATCCCGGTCTTCTGGTTCCTGCCCCAGCTTGGCGCGGTGTCCGAGGTTCTGATCGCCGCGCTGCGCCTTCTGGCCGTGATCGCCCTTGCGGCGGGGGCCGGTTTCGCGCTGCGCCGCTTTGCCTGGCGCGCGCCGGGGGCGGTGGCGCTGGCCCGGCTGGATGGTGTTTCGGCGCTGGTTCTGGCGGTTTTCGTGGTCGGCCTGATGCCCGCGGTGGGCGGTGCGCTGCGTGGTGACCCCTGGGTCGCGGCCTATTGGATGGCCACGGTTCTGGTGGTGAATTTCGGCGCGCAGATCCTTGTCCACCGGATCATGCGGCAGCGGGGGGCGGGTGTCGCGGTGCCGGTCGCGCTGATTTCGGGCAATCGCAACATCGCGCTGTTCCTCGTGGCGCTGCCGCCCGAGGTGACGGCGCCGATCATGGTCTTCATCGGCTGCTATCAGATTCCGATGTTCCTGACCCCCCTGGTGATGGGGTGGGTCTATGGGCAGGGGGGGCGGCAAAACCCGGCCACGGGGTAAGATTTGGGCTGGTCCTGAGGCGCCGATCCTGTAGCCTCGCCCGCAAAGACCGAAAGAGAGACCATGCCCAAACCAACCGAACCCGCCATCTTCGATGGCCACAACGACGCCTTGCTGAAGCTGTTCAAGAACGGCGGCCTGGCGAATGCCGATCAGTTCACAAAGGGTTACGATGCGGCACTTGACCTGCCCAAGGCCCGCGCCGGTGGCTTTGGCGGTGGCTTCTTCGCGGTCTACGTGCCCTCGCCGGTGGATCTGGAACACAAGTTCATCGAGATGACGAAATCGCAGTACGACCTGCCGCTGCCCGATGCGATCCCGGCGGGCGAGGCCCTGCCGGTGGTCATGCACCAGGCGGCGATCCTCTTTGCGCTTGAGGCGCAGGGCACGCTCCGGGTCTGCCGCAGCGCCGCCGACATCCGCGCCGCGCTGAAGGCCGGGCAGCTTGCGGCGATCTTCCACATCGAAGGGGCCGAGGGCATCTCGGAAGACCTGCACACGCTGGATGTGCTTTATCAGGCGGGGCTGCGGTCGCTTGGCCCGGTCTGGAGCCGCCCGACGATCTTCGGCAACGGTGTGCCCTTCCGCTTTCCCAGCACCGGCGACATCGGCACGGGGCTGACCGATGCGGGCAAGCGGCTGGTGCGTCGTTGCAACGAATTGCGGGTGATGGTCGATCTCAGCCACCTGAACGAGGCCGGGTTCTGGGAGGTGGCAAAGCTGTCGGATGCGCCGCTGGTTGCGACCCATTCCAATGCCCACGCCCATTCGCCCCACGCCCGCAACCTGACCGACCGCCAGCTGGACGCGATCCGCGACAGCGATGGCATGGTGGGGCTGAACTTCGCCGTCGCCTTCCTGCGCGAGGACGGCAAGATGCAAAGCGACGTTCCGCTGAGCCAGATGATGCGTCATCTTGACCACATGATCGAACGGATGGGCGAAGACCGCGTCGGGCTGGGGTCGGACTACGACGGGGCGACAGTGCCGAAAGGACTGGACACGGTGGCCGATTTGCCCAACCTTCGGGAGGCGATGGCAGCGCATGGATACGACGCGCCGCTGATCGCCAAGCTGTGCCATGAAAACTGGCTGCGCGTACTGGAAAAAACCTGGGGCGAATAAACGCCCGACGCGCCACGACACAACAACAGAGAGGACCAAACCACATGACCGCTTTCAGCAGACTTCTATCCGGGGCCGCCATCGGCCTTGCCGTGGCCGTGACCGGCGGCGCCGCATTTGCCGAAACGCCCGCCAACATGCTGGTCATCGCCAACCGGATCGACGACATCACGACCCTGGATCCGGCGCAGAGCTTTGAATTCGCCGGTGCCGACGTGATCCGTAACGTCTATGGCAAGCTGGTGAACTTCGATCCTCTTGATCTTGAGGCCGGGTATCAGCCCGATCTGGCCGAAAGCTGGGAAGTGTCGGAAGACAAGAAGACCATCACCTTCACCATGCGCGACGGCGTCACCTTCCATTCGGGCAACCCGGTAACGGCGAAGGACGCCGAATTTTCGCTGCGCCGCGCGGTCATCCTGAACAAGACGCCCGCCTTCATCCTGTCGCAGTTCGGCTTTACCCCCGAGAATGTCGAGGAAACCATCGTCGCCGATGGCAACACCCTGACCATCAAGACCGACAAGCCCTATGCCACCTCCTTCGTTCTGAACTGCCTGACCGCGACCATCGGGTCGATCGTCGACATGAAGGAAGTCATGGCGCACGAGCAGGACGGCGACATGGGCAACACCTGGCTGGCAACCAACAGCGCCGGTTCGGGCGCCTACAAGGTGCAAAGCTGGAAGCCCAACGAATCCGTCACCATGACGTCGAACCCCGATTTCTACCTGGGCGCCCCGGCGATGGAGCGGGTGATCGTGCGCCACGTGCAGGAATCCGCCTCGCAGCGCCTGCTGCTTGAGCGTGGCGACATCGACATCGCCCGCAACCTCAACCCCGAAGACATCGCCGGCATCACCGGCGTTGACGGCGTGAAGATCGAGGAAGAGCTGAAGGGCCGCCTGATGTATGCCGCGCTGAACGGCAAGCATCCGGTTCTTTCCAAGCCAAAGGTCAAGCAGGCCTTCAAGTACCTGGTCGATTACGAAGGCATGCGCGACAGCTTCCTGAACGGTCAGTACACGATCCACCAGAACTTCCTGCCCCAGACCTATCTTGGCTCGGTCAAGGAAAACCCCTTCTCGCTGGATATCGAGAAGGCCAAGGCGCTTCTGGAAGAGGCGGGCGTGCCCGAGGGGTTCGAGTTCGAGGTCGGCGTGCGCGAGGCGCAGGAGCGGATCGAGATTGCCCAGTCGATGCAGAACCAGCTGTCGCAGGTGGGTATCAAGATGAACATCACCCTGGGCACCGCGGCGCAGATCCTGGCGCGTTACCGTGCGCGGGAACTGGACATGTATATCGGCGCCTGGGGCCCGGATTACCCCGATCCGCAGACCAACGCCGGCACCTTTGCCTATAACCCCGACAACTCGGACGAGGCGGGCGCGACCGGGCTTCTGGCCTGGCGCACGGCCTGGGATACGGGCGGCCTGACCGCAAAGACCGAAGCCGCCGTGGTGGAGGGCGATACCGAGAAACGCGCCCAGATGTACCGCGACATCCAGGCCGAGTTCCGCGAAATCTCGCCCTTTGTCATCATGTTCCAGCAGATCGAACAGTCGGCCCAGCGTGAGAACGTCACCGACTTCTCGACGGGGCAGGCGATCACCGCCGCGTCCTACTGGCAGGTCACCAAGTAAGTGGCCCTGAGCGATAACACAGGCGAAAGGCGCATCGGCGCGCCTTTCGCCGCCTTTGCGCTCGGCTCCCTGCGTACGCTGGCGTCGGTCGCTGTCACCATGCTGGGTCTGCTGTTCGTCACCTTCGTCATCGGGCGGGTGATGCCCATTGATCCGGTCCTTGCCATCGTGGGCGAACGGGCCTCGCAATCGACCTATGATGCGGTCTACGAACAGCTTGGGCTGGACAAGCCGCTAATCGTCCAGTTTCTCTATTATCTCGGCGACGTGCTGCGCGGCGATTTCGGCATCTCGACACTGAACGCCCGGCCCGTGGCCGAAGACATCCTGCGCGTCTTTCCCGCCACCCTGGAACTGGCCACCCTTGGCGTCATCATGGGCGTTGTCCTTGGCGTGCCGCTGGGCGTCGTCGCCGCCGTCAAGCGCGGTTCATGGGTGGACCAGGTGGCGCGGGTTGTTGCACTTGTCGGATATTCCATGCCGATTTTCTGGCTTGGTCTCATCGGATTGTTGATCTTTTACGGCATTCTGGGCTGGGTCGGCGGGCCTGGGCGGTTGGATATCTTCTATGTCGACATCGTCCCGCAGGTGACCGGCATGATCCTGGTCGATTCCGCGCTGGCGGGGGACTGGGCCGTGTTCCGCAACGCCTTTTCCCACCTGATCCTGCCCGCCTCGCTTCTGGGCTATTACTCGCTGGCCTACATCAGCCGGATGACCCGCAGTTTCATGCTGGAACAGCTGAGCGCCGAGTATGTCACCACCGCCCGGGTCAAGGGGATGAGCGAATGGGATGTCGTCTGGCGCCACGCCTTCCGCAACATCCGCGTGCAGCTGATCACGGTGATCGCGCTGTCCTATGCCGGCCTTCTGGAAGGGTCGGTCCTGACCGAGATCATCTTCTCCTGGCCCGGCATCGGCAGCTATATCACCACGGCCCTTCTGGCCGCCGACATGAACGCGGTTCTGGGCGGTACGGTGGTTGTCGGCCTTGTGTTCATCCTGCTGAACATCTTCTCCGACCTTCTGTACAAGGTCTTTGATCCCCGTGCAAAATAAGGTGTTTACATGAGCGATCAGACCCTGCGCCAATGGCTGCTGAGCGATACGCCCACCTCGCGGCGTCATGCCCGCATGGCCGCCTTCTACAAGGGGTGGCTGTCGTTTCGGGGCAATTCCATGGCCATGGTGGGCCTTGGCATCCTGGTGCTGCTGGGGCTGGTGGCGCTGTTCGCGCCGCTTCTGGCCCCCTACAGCCCCTTCGACCAGGATCTGGCCAACCGCCTGAAACCCCTGGGCACCGAGGGTCACATCCTCGGCACCGACAGCCTGGGGCGCGATACGCTCAGCCGGTTGATCTATGGCTCGCGGATCACGCTTTACATCGTGGCGCTTGTGGCCCTGATCGCGCCCATTGCCGGGCTGCTGATCGGAACCATCGCGGGCTATGTCGGCGGCTGGACCGATGCCGTTCTCATGCGGATCACCGACATTTTCCTGGCCTTCCCGCGCCTTGTTCTGGCGCTGGCCTTTGTCGCCGCCCTGGGCGCGGGGATCGAAAACGCGGTGCTGGCCATCTCGCTTACCGCCTGGCCGCCCTATGCCCGGATCGCCCGGGCCGAAACCCTGACCATCCGCAGTTCCGATTTCATCAGCGCGATCAAGTTGCAGGGCGCCGGGCCGCTTCGCATCATCACCAAGCATATCTGGCCGCTGTGCATTTCCTCGCTGATCGTGCGGGTCACGCTGGACATGGCGGGCATCATCCTTGCCGCCGCCGGCCTTGGCTTTTTGGGCCTTGGCGCGCAGCCGCCCAGCCCGGAATGGGGCGCGATGATCTCCGAGGGGCGGCGGTTCATCCTGGATCACTGGTGGGTGGCAACCATGCCGGGCCTTGCGATCTTCACCGTCTCGCTGGCCTTCAACCTGCTGGGCGACGGGTTGCGCGATGTGCTTGACCCGAAGGACAGTGGCCAATGACCCTGCTTGATGTTGAAAACCTCTGGGTGAAGTTTCCCACCCGGCAAGGCGTCTTCGATGCGGTGCGCGGCGTGTCCTTCACCCTGGGCAAGGAGCGTCTGGGCATCGTTGGCGAATCCGGCAGCGGAAAATCCATGACCGGGCGGGCGATCCTGCGCCTGATCCGGCCCCCCGGCATCGTCGAGGCCGATCATATCGCGCTGGAGGGGCGCGACCTGATGCAGATTTCCGAAAAGGAGATGCGCGGGGTGCGGGGCCAGCAGATCTCGATGGTGATGCAGGACCCGAAATTCTCGCTCAACCCGGTGATGACCATCGGCGATCAACTGGTCGAGGCTTATCGTCTGGCGCACAAGTCGGGCCGCTCGAACGCGCGGCAGGCTTCGATTGCCGCGCTGGAATCGGTTTCGATCCGCGATCCCGAACGGGTGATGCGGGCCTATCCGCACGAGATGTCGGGCGGCATGGGCCAGCGGATCATGATCGCCATGATGCTTATTCCCGGTCCGCAGATCCTGATCGCGGACGAACCCACCAGCGCCCTGGACGTTTCGGTTCAGCGCCAGGTGCTGTCGATCATGGACGATCTTGTCACCTCGCGGGGGATGGGCCTGATCTTCATTTCCCACGATCTGAACCTAGTTGCCGATTTCTGTGACCGTGTCCTGATCATGTATGCGGGCCGGGTGGTCGAGGTTTGCGATGCCGACAAGCTGCACCAGGCGACGCATCCCTATACCCGCGGGCTTCTCAATTCGCTGCCGCGGCTGGATCAGCCCCGCGGCAAGCTGGACGTGCTGAAACGCGATCCCGCCTGGTCGGACGCCCCAAGTGTGAGTGGCCGCGCATGAGCATGTTGTCCGTCGAAAACCTGAACGTCTGGTTTGGCCGGGGCCATGACAGGGTAAACGCGGTGCAGGGCGCCAGTTTCGCGGTCGACAAGGGCGAGAGTTTTGGCCTTGTCGGGGAATCCGGGTCGGGAAAATCCACCATCCTCAAGGCGATCACCGGCCTGGCGCCCACCTGGGACGGAAAGATCACGGTGGATGGTCAGGAACTGACCCAGGGGCGCGTCAAATCCTTCTACAAGACGGTGCAGATGGTGTTCCAGGACCCATATGCATCGCTTCATCCGCGCCATTCGGTCGACGGGGTGCTGGGCGAAACGCTGCACCTGCACGGCTTCCGCGACATCGACGCGCGGGTGGTCAAGCTGCTGGACGATGTGGGGCTGGGGCAGAAGTTCCGCTTCCGCTATCCCCACCAACTGTCTGGCGGGCAACGGCAAAGGGTGGCGATTGCCCGCGCATTGGCGGCCGAGCCCAGAATTCTCTTGCTGGATGAACCCACCTCGGCCTTGGATGTTTCGGTGCAGGCCGAAATCCTGAACCTGCTGACCGATCTGCGGGCCGAACATGGCCTGACCTATGTGATGGTGTCCCATGACCTTGCGGTGGTGGGGCATATGTGCGGGCGGCTGGCCGTGATGAAGGACAGCCGTATCGTCGAAGTGATGGATGTGGACAGCCTGCGCGCAAGACGGGCCGAACATCCCTATTCGCAGGAGCTGCTGCGCAATTCGGTCGGGGCCTGACCCCGGCGACGGAGGAGACAGAGATGCTGATGGGTCTGCACCATGTGCAACTGGCCATGCCCAAGGGAGGAGAGGCCGACGCGCGGGCGTTTTACGGCGGTGTCCTGCGGATGGCCGAACAGCCCAAGCCCGAGGCCCTGGCCAAACGGGGCGGGTGCTGGTTCGAATCCGGGTCGGTGCGGGTTCATCTGGGGGTGGAAACGCCATTTGCCCCGGCGGTGAAGGCGCACCCCGGCTTTCTTGTCGCCTCGCTTTCGGTGGTGCGCGACAGGCTGGATGCGGCGGGCGTCACCTACGAGGCCGATGGCGATTACCCCGGCTTCAACCGCATCTACATCACCGATCCCTTCGGCAACCGGATCGAGCTTCTGGAACGGGCCGACTGACACTTTTCCTTTGCATGCGGCCCGGCTAGGGTTCGCGGGCAACTTCGGGGAGACGTATCATGTGGCAGTTCTGGGTCGATCGCGGCGGCACCTTCACCGATATCGTGGCGCGCCGCCCCGACGGAAACGTCGTGGCCCACAAGCTGCTGAGCGAGAACCCCGAAGCCTACCGCGACGCCGCGGTGCATGGCATCCGCCATCTTCTGGGACTGGCGGGCGATGACCCGATCCCCGAAGGCACCATCGAGGCGGTCAAGATGGGCACCACGGTGGCCACAAATGCGCTGCTGGAGCGCAAGGGCGAAGGCACCGTTCTGGCGATCACCGCCGGAATGCGGGATTTGTTGCAAATAGGCTATCAGAACCGGCCCCGCCTGTTCGATCTGCACATCAAATTGCCTGAAATGTTGTATTCCGACGTGATCGAGGTAGAAGAGCGCCTGGCCGCCGACGGCACCATCGTCACCCCCCTGAACGATGAAAAGCTGCGGGCACAGTTTCAGGCCGCCTTCGATGACGGCTATCGCGCGATCGCCATCGGTTTCGCCCATGGCTATCGGTTTTCCGACCATGAAAAGGCGGCGGGCCAGATCGCCCGCGATATCGGTTTCACCCAGGTCTCGCTCAGCCACGAGGTATCGCCGCTGATCAAGCTGGTCAGCCGGGGCGATACCACGGTTGTCGATGCCTATCTCTCGCCCATCCTGCGCCGCTACGTCGCGCAGGTCAGCGATGCGCTGGGGGGCGAGGGCGCGCTGATGTTCATGCAAAGCAGCGGCGGGCTGACCGATGCGGCGATGTTCCAGGGCAAGGATTCCATTCTGTCCGGCCCGGCGGGCGGTGTCGTGGGCATGGCGCGCACGGCCCAGGGGGCGGGGTATGACCGGCTGATCGGGTTCGACATGGGCGGCACCAGCACCGACGTCTGCCACTTTGCCGGCGAATACGAACGCAGCTTCGAAACCGAGGTGGCAGGCGTGCGCATGCGCGCCCCGATGATGAGCATTCACACCGTGGCTGCCGGGGGTGGTTCGATCCTGTCGTTCCGGCAGGGCCGCTTGCAGGTCGGCCCCGAAAGTGCGGGCGCCGATCCGGGGCCGGCCGCCTATCGCCGGGGCGGGCCGCTGACGGTGACCGACTGCAACGTGCTTCTGGGCAAGATCAACCCCGATATCTTCCCCCATGTCTTTGGCCCCGACGGCGATCAGCCGCTGGATGTGCAGGCGGTGCGCGACGGTTTTGTCGCCCTGGCGCGCGAGATGGCCCAGGAATTGGGCGATGAGGAACGAAGGCCCGAAGAGCTGGCCGAGGGCTTCCTGCGCATTGCTGTTGAAAACATGGCCAACGCGATCAAGAAGATCAGCGTTCAGCGCGGCTATGACGTGACCGGATACACCATGAATTGCTTCGGCGGGGCAGGGGGGCAGCATGCCTGCCTTGTGGCCGATGTGCTGGGCATGAAGCGGATCTATGTTCACCCCTTCGCGGGCGTGCTGTCGGCTTTCGGTATGGGGCTGGCCGATGTGCGCGAGATCCGTGAACACCAGTTCGCCGGTGCGCTTGATGATTCCGGCGCGCGCGAGGTGCTGGACGGTATCGCCGAAAGCGCCCGGGCGGCGGTGGCGAAACAGGGGATTGCCGCCGAGGCGATCCGCCTGATCGAAACCGCCCATGTGCGCACCGACGGCGGCCACCAGGCCCTGCCGGTGCCCTTCGATACGCCCGCCAAGATGCGCGCCGCCTTCGATGCCGCCCACAAGGCGCGCTTCGGTTTCGTTCCCGCCTATGACCGGCTGATCCTCGACGTGCTGACGGTTGAGGCGGTGGGCGAAACGGGCGAGGCGGTGACACTGCCGCGCGCCATCGGAGGCGCCCCCGATGCCACCACGCCCATGTTCACCGAAGGCGACTGGCGTGACGTGCCGCTGATCGACCGCGCCTCTCTAACCCCCGGCACCACGGTGAAGGGCCCGGCCGTCATCTTCGAGCCTACGGGCACCAACATCGTCGAACCCGGCTGGGCCGCCCACACTCCCGATGGCGCCGACCTGATCCTTGAACGCATCGTGCCGCTTGAGCGGGCCGAGGCGGTGGGAACCCGCGTCGATCCGATCATGCTCGAGGTGTTCAACAACCTTTTCATGTCCATCGCCGAACAGATGGGGGCGACTCTGGCGAACACGGCCTATTCGGTCAACATCAAGGAACGATACGATTTTTCCTGTGCGATCTTCGATCCGAACGGCGATCTGGTGGCCAATGCGCCCCATGTGCCAGTGCACCTCGGCTCGATGAGCCAAAGCGTGCGCACGGTGCTGGCCCAGAACGCGGGCAGCCTGAAACCGGGCGATGTGATCATGATGAACAATCCGTTCAACGGTGGAACCCATCTGCCCGACATCACCGTCATCACCCCGGTGTTTGAAGGCGACGACATCGCCTTCATCGTCGCCTCGCGCGGGCATCATGCCGATATCGGCGGCACGACCCCCGGATCGGCCCCCCCCGACAGCACCCATATCGAAGAGGAAGGGGTGGTGATCGAGAACTTCAAGCTGGTGGATCAGGGCGAATTGCAGCGCGAGGCCGCCGAGGCCCTGCTGCGCGGGGCGAAATATCCCGCCCGTAATGTCGCCCAGAACATGGCCGACCTTTCCGCCCAGATCGCCGCCAATGCGACCGGCGTGGCCGAATTGCAGCGCATCACCGGCCAGTTCGGGCTGGAGACGGTTCACGCCTACATGCGCCACGTTCAGGACAACGCCGAGGAATCCGTGCGCCGGGTGCTGGACGTGCTGAAGGATTGCGCCTTCACCTATACGCTGGATTCCGGTCAGCAGATCGCGGTGAAGATCACCGTCGATGCCAGGGCCCGTAGCGCGGTGATCGACTTTGCCGGCACCTCGCCCCAGGACGGCGGCAACTACAACGCGCCGCTGGCGATCTGCCGGGCGGCGGTTCTCTATGTCTTCCGCTGCCTGGTGGGCAGCGATATTCCCATGAACGAAGGCTGCCTGAAACCGCTCGATCTGCGGGTGCCCGAGGGCTGCATGATCAACCCGGCCTATCCGGCGGCGGTGATCGCCGGCAATACCGAGGTCAGCCAGGCGATCACCGAAACGCTCTTTGGGGCGCTGGGGGTGCTGGCGGGCAGCCAGGGGACGATGAACAACTTCGTCTATGGCAACGATGTGCATCAGAACTATGAAACCATCTGCGGCGGCACCGGCGCGGGCGAGGGGTTTGCCGGGGCCAGTGGCGTGCATTCGCACATGACCAACACCCGCATGACCGACCCCGAGGTTCTGGAATCCCGCTTCCCGGTGCGGGTGGACCGGTTCGAGATCCGCCGCGGTTCGGGCGGGGCGGGGCGCTGGCCGGGGGGCGATGGCATCCTGCGCGAATTGCGCTTTCTCGAAGATATGACAGTTACCGTCCTCTCGTCGCACCGTGAAACCCGGCCTTTCGGGGCCAATGGCGGGGGCGATGGCAAGCCGGGGCGCAACGCGGTGCGCCGGGCGGATGGCACGGTTGAACCCCTGCGCGGCAACGATTCCGCTGAACTGCATCCCGGCGATGTCTTCATCATGGAAACGCCGGGGGGCGGCGGTTACGGCGCGGCCTAACTGCAAATCCCGGCGGTCGGCGCATCTTTCCAGGGCAGGGTGACGGCGGCGCGCGCCACCCGGCTGTGCGGTTCCAGGCCCGGGAAATAGGGGCGCAGCATCTGGTAAAGCCGCCGGGTGCGCGCCCCCTCGGGGTCAAGCGCGCGGCAACAGACAAACTCCTCGACGATGCCGCCCTGCTGTTCGTATCCGAAGCTCAGGAAATCCTGGCCCGCCTTCAAGTCGAACAGGTACGGATCAGCGCCGGGGCGGTGTTCGGCCGCCGCGCGCAGGGGGTGATAGCCGGTGACGGCACGGTTCTGCCATTGCCAGACATGGGTCATTTCGTGGGCGATGAACATGGCCCGCGCCAGGGGCAGGGTGTCGGGATAACCGGGCAGGTAGTTGTCACGGTAGACCCGCCGGGCCGCGAACATCCGGTCGAACAGCACGAAGGCGGCGGTCGAGATGCGGACATCGCCGGTTTCGGGGTGGCGGATACGTTCGCGGCAGGCCAGGGCGGGGCGCGGCGGGCGGGTGCGGGTGATGTTGCCGATCAGCGCGCCCTTGGCGATGCGCACCGGCGCGGGGTTCAACGCGGCGCCCTGCACCGTGGCGGCAAAGGCCCTTTCCTCCACGCTCAGCGGGCGCGCGCAGGCGGCAAGCGCAAGCAGGAGAAGGGGCAGGAGGATCGCGCGCATGGGGTTGATGTTAAGGCGGAAATCCCGATGGGGCGAGCATTGGTTTTGCGTTTCACGCCGGCGTGATCCTTGCTAGGGTGATCTGGATCAATGCGGCCTGCGCGCTGCCCGGCCAGACTGGCCCCAACCAGACCCGAAGCCAGATTCGAAGGAGCGACGATGATCCGCCTTGCCCTTGCCGCCACCACGCTTGCCACCCTCGCCGCCTGTGTGCCCCCGCCCGCCGAGGTGGGGCGCGGGCTTTATGCCGAGTCCTGCACCGCCTGCCATGGCGCGACCGGCAAGGGCGACGGAGACCTGGCGGGCAACCTGGGCAAACCCGTGCCCGACCTCACGCAGCTTTCCGCCCGCAACGGCGGCACCTTCCCCCGCACCTATGTCATGGGGGTGATCGACGGCTTCTCGCGCGAGGGCGATCCGCACAGCGTGATGCCGGAATTCGGCGCCGGGATGGAGGACGACATGCTTGTCCCCGTCGATACCGGAGACGGCCGCGCCACCCCGACACCGGCGCCGCTGGTGGCCCTGGCGGCTTATCTGGAACGGTTGCAGGAGTGAGACGCGCCCGGCAAAAGGTCCGGTGGACCTTTTTCAGCGTCGAACGCGCGGAGCGCAGGCGCGTCGCCGGGCGGTTCGATCCACCGCCTCAACGATCAAAGTCCGAAGCAAAAGCCCCCCAGACGCACTTGCCCGTTTAGACCAAAAAAACGCCCTGCCGTGATGACTCGCCCGGCGGCACCGCCGGGCAGCGCCCGAACCGCCCCCACGGGGCGGGCGCTTCTCGCCCACCCCTCGGTCCGGGCGCTGCCCTCCGTGTTGGCCGTGATGGTTTTCTTAATAAGTCGTCTCTTTTAAGATATTCAATTATCTTTTAGCCACTTATCTGCCATTGGATGCCTGTTTTTCGATAGGTGGTTGAGAAAAATCCATCTGATCAAACCCTTGTTCTTTTCCACTGGAAGAGGGATGTGAAATAGAAAGGTGTAAATGAAGCTAAGAATTATCGACAAACCTCCAAATACCATCGAAAATTTCTGGGGTGCGGTTACACCTGGCGTAAAGAGTAGGTCAAGCTGTATTGTGAGAAAATAGTAACCAATGGCACCAAAGGGGATGAGCATCGCTATGAATGCAAAGAAAAATGCTAAGGCAAACATGGTCGAAACAGGCATTATCTCCTTTATGAAATAATTTGAGAACATGGAAATTCCAAGTGAAGCGTCATTTTCATTTCCTTGAAGGAGACCATAAATATTGGCGGAGAAACCTGAAATAAGGACTCGCCCACCTTCTCTTGCCTTCAAGGTCAAAGCAACCGATAGGTGGCAAAGAGAAATCGCGGAAATTAGAAAGAGAACGCCAGTTGTTGCCAGAAAGTATGACAAAGGTATATCTAGTTCAAAACTCTGAATCTTCACTTTTAAAGTATCACCAGATCTTAGGGATGTTATTATTAGATAGGCAAGAACTATTTGCCCATAGATTTTGATAAATTGACGTGTTGCCTTTTTCTCCAAATTTAGAAGAATCTCGTACCTCCCGGTCCACGTGTTTGACTCTCGATTCAATTTTCGGAGAGTAGTATCAAATTCATGAACTTTGAGACGTCTAATGGAGATACATTTATTCTTCATGTCTCAAACATCCAACTCCTCCACAAACTGCGCGTTCTCGCTGATGTACTGGAACCGCAATTCCGGTTTCTTGCCCATCAGGCGTTCCACCAGGTCGCCGGTTTCGCCGGGTTCGTCCTCGTCGATCGTCACGCGGATCAGTTTGCGGGTTTCGGGGTTCATGGTCGTGTCTTTCAGGTCTTTCGCGTCCATTTCGCCCAGGCCCTTGAAGCGTGACACGTCGATCTTGCCCTTGCCGCCCAGACCCTTGGCCAGCCAGACATCACGCTCGGCCTCGTCCAGGCAATAGACGCGCTTGGCGCCCTGGGTCAGGCGGAAGAGGGGCGGGCAGGCCAGGTACAGGTGCCCCGCGTCGATCATCGGGCGCATCTGGGTGAAGAAGAAAGTCATCAAGAGGGAGGCGATATGCGCGCCGTCCACGTCGGCGTCAGTCATGATGATGATCTTGTCATAGCGCAGGTCGTCGACGTTGAACTTCGTCCCCATGCCCACGCCCAGAGCCTGGCAGAGATCGGAAATCTCGGCGTTGCTGCCCAATTTGGACGAGGCGGCGCCCAGCACGTTCAGGATCTTGCCGCGCAGGGGCAGCAGGGCCTGTGTCTTGCGTTCGCGCGCCATCTTCGCCGACCCGCCGGCCGAATCGCCCTCGACGATGAAAAGCTCGGTGCCCGAACGGTCGGTGGCCGAACAATCCACCAGCTTGCCGGGCAGGCGCAGCTTTTTCGTGGCGGTCTTGCGGGCGGTTTCCTTTTCCTGGCGCCGGCGCATCCGTTCCTCGGCGCGCAGCACCAGGAAATCGAGGATCGCGCCCGCCGCCTTGGTATCGGCGGCCAGCCAGTTGTCGAAGTGGTCGCGCACGGCCCCTTCCACCAGGCGGCCCGCCTCGGTGGTGGCCAGTCGGTCCTTGGTCTGGCCGACGAATTCGGGTTCGCGGATGAAGCAGGACACCAGCGCACAGCCCCCGCCCATCAGGTCATCGCGCGAGATGTCCTTGGCCTTGCGGTTGTTGATCAGTTCACCATAGGCGCGGATGCCCTTCAGGATCGCCGACCAGAAGCCCGCCTCATGCGTCCCGCCCTCGGGGGTGGGGACGGTGTTGCAATAGCTTTGGGTGAAGCCGTCGCGCGCCGGGGTCCAGTTGATGGCCCATTCGACGCTGCCGGGGGTGTTGAACTTGTCCTGGAAGCTGACCTTGCCCGCGAAGGGGCGGTCGGAATAGGTGACCGCGCCGCCCAGGGTTTCGTTCAGGTAATCGGCCAGCCCGCCGGGAAAGTGGAACACCGCCTCGGTCGGGGTTTCGCCGTCGTCGATGGCCGATTTCCAGCGGATCTCGACCCCCGAGAACAGGTAGGCCTTCGAGCGGATGGATTTGAACAGGCGCGCGGGCTTGAACCGGTGATGGCCGAAGATCTGTTCGTCGGCGTGGAAGGTCACCGTGGTGCCGCGCCGGTTGGGGGCGGCGCCGATCTTCTCGACCGGGCCAAGGGGCACGCCCCGCGAAAAGCGCTGTTCGTGCAACTCCTTGTTCAGGGCGACCTGAACCACCATCGAATCGCTGAGCGCATTGACGACCGAGGCCCCGACGCCGTGCAGGCCCCCCGATGTCTGATAGGCCTTGCCCGAAAACTTGCCGCCCGCGTGCAGGGTGCACAGGATCACCTCAAGCGCGGATTTGCCCGGGAACTTGGGGTGCGGGTCCACCGGGATGCCGCGGCCGTTGTCGCGGATGGTGACGGCGTAATCTGCGTGCAGCTCAACTTCGATCCGGTTGGCATGGCCTGCCACGGCCTCGTCCATCGAGTTGTCCAGAACCTCGGCCACCAGGTGGTGCAGGGCGCGTTCGTCGGTGCCGCCGATATACATGCCCGGCCGCTTGCGTACCGGTTCAAGCCCTTCAAGAACCTCGATCGAGGATGCGTCATAAACCTCGGGCTCTGCCCCGGACAGAAGATCGTCGTTGGCCATTGTGCTGCTCATTTTTATGTTACCCGGCACAGTATGGCATTTGCGCCGGGGCCGGGAAAGGGGCGTGGCGTGGCGAAAATCACGCGGATGCCGGACGCGCGGCACGGTTTGGCCGCAATCCGCCGGCAGGGTCGCGGGCAGCCTTCAATCACCACGGGTCTGACCATGAGCAAGGGACCGTTCTACGAACTCGCCCGGCGGCGCCGCCGGATCGCGCTTCTGGCGCTGGCGGCACGCGATGGGGCGTCTGACCCCTTCGGCGGGCGCAACCGCGCGCCGCGCGTCACCCGCGCCACCGTTCTGCGCCTGATGGCCCGCTGAGGGTTGTCAGGGCGGCGCGGCGCGGTATGTCCCTTCGGGTAGAACAAACCTGGAGGAGACGACATGCGCATCCTGTTCACGGGCGGCAGCGGCAAGGCGGGACGGCACGTGGTGCCCTATCTGGTGTCAAAGGGGCACCGGGTGACCAACCTCGATCTGGTCGACCTGGACTGCCCCGGCGTCACCACCCTGAAGGCCGATATCACCGACAGCGGCCAGGTGTGGAACGCGCTGACCATGTATGCCGGTTTCGATGAGATGCAGGCCGGGCAGGGGGTGCAGGGCTATGACGCCGTGGTGCATTTCGCCGCGGTGCCGCGCATCCTGATCCACCCCGACAACGAAACCTTCCGCGTCAACACCATCGGCACCTACAACGTGATCGAAGCGGCGGTGAAGCTGGGGATCCGCAAGGTGATCTTCGCCTCGTCCGAAACCACCTATGGCGTCTGCTTTGCCAGCGGCACGCGCCAGCCCGAATACCTGCCCATCGACGAAGACCACCCGACCCTGCCCGAGGACAGCTATGCCATGTCCAAGGTCTGCAACGAGGGGACGGCGCGTTCGTTCCAGGCGCGCACGGGGGCCGACATCTATGGCCTGCGCATCAACAACGTGATGGAGCCGCAGGACTATGCCGAGAAGTTCCCCGATTTCATCGAGAACCCCGACCAGCGGTTGCGCAATTTCTTCGCCTATATCGATGCCCGCGACCTGGGCCAGATTGTCGACCGCTGTCTTGCGACCGATGGCCTGGGCTATCAGGTGTTCAACGCCAGCAACGACGATCACTCGGTCAACCTGACCACGCCCGAGATCCTGGCGCGCCACTACGAAGGGGTGCCGGTGCGCGGTGATCTTGGGGAACACGAAACGCTTTATTCCAACCGCAAGGCGCGCGAGATGCTGGGCTTTGCGCAGGAACATCCCTGGCGGCGCTATCTTGACGACCCGCGCGGGAAAAAGTGACCGGCGTGGCGCGTGCCGGATTTGCGTTGCCCTTGGCAACGCAAGCCTCCGGCGGGAGTATTTGGTGCAAGAAAGAGGGGGCGGAATCTGATGGCTGCACCGGCGGCTTGGGCTTGCAGTTGGTCGGCGCCCATAGGATCATGCGCGGCATGAGATTTGCCGCCTGCCTCAGCGTCCTGCTTCTTTCCAGCGCCCCGGCGCAGGCCCATCCGCACATGTTTCTGGACACCGGCCTGAACCCTGTCTTCAACGACAAGGGGCAACTGGCCGGGGTGCGGGTGATCTGGCTTTACGATGCCTTCTATTCGCTGCTGATGATCGAGGAAGGCGGGTTTGACGCCGATGGCGACGGGCAGTTGAGCGAGTCGGAAGAGGCCGCGCTGGCCGGGTTCGACCAGAACCCCGACAAGGGATACACCGGCACCACGCGCGCCTACCTGGGCGACCGGGAACTGGCCCTTTCGCCGCCCGTCGAGCCCCATGTGACCCTTGAGGCGGGGCAGCTTATATCGACCCACCTGCGGCTGTTCGAGGAACCGCTGGACCCTGCGGGCGCGCCGGTATTCCTGCGCACCTTCGATCCGACCTATTACGCGGCTTTCGATCTGTCCCTGACCCCCCGGATCGAGGGCGAGGCTGAGTGCACCCTTGCGGTGGTGGAACCCGACGAAGGCGCGGCGAATGCCGACCTCGAGGCGCTGCTCGCCTCGCCCTCGGGCGCCGGATATGACGAGTACAATTTCCCCGAGGTGGGCGAGACCTTCGCCGATACCCTGAAGCTGGACTGTCGCGCCACGGGGTAACGTGCCGCTTGCGGGGGGCGCGCCGCTCGGCTACCGCTGTTTCATGTCCGACTCATCCGACATTCCCCTGTCGCGGGCCGGTCACGCCCGCGCCATCCTGATCCTTGGCTTGCCGCTGATTGCAAGCCACGTGGCGCAGTTTGCCATTTCCCTGACCGATGCCCTGATGCTGGGGTGGTACGATGTCAACGCCCTTGCCGCGCAGGTGCTGGGCGGCACCATGTGGTTCGTGCTGTTCCTGTTCGGGTCGGGCTTTGCCTTTGCGGTCATGCCCATGGTGGCCCAGGCCAACGAGACAGGTGACGGGGTGCAGGTGCGCCGGGTGACGCGCATGGGCATCTGGGTGTCGCTGATGTTTGCCGGGCTGGCGGTGCCCTTGCTGCTGCTGTCCGAGGTCTGGCTGGGCGCCATGGGCCAGGACCCTCTGATCGTCACGCTTGCCTCGGCCTATCTTGACGTGGCGGCCTGGGGGCTGCTGCCGGCGCTGGGGGTGATGGTTCTGAAAAGCTATCTTGCCGCGCTCGAGCGTACGCGGGTGGTGATGTGGGTCACGCTGGCGGCCGTGGTGGTGAACGTGGGCATCAACTATTCGCTGATCTTCGGCAACTGGGGCGCGCCGGAACTGGGCATCACCGGCGCGGCCATCGCCTCGGTGGCGGTGCAGGTCGTTTCGCTGATCGGTCTGGCGGGCTATGCGCGCTGGGTGACGCCGGAATACGAGCTGTTCGTGCGGCTCTGGCGCCCCGACTGGGAGGCCTTTGGCGACGTGTTCCGCCTTGGCTGGCCCATCGGGCTGACCAATCTGGCCGAGGTGGGGCTTTTTGCCGCCTCGTCGGTGATGATGGGCTGGATCGGGCCCATCGCGCTGGCCGCCCATGGCGTTGCGCTCCAGATTTCCGGCCTGATGTTCATGGTGCATATCGGCCTGTCGAATGCCGCAACGGTGCGGGCGGGGCAGGCGATGGGGCGGCGCGATGGCGCGCGGCTGCGCCGGGGGGCCGGAATGGCGATTGCCCTGTCGATGATCGTGGCCGTGGTGACGGTGATCCTTTTCGTCACGGTTCCGGCGCCGCTGATCGGGGTCTTCCTCGACCCGCTGGAACCGGCCCGCGAAGAGGTGCTGGCCATCGGGGTCGGCCTGCTGGCGGCGGCGGCTCTGTTCCAGGTCATGGATGCGGCACAGGCCATGGCGCTGGGGCTGTTGCGGGGGCTGCAGGACACCCGTGGGCCGATGGTGATCGCGATGATCAGCTATTGGATCATCGGCGCGCCGGCCTCCTACCTCATGGGGTTCACCTTCGGGCTGGGCGGCGTGGGCATCTGGCTGGGGCTGGCGCTGGGGCTTGGAGTGGCGGGGGCGCTTCTGATGGCGCGTTTCGTCAGCCGCGCCCGCGCGCTTTGACGCGGGGGGCCATCAGCGCCCCCCGGTTTCTTCCTTGATCGAACACGCAACGCCCGTTCAGCGCCCCCGGTTTCTGCCTTGATCGAACACGCAACGCCCATCAGGGCGCGCGCTCAGTCCCTCTTGCCGGCGAAGCGGGCCTGCCAGTCGTCGCGCTGGTCGTCGGTGATCTTGGCAAAGGTCACCTTGGGCACGCTGAACCCGTGGCCTGCGGGCAGGGCGTCAAGCGCCGTGGCCAGGTCGGTGGGCCAGCTGTCGTCGTCGGTCTGCATCGCCGCCAGAAGTTCGGCAGCGGCATCGGGGATGAAGGGGCGCGACAGCACGGCATAGACGCGGATCAGGTTCAGCGACAGGCGGATCACGGCGGCGGCGCGGTCGGGGTCGGTCTTGAAGGCGGTCCAGGGGGCCGTGGCCTGCAGGTATTCGTTGCCCAGCACCCAGATCGCCCGCAACTCGGCCGCGGCCTTGCGCACCTCGATGGCCTCCATGTGGCCCTCGTAGGCGCGGATGCGGGTGGTCAGATCGGCGATCAGCTTTTCCTCGTCCGGGCCATAGCTGCCGCCCTCGGGCACCGCCTCGGAAAACTTCGAGCGGCAGAATTTCGTCACCCGCGACACGAAGTTGCCCAGCACATCGGCCAGGTCCTTGTTGATCGAGGACTGGAAATTCTCCCAGGTGAACTCGGCGTCGCTGCCTTCGGGGGCGTGGGACAGAAGCCACCAGCGCCAGTAGTCGGCGGGCAGGATCGACAGCGCCTGGTCCATGAAGATGCCGCGCCCCTGGCTGGTCGAGAACTGCCCGCCGTCGTAGTTCAGGTAGTTGAACGCCTTGATGTAATCGACCAGCTTCCATTCTTCCTGGCCGACCGAATTGGCGCCCATGATCGTTGTGGGGAACGACAGGGTGTGGAAGGGCACGTTGTCCTTGCCCATGAACTGCACATAGCGCACGTCGTCGGCGCCCTTGTCGGTGCGCCACCAGCGTTGCCAGGCGGCATCGTCCAGGCCCTTTTCCTCGGCCCATTCGGCGGCGCAGGCGATGTATTCGATGGGGGCGTCGAACCAGACGTAGAAGACCTTGCCCTCCATCCCCGGCCAGGGGTCGTCGCCCTTCTGCACCGGAACCCCCCAGTCAAGATCGCGGGTGATGCCGCGATCCTGCAGGCCGTCGCCATCGTTCAGCCACTTGCGCGCGATCGAGGTGGTGAGGATCGGCCAGTCGGTCTTGGTGTCAATCCACTCGGTCAGTTTTCCGCGCATCTGCGACTGTTTCAGGTAGAGATGCTTGGTTTCGCGCACCTCAAGATCGGTGCTGCCGGAAATCGCGCTGCGGGCGTCGATCAGGTCGGTCGGGTCCAACTGCTTGGTGCAGTTTTCGCACTGGTCGCCCCGGGCCTTGTCATAGCCGCAGTTGGGGCAGGTGCCCTCGATATAGCGGTCGGGCAGGAAGCGCCCGTCGGCATTGGAATAGACCTGCTTCTCGCTGACTTCCTCGATCAGGCCGGCCTGATCCAGCCGTGCCGCGAACTGTTGGGTCAACCGGTGGTTCTGCGGGCTGGAGGACCGGCCGAACTTGTCGAAGGACAGCCGGAAGCCGGCGGCGATTTCGGACTGGACGGCGTGCATCTCGGCGCAGAATTCATCGACAGGCTTGCCCGCCTTGGCGGCGGCCAGCTCGGCCGGGGTGCCGTGTTCGTCGGTCGCGCAGAGAAACATCACCTCGTGGCCGCGCTGGCGCATGTAGCGCGCGTAAAGATCGGCCGGAAGCTGGCTGCCGACCAGGTTGCCGAGGTGTTTGATCCCGTTGATGTAGGGAATTGCCGAGGTGATGAGAATACGTGCCATGGGGGGCCTTTCGGTGGTCTGGGCGCCCGTTTAGCGCAAGCCGTCGGCAAGTGCTAGCGGTCGCGCATCTTGCCAAGCAGTCGCCCGATGATGAAGGTGGTGCGCGGCGCATAGACATAGGATGTGCGCGTCGCGGCCGGGCGGCGCGGCATCCGCGACAGCCCGAAGACGATCAGCACCACATGGGCGGCGCTGACGAACAGGAACATCGCGGGCGGCCCATAGGCCTGGATCAGGCCGGAAACGAACCAGGGCGATGCGATGGCCCCCACCGCGTACAGAAACATGAGCGCCGCCGAAAGCTCGATCCGTTCGTCGTTTTCGGCAAAGTCATGGGCATGGGCGGCCGAGATCGAATAGATCGGGAAGGTGGCCAGCCCGAACAGCCCGGCCCCCAGCATCACCGCTCCGGTGCCCCGGGTCGACAGGGCCACCGTGGCCGCGCAGGCCAGTATCCCGGCCACCGAAAACAGGATCAGCACCCAGCGCCGGTCGAACTTGTCGGCCAGCCAGCCGGCGGGCAGTTGCGAAAGCGCACCGCCCAGCACGAAGGCCGCCAGGAACAGCGCGATCTGATCGGCGCTCAGCCCCACCTCGACCCCGTAGACCGGCCCCACCATGCGGAAGGCCGCCGCCGTCAGCCCCGACACGACCACCCCCGCCGCCGCAAGGGGCGAGCGGCGCCAGGCCAGGGCGGGGCGCAGGCGCGGGGCCTTGGGGGTTTCGGGTTGCGGTGTCGTGCTCAGGGTCAGGGGGATGAGCGCGGCACAGCACAGCAGCGCCAGGAGGTTGTAGGAGACATAGCTCCCGGGCGTGAGAACGCCGATGAAAAGCTGCGCCACCAGCGATCCGCCCATGTCGACCATGCGATAGGTGCCAAAGGCGCGGCCCCGGGTTTCGTTCGTCACCTTGGCCTGAAGCCAGCTTTCGACGATGGTATAGCAACCCGCGATGCAAAGCCCCGACATCACCCGGAACCCGGCCCAGGCGACGGGATGGATCACGATCATATGGGCCAGGATGCCGATGGTGCCCGCCGCCGTGAAGGCGGCGAAGGCGCGCGAATGGCCGACGCTGCCCATCAGGCGCGGCGCCCACCAGCAGCCGATCAGGAAGCCAAGGAAATGCGCCGAACCCAGAACACCCACCTCGGCCCGCGTGAACCCCAGGTTCAGCCCCGAGATCGCATCCAGAGGCACGATGCCGCCCGATCCGACCTGCAACAGCAGGATCGACAGGAACAGGGCGGCGAAAGAGATGATCAGGCGCATGGTCTGTTCGGGATAGCCTTGGCGGTTGCGCGCTGTCTGGGCCGTTTGCGACCGTTCCGGGCGTTTTCGCCGATCAGGGTTTGCGGCGGGGCGTGGCGTGCGGGCCCTTGCCGGGTGCTTTCGCACCACCGCGCGGCTTGAACGGCTTGCCACCCGGTTTCGCGCCGGGGGGCGAGAAACGCTTGGAGGGGTCGCGCGCGTCGCCTTTGGGCTTGGCTGCGGGGCCACCTTCGGCGCGGGGGGCGGGTTTGCCACTCGGCTTACCGCCCGGTTTGCCGTAGGGCTTGCCGGTCTTGGGCCGTTCGTCGCCGCGGGGTTTTTCCCAGGGGCGCGGGGCCTTGTGGGATTTGGCGCCTTCGGCCGCGCCCTTGGCAAAGGGTTTGCCCTTCGGCTTCTCGCGCGGTTCGCTGGGCGCTTCGGGGGCGCGGTACTTTTCCTTGGGGCGCGGGGCCGGGGCATCGGGGGTGTCGGGCTGCCAGCGGGTTTTCGGCGGGCGCGGCGCTGCGGCGGCCTGATCGCGGGCCGGGCGCTCATCGCGCTTGACGCGCTCTTCGCTGGCGGGGCGGTCTTCGCGCGGGGGGCGCGGGCCTTCGGGGCGGGGCGGGCGCGGCGCGCGGGCCAGGTCGGGCGCCTGGGGCAGGCGGCGGATGGCCGTTCCGCCCTCAAGCATCATGTCGGAGCCGATCGCCTTCAGGAACCCGGCCTCTGAACTGGCCAGCATTTCGACGAAGGTTTCGCCCTGCTGGATGCGGATCGCGCCGATGTCATCGCGCGAGATGCCGCCCGATTTGCACAGCATCGGCAAAAGCCAGCGGGGTTCGGCGTTCTGGGCGCGGCCCACGGACAGCGAGAACCAGACCGACGGGCCGAAGGGCGCGCGGGGCGGGGGCGGGGTGCCGGGATCGGACAGATCCTCGGGGGCCGACTGGCGGCTGGCGAAAAGGCGCAGATAGGCGGCGGCAATCTTCTCCGGCCCGTGCATGTCCAGAAGGCGGGCGGCAAAGGCGGCTTCGTCCTCGGTGGGGTCTTCGTCCCACACCGCATCCTCCAGCAGCCGCTCCTCGTCACGGGCGCGCACTTCGTCCGCCGTGGGCGGGACATCCCAGGTGGCGCGCACCTTGGCGCCCTGCAGCAGACGCTCGGCCTTCTTGCGCAGCTTGTGGGGCACGATCAGCGCACTGACGCCCTTGCGCCCGGCCCGCCCGGTGCGCCCGGAACGGTGCAGCAGGGTTTCCGAGTTGCTGGGCAGTTCGCCATGCACCACCAGTTCCAGGTTGGGCAGGTCGATGCCGCGTGCCGCCACGTCCGTGGCCACGCAGACCCGCGCACGACCGTCGCGCATCGCCTGAAGGGCGTGGGTACGTTCGTTCTGCGTCAGTTCGCCCGACAGGGCGACGACGGAAAAGCCACGGTTGGAAAACCGCGTGGTCAGCCGGTTCACCGCCGCGCGGGTGTTGCAGAAGACCAGGGCATTGGGCGCCTCGTAATAGCGCAGCACGTTGATGATGGCGTTCTCGGCGTCGTGCTGGGCCACGGAAAGGGCGCGGTACTCGATGTCGGAGTGCTGTGACTTCTCGGCGGTGGTGCTGACGCGCACGGCGTCCTTCTGGTAGTTCTGCGCCAGGGTGGCGATGGCGCGGGGCACCGTCGCGCTGAACATCAGGGTGCGGCGCGTCTCGGGCGCCTCGCCCAGGATATACTCCAGGTCTTCGCGGAACCCGAGATCCAGCATCTCGTCGGCCTCGTCCAGGACGACGGCGCGGATGGCATCCATCTTGAGCGAGTTGCGCATGATATGGTCGCGCAGACGGCCCGGCGTGGCCACCACGATATGCGCCCCGCGATCCAGTGCGCGGCGTTCGTCGCGCATGTCCATGCCCCCGACACACGAGGCGACGACAGCACCGGTATTGGCGTAAAGCCACTGCAATTCGCGCTTCACCTGCAGGGCCAGTTCGCGTGTCGGCGCGATGCACAGGGCCAGCGGCGTTCCGGCGGGGCCGAAGCGGCCCGTATCATCCAGAAGCGTCGGACCGATGGCCAGGCCAAAGCCCACCGTCTTGCCCGATCCGGTCTGGGCGCTGACCAGCAGGTCGGCCTGCGACAGCGCCGGGTCGGTCACCGCCTTCTGCACCTGGGTCAGGGTGTCATAGCCACGCTGGGCAAGGGCATCGGCAAGGGTCTGGATCACGGCGGTCACATCAGTTGGGGCAGGGGAAGTGGCGATTGCGCGCCAAGCAACGGGCCTTACGCGCATTGGCGGGCGATGTATAGGGCCAACTGTGCCCCGAAAAAACCCGCGCTGCAATATTGCCTTCACCGCCTCAAAGGTTATCCCTCTGGGCAATCACAGGAGAACACGCATGAAAAGAGTACCGCTGGGTGCGACCGACATCCAGGTTTCCGAATTCTGCCTCGGGTCGATGACCTGGGGAAGCCAGAACACAACCGAGGAAGGCCACGCCCAGATCGACCGGGCGCTGGAGCGGGGCGTCGACTTCATCGACACCGCCGAGATGTACCCGGTCAACCCGGTGACGGCGGAAACCGTGGGGCGCACCGAAACGGTGATCGGCGACTGGATCGAAAAGACCGGCCGGCGCGATGATGTGGTGATCGCCACCAAGTGCAGCGGGCTGAACGACAGGTTCGTGCGCCAGGGTGAGCCGGTCAGCGGCGACAGCCTGCGCCGGGCGCTGGAAGGGTCGCTGAAGCGGCTGAGGACCGATCATGTCGATCTCTACCAGTTGCACTGGCCGAACCGGGGGTCGTTCCATTTCCGCCAGTACTGGGGCTTCGATCCCTCGGGGCAGGACGGCGCGGCGGCCAAGGCGCATTTCGCCGATGTCATGGAAACCCTGGCCGCGCTGGTGAAAGAGGGCAAGATCCGCGCCTTCGGGCTGTCGAACGAATCAACCTGGGGCACCCTGCAATGGAACGCCGCCGCCGCTGCCACGGGCGGGCCGCGGATTGCGACGATGCAGAACGAATATTCCCTGCTGTGCCGTCAGTATGACACCGACCTGGCCGAGATGAGCCACCATGAAAAGGTCACGCTGCTGGCCTATTCGCCCCTGGCCGTCGGCTTTCTGACGGGCAAGTACCAGGGCGGCCAGATTCCGGCGGGATCGCGGATGGACATTTCGCCCGACCTTGGCGGGCGCAAGTCCGAACGGGTCTTTGCCGCCGTCGATGCCTATCTTGGCGTGGCGCGCAAACACGGGCTGAACCCGGTTCACATGGCCCTGGCCTTCACGCGCAGCCGGCCCTTCCGCACCATCCCTATCTTCGGCGCGACCTCGGTGGAACAACTCGACACCGCGATCGACGCGGCGGGCCTTGTCCTGTCGCAGGAGGTGCTGGACGACATCGCCGCAACCCACAAGGCGCACCCGATGCCCTATTGACGGCGCGTCATTCCCCGGGGGCGGACCATGCAGGTTCGCCCCCGTTGGGGGATGCGGGGCGATGACAGGGTGTGGCGGTGGCATCTTTGGTCGTGAAATATCCCCGCCGGAGGCATGAAAGCTCTCTTGGCCTTGCACGCGGGCTGCAAATGCCATTCCCTGTCGGCGGAAAGGGGGGCAGGCGATGCCCATGCAGATGAATCGCGAGGTGTTCATAACCTGCGCGCTGACCGGATCGGGCGGCACGCAGGACAAAAGCCCCCATGTGCCGCGCAGCCCGGCCCAGATCGCCGCCAGCGCCATCGAGGCGGCGCGCGCCGGGGCGGCGGTGGTTCATTGCCATGTGCGCGACCCCGAAACCGGCGCGGCATCTCGCGACCCGGCACTTTACCGCGAGCTGACCGCGCGTATCCGCGCCGCGCCCGTCGACATGGTGCTGAACCTGACCGCGGGCATGGGGGGCGATCTTGTCTTCGGCGGCCCCGACGCGCCGCTGCCCCTTGAACCGGGCACCGACATGGTGGGCGCGGGCGAAAGGGTGGCGCATCTTGCGCAATGCCTGCCCGAGATCTGCACCCTGGATTGCGGCACCATGAACTTTGCCGAAGCCGATTACGTCATGGCCAACACGCCCGGCATGCTGCGCGCCATGGCGCGGGCGATGGCGGATCTGGGCATCCGCCCCGAAATCGAGGCCTTCGATACCGGCCACCTGTGGCTGGCCCGGCGCCTGGCCGAAGAGGGCGTTCTGGCCGAACCGGCGCTGGTGCAACTGTGCATGGGGGTGCCATGGGGCGCGCCCGACGATCTGAACACCTTCCTGGCCATGGTGAACAATATCCCGCGCGGCTGGACTTTTTCGGCCTTCGGGCTGGGGCGCCACCAGATGCCCTATGTCGCCGCCAGCGTGCTGGCGGGGGGCAATGTCCGCGTCGGGCTGGAGGACAACCTGATGCTGGAACGTGGCGTACTGGCCACCAACGCGCAACTGGTGGACCGTGCGGTGGGCATCGTCGAACGGCTGGGCGCCCGCGTGATGGGCCCTGAAGAGGTGCGCGCCCGTCTGGGCCTTGTGAAACGAACCCCCGAGGAGATGTGATGCCGGTCCTGATGGTTTATGGTGACAGCAATTCCCACGGCTCGCCCCCGATGTCGGAGCTGGGGCAGCAGGGGCGGATGCCCGTCGCGCAGCGCTGGCCCTCGGTGATGGCGGCGGCGCTGGGCCCCGAGTGGGAGGTGCTGGTCGAAGGCCTGCCCGGGCGCACCACGGTGCATGACGATCCGGTCGAGGGCGGATTTCGCAACGGGCTGAGCGTTCTGCCCGCTGTCCTGCACAGCCACGCGCCGCTGGACATGGTGGTGCTGATGCTGGGCACCAACGATCTGAAGCTGCGCTTCAACGTGCCGGCCATCGACATCGCCCTGTCGGTGGGGCGGCTGGCGGAAACGGTGCGCGCCAGTGGCGCGGCGCGCGACGTGATGATCGTCTGTCCGCCGGTGGTGCGCGAGGTGGGCGTGCTGGCCGGCATGTTCGAAGGGGCCGAGGCGCGGGGCGCGGGCCTTTTCGTGCACATGATGCAGGTCGCCGCGCGGCTGGGCTGCGGCTTCGTGGATGCGGGGGCCCATGTCGCAGTCGATCCGCTGGACGGGGTGCACCTCAGCGTCGCCTCGCATGCGGTTCTGGGGGGTGTGGTGGCCGATGCAGTGCGCGACCGGTTCAAACGGCAGATGAAGGGCGGCACCCCATGATCCGCCCGTTTCTTGCCGCAGCCCTGCTGGTGCTGGTGGCCTGCCAGCCCGAACCCGAAACGCCCGACACCGGGCTGTCCGGCTATGATCCGAAGCTGATCGAGCGTCAGCAGGCCGCCTGCACCAAGCGCGGCGGGCGCTGGGGGCAGGGGGGCATCGGCGGGCGCTTCGTGTGTTACACCGATACCCGGGATGCGGGCAAAAGCTGTTCGGCGGGGTCGCAATGCGAGGGGCTGTGCCTGGCCCGGTCGCAAAGCTGTGCGCCGGTCACGCCCCTGTTCGGCTGCAACGCGGTGCTGACCGGTGGCGGAGCGGAGGCGACGATATGCGTGGATTGATCCTGGCCGCGGCCCTTCTGGCCGGTTGCAGCACCGCCGCGGTGCCGCCCGGCGTCTTCCCCAGCTACCGGGATGCCTCTGCGCCCTTCTCGTCGATCGCGCTGTTCGAACCGGCCCGCTATGCCGGAACCTGGTATGAAATCGCCCGCTACCCGGTGCCTTTCCAGGAAGGCTGTGTCGCCAGCCGGGCGCAGTACGACATGCAGCCCGACGGAACGCTGTCGGTGGTCAATACCTGCCGCGACCGTGCGCTTGACGGTGCGCTGCGCCGGATCGAAGGCACGGCCCGCCCGGTGGGGCCGGGGCGGTTGCAGGTGTCGTTCGACAGCGTGCCATTCCTCACATCGCCCTATTGGGTGCTCTGGGTGGATGAAGGCTATCGCACGGCGGTGGTGGGGGTGCCTTCGGGGCGGGCGGGGTGGATCCTGAACCGCGATCCGGTGATCCCGCAGGACAGGCTGAACGCCGCGCGGGAAATCCTGGACTTCAACGGCTATGACCTGAGCCGCCTCGAGATGGTGCCGCAGGTCGCCCGGTGACCGGCATTGCGGCGATCATCGGCGGCGGCGTCATCGGCGGTGGCTGGGCGGCGCGCTTTGCGCTGATGGGCTGGGAGGTGCGGGTCTGCGACCCCGACCCCGAAGCGGCGCGCAAGCTTGAGGCGGTGCTGGCGGCGGCGCGGTCGTCCTTTCCCGGCCTCTGGGACGTGGCCCTGCCACCCGAGGGGCAGGTGACCCTTTGTGCAACGCTGGAAGAGGCGGTGGAGGGTGCGACCTGGGTTCAGGAAAGCGTGCCCGAGCGGTTGGATCTGAAACACCGGATCCTGCGGGCGGTGCAGGTGGCCTGTGCGCCGGGCACGGTGGTTGCCTCGTCCACCAGCGGCTTTCGCCCGGCGCATTTGCGCGAGGGGGCGCTGCGCCCCGGTGAGATCATCGTCGCGCATCCGTTCAACCCGGTCTATCTTCTGCCGCTGGTCGAGGTGGTGGGCGAGGGGCCGCTCATCGCTCGGGCTTGCGCCCTTCTCTCTTCGCTGGGGATGGACCCCCTGCACCTGCGCCACGAAATCGACGGCCATCTGGCGGACCGCCTGCTTGAATCCGTCTGGCGCGAGGCGCTTTGGCTGATCGAGGATGGCCTTGCCACCACTGACCAGATCGACCGGGCGATCCGAATGGGGTTTGGCCTGCGCTGGGCGCAGATGGGCCTGTTCGAGACCTATCGCATTGCCGGGGGCGAAGCCGGAATGGCGCATTTCATCGAACAGTTCGGCCCCTGCCTGCACTGGCCCTGGAGCCGTCTGACCGATGTGCCCGAGTTGACCGGCGATCTGGTGGCGCGCATCGCGGCACAGTCCGACGCCCAGTCGGGCCACATGGACATCCGCGTCCTGGAACGGGCGCGCGATACCAACCTTGTCGCCATCCTGCGGGCGCTGAAGGCGCAGGACTGGGGCGCGGGGGCGTTGCTGCGCCACCATGACACGCAACGCCGGGCGGTGGAGTGGCTGCCCGAGGCGCCGCTTGTCACCGCTGCCCGCGCAGTGCCCCCCGACTGGACCGATGCAAACGGCCACATGACCGAGGCGCGCTATCTTCAGGCCTTCTGCGATGCCAGCGACCGGTTTCTTGAAATCCTCGGCTGCGATGCCGATTACATCGCGCGCGGGCAGAGCTTTTTCACCGCCGAAACCCATATCCGCCACCTGAACGAGGCGCGCGCCGGTGAGCGTATCCGGATCGAGACGCTGTGCCTGAAGGCCGAGGGCGCCAAGCTGCATCTGTTCCACCAGCTCTACCGCGACGAAATGCTTCTGGCGACAGGCGAGCATTTCCTGCTGCATGTCTCGCTGGACACGCGCCGCCCGGTGCCCCCCGAGGGCCGGTTGGCCGCCCGCATGGCGAAGGTGGCCGGGGACCACGGCCGCCTTGCGCGCCCCGATGGCATCGGCCGAGCGGTCGGGCGAAAGTGATCTTGGGGCGCGGCGGCGCCATTTTTTATCGCCGCATCGGGTGACACCGCCACTGGCGGGCCCTGCCGACCCGTGCCAAAAGGGCGCGATGGACCCCTGGATTCTGATCACCCTGACCGCCGCCTTTGCCCAGACCCTGCGGTTCATGGCGCAAAAGCAGCTGAAAACCGTCGGCCTTTCCACCGGCGGCGCCACCTTTGCGCGCTTCCTGTTCTCGGCGCCCCTGGTGGCGGTGCTGATCCTGTCCTATGCGGCGGCCAGCGGGCAGGCCCTGCCGGGCACCTCGGGCCGGTTCTGGACCTTTGCCATGGTCGGCGGGGCGGCGCAGATCCTGGCGACCATGTGCATCGTCGCGCTGTTTTCGCACCGCAACTTCGCCGTCGGGATCACCTTCAAGAAGACCGAGGTGGTTCAGACGGCGGTGGTTTCGACCATCGTCCTGGACGAGGGCGTTTCGGCGCGCGGAGCGCTGGCCATCGGGATCGGCTTTCTCGGGGTGCTTCTGCTGTCGGACCCGCCGGGCGGCACGGGGCCTTGGCGGCGCAGGCTGTTCAACCGCGCGGCGGGGCTGGGCCTTCTGTCTGGGGTCTTCTTCGCCTTTTCCGCCGTGGGGTATCGGGGGGCATCCCTGGCGCTGGAAAGCGGTGACGTGATCCTGCGGGCGGGCTGTACGCTGGCCATCGTGACGGCCTGCCAGACGGCCGTGATGGCGCTGTGGCTGGCGGTGCGGGAAAACGGGCAGATCGGGCAGGTCGTGGCGGCCTGGCGGATTGCCGGCCTTGTTGGGCTGGCCTCGATGGTGGGGTCGTTCTGCTGGTTCACGGCCTTCACGTTGCAGAACGCCGCCTATGTGAACGCGCTGGGGCAGGTCGAGATCCTGTTCTCGCTCGGGGCCTCGGTGCTGGTGTTCCGCGAGAGGCTGTCCTGGCGCGAGGGCATGGGCATGGCCCTGCTGACCCTGTCGATCCTGGTGCTGATCCTCGCGCTATAGCGGGGCGCCGGCCCGCCCGAGGCGGCGAAACAGGCTTTCCTCGTCGTTGTTCTGGAAGAAGGGCACCGAGGGCGGCGCATCGAGAGCGGGCAGGCGGGCCGCCACCTCGGCCAGGACAACCTCGGTGATGAATGGCAGATCGAAGCTGCGCGCCTTGGCCAGTGGTATCCATTGCAGGTGAGAAAGTTCGTCCGAGGCGCGCGAGAAATCGTCGGGGTCACCCGCTATACGGGCGGCATCGGCCAGGAAGAACCGCGCATCGAACCGGCGCGGCCGCCCCGGCGGTGTGATGGCACGAAAGACGAACCGCATGCCCGTGGGGGCGGGCAGATGGCCGGTTTCCGCAAAGCTGCGCCAGTTCTCGGGTGGTGTGCCGGGCCAGCGGTGGGGCTGGCCCAGGATCAGGCCGGTTTCCTCCCACAATTCGCGGATGGCGGCGGCGACAAGGGCCAATGGCTCGGCCCGGCCGGCGGCCTGGGTCAGGCGGGCGCGGCACAGACCGTTGATCGCGCGGGCCATGGGAATGCCGGTGTCGGTGGGATCGACCGCGCCGCCGGGAAAGACGAACTTGCCGGGCATGAAGGCGGCATTGCGCCCCCGCTGGCCCATCAGAACCTGGGGAGTGGGCCCCCCGGCGTCGCGTACGAGGATCAGCGTTGCCGCATCGCGCAGGGCGGATTTGTCCAGTGCCATGGCAGGCCCTTCGTCCGGGGTGGCGGCGATCAGAAGCCGTGCATCCGCCGCGCCCATTGGAACGCGACCATCGCGCCCTTGAGTCGCGGGAGAAGATAAAGCGAAAGTGCCACGCAGCCCACAGAAAACACCGTTGCCAGGATCATCGGCTGGGGCCGGAAGGTGGTGAAGGCGATATGCATCAGCGGCGCCATGATGTGCCCGACCAGAAGGATCGTCAGATAGGCGGGCCCGTCATCGGCCCGCTGGTGCCGGAAGGACTCGGAACAGACCGGGCAGTGATCGCGCACCTTGAGATAGCCCTTCAGCATCGGCCCCGCGCCGCAGTTCGGGCAGCGCCGCCGCCAGCCGCGAAACATCGCCGGGCGCAGCGCGCGCTCGGCCTGCTCGGTGGTCTGGCCGTCGTCGACGGGGGCCTCGGTGGCCGCATCATACATGTCTGCGCCTTTCGGTGGGTGCGGGTGACTTCTGCCCATATAGGCCGCTGCAGGCTATATCTCAAAGGCGCGGCCGCGTCCTTGCGTCGGGATGTCGCAAAAGAATGACAGATTGTGCGACGGAACCCCGGGCCTGCCCCGTTTGATGTTCAGAAGGGCAGGCACAGGGCGCTGTCCGATGTGAAGAACATCAAGGAGACGACATGACTTCCAAGGCAAAACTCATCGCCGGCCTGACGGCCCTGGCCATCGGCGCCACCGCGTTCAGCGCGACCACCGCCGTTGCACGCGACAACCGGATGGCCCCGCCCGCCTTCAGCGAACTTGACGCCGACGGCAACGGTAGCATCAACCGCGCCGATCTGACCGCCCTGGCCGAGGCCCGCTTCCGGGCCGCCGACACCGATGGCAACGGCACGCTTTCGGCGGCCGAACTCCAGGCCCGGGCCGAGCAGCGCGCCAGCGAACGGGCGGCGCAGATGGCCACCCGCATGATCAATTCGCTTGACGCCGATGGCGACGGTGCGCTGAGCGCCGAGGAAATGCGGGACATGCGCAAGGGCCGCAGGGGCGGCGGCGACATGGGCGCACGGATGATCGAACGCGCCGACACCGATGGCGACGGCGCGGTTTCCGAGGCCGAATATGCGGCAGCGCTTGAAAAGATGGAAAAGCGCGGCGGCAAGAAACGTGGTGAGGGGCGCGGCCACGGCGGCAAGCACGGCAAGGACCGCCGCGACGACAAGTAAGCCGACCGGATGCCGGGGGTCTTCCCCGGCATCCCATGCAAGTGGATTGCCCGAACGATGAAAGCAGGCTAGCCCCCGTGACGATGGAACTGCCCGGACATGACCCCGACGCCGCGCTTCTGGTGGCCTTTGGCAATGGCGATCTGTCGGCGGCGCGCCTGCTGACGGCGCGGCTTGGGCCGCGTGTCCTGGGCTTTGCCACCCGGATGCTGAAGGGCGACCGGGCCGAGGCCGAGGACGTGACGCAGGAGGCCATGGTGCGGCTGTGGAAACAGGCGCCTGAATGGCAGCAGGGGCAGGCGCGGGTCTCGACCTGGCTGTTCCGGGTCACGTCGAACCTCTGCCTTGACCGGTTGCGCAAGACGGGCCGTTCCGTCGGCCTGGACGAAACGGCCGAGCCCGAGGACGACCGGCCGGGCGCGCTGGACGGCATCGCCGAGGCCGAGCGGCAGGCGGCGCTGACCGAGGCGCTGGCCCGTCTGCCCGACCGGCAGCGACAGGCGGTGGTGCTGCGTCACATCGAGGGCATGGCGAACCCGCTGATCGCCGAGATAATGGACATCAGCACCGAGGCGGTCGAAAGTCTGACCGCGCGGGGCAAACGGGCGCTGGCGGCCGATCTGGCCCCCCGGCGCGAGGAGTTGGGATATGACTGAGCGCAAGAACGACGATACCGCCCTCGAGGCGCTGTTTGCCGAGGCCCGACGCGAAAGCGCCCCGCTGCCCGACGATCTGTTCGCGCGGATCATGGCCGATGCCGAAAGCCGGCTTCCCGCTGCGCCGGCGGCGTCACCAAGGCGGCAAAGCCGGTTGGCCGCGCTGGGTGCGATGCTGGGGGGCTGGCCCTCGATGGCGGGGCTGGCCACCGCGACGCTTGCGGGCGTCTGGATCGGGGTCGCGCAACCATCGGGCCTTTCCGACCTGGGGCTGTGGTCGGGCGACGGGGTGCAGGCGGGATACGAATTGGGCGACATGATGCCGGGATATGATTCCCTGACGGGCGAGGGTTGAGCGATGATGAAGACGGGCCTTGGAAAAAGCGGACGGATCCTTCTGGTGCTGTCCCTGGCGGCGAACCTTCTGGTGGTGGGTGTCGTCGTCGGGGCGAAGCTTTCTGATCGCGGGGGCCACGACGACCGGCGCGGCCCCGAACAGGCCCTGCGCGAGATCGGGAATGTGCCCTTCGTCATGGCGCTGCCCCGCGACGACCGTTCCGCCCTGATCAAGGAGCTGGGCGGCACCCGCAGCAAGGCGTTCCGCGCCAACCGCGAAAGGTTGCGCGAAAGGTTCGAGGCGGTGCTGGCCCTTCTGCGCGCCGATGATTTCGACGCCGAGGCCCTGCGCGCCCTGATGGCCGAACAGCGCGAAACCCTGTTCGAGCGTCAGAAGCTGGGGGAAGACCTGTTGATCGCCCGCCTCTCGGGGATGAGCGCAAAAGACCGCGCCGCCTATGCCGACCGGCTGGACCGGTCGCTGCGCAGGGGGCCGCGCAAGGGCGCGCACCCCTGATCGGGGCCGGCCGGTTCGGTCAGGCGCGCGGTCGGCGCGATGCAGACCCGGTTACGCCCCTCGGACTTGGCCCGGTAAAGCGCAGCGTCGGCCCGGGCGAGCAGCGCGTCCACCTCGCCGTTCTCGGCGCTGCCCATGGCCAGGCCGAGGCTGATCGTCACGCGCACCTGCCCGCCGTCGGGCAGCGCAATGGGCAGGGCGGCGATGCGCCGGCACAGGCGTTCGGCGGCAAGGCGGGCGTCGGGCAGGGTGGCATCGGGCAGGGCGACAACGAATTCCTCGCCCCCGTAGCGCGCCACCAGGTCGACCGCGCGCAGGTTGTCCTGGAGCCCCCGCGCTACGGCGGCCAGCACGATGTCGCCCGCGCTGTGCCCATGGGTGTCGTTGACCGTCTTGAAGCGGTCGATGTCGATCATCAGCACCGCAAAGCTGCGCTGGTTCCTTGCGGCCCTTTCGGCCAGGCGGGCCAGGTGGTGGTTGCCATAGCGGCGGTTGAACAGGCCGGTCAGCGGGTCGATCGTGGCCATGCGCAGCCCCGATTCCACGGAGTTGCGCAGGATGTCGTTGTCGCGCTTGCGGCGGATCTGACGATCAAGCCGCAGCGCCAGTTCGGCGGGGTCGAACCCTTCCTCAAGCAGGGCGTTGGCCCCGATATCAAGGGCGGTGGCCTGCAATTCGTCGGCATCGGCCCCGTGCACCATGAGGATCGCGGCGTGGCGGGTGGCCGGGCGGCTGCGCAGTTCGGACAGAAGGCGCAGACCGTCGTTCAGCCCCGTGTGCCCGGTGGCCAGGACAAAGGCATCGGGGGCGGGCTGATCCGGTGAAAGCTGCATCGCCTCGCTGCGCCCCATGAGGCTGATGCCATGGGTCGACAGCCCGCGCAGCCCCGATTTCCATCCCACGGCCTGTTCCGGGCTTGCCCCGATCAGCGCCACGCGCCCCGGCCGGTGCAGCACCGGCGCGGCTTCGGCAAAGCCCATCTCGCGGGCCGTCATGTCGCGGCCGCGCAATTCGCGGTCGGTGTCATGGGCGCGCAGCAGGCTGCGCACACGCGCCAGCAGGCAGGTTTCGCTGAAGTGATAGGACATCACCTCGTCCGCACCGGCCGAAAGGGCGGCCAGGCGGTGGGCGCTCTGGTTGTGGTCCAGCAGCATCAGGATCGGCAGGGCGGCGGTGACGGGATCGGATTTCAGCTGCCGGCACAGCGCCGCGCCGTCCATGTCGGGCAGGGAGGGCGGCAGGATCATCAGGTCGATCTCTTCGGCGCGGGCCATGCTGCGCGCCCTTGCCGCGCTGTCGCACTGGCTGACGCGGTACTGGGCCGCGGCCAGCTTGACCTTCAGAACGATCCGGTTGGTCGCCACATCGTCGGCAATCAATATCCTGCCTGCCATGTTTCCCCGCGGATTTAGGTTGAATTGTTCCGACCTGTGTCATCTTTCGTGGAGAATGATTAAGAAACTCTTTCGAAAGCATTAAGGAGTTCGCGATGCAGCAGGAAAACGCCGAGACGATCGCGGTTCAGGCACTGGGCTGGCTGGCAGGGCAGGATGACCTGCTGGGCGTCTTCATGGGGGCGACCGGTGTGGGCGCCGACGAGATCCGCAAGGCGGCGGGGCACCCCGATTTCCTGGCCTCGGTTCTGGATTTCCTGACCATGGACGATGCATGGGTGGTGCGCTTCTGCGACGATGCGGGCCTGCCCTACGATGCGCCGATGCAGGCGCGCCACGCACTGCCCGGCGGCGGCCAGGTGCATTGGACATGAGCGCGCGCATCGAGGGAATCCTGTTCGACAAGGACGGCACGCTGTTCGATTTCGCGGCCTCGTGGGGCGGCTGGCTGCGCCGGTTGCTGAAAGACCTGTCCGAAGGCGATGCCACGCTGGGCGCCCGGCTGGCCAAGGCCGTGGGATACGCACCCGACAGCGGCACCTTCCTGCCCGGCAGCCCGATCATCGCCGAAACCACGGCCACCAATGCGTCCATCCTGTTGCGCCATCTGCCCAACTGGGATCATCCGCGGCTTGTTGCCCATATGGACGGGCTGGCGGCCGAGATCACGCAGGTGCCCATCCTGCCGCTGGCCCCCCTGCTGGAAAACCTGCGTGGGCGGGGCCTTGCCCTGGGCGTGGCCACGAACGACGGCGAGGCGCCGGCCCGGTCGCACCTGGAAAAGGCGGGCGTGCTTGGGATGTTCGATTTCGTCGCGGGTGCCGACAGCGGCCATGGCGGCAAGCCCGAGCCCGGCGCCCTTCTGGCCTTTGCGCAGGCGCTCGGGCTGGAGCCCGGCAGCGTGGCGATGGTGGGGGACAGTGCGCACGATCTGATGGCGGGGCGCGCGGCGGGCATGGTTTGTGTCGGGGTAAGCCGGGGCGCCAACGACCCCGAGGCCCTGCCGCCCCTGGCCGATGTCGTGCTGAACGACATCGGCGAACTGCCTGAATGGCTCGATTCGCGGGGCTAGGCCCGTGGCAAACCCGCCGCCCGCAACGGGGCGGCGGCAAAGGCGGTTCTAGCCGTCGATCCGGGCGGCCATGATCGCGATGGCCTTCTGATAGACGCCCGCGGCATTCCATTCCTGGATCGCGCGGAAATTCGTCTGGCCGGGCTGATACCCGGCACCGGGTTGCCAGCCCTTCTGGCGCAGGTAATTGGCGGTACTGGCCATGGCATCGACAAGGTTGGTCAGATCGACGCGGCCGTTGCCGTCGCCATCCACGCCGTAGCGCAGGGCGTTGCCCGGCAGGAACTGGGTGTGGCCCAACTCTCCGTGGCGCGCCCCGATGGCGTTGGGCGACATCGAACCGTTGTCCACCAGCTTGAGCGCGGCCACGGCATGGGGCGTGAAGAAGCCCGAGCGCCGGCAATCATAGGCCAGCGTTGTGATGGCCGAAACAACGTTGCTGTCGCCCATGAACCCGCCAAATCCGGTCTCCATCCCGTGGATCGCCAGCAGGACACCAGCCGGCACGCCAAAGCGTTGTTCCAGCGCGTTGAACAGGTTGGCGTTGCGCGCCCGGTGCTTGCGCCCCTGTGCCACGATCGTGTCGGCGCCGCGCACCTGCATGAACTTCTCGAGGCTGTACTTGAAGCTTTTCTGGTTGCGGTCGGCCTGGATGGTCTTGGTGGCATAGCGGGCCGAGGCCAGCGCCTGAAGCCCGCGCTGACCGACGCCCTGGGCGCGGGCCTCGCCTGCGAAGGCGGCTTTCCAGGCCTCGAAGCCGCCGGCGTTGTTGCCGCATTGCGCGGCCTGGGCCGCCCCGGCACCAAGGGCCAGAACCGACGCGAGGGCGGCGGCTTTGGAAATCAATTTCAACATGAACCTGCTCCGTTAAATCCGAATGACGGGCAAAGCTTAGGCGGAACATGGCCATTTCGCCAGAGCGCAGTTCAGCCGCTACCGTCAGGGGATGGTCACCTTTGGCCCCGCGCGCGGGCCGGCAAGAAACCGCCGGTCAGCGGCCCCGGCGGCCTGTGGGGTTTTCAACCCATGCCGGGGGGCCTAGACCCGCCGCCGCTTGCAGCTTCGGTGCGTGGATTACGAAAATGCGCCGCAGCACCCCATTGCCCGGAGGCAGAATGAAACACCCGCGTCTTGCGTGGGCCGCACTTTTTTGTGCCGCAACCACATTTTCAGCGCCCGCTGGGGCCGACATTGTTTTCTCCACTTCCAACGATCCTTCCGTGAAGCTGGCGCACCAGTTGGGTGGCCTTCTGGGCACCCAAAGCGTGCCCCTGCAACCAGAACGTGGGAACCGGCTGTTCCGGCCCGGCGCGCCCACGGCCGGGGCACGGCCGCGCAAATCGTCGGTGCCCGAGTATTCGGCGCGCGCGCTGTCGTCCCTGCCAAGGGTCGAGGGGGACGCGGAGTGGTCCTGCCTGGCCGAGGCGCTGTATTTCGAGGCGCGGGGCGAATCGGTGAAGGGCATCTTCGCGGTGGCCGAGGTGATCCTGAACCGGGTCGACAGTGGCCGTTTTCCCGATACCGTCTGCAAGGTCGTGAACCAGGGCACCGGGCGCAAGTACCAGTGCCAGTTCACCTATACCTGCAACGGAAACTCGCGCAAGATCCGCGAACCCGGCGCCTGGACTAAGGTGGGCAAGGTCGCCCAGGTGATGCTGGAAGGCGCGCCGCGCGGCCTGACCGGGGGGGCCACCTATTACCACACCAATGCCGTGCGCCCGCGCTGGAGCCGGGTATTCGCCCGCACCGCGCAGATCGGCGTTCACCTCTTTTATCGCAAGGGCTAGGCCGCTCTGGCGGGGGGCGTTTCGCTGCGCTAGGGAAGGGGCATGACATCCGATCCCAGCACCGCCTTCGCCCCTCTGGACGACCGCGCCGCCGCCATGGCGTTGCCGCTTGACCGCATCTCGTTGCGCGATCATGTCGTCGAGGTTGAAATCGGCGCCTTCCAGCAGGAGAGGGGAACGACCCAGAGGGTCAGCTTCAGCCTGGTGGTCGAGGTGGCGCCCCACGACGGCGCGCAAAGCGATGATGTCGACAGCATCCTTTCCTATGACACCCTGACCGAGGCGATCGCCGCCGAACTGGCCGCCGAACGCCTGAACCTGCTGGAAACTTTGGCCGAACGTATCGCCCTGCGGGTGCTGCGCGAACCCCAGGCGCAGCGGTGTTTCGTGCGGATCGAAAAGCTTGACCGTGGGCCGGGCGCCCTGGGGGTGGAGATCGTGCGTGCCCACGGCGATGTCGCGGGCGAGGCGGGCGGCGAGGTGCAGGTGGTGCCACTGGTGGTTTACCTCTCGAACGCGGCGCTCTGCGCGCCCCATCTTGCGGGCTGGATCGACCGGCTGGCGCAGCGCGAGGGCCCCGCCGTTCTTTGTGTCGGGCCCGGCGCGGTTGTGCCGCCCGCCGTCGATCACCCCCAGGCCCAGCGGCGGATCGACCTCTTGAGCATCGAGCAGAACGCCTGGGCGCTGGCGGCCCGTGACGCGCGGCTGAGCGTGGTGGCCAGCCGGACCGAGCTTGACTGGGCCATGAAGCACGGCGCGCTGACCGTCTGGGCACCGTCAAAGATCGTGCTGGACAGCGTGACACCGCCGCCGATGGGCACCCACGCCCCGGGCCTGGCATCGTGGTTCGCGGGGCAGAACGGGGCGTCGGACATGATCGTGATCGGCGAAACCCCGCCTGAAACCGCCGGCCTGCGGCTCTGGCCCCATCGTGTTGACGATCCCGGGCTGCCCGAGACTTGAAACCCGAAGCGGCTGGGCAGATAGAACCCCCATGACCGAATATTTCCGCCCCCTTGTGCAGACCGGACCGCGCCGCCCCGCCGATGCGGTGCCGCTGGCCGGTGGTGCCCACTGGTTCACCATGGTCGAGCGGTTGCAGCGCGGCCGCCCCTCCCGCTTCGTCCCGGCGCAGGAGCTTCCGGCCGACGCCCTTGACCGCCTGTCGCGCCCCCGGCCACCCATCGCCGGTCTGGACATGGATCAGCCGCGCCTGATGGGCATTCTCAACGTCACACCTGACAGCTTTTCCGACGGCGGGCTGTTCGCGGCCCCCGATGCGGCACTGGCCCAGGCGCGGGCCTTGGCGGCGCAGGGGGCCGACATTCTGGACATCGGCGGCGAATCCACCCGCCCGGGCGCCGCAACCGTTCCTGTCAGGGATGAAATCGAACGCACCGCGCCGGTGATCGCCGCCCTGCGGGCCGGTCATGACGGCCCCGTTTCGATCGACACGCGCAAGGCGGCGGTGGCCGAGGCGGCACTGGAGGCCGGTGCGACGATCCTCAACGATGTCTCGGCGATGAGTTATGATGACGCCATGGCCCGCCTTGCCGCCAGGACCGGCGCGCCGATCTGCCTGATGCATGCCCAGGGCACGCCCGAGGTGATGCAGAAGGCGCCGCGCTATGACGACGTGCTGCTGGATGTCTACGACTATCTTGCCGGGCGGGTGGAAATGGCCGTGGAGGCGGGCATTTCGCGCGACCGGATCATCATCGATCCGGGGATCGGTTTCGGCAAGACGCTTGAACATAACCTGACCCTGCTGGCGGGGCTGTCGCTGTTTCACGGGCTGGGTTGTGCCGTGCTGCTGGGGGCCTCGCGCAAGAAGTTCATCGGCACGCTGGGCGGCACCGACGAGGCGCGCGCCCGTGCGCCTGGTTCGGTGGGCGTTGCGCTGGCGGGCGTTGCGCAAGGGGTGCAGATTTTGCGCGTCCATGATATCGCAGAGACAAGACAGGCGCTTACCCTTTGGTGGGCCGCCGTTCAGGGGGCCGCGCAGACGGCCGGGCAAGGAGGCAGGCCATGAGCCGTAAACTGTTTGGAACCGACGGGGTGCGCGGCACGGCCAACACCCACCCGATGACCGCCGATCTGGCGCTGCGCCTCGGGGCCGCGGCGGGGCGCTATTTCCGCCAGCACGAAAAGGGCGTGCACCGCGTGGTGATCGGCAAGGACACGCGCCTGTCGGGCTACATGTTCGAAAACGCGCTGACCGCCGGGTTCACCTCGACCGGCATGAACGTGTTTCTTCTTGGCCCGGTGCCGACTCCGGCGGTGGGCATGCTGACCACCTCGATGCGGGCCGATGTGGGGGTTATGATCTCCGCGAGCCACAACCCCGCCGCCGACAACGGGATCAAGTTCTTCGGGCCCGACGGCTTCAAGCTGAGCGATGAGGCCGAGGCCGAGATCGAGGCGCTGGTCGAACAGGGCGTGCAGCCCGCCAAGGCCGGCAACATCGGGCGCGCCAAGCGGATCGACGACGGCCGCTTTCGCTATAACGAACGGGTCAAGGCGACGCTGCCCCACGGCATGCGGCTGGACGGCATCAAGGTGGTGATCGACTGTGCCAATGGCGCCGCCTACAAGACCGCCCCCGAGGTTCTGTGGGAACTGGGCGCCGATGTGATCCCGGTGGGGGTGGCGCCGAACGGTCACAACATCAACCAGGGCTGCGGGTCGACCAACGTGAACGCCGCCGCCGAAACCGTGGTGGCCCATGGCGCCGATGTGGGCATCTGCCTGGATGGCGATGCCGACCGGGTGATGATCCTGGACGAGAACGGGCAGGTGGCCGACGGCGATCAGATCATGGCGCTATTCGCGTCACGCTGGGCGCGGCAAGACCGCCTTTCCGGGCGCACCCTCGTGGCCACGGTGATGAGCAACCTGGGGCTTGAGCGTTACCTCACCGGTCAGCGGATCGAACTGCACCGCACCGGCGTGGGCGACCGTTACGTGGTCGAGGCGATGCGCAGTGAGGGGTTCAACCTGGGCGGCGAACAGTCGGGCCATATCGTGATGACCGACTATGCCACCACGGGCGACGGTCTGCTGGCGGGGCTGCAATTCCTGGCCGCGATGAAACAGACGGGGCAGGCGGCTTCGTCGCTGATGCGGGTCTTCGAACCGGTGCCGCAATTGTTGCGCAACGTGCGCTATGGCACCGGGCAGCGCCCGCTTGAGGCGGCAAGCGTGAAGGCCGCCATCGCCAGCGCCGAGGCCGAACTGGCCGGGGACGGGCGGCTTCTGATCCGCAAGTCGGGAACCGAGCCGCTGATCCGCGTCATGGCCGAATGCGAGGACGAGGCAAAGCTGGAACGCATCGTCAGCGGTATCATCGCCGAGGTGAAAGCCGTCGTGTGATTGTCTGAAAATGTAAAGAACCGGCGCCGATTACCCTATGGTATCGGCGCCGAATGTCAGATTTTCAGAATCCGCTTCAGGCTGGCCCACTGGCTGACCGCCAGCCCGACAAGGATCAGAAGCAGTGCCGCGAAAAAGCGCAGGGGCAGGGCCTCGGACAATATCCAGGCGCCGAAGGCCATGGACCACAGCGGCACCTGATAATTCACCAGCGTCATGAAGACCGACCCGGCGGTGCGGATCACCTGTACCCGCAGCACTGCCGCCATGGCGGTGGGCACCAGCCCCAGCAGCACGATCGCCCAGCCCGAAACGCCGGGTTGCCAGACCGGGACACCCTCGGTCAGCAGCATCAGCGGCACCAGCACGACCGAGCCCACGATCAGCGAGATCGCCGATAGCGCCACCGGATCGACCGGCGGACAGCGCCGCGTCAGAACTGAGGCCACGGCATAGCAGATCGCCGCCGCGATACAGGCCGCCTGGGCCAGCGATTCCCGCGCGCCGACACCCAGCCCCTGCAATCCCGGCCCCATCAGCACAAGTGCCCCGACAAACCCCAGGACCACGCCCAGCAGTTTGCGCAGGTTCAGCCTTTCGTCGGAAAAGACATGGGCCAGCGGCAGAACGAAAAGCGGCAGCGCGGCCATGGAAAGCCCCGCAAAGGCCGAGGGCACATATTGCTGACCCCAGCTCAGCAACAGGAAGGGCACCGCCGAGGACAAGAGCCCGATGGGCAGGGCAATGCGCCAGACCGCCGGATCACGGGGAAAGCGCCGCCCCAGCACCAGCGCCAAAAGGGTCAGCGCCACGGCGCCCAGCCCGGTGCGTGCCGTGGCCACCGTGATCGGGCCGTAACCGCGCAGCGCCAGCGACACCACCATGAAGGTGCCGCCCCAGATCACCCCCAGAAGGATCACCGTCAGCCAGTTGCCGGGGGTGGGTTCCGTCGCGCTGGCGGGCGCCTCTCCGCGCAGCGATGTCACCTGTAGCGGTCTCATGTCGGCCCTTCCTCAACATGCAAAGGCACCGCCGGAGGGGCGGTGCCTTTCGTTTCACGGGTTGCGGGAAAAGATCAGTTCTTTTCCTTGTCGACCATGCGGCCTTCCGAAATCCAGGGCATCATGGCGCGCAGCTTTTCGCCCACCTTCTCGATCTCGTGTTCGTCGTTCAGGCGGCGCGTGGCCTTGAACGACGGCTGACCGACGGCGTTTTCCTGCATGAAGTCGCGCACGAACTTGCCGCTCTGGATGTCCTTGAGAACCGCCTTCATCCGCGCCTTGGTTTCGTCGTAGGGCAGGATGCGCGGGCCGCTGACGTATTCGCCGTATTCTGCGGTGTTCGAGATCGAGTAGTTCATGTTCGCGATGCCGCCTTCATAGATCAGGTCGACGATCAGCTTCACCTCGTGCAGACACTCGAAATAGGCCATCTCGGGCTCGTAACCGGCTTCGACCAGGGTTTCGAAACCCATGCGGATCAGTTCGACCAGACCACCGCAGAGCACGGCCTGTTCGCCGAAGAGGTCGGTTTCGCATTCCTGGCGGAAGTTGGTTTCGATGATGCCCGAGCGCCCGCCGCCGATGGCCGAGCAATAGGACAGACCGATTTCCAGCGCCTTGCCCGATGCGTCGTTGTGAACGGCCACGAGGCAGGGCACGCCGCCGCCCTTGGTGTATTCGCCGCGCACGGTGTGGCCGGGGCCCTTGGGCGCCATCATCAGCACGTCAACGCCGGGTTTGGGTTCGATCAGGCCGAAGTGCACGTTCAGACCGTGGGCAAAGGCGATCGCGCTGCCTTCTTTCAGGTTGTCGTGGACGTATTTCTTGTAGGTTTCGGCCTGCAGTTCATCGGGCATGGTGAACATGATCAGGTCGCACCATGCGGCGGCCTCGGCGATGCCCATGACCTTGAGCCCCTGGGCTTCGGCCTTCTTGGCCGAGGGCGAGCCTTCGCGCAGCGCAACGACAAGGTTCTTCGCGCCCGAGTCGCGCAGGTTCAGGGCGTGGGCGTGGCCCTGGCTGCCATAGCCCAGGATCGCGACCTTCTTGTCCTTGATCAGGTTGATGTCGCAATCGCGGTCATAATAAACGCGCATGTTGGAATTCTCCGGTCTGGTTTCGTTGCGCTGGACCATAGGCGCGCCATCACCGCTTGACGAGGGGGTGTTTTGCGATGATTTGCCGTGATAACGTGCAATCCATGCGCCAAATGCTGATATAAGGAGAAAGTCATGCTTGACGACATCGACCGTCGCCTGCTGCGCCACCTGATGGCCGATCCTTCGCTTGCCACTTCGGCCCTGGCGGTGCGAGCCAATGTCAGCGGTGCCGTGGCCACCCGGCGGCTTGAGCGGCTGCGCAGCTCCGGTGCGCTGAAGGGCACCCGGGCGGTGATCGACTGGGCGGCACTGGGCTGGGCGGTCGAGGTGTCGTTGCGCTTCACGCTCGACAAGACGGCACCGACCGCCTTTGACGATTTCCTGGCCGCCGCGCGCCAGGTGCCCGAGGTCATCGAAATCCAGACCTTCCTTGGCCGGGTCGATGTGCGCCTTGCGATCATCGCCCGCGACATGGCCCATTATCAGCAGATCTACCGCACCAAGATCCTGGTTCTGCCCCATATCGCCGATATCGAAGCCCTGATGGAGGTCGCGCGGATCAAATCCGCCGGCCCCTTGCCCATATGACCCCCGATGCAACCGACTGGGCCCTGCTGCGGCTGTTGGAGCGTGACGCGACCCAGCCCGCCAGCACCCTTGGCCGCGCCCTGGGCCTGTCGCAGCCGGCCACATGGCGCCGGATTCAGCGGTTGGAACAGGCGGGCGTGCTGACGGGTCGCCACCTTGACCTTGATTTTGAAAAGCTGGGCTTCGGCGTCTCGGTGTTTCTGGGGGTCAAGCTGGCCACCAAGGGGCGCGTCAGCCTTGAGGATTTCGAACGCGCCGTCATCGCCATCCCCGAGGTGCAGGCGGTGAGCCATGTCCTGGGCCTTTACGACTATCGGTTGCGCGTGGTCGCGCGTGACCTGGCCGATTTCGAACGTGTCCTGCGCCGTCGCATCATGACGCTGCCCGGCGTGGGCGATGTCGAAGCCAACGTCCTGTTGAGCGAGGAGCGTCTGCCGGGGCCTTTGGGCTAGGGGCCAAGATAGGCTTTGCCAAGCCCGCGCCGGGGCGCTACCCCATGAGGAAAAGAAGGAGATACGCCATGACCGCCCTGTTACCTGATGTCGATCCCGATGGCCTGCTTGAATATTCCGTGGTCTTCACCGACCGGTCGCTGAACCACATGAGCGGCGCGTTCCAGGGGGTGATGCGCGATATCTCGGGCCTTCTGCGCGAGGTGTACAATGCCGACGCGGTAGCGCTGATTCCCGGTGGCGGCACCTATGCGATGGAGGCCGTGGCCCGCCAGCTGGCCACCGACGCCCGGGTGATGGTGATCCGCAACGGCTGGTTCTCGTACCGCTGGACCCAGATCTTCGAGGCCGGCGTGAACGTGGCGGAGGAAACCGTCATGATGGCGCGCCGCACCGGCAACGCCCCCGACGCCCCCTTCGCCCCCGCCCCGATTGACGAGGTCGTGGCCAAGATTCGCGATACCCGCCCCGAAGTGGTTTTCGCGCCCCATGTCGAAACAAGCTCGGGGATGATCCTGCCCGACGATTATCTCAAGCAGGTGGCGGATGCGGTGCATGAGGTCGGCGGGCTGTTCGTGCTGGATTGCATCGCTTCGGGCTGCATCTGGGTCGACATGAAGGCGACGGGCGTCGACGTTCTGATATCGGCGCCGCAAAAGGGCTGGTCGGCCTCGCCCTCGGCCGGTTGCGTCATGCTGAGCGAGGCGGCCATCGAACGGGTGAAGGCGCGCAAGTCCACCTCGTTTGCGGCCGACCTGGGCAAATGGCTGTCGATCATGGAGGCCTATGAGAACGGCGGCCATGCCTATCACGCCACCATGCCCACCGATGCGCTGAAGGGGTTCCGCGATGCGATGCAGGAAACCCGCGAACTGGGCTTTGCCAAGCTGGCCGAGGCGCAGTGGGAACAGGGCCGCGCGGTGCGTGCCGCCTTGGCACAACGGGGTGTGAAATCGGTCGCGGCCGAAGGTTTCGGCGCTCCGGGGGTCGTGGTCGCCTATACCGACCGCGACGATGTGCAGAACGGCAAGGCCTTCGCTGCCCTTGGCATGCAGATCGCCGCCGGCGTGCCGCTTCAGGTGGGCGAGGGGCCGGATTACAAGACCTTCCGCCTTGGCCTGTTCGGGCTGGACAAGCTGCGCGATGTTCCAGCCAGCGTGGAACGGCTGGAAAAGGCGCTGGATCAGGTGTTCTGAGCCGGCCCCATTCCGGCGCGCATCACGCCGCGCCGGAGCGGGGCCAGATCATGCACCCCCCGCAACCCCGCAAGGCGCAGGGATTGCACCGCTGCCATGTCCGATTGGCAGACCCGGTTGAACAGGTCGATGACCCGCGCGCGCCCGGCAATGTCGCGCGCGCGGCTCGCCTCATAGCGGGCCAGTCCGTCGGGCGCGCCGGGATCATCCGACAGCGCCGCGATCAGCGCCCCGACATCATGCAGCGAGGTGTTCAGCCCCTGCGCCCCGATGGGTGGCAGCACATGGGCCGCCTCGGCCACCAGGGCGGTGCGCTTGCCGGTCAGCGCATCGGCGGTGCGGGTCACCACCGGCCAAAGCCGCCGGGGGCTGACGGGGTGCATCGCTCCCAGAACCCCGCAGGAGCGCAGGGTCATTTCCTGCGCGAAGGCGGCATCTTCCATCCCGGCCAGGGCATGGGCGCGCGCGCCATCGTTCATCCAGACAATGGCCGAGGCGGGCGAACCCTCGTGGTCGGGCAGGGGAACGGTGGTGAAGGCCCCGCCCGAGTTGTAGATTTCGGTCGAAACCTCGTCATGGGGCAGGCTGTGACAGGCAACCAGCGCCAGCGCCTTCTGCCCATATCGGCGCACCTGCGCCCCGATCCCCGCCGCGCGGGCCACCGGCGAATTGCGCCCGTCGGCGCCGATCACCAGCCGCGCCTCTATCCGGCTGCCGTCGCTGAGGGTGACGCGCACCCCGGCATCCCGGCGCAGCATGTCGGCAAAACCCACGCCCAGGCGCAAATCAATTCCGGGTGTCGTGGCGATGTGATCGCTCAGCACGGCCCGGCAGCGCCAGTTGGCCAGGTTCCAGCCGAAATTTTCGGCGTTCAGATCCCGGGGGTCGAACTGGCGCCGCCCACGTTCCTGCGGCGGCCAGCCCCAGGTGTCGATCACCCGCAGCGCCCGCAGGGGGGTGGCATGCGGCGCGAGGGTGTTCCACAGGCCCAGCCTTTCGAACAATTCGCGCGAGGGCTGCAGGAAGGCGGTCGATCGCAGGTCCGATCCTTCCGCCTCGGCCGTCTGCGCCGGGGGCGAAGGATCGACGATGACAACGCGATATCCCTGCGCTGACAGTGCCGCTGCGGCGACCAGGCCGGCAATGCCGGCGCCGGAAATCAGGATGTCTGTCTGCTCTCTCATCATGCCGGCATACCTGCGCCTTTTGGCGCCTTTGGCAAGGCTCAGGCGCCCAGGTGCGACAGAAAGTCGGACAGGTTGTCAGTGTGGAAATGGATATGCGCCCCCTCGCCGCGCACCGGCCCGACATGAACCGTGCGCAGCCCCATGGCATGGGGTTCCAGAAGGTTGCGGGGGTCGTCCTCGAACATCGCGGCACTTGGCCCGTGCAATCCGTCGGCGGCAAAGACCGTGTCAAAGGCCGCGCGTTCGGGCTTGGGAAGGAAATTCGCGTGCTCCACCCCGTAGATCGCATCGAACAGCCCCGAGAGACCCCGTGCGTCGATCACCCGTTCGGCATAGGGTGCGCTGCCGTTGGTATAGATGATCCGGCGGCCGGGCAGGGCGGCGATGCGCGCAGCCAGAAGCGGATCGGGCGTCAGGCTGTCCATCGAGATGTCGTGCACCTCGGCCAGGTAAGAGGCCGGATCGACATCGTGTTCGCGCATCAGGCCCGCCAGGGTAGTGCCGTAATGTGCCCAGTAATGGCGGCGCAGATGGTCGGCCTCGGGCCGGTCGACGCCCAGGGTCTGCATCACCCAGGTGGTCATGCGGGTTTCGATCAGCGCGAAAAGGCGCGCTTCGGGCGGGTAAAGCGTGTGATCCAGGTCGAAGACCCAGGTGGTGACATGAGAGAAGGCATCGCGGTGCATGGGGGCTGCCTACTCTGGCTTGGGGCCGCTTTGCAATGGTGCGCCTTGTACTTGCCGGGCGCGGGCGGCTAGGATCGCGCATAAACGGGATGAGGCGCAGATGGCAGAACACCGCAACGGGCACAGGGACGCCTATCAGTTGATCCTGGATGCGATCGACGTCGGCACCTACCGCCCCGGCGACCGCCTGGTCGAAAGCGAGCTGGCCGAAAGGTTCGGCGTGTCGCGCACGCCGATCCGCGAGGCGTTGCAGCGGCTTGAAACCCAGTCGATGCTGACGCGCGACGGCCGGTCGCTGATCGTGGCCTCGCTGGATCACAACCAACTGGCCGAGCTGTACGTGGTGCGCACCGAGCTTGAGGGCCTGGCCGCGCAACTGGCCGCGCGCCACGCCACCGAGGAAGAGGTGCGGGTTCTGCGCGCCATGGTCGAGGAAGACCGCGCGCTTTTGGGCGATCCGGCGGCGATGGCCCGCGCGAACCGGCGCTTTCACAAGCAGATCCACCTGGCCTCTCACAACCGGTATCTGGTGCAGCAGCTTGATCTTGTTCATCGCTTCATGGCCCTTCTGGCAACCACCTCGCTTGCCGTCGAGGGGCGGGGCGAGAAGGCGCTGAGCGAACATGCCCTGATCGTCGCAGCCATCGAGGCGGGCGATGGCGATGCGGCGCGCAGCGCGCTGAAGGCGCATATCTCGAACGCCTTCGAGACGCGGCTGAAGGTTGTCGCGGTCACGTCTGACCATCGCTGAGATGCCCGTGGCTTGTCTTGTCCCAGAAGAAGGGGCGGGTCACGATCTCGAAGGCGGCCTTGATCACGGCCGCGGTGGCCAGCAGGTGATAAAGCGATAATGTGGGCGCCCAGAGCGCCAGCCACCTGTCCCCGCGCAGCCGGGCGCCCAGCATCCAGATGCCCCAGTGAATCATTGCCACGGTGCCAAGCGTGGCGGTCAGGAGGGTGCCGCCCACCCCCTCCATCGCCCCGGCCCAGGGGTGGGGCAGGCCGAGGGGCAGAAGGGCGAAGGCCCAGAGCAATGGAGCCGTGAAAACGCCAAGAAGGCTGCCCAGGAACAGGATCTGCACCCCCCAGAACCGACGCGCGCCAAGGTCGCGCCACAGCCGTGCGGGCCGTCGCATGTGCACGAAATAGGTCATCGCATAGCCCTTGAGCCAGCGTGAGCGTTGCCGCACCCAGGGCCAGGGGCGGCAGTTCGCCTCTTCCATGGTGCTGCTGTCCAGCAGATCGGTGCGATAGCCGCGCCTTGCCAGCCGCAGGCCCAGGTCGGCGTCCTCGGTCACGTTGTGCGCGTCCCATCCGCCCAGGGCCATGAGGGCGGATTTGCGAAAGAACAGCGTGGTGCCGCCCAGTGGCAGCACCAACCCCAGCCGAGCGAGGCCCGGCAACATCACCCGGAACCAGGTTGCATATTCGACGGTAAAGCAGCGCGCCATCCAGTTGGTGCGAGGGTTATAGTAATCGAGCCGTCCTTGCAGGCAGGCCACCTGGGGCGGCGCGGTCTGGAATTGCCGGACAACGGCCCGGATCTGTCCGGGGTCGGGGGCATCTTCGGCGTCGTAGACCCCGACGATATGGCCATTGCAGAAATCTAGCGCATAGTTCAGCGCCCGGGGCTTGGTCTGGACATTGCCGCGCGGCACGGTGATGCAGCGCATATGTGGGGGCAGTGCGCAGGCGGCGAGGGTGGCCCGGGTGACGGTATCGTCCTCTTCCACCACGAGAAGGATTTCGAGTTGTTCGCGCGGGTAATCCAACCGCGCCAGCCTTTGCACAAGGCGTTCGGCGATGTGTCTTTCGCGAAACAGCGGCACGAGGATGGAGACGGGCACCACACGCAGCGTGCCTTCGGGCACGGGCGCGCGTTTGCCGCCGGGCCAGCGTTGCGCGGCAAGGAGAAGCGCGAAGCCGGTGTTCAGGACCAGCACGAACAGCGCGAGCCATGTCAGCGCGGAGACAAGTGCCGCGCCCGCCAGCAACGCCGCCAGCGCCAGCGCCAGCGCAAGGGACAGGCCCCCGCCAACCAGCATCCGGCCCGACAGCGACCGGCAGCTTTCGCCACCTGCGACACGAACTTCGGCGGCGCCGGCGATTTTGCGCGCGCGCTGTGCCGTCAGGGCGGCGTGAAGATCGGCCTTGGTGGACAACACCATGGAAACACTGCCGAATGTCTGTTCCAACAGCGGGCGGACAAGGTGAAAGCGGTCGGGTTCGCAGGTGGCAACAAAGGTCAGCGCCCCGGCCCGTTGAAGGGGCAACACACCATGGGCCGCGCAGACCTGTGCGCCCAGACGGTCGGTCAGGGTAACATCGGGGACAAGGCGCTGTGGATCGACGCGCCGGGTGGCGAACTGTTCGGCCAGGGCATCGAACAGCGCCGCATCGTCAAGGGCGCCAAGGCTGGTGAGGATTTGCCCGATGGGGGCGGCCGATTTCGCCTGGTGGGCCAGCGCCAGGCGCAGATCGTCCGGCCCGATGCGCCCCGCCCCAAGCAGAAGCGCGCCCAGCCGCCCGCCGCGCGGCGGCGCGACCGCAGGGGCGGTATCATCTGGGTCGGAAAGGTAAAGCGGGCGAAACCCCATCACGCGGTCCAGAACAGGAAACAACGCCCCCGTTCTGGACCAAAGAGGTTAATCGGCCATTAATCCCGCCAGGTCAGGCGGCGTCGTCCATGGCGCGGGCGAAGCGCTCGAAAAGATAGAAACTGTCCTGCGGCCCGGGGCTTGCCTCGGGGTGATGCTGAACCGACCAGACGGGGCGGTCGACCATGCGGATGCCGCAATTGCTGCCGTCGAACAGCGAAACATGGGTTTCGCGCACGCCCTCGGGAAGCGTCTGGCTGTCGACGGTGAAGCCGTGGTTCATCGAGGTGATTTCAACCTTGCCCGTCTCGACATCCTTGACCGGATGGTTCGCGCCATGATGACCGTGGTTCATCTTGACCGTGCGGGCCCCCAGCGCGAGCGCCAGCATCTGGTGGCCAAGGCAGATGCCGAAAACCGGAATCTGCGAGCGTTCAAGCACTTCGCGGATCATCGGCACGGCGTAAACGCCCGTTGCTGCCGGATCGCCCGGACCGTTCGACAGGAACAGCCCGGCCGGTTCAAGCGCCAGCACATCCTCGGCGGTGGCCGAGGCAGGGAGGACGGTCACGTCGCAACCCGCACTGGCCAGGCAGCGCAGGATGTTGCGTTTCGCGCCGTAATCAATGGCGACAACGCGGTGGCCGGGCGTTTCGCGCCTGGTGTATCCCTCGGGCCAGGCCCACCGCATTTCATCCCAGCGATAGGACTGTGCGCAGGTGACTTCGCGGGCCAGGTCAACGCCTTCCAGCCCGGCAAAGCCGCGGGCGGCGGCGACCAGCGCCTCGAGGTCGAAGTTGCCGTCGGGGTCATGGGCAAGCGCGACATGGGGCGCGCCCTGCTGGCGGATCGCGCGGGTCAGGCGGCGGGTATCGACGCCACCGATGGCGATGCGGCCGCGCCGAGTCAGCCAGGCGTCAAGCGTTTCGGCGCTGCGCCAGTTGCTGGGTTCGGTCGGGTCCCATTTCACCACCATGCCCGCCGCGACCGGATCGGCGGTTTCGTCATCCTCGGGGTTGACGCCGGTGTTGCCGATATGGGGAAAGGTGAAGGTGACGATCTGCCCGGCGTAGGAAGGATCGGTCATGATTTCCTGGTAACCGGTCATCGCGGTGTTGAAGCAGAGTTCCGCAACCGTCTGGCCCGTGGCGCCGAAACCGCGCCCGAAGAACAGCGTTCCATCTGCGAGCGCAAGACAGGCGGTCGGGCGGGGGGGGGCGGGCGATGCGGACATGGCGGAACCTCGGACTGTGGGGGTGTGCGGTGGTCAAACCTGCGGCAACCTATGTGGACAGCGCCGGGGGGTCAAGGGTGCTGGCCAAATCATTTATCTTTTCAGAACAGTATGTTGCAGGCTCCGGCCGAGGTTGTCTGTCCTTTGGCTATGCGCTATTGTCAAGGACTGCACGGTTTGACCTTGGACAGGTGAATTATGGATCTGCGAACCCGCGTCTCGGACGCGCTGAAATCTGCGATGAAGAACAAGGAGGCAGAGCGTCTTTCGACCCTGCGCCTGATCAATGCGGCAATCAAGGACCGCGACATCGCCCTGCGCGGCGATGGCGAAGGCGAGGATGCGCGGGTCGGCGATGGCGAGGTTCTTCAGATCCTCGGCAAGATGGTCAAGCAGCGCCAGGAAAGCGCCCGCGCCTATGAAGAGGGTGGGCGGCTGGAACTGGCCGAGCAGGAGCGCAAGGAAATCACCGTGATCGAGGATTTCCTGCCCCGCCAGCTTTCGGATGCCGAGGTCGACGCCGCGCTGGACGCCGCGATTGCCGAAACCGAGGCCAGCTCGATCCGCGACATGGGGCGGGTGATGGGCGTGCTGAAGGCCAAGTATACCGGCCAGATGGATTTTGGCGCGGTGGGTGGCCGGCTCAAGACCCGGCTGGGTTAACGCAGGTCGATCTCGGAGATCACGGTGTCGGTATAGGCCGACCCGGATCGCGCCCGAAGAATATGAATCGCCAGCCATTCGACGGGCCCGCCGTCGGCCAGGCTGATCGCCTGCCAATCGGCGCTGTCCTGCAGGGCGATCGCAAGATCGGCACCGGTTGAGAACTCCAGCCTGATCTGTTCGACCCGGCCATTCCTGTCCCACAGGCGGGCGGATTTGCCATAGCCGTTGCGCAGCGCCAGTTGGCCCAGCCGGACGGGTCTGTCGAATCGGATCGTGACGAATTCATTCGCGCCAGTCCCCTCGACCCCTTCGACCCAACCGGTTTCGGGGCGGCCGTCGAACATGTTTTCAACGCCATAGCTGGCCGCCGCACTGGTGGGCAGGGTCGAAGAGGCGCAGGCCATCGCGCTTCCCGCGTTGGTCTGGACTCTTGCACATCTTTCGCCCGGACGGTTGGGCATGTCGCGGGCGGTTGTGGCGGGGCCGGGCCCTGCGATGCCGGGCGCCGAGGGGGCAGCGATGCCCGGAGACCTGGTTTCCGGCCCGCGTGAAATGCCCGATTGGCCCTGGGCGAAGGCGGGGCAGGCGGCGAGGGTCAGGCAGAACAGGGCGGTGCGGTACATGGCGTGATCCGGTGCAGCGGGCTTGGCCCAGATTAGCCGGCGCTTGGGTTCGGGCAAAGGGCTTTACCGTTCCAGCCGGTTCAGCAGCCTTTGCAGATCGCCGTGCAGCGCCTCGCGTTCTTCCGGGCTGAGGAAGGCGCCCAGTTCAACCTCGCGCCCCGCGCCGTTGAGCGTGAGGTAATTGGCCACCGGCCCGCCGGTTTCGCGCAGGGCCAGGCGCACCCAGAAGGGATTGGCCGACCAGCGCTTTTCCGGGCCATGGCGGGCCGAGCGGACAATGTCGATCCGGTCGTTCCAGATACTGAGGTCTTCGCGCACGGCCCCGCTGGCATAACTGCGTTCCAGCAGGAACCACAAAAGCCAGATGGCCCCCATGGTGAAGGGCAACAGCCCCCACAACACCGGTGAGCCAAGCAAGGGAAAGACCGGAATCAGCAGCATCACGAAGGCAAAGCCGATCACCCCCACCATGCCGCGGCGGGGCAGGGACCGGTTGGGCCAGAGAACGGCCCGCGCCAGGGGGCCGCTGGCGGCGCCATGCAAAAAGGCCCCGGGATCAACCGGGGCCTCCTGCCATTTCTTTTCCCATCTTACGGGCATGAAACCTATCCTGGTGACAGGGCGCCGGGGCTTAGTGGCCCGGTTGCTTGTCCCATTCGCTCTGCTTGGGCAGCGTTTCGAACGTGTGTTCGGGCGGCGGGCTGGGCAGGGTCCATTCCAGGGTGTCGGCGTATTCGTTCCAGGGGTTGGCCGAGGCGGTGCGCGGCAGCTTGATCAGCACCCAGAACACCACGCCAATGAAGAACACGAAGGACGCGAAGGACAGGAAGGCGCCCCAGCTCGACACGTAGTTCCACAGCGCGAAGGCGTCGGGATAGTCGATATAGCGGCGCGGCATGCCCTGACGGCCCAGGAAGTGCTGCGGGAAGAAGGTGAGGTTGGCGCCGATGAAGAAGGCCCAGAAGTGAACCTGTCCGGCCCATTCCGGGATCATCTTGCCGGTCATCTTCGGGAAGTAGAAATAGATCCCGGCGAAGATGGCGAAGACGGCCCCAAGGCTCATCACGTAGTGGAAGTGCGCCACGACGTAATAGGTGTCGTGATAGGCGCGGTCGATACCGGCCTGCGACAGCACGATGCCGGTCACGCCGCCCACGGTGAACAGGAACAGGAAGCCGAAGGCCCAGAGCATCGGCACCTTGAATTCAACCGACCCGCCCCACATCGTCGCGATCCAGCTGAAGATCTTGATGCCGGTTGGAACCGCGATCACCATCGTGGCCAGCATGAAATAGCTCTGCTGGGTCAGGGACATGCCCACGGTGTACATGTGGTGCGCCCAGACGACGAAGCCCAGTGCGCCAATGGCGATCAGGGCCCAGACCATGGGCAGGTAACCGAAGATCGGCTTGCGCGAGAAGGTCGAGATCACATGGCTGATGATGCCGAAGCCCGGCAGGATCACGATGTAGACCTCGGGGTGGCCGAAGAACCACAGGATGTGCTGATAGAGGATCGGATCGCCACCGCCCGAAGGATCGAAGAAGGTGGTGCCGAAGTTGCGGTCGGTCAGCAGCATGGTGATGGCGCCGGCCAGAACGGGCAGCGACAGCAGAATCAGCCAGGAGGTGACGAAGATCGACCACGAGAACAGCGGAACCTTGAACAGGGTCATGCCGGGGGCGCGCATGTTCAGGAAGGTGGTGATCATGTTGATCGCGCCAAGGATCGAACTGGCGCCCGAAACGTGAACCGCGAAGATCGCAAGGTCGGTCGAGAACCCGCCTTCCGTGGTGGAAAGCGGCGGGTAAAGCACCCAGCCGATGCCCGAGCCGGCCTGGTCATTGCCGCCGGGCGACAGGATCGAGGCGACGGCCAGCGACGTACCCGCCACGTAGAGCCAGAACGACAGGTTGTTGAGCCGCGGGAACGCCATGTCGGGCGCGCCAAGTTGCAAGGGCATGAAATAGTTGCCGAAACCGCCGAAGAGCGCCGGAATGACCACGAAAAACATCATCAGGATGCCGTGGCCGGTGATCAGCACGTTCCAGAGGTGGCCGTTCGGCGTACATTCACCCACGGCAGCCGCTGTCATGCGGGCGCCTTCCATGCACATGTACTGCACACCGGGGTTCATCAGTTCCAGCCGCATGTAGACGGTGAAGGCAACCGAGATGAAACCGGCAAAGCCGGCGACGAAAAGGTAAAGGATACCGATGTCTTTATGGTTCGTGGACATGAACCAGCGGGTGAAGAACCCCCGCTCGTCGTGTCCATCGTGGCCATGAACGGTTGCGTCCGCCATGTGGAGTCTCCTGGTTCCCGAAATTTGCTGTCCCGCACATGTGCCGGACAAGGTTGGAAGCGTTCTAATGCAATCCGGGGGGCGGGGGCAATGTTGCGTTCCGCCGCAGGGGGCGAAAAAATCGCCCCGCGTGCCGCTCTTGCAGCGTTCCCGCTGCTTTCGGCCCGCCTGCGCGGGCGGATTTCAGAGGAAAGTCAGCGACGCGGCGGCCATGCCGAAGGCGAGGGAGGCAAGAAAGACGGACATGATGGCGGGCATGGCGGGGTCCTTTCCGGATATCTGGCAACCGTTGATCCGAATCCTAGAGGGGCGCGCCGCGCCCTGCCATGGCGGTATTCCCTACCCCGCGGGGGCAAAGACCCGGTCAAAGCTGCGCCGCAATGCCATGTCCACGTCCTCCATCGTGACCGGAAGGCCCAGATCGACCAGGCTGGTCACGCCATGGTCGCGGATGCCGCAGGGGACGATGCCGTCGAAATGGCCAAGGTCGGGTTCCACGTTGATCGACAGGCCGTGAAACGAAACCCATTTGCGCAGCCGGATGCCGATGGCCGCCACCTTGTCCTCGCGCAGGGCTCCGTCGGGGGCGCGGGGCTTCTCCGGCCGTTCGACCCAGACGCCCACGCGCCCCTCGCGCACCTGGCCACGGATGTTGAACTCATCCAGCGCGGCGATGACCCAGGCCTCCATGTCATGAACGAATCGGCGCACGTCACGCCCGCGTGCCGCGACGTCCAGCATGACATAGGCAACCCGCTGTCCGGGGCCGTGATAGGTGTATTGCCCACCGCGCCGCGCCTCGTAGACCGGAAACCGTTCGGGTGCGATCAGGTCTTCGCGCCGGGCACTGGTCCCGGCGGTGTAAAGCGGCGGATGTTCCAGCAGCCAGATCGTCTCGGGATGCGTACCTGCGCGAATTCCCTCGGCAATTTCCTCCATCCGGTGCAGCGCCTCGGGATAGGGGACAAGGCCGGGTGTCGTGATCCATTCGGTCATCGGGGCAGGTCCGCGCGGAAAGGAACAGAGAGTGGCGCAGTCGAATGCGTCACTTTCGCAATAAATGCGCCGGTCATTGGCAATATCATGTTACTATTCTTCCCGTACGGATTTTTTATTACCTGCGGAGCGCTGTCATGATTTCAAAAACCCTCTTGTCCACCACAATTGCCGCCTCACTCGTGATCCTGCCAGCGACGCGCGCTGCCGCCGACGCGGGCGATTTCGTGGCAGGCGCCATTGTCGGTGCCATCGTCAACCACGCGGCGCGCAACAATCGCGGCACCACCAAGAAGGTATATCGCTCCACCAAGCGCAAGACCTATTCCAAGCCACGCATTCCCGCCACCCAGACCGGACGCCAAATTCAATCCTCGCTGAACTATTTCGGATTCAACGCCGGATCGGTGGATGGGCAGCTGGGCCGCAAGTCGCGCGATGCAATCTCGCAGTATCAGGCCTATCTGGGTTATCCCGTGACCGGACAGCTTTCGTCGTTCGAGCAGGATCTGCTGATCAATTCCTACAACCGCGCCCAGGCGGGGGGCTATGTCACGCAACAGCAGGTGGCGGCCAATCCCGAAGGCGTGCGCGGTTTGCTGAAGGTCTATCGCACCGAAATGGCAGGTGGCGCGCCGGGCATCGTCACGGCACCGCAGACCACCGTTGTCGTTGCCCCCGCCGCGGCGGCCACCACGACAACGACAACCACCGTCACGGCCATGGCCGGCGATGAGGCGCCCAAGTCCGACGCCCTGCCCAACCTGTTCGGGGGCACGACGACCCGGGCTTCGCTGGCGTCGCATTGCAACACGGTCAGCCTTCTGACCAACACCAACGGCGGCTTTACCACGGTCGGCACGATGACCGATCCGAACGTGGCGCTGAACGAACAGTTCTGCCTGGCCCGCACCTATGCCATCGCCGAGGGCGAGTCGCTGGCCCAGGGGCTGGGCGCCACGCCCGAACAGATCGCCAGCCATTGCGATGCCTACGGCGAGCAGATGAAACCCCATGTGGCAGCACTATCGCTGAAGGATCGCGATTCGGTCGTGCGCGATGTGTCGGGCTTCGTGCTGGGCACCGGCATCCCCACGCAGGATCTGGCGGCGACGGCGAAGGTCTGTCTTTCGGTGGGCTATCGCACCGACGATCTCGATGTCGCCATCGGCTCGGCGCTCATCCTCGTGACGCTGGGCGAAACCGGCTATGGCGAATTGATGGGCCATCACCTGAGCCAGGGGTTCGGCGCCAGCAAGCGCAACGATCTGGCGCTGGCCTGGTATGAAACCGGCCTTGATGGCGCGACAACGCAAGCCGTCTTCGCCCCCGGTCAGCCCGAACGGCTGGAGCTGCTGCGCGAAGCGTCCTTTGCCTTGCAGAACGGCGGGCAGGCTTCGGCAACGCCCCAGGTGGTGCCGCAGAAGGCCGCCACGCTGCCGGCCTTCTCGGTCAGCCAATAAGCCGGGCCCCTGCGTGAAAAAGGGGCTTCACAATGGCGGCCGTGTTCATTACACCGCCGCCATGCCAAGGCGTGCGGTCGTGGCGGAATGGTAGACGCGCAGCGTTGAGGTCGCTGTGGGGTAACACCCGTGGAAGTTCGAGTCTTCTCGACCGCACCAATTTTCCCAAGTGCCCATGGATGCCCGCAAGGGCGGTACGGCCCCGCCTGCGGGGCCGATAGACATTTCGCGTCGGGCAAGGCATTGGTTCAACAGTATTTTTCAACCCCGACCCATTGATCGTGCCCATATCTGTCGCCGTGGATCGACCCTACCGGCAGGGCGGTTTCGATGCGGGCCAGGTCATCCGCCGTCAGGGTCATATCGGCCCCCGCCGCAAGATTGCGCAGGTGTTCGACCGACCGTGTGCCGGGAATCGGGTGAACGTGATCATCCTGTGCCAGAAGCCAGGCCATGGCCAGCGCGGCGGTGGGAACGCCCATGTCGGCGGCCAGGTGGCGCAGCGGGTCGGTTGCGGCGATATTGCGGGGCAGGTTGGCGGGGGCGAAACGCGGATTCGACTGCATGAAGGCCGAGGCCGCGTTCTTTTCCGCATCGGGCGGAGCGTCCGACAACAACCCGCGCCCCACGGGCGAAAACGCCACAAGGGCCGTGCCATGGCGCGCGCAGGCCTGCCGCAGGCCAAGATCGGGATAGCGGGTGGTCAGGGAATATTCCGATTGCACCGCCGCCACCGGATGAACGGCCGCCGCCCGCGCCAGCGAGGTGGGGGCGATCTCGGAAAAGCCGAAGGCGGCGATCTTGCCCGCGCGCTTCAGCCCGACAAGGGTTTCGACAACCTCTTCGATCTCGTGCGCGTCGTCGCGGCGGTGGACATAGAACAGGTCCACCTGTTCGATGCCCAGCCGCTTCAGGCTGGCGTCCAGTTCCCGTTCCAGGTGGGCGGGGGCGTTGTCGAAATGACGGTTGCCGTCGCTGTCGCGGGTGATCCCGGCCTTGGTGGCGATGTGAAACCGGTCGCGCGCGCCCGTCTGGGCCAGGTAACGCCCGATCACGGTTTCCGAACGCCCCGCACCATAGACATTGGCCGTGTCGATGGCGGTGATGCCCAGATCCTGGGCGGCGTCGAGAATGGCGAAAGAGGCCTCGTCGGTTGTCGGGCCGTAGAAATCGGAAAACGACATGGCGCCGATTCCGATGGCCGAGACCTTCGTGCCGTCATGGCCAAGTGTGCGGGTGTGCATTGGTGTCCTCCTGCTGGGCCGGGGCAGCAAAGCGCGATCGCGCGCCAGAGTCGAGCCGATAGGGGGCGTTCCCGTTGCCGGACTTACCTTGTAAGGTGACGTGGCGTCGCCGCTGAACGCCGAGCCTTGGGGAGAAGTCGAATGACCAGAAGCACCACCACACCCCGCCCTGCCATCACCCGCCGCGATTTCATGGCATTGGCCGGCCGCTATGGCCTGAGTTCGACACTTTTCGCCATGGGCGGCGCCGTCGGGCTGGCCGATGTGGCCCGCGCGGCCGAGTCGGGCTACGAGCGGCGGTTTTCGAAAGCGGCGCGCCATACACTGCGCTTCGGGGCGGCGGGGCTGAACACCCGGAACCTGCTGATCGAACGGGCCGGATCCATCGAATTCGCCCGCGATCTTGAAAGCCGCACGGATGGTGAGATCAGGGTGGAGTTCCTGGGCGACGAGCGCGCCTGCCGCCAGACCTCCTGCGTCGAGAAGGCCCTGCAGGGGATCGTCGACATCTACACGGCCTCGACCCAGAATTCGGCCGTGGCGGCGCCCTATCTGAACGTGCTGGACTATGCCTACATGTTTCCCTCGCGGGCGGCGCTATATCACTTCCTCTATTCGCCCGCGTCGATGGCGCTTTTGCGCAATCCGCTGGAACAGCGCCACGGCCTGAAATTCCTGTTCAGCCATTGTGAATTGCGTGGCCTTCAACTGGGTCTTGGCTGGGCGGATCGGCCCACGGTCAGCACGCTGGACGAACTGGCGGGCACCACCAACCGTGTGACCGGAACGCAACTGGGGCGCATCACCATGCGCGCACTGAACCTGAACCCGGTGCCCATGGCCTGGGAGGAAACGCTTGAGGGGCTGCGCTCGGGGTTGATCGACGGGGCTGAAACCTGGGCCTCGGCGGTGGCCTATGGCGGGCTTGCCCCGGTGGTGTCGCAAAGCGTGGATCTGCGGTTCTGCGCGGGAACCGAACATACCGCCATGTCGGCCAGCGTGTTCGATGCGCTGTCGGGGGAATTGCAGGATGCCGTGATGGAATCTGCCTATTGGACCCAGGCCTATATCCAGGGCGCGAACGAGGCATCGCTTCTGAACACCGTGGGGTTCAGCGATCCGCCAATGCCGGGCACCGTCTTCGCGCAGGACGACGTGCGCGTTGCCACCCTGGGGGCCGAGGAAATCGCCAAGGCCGAGGAAATGTCATCGCCCGCGTCCCAGCCGCAGCTGTGGGAACCCTGGCGCGAAAGGCTGAACGCCTGGTCGGGCGGGTTTGACACCTACCGCGAAATTCACGATGTCGCGCGGGAAATTCCCGCCGATACCCTGGCCGAGAACGTGGAGCCGCGCCGCTGGTGGCGGGGGTGATTGCCGCTTGACCCCGCTGGTCACAGCGCAAAGACTGCGCCAGACCAAAGAAACGCCCGGGAGGACACGATGACATTCACCAGACGCCAGACCCTTGCCCTGATCTCGGGCACGGCCGCCAGCGCCCTGGCCGCGCCGGCCATTGCCCAGAACCGCAAGATCACGGTCGGCGCGCTGCGCCTGACCAGCCACGCCGCCAGCTTCGTGGCCGAACAGCGGGGCTATTTCGCCGAGGCGGGGCTGGATGCCGAACTGCGCTTCTTCGATGCCGCCCAGCCGATGGCGGTGGCGATTGCCAGCGGTGACGTCGATTTCGGCATCACCGCCATGACCGGCGCGCTGATCTCGCTGGCCGACAAGGGCGCGGTGCGCATCATCGGCGGTGCACTTCAGGAAGAGCCGGGCATCGACGGGCAGAAAATTCTGGCGTCCGACGCGGCGTTCCAGGCGGGCATCACCGCGCCCGGCATGCTGGACGGGAAGAAATGGGCCGTCACCCAGGCCGGTTCGTCGTTTCACTACATGGGATCGAAGATCGCGGCGGCCGAGGGGATCGACCTGCAATATACGCCCCTGCAGAAGGTGGGCGCGATCATCGGCGCGATGAAATCGGGGCAGGTGGACGGTTGGTCGATCGTGCCCCATATCGCCAAGGCGCTGGCCGGATCGGGGGCCGTGCATATCATCGGGGACGTGGCCGATTACCTGCCCGACTACCAGGTGACGACGGTCTTCACCTCGAAAAAGAACACCACCGACGAACGCGCCATGACGGAAGAGTTTCTCAAGGTCTTCTCGCGCGGGGTGGATGATTTCAACGCCGCCCTGGTGGACAAGACCGAAGGCGACGCCGGACGCGACGCCATGGTCGAGCTGATCCACAATTATGTCTACAGCGATCAGCCGCTGGAGAAGGCCGCGCCCTCGATCATCAACGGCGCCATGCGGTTGAACGCCAATGCGGCGCTGAACATGGGGTCGCTGCGCGATCAGCTGGATTGGTTCAAGGCCGAAGACCTGGTGGATGACGGCATCGGCATCGACACCGTGGTCGATGACAGCTTCGCCCCGACCATGGCCTGACGCGCGATGCAGCTTTCCCTTGTCGGCGTCGCCCATGCCTACGGTGACGCCGACGTTCTGACCGACATCACGCTTGATATTCCCGGCGGGCGCATCCTGTGCATCGTCGGGCCTTCGGGCTGTGGCAAATCCACCCTGTTGCGCCTGATCGGCGGGTTGGAACGCCCGACGCGCGGCCAGATCCTGCAAATGGGCAGGGCGCCCGAGGGGTGCCTGAACCCGCTGACCTATGTGTTTCAGGATTTCGCGCTGCTGCCCTGGCGCAGCGTGGCGGGCAACGTGCGCCTGGTGCTGGAAGATCACGGTTTGCCGGGGGCCGAGGCGCGCCGCATCGTGACCGATGTTCTGGCGCGCACCCGGCTTTCGGATTTCGCCGATGCCCTGCCGCGCCAGTTGTCGGGCGGCATGAAACAAAGGGTGGCGATTGCCCGCGCCCTGGCGGTGAACCCGGCTGTGATGCTGATGGACGAACCGCTGAGCGCGCTGGATTCCCAGACCCGCGAGTTGTTGATGGACGATCTTGTGGCGCTTTGGACGCGGGCGCCCTTCACCTCGGTCTATGTCACCCACAACCTGGCCGAAGCGGTGCGCCTGGGCCATCGCATCGTGGTGCTGTCGCGCCGCCCGGGCCGGATTGCCGAGATGGTGGACATCGACATTCCACTGGCCGAGCGGACCGCCGACCACCCGGACCTGGCCCGCCAGCAGCAACACCTCTGGTCGATCATGCGTGACGAGGCGCGCGCCGCTGACAGTGAGCTTGTCGATGGCTGAGCAGGGCACCCCCGTTCCCTTCCGCGGCGGCGGCTTTGCCCCGCGTGCCAAGCGCGGCGTCGGTGTCGTGGTGTTCATCGCGCTGATCGCGCTGGTGGAATGGGGCACGCGCAGCGGCTGGATTTCATCGCTGACCCTGCCGCGCCCGTCCGACGTTCTGGCCACCTTCGGCGAACTCTGGTCTTCGGGCCGCTTGTGGGAGCATCTGGCACCGTCCCTCACACGCTTCGCCGTCGGCTCGCTGTTCGGGGTCTGCGCCGGAATCGGCGTGGGGTTCGCAATCGGGCTGTTTTCCTATGCCCGGGCCGGTCTGGTGCCGCTGGTGGCGGCGCTGTTCCCCATACCGAAGATCGCGCTTCTGCCGCTGTTCGTGATCTGGTTCGGCATCGACGAGGCCAGCAAATACGCGCTGATCGCCTTTGGCACCTTCACGCCCACGGTCGTTGCCACCTATGGCGCCGTCGACAACGTGGACCGCACCCTGATCCGCATGGGGCAGAGTTTCGGCCTGTCGTGGTGGAGCATCGTGCGAAAGATCGTGTTGCCCGGCGCCATGCCCGGCATCCTGTCGGGGCTGCGCATCAGCCTTGCCATTGCCATCATCCTGCTGGTGGCCGCCGAAATGCTGGGCGCGCAGCGCGGCATCGGCGCCTATATCCTCGAGGCCGGGTCGCTTTACGATCTCGAACGGCTCTTCGCGGGGGTGACCATCTTGTCTTTGCTGGGCGTCGCTGTCAGCTTCGCCATCGGTGCGATCGAAAAACGCCTGCTGCGCTGGCGCAACTGAAACCATTCCGGAGAAACCGAAGATGAAATTCACCACCCTCACCGCCACCCTGGCCGTTCTGGCCATGGCCGCGCCCGCCATGGCGGAAACGCGCATCACTTACAAGTCGGCGAAAACCGGATCGTCCTATTACCAGATGGGCGTCGAGATCGCCGAGGCGATGAAGAAGGGCACCGAAGGCGAAGTGATCGTGACGGTCGAGGAAAGCCAGGGGTCGGTGCAGAACGTGATGGAAGTTCGCGCACGCGGTGTCGATTACGTCTTCACCACGCCGCCCGCACTGGTGGGCGCGGCACAGAAGGCCGCCGGCCCGTTCGAGGGCAAGGGCGCACCTCAGTTCGACGGCATCCGTGCGCTGTTTCCCATTCCGTCGCTGACCATGCACTTCGTGATGAGCGAGGCCAGCGGCACCACCGACATGGCGGGGCTTGACGGCAAGACGATCCTGCTGGGCTCGGGGTCGTTCGGGGCGACCGAGGGCGAGAAATACATCGGGTTGTTCGGGCTTGAGGGCAAGGTGAAGATCGCCGACAGCGAATTGTCCAACGCCGTTGCCGCCCTGAAGAACGGCCAGATCGACGGTTTCGTCACCGCCGGCAGCTATCCCGCGCCCAACGTCATCGAGGCGGCGGCATCCACCCCCGTCACCCTTCTGTCGATGACTGATGCCGAGGTCGAAGCCTCGGGGCGCACGCGGCTTGTCATTCCGGCGGGCACCTATGCGGGGCAGGACAGCGATGTGGTGACGACCTCCCTGCCGGTCGTCGCCTATACCACCGACCAGATGGACGACGACACCGCCTATGCCCTGACAAAGACCTTCTGGGAACAGAAGGAAGCGATGAGCGGAACCGCCCCCTGGTGGGCCGCGGTCGATACCGACATGCTGTCCAACATCACCACCGCGATTCACCCCGGCGCTGCCCGCTATTACGGTGAAATCGGGGTCGAACTGAACGATTCGCAAAAGTGAATGCGCCCCGGCCCGGTGCGTCGCGCGCCGGGCCCCGAGCGTGACCGAAAGAACCCGGTCGCCGTGAAATGGAACGGCCCGCCCCCCGCGCCGGAACAATTCCCCGTGGGTGGGGTTGCCAGATCGAACGCCGCGGCTTCAATGTCGACGATAGCAAGAATGACCCCGATCTGCCCGGGGGTCCAAGATGTTAAAAAGGAACTGCCATGATGAACCGTCGGGATATCCTGAAAACCGGGGTCGCCTTTGGCCTGCTGGGCGCGACGCCGCTGTCCGCTGCGCCGACCATCCCCACCTACAATGTCCCGGAGCAATATCTGCCGCGCGAGGTGAGCCTGCGGGTCAACCTGGCGCCGGGTGAAATTCACGTCCTGCCGGACGAATTCGCGCTTTACTGGACGCTGCCTGAAAACCGCGCCATCCGCTATACCTGCGGGATCGGCCGGGTGGGGCTGTATGAACCGGGCGAATTCTATGTCGGCGCGAAGAAAGAGTTTCCCAGCTGGAAACCCACCCCCGAGATGGTGAAACGTTCGCCCGAACAATATGCCCGCTATGCCGAGGATGGCCTGCCGGGCGGCCTGTCGAACCCCCTTGGGGCGCGGGCGCTTTACCTGTTCCAGCCCCAGCGCGGCGATACCTTCCTGCGCATTCACGGCACCGACAAGCCCAACACCATCGGGCGGGCCGTGTCCAACGGCTGTGCGCGGTTGGTGAACGACCAGATCGCCGATCTTTACAACCGCGTCCCGATGCAAAGCCGCGTGGTTCTTTACGCGCGGATGCTGCCCAACCGGTCGTGACCGGGCGGACGCAATCGTGACTGGCAAGGATGTGCGCGGCCCCCTAGGCTGCGCACAAATCGTTTCGGAGCCTGTGATATGAGTGACCTTCCCCGCGCAGCCGACATCCTGGCGCGCCGCCTTTTTGCGGCTGGCTGCCGCCATGCCTTCGGAATGCCGGGGGGCGAGGTTCTGACGCTGATCGACGCGCTGGAACGGGCGGGCATCGCCTTTACCCTGGGCAAGCATGAAAACGCCGCCGGCTTCATGGCCGAAGGGGTGCATCATGTCGATGGCGCGCCCGCCATCCTGGTGGCCACCGTGGGGCCAGGGGCGATGAACGGTGTCAACGTGGTGGCCAACGCCCAGCAGGACCGAGTGCCGCTGATCGTGCTCAGCGGTTGCATCGACGCCGACGAGGCCGCGACCTATACCCACCAGGTGCTGGACCATCGCGCCGTCTTTGCGCCGATTACCAAGGCCACCTTCACCCTGACGGCCGGTGCGGCGGGGGTGATTGCCGACAAGGCCCTGGGCATCGCCACCGAGGGGCGCGCCGGGCCGGTGCATATCGACGTGCCGATCTCGGTCGCCGATGCGCCGGGCACCGACATGCCGGGCCGCCGCGTCGCTGCCGCGCCCGTCATTCCCGCCGATCTGCAAAAGGCGCGCCGCTGGCTGTCCGAGGCGCACCGCCCGATCATGATCGTGGGGCTTGACGTGTTGAACGACGGCGCGGCCGAGGATGTGCGCAAGTTCGCCAGCGCCCATTCCGTGCCGGTCATCACCACCTACAAGGCCAAGGGCGTGATCCCCGAGGATCACCCCCTGTCGCTGGGGGCCGCCGGTCTGTCGCCAAAGGCCGACAAGGTGCTGTTGCCGCTGGTGGCCGAGGCCGACTTGGTGCTTTGCGTCGGCTATGACCCGATCGAGATGCGCAGCGGCTGGCGCGACCCGTGGAACCCCGTCGAACAGCGGGTGATCGACATTCACGCCGCGCCCAACCACCACTACATGCACCAGGCCGCGCTCAGCTTTCTGGCTGATACCGGCGCCACCCTGCGCGCCATGGGCGAAGATGGCGTGGTGCGGGCGAAATGGGCACAGGGCAGGGTGAAAGCCGCGCAGGATGCCCTGGCCGAAGCCTTCCCGACGGACGAGGATTGGGGCCCGGCGGCGGTGATCGACACCTGCCGCGCCGCTTTACCCGAAGGCACCATCGCCACGGTGGATTCGGGGGCCCACCGCATTCTTCTGTCGCAGATGTGGCGCTGCGAGGCGCCGCGCGGGCTGCTGCAATCGACCGGGTTCTGCACCATGGGCTGTGCCGTGCCGCTGGCCATGGGCGCCAAGGTCGCCGCCCCCGACCGCCCCGTGGTCAGCTTCAGTGGCGACGCGGGGTTCCTGATGGTCGCGGGGGAACTCTCCACCGCGGCGGAACTGGGGCAGAACACGATCTTCGTGGTCTTCGTCGACCGCTCACTCGCGCTGATCGAGCTGAAGCAGAGGGGCCGGCAGATGAAGAACCGCGGAGTCGACTTTGCCGGGCACGATTTTGCCGCCATCGGGCGGGCCTTTGGCGGGCAGGGGGTGAATGTCGACAACCGCGCCGACCTGACCGCCGCGATCGAGGCGGCCCTGCAGGCCGATACCTTCACCGTGATCGGCGCACTGATCGACCGGCAATCCTATGACGGGCGCATCTGACGCGAGGGCGAACGGCCCTTGCCCTGCGGCCTGACGGCCGGCGTTGCAGTTCATCACCCCGGCGCAGTAGAACCGCCGCACGAGACAAGCGAAGGAAGACCTCCCATGCCAGGCGCTCTTGACGGGCTGAAGATCCTCGACCTGACCCGCATCCTTGCCGGGCCGACCTGTACCCAGCTTCTGGGCGATCTGGGGGCCGAGGTGATCAAGATCGAAAACCCGGCCACGGGGGGCGACGACACCCGCGCCTGGGGGCCGCCCTTCGTCAGCGATCCGGCGGGCAACCAGACCGACCTTTCGGCCTATTTCATGTGCGCCAACCGCAACAAGCTGTCGGTTGCCGTCGATATCGCCACCCCCGAGGGGCAGGCGACCGTGCGCGCGCTGGCGGCGCAGTCGGACGTGGTGATCGAGAATTTCAAGCCGGGGGGCCTTGCGAAATACGGGCTGGACGCGGCGACGCTGCTGGCCGACCATCCGGCGCTGGTCTACTGCTCGATCTCGGGCTACGGGCAGACCGGACCCAATGCCGCGAAGCCCGGGTACGACCTGATGGCGCAGGGCTTTGGCGGCATCATGTCGCTGACCGGCGCCACGGATGGCGAGCCGATGAAGGTGGGCGTGGGCATCGCCGACGTGATGTGCGGCATGTATGCCTGTGTCGGCATCCTGGCGGCCCTGCGCCACCGCGACGCCACCGGCGAGGGACAGCATATCGACATCGCGCTGGTGGACAGCCAGATTGCCTGGCTGATCAACGAAGGGGTGAATTACCTTACATCGGGGCAATTGCCCCAGCGGCGGGGCAACGCCCACCCCAATATCGTACCCTACCAGGTTTTCGCCGCCTTGGACGGGCACATGCTGGTGGCGGTGGGCAACGACAGCCAGTTCACGCGCTTCTGCGAATTCCTTGACCGGCCCGATCTTTCCGCCGATCCACGCTATGCCACCAACCCGGCGCGGCTGGCCAGCCGCGATACGCTGATCGCCACGCTGGCGCCACTTCTGGCCGCGCGCCCCATGGCCGAGATCCAGGCCGGGCTTGAGGCGCGGCGCGTGCCGGTGGGGCCGGTGCAGACGCTGGATCAGGTCTTCGCCTCGGACCAGGTGGCGGCGCGTGGCATGGTGGCCGAGGTGGCCAGCCCCGACGCGGCCGAGGGACACGTTCGCCTGATCGGCAACCCGCTGCACCTGTCGGCCAGCCCCGTGCGCTATCGCCGCCCGCCGCCCCGTTTCGGACAGGACACGGACGAGGTTCTAGCCCGCCTGCGCGACAAGCCCTGAAACATCGGGCATCGCGATTCTGCCCGAAATTGAAGCCGCCGGGGCGGAAATGGCCGAAATTCGGACAATTGTGATCACGGGTCCGTCATACACGGCTCTGTGAGGGGGGAATGGTCCGTCGCGCGGTTAGAGAAGGGGGGATGCCACCGACAAAGCGGGACACCCCATGACGCACGATATCCTTGGCCAAGCCACCAGCCTGCCTGCCGGTGCGGCGCTGGACAGTTGGAACGCGACGCAGATGGCCTTTCTGGCCCATGGTGCCGCCACGCCGACGCACCTGGGCGCAACCCTGGCGGCCGCACCCGGTTTTGCCCTGGGCCATGCGGTGAAGGGGATGTTCAATATCCTGATGGGGCGGCGCGAACTGATGCAGACCGCCACCGAGGCGCTGGCCGCTGCACGGGCCGCCGATCCGGGCACGCCGCGCGAAGGACAGATCGTCGATGCCCTGGGCCTGTGGCTGGCGGGGGACGTTTCGGGGGCGCTCAACCGGTTCGAAACCGTGCTGGCCGCGCATCCGACCGACACGCTGACCCTGAAACTGGATCATGCCCTGCGCTTTGTCATGGGCGATGCGGCGGGAATGCGCCGGATGATCGAAGCCGCGCTTCCGGCCTATGACGCCGGGCACCCCGCGCGCGGCTATGTCCTGGGTTGCCACGCCTTCGCGCTTGAGGAAACCGGCGCCTATGACGGCGCGCAACGGGCAGGGCAACGGGCGCTTGAGCTTTGCCCGGACGATGCCTGGGGGCTGCACGCAGTGGCCCATGTCCATGACATGACGGCGGATGCGGCAGGCGGGCTGCGCTGGCTCGACGGGCGCGAGGCGGCCTGGGCCCATTGCAACAACTTTCGCTATCACGTCTGGTGGCACAAGGCGCTGATGCATCTCGACCTGGGCCAGACCGATGCGGTTCTGGCCCTTTACGATGGCGAGATCCGCAAGGATCGCACCGACGACTACCGTGACATCTCCAACGCCACGTCGCTGTTGATGCGCCTTGAACTTGACGGCGTGTCGGTGGGCGATCGCTGGAGCGAACTGGCCGACCTTTCCGCCGAGCGGACCGAGGATGGATGCCTTGTCTTTGCCGATCTGCATTACATGCTGGCGCTGGTCAGCCAGAACCGGACCCGGGCAATCAGCACCCTCATGGGGCGGCTGCACCGCGACGCCCGGACCCAGGCCAGCCAGATGCACCGCGCCATGGAAAAGCCCGGCCTTTCGGCGGCGGCAGGGCTGGAAGCCTTTGGCGAATCGCGATTCGACATCGCCTTTCTGAACCTGCTTCAGGCCCGCAAGACCATGCAACTTGCGGGCGGAAGCCACGCCCAACGCGACATCTTCGAGAGGTTGACCATCGACAGCGGCATCCGCGCCGGGTTTTTGGACGAAGCCGAGCGTGTCCTGGACGAAAGAACGGCCAAACGGGCAGGAAAATCAGATGGATATGCGGCGGTCCGCCGCGCATTGATCGCGCGGGGGCGCGATGCCGCTTGCGCTGGTCGTGTTCCGGCGGAATAAGCCGCGTGTCACTCAGATCACGGGCCAAGGCATGACGACGACGATCGATTTTTCATCCTATACGGGTGCTTCGGCACCGGCACGGCCCGCAAAGGCCGTTCGTGTGCGCGACCCACGGCTCGACTTCTATCGCGGCATCGCGATGTTCATCATCCTGTGCGCCCACACGCCCAGCAACTACTTTTCATCCTGGATTCCCGCGCGCTGGGGCTTTTCCGACGCGACCGAGATCTTCGTCTTCTGTTCGGGCATGGCCAGCGCCATCGCCTTCGGCTCCAGCTTCGATCGGCGCGGCTGGGTGCTGGGCACGGCGCGGGTGGGTCAGCGGGTCTGGCAGGTCTACTGGGCCCATATCGGCATGTTCATGGCGATTGCCACGATGATGGCCGCCATCGACCACTTTGGCGATTACGACAAGGTCTATATCGGGTCGCTGAACCTGTGGAAGTTCTTCTCTGACCCCGCGCCGCAACTGATCGGGCTGATGAGCCTGACCTATGTGCCGAACTATTTCGACATCCTGCCGATGTATATGGTCATCCTTGCGATGATGCCCCTTGTCATGGCGCTGTCGCGGCTAGGCTTCTGGGCCGTCGCGGTGGCCGTCGTCGCCGTCTGGATTCTGGCGCAGGGTGCGCTCTGGGCCTGGCTGGACACCGGGTTCGCGGGGCTCAGCCTTCCGGCCGAGCCCTGGTCGGACAGGCGCTGGTTCTTCAATCCCTTCGCCTGGCAACTGGTGTTCTTCACCGGTTTCGCCCTCATGCGCGGCTGGATTCCCGCGCCCCCCGTGCGCTGGTGGATTGTGGCGCTGGCGGCTTTCGTGGTGCTGGCCAATGTGCCGCTGTCCCATGTGGGCATGCGTGAATTCGGCTTCGACTGGGCGAAGGACTGGCGTATCGCCAACACCGGCTGGATCGACAAGTCGGATTTCGCGCTGCTGCGCTACGTGCATTTCCTCGGGTTGGCCTACCTGGCCTATGTCGTGGCAGGGCCCGGTGGCGCCCGCCTGCAACCCGAGGGGGAAAGCCTGCCGTTGCGTGGATGGCGGGTGATTGTCACGCTGATCACCAAGGTGGGTCAGCAATCGCTGGCGGTGTTCCTGTTCTCCATGGCCTTCGCGCGGTTCAGCGGCTTCGTGATGGACCAGACCGAACGCACCGCCGCCAACATGGCCCTGGCCAACTTCGTCGGTTTCGCCCTGCTGATCGCGGTGGCCTACGGCGTGGCCTGGTTCAAGAGCCAACCCTGGAGAGGATCAGCCACAGGATGAATATGAAACGCCGCTCTTTCCTGGCCAGCCTTGCCGCGCTGGCCGCCGCCCCCGCCGCCGCCCGCAACGAACTGGTGCGTGCCGAGGCGCCGTTTTCCCACGACTGGCTGCGCGATGAGGCGCGCCGCCTGGCCCAGGCGCCCTATGCCCCGGCACCCGACGTGCCCGCGCCCTGGCGCGAACTGACCTACGATCAATACCGGATGATCTGGTTCAACTCGCAAAAGGCGATCTGGGCCGATGAACCGCGCCCGCTTCAGCTCGATCTCTTCGCGGCGGGGCTTTACTTCGAACATCCGGTGCAGATTGCCATTGTCGAAGACGGCATGGCCCGCACGCTGGGTTTCGATTTCAGCCTGTTCGACAAGACCGACAAGTTCCCCGATCTGCCCATCGACGAGACGATGGGCTATTCCGGGCTGCGCCTGCGGGCCGAGCTGAAGAAGCGCGGCATCTTCGAGGAATTCATGGTGTTCCAGGGCGCTAGCTATTTCCGCGCCATTGCCAGTGGTCAGACCTACGGGCTGTCGGCGCGTGGCCTGGCCCTGAACACGGGCGAGGCCGAGGGCGAGGAATTTCCCGAGTTCACGCGCCTTTGGGTCGAAGCCCCCGAGGCAGGCGCCGAGACCTTCGTGGTTCACGCGCTGCTTGACGGGCCCTCGGCCACGGGGGCCTACCGCTTCGAGATCACGCCCGGCACCCCCACCCGTGTCGAGGTGCAGGCCCAGATCAACCCGCGCGTCGCGCTGGAGCATGCGGGGCTGGCACCGCTCACCAGCATGTTCCTTTTCGATGAAACCAACCGGGACAAGTTCGATGATTTCCGCCCCGCCGTCCACGACAGCGAGGCGCTGATGATCTGGAACGGCAAGGGCGAGGTGCTGTGGCGCCCGCTGGCCAACCCGCGCGCCCTGCAACTTTCCAGCTTCGTCGATGAAAACCCCCGTGGATTCGGCCTGATGCAGCGCGGCCGCCGCCACGAGGATTTCGCCGATTTCGAGGCGCGCTATGAAAACCGCCCCTCGCTGTGGATCACCCCGCGTGGCGACTGGGGGCCGGGCCTGGTGCGGCTGGTGGAAATTCCCGCCGACCGTGAAATCTATGACAACATCGTCGCCTACTGGCGGCCGCGCGATCCGCTTGCACCGGGCCAGAGCCACGATTTCGCCTATGGCATGGCTTGGGGCGAACACCCGGCCGATCTGCCCCCGTTGGCGCAGATCACCAACACCCGCATCGGCAAGGGCTTTGACAGGGTGCGCATCGTCTGTGCCATCGACTTTGCCGATCACCCGGCCTTTGCCGACGGCCCCGAGGCGGTGACGATTCACGTCGATGCCAGCCGGGGCGATGCCACCCCCGGCATTTTGCAGCACAACCCGGGAACCGGCGGAATGCGGTTGGCGTTCAGCTTTGAACCGGGCGAGGCGCAGTCGGTCGAACTGCGCGCGCAGTTGTTCAAGGACGGATCGCCCATCAGTGAAGTATGGCTTTATAAATGGACACACTGACCCCTTTTCCGACAACCGGCACCATGCCGCCGCCCAGCCCGCTGAACCGCCCCATCCAGGCGCTTGACCGGCCCCATGCCGGCGCTTCGGCCCCGGTCAATGCCCGGTCGCGGGCGGCATGGTGGCGGCTGGCCACCTTCGTGCCGGCCATCCTGACCACGCTGGCCCTGATCGCCGCCTTTACCGACTGGTTCGCGATGGACGGGCTTTCGGGGTTTGAAGGCGTGGTCATTGCCCTGATCGCCTTCACCTTCTTCTGGATCGCGCTTTCGGTCGCCACCGCCACCCTTGGCGTGGCGACGCTTTTCGTGTCGCGCCACAAGGCCGCTGCGCCGACGGGCAAGGTGCAACCGCTGGACGTGGCCCTTCTGGTGCCGGTCTACAACGAGGCGCCGGCCGACGTTTTCGGCAATGCCGCCGCGATGCTGAATGCCCTGGCACAGGAAAACCACGTTCACCGGTTTTCGCTGTTCATCCTGTCCGACACCCGCGACGATGCCATCGCCCTGCAGGAGCTGCGCGCCTTTCATGGGCTGCGCGCGATGCTGCCGCCCGGTGCGCCGGTTTATTATCGCCGCCGCGCCGACAATATCGACCGCAAGGTGGGCAACCTGGCCGACTGGGTGGAGAACTGGGGCGGCGCCTATCCGGCGATGCTGGTTCTGGACGCCGACAGCCTGATGAGCGGGCGCGCCATCGTCGCGCTCACCGATGCCCTCTCGGCCGATCCGGGCGCCGGGCTGATCCAGTCGTTCCCGAAGCTGTTTGGCGCGCAATCGCTGTTCGGGCGGGTGCAGCAGTTTTCCAACCGCATCTACGGCACCGCCCTGGCCGAGGGGCTGGCCAAGTGGACCGACCGCGAGGGCAACTATTGGGGCCACAACGCCATCATCCGCTCGGCCGCCTTTGCCGCCTGCGCCGGTCTGCCCCGGGTGAAGATGCGCAGCGGCGAAGAGCGTCTGATCCTGTCCCACGATTTCGTCGAGGCGGGGATGTTGCGGCGCGCGGGATGGTCGGTGCGGTTCCTGCCCCGGATCGAGGGCAGCTATGAAGAGGTGCCCGCAACCCTGATCGATTATGTGCTGCGTGACCGGCGCTGGTGCCAGGGCAACCTGCAACACCTGCGGCTTCTGGCCAGCCGGGGCTTTCATGCGGTGTCGCGGTTTCATCTGATCTCGGGCGCCATGGGCTATCTCATGTCTCCGGCCTGGCTGGCGCTGCTGGTGGTGTGGTTTCTTGTGGGCAACGGCACGGAATCCAACGTGATCCGCTATTTCAGCGACCTGAACCCCCAGGTGCGCTGGCCCGAGATGACGCGCACCCACGGCATTGCCATGCTGATGTTCATGTATGCCATGCTGCTGGCCCCCAAACTGATGAGCGCGGGTGCCATCCACCGGGTCGGCATTCCCCTGCGCGACCTGGGCGGGCTGCGCCAGTTCCTGCTGTCGGTGCTGGGGGAAATCGCCCTCTCCATCGCCTATGCTCCGGTGTTGATGGTGCAGCAATCCATCGCCGTCCTGCGCACGGCGGCGGGTTTGCGCGAAAGCTGGGTGCCGCAGCACCGGGGCGGGGGCGGGCAATACGGCCTGGCCACGCTGGTCAAGTTTCACGCCGTGGAAACGGTGATGGGGCTGGCGATCGTCGGCGGCATGGCCCTGGGGGTCGTCAGTCTCTGGTTGCTGCCCATCGCGGTCAGCCTGGTGATGGCGGTGCCGCTGTCGGCGCTGTCGGGGGTGAATCTGGCCAACCGGCGCTGGTCGTCGCGTCAGTTGGGGACGCCGGAAAGCATCAACGCCCCGCGCATCATCCGCTCTGCCATGGTCGAGCGTCGGCGTTTTGCCGCCCTGCTGGCCCGCCCCGAAAGCGTCGCCGCCGAATGAATCGCCGGGGCGGGCCGCCTGCCGCCCGCCCGGCACAGCCATCTCTTTCTTGCTTAAAATACTCTTGCCGAAGGCACGCCGCGCAGCGGCGCCATCAGCGGTCCGGCCTTATCGCACCGGCAGGCCGCGGGCGATCCATCCCGGCCCGGCGGACGAGCCGAGCATGCCTTCGGGCACGTCGATGATCCGGGTGAATCCGGCCGCGCGCAGGTGGTTGGCCAGCCGGGCCGAGCGTACCCCGCGCGCGCAGATCAGCGCGACAGGCGCATCGCGGTTGCCATCAACCGCCCCGTCCAGCGCGGCGATGAAATCCTCGCGTCGCAGATCCAGCCGCAGGGCCGGGCCGGCGCTTCCGGTCCGGGCCCATTCGTCGGGGCGGCGGATGTCAATCAGCACGATTGAGTTGGCCATGGCCATGTCATGGGCCTGGGGCGGGGTCAGGGTGTCGCCGCCAAAGTCTTCGGTCAGGGCGGAATAGAACAGGTTTTGTCCGTCCAGCGCGACAAAACCAAGGCCTGCGACCGCACAGGCGCCAAGGCCGGTCAGAACGGCTCGGCGCTTCACCCGGCGGGGGCCAGCCGCGCGCGCAGGATCTCGGCCGCCTGTTCGGGCGACAGGATCGGCGGCAGGAGGCTGAGCACCGCGCCTTGCCCGTCAAGCAGGTAGATGAAACTGCCGTGGGCATAGATGGGGCCATATTCGGGATCGTCGAAGATGTGCTTTATCTCGACCGAATAGGCATCATAGGCCACCTGCAATTCCGCCTTGGTTCCGGTCAGCCCGACGAAATCGGGGTGCAGGTATTCCAGCGGCGGGCCGATTTCCTCGACCGTGTCGCGGGCGGGATCGACGGTTATCATCACCGGGCGCAGGGCAAACTCGCCCGCCAGGTCATCCACCAGGTCGGCCATCAGGGGCAGGGCGGCGGAACAGATTTGCAGGCAGTTGGCATAGCCGAAGAACAGAAGCTGCGCGCGCCCTTCGGGGTCGGCCTCGCTGCGGGGGGTGCCGGTCTGATCGGTGAGGGTGAAACTGCCCCCGAGGTCGAAGGGCAGGGGCGCCTCGGCCCGGGCAGGGGCCGCAAGACACAGCAGGATCAGGGCGGCGCGGATCATTCGAAGAGTTCGTCCTTGATCGCCGCGTCCTTGTCGGCGCCAAGGCCGAAGTAACCTTCTCTGGCGATTTCGGCATTCACGCGCGGATCGCGGCGAAACCACGGCCCCTTGCCCGCCGCGTCCGGGTGGGTATCGGCCCAGACCTTGGTCCAGCGGTTGGCCTTGGTCCATTCGGCATCGCCCTGCCTGCGGATCGTCTGCACCAGGTAGATGTTGCGCGCGCCAAGGTCTTCGTCCTCGATCAGCAGTCCATCAACCTCGACATCCTGCCCGCAGAACGGCAGCAGTTCGACAGCCGCGCCGGTGAAGGCGGGTTGGCTGTTCTTGTTGGGAAATACCAGCACGTTGTCGGCGCTGCGCACCAGGCCCAATTGCCTTGTGCCATCGCCGCAGTTTTCGGGGCAATCCCCGGTGACTTCGCACAGGATGTCGACGACCTTCGCTTCGAACCGGGCCGGTTGTTCGGCATAGAGGTTCCAGGATTTCGCCTCACTGCCTTCGGAAAAATCCTGTGCCGCGGCGGGCATGGCAAGGGCGAGAAGGGCAAGAAGATACCGCATCAGCGTTCTCCCTCCGGGATGGCGAAGGGGGGGACGGTGCCGTAATCAAGGTGGTTTTCGACGGTGATGTCGTTGTCGGTGACCACCTTTTCCACCACCAGGTAATTCAGCCCGTCGCGTTGGTAGTGCATCCCGTCCGCGACGATCTGGTGAGAGGCCAGGTTCAGCTGCGTATCGCCCCCGGCGCTTTCGGCGCTGCCTTCGATCTTCAGCACCATGTAGACGGTGCCGTCCTCGGCCAGCAGGCCCACCGGAATGCCCCCGGCCGAACACCAGAGCGCGCAGGTGTGATGGGCGCTGCCCACCACGGCATCGGGGCCGCCCATGACGCCGGAAAAGTAACACCAGGTGTCGATGATTTCACCGGTCACGCTGATCCGGGTGCCCTCGGCGGCGTGAAGGGGGGCGGCCAGGGCAAGCAGGGCGGCAAGCGGGCGTAACAGCATCGGGCGTCTCCTGTCAGGGGCGATGCTTTAGCCTGACACAGACCCGGCGCGCCACCTAACGGCAAAACGCCCGATCAAGCAGGCGTGATCACCGCCCGCGGATGCGCGGATCAAGCGCGTCGCGCAGCCCGTCACCGATATAGTTCACCGAAAGCACCGTCAGCGAAATCGCCAGGCCCGGCCACATAACCCGTTCGGGGTATTGTTGCAGGTAATCGGTGGAATCGAACAGCAGCCGCCCCCAGGTGGGAAAATCCGACGGAAAGCCCAGCCCAAGGAAGGACAGCGCCGATTCCGTGATGATGGCATTGGCGATGCCCAGCGTGGCGCTGACCATGATCGGGCTCATCACGTTGGGCAGGATATGGCGGGTGATCATCCGGCGGCTTGGGGTGCCGATGCTGCGCGCGGCCAGGACGAATTCGCGTTCCTTCAGTGCCAGGACATCGCCGCGCACGATGCGCGCCGTCTGCATCCAGCTGGTGATGCCGATGACCCCGACAATCAGGATGAAGATGCCGGCTTCCGGCCCGAAGGCCGAGCGAAGCGCATCGCGGAACAGCAGGATGATGACCAGCAGCAGCGGCAGCAGGGGCAGGGCCAGGAACAGGTCGGTAAACCGCATGAAAAGCCCGTCGAGACGGCGGAAATACCCCGCCAGCACCCCGATGAAGGTGCCCAGCACCAGCGAAAGCGCCATCGCCATCAACCCGACCGAAACGCTGGTGCGCCCGCCCGCGATCATCCGCGCCAGGGTGTCGCGGCCCAACTGGTCGGTGCCGAAGGGATGGGCCAGCGAAGGCCCCGAGTTGCGGGCGCGGATATCGATGTACTTGGGGTCGATATCCCAGAGAAGCGGGCCGACGATGACCGCCAGCAGGATGAAGACGAAGAACCCCAGCCCGGTCAGCGCCCCCTTGTGGGTGCGGAACTGGTCCCAGACATCGCGCCACTGGCTGCGCGCCTTTTCGGGCAGGCGGGCGGCCTGTGCGGCACCGACGGGATTGTGGATCACGGGTTCAGTCATAGCGGATCCTCGGGTCAAGAACGCCGTAAAGCACATCTGCGATCAGGTTGAACACCACGATCAGGATGGCGAAGATGAAGGTCAGGGTCTGCACCATGGGCAGGTCGTTGGCCTGGATCGCGGTGATCAGAAGCTGGCCGATGCCGTTCACCTTGAACACCTGTTCGGTGATGATCGCGCCGCCGAAGATGCCCGGCACACCAAGGGCGATCACCGTCACCACCGGGATCATGGAGTTGCGCAGCACATGCACCATGACGACCACCGATTCCGTCATCCCCTTGGCCCGCGCGGTGCGCACATAATCCTGGTTCAGGTTGTCCAGCATCGAAGCGCGCATGAAGCGGCTGATCTGCGCCGTGGTCTGCAGGGCCAGCACCATGACCGGCATGATCATCTGCATCAGCTGCACCTTGAAGCTGGCCCAGTCGTTGACGACATGGGTGGTGTCGTAGATCGAGGGCAGCCAGCCCAGCTTGACCGAGAAGATCACGATCAAAAGCACGCCGGAAAAGAACGGCGGGACCGAATAACCGATCATCGCCACGAAGGTGCCCGCCTGGTCGAAGACGGAATACTGGCGATAGGCCGAGTAGATGCCGATGGGCAGGGCGATCAGCACCCCCACCACATAGGCCAGCCCCACCACCCAGAGCGTTTGCGGAATGCGCTGCATCACGATGTCCATCACCGGGCTGCGCGTCTGCCACGAGATCACCCGCAACTTGCCCTCGGCAAAACCGGTGCCGAAGATGTGGTCGAACAGGTTCAGCGGCTCGATCCAGAAGAACTGGACCAGCCATTTCATGAACCGGATGTGACCGGGTTCGCCCAGGCCCAGGGCAAGGCGCATCTTCTCCTTCACCTCGGGGGGCACGGTCAGCGGCACCTGCGCCATGGGGTCGCCGGGGGCAAGTTCAAGCAGCAGGAAGATCACCAGCCCGATGAACAGAAGGGTCGGCACCGACAGGAAAAGGCGGCGGATGGTGAAGGTCAGCATGGGATGCCTCGTGAATCAGCGGGCATGAACGTCTTTCAGCCCCAGAAGGGCCGCGGCGGCCAGCATCATGGCCCCCGAAACGCGGTTGAGAAGCCGTCCGCGATGACGCAGGCGGCCCATGACGCGTTCGGCCAGATGGGCGTAAAGCGTCAGGATCGTCCCGTCGACCACGATATAGGTGGCGCCGAGGATCAGAAGCTGCGCGGCCAGCGGGCGGGCCGGATCAATGAATTGCGGGAACAGCGCGGCGAAGAAGAACACCGCCTTGGGGTTCGACGCCGAGGTGAAGAAGCCCTGGAAATACAGCGCGCGCAGGCTGACCTGTGGCGCCGAAACCTCGGGCGTGGCGGGGGCGGCGCGGAAGGTGCGGATGCCGACATAGATCAGATAGGCGACACCGGCCCACTTGATCACGTCCAGCAGATGATCGGAGGTGGCGATCAGGGTGGCCAGGCCAAGACCGGCGGCCAGCATCTGAAACGCATTCGCCGTCAGGTCACCCGCGGCCGTCGCCATCGACCGGCGCGCGCCGTGGCGGGCGGCGTTCGACAGCATCAAAAGCTGGCTTGGCCCCGGAGGCGTGGCAAAGAACACGGCCACGGTGGCCAGGTAAAGGCTGTAGGTTTCCCAGGTCATGCAGGCCCCTGTGGCGGTCGGAGTTCGGAAAGGCGCAGGGTGGGGGCGGGCGCTGGCCCGCCCCCGGTTGTCGTCATTCCTTGATGCGGTACCAGTCGGCGGCATTCCACAGTTCGGAATCCCAGGTGTTCAGGATCACGCCACCCAGGGTGTTGGAATGGGCCGAAACCCGGCCACGATCCACCAGCCCGACGATCACGTCGCTGTCCTTGGTCACCATGTCGTTCAACTGCTTGGCGATGCGGCCGCGTTCGTCCAGATCACCCGTGCGGCCCAGTTCGGCCAGCAGTTCTTCGTAGGCAGGGTCGCAGAAGCGGTTGATGTTCTCGCCCTGCCACTGGGTTTCCGGGCTGGGCACCTTGTCGCAGGTATAGGCGGCAAGATAGGCCTCGGGGTCGGTGCCATCGAAGTTGTTGGCGTACATTTCCACGTCGGCATAGAAGCGCTGGAAGGTGTCGGGCGAACCGGGGTCACCACCGAAGTAGACCGAGGCGTCGATGGCGCGCAATTCGGTCTCGACACCGATTTCCTGCCACCACTGCTTGATCAGCGCCTGGAAGTCCTGGCGCACCGCGTTGACCGAGGTCTGATACAGCAGCGACAGTTTCTTGCCGTCCTTGTCGCGCACGCCGTCGCCATTGGTGTCGGTCCAGCCGGCCTCTTCCAGCAGGGCCTTGGCGCGTTCGATGTCCTGGGGCATGCATTCGGTGTTGTCCGAGGCATAGTTTTCGGGGGCGGGCACCAGGTTGCAGGTGGCGCGGCCGGCCTGGCCATAGCCCACTTCGACCAGGAGATCGCGGTCGATGGCAATGCTCAGCGCCTTGCGCACACGGCCGTCCGACAGGATCGGATGCGGATGCTTCAGCGTCGAACGCTCGCCCTCGGGCAGGTCGGGCGAAGGATCGGTGAGGTTCATCTCAAGCCGCTCGACCAGGGTGCCGAAGGCCGAGACGGGCTTGCCCTTGCCGGCGGCTGCCATGGCCTCGATCACGTCGGGGGCCAGTTGCAGGTTCCAGGCATAGTCGTATTCGCCGGTTTCCAGAACAGCACGCCCGGCCGCCGCCGCATCGCCGCCGCCCTTGAGGACAAGCCTCGAGAAGGCAGGTTTGCCGGCTTCGCGGTAATTGGGGTTCGCCTCCATGGTGATCACGTCGTTGGGGCGGAAATCGGTCACGACAAAGGGGCCGGTGCCGATGGGGTTGAAGTTTTCCTCGGTGCATTCGGGGGCGCGGGCACCCTTGCAGTCGGCGAACTGGGCCGCCTGAAGGATCGGCGACTGGCCGCCCATGAAGGGCAGATAGGGGTTCGGTTTGGGTTCCTTGAAGGTGACCTTGACGGTCAGGTCATCCAGGGCCTCGACCGATTTCACGCCCTCGAACTTGGCCAGCTGCGCACAGCCGCCTTCGGGGTCCATGCAGTATTCGGCGGTGAACACCACGTCGGCCGAGGTGAAATCGGACCCGTCGGACCACTTGATGCCCGGCTTGATCTTCCAGGTGATTGTGGTCAGATCCTCGCTGACGCCGCCATTGGCAACGGTCGGAATCTCGGTCGCGAGGTAGGGCACCAGGTTGCCGTCCTGATCGTAGCGGCCCAGCGGTTCAAGAACCAGCGAGGCGCCCTCGATGTCCTTGGTGCCGCCCGACAGGAACGGGTTCATGATCGAAACGGCCTGCCAATAGATGACCCGCACCTCACCGTCGCGGCCACGCTCGCCTTCGTGGGCGTCGGCATAGGCCATTACCGGGGTCATCGCCACCGCAGCGGCGGCGCCCCAGAGCGCTGTCTTCAGTCTCATGTCATACTCCCTTGTTGGTTGGTCTTTTGGTCTTGCGCCCCTCGCCCGGGGCCGTGGCCCGAAGCGGAGACGGTATCGTCCAGAAGGTGGCAGGCGGCGAAACGCCCCGGGGCCACCTCGCGGAATTCGGGGTCGACGCTGCGGCAGATGTCCATCACCTGCGGGCAGCGGGTGCAGAAATTGCACCCTTTCGGCGGGTTGGCCGGGCTGGGCACATCGCCGGTCAGGATGGTGCGCTGACGGCGCGCCGCGATGGCCGGGTCGGGGTCGGGCACCGCCGAAAGAAGCGCCTGGGTATAGGGATGCAGCGGCGCGGAATAGAGCGGCTCGCGCGGGGCGAGTTCGACGATCTTGCCCAGGTACATCACCGCCACCCGGTCGGCGATGTGGCGCACCATCGAAAGATCGTGGCTGATGAACAGGTAGGTCAGGCCCAACTTGTCCTGAAGATCCTCAAGGAGGTTGACCACCTGCGCCTGGATCGACACGTCCAGCGCCGCAATGGGTTCGTCGCAGACAATGAAACGGGGGTTCAGTGCAAGGGCGCGGGCGATGCCGATGCGCTGGCGCTGGCCGCCGGAAAAGGCATCGGGATAGCGGTTGGCGAAGGCGCGGTTCAACCCCACCTGGTCCATCAGTTCATAGACCCGCTCTTCGCGCTCGGCCTTTGAAAGGCTGGTGTGTTCCAGCAGCGGTTCGCCGATGATGCGGGCCACGGTCATGCGGGGGTTCAGACTGGCCTGGGGATCCTGGAAGACCATCTGCATCTTGGGGCGCATGCGGCGCAGCTCTTCCGGGCTGGCCTCGGCGATGTCGGCCCCCTCGATCAGGATCGACCCGCCCGAAACCTCGTAAAGGCGCAGGAGGGCGCGCCCGCAGGTGGATTTGCCGCAGCCCGATTCACCGACAAGGCCCAGGGTTTCGCCTTCCAGAATGTCGAAGGTCACCCCGTCGACGGCCTTCACGGCACCGACGATGCGGCGCAGCAACCCGCCACGGATGGGAAAGTGCATCTTGAGGTCGCGCACCTCGACCAGCTTGCGTGGCGTGCTCATCGCTTTTCGCTCCCTGCCGGTCGCTCGGCGCGGCGCGCCGTCTCCCCGCGATGAGGGACGCCAGGACCGAAGAGCGCCCCGTTACACATGGCGCGGCCCCCCGGTGGCCGGGTCCCAGAAACAGGCCACGTCGTGCCCCTGGCCCACCGCAAGGCGCGCCGGGTTCTCGGCGGCGCAGCGGTCGAACCCATGGGCGCAGCGGGGCAGGAAGGGGCAGGCGTCGGGGGCCTTCATCTGGATCGGCGGCTGCCCCTCGATCACCTGCAGGCGCGGGGCGCGGTCGCCGCTGACCGAGGGGATCGTCTTGAGAAGGCTGCGCGTATAGGGATGCTGGGGGTTCGAGAACAGCTCCTGCACCGGGGCCTGTTCCACCACCTGGCCCGCGTACATCACGATCACCCGGTCGGCGATGCCCGCGATCACCCCCAGGTCATGGGTGATCCAGATGATCGCCATGCCCAGCTTTTCGCGCAGGTCCTTCACCAGTTCCAGGATCTGCGCCTGGATCGTCACGTCCAGCGCCGTCGTCGGTTCGTCGGCGATCAGAACCTCGGGGTCACAGGCCAGGGCAATGGCGATCATCACACGCTGGCGCATGCCGCCGGAAAACTGGTGGGGGTAGTCATCCAGTCGCCGCCGCGCATCGGGAATGCCCACCAGTTCCAGCAATTCGACCGCGCGGTTGCGCGCCGCCGCCTTGCTCAGGCCCATGTGCTTGCGCAGGGGCTCGCAGATCTGGAATCCGACGTTGAACACGGGGTTGAGCGAGGTCATCGGGTCCTGAAAGACAAAGCCGATCCGCTTGCCGCGAATGCCGCGCAGCGCGTCGGCGTCGGTCTTCAGCAGGTCGCGCCCGCCGAACAGGACCTGCCCGGCGCAGACATCGGCCGGGGGCGAGGGCAGCAGGCCGATCAGCGACATCATCGTCACCGATTTCCCCGAGCCGGATTCGCCCACCACACCCAGCAATTCCCCCGGGCGCAGATCGAAACTCACGTCATTCACGGCATGTATCTTGCCGGACCGTGTCTGGAACACGGTCTTCAGGCCCTTGACATCAAGGACGGGCGCGGCCCCATCGGGCATATATGACTCCCCAGTCAATTTTATCGTTCATCCCGGATCGGTCTGTGCCGTCTCAGGTTGACGATCACCATTGCGCAAGATTCGTATCCTCACAACCTTTTATCGTCTGACATGGCGTCAAGGTCGCGCCCTGGGCCGCTGTCGGGCGGGCCGGCTTGACGCGGCGGCGGCAGCGGCGCACCCTTTGCCAAACCGCCGAAAGGAATGCCCCCGATGTCCAGCCCCTCCGCGCCCTCGCCAAGCCAGCGCCTTTCGGCGCGCCAGATCATGGACAAGCTGGTCAGCTTTCCCACCGTCAGCCGCGACAGCAACCTGGAACTGGTGGACTGGGTCGAGGAATACCTGGCCGGCTTCGGCGTGAAGGCCACCCGCGTCTATGACCCCACGGGGCGAAAGGCCGCGCTCTATGCCAATGTCGGCCCCGAGGTCGAAGGCGGCATCGTGCTGTCGGGCCACACCGACGTGGTGCCGGTGGACGGACAGGCCTGGGATACCGACCCCTTCACGGTCACTGAAAAGGGCGGGCGCCTCTATGGGCGGGGCACCTGCGACATGAAGGGGTTCGACGCGCTGGCCCTTTCCGCCGTGCCCCTGGCGTTGGAGCGGGGGGTGAAGCGCCCGCTTCAGATCGCGCTGTCCTATGACGAAGAGGTGGGATGCGTGGGCGCGCCGCCGATGATCGACGACATGGTGAAACACCTGCCGCGCGCCGCCGCCGCCATCATCGGCGAACCCTCGATGATGAAGACGGTCACGGCCCACAAGGGCGGCACCGGCTTTCACACCCACGTTCGCGGGTTCGAGGTGCATTCCTCGCTCATCCACACCGGGGTCAGCGCGATCATGTTCGCAGCCAAGCTGATCGAATGGGCCAACGCCACGAATGGCGAAAACGCCGCCGCGACGCCCGGCCCCCTCGCCAGCGTCTTCGTGCCGCCCTATACCACCCTGCACGTCGGCCAGATCGAAGGCGGCACCGCCCACAACATCACCGCCAAGGATTGCCGCTTCGGCATGGACTTCCGCGTCGTGCCGGGCGAATCCATGGAAGGGTGGCGGCAGCGCTATCTCGACAAGGTGCGCGAGATCGAGGCCGAGATGCAGGCGATCGTCCCGGAAACCGGCATCGACGTGACACCCTATTTCAGCGTCACGCCCCTTGCCCCGGAAGACAACGGTGCCGCCGAGGCGCTGGCCCGCGCGATCACCGGTGACAACGGCAACCACGTGGTCAGCTACGGCACCGAGGCCGGGCAGTTCCAGGAACGCGGCTATTCCGCCGTGGTCTGCGGGCCGGGCGACATCGCCCAGGCCCACCAGCCGAACGAATACATCGAGAAATCGCAGTTCGAGGCAGGAGAGCAATTCGTCGCGCGGGTCGTCGACAGCCTCTGCACCTGACCCGCGGTCCCGTTTGCCCCTTGCCGCAGGCTGCGCGCTTTGTCAGGCTTGCGCCCAAATCATCAGGAGCCTTTGTCATGCCCGTCAAGAACCGCTTTGCCGAACTGCTGCCCCAGATCACCGAATGGCGGCGCGATCTGCACATGCACCCCGAACTGCTGTTCGACACTCACCGCACCAGCGGCATCGTCGAGGAAAAGCTGAAGGCCTTCGGCTGTGACGAGGTGGTGACCGGCATCGGGCGCACCGGTGTCGTCGGTGTGATCAAGGGGCGCCAGACCGGGTCGGGCAAGGTGATCGGGCTGCGCGCCGACATGGACGCGCTGCCGATCATCGAGGATACGGGCCTCGATTATGCCAGCACCGAGAAGGGCAAGATGCATGCCTGCGGCCACGACGGGCACACCGCCATGCTGCTGGGTGCGGCGCAATACCTGGCCGAAACCCGCAACTTCGACGGCACCGTCGTGGTGATCTTCCAGCCCGCCGAGGAAGGCGGCGGCGGCGGGCGCGAGATGGTGAACGACGGCATGATGGAGCGTTTCGGCATCCAGGAGGTGTTCGGCATGCACAACTGGCCCGGCATGCCCGTGGGCAGCTTCGCCATCCGCCCCGGCGGGTTCTTCGCCGCAACCGATGTCTTCGAAATCAACGTCGAAGGGCGCGGCGGCCATGGGGCCAAGCCGCAGGAATGCATCGACCCCATCGTCGCCGCGTCGCAGATGGTGACGGCGCTGCAATCCATCGCGTCGCGCAATCTCGACCCGGTGGAACAGCTTGTCGTCTCGGTCACCTCGTTCCAGTCCGAAGGCGAAGCCTTCAACGTGATCCCGCAGAGGGTGCGCCTGCGCGGCACGGTGCGCACCCTGGATGAAGGGGTGCACGACATGGCCGAAGAGCGGCTGAAGGCAATCTGCACCCTGACGGCCCAGGCCATGGGCTGCAGCGTCACCATCGATTACAACCGCAACTACCCGGTGATGGTGAACGCCGAGGAACAGACCGATTTCGCCGCCGAAGTGGCCCGCGCGGTGGCGGGCGACTGCGCCGAGGCGCCGCTGGTCATGGGGGGCGAGGATTTCGCCTTCCTCGCCAATGCCCGCCCGGGGGCCTATATCCTCGTGGGCAACGGCGATACCGCAGGCGTCCACCACCCCAAGTACAACTTCGACGACGAGGCGATTCCGGCAGGCTGCTCCTGGTGGGCCGGCGTGGCGGAAATGCGGATGCCGCTGGCCAACTGATCACAAAGGTGCGCCGAAGGCTGAAATGCGGCCCGGCGCACCCCGGGGCCTTCTTCATATCGACAAGGCGCGTCACTTCCCCTCCACGCCCCTCATCTTTGGTCGTGAAATATCCTCGGGGGGATGAATTGCCGAAGGCAAGAAGGGGGGCAGACAGCCCCCCTTTTCCAACCTCTCAAACCATGGCGTGGCTCAGAACCGCACCTCTGCCTCCGTCAGCTAAAACCTTCGCCCGGGCGCGCCTCAGCCGCCCGTATGGCTCATGTGGCGGGACATCTGGCCATCGGCCTTCTGGCGGGAATAATCGAAATCGTGGCCCTTGGGCTTGCGGGCGATGGCGGCGCGGATCGCCTCTTTCAGCAGCGCATCGTCGTTCGAGGCCCGCAGCGGCGCGCGCAGGTCGGCCATGTCTTCCTGCCCGAGGCACATGTAAAGCTCACCCGTGCAGGTCAGGCGCACGCGGTTGCAGCTTTCGCAGAAATTATGGGTCAGCGGCGTGATGAAGCCGATCTTCTGTCCCGTTTCCTCAAGCCGCACATAGCGGGCAGGGCCGCCGGTGCGTTCGGCCAGGTCGGTGACGGAATATTCCTCACCCAGGCGCGCGCGCAGGTCCTTCAGCGACCAGTACTGGTCAAGCCGATCCTCGTTGCCCAGATCGCCCATGGGCATGACCTCGATCCAGGTCAGATCGCAATCGCGGGCCGCGCACCAGCGGGTGAGCGAGAACAGCTCGTCCTCGTTGAAGCCCTTCAGCGCGACGGCGTTCAGTTTCACCCGAAGGCCCGCCGCCTGGGCCGCGTCGATGCCGCGCAGAACCTGGGGCAGGCGGCCCCAACGGGTGACGCGGGCGAATTTCTCTTCGTCCAGCGTGTCCAGCGACACGTTGATCCGCCGCACGCCGGCGGCGTAGAGATCGGCGGCGTATCTTTCCAGCTGCGACCCGTTGGTGGTCACGGTCAGCTCGCGCAGGGCACCCGAGTCGAGGTGCCGGGTCATCGACCGGAAGAACGTCATGATATCGCGCCGCACCAGCGGTTCGCCGCCGGTGATGCGCAGTTTTTCAACCCCCAGCCCGATGAAGGTGCTGCACATGCGATCCAGTTCCTCGAGGCTCAGAAGTTCCTTCTTGGGCAGGAACGTCATGTGTTCCGACATGCAATAAACGCAGCGGAAATCGCAGCGGTCGGTCACCGATACCCGCAGGTAGGAAATTGCACGCTGAAACGGATCGATCAGAGGAGTATCCATGCCAAGAGACTAGGGAGGGCAGTCTTCCGCCGCAAGGGGGATTGCCCGTTGCCCGCCCGCCAAAGGGGCAGTATCGTCGGGCCCATGAACAAGTTCCTGTGTCCTGCGGCCCTTGTCGGCCTCTTCGCCCTGACCGCCTGCGGCCAGGCTCCCGAATTCCTTCAGCGTGGCAAGCCGGCCAATCAGCGCCCGGCGGGCGAGCCGCTGAGTTCGACCACGCCCGGCGGTGCCGACCTGAGCGACGAGGTGCGCGCCGTGGTCGCCGCGCCGCCGCCGCCGTCCTCGGCCCGCACGGCGGATGAGTTCGACACCACCACATCCGAACAGCGCGCCAAGGCCGAAGCGGCCCCCACCGGCGGGGGCGAACGCCGCCTTGGCGAAACGGTGGCCTCGCTGGGCGATCCGACGCAATCGGGGTTCTGGATCAAGTCGCCGCTGGTGAAGACGCCCGGTTCGGGCCGTATCGAGAACCCGACGAACGGCAAATCGGCACAGGTTGAACTGATCCCGCTCGACGGCCCCGAATCCGGCGGCTCGCAGGTATCCCTTGCCGCGCTGCGCCTGATCGAGGCCCCGATCACCGACCTGCCGACGCTGGTGGTCTACGCGAACTAGGTCACTCCACCGTCACCGATTTCGCCAGGTTGCGCGGCTGATCCACATCCGTGCCCTTGGCGATGGCGGTGTGATAGGCCAGCAGCTGCGCCGGGATGGCATAGAGGATCGCGGCGAAGACCGGCGCGACCCGGGGCATGGTCAAGACCTCCCATGTGCCGGCCCCGGCTTCGGCGGCGCCCGCAGAATCCGAGATCAGGACCACCTTGCCGTTGCGCGCCATGACCTCCTGCATGTTGCTGACGGTCTTGTCGAACAACCCGTCGCGCGGCGCGAGGACGATCACCGGCACATGTTTGTCGATCAGGGCGATTGGGCCGTGCTTCAGTTCACCTGATGCATAACCTTCAGCGTGTATATAGCTGATTTCCTTGAGTTTCAGGGCGCCTTCCATGGCAAGTGGAAACATCGCCCCACGGCCCAGGAACAGGATGTCCTGCGCCTCGGCCAGGCGGCGGGCGATTGCCGCGATCCGGTCTTCGGCACCCAGGGCCTGGCTGATCTGGGCCGGCAGGGCGCGCAGGTCGGCCACATGGGCGGCAAGGGCCGGGGCCTCCAGCGTCCCGCGATCCTGCGCCGCCCGCAGGGCCAGCATGGCAAGGACCGTCAACTGGCAGGTGAAGGCCTTGGTCGAGGCGACGCCGATCTCGACCCCCGCGAGAATGGGCAGTGCCACGTCGCTTTCGCGGGCGATGCTGCTTTCTGGGACGTTGACCACCGAAACGATGGCGGCCTTGTCGCGGCAATAGCGCAGGGCGGCGAGGGTATCGGCGGTTTCGCCCGACTGGCTGACGAAGATCGCCAGGGTGCGCGGCCCGATGGGCGGCTCGCGATAGCGGAACTCCGAGGCGACATCCACTTCGACCGGCAGGCGCGCCAGTTGTTCGAACCAGTATTTCGCGGTGAGACAGGCATAGAAGGCCGTGCCGCAGGCCACCATGACGATACGATCTATTTCTTTGAAATCAGGAAGTTCTGGCGGGAAGTCGAAGGTGTCGGCGGTCAGGTAGTGGGCCATGGCATCGGCCAGGACCACCGGCTGTTCGGCGATTTCCTTGGCCATCCAGTGCTTGTGCCCGCCCTTTTCCACCCGGGTCTGATCGGCGGTCAGGGTCCTGGCCTCACGCGTTGCGGGCCGGTCTTCTGCGTCGAAGATTTCAACCGAACCACGGGTCAGGACGGCGCGATCGCCTTCCTCAAGATAGGTGATCCGGTTCGTCATCGGCGCAAGGGCGATGGCATCGCTGCCGATGAAGACCTCGCCCTCGCCATGGCCGATGGCTAGCGGAGAGCCCTTGCGCGCCGCGATCATCAGGTCGTTTTCCCCCCGGAACAGGAAGGCCACCGCGAAGGCGCCCTCCAGCCGCCCAAGGGTCAGGCGCGCCGCTTCGCGCGGGTCGTGGCCTTCGGCAAGGTGCTTGCAGGTGAGCTGTGCGATGGTTTCGGTGTCGGTGTCGCTTTGAAATTCGTGTCCCTCGGCGGTCAGTTCCTCGCGCAGGGTGCGGAAATTCTCGATGATGCCATTGTGCACCACGGCCACCGGTCCGGCCTGGTGGGGGTGGGCATTGGCCACCGAGGGGGCGCCATGGGTGGCCCAGCGGGTGTGTCCGATGCCGGACTTGCCCGCCAGCGGGTGATGCACCAGGTGATCGGAAAGGTTCACCAGCTTGCCCACCGCGCGACGGCGGTCCAGCGTGCCGTCGTTCACCGTGGCAAGGCCGGCGCTGTCATAACCGCGATATTCAAGCCGCTTCAGCGCCTCGACGATGATCGGCGCAACCTCATTCCTGCCCAGAACCCCGACAATACCGCACATTACCGGGAATCTTTCTGTTTGCTTGCCTTCAGCGCCTTTAACTTTTCGAACAATCGCTGGGCGAGACCCGGTTTGTTCACCTGCCTTGCCCGGCCCAGGGCCAGCGCCCCGTCGGGCACGTCTGATGTGATGACCGAGCCGCTGGCCGTCATCGCGCCGCTGCCCACCCGCACCGGGGCGACCAGCATGGTTGACGATCCGATGAAGGCATTTGCGCCGATTTCCGTGCGGTGCTTGAACACGCCGTCATAGTTGCAGGTGACGGTTCCGGCGCCAAGGTTGGCCTTTTCGCCCACATCCGCATCGCCCACGTAGGACAGGTGGTTCACCTTCGCCCCGTCGCCCAGTTGGGCGTTCTTGATCTCGACGAAATTGCCCACCTTCACATCGTTGGACAGTTCTGCCCCCGGCCGCAGGCGGGCATAGGGGCCGACGACGGCGCGCGCGCCCACATGGCAGCCTTCAAGGTGGGAAAAGGCGCGGATCTGCGCTTCGGATTCCACCGTGACGCCGGGGCCGAAGACGACATTGGGTTCGATAACCGCATCCCGCCCGATCCAGGTGTCCAGCGCGAAGAAGACGGTTTCGGGTGCGACGAGGGTGACGCCATTCTCCAGCGCCTCGGCCCGGCGATTGGTCTGGAAGATCGCCTCGGCGCGGGCCAGTTCGGCGCGGGTGTTGATGCCCAGCGTCTCGGCCTCGTCGCAGGTGACGGCGGTGGCCGACAGGCCGCGTTCGCGGGCCACGGCGACGATATCGGTGAGATAGTATTCACCGGCGGCATTGTCGTTGCCAAGGCTGGCCAGAAGATCGAACAACAGCGCCACATCGACGGCAAATATCCCGCCGTTGCAAAGTGTTATCGCGCGCTCTTCATCACTGGCATCCTTGAATTCCACGATCCGCTCAAGCGTGTCGCCCTGCATCACCAACCGCCCGTAGCGGCCCGGAACGGCGGGCGAGAAGCCCAGCACGACGATATCGTTTTCGGCGCGCGCGCGGGCCATGCGCTCCAGCGTTTCGGCCCGCACGAAGGGGGTGTCGCCGAACAGCACGAAGGCGGTGCCGGTCGCATCCTTGAGCGCGTCACGCGCGCAGTTGGCGGCATGGCCGGTGCCCAGTTGCTCGGCCTGTTCGACGACCGCGATGTCGGGGTCGATCTCGGCCGCGGCGCGGCGCACGCTGTCGCCCCCATGGCCCACCACCAGCACCCGTGAGCGTGGCTCGAGCGGATCGCCCGAGGCCAGGGCATGGGCGAAAAGTGGCGCGCCACCGATGCAGTGCAGCACCTTCGGCAGGTCCGAGTTCATGCGCGTTCCCTGACCGGCGGCCAGGACGATAAGATGTGCGTCCATCACTGCTCTTTCTTTTTATTCCTGAACCTTTTACCCCTTGGCGGCCATGCGGCAAGGGGCGGGGCGATCAAAAACCGTTTCGCCACGTTGCAACGCGGGCGGATTCTGGCCGGGAGACGACATGCGGACGGTTATTTTCGATCTGGACGGCACCCTGGCCGATACGGCGCTGGACATGCTGGCGGCGGCCAATGCCTGTTTCCGCGCGCTGGGGCATGGCGACCTTCTGCGCGGGGAAACCGATCAGGGTGTCGGTCTGCGGGGCGGGCGGGCGATGCTGACGCTGGGCCTGTCGCGACTGGGCATCGCGCCCGAGGCGGGGCGCCTTGACGAACTCTATCCCCTGCTGCTGGAGCATTACCGCGAGAACATCCATGTTCACAGCCGGTTCTATCCCGGCGTGGCCGAGGCGGTGCAGCGGCTGCGCGACGGGGGCTATGCCGTGGGCATCTGCACCAACAAGCCCGAGGCCCTGGCCGAACGCCTGATGCAGAGCATGGGCGCGCGCGACTGGTTCGGTGCCCTGATCGGGGCCGACACCCTGCCCACCCGCAAGCCCGACCCCGAACCCCTGTTCGAGGCGGTGCGCCGCTGTGGCGGCAATATCGGGCAGGCGGTGATGATCGGCGACACGGTGACCGACCATCAGACGGCGCGCAATGCCCGGGTGCCCTCGGTTCTTGTGGGTTTCGGGCCGGGCGCAGACAAGGCGCGGGCGCTGATGCCCGACGCCATGCTGGAGCACTACGACGACCTTGATGGCGTCGTGGCCTCGTTGATCGGGTGAAGGGGGGCGGGATGCAGGAGATTTTCACCGGGAGTTTCACCCAGCAAGAGCCGATCAGCGACGAAGGCATCGCGGCGGCGCTTGCCGTCCTGCGCCATGGGCGGTTGCACCGCTATAACCTTGCACCGGGCGAAACCGGCGAAGCGGCGCTGCTGGAACAGGAATTCGCGGCCCTGAGTGGTGCGCGCTATTGCCTTGCGGTGGCATCGGGGGGCTATGCCATGGCCACCGCGCTGCGGGCCATGGGGGTGGGGGCGGGCGATCGGGTGCTGTCCAACGCCTTTACCCTGGCGCCGGTGCCGGGGGCCATTGCCAGCCTTGGCGCGGTGCCGGTCTTTGTCGGCGTGACCGAGGGGCTGACCATCGACCTGGAGGATCTGGCCGAAAAGATCACAACGTCGGGCGCGCGGGTCCTGCTGCTGTCGCACATGCGCGGGCACATCTGCGACATGGGCGCGCTGATGGCCCTGTGCGACAAGGCGGGCCTGCGGGTGGTCGAGGATTGCGCCCACACCATGGGGGCCACCTGGGAAGGCAGGCCCACGGGCCGTTTCGGCGCCATGGGGTGTTTTTCGACCCAGACCTACAAGCACGCCAATTCGGGCGAGGGCGGGCTGCTGATTTCCGATGACGCCGAACTGATGGCGCGGGCGGTGCTGCTGTCGGGGTCGTACATGCTGTACGACCGCCACATCGCCGCGCCCCCGCCCGAAGCCTTTGCCGCGGTGAAATACGACACGCCCAATATCTCGGGGCGCATGGACAACCTGCGCGCGGCGATCCTGCGCCCGCAACTGGCGGGGCTGGCCGAAAGGGTTGCCGGCTGGAACGCGCGCTATCGCCGGATCGAGACGGGGCTGCGCGCCACGCCGGGGCTCACGCTGATCGACAGGCCGGGGCAGGAGGGGTTCGTCGGGTCGTCCTTCCAGATGTTGCTGCGCGACTGGCCGGCCGACAAGATCGAACAGGTGGTGGCGCGGTGCAGGGCGCGGGGGGTCGAACTGAAATGGTTCGGCGCGCCCGAACCGGCGGGCTTCACGTCGACCTACCGGCATTGGCGCTATGCCGGGGCGGGTGAGCTGCCCGCGACCGACAGGGTGATGGCGGGGCTACTGGACATGCGTTTGCCGCTGACGTTCTCTCTGGCCGATTGCGACGTGATCGCGCGTATCCTGCGGGCCGAAATCGGTGCTGCGTTCCAGTCGGAAGGCGGGGCAGGGGCCGACGTCTGAGCGGTATCCGCCCGCCCGGCCCGGGGCGCCGGTTTGCAGTCCGCCGCCCGCTCGGATAGATCAGGCGCAAGTTGCACGGGATACCAAGATGATCACACTGCACCACTGCCACCAGACCCGCTCGATGCGGGTTCTGTGGCTGTTGAACGAACTGGATGTCGAATTCAACCTGCGCGTTCACCCCTTCGACCGCTCGCTTCGATCCGAGGAATTCCTCACCCGCTCACCGGCGGGGCGGGTGCCCGCGCTTGAGATCGACGGCGATGTGCTGTGGGAAAGCGGCGCCATCTGCGAGGTGCTGTGCGAACGCTTCACCGAGCGGGGGCTGGGCCGTATCCCCGGAGAGATCGACCGCCCCGATTACCTGGTCTGGCTGCATTTCGCCGAAACCATCAGCCAGCACACCGCGGCCCTGACCCAGCAGCATATCGCGCTTTACGAAGACTCCATGCGCTCGCCCATCGTGATGCAGCTTGAGGCGGCGCGGCTGGGCAAATGCTATGCCGCCATCGAGGGGCGGCTGTCGACCCCGGTCGAGAATCGCGACTACCTGCTGACCAGCGGCTTTTCGGCGGCCGACATCTGCGTAGGGCAGGCGGTCTACATGGCGCGCCATTTTGCCACGTTCGACGGCTTTCCCGCCCTGGCTGAATGGTATGAGAGAATCACGGAACGCCCCTCGTTCCGCTCGGCATTGCCGCCCGAGGGCGCCGAACTGCTCTACGACCAGCCGTTTTATCCGCCCTGGCCGCGCTGAGCACGCCCCGCGCGGGCCCTGCGCAGGTTGACCCGGCCCTAGGGCCGTCTTAGACAGGCGAAAGCCAATGTTTCGCCGGGCCGCTGCCCGGCACCAACGGAGCAGCACAGTGGACGAATACCTTCGCGAATACCTTCCAATCATGATCTTCCTGACCATGGCCATCGGCCTTGGCCTGATCCTGATTCTCGCCGCCGCCGTGATTGCCGTGCGCGCGCCCGACCCCGAGAAGGTTTCGGCCTACGAATGCGGGTTCAACGCGTTCGATGACGCGCGGATGAAATTCGACGTGCGCTTCTACCTCGTTTCGATCCTGTTCATCATCTTCGACCTTGAAATCGCGTTCCTGTTTCCCTGGGCCGTGGCCTTCAAGGACCTGGGCGATGTGGGGTTCTGGTCGATGATGGTGTTCCTTGGCGTGCTGACCGTGGGCTTTGCCTATGAATGGAAGAAGGGGGCGCTGGAATGGCAATGACCGGCACGAATACCGCTGGCGTCGACCGCGAGGTTACCGTCCAGGATCTGAACCGCGACCTGCAGGACAAGGGGTTTCTTGTCACCAGCACCGAGGACATCGTCAACTGGGCGCGCACCGGCTCGCTGCACTGGATGACCTTCGGCCTGGCCTGCTGCGCGGTCGAGATGATGCACACCTCGATGCCGCGCTATGACGCCGAACGTTTCGGTGTCGCGCCGCGCGCCTCTCCGCGCCAGTCGGACGTGATGATCGTCGCGGGCACCCTGACCAACAAGATGGCGCCGGCGCTGCGCAAGGTCTACGACCAGATGCCCGAGCCGCGCTATGTCATCTCCATGGGCAGCTGCGCCAATGGCGGCGGCTATTACCACTACAGCTATTCGGTGGTGCGCGGCTGTGACCGGATTGTGCCGGTCGACATCTACGTGCCCGGCTGCCCGCCGACGGCCGAGGCGCTGCTTTACGGCATCCTCCAGTTGCAACGCAAGATTCGCCGCACCGGCACCATCGCAAGGTAGGCCCCATGTCTGAGAACCTGTCCGAACTCGGCGCCCACATCGAGGCAAAGCGCCCCGATTGCGTGCTGTCCTACGCCGTCGCCCATGACGAACTGACCATGGACATCGCGCCCTCGTCGCTGGTGTCCTTCGTCGAATTCCTCAAGACGGACCGCACCTGCCGCTTTTCGACGCTGGTGGACATCACCGCGGTCGATTACCCGGCCCGCCCGGCGCGCTTCGACGTGGTTTACCACTTTCTGTCGATGTACCAGAATCACCGGATCCGCCTGCGCGTGGCCACCCGCGAGGACGAGATGCTGCCCTCGATCATCGAGGTGCATCCTTCGGCCAACTGGTTCGAACGTGAGATCTTCGACATGTTCGGCATCCTCTTCACCGGGCATCCCGACCTGCGCCGCATCCTCACCGACTACGGCTTTCGTGGCTATCCGCTGCGCAAGGATTTCCCCACCACCGGCTATACCGAGGTGCGCTATGACGAGGCGCAGAAGCGTGTCGTCTATGAACCCGTCAAGCTTGTGCAGGAATACCGCCAGTTCGATTTCATGAGCCCCTGGGAAGGTGCCGAATATATCCTGCCGGGTGACGACAAGGCCCAAGAAGGCGCCAAGTGAAGCGCGCAGGCGCCCCCTTTGCGCGACCTGGCGATTGTTGCGGGGGCTGAGCCATGGCCGCACCTGTCGTGATGTTCTGTGTCGGGGCGACGAAATCGGGCACCTCCTGGTTGCACGATGCGCTTGCCCGGCACCCCGAATGCCACTTTCGCAGCGTCAAGGAGTTGCATTACTTCGACGGGCTGGAAAAGGGCAAGCTGGCCGAACAGCACGCCCAGATGACCCGCTGGCGCGATGCGCTGGATCAGAAGCGCGCTGCCACCTCGCTTTTGCGTCGTGGTGGGCTGGCCCGACGGGTGCAGGACCGTGACGATTGGCTTGCCGTGCTGGCCCGCGGGCAAGAGGACAAAGCCGCCTATCTCGACTACCTGATGAAGGGCCGCAAATCCGCGAAGGTGGTGGGTGACGTGACGCCGGCCTATGCGCTTTTGCCGGTCGAACGGCTGCGCAGCATGGCCACCCTCAGCGAGGATGTGCGCTTTGTCTACGTCCTGCGCGACCCGGTGGCGCGGCTCTGGTCCCACGTGCGGATGATGGCCGCACGGCGCGGCGAAGACGGGACGGTTGACCCGAACCGCGCGAAGAATATCCTCAACCGCACGATCGCGGGCGGCGAGGACGAGATTTCCATGCGTGGCGATTATGCCGGCGCGCTTGGGCGGCTGGACCAGGCCGTGGCGCCCGAAAAGCAACTGACGGTCTTTTACGAAGACCTGTTCGGCGGCGACGGAATGGCGCGGATCTGCGGCTTTCTGGGCATCGCCCCGCAAACGGGCGAACAGGCACGGCGCGTTCATGAAGGCTCGGCGCTGGACATGCCCGGGCCGTTGCGCGACAAGGCGCGGGAATGGCTGGTGCCGCAATACGAAGATGTGGCCCGACGGATGGGCCGCCTGCCGGAAGCCTGGCAGGCAAACATGGTGAGGGTCTGAGATGGACGGACAATTCGACGACGCGCTGACGGGCGAACAGAAGATCCGCAACTTCAACATCAACTTCGGGCCACAGCACCCTGCGGCCCATGGTGTGTTGCGCCTGGTGCTGGAGCTGGACGGCGAGATCGTGGAGCGCTGCGACCCCCATATCGGCCTGCTGCACCGCGGCACCGAAAAGCTGATGGAATCGCGCACCTACCTGCAGAACCTGCCCTATTTCGACCGGCTTGATTACGTGGCCCCGATGAATCAGGAACACGCCTGGTGCCTGGCCATCGAAAAGCTGACCAAGACCGAGGTGCCGCGCCGCGCCTCGCTGATCCGGGTCCTTTACTCGGAAATCGGGCGCATCCTGAACCATCTTCTGAACGTCACGACCCAGGCCATGGACGTCGGCGCGCTGACGCCGCCGCTCTGGGGCTTTGAAGAGCGTGAGAAGCTGATGATCTTCTACGAAAGGGCCTGCGGCGCGCGGCTTCACGCGGCCTATTTCCGCCCCGGCGGCGTGCACCAGGATCTTCCGCCCGAACTGATCGAGGATATCGACGCCTGGGCAAAGGATTTCCCCCGCGTCCTGGCCGATATCGACGGGCTGCTGACCGAGAACCGCATCTTCAAGCAGCGCAATGCCGACATCGGTGTCATCACCGAACAAGAGGCGCTGGATTGGGGCTTTTCCGGTGTCATGGTACGCGGATCGGGCATGGCCTGGGATCTGCGCCGCTCGCAACCCTATGAATGCTATGACGAATTCGAATTCGGCATTCCCGTGGGCAAGAACGGCGACTGCTATGACCGGTATCTCGTGCGGATGCAGGAGATGCGCGAATCGATCAGGATCATCCACCAGGCCTGCGAAAAGCTGCGCAAGGAGCCGGGGCCGGTCATGGCCCGCGGCAAGATGGCGCCGCCCACCCGCAGCGACATGAAAACCTCGATGGAAGCGCTGATTCACCACTTCAAGCTTTACACCGAAGGTTTCCACGTTCCCGCCGGCGAGGTTTACGCCGCCGTCGAGGCGCCCAAGGGCGAATTCGGGGTCTACCTCGTCGCCGACGGCACCAACCGGCCCTACCGCGCGAAACTGCGCGCGCCGGGATTCCTGCACCTTCAGGCCATGGATCACGTCGCTTCGGGCCACCAGCTGGCCGATGTGGCCGCGATCATCGGCACCATGGACGTGGTGTTCGGCGAGATCGACAGGTAGGCCGCGCCCATGTTTCTTCTTTGCCAAAATACTCCCGCCGGAGGCTCCGCCCTCTGCCAAGACCACAGGGATCCGAACTGATGCTCCGCCGTCTCCACCCCGAACAGCCCGACAGCTTTGCCTTCACCCCCGCCAACCAGGCCTGGGCCGAAGCGCAGATGACCAAGTTTCCCGAAGGCCGCCAGGCCAGCGCGGTGATTCCGCTTCTGTGGCGCGCGCAGGAACAGGAAGGCTGGCTGACCCGCCCCGCGATCGAAGAGATCGGGCGGATGCTCGACATGGCCTATATCCGGGTGCTGGAGGTTGCGACCTTCTATTTCATGTTCCAGCTTCAGCCGGTGGGTTCGGTGGCCCATATCCAGATCTGCGGCACCACATCCTGCATGATCTGCGGGGCCGAGGATCTGGTGGCGGTCTGCCGCGACAAGATCGCCAAGGCCCCCCATCAGCTGAGCGCCGATGGCAAGTTTTCCTGGGAGGAGGTGGAATGCCTTGGCGCCTGCGCCAACGCGCCCATGGCCCAGATCGGCAAGGATTATTACGAAGACCTGACCGCCGACAAGCTGGCGGCACTTCTGGATGACCTGGCGGCGGGCAACGTGCCGGTGCCGGGGCCGCAGAACGGCCGCTATGCCGCCGAACCGGCCAGCGGGCTGACCAGCCTGACCGACCATTTCGAAGGCCGCCCCCAGTACAACGCCAGTGCCGGGCTTGCCACCGATCTTGGCGACACGATCAAGCGGATCGACGGCACCGAAGTGCCGCTGATCGCCCCCTGGGCACGGGCGCGCAACGAAGGCGCCAGCCAGGACAGCGCGCGCGATGACCTGATGCCGCCCTCGGCCCGGACCGACCGGCCCACGCCGGGGCCCAAGCCATCGCGCAATGCGGCGGCCGATGACACCGGGGTGACCAAGCAGGAAGCCCAGGAAACCGAGAAGGGCAGGCCCGACGCCGGCAAGACCGCGCCCAAGGGCAAGGACGTGAGCGGCGACGAGATTTCGGCCGACGATGGCCATGCCGCCGCCGGCACTGCGCCCAAGGGTCAGGCCGACAGGGCGCAAGAGGCGAAAGAGACGAAGGCCGCAGAAATCGCGCCCGAGGATGCCGTGCGCCCCGCCGCCCTGGAATCGGCGCGCGACGGCAAGCCCGACGATCTGAAGATGATCAAGGGCGTCGGGCCGAAGCTCGAGCAGGTCCTGCACGATCTGGGCTTCTTCCACTTCGATCAGGTCGCCGCATGGACGCCGGCGGAAATCGCCTGGGTCGATCAGAACCTCGAAGGGTTCCACGGCCGCGTGACGCGGGATGACTGGGTTTCCCAGGCGAAGATCCTGGCGACCGGTGGCGAGACCGAGTTTTCGAAGCGGGCCGACTACTGATCGCGCGATGTGATGCGCTGAAAGGCACAGGATGAACGACCGCCCCGATCCCGAATTGTCGCTGGCCCGCCAACAACGCGCGGCGGGTTTCGCGATTGCCGGGGCGGTGGTGATCTGGATGATCCTTCAGTTTGCCGGGTCGCAGGGGCTTGTCACGACCCGGGTGCTGTTTTTGTTCGATTTCGCCGCGCTGGCCGTTATGGTCTGGGCGTTGGTGGTGACATACAGGGTCTGGCGCAAACGGCGCGCCGACAGGACCCGCTGAGGTAAGGTAGACGACATGCTGAAAGACCAGGACCGGATTTTCACCAATATCTATGGTATGCACGACCGTTCGCTGGCGGGCGCCAAGGCGCGCGGGCATTGGGACGGCACCGCCGACATCATCAAGAAGGGTCGCGACTGGATCATCGACCAGATGAAGGCCTCGGGGCTGCGCGGTCGGGGCGGAGCGGGTTTTCCCACCGGCCTGAAGTGGAGCTTCATGCCCAAGGAAAGCGACGGGCGCCCGGCCTACCTGGTGGTGAACGCCGATGAATCCGAACCGGGCACCTGCAAGGACCGCGAGATCATGCGCCATGATCCGCATACCCTGATCGAAGGCTGCCTGATCGCGTCTTTCGCCATGAACGCCAACGCCTGCTATATCTACATCCGCGGCGAATACATCCGCGAGCGCGAGGCGCTTCAGGCGGCCATCGACGCCGCCTATGACGACGGTCTGCTGGGCAAGAACGCCGCCGGATCGGGTTGGGATTTCGATCTTTACCTGTCCCACGGGGCCGGGGCCTATATCTGCGGCGAGGAAACCGCGCTTCTGGAAAGCCTTGAGGGCAAGAAGGGCATGCCCCGCATGAAGCCGCCGTTCCCGGCGGGCGCCGGGCTTTACGGTTGCCCGACGACGGTGAACAACGTCGAATCCATTGCCGTTGTGCCGACCATCCTGCGCCGTGGTCCCGAATGGTTCGCCGGTTTCGGCCGCCCCAACAACGCGGGCACCAAGCTGTTTGCGATCTCGGGCCATGTGAACAACCCCTGCGTGGTGGAAGAGGCCATGTCGATCAGTTTCGAGGAACTGATCGAACGTCACTGTGGCGGCATCCGCGGCGGGTGGTCCAACCTCAAGGCGGTGATCCCGGGGGGAAGCTCGGTTCCGCTGCTGCCCGGCAAGATCATGAAGGACGAGGCGATCATGGATTTCGACTGGCTGCGCGAGCAGAAGTCGGGCCTTGGCACCGCCGCCGTCATCGTGATGGACAACGATACCGACATCATCAAGGCAATCTGGCGCCTCTCGGCCTTTTACAAGCATGAAAGCTGCGGGCAGTGCACGCCTTGCCGTGAAGGCACCGGCTGGATGATGCGGGTGATGGACCGCCTGGTGAAGGGCAACGCCGAGCCTGAGGAAATCGACATGCTGCTGGACGTGACCAAGCAGGTCGAGGGCCACACCATCTGCGCGCTTGGCGATGCCGCCGCCTGGCCGATCCAGGGGTTGATCCGCCATTTCCGCGATGAGATCGAGGACCGGATCAAGCACAAGCGCGCCGGGCGCAGCAGCGCGGTTGCCGCCGAATAGGCGGGGCGGAACAAAAGCTTGTGACAAACCGCGCTTCCCGGATATGTCTGGGCAGCGCAACGGCAGGGAGAGGCCCGCAAATGACAGCAGTTCTGGGACGACTTGCCATTCTGGGCGCGGTTCTGGCGACGGGCCTTGGCGGCTGTGGTGTTCAGCAACGCCTGGGCTTTGCCAAGGCCGAGCCCGAGATCGTGCTGCCGTTCCAATCGAAGCTGTCCAAGGGCGACGATGCGCGCCGCTTTTCGGTGCGCGTGGCGGCCAACGGCGCCTCGATCGCGGATGTCCGCGAAAGCGCGCGCCATCCGGCCACCGGTTACTGCCTTCTGAACTTCGGCGGCTCGGCCATCGACTGGGACACCGACGCCAGCGGCGAATGGCAGGCAACGCGCGACGACAAGGGCGGCCTTGTCTTTTCGGGCGCCTGCACGGCCCGGTGAAACAGCCCGCAGGCCATCACATCGCGGAATTCAACGTCGGTATCCTGTCGCATGACTGGGACGATCCGCGCGTTGCCGACTTCGTCAACGGGCTGGACCTGGTGAATCGTGTCGCCGCGCGCAGCCCCGGTTTTGTCTGGCGGCTGGGCGATGACGACATGGAGGCAGCGCAGAACGATGTTGCGGGTGTGCTGGGGGGCAATCCGCGCACGGCCAGCACCCTGTCGGTCTGGCGCGATGTGCCCAGCCTTGAACATTTCGTCTGGAACACCGTGCACAAGCGGTTCTACGACCGCCGCCACGAATGGTACGACATGGGCGCCGTTCTGCGCCTGGTCATGTGGTGGGTGCCCGAGGGTCACCGCCCCACCATCGCCGAGGCCAAGGCGCGGTTCGATCTTCTTGATCGCGACGGCCCCTCGGACCGCGCCTTTGGCTGGTCCTGGCTGAAGCGCGCCGACTGACCTCACGTTTGCGCGTGATTCGGCTCATGCCCTTGATTTGATGCGGCCGACGGGCCAGTTTCTTTGCAACCACGCCGCAAGGCGCGGCGTTTTGGAGTGTGCGGACACCTCGGAACCACAAATCGGAGCAGTCACCATGACCAAGTTTCTCACCAGCGTCGCCTTTGCGGCGGGCCTTTCCATGGCCGCCCCCGCATTGGCCCTTACCCCCCTGCACCAGGAGAAGACGGTGGTGTCGATGTTCTATGCCATCGGTCTGGCCGACGAGGTGCGCAAGAACTGCCCCTCCATCTCGCCCCGGATGATCCGGGCCTATACCTATCTGAAATCCATCGAACGCTATGCCCGCAAGGCCGGCTATTCCGAGGACCAGATTCGCGCCCTGGTCGAAGACAGGGCCGAGAAGGAGCGCCTGCGCGCCCGCATCCGCGCCGATCTGGCCAAGCGCGGCGTGAAACAGGGCAATCCCGAGGGCTATTGCAAGGTCGGGCTTGAGGAGATCGCCGCCGATACCGCTGCGGGGCGACTGTTGTCCGCGAACTGACGCGGCAAGGTGCGGAAATTGCGGGCCAAGCTGCCGCAGGGCGGGGAAACGGCGTTGCGAATTCCGGCGAAGTGTTCCAAGACAGGGATAACCTTTGGCGCGGGCGACCGCCGCCAATGCAACGGTTTTGGGGCCGCCCGTCGGCCCGGCCATGGGCCCGGTTAAGGGAAGGACGAACGCGATGAGCACCCTGCGCAAGATCATCATCGACGGAGCCGAGGTTGAGGTCGATCAGGCCATGACCCTGATTCAGGCCTGCGAACAGGCGGGAATCGAGATTCCGCGCTTCTGTTATCATGAACGCCTGTCGATCGCCGGCAACTGCCGGATGTGTCTTGTCGAGGTCGTGGGCGGACCGCCCAAGCCGGCCGCCTCCTGCGCGATGCAGGTGCGCGATCTGCGTCCGGGGCCGGAAGGTGCGCCGCCGGTCATCAAGACCAACAGCCCGATGGTGAAGAAGGCCCGTGAAGGGGTCATGGAATTCCTGCTGATCAACCACCCGCTGGATTGCCCGATCTGCGATCAGGGCGGCGAATGCGATCTTCAGGATCAGGCCATGGCCTATGGCGTCGATTTCTCGCGTTACCGCGAACCCAAGCGCGCCAATACCGACATGGATCTTGGCCCGCTGGTTGAAACCCACATGACGCGCTGCATCTCCTGCACGCGCTGCGTTCGTTTCATCACCGAAGTGGCCGGCATGCCCGAACTGGGCCAGACGGGCCGGGGCGAGGATGCCGAGATCACCTCCTACCTTGGGCAGACGCTTGATTCGGAACTGCAGGGCAACATCATCGATCTTTGCCCCGTCGGCGCGCTAACCTCCAAGCCCTATGCCTTCACTGCCCGCCCCTGGGAGCTGAGCAAGACCGAAACCATCGACGTGATGGACGCCCTGGGCAGCAACATCCGCGTCGACACCAAGGGGCGCGAAGTGATGCGCCTGCTGCCGCGCAACCACGACGGCATCAACGAGGAATGGCTGAGCGACAAGTCGCGTTTCGTCTGGGACGGTCTGCGTCGCCAGCGGCTGGACCGGCCCTACGTGCGCGTCGATGGCAAGCTGCAGCCTGCCACCTGGCCCGAGGCCCTGGCCGCCGCTGCCAATGCCATGAAGGGCAAGAAGGTGGCCGGTGTTGTCGGTGATCTGGCCCCGGTCGAGGCGGTCTTCGCCCTGAAGGGAATCGTCGACGGTCTGGGCGGCACGATGGAATGCCGCACGGATGGCGCCAAGCTGCCGATCGGCAACCGCTCGGGCTATGCGGGGACGGCGACGATTGCCGATATCGACAACGCCAAGAGCATCCTGTTGGTGGGAACGAACCCGCGCACCGAGGCGCCGGTTCTGAATGCCCGTATCCGCAAGGCCTGGCTGCGTGGCGCCAATGTGGCGCTGGTGGGCGAGGCGGCGGATCTGACCTATGACTATCGCCACCTAGGCACCGGTCCGGCCGTCCTGAAGGATATGGACGACAGCGGCTATGACCCGGAAAAGGACGGCCCCGGACTTGTGATCGTGGGGCAGGGCGCCCTGTGCCGCGACGACGGCGCGGCGGTTCTGGCCCTGGCCATGGCAGCGGCGGAAAAGTCGAAGGCGGGCCTCTTGATCCTGCACACCGCCGCGGCCCGTGTGGGGGCGATGGACGTGGGCGCCGTGACCGAAGGCGGGATCACCGCCGCGCTGGACGGGGCCGAAGTGGTCTATAACCTCGGCGCCGACGAGGGCGACATCCCGGCCGGCCCCTTCGTGATCTACCAGGGCAGCCACGGCGACCGGGGCGCGCACCGCGCCGACGTGATTCTGCCGGGCGCCGCCTGGACCGAGGAGCAGGGCCTTTTCGTCAACACTGAGGGCCGACCGCAACTGGCATTGCGCTCGGGTTTCGCCCCGGGCGAGGCGAAGGACAACTGGGCCATCCTGCGCGCCCTGTCCGCCGAACTGGGCGCGACCTTGCCCTACGATTCCCTCGCGGCACTGCGCAAGGCGCTGATCGCCGAGGTGCCGCACCTGGGCCGGATCGACGAGGTTGCCGAGAACGAGTGGCAGTTGGTCGACGGGGGCGACATCTCCGATGCGCCCTTCGCCCCGGCGGTGCGCGAACACTACCTGACCAATCCCATTGCTCGGGCCAGTGCCCTGATGGGCGAAATGGCAGCCAGGGCAAAGGCACGCGGCGCACAGAAGCTCGCGGCGGAGTAGCGCCTTGCACGCCAGGATCGCAGCGATTCTGGCCGTCGGTGCGCTGACGGCCTGCCAGCCGGCCAATCCGACGGTCGATCAGCTGGGGCTGGTGCCCGACTATTTGGGGGTGCAGACCCGGCTTCTGGACGGCGATCTGGTGAACTTTCTTGTCGAGGCGCGTGGCGCCTTGCAACCCACCGACGTTGAGCGTTATGCCGAGTGTGCTGCGGCGCAGTATGCACTGATCCGCGGCTATGGATTTGCGCGGCATGTGCGTACGAATGTGGACGAAGAGGGTGGCATTTGGCGCGGCGATGCTGTTTACACCATATCGCCAGCCCTGCCCCGGGGCGTGCGCACCATCGACGCAGAAGTCGTCGTGGCGCGTTGCCGGGAAAGCGGAATACCAACGGTTTGAGAAGGCCCATGCTTAAGATGGACACGGTGACAGATAATGGCTGAATTCCTTTCCACCGGACCGGGCATTGCCCTGCTTGTCGTGGCGCAGTGCCTGCTGGTCATCGGCTTTGTCATGATCTCGCTGCTGTTCCTCGTCTATGGCGACCGCAAGATCTGGGCCGCCGTCCAGATGCGGCGCGGGCCCAACGTGGTCGGGGTGTTCGGCATCCTGCAATCGGTGGCCGACGCGCTGAAATACGTCGTCAAGGAGATCGTGATTCCCGCCGGTGCCGACCGCACGGTGTTCATGATGGCCCCGATGACCAGCTTTGTTCTGGCCATGGTCGCCTGGGCGGTGATTCCCTTCAGTGACGGCTGGGTGCTGGCCGATATCAACGTCGCCATCCTATACGTCTTCGCCATCTCCTCGCTTGAAGTATACGGTGTGATCATGGGGGGCTGGGCGTCGAACTCGAAATACCCGTTCCTCGGCTCGCTGCGTTCGGCGGCACAGATGATCTCGTATGAGGTCAGCCTTGGCCTGATCATCATCGGCATCATCATCTCGACCGGGTCGATGAACTTCAGCGATATCGTTCGTGCGCAGGACGGCGACTTTGGCCTGTTCAACTGGTACTGGCTGCCGCACCTGCCGATGGTCTTCCTGTTCTTCATCTCGGCCCTGGCCGAAACCAACCGCCCGCCCTTCGACCTTCCCGAGGCGGAATCCGAACTGGTGGCCGGTTACCAGGTGGAATATTCCAGCACGCCCTTCCTGCTGTTCATGGCGGGCGAATACATCGCCATCTTCCTGATGTGCGCGCTGACCTCGCTGCTGTTCTTCGGTGGCTGGCTGTCGCCGATCCCCGGCCTGCCCGATGGCGCGCTGTGGATGGTTGGCAAGATGGCGATCTTCTTCTTCCTCTTCGCCATGGTGAAGGCCATCGTGCCGCGCTATCGCTATGACCAGTTGATGCGCCTTGGCTGGAAGGTGTTCCTGCCCTTCTCGCTGTTCTGGGTCGTCCTGGTCTCGTTCTTCGCACACTTTGAAATGTTCGGCGGCGCCTATGCCCGCTGGGCCGTTGGAGGCTGATCCATGGCAAACATCGACTATGCCCGCGCAGGCCGCTATTTCCTGCTGTTCGACATCTTCAAGGGCTTCAAGCTGGGGTTCAAATATTTCTTCGCCCCCAAGGCGACGATCAACTACCCCCACGAGAAAGGCCCGCTGTCGCCGCGCTTTCGCGGTGAACACGCCCTGCGCCGCTATCCCAACGGCGAGGAGCGGTGCATCGCCTGCAAGCTGTGCGAGGCGATCTGCCCCGCCCAGGCCATCACCATCGACGCCGAACCGCGCGAGGACGGCAGCCGCCGCACCACGCGCTATGACATCGACATGACCAAGTGCATCTACTGCGGTTTCTGTCAGGAGGCCTGCCCGGTCGATGCCATCGTCGAAGGCCCGAATTTCGAGTTCTCGGCCGAAACCCGCGAAGAACTCTACTATGACAAGACCAAGCTGCTGGAAAACGGCGAGCGTTGGGAGGCGGAGATCGCCCGCAACCTCGAAATCGACGCGCCGTACCGGTAACGCACTGCACGAAGGCCCGTCAGAGGCCAACCGAACGAAGGAAACTGAACGATGGGCGCTGCGGCATTCGCATTCTATCTTTTCTCGATCACGGTCGTGACGGCGGGTCTGTTCACCGTGGTCAGCCGCAATCCGGTGCATTCGGTGCTCTGGCTGATCCTCGCCTTCCTGTCCTCGGCGGGCCTGTTCGTGATCCTTGGCGCCGAATTCGTGGCGATGCTTCTGATCATCGTCTACGTCGGCGCCGTGGCGGTTCTGTTCCTCTTCGTCGTCATGATGCTTGATGTGGATTTCGCCGAGCTCAAGGCCGAGATGACCAAGTACATGCCGCTGGCCCTGCTGATCGGGATCGTGATCCTGATGCAGCTTGGCATCGCCTTCGGCGTCTGGGAAGCCTCGGAGCAGGCCGAAGGGCTGCGCGCCGCCGTCGCTGCCGAATATGGCAACACCGAAAACACCGCCATGCTGGGGCAGCTGATCTATGACGATTACCTGCTGCAATTCCAGCTCTCCGGCCTTGTCCTTCTGGTCGCCATGATCGGCGCCATCGTCCTGACCCTGCGCCACCGCGCGGATGTGAAACGTCAGAACGTCGTCGCCCAGATGATGCGCGATCCGGCGCTGGCGATGGAAGTGAAGGACGTGAAGCCGGGGCAGGGGCTTTGATGCCTGCCGCAAAAGGAGAATGTGATGTCGCGCAATACAATCGTGGTGCTGGTGGTCGTGCTGATCGTTCTGTTCGGCGGCTATTCGTTCCTGGGCTGAGCGCCCGCAAGACTGACCTGACACGGGAAATCACCCAATGATCGGAATCGAACATTATCTTACCGTTGCCGCCGCACTGTTCGTGATCGGCATCTTCGGGCTGTTCCTGAACCGCAAGAACATCATCATCATCCTGATGAGCATCGAACTGATGCTGCTGGCGGTGAACATCAACTTCGTCGCCTTCTCGTCCTTCCTGGGCGATCTGGTGGGCCAGGTGTTCACCATGTTCGTCCTGACGGTCGCCGCCGCCGAGGCCGCGATCGGGCTGGCGATCCTCGTTTGTTTCTTCCGCAACCGCGGAACCATCGACGTTGAAGACGTCAACGTGATGAAGGGATGAGGAGAGTGGCTATTCTACCGTTAGCCGCATTGGTGTCCGTGACCTCATGCAACGCTTTTCGACAAGCGGGCGCAGGCAATTCTGTCTTAAACGAACCCGAAGCTTGTATCGCGACGGATAATTATCATTACAGCCGAGAAGCACCTCAAGATCTCGGAAATGGTTTGGTCTCTCAGAAGGTATTCGTCAGTTTTGTCAGCATGGGGGGCGAACAATACAGTCATTGGCGTGCGACATCATGTCAATCCGGCGAGACGCTAGTGGTAGGTGTCTCGCGTGGATCGGGTTCGGTAAGAACACAATACAACTCCCGGACGGCCTTTGCAAAATACCACGACAGGGTGAATGCTCTGGAAAAGCAATCTATCGCTTCGCTTGAGGTTCTTGCGAAACAAGCGGGTTTACGAACAAAGCGGGAAAGCGAAGAGACAGAGATCTGCGGGTGCGCCGTGTATTATTCGGATATGCTAGGCGACAAAGTGGCATCGGATCGGCGGTTCAGGAGATGACTTTGACTAAGACAACAGCGTTGCAGGTGGCTTAAAATGGAAACCATCATTCTCTTTGCCCCGCTGATGGGCGCGCTGATCTGCGGCTTTGGCTGGAAATTCATCGGTGAGAAGCCGGCACAATGGACGGCCACGGGCCTGTTGTTCCTGGCCGCCTTCCTGTCCTGGATCGTGTTCTTCTCGTTCGACGGGGTGACACAGCAGATCCCGATCATGCGCTGGATCGAGTCCGGCTCGCTGGCGACCGAGTGGGCGATCCGCCTTGACCGTCTGACCGCGATCATGCTGATCGTCGTCACCACGGTCTCCTCGCTGGTTCACCTCTATTCCTTCGGCTACATGGCCCACGACGAGAACTTCCGCGAAGGCGAAAGCTATCGCCCCCGGTTCTTCGCCTACCTGTCGTTCTTCACCTTCGCCATGCTGATGCTGGTGACTGCCGACAACCTGGTCCAGATGTTCTTTGGCTGGGAAGGCGTTGGCGTGGCCTCCTACCTTCTGATCGGTTTCTACTATCGCAAGCCTTCGGCCAACGCGGCCGCGATCAAGGCGTTCGTGGTCAACCGCGTCGGGGATTTCGGCTTTGCCCTGGGCATCTTCGCCATCTTCTTCCTGGTGGATTCCATCAACTTCTCGGATGTCTTCGCCGCTGCGCCCGAGCTTGCGGAAACCAAGCTGCACTTCCTCTGGGCCGAGTGGACCGCCGTCGAGGTGATCTGCCTCCTGCTGTTCATCGGCGCCATGGGCAAATCGGCGCAGCTGATCCTGCACACCTGGCTGCCCGACGCCATGGAGGGCCCGACGCCGGTGTCGGCGCTGATCCACGCCGCCACCATGGTGACGGCGGGCGTCTTCCTTGTCTGCCGCATGTCGCCGCTGATGGAATTCGCGCCCCATGCCACCACCTTCATCGTGATCCTGGGGGCCACCACCGCGTTCTTCGCGGCCACCGTGGGCCTCGTGCAGAACGACATCAAGCGCGTGATCGCTTATTCCACCTGTTCGCAGCTTGGCTACATGTTCGTGGCCGCCGGCGTCGGCGTCTATTCCGTGGCCATGTTCCACCTGTTCACCCATGCCTTCTTCAAGGCGATGTTGTTCCTCGGGGCGGGTTCGGTGATCCACGGGATGCACCACGAACAGGACATGCGGAACTATGGCGGGCTGCGCAAGAAGCTGCCCTATACCTTCTGGGCCATGATGATCGGCACGCTCGCCATCACCGGCGTCGGTATCCCGCTGACCCATATCGGTTTTGCCGGGTTCCTGTCCAAGGATGCGGTCATCGAATCCGCCTGGGGCGCGCTTTCAGGGCCGGGGACCTATGCCTTCTGGATGCTGGTCATCGCCGCGATGTTCACCAGTTTCTACAGCTGGCGCCTGATGTTCCTGACCTTCTTCGGCAAGCCGCGGGGCGACAAGCACACCCACGATCATGCCCATGAAAGCCCGATGACTATGCTGGTGCCCCTTGGCGTGCTGGCGCTTGGCGCGATCTTCTCGGGGATGCTGTGGTATGGTTCGTTCTTCGGCGACCATGACAAGGTGAATGCCTTCTTCGGCATCACCAAGGACGAAGCCCACGCAAGCGCCACCCTGCTGCCCGGCGCGGCCCATGCCGCCACCGAAAGCCACGGCGATGAGGGCGCGTCAGCAACCGAAGAGCACGCCGAGGGCGCAGGCCACGCCGTGGCCGAACCGGGGCAGGGCGCCATCTACATGGCCCCCGACAACCATGTGATGGACGAGGCGCACCATTCGCCCGTCTGGGTCAAGGTCTCGCCCTTCATCGCCATGCTGATCGGCCTGGTCACGGCCTGGCTGTTCTACATCAAGAACCCCAGCCTGCCTGTCCGTCTTGCCGAAACCCAGCCGCAGCTCTACCGCTTCCTTCTGAACAAGTGGTATTTCGACGAGATCTACGATGCCATCTTCGTGCGCCCCGCCAAGCGTCTTGGCGCCTTCCTCTGGAAACGCGGCGACGGCAGCGTGATCGACGGCGGGCTGAACGGCCTTGCCATGGGGATCATCCCGTTCTTCACCCGGCTCGCGGGCCGTGCCCAATCGGGCTATCTGTTCCACTACGCCTTCGCCATGGTGCTGGGCATTGCATTGCTCATCACCTGGATGACGCTCGGCGGAGGGGCCGAATAATGGACAACCTTCTTTCCATCGTTACCTTCCTGCCGGCCCTCGGTGCGGTGATCCTTGCCCTCTTCCTGCGCGGCGACGACGAAGCGGCGCAGAAGAACGCCAAGTATCTGGCGCTGATTGCCACCACGGCCTCGTTCGTCCTTTCGCTGTTCATCCTCACCGGGTTCGATTCCGCCGATACCGGTTTCCAGTTCGTGGAAGAGCGTGCATGGCTGCTGGGCCTGAAATACAAGATGGGCGTTGATGGCATCTCGGTGCTGTTCGTGATGCTCACCACCTTCCTGATGCCGATCACCATCCTGGCCTGCTGGGACGTGAAGTTCCGGGTCAAGGAATACATGATCGCCTTCCTGCTGCTGGAAACGCTGATGCTTGGCGTCTTCTGCGCGCTGGACATGATCCTGTTCTACCTCTTCTTCGAGGCCGGGCTGATCCCGATGTTCCTGATCATCGGCATCTGGGGCGGGGCAAACCGCATCTACGCCAGCTTCAAGTTCTTCCTCTACACGTTCTTCGGTTCGGTGCTGATGCTGGTGGCGATGGTCGCGATGTATATCGACGCAGGCACCACCGATATCCCGACCCTGCTGGCCCACAACTTCGGGTCCGAGGATTTCACGGTGCTGGGCATCCACATTGTCGGCGGGATGCAGACCCTGATGTGGCTGGCCTTCTTCGCCTCTTTCGCGGTGAAGATGCCCATGTGGCCGGTGCATACCTGGCTGCCCGATGCCCACGTTCAGGCGCCGACCGCCGGTTCGGTCGTGCTGGCCGCGATCCTGCTGAAGATGGGGGGCTATGGCTTCCTGCGGTTCAGCCTGCCGATGTTCCCGGTCGCTTCCGACCTGCTGGCGCCGCTGGTGCTGTGGCTCTCGGCCATTGCCATCGTCTATACCTCGCTGGTGGCCCTGGCGCAGTCTGACATGAAAAAGCTGATCGCCTATTCCTCGGTCGCGCATATGGGATATGTCACCGCCGGTATCTTCAGCGCCAATCAGCAGGGGCTTGATGGTGCGATCTTCCAGATGATCAGCCACGGCTTCATCTCGGGCGCCCTCTTCCTCTGCGTCGGCGTGATCTACGACCGGATGCACACCCGCGAGATTGACGCCTATGGCGGCCTTGTGAACCGGATGCCGGCCTATGCGATGATCTTCCTGCTGTTCACCATGGCCAACGTCGGCCTGCCGGGGACCAGCGGTTTCGTAGGCGAATTCCTGACGCTGATGGGCATGTTCCAGGCCAACACCTGGGTGGCCACCATCGCCACGACCGGCGTGATCCTCTCGGCGGCCTATGCGCTATGGCTTTATCGCCGGGTGGTGATGGGCGACCTGATCAAGGAGTCGCTGAAATCCATCACCGACATGACAACCCGCGAAAGGGCGATCTTTGCCCCGCTGGTCATCATGACCATCCTGCTGGGCGTCTATCCCAGCCTTGTCACCGACATCACCGGCCCCTCGGTCGAGGCGTTGCTGGGCAGCTATGACACGGCAGTGGTCGAACATGGCGCCGCCAGCCAGATCGCGCAGCATTAGGATCAAATGAGATGACTTCGAACGATATCCTTCAGGTTTTGCCCGAAACGGTGCTTGCGATCTATGCCATGCTGGCGCTGCTGGGTGGTGTCTATTTCGGCAAGGACGCGCTGGCGAGGCCCATCCTCTGGCTCACCGGCGCCCTCATGGTCATCCTGGCGCTGGTCATCGCGACGGGCGGCGAGGGGACGACGCTGGCCTTCAACGGCAGTTTCATCAACGATGGCTTTGCCCGTTTCGCCAAGGTGATGATCCTCTTCTCAGCGGCCGCCGTCCTCTTGATGAGCGAAGGCTACATGGCGCGGCGCAACCTTCTGCGGTTCGAGTATCCGGTGCTGGTGGCCCTTTCGGCCATCGGCATGATGGTCATGGTCAGCGCTGCCGACCTGATCACCCTCTACATGGGGTTGGAGCTTCAGTCGCTGGCGCTTTATGTCGTCGCCTCGCTGCGTCGTGACAGTGCGAAGTCCACCGAGGCCGGCCTCAAGTACTTCGTTCTTGGCGCGCTGTCTTCCGGATTGCTGCTCTATGGTTGCTCGCTGACCTATGGCTTTGCCGGAACCACGCATTTCGCCGGGATCATCACCGCCGTCGGCACCGAACAGGCGCCGCTGGGGCTGCTGTTCGGGCTTGTCTTCATCGCCTCGGGTCTGGCCTTCAAGGTTTCGGCCGCCCCCTTCCACATGTGGACGCCGGACGTCTATGAAGGCTCGCCCACGCCGGTCACGGCCTTCTTCGCGACCGCCCCCAAGGTGGCCGCCATTGGCCTGTTTGCCCGGGTGATGCACGATGCCTTTGGCGGTGTCGTGGGCGATTGGCAGCAGATCGTCGCGCTTTTGTCGGTGCTGTCGATGTTCCTGGGGGCCATTGCGGCCATCGGTCAGACGAACATCAAGCGGCTGATGGCCTATTCCTCGATCTCGCACATGGGCTATGCGCTGATCGGCCTGGCCTCGGGCACGGCCTTCGGCGTGCAGGCGATGCTGGTCTACATGGCGATCTATGTCACCATGAACGTCGGCACCTTCGCCTTCATCCTGTCCATGGAGAAGGACGGCCAGCCGGTGACCGAGATTTCCGCCCTCAGCCAATATGCCAAGCGTGATCCGCTGAAGGCCCTCGCCGTTCTGGTGCTGATGTTCAGCCTTGCGGGTGTTCCGCCGATGCTGGGCTTTTTCGCCAAGCTGAACGTCTGGCAGGCCGGTGTCGATGCCAACCTGATCTGGCTTGTGGTGCTGTCCGCTGTCGCCTCGGCCATCGGTGCCTATTACTATCTGCGGATCGTCTTTCTGATGTACTTCGGCAAGGAAGAGGATGGATTGGATCAGGGCGGCTCGCCCGTGCTCTGGGGATTCCTGATGGTGTCGGCCGCGGCGATGGTTCTTGGGGTGATCAACCTCTTCGGTATCGAAGGTGCGGCAGCCGCAGCGGCGGCAACCCTTGTCAACTGAGGCGCCTTCGCCGGCGAACTGGCCGGAGGGATACGGCCGGATCGTGCTGGACGACGTGGACAGCACCAACGCCGAGGCGGCGCGCATCGCGCCCGACCTCGGCCATCCCACCTGGATCATGGCGCACCGCCAAAGCGCCGCACGCGGGCGCCGGGGCCGCGCCTGGGACATGCCGCGGGGCAATTTCGCGGCCACCCTGGTGATGCGCCCGGGCGGCGTGCCGGGCTGGGCGGCGCTTCGGTCGTTCCTGGCGGCCAATGCCCTGTTTGAAACGCTGGCCATGCATGTCGACCGGTCGCGTCTTTCGAACAAGTGGCCCAACGACGTGTTGCTGGACAACGGCAAGGTGGGCGGCATCCTTCTGGAAAGCGCGGGGCAGGGCGGGCAAGTGCAATGGCTGTCCATCGGGATCGGGGTGAACCTGGCGGTGGCACCGCTGGTGCGGGATGCCGCCTTCCCGCCGGTAAGCCTTGCCGAACAGGGCGGCGCAGCTGTCGCGCCCGAGGCGTTCCTCGATCAACTCGCCGGGTTCTATGCGACAGAGGAATCGATCCTTGAACAGTTGGGCTTTGCTCCGATCCGCGAAAAATGGTTGCGTCACGCCGCGCGCCTGGGCGAGGTGATCACAGCCCGCACCACCACCGAGGAACTGACCGGCCGCTTTGAAACCATCGACGAGGCGGGCCAGTTGATCCTGGAGACACCAGCGGGACGCAAGGTCGTGCCCGCCGCCGACGTGTATTTCTGAAAGGCGCATTGCCCATGCTTCTGGCCATCGATTGCGGCAATACCAACACTGTCTTCTCGATCTGGGACGGCACCCGTTTCGTGGCCACCTGGCGCACCAGCACCGAATGGCAGCGCACCGCCGATCAATACTATGTCTGGCTGTCGACCCTGATCAGCCTGCACAAGCTGGACGTGCAGATCAGCGAGGTCATCGTCAGTTCGACCGTGCCGCGCGTGGTGTTCAACCTGCGCGTCCTGTCCGACCGCTATTTCAACTGCCGTCCGCTGGTGGTGGGCAAGCCCGAGTGCCTGCTGCCCATCGACGTGCGCGTGGATCAGGGTACGGCGGTCGGCCCCGACCGGTTGGTGAACACGGTGGCGGGGCACGATCTTTACGGCGGCGATCTGATCGTCGTCGATTTCGGCACCGCGACGACATTCGATGTCGTGGCCGAGGATGGGGCCTATGTGGGCGGGGTGATCGCACCGGGCGTGAACCTGAGCCTTGAGGCGCTGCACAACGCGGCGGCCGCGCTGCCCCATGTCGATATTTCGAAACCGCAGTCCGTGGTGGGAACCAACACCGTGGCCTGCATGCAATCGGGCGTGTTCTGGGGCTATATCGGATTGGTGCGCGAAATCTGCGCGCGGATCCGGGCCGAACGCGGCCGCGAGATGAAAATCATATCAACCGGCGGGCTGGCGCCGCTGTTCCAGCAATCCGAAGCGTTGTTCGACGATTTCGCCGACAACCTGACCATACACGGCCTGACCGTGATCCATCGCTATAACAAGGAAAACAAGAGCGCATGAGCACTGAACAATTGATTTACCTGCCCCTCGGCGGCGCCGGGGAAATCGGCATGAACTGCTATGTCTACGGCTACGGCCCGGCTGGCAAGGAACGTTACATCATCGTCGATCTGGGAGTGACCTTCCCCGACATGGACGGCAGCCCCGGTGTCGATCTGATCTTCGCCGACATCGCTTGGATCGCCGAGCGGCGCGACAGGCTGGATGCCATATTTATCACCCATGCCCACGAGGACCATATCGGCGCCGTGGGCCTTCTGTGGTCCAAGCTGCAGGTGCCGGTCTATTGCCGGGCCTTCACCGCCATTCACGCCAAGCGCAAGATGGAGGAGCAGGGCCAGAACCCCGATGAGGTGAAGATCGTGTCGGCCTGGCCCGAAACGGTGCAGGCGGGGCCCTTCACGGTGGGTTTCCTGCCGATCTCGCATTCCATCCCCGAAAGCAGCGCCCTGGTCATCGACAGCCCGGAAGGCCGGGTCGTTCACACCGGCGACTTCAAGCTCGACAAGACCCCCCTGGTGGGAGAGCCCTATGACCCCGAGCTTTGGGCCGATGTCGCCAAGGACGGCGTTCGCGCGCTGGTCTGCGATTCCACCAACGTCTTTTCTGGCCATGCCGGCCGGTCCGAGGCATCGCTGGGCGACAACATCACCAAGCTGATCTCGGAACAACCGGGCATGGTGGTGGCGACAACCTTTGCGTCGAACGTCGCACGGGTGCGCACGCTGGCCGTTGCCGGTGAAAAGGCCGGGCGCTCGGTCTGCCTTCTGGGGCGGGCCATGCGGCGGATGATCGACGCTTCGGTCAATGCCGGCGTGTTGTCGGACTTCCCCTCGACCATCCCGGTCGAGGATGCCCGCGAGGTCCCGCGCGAGAACCTGATGCTGATCGTGACCGGATCGCAGGGCGAACGCCGCGCCGCCAGTGCGCAACTGGCGCGGGGCAAATACCTGGGCATGTCCATGCAAGAGGGCGATACCTTCCTCATGTCCTCGAAGATCATTCCGGGCAATGAACGCGGGGTCTATCGCATCATCAACGCCTATTCCGAAATGGGCGTTGACGTGGTGGACGACAACGACGGCATGTACCATGTGTCCGGCCATGCCAACCGGCCCGACCTGTTGGAAATGCAGAACCTCGTGAAGCCGCAGATCGTGGTGCCGATGCACGGCGAGCACCGCCACCTGCGCGAACACTGCAAGCTGACCGCCCAGCAGGGGCGCGTTTCGGTCCTGGCGCCCAACGGCACCTGCGTGTCGCTGTCGGGGAACGAACCCAAGGTCGTCGAATACGTGGAAACCGGGCGCACCTATCTTGACGGTTCGGTGCAGATCGGCGCGCTTGACGGGGTGGTGCGTGACCGCATTCGCATGGCGCTGAACGGTCATGCCATCGTCACGCTCATCATGGACGAGAACGACGATCCCCTTGGCGACCCCTGGGTCGAGATCATGGGCCTGCCGGAAACCGGACGCTCGGGCGCACCGCTGGTGGATGTTCTTGAGGCGGAGCTGTCACAGGTGCTGGGGCGGATGGCCGACAAGGTTCTGGTTGACGACGCGAAGCTGGACGAGGCGCTGCGCCGTGCCACCCGCAATGCGGCGAACGACGAAATCGGGCGCAAGCCCGAGGTCACGGTGGTTGTCTCGCGGCTCAGCTGACTATTTCGCGGGCCATGCAACCATCATGGCCCGCGCACGTTGTCCTGTCGTAATAACCGAGAGGACGATGAGATGATCAAGAAAAGCGGTTCCGCCAAATGGTCAGGTGGCTTGAAGGATGGCAAGGGCCACGTCTCGACCCAGACCGGCGTTCTGAGCGATCAGCCCTATGGCTTCAACACCCGGTTCGAGGGTGGCAAGGGCACCAACCCCGAAGAGCTGATCGGTGCGGCCCATGCCTCGTGCTATTCCATGGCGCTGAGCATGATCCTGGGCCAGCATGACCTGACCGCCGATGAGATCGCCACCAAGGCCACGGTTTCACTGGAAGAGGTGGATGGCGGTTTTGCGATCACCAAGATCCACCTTGATGTCACGGCAAAGATCCCCGGCGCGGACGAGGCGAAGTTCATGGAGGCCGCCAACGCCGCCAAGGAAGGGTGCCCCGTGTCCAAGGTTCTGAACGCCGAGATCACCATGGATGCCAAGTTGACCTGAAGCTTTCAACAGCAGGGGCCGTCACCGATGGTGGCGGCCCTTTTCGCATGGTCAGCGGCGCAGGCGCTTTCTGTACCAGCGCTGATAGGGGTATTCGGCGTATTTTGTGGCCAGCGCCGAAACGGCGACGGCAAAGGCAAGCATCCCCGCCATGGCCCAGGGGCTGCTGTAGACGTCAAAGCCCGTCGCGATGCGCACAAGGCTGCCCAGCACGGAATAGGCCAGGATATGTCCAAGGTAGAGGACATACGACGATTCCCCCCAGAGGATCACCCCCTCGGGCAGGCGGGATCTGAACCCAAGCACACCATAAACGATCATCGCCGCCGGTATCCCCGGCAGGAATTCGCGGGACAGCGGGAGGGCAAGATGCTCGGTCAGGTAGGCCAGCATCAGCGCGCTTCCGGCCAGCAGTACGGGCAGGTGGAACCGGGTCTGCCCGCGCAGGAAGACGACGGCGATGATGGCGCCGAAAAGAAACTCCATCACTGCGGAATGCAGCGGCAGAAGAAGCCAGACCGGCTTGTCCGGGACGGCATGCAGAAAGACCTGCGTGGCCATCACCCAGGCCACCATCGCCGCGAAGAAGGCGCGCGAACCGAACCTGAAATAGGTCAGCGCGAACAGCCAGTAGAACAGCAGTTCGATCGACAGCGTCCAGGCAATGGTGATGACGTGATCGGGATAGGGCCAGATCAGGTAAGACACCACCAGCCGGAAGGACGAGGGCAAGACAACCTGCCCCTGCTGCACCAGCCCCAGGGCAATGGCGGCCAGGACATAGAGCGTCAGGATCACCCAATATGGCGGAACGATCCGCCAGAACCGCGCCCGCAGAAACCTGAGCGCGGTCAGCTTTCTGCGGCCCTGCACGCTGTAATAGATGATGAAGCCGCTGATGACGAAAAAGATGTCGACGCCGGCCTCGCCATGTTTGAACAGTTCGAAAACCCCGGGCGCATATCCCGCGGCATCGGCGGCGGCCCATAGGTGGAAGGCCGCGACCATGGTGGCGGCTAGCCCGCGCAGGAACTGGATACTGTCGATCCGCGGCGTGCGCATCTGCATCGGGGGCGTCACCGGTTCAGCCCCGGGGCGCGATGCAAAAAACCTGCCGCGCGATGGCGGTAGGTTGAAACTCTGGCCGATGCCACAGGCGATCAGGGGTCGAGAGGATCACCCGGCGCGCCGTTCCTCAAAGCTCATGGCGATGAAGCTGGGCAGGTGGTCGCCCATGCCGACGACCTGCGCGTTGTTGTCCTGACGATCGTTGCCGCGATTGCGCCCGCCACGTCCACGGCTGCGCGGTTCGTCCTTCGGTGCCTCGGGCTGCTTTGCCTCGGGCTCGGGTTTGGGCTCGGGTGCCGGGGCCGGGGCGGCGACGACAGGTTCCTCGGCCTTGGGGGCAGGGGCCTTGCGCGACCGGCTGCGCGTACGCTTGGCGGGCTTTTCGCTGTTATCCTCGGCAGCGGCGGGTTCAGGTGCCGCCGTCTGGCTCAGGGGGTTGTCGAGGCGCGGCACTTCCCGTTCGATCAGACGTTCGATATCTTCGAGGTTCTTTTCGTCCGACGGCACGCAGATCATCATCGCCTTGCCGTCCCGTCCGGCCCGCCCGGTGCGCCCGATCCGGTGGACATAGTCCTCGGCGTGGCTGGGCACGTCGAAGTTGAACACATGACTGACCGCCGGAACATCAAGCCCGCGCGCCGCGACATCCGAGGCGACAAGGAAGCGCAGGTTGCCATTGCGGAACCCGTCAAGGGTGCGGGTGCGCTGCGACTGGTCAAGGTCGCCATGGATGGGGGCGGCATCATAACCGTATTTGTTCAGCGACTTGGCCACGATATCCACATCCGTCTTGCGGTTGCAGAAGATGATGGCGTTGGTGCATTTGTCGCCTTCGCCGTCGATCAGGGCGCGCAGCACGGCACGCTTTTCGCCGGCCTGCCGGTCCTTGCGGCTGGCGCGGAACATCACGACGCCCTGTTCGATGGTTTCCGAAGCCGTCGCCTGGCGCGCCACTTCCACCTTCACGGGGTTGGACAGGAAGGTGTTGGTGATCCGTTCGATCTCGGGCGCCATGGTGGCCGAGAAGAACAGCGTCTGGCGGGTGAAGGGGACAAGGCCGAAGATGCGCTCGATATCGGGGATGAACCCCATGTCGAGCATGCGGTCGGCTTCGTCCACCACCATGATCTTCACGTCGTTGAGGATCAGCTTGCCGCGTTCCTGGTGATCGAGAAGACGACCGGGCGTGGCGATCAGGACATCGACGCCCTTGTCGATCAGCACGTCCTGTTCCTTGAACGAAACGCCGCCAATCAGCAGCGCCTTGGTGAGCTTGACGTATTTCGAATAGGTGTCGAAGTTTTCGGCCACCTGCGCGGCCAGTTCGCGCGTAGGGCACAACACCAGGCTGCGCGGCATGCGCGCCTTGGCGCGCCCGCGGGCCAGCGCATGGATCATCGGCAGGGTGAAGCCCGCGGTCTTGCCGGTGCCGGTCTGGGCGATGCCCAGAACGTCGCGCCCCTGCAATGCGGCGGGGATGGCCCCCTCCTGGATCGGCGTGGGGGAATCATAGCCCGCCTCGTCGATGGCTTTCAGGATCTTGGAGTCAAGTTTCAGGTCAGAGAATTTTGTCATTCGGTTCCGAAGGTTAACGGACCGTTCCCATGGCCCGTGCGTCATTGATGCGGCGGCCCGGACGGCCGAATTTGCCCAAGGGGCACGCGCGTGGGGCCTTGGCTACTGCAAATGCGGCCTGCGGTCAACGTTACAAGGCGCAAGAGGGGTTTGGGCGGCCCATTCGGGCCGCTCCTGGCGGGTTACACCATCATCTCCTTGGTGGCGGTCAGCTTGACCTCGGGGTGGTCGCGGCCGATCCGGTCGATATCCCACTGCAGGCGGGTCAGGAACACGATGTCGCCGTCGGTGTCGTGGCCGATATGGCTTTTGTTGACGTTTACGAACTTGTCGACGGCGGCGCGGGGGCCCGAAACCCAGCGCGCGCTGGTGAACTGCGACGGTTCGAAACGCACCGGCAGACCGTATTCCAGCTCGATCCGGCTGGCCAGAACCTCGAACTGCAACTGCCCGACAACGCCCACGATGAACCCCGAGCCCAGCATCGGGCGGAACACCTTCGCGGCGCCTTCTTCAGCGAATTGCGAGAGGGCCTTGTCCAGGTGCTTGGATTTCATCGGATCGCCGGCCCGGCAGTTCTGAAGAAGCTCGGGGGCGAACGACGGGATGCCGACGGCGCGCAAGGCCTCGCCTTCGGTCAGCGTGTCGCCGATGCGCAACTGCCCGTGGTTCGGAATGCCGATGATGTCGCCGGCCCATGCCTCTTCGGCCAGTTCACGGTCCGAGGCGAGGAACAGAACCGGGTTGGTGATGGCCATGGGTTTCTTGCTGCGTACATGGGTCAGTTTCATGCCGCGATGGAAATGCCCCGAGGCAAGCCGCACGAAGGCCACCCTGTCGCGGTGCTTCGGGTCCATGTTGGCCTGCACCTTGAAGACGAAACCCGTCACTTTCGGTTCGTCGGGCGCAATCTGGCGCGGGCTGGCGCGTTGGGGCTGGGGCTGGGGGCCGAACTCTCCGATCCCGTCCATCAGCTCTTTCACGCCGAAACTGTTGATCGCGCTGCCGAACCAGATCGGCGTGAGGGTGCCGTCCAGCAGGGCCTGCTGATCGAAGGGCGGCAGAAGCTCGCGCGCCATTTCAACCTCTTCGCGCAGCTTTTCCAGAAGGTCGGCGGGCACATGTTCGGCCAGCTTGGGATCGTCCAGCCCCTTGATCGAGATCGAGGTGGCCACCCTGTTGCGGTCGGCCCGGTCCATCAGCTCCAACCGGTCATGAAGCATGTCGTAACAGCCGAGGAAATCGCGCCCCAGCCCGATGGGCCAGGAGGCGGGGGTGACGTCGATCGCCAGGTTTTCCTGGATCTCGTCGATGATTTCAAAGGTGTCGCGGCTTTCGCGGTCCATCTTGTTGCAGAATGTCAGGATCGGCAGGTCGCGCAGGCGGCAGACCTCGAACAGCTTCTGGGTCTGGCTTTCCACGCCCTTGGCGCCGTCGATGACCATCACCGCGGCATCCACCGCCGTCAGGGTGCGATAGGTATCCTCGGAAAAATCCGAGTGGCCCGGCGTGTCGACCAGGTTGAAGCGGAAGGTGCCGAAATCGAAGGACATGGCCGAGGCGGAAACCGAAATGCCGCGGTCCTTCTCCATCTGCATGAAGTCCGAGCGGGTGCGCCGCGCCTCGCCCTTGGCGCGCACCTGGCCGGCCATCTGGATGGCGCCACCATAGAGAAGGAACTTCTCGGTCAGGGTGGTCTTGCCCGCATCAGGGTGGCTGATGATGGCAAAGGTCCGGCGCCGGGCAATTTCCGGCGGCAGGGCGGGCGAATTCGAGGTGCGATCCAACATGAAGCGCATATAGCGCCGCAGGCAGGGCTGCGCAATCGGCGGCGTTTGAAACAACGGCGGCGCGCGGGGCGCGCCCCGACAAGCCCCCCAACCTTGCCGTGCGGCAAGGCCCGGGGCCCGCTGGCGCCCGTGGCCGGTGGCCCGCTAGCGGCCCGAGGCGGTGCGCAGCAATGCGATGTCGAGCGACCCGCGCTGCGGGCGCAGCAGTTCGACCCCAAGCGCGGCGGCACCCCCGGCCAGGGTGTCTTGCAGTTCGGGCGGGAGGGCAGGGCGCACGCGGGTGTCCACCATCAGGCTTTCGGCGGCGATCCCCTCGGCATAGATGATTTCGTGCCGATCGAAGAGGATCTGGAAGTAATCCACGAAACCGCCATCGGTGCGGGTGACGGTATCGTCGTTGACCAGATACTTGGCCTTCACCAGAACCTCGGCCTGGCCGGCCTTCACCCTGTCCTGACGCTGGTAGATGAACAGGCGGTGATTGGGGCTGACGATCAGGTCGTTGTCGTTGTTCAGCGTTCCGGCGGCAATGCGGATGGGCGCCATCGCCCCCGTGGCGCGCAGCGTCTGGTGGCCGATCCAGCGCACCTTCTGCGCCCCGTGATCGCGGGTAAGGACATTGTCGCCCTCGTTCAGGTCTTCGATGGGCACCTGCCGGCCCGAGGCCAGGGTGATATGGGTGCCCCGGGTGAACGACACACAGGCCGTCTGGGCAAAGCGCGCCAAGGCCGCGTCGCGGTCGACGGCGACGAGGGAATAGCCCAGCTTCTGTTTCAGCCGCGCCAGGGGGAACAGGTAGATTTCCGCGATGGTCGCGCGGTCGGCGTTCAGTTCGACCAGGATCAGCGCCTCAAGCGTGGTGCCATCGGGCGTCATGAAGGTGGCAAGGCTGTCGAGATGCAGGGGCGCGCCCACAGCGCCGCATTCGGTATCGGGCGCGATTTCCATGCGCCCCGGTGTCGCTGTCACACGCAGCGCCAGACGGTGGCGGGGCGCGCGCGGCGTCAGCATGTAGACATCGCCCAGGTTCAGATCGCCGGCATGGCCCATGGCATCGCCCAGGTTTGCCCCGTCGATGGCGCGAAAGGCACCGCTGCGAAAGACCGTCACGCTGTGCGCCGGTTCCGCCCTGATCTGACCTGTTTCCTGCATGTGCAGCCCACCATGTTTGAACGCGGCTGCCGCGAGGCTTCTCTTCAACGCCCGACGACACCCCACCGCCATAGCATTTGCCAAGTTAAGAACCCCTTTGCCCCGGGTCAACCGAAGCCGGGAAACCGGGTGCCTTTCCTGCCCGATTGTCGCGGAATGTTGAACGGTTTCGCCGCCTTGGCCGCTTTGGCCACATCGGCGGGCGAATCGTGGCCTTTCACCCGGCATCCCGCGATGCTAGATCGAAGGTCAAAGCTTAAACGTGGGAGAAACGTGATGGATCTGGGAATTTCGGGCAAGCGGGCGATCGTGACGGCATCCTCCAAGGGGCTGGGGCTTGGATGTGCCCGCGCCCTGGCCGAGGCTGGCGTGCACCTGGTGATGAACGCCCGGGGCGGGGATGCCCTGGAAGAGGCCGCCAAGGCGATCCGCGCCGATTTCGGGGTCGAGGTCACCACCGTGGCGGGCGACATCACCGAAGAGGCGCAGCGTGACGAGATCATGCAGGCCATTCGCGCCCAGGGTGGTGCCGACATCCTTGTGACCAATGCGGGCGGCCCGCCCCCGGGCATGTGGACCGATTGGGAACGCGACGATTTCATCAAGGCGCTGGACGCCAACATGCTGACCCCCATCGCGCTGATGAAGGCGCATCTGCCGGGCATGATGGACAAGGGCTGGGGCCGGGTGGTGAACATCACCTCGATGTCGGTGAAGGCGCCCAACCCGGTGCTGGGGCTTTCAAACTCGGCCCGTACCGGTCTGACCGGCTATGTCGCGGGCACCTCGCGGCAGGTGGCACCCCATGGCGTGACGATCAACAACCTGCTGCCGGGCATCCACGCCACCGACCGTGCCGTCTCGCTGGACCAGGGCGCCGCGAAGGCCCAGGGCGTGACCCCGGACGAGGCCAAGACCCAGCGCGCCGCGGGCATCCCCGCGCGCCGCTATGGCACGGCCGAGGAATTCGGCCAGACCTGCGCCTTCATGTGCAGCGTCCATGCCGGCTACATGGTGGGGCAGAACATCCTGCTGGATGGCGGCGCCGTCACCTCGACCATGTAGGCGTGGCGGGGTTGATCGCGCCGTTGCGCGCTGTTACCTGCGGGCAAGCCCGACAAGATCGCTCGGGTATGACATGAGGCCCCGGTGAAACAGACCGCCCCCCGCCTGCGTATCGAGAACATCACCCGCCGCTTCGGCGGCCGGGTGGTGGTGGACGATGTCACGCTAGACGTGATGCCGGGGCAGGTGACCTGCCTTCTTGGCCCCTCGGGCTGTGGCAAATCCACGACCCTGCGGATCATCGCCGGGGTGGACGAGCAGGATTCCGGCAAGATCTGGGTCGATGGCAAGCTGATGTGCGACACCATCACCCGCGTCCCGCCCGAGGGCCGGTCGATCGGGCTGATGTTCCAGGATTTCGCGCTGTTTCCCCATCTTTCGGTCGCCGACAATGTGGCCTTCGGCCTGCGCGGTGGGCGGGCCGACAAGCGGCGGCGCGTCGAGGAACTTCTCGAACGGGTCGCTCTGGGGCGCTATATCGACGTTTTCCCGCACGAGCTTTCGGGGGGTGAGCAACAGCGCGTCGCCCTGGCGCGCGCCCTGGCCCCGCGCCCCAAGATCATGCTGATGGACGAACCCTTTTCGGGGCTGGACAACCGGTTGCGCGATGGCATCCGCGACGAAACCCTGTCGATCCTGAAAGAGGAAGGCACGGCGGTTCTGCTGGTGACCCACGAACCCGAGGAAGCCATGCGCATGGCCGACGAGATCGCGCTGATGCGCCGGGGCAGGGTGGTGCAGCGCGGCGCGCCCTACAACATCTACAATGCCCCCGCCGACCAGGAGGCTGCCGCGTTTTTCAGCGATATCAACGTGATCCGGGGCAAGGTGCGCGGCGCGCTGACCGAAACCGCCTTTGGCCAGTTCCTGGCGCCGGGGGTGCCGGACGATACTGATGTCGATATCGTCATCCGCCCGCAGCATGTGCGCATGGATTTCGACCGTGCCGGGCGCGGCCCGCTGCCCACGCCGTCCGACGGCACACCGGCCCGCGCGGTGGTAGAGCGGGCGCGCTTCATCGGCAAGGAAAGCCTGGTCGAATTCCGTCTGGATTTCGACGGCTCGACCATGACTGCCACCGTGCCATCGGTGTTCCTGCCCAAGGTCGGCACACCCCTGTGGCTGATGATCCGACGCGACCGCTGCTTTGTGTTTCCGCACCGCCAGGGCGTTGCGGCTGTTCCGGCAGATGGCCCGAAATCCGCGCGCTCAGACGGTGCGCGGGATGGCGGCGAACCGACGTAGAACGGGAAAAACCGCCAGGATCAGCCCGGCTTGGGCCGATTGAGATAGTCGATCAGGGTCTTGCCCTGCTCCTCGACGAAGAGTTCGGGCAAGACCTTGAGAGTGGTAATCCTGTCCACCCGCAACACCCTGAAATCATTTCGCAATTCGCACCAGCAGGTGACGGTCCAGACGCGCCCCCAGTATTCCATCTGAAGCGGGCGAAGGGAACGTTGCGTTTCGTTGCCCGCAAGATCGGTGTATGTCACCGACAGCTTTTGGCGCGCCCGGATCGCAGCGCGGATCCGCGGCATATGGGCAAAGCCATGGGCGGCATCGGCAAAGGGATAGACGGCAAATCCCCAGCCTCGGGGCGGTGCGCTGCGGTCTTCGGGCAGCACCGCGTCGATCTTGGCCGAAAGGCTGGCGGCGGCCTTTTGCAGTTCCGGGTCCGCCGCCTCGCCCACCACGGCCATGCCCAGGTGGAAGGCCTCAAGCTCGGTCAGGGTCAGGTTCAGGGGGGGCAGGGTGATGGGCGCCGTCATCTGATAACCAAGCCCGCGCTCGCCCTGCACCGGCACGCCCGAGGCCATCAGTGTTTCCATGTCGCGGTAAACGGTGCGCACCGACACTTCCAGACGGTCGGCCATGCCCTGCGCGCGATGCAGTCGCCCGTCGCGCAGGATCTGGATCAGTTCGAACAGGCGGTCGGTGCGGCGCATGGCGTCACAGTCGGCCCGTCCGGGGCCATGGTCAAGCCTCGGCGCCCATGTGCAGCGTCGCGTGGCGCATGTCCACCGACGCGTCGTCGATGTCGGCACCGAAGGCCGCGAAACCGGGGATGTCGCCCAGCGATTGCGCGGCGGCCCGGGCATCGGCCAGGCTGGCCCATTCGATGTGGTCGGTCCAAAGGCCAGTATCGTCACAGCTAAGCTGGCGACGGCGGAACCCGGCCCGCGCCGCCACGCCGTCACGGGTGCCCATGGCATGTTGCAGGTGCTGCGCGGGGTCGACCCCCGGCTTCAGGCGGTAGGTGACGATCTCGATCGCGGTGGGGGTGGTCATGAAGCTTCCTTTCGTTGAGTGATTCGCTTTCGCTCCCCCTCGCTATCACCCCTCAACTGACACAAACCTGTCAGTTGACAATCGGCTGTCGCAAAACATCCCGTTTTGCCTGTCCGCGCCGTGCGAAATGGCCGGTTCGCGCTTTCACTCGACCGGCTGCTGGCCTACATATGACCGGTGATTTCCGCCCGGTCCCGGGCGCGCTAAGGGAGAGACCCCATGTTGAACAATATCGGCCTGCCCGGCCTGCTTCTGATCGCCGTCGTCGTTCTGGTCCTCTTCGGACGGGGCAAGATTTCGTCGCTGATGGGCGAGGTCGGCAAGGGCATCACCGCCTTCAAGCGCGGCGTCAGCGATGGCACCAAGGAACTGGACGACGTCGCCGATGCGGAAAAGGCCGACAAGGCCGAGGATCGCCGCGTCGCGCCCCCCGCCCAGGGCGATGCGCCCCTTTCGGGTCAGGCGACCCGGGTGGACGGCGACACGACCGCGGACAAGGACAAGGTTTGAACCGAGCCTGAGAGGCACACGCCATGTTCGATATCGGCTGGACAGAACTTCTTGTGATCGGCGTCGTTGCGCTGATCGTGGTGGGCCCCAAGGACCTGCCCGGGATGTTCCGCACCCTGGGGCGGTTCACCGCCAAGATGAAGGGTATGGCGCGGGAGTTTCAGCGCGCCATGGACGATGCCGCCAATGAATCGGGCGTCAAGGACGTGGCGAAGGACCTGCGCAACGTGACCTCGAACAAGAGCCTCGGGCTCGACAAGCTGAACAGCGCCGCCGACCGGTTCGAGAAATGGCAACCGGGCGCCGGCACCAAGGGGCCGAAGACAGGCGATGTCGCCAAGGCCGAAAGCGAAACCGCGAAACTGGCCGAAAAGCGCGCCGCCGAAAGCGCGGCACTGCGCGAAACCGCCGCCGCCCGCGCGGCCGCTGCCGAAACGGCACCGGAAACCCCGATGCCCGCACCGGACACCGACCCCGAGAACAAGTCATGACCGACCGTGACGAGCTGGAAGACACCGGCGCCCCCCTGATCGAACACCTGGCCGAGCTGCGCACGCGGCTGATCCGCGCGGTGATTGCCTTCATCATCGGCATCGTGCTGGCCTTCGTCGTGGCCGAGCCGATCCTGCAATTCCTGCTTTACCCGATTGAGGCCACCCTGCGCGAGCTGGGCGATCCCTCGCCGACGCTGCAGTACACCTCGCCGCAGGAATACCTCTTTACGCTGTTCCGCATCTCGATGGTCTTCGGCTTCGCGCTGGCCTTTCCGGTGATCGGCCACCAGCTTTGGCGCTTCGTGGCGCCGGGGCTGTACCGCACCGAAAAGAACGCCTTCCTGCCCTTCCTCATCGCCTCGCCGCTGATGTTCCTGCTGGGCGCGTCCTTTGCACAGTTCGTCGTCACGCCGTTGGCGATGCAGTTCTTCCTCGGGTTCGCCGACATCACCTCGATCTTCGCGGGGCTGCTGAAATCCGCCACGGGCGCCCTCCCGGCGGATACCGCCGTCGTGCCCACCACCAGCGATGGCGTGCGCATCACCTTCTTCGGCAAGGTCAACGAATCCCTCGATATCACGCTGAAATTCATCATCGCCTTCGGGCTCTGCTTTCAGCTTCCGGTTCTGCTGACGCTGATGGGCAAGGCGGGGCTGGTGTCGGCCAAGGGGCTGGGTGATGTGCGCAAATACGCCGTGGTGGGCATTCTGCTGCTGGCCGCGCTGGTCACGCCCCCCGACGTGGTGACACAGCTGATCCTCTTCGTGGTGGTCTATGGCCTTTACGAAATCTCGATCCAGCTGGTGAAACGGGTCGAGAAGAAACGCACCGAACAGCTGCGTGCCGAAGGCATCCTGGACGACGACGAGGAGCTTTGGGACGAGGAACACCACGAGGACGAGCCGAAAGCATGACCACCGATCCGATGGAACGTATCGCCGCCGCCCTGGAGCGCATGTCGCCGCCGCCCCTTCAGGCGCCGGATTTCGACGGGGCCGATGCCTTCGTCTGGCATGTTTCGCCTGACCGCCTGGTGCCCGTGGCGCGGGTGAACCGGGTCGATCTGTCCCTGCTGATCGGGGTCGACCGGTCGCGCGATACCCTGCTTGAGAACACGATGCAGTTTGCGCGGGGCCTGCCGGCCAACAACGCCCTGCTCTGGGGCGCGCGGGGGATGGGAAAATCCAGCCTGGTCAAGGCGATCCACGCCGAAGTGATCGCGCGGGGCCATCCGCTCAAGATCGTCGAGGTCCAGCGCGAGGATCTCCCATCGATCGCGCGCCTGCTGAACCTGCTGCGCGCCTCGGCCCATCGCTTCGTGCTGTTCTGCGACGACCTGTCGTTTTCCCACGACGACCAGCATTACAAATCGCTCAAGGCGGTGTTGGACGGCGGCATCGAAGGGCGGCCCGACAACGTGGTCTTCTATGCCACCTCGAACCGCCGCCACCTGATGCCTCGCGACATGATCGAGAACGAACGCTCCAGCGCGATTTCCCCCTCCGAGGCGGTCGAGGAAAAGGTCTCGCTGTCGGATCGTTTCGGGCTGTGGCTGGGCTTCCACCCCTGCACGCAGGACGAATACCTCGCGATGATCGAAGGCTATTGCGCTGCCCACGGCGTCACGATCGACGCCGACACCCTGCGTGCCGAAGCGATCGAATGGCAGGCCACGCGCGGCGGGCGTTCGGGCCGGGTGGCCTGGCAGTATTTCACCGACCTCGCGGGGCGCAAGGGGGTTGGCATCGCCTGAGCGCTGCTGCGCCGCGCCCCCTCTCTTTCTTGCTGAAAATACTCATTCCCCGGCCCGCAAACCCGCGTTACCGCGGAATGTCGAAGCCCGGGGGCGCCAGTTCGAAACCCTCGAAGGTGAAACCGGGGGACACGGTGCAGCCGACCAAGGTCCAATCCCCCTGCGACCGTGCCGCCTGCCAATGCCCCGCCGGAACGATAAGCTGCGGCAGCGCCCCGGCGGCCAGGTCCGGGCCCAGCACATGGTCCTCTGCCGGTCCGGTCTTGTCGGCGGCCATGCTCAGGGTCAGGGGCGCGCCGGCGTGAAAGTGCCAGATCTCGGTCGCGTCCACCCGGTGCCAATGGCTGGTCTCGCCAGCCTTGAGCAGGAAATAGATGCAGGTGCCCGAGGGGCGCGGCGTTTCGCTGCCCTCCCAGGTCTGGCGATACCAGCCGCCTTCGGGGTGGGGGGCCAGGTTCAGCCTTTCGATGATCTCGTCGGAGCTCAGGCGCACTTCATTGCTCCAGCTCGGCTTCGACCGCTGTAACGATGGCCCGGCCCAGCGGATCGGCTCCCGACCCGAAGGTCGCCACCACCTTGCCGTCGCGGGCAATCAGGATCTTGTTGAAGTTCCAGGCGGGGCTGAAGCCTTCGGTCTCGGCCACCCAGGCATAGAAGGGATGGGCCGCATCGCCGCGCACCGGTGTAATGTCGGTCATCGGCAGTGTGAGGTCGAAGTTGACGGCGCAGAATTCCTTTACCTCGGCCGCCGAACCCAGTTCCTGCGCGAAATCGTCCGAGGGCACCGCCAGAACCACCAGCCCCGCGGCGCGGTACCTGTCCCAAAGCGCCTGCAAACCATCGTACTGCCGGGTATAGGCGCAGCGCGACGCCGTGTTGACCACCAGCACCGGCTGCCCGCGATAATCGGCCAGCGACAGGGTGCCGCCGTCGATGTTGGTGAAGGGGGCGTCGCGCGATGGGGATGCGGCCATTGCCGGGGTGGCCAGCAGCATCAGCGACAGGGCAAGGATCGGTTTCATCGTCGGCTCCCACGGGGTTTGCACACCACGAAAGAGCGCGCGATCACCTGCCGTCAAGGGGCAGGGTGGCGGGGCGGTGCGCCGATTGCGTCACCGCCAGGATGGTATGGCCCACAACGGTGCCGGCCGCCTTGACCGGCACCTTGACCACGGCACAGCCCGCAAGCCCCGCAAGGACAAGCGTGATCATCGCAAGGCGTGCTGTGGTCGGGAATGTCATACGTCCTTGTCCTCGTCGCTGCCGATGGCCTTCTTGGCGATATACTTGGTGCCACCATACACGTCCTTGCCGACGCCGACAGCCGTGTTGCAGGCGGACAGGCCGAAAAGGCCCACGAGAAGGATCAGACCAGTCTTTTTCATCGAATTGTACCTCTCTATCGGTCCCACGACATCTTGCCGCCGGTAGGCGTATCTGTGAACGCCCGCCATGAACGACAAGGGGCGGCCCCGCCGGAACCGCCCCTTGAAACACTTCGTGATACCGGGTGTCAGCGCAGGATGGATTTGCCCGCGTAGACGGCGGTTTCGCCCAGCATTTCCTCTATACGGATCAACTGGTTATACTTGGCCAGCCGGTCCGAGCGGGCAAGCGAGCCGGTCTTGATCTGACCGCAGTTCGTTGCAACGGCGAGATCGGCAATCGTCGCATCCTCGGTTTCGCCCGAGCGGTGGGACATCACGTTGGTGTAACGCGCGCGGTGGGCCATCTCGACGGCGCGCAGGGTTTCCGAAAGGGTGCCGATCTGGTTCACCTTCACCAGCATCGAGTTGGCACAGCCCCGCTTGATGCCATCGGCCAGACGCACCGGGTTGGTGACGAACAGGTCGTCGCCCACAAGCTGAACCTTGCCGCCCAGTTCGTCGGTCAGCATCTTCCAGCCGTCCCAGTCATCCTCGGACATGCCGTCCTCGATGGACAGGATCGGATAGTCGGCCACCAGCTTGGCCAGGTAGGCGACGTTCTCTTCCGAGGACAGCGAGGCGTTCTCGCCCTTCATCTCGTATTTGCCGTTCTTGTAATATTCGGTCGCGGCGCAATCCATGGCCAGCATGATGTCGTCGCCAGGCGTGTAGCCCGCCTTTTCAATCGACTTCAGAATGAAATCCAGCGCGTCACGGGTGCTGGAAATGTTGGGGGCAAAGCCGCCTTCGTCACCGATGCCGGTGGACAGGCCCGCCGCCGTCAGTTCCTTTTTCAGCGTGTGGAACACCTCGGACCCCATGCGCACGGCTTCGCGGATGTTGTCCGCGGCCACCGGCATGATCATGAATTCCTGGATGTCGATGGGGTTGTCGGCATGTTCGCCGCCGTTGATGATGTTCATCATCGGCACCGGCAGGGTGCGCGCGGCGGTGCCGCCGACATAGCGGAACAGGGGCTGGGCGCTGTAATCGGCAGCAGCCTTGGCCGCGGCCAGCGACACACCCAGGATGGCGTTGGCGCCCAGGCGGCCCTTGTTGTCGGTGCCGTCCATTTCGATCATCGTGGCGTCGATGGCTTCCTGTTCGGTGGCGTCGAAACCCACCAGCCCCTCGGCCAGTTCGCCGTTCACGGCCGCCACGGCCTCCAGCACGCCCTTGCCCATGTAGCGGGCCTTGTCGCCGTCGCGCTTTTCCACCGCCTCGTGGGCGCCGGTGCTGGCACCCGAGGGAACGGCGGCGCGGCCCATGGTGCCGTCTTCCAGGATCACGTCGACTTCGACCGTCGGGTTGCCCCGGCTGTCCAGGATTTCGCGGCCGATGATGTCGATGATGGTACTCATGAAAATGGGCTCCGGGGCTGACTGTTGTTTCCAGCGCGGTATAGCAGTGCCTGACGCGAAGGCAAATGCCACGGCGATGCAACCTTTGTCCGGGGGCGGCGTTTACCCGGGTAGCCAGGGGGATGAGACCGAGATGCCACTGAAAAAGATCCACGTTGTCCTGAACCCGGGCAGCGGCAAGAAAGAGCCGGTCTGCGATGCCGATGATCTGCGCCGGATGCTGTCGGCGCAGGGGGCCGATGTCGAGGTGTCGCAGGTGCGCCGCGACCGGCCCATCGGGCAGTTGGTGGAGGATGCCCTGTCGGGCGGCGCCGATCTGGTGGTGGCCGCTGGCGGCGATGGTACGATCTGCGGCGTTGCCGAAGGCATGGCCGGTTCGGGCGTCGCCATGGGTGTTCTGCCCCTTGGTACCTTCAACTATTTCGCCCGCTCGCTGTCGATTCCCGATGATATCGAAGGCGCGGTCGAGGTTCTGCTGAAGGGCGATGCCCGCGCGGTGCGCACCGGGCGCATCAATAACCGGCTTTTCCTGAACAACACCAGTATCGGCCGCTACCCCGAGATTTTGGCCAACCGCGAAGGCATCTACCGCCGCTGGGGCCGCTCGCGCATCGCTGCCTATTGGTCGGTTCTCAAGACGCTGCTGACCCTGCGCCGCCCTCTAGACCTGCGGATCGAGGCCGACGACGAGACGATCAGCATGCGCACGCCGCTGGTTTTCGTGCTGAACAACGCCTTCCAGCTGGATCAGATGGGCCTGAAAGGGCAGGAGGATCTGGCCGAGGGGAAGTTGCTGATGTTCCTTTCGCCCGACACAGGGCGGTTCGGGTTGCTGCGCCAGGCGCTTGCGCTGGCCTTCGGCGTGGCCGAGGACGGGCGCGACTTTCGCCTGGTTTCGGCCTATCGTTTCGATATCCACGCCCGCCGCAAGCGTCATCGCGTGGCCCTGGATGGCGAAAGGCGGCGGTTGAAAAACCCGCTATCGATTCGCGCCGTGCCGGATGAACTGCATGTCGTGGTGCCAAAGGACTTCGACCGGGAGATCAGATGAGACGTATCGTACACCTCTCCGACCTGCACTTCGGGCGCGACCGGCCCGATCTTCTGCCTCCGCTTATCGAACAGGTGAACGACCTGCGGCCCGATCTGGTGGCCATCTCGGGCGATCTGACCCAGCGCGCCCGCAATTCCCAGTTCGAAGAGGCGGCGGCCTTCATCGACGCGCTTGACCCGCCGGTGCTGGTGGTGCCGGGCAACCATGACGTGCCGCTGACCAACCCCTTCCTGCGCCTTTTCGCGCCCTGGCGGCGCTATCGCCGCTGGATCGGCCGCGATCTTGAACCGACCTATGCCGACGACCGGATGATCGTGGTGGGGGTGAACACGGTCAATCCCATGGCCTGGCAAAGCGGCTGGTTTTCAGGCGGCGACATTGCCCGCGTCGCCTCGGCCTTTGCGGGGGTGAAGCGGCGCATGCGCATCGTGATGGTGCATCACCCGCTCGAACATCTTCCGGGCGAGCGCAAGAAACCCATGCGCGGCGCCGAAACCGCGCTGGATGAACTGGCCCGCTGTGGCACCGACGTTGTGCTGTCGGGCCATCTGCATTCATGGGGTGCCGATGCCTTTGCCGAACGGGCGGGGCGGTTCGGGATGATCCAGGTTCAGGCGGGCACGGGCCTTTCGACCCGGCTGCGCGGCGAAGAGAACGATTTCAACCTGCTGACCCTGCGCCACGGCGAACTTGAGGTGCAGCGCATGGTGGCCGATCCCGACACCCCGGGGTTCACCGAAGGCACCCTGCGCCGCTTCGGACTGCGCCCCGGCGGCTGGCAGGTTCAACCGACCTGAGCCGCCCCGCGCGCCCGACGGCGTGCCCTGTCCTCGCGGTAGAAGGTGTAGATCCCGGCCCCCGCGATCAGCGTCGCGCCGGTGAGGATCGAGGGCGTCAGGCGGTCGCCGAACACAAGCGCGCCCAAGCCAAAGGCGAAGATCAGGCGCGAATAGCGGAAGGGCGCCACCACCGCCATCGACCCCAGCCGCAGCGATGTGGTCAGCGCGAAATAGGCAACCGTGGCACAGAGAAGCATGCCCCCCAGCATGGCCAGCGTCACCGGTTCGGGCATCCGCGCCCCGCCCGAGATGGCAAGCAGGACAATCCCCGTGGGCACCAGCGACAGGAAACCATAGGTCGACACCAGAAGGTTGGGCACCCGCGCAGGCACCAGCCGGGTGACAAGATCGCGCGCCGACAGGCCCACGACCCCCACCAGCGCCGACAGCGCCCCCAGGTTCACGCCCGATCCATCCGGGCGCAACATGATGATGACGCCGCCGAACCCCACCAGCACCGCCGCCCAACGCCGCCAGCCCACGGGTTCTTTCAAAAGCAGCGCCGCGCCCAGCGTCACAGCAAGCGGCGTGGCCTGGGACACGGCCGAGGCCATGGACAGCGTGGTCAGCGTCAGCGCCGTGACAAAGCCAAGCGTGCCGACAACCTCGGCCAGCATCCGCGCCAGGATCGCCGGATGAAACAGGTCGGGCCCGAACAGCGCCAGCCCCTGCCGCCACGACAGCCCGCCAAAGATCAGCGTTCCGCCCAGCCCGAGGATCAAAATGATCTGGCCGGTCGGCAGAAGGTCGCTCGACAGCTTGATGAACATGTCCGCCACGGCGAAACCGGCCATGGAAAAGACCATCAGCCCGATGGCGCGCAGGGGCGGCGTGTCGGGATCGGCGGGGGTGGGCGGCGGGGTGGCGGGGGCAAGGGGGGTGGTCATGGCGCCGTCCTTAGGCCAAGGCGCCGGCCGGCACCAGCGGCAATGGCGTCAGAGCGTCAGGCGCCCCTCCATCATCCGCCGCGCCCGTCCGGCAATATGCACCGCGCGGCACAGCCCGCCCTCGATCTCGGCCTCGGCGTGGATGCTGCTGGGGCGTCCCATGTCCACGCCCTGTTCGATCATCAGGGTCAGCGACTGGCCCTCCATCTGCGACAGGAAGGCCACCAGCGCGGCACAGGCGCTGCCCGTGGCGGGATCTTCGGGGATGTTGTCCAGCGGGGCGAACATGCGCGCCGAAACCTCGGCACCCTCGCGCACATAGGCCAGAATGGCGAAATCCAGTTGCGAGGGGTAATCCGCCGCGCATTTGCGATAGGCCTCGATCGCCGGCTGGGCCGCAGACAGCGCGGCGCCATCGCTCAGCTCGGCCAGGACGAAAGGCAGGCCGACGCCCGCCTGCACCGGCTGATGGCGGTCGGTGCGGATCTGCCCCGGGGCCAGCGACAGGCAGGCGGCCACATCGCCCAGGGCCGGGTGCGATTCCACCTGAAGTGGCGTGGTGCTGGTGAACCGCGCCAGCCCGCCCTCGACGGTACAGCCGATGGGCCCGACCTCAACCTCCAGCGTCAGGGTATCGCCGCGCCCCATGTCGTGCAGCGCCAGCGCCGTGCCGATCAGAGGATGCCCGGCAAACGGAATCTCCATCGTCGGGGTAAAGATGCGCACCCGCGCGGTATGGGCCGGATCGCGGGGCGGATAGACAAAGGTGGTCTCGGAAAAGTTGAACTCGCGCGCGATCTGCTGCAATTGCGCCTCGGGCAGGGCGGTGGCGTCGGGGATGATGGCCAGCGGGTTGCCACCAAAGGCGGTGTCGGTGAAGACATCGTAAACCAGATAATCCGTCATGCCTTGCCCTCGGTGAAGGTGCGCGCCAGGGCGCAGAACTGTTCCAGCGATACCTGTTCGGCCCGTTCCGTGGGGGCGATCCCGGCGGCGCGCAGCCTGTCCTCGATATCCGGCGCCGCGCCCTTCAGGGCGGCGCGCAGCATCTTGCGCCGCTGGTTGAAGGCCATGGCCACCAGGCGGAACAGCGTCTTGCCGTCGGCCGGAAAGCGCGGCGCCTCCAGCCGGGTGAAATGCACGACCGCCGAATGCACCTTGGGGGCGGGGGTAAAGGCCTCGGGCGGCAGGGACATGACGATGCGCGGCGTGCTGCGCCACTGGCTCAGCACCGCCAGCCGACCATAGGCCTTGCCGCCGGGCTGGGCCACGATCCGCTCGGCCACCTCGCGCTGGAACATCAGGGTCAGGCTGTCCCAGAAGGGGGGCCACTGGCCGGGGTCCAGCCAGCGCACCAGAAGTTCGGTTCCCACGTTGTAGGGCAGGTTGGCCACCACGCGGATCGGCGGGGTCAGCAGGGCGGCCGCGTCGATCTCAAGCGCGTCGGCGTTGATCACCTCAAGCCGCCCGTCCGATACCGCGGCGATCTCGGCCAGCGCGCCCAGGCAACGCGGGTCCTTCTCGACCGCAAGAACCCGCCGCGCCCCCTGGCTCAGCAGGCCGCGCGTCAGCCCCCCGGGGCCGGGGCCCACCTCCAGAACGTCGCTGCCGGTCAGATCGCCGGCCTGGCGGGCGATCTTCTCGGTCAGGTTCAGATCCAGCAGGAAGTTCTGCCCAAGCGATTTCTTCGCCGCCAGTCCATGGGCGGCAATCACCTTTGCCAGCGACGGCAGGTCGTCCAGTCCGCTCATGCCCGGTCCTGTTCTTTCTTGCTGAAAAATACTCCCCCCGGAGGGCCGCTTTCCATCAGCGCGACGCCCCGGCCGGGGTGCTTTGTGCCGCGCGGGCAAGGGCCATCCGCTCGGCCATGCGCAGGGCGGCGACCAGTGACGACGGATCGGCCACGCCCTTGCCGGCGATGTCGAAGGCGGTGCCGTGGTCGGGCGAAGTGCGGATGAAGGGCAGGCCAAGGGTGACATTCACGCCGCCGGAAAAATCCAGCGTCTTGATGGGGATAAGCGCCTGGTCGTGGTACATGCAGACCGCCACGTCATACCCGGCGCGCGCCTGGTCGTGAAACATGGTGTCGGCCGAAGCGGGGCCGCTCACCGCCATACCCTCGGCCCGCAGCGCAGCGACAACCGGTGCGATCAGGGCAATCTCTTCGCCGCCCATGGCGCCGCCTTCGCCCGCGTGGGGGTTTAGGCCCGCCACTGCGATGCGCGGCACCTCGATGCCGAAATCGCGGATCAGCGCGGCATGGGTGATGCGCAGGGTATCGCGCAGCAGTTCCGCCGTCAGCGCCCCCGGCACATCGGCCAGCGCGATATGGATCGTCACCGGCACGACGCGCAGTGTGTCGCAGGCCAGCATCATCACCACCCGGTCCACCCCGGCCAGGGCGGCCAGGTATTCGGTATGGCCCGGGTGGGCAAAGCCCGCGCCATCCATCAGGGCCTTCTTGTGGATCGGCCCGGTGCAGACCGCACTGGCGGCGCCCGATTGCACCAGGTCGACGGCGCGGGCAATCACGTCGATCACGCCCTGGGCATTGGCCGGATCGGGGCGGCCGGGCAGGGCGGGGGCGGGGAAATCGTGGCGCAGCACCGGCAGAGCGCGGGTGCTGACCGACAGCGCCTCGGAGGGGTCGTGGATCTCGGACCAGAGCGCGCCGACGGGCAAATGGGCCGGATCGCCGATCAGGAAGAAGGGCAGGCGTGCGCCCAGCTGTCGCCAGGCCGCCAGCGCCAGTTCCGGCCCCACGCCCGAGGGATCGCCACAGGTCATGGCAATGGGCGCGCGGGGGGTCATTGGTAGGTGATCGTCGCGTTGGCGCGCAGTTCGGCCAGATGTGCGCTGGCGTAAGAGGCAAGGCGCTGGTTGATCAGCTGGGTGCGCACGGTCGTGCGATCGACCTCTGCGGCCTCGCCCTTGGCGGGGCGCCTGTCGCACAGCATCAGGAACACCTGCGTGCGCCCCCCGGCCTGGGTCAGCGCGGTCGAGACTTCGTTCTCGTCCAGCTTGGCCAGTTCCAGCGCCACATCGCCGGGCACCTGGGCCGCCGGCACGGTCGAACGTTCAAGGGTGCCTGCGGGCAGGCCCTTGGCGATGCCGTAAAGATCATCGCAGGTGTCGATCTCGGCGCGCAGGCGGGCGGCCTCGGCCAGCCCGGCCTCGCTGCGGCCGCCGGGGATGTAGAAGGCGGCATAGTCGACTTCCAGGGTTTCCGGCGTCGAGGCCGTGGTTTCCTCGATCGCGCGCAACTGGAACAGGGCGATGGCGTTGGGCACCGCGATGGGCTGCGTCACCTGGCCGGGCGACAGGGTAAGGATGCGGGCCGCGACGGCGGGGGGCAGGTTGCCGATGGGCATCCAGTCGATCCGCCCGCCCACATTGCGCGAGGGCGACGCGGAATAGTTGCGCGCGGCCCGGGCAAAGGCGGGCAGGGTGGTGATCGCGGCGATCTCGGCGGCGCGCCGTTCGGCGGTTGCGGCGGCGGCGGGGGTATTGGCGGGCAGGATGATCTCGTTCAGCAGGACGCGCACGCCCGGCTGGGTGCCTTCGCGCTTGATGGCGCGGTCCACCTCGGCCTCGGTGATATTGGCGCGACCGGCGTACTTTGCCCGCACCACCTGCCGCCAGGCCACGCCCGCGGCCACGAAATCGCGGAAGCTCTCGGCCTCCACGCCTTCCTGCGCCAGGGCCTTCAGGAAATCCTCGCTCGACAGGTTGGCGCGTCCGGCGAATTCGGTCATGCCTTCGGTGATCTCCTCGGGCTTGACGGTGATGCCCAGGCGCCGGGCCTCGGCCAGTTGCAGCCTTTCGTCGATCAGCGATTTCAGCGCCTCTTCCTGGGGGTCGCCGGGCGATCGGAACAGCATCAGCATCCGGGCGCGCTGATCGCGTTCAAAGGCGGTGATCACCCTTTCGTTCACCTTGGCCACCGGCGCGAAGAGGTTCTGCGCCCCGGCATCGGGCACCCCGGCCAGCAATGCCATGCAAATCGCCGGTGCCATGGCCCAACGTTTCAGCGAAGTCTTGATCATGGGCGTGCTGCTCCCTCGTGTCTTTGCCGTCTCATCTTGCGCAGGTGCGGCGATAGGATTCGTTATTGCGCCCCGAGCCGAAGCCCGCAAGCGACACGTTCAGTCCGAAGTCCGTGCTGGGGCTTACACTAGTCGAGGATGTAAAGCGACGCGATACCGAAAGATCGACGGTCAGGCATTCGGAGCGGTATTCCATGCCGATTCCGGCCTCGGCGGTGCGGTCGGCCACCAGGTCGAACCGTCCGTCCAGGCGGCCCGTCCAATGGCGCGACAGGCGATAGGCGGCATCGACCGACAGTTCATGGGTGTCAGTGGGGCGGTTCTCGGCGGGTTCGGCTTCCATCCACAGGTAAGACGATCCGATGGCGGCGCGGTCGTTCTGCCAGGCCAGCCGGGTTTCGTTGCGGGTGAAGCTGAAATCATCGTCGAACAGCGCCCGGTGCGACAGGGCCAGCCGGTCGCCCAGCCGCAGTTGCCCGGCGGCCAGCCAGTCCGAGCGTTCGCCGGACAGCCCGGTTCCGGGCGCGAACTGGCCGGTGTCTTCACTGCGGAACACCCGGCCGACCGTCACGCCAAGGGTCCAGCCCGCCGGATCATAGCGTGTCCAGCGCAGGCCGATGTTGGCGCGCGTGCCCTGTTCGCGGGCGTCTTCGCCCGGGAAGCGCGACAGGTCGAAAAGGTTGCCCTCGTCGAATTCCACCAGCACCGAATCCTCGTTCGGCACGATGTTGCCGTTGGTTTCCGACCAGGCCAGTTGGATCACCGGCTCAAGCAGCTGATAGGCGCCGCCGCTTTCGCTGCGCTGGAAGGGCCAGCGCAGTTCGATGCTGGCGCGCGGGGTGACCTGGCCGGTGTTGGTGGCAAAGGCGGGGTCCTGGCGGGTGTCATAGGTGCTGGCCACGATGCCCAGTTGCCCGGTGGCCACCATGCCGTTGGCAAAGGTGACCGCGCGGCGATAGTCGGCCGATACGCCGATCCGGCTGACATCGCGCCCATCGCCCTGCACGTTCGAGGCGCGTGTCAGGCTGGCCGCGTCAAAGCCAAGGCGGAATTCGCCGCCCAACCCCTTGATCCGGCGTTCATAGCTGACGTTCGAGAAGGTGCGCGGCAACTGTCCGCGGATCGGCACCTCGGAGGCGCGCAGGGTGCGGAAATCGGTCAGCGAGGCGCGGAACAGGTCGCGCTGGCGGGCGCGGGTGATGCTGATCTCGCTGTCCAGCCTGTCCTTGTCGGAAAATCCATAGTCCAGCAGATAGGCGGTGTCTGACACCAGTTCGACATCGAAGTTCAGGCGGAACTGGCGGGGCAGCTCGAATTCGCCTTCGCCGAACAGGTAATAGCGCGTCTCGCCCGGGCGCAGATCGTCGTCGGACACCGCGCCCTCGAATGAGATTTCGCCCATGGCAAAGGCCTGGCGATAGCGCGCTTCAAGGGTCCGCGTGGCGGCCGAGACATAGGGCGTCAGCGTCAGGTCGGCGTGATCGCCCAGCGTCTGGAAATAGGGCAGCTTCACCCCGGTTTTCAGGCGCGACGAGGTGCGCAGCGAGGGCAGCAGAAAACCGCTGCTGCGCTTCAGCGTCGGGTCGGGCAGGCGCAGGCGGGGGGAATAGAAGATCGGCACGCCCAGGAAGCGGAACTGTGCCTGATCGAAGTAAAGCTGGCGTTCCTGCTGATCGTGGATGATCTCGCGCGCGCGGATTTCCCACACCGGGGTCGGGTTGCCGGCGCAAACCTCGCAGGACGAGGCGACCGAGCGTGACAGCCGGGTATAGCGGCCATCGACACGGGCGATCTCATTGGCCGCCAGTTGCAACTGCTGATCCAGCACCAGCCGCGCCGAGGTGAGGATGCCGTTCTGCAGATCGGCATCCAGATCCGCCTGATCGGCCACCAGGATCGCCCGGCCGTCGCCCTCGACAAGGGTGATGGGGCCTTCGATGCGCAGGCTTTGCCCGGCCCGCGAATAGGTGATCCGCCGCGCCCGCAGGCGGGTTTCGCCATACAGCACCTCGATGTTGCCCGTCGCCTCAAGCGTGTTCTGGCGCGTCAGTTGCACCTTGTCGGCCACCAGGGTCGCCGTCTGCTGGGCCTTCGCCCCGAAGGACGACAGCAACAGCGCAAGCGCGAAGATCAAGGGCCGGCGCATCAGCCATCCTCCCAGTGAAGCAACAGGCCGAGCGGCAGAAGCAGCGCGGCGACGGGTGGCCCCCAAGCGGCCAGAAGCACGGGAATCTGCCCGTTCTCACCGAGGATTTGCGCGAAATTGCGGATGAAATACAGCGAAAAACCCATGGCCAGCGCCAAAAGCACCATCAGGCCGGTACGTCCGAAACGCGTGTGGCGCATGGTGAACCCGGCTCCCACAAGAACCATGGCCGCCAGAAGCAGCGGCAGCGAAAGCTCCATGTGCAGCCACATCAGGTGCTTGCGGGCCGAAAATCCGGCGCTTTCAAGCTGGGCGATGAAGCGGGGCAGTTCCCAGATCGGGATGGCCGAGGGGGTGGCGAAACTGTCGAGAATTCGGCTGGGCGTAAGGTTCGAGGCCAGGGTGTATTGCGGGTAAAGCGTGGCGTCGCGTTCGGGGTTGTCGCTGTCGAAACGCCATTCCTTCACCCCGGTCAATTGCCATGCGCCATCGGCCAGCGTCGCCTTGCCCGCCTCAAGCCGCAGCGCCGGGCCGCCGGTGGCGCCAAAGCCGATGAAGGTGACGTTATACAGCTCGGTCCCGTCCAGGTTGGCGCGTTGCGCGCTGATCACGGTCTGACTTGCGTCGTCGCCCTGGCGCAGCCACAGCCCGTCGCGGCTGATCGACAGCACGCTGGCCGGGGTGGCGGCATAGCGCCCGGCGGTCAGTTCGTATTGCTTCGAGGTGGCGGCGACGATCGGGTTGAACACGGCCACCGCCACGGCCCCGATGATCAGCGCGACGATGACCGGCGCCGTCAGGCTGCGCAGGGCCGACCGCCCCGAGGCCCGCGTCACCACAAGCTCGGAGGTGCGGGCCAGCGACAGGAACAGCGTCAGGGTGGCCAGGATCATGATCAGCGGCAGGATGCGATAGAGGCTTTCGGGCACATGCAGCATCGCCAGCCCCAGCATGTCGACGAAGCGCACGGTTTCACTGCTGAACTTGCGCACCTGTTCGACCAGGTCCAGCAGCATCAGGATGGCCAGGAACACGCCCGCCACCCCGGCGAAGGTCATGGCAAAGCGGCGGGCGAAATACCGGTGCAGGATCACGGCGTCACCTGCGCGGATTTGCGCCGGAAGGCGCGGGGATGGGCCGCCAGCCACAGAAAGACCGCCGCCAGCGCCAGCCCGAACAGCGCGGGCAGATAGGCCATGGGCCAAAGGCCCCGGCTGCGCGCTGCATCGGTCACGGCATTGTCGGCCAGTTGAATGGCGATCAGGCAGACGATGGCGCCGACGATCTGTTTCCAGACGCCAAAGCGCGAAAATCCGCCCAGAAGCAGCACGGCAAAGCCGACGACGGGCGTCACCAGCCCAAGAAGCGCCTCGGTGATCCGCCCGTGCCCTTCATAGCGCAGCACGTTCATGCTCTGGCCGGTCTCCTCGGCCAGGGCGGCGGTGGGGGAAAGAAGCTCGGCCGTGGAAAGTTCGCGGGTGCCGCGCGGCCCGGTCGTGGGCAGATCGACAAGCGCGCTGACATCGAAGGCGAATTCGGCGAACCGCGTGGTGGCCAGACGGTCGGTTTCAAGGTCGAGGTTCTGCACCATGCCCTGGAACATCAACAGTTTCGGCCCTGCGTCGCTGCGCAGAAGCAGGGCGCGCTCGGCCGTGTAGATCGAGCGTTGATCGGGCTTGCGGGCATCCGACAGGAAGATGTCGCGCAATTCGCCCTCGGGGGTGATTTCGCGGATATAGAAGGTCACGCCGTCGGCCGGATGCAGGAATTCGCCCTCGCTCAGCAGGCGGGCGGTGACGTTTTCGCTGATTTCGGCGGTGCGCGCGGCAAGTTGCGTGGTCGAGGCCGGGATCAGGACATGGGACAGCACCGAGATCATGGCCGCCACCACCAGTCCGAAAACCATCACCGGGCGGGCCATGCGCCAGGGGCTGTACCCGGTGGATTGCACCACCACCAGTTCGCTTTCGCTGGCCATCCGGTTGGTGACATAGACGGCGGCGGCAAAGGCCGAGACGGGCAACACGATGCGGATGACATTGGGCAGCGACAGCGCGGTGAATTCCAGGAACACAAAGGCCGAATGGCCGTTCGCGATCAGCTGGTCGAACAGCGAAACCGCCCGGTTCACCCAATAGACCAGCACCAGCACCAGCGAGAAGAAGCCAAAGACCCACATCAGCTGTGACAGCATGTATCGGTCGAATCTGGCCACTCGTTCCCCCGCCGGTTCTCACGCCCGTTGCGGGCATGTTAGCCGATGGCGCGGGCCGGGAAAACTCCCTTCTGGCCAACAGGGCAACGGGGGGCTAGGTATTGCCCAAACGCTGACAATCCCAAGGAGCCGATCCGATGACCAAGCCTGCAGACCTGTCCTTCGTGCCGCTCGATCTTGAGACCATCGCCACCGCCAAGGGCCGCGTCGTAGTGTTCATCGACCCCGAGGCGAACCTGGACCAGGCGGCGCGGCGGGTGAACCGGCTGACCAAGGGCGCGCTTCAGCGCTTCGTCGAAAGCGATGCCTTTGCCAAGCTTGAAGAAGGGGCGGCGCAGGATCTGGCCTTCCCGGTCGGGCTTGAGGCCGAGGCGGTGCAGGTGATCCGCCTGGGCCGTCGCACCACGGGCGAAGTGGCGCGCCGGGCCGGCGTGGCCATCGGGCGCGGCCTTGGGGCCGGCGGTGTGACCATTCTTGCGGGCGGTCTGCGCGGTGTGCAGGACGTGGCGCTGGGGGCGGTGCTGCGCGCCTATGACTATGCCGATCAGAAGACCGGCGACAAAACCCTGCCCGGCGCGATCACCGTCATGGCCGGGAAATCCGAAACCCTGGTGGATGCCGCCGCGCTGATCCGGGCGCGGGCCGATGGCGTGTTCTTCACCCGTGACCTGGTGAATGCGCCCTCCAACGTCCTGACCACCACCGAATTCGCCAGCCAGCTTGAGGGCCTGCGCGATCTGGGGGTCGAGGTCGAGGTGCTGGAGGAAGACGCGCTTGAAAAGCTGGGCATGCGCACCCTTCTGGCCGTGGGCCAGGGCAGCGAAAGCCCCAGCAAGGTGGTTGTCATGGAGTGGAAGGGCGGCGCAAGCGAGGCGCCCTTCGCCCTGATCGGCAAGGGCGTCGTCTTCGACACCGGCGGCATTTCTCTGAAACCGGCGGGCGGCATGGAAGACATGACCATGGACATGGGCGGCGCGGGCACCGTGGCCGGCGTGATGAAGACGATCGCCACCCGCAAGGCCAAGGCCAATGTCGTGGCCCTGGTGGGGCTGGTGGAAAACATGCCCGACGGCAAGGCGCAGCGCCCCGGCGACGTGGTGAAATCCATGAAGGGCGACACCGTCGAGGTGATCAACACCGACGCCGAGGGCCGCCTGGTTCTGTGTGACGTGATGTGGTACGCGCAGGAACGGTTCAAGCCCACGGGCATGGTGGACCTGGCCACACTGACCGGCGCCATCATCATCGGCCTGGGCCACGAGAACGCCGGTGTCTTCTCGAACGACGATGCGCTGTGCAGCGGTTTCCTCAAGGCGGCCGATGCCGAGGGCGAGGGCGCCTGGCGCATGCCCCTGGGCAAGGCCTATGCCAAGCAGCTGAAATCGCGGGTGGCGGATGTGAAGAACGTCGGTGGCCGCCCCGCCGGATCGATCACCGCGGCGGAATTCCTGCAACGCTTCGTCAAGGACGGCACGCCCTGGATTCACCTCGACATCGCCGGTGTCGCTCTCACCAGCGACGAAAGCCCCTATGCCCCCAAGGGCGCGACGGGCTGGGGCGTGCTGGCGCTTGACCGCCTGATCGCGGACCGGTTCGAGGGCTGACCATGCTGATCGGCGCAACCCGGTACGACGATTGCGAAGCGGCCCTGGCCTTCCTGCGCGATGTGCTGGGGCTGGCCGAACACCAGGTGTTCCGCGACGACAACGGCGCCATTCTTCACGCCCAGATGCGCCTGGGCGACGGGATCTTCATGTTCGGCCCCAACAGCGGGCCCGAAGGTTTCGGCAGGTTCATGGTGGCGCCCGGCGACACCGGCGGGCGGGCCACCGTGACGGTCTATGCCGTCATGGCCGACGTGAAGGCCTGTCTTGACAGGGCAAATGCCGCAGGGGCCGAGATATTGATGCCGCTCGAGGCGCAGGATCACGGCGGCGTGGCCTTTTCCCTGCGTGACCCCGGCGGGCATGTCTGGACCGTGGGCGATTACGATCCGTTGGCAGGCTGATGGGCGCGGCATATTTCTATCACCTGACCCAGCGCCCGCTTGAAGCGAACCTGCCGATGCTTCTGGGCAAGGCGCGGCAGGCGGGCTGGCGGATCTGCGTGCGCGGGGCCAACCCTCGCCGCATGGCCCAACTGGACGAACAGCTTTGGCTGCTGGAGAACGAACCCTTCCTGGCGCACGGGTTGGCCGGTGGCCCCCATGATGCCGATCAGCCGATCCTGCTGACCACCGATGCCGCCCTGCCCAACAAGGCCCAATGCCTTATGACGATGGAGGGGGCCGAAGTGGCGCCGGACGAGGTGCAGAGCCTTGAAAGGGTCTGCGTGCTGTTCGACGGCAACGACCCCGCGGCATTGGAAAAGGCGCGCGGCCAGTGGCGCAGCCTGACAAAGGCCGGGTGCAGCGCCCAATACTGGAGCGAGGAGAGCGGGCGCTGGGAAAAGAAGGCCGAAACCTGAGGAATGTTGAAGAAGTGACATTTTTCGCGGCCACTTGGGCAAGGTGGTGCCAGGAAAAGCCGGGATTCTGCAAGCTCAGCGTTCGAGGATCAGCTTGCCATCCGCGATTTCGATCCGTCCGAACCGGTTGAGATAGCTCATCCCCAGAAGCGAACCCGACATCTCTCCGCCGTTCACCGAAGCGCCGACGCCCTGATCGACGACACCGCCAAGGGCGACCCGGTCCAGCGTGACCCGGGCAATCGGGACAAGGCCGTTGGCTGTCTGTGCCTGGGACAGGTAGGCGAGGCGGTCGGGGTCGATTCCGACGCGCACGGCATCCTGACGGGTCAGCACGATATCGCTGGCGCCCGTGTCGATCACGAAGCGAACGGGTTTGCCGTTGATCTCAAGCCCGATGTGGTAATGGCCGTCAAAGCCGCGCGGCACCTCGATCCGGGCGCCATCGCCGATCACGCTCTGGCGCGGCATCACGTCATCGCGCAGGTCGCTCCACAGTCCGGCAACCGCGACGACACCGACAAAGATCAGCACCCAGACCAGCCCCTGTTGCACCGTCTTGCCCAGGCTTTCGCGATTGGCGACGGCGAACCATCCACCCACCGCCAGAAGCAGCAGAAGAAGATAGAGAATGCGCCCGAGAGTATCACCGTCCATGCCCCCCAGATAGGCGCGGGCGCGGCGGTTTTCCAGTGCCTAGACCGGCATCAGCGCCTTGACGCCATCCACCACGAACTGAACCGAAAGTGCGGCCAGCAACATGCCTAGAAGGCGGGTGACGACGTTGATGCCCACATCGCCCAGAAGCCGTTCAAGCAGGTTTGCGGCCATGAACAACCCCAGCATGATCGCCAGCACAAGCGCGAGGACCAGATGAACCAGCACCATCGCGCCCAGATCGCCGCCGGTCTGGCCGGTCAGCAGGATCATCGTCGCGATGGCGCCCGGCCCGGCGATCAGCGGCGTGGCAAGGGGAAAGACCGAAGGATCGTCCTCGTTCGCGTCGGCCTGACCCTGGCGGCGTTCGGTGCGCCGTTCAAACAGCATGTCGAGCGCGGTCAGGAACAACAGGATGCCCCCGGCGATGCGGAAAGCGGGCATGGAGATGCCGATGAAACCCAGCACCGCCTCGCCGAACAGCCCGAACAGCGTGAGCAGCGCCGCGCCGATGAACAGCGAGCGGTATCCGATGGCGCGGCGCTTTTCGGGGGCCATGCCAGCGGTCAGCGCCACGAAAAGCGGTGTCAGGCCAATCGGGTCGATCACCACGAAAAGGGTGACGAAAGCGGTGACATAGAACGCGAAGTCCATCGGTCAGACCTTTGTTTCTTCCAGCTTTTCCAGCGATTTCATCCAAAGCCCCTCGGCGCGGTCCAGCGCTTCCATCACCTCGGCGTATTTCTTCTGCCACACCTCGGCTTCGCCCAGCTTCTCGGGTTCGTACATGCCCGGATCGGCCAGCTTCTTCGCCAGCTTGTCGCGCATCTCGGACAGCTTGTTCACCCGTTCCTCGTTCCGCTTCACGTCCGAGCGCAGGGCCGAGAGATCCTGCTGGCTGACCTGCTTGCGCTTGGCCGGTTTCGACTTTTCGGGCGGTGCATCGGCCGAGAGCAGCATCTTGCGATAGCTTTCCAGATCGTCGTCGTAAGGCGTGACGCGGCCGTTCTTCACCAGCCACAGCCGGTCGGCCACCAGCGACAGAAGGTGCATGTCGTGCGACACGAGGATCACGGCGCCCGAATAGGCGGTCAGCGCCTCGACCAAAGCCTCGCGGCTTTCCATGTCAAGGTGGTTAGTCGGTTCGTCGAGGATAAGCATGTGCGGCGCGTCGATGGTGGCCACCAGCAGCGAAAGGCGCGCCTTCTGACCGCCCGAAAGCCGCCCCACCACCGTTTCGACCTGCGCCGCCGCCAGCCCGAAACCCGCCAGCCGGGCGCGATGGCGGGCCGGCGTTTCGGTCGGGCGCAACCGGCGCAGATGATCGAGAGGCGTTTCATCGGCCCGCAGCTCATCCAGCTGGTGCTGGGCGAAATAGCCGACACGCAGCTTGCCCGACTTGGTCAGCCGCCCGCCCATGGGATCAAGCTTGTCTGCCAGGAGCTTGGAAAGCGTCGACTTTCCCTCACCGTTGCGGCCCAGAAGGGCGATCCGGTCGTCCTGGTCGATCCGCAGGTTCAGCTTCGACAGCACGGTCCTGTCGCCATAGCCCACGCTTGCCGATTCAAGGTTGACGATGGGCGGGCTCAGTTCCTCGGGCTCGGGGAAGGTGAAGGCGCGCAGGGCGGCCTCTTGCGGGCTGGAGATCGTTTCCAGCTTTTCGATCATCTTGATCCGGCTTTGCGCCTGCTTGGCCTTGCTGGCCTTGGCGCGGAACCGGTCGACGAAGCTTTGCAGATGGGCGCGCCGCGCCTCGACCTTGCCGCGCTGCGCCTCGGCCACCGCAAGGCGGGCGGCACGGGTGCGCGCGAAGGTGTCGTAGTTGCCGGAATACAGCGTCAGCTTGCGGTCTTCGAGGTGCAGGATATGCCCCACCGCGCGGTTCAGCAGGCCGCGGTCATGGGAAATCACCAGCACCGAATGCGGGTAACGGCCCAGATAGCTTTCCAGCCAGAGCGCGCCTTCAAGGTCAAGATAGTTCGTCGGTTCGTCAAGCAACAGCAGATCGGGGGCCGCGAAAAGGACCGCCGCCAGCGCGACGCGCATCCGCCAGCCGCCGGAAAAGGCCGAACAGGGCATAAGTTGTTCTTCGTGGGTGAAACCCAGACCGCGCAGGATGCTGGCGGCCCGCGCCTCGGCCGACCAGGCGTCGATGTCGGCCAGCCGCGCCTGGATTTCGCCGATGCGGGCGCCGTCGGTGGCGGTTTCGCTTTCGGCCAGCAATTCCGCGCGTTCGGTGTCGGCGGCCAGAACCGTGTCGATCAACGACACCTCGCTGCCCGGAACCTCCTGCGCGACGCCGCCGATGCGTGCGCGGGCGGGCATGCGGATGTCGCCGCCCTCAAGCACCAGTTCGCCGCGGATCAGGTTGAACAGCGTCGTCTTGCCGGTGCCGTTGCGCCCGACGATGCCCACCTTGTGGCCTGCGGGAATCGACGCGCTGGCCCCCTCGAACAGGGGGCGGCCTTCGACCGAGTATGAGATGTTGTCTATTATAAGCATGGCGTGCATGTGCCAGTGACGCCGCGCCGCGTCAATCGCGGCTTTTCACCGGGCGCCTGCCATGTTAGCAGGGCGCCGGATTTACGGGGTCGGCACGGGGCTGACCCTGCTCAGACAGAGGCAGAGCCAATGGCCATTGAACGCACCCTTTCGATCATCAAACCCGATGCCACCAAGCGCAACCTGACCGGCAAGATCAACGCCAAGTTCGAGGATGCCGGCCTGCGCATCATCGCGCAGAAGCGCATCCAGCTGACCAAGGACCAGGCCGGCAAATTCTACGAAGTGCATGCCGCCCGCCCGTTCTACGACGAACTGTGCGAATTCATGGCCTCGGGCCCGGTTGTCGTGCAGGTTCTGGAAGGCGAAGGTGCCATCGGCAAGAACCGCGAAGTGATGGGTGCCACCAACCCCGCCGACGCCGCCGCCGGCACCATCCGCGCCGAGTTTGCCGAATCCGTCGGCGAAAACTCGGTCCACGGTTCGGACGCACCGGAAACCGCCGCGGAAGAGATCGCTTTCTACTTCTCGGGTCTTGAACTGGTCGGCTGATCCGTTTCGATCCCGAAAAGAGGGGGTCTGCGCGACGGCGCGGGTCCCTTTTTCGTGGGCGATCTTCGGGGCTGTGCGTTAATACTACGTGTGGTTGGTTGGATCGGTCGTGAGAGCCTGGAGCCCAATCTGAAGATTGTTGAGCAATGAACGAATGCCTGCTGAAGATCTCTATGGATCTTCAATGATGCAGGACGATATCGAAATTCTCATCCGGAGACGGTGCGACGAAGTAGTTCGAGATATGCCAATACTGCTCGTCCGACACCGCGAATGGATGATTGCCCTGGGCGTTGCGGGCGTGTAGCCGTGCCAGGCAAACCTCGTCGGGAACATCCAGAACATGAAGGACGTGAGAAGCGTCCGTCTGTTCGAGCATGCCACGCATCCAGTTGCGTGCCTCGACGGTGTTCGCCTGGAAATCCAGAACAACCGACACGCCCGCATCAAGCAGCGCCGTGACGTGCGGTGCCATGATCTCGCGGAGTTTCCTCGTGCAGCGGACGTAATCGCCAAGCGACTTCATTTCGTCAGCAAACAGAGCATTCAGCCAGTCGTCTTCCGAAATTGCGACAGTCCCCGGCGCAGCCCCGAGGTTGCGGGTCAGCGTCGATTTCCCGGAGGCGATCTTTCCGCAGATCATGTGCAGCGTAGGTGGATTTTGTTGCATTGTCCCCCGGTTTCAGAGCACTGGGTCGTGCGAAGATTTATTGATGAGAGCGATTGAGGCATAACGTTTCGCAGTGCAATAGTCATCGTCTGAGCCCAACGCTACAGTCCATTGCGACCGACAAGCTGACATTCTCAGCCGTTCTTCTTCGCCGCCACCGCCAGGCCCGGCACCGGCTTGCGGAATTCAAGACGCAGGGTGTCGCGGTGCAAATGCTCGATGCTGAAGCCGGCCTCGGCCAGGGCCGCGCGCAGGTATGCCTCGCTGTGGCAGTTGCGCCCTGATGGGTTGAGCCCGTAGCCGGGGGGCGGGATGTCGGCGGGGGCTTCCTCGACCGTGAAGATAAGCCATCCACCCGGCGCAAGTCGCCCGGCCAGGTTGGTGAACACCTCTTGCAGGCGTCCGAAATAGACCAGGACATCGGCGCAGACCGCAAGGTCGAAGGTATCGTCGGGCAGGGTTTCGGCGGCGGCCAGGTCGCTGCGGCACAAAAGATCGTAGGTGCCCTTGGCCAGGCATTTTTCCAGCATCGCGACCGAAAGGTCGGCCCCGTGCAGCAGGCTGGCCCGTGGGCGCAGGTGCGGTTCGCACAGCCCCGTGCCGCAGCCCGCGTCGAAAACCTTCAGGCTGTTGTCGCGCGCCAGCCCGATATCGTCGAGAACGGTTCCGATCATGTTCGGCCCGTTGTTGCCAAGGGCGGCCAGGCTGGTGTCATAGGTTTCGGCGAAACTGTCGAAGATGCGGTTGGCGGTTTCACGCTGGTTGATCTGTTCGATCCCGCCGGACAGCGCCGCGCGCAGGGTTTCCACCCGCTTGTCCAGCACATCCTTGTCGCCCAGCAGGGGAAGGCCGGTGTCCAGCACACGCAGCGCCTCTTGCTTTTCGCCGTGGTGACCCAGCAGCGACACCAGCCCAGAAAGCGCCCGCCCCGGCGTGCGCGAGGCCTTGAGCACGGGCGCAATGTCGATCTGGCCCGGTCGGAAGGTGCCGTTCTCGAGGTGGCAAAGAGTGTGAAGGAACAGCGCCTCGTCGCTGTCGGGGGCCAAAACCAGCGCCTTGTCCAGATGCGGCGTGGCCTTGGCGTGCTCGCCCAGCAGGATCAGGACATTGGCCATGTGAACCAGAGCGACGGCCTGGTCGGCGTAATGCGCCTCGACCTCGGCCAGGCCCTTGTACAGCTGCGCGCGGATCTGGTCGGCGATGTCGCTTCGGTCGCATTCGCGCAGAAGCGAGTCGATGATCGCGCCCTGTTCCATGGGCACCTCGCCGCAGCGCAGGGCGGCCATGCAGTTTTCAAGGGTGGCGGACTTGTTTCCGTTGCGCAGGAAAGTGCGCGCTTCGAAGGTGAGGCGGGCGCATTCCTGCGCTGCGGCGGCTTCGGCATCGCTTTGTGTCATTTTGCAAAATCCTCGGGTTCAATGGCGATAGTGAACCCGAAAGGCATGGCGCGACGCCAGTATTATTTGCGCGCCACAACGCCGATGCGGTCAAGCATCGCCTCAAGTGCGGCGCGGTCGGTGTCGGAGTGTTCGGCCTTCAGCGCATCGAACCGGGCGCGCAGGGCGTCTTTTTCGGCGCCCTTGCAATCGTTCCACGGGCGCCCCTGAAGCCCCATTTCGATGACGTAATAGGAAATGAAATGGGCCCGCATTCCGCCCTGCAACAGCCGGGCATAGGCGGCATCGGTTCCCAGGTCGCGCAATTGCTCGGCGCTGTCGATTCCGACCTTGGCCAGGGCCTGTGCCATGGCCGGGCCAAGGTTGCGGATGGTGGTGACCGGCGTTGTCATGACCCTGTTCTAGGGCAGTGCCACGGCGTCGCCAAGGATCAGAATGCGGCCCAGTCGGTGAAGCGGACGGGCGGCTTTGCGGGCTTCGAGGCCTTGGGCGACTTGGACTCTTGGGCGGGGGTCTGATTCGGTGTGGGCATTTCTTACTCCTGCGTTAAGCCGGTAGGTCGAGTTCGTTCAGCTTTGCAGTGAATTTGGGCGACTTTTGGGCAGTGCCGCGCCATTTGCCAGCCCTGTGGAGGAAAGGCCACAGGGCATTTCCGGCCTCGGCCAAACTCTGCCGAGGGTGGTGAGAAAGCCACGTTTGCGCCGCCGCAGCGCAGCTCAGTTGCCGCTTTCGCCCAGCCTGCGGCCCTCGTCGAGTTCGTTCTGATCCCAAAAGCCGATGATGTAGCCCCGGCGCAGTTCACCCCCCGCGCGGGCGGCGATGGATTCATCGCTGATGGTGACACGGTTGTGATGGCCCCGCGCCCAGGCGTTCATCGCGTCGGTCAGCCGGGCGATGTGATCGGCGCAGGCCGGATCGTCGCCCCGGTCGTGCAGTTCCTGCGGGTCGGTTTCCAGATCGTGAAGCATGGGGCGGAAGCCTTCGGCATGCACCATCTTCCAGCGCCCGTCGAAGACCATGACAAGGCGGCAGTCGCCGATGGGCTGATCCAGGATCTTGCGGGCCCGCCGCGCCGAATAATCATATTCGCTGAACACATGCTGGCGCCATTCGGGCCTTTCGCCGCGCAGGAGCGGCAGGAGCGAGCGCCCTTCAAGGATATGCGGCTCTGGCGCGCCCCCGGCCCAGTCGGTGAAGGTGGGCAGAAGGTCGATCGCCTCGACCAGGTGATCGCAGACCTGGCCACGGGTGGCGTCGGCCTGCGCCGAGGGATCGACCAGGATCATCGGAATGCGCGCCGAGGCATCGTGAAACAGCTCTTTCTCGCCCAGCCAGTGATCGCCCAGGTAATCGCCATGGTCCGAGGTGAAGACGATCAGCGTTTCGTCGGTCAGCCCCTTTTCGTCGAGAAAGGCCATCAGCCGCCCGATCTGATCGTCGATCTGGGTGATCAGCCCCATGTAGGCCGGGATGACCCTTTCGCGCACCTCGTCGCGGCTGAAGGCCTGGCTGAAGCGGTGCTGGTGATAAGCGGCAAGCACGGGGTGGGCGCCGTCACGTTCGGCGGGGTCGCGGTTGACCGGGATCACATCATCGGCGCCATACATGTCGTGATACGGGGGCGGGGCGATGTAGGGCCAGTGGGGCTTGATATAGCTCAGATGCAGGCACCACGATCTGTCGGCGGCCTCTTCGATGAACTCCATCGCGCGGGTGGTGGTATAAGGGGTTTCGGAATGACGCTCGTCCACGCGGGCGGGCTTGTCGGCGTTTTCCATCAACCAGCCCGAGGCAAGGCCGTCGTCGCCCTGCGCGGCATTGGCCCAGTCGTGCCAGGGGTTGTCGGCTTCGAAGCCGGCATCGCGCAGGTGGCTGTTGTAGTGGCTGGGCTGGGGGCCGCCGTCGGGGTGCAATCCGTCCAGCCTGTCCCAGACCTCGAACCCGCATTCGGCGATGCGCCGCCCCTTGTCGGACTCGGGGTCGATCCCCAGGCGTTGCATCCCGGCGATGTCGGCGGCCATGTGTGTCTTGCCGCAAAGGGCCGTGCGCAGGCCCAGCGGCTCAAGGTGATCGCCCAGCGTCATTTCACCGGCGCGCAGGGGAAAGTTGTTCCAGGTTGCGCCGTGCGAACGGCAATAGCGCCCGGTATAGAACGACATGCGCGACGGCCCGCAGATGGGCGATTGCACATAGGCCCGGTCAAACCTGACACCGCGCGCCGCCAGGGCATCGATATGGGGCGTCTTGATATGTGGATGCCCGGTGCAGCCAAGATAATCGTGGCGCAGCTGATCGCACATGATGAAAAGGATGTTCTTGTGCGGCATTGGTCACTCCTGCGGCCGGGGCAATCGCGTCATGCCGCCCCTTCGACGTGGGCCCTGAAGTTGCCAAGGATCGCCTGCCAGCCGTCGCGCTGCTGGTCCAGAGGAAATTCGTCTTCGGGGTCAAAGCTGACCCGCACGACGACGCCCCCGTCCTGGGGCAGGAATTCGACCGTCGCGCTACGCTCGCCGAAGCTGTACTCGATCAGGCGGTGTTCGACGATCCGGGTATAGGTTCCGGCAAAATCGAAGCCCATGCTGCCGTCTTTCGCTTCCATCCGGGATGAAAACGCGCCGCCCTCGCGCAGATCCACGCTGGCCGAGGGGCAGTGCCAATCGTCCGAGGCCTGGTTCCAGCGGGTGATGTCCTCGGGGGTGGTATAGGCGCCCCAGACCGTTTCGATCGGTGCGGCGACGGTGGTTTCGACGGTGATTCTGTCCTGGGTCATCGGGTCATTCCTTGGCGGTCGGGGCGTTCTTCACGGCGGGCAGGGTGGGGCGAAAGCGACGCGACGGCAAGCATGGATTCGCATGGGGCGGATCGGCGCCTGTTGGGGCCCGCGGCGACGATTGACAGGGGGGATGGGCGTTCCTACATTCAAGGCATGAAGGCTCATGCAAACCAATTTCGATTTCCCTTGCTGAACCGCCCCTATCCCCGGGCGGTATAGGCGCATTTGCGCCCGGCGCACTTCCCGGGGTTCCTTCTTCACACATCACTGACACCGCAACGCCGCCCCGCGGCAAGCCAACGATGTGCAGCGCCGACCCCCATCGACCAAGACCTGACAATTGCCCAAAGGGCCGAAACCAGAACCCCGCCGATCCGGGTTCGGCGGCGACCGCCCGGACATTTCAAACCACCGTTATTCAAGGAGTTCCGCAAGTGAACCAGCAGACAACCGAAAGCGTGAAGAAACGCACGACCCGCCGCCCCAAGATCGTGATCAACGCCGATGAACTGGCCCATATCGAAGGGCTGGCCGAAGGGGCATGGAATTCGAACCCCGCCCTGGCCGAGCGTTTGCAGGATGAGATCGCCCGCGCGCGCATCGTCAAGCCCGCCAAGATGCCCGCCAATGTCATCACCATCGGCAGCCTGGTCACCTATCGCGACGAAACCACCAAGCAGGAGAAGACCGTGACCCTGGTCTATCCTGAAAAGGCGGATATCTCGTGCCAGCGGATTTCGGTGATGACACCCATCGGCGTGGCGCTTCTGGGGTTGCCGGAAGGGGCCGAGTTTCACTGGGACACGCGCGACAACCAGCGCCGGATGCTGACGGTGGTTCGCGTCGAACAACCGGGTGGCGAAGCCTGAGCGCGCGATGCGGGGCAGGGCGCCCCGTCACAACCGGGCCGGGCGGCCTGCCTTGTCACAGGGTGGGTCGGCCGGCCTCGTCCACGCTTTCGCGGTATTGCGTGGGGGGCACGCCGTGGCGACGGCGAAACCGGGTTGAAAAGTAATAGGCGTTGCTGAACCCCGTGCGTTCGGCCACCTGGGCGATCCCAAGGCGCGACATGCGCAGGAACTGTGCCGCGCGGTCCAGCCGCACACTTTCGATATAGGCCTGGGGTGACATGGCCATCTGTTCGCTGAACAGGATGGTGAAGCGCGACCGCGACATCCCCACCTCACGGCTGAGCGCCTTAACGCTCAGCGGCTGATCGAAGCGTTCGGCGACGATATCCAGCGATTGACGGATGCGCGGGTCAAGGCCCACCGTCTTTTGCAGAGGGTTCAGCCCGTCGCACAGCAGGATTACCCTTTCCAGATGGTTGAGCGCAAGATCGTCGCTGAGCCGCGAGGCGGATCGGAAACACTCCAGCATCCGGTGCATTTCCACCTCGATTTCATCAAGGGCCTCGCTGACATCCAGCAGCATCGTGCCCCGGCCCAGTTGCGGCCAGACCAGCCAGGGAAGCCAGTGCGCGCGCGGGTGGAAATGCACCCAGATGTCACGCCAGGCGCCGTCTTCGTGCAGGTGGCCGTAATCATGCCGCGTACCCGGCGCGATCAACAGCAGCGAACCGCGCCGCATTATGGTTTCCTCACCATCCACCTGGACATAACCCAGCCCGGAAAGCGTACAGGCCATCAGCCAATCCCGGGTGCCTTCGGGGCGCAGGGCGCGCGTCTGTCCGACGCCCTGAACCTGGAGATCGCCCAGAATCGTACCCTTCAGCGGTGAAGGTTCGAACGGCACGATACGCATATTCGCAACTTCCCTGTTGTTTGGCCCGGGCCACTGATGCGCGAAACACGAGCGCATGCGGATATCTCCATAGTCGCACCGCGCTGCGGGGCTGGCAACCGGGCGGTTCTGTCTTCTGGAACCGGGCGCCGACCGCTTGAATAGGCGCGAGAGCCTTCCATGCTTGCATATCGGCGGATGATCGCAGGGCGGGCGTCGCCGCCGGCGTTAGGGTTGCGGGAAGGTCGGTTGCCATCTGGGCGGGCTTTGGCCCCCGATCCCCGCCTGTTTCAATGAGGAGTGGGGCAGGACAATATCGAAGGTCATCGGAACATGGCTTTATTCCGGTGTCGTGTGATCGGCCTTATCGTCGTCAAACCACGGTTGGACACCGGGGCATGCGACAGGGGGAGGGCATGATGTACCGAACAGCGACCGGCGCTTTGCGCCCGACACGGCCAACTGCGGCATCCCGACTTTTTCCAACCTCTCATACGACTGCGCTTTGGCAAACTGCGCCAGTTGTCGCACGCAACTGCCCCCCTTCGTCGGAGCTGTGACGTCATGACGGCTGGAACCTCCGATGTGCATGAACTGAAGACCGACCGTGTCGCGCTGACGGTCGATCCGGCCTTCGGGGCGCGGGTTCTTGCGCTGACCGATCGCGCAAGCGGCCGGCAATGGCTGCTTGAAGGCGCACGATGCAATGACGTGTCTGACGACGTGGTGTTCCTGGGCGACGAATCGCGTGGCTGGGACGAGTGCTTTCCAACCGTCCTGTCCTGCGAGAACGCGGACTGGGGCAAGCGGCTGCGCGATCACGGCATGCTCTGGGGGCGGCCCTGGGCTGTGGCCGACGCGGGGCCGCAGCACCTTGAGACGGTCTTTACCGGCGAAGGTGTGCGCTTTTCCCGCCGGCTGAGCGTGAAGGGCGCGGTGGTCACGGCCGCCTACGCTGTCACCTCTCAATCCGACAGGCCGCTGCCCTATCTCTGGAGCCAGCATTGCGTTCTGTCGCCCCGCGAGGGCGACCGGATCGTTTTGGCCGGGCAGGGCAGGATGCAGGGGGGCGACAGCGCCTTTGACTGGCCGCATCATCCCACCCGCGACCTGACCATGGTGGGCGAACTTTCCGAAGGCTATGTCCTCAAGGCCTATGCGCCGACGCCCGGGTTGGCATCGGCGGCGATCATCGGGCGCGACGGCGGGCTGCGTTTCGATTGGGCCGGCGCAGATGTTCCGGCGCTGGGCCTGTGGCTTGACTACGGGGGCTGGCCCGACAAGAACAAACCGCTGGTTCAGGTCGCGATCGAACCGACAACCGGAGAAGCCGACGATCTGGCCGGTGCCCTGGCGCTGGGCCAGGAACGTTGGCTGGCCCCGGGCCAGACCCATGAATGGCCGGTCGGGCTGTCGCTGCTGGACGCGGAACAAGGAGAATGACGATGACGAAGAAGCCGAAGGTGGAACGGCGCGACTATTCGCTGACCGGCGAAAGCGCGCGCCAGGCGGCCGAGGCCGGGCTGGTCGCTGCGGAATGGTATCACACCGAAATTCCGCGCAAGCAGATGAAGGCGCTGATGGCGCGCAGCGACGGGCCGGCCATGCGCGACACGATCCTCTGGGCGGTACTGCATGTGCTGACCGCGGCAGGGGGCATCTATTTCTGGGGCAGCTGGTGGTGCGTGCCGTTCTGGATCGCCTATGGCGTGCTTTACGGTTCGGCCTGCGATTCGCGCTGGCATGAATGCGGCCATGGCACGGCCTTCCGCACCCGCTGGATGAACGATGTCGTCTATCACATCGCGTCGTTCCAGGTGATGCGCAACCCGATCAACTGGCGCTGGAGCCATGCGCGCCACCACACCGACACCATCATCGTCGGCCGCGACGCCGAGATTGCCTGGATGCATCCCGTCAACCTTGCGCTGAAGTCGCTGGCCTATGTCGGTGTCGTCGAGGTGTGGAGGTACTTCAAGGCCATCACGCGCAACGCCATGGGCAGCCTTTCACCGGACGAACAGAACTATACCCCCGAATCCGAATGGCCCAAGTCGATCATGGTCGCGCGGATTCACCTGGCCATCTATGTTGCCACCGCCCTTGTCGCGCTGGGCATGTTGCTGTCGGGCATGGGCTGGGCGTCGCTGATCCCCTTCATGGTTATCGGGCTTCCCCGCATCTATGGCTGCTGGCACATGGTCATGACCGGACTGCTCCAGCATGGCGGCCTGGCCGAGGATGTTCTGGATCACCGGCTGAATTCGCGGACGGTCTACATGAACCCGATCAGCCGCTGGATCTATTGGAACATGAACTATCATGTCGAACACCACATGTTCCCCATGGTGCCCTATCACGCGCTTCCCCAACTGCACGAGATCGTCAAGCACGACCTCCCCGAGCCCGACCCCTCGATCTGGGTGGCCTATCGCGACATGGTGCGCGCCATCCTGCGCCAGCGCCGCGAGCCGGGCTATTACCTGCGCCGCGACCTGCCCGAAACCGCGCGGCCCTATCGCGAGGATCTGCACCAGGCGATCCCCGAGCGGGCAACGGCGTGAGTGCCGGGGGAAAGTGACATGGGCGACTGGATCGATGTGTGCGACGCCGATGACATCGAGCACGAGGATGTCATGCGCTGGGATCACGACGGGCGCACCTTTGCCATCTATCGCGCCCCGGATGGCGCGGTCTACGCCACCGACGGGCTGTGCACCCACGAACAGGTGCACCTGGCCGACGGGATGGTGATGGACCACGAGATCGAATGCCCCAAGCATAACGGGCTGTTCGACTACCGCAGCGGCGCACCCCTGCGCGCCCCGGTCTGCGAGGCGCTGGCGACCTATCCCGCCCGTATCGAAGGGGGGCGCATTCAGGTCATGCCGGACCAGGCCGGATAGGGCCCGCACGGCCCCCTGGGCGGGGCCCTTGCCGCAAGAACACGTCCGGCACCCGAAGGTGACGGCACAAGACACCACCACACGACACGGAAAACATCGATCCAGAAGGAGGAGTTTGGACATGATGCTGAAGACACTCGCAAAGGCCGCCGCAATCGCGCTGGCAACCAGCGCCCTGGCGGGGCCGCTGGCCGCCCAGGACCGGAAGATGGGCTATACCGCCATCGACCTCACCAACCCCTATTTCATCGCCCTGACCGACGGGATGAAGCAGCGTGCCGACGAACTGGGCATCGCGCTGACCATCCATGACGGCAAATCCGACCCCGCCAGCCAGGTCTCGGCCATCGAGAACTTCATCGTTCAGCAGATGGATGCGATCCTCGTGTCGCCCATCGACCCCCGCGCGCTGGAACCGCTGGTCGACCAGGTGAAGATGAACAGCATACCGATGATCAGCGTGGCCCAGGGCGTGCCCGGTTCGGACGCCTTCCTTGGCCTTGACGAACGGGAATACGGCCTGTCCATCGGCCGGATCGCGGGCCAGTACATCGTCGACAACATGGGCGGCCAGGCCGAAGTTGCGATCCTTACCTATCCGGAACTGGCGCCGGTGATCCTGCGCGGCGAAGGCATCCGCGACGGCATCCTGGAAATCGCCCCCGAGGCGAAGGTCGTGGCCGAACAATCCGCCGCCACGCCCGAAACCGGGGCCGCCGCCATCGAGGCGATCATGCAGGCCCACCCCAACGTGCGCGTCGTGGCCGGCATCAACGACGCGGGCGTGCTGGGCGCCTACGAGGCCCTGGCTGGCATGGGCGTTCCCACCGAAGAGTTCGCGCTGTTCGGCCTGGATGCCACCCCCGAGGCACTGGCGCGGATGCGCGATGGCGGCATGTACAAGGCCACCGTCGACATCGCACCGGTCGAAGCGGGCAAATCGGCCATCGACCTGGCAATCCGCGTGATCGAATCCGGCCCCGTGGCCGACATGATCGTGCAGGACATGGTGCCCGTCACCGCCGAAACCCTGTCGGCCAACTAAGCCGACCCCCGGCCGCCGGCACCCTGTCGGCGGCCAAATCTGCGGAAGGGCCAGAATGACGTCCATTCTTGAATTGAAGCAGCTTTCCAAAAGCTATCCGGGGGTTGCCGCTCTCAAACCGTTTGACCTGTCGTTCCGCAAGGGCGAGGTTCATGCCCTGCTGGGCGAAAACGGCGCGGGCAAATCGACGCTGATCAAGCTGATCACGGGGGCGGTGCGCGCCGATGCAGGCGCCGTGATCCTGGATGGCGAAGACGTGCTGGGCCACGATCCGGCTGGCACGCTGTCGCGCGGGATCGCTGCGATCTATCAGGAATTTTCGCTGTTTCCCGATCTGACCGTGGCCGAGAACGTGTTTTTCGGCCGCCAGATCACGAAGGGCGGCATGATCGACCGGCGCGCCATGGAAGAGGAAACCGCCCGCATCCTCAAGGATCTGGGCACCGATATTTCACCCCGCGCGCCCGCGCGCAGCCTTTCAGTGGGCCATCAGCAACTGGTGGAACTGGCCAAATCGGTGTCGCGCAACATCCGCGTGCTGATCATGGACGAACCCACCGCGCCCCTGACCAACCGCGAGGTGGGTTTCCTTTACAAGGTGGTGGCCAAATTGAAGGCGCGGGGCGTCACCATCATCTATATCTCGCACCGCCTGAAAGAGGTCTTCGACCTTTGCGACCGCGTCACGGTGCTGCGCGACGGCGATCTTGTCAGCACGGTGGACACCGCCGACACCACCGAGGCCGAGCTGGTGCGCCAGATGGTGGGCCGCGAGGTGATCCACGATCACCCCGTCTCGACCGCGCAGCAGGGCGAGGTTCTGCTTGAGGCGCGGGGCCTGTCGTCGCCCAAGGTGCATGGTGTCAGCTTCAAGGTGCGGGCCGGTGAAATCCTCGGGCTGGCGGGGCTGGTGGGGGCAGGGCGCACGGAAACCGCGCGCCTGGTCTTCGGAGCCGACAAACGCGACGCGGGCGAGGTGATCGTCGATGGCAAGGTGGCGCAGATCCGTTCGCCACGCGATGCCATCGCCGCCGGAATCGGGCTGATCCCGGAAGACCGGAAAAGCCAGGGCGTGCTGCTGAACCAGTCGGTGACCTTCAACGCGGTTTTCGCGGCCCTCTCGCGGGTGTCGCCCGGTCTTCTGGCCGATGCCCGTGCCGAACGGGCGGCGGCGCAAAAGCTCTGCGATCAGCTGCGCATCAAGACGCCGACCCTTGAACAGCTTGTGGGCCGCCTGTCCGGCGGGAACCAGCAGAAGGTGGTTCTGGCCAAGTGGTTGCTGACCGAAAGCCGGGTTCTGATCTTCGACGAACCGACACGCGGCATCGACGTGGGCGCGAAAGAGGAAATCTATGCCCTCATGCGCCGCCTGTCCGACAGGGGTGCCGCGATCATCATGATTTCATCCGAGATGCCCGAGCTTCTGGGCATGTCCGACCGCATTCTCGTGCTGGCCGAAGGCCGGGTCGCGGGGGAACTTTCAAAAGACGAATTCGACCAGGAGCGCGTGCTGCGCCTCGCCTCGGGTCTTGAGATGATGGGAGAGACAGCATGAGCACGGAGACGACGGCAGGACCGGTGCCACAGGGCGGAGATCGGCGGCGCGCCATCGTGGCCCGGCTGGCGCAATACGGCATCTATTTCGCGCTGCTGATCCTCGTGGTGTTCTTCACCATCAGCAGCGACGTGTTCCTGAGCAGCGCGAACCTCCTGAACGTGCTGCGCCAGGTGTCGATCATCGGGATCTGCGCCGTGGGGCTGACCTTCGTTCTGCTGACCGGCGGGATAGACCTGTCGGTCGGCTCGGTGATCGGCGTGGCGGGCATGACCTGCGCCACCCTGACCGCTGCCGGTTTTCCCGTGGTGGTGGCGGTGGCGGCGGCGCTGGCCTTCGGGCTTCTGGCCGGGCTGATTGCAGGGTTCATCATCAACGAAGCGGGCATTCCGCCGCTGATCACCACGCTGGGGCTGATGACCACCTTTCGCGGTGTCTCCTACATCATCGGCGGGGGCCTGCCGGTCTATGGTGTGCCCGACACGCTGAAGTTCCTGGGGCAGGGCTATGTCTTCGGCATCCCGGTTCCGGTCATCCTCATGGCGGCGACACTGGCCTTCGGGCACATCGTGCTGACCCATACCCGCTTCGGGCGCGAGGTTTACGGCGTGGGGGGCAACGAAGAGGCTGCGCGCCTGTCGGGGGTCAACGTCAAGTGGTTGAAATACAAGGTCTATGCCCTCAGCGGCACCCTGGCGGCCTTTGCCGGTATCGTGCTCATGGCGCGGGTCAACTCGGGTCAGCCCAAGGGGGGCGAGGGCTATGAGCTTGATATCATCACGGCGGTCGTGCTGGGCGGCGTTTCGATCTTCGGCGGGGTGGGGCGGCTGACCGGCGTGCTGGCCGGTGTGCTGATCATGGGTGTTCTGGCAAACGGGATGATCCTGCTGAACATCAACGAATACGTCCAGTGGGTGGTAAAGGGCTCGGTCCTGCTGGCCGCCGTTGCGCTGGACCAGCTGATCAACCGTCAGGGCAAGTCGGGCTGACGCCCGCGCCGGGCGGGTTTCCCAAGGGGTGCCCGCCCGCCGCTCCCCTTCGGCCCCGGCCCGCGTGCGCCAAGGCACCTATGCCACGACCAGCGGAACGCCGTTCTTGTTCGACCTGTGCAGCAGCTCCTTCACCTCTTTTGCACGCTCGACAATTCTTGCTGCCGGGACGGCGACGGCGTCATCCTTGCGAAGACCGGGAAACAACGAAAATATCTCTTCCCGCGCTTCGCGCGATACGGATTTTATGGCCTGTGGCCCGGTGAAAAGGCTCTCGGTAAGCGCGCCGGCCGCGTTCACCACTTCATGCCCCGCGAACATGAAGTGGGTTTATCCGTCATGCACAACGCCATCCAGTGCCCGGCCTTTCGCCTTGATTTCACGCTGGTTGCGTCCTTCCCACTGCTTGAACAGGAACGGCACGTCAGCGGCGGCGCACTGGTCGCGAAGCATCCGAAACCCGTCGGGATCGACGGGCCGGTAATGCGCCCCATTCTCGCCTCCGGTTATGACCCATTCCAGCCTGTCGATATGCGCGGACAGGTCAACCGGGCCAAGAAGCGGCTCCATGCTCAAGAAGTGTGCCACGGCAGGGACGGCGGGAAGGTGCGCCAGCCGGTCGGCCTCCTTCTGGCTCTCAACGGTCGCACCAAGCCAGACATTCGGGTATCCACCGCCCCAATCGTCAGGCAGCATCTTGGCAATGTTCTGAGGACCCTTGGCAAGCATGAGACAATCAAGGTTCGGACAATGCCGGATCAGCGCCCAAAGCTCGCGCCGCCATGATGGGGCTCTGCTCTTGTGATTGTCGAACACATCCGCCAGTGAAGCGACGATCACACGTGGGCGATCCGACGCTCCTTCGTTCTGACGGTTACACTTGATCGGGTTGCCCCATGTCTTCGTGTGTGTCCGCGCCGGCCTTGGTGAAGCCGATCCACGGGTTGAACATGTGGATTGTCCACTTGGTGCCGCTGTTTTCCGCCATCACGCGCACCCCGCGCGGGTTTCCGTTGCGCGTACAGGTTTCAGCATCGCCGAACGGCTATGAACGTGAACGAAACGAGGTGAAAAAGGGGAACGCGGCGCGAAGGCTGGGTGCGGTACAGCCCCACGAAAACAGTGGCCTGTCTTCGAATCGGTGGGCAATCAGCGGTGCAACCCATTGATTCCATTCCAGGTGAATTTACCCCCGCGTGGGGCAATTCATCGCAATGAAAACAATATGATACGGGAAAAATGGTAGGCCCGGCAGGACTTGAACCCGCAACCAAAGCGTTATGAGCGCTCTGCTCTAACCAATTGAGCTACAGGCCCGCCTCACCGTGCATTAGCAGAGCGAGCCCGCCGGTCAAGACCCAAGCGCGGCCAGGTCGTTTGCAGGGGCGATGGGTGATGTGCCGAGGACAGACTCGAGCACGGCGAGCTTGCGCTGTTCCTCATCCGTGAAGGTGGCCGGGTCATTGTCGATTTCGGCCATGGCGCGCAGGCTTTCCACCTGGGCCGGGGGCGCGACCGAGGGCTGGACGAATGTCACCGCGTCGGCCGTGACAAGGCCGGTGGAAAAGGCGATAAGGACGGTCAGGTTCAACATGTCGTATCCTTTACGTTCACAACGTTAAGACTTTGTGAGCGTCGTCGGTTCCATCCGCGTTGCGCGTGGGCGGCGGATCGTTTATCCGGCCCTCAGTTCATTTGAGGGCAAATCGGCATGACATCGGGCAAGAACGGGCTGACCTATGCGGCGGCGGGTGTGGATATCGACGCGGGCAATGCCCTGGTGGACCGGATCAAACCCGCGGCGAAAAGCACCGACCGCCCCGGGGTGATGGCGGGGCTTGGCGGCTTTGGCGGATTGTTCGACCTGAAGGCGGCCGGTTTCTCGGACCCGGTGCTGGTGGCCGCGACCGATGGGGTGGGCACCAAGCTGCGCATCGCGATCGACACCGGCCATGTGGATGGCGTGGGAATCGACTTGGTGGCGATGTGCGTCAACGATCTGATCTGCCAGGGGGCCGAGCCTCTGTTCTTCCTCGACTATTTCGCCACCGGCAAGCTGGACGTGGAAAACGCCGCCCGGGTGGTGGAAGGCATCGCCACGGGCTGTGCGCAGTCGGGCTGTGCGCTGATCGGCGGCGAGACGGCAGAAATGCCGGGCATGTACCACGGCGGCGATTTCGACCTGGCCGGTTTCGCCGTCGGCGCGATGGAGCGTGGCACGGCCCTGCCGGCCGATGTGCGGGCGGGCGATGTTCTGCTGGGGCTGGCCTCGGACGGGGTGCATTCCAACGGCTATTCGCTGGTGCGCCGGATCGTCGAACTGTCGGGCCTGGGTTGGGAGGCCGATGCCCCCTTTGCCGACGGATCCCTTGGCGCGGCCCTGCTGACGCCGACGCGGCTTTACGTTCGCCCGGTGCTGGGCGCGATCCGCGAAGGCGGCGTGCATGGTCTGGCGCATATCACCGGTGGCGGGCTGACCGAGAACCTGCCGCGCGTCCTGCCCGAAGGTCTGGGCGCCGAGGTTGACCTGGGCGCATGGGCGCTGCCGCCGGTCTATCGCTGGCTGGCCGAAACCGGCGGGATCGCGACCGGCGAAATGCTCAAGACCTTCAACTGCGGCATCGGCATGGTGCTGGTGGTTCAGGCCGATCACGCCGAGAAACTGACCGATCTTCTGGTGGCGGCAGGCGAAACCGTCTGCCGGCTGGGCGAGGTGCGCGAAGGGCAGGGCGTGACCTACACCGGCGCCTGGGCGTGAGCAGGCGCGTCGCGATCCTGCTGTCGGGTGGCGGGTCGAACATGGTTGCGCTGGTGCGCAGCATGACCGGCGATCACCCCGCGCGCCCGGTGCTGGTGGCATCGAACGACCCGGCGGCCGGTGGGCTGACCCGCGCGCAGGAGTTGGGCGTGGCGACGGCGGCGGTCGATCACCGCCCCTTTCGCGGCGACCGCGCCGCCTTCGAGGATGCCCTGCACGAAAAGCTGATCGCGGCCCGCCCCGACATCCTGTGCCTTGCCGGGTTCATGCGCATCCTGACGCCGGGTTTCATCGCGCGGTGGGAGGGGCGGATGCTGAACATCCACCCCTCGCTTCTGCCAAAATACCGCGGGCTGAACACCCATGCCCGCGCCATCGCGGCGGGCGACACTGTCGCCGGCTGCACGGTTCACGAGGTGACGGCGGAACTTGACGATGGCCCGATCCGCGGCCAGGCCACGGTGCCGGTGCGCTCCGACGATACGGCGCAATCCCTGGCCGCGCGGGTGCTGACGGCCGAACACCGCCTTTACCCGGCTGTCCTGGCCCGGTTCGCCGCAGGGGATGCCACGCCCGTGACCCTGGGCTGAGGGTTTTCTTTTTCCGCGCGATTGCCTATCAACGGGGGCAGGCGGGGCATAACAACGGATAAATACCACCCGAATGATCACCATCACCACAACCGAAGCGCTGGCAGAATTCTGCACCCGCGCCCGCGCACACCCCTATGTCACCATCGACACCGAGTTCCTGCGCGAACGCACCTATTATTCCAAGCTGTGCCTGATCCAGATGGCCGTGCCGGGTGACGCCGAGGAAGACGCAGTTCTGGTCGACCCCCTGGTCGACGGGCTGTCGCTTGAACCGCTTTACGATCTGTTCCGCGACACCTCGGTCGTGAAGGTGTTTCACGCCGCGCGCCAGGATCTCGAGATCTTCTTTGTCGAAGGCAACGTGTTTCCCGAACCGCTGTTCGACACTCAGGTCGCCGCCATGGTCTGCGGGTTCGGTGAACAGGTGGGCTATGAAACCCTGGTGCGCAAGATCGCCCGCGAAAGCCTGGACAAGACCTCGCGCTTTACCGACTGGTCGCGCCGTCCGCTGACCGATGCGCAGAAAACCTATGCCCTGGCCGATGTCACCCACCTGCGCGACATCTACGAATATCTTGCTGCCGAGCTGAAGAAATCGGGCCGCACCGAATGGGTCGAGGAAGAGCTTGGCGTGCTCACCGATCCGTCGACCTATACCGTCGATCCGCCCGAGGCCTGGCGCCGGGTGAAGACCCGCACCAATTCGGGGCGTTTCATGGCCATCGTCAAGGAGCTGGCCCAGTTCCGCGAGGCCTATGCCCGCGACAACAACATCCCCCGCACGCGCGTCTACAAGGATGACGCCCTGCTTGAACTGGCCTCGACCAAGCCTGCCACGGTGCAGGACCTGGGGCGTTCACGCCTCTTGCTGCGCGATGCCCGCAAGGGGCCGATTGCCGATGGCATCCTGGCGGCGGTCGCGGCAGGGCAGGCGGCCGATCCAAAGACGTTCCCCAAGCCCGAAGCGGGGCGCGACAAGGCGCAGGTCAACCCGGCCATCGCCGACCTGCTGCGCGTGCTGCTGAAGGCGAAATCGGAAACCGCGGGCGTGGCCAGCAAGCTGATCGCGACATCGGCCGATCTGGATGCCATCGCCGGGGGCGAACGCGACGCCCAGGCGCTGCGCGGCTGGCGCAAGAAGGTGTTCGGCAACGATGCCCTGCGCCTGTGCAACGGCGAGGTCGGCCTTGTGGCCAAGGGGCAAAGCGTCGAGGTTTTCGAGATCAAGCGCTGATATCCGGCGCCCCGGCAGATCATGCGCCGGGGGCGCGCGTCATCGTTTCAGCGGCAGGCTGACGGCCTAGCGGCGCACCGCGCGGGTATTGCGCGCCGCCACCACGCGGATTTCGCGCACGCCGTCCAGCGCCTGGTTGGTTACGAACAGCCCGACGACCACTTCGCGCGATTGCGGGGTCGAGGCGCGGTTGGGGCGCAGCGGCGGGCGCACGCGGAACTGGTATTCCAGCACGCCATCGACCGGCTTGTCATCGCTGACCGACACCAGTTCGCCGTCATAGTAGCCCTGTTCGGGCGGCAGGCCGGTGGCGCGGATGATGGCCCCGCCCGGCGTCTTCTCGACGTTCAGCGCGCTGACCTGATCCATCAGGCGGCGCAGGTCCTGGTCGATCTCGCCATAGCCGCCCTCGGGGGCCAGCGTCGCCTCGGAGCGGCTGCTGCCGAACCAGTTGAACGGGTTCAGGCGCGATTCGGCCACCCGACCGCAACCCGCCAAAGTGCCCAAGATCAGAACCGTCGCGATCAGCGTCCGTGCCATGGCCGTATCCTTCCCCAACCTGTCAGTGGGTTAGCACCAAACCGGCGGGGTTGAAAAGCCTTGTCCCCACCGCGCACGTTGCTTACCCAAGGGTGTGACATGAGAGGACTGCCATGGCCACCGCCGCATTCGAGGACATCGCCGAAACCTTCGAGTTTCTGGACGACTGGGAAGACCGCTATCGCCACGTGATCGAACTGGGCCGCGCCCTGCCGCCCATGGACGACGACCTGAAGATTCCGGCCACCAAGGTCGAGGGCTGCGCCAGCCAGGTCTGGCTGGTGCCCTCGGTCGAGGGCGAGGGGCGCGATGCCGTCCTGACCTTCGATGGCGATAGCGATGCGATGATCGTGAAGGGGCTGATCGCCATCCTCCGCGCGCTTTATTCGGGCCTGACGCTGGACCAGGTGCGCGCCGTCGATGCCATGCAGGAACTTGGCCGTCTGGGCCTGCACGATCACTTGTCCTCGCAACGTTCAAACGGGGTGCGCGCCATGGTCGAACGGATTCGCACGCTGGCGGCCTGACGCCTAACCCTCGTCCTCGATCCAGCCATCGCCCTGCCGCTTCAGCAGTGGCGAGGTGAAGGCGCCCATCACCCGGTCGGGCACATCGGGATAATCCGCGCCGATCCGATCGTGCCAGCGGCGGGTCTGCAGCATCGCCGCCCCCACGGCCACCGGCGTCACCCCGATCAGCGCCAGCGCCGCCAGCCCGGCACAGATCGACGTGCCGCTTGAGATCACATCGTCGATCAGCACCACCCGCTTGCCTGCCAGCAGGGGCACCATGCGCGGATCGACGTAAAGCCGCTTTTCGGCGCCGGGGCTGGTGATCGAACGCATCGGCACCGAAAGGTCGGGATCGTACCAGAACTTGCGCGATGTCCCCAGGGCGACAAAGCGGCGATGGCCCAGCCGCTGCGCCACAAGGCGGGCCAGCGACAACCCAAGGGTCGGCAGGCCGACGATCACCTCGGGGGCCGTCGCGTGCAGCTTTTCGGCCAGCATCCCGGCCAGCGCGCCCTCCACCTCGAAACTGCTCTGGTTGAGAATCAGCGAGGCGATGGCATTGCCCGTGTCGCCCAGGGCGCGGATCGGCAGGGTCAGGATGCGCCCGTCCGGCAGATGCGCCGGAAACCGGTCGGTATAGGGCGCGACCGGGGCGCTGTCGGAAAATTCCTGCCAGAAATCATGGGGCTGCATGGGTGTTCCTCTTGTTCCCGCCTGCGCGGCGACGCTATCATCGCAGCCATGCAACAGCCAGCCCAACCCGACATCGCCGCCCTGACCGCCCTGCGCCGCGATCTGCACCGCCACCCCGAACTGGGGTTCGAGGAACACCGCACCGCGGGGATCGTCGCCGAACGGCTGCGCGCCCTCGGGCTTGAGGTGGAAACCGGCATCGCCGGAACCGGCGTTGTCGCCACCCTGCGCGGGAATGGCCGCTCGGTGGGGCTGCGCGCCGACATGGACGCGCTGGCCATGCCCGAAACCAGCGGTCTGCCCTATGCCAGCGAAACCCCCGGCAAGATGCACGCCTGCGGCCATGACGGGCACACCACGCTGCTTCTGGGCGCGGCCGAGGTTCTGGCCGCCGATCCGCCCGCCGGAACGGTGCATTTCATCTTCCAGCCCGCCGAGGAAGGGCGCGGCGGGGCAAAGGCCATGGTCGAGGCGGGGCTGTTCGAACGTTTCCCCTGCGATATGGTCTTCGGCCTGCACAACATGCCCGGCCTGGCGCCCGATCAGATGGCGGTGGTGGTCGGCCCGCAACTGGCCAGTTCCGACAGTTGGCGGCTGACCTTTCGCGGCATCGGCACCCACGGCGCCAAGCCGCACCTGGGCCGCGATCCGGTGACGGCGGCGGGACAGTTCCTGTCGGCGCTCCAGACCATCCCGGGCCGGGTGGTGGACCCGCTGCAACCCAGCGTGATCAGCGCCTGTTCCCTGCGGGCGGGCGACCCCAACGCGCTGAACGTCATTCCCGACTTCGTGGAAATCGGCGGCACCGCCCGGGCCTATACCCCCGAAGTACGCGATCAGCTTGAGCATGAGATCGGCCGCCTGGCCCACGGGATTGCCAGCGCCATGGGGGTTACGGCCGAGTATGATTATATCCGCCGCATTCCGCCGGTGGTGAACGATGCCGGCGCCACGGAGATCGCCTTGCGCGCGGCACAGTCGGTCAGCGACAATGTGATCACGGATTTTCCGCCCTCGACCGCGGGCGATGATTTCGCCTTCTTCGGGCAAGAGGCGCCGGGTGCCTATGTCTGGCTGGGCAACGGCCCGGCGGTGGATGGCGCGCTGCACCACAACACCGGGTATGATTTCAACGATCAGGCGCTGCCCACGGGCATCGCCTTCTGGGCCGCCGTCGCGCGCGAGGCGCTGACCTAAGCTAAGCCATCCTCGAGGATGGGCGAGCGCAGAAGCCGCCCGCCTTGCGGATCGGCCGTGCCAAGGTCGGTCTGGTGCGGCCCGGCGTTGCAGGCCAGCGTTGCGCCCACCAGGGCCTTGAACACCAGGTAGGGCGGTTGCCAGTCAACCACGCGGTCCATGGCCGAACGCACGGCGGCGAAGGCCTCGCCCACCTCGGCCAGGGGGTGGTCCGACACAAGGCCGGCGACGGGTAAGGGCAGCAATGCCAACACCTTGCCGCGCGACGTTGCCACCATTCCGCCGCCCGCCTCGATCAGAGTATTCGCCGCCAGCGCCATATCCTCGGGATCGTGGCCAAAGACGGTCAGGTTGTGGCTGTCGTGGCTGACGGTGGTGGCAAAGGCCCCGCGCCATGTACCCCAGCCCCGCAGCACGCCCAGCGATGGGGTGGCGGGGTGCATGCCATGACGATGGATCACGGCAATCCGGGTGTGATCGGCGGGCAGCATGACGGTGCCCGCATCAACCGCCAGCGTGGTTTCCCCCCAGCGGGTGAAACGGGGCTGGTCGATGGTGGCAATCCTCACCTTCGGCCCCTTCGCGCGAAGCATGAAGTTCGCGGCATTGAGACTTGAAATATCGCAGGTTCTCGAGAGTTGGGTCGGGATGGGTTTGCCCTGTGGCACCTCTTTCACCAAGGCGCCATCGCGCAGCACATGGCGGGCGGTGAATCCCTCCAGATCCTCGAACAGCACAACGTCGGCGCGCCGGCCGGGGGCCACGACCCCCAGGTCGGCGCGGCGCAGCCGCTGGGCGGCGTTATGGGTGGCCGCGCGCAGGGCATCGATGGGCGCCATGCCATAGCGCACCAGGCGGCGCAGCACATCGTCAAGGCCCCCGGAACGGTGAAGATCGTCAGGAAAGACATCGTCGGTGCAAAGGGTTAGCGTCGATGGCTGTTGAGGAAGGGTTTTCAGCGCCTCAACGAATTCGGGAAGAAGGTGATCGTGCGATCCGCGCATCTCAACCCAAAGGCCCGCGCGCAGTTTTTCCAGCAGGTCCTCGCCCGAAGTCAGCTCGTGATCCGAGGAAACGCCTGCGGAAACATAGGCTTGCAGATCGGAGCCGGTCAGACTGCGGGCGTGGCCGTTGATGTTCTTGCCGGATTCCAGCGCGGCTTGCAGGATCGCTCGCATGCGGGGGGCGCGGCTGGTGACGGCGGCCATGTCCATGACCTCGGCCAGACCATGAATATCGTTACTCGACAATATGTTGGACAGAGTTTCTGAAGTAAAATCCGCGCCTGCCGTTTCATATCCTGGGGCCGAGGGCACACAGGATGGCGCCAGCGTGAGGATGCGAAGCGGTGAATCCTTCGCGCAATCAATGGCATAGGCCATGCCGTTCAGGCCCGCGACATTGGCGAACTCATGCGGGTCCCATACCACGGTTGTGACACCACGGGGCAGAACGGCAGCGGCATAGATTTCGGGCGTGACCATGCTGGATTCGACATGCATATGCGCGTCGATCAGGCCCGGTGTTGCGAACAATCCTGTCGCGTCAATGGTTTCCAAGGCGTCCTTGCGGCTACCTTTAGGGTGGACCGAAGCAATCAGTGCGCCGGTACATCCGATGTCGGCCGGGCGCAATTCGCCCGTGATCACATCGACCAGCGTTGCACCGGTAATCAGCAGATCGAATGGCGCGTCGCCCCGTGCGGCGGCGACGGCGCGGTCGCGCAGGGCGGCATCGTTCAAATCGTCAGGCTCGCGCGTCATGGGGTGAAAACCGACATGCAGAGCGCATGCACCGCCTTGGCATCGCAACCGGGCAGGATGTGGGCGAGCTGGCCCTCGGCGCCGCGCCGGTCGGTCACGGTGCGCCCGCGGGTATGCTGGCCGCAAAGTTCGACCGCCAGATGCACCGGCGCGGCATCGAAGAGATCGGGGCGCAGCAGGGCGGCGGCGGCCACCGGATCGTACAGCGCCATCGACGGACGCCCCCGCGACAGGGCGATGTCAAGATAGCCGCCCAGCAGGTCGCGCAGCAGCGGATCGGTGGCGGCGGTGACGTCATCCTCGGAAATCTGCACCTGGCGGCAGATGTCCAGATCGACCATGGTGATCGGCACGTCGCGGGCCAGCAAGATCGCCAGCGCCTCGGGGTCGGCATAGGCGTTGAATTCGGCGCTGGCGGTGTGGTTGCCCGCACCCACGGCGCCGCCCATCCAGGTGATCCGCCCGATCCGGTCCAGAAGGTCGGGATGTGCCAGCGCCAGGGTGGCAAGATTGGTGAGCGGCCCAAGGGCCAGGATCTGCGCGTCGTCCTGGCCCTTCAGCCAGCGGGCCAGGGCGGGAACGGCGGGCGGAAATTGCGCATTGACCGGCGGCAGGGACAGTCCGCGCGTGGGCATCCCGCTGTCGCCCAGGATACGCTGGGCGGTCTCAAGCCCCCCCAGAACCGCGCGTTCCGCGCCCATGCTGATGGGGGTGGACCAGCCGAAAACGGCCATCGCCCCGGCGGCATTCGCGGCCACTTGGGGCAGCGGTGCATTGCCAAAGGTCAGCGAGATGCCATCGACCGTGGCGTGGCGCAGGGCCAGCAGGACGGCGAAAAGATCGTCCACGCCCATGTCGGTGTCGATCCAGATGCCCATGCTCAGCTGTTTTCCACGATGACGGCGCGGTCTTTCGGCAGATCGAAGCGCACGGGCTGGCCGATGCGATAGACCGTGTCGGACGCGGGCATGTCGACCTTGACCATCCCGATGGCCGACTCGACGACATATTCGCGCCGCTCTCCGGCGAAGGCGACACCGCGCACCGTGCCCTCGTGCGGGCCTTCGCCCAGCACCACCGCCGAGGGACGCCAGGCCATGGACCGGTTCTCGCCTTCGATGGGCAGGATCGTTTCGAAGCCCAGGAAATCGGCGGCGAAGGTGGTGCGCGGCGCCGAATAGATCTCTTCCGGGGTGGCGATCTGTTCGATGGCCCCGCCGCGCATCAGCACGATCCGGTCGGCCAGTCCCATCGCCTCGGACTGGTCGTGGGTGACGAAAACCATGGTGACGCCGGTTTCCTGCTGAACCCGCTGCAGTTCGACCCGCATTTCAAGGCGCAGCCTTGCGTCGAGATTCGAAAGCGGTTCATCCAGCAGCAGAACCTTGGGCTGCATCACCAGGCTGCGGGCCAGGGCCACGCGCTGTTGCTGACCGCCCGAAAGGTCGGCCGGCATCCGGGTGGCGAATTTGGCCAGGCCCACGGTTTCCAGCCCCGCGCGCACCTTGGCGTCAAGATCGGGATCGCGGCGCAGGCGCAGCCCGAAGGCCACGTTGTCGTAAAGCGTCAGGTGCGGAAACAGGGCGTAGGATTGGAACATCAGGCCCACCTCGCGCTTGGCCGGGGCCAGGCGGGTGACGTCGCGCCCGTCGATCGTAATGCTGCCCGCCACCGGCGTCAGCAGCCCGGCGATGGCGCGCATCGTCGTCGTCTTGCCGCAGCCCGAAGGCCCCAGCAGCGCGACAAGTTCGCCCTTGGCGATGGCCAGGTTCATCTTCTCGACGGCCACGGTGCGCCCGTAGGCAAGGGTAAGGTCGGAGATATTGAGGAAGTCAGACATAGCGGGAGAACCCCAGGAATTTTTCGGCGGCAAAGATGATGGCGATCGAAAGCGCGGCCAGCAGGGCCGACAGCGCCGCCACCGACGGGTCATAGTTGATTTCCATGTAGGCGATCATGTCGATGGGAAGGGTGCGCAGGCCCGGCCCCGAAAGGAACAGCGACACGGGCACCTGATTGAACGAGGTGACAAAGCCCAGGATGAAGGCGGCCAGCACGCCGCCCTTGATGTTGGGCAGCACGATGCGCAGGAAGGCGGTGAAGCGGGTACAGCCCAGCAGAAGGGCGGCTTCCTCCATGTCGACGCGCAGGTTCTCCATGCTGGCCGACACCACGCGCACCGCATAGGGCAGCACCAGCGCGGTATGGGCCATGAACAGCGCCGGCCCGATCCCGACGCCCGTGGGAATCACCAGATAGCGCAGCAGCGCAAGGCCGACGATGATGCCCGGCACGATGATCGGAGACGAGACGACAAGGCGCACGAATTCCGCGCCCGGCACCTTGTAGCGCGCCATGCCATAGCTGGCCGGAATGCCCAGCAGCAGGGCGGTGAGGGTGCCGAAGATCGCCAGGAACATCGACACGCCAAAGGACATGCGAAAGCTGTCGACCTGAAACACCTTGATGAACCATTTCAGGCTGATCCCCTGGGGCGGGAAGGCCAGGGTGTTGCCCGCCGAAAGCGCGGCGGCGATGATGATGAGGAAGGGGCCGATCAGGAACGTCAGGGTCAGCCCCAGGATGACCCATGTGGCAAGGCGGTTGTTCATGCGCGGGTCTTTCGTGCGGTGGCGATGCGTTTCAGAAGAAGGTTGGCGGAAAAGGCCATGACGATCAGGATCATGGCGATCACGCTGGCGGCCACGAAATCATTGGCCACGGTTACGCGCTGGTAAAGCAGCGTTTCCAGCATCAGAACCTTGCTGCCGCCCAGGATGGCGGGGGTGATATAGGCGGTCATCGACCCCGTGAAGACCAGCGTTCCGCCGATCACCAGCCCCTCGCGGGTCAGGGGCAGGATCACGCGGGTGAAGACCTGGAACCAGTTCGCGCCCAGGATGCGGGCGGCGGGAATGGCGTCACGCGGCATGTTCTCCATCGCGCTGACCAGCGAAATGATCATCAGCGGCAGGAACAGTTGCAACAGCCCGATGAAGACGGCGGTTTCGGTGAACAGGATGCGGGCGGGTGTGTCCATGATGCCGATGTCCACGAGGATGGCGTTGACAAAACCTGTGCGCCCCAGGATCACCAGCCAGGCATAGGTGCGCGCCACCGGCGAGATCATCAGCGGCAGGGTGACAAGCCCGAACATCCGCCCGCGCGAGGTGGGCGGCAGCGACACGATGCAGAAGGCCGCGGCATAGCCGATCACCGCCGAAACGCCGGCCACGAAGGCGGCCAGTTTCAGGGTGCGCCAGAACACCGTCTGGTTGCGCCCGGAGCTGAAGAAATCGATGTAGGCCTGAACCGAGAACCCGTTTTCGCCCTGAAACGCCTCGGACAGCAGGATGCCCACGGGCAGGATGAACAGCGCCGCCGCGAAAAGGGCGGCGGGCAGGGTCAGGGCAAGGCCGACGGCGCGGTTTTCAAACATGGTTTCTGTCTTTTCAGATGCTTGGCTGCGGCACCGGCGGGATCACCCGCCTGACCGTCAGGGTGGCCAGCCCCCGCCTTGGGGGGCTGACCGGGAGGGTTACTGCAACACCTTCGCGTTCCATTCGGCCAGCCAGTTCTCGCGCTGGTCCAGGATCACGTCGGCCGGGATCAGATCGAGGCTGTTGGCGGTTTCCGCACCATAGGTCAGGTTCTCGGCGATTTCGTCGCTCACTTCGACCTCGGCGTTCGCCGGGCTGTCGACCAGTGCTTCGGCCAGGGCCTTCTGGATGTCGGTGGAGAGCCAGAAATCCATGAACTGAAGGGCCAGATCCTCGTTTCCGTTGTCCTTGGTCATGACCATGACGTTCATGCCGCCGGTCTGCCCCTCTTTCGGGGTGGCCCAGGCCAGGGGCAAGCCGCTGTCCTTGAACTGACCCCAGGCGAAGCGGCCCACGGGGGCGGCCCAGATCTCTTCCTGCTGCATCAGCTGGGCCAGCTGGGACGAGCGGACATAGAAGGTCACGATGTCGTCGGCATGGTCGGCCACGGCCTGGATGGGTGCGGCCAGCGACGGGTCGGTGTCGCCCATGGCCTTGCCGATCATGTGCAGCGTGGGCGGGCCCTGGTTGGTGGTCACATCGGGCAGGGCCACGTTGCCGGCCAGTTCGGGGCCCAGCAGATCGGCCCAGGAATCGACGCTGTCGATCATGTCGGAACGATAGACGATCGAGGTGGCATAGAAGGTATATCCGACGGCCATGTTGTCGCCGATGGGATCTTTCGCCAGATCATAGAGCTTGTCGTAGCTTTCCAGCTTGCTCACGTCGATGGGCTGCAACAGGCCCTTGCGGGCGGCGGCCAGGGCATCGTGGGTCGACACCACGGCCATGTCGATCACCGGGCTGGCGGCGTTGGCCTCGATCTTGGCCATACGCTCGACCGAGTTGCCGGTTTCCACGACAAGTTCGCAATCGCAGATCGCCTCGAAGGGGTCATAGACCAGTTCCTTGAACTCGTCTTGGGCGAAGGAATAAACCGAAATGGTCAGGGTCCGGTCCTGGGCCTGGGCGCCGGTGGCGATCAGGGCCGCGGCGGTGGTGCAAAGCAGTTTCTTCATCTCATGTCTCCGTGTTGGGGTTGGGGGCCGGTGCGGTTGAACCGCGCCTTGTGAGGGTCATGGGAAAAATCCTCTCGTGCGGGGCGGGGGCGCCGCCCAGTTGGGCGGCAAGGCTGGCAATGGCGGCCCCGGCGATGGCCTGGGTATCCTGGGCCACGGTGGTCAGCGCGGGGGTGATGGCGCGCCCGAAGGCGTGGTCGTCGAAGCCGATCACGCTGACATCGTCGGGCACGCGACGGCCGCTTCGGTGCAGGGTGGTCAGCGCGGTCAGGGCGTGCAGATCAGAGGTGGCGATGATGCCGGTCGCCCGGGTGGCGGCGATATCCCCGCCATCCTCAAGCCACAGGGTTTCGGCCTGCATCTGCGGCGTCAGGGCCGCGCGCATCCCCGCGATCCGGTCGCTTTGAACCAGCGATTGGCGGCTTTCGCCCAGGAACAGCAGGTGGCGATGCCCCAGGTCGGCCAGATGCGCGACGGCCAGCGCGCCGCCGCCGCGATGGTCCGATGCGGCGGTGTTGCCGGGGGTCGAGGCGGTGTCGATCACCGCGACGGGCAGGTCCATCGCCATCAGCCGCGTGCCGCGCCGGGGCACCAGGACGATGCCGTCGGCGCCCTGCCGTTCAAGTCGGCGCAGGGCGTCGGTCTGGGTGCCGGTGTCGCCACGCGAATCCGCGATCAGCACGCCGAACCCCGCGGCCGCGGCGGCGGATTCGACCGCCTGGGCAATGGCCGGAAACAGGGGGTTCGACAGATCGGGCAGCACCAGCCCGATGACCCCGCTGCGCCCCGTGCGCAGGGCGCGGGCCTGGGGGCTGGGGCGATACTCCATGGCAAGGGCGGTGGCGCGAATCCGGTCGCGCAGGGCAGGCGACACGCGGCCCCGCCCGGTCAGCGCGTTTGACACGGTGGCGGCCGAAACCCCCAGTTCGTTCGCGATGTCTTGCAGGCGTGGCTGCACGAAATCCCCCGATTAATCGTTAAAGCAAATTGCGTTGCCGGGGGCGATTCTGTCAAGCGGCGATTGCGTCAGGGGGTGGGGGCCGACATCAGTTGTTCGGGCAGCCAGGTCGCCAGCCCCGGAAAGGCCACCAGGATCGCCACCATCACCACCATGATCGCAAACATCGGAATCGCGGTGCGGGCGATATAGGTGATGTCGTGTTTCGTCATGCCCTGCAGCACGAAGAGGTTGAACCCGATGGGCGGCGTGATCTGCGCCATTTCCACCACCACCACGATGAAGATGCCGAACCACACAAGATCGATCCCCGCGGCGCGGATCATCGGTTCGATGATCGCCATGGTCAGCACCACCGCCGAGATCCCGTCAAGAAACATGCCGATGATGATGTAGAACACGGTCAGCGCGGCAATCAGGGCGATGGGCGACAGATCGAAGGTGGCGATCCAGGCGGCCAAGGCGCGCGGCAGACCGGTGAAGCCCATGGACAGCGACAGGAAAGCCGCGCCCATGAGGATCAGCGCGATCATCGCGCTGGTGCGGGTGGCGCCCAGCAGCGATTCGATGAAATTTTCGCGGGAAAGCGAGCCCTGGAGCAACGCCAGCACCAACGCGCCGACAACCCCGAAGGCCGCCGCCTCGGTCGCGGTGGCGTATCCGGTGTACATCGACCCGATGACGACAAAGACCAGCGCGATCACGGGGATCAGCAGGGTCGAATTCTTCAGGGCGGCCACAAAGCCGATTTTCGCTTCGGGTTCGGGGCGCTGGTGGGGTTTCAGGAAATACCAGGCGACGATGTAAAGCATGAACATTCCCGCCAGCACGAGGCCCGGAAGAACACCGGCCATGAACAGCTTGGTGATGCTTTCGCGCACGGTCACGCCATAGACGATCAGGGTCAGCGACGGCGGGATCATCAGCCCCAGGGTGGCCGCGCCGGCAAGGGTTCCAATGGTCATGAACTCGGGGTAGCCGCGGGCGCGCAGCTCTGGGATGGACATTTTGCCGACGGTGGTCAGCGTCGCGGCCGAACTGCCCGACACGGCGGCAAAGACGGTGCAGCCGACGACATTGGTGTGCAGAAGCCCCCCGGGAATGCGCGCCATCCAGGGGGCCAGCCCCTTGAACATATCCTCGGAAAGCCTTGTGCGGTAAAGGATTTCGCCCATCCAGATGAACAGGGGCAGGGCGGTCAGGGTCCAACTGCTGGCCCCGGTCCATACGGTGATGATCATGGCATTCCCGGGATCGCGCGTCGTGAAACCGATCATCCCGATATAGGCGACCCCGAACAGCGCCAGCCCCACCCAAAGCCCGGTGCCCAGCAGGAAGAACAGCACGAAAAGGAAGATCCCGATCTTCAGCGCCACGGCGTCACGGTCAAACCCGGTCATCATTTGCGCCGCACCATAGGCGGCCAGCAGAACGGCGGCGGCCAGCGCGATGCGTGAGAGGCGCGAGGCGAAGGGGCCGCTGTCCCACGCGCCATCATCCTCGACACCCTGCCATTCGGTCAGCAGCAGGCGCACCACATTGTCCACCAGCGCCACGGCGAAGATCACCGCGCCGATGGCCATGAAGGTTTGCGGCATCCACAGGGGCGTGGCATCCTGGCCTTGGGATATGTCGTTGATCTTGTAGGACAATCGCGTCGCCTTGACGGCATACCACGCCAGGAAGCAACCTGCGACGGCGGCCAGCGTGTAACACCAGATCTCGACCGCCCGCCGCCAGCGCCCGGCGGTGTTCACGAAAAGCGACACCCGGATGTGGGCGGCGTTGTTGAAGGTATAGGCCATGGCCAGAAACGACGTGGCCGCCATGGCATAGCCGGCATATTGCGCGCCGCCCTTGAACAGAAGGCCCATCCAGCGGGCCACCATCTGCACGATCACCAGCCCCAGAATGGCCAGCAGGGCAAGTGCGGCAGCATAGCCCGAGGACAGGTAAAGACGGTCAAGAGCGTTGCGCATGAAGTCTCCCGGCGCGCCCCGCAGGCCGCGTGATTGTAAGAGCGAAATGCGACCGCCCCCGTGAGGGGGCGGAAGCGATGAGCGGTGGTTTACTTGCGGTAGGCGTCAACGATGGCGCGGCCGTCGTCGCCCGCGCTTTCCAGCCATTCGTCGGTCATGGTGGCGCCGATTTCCTGAAGGTCGGCGGCCAGCTGTTCGCCCGGTTCGGCCACGGTCATGCCGCCTTCGGCCAGTTGGTCAAGGAAGCCGCCGGCCAGCTTGGCGGCGGTCTCGCTTCCGCGCGCTTCGGCCTTTGCGGCCTCGTCCAGCAGGCACTTGCGCGATTCGTCGGACAGGCCGGCCAGGGCATCGCTGTTCACGAAAACCGTGTTGCGCGGCAGCCAGGCCTTGGCATCGTAGAAGTGGGTCAGATCCTCCCAGGCCTTTTCATCCACTCCGGTCGACCCGGACGAGATGAAGGCCGACACCACGCCGGTTGCCAGCGCCTGCTTCAGTTCCGCCGCCTCGATCTGGGTGGGGACCATCCCGGCCAGTTCGGCCACCCGCGCGGTGGCGGCGTTGTAGGCGCGGAACTTCACGCCCTGCACATCGTCCAGGCTGTTGACTTCCTTGGCGAAATACAGCCCCTGCGCGGGCCAGGGCACCGAATAGAGCGGTGTCATGTTCTGGGCGTTCATCACCTTGGTCAGGGTCGGCTTGGCCGCATCGCGCAGCTTGTCGCTGGCCTCGAACGAGGTGGCCAGGAAGGGCACGGAATCATAGCCGAAGACCGGGTTCTCATTCGCATGGGCCGACAGCAGGCGTTCGCCGATCTGCGCCTCGCCCACCTGCACGGCGCGCTTGATCTCGTCGCCCTTGAACAGCGACCCGCCCGCGTGAATGGTGATGTTCAGGTCACCGCCCGAACATTCGCGCACGGCGTCCACGAAGATCTGCGCGTTCTCGGTGTGATAGTTGTCGGCCGGGTATGCCATGGGCATGTCCCAGTTTTCGGCATGGGCGGCGGTCGTGGCCAGGGTGGCGACGGATGCGGCAAGCGCGGTTTTCAGAAACGACATTCTGTTTTCCTCTCTGGTCTGCGCCCCGGTGTATCCCGGGGTCGCGGGGCAGGGCGCATGGCCCCTCGGGGGCGCAGTTTAACGGCTTTTGTTCGAATGCCAATGATCGCGTTTCAGGGTTGTTCCAGCAGGCATTTCACCCCGTCCCGGGCCTTTGCTCGCGTGATTGCGGCATCGAATTCGGCCAATGGCAGGCGGTGGCTGATCAGGGGCCCGGGATCGACGGCGCCCGATTCGATCAGCGCGATGGTTTCAGGCCAAAGGCCCGGGCTTCCCAGCACGCCGCGCAGGGTCAGATCGCCGATGACCAGCGGGTCGAAATCCATCATGGTGCGGCGTCCGCCGAACAGGCCCAGCAGGGCAAGGGTGCCGCCGGGCGACAGGCCCGCGATGGCGGCTTGCACGGCCTCGGGGCGGCCCGTCGCCTCAAGCGCGTGGGCATGGGGCGGCAAATCGGGCGTCGCGTCGCGTATATTGAAACACTGCGCCGCGCCAAGATCGCGCGCCAGCGTAAGGCGGGCGGAATCGGCCCCCACCAAGGCAACCGGCCCCAGGCCAAGCGCCCGCGCCACCAGCAATGCCAGAAGGCCGATGGGCCCGTCGCCGTGGATGACCAGCGCATCGCCCGCCACGGCCCCCGACTTGCGCACCCCGTTCAGCGCCACCGCCGTTGGTTCCACCAGCGCGGCGCTGGCGGGCGGGACGTGATCGGCGACGCGGTGCAGGGCGCGGGCCGGCATCGCGATGAACCGGGCAAAACCGCCGTCGCGGTTCAGGATGCCCGTCTCGGTAAGGTCGGGGCAGATGTGGTAGGCGCCCGCGCGGCACCGCGCGCAGGTGCCGCAGCCCACCGAACATTCCCCCACCACCTGCTGGCCGGGGGAAAAGCCGGTCACGCCCGCGCCGGTGCTTTCCACCACCCCGGCCCATTCGTGGCCCGGCACGATGGGATAGCGCGCCCGCCCGCTGCGCAGGTAGGGCGCCGTGCCTTCGTAAAGTTCGATGTCGGTGCCGCAGATCCCCGTGGCCCGCACCCGGATCAGCACATCGCCCGTGGCCGGGGCGGGCCGGGGCAGATCGCACAGCCGGGCCACATGGGGCGCCTCAAGCCGGATTGCGGGCATGGTTTCAGCCATCCTGCGCGACCTTGCCCAGAACGCCCGCCAGATCGCCATAGCCGGTAAAGCGCCGCTCGAATTCCAGCCCCAGCCGCCGGGCGCAGTCCTCGGCGCGGGCGGTCAGGTCGGGGTTGTCGGTCTGTGCCTGGTAGATCAGCTTGGTGTAGTTGCCGAAGATCATCTCGCGCAGCTCGGGGTGGCGGTCCAGGCCCATGGGCCGCCAGACGAAGGCATCGAACTGTCGCACCAGGAAATCGGTGAGATAGAAACAGGTGAATTCGTCCTCGGCCCGTTCGACGAAGCCATCGACCCCTTCATAGAAGGCATAGCAATGGGGCCCGGCCACCATCTCCACCCCCATTTCGGCACAGGCGGCCTGCAAATGGCCGCCGGTGCCGCAATCGGCGTAGACCACGAAGATCGTTTCATAATCGGCGCGGTTTCTGGCCACCGTGGCGCGTACGGCATCGGTGATCCGGTCGGGGTGGTTGTGCAGGATCGCGGGCAGGCAGGTCAGATCCAGGTGATCCCAGCGGTTCGCCCGTTTCAGCGCCATGATCTCGCGCGCAAGGGCACCGCATGCGATCAGCAGAACCCGCCCCTTGCCGCTGGCCTTCAGGCCATTTTCGGTCAGCGTGGCGTCGTCGGGGAGCACTGACACAATTCTGACCTTCCTGTGCAATGGATGAAATGGCGTTGTGCGAAGGGCCACGGAGGACATTATGGCAGTCACGTCCAAGTTCAACAACCGATCGAGGCAAGCCATGACACGACGCGATCCCACCCCATCCGCGGGCGCCTTGCCCCCGATGAACCGTGACACACTTGTGGCGATGCTGCTGGCCGGTGCCGCTGCGACCGTCGCCTTCGACATCTGGGGCCAGGCGCTTGCGCCGATGCTGGGGCTGGGCAACCTGGCCCCCGAGGGCCTGGCGCGCAGCCTTTTGGGCAAGCTGGGCCTGCCCAACGGCAGACCGGCGGGCCATGTGATGCACCTGGTGCTGGTGGGGCTGATCGCCTATCCGCTGGGCTGGATGGTGGTCTTCCGCCCGATACAGCAGCGGGTCATGCCGGGGCTTCACCGCTTCGCCGCCTCGGCGATCTATGGATTTGGCCTGTGGGTGGTGGCAATCGGCGGCATTGCCGGGTTCGCCACGGGTGATATCTTCCTCAACTTCACGAAGATCGCCTGGGTCGCCCTTGTCGGGCATGTCCTTTACGGGGTCGTTCTGGTGGCGGCCCTGTCCTGGCTGGCCCGCCGGCGTGCCTAGCGCAGGCGCACGGCGGTGCCGTAGAACACGACCTCGGATGCCGCATTCATGATGGTCGAGGTTTCCATGCGGGTGCCGACGATGGCGTCGGCGTTCAGGCCCGCCGCCTCGGCCACCATCCTGTCGTAGGATTGTTCGCGGGCGGCGGCCAGAAGCTGGGCGTATTCCTTCACCTCGCCACCCACGAGATTGCGCAGCGACGCGACGATGTCCGAGCCGATGTGTTTTGCCCGCACGGTCGAGCCGCGCACCAGGCCCAGAACCTCAACCACCTCGCGCCCGGCGACGCCATCGGTGGTGGTGACGATGATGTCACTTTTCGATCTGGTCATAATGATCGTCCTCGCGGTTGTTCAAACGCTCGGCAATCACGCGCCACAGCACCCAGGCCACAAGGGCAACAGGCACCAGAAGCAGCATCGCCGGAAAGGGCAGGGTCACCATGGCGGCCAGGAAAACCCCCAGCCACACCGTCACCCCCGCCGCAACGGCGACACAGATCAGGATCAGCACAAGTCGGTCAAGCGGCATGGCGACAACTCCTTTGCCCATACATGGCAACGGGCCGCACGATTTGGAAGGGGTCAGTCGGCCAGGCGCGCCGGGCGACGGGCGATGCGCACCAGAAGGATCACGACAATGGCCGAGGGCAGCAGCGCCAGCAGGCCATTGGCCAGAAGGGCTTCGTCGGCCGCAAGCACGGCCTTGAACAGCGCGGCAAAGGCAAAGGCGGCAAAGATCATGGCAACGCGCTTGAGAAAGAGGGCAATCGACATCCGGCAACTCCGACACTGTTGGTTCATTGTTTCGTTGCTTCATCATTGATCGCAGGCTGTGGCGCAAAAAGGGCCGGGTGGGGGTGAGGTTGTGATCAAATCAGGCAGCGCCGGGGCCGCGCCGCCCCCGACGCGCCACATTTGCCCCTGGGCGTTGCATGCGCCCGGGTGATCGCACCTTCCATCGCCCAACGCAGTCGTCTAAACGGCAACCGGCCCGCCCGTGATGGCGGGGTTGCCGAATTATGAAGGGGTCGCCCTGACGTTCCGGCAGGGGCCGTTTCGAAGAGTGGTGGCCTGTGCTAGGTCCGAAGCGGAACGAACCGCCGGATCGTGGGGCTGTGGAACAGAACGCCGAACCCGCAGGAAATGGCAGAGAGGAACCGGAGTTGGACATGCCAGGCAAGATCAGCCCCGAAGCGGCCGCCCGCCTCTCCGTGGCCCCAATGATGGACTGGACCGACCGGCATTGCCGTTTCTTTCACCGGCTGATGTCGCGGCGCACCCTGCTTTACACCGAGATGGTGACGGCGCCCGCGCTGGTGCGCGGGGGGGCGCGGCATCTTCTGGGGTTCGATCCGGCCGAGCAGCCCCTGGCCCTGCAACTGGGCGGCTCCGATCCCGGTGAACTGGCGCAGGCGGCGGCGATGGGGGCCGACGAGGGCTATGGCGAGATCAACCTGAACGTCGGCTGCCCCTCGGACCGGGTGCAATCGGGCTGCTTTGGCGCCGTGCTGATGGAACGCCCGGCGCTGGTGGCCGAGGGCGTGGCGGCGATGATCGCGGCTGTCCCGCGCGACGTCGAAGTGACGGTCAAGTGCCGCATCGGGGTGGACGACCAGGCCCCGGAGCAGGTTCTGCCCGATTTTCTGGCACGGATACGCGCGGCCGGTGTGCGACGGGTGCAGATCCATGCGCGCAAGGCCTGGTTGCAGGGGCTGAGCCCGAAGCAGAACCGCGATGTGCCGCCGCTGGACTATGATCTTGTGGTGGCGATGAAGGCGGAATTTACCGATCTTCACGTCTCGATCAATGGCGGGATCACCAGCCTTGAGCAGGCGCGCGCATTGCTGGCCCGGGGGCTGGACGGTGTGATGATCGGACGGGCGGCCTATCACCAGCCTTTCGATATCCTCGCTGCCGCGGATCGCGAAATCTTCGGCGACGACCACCCGGCCCCGACCCGCCCCGAGGTCGTGGCGGCGATGGAACCCTATATCGCACGTCACCTGACGGAAGGGGGCCGGTTGAACCAGATCACGCGCCACATGCTGGGCCTTTTCGCCGGACAACCCGGCGCGCGGGCCTGGCGGCGGACCTTGTCGGAAGGCGCACACCGGAAGGGCGCGGGGCTGGAGGTGCTGCGCGCGGCCCTGGGCGCGGTCGAGGGGCTTGACGCCTGAGCAGAAAGGCGCGCCTGCGGCGCAAGACATTCAGGGTGCCGGTTTCGGGCGGCGTGGCGCTGCTTTTGGCGGGGCCTAACCCTGCGAGCGGGCGAGGCGCGCAGCCCGTCCGCCGCGCCGTTGTTTCAACTGCCCCGCGCGGCCCGGCAATTCGGCCAGGATCTGCCTGCGTTGGGCCGCGTCGAGGCGGGACCATTGGGCGATCTCATCCAGCGTGCGCAGGCACCCGGTGCAAAGCCGTTCGGCGGGGTGGACGACGCATATCTTGACGCAGGGTGAATCGGTTTCGGCGCGGCTCCAGACGATATCGTCGTCCGAGGCTTTCCCGTCATCGCTCATGGTGTGCCCCGCAGGTGGGCGAGGCGGTCCAGCGCGCCCTGCAGGATATAGCCGGCCGCCACATGGTCGATCACCTCCGAGCGGCGCTTTCGCGATGTATCCGCCTCAAGCAGGGCGCGGGTGGCGGCGACGGTGGACAGGCGTTCATCCCAGAAGGCGATGGGCAGATCGGTCAACCGTTCGAGGTTGCGGGCGAAGGCGCGGGTCGATTGGGCGCGGGGGCCTTCGCTGCCATCCATGTTCAGCGGCAGCCCCAGAACCAGCCCGGTGATCTGACGCGCGGTGGTGATTTCCAGCAGCTTCGCCGCATCGACACCGAACTTCTTGCGCCGGATCGTTTCAAGCGGCGTCGCGATCGAGCGCATGACATCGGACACCGCAACGCCAAGGGTGACGGTGCCGAGGTCAAGCCCGGCAAGGGCGCCGTGGCGGGGCAGGGCGGCGGCGAAATCGGTGATGTCCTCGCAGATCATCGGGCGATCCCCGCGCGACGGGCCGCTTCGGCGATCAGGGTTAGCGCCTCGTCGTTCCCGGCGAAGGTGTCCAGTGCCTCGGCGTGGATCGCGGCGGCGGTTTCGGTTTCGCCCAGTACACCATAGGCGGCGATCAGGCGGGCCCAGTCCTGGGGTGGGCCGCCTTCGGCCGCCAGCCGGTCGGCCAGGCCCGACACCATGTTGCGGATCATAGCGTCGCGGTCTTCCGGCGCCATGTCGGCGGCGGCGGCCATGTCCTCGGCGCTGGGGCCGCTGGCCTCGGGCGGGTCATAGCGGGTGCCGGCCCGGGCCGCGAGGTCGGGCATCTGTTCGCGGATGGGCGCGATCCAGGGGGCGTCCTCGGGGCCGGTTTCCAGCAGTCCGCGCCACAGCTGAAAGGCCAGGTCGGGGCGCCCCGTCTGGGCATAGAGCAGGCCGGAATAATACCGCGCGGCGCCGTTGCGCTCGTCGATCTGCAAGGCACGGGTCAGCGCGGCCTCGGCCTCGGGCGAAACATAGCCGCCGGCGGCAAGAATCATGTATTCGGCCAGGTCGGTGTGATCTTCGGCCCCCACCTTGTCGCCCAGCAGTTCGACGACCCGTTCCTGGGCCGCGACAGCATCGGCAAACCGGCCCAGCCGCGCCTCGTTTCGTGCCAGAAGCTGGTGGCCGCGAAGATCGTCGGGGCGCTTGGCCACGGTTTCGCGCAGTTGTTCCATCATCTTTACATAGGTCGGATCGGGCGTGGGGGCGGGCATCACCTCGGCGGCCTGGCGTTCGGCCTCGGCCTGGGAGGGGCGGTTTTCGCGGGCCTGATCGGCCAGCGCCTTGCGGGTGGCGATCGGGAGATCGGGAAAGCCCGGCGCGCCCAGCCAGGCATAGGTGCCCAGCCCGCCGCCAACCACCAGTACCGCGCAAAGCACGGCCATCGCCACCGTGGCGCCGCGCGGCGCCGTGGCGGGGGTGCCCGCCGCCCGGGCGGCACGATTCGCCTCAAGCAGGCGGCGCGACACCTCGGTGCGCACGCGCCCCGCCTCTTCGGCGGTCAGGGTGCCGCGCGCCAGATCGCGTTCCACCTCATCCAACTGATCGCGGTAGATGCGGATATCCGGCGCCTCGCCCGCCGCGCCGCGGCCACCGCGCAGCAGTGCCAGGACGATCGCCGCCGCCGTCACCCCCGCCAATCCGACGATCACCACCCAGAACATCGCGCCTCCGATCCTTGCGCGCCCTATGTGCCGTCTTGTGCGCCCGAACGCCAGCCATGCGCGACCTTCGGTCACAGTGCTGTGACACCGCCGCCGCGCCCCATGTCGCAAATTGCCGGGCACCTGCCGTTTGACAGGGCGGCAGCGCGTGATAATCCACCCATAAGGGGCAGGTCGCCCGCCGCCCGAGGTCACGAAAGGTCATGCCGTTGAAACGCTATTCGGTCTTTGCCGTCGCACGCGAAGCGCTGCGCTTTCACACCGGATGGGAGCGGGCCTGGCGCTCGCCCGAGCCGAAGAAGAAATACGACGTGGTGATTGTCGGCGCGGGGGGGCATGGCCTGGCCACCGCCTATTGGCTGGGCAAGAATCACGGCATCCGCAATGTCGCGGTGATCGAAAAGGGCTGGCTGGGCGGGGGCAACACCGGCCGCAACACCACGATCATCCGCTCCAACTACCTGCAAGACCCTTCGGCGGCGATCTATGAAAAATCGCGCAGCCTTTACGAGACGATGAGCCAGGATGTGAACTACAACATCATGTTCTCGCCGCGCGGCGTGATGATGCTGGCGCAGACCCAACACGAGGTGCGCGGTTTTCAGCGCACGGCCCATGCCAATGCGCTGCAGGGTGTGGCGACCGAATACGTCGGCCCCGACCGGGTGAAAGAGCTGTGCCCGATCATCAACATCGACGGCCCGCGCTATCCGGTGCTGGGGGCGCTCTGGCAGGCGCGGGGCGGCACCGCCCGCCACGATGCCGTGGCCTGGGGCTATGCCCGGGCCTGCAGCGACATGGGCATGGACATCATCCAGCAATGCGAGGTGACGGCGATCCGCCGCGAAAACGGCAAGGTCGCGGGCGTCAGCACCACGAAGGGCGAAATAGACTGCGCCAAGCTGGGCATCGTGGTGGCGGGGCATTCCGGCGTTCTGGCCGAAATGGCCGGGTTCCGGCTGCCGCTGGAATCGGTCGCGCTTCAGGCGTTGGTCAGCGAACCGATCAAGCCCTGCATGGACGTGGTGGTGATGGCCAACACGGTACACGGCTACATGTCGCAGTCCGACAAGGGCGAAATGGTGATCGGCGGCGGCGCCGACGGCTACAACAACTATACCCAGCGCGGCAGCTTCCATCATATCGAGGAAACCGTGCGCGCGCTCATCGAAACCTTCCCGATGATCTCGCGGCTCAAGATGCTGCGCCAGTGGGGCGGGATTGTCGACATGACCGGCGACCGCTCGCCTATCATCAGCAAGACGCCGCTGGAAAACTGCTTCGTCAACTGCGGCTGGGGCACCGGCGGGTTCAAGGCAATTCCCGGCTCGGGCTGGGCCATGGCCGAACTGATGGCCCAGGGCGAACCGGGCCCCCTGGCGGCCGCCTTTACCATGAACCGGTTCCGCGAAGGCCGCTTCATCGACGAAAGCGTTGCAGCAGGGGTGGCGCATTGATGCCGATGCCCAGTCCCCCCCGGAACCGCCGGTCACCCCTCTCCGTTGAGCGTCAGATGCATCAACGCAAGGAAACGCGACCATGCCTGACAATACCAACACAACCCTTCGTGAAACCCATGTACGCGAAAAGGGCGGCTCCTCCACTCTCGCCTTCATCCTCGGGGGCGTCGTTGTGGCGCTTGCCATCGTGGCCTACATCGTCTTCGCCGGCGCCGATGGTGCGGGCACCACGGGCGCGGGCGCGGGCGGCGGCGACACCAACGTCACCGTCGAAGCACCCGCCAGCGACGCCCCCGCGGCCGAGGAAAGCGCACCGGCCCCTGCCGGCAACTGACACGTCACGACTGACAGACTTCAATCCCGGGCGGGTGCCGAATGGCGCCCGCCCAATTGCATCCGGACCCTGCCCATGCTGACCCTCACCTGTCCCTGCTGCAACATCGCCTGCGACGAGACCGAGCTTCACCCCGGCGGCCAGGCCCATGTGTCGCGGGCCGGCCCCGACAGCGGCGATGACGCCTTCGAGCAATATCTGTTCCTGCGCAAGAACCCGCGCGGCGTGCATTTCGAACGCTGGCGCCATGCCATGGGCTGCGGCAAGTGGTTTCACGCCGCCCGCTGCACCGTGACGCTCGAGGTCTTCGGCACCTACAGCGCGCAGACCCTGGAACCGCCGCAAGACATCCTTGATGCCATCGCCGCGCGCCGCCCCGATTGGCAGGGCTTCGCCTGATGCTCTTTCTTGCCGAAAATACTCAAAAAACCACCGCCTCCCCCGTCGAAAGGCCAATGACATGAGCACACGCCTCGCCACCGGCGGCCGCCTGATCGACCGCGGCGCGCCTCGGCGCTTCACCTTCAACGGCAAGGCCCTGCGTGGATTTCAGGGCGACACGCTGGCCTCGGCGCTGCTGGCGGGCGATCAGATGCTGGTGGGCCGGTCGTTCAAGTATCACCGCCCACGCGGCATTGTCGCCAGCGGCGCGGAAGAGCCGAACGCACTGGTTAACCTCGGCCTCTCCGACCGGTTCGAGCCGAACCAGAGGGTCACCACCACCGAACTCTTCGAAGGGCTCACCGCCACCTCGCAGAACCACTGGCCCAGCCTCGATTTCGATATCGGCGCGATCAACACCCACCTGTCGCGTTTCCTGCCCGCCGGTTTCTACTACAAGATGTTCATCCATCCCCGGTCATTCTGGAAGCATGTCTACGAACCGGTGATCCGCAAATCGGCCGGACTGGGCCAGGCCCCGAGCGAGCGCGACGCCGACCGTTACGAACACCTTCACGCCCGGTTTGACCTGGTGGTGGTGGGCGGCGGAATCGCGGGCCTGCAAGCGGCGCGCATTGCCGCCGAGGGCGGCCAGAGCATCCTGCTGATGGAACAGACGGCGCATTGGGGCGGCCGCGCCCCGGTGGATGGCGACGAGATCGACGGTCAGCCGGCCCAGGCCTGGATCGACGCCACGATCGCCGCGCTCGAAGCGATGCCCAACGTCACCCTGCGCCTGCGCTGCATGGGGGCGGGGGTCTATGATCACGGCTACCTGCTGGCCTATGAGCGTCTGGCCGATCACCAGCCCCAGGCCGACATGCCGCGCCACCGGCTCTGGCGGATCAGGGCAGGGCGCATCGTCACCGCCACCGGCGCCATCGAACGCCCGCTTTCCTTTGCCGGAAACGACATCCCCGGCGTCATGCTGGCCAGTGCGGTGCGTGATTTCATTGTCAACTACGCGGTCTCGCCCGGCGACAGGGTCGTGGTCGTCACCAACAACGACGATGCCTATCGCACCGCCCTGGCGGTGAAACGGGCCGGGCTCGACGTGCCCTGCATCATCGATGCGCGCCCCGCCGGGGGCGGCGCGCTGATGGAACAGGCCCGCCAGCAGGGCATCCGCGTGGAAACCGGCAAGGGCATCGCGGCGGTGCAGGGGGGCAAGCGTGTCACAGGCATCACCCTCTGTCAGCAGGCGGGCGAGGGTGCGGTGATCGACAGCATCGACTGCGATGTGGTCGCCATGTCCGGCGGCTGGTCGCCTGTCGTCCACCTCTGGTCGCATTGCGGCGGCAAGCTGACCTGGGATGACCCCCGGGCTTGTTTCATCCCCGATCCGAACCGCCCGCCCACCGGCGCCGATGGCAGCGCTTTCGTGGCCAGCGCAGGGGCCGCCAGCGGCGCGCTGACCGCGGCCGAGGCGCTGGCCGACGCCGCCCGCGCCATCGACCCGACGAAAAGCGCAAGCGCCGCCCAGGCGGCGCCAAGCGATGAGGCGCCGCTGATGCCGGTCTGGATCATGCCCCATGGCGCGGGCGCGAAACTGCGCGCAAAGATGTGGCTCGATTTCCAGAACGACGTCAAAGTCTCCGATGTGCAGCTTGCCGCCCAGGAAGGCTATGAATCCGTCGAACACGCCAAGCGCTATACCACGTTGGGTATGGCCACCGATCAGGGAAAGCTCTCCAACATCAACGGCCTGGCCGTTCTGTCGGGGGCACTGGCCGCGCCGATCCCCCAGGTCGGCACCACCACCTTCCGCCCGCCCTATACCCCGATTTCCATGGGCGCCATCGCAGGCGAGGCGCGTGGCGAAATCTTCCAGCCTCTGCGCCGCAGCCCGATGCACCAGTGGCACGCCGAAAACCACGCCCACTGGGAGCCGGTGGGCCACTGGCGCCGGCCCTACTGCTATCGCCGGCCCGGGGAATCCATCGAGGGGGCCGTCAGCCGCGAGGTGAATGCCACCCGCGACAGCCTGGGCCTGCTCGATGCCTCGACCCTGGGCAAGATCCTGGTCAAGGGCCCCGACGCGGGCCGCTTTGTCGACATGATGTACACCAACATGATGAGCAACCTCGCCCCCGGCAAATGCCGCTATGGCCTGATGTGCAGCGAGAACGGCTTTCTCATGGATGACGGTGTCGTGGCGCGGATCGACGATGACACCTGGCTGTGCCACACCACCACCGGCGGGGCCGAGCATGTCCATGCCCACATGGAGGAATTCCTGCAAACCGAGTGGTGGGACTGGAAGGTCTATACCGCCAACCTCACCGAACAATACGCCCAGATCGCCGTGGTGGGCCCGAAGGCGCGCGCGGTGCTGGAAAGGCTCGGCGGCATGGACCTTTCGAAGGACAGTCTGCCCTTCATGCACTGGACCGAAGGCACATTGGCCGGTCTTCCGGTGCGGGTCTTCCGCATCTCCTTCTCGGGCGAGCTCAGCTTTGAAATCGCCGTGCCTGCGGGCCATGGCCGCGCGCTCTGGGACAGGCTGCTCGAGGCGGGAGCGGAGTTCAACGTCACCCCCTATGGCACCGAGGCGTTGCACATCATGCGCGCCGAAAAGGGCTTCATCATGATCGGCGATGAAACCGACGGCACGGTCATCCCGCAGGATCTCAACCTCAACTGGGCGATCTCGAAGAAGAAGGACGATTTCATCGGCAAGCGCGCCCATCAGCGCAGCCACATGCAGGACCCCACACGCTGGAAACTGGTGGGCCTTGAAACGCTCGACGGGTCGGTCCTGCCCGACGGCGCCTATGCCACCGCGTCGGGAACCAATGCCAACGGTCAGAAACACACCCAGGGGCGCGTCACCTCGACCTATCATTCGCCGACCCTGGGGCATGGCATCGCCATGGGGCTGGTGCTGAACGGCCCCGACCGCATGGGCGAGGTGCTGGATTTCCCGCGCACCGACGGAACAATCGTTCAGGCCCGCATCACTGACCCGGTATTCTTCGACAAGGACGGAGCGAAACAGAATGTCTGATCCCGTCACCCCCCTGAACGGCGCGTCCTTCCAGGGCTTCGTCACCGTCACGGAAACGGCGCCCCAGGGCATGATCACCCTGCGCGGCGATCTGGCCGCGGCTGCCCTGCGCGATGCGGTGCTGGCCGTGGCAGGGGCCGATCTCCCTGACATGGGGCGCATCGTCATCAACGGCAGCCGGGGCTGCGCCTGGATGTCCCCCGACGAGGCGCTGCTGCTGCTGCCCCGCGCCGATGTGCCCGATGCCCTGGCACAGCTCGCCACGGCCCTTGAGGGCAGCCATCACCTTGCCGTCGACGTCTCCGACGCGCGGGCCATGTTCCGCCTCGAAGGCGCGGGCCTGCGCGATGTACTGGCCAAGCTGACGCCGGCCGATGTCTCCCCGGCAGGGCTGGCGCCTTTCACCCTGCGCCGCAGCCGCCTGGCCCAGGTGGCGGCGGCCTTCTGGCTGACGGATCAGCAGGCCGCCCATGTGATCTGCTTCCGCTCGGTGGCGCAATATGTCTTCGACCTGCTGTCCACGTCCGCCCGCAAGGGCAGCGAACCCGAACTTTTCGACAGTTAGGTAAGCCTGGCGGGAACCGGCGGGCGGCCAGGCCGTTTCCCACTAGAAGGCTTGACCTCCGCGGCCCGCGGCCGCAGGTATCAGGCAGCGAAACATCAACCAAAGGGGCTTGTTATGGCTTTTGAACTTCCCGATCTTCCCTATGCACATGATGCCTTGGCCGACAACGGCATGAGCAAGGAAACACTGGAATACCACCACGACATTCACCACAAGGCCTATGTCGACAACGGCAACAAGGCGATTGCCGGAACCGAGTGGGAAGGCAAGTCGCTTGAAGAGATCATCAAGGGCACCTACGACAACAACGCCGTCGCCCAAAGCGGCATCTTCAACAATATCTCGCAGCTCTGGAACCACAACCAGTTCTGGGAAATGATGAGCCCCGGCAAATCGGCAATGCCCTCGGAGCTGGAAAGCGCGCTGAAAGACTCCTTCGGCTCGGTCGACAAGTTCAAGGAAGATTTCGCCGCCGCCGGTGGCGGTCAGTTCGGCTCGGGCTGGGCCTGGCTGGTCAAGGACAGCGACGGCAGCCTCAAGGTCACGAAAACCGAAAACGGCGTGAACCCCGTCTGCTTCGGCCAGACCGCGCTTCTGGGCTGCGACGTGTGGGAACATTCCTACTACATCGATTTCCGCAACAAGCGCCCGGCCTATCTGACCAATTTCCTCGACAACCTGGTCAACTGGGAAAACGTCGCCTCGCGCATGTGATCCCCACGCCAAAGCAAACGAAGGGCCGCCAGCGAAAAGGCGGCCCTTTTTCCATCTTTGGTCCTGAAATATCCTGGGGTTTGGGGTGAAACCCCAATCCGCCGCTGGCCAAAGGCGCGTCGCTGCTATCTGCCCGACCCGCGCGCCGGGCCTTCATCAAGCTTCAGTTCATCGTCGCCCAGCGGTTGCAGCATCGCCCTTGCCTGTGCCTCGATCCCTTTTACGCCCTGGCGCCAGCGTGGTGCATCGTCCTTGTCGATGATGGCGGCGCGAATGCCTTCCAAGAAATCGCCCTCGGCCTGGGCACGGGCGGTGAAGCGGTATTCCATCCGCAGCGCCTGTTCGATGCCATCCAGCCCGCGAACACGGCGCACCAGGTCAAGGGTGGAGGCCGCCGACAAGGGCGACACCCGCTCCAACTCGCCCAAGGTCTGCCGCGCGAATGCCGTCTCGGACGCACCAAGCGCGTTCAGCAGGTCGGCCAGGGTCCGCGCGCCGAAGAACCGGTCGATCTCGTCTGTCAGCCCGGCCAGCTCGGAAGGGGCGGGGGGCTGCGCGGCGGCGTCGATCAGGGCCGGATCGCCGGTGCGTTCCAGCGCTTCGATCAGGGCAGGCCAGTCGCTTTCCGCCAGATAGTGATCGGCAAAGCCCGCAAGAATCGCATCACCCGCCCGCATCCGCCGGCCCGTGGTGCCCAGATATTCACCCAGTCGCCCCGGTGCGCGCGCCAGAAGAAGCGATCCGCCCACGTCCGGCACAAGGCCGATGGCGCATTCGGGCAGGGAAATCCGGCTGCTTTCGCCGACAATCCGGTGGCTGGCATGACAACCGACCCCGACACCGCCCCCCATGGTGAAGCCGTGAAGAAGGCTGACCACAGGCTTGGGATAATTGAACAATCTGGCGTTCATGGCATATTCGTCGCGCCAGAACCCGCGGGCATGATCGTGATCGCCCGCGCTTGCGGCGGCATGGATAGCGGCCAGATCGCCCCCAGCGCAAAAGGCCCGCTCACCCGCGCCGTCCAGGATCAGCATGGAAACGGCATCGTCCCGCGCCCAGCCGATCAGCGCGGCATCGATGGCGCGCACCATATCCCATGTCAGGGCGTTCAACGCCTTGGGGCGGTTCAGGGTGATGCGTCCGGCGCGCCCGGCGGTGCGGATTTCCACATCGCTCATGGCTTCAGCATCTCGCGCGCCACGATCAGGCGCATGATCTCGTTCGTGCCCTCCAGAATCTGGTGCACCCGCAGATCGCGCACCAGCTTCTCGATCCCGTAGTCGGCAAGATAGCCGTATCCGCCGTGCAGTTGCAGGCACTGATCCACGATGCGGCTGCCCGCCTCGGTGACAAGGGCCTTGGCCATGGCGCAGTGCTTCGTGGCATCGGGCGCGCCGGTGTCGTATTTCCAGGCGGCCTGGCGCAGGAAGACACGGGCAGACTCCAGCGCGATCTCCATGTCCGCAAGGCGGAACTGCAACGCCTGAAACTGGTCTATACTGCGCCCGAAGGCGCGGCGCTCGGCCATGTAGGCAAGGGTGGCGTCCATGGCGGCCCGCGCCGCGCCCAGCGAACAGGCGCCGATGTTCAGCCGCCCGCCATCCAGCCCCGACATCGCATAAGTGAAACCCATCCCCTCGGCCCCCAGCAGGTTTTCTGCCGGAATGTCGCAATCGTCCAACTGCACCTGCCGGGTGGACTGACTGCGCCAGCCCATCTTGTCTTCTTTCGCGCCAAAGGACAGGCCCGGCGTCGCATCCTCGACGAGGACGGCGGAAATGCCGCGCGGCCCCTCGGCGCCGGTGCGGCACATCACGATATAGGCGTCGCAATATCCCCCGCCCGAGATGAAGGCCTTGCTGCCGTTCAGCCGATAGCCATGGTCGGTCCGCTCGGCCCGGGTGCGCAGGGCGGCGGCGTCGCTGCCCGATCCGGGTTCGGTCAGGCAATAGGCCAGGATGGTTTTCATCGACAGCACGTCAGGCAGCATCCGCGCCTTCATGGCATCATCGGCAAACCGGTCGATCAGCGCGGCGCACATGTTGTGGATCGACAGGAAAGCCGCGACCGAGGGGCAGGCCATGGACAGCGCCTCGAACACCAGCGTCGCGTCAAGCCGCCCCAGCCCGGTGCCGCCGCTGTCCTCGGAAACGTAAAGCCCGCCGAACCCCAGTTCGGCCAGCCGGGGCCAGAGCGCGCGCGGAATTTCCCCCGCCGCTTCCCATTCCCGGGCATGGGGGGCGATATGTTCGGCCCCGAAGTCGCGCGCCATCTCGAAGATGGCCTTCTGTTCCTCGCTCAGCCCGAAATCCATGCCGTCCCCCCTTGGCGTTCGTCAGGCCACCGGCGGGGAAATCACGAACCGCAGGGGGAAGGCACGTCATCCCCCATCTTTGGTCCTTCAAATATCCCCGCCGGAGGCGCCCGCACTCTCGATCAGTCCATGGCCTTGAAGTTGAACTCGCCACCTTCCTTGATGCCCGAGGGCCAGCGCGCCGTCACGGTCTTCGTGCGGGTGTAGAAGCGGAAGGCGTCGGGGCCGTGCTGGTTCAGATCGCCAAAGCCCGATTTCTTCCAGCCGCCGAAGGTGTGATAGGCCAGCGGCACGGGGATGGGCACGTTGATGCCCACCATGCCGATGTTGATCCGGCTGGCGAAATCGCGGGCGGCGTCGCCGTCGCGGGTGAAGATCGCGGTGCCGTTGCCGTATTCATGGTCCATCGCATAGCCAAGCGCCTCTTCGTAGGTCTTGGCGCGGACCTGCGACAGGACCGGGCCGAAGATCTCCTTGCGATAGATGTCCATGTCGGTTGTGACGCGGTCAAACAGGTGGGGGCCGACGAAGAAGCCGTCCTCGTATCCCTGCAGGTTGAAGTTGCGTCCGTCCACCACCAGTTCCGCGCCCTGGTCGATGCCCGATTGCACCAGCTTCAGGATGTTCTCCTTCGCTGCCGCGGTGACGACGGGGCCGTAATCGACGTCGTTGCCGGCGGTATAGGGGCCGACCTTCAGCTTCTCGATCCGCGGCACCAGCCGTTCGATCAGCGCATCCGCCGTGGCATCGCCGACCGGCACGGCCACCGAGATCGCCATGCAGCGTTCGCCCGCCGCACCGTAACCCGCGCCGATCAGCGCATCGGCGGCCTGATCAAGGTCGGCGTCGGGCATGATGATCATGTGGTTCTTGGCACCGCCGAAACACTGCACCCGCTTGCCGGCCGCACAGCCGCGGGCATAGATGTATTCCGCGATCGGGGTCGAGCCGACAAAGCCCACGGCCTGGATCGTCTCGTTGTCCAGGATGGCGTCCACCGTCTCCTTGTCGCCGTTCACCACCTGAAGAACGCCATCGGGCAGGCCGGCCTCTTGCAGCAGTTCGGCCAGCATCAACGGCACCGAGGGATCACGTTCCGAGGGTTTGAGGATGAAGGCGTTGCCGCAGGTCAGGGCGGGGCCCATCTTCCACATCGGAATCATCGCCGGGAAGTTGAAGGGCGTGATGCCCGCCACCACGCCCAGGGGCTGGCGCATGGAATACATGTCGATGCCCGGCCCGGCGCCATCGGTATATTCGCCCTTCAGAAGGTGCGGCGCGCCGATGCAGAACTCGATCACCTCAAGCCCGCGCTGCACGTCGCCCTTGGCGTCGGGCAGGGTCTTGCCGTGTTCGCGGCTCAGCGCCTCGGCCAGCTTGTCCATGTCGCGGTTCAGCAGGCGGACGAATTCCATCATCACCCGGGCGCGGCGCTGGGGGTTGGTGGCGCCCCACTTGATCTGCGCCTCGGCGGCGTCGGCCACGGCGCTGTCCAGCAGGGCCTTGTCGGCCAGGGGCACCTGGGCCTGCACTTCGCCGGTGGCGGGGTTGAACACATCGGCGCTGCGTCCCGTGCCCTTGACGTGTTTGCCGTTGATCCAGTGTGACAGGGTTTCCATGGCGCTCTCCGTTGTTTCGCTTCGCCCTCACTCTAGGGTTGCGCCGGGTAGGGGAAAAGCGGCAGTTTGCCAAAAGGGCTTTGCGTTTTTGTCGGTATGGTGGTTGCGATGCAGTGGGATGACATGCGGATTTTCCTGTCTGTGGCGCGCCACGACAGTCTTTCGGGCGCCGCGCGGGCGTTGAAGCTGGACGCGGCCACGGTGGGGCGGCGCATTGCCCGGCTGGAGGGCGATGTCGGGGCGATCCTCTTCGTGAAGTCGCCGCAGGGGTATCTGCTGAACGAAGCGGGCCAGCGCTTTGTCGCCCATGCCGAACGCGCCGAACAGGCCATGTCGGCGGCCAGCGACGAGCTGCGCGGCAAAGGCGGCGGGCTGAGCGGGCCGATCCGGCTGGGCGCGCCCGATGGCTGTGCGAACTTCCTGCTGCCGCGCGTCTGTGCCCAACTGGTGGCGCAGAACCCTGGGCTTGAGGTTCAGGTTGTCGCGCTGCCCCGGGTCTTCAACCTGTCGCGGCGCGAGGCGGACATGGCAATCGCCGTCTCGCCGCCCACCGGCGGGCGGGTGACGGTGCAGAAGATCGCGGATTACCAGCTGCACCTGGCCGCGCACCGCGATTACCTGGCCAAGGCACCGCCCCTTGCCACCCGCGCCGATCTGAACGCCCATCCCATCGTCGGTTATATTCCCGACATGATCTTCGACAAGGAACTCGACTATCTTGGCGAAGTGGGGATCGACCGGGTGGCGCTGTCATCCAATTCGGTTGCCGTTCAGTTTCAATGGCTTGCCCAGGGCTGTGGCGTGGGTATCGTGCATGATTTCGCATTGCCCGCCGCGCCGGGGCTGGTGCGGGTGCTGCGCGACGAGGTGGCGCTGTCGCGCACCTTCTGGCTGATCCGCCATGGCGATGACCGGCGCGTGGCGCGGCTGAACCGGTTCGCCGCCGCGCTGGGGGCGGCATTGCGCGCCGAAATCGCCCGGTTGGAAGCCTTGGCTTGACAGGATGCCCCCGTTGCGGCGACGCTTGATCAAGGTCAACCGGCAGTGGAAAGGCGTGAATTATGTTGGTTCAACAAATCCTTCAGGGAAAATCGGCTGCGGACGTGGTGACGGTTGCGCCGGGCAGCAACGTTGGCGATGCGGCCGCGCTCTTGTCGGAAAAGCGGATCGGTGCCGTGATCGTTTCGGACGGGGCGGCGCCCCTGGGCATCCTGTCGGAACGCGACATCGTGCGCGAACTGGGCAAGCGTGGCGCCAATTGCATGGACGACAAGGTCGATGACCTGATGACGCGCGACCTGATCGGCTGCACCCCCGAGGACGAGGCGGTGAGCGTTCTACAAAAGATGACCGACGGGCGCTTTCGCCACATGCCGGTGATGCGGGGCGACACGATGATCGGGCTGATCTCGATCGGTGACGTGATCAAGGCGCGGCTTTCGGAACTGTCGATGGAGCGTGACGCGCTGGAATCCATGGTCATGGGGCACTAGCCAAGCACTTGCAATTTTGGGCGCAATAATGTTGCGTGTGGCGCAGCACACAAGAGGTTTGCCATGCGCATCGGTCTGTACCCCGGAACCTTCGACCCCGTAACGCTTGGTCATCTCGATATCATTCGCCGGGCGTGCCGGTTGGTGGATCGGCTGGTGATCGGCGTTGCCATAAACCGCGACAAGGGGCCCTTGTTCAGCTTGGAAGAACGGGTTGCCATGGTCGAGGCAGAGTTCGCCGATCTGACCGACCAGACCGGGTGCGAACTGATCGCCCATCCCTTCGAGAACCTGCTGATCGACTGTGCCCGCGACGTGGGCGCAGGGGTTATCGTGCGCGGCCTGCGGGCCGTGGCGGATTTCGAGTATGAATACCAGATGGTGGGCATGAACCGCGCTCTGGACGATTCGGTCGAGACGGTGTTCCTGATGGCCGAGGCGCGGCATCAGGCGATTGCCAGCAAACTGGTCAAGGAAATCGCCCGCTTGGGCGGTGACACGTCGAAGTTCGTCACCGACGCGGTGGATACCGCGCTGCACCGCAAGCTGAAAGGCTAGGCCACCGGCCTAATCCGCCTTGGCGCTGCGGGTCACGACGTGCGATGTGCGCTCCAGTGTGCGATGCACGGGGCAGCGGTCGGCGATCTCCATCAGGCGGGCGCGCTGTTCGTCGTCCAGGTCGCCTTCGATGTGGATTTCGCGCAGAAACTCATCGACCTTGTCGTCGCTGGGCGCGCCTGCGTCCTGGGCGTGTACCTTGTCATGGCTGACATCCACCCGCACATGATCCAGCGGCCAGCCCTTGCGCCTTGCATACATGCGCAGCGTCATCGAGGTGCAGGCGCCCAGCCCGGCCCCGACCAGCCCATAGGGCGTCAGGCCCCGGTTGGTGCCGCCATAGGCCAGCGGTTCGTCGGCCAGAAGGTGGATGCTCTGCCCGCTGGTGACATCCTGAAGGAACCCCTTTGGGTCGGCCTCCGAGACGCGCACGATGCCTTCGGGCGCGCCGCGGGGCGGGGCGGGCGGGTGCAGTTGCAGATAGCGGGCCGACCAGGCGGCTATCACCTCGGCCGCGTATTCGGCATCGGCGGCATCGCTGATCAGGTGGTCGGCATCGTCAAGGGTGACGAAACTCTTGGGGTGCCTTGCGGCGGTGAAGATCTGGCTGGCGTTCTCGATCCCGACGATCTGATCGCGCGGTGCGTGCATCACCAGCAGGGCGCGTTTCAGGTCGCGGATCGCCGGCTCCAGGTTTTCCTGCGATACATCCTCGAGGAACTGGCGGGCGATGCGGAAGGGCCGGCCCCCCAGCGAAACTTCGGCCACGCCCTCGGATTTGATCTGGTCCAGCGCGGCGGCGAAATTGTGGGTAACATGGCCCGGGTCATAGGGCGCGCCGATGGTCACCACCGCCTTGACCGACGCGATCCCCCCCGCCGCGCGCAGCACCGCCGCACCCCCCAGCGAATGGCCGATCAACAGGCCCGGCGCCATGTCGCGCCCGGCCAGGTAATCGGCGGCGGCCTTCAGGTCGGCCACGTTCGAGGTGAAGTTGGTATTTTCGAATTCGCCCTCGGAGTGGCCAAGGCCGGTGAAATCGAACCGAAGCACCGCAAGGCCGATGGCCGAGAGGCGGGCGGCGATGCGGCGGGCGGCGGGAATGTCCTTTGAGCAGGTGAAGCAATGGGCAAACAGCACGGTGCCCAGGTGCGGCCCGGTCGGCAGATCCAGCCGGGCGGCCAGGGTTTGGCCGTCGTGGCCCTGAAAGGTGATCTTCTCCATGGGCATCGCGGCTCTCCCTTTTGTTCGCCTGCCATCAATCTGTCGCCCCCGGTCCACCGACGCAACGGCCGAGGGCGCTGCCTCACGCCATGGTGACGCACTGAAATGCCGGGCGCGTTGACGCGCGGGCCGGGGCATGGTGCCTTGCGGCAAATCGAAAGGGGATTGCCATGAACACGGTTGAACGCAGGCGCGCCGCCCTCATGGGGGCGCTGGTGGGGGATGCCGCCAGCCTGGGCGCGCATTGGATCTATGACGTGGGCCGCATCGCCGACCTGCGCGCCGCCCACGGGGGCAGCGCCGCCTTCCTGCCGGTCGATCCGGCCCATTATGACGGTGGCGTGGGCTATTTCGCCCATGGTGCGCGCCGCCTGGGGATGCAGACGCAATATGGCGCGACCCTGGCCCTTGCCATGGCCGCGATCCAGCGCGACGGTGGATTTGACGTAGGCGCATATCAGGCTGATTTCGCCGCCTATTTCGGCGCGGGCGGGCCTTTCGTCGGGTATATCGACCGGCCCACGCGCGGCACCCTTGCCAATATCGCGGCCGAGCGCACCGACCCCTCGGGCATCGACGACGATCAGCTGCCCGCGCTGGCAACCCTGCCAGCCGTCATCGTCACCGGGCAGAACGTGGAGCAGGCCATTTGCGTGACCAACGACAATGACGTGGCCCGCGCCTATGGTGCGGTCTTTGCCGTGGCCCTTGGCGCGGTGCTGAAGGGTGCCCCCCTGGCGCAGGCCCTGCGCGATGCCGCGCCGCTGGCCGGGGAAGAGGGCGTCGAGGCGCTGATCCAGGCTCTGGACACGGAAGAACCGGATTCGACAGCTTATGGCGAGGTGACGGGCCGCGCCTGCCACCTGCCCATGGCGATGCCGCTGGCCTTTCACATCCTGGCGCGGGCGTCCTCGTTCGAAGAGGCGATCAACCGCAACATCGACGCGGGCGGCGACAGCGCGGGGCGGTCCATCGTGATCGGCGCGCTGATGGGGGCCGCCCATGGCGTCGCGACCAGAACCGGTGTGCCGCTGGCCTGGCTGCTGAAGCTCGAAGATGGGGCCGAGGCCTGGTCGCGCAGTCTGGCGCTGGCCGATCTGGCGCCGGTCGACGGCCCGTAACGCCGCGTCGCGCTGCCGCCCGCGACCGAAACGAAAAAGGGGCGCCCGGCCGGGGCGCCCCTTGTCTTGTGGCTGCCGGTCAGGATCAGCAGCTGTAGTACATCTTGAACTCGATGGGGTGGGGGGTGTGCTCGTAGGCGTAGATCTCTTCCCACTTCAGGTCCATGTAGCCTTCGATCTGGTCCTTGGTGAACACATCGCCGGCAGTCAGGAAATCCATGTCCTTCTCAAGTTCGTCCATGGCCTCGCGCAGGCTGCCGCAGACGGTGGGGATGCCGGCCAGTTCCTCGGCGGGCAGATCGTAGAGATCCTTGTCCATGGCTTCGCCCGGGTGGATCTTGTTCTTGATCCCGTCAAGGCCGGCCATCAGCAGGGCCGAGAAGCACAGATAGGGGTTGGCCGCCGGATCGGGGAAGCGGGCCTCGACACGTTTCGCCTTGGGCGATTCAGCCCACGGAATGCGCACGCAGCCCGACCGGTTGCGCGCGGAATAGGCGCGCAGCACGGGTGCCTCGAACCCGGGGATCAGCCGCTTGTAGCTGTTGGTCGTCGGGTTGGTGAAGGCGTTCAGGGCCTTGGCGTGCTTCAGGATGCCGCCGATGTAGAACAGCGCCTCGTCCGAAAGGTCGGCGTATTTGTCGCCTGCGAACAGCGGCTTGCCGTCTTTCCAGATCGACATGTTCACATGCATGCCCGACCCGTTGTCGCCCGAGATCGGCTTGGGCATGAAGGTGGCCGACTTGCCATAGGCATGGGCGACGTTCTGCACGATGTACTTGTATTTCTGAACCTCGTCCGCCTGGCGGGTGAGGGTGCCGTGAAGCAGGCCCAGTTCGTGCTGGCACGAGGCGACTTCGTGGTGGTGCTTGTCGACCTTCATACCGATGCGCTTCATGGTCGAAAGCATCTCGGCGCGGATGTCCTGGCCGTCGTCCACGGGGTTCACCGGGAAGTAACCGCCCTTCAGGCCCGGGCGGTGGCCCATGTTGCCCATTTCGTATTCGGTATCGCCGTTCCACGAACCGTCAACGGCATCCACCTGGTAGGACACCTTGTTGATGCCCACGCTGAAGCGCACGTCGTCGAAAAGGAAGAACTCGGCCTCGGGGCCCATATAGGCCGTGTCGCCGATGCCGGTGGATTTCAGGTATTCCTCGGCGTTGCGCGCGGTGCCGCGCGGGTCGCGGGCATAGCGTTCCATGGTGTCGGGTTCGCAGACCGTGCAATGGATCGCCATGGTCTTTTCGGCATAGAACGGGTCCATGTAGACGCTCTCGGTGTCCAGAACCAGTTTCATGTCCGACTGGTCGATCGACTTCCACCCGGCGATCGACGAGCCGTCGAACATGAAGCCCTCTTCGATGAAATCCTCATCGATCTGATCGGACATCACCGTGACGTGCTGCAGGTTGCCCCGCGGGTCGGTGAAACGGATGTCGACGTATTCGACATCCTCGTCCTTGATCGTCTTCAGCATGTCAGAAGTGCTCATGATGAACCTGTCCTTCGATTTTTCGATGTTGGTGTCGTGGTCGCGCGGGGCTGGCCCGGCGGGTGTTACAATGCGTCGCTTCCGGTTTCGCCGGTGCGGATGCGAACCGCCTGTTCGATGGGGGCGACGAAGATCTTGCCGTCGCCGATCTTGTCGGTCTTGGCGGCATCGACGATGGCCTCGATGGCCGAGTCGACCTGATCGTCGTCCAGCACCACCTCGATCTTCACCTTCGGCAGGAAATCGACCACATACTCGGCGCCACGGTAAAGTTCGGTGTGCCCCTTCTGGCGCCCGAACCCCTTGACCTCGAGAACGCTGAGGCCCTGAACACCGATCTCCTGCAAGGCTTCCTTCACCTCGTCCAGCTTGAAAGGCTTGATGATCGCTTCGATCTTCTTCATGGGCCGACTCCTTGATGTTGGTACCGGGTCAGACCACTTCTCACCCGGGCTCACAATTGGGTAGGGTTTGGGGCGCGGTCGGGCAAGGAGGATTCATGGTGGTTTGCACAAATTTTGTGCGTTCGGCATCGAAAGTGGGCAGAATATGAACGCTGAACCAATGTTGGGCGCCCCGTTGCTGACCAGCGACCAGATGCGCGCGGCCGAACAGGCCGCCATCGGTTCGGGCGCCGTTTCGGGCGCGCAGTTGATGGAGCGGGCGGGGCAGGGCACGGTTGAGGCCATCCTGCGCCACTGGCCAGCGCTCGCCCGCAACCCGGGGCAGGCCCTGGTGCTTTGCGGGCCGGGCAACAACGGCGGCGATGGCTATGTGATCGCCCGGCTGCTGCGGGATCGGGGGTGGTCGGTCACGGTGCGCGCCTTCGGCGATCCGGCGCGCCTTCCCCCCGACGCCCGCGCGGCACGCATTGCCTGGTTGGAGTTGGGCACGGCGCAGTCGGCCGAGGCGCCGCCCGACCTGATTGTCGATGCCATCCTGGGGATCGGCCTGACCCGCGATCTGGACGAATCCCTCGCGGCCGAGATTGCCGCGATACACGCCCTGAAGGACCGTGACGGGATGCGCCCCAGGGTCGTCGCTGTGGATGTGCCAAGCGGGCTTTGCGCCGACAGTGGCCGCAACAGGGGCAATCGCGGCTGTTACGATCTGACGGTGACCTTCCACAGCGCCAAGCCGGGCCATTACCTGGCCGACGGCCCCGAGCTTTGCGGGGCGCTGCGGGTGGTGGATATCGGCCTGCCACAGACGAACGGGCCGCAAGACGTGCTTTGCCTGACCGCGTCGCCCACCGACATGGCCAAGCGCGGGGGCGGTCACAAGTTTGGCCATGGGCATGCCCTTGTCCTGTCGGGCGGGGTGGGCCGGGGCGGTGCGGCGAGGATGGCGGCGCGGGGCGCGCTGCGGATCGGTGCCGGGCTGGTGACGCTGGGCTGCCCGCCCGCCGCAGTGATCGAGAACGCGGCGCAGTTGAACGCGGTGATGTTGGCGCGGATTGCGGATGGCGATGCGCTGGCACGCCTGCTGGACGAGGATGAGAGGATCGCGGCACTGGCGCTTGGCCCCGCCCTTGGCACCGACGGGCGCGCGCTGTCTCTTGTCCTCGCGGCGCTGAAGAGCGGACGGCGCACGGTGCTGGACGCCGACGCGCTGACCCTGCTGGCGCGCCACCCCGAGGCTCGGGCGCGGCTGCACCAAGGCTGTGTTCTGACGCCCCATGGCGGCGAATTCGCCCGGCTGTTCCCCGATCTGGCCGAACGGCTTTCTGCCGATCCGGGGCGCGGGGCGGCAGTGTCGAAACCCGAGATCATCCGCGCGGCGGCAAATCGGGTGGGCTGTACGGTTCTGTTCAAGGGCGCCGACACGGTGATTGCCGCGCCGGATGGCCAGGTGGCGCTGAACGCCGCCAGCCATGAGCGCGCCGCGCCCTGGCTGGCCACGGCGGGGGCGGGCGATGTTCTGGCCGGGTTCATCGCCGGGCTGCTGGCGCGAGGTCGGGCACCGTTCAAAGCGGCCTGCGACGGCGCCTGGCTGCACGTGGAATCTGCCCGCGCCTTCGGTCCGGGGCTGATTGCCGAGGATCTGCCCGAGGCGCTGCCGGGGGTTCTGCGCCACCTCTAGGGCGGCGCACCTGGCGGGCCGGGGCGCCTCCGGCGGGAGTATTTGGGCAAGAAAGAAACCCGGCCCGGGCGTTCAGGCCTTGAGCGGGGTGAGGCGGGCCAGCGCCTCGATCTTGTTGCGGGCGGCGCCGGAATCGATGCTTTCGCGGGCCATTTCAACGCCTTCCGGCAGGGTGTTCACCCGGTCCGCGACGATCAGCGCGGCAGCGGCGTTCAGCAGCACAGCATCGCGGTAGGCACCGGGCGCGCCGTCCAGAAGGGCGCGGAAGGCGCGGCCGTTGTCGGCGGGGCTGCCGCCCATGATCGACTCGAAGGGGTGAACCGGCAGGCCGGCATCTTCGGGGGCGATCTGGGTTTCGCTGACCGTGCCGGCATCAAGAATGGCCACCTCTGTGGGTGCGGCGATCGAGATTTCGTCGGTCCCGTCGCCGCCATGCACCAGCCAGGCTTTCTCGGCCCCCAGCGCGCCCAGGGTTTCGGCCATGGGGCGGATTACGTCAGCCGAGAAGGCGCCGGTCAGCTGGCGTTTCACCCCCGCCGGGTTGGTCAGCGGGCCGAGGATGTTGAAGATCGTGCGCGTGCCCAGCTCGGACCGGGTGGGCATGACATGGGCCGTGGCCGGGTGATGCATCGGCGCCATCATGAAGCCGATGCCGACCTCGCGCAGCGCGCGTTCCACCACCTCGGCCCCCACCATCACGTCGATGCCCATCTGCCCCAGGGCATCGGCGGCACCGGATTTCGAACTGAGGTTGCGGTTGCCATGCTTGGCCACCACGACACCGGCCCCTGCAACAACAAAGGCGGTGGCGGTGGAAATGTTCAGCGTGCCCTTGCCGTCGCCCCCGGTGCCGACGATGTCCATCGCCCCCTCGGGCGCGCGCACGGGCCGGCATTTGGCGCGCATCACGGCGGCGGCGGCGGCATATTCATCCACCGTTTCGCCCCGCGTGCGCAGGGTCATCAGGAAGCCGCCGATCTGGCTGGGCGTTGCGGCGCCGGTGAACAGCAGCGAAAATGCCTCTTCCGCCTCGGGGCGGGTCAGGGGGCGTTCGACGGCGGCGGCGATCAGGGGTTTGAGGTCCGCGCTCATGCCGGCACCGCGGTGTTTTCAAGGAAGTTGCGCAACAGGGTGTGACCATGCTGCGAAGCGATGGATTCGGGGTGGAACTGCACCCCGTGGATCGGCAGGCTGCGGTGCGACAGGCCCATGATCGTGCCGTCCTCGACCTCGGCGGTGATTTCCAGGCAGTCGGGCAGGCTGTCGCGCTCAACCGTCAGGGAATGATACCGCGTGGCGTTGAAGGGCGAGGGCAGGCCGGCAAAGACGCCGCGCCCACTGTGACGGATCACGCCCGCCTTGCCATGCACGATGTCGGGCGCGCGCACCACCTTCCCGCCGAAGGCCTGGCCGATGGTCTGATGCCCCAGGCAGACCCCCAGAAGAGGAATGCGGCTTTCCGCCGCCGCATGGGTCAGGGCCAGGCAAATTCCGGCCTTGTCGGGGTCGCAGGGGCCGGGCGACAGCAGGATCGCATCGGGGCCAAGCGCGATCGCCTCTTGCACATTCAGCGCGTCGTTGCGATGCACCCGCACATCGGCACCGAGTTCGCCGAGATAATGCACGAGATTGTAGGTGAAACTGTCGTAGTTGTCGATCAGCAGCAGCACGGGGCAGGTTCCTTCGGGCTTGGTCGGCGGTGCGGTGGGTCAAAGATGTGCCGCAGTCGCGGAGTGGTGGCAAGGGGGGTGAACCTGCCGGGGTGTCGCGGTATACATGGCCGCAGGCGCCCCCGGGGGTCAAGCGCCGTCGGCGCCTCGAGAACGGAGTATTTGGAACGTGGGTCGCGCATTTGTTTCGGGTGGATTTTGGGGGCTGGTCGTTTCGGGGCTGTGCCTGGTGGTGATCAGCCAGCAGGTCGAGCGGCGCGAGATTGCGCCCGTTCCCCCCGCAACGACGACCCCGGCACCGCTGCCCCCCGAAGCAGACCCCGCCGCGCCCGAGCCTGCCATTGCCCCCGCCGACGAGCAGGAGGTTGCCGTTTCACCCCCCGAGGCCAGCCCCGAATCCCCGTCGCCCGACGCGGTGCCCGAGACCGAATCGTCCGCCGCGGCGCCCGAGGTTCCGGAGGAGGTGGCGCCGTTGCCGGAGCTTGAGGGCGAAGCGCCCGAAGCGCCTCAGCCCCCCGAGGGCGCGGAAACCGGGGTGCCCGGGGGCGAGGTTCCGCCGACTGCGCCCGCCGATCTGCGCGACGCGGTGCCCGAGGTCGAAGAGGGGCCGGTGACGCCACCCACCCCGGCCGAGGCGCCCGAGGCCATGGCGCCCCCCGCGCAATCCGGCGAAGCGGCCCCCCGGCGTCCGGGCGGCGAAGGGCCGGTTGCGCCGGGCGAGGGCGGCGAAGGTTTGCCCCGGCCCGATGAAAACGCAGACCTTCCGGTGGTGGATGGCCCGCCCGAGGCGCTGCCACCCGCACCCGGGCCGGTTCTGGTGGCCCAAGCACCCTCGGGGCCGCTTGCTCCGCAGGATGGCGTGCCGCCCCGTCGTCCCGCCGACACCGACACGCCGCAGCAGGGCGCGGGCCCCGATGCCCCGGGCGGGCCGGGGCCGGTGAACGCGGATCAGGCCAGCATTGACGTGCGCCCGCCCGCAGCCGCGCAACCCGAGACGCCCGATGTGGCACCGCCCCCGCAGGATGTGCTGCCGGAAGACATGCCCCCGGCGGCGCCGCTTCTGGCCCAACGGGACGAGGCCGGCGAAGTGCCCGCGCCGGTGCCCGCCCCGCCCGCCCTGGCCGAGACGCCCGAACAGGCCGGGCAGCCGGCCCCCGATGCCGCCCTGGAAAAGCCCGCGCTGGCCGAGGCGCCGACCCCGTCGGAGGTGCCGGATCTGCCCGTCGCCCGGGCCGATGCGGGCCAGCTTCCCGTCAACGGCGAGGACGACCCCGAAGCGCGGGCCGAGCCCGAGCCCGAGGTGATCACCGACCGCCTGCCGCGTATCGGCGACGCCCCCGAAGAGCCCGAGGCCGAGCCGGAGCAGGTGGAAGAGGTGCTTACCGAGGATGCGCTGAGCCGCAACGCCGTGGCCTTCGACAACCCCGATGGCCGGCCCATCGTTTCGGTCGTACTGCTGGATGAGGGCGGCCCCGAGGTGAAGCTGCCGGTGACCTTCAGCATCGCCATCGACGCCGCCGCCCCCGATGCGGGCGAACGTGCGGCGCGCTATCGCGCCGCCGGAACCGAGGTGGTCCTTATCCCGCCACTGCCCGAGGGCGCGCAGCCTTCGGATGTGGCGGTGGCCATGCAGGATGTGCTGGCGCGCATGCCCCAGGCCGTGGCGTTGATGGACACGCCCCAGGGCAAGGTGCAGGGCAACCGCGAGGCGCTGGGGCAGCTTGTGGGCATCCTGGCCGAGACCGGCCACGGCTTTGTCACCTTTCCCAAGGGGCTGAACACGGCCCAGCAGGTGGCGGCACGGGCCGGGGTCACCTCGGCGCTGGTGTTCCGCCAGATTGATGGCGAGGGGCAGGATCTTCGGGCGGTGAAGCGGTTCCTTGACCAGGCGGCCTTCCGTGCCCGGCAGGAAAACGCCGTGATCCTGGTGGGGCGCAACCGGCCCGATACCCTGGCGGCGCTGGCCGAATGGGCGCTTGGCAACCGGGCGGCCAGCGTGGCGCTGGCGCCGGTCTCGGCGGCGCTGAAAGTGTTGGAGCCCTGAGCGATGAACTGCTGCCCCCTCGGGGCAGGGTGGCCGGGCTGACCGAGAAACGATTGACCCGCCGGCAAACGCGGTTGCCATGACCAGCACATCAGCCACCGCATCGTCGCCTCCCGGCAGGGTGCGCTCTTCAGGCTCCATGGGCAGGAGCAGGGCGCAGTTAGGTTGTCGGCGTTCGGGCTGTGGCCGTCCCGCGATTCCCTTGCCGTAGGCCACGCGATCTGGACGGCCCCACCCTGGGCCATCCTTGCGCCGGAACCGACAAGACCACCATGTCACCGCCCCGGTCGGCCCGGCGCCCGGGTTTTCGACGATGCAGGAATGCAGGGGGCAAGTTTGGCGCGCAGGCTGATCGGATTGTGTCGAAAATCCCGCGCCCGGGATTGTCTGTGCTCGACCATACTTAGGCACGCCCGGCCCACCTGACGGCGGGCGAAAGAAAACGCCGGTGAAGGCAGCAGGCCAACGCGCCTGTAGCCCCGGAATGGCAGAGCCATCCGGGGCGGGCGGTGTCAGGTGTCAGCCCGCCGTCATCTGGTTGTGCTTGCGGGCGATGAAGGCCTTGGCCGTTTCGACCGTGACGGCGGCGTCGCGGCAATAGGCGTCGGCGCCGATGGCCTTGCCGAACTCCTCGTTCAGGGGGGCGCCGCCCACCAGCACGATGTAATCATCGCGCTTGCCCTCGGCGACCAGCGTGTCGATCACCACCTTCATGTAGGGCATGGTTGTGGTCAGCAGGGCCGACATGCCCAGGATATCGGGCTTTTCGCTTTCCAGTGCGGCCATGTATTTTTCGACGGCGTTGTTGATGCCAAGGTCGATCACCTCGAACCCGGCCCCCTCCATCATCATGGCGACAAGGTTCTTGCCGATGTCGTGGATGTCGCCCTTGACGGTGCCGATCACCATCTTGCCCATGCGCGGCGCGCCGGTTTCGATCAGCAGCGGCTTGAGGATGAACATGCCGCCCTTCATGGCATTGGCGGCCAGAAGCACCTCGGGGACGAAAAGGATGCCGTCGCGGAAATCGTGCCCGACCACGGTCATGCCCGCGACAAGCGCCTTGGTCAGGATGTCATAGGGTTGCCAGCCGCGTTCGAGAAGGATGTTCACGCCTTCCTCGATCTCTTCCTTCATGCCATCGTACAGATCGTCCTGCATTTGCAGAACCAGTTCGTCATCGGGCAGATCGGCCAGGATGATCTCTTCGTCTTCGGCCATGGTGTTTCCTCCTGGGCGCGTGTCAGGCGCGGTGCTGGTTTCGGTTGTAGGGGCAAAGCGTCGCGCCCCACGCGGCGGATTGCGACGCTGGCGGTGCGATGACCGACGCGAACGCGATGAAGGGCTGGTCAGTGTTCCTGTTACGTTCTAATCTGGCGTCATGAATCACGACCACGATCAGACTGTTTCGCCCGAGCGGCGCAAGGGGCGGGGCGCGGCCTTCGATCCGGCCGTGCGGTTCGATCCCTATGTCCGCACCACCGAACCCGACGGTTGGGAGAGGGAGGATGATCTGCCGCCGCTGCGCACCACGGTCAGCACCGAGGTGCCGCGCCGGGTGATCTCGCGCAATACCTCGCCCGACATCTCGTTCGATCGGTCGATCAACCCATATCGGGGGTGCGAACATGGCTGCATCTATTGTTTCGCCCGCCCCAGCCACGCCTATCTTGGCATGTCGGCGGGGCTGGAGTTCGAGACGCGGCTGATTGCCCGGCCCAAGGCGCCCGAGCGTCTGGCGCGCGAACTCTCGTCGCCGCGCTATCGGGTGGCGCCCATTGCCATCGGCACCAATACCGACCCCTATCAACCCATCGAACGCGACCGCAAGATCATGCGCCGGGTGCTTGAGGTGCTGTCCGAGTTCCGCCACCCGGTGACGGTGGCCACCAAGGGCACGCTGGTGGAACGCGACGCCGATATCCTGGGCGAAATGGGGCAGGCCGGGCTGGCGCGCGTGGGCATATCGATCACCACGCTTGACCGCGACATGGCGCGGCGGCTGGAACCCCGGGTGCCATCGCCCGCGCGCCGCCTGAAGGCGATCGAGACCCTGGCACGTGCCGGGGTGCCGGTGCGCGTGATGGTGTCGCCGGTCATTCCCGGGCTCAGCGACCCCGAGATCGAATCCATCCTGGGGGCCGCGCGCGATGCCGGGGCGGTGGCGGCCAGCTGGATCATGCTGCGGCTGCCCTACGAGGTGTCGCCGCTGTTTGTGGCCTGGCTGCGCGAACATTACCCCGCCCGTACCGGCAAGATCATGTCGCGCCTGCGCGAGATGCATGGCGGCAAGGAATACAGCGCCACCTGGCATCACCGGATGCGCGGCGAGGGACCCCATGCCGAGATGATCGGCAAGCGGTTCGACCTGGCCTGTGCGCGGCTGGGGCTGGATGCCACCTTGCCGCCCCTGCGAAACGACCTGTTTCATGTGCCACCCCGCCCGGGTGACCAGCTGTCGCTGTTCTGAGCCTTTTGCGCCAGTGCCTGCACCGTGTTGCGGTTGCGCAGGGTGCCGCGGGCGAAGGCGGGCAGCGACAGGCGCGAGGTGCCCATGCCCGAGGGATAGTGGATGACGATATGATCCTGGCACAGCGCGATGTCCTCATCTCTCTGGCCTTTGGCCAGACGATCTTCGGATCTTGCCGCATCGGGTAGGAACAGCACGCCGACCTTGCCGCCCGGGGCATCGCCAAAGGGCAGGGTATCGGCCAGGGCCGCCATTTCAGTGCCGCTGCGCAGGATGACGCCCGGAGACCGGCCCATGAGGCCGGCCAGCCCGTCATCGAGAGAAGCGATCAGGCTGTCGCGCGGCAGATCGGATGAAAACAGCAGGTTGCCGGTGGCAAGATGGGTCTGCGCCCCGCCAAGGCCCAGCCCATCGGCCAGGGCGCGCAGGTCGGCCATTGCCAGCTTGCCGGTTCCGCCGACGTTGACCGCGCGCAGCAGGGCGATCCAGACGGTCATCGGTCAGCTGCGCCGACGGCCGCGCCGTTCGCGCGTCGGACCGGCCGAGTCGCCGGTTCCGTCGCTGGGCGAGGAAAAGCCGCCAAGACGCTCGGTGATCTGTTCCAGCGTCGGGCGGGTGCCGGTGGGCCGGGAATCGAGCGCGGCGCGCATGTGGCGCAGGTGTTCGGGCGTCGTGCCGCAGCAGCCCCCGATGATCCGCGCGCCGCAATCGCGGGCCAGCACGGCATAATCGGCCATCAGTTCGGGGGTGCCGTCGTAATGGATGTGGCCGGCCTGGAATTTCGGGATGCCGGCATTGCCCTTGGCGATCAGGGGGCGTTCGCTTCCGGCGGCGGCAAAGCCCAGAACGGTGCGCAGCAGGTCCGAGGCACCGACGCCGCAATTGGCGCCGAAAGCCAAGGGTTTGCTGCCCTTGATCGCCTCGACCATGTCGACCATGCCGGCGCTGGTGACGCCCATCATGGTGCGCCCGGCGGTGTCAAAGCTCATGGTGCCGCACCAGGGAATGCCCGCCAGGTCGGCAGCCACGCCGGCGGCGCGGTATTCTTCCGGCGCGCTGATCGTTTCCACCCAGACGACATCTGCACCGCCTTCCTTCAGGCCCTCGCATTGTTCGTGGAACATCTCGACCGCAAGATCGAAGGTGAGGGTGCCCATCGGCTCCATGATGTCGCCGGTGGGGCCGATCGACCCGGCGACGATGACCTGGCGCCCGGCGGCATCGGCCACCTCGCGGCCCAGTTCGGCCCCGGCGCGGTTGAATTCGCGCACCCGGGACTGCGCATCGTGCAGTTTCAGGCGCGAGGCATTGCCGCCGAAGGTGTTGGTGAGAAACAGATCGCTGCCCGCTTCGACCGGCCCGCGATAGAGGGTGCGGATCCTGTCGGGGTGATCGACGTTCCAGAATTCCGGTGCATCGCCCGACTGCAGCCCCATGTTGAACAGGTTCGTGCCGGTTGCGCCATCCGCAAGGATGTACGGCTTGTCGGCAAGCATTTTGGACAGGGCATCGGTCATTGAGAGAGCTTTCGGGCTAAAGGCGTTGCGACCTGTTGCCACGGAACGCAGACAGGCGCAAATGCAGAAGGCTCATGATGATCATGCGCCCGAGGGCATGTTCACCGTCAGGGGGCGCCGCGCGGCCCGCGAGGGCGCGCGACGCAGAGACGCCTAGAGTTCGCTCATCAACTGGGCCTTGGCCTCGGCCATCAGGCTGTTCATCTTGGCGCGGATCGTCGCCTCGTCGGCCTTGTTGCCAAGATCGCCGGAAACCTTGCGATAGACATCCTCGTCGCCGGCTTCCTCGAAATCCGAGTTGATGACCTCGCGGGCGTAGGCATCGGCGTCTTCGCCGGTCTTGCCCATCAGTTCCGCCGCCCAGAGACCCAGAAGCTTGTTGCGGCGCGCCTCGGCCTTGAACTGCATCTGCGCGTCATGGGCGAACTTGTTTTCGAATGCGTCCTTGCGGTCGTCGAACTGGGCCATCGGTCATTCCTTTGTACAGAGGCGCCTTGCGCCGGTGATATGTCCGATATGCCCACGGCGGGCGGCTGGGGCAAGAGGGTGTTCTTGCCGGGGGGGGCGGATTGCCCTATAGGCAGGGGAAATGCGCGGGGGGTCACCCCCTGCGCCCCTTTTCGTTTCTGGAGCGTCCCATGGCCCGTCGCAAGAAGATCTACGAAGGCAAAGCCAAAATCATGTATGAAGGGCCGGAACCGGGCACCATGGTTCAGTATTTCAAGGATGACGCCACCGCGTTCAATGCCGAGAAGAAGGCCGTGATCGAGGGCAAGGGCGTTCTGAACAACCGGCTGTCGGAATTCTTCATGACCGGGCTGACCCAGATCGGCGTTCCGAACCATTTCATCAAGCGCCTGAACATGCGAGAGCAGCTGATCCGCAGCGTCGAGATCATTCCGCTTGAGGTGATCGTGCGCAACTTCGCCGCCGGTTCCATGTGCAAGCGGCTGGGCATGAGCGAGGGCACGCCGATGCCCCGGCCCATCGTCGAATTCTGCTACAAGGACGACGCCCTGGGCGATCCGCTGGTCAGCGAGGAACATATCATCGCCTTCGGTTGGGCCAGTCAGCAGGATCTGGACGACATGATCTCGCTTGCGCTGCGGGTGAACGATTTCATGTCCGGCGTCATGCTGGCCGTCGGGATCAAGCTGGTGGATTTCAAGATCGAGATCGGCCGCATCTGGGAGAACGATTTCCACCGCCTGATCGTGGCAGACGAGATTTCGCCCGACAGCTGCCGGCTCTGGGATATCGAGACCGGTCAGAAGCTGGACAAGGACGTGTTCCGCCGCGACCTGGGCAACCTGACCGATGCCTATACCGAGGTGGCCCGACGGCTGGGCGTTCTGCCCACCAATGTCACCCACGCGCCCAAACCGACGCTGATCAACTGATCCGGCGTCGCGCAGTGAGTATTTTTAGCAAGAAAGAGCAGGGGGTTGGGCCATGAAGGCACGGGTTCATGTGATGTTGAAGGACGGTGTCCTGGACCCCCAGGGCGAGGCGGTGCGCCATGCGCTTGGCGCGCTGGGGTTTGACGGGGTGAACGGCGTGCGCCAGGGCAAGGTGATCGAACTGGACCTGGCAGAGGGCACCGACGAGGCGCGGATCGGCGAGATGTGCGAAAAGCTCCTGGCCAATACCGTGATCGAAAGTTACCGCGTCGAGATCGTCTGATGCGGGCCGCGGTTCTGCGCGAATACAACGCCCCCCTGTCGATCGAGGAGGTGCCCGATCCGCACTGCCCCGAGGACGGCGTGGTGCTGAAGGTGCTGGCCTGCGGTGTCTGCCGGTCTGACTGGCACGGCTGGTGCGGCGAACATCCACGGGTCAAGCCCGGGCAGATCGGCGGCCATGAATACTGCGGCGAGGTTGTCGAGGTCGGAGCGCGGGCCACGCACCGGGTAGGCGACCGGCTGGTCGCGCCCTTCATCCTGGCCTGCGGGCGCTGCCCGGCCTGCCAGAGCGGCGCGCAGAACACCTGCCCCAACCAGCGGCTGCCGGGCTTCGTGGAGCCCGGCGCCTTCGCCGAATATGTTGCCGTGCCCTTTGACCACAACCTGTCGCCACTGGGCGATCTTTCGCCGGTCGTGGCGGCGGGGCTGGGGTGCCGTGTGACCACGGCCTGGCATGCGCTGACCGGTCGTGCGGCGGTGCAGGCGGGCGAATGGCTGGCCGTGCATGGCACCGGCGGCATCGGGTTGGCCACCCTGATCCTGGGGCGGGCGCTGGGGGCGCGTGTCGTGGTGGTTGACGTTGTGGAAGAAAAGCTGACCCATGCCCTGGGGCTGGGTGCCGAGGCGGCGGTGGATGCGCGCGAGGGCGACGTGGCCGCGAAGATCCGCGAGATCACCGGCGGCGGTGCCCATGTCAGTGTCGAGGCCCTGGGCATCGAGGTGACCACCAATGCCAGCATCGAATGCCTGCGTCCCCTGGGCCGGCACGTGCAGGTGGGCATGCCCGTGGGCCATTCGGCGCGGATGCAGATCAACATGAACGCCGTCTACATGGGCAACCTGGCGCTTTACGGCACCCGGGGCATGCCTTCGTGGCGCTATCCCAGCCTGCTGAGCCTGATCGAGGCGGGGCGGGTCGATGTTTCGCCGATGATCGCGCGCGAAATCGCGCTGAGCGGTGTGAGCGGCGAACTGGCCGCCTTCAACGGGCCGACCGCGCCGGGCGTGGCGGTTGTCAACGATTTCCTGAACTGAGAGACGTACCATGAAAGCTGCCGTCATCGTCTTTCCCGGATCTAATTGCGACCGGGATCTTGCCGTGGCCTTCCGCGAGGCGGGCATGGAGGTTTCCATGGTCTGGCACAAGGAAACCGGCCTGCCCGCGGGCACCGACATCGTCGGCATTCCGGGCGGATTTTCCTTTGGCGACTACCTGCGTTGCGGTGCCATCGCCGCCCGTTCGCCCATCTGCCGGGCGGTCGTGGCCCATACCGAGCGTGGCGGCTATGCCCTGGGCATCTGCAACGGCTTCCAGGTGCTGAGCGAGACCGGCGTGCTGCCCGGTGCGCTGATGCGCAATGCCGGGATCCGGTTCATCTGCCGGACCGAGGCGCTTCGGGTTGCCACCGCCGACAGCGATTTCACCGCTGGCTATGAGGCAGGGCAGGAGGTGCGCATTCCCATCGCCCACCACGACGGCAACTATACCGCCGATGCCGAAACGCTGGCCCGCCTGGCCGGAGAGGACAGGGTCGCGTTCCGCTATGCCGACAACCCCAATGGCTCGGCCGATGATATCGCCGGGGTGCTTTCGGCCAACCGCCGCGTGCTGGGCATGATGCCCCATCCCGAACGGGCCTGTGACGCCGCGCTTGGCAACACCGACGGGGCGGCGATGTTCCGCGCATTGGCGGGGGTCATGGCCCCTGCCTGACGCTTGAGCCGGGGGGCGGGGCGGCGTATCCTGCGCGGATGAATGCAGTGAAAGACGATACGGGCGCACGCCCCGCCCGCCGCTGGCCTGTCCGGCTGGTCTTTGCCGCGCTGGTGGCCGGTGCGCTTGGTATCGTCTGGTTCACCAACCAGTTCCTGACCGAACGTTTCACCGTCAGCACCCGCAACCGGGCCGAAGTGCGCATGGCGCTATACATCGGCAACCTGCGGTCGGAGCTGCAGCGGGCCAGCATCGTGCCGCTTCTGCTCAGCCGCGATCCGGCGCTGATCGGGGCGCTGAACTCGGCCGATTATTCGCAATCCACCCAGCGGCTGATTTCGTACCGTGACGAGATCGGGGCCGCCTCGCTCAAGCTGCTGGATCGCGACGGGCGCACCGTTGCCGCCACCGATCGGGCCGCCCTGGGCAGTCAGCACCGCAATTCGGCCTATTTTGTCGAGGCATTGCGCAGCAACGATACCGTCTTCACCACCGTGCGCACCGAGGCGGGGGGATACATCTTTTCCTATTCGCGCAAGATTTCCGTGGGTGGAGAGTTGCGGGGCGTCATCGTCGTGGGGGTGGATCTGGCCAAGTTCGAAAGCAGCTGGGCGGGCTTTTCCGACGCGGTTTTCGTCACCGACAGCGAGGGCACGATCATCCTGGCCACCGAAAGCCGCTGGCGTGGCCGCTCCGAGGCCGAGGCGCTGGCCGTGCGCTCGGCCCCCAACGCGATCGAGCGGGCCCTGCAGGCGACGGCCGACTGGGCCGCGCTGCCGGCGGATGCCTATCTTCTGGGCGAGGCGGTGATGCGGCAGGAGGCGCGGATTCCCTTCCAGGGCTGGCGCATGGCGTCCTTCACCACCTACAGTTCGGTGCGCGAAAGGGTGAACGGGGTTTTGGCGCTGGAAATCATGGCCTTCGCCCTGCTTCTGGCCGCCGCCTTCTACCTGGTCAGCCGCAAGGCGCTGAGCCGGGTGGTGCTGTTTCAGCGGGAATCGGCGGAATTGCGCCAGTTGAACCTGGCCCTTCAGCGCGAGATCGCCGAGCGCGAGAAGGCCGAGAAGAACCTCGAGGTGGCAGAGCAGACCGTGGCCCAGACCAGCAAGCTGGCGGTTCTGGGCGAAATGTCGGCCGCTGTCAGCCACGAATTGAACCAGCCCCTGGCGGCGATGAAGACCTATCTGGCGGGGGCGCGGCTGCTTCTGAAGCGCAAGCGCCCCGACGAGGCGCTGAGCAGTTTTGCCCGCATCGACGACCTGATCGACCGCATGGGCGCCATCACCCGGCAGCTGAAAAGCTATGCCAGGCGGGGCGGCGAAGCGTTCGAGCCGATGGACCTGCGCGCCTCGCTTTCCAGCGCGCTGGCCATGATGGAGCCGCAGTTGAAGCAGCGCGACATCGAGATCACGAAAAGCCTGCCGCGCGAACCGGTGATGATCCGGGCCGACCGCCTTCGCGTGGAACAGGTGATCGTCAACCTGATGCGCAACGCCCTGGATGCCACCAAGGATATCGAACGGCCGCATATCGAACTGCTGCTGGCGGCAGGCGATACCGCGACGCTGAGCGTGCGTGACAACGGCACCGGCATCGCCAATCTGGACGAACTGTTCGAGCCGTTCTACACCACCAAGGCTCCGGGCGACGGCGTCGGTCTGGGGCTGGCCATTTCATCGGGAATCGTGTCTGACCTCGGCGGACGCCTGACCGCGCGCAATGGTCGGGCAGGGGGGGCTGTATTTGAAATGCAGATACCCATCTTGGAACAACAGACCGTCAAGGCAGCAGAATAGGAACCATCATGGCCCAGGCAATGAAGATCGCGATTGTGGACGATGAAAAGGACATGCGTCAGTCGATCAGCCAGTGGTTGGCCCTGTCGGGCTTCGATACCGAAACCTTCGCAACCGCCGAGGATGCGCTGAAGGGCATCACCGCCGATTACCCGGGCGTAGTGGTCAGCGACGTGAAGATGCCGGGCATGGATGGCATGGCCTTCCTGAAACGCCTGATGACAGTGGATTCGTCGCTGCCGGTCATCATGATCACCGGTCATGGCGATGTGCCCATGGCGGTCGAGGCGATGCGCGTGGGGGCCTTCGATTTTCTCGAGAAACCCTTCAACCCCGACCGCATGACCGAACTGGCCAAGAAGGCCACGAACAAGCGGCGCATGACGCTGGACAGCCGCGCCCTGCGGCGCGAGCTTTCGGACGGCACCGGCATCATGCGCAAGGTGATCGGCAGCTCTCAGGTGATGGAGCGGCTGCGCGAGGATATCCTCGACCTTGGGCAGGCCGATGGCCATGTCCTGATCGACGGGGAAACCGGCACCGGCAAGACGCTGGTGGCCCATGCCCTGCACGCGGTCGGGGCCAAGGCGGGGCGCAAGTTCGTGCTGGCCTCCTGTTCCGGGATGGAGCCCGACGCCATGGGCGAACGCCTGTTCGGCCAGCCCGGCAGCGACCAGATGCCCCTGCTGGAGGAAGCGCGCGGCGGCACCCTGGTGCTTGAGGATATCGATGCGCTGCCCACCGCCCTGCAGGCGCGGCTGCTGACCTGGATCAACGACCAGGGCACGCCGGCCGAAACGCGGCTTGTCGCCATCTCGAACCTTCAGGAGCAGGGCAAGACCTGCGAGGACGTGCTGCGCCCCGATCTCTATTACCGGCTGGCCGCGATGAAGATCACCCTGCCGCCTCTGCGCGCCCGGGGCGAGGATATCCTGACGCTTTTCGCCCGCTTTTCCGAACAGTTCGCCGAGGAATACGGCTGTGACGCACCCGAGGTTTCGGCCCAGGAGGCGGCACAGCTTTTGCAGGCGCCCTGGCCCGGCAACATCCGCCAGCTGGTGAATGTGGCCGAACGCGCCGTGCTGCAGAACCGGCGCGGCAGCGGTACCATCTCGTCGCTGCTCATGGCCGATTCCGAAGAAACCGAACCGGGCATGACCACCGAGGGCAAGCCGCTGAAGGAATATGTCGAGGCGTTCGAGCGGATGCTGATCGACAACACCATGCGCCGCCACAAGGGCAGCATCGTCAACGTCATGGACGAATTGTGTCTGCCGCGCCGGACGCTGAACGAGAAGATGGCAAAGTACAACCTGACCCGCTCGGATTACCTGTAAGCGATGGCAGCGGGGCAGATTCACAACGGCCCGTCAAATTGGGCATTGTGTTTGTTGTCCCGCGCCCCTTACTATGAAAGCTGGACGTGTGTTCGCCTTCGATGAACGCCGCCGCCAAGAGATTCACTGCGCCGAAAGTGTGGCCACCAACGTGGCTGAAGATCCTTTCGGGGCAAGATGATCGGCCTTCGGGCCAACCGATTGCCCGCGTGCCTGAAAAGGCCGGGTGTAAAATGGGCGCCCCACGGGGTGTCGGAGCAAGAAACGCGATGACGCGCGACGCACAACGAGGACGAGGGGCAGAGGGTTCAAGACCCGGCTTTTCCACGTCCGCATGCCCGCCGATCGCCATCAACAGACAACATCCGCTGATGCCGCCTCCTTCACGGAGGGGCCCTGGCGCGGTGCGAGAACCAGTAACATGCCAAAGAAGATGCTTATCGATGCCACCCACACCGAGGAAACCCGGGTCGTGGTGGTTGATGGAAACAAGGTCGAGGAATTCGATTTCGAATCGGAAAGCCGGCGCCAGCTTGCCGGCAACATCTACCTCGCCAAGGTAACACGGGTCGAACCGTCGCTTCAGGCGGCCTTTATCGACTATGGCGGAAACCGTCACGGTTTCCTGGCCTTTTCGGAAATCCACCCCGATTACTACCAGATTCCGGTCGCCGACCGTCAGGCCCTTCTCGAGGAGGAGGCCGCCTATGCCAAATCCCTGGAAGAGGAAGAGGAAAAGCCCAAGCGCCGTAGCCGCACGCGCAGCCGGACCAAGACCAAGGCCGCCGATGCCGCCAGCGATGACGCTGTCGTGACCCAGGAAACCGACGAATCCCGCCCCATCAAGGGCATGGATGTCGTCGACCTGGACGCGGGCGACGATGACGAGGGCAGCTCGCCCATGGAACGGGTGGCCGAAACGCCGGTCGAAACCCCCGACATCGACGATAGCGACGATGACGATGGCGCCGAAACCAACGCCGACCGTGACGACGACATCGAATCGGTCGCCGATGAGGATGTTTCGGAAGAAATCAGCCGTCCGCGCAAGCCCCGGGCGCGCAAGTACAAGATCCAGGAAGTGATCAAGGTGCGCCAGATCCTTCTGGTGCAGGTGGTCAAGGAAGAACGCGGCAACAAGGGCGCGGCGCTGACCACCTATCTGTCGCTGGCCGGGCGCTATTGCGTACTGATGCCCAACACCGCCCGTGGCGGTGGCATCTCGCGCAAGATCACCAATGCCGCCGACCGCAAGAAGCTCAAGGAAATCGCCAACGGTATCGACGTGCCCCAGGGCGCAGGGCTGATCATCCGCACCGCCGGAAGCCAGCGCACCAAGACCGAGATCAAGCGCGACTATGAATACCTGCAACGGATGTGGGAACAGATCCGCGAACTGACGCTGAAATCCATCGCGCCGGCCAAGATCTATGAGGAAGGCGACCTGATCAAGCGGTCGATCCGCGATCTTTACAACCGCGACATCGACGAAGTCTGGGTCGAGGGTGTCGAGGGCTATCGCACGGCCAAGGACTTCATGAAGATGATCATGCCGTCCCACGCCAAGAACGTGAAACAGTACCAGGACCAGATGCCGCTTTTCGCCCGTCACCAGGTGGAAAGCTATCTTTCAGGCATGTTCAACCCGACGGTGCAGTTGAAATCAGGCGGTTACATCGTGATCGGCGTGACCGAGGCACTGGTGGCCATCGACGTGAACTCGGGGCGGGCCACCAAGGAAGGCAGCATCGAACAGACGGCGCTGAACACCAACCTCGAGGCCGCCGAAGAGGTGGCGCGCCAGCTGCGTCTGCGCGACCTTGCGGGCCTGATCGTGATCGATTTCATCGACATGGAAGAGCGCAAGAACAACACCGCCGTGGAAAAACGCTTCAAGGACAAGTTGAAGACCGACCGCGCGCGCATCCAGGTGGGCCGCATTTCCGGCTTCGGCCTGATGGAAATGTCGCGCCAGCGTCTGCGCCCCGGCATGATCGAGGCGACGACCCAGCCCTGCCACGCCTGCCACGGCACCGGGTTGATCCGCAGCGACGACAACCTGGCGCTGAACATCCTGCGCCAGCTTGAGGAAGAAGGCGTGCGCAAGCGCAGCAAGGAAGTGCTGGTGAAGGTGCCGGTGGGCATCTGCAACTTCCTGATGAACCAGAAGCGCGAACACATCGCCAATATCGAGGCGCGCTATGGCATGTCGGTCCGGATCGAGGCCGACCCGACCCTCGTGTCGCCCGATTTCACCGTCGAGAAGTTCAAGACCGCCACGCGCGTCGTCGAACAGGTGATGCCGGTGGTGTCGGTCGATGCCTCGCACATGTCCGATGCCGTCGAAGAGGATGAACCGGGAGAGGCCGTCGTGCCCGAGGAGGCGCCCGCCGCCGCCGAGGCTGCGCCCGAACAGCAGGTGTCGGACGATGACGGGCAGCCCAAGAAGCGCCGCCGTCGGCGTCGCCGCCGCAAGTCGAACGGTGGCCAGAACGGCGACAACGGCAACGGCAACGGCGACAACGGTCATGCCAACGACGACAACCAGGGCAAGGCCGCAGCCAGCGAAGCCGAGGCGCAGACCGCGCCCGAGCCTCAGCCTCAGCCTGAACCGGCCGAGGCGGAAGTGAGCGAACCCGCCGCTGCCGAAGAGGCCCAGCCCGAGGCCGAGGAGAAGCCCAAGAAGCGCCGCGCACCGCGCAAGCGCAAGACGGCTGCCGAAAAGGCCGCCGAGGCGGAAGCTGCCGCGGCGGGCGAGGATGCCCCCGTCGAAGCGGTGGTGCAGGAGGTGGCCGAGGAAAAGCCTGCCCCCAAGAAGCGCACCCGCAGCCGGGCCAAGCCCAAGCCGGTCGAGGAAACGGCACCCGAGGCCCCGGCATCCGCCGCGGAAACCCCGGCACAGGTGCCCGAACCGGTGGCCGAAACGCCAACCCCCGAGGCCGAGGCGCCCGTGGCCGTTGACAGCATGGCCGATGCCCCCGCTGCGGCGCCCGAACCGTCGCCCCAGCCCAAGGACGAACGTGAACCGGCCCTGGCCGAGGAAAGCACCGAGGAAGAGTCCAAGCCGAAGCGGCGCGGCTGGTGGTCGCTGGGCCGCTAGGCCGGATCACGACAGCGAACGAAACTGGAAACCGCGCCGCACTCCGGCGCGGTTTTCGATTCGGCCCTTCCCGGCCCGCAACCGCGCTCAGTGGCGGCGGATCAGGAACTCCAGCACCGCGCCTTCGGTGCGCATCTCAAGCAGGGCATGGCCGGATTCGGCGCAGAAATGCGGCACATCCACCACCGCCGCCGGGTCATCGGCCTGCATGCGCAGAACCTGGCCCGGGCGCAGGGCCAGAAGCCGCTTGCGCGCCTTGAGAACGGGCAGGGGGCAGAGCAGCCCGAGGGTGTCGAGAATGTCGTCGGCTTCATCCATGGTTCAAGGCTACTCCATTGTTTCATATTGTCCACGGGGATGTGACATCATCGCAGGTGACGCCGCCCGCGCCATGGCCTAAGCCGGTGCCATGTTCGGAATCGAAATCATCGACGCGGGCCTGATCCCCGCCATGGCCGTCGCCCTGCTTGCCGGGCTGCTGTCCTTCCTCAGCCCCTGCGTGCTGCCCATCGTGCCACCCTATCTGGCCTATATGGGTGGCATAACCATGAACGAGATGAAGGAACAGACCGGCGCCCACAGGCGTGCCATCGTTTCGGCGCTGTTCTTCGTTCTGGGGCTGTCGACGGTGTTCCTGATCCTGGGTTTCACCGCCTCGGCCTTCGGCGCCTTCTTCCTTCAGAACCAAGAGATGTTCGCCAAGGTCTCGGGCGTCGTCGTCATCGTTTTCGGGCTGCATTTCCTGGGCATCTTCCGCATTCCGCTGCTCAACCGCGAGGCGCGGATGGATGCGGGCGACCGGGGCGGATCGGCCTTCGGGGCCTATGTGCTGGGCCTGGCCTTCGCCTTTGGCTGGACACCCTGCATCGGCCCGCAACTGGGCGCGATCTTGTCTCTCGCCGCCAGCGAGGCCAGTGTCGCGCGGGGCACCACGCTTCTGGGCATCTATGCCGCCGGGCTGGGCATCCCGTTCCTGCTGGCGGCGGTGTTCATCCAGCGTTCCATCGGCCTGATGAACCGGATCAAACCCTGGATGGGCGTGATCGAAAAGGGCATGGGCGTTCTGCTGATCCTTGTCGGGCTCGCGCTTCTGACCGGTGCCTTCAGCGCCTTCTCGTGGTGGTTGCTTGAAACCTTCCCGGCGCTGGCCACCCTGGGCTAGGCAGGCTTATTTTCGCCCCACTGTCCTGCTAACCTGCGCCGTGACGCAACAGGACGGCAGCCATGGCCCAAGATCAAACGCCCGTCACCCGGCGGCGGGTGTTCTACATCCCCGGATACGACCCGATCCACCCCCGCCGCTACCGCGAACTCTATCGCAAGGAAGGCGCGGCGCAGGCGGCAATCTCGGGCTATGAGATCGGGCTGAAGCCGCGCAAGGGCGCGCATTACGGCTGGGACGTGACCGCCCGCATCGACGGTGCCAAGGTGCATTCCGTGGTCGAGGTTCTGGTCTGGTCCGATATCGTACGCCGGTCGATGAAGACGGGCATCCTTGCCACCTATGGCCAGTTGCTGCGCACCGCCCATATCTACATCGCCTCGGGTGCGCTGCGCCGCCTGATGTGGCTGCGCAAGGGGCCGGTGATCGCCGCGCTCTACCCGGTGGGGATGCTGCTGCTGCAATTGGCACTGGCGCTGGCGCTGATGGCGGGCCTGGCCACGATCATCGGTGCGCTCTTTTCGGCCCTTGGCAGCGTCGCCTGGCCAGCCGCACCGATGTTTGCGACGCAAGCCGCGGCCTGGGCGGGCGGGGGTGCGGCCGCCATTGCCCTGCTGCGCTGGTTTCGCGCGAAAGACGGCAAGTTCTTCGCCTATTACCTGATGCACGACTATGCCTTCTCGGCCGCCACAAGGGGCGCCAACCCGCCCGAACTGGAACAGAGGATGGGCGAATTCACCACCACCCTGGCCCGTGCCATGGCCGATGACGTTGACGAGGTTCTGGTGGTCGGCCACTCCTCGGGGGCACATCTGACCGTCTCCATCCTCGCCGACCTGATCCGCCAGGGAAAGGTGCCCGCCAACGGCCCGGCCCTGTCGTTCCTGTCGCTGGGCCAGGTCATCCCCATGGTCAGCTTCCTGCCCGAGGCGCGGCGCCTGCGGGCCGATCTGCATTTCCTCTCGGCCCGGGATGACATCACCTGGGTCGATGTGACGGCCCCCGGCGATGGCTGTGCCTTCGCGCTCTGCGATCCGGTGGCGGTTTCGGGCGTGGCCCCCAAGGCGCAGAAATGGCCGCTGGTCTTTTCCGCCGCCTTCACCCAAAGCCTGAAACCCGAAACCTGGAAGGCCCTGCGCTGGCGGTTCTTTCGCCTGCATTTCCAATATCTCTGCGCCTTCGACGCCCCGCGCGACTATGACTATTTCCAGATCACCGCCGGGCCACTGACCCTGGGCGCCCGCTATGCCGGGCGCAAGCCCAGCAAGTCGCGCATCGACATCGCCGCCTCCTGCCACACCACGATGGCCGCATGAGCGCAGCGAAACAGCCGAACCCGCCCAAACCCGCCGCGCGGCCCGAAAAGGTCTCGCTCTGGCGTTACCTCTGGCTGTTCCGCCAGGACATCCTCTCGGCGCAACCGGCCAAGCTCTACCGCGCCTGGATGGCCGAATTCCGCACGCCCTTCTTCCGCAGCTTCCTGGTGAACGACCCGGCCCTCGTGCGGCGGGTGCTGAACGAAAGGCCGATGGATTTCCCCAAGTCCGACCGCATCGGCGAGGGTCTGCGCCCGCTCCTGGGCAACTCGGTCTTCCTGACCAACGGTGCGGCCTGGCAGAAGCAGCGCCGCATCATCGACCCCGCCTTCGAGGGCGGGCGCCTGCGCGATGCCTTTCCGGCAATGCTGGCCGCGGGGCAGGCGGCCAGTGCGCGCCTCACCGAAGGCGCCCGCGATATCGAACCCGAAACCAGCCACGCCGCGGCCGACGTGATCTTCCGCACGCTGTTCTCGATCCCGATCGACCACGAAATCGCGGCCGAGGTCTTCGACAAGTTCCGCCAGTACCAGCGCAGCCAGCCGATCCTGAACCTTGCCGCCTTCCTGCCGGTCCCGCGCTGGTTTCCGCGCTTTCACCGGCGCGGCACGAAACGGACCGCCCGCGCGATCCGCCGCCTGATCACCGACCTGACCAACCGCCGCATGGACGAAATCGCGGCAGGCACGGCCCCCGATGACCTGGCCACCAAGATCATGACGACCCGCGATCCCGAAACCGGCGATACCTTCAGCGCCGCGGAAATGGTCGACCAGGTGGCGATCTTCTTTCTGGCGGGCCATGAAACCAGCGCCTCGGCCCTCGCCTGGGCGCTCTACCTGCTGGCCACCCACCCCGAGGCACAGGAGAAGGTTGCGCAAGAGTCGCAAAGCTTCCTTGCCGATCCACAGTTCGCCCGCCTCTCGACCCTCAAGTTCACCCGCAATGTCTTCCGCGAGGCGCTGCGCCTCTATCCGCCGGTGCCGATGATGGTGCGCGAAACGGCCCAGCCCGAAGACCTGCGGGGCCGATCGGCCGAAAGGGGCGCGCAAATCGTGCTCAGCCCCTGGCACCTGCACCGCCATACGCGGCTCTGGGACAATCCCGATGGCTTCGATCCCGACCGTTTCGCCACCGAAAACGGCCGCAACTGCCTGCGCAATGCCTTCATCCCCTTCTCCAGCGGTCCGCGCGTCTGCACCGGCGCGGGCTTTGCCATGGTCGAAGGGCCGCTGCTTCTGGCGACACTGCTGGCCGACTGGAAGATCACACCGGAAGAGGGCCACAGCCCGGTGCCCGTGGCCCACCTCACCGTGCGCAGCCGCGACGGGATCCGTCTGGTCCTCGAACGCCGCCGCTGACTCTTTCTTGCTTCAAATACTCATCGACAGCGCAGCAGGGCGCCTTGGCCGGGAAACGGCACGCCAACCGCGCCAGGGGCGCTGCCAAAAACATGGAATGTGCCGCAGGCACACCTTCAGGTCAGATACCGCGTCGGGGCGGCCCGTCAATTGACGTAGGGCACCGGATCGACGCTGTCGAAGCCTTCCCGCACCTCGAAATGCAGCCCCGGCGCCGCGCCGCCGCGCACCTTGGCAATCTCCTGGCCGCGCTTGACGGTCTGGCCCTTCTGTACCGAAATCGATTCCACCCCGGCATAGACGGTCAGGATGTTGTCGGCATGACGCAGCACCAGGATCGGGATCTGGTCGGTGTCGCGGGTGATGGCCGCCACGGTGCCCGCGTCGGCGGCGCGCACCGGTGATCCGGCACTGGCGGAAATGTCGATCCCGTCGTTCTTGCCCTTCTTGAAGGTGCGGATGATCGGCCCGTTCACCGGTAGAACGAAGCGCGCGGTGTCGCTGGCCTTGGTCTTTTCGGCGGCCAGCGCGGGCGAGGGCGGGGTTTCCTTCGGCTTCTCGGCGGTTGCCTTCTCGTCGGGCAGGGGCTGGGCCGCGCTTGGTGGCACGGGGGCCAGGCTGCCGCTGCCCGGCGGGCTTTGGGGGGGCGGTGCGGGCATGGACAGCGCCACGGGGATCAGCAGGAACTGCCCCTCGCGGATCGCCAGATCGCCGCTCAGCCCGTTCCATTCGGCTAGCGCCTTGACCGGAATGCCGTATTGGCGGGCCACGGAATAGGCGGTCTCGCCGCGCTTGACCTTGTGACGGATCGGCTCCTGCCCTTCGGGGCCGGTGGTGGGGCGCGGCGCGGCGGGCTGGATCACCGAGCTGTCCAGCGGCGCGCTTGAAATCGTGTCATTGGCGATCGGCGTGCCGACGACAGGGGCCGGGGCGGGCAGGATCGGTCCACTGGTGCGCGCGCCCGTGGCGGGCGAAGGTTCGGCCACACGGCGCGGCAGGGCGACGATCTCACCCCGGCGCAGCGGAAGATCCTGCGGCATTCCGTTGTATCGCGCCAGTTCGTCGGCCGAAAGGCCGACCCTTGCGGCGATGGTGTTCACGGTATCGCCGCGCCGGGCCACCACCACCTGGTAGTTGGGGTAGGAAATCACGCCGCGGCTGTCGGGGCGGGGGCGAGCTTCGGTGCGCACGGCCAGCGCGGCATCCGAGGTGTCGAAGGCATTGCCCAGGTTGTCGCGCAGATCGAAGTCGAAGCCCGAATTGGCACAGGCCCCCAGCGTCATCAGCGCCGCGCCGCACAAAAGGGCACCAGGCCCGCGAAAGGTGGGAAATACTGCCATCTGTCGTCCTCAACTCAATGGCGGCGCCTTCTGTGGGCGCGCGCCTTACCGCCAAAATCTCCGGGGTCGTTGCCCCGGCCAGTGCCATCCGTCTCGTTTCGTGCGCGCGGAGTCAACCGTCCTGTCCCAGGCCTTCCAGCAGGGGGACGAAGCGCACCGGGCGCAGTTCCTGGTAATCGAAGCCCGTTTCGTGCCGTGTGACCTTGATCAGGCTTTGCACCGTGTCGGACTGTCCGACCGGCAGCACCATGATACCCCCAACGCGCAATTCCGCCAAGAGGGGGCCGGGCGGGTCTTCGGCGGCGGCGGTCACGAGGATGCGGTCGAAGGGCGCCTGTTCGGGCAATCCGTGGCTGCCGTCGGCGGCGAAGGCCGTGACATTGTTCAGCCCCAGCGATTCAAAGACCAGCCGCGCCTCGCGCACCAGGCGCTTGTGCCGGTCGACGGTGTAGACCCGGCGCGCCAGGTGGCTGAGGATCGCCGCCTGATAGCCCGAACCGGTTCCGATCTCGAGCACCTTGTCGCGTGGGCGGACATCCAGCGCCTGGGTCATCAGTCCGACGACCGAGGGCTGGCTGATGGTCTGGCCGCAGGCGATGGGCAGGGGCATGTCGTCATAGGCGCGTTCGGCGAAAATGCCGCGCACGAAGGCGCCGCGGTCCACCTTCTCCATGGCGTTCAGGACGCGGCTGTCGGTCAGCCCGCGCGACCGCAGGGCAAAAAGGAACTGCATCTTGCGTTCCGCGTCATATGTCATTCGATCGCGGCTTTCAGATCGGCGATGCGATCATGGGCCGTCAGATCCGCGCGCATGGGCGTGATCGAGGTATAGCCTTCCAGGTTGTCATGGGAATCCGACCCCGGCGCGCTGGCTGTCTGTGCGCCGCCCTTGATCCAGAGGAACTTGCGCCCCGAGGGGGAATGGTGCGGCTGGGTCGAGAAATAGCTGTCGCGCCGGAAGCCCTGGGTCGAAACCCGCAGCCCCTTGACGGCGCTGCCCGGGACGGGCGGGAAATTGACGTTGTAAAACAGCCGGTAATCGGCATCGTCCCAGACGCCCTTGTCCAGCAGGGTGCGCAGGGTGGCGGCCCCGGTGCGCGCGGCGGCATCGAAGGGATCTTCCAGATCACGATTGCCCTCGCCGAAATACTGCGACAGCGCAATGGCCGGCAGACCCTGAAGCGCGGCTTCCATCGCGCCGCCGATGGTGCCGGAATAAAGCGTGTTCTCGGCGGCGTTGTTGCCACGGTTCACCCCCGAAAGAACAAGGTCGGGGCGTTGCGGCATCACGTCGTAGAGCGCCGCCAGCACGCAATCGGCGGGCGAGCCTTCGGCGGCCACCCGGCGCGGGCCCAGTTCGGCGATCATCATCGGGTGGGTGTAGCTGATGCAATGGCCGACGCCCGACTGTTCGAAGGCGGGGGCGACGGTCCAGACCTCGCCCGTTGGCCCGGCCAGTTCATGGGCGATCTTTTCGAGTACCTTCAACCCCGGTGCATTGATGCCGTCGTCGTTGGTGATCAGAATTCGCATGCCTTGCCCCTTGTCCGTTGTGACTTCATTAGGGGACGGGGGCCTTTGCGGCAAGCGGGGGAGCGCCCCTTTCGGGCACCGGGGTGCCCTCAAGGTGCGCTGTTGCCACGGTTGCGCGGATCAGGGCGCGAACTGCGTCAGGAGGCGGGCAGCTTCGTCACCGGGCGCGGCAAGCGCGGTGCGGTCTTCGCCCGGAAAGAAGCGGGCGCGCAGGGCGGTGGGCATCGGCTGTGGCGCAAGGATATGGACCCGGGGGCCGATGGTTTCGGTTTCGCGCTGCCAGCTTTGCGCAAGGGCGATCTGGGCCGCCTTGCTGGCGCCGTAGCTGGCGAAGAATTTCTGACCCATGCGCGGATCGTCGAAGAACAGCGCCTGCCCGGCAGGGGCGGCCAGCAGCAGCGGCGCCACCATGGGGATCAGCGTTGCCGTCGCCGTGGCATTGGTGGCCAGGGATTTTGCCCAGTCCTTGGCGTCGAGGTGGCTGGACGGGGTCAGGGGGGCGGCATGGATCGCCGTATGCGCCCAGAGATCGACGTGCCCCCAGCGGTCATGCACCGAGCGGCAGAGATGCGCCATGGCCCCGGCATCGTTGATGTCGAGGGGGGCGAGGGTGGCAGTGCCGCCCGCGGCCTGGATTTCGTCGTCCAGTTCCTCAAGCGCGCCGGTGGTGCGCGCCACGGCGATGATGTGGTGCGTTTCGGCCAGCGCCTTGGCCAGCGCGGCACCCAGGCCGCGCGAGGCGCCGGTGATGAGGGCAATTTTGGTCATGGATGTCACTTCAGGCGGTTGCGCGGGAGGCGGGTGAGGGCGCCCCGGTCGAAAATCGGGATTTTCGCCCGGGGCGTGAGTATTTTCGGCAAGAAAGAGGGGCGGGCGTCATTCGGCCGCGAGGGTGAAGCCCTTGTCGATCATGTCGGAGGGGGCGACCGGGTATTGCCCCGAGAAACAGGCATCGCAATATTGCGGTGACTTCGGGTTGCGGCCCTTTTTTTCGCCCACGGCACGGTAGAGCCCGTCAAGCGAGATGAACCGGAGGCTGTCGACCTTGAGGTGATCGCGCATCTGCTCGGCGCTCATGTGTGAGGCGAGGAGCTTTTCGCGCTCGGGGGTGTCGACGCCGTAAAAGCAGGGCCAGGCGGTGGGCGGAGAGGCGATGCGGAAATGCACCTCGGCCGCGCCGGCATCGAGGATCATCTCGCGGATCTTGATGGAGGTGGTGCCGCGCACGACGGAATCGTCCACCAGGATCACCCGCTTGCCCTTGATCAGCGCGCGGTTGACGTTGAGCTTCAGGCGCACACCCATGTTGCGGATCTGTTCGGTGGGTTCGATGAAGGTGCGGCCCATGTACTGGTTGCGGATGATCCCCATGGCGTAGGGAATGCCGCTTTCCTGGCTGTATCCGATGGCGGCGGGGGTGCCGGAATCGGGCACGGGGCAGACGAGATCGGCCTCGACCGGGGCTTCGCGCGCCAGTTCCACGCCGATGGCGCGGCGGGTTTCATAGACGCTGCGTCCGCCCAGAATGCTGTCGGGGCGCGAGAAATAGACATGTTCGAAGATGCAGAACCGGGGTTTCTGGGGCGCGAAGGGGCGGTGGCTTTGCACCTTGCCGTCCTCGATCACCACCATCTCGCCGGGTTCGACTTCGCGTTCGAAGCGGGCGCCGATGATGTCGAGCGCGCAGGTCTCGCTGGACAGCACCCAGCCGTCGCCAAGACTGCCCAGCACCAGCGGGCGCACGCCCAGCGGATCGCGCACGCCGATCAGCTTGGTCCGGGTCATGGCGACGATCGAGAAGGCGCCTTCGACCCGGCGCAGGGCGTCCTGCATCCGTTCGGGCACCTTGCGCTGAAGCGAGCGGGCCATCAGGTGGATGATGCATTCGCTGTCGCTGGCCGACTGGAAGATCGAGCCGGCGCCGATCAGCTCGCGTCGCAGGGCGACGGCATTGGTGATATTGCCGTTATGGGCGATGGCGGCACCACCCATGGAGAATTCGCCGAAGAAGGGCTGCACGTCGCGAATCTGGGTGTTGCCCTTCGATCCGGCGGTGGAATAGCGCACATGCCCGATGGCCAGGGGGCCGGGCAGGGTGTCCATCAGCGACTGCTTGGTGAAGTTGTCGCGCACGTATCCGAAACGGCGGGCGCTGTTGAAGCCCTGTTCGGCGTCGTGGCTGACGATGCCGCCGGCCTCCTGGCCGCGGTGCTGCAGGGCATGCAGGCCAAGCGCGACGAAATTGGCCGCGTCGGCCACCCCCGTCACACCGAAGACGCCGCATTCCTCCTTCAGCTTGTCACTGTCGAAATCGAATGGGTGGGCAGGGGGCATGTCGGGCATGGGCGCGCGCTCCGAATCCTTTGGGCTGTTGGGCCATCACATAGTGGGTCTGGCGGGCGGTGTCACCCAAGGATCACGTTTCGCCGCGTTGCAGTGCCCGCTAGGGCCTCAGCACTGGCCAAAGCGAGGCCACCAGAAGCACCGCCATCGTCCAGTTGAAGGCGCGCAGGCGGGCCGGATTGGTGAGGATGCGCCGCATCTGCCGCCCCGTGACCGTCCAGAGCGAGATCGCCGGCAGGTTTATGCCGCCAAAGACCAGGGCGACCAGCGCAATGGCCGTCAGGGTTTGCGAGGGGGCATAGGCCGAGGTCGCGGTCAGCGCCATGGCCCAGGCCTTGGGGTTTACCCACTGGAAGGCGGCGGCCTGCCAGAAGGTGATCGGCTGCCCCTCGGCGCGGGTCGGATCGGGCGGGGCGGCATGTGCGATCTTCCAGGCCAGATACAGCAGGAAGACGACCGACAGCACCTTCAGCACCAGGTGCACCACGGGGAAGGCGCGAAACACCCCCTGCAACCCGACCCCGACCAGCAGGACCATGATGACGAATCCCAGTGCCACCCCCATCATGTGCGGCAGGGTGCGCCGCAGCCCGAAATTGGCCCCCGATGCCATGAGCATCAGGTTGTTGGGCCCCGGCGTGATGGACGAGACAAGGGCGAAGGCCGCAAGGGCGGGAAGAAGATCATTGGTCATCGCGCAATGATCTGCCAAAGCGGGCGCATTGAAATTGCGAAATTCCGCAATCTGGCCCATGATGCGCAACAGATGACGAAGATTGACGCCATTAACGAACGGATATTGCAGGCCCTGTCGCGCAATGCCCGGCAAAGCAACATGGAACTGGCCGAACGGATCGGCCTGTCGCCCTCGGCCTGCCTGCGCCGGGTGCAGGAGCTTGAGCGCATCGGCGTGATCCGGGGTTATCGCGCGGTGCTGGACGGCGAAGCGGTCGGGCGCGGCTTTGTGGCTTACATGACCGTGGGGCTGAACGATCACACCAAGCGCAGCCAGGAGGCCTTCGAGAGGTCCATCGCCCAGGCGCCGCAGGTTGTCGAATGCCACAACATCACCGGCACCGTGGAATACCTGCTGCGCATCGAGGTGCGCGATCTTGCGGCCTACAAGTACTTTCACACCGATGTCCTGGGCACCTTGCCTCAGGTCAGCGCGATCACCACCTATGTCGTCATGGGCTCACCCAAGGACACGCGCGCCTGACATTGCCGTGAGGGGCCTTGGCCGGCGTGTGGCTTGCTGGCATATGCAGCCCAAGGAAACAACGAAGACGAGGACCAGTATGGCAGGCACACCCCCCACCCGACGCAGGATGCTGGCAACGGCCGCGGCTTTCATCGCGGCACCGCAGATCATCCGCGCTCAGGATATCCAACCCGACGTGCGGGCCGATCCGACGGCGCGGCGCAATGCCTCGGCCTTCGTGACCCAGCGCTGGGAAGACCACTTCGACCAGCTGGGCCGTGTCACCATCGTGGCCGACACCACCTCGCGCGCGCTGCACTATTGGGCGGCCGATGGCAGCGATTACCGGATGTACCCCACGTCGGTGCCGCTGACCGAAGAGCTGACGCGCCTCGGCTATACCGAGGTGGTGCGCAAGAAGGTCGGCCCCACCTGGACGCCGACAGCTTCGATGCGCGAGCGTGATCCGACACTGCCCACCTTCATGCCCGCGGGCGAGGATAACCCCCTGGGCACCCATGCGCTCTATCTCAGCTGGCCTGCCTACCTGATCCACGGCACCCACGATACCCGCAAGATCGGGCGCCGTTCGTCCTCGGGCTGCATCGGCCTGTACAACCGCCAGATCGCCGAACTGTTTGAACTCGTGCCGGTCGGCGCGCAGGTCCGCCTTATCTGACGAACCCCATCTGACGAAAAGGAAACGGCGCGCCCATGTCGGGTGCGCCGTTTCTGTTTTCAGGCGGCCAATTCGCCTTTCACCAGGGTTTCGATCTCATCGACCGAATGGTTGGTCAGGGTCTTCGGGATCTCACCGATGATCTTATCCTCGACCTCCTTGTGCAGGCTCTTGCGCAACTCGCCCAGAACCTTCGGCGCGGCGACGATCACCAGGTGCTTGAATTCCCCCCGATGGGCCTGCCGATAAAGGATATCGGCCAAGTCATCCGCGAACCTATCCTTGGCCAGTTGGTGCCAATCGGTATCCTGAAAGGCCGAGCGTGGCCCGGATGAGGCATTGCCGGGCCGGCCCTCCTGCATGCGCCCCGGACGGTTGGCGGACTGGTCAATGTCCTTGGGGTTGTCCTGCTCCTCGATCCGCCGAACCTGAAGATAGGGGTCTTCACCGTCGGTCACATTCTCAAGGAACAGCGCCTTCTCGCCGTCGGCGATCAGAACCCAGGCTCCGTTTTTCAATCGGGTCATACTATTTGTCCCCCGTGCCGTGGTGTCCGCCAAGGTTGCCGTCACCCTTTTCGTCGGATTTTGTGACGCGGGTCTTCCCGCCACCCTGTTCGGCGCGTTTCAACTCGTCGCGGGTGCCGACCTTGCGTTCCAGATTGCCCTGCGCGCGGCCCTGCTGGCCCGGCGTGGCGGTGTCGTCGATCAGCGCATCGGTGTCGCGGCTGCCATCGGTTGATCTCTTGCGTTCGGCCATTGTCATGTCCTTTCACTTCAACTGTGAAATCAACACGCGCCAAGGGCCGAAGTTCCCGAAGGAAGATCGCCGCCGCTCTCATCTTTGGTCTTAAAAATACCCCGCCGGAGGCTCCCGCAGGATCAGGTCGCGCTGCCCTGGGATCGGGCGCGCACCATTCGCAACGGGCGCCCGCAAGGAATGGACTGGCGCGCCCTGCGCGCCTCCGCCGGGTCAGGCGCCGCAGTCGCCCACCAGCTGCTCATAACGCGACACGATCCAGCCGGGCGCATCGCTGGGGATCTGTTCGTCGATGCTGGCCTGTGTGCGGGCAAAGATCTTTGCGGTGCGGCTGTTGTCGACCATGGGAATCGAATCCGTCGTCACCATGCGGTCGTAGACCACCATCGCCACCGCAACCAGAAGAACACCCCGCGCCACCCCGAAGAGAAAGCCGATGGCCTGGTCCACGCCGCCAAGGGCCGACCGCTGGACCGCCCCGGCAAAAAGCGGCGTGAAGATCGAGGCCAGCACCAGCGCCACCGCGAAGACGGCGGCAAAGGCGGCGATGATCGACAATTCGCAACTGTCGCCCAGGAAATCGCCCAGAACTGGGATCTCCCGCACCAGGGGTTCGGCCTGGGGGGCGAAGATGAAGGCCAGGATGGCCGCCGCGATCCAGCCGACGATGGCCATCGCCTCGCGCACGAAACCGCGGGAATAGGCCAGGATGGCCGAAATCACGATCACTGCCGCGACCACACCATCAATGATGGTAAAACCTTCCATAACCGTCGCCTTTTCCTGTTGCAGCCCGCGGGCCGCCGATGTCATCCCGCGCCGAACAGATCACCCACAAGCCCGGTCAGATCGCCGTACTGTCGCAGGGACAGGCCGAACGTTCCAGAGGTCTTGCTGCGCTCGGGCGCAATCGCCGCCGTGAAACCAAGTTTTTGCGCCTCTTTCAACCTGTTTTCGGTCTGACCGACAGGGCGCAGGGCGCCCGACAGGCTGATTTCACCAAAAACCACCGATTGGGCGGGCAGGGCGGTGTCTTCCCGCGCGCTGAGCAGGGCCATGGCCACCGCCAGGTCGGCCGCCGGTTCGCTGACGCGAAGGCCGCCTGCCACGTTCAGATAGACGTCAAGGCCGGTGAAGGGGATCGCACAGCGCGCCTCCAGCACCGCCAGAATCATCGCCAGCCGCCCACCGTCCCATCCGACGGTGCTGCGCCGGGGCTGGCTGTGGGGCGTGGGGGCCACCAGCGCCTGGAATTCACACAGCACCGGGCGCGTGCCTTCGATTCCGGCAAAGACCACCGACCCGGGCGCCGGGTTCTCGCGGTCGCTGAGAAACAGCGCGCTGGGGTTCGTCACCTCGGCCAGGCCATCGCCTGTCATCTCGAAAACGCCGATCTCGTCCGCCGGGCCAAAGCGGTTCTTCACCGCCCGCAGGATGCGAAACTGGTGGCCGCGTTCGCCCTCGAAATACAGTACGGTGTCGACCATGTGTTCCACCACGCGCGGCCCGGCGATCTGACCGTCCTTGGTGACGTGGCCCACCAGGATCACCGCCACCCCGTGGCGCTTGGCAAAGGTGGTCAGTTCATGGGCCGCCGCACGCACCTGGCTGACCGAACCGGGCGCCGATGACACCTGATCGCTCCACATGGTCTGGATCGAATCGATGATTGCAAGGGCCGGCTTTTCCGTCTCCAGCATGGTCAGGATGTCGCGCAGGTTGGTTTCCGTCGCCAGCTTGACGGGGGCCGAGGCAAGGCCAAGGCGTTGGGCGCGCATCCGCACCTGGGCGCTGGCCTCTTCGCCGCTGACATAGACCGATTTCAGCCCGGCGTTGGCGAAACTGGCCGCCGCCTGCAACAGAAGCGTGGATTTGCCGATACCCGGATCGCCGCCCACCAGAATGGCCGAAGCCGGGACAAGCCCGCCCCCCAGCACCCGGTCCAGTTCGTCGATGCCCGACGACGTGCGCGGCGGCGGGGACTCGTCGCTGGCCAGATCGGACAGGACGATGCGGTTGCCCCGTTTCGACCCCAGCGATTGCGCGGCGGGGCCAGACGACAGGGGCACTTCCTCGACGATGGAGTTCCACGCGCCACAGGCATCGCAGCGGCCCGACCATTTGGAATGGGCCGCACCGCAGGCGTTACAGGTATATCCGGGAGCTTTTGCCATGGCGTCTTTTGCCCCCAAAGGGCCGGGCGGCGCAAGGGTGCCATCATCACTCGGCGGCGGTGGCCCGTGGATAGGGCAGGACGTTGCCGTGCTTGCGCCGTGCAAAGCCCAGTTTTTCCAGCGCCTCGCCGAATTCCTCGTCGAAGCGGGCCAGTTGGCTTTCCATCACGGCCTCTTCCACCTCGACGTTTTCGACCCAGCGGCGCAATTCATGGCCGATGGTATTGGCCTCGGCGATGCGGGTCTGGAACTGTTCGATCTCGGCCTGCCGTTCCCGCAGGAAACTGCGTGCGCGGTCCACCTTGTCGTCGGCATATATGCGGGCCAGTTCGGCGCTGGCGGTGCTCATCAGAGCGGCGGTTTCCAGGATGTTCGGTTCAAGGTTCCCCAGGTCGGGGTGCTGGCGCAGGAAGGCCATGCGCTCTTTCACGGCGTCGAACTGTTCGTGCAGGCGGAAGACCCCTTCGCGGTCGGCGGCATGGCAAATGCGATAGGCGTCGGCCACGTCGCTCATGCAGATGGAAAAGTCGCGGTGGCTGCGCTCCAGCCGCATGACGCGCGAACCGCCCGGCACCATGCAGGCCAGCAGCACCAGCAACAGGGCAAGGCCGGATTGAACGTAGATTCCCGCCTCTTCGACCCGGTATTCCCCAAAGGTGAGGGGCAGCGTCAGCCAGGGCAGGTAACCGGTCAGCGCGGCGGCGATGCTGGCGATGGCCGCCAGCGCCAGAAGGGTGATGCCGATCATCGCCAGGCGTTGCACCAGGTTGGAGACCGTCTGGGCGAACCCTATCCTGCGCTGCGTCATTCGAATGCTCCCCCAAAGCTGGATGAATGCGGCACCGTCTTTTCCAGTGCTTGCGATGATAAGCGGATTTCTGCCCAGTTCGTTCCAATCGTTGCGTTAATTCGTCGCGCTGTGTTCTATTTGTCGCGGCCCTGGGGCTGGGAGAGGGCCTGGAGGCGCTGTGCCTGTTCGCCGATGTGCCGGTTCAGCGGAATCACGGTTTCACCGCGCCTGGCGCGATCCTCGACCGAGGTTTCGAAGCCCAGTTGCGGCAGCAGCTCAAGAAGATCGGCTTCGAGCTTTCCGAGATGGCGGCGCACCAGCGCCTCTTCGGTCTGCACCTCCAGCAGCCAGTGGCGCAGCTGGTCGCAGGTGTCGCGGGCCATCTTGATCGTGTCGTCCATGCGTGCCGCTTCTTCCTGGCGGGCGCGCAGGAATTCGCGGGCGCGTTCCACCTTTTCGGTCGAATAGATGCGGGCCAGCTCGCGCGATTCGTGGCTCATCTGGGCGGCCACCTCCATCACGCCCGGTTCAAGTGCGCCAAGATCGGGGTGGTTGCGCAGGTGGTTGATGCGCTCGCGCACCGAATCGAACTCGGACGAGGCGCGGAACAGCCCGGCGCGGTCGGCGGCATGGCTGGTGCGATAGGCGCGGGCGACATCCTCCATGTTCATGTGAAAGTCGCGGTGCGATTGTTCCAGCCGCAGGATTCGGCGGCTGGCGGGCAGGAAGAAGCACAGCCCGACGCAGAACAGCGTGAACCCGACCTGAAGCGCGACACCGGCCCAGGGCAGGGTGACGCCGCCATAGCGCGCGTCGATCTCGAACCAGGGGGCGATCCCGGCAAGGGACATCAGCGTCAGCCCGCCCATCAACCCGGCCAGAACCGCCAGTGCCACCAGCGCGCCCGTCTGCGCCATCGTTCCCAACCCCATCACGGGGGGAGGTTTCAAACTGTCCATACCTTGTACACCCACTGCACCCTTCACCGCGATCTCGCGGGGCGGGGGGGAATGTGTCAAGGATCGGGCAGGGTTGGCGGGTTATAACCCCTTGTTGCGCATACAGTTAACCAACTGGCACGCGATTGTATTGGGGCGGGCGACAATTCGCGCCAAAGATGGCGCAAATGTGGCGAAACGGAATCGCCCGGATCAGGCGCCCCCGGCGTAGCGGCGATGATACCGCGCCCCCAGCGAGGTGAGGATCTCATAGCCGATGGTGCCGGCCGCATCGGCCAGATCGTCGATGGTCTGAAGCGGACAGAGAATATCAAGGTGGTCGGGCACCCGCGTCAGGTGGGTGATGTCCACCGTCAGAAGGTCCATCGAAACCCGTCCTGCCAGGGGGCAGGGGGTGTCTTCGGAAAAGACCACGGCAACATTGCCAAGGGCGCGGATCAGCCCGTCGGCATAACCGGCGGCCAGGGTGGCGATGACAGTGTGTTCCTCGGCCGTCCAGCTGGCGCCATAGCCCACGGTTTCACCTGCCGCGACGTCGCGGGTCTGGATCACCGGAAGCGACAGGCGCACGACGGGCTCAGCCTCGCCAAAGGGGGCGCCGCCATAAAGCCCGACGCCGGGGCGGGTGACATCGAAGTGATAGTCGGGGCCAAGCAGGATGCCGCCCGTCGCCGAAAGCGACCGGGGCACGCCCAAGTCGTCGGTCATGTCGTGAAACACCGAAAGCTGCTCGGCGTTCATCCTGTCCTCGGGGTCGTCGGCGCAGGCAAGGTGGCTCATCACAAGGCGGGGTTTCTGGGCCATCACGATCGCGCGTGCGGCGCCCCATTCCGTCGGCTCAAGGCCAAGGCGGTTCATGCCGGTGTCAAGCTGCACGCCGAAGGCGTGGCCGGGCAGGGATTCGAAATGCCGGGTCATCTGTTCGATGCTGTTCAGCATGGGGATCAGCGACAGATCGTGCAGGATGTCGGCGTCGCCCGGCATGTGGCCGGAAAAGACATGGATCGCCGGCTCGGTCCCGATTTCCTGGCGCAGGGCCGCGCCTTCCTCGGCGACGGCGACGAAGAACCGCTTTGCGCCCGCCCTTTGCAGCGCGCGCGCCACCTTGCCCGCGCCCAGGCCATAGCCATCGGCCTTGACCACGGCGCCGGTTTCAACCCCCGGCCCCGACAGCGCATCAAGCGCACGCCAGTTGGCCACGAGGGCGTCGAGATCGATGTGAAGCGTTCCTGTTGCCATGCGCCGTTTGTGACCAAGCCCGCGGGCCGAGGCAAGGGGCCGAAGAGGGAAATTATTCGCCTCGGCGGCTCAGCGCCGCTGGCTGTCGGGCGCCGCGGTGGTGACAAGGGGCAGGTACATGGCGATTTCCGCGCCCGCGGCTGTATTGGCAATCTCCAACCCGCCGCCGGACTGTTCGGAAAACCCCTTGACCATGGGCAGGCCAAGCCCCGATCCCTGACCGATGGACTTGGTGGTGAAGAAGGGTTCGGCCACCCGGTCGATCAGGTGGTCGGGGATGCCCGAGCCGGTGTCACGCACCGCGATTCGGGCGTAGGTGCCGGGGCGCAGCTCGTCGTCGGTGTCCGACAGGATCTCGGCCCGCGTGATGGCCACGGTGATCGTGCCGCGCCCCTCCATGGCGTCGCGGGCGTTGATCACCAGGTTCATCAGCGCGGTGTCCAGCGATGGGCGGTCGCACAGGATAGGGGGCAGACCGGGCGCCAGTTCGTGGCGCAGGGTGATCGTGGCGGGCAGTATCCGCTGCATGGTGCGCCCGAAGGTTTCCAGCATGTTGCCCGCATCCACCGGCACCGGATTAAGCTGCGCGCGCCGCGAGAACGCCAGAAGCTGTGCCACAAGGCCCGCCGCCCGTTCGGCGGCACGATGGGCCTCGGTCAGGCTTTCGTCGGCCTCGGCCGCGTGGGGGGCCAACCTGGCAAGTTCGATGTTGCCCAGAACTACGGTCAGGATATTGTTGAAATCATGGGCAATTCCGGTGGTCAGCTGACCGATGGCCTGGATCTTGGCGCTTTGGCCTGCGCGCCGCTCGTTCTCCATCACCCGGGTGCGCAGCTTCAGCCCGTCGATATGGGCGTAGACGTAGTATCCGGCGCTGCATATGGCGCCCAGCCCGATCAGCAGGGATTCACCGGTCATCCCCAACCCGGCGATCCAGTAGAACCCCATGAACAGGATCGACAGCCCCACCACCGCCATGTCGGCCCTGGCAATGTTGGGATCGAAGGTGTGGCGCGTGAGGTTCAGCATCGACAGCCCGAACAGCGCACCGACCGCCACGGCATTCACCGCCGGGTCGGGCAGCGTCCAGAGATAGAGGGGCATGAGCGCGAAGAAGCTGGTCGTGACGACGTAAAAGGCCACGGCCACCCGGTATTGCCGGCGCGTTCCGGGCGGGCGCTGCCGCTTCATGTAGGTGAAGTATCCGACGTTGATGGTCTCGAAAACCAGAAGCCACCAAAGGACGATCGTCAGCCCCGTCACCAGAACCAGCGTCAGCGAGACACTGACGACGATGGCGTTGCGCAGCAGGAATTCGTAGGAGCGGCCGACATCGGCATCGTGAATCCGGCGAAGCCGCAGCCATTGTTCGTCGACGCGGGCGGCATAGGATGTTGGCACGGTCTTATCCCAATCAAATGCCGTCGCGCGGCAGGCCTTTTCGCCGTGCCTGGCCCGAAATGGGCCTGGCCCGATATTGTATCACAATCGGCCCGGTTCGCCGTTTCCCGGGCGCGATCAGGCCACCATTTCCGTGACCGGCGCAATGGGGGTTTTCCCGACCCCCGCTAGAACTCCGTGTCGCCCTGTTGTTGCCAGGGCTGAACCAGGTTGCCGAAGCGCGTGAACCGCCCTTCGAACGACAGGTCGACCGTGCCGATGGGGCCGTGCCGCTGCTTGCCGATGATGACCTCGGCGCGTCCGTGCAGACGCTCCATCTCTTCCTGCCAGGCAGCGACCTTTTCCAGCTCGTGATCGCCGGGCTTCTCGCGTTCCTTGTAGTATTCCTCGCGGAACACGAACATCACGACGTCGGCGTCCTGCTCGATCGAACCCGATTCCCGCAGATCCGAAAGCTGCGGGCGCTTGTCGTCGCGGCTTTCCACCTGGCGCGACAGCTGCGACAGCGCCACCACCGGAATGTCCAGTTCCTTGGCGATGGCCTTGAGCCCCATGGTGATCTCGGAAATCTCGTTCACCCGGTTCTCGCTGCGCCCGGTTCCGCGCACCAGTTGCAGATAGTCCACCATCAGCACGTCCAACCCATGGGTGCGCTTCAGCCTTCGCGCCCGGGCGGCCAGCTGGCTGATCGGCAGGGCAGGGGTGTCGTCGATGAACAGCGGACAGGCCTCGAGCGATTTGGCCGCCTCGACGAAGCGGCGGAACTCGGCCTCGTTCATGTCGCCCCGGCGAATCTGTTCGCTGGGCACCTCGCTGGCCTCCGAGAGGATACGCGCCGCCAACTGCTCGGCGCTCATTTCAAGGCTGTAGAAGCCCACGACGCCGCCATCCACCGCGCCTTCGCTGCCATCGGGCAGGCGGCCGCGCTTGTAGGCCTTGGCGATGTTGAAGGCGATGTTGGTGGCCAGCGATGTCTTGCCCATCGACGGCCGCCCGGCCAGGATCAGAAGGTCCGACTTGTGCAGCCCGCCCAACTTCTTGTCCATGTCCACAAGGCCGGTGGACACGCCCGACAGCCCGCCCTCGCGCTGATAGGCGGCGTTGGCGACATTCACCGCGTCGGTGACGGCCTTCAGAAAGCTCTGGAACCCCTGGCTGGCCTGGCCCGCCTCGCCAAGCTTGTAAAGCCGCTGCTCGGCCTCGACGATCTGCTCTTTCGGCTCGCTCGCCACGTCCACCTTGGCGGCCTTGGCGCTGATGTCACGGCCCAGCTGGATCAGCTCGCGGCGGACCGAAAGATCATGGATCATCTGCGCATAGTCGCGTGCCGCGAATGATGAAATCGCCGCCCCCGCCAGCCGCATCAGGTAGGACGGCCCGCCCAGCTCCTTCAGGCCCGGATCGTCCTCCATGAACGCCTTCAGCGTGACCGGGCTGGCCAAAGCGTTCTTGGCGATGCGGGCCGCGGCAATCTCGTATATCCGCGCATGCACCGGATCGTAGAAATGGCTTTCGTTGACGATGCTGGCGATGCGGTCGAAAATGTCGTTGTTGGTCAGGATCGCGCCCAGCAGCTGCTGCTCGGCCTCGATGTTGTGGGGCAGAAGGTCGGGCGCCTCGCCGCCTTCCGCTGAAATTTCGCCACTGCGGATCGTTGCGATCTCGTTCATCTCTGCCCTCGTACCAATGCCTGCCTGACGTACCGGGGGTCTTAGGGCCTTCACCCGGTGGGGTGCAAATTGTATCTTTCTGTGGATAGTTTCCCGAGGCCCGGCGTCGCACCGCATCTTGCGACACGACGCCGAAGGTCGTCAACATCTGCCCGCAGCGTGCTGTGGCGAAGGAGGCTTTCCGCCGATCAAACCCGACGTCAGCCGCGCGCGTCCTGCCAGGCGCGGGGGGCGCGCAGGAAGGATTCGACCTCGTCCAGTGTGTCGTCGTCAAAGGCCGCCCGCCGCCGCGCCTCGGCCAGGACGTCCCACCAGGTGCACAGGTGGTGCAACTGCACACCGTGCCCGCCCAGTGTTTCGATCGTGCCGGGGAAGATGCCGTAATAGAAGATCACGGCCGTATGCCCGCAGGTCGCGCCAGTGTCGCGAATCGCATCCACGAAGGACAGCTTGCTGCCCCCGTCGGTGGTCAGATCCTCCACCAGAAGCACCCGCTGGCCCTCGGTCATCACCCCCTCGATGCGGGCGTTGCGCCCGTATCCCTTGGGCTTCTTGCGCACATAGGTCATGGGCAGGGCCAGGCGTTCAGCCACCCAGGCACCAAAGGGAATGCCCGCCGTCTCACCGCCTGCGACATTGTCGAAGGCCTCGAACCCCGCCTCGCGCATGACCGTGACGGCCAGGAAATCCATGCAGATGCTGCGGATTCGCGGATAAGACACCAACTTGCGGCAATCAATGTAGGTGGGCGAAGGCAGCCCCGAGGCCAGCTTGAAGGGCTCGGTCGCGTTGAAATGAACCGCCCCGATCTCAAGCAGCATCCCTGCCGTGAGCCGCGCAATCTCGTCCTTGGCCGGAAACCCGCTGGGTATCATGAAGCCGCCCTTCCATCTTTGGTCAACAAATATCCCCGCCGGAGGCTCCGACGGTGCATTCCGCGCCTCGGCCCCGCCGTCAGGCCACCACCCGCCAATGCAGGGGCATCATCGGATCGAACACCGTAACCGGTCCGTCCTCGGTGGCGATGGCCGCCGGATAACTGACCGGTTCGCCCTTTTCCAGTGTCACGCGATCTTCATTCACCGGCAGGCCGTAGAAGCCAGGACCATGGCGAGAGGCAAAGCCCTCAAGCCGCTCCAAAGCGCCCTCGGCCTCGAAAACCTCGGCCAGGATCGACAGGGTGTTGGTGGCGGTGAAACAACCGGCACAGCCGCAGGGCATCAGCTTGGCGCTGTCCAGGTGCGGTGCGCTGTCCGTCCCGAGGAAGAAGGCCGCCTCGCCAGAGGTGGCCGCAGTGACGAGGGCGCGGCGGTGCTCTTCGCGCTTGGCCACGGGCAGGCAATAATAATGGGGCCTGATCCCACCGGCCAGGATGTGGTTGCGGTTGATCACCAGGTGGTGCGTCGTGATCGTGGCGGCCAGGTCGGACCCGCCCGCGCGAACGTAGTCCACGGCGTCGCGGGTCGTAACATGCTCCATCACCACGCGCAGGCCCGCAATCTCGCGGCGGATCGGGTCAAGCACGCGGTCGATGAACACTGCCTCGCGGTCGAAGATGTCCACGGTAGGGTCCGTCACCTCGCCATGGACGCAAAGCGGTAGGCCGATCTCGGCCATGGTCTCCAGCACCGGCTTCACCCTGGTGAAATCGGACACGCCGCTGGCCGAATTGGTGGTCGCCCCGGCCGGGTAAAGCTTGACCGCGGTGATCAGCCCGCTTTCGGCGGCGGCACGCAGATCGGCGGCCTCGGTCTCTTCGGTCAGGTAAAGCGTCATCAGCGGCTGAAAATCGGCCCCTTCGGGCATCGCGGCCAGGATGCGGTCGCGATAGGCCGTCGCCTGCGCGGCCGTCACCACGGGCGGCACCAGGTTGGGCATGATCAGCGCCCGGGCGAAATCACGGGTGGTTTCAGGCAGCACGGCCCGCATCATGGCGCCGTCGCGCAGATGCAGGTGCCAATCGTCGGGGCGGGGCAGGGTGATACGGGTCATGGCCCGTTGGTTACCCCGTCGCGATGGCGGTTTCCAGTGGGCAAATCACGGCGCCATCGGGCGTGGGCCTTGGCGCGGGGGCATTTCCGGTTCTCCCCGCGTGGCCTTGCGTCTGCTGCATTGCGGCATTGCGCAATCGTGCCTCCCGTTTCCGGACGATCGGGCCTATTTGAAAGGCAACGGAAGATATTGAAAAGATGAAACGAGGAACCTGATCATGGCAACCGCAACTTTCGAATCCCGCAACAATGCAGCTGCAGCATCCCAGGGCGGTGCCATCCGTTCGGGCCTGGCATCGTGGTTCACGGCATTCGGCAAGGCAATCACCGTCAGCCGCGAATACAACCAGCGCCGCGCACGGATTGCCAACCTCAACGCGCTGTCCGATCGTGACCTGGCCGACATCGGCCTGTCGCGCGATCAGATCATCCACTACGTCTACAGCGATTTCCTGAAGGACTGAGCAGTCAGGCGCCGGGCGCGCCCATTGCGATGCCCGGCACGGGTTTGCGTGCCGAGCCGTCAATAGAGGAACGAGGCAAAGACCTGTTGGCGGTCAGTGAAGGCTGCCGACGATGGTGACGACGCCACCCTTGCGCTGCACGGTATATTGCGGCGCGGCTTCTTCGACCGGCGCGGCGGCTTCTACAGGGGCCGTCGGCTCGAACGCCGCCTTGGCGGTGGTCTGCTGTCCCTGATCCGTGGTTTCGACACAGGCGGCCAGCCCCAGAAGCATGGTCGGGAAGAGAATTTTCATGGTGTACTGCTCTTTTCTTGTTTGGTGATCGAAACCTAGCCGCACTTTCCCCATTAAACCAGAGAACAGATGCGCAGGCCAGCCATCGATTGCATCGAAGTTGAAGGATTACAACAACGCGGCGCGCCTGACACGGGGGGATGTTGTGTTGGGCAAGAGACTGCCCATTCCGGTCTTGGGCAGGAAGATCGCCGCCGACCGGGGTGATCCAGCGGCGGCGCGCAGGCGCGCCACGACATGACCCCCACCATGCCCATCCGGGCAAGGCGGGGCCCGTTGGCGCCCTTGTCAGGCCGAGCGCGAGGCCGGAATGGCGATGCCCTGCTGCTTAAGGTCCGCCTCGATCTGTTCGAACCGCTTGGTGAACCTGTGGCGACCGGTCCGCTGTGCCACGTTGCGCACGGCCAGCGCCTCGAGCAACGGGCGCTTCTGTTCGATCAGGCGGCCGATCAGGCGGCGCAGCCAGGCGGGATCGTCGCGGCGCACGCGCAGGGCCGCGTAAAAGCCGGTGGCGTCCAGCTCGCCCTCCATGGCGCGTACCACCATTTCTTCAAGCAGGCCCAGTTCGGTCAGGCCGGATTCGATGTCCGACCCCATGTTGCGGCAGGACAGGCGGCGCAGGTCACCGCCCGTGATGGCGCGGGCATGGGCGCGGTCCTGCGGTTGATTCGGATCGCTGAGCAGAAGCACGGAGGTTGCCGCCGCCAGGCTTTCGGCGCTGACGGGATAGCGGCTGGTGAAATCGATTTCCCCGGCGTCGGGGAAGCGCGGATCGTCGGGGGCATCGGCGCCCAGGCCCACCTGCGGGGCCAGCGCCATCACCCTTGCGCCCGGCGCGGTCAGCGCAAAGGCCAGCGCGGCATGCCCGCCCGAGCCCTGACCATAGAACAGCACGGTTTCGAACTGGTCCAGCAGGGTGCCGTCGACCAGGGCGTCGAAGAAATTGATCACCTCGGGCGCGCGGAACCATGTATCGCCCCGCGACACCAGCGTCAGGGTCGACCAATCCATGTCTTCCGCAAGGTCGTCAAAGCGCGACATACGGTCTGCCAGCTTGTCCTCGCCGCGTTCAGTTTCGAAGCTGACAAAAAGGGCGGGGCCGCGCCGCTGGAAGCGGATATAGTGGGAGGGGTTCAGCGCATAGGCGAATTCGTTCAGAGATCCGGCGTCCATCGAATCTTCGTCCAGATCGTCGTCGAACGCATCGTCGGCCATAATTTCCTGCGTTTTCATCGTTCTAACACCTTTCGAGCCAGTCGTCGCCCTCGTCCCTCGGGCACCGGTTTAACCAACAAATGGTCTCGTTTTGTGCTGAGAATAAGTCTTTTTCTGGCATGGGCCAGCAATTGTCGGTCTGTCAGATCCAGTCGAGGTTGACATGGCCGGGCGCGAAACGCTGCGTGATCTCGGCGCGCAGGGCGCGGAACCGGGGGCGCAGGTCCTTGAATTTCCGCTCGTGGGTTTCGGCGACAAGGCATCGGACGTGGGAAAACAGATCCTGCTCCAGCATGGTTTCGAGGATTTCCAGTTCCGCACCTTCGATGTCCATCTTGACGAAGGCCAGGGGGGCTTCGGGGCGGGCCAGATCGCGCAGGATGTCGAGGAACGAGAGGCATTGCACGTCGATCCCGCCTGTCGCGGCGATGGATCGCCCACCGCTCAGGATGGTGGATTTGACCGAGGCGCCTTCGGGGTTCTCGTCGAAATTCTCGGCCCGCATCAGCCGCACGGTGCCGGGCGCGGCGGCCACGGCGGCGTTGATGAGGCTGACGTTTTCGGTGTCGGCGAACCGGTCGGTGAGGCGGGCAAAGGCGAAGGGATCGGGCTCATAGGCGATGACTTGCGCCGGGGTCGCGGCCAGTTGCGCGGTGACAACGCCCATGTTGGCGCCGCAATCCAGCACGGTATCGCCCGGGCGCAGCATGGCACAGATGCCGGCCATGAACCCCTCGGCCTCGGCCTTGCGCAGGTTGCGTTTCTGGCGGCGGATCAGCTTTTCGGCCTGCACCTCGGCGGGCGATTTCTGCGGTGTCTCGTCAGACATAATGGCCCTGTATGGGGGGGGAATAGGCTGGCGCGTCAAGGGGTTTGCGGCAGGCATAAAGCAGCATCTGCGGCCCTTCAAAAAACCTCTCGCCCCCGCGGGGCTGGCCGGTGGGGTCGGGGATGGTGACGACGGTGCGCGGGGTCTTGCGGCCCACCACCGATACCTCAAGCATCTCGCAGCCGCGGGCATGGTGCCAATAGCGCCAGGGCACATCCGGCCCGGTCTGGAAGAACCCGTGGCCGAACCACCCGTCGCAAGAGACATAGGACAGCATCAGCCCACCGGGGCGCAGCATGGCATAGCAGTTGTCCAGCGCCTGACCGATATAGAAGATATGTTCGGTCGTGCCGCCGTCGATCACGATGTCGAAGCGTTCATGGAGGGCGTCGGGGACAGGGCGGTTCAGGTCGTGGATATGCTGCGCGCCCTCGGCGTCGGTGAAATCCATCGCCTCGATCGGGGGATAGCCAAGGGCGGCGAACAGGGTTTCGGTGAATCCGTCGTCCTGGGTGATCGTGTCTTCGCTTACCTTAAACCCCATGGTGTTCAGAAGTGCCACGAAGCGGGTCATGCGGCGCGGGGGCATGTGGAATTTCTGCCGCCCCAGGATCACGCCGTTTCGCGCCCCCGCCGCATGGCGGGCATGGCGCGCCATGAACAAGCCGGGGATCAGCGAAATGCCCATCAGGCCTGTTCCCGCCGGGCCTTGCGCACGTTGCCCTCGGTCAGGCGGCGCACGAAGGGAACGCCGGTTTTTTCCTGCAACATCGCCCGGGCGGTGCCCAGAAGCCCCGAGTCCTTCAGCACGCCGTTGTGGCGGTAATGAACGGTAAAGACCTCGCGATCCTCGGGAAGGGGTTCGCCGCGCAGCCGCCCGCCCATGATGAAGTGCTGTTCCTCGGGCAATTCGTTCCAGCGCAGGCCGGCGCGGGCGATGGCGACGGGCAGGCTCATCTGGTCAAGGTAGGGACGGCGGTTGTCCAGGGTGTCGATACGGTCGATCCGCTGCGCGGTTTCGTGCCAGATATCGGGAAAGCGCAACCGGCCGTTTTCCGGAAAGACCACCAGACCGGCGCTGTAATAGGGCATGACAGGCCCGACCGGGCGGCGCATGTATTCGACCCGCTCAACCGGAAGGGGCATGTCGAAGGCGCCGTAGATGGGGGGCCAGATTTCCTCGCCGCTCCAGGTTTTCGAGGCGGCGACCGAGGCCGAGACATGGCCCTGGCGGATCAGGTTCTCGGGGCTGTTGGGGCGCAGGAACAACACGTCGCTGTCCACGAAGGCGCTGAATTCGCTGTCGCGCGGCTGCATCGCCGCGATGATCTTGTTGCCATGGGGATATTCGCTGTCCCACATGCCCCTGGTGCGCATCGGGCGGATTTCGGCGCCCATCATCTCGTGCGCCTTGAAGACGGCGGGGTGCAGTTCGTCCATCCGGTGTTCGGGGCAATAGCCGACCGCGCCCACATCGTCGCCGAACTGCAACCGGATGCTGGCCAGCAGGGTGCAGGCGAAGATCTGGTATTCGGGCGGCTCGACGATATAGGCGAAGGTCAGGCGGTGGGTCATTCCAGCGCGTCCTTGGGGTTGACCCCGATCTGGTCGCACATCCGCGCCACGTAGGAATTCTTCAGCGGCGCGTGCTTGCGCCACCAGGGGCGGGTGCCGTTGGTGTAGAGGTGAACCGAAAGGGTGGCCTCGGTGAACCAGCCTTCGACATGGCCGTGCGGATCGAAGAACACGTCGTTCAACTGGAACGGCACGGGGTAAAGCACATCGGCCGTCATCGCGCGGTCGATGTCACCCGTGACCTTGGCGAAATGGGTGAAGGCCTGCGGGCCAAAGGCCGTACGTTCGGCGCGATAGATGCGGGCGGCGTGGGGCAGGTCTTCGGGCTGGCGGGCCAGGCGGCGCTTCTGGCGGTCGTTGAACCAGGGCGGGGCGGGGGGCAGGTTGTCATAGTAATCCAGCAGGGCATCCATCAGCGCGCCCCTTTGCGGAATCTTCACCACGCCGCAGTTCAGCGCGCCGCGCATCCCGTGCCCGGCATAGATGTGATCAAGGTCATCGGGAAAGGGGCGGTGGCAGAAGGCGTCGCAATCGATCCAGATCTCATCGGTCTTCTGGATCATCTTGTAGCGAAAGACGTTGGAGAGGAACGAGGCGCTGGTTTCGGCGACGATATCCATGGGAATGTCCATGATCTCATCCGCGCGGCGCACCGTCACGCCCTCGGGCACGTTTTCCACGGTGTCGGTGCAATAAAGCGTGGTGGGATGGCCCTGGCGCACATGCGACAGCAGGCACAACTGGTTGATGTATTGTAATCTTTCGCCAATCCAGAGCGATGCGACCGGTCGCCGTTCCATGCCTGCCCCTTTTATCCTCGGTATCCTGCGGCCCCGATCCCGGGGATCAGCACGGATTTTTTTACCATTTTCGACACAATGCCTTATGCGATTCGCCCTGTCCAGCACGGCCTGTTGTGCGCTGCTTCGGGGTTGGTCTATGGTCGGGAAAAGTGAATATTTCGCGTCAAACAGCGAAAAGTGCGGCAGGTGAAGGCATGAGAAGGTGAGCGTTTCGCAACCCATCGCGGGCATTCCCGCCAGGAACGTCAGCCGCCACGGCACGCTGATGGCGGTGTCGATGATGAAGGACGAAGGCCCCTTCCTGCTGGAGTGGGTGGCCCATCACATGGCCGTCGGCTTTACCGATCTGCTGGTCTATACCAACGATTGCAGCGACGGCACCGACGACATGCTGATCCGGCTGGAACAGCTGGGCCTGGCCCATCACCGGCGCAACGACATCCCCAAGGGCGTGAAACCCCAGCCCTCGGCGATCAAATACGCCACGAAGGAACCCCTGGTGCAGGCTGCCGACTGGGTGCTGGTTTTCGACGCCGACGAATTCCTCTGCCTGCGCCATGGCGACGGAACACTTGATCCGATGCTGGACGAGATGGAGGCGCAGGGGGCCAACGGCATGGTCATCACCTGGCGGATCTTCGGGTCGGGCGGGGTGGTGGATTGGTCGCGCGATTTCGTGACCGAACAATACCTGATGGCCGCGCCGCCCATGTGGAACAAGGGCTGGGGCGTGAAGACCCTGTTCAAGTACGACCCGGCCCATTGGCGGCTGGGCATCCACCGTCCAAAACTGCTGAACAAGACCCTGGATACCGAGTTTCCGAATACCGTCAAATGGCTGAACGGGTCGGGGCGCGAGATGGAGGAGTATTTCAAGTTTCGCGGCTGGCGTTCGATCACCCGCACGGTGGGCTATGACTGGGCGCAGATGAACCACTATGCCGTGAAAAGCATCGACAGCTATGCCATCCGCAAGTTCCGCGGCAACGTGAACAACAAGAAGAACAAGTACAACGACGACTATTGGTCGCTTCAGGACCGCAACGAGGTGCGCGACGACACCATGCTGCGCTATTCCGCCCGGCGACGCGAGATTTTCGAGGCGCTTCTGCGCGACCCGGAATTGAACCGCCTGCACCACGCCGCGCTCGAGAGGGCCGAGGCGCAGCTTTCCAGCTTCAAGAACACCCCGGAATATGCTGATTTCGTTGAGAACCTGAAGGCGGCAAGCGCCGTGCCCATCACCCAGGTCGAAGCCAAGCCCCCGAAGGAACGTGACGCCGCCGAGATCGCCAAACTGATGAGCGATGTGGAAAAGCGCGTGGGCGAAAAGGCGCAGGCGGAGAAGAAGAAGCCCCCGCAGGAGCGCAAGGTGCAACCTCTTGATATGCTGGTGCGCGGGCCTGTGGATGTCTCGGCGCGGGTGCCGCTGGACTGGCACGCCAACCACAGTGTCGAACTGCCGGCCGATCCGCGGCTGTTCACGCCGCCCGCGTTGATCGCCATTGCCGAGGGTAAATATGCCCGCAACCTGGCCCGCAACATCGGATCGCTGGTGCCCGAAGCTGGCCGCGTTCTGGAACTGGGCACCACGACCGGTTTCCTGGCGTTGCACCTGGCGAACACGCGCCCGGATGTGACGCTGACCCTGCAACAGCGCGACGCCGGCTGGCGCGCCGCCTTCGCGATGATCGCCGAACGCAACGGCGCCGATCTGACAGTTTCGCCCGACCCGGTGAAGGATCTGGCGCCCTTTGCCCCCGATCTGCTGATTCTGGAAGATCCGAACCTGTCGGCGGATGATCTGGCCAGCCTCCTGAAGGGGCACTACCCCGCGACGGTGATCTTCGCGGGCCTGTTCTGGGGCAAGAGGCATGGCGAGCGGCGGGGGTATGAGAAGGCCCTGAAAGCGGCAGGATTTGCCGAGCGTCTGCCGCTCGACCCGCTGCTGGCCGCCGGATATCGGCGCGCAGGGCCTGCGCCATGACCGGCGATACCGCCTTCTTCTTCATCGCCGATGGCGACCACCTGACCGCGCAGGCGATCCTGCTGGCCGCCAGCCTGCGGTTTCACAACGGCCCGGCGCCGCAGCTTCTGGCCTATCTGCCCGATGCCACCCCCACCGATCTGCCGTCACCGGTGCGGGCGGCCTTCGAGGCGCTGGGAGTCGATGCGCTGCGCCTGGACACCGACCCGTCGATCTGGAAAACGCCCTATCCCCATGGAAACAAGCTTTTTGCCTGCGCCGCCCCGCGCCAGGCCGAACGGCAGGTCTTTCTTGACAGCGACATGGTCTGTGTCGCGCCGCTGGATACCGGTGTCATCGGCAAGGATGCATTGGCGGTGGTGCCCGAGGGAACGCCGACCTGGGGCAAGGGCAACGACCGCTGGGATCGGGTCTATGCCCATTTCGGCCTGCCTCTGCCCCGCGACCGGGTGCGGCTGGTGCGGCGGCGGCGGATCGAATTTCTGCCCTATTTCAACGCCGGGATGGTAGGGTTTCACCGTGATTTCGGCGCCGCCGGTCGTGGTTTCGGCCAACTGTGGCTGGACACCGCGCGCGAGATCGACCGCGATGTCGCCGTGGCGCAGAAACGCCCCTGGCTGGATCAGGTGGCGCTCCCTGTCGCGCTGAAACGGTATGGGCTGGGGTATGACGTGCTGCCCGATGCTTGGAATTTCTCGATCTCGGACCGCGCCTTCGAACCAGAGGCCGCGCCCGCGCTGATCCATTACCATTCCTTCCGCTTCGCCGCCGAGTGGCCGCAGGTGCGCGCCGAACTGGCCCGCATGGCCCACACCCTTGGCCCCGCGCTGATGGAGACCCTGGTGCCGCTCTTCGGGCAGCACTGGTTCCGCGCCCCGCAGCCCGCCCAATGACGCGCCAGAGGGTTCTTGTCATCTCGACCATGCGCGACGAGGGGCCACACCTTCTGGAATGGGTCGCCCATACCCGCGCGGCGGGGGCCGACGATATCCTGGTGTTTTCGAACGATTGCACCGATTGCACTGACGTGCTGCTGGATGCCTTGGCCGCCGGTGGTGCCCTGACCCATGTGCGCAATACCCCGCCCGAGGGGCGCACGCCGCAATGGTCGGCGCTGAAACAGGCCGCCGATCATCCGCTGACCCGCGCCGCCGATTGGATCGCGGTGCTGGACTGTGACGAATTCATCAACCTGCGCGGCGCTCTTCGGTCGTTCCACGCCCTCATCGCTGCGGTTCCGGGTGCCGATGCCATCGTCCTGCCCTGGCGCTTGTTCGGGCATGCGGGACACCTTGCGCGGCCCGATGGCCTGACCATCGACAGCTATACCCGCGCGATTTCGCCAACGGCGCTTTACCCGCCCTTGTCGCGGTTCTTCAAGACACTCTACCGGCGCGAGGCGATGCAGAAACCCGGCGTCCACCGCCCGAAACAGCGCAAGGGCGCGGTGCCCGCCTGGGTCGATGGGTCGGGGCGGCCGCTCGATCGGGCCATGGCCGGGGATGACGGGCGTATCATGCTCTGGGGGGCGCCACTGGCCACCGACCTTGTGCAGTTGAACCATTACTCGGTCCGCTCGGTGCATGATTTCCTGCTGAAACGGGGCAGGGGCCTGCCCAACCACACCGACAAGCCCGTTGACCTGACCTATTGGATTGAGCGGAACTTCAACTGCGAAGAGGATGCCAGCATCGCCCGGATGGCCCCCGCCACCCGCGCCGAACTTGCCCGCCTGTCGGCGCTGCCGGGCGTTGCGGCGGCGCAGGCGGCCAGTGACCGGCTTGGCCAGGCGGCGTTGCAGGCGGCCCTGGCACAGCCCGACACCGTAGCACTGATGGGCCGGCTGGTTCTTGCGGCGGGCAGCACCCCGCCCGACGACGCCCTGGCACGCGAGTTGGTGAGGACCTTCCGCCGCGCCTCGGCCTAGGGCAGGCGCTTCAGAAGAACGCCTGCAGCCCCGTCTGCGCCCGCCCCAGGATCAGGGCATGCACATCATGGGTGCCTTCATAGGTATTGACCGTCTCGAGGTTCACCATGTGCCGGATCACCTGGTATTCCTCGGAAATCCCGTTGCCGCCGTGCATGTCGCGGGCCGCCCGCGCAATATCCAGCGCCTTGCCGCAGTTGTTGCGCTTCATCATCGAAATCATTTCGGGCGCACCGCGCCCCTTGTCCATCAACCGCCCCAGTCGGAGCGAGCCCTGAAGGCCAAGGGAAATCTCGGTCTGCATGTCCGCCAGTTTCTTCTGGAACAGTTGCGTCTGCGCCAGCGGCTTGCCGAACTGCTTGCGGTCCAGCCCGTATTGCCGCGCCGCATGCCAGCAGAATTCGGCCGCCCCCATGACGCCCCAGGAAATGCCATAGCGCGCCCGGTTCAGACAGCCGAACGGCCCCTTCAACCCCTCGACATGGGGCAGCAGCGCCTCTTCGCCCACCTCGACGCCGTCCATCACGATCTCGCCCGTGGTGCTGGCCCGCAACGACAGCTTGCCGCCGATCTTTGGCGCACTCAGCCCCGTCATTCCCTTTTCCAGGATGAAGCCGCGGATCTTGCCGCCGTGCGCCTCGGATTTCGCCCAGACGACGAAGACATCGGCGAAGGGGCTGTTGGAAATCCACATCTTCGCGCCGGAAATCACGTATCCCGCGCCGCTTTTCTTCGCCACGGTCTTCATGGCCGCCGGGTCCGATCCGGCGTCGGGTTCGGTCAGGCCGAAACAGCCGATCAATTCGCCCGAACAGAGGCCGGGCAGGTATTTCCTGCGCTGCGCCTCGGTGCCATAGGCATTAATCGGATAGATCACCAGGCTGGACTGCACCGACATCATCGAGCGATAGCCGGAATCCACCCGCTCGACCTCGCGCGCGATCAGACCATAGGTGACATAGCTGGCGCCCAGCCCGCCGTATTCCTCGGGCAGGGTGGCGCCCAGAAGGCCCGCTTCGCCCATTTCGCGGAAGATCTCGGGCTCGGCCTTCTCCTCGCGATAGGCGGCGATCACGCGGGGTTGCAGCACGCCCTGGGCAAAATCGCGCGCCGCGTCGCGCAGCATGCGTTCGTCCTCGTCCAGCTGATCCTCGATCAACAGCGCATCGTCCCAGGTGAACCGGGCCATGTCTGGCGCATCCTTGGCGGAAATCTCTCGTGTGGCGTTCATCGCGGACCCTCCTCAAGCGGACTGCCCGATCACATAGCCCCATCGCGCCACCTGCGCAATCTTTGCACAGGGGCGCTTGACGGGGCGGCGCCCAGATGCAGCAATGCCCGGGATCATCCGGAGGCCCCATGAAGACCATCCCGCAGTCCATCGACGCCGTTCGAACGCTCCTTGCCGAGCAGGATTACGTCTGCGACCGCGCGTTGGCGGTGGTCACCTTCCTCGCGCTCAAACTGGGCCGGCCGCTGTTCCTTGAAGGCGAGGCCGGCGTGGGCAAGACCGAGATTGCCAAGGCCATCGCGGCGGGGCTGGGGCGGCGGCTGATCCGCCTGCAATGCTATGAGGGGCTGGACGCGGCAAGCGCCGTCTACGAATGGAACTTCGCCGAACAGATGATCGCCATCCGCACCGCCGAGGCAACAGGCGGCGCCGACCGCACTGCCCTGAAATCCGAACTCTTCTCCGAGGACTACCTCATCGCTCGCCCGTTGCTTCAGGCCATGCGCCCGCAACCGGGCGGTGCACCGGTGCTGCTGATCGACGAACTCGACCGCACCGACGAACCGTTCGAGGCCTTCCTGCTCGAAGCGCTGTCCGACTTCGCCGTCACCATCCCCGAACTGGGCACCATCGCCGCGCCCGAACCGCCCATCGTCATCCTCACCTCGAACCGCACCCGCGAGGTGCACGATGCCCTCAAACGCCGCTGTCTCTATCACTGGGTCGACTACCCGACCTTCGACCGCGAGATCGAGATCCTCAAGGCCCGCGCCCCGGAAGCCGGCGAAACCCTCAGCCGCGAGGTGGTGGCCTTCATCGCCGCCCTGCGCACCGAAGACCTGTTCAAGAAGCCGGGCGTCGCCGAAACCATCGACTGGGCCAAGTGCCTGCTGGCGCTCGACGCGATGGAACTCTCGCCCGAGGTCATCGCCGACACCCTGGGCGCGATCCTGAAATACCAGGACGACATCCAGAAGATCCAGGGCAGCGAGGCGGCCCGCCTTCTGGCCTCGGTCCGCGCGGAACTCTCCCGGTGATCCCATCTTTGGTCGGAAAATATCCTCGGGGGGAGTCGCGCAGCGACGGGGGGCAGACAGCCCCCCATCCACGCCCGCCGCAGGCGCCGTGCCATGGCTGAGCTTCCCGCCCTCGACCTGCCCGAAAACCCGAAACTCGCCCACAACATCACCTGGTTCGCCCGCGCCCTGCGCAACGCCGGGCTGCCCATCGGGCCGGGGCGCATTGTCGATGCCATTCGCGCGGTGGCCGCCGCAGGCTTCACCGACCGGCAGGATTTCTACTGGACGCTGCACGCCTGTTTCGTCTCCCGTGCCGATCAGCGGGTGGTTTTCGATCAGATCTTCCGCCTCTACTGGCGCGATCCGCGCTATCTCGACCACATGATTTCCCTGCTCAGCCCGGCCCTCCGCGGCACTCAGGAGGACCGCGCCGCCCGCCCGGCCGAAAAACGCGCCGCCGAGTCGCTTCTGGCAGGAATCGAGCGTGATCTGCCCCAGCCCGACCGCGACGAGGACGGCAGCGAGATCGAGATCGACGCCTCGGCCACCATGTCGGGCGAGGAACGCCTGCGCAGTCTCGATTTCGAACAGATGAGCAATGCCGAGATGGCCGAGGCACGCCGCCTGATTTCACGCCTCGCGCTGCCGGTGCCGCCCATCCTCGCGCGCCGCACCCGGGCCGATGTCCACGGTGCGCTGACCGACGGGCGCGCCACCCTGCGCCAGGCCATGCGCCGCGGGGGCGAGGTCACGCGCCTGGCCCGCCGGGCGCCGCGCATCCGCTGGCCGAACCTGGTGGCGATCTGCGATATTTCCGGCTCGATGAGCGCCTATTCCCGTGCGGTGCTGCATTTCCTGCATGCGGTCAGCAACCGACAGGGCGCCGGCTGGGCAAAGGTTCATGCCTTCACCTTCGGCACGCGGCTCACCAACATTACCCGCCACCTGCGCCAGCGCGATGTCGATGCCGCGCTTGCCGCGGCAGGGGCCGAGGCGCAGGATTGGGAGGGCGGCACAAGGATCGGCGCCTGCCTTCACGACTTCAACCGCGACTGGTCGCGCCGGGTGCTGGGGCAGGGGGCGGTGGTGTTGCTGATCACCGACGGGCTTGATCGTGACGACCCCGATCTGCTGGCGGCCGAATGCCGGCGGCTGCACCTCTCGGCGCGCCGCCTGGTCTGGCTCAACCCGCTGTTGCGCTGGGACGGTTTCGCGCCCAGGGCCCGTGGCATCGCGGCCATGCTGCCCCATGTCGACAGCCTGCGCGCCGGGCACAGCATCGATTCGCTTGCCGCCCTGGCCCAGGCCCTGGCCCGCCCGGACGACATCGGCGAAATGGCGCGCATCCGGGCCCTTTTGCCAAGGATGTGATCGGCCCGGTTGAACCTTTGGTGTGCCACCGCGTTGGTGTGCGAATGTGAATGACATCGAAGGGAATTGGACATGCGCCAATCACTGAGAGCGACGACAGCCATCCTTGCCAGCCTGGCCCTGACCGTGCCCACGGTCCTGCCGGCGCAGGATTCCACGGAACCCGCCATCGAATGCCCCGAAGGCGCCGAACAACCCTGCGAGGCCGTGAAAGATGCGGTCGAGGGCCTGTTGAACGGCACCGCCGAGGAACCGGCAGCCGATGAGGAAGCAGCCGGGGAACCCGAAGCCGCGCCCGAAGAGGCCCCCGAGGCCGAGGTGGCGGAAGAAGCTGCTCCCGAAGCAGAGGCAGCGCCGGAAGCTGAGCCCGCGCCCGAAGCCGAAGCCGAAGCCGAGCCCGAGGCGGAAGCTGAACCCGAGGCCGAACCTGCGCCCGCCGCCGAAGCGGAGGTGAGCGAACAGCCCGCAACCGAAGAAGCCGCCCCCGCCGAGGAGAAGGCGACCGAGGAGGAAGCGGTCGAGGAACGCGAGGCCGCGCCCGAGGAGGTCACCGAGACCAAGACCGACGAAGAAGTCGTTCCCGAAGCCTCGGCCAAGCCGAAAGAGAAACCCGCGAAGGCTGACAAGGCCCAGAAGGGCGACAAAGGCCAGAAGGGCGACAAGGCCCCCAAGGCCAAGCCCGGCAAGAAGGCCAAGGAAGCCGAAGCCGCAGCCGCAGCCAAGGCCGAGGCTGAAACGGCAGCAGAGGTCGAGGCCGAAGTGCCCGCAGCCGCTGCTGCCGCGACAACCACCGATGCCGATGCCACAAGCGCGGAAACCACCACCGAAACCGTGACCGAGGAAACCGCGCGCTCTTCGGATCAGGATTTCGAAGGCAAGATCAACGCCGAAGCCGGTGCGGAAGCCAAGAGCGACGATGGCGGAGGCCTCTCGAAGTTCGAAAAGGCGCTTCTGGTGGGGGCCGGTGCACTGGCGGTCGGTGCGATCCTCAAGGGCAACCGCGAAGTGGTCAGCACCTCGCAGGACCGCCTTGTCGTCACCGGCAAGGACGGCGAACTGGAGGTGCTGAAGGATGACGACGCACTTCTGCGTCAGCCTGGCAGCGAAATCCAGACCCGCACCTTCGACGACGGTTCGACCCGCACCGTCACCACCCGCGCCGATGGCAGCCAGGTGATCACCGTGCGTGACGCCGACCTGCGCGTGCTGCGCCGTGTGCTGGTGCGCACCGACGGGACCGAGGTTTCGCTGATCGACGATACGGTGAAATCCGAACCCGTCGACGTGTCGACCCTGCCCGAAGCCGCGCCCGCCGTGCGTGCCGATACCGGGGCGGAAGACCTGCGCGCCGCGCTGGAACGTCAGGGTGCCTTCGATCGGCGCTTCTCGCTGTCGCAGATCCGCCAGATCAGCGAGGTGCGAAAGCTGGCCCCGGCCATCGAGGTGGACACGATCACCTTCGCCACGGGTTCGGCCGCGATCCAGCCGGAACAGGCCCGCAGCCTGACCGATCTTGGCCGCGCCATCGCCCGGATGATCGACCGCAACCCGAACGAGGTGTTCCTGGTCGAAGGCCATACCGATGCCGTCGGGTCGGCCAGCACCAACCTGATCCTGTCCGACCGCAGGGCCGAATCCCTGGCGCTGGCACTCAGCGAATACTTCGACGTGCCGCCAGAAAACCTCGTGGTGCAGGGCTATGGTGAAAGCGATCTGAAGGTTGCCACCGATGGCGCCGAACAGGCCAACCGCCGCGCCGGTGTGCGCCGGATCACCGGTCTGATGCAGGTGGCCGGGCTGAACTGAGCCCCAGCACCGTGACGGATGAAGGCCGCGCCCCTTGCCGGGGGCGCGGCTTTTTTCTTGGCTCTGCCCCGGCTGGACACCCGACGCGGGCTGGCACATGATCGGGCCATTCGCAAAGAAGGATCGCACGATGAACCCCGGATTTGACGACATCCCCGAAACCGCGCTGAAGTGGCACCGCGCCGGAACCGGCGCCGCCCTGGCCACGGTCATCGAAACCTGGGGCTCGGCCCCGCGCCCGGTGGGAAGCCAACTGGCGATCTCGGGCGCGGGCGACATCGCGGGCAGCGTGTCGGGCGGCTGTGTCGAAGGGGCCGTCGTGGTCGAGGCGCTGGAAGCGGTGGAGGAGGGCGGCGCGCGCATCCTCGATTTCGGGGTCAGCGATGACGAGGCCTTTGCCGTGGGTCTGGCCTGCGGCGGGCGCATCCGGGTTCTGGTGGAACCGGTGGGCCGCGATCTGCCCGAAGACCTGCTCGCCGACCTTGTGAAACGGCGCGCCGCGCGCGAACAGGTGGGCTATGTCGTCAACACCGCCGACTGGTCGCGCCGCCTGGTCGGGCGCGCCGCTTTTCCCGACCGGTTCCGGCTGGATCGCTCGGGCTTTGAAGAGGATGGCGACACCTTCGTCGGCATCCATAACCCGCCTCTGCGCATGGTGGTGGTGGGGGGCGTTCACATCGCCCAGCCCCTGATGCAGATGGCGCGGATGGTGGGCTATGACGCCGTGCTGGTGGACCCGCGCGAGGCTTTTGCCTCTCCGGCGCGCTTTCCGGGCGAAACCCTGATCCACGACTGGCCCGATGCCGCCCTCGCGGCCCATGGGCTTGATCCGCGCACCGCTGTCGTCACCCTGACCCATGATCCGAAGCTCGACGATCCGGCCATCGTGACCGCCCTGAAATCCGAGGTGTTCTATATCGGCTCGCTCGGCTCGAAGCGGACCCATGGAAAACGGGTCGACCGCCTGCGCGAGCAGGGCTTTGACGATGACGCCATTGCCCGCATCCACGCGCCCGTGGGGCTGGACATCGGCGCGCGCAGCCCCGCCGAGATCGCCGTGGCGGTCCTGGCCGAGATCACCCAACGCCTGCGGCAAGGCTGATGCGGTTCGCTGCCGTTCCGCTTGACCGGGCCGAAGGCGCGATCCTGGCCCATTCCGTCGATCTGCCCAAGGGCCGGCTGCGCAAGGGGCGGTGGCTGGATGGCGACGACATCGCCCACCTGCGCGACGCGGGGATCGAAACCGTCACCGTCGCGCAGCTGGACGACACCGACGTGCACGAGGATACCGCCGCCGCCCGCCTTGCCGCGGCCCTGATCGAGGGCGGCAGGGCGCTGCGTGTCTCGAAGGCCGCGACGGGGCGGGTGAACCTCTATGCCAAGGCGGGCGGGGTTGTGCAGATCGACACCGGGGCGATCGACGCCATCAACCGGCTGGACCCGGCGATCACCGTGGCCACGCTGCCGCCCTTCCACTGGGCCGACGAGGGCATGATGATCGCCACCATCAAGATCATTCCCTATGCCGTAGAGGGTGGCGCGCTGGCGCGGGCCGAGGCGCTGGCGGGCGGCGCGCTGTCGCTGGCGACCACGGCATTGCGCAAGGCCGCCTTCATCGAAACCACGGGCGGCAAGGATCTGGGCGAGAAGGGCGCGCGTGCCATCGCCGACCGCCTGACGGCGCTGGGCGTTGCCATGGCCCAACCTGTCCGCGTGCCCCATGACGAGGCCCCCCTGGCCGAGGCCATCGGCAACGCGCAGGGCGACGTGATCCTGATCCTGACCGCCACCGCCACCTCGGACGCGGCCGATGTGGCACCCGCCGCGCTGCGCCGGGCCGGGGGACGGGTGCATCACTATGGAATGCCGGTCGATCCGGGAAACCTGCTGTTTCTGGGCGATCTGGCGGGGCGTCCGGTGATCGGCCTGCCGGGCTGTGTCCGCTCGCCCGCGTTGAACGGGGCGGACTGGGTTCTGCAAAGGGTTGTCTGCGGGCTGTCGGTGACGGGCGACGATATCATGGGCATGGGGGTAGGTGGCCTGCTGAAGGAAATCCCGACCCGCCCCCGCCCGCGCGAGGGGTGATCGGGGCGCCTTGGCGGTGCCTGGCGGCCCGCTCTGTCAAGCGAAAAGAGTGGTTCTCAATCGCCATGACCCGTGCTTAACTCTGGCCAAGCAAGATCAGGGAGAACTGCGATGTCAAAGGTTTCGATGCGGGTGAACGGCCGCGCCGTGAGTGGCGAAGTTGAAGGGCGCACGCTGCTGGTGGACTTTCTGCGCAACGACCAGGGGCTGACCGGCACCCATGTCGGCTGTGACACCAGCCAGTGCGGCGCCTGCGTGGTTCACGTGGACGGCGCGGCGGTCAAGGCCTGCACCATGTTCGCGGCCGAGGCCGAGGGCGCCGAGGTGACCACGATCGAGGGCATGGCCAATGCCGATGGCAGCCTTGGCACCATCCAGCAGGCGTTCCAGGATCACCACGGGCTTCAGTGCGGCTTCTGCACCCCCGGCATGGTGATGAGCGCGGCTGCCCTTCTGAAGGACAACCCCAAGCCCAGCGAACACGAGATCCGCAAGTATCTCGAGGGGAACTTCTGCCGCTGCACCGGCTATCACAACATCGTCAAGGCGATCCTGGCCGCAAGCGGGCAGGAAATGCCGGCAGTCGCGGCGGAATAAACCCATGCCCGCGCCCTTCTTCGAACTGGGGTCCGACGATCTGGCCGCGACGCGCGATTTCTTCGTCGCCGCCCTTGGGTGGGACTGGCAGGGCGAGCTGGGGCAGGGGTGGTTCGAGTCCGGCGAGGGCCAGATCGGGCTGCACAAGGAAGAGGTGCCTGCGATGGCCGTGTTCCTGCCGGTGCGCGATCTGGACGCGACGCTGGACAAGGTGCGCATTTCCGGCGGGGTGCAGCATGGCGGGATCGTGGAGGAGCCGGGCTTTGGCCGCTTTGCCCAATGCAGCGATCCGCGCGGCCTTCGGTTCGGACTGATGGAACCTGCCGCAAAGGGCTAGGCGGGGTGCAGATGCCGGATTTGAGTATTTTTGGCAAGAAAGAGCAGGGGCCGCGCAGATGGCCCCGGCGGGTGTGAAAGGGGGGCGACCCCCGGCTTTCTGGGAGGAAAAGCGATGCCGAAGGATCATGGAATTGGCGCCAGCCCGAAACGGCGCGAGGATGTGCGGTTTCTGACGGGCGACGGGCGCTATACCGACGACATCAACATTGCCGGACAGGCGCATGTCTATTTCCTGCGTTCGGACGTGGCGCATGGGCGCATCCGCTCGGTCGATACCTCGGAGGCGGCCGAAATGCCGGGCGTCGTGCGCATCTTCACCGGCGAGGATTTCGCAGCCATCGGCGGGCTGCCCTGTGGTTGGTGCGTGACCGACCGCGAAGGCAACCCCATGCAGGAACCCAAGCACCCGGTCCTGGCCCATGAAAAGGTGCGCCACGTGGGCGATCCGATCTGCGCCGTGGTGGCCGACACCCTGTCCCAGGCCCGCGACGCCGCCGAGGCAATCGTCGTGGACATCGAGGAACTGCCCGCCGTGATCGACATGAAGAAGGCGGTGCAGGAGGGCGCCACCAAGGTGCATGACGACCTGACCAGCAACCTTTGCTATGACTGGGGGTTTGTCGAGGACAACCGCGCGGCAGTAGACGAAGCGATCAAGTCGGCCCACCATGTCACCACCCTGGAACTGGTGAACAACCGCCTAGTGGCCAACCCCATGGAACCGCGCGTCGCCGTGGGCCAGTGGGAAAAGGGCACGGGCGATTACACGCTCTATACCACCTCGCAGAACCCCCATGTGATCCGCCTGCTGATGGGGGCCTTCGTGCTGGGCATACCGGAACACAAGCTGCGGGTCGTGGCGCCCGATGTGGGCGGCGGGTTCGGCACCAAGATCTTCCACTATGCCGAAGAGGCGTTTTGCACCTGGGCCGCCAAGGAATGCCGCCGCCCCGTGAAATGGACCGCTTCGCGTTCCGAAGCCTTCATGAGCGACGCCCACGGGCGCGACCATGTGACCAAGATCGAACTGGCCATGGATGCGGACGGCATGTTCACCGCCCTGCGCACCGAAACCTATGCGAACATGGGCGCCTATCTGTCGACCTTCGCGCCCTCGGTGCCCACTTGGCTGCACGGCACGCTGATGGCGGGGAATTATAAAACGCCGCTGATCTATGTGAACGTCAAGGCGGTCTTCACCAACACCGTGCCCGTGGACGCCTATCGCGGCGCCGGGCGGCCCGAGGCGACCTATCAGCTGGAGCGGGTGATCGACAAGGCGGCACGCGAAACCGGGCGCGATCCGATCGAGCTGCGCCGTCAGAACTTCATCACCGAGTTTCCCTATGCCACCCCGGTCGCGGTGGAATACGATACCGGCGATTACCACGCCACCATGGACAAGTTGATCGAGATCGCCGACATCAAGGGCTTCGAGAAGCGTCGCGCAGCGAGCGCCGAGAAGGGGATGCTGCGCGGTCTTGGCGTGAACTGCTATATCGAGGCCTGCGGCATCGCGCCCTCGAACCTCGTGGGCCAGTTGGGCGCACGCGCCGGGCTTTACGAAAGCGCGACCGTCCGGGTGAACGCCACTGGCGGGTTGGTGGTGATGACCGGCAGCCATTCCCACGGGCAAGGCCATGAAACCTCTTTCCCGCAGGTGGTGGCCGACATGATCGGCATCCCCGAGGACATGGTCGAGATCGTCCACGGCGACACCGCCAACACGCCCATGGGCATGGGCACCTACGGCTCGCGTTCCCTGGCCGTGGGGGGCAGCGCCATGGTGCGGGCGACGGAAAAGATCATCGCCAAGGCCAAGAAGATCGCCGCGCATATCATGGAGGCCAGCGATCAGGACATCGAGTTGAAGGACGGCCAGTTCACCGTTGCGGGCACCGACAAGTCGCTGGCCTGGGGTGATGTGACCCTGGCGGCCTATGTGCCGCACAACTATCCGCTGAAGGACATGGAACCGGGGCTGGAGGAGACGGCGTTCTACGACCCCAACAACTTTACCTATCCATCCGGCGCCTATTGCTGCGAGGTCGAGGTCGATCCCGACACCGGGCGCGTGACCGTCGAGCGGTTCGCCGCGGCGGATGATTTCGGCAATATCGTCAACCCGATGATCGTCGATGGGCAGGTGCATGGCGGCATTGCCCAGGGGATCGGGCAGGCGCTGCTGGAAAGCTGCATCTACGACGAGAACGGCCAACTGACCTCGGCCAGCTACATGGACTATGCCATGCCGCGTGCCGACAACATGCCCATGTTCACCGTCGATCATTCCTGCCAGACCCCCTGTACCCATAATCCGCTGGGCGTGAAGGGCTGTGGCGAGGCGGGGGCCATCGGCTCGCCCCCGGCGGTGGTGAATGCCGTGGTGGATGCGCTGCAAAGGGCGGGCAAGGATGTTACCCATATCGACATGCCGCTGTCGCCCGCGCGGGTCTGGGCGGCGATGCAGTGAGGACAATCCGGCGTCCTGCCTGTGGCGGGCGTCGGAAATTGAGTATTTGGACAAAGAAGAAGCCAGGGGTTTTGCCCCGTCCGGCACGAGGAGAACGACATGTATGCATTCGAGATGGAGCGCCCCACGACGGTGGACGAGGCGGTTGCCGCGCTGAAGGACGAGGACGCGCAGGCGCTGGGCGGCGGGCAGACCCTGATCCCGACGCTGAAAGCCCGGCTGGCCATGCCCGGCAAGCTGGTGTCGCTGACCGGGATCGACGCGATCAAGGGAATTTCGAAGGACGATGCCGGTCGGCTGTGCATCGGCGGGGGGACCGTGCACCGGGCCATCGCCGAGCAGGGCGATTTTCCGGGCCTTGCCGGTCTGGCGGCGCGGATCGGCGATCCGGCGGTGCGCAACCGCGGCACGATTGGCGGTTCGGTCGCCAACAATGATCCCTCGGCCTGCTATCCGGCCGCGCTTCTGGCGACCGGTGCGACGATTGTGACCGACCGGCGCGAGATTGCCGCCGACGATTTCTTTCAGGGCATGTTCACCACCGCGCTGGAGGAAGGCGAGATCGTCACCGAGGTGAAGTTGCCGATTCCGGAGAAATCGAACTATCAGAAGTTCGCGCAGCCGGCATCGCGTTTTCCGCTGGTGGGGGTCTTTGTCGCCAAAGGAGCGGATGGGGTTGGCGTGGGGGTCACCGGGGCCTCGGAAGGCGGTGTGTTCCGTTGGCGCGAGGCGGAAGAGGCGCTTTCGGGCAATTTCAGCGCCGATGCCCTGGGCGATCTTGCCGCGTCCGCCGATGGATTGATCGGGGACATGCACGGCAGTGCCGCCTATCGCGCCCATCTGATCAAGGTGCTGACCGGGCGGGCCGTTTCGGCCGCCGCCTGACCGTCGCTACATGAAAAAGACCGCCCACCGAAAGGCGGGCGGTCCAGTTGGTGCTGCGGTGCCCTTTTACTTGGGCAGCAGCACACCTTCGATCACGTGGATCACGCCGTTTGACTGGTTCACATCGGCAATCGTGACTTCGTACGCGTTCCCGCTTTCATCGAAGATATATACGGCGCCCGAGGGCGTGACCTTGGCCGAGAGGGCATCGCCCGAGACGGCCTGGAAGTGGTAGAAACCGTCGCGCGATTTCTTCGCCTGGGCCACGATGTCCTGGGCCGACCATTTGCCTGAAACCACGTGGGCGGTCAGGATCTTGGTCAGCATGTCCTTGTTTTCGGGCTTGAGCAGGGTTTCGACGGTGCCGGCGGGCAGGGCGTCGAAGGCGGCGTTGGTGGGGGCGAAGACGGTGAAGGGGCCTTCACCTTTCAGGGTTTCCACCAGGCCTGCGGCCTTGACGGCGGCGACGAGCGTTGTGTGATCGGCCGAGTTCACGGCGTTGTCGATGATGTCCTTGTCGGCGAACATCGGTGCGCCGCCCACCATGGGGTTGTCACCCTCGGCCATCTTTTCATCGGCCATTTCGATCGTGGTCTCCATCGCGTCGGCCTTCTTTTCGCCGGGCAGAAGCACCTTGTCGATCACGTGGATCACGCCGTTCGACTGTTTCACGTCCGCGATCGTCACCGTGGCCACGCCACCGGTTTCGTCGGTCAGGGTGATGATGTCGCCATCGTATTTCGCCTGAAGCGTGCAGCCGCCAAGAGTGGGAACCGGGTGGTTGCCGCCGTCATCGTCGATCATCCCGCGGATGGCATCGGACATGGCATTGGCGCCGACGACATGGCAGGTCAGGATCTTGGTCAGCATGTCCTTGTTTTCAGGCTTGAGCAGGGTTTCGACGGTGCCGTCGGGCAGGGCGTCGAAGGCGGCGTTGGTGGGGGCGAAAACGGTGAAGGGGCCTTCGCCCATCAGGGTTTCCACCAGGCCGGCGGCCTTGACCGCGGCCACCAGGGTGGTGTGATCGGCCGAGTTCAGGGCATTTTCGACGATGTTCTTGTCGGCGAACATCGCGGCGCCGCCCACCATGGGGTTGCCGGTTTCGGCGTGGCTATCGGCAAATGCGGGGGCTGCAGCCAGGGTGGCAATCAGCGTGGTGGTCTTAAGGATCGAGCGCAACATGGGGTTCCTCCGGGTATGGCAGCCTGTCTGCCTTCTGGTCGAAACCACGGAACCTGTGCGCCAAGAGTTTCGCGGGGCACGAAAATAATCCGGCCCCGCCATGGGCGGGCGATGAGCTCAGCCGCGCCGCCTGCGCCGACGCCCGCCTTCGCTGCCGTCGCCGCTGGTGTTGAACGACAGGTCGGGCAGGGCGACGATCCGGTTCAGCTCGGGGAAGGGATCGGTGGCATGGGGCAGCGAGTTGGCGTTGACGAAATGCTCCTGGAACTTCGGCGCGATCGCCGTTTCCACCTTGGTGATCCGGTGCACCGTCGATTCGATCTCGGCCCGGGCGGCGCGGTTCAGCAGGGCGATGCGCGCGCCGGTGCCCGCCGCGTTGCCCGCGCTGCGGACGTGCTCGAGCGGGGCGTCGGGGATCATGCCCAGAACCATGGCGTGTTTCGGGCTGATGTGGGCGCCGAAGGCCCCGGCGAGCACGACACGTTCCACCTTGTCGACGCCGAATTCGTCCATCAGCAACCGCGCGCCGGCGTAAAGTGCGGACTTGGCCAGCTGGATCGCGCGAATGTCGCCCTGGGTCACCGTGATCCGGCGGCCGTCGGAAGATTCGTGCAGCAGGTAGGAGTGGGTGCGCCCTTCGGGAACCATCCGGGCCGATCCGGTCTGTTCGGCCGAACCGTTCAGGCCGCGCGCGTCCACAAGGCCCGCCATGCGCATTTCGGCAATCGCCTCTATGATGCCCGAACCGCAGATGCCGGTGATGCCGGTGGCCCTTGTCGCCTCGTCGAACCCCGGTCCGTCGGACCACAGATCGCAGCCGATGACCCGGAAGCGGGGTTCCTTGCTGACCGGGTCGATTTCCACCCTTTCGATGGCGCCGGGGGCGGCGCGCTGGCCGCTGGAAATCTGCGCGCCCTCGAAGGCCGGGCCGGTGGGCGAGGAACAGGCCAACACCCTTTCGCGGTTGCCCAGCAGGATTTCGGCGTTGGTGCCCACGTCGACGATCAGGGTCAGCGCATCCTGCTTGCCCGGTTCCTCGGACAGGGCAACGGCGGCTGAATCGGCCCCCACATGCCCGGCGATGCAGGGCAGGATATAGACCGAGGCGGCCGGATGCAGCGCGGCAAGGTCAAGGTCGGAGCCGTCAAGCGCGAGCGAATCCGAGGTGGCCAGCGCGAAGGGCGCCTGGCCCAGTTCCACCGGGTCGATCCCCAGCAGAAGGTGGTGCATCACCGGGTTGCAGACGATCACCGTCTCGACGATCATCGCCGGATCGGCCCCTGCCTCGGCCGCGATCTCTCCGGCCAGGGCGTTGATGGCGTCGCGCACGGCGCGGGTCATCTCCAGATCGCCACCGGGGTTCATCATCACATAGCTGACCCGGCTCATCAGGTCTTCGCCAAAGCGGATCTGCGGGTTCATCCGCCCGCCCGCCGCCAGGACGGCGCCGGTGCGCAGATCGCACAGATGCGCGGCGATGGTGGTTGACCCCAGATCGACCGCCAGCCCGTAAAGCCCACCCTCGTAAAGGCCCGGCCAGATGTCGGTGATCCGTGGCGCGGCGTCGTCGTGGCCCTGGTAAAGCGCGACGGTCACCTGCCAGTTGCCCGCGCGCAGGGTCGGTTGCAGCTTGCGCAGCAGCGGCAGGCTGGCGCTGACCGGGCCGGTCTGCCATTGCGCTTCAAGCGCTTCGGACAGTCTTTGCAGATCGCCCGAGGGTTCGTGCATGTCAGGCTCGGCAACCTCGACGAAATAGAGACGGGTTGCCGGGTCCATGCGGATGTCGCGGGCCGTCACCTCCTTGCGGACCACCTGCTTGTGGACCTGGCTTTCGGGGGGCACGTCGATCACCACGTCGCCCTGAACCGTCGCCTGGCATCCCAGGCGCCGCCCCTTGGGCAGGCCGCGGATGGAATCATAGCGTTCCTCGACGCTGTTCCATTCGGACAGGGCATCGGGGGCCACCGTGACCCCGTGCTTGGAGAACTGGCCATAGCCGGGCGACACCTGGCACTTGCTGCAGATCCCGCGCCCGCCGCAGACCGAATCCAGGTCGACGCCCAGCTGGCGCGCGGCGGTCAGGATGGGGGTGCCGGTGGGAAAACGGCCGCGTTTGCCCGAAGGCGTGAAGATGACAAGGGGGTCGGTCATGGGGTTTCTTTCACAACGGTGAGGCGATCAGCGATGGCCCGAAGACCCAGACCGCCAGTGGCACGGGCAGAACGACGACCGCAAGGGTCAGCGCCATGGCCCGCAGGCCGAACAGCCCGCTCAGCCCGGCGACAAGGCAGATCCCGCCACCGCCGCCGATCAGGGCATTGCCGGGAATGTTCAACAGCACGGCCAGCGTCACATAGCGGCAGCGCACGGCCAGCCCGCCCAGCCGACGGGGCAGGTTCTGGCGCAGCAGGGCAAGGCGGCGGGGCCGCGACAGCGGCGCCACCCGGTCGATCAGCGCGCAGGCCCGCACCAGCCTGAGATCGAGGAAGAAGCGGCGCAGCAGGTGCAGTGGCAGGAACCGCCCCGCCAGATAGGCCATCAAAAGCCCGGCGAGGGTGAAGACATAGACCGCCGGCGCCATCTGCGCGCCGCCCAGCCACATCAGCATCAGGGCAAGTTCGACGCCCGGCACGAAGGGTACCGCGATCAGCAGCGCATAGAGAACCAGCGCCGAGAGCACCAGCGCCAGGCGCAGGCCGCCCTGATGCTCTTGCGGGACAAGGGCCAGAACATCGCCGGCCAGGCCCATGGCCATGTGGATGCCCCAGGCCAGAAGCGCCAGCACCAGCACCCGCAACGCGATGCGGCGCAGCGAGACGGGAAGGGGCGGTGGTGTCGGTCTGCTCACGCTTGCGGCTCCTTGGCGCGGGGGTGCGCACCAAGGCACAGTTGAGCGTCAAAGCAGCGCGATGACAACCGATCAGCCGGGGCATGGCGACAACCGTTACCTGCGGCGGCGTCGGCCACCGCGCCCCGCGCCCGAATCCGACGATGCCTTGCTGGCTTCGGCAAAGGATGCGCCTTCGTTCACCGCATCCATGATCCGGGTGAAGGCGATCCACTGGGCGCCGTTGGGGTCGTGGTTCATCAGGAAGTTGGCAGCGCGGATCGCCTCCATCTCCTGCGGGCGCATGGGGTTCATGATGGCGCTGGTCATGCCCGCGGTGATCGCCATGGGCAGGAAGGCGCCGTTGATCCCGTGACGGTGGGGCAGGCCGAAGGAAATGTTCGACGCACCGCAGGTGGTGTTCACGCCCAATTCATTGCGCAACCGGCGCACCAGTTCCCAGACCTGCTGACCGGCCGAGGCCATGGCCCCGATGGGCATCACCAGCGGATCGACCACGATGTCATGGGCCGGAATGCCGAAATCGGCGGCGCGTTCGACGATCTTCTTTGCCACGGCAAAGCGCACGTCGGGGTCTTCGGAAATGCCGGTGTCGTCGTTGGAAATCGCCACCACGGGCACGTTGTATTTCTTGACCAGCGGCAGCACCAGTTCCAGGCGTTCCTCTTCGCCGGTGACCGAGTTCAGAAGCGGGCGGCCCTCGGCCACCTCAAGCCCGTTCTGAAGTGCGCCGGGCACCGAGGAATCAATGCACAGCGGCACATCGGTCAGGGCCTGGATCCGCGTGATCAGCTCGCGCATCAGGGGGGGTTCGACAAAGTTGTTGTCGGCATAGCGCGGATCTTCGGCCATCTTGTTGGTGAAGACGGCGCCCGAGTTCACGTCAAGCACCATGGCGCCGCAGGCCACCTGCTCCAGCGCGTCCTTTTCGACGGTGGTGAAATCCCCCGCCTCAAGTTCTGCGGCCAGCTTCTTGCGGCCCGTGGGGTTGATGCGTTCGCCGATCACGCAGAACGGTTCGTCAAAGCCGATGACCACGGTTTTCGTTTTGGATTCGATGACGGTTCTGGTCATGCGGAGGCTCCTGTCAGGCGGTCCAGGTAGGTGTGGAGCGCGGTGTCGTTGTAATCGTCGATGGTGTCATTCGCCCCGGCGCCAAGCAGCGTGTCGGTCCCCAGGCTGGAACGGACCCCGAAGGTGTAAAGCCCGGCGCCCTTCGCCGCGCTGATGCCGCTGGGGCTGTCCTCCAGCGCGAAGGCATGGGCGGCCTCGGCGCCAAGATTGGCCAGCCCGGTAAGATAGGGCAGGGGGTCGGGCTTGCCCCGGGCGCATTCGTCGCCGATGACCACGGTGTCGAAGGCATCGGCCAGGCCCACGGCCTTCAGCACGGCGATGGCGTTCAGCCGCGGCGCGTTCGTCACCACGCCCAGCTTCACGCCCCGCGCCCGGGCTTTGTCCAGAAAGGCGGGCAGGCCGGGGATGATCTTCACCTCGTCCAGGCGTTCGCGATACATGGCTTCCTTGTGGTCGGCCATGGCGTGGGGGTCTTCATCGGGCAGAAGCTGCGCGAAGATATCGACGTTCAGCCGCCCGTGAAGATGCGAAACGTAATAGGACGCGTCGATCGTCTGGCCGTAATCGGCCATCAGGTCGACGAAGACCGCCGCATGCACGGGGTCGGAATGCACCATGGTGCCGTCAAGGTCGAATAGAATTGCCTGCATGTGTCTGACTCAGCCTGCCATTGCGGCCGGAACGCCCGAGGCGCCGGCATTGTCCATGGCCCAGGTGGCATTGGCCTTGATCCCGCCCAGCGGGAAGAAATGCACCTGTTCGATATTGAAACCGGGATTGGCGGCCTTGTGGGCTGCCAGATCAGCGACGAAATCTGTCGGCTCATAGGGCAGCAGCAGCTTGGTCACATCCATTGCCCGCTTTTGCAAGACCCGCAGCGAAGGCCCGACCCCGCAGGCGATGGCGAACTTGATCAGCGTCTGAAGCTTCGCGGGCCCGGCCACCCCGATATGGATCGGCAGCGTGACACCCGCCGCGCGCATGGCATCGGCCCAGGCGATCACCGGCGCGGCTTCGAAGCAGAACTGCGTGGTCAGCGCCATCTGCGCGTCGGTGGTTTCGCTGAACCGCTGTTTCCAGCGCAGGGCGTCTTCGACGTTCTTCATGCCGCCGTCGGGGTCGATGTCGCGGTTGCCCTCGGGGTGGCCGGCCACATGCAGGCGCTTGAACCCGTCGAAGGCGCCCGATTCCAGCAATTGCATGGAGCAGTGATAATCCCCCACCGGCGCGGCCACGCCACCCGCCAGCAGCAGCGCCTGATCCACCCCCGCTTCGCCGCGATAACGCGCGACCCAGTCGGCAAGGGTGGCGCGGTCGCGGATGATGCGCGCGGGGAAATGCGGCATCACCGCGTATCCGTCATCGGCCAGGCGGCGCGCCGTGGCCACCATGTCGTCGATCGGGGTTCCGTCGATATGGGCGATATAGACGCGGGTGCCCCGGGGCAGAAGGGCGCGGAAATCCTCGACCGACCTGGCGGTGCGCGGCATCACCTCGATGGAGTAACCTTTCAGGAACGGCTCCAGGTCCCCGGACCGGGGGGCGGTGGCAGTCTTGCGGCGAAAGTTCAAAAGCGCCATCGTGGCCTCCCATATCCGGCGGGGCATCAGGCCCGGCCGTGGTTTTCGATCAGTTGCAGGATCCTGTCCTTGTCGTATTCGGCTTCGATGCGGGCCGCCTCGTTCTTTGCGACCTCTGCATCGTCACCTTCGACACTGTAGGGTTCGGCCTTGCGCCATTCGGCAAGATAGGCGTCGGTTTCGGCGGCGCCCGATTTCATCGCGGCGCGGTCGATGGCCTGTTCGAACCGTTCGGCCAGCGGCCGCTTGGTGGCCCGCCGGCCCTTGCCGACGATGACCTGCGCCGGAATATCGCGCCAATATACGATCGTGACGTCCGCCATGGATAATGCTCCCTCACCCTTGCCCCTCATACGCGTCGCGGCCTGCCTGTCAGGGGCGGTTTTCGACCTCTGGTGCCTGTTCCGCGACGCCTTTCTTCTACGCCCGGCGGCGGCGGGGGGCCACCGGGCGCAGGGCGCAAAATTCTCACGATGATTATGAGCCGGGCGCGCAGCCGCCTTGCGCCGGGGCGCGCCCCGTTCTAGGCTGCGGGCAACCAAATGGAGGGCGACGCAATGGCGCCCGAGCGTCCCAAAGGTGCGGGCGCGTTCCCGATCCCGGTCGAGCCACCCGGCACCTTGAAATCCGATCCCGCCGCGCTCTACGCGGCGCTGGATCTCGGCACGAACAGTTGCCGCATGCTGATTGCCCAACCCAAGGGCACCCAGTTTCATGTCGTGGACAGCTTTTCGAAGTCGGTGCAGCTTGGCCTCGGGCTCGAGGCATCGGGGCGGCTGTCGCGCAGCTCGATGGCGCGCACGGTACAGGCGCTGCGAATCTGCGCCAAGAAGCTGAAGAAGCACCGCGTGGAACGGATGCGCCTTGTCGCGACCGAGGCCTGCCGGCGCGCCACCAACGGCGCGCAGTTCATGGCCATGGTCAAACGCGAAACCGGCCTGGCGCTTGAAATCATCGAACCCGAGGAAGAGGCGCGCCTGGCCGTCATCTCCTGCGCGCCCCTGGTCAGCACCAAGACCGAACAGTTGATGGTGGTGGATATCGGCGGCGGCAGCACCGAACTGGTCTGGATCGACCTCACCCGCGTGCCGCGCATCGAACGGCCCAAGGCGATCATGCGCCTGCACTCGGGGTTCCTGCCCGACCAGGCCTCGCCTTTCGCGGCGGCCCGGGTCGTCGACTGGATCAGCGTGCCGCTGGGGGTCGCCACCCTGCGTGACCAGTTCGACGACGTGAAGAACGACGCCGCCCGCTTCGCATTGATGAGCTGGTTCTTCGAAGAGAACCTGGCCGATTTCGCGCCCTACGCCAAGGAACAGGCGGTCGATAAATTCCAGATCATCGGCACCTCGGGCACCGTCACCACCGTGGCGGCCAGCCACCTGGGGTTGCGCCGCTATGATCGCAACCGCGTGGACGGGCTGCGCATGACGTCCGAGCAGATCGACAAGGTGATCCGCGAATACCTGGCCCTCGGGCCCGAGGGGCGGCGCACCGATCCGCGCATCGGGCGCGATCGCCACACGCTCATCATGTCGGGCGCGGCGATTCTCCAGGCGCTGCTGCGGGTCTGGCCCACCAACCGGCTTTCCGTGGCCGACAGGGGCCTGCGCGAGGGGCTGCTTTATTCGCAGATGTCGGCAGATGGCGTGCTTGAGGACGGGCCATACTGACCCTCGCGACCCTTGGGCGCCCTGTCTTCTCTTTCTTGCCCGAAATACTCCCGCCGGAGGCGTCCCGCAGGTGCGGCCCGCGCCCCGGCCCTTGGCGGAATGACGCCGGGGCATTCTGCGGATTTCCGCTAACGGCATGAAACAGCCGATTAATTTTTCGTGAACGGGCAGGGGGGAACATTCGGCGCTCCCATGTCCTATGTACACAGCGGCGGCGCAGAAGACGTTGCCCGATATTCACGAACCTGGAGCAGAGACATGAAATTCCTTACCACAACGGCCATCGCCGCACTCGTCAGCGCCCCCGCCCTGGCCGGCGGCATGAACGCCCCCGAACCCGAAGCCGTCATCCCCGCGCCCGCACCCGTGATCGCCCCCGCGTTTTCGGGCGGTGACTGGACCGGCGGCTATGTCGGTGCCAACCTCGCCTATGGCGGCGCCAACCAGGATGTCGACGGCAACGGCGCCGTGGGCGGTGTGCAGGCCGGTTACCTCTACGACTTCGGTCAGTTCGTCCTGGGTGGCGAGCTGGGCCTGAATGCCGCGGACGTCGAATTTGACGGTGGCGCAGGCAATGCCGACACGCTGCACACGCTGAAGCTGAAGGGCGGCTATGACGTTGGCCGCACCCTGATCTACGGCACCGTGGGCGCGGCGCAGTCCAGCGGCACCTACCTTGGCACCGATTACGACGAAACCGGTTACCTGCTGGGTGCGGGCGTCGATTACATGCTCACCGACAGCGTCAGCCTTGGCGGTGAAGTGAACCACAGCCGTTTCGAAGACATCAACGGTACCGGTGACGACATCGGTATCACCACTGTCGGCGCCAACGTCAACTACCGCTTCTGATCGGGCAGGGCCCGGGGCGCGGATTACCAGCGCCCCGAGGCACCGCCACCCGATGAACTGCCACCGCCGAACGATCCCGAATCCGGTGAATCCTTGATTGCCGCGATGACATAGGTCGAACGGTCGTGATGGCCACAGGCCGGGCAGCGCAGATCGCGCTGCCCGGTTCCGTTTGTGTGATCGCCCGGTTCCACCAGAATGTCGCGGCTGGCGCGCAAGCCGCGCCGCCCGCAGTTGGGGCAGCGGCGAAAGCGGGTCAGCACATCGCGGATCTGGCGGCGCATCCCGATGCCCAGGATCAGCGCGAAAAGTCCCCCGAACAGGATCAGCGGGTTGTAACCGCCCTGGCCCACCGGTTCCTGCCCCGCCGCATGGGGGAGCACGACCTGCTCGATTGTCTGGGTGGTGCCGGTCAGGATGCCGCGCAGATAGTTGTCGGCCTGAAACGACGGCAGGAAATAGTCGTCGATTACCAGCCGCGCCTGCCAATCCCAGTCCGACGAATAGCCCGAGCCGAGCGCGATCCGCATTTCGCGGTCCTCGCGGGCGACCAGCACCAGCACACCGTCGTTGCGGCGCGAATCTCCGACCCCCCAGGCATTGAACAGCCCGGTGGCAAATTCTTCGATGGTGTCGCTCTGGCCGTAATCGGCACGGCGCAGGATGGTGACGACGGTCATCTCGATATCGTGTTCGTCGCGCAGGCCCTCAAGCTGGCGGGCCAGGGCGGCTTCGTCTTCCTCGGGCAGAAGATCCGCGAAGTCGTTGACATAGGGGCTTGCCGGTTCGGGGTAGACCTGGGCGTGAAGCGGCGCGACAAGCAGCGTCAGCGCAAGAAGCGCGGCGGGCAGGCGGGACATGGCATGGCTCCTTGAAATCAGCGCGGTCATGCCACGGTTTTCAGGCGCCGCGCAACAGATCGTCGACGGCGCCGCCGGGCATTCCCTTGCCGAGGGGCGAAAAATCCCCGTCCTCGAACATGGCGCGGGCGCTGTCGTGAATCGCGCGGTGCGTCACCCGCGCAAGCGCCGACCCGAGCGAGACGCGCGCCACCCCCATCGCGGCGAATTCCGCCAGCGACAGGGCGGCAAAGGGCCCGGCGGCCAGCGCATTCACCGGCAGGCTGGTGGCGGCGACCACGGCGCGCAGATCCGCGGGGGTGCCGGGCATGGGCACATAGATGCCATCGGCGCCCGCTTCTTCGAAACCGCGCACCCGCTTTAGCGCCTCGGGCAGGGCGTAGTGGCCTGTCATCACACCGTCGGCCCGCGCCATCAGCACGAAATCGCGCCCCAGCGCCCGCGCTGCGGCGGCACCGGCGCGGATGCGTTCCACGGCAAGGTCGCGATCATAGGCCGATGAACCGCCCAGCGACACATCCTCGATGCAGATGCCGGCAAGGCCGATCTTTCCCGCCATGCGGACGGTTTCGGCCACGGTGTCGGGGTCATCGCCCCAGCCGTTCTCGAAATCGCCCGAAACGGGGACCGTCACGGCAGCCATCATATCCTGCGCGTGGGCCATGGCCTCGTCGCGGGTGACCTGGCCATCGGGACGGCCCAGAGTAAAGGCATGGGCCGCCGACGAGGTGGCGATGGCCCGCGCCCCGAGGGCCACCAGCATCCGCGCACTGCCCGCATCCCAGGCATTGGCCAGGATGAAGGGCGCGCCGGGGCGGTGCAGGGCATGGAAGGTGGCGGTGGGGGCATCGCTCATGTCAGGCCTTTCGCGAAATCCGCAAGGGTTGTCAGGGCATCGGCAAAGGCATCGTCATCAACGGTCATCGCCACGCGCAGATGGCCTGCCGCGCAACTGCCGAAGCTTTCGCCGGGCATCACGGCGACACTGTGCCGTTCCAGCAGGCGCAGGGCGAAATCCACACCGCTCAGCCCCGTCGCGCGAATGTCGAGCATCAGGTACATGGCGCCCTGCGAGGGCAGGGCGCGCACCACGTCCTGCCCGGCCAGAACCTGCGCGGCGATGGCGCGGCGGCGGGCGAAGGGGGCGGCGATGCGGTCTTCCAGGTCGCGGCCCTGTTCCAGCGCAAAGCAGGCGGCATCCTGGATGAATCCGGGCACGCCATAGGTGGTGTTGACGGCCAGGTCAGCGATCCGCGCGATGGCGCCGGGCGGCCCGACGATCCAGCCGATGCGGCTGCCGGTCATGGCGTGGCTCTTGCTCATCGAGCCGACGACCAGGGTTCGATCGGCCATGCCGGGCAGGGCGCGGGGCGACAGGTGTTCGCCCTCCCAGACCTGGGTGTCGTAAACCTCGTCACTGATCAGCCAGAGGTCACGCGCCTGCACGACATCGCAGATGCCCTGAAGCGTGGCGTGGTCGTATATCGTGCCGGTGGGGTTGTTGGGCGTATTGATCAGAAGCGACCGGGCGCCATCGGCCTGACCGTCGATCTGCGTCGCCGTGGGGCGGAAGGCGCGGGCCGAGTCGGTTTCCACCGCCACCGGGTCAAGCCCCAGCGCGCGCAGGGTGCCGGGATAGGTGGTGTAATAGGGGTTGATGAACAGCGCCCGATCCCCCGGATCGCAGGCCGCCAGGTGCGCGGCAAACAGCGCCGATTGCCCGCCCGGTGTGATCAGCACGTTCTGCGGGCCGGTCGCCACGCCGGTGCGCGCCTGCACCCGGGCGGCCACGGCGGCGCGCAGGGCTTCGGTGCCGGGCACGGCGGCATAACCGGTATGCCCGCCCCGCGCCGAAGCCTCCATCGCCGCCAGAATCGTCGGGTCGGTGCGGATGTCGTGTTCGCCGATGGTCAGTTCGGTCACCGGCCGGCCCGCGGCGATCATCGCGCGGGCGCGGTAGAACACGCTCCAGCCGTCGTCGCCGTCGGTCAGGATACCGGTGATACGTCGTGACAGCTGCATGAATCCTCCGGCGTTGCTGCGCCGGAGTGGGACATTGCCGCGCGCGGTTTGTCAAACCTCGGGCGCCGGGCAGGGGGCGGAAATTTCGTGATGCGTCATGTCACGAAGGGTGATGGGGCGCCTTGTCCAGCGCGGCCTGCACCTTCTTGGGCAGCCCCGCGCGGATCAGATCGTAGGAGGTTTCGACCCGGTGGCGCAATTCGTCCTCGGCCAGGCCCTCCCATGTCAGCAGGACCCAGGAGCGGTGGATATAGGGCGCCTTCACGGCTAGCCCCACCTCGATCAGCATCTGCGCGGTTTCCGTGTCGGCGCATTTCACCGACACGCCTAGATCCTGTGCGCCCACCAGCGCGAACATCTTGTCGCCGACCTTCCAGGCGTCGTGGCCCCCGCCCCAGGGGTCGGAGCATGTGGCGCCGGGCAGCGCCTTGCAGATGCGGGTGAGGTTGGAGCGGTCCATGCCGGGCAGGGTGCCAGCGGTTGCCTTGCCTGGCAACGAAAAGCGCGCACCTTGCCGCGCCTTCGGGGTGGTGGTAGACATGCCGCCATGACCAAGAACGCACATATCGCCCGCTGTATTACCCGCTGACATATCCGCGCGGGCCGGTCTTTCTGTTTTCAATCACATCCGATGTTGCTAAGCCCGCGGCAACGCAGCACCACTGCGCACCACGAGGGACGGCACATGACCGAGATACGCCTGCACAACAGCAAGACACGCCGCCGCGAGACGTTCACGCCGATCGACCCCGAAAACGTGCGGATGTATGTCTGCGGCCCCACCGTCTATGACCGGGCGCACATGGGCAACGCGCGCCCCGTCATCGTTTTCGACGTGCTGTTCCGCCTGCTGCGCCAGATCTACGGCGCGGCCCATGTCACCTATGTGCGCAACATCACCGACGTGGACGACAAGATCAACGCCCGCGCCAAACAGACCGGGCGCAGCATCGGCGAGATCACCGACGAAACCGCCCGCTGGTATCTTGACGACATGGCGGCGCTGGGCAACCTGACCCCGACCCATACCCCCCGCGCCACCGGCTATGTCGCGCAGATGATCGCGATGATCGAGGGGCTGATCGCCTCGGGCCACGCCTACGAGGCCGAGGGGCATGTCCTGTTCTCGGTCGAAAGCTATGCCGACTACGGCGCGCTTTCGGGGCGCAGCGTGGACGACATGATCGCCGGTGCCCGGGTCGAGGTGGCCCCCTACAAGCGCGATCCGATGGATTTCGTCATGTGGAAGCCCTCGCCTGAGGATCTGCCCGGATGGGACAGCCCCTGGGGGCGGGGCCGTCCGGGTTGGCATATAGAATGCTCGGCCATGGCGGATGACCTGTTGGGGCAGGATTTCGACATTCACGGTGGGGGCAATGACCTGATGTTCCCGCACCACGAGAACGAGATCGCCCAAAGCCGCTGTGCCCATCCGGGCAGCGATTTCGCCCGCATCTGGATGCACAACGAGATGCTGCTGGTGGAGGGGAAGAAGATGAGCAAGTCGCTCGGGAACTTCTTCACCGTGCGCGACCTGCTGGAGCGGGGCATTCCCGGCCCGGTGATCCGGCTGGTGTTCCTGTCGACCCATTACGGCAAGCCCATGGACTGGACCGACGCCAAGCGCGCCGAAGCCGAGGCGACCCTGCGCCGCTGGGCCGCGGTGCTGCACCAGCACGGCTATTGCGCGCGGATGGTGGCGGCGCTGAAGGCCTCGGGCGACTGGCGCCCCGATGCCGAGTTTCTGGGCGTGCTGGCCAACGACCTGAATACCCCCGGCGCCCTGGCCCGTCTGCATGTGCTGGCCAAGGGGCACACGGCCCCCGCCCTGGCGGGGCTGGCCCATGGGCTGGAGCTTTTGGGGCTGGTGTCGGACTGGGACGCGCTGGGCGATCTGGCGGGGGTTGCGCCTTCGGACAGGGCCTATCCGGCCTGGGTGGAGGGTGTCGTCGAGAGGCTGCTGATGCAGCGCCAGGCGGCGCGCGCGGCAAAGGACTGGGCCGAGGCCGACCGGTTGCGCGACCTGCTGAACGCGGCAGGCGTGCAGGTGAGCGACGTGGGCGGGCAGGCCACATGGGTGCCCGGGCCCGGATTTGACGCTACGGTGCTGGAGGGGATGCAGTGAACCTCTGCGACCAGTCGCCCGAGTGCGCCCGCCATAGTGCCCAAAGGAATGGCGCGCCCTTCGGCGCGCGGGGAAAGGGGGGCTGTCTGCCCCCCGTCGGCTGCGCCGACTCCCCCCGAGGATATTTGACGACCAAAGATGGGGGGCGGGGGTGACAGAGCGGCTTTACCTTTACGACACCACGCTGCGCGACGGTCAGCAGACCCAGGGCGTGCAGTTCTCGACGCCCGAGAAGCTGCGCATTGCAGCGATGCTGGATGCCATGGGCGTGGATTACATCGAAGGCGGCTGGCCCGGGGCGAACCCGACGGATTCGGCCTTCTTTGACGAAGCACCCCGCATGCGCGCCAAGTTCACCGCCTTTGGCATGACCAAGCGATCGGGGCGGTCGGCCGGCAACGACGATGTTCTGGCGGCGGTTCTGAATGCCGGCACGCCGGCCGTTTGCCTGGTGGGCAAGACCCACGAGTTTCACGTCACCACCGCGCTGGGCATACCGCTGGCCGAGAATGTCGAGAACATCGCAGCCTCGGTTGCACACCTGGTGGGGGAAGGGCGCGAAGCGCTGTTCGATGCCGAGCATTTCTTTGACGGCTATGCTGCCAACCCCGGCTATGCGTTGGAGTGTCTGCGCGCCGCCCATGATGCCGGGGCGCGGTGGATCGTGCTGTGTGACACCAACGGCGGCACACTGCCAGCCGAGATCGGGCGGATCGTGACCGAGGTAATCGCCGCCGGCATTCCCGGCGATCGGCTGGGCATCCATACCCACGACGACACGGGCAATGCCGTGGCGGGGACCCTTGCGGCGGTGGATGCGGGGGTGCGCCAGGTGCAGGGCACGCTGAACGGGCTGGGTGAGCGGTGCGGCAATGCCAACCTGACCAGCCTGATTCCCACCCTCCTGTTGAAGGAACCCTACCGCTCGAACTTCGACATCGGGGTGAGTGAGGACGCGCTGGCCGGGTTGACGCGGGGCGCGCGGATGCTGGACGACATCCTGAACCGGGTGCCACAGCGCTCGGCCCCCTATGTCGGCGCCTCGGCCTTTGCCCACAAGGCCGGGCTGCACGCCAGCGCGATCCTGAAAGACCCCACCACCTATGAGCATATCGACCCGGGCCTTGTGGGCAACGCCCGCATCGTCCCGATGAGCAACCAGGCCGGGCAGTCGAACCTGCGCGCCCGGCTGGCCGACATGGGGATCGAGGTGGCGCCGGGCGATCCGGCCCTGGGGCGCATCCTGGACGACGTGAAGGCCCGCGAGGACCAGGGGTTTTCCTATGACAGCGCCCAGGCCAGCTTTGAGCTGATCGCGCGGGCCGCCCTTGGCCAATTGCCCAGCTTCTTCGAGGTGAAGCGCTATCGCGTCAGCGTCGAGCGGCGCAAGAACAAGTACGACACCATGGTCACGCTGTCGGAAGCGGTGGTGGTGGTGAAGGTGGGCGATCAGAAGATGCTGTCGGTCAGCGAAAGCATGGACGAGACGGGCAGCGACCGTGGCCCGGTCAACGCGCTCTCCAAGGCGCTGGCCAAGGATCTGGGCCCCTATCAGGGCTATATCGACGACATGCGCCTGGTGGACTTCAAGGTGCGCATCACCCAGGGCGGGACCGAGGCCGTGACCCGCGTGATCATCGACAGCGAAGACAGCAAGGGGCGGCGCTGGTCGACGGTGGGGGTATCACCCAACATCGTCGATGCGTCCTTCCAGGCGCTGCTGGATGCCGTGAACTGGAAACTGGTGCGCGACGGAGCCCGGGCATGACACCCTTCTTCCAGTTACACAGCGGGCTGATGCGCGAAGGCCCCGGCACGCCGGACGACGTGCGATGGGCGCTGGATGTGGCAAAGACGCCGCTGCGCGCGCGCATCTGCGATGCGGCCTGCGGTCCGGGGGCGGATGCGGTGACGCTGGCGGCCTCGCGCCCGGCGGGATCGGTCCATGCCATCGACAAGATGCGCCATTTCGTAGTGGCCGCCCGGTCGCGTCTGTCGCAGTTCCCGGCGCGGGTGACGGTGGAACAGGGCGACATGACCGAGATTTCCGGCCCCTACGATCTGATCTGGTGCGCCGGGGCGCTTTACTTTGTCGGCGTGACCGAGGGGCTGAACGCCTGGACAAGGGCGCTGGCGCCGGGGGGGCGGGTGGCCTTCTCCGAACCCTGCCTGCTGGGCAAGCCCTCGGGCGCGGTGGCCGAGTTCTGGGCCGAATACCCCGAGATCACCGATTACGACGGGATCGTCGTACGGGTGCGCAAGGCCGGATACCGGGTGCTGCACCACCGGATGATCGTCGGCGCCGGATGGGAGGCCTATTACCGCCCCATGCAGGCACGCATCGACCTGCTGCGCCCCACCGCGAGCCCCGACCTGATCGAGGTGCTGGACGAAGGCCAGCGCGAGATCGACCTCTGGCGCAGCGCCCCCGACGAGATCGCCTATGCCCTGCTGGTGGTCGAGCCCGCATGAGCGTGCAGGCCTGCGCCGAGATCGTCCTGAAGGGCGATCCTGACCGGTTTCTTGCGGTCATGGCAGCGCCGCCCGCGGCGCGCCAGGTGCTGTTTCCGCTCTATGCCTTCAACGTCGAGGTGGCCCGCGCCCCCCAGGTGACGAAGGAACCGATGATTGCGCAGATGCGCCTGCAATGGTGGCGCGACGCCCTGGCCGAGATCGCGGCCGGGGGCATCGTGCGGCGACACGAGGTCGTGGTGCCCCTGGCCGGCGTGATCGATGCCGAGGGCGCGGCGCGGCTGGGGCGCCTGATCGACGCGCGCGAACACGACCTCGGCGATGAGCCTTTCGCGCAGCGTGGCGACCTGGAACGCTATCTTGGCGACACCGGCGGCACGCTCATGGCGGTGGCGACCCGCGCCCTGGGCGGCCAGGATGAAGAGCGCGCCCATCTGATCGGCCAGGCCGGGGCGGCGGCGAACTATCTTCTGGCGGTGCCGGCCCTGATCGCCCAGGGGGGGCAGCCCCTGCCGGGTGAGACCTTGTCTTGCATCCGTGACCTCGCGGGCGAACATCTGGCCTTGCTGGCCGGGGCCAAGGCACGGCCGGTGGCCTCGAAGGCGTTGCGCCGGGCGGCACTTTCGGCCTGGCGGGCGCGGGGCATCCTGACGCGCGCGCGGCGTGATCCCCAGGCGGTGCTGGACGGCAGGCTTTCGGAATCCGAATTCGCCCGCCGCGCCAGCCTGCTGAAGGCGCAGATCACCGGGATCTGAAGGGCAGGCGCGGGCCCCTCTCTTTCTTGCTGAAAATACTCACAATCCCGCCGCCCGCAGCGGGGCGGGCGGTTCGGGGTCAGGCGGTGCGCCCGCGTCCACGCAGCACCAGCCACAGAAGCGACCCACCCGCCAGCACGAGGAAGGGCACCATGGCATAGTTCACCGCGCTCCACCCGGCCTGGGGCGTGCCGCCCGAACAATTCATCAGCCCGCCCGAGGCCAGGCTGGCCACGGTGACGCAGCCAAAGACGATCATGTCGTTCATGCCCTGCACGCGGCCCCGTTCGGCCGGGGAATGGGCGCCAGCCAGCATGGTGGTGGCGCCGATGAAGCCGAAGTTCCACCCGATGCCCAGCAGGATCAGCGCGACGAAGAAATTCTCGAGCGCGACGCCCGACAGCCCCACGATTCCGGCGCCCGCAAGGATGACAAGGCCGATGCCGACGATCTTCTCGACACCGAACCGGGCAATCAGGTGGCCGGTGAAGAACGAGGGGATGAACATGGCCAGCACATGGGCCGAGACGACGTCGGCGGCGTTGTTCTTGTCGAACCCGCAGCCGACCACGGCCAGCGGTGTCGAGGTCATCACCAGGTTCATCAGGGCATAGGACACCATGGCACAGATGATCGCCACGGCGATGCGCGGGGTGGTCAGAAGTTGCCAGCGGCTGCGGCCCAGATCCTCGCCCGCCTTCGGCACGGGCGGGCGGGCGATCTTCAGCCCCAGGAACAGAAGCGAGCCAACGGCGTTCAGCGCGATCACGGCCAGGTAGCTGCCGAGGAAAGGCACCACCATGGAATCGGCCGTGACCTTCACCAGCTGCGGGCCGACGAAGGCCGAGAAAAGCCCGCCCGCCATGACATAGGAAATCGCCTTGGGCCGGAAGGCATCGTCGGCGCTGTCGGAGGCGGCAAAGCGATAGAACCCCTGGGCCGACATGTAGATGCCGGTGAACAGCGAACCGACCAGAAACAGCGGGAAGCTGGCAATCGCCAGCGCCCAGGCCCCGATGGCCGCGCCGATGGCCCCCCCCAGCGTGCCCAGCCAGAATCCCGCGCGCCGCCCGTGGCGCTGCATGAAGGCCGACATCGGCGTGGCGCAGAGCATGTTGCCCAGCACGATCATGGAAATCGGCAGGGTGGCGAAACAGAGGTTCGACGCCAAAGATTGGCCCGCAAGGCCCCCGATGGTGAAGATCATGGGCATCTGCGCCCCCAGGATCGCCTGCGCGGCGACAAGGATCCAGACGTTGCGTATGGCGGTTTTGGGGGTGCTGGCTTGGGTCATGAACCCTCCCATACGCCCGGCGCGCGCATTAGGGAAGAGGGCGGTCGATCAGATGTGCGAAGCTGCCACAGACCCGGCCAAGGCGCAGGCCCATGTCGGGCAGGGCCGTGCCCTCGGCATCTTCCGCCTTGAACAACGGATCGCCCTCGGCGCGCAGGGTGGTGGCATAGTGAAACTCATGCCCCGCCCATGCGCCGCAAAAGGGACCGCGGCCCGCGATAAGGCTGCGATATCCCAGGTGAAGCTGCCGCCTTGCAAAACTGGTTTCCAGCCGCAGCAGCCCGGCCATGGCGTGGTGTCGCCCCTCACCATCGGTGAGCCTGTCGCCCAGGACCATGTAACCGCCACATTCTCCATATATATCAGTATTTTCTGTGGCATCTTTAAGGCTTTGCATGAAGATGTTGTTGCCGGCCAGGCGGCCGGCGTGAAGCTCGGGGTAGCCGCCGGGCAGGAACACCAGATCGCAGGGCGGCACCGGATCGTCGGCCAGGGGAGAAAAGGGCAGAATCTCGGCCCCCGCGCGGCGCCAGTCGTCAAGCATGTGCGGATAGGAAAAGGCGAAAGCGGCGTCGCGGGCGACGGCGATTTTCTGAGCGGGGGGCGGCAGGCCGGGTGCGGCCGCGACGGGCGCCAGAGGGGCCGCCAGCGCCACGATGGTGGCCAGATCGACCGCAGCCGCGACGGCATCGGCGGCGCTTTCGAGGAAGGATTCGAGATCGGGCTGTTCCCCCGCCTGCACCAGCCCAAGATGGCGCGAGGGGCGCGACAGCGCCGCGCTGCGCGCCGCCGCACCCAGCACCGGAATTGCCAGCGGGGCCAGGGCCTTGCGCAGCATACCTTCGTGGCGGTCGGACCCGACATTGTTCAGGATCACGCCCGCGATGCGCACCGCCGGGTCATGGCCCGCAAATCCCGCCACCAGTGGCGCGATCGACTGGGCCATCCGCCCGGCATCCACCACCAGCACCACCGGCAGCCCAAGGATGCGGGCCAGGTCGGCCGTGGCGCCGCGCCCTTCGGGCGGAGCGCCGTCGAACAGGCCCATGGCGCCTTCGACAATGAGGGTGCCATCGCCCTGCGCGAGGCTGCGGATGCGGTCGGGGGTCATCGCCCAGGCGTCGAGATTGCGGCAGGGCGCCCCGCAGGCGGCTTCGTGAAAGTGCGGATCGATGTAATCGGGCCCGGATTTCGCCCCACGCACCCCATGGCCCATGCGCGAAAGCGCCCGCAGCAGGCCAAGGGTGAGGGTGGTCTTGCCGCTGCCCGAATGGGGCGCGGCGATGATCAGTCCGGTGCTCATTGTCTGGGCGTGGCGCGAGGGGTGATTTCGGGAGCCTCCGGCGGGAGTATTTTGGGCAAGAAAGAGGGGGTGCGCTCAGGCGGATTCGGCGGGGCGGCCGCGGCCCAGCGGATCGAGGTTGCGCGGCGGTTCGCCCCGTGCCTGGCCCTGCCAGTCGAGCGTCTGGCGCATCAGGACCGAGCGGCCGACACAGATCACGGCGGGTGGTTCGAGCCTTGCCTCGGCAATGTCGTCGACGCAGGTGGCAAGTGTGGTTTCCAGCACCTGCTGGGTTGGCAGGGTGGCGGTGGTGACGACGGCCACGGGTTCATCCGCCGGACGCCCGGCCGCCAGCAGGGCGGCGGTGATCTGGGCGATATGCTTCATGCCCATGTAGATCACGATCACCTGGCTGCCGCGCGAGATCGCCTGCCAGTCCAGCGATCCGGGCGTGTTGCCCGATTGATCGTGGCCGGTGACGAAGGTGACGGATTGGTTCACGTCGCGGTGGGTGACGGGGATGCCGGCATAGGCCAGCCCGCCGATCCCGGCCGAGATGCCCGGGATGATGCGCACCGGGATGTCGTGTTGCACGAGGGTCTGCGCCTCTTCCCCGCCGCGCCCGAAGACGAAGGGATCGCCCCCCTTCAGGCGCAGCACCCGCTTGCCGTTGCGGGCGAGATCGACCAGTTGCAGCGAGATGTCGCGCTGCCTGGCCGAGGGTTTGCCGCCACGCTTGCCGGCATAGACATGTTCGGCCCCGGGCGCCCAGTCGAGGATCGCCGGTTCCACCAGGGCGTCATATACCACGACATCGGCCTGTCGCAGCGCGTTCAGGGCGTGCAGTGTCAGAAGACCCGGATCGCCCGGCCCGGCGCCGCACAGCCAGACCCAGCCGGGCTGCATCACCGGCCAGTCGAGGGGCGGAAGGGGGGATGAATCGCTCATGCCCCGTTATGGCGCGGAACGGCGCCGGGGCAAAGCCCGGTTGCGACCGAAATCTTGCCGTTGGCGCCGCTGTCGCCCGGGCCTATGGTGGCGCCATGATAGGCCCCCAGACCCGAGAGTTGCGCCGTGGCTGGACCACGGGCGCCTGTGCCACCGCTGCCGTCAAGGCGGCGTTGATGCGGCTGTGGGGCGGGGCCTTTCCGGCGAGGGTGTCGCTGATCCTGCCGCGCGGCGAGGTGCCGGAATGGGAGCTGGCGCATCGCGAGACCGGCGCGGGCTGGGCCGAGGCGGGGGTGGTGAAGGACGCGGGCGACGATCCGGACGTGACCCACGGCTGCCTCGTGATCGCGCGGGTGGCGCCTTCGGGCGGGGGCGTGGTGTTTCGCGCCGGCGTGGGCGTGGGCACCGTGACGCGCCCGGGCCTGCCGGTGGCGGTGGGCGAAGCCGCCATCAACCCCGTGCCGCGCCAGATGATGATCGCCGAGGTCGAGGCCCTGGCCGCCGAACATGGAGAGGCGCCGGATGTCGAGATCACGCTGTCGATCCCGGGCGGGGCCGAGATTGCCGGGCGCACCTGGAACCCCCGGCTTGGCATTGTCGGCGGGCTTTCGGTGCTGGGCACCACCGGCGTCGTGCGGCCCTTTTCCTGCGCCGCCTGGATTGCCAGCATCCACCGGGGCATCGACGTGGCCCGCGCCGAGGGTCTGGACCATGTGGCGGGGACCACCGGCGCGCAATCCGAACGCGCGGTGCAGGCGCGGTTCGGCCTGCCTGATTTCGGGATGCTGGACATGGGCGATTTCGTCGGCGGGCTGGTGAAATACCTCTGCCGCCATCCGGTGCCGCGCCTGACGGTGGGCGGGGGCATGGCGAAGATGGCCAAGCTGGGGCAGGGCGCGCGCGATCTGCATTCGGCCCGCAACCAGGTGGATTTCGACCGGCTGGCGCTGTCCTGCGGTGTGGCGGATGTGGCGGGCGCGCGGACAGTGCTGGAGGCCTATGGCATGGTCGGCCCGCCCCTGGCAGAGGTGATCGCGCAGGAGGCTTTGCGCGAGTTGCGCCAGATGGTGGCGAAGACCGATATCGCAGTCGATGTCGTGGTCTGCGACCGGGCGGGCGCGATCCTGGCGGTGGCGCAATGATGCGGCTGCTGTTGCTGGCGGGCACCACGGATGCGCGCCGCATTGCCGAGGGGCTGCGCGATGCGCCGGGGTTGAAGGTGATCGCGTCGCTGGCGGGGGCCACAAGGGCGCCGCGCCCCATGGGGGTGGACACGCGGATCGGCGGTTTTGGCGGGCGCGCGGGCTTTGTCGGATTTCTGGAGCGTGAAGGGATCGGCGCGGTTCTGGATGCGACCCATCCCTTTGCCGATGCCATCTCGCATCGCACGCATGAGGTTTGCGCCGCCCATGGCCTGCCCTGTCTGCAGGTCTTGCGCCCGCCCTGGGTGGCGCAGCCGGGCGATTGCTGGGTCGATCTGGCGCGCGAGGAAGAGGCCGCCGAGCATGTTCCCCATGGCGCCCGCGTCTTTCTGGCCACCGGGCGCCAGACGCTGGAGCGTTTCGCCAATCTGTCACGCTGCGATCTGACCTGCCGGCAGATCGACCCGCCCGAGGCTCCGTTCCCCTTTGCCAACGGGCGGTTCCTTGTGGGGCGGCCGCCGTTTTCGGTACAGGACGAGGTGGCGCTGTTCCGGGAGCTGAAGATCGACTGGCTGATCGTGAAGAACGCCGGCGGCGATGCCAGCCGGTCGAAACTGGATGCGGCGCGGGAACTGGGGCTGCCGGTGGGGATGATCCGCCGCCCCCCGCAACCGGGCGGCGCGAGGGTTGAAACCGTGGCGCAGGCACTGGATTGGGCGCGGGCCCTGGTGACATGAGCGTCGGGCGCATCCTGGACACGCCCGACGACATGGCCGAGGGCGCGGCATGGCTGATCCGGGTCGAGCCGCGCTTTGCCGAGGTTCTGGCGCTGACCGGGCCCTGGCCCCTGCGACGCCGGGCGGGTGGCTTTGCCACGCTGCTGTTCGCCATCGTCGGCCAGCAGGTGAGCGTTGCCTCGGCGGCCGCGCTTTGGGCGAAAACGCAGGCGGCGGGGCTGGATGACCGCGCCGCCGTTGCCGCCGCCAGCGACGACGATCTGCGCGCCTGCGGCCTTTCGCGGCCCAAGGTGCGCTATGCCAAGGCGCTGGCCGACAGCGACTTCGATTTCGACGTGCTGGCGGATCTGCCCGACGACGAGGTGATCGCGCGGCTGACGGCACTGCTGGGCATCGGGCGCTGGACGGCGGACATCTACGCCGCCTTCGCCCTGGGGCGGGCCGATGTCATTGCGGCAGGCGATCTGGCGGTGCAGGAGGGCGCGCGGGTGCTGTTCGATCTGCCCGCCCGCCCCGACGAAGCGCGGCTGCGCGCCCTGGCCGAGCCCTGGGCGCCCTGGCGCGGCGTTGCGGCGCGGGGGCTTTGGGCGTACTACGCCCATATCAAGACACGAGAGGGCATCGGATGACACGGGCATTGGACAGCAAGCGGGCCGGCGCGCCCAAGGGCGAGGCGACGGCAGTTGTGGTGCTGCTGCACGGATACGGGGCCGATGGCGCCGATCTTCTGGGGCTGGCAGATCCGCTGGGTCCGCATATGCCCGGCGTGGCCTTCCTGGCCCCCGACGCCCCCGAGCGGTGCCCCGGCAACCCGATGGGGTTCCAGTGGTTTCCGATCCCCTGGATGGACGGGTCCAGCGAAGAGGAAGCCGAGGCCGGGATGCGCGCCTCGGTGGACGATCTGAACGCCTGGCTTGATTCCGTGCTGGCCGATGAGGGGCTGAGCGCCGACCGGATGATCGTTGTGGGCTTTTCCCAGGGCACGATGATGGCACTGCACGTGGCGCCGCGTCGTCGCGAGGAACTGGCGGGTGTCGTCGGTTTCTCCGGCCGCCTGGTGCAGCCCGAAACCCTGGCCGACGAGGTGGTGTCGAAAATGCCCGTCCTGCTGATTCACGGGGACGCCGACGAGGTGGTGCCGCCCGAAAGCCTGCCGGCCGCCGCCGAGGCCCTGCAGGAGGCCGGGATCGATGTCTATGCCCACATCATGAAGGGCACGGGCCACGGGATCGCACCCGACGGCCTTTCGGTTGCTCTGGCCTTCATGCGCGAACGGCTGGGGATGGAACAGACCGGCTGATCCGCGCGGTTCCCGCCGCCCGCGATTGGCCCCTGCGGGTGCGGTTCTTATCCGTTGCCATTTGCGGGGGCGTCATCATCCTGTTGCATCCGCCTGCCATCTTCGCCCCCGAGGACAGGAAATGTTGTGCTTGCCCCTTGGTCAGCGCGGCTTATAGTCCGATCATAACCGGGGCGGAGCGTGGGCCCTCTGACAGGTCTCCGCCGCCCCCGGGCGAGGAGAAAACGCACCGATGGACGGCGATTTTCGAACCACTTTCGTACGCGAACCCAGCAATCTGAGGCATTGCCCTGCGCTGGTGCTGAACGCGGATTACCGGCCGCTTTCCTATTATCCGCTGTCGCTCTGGCCCTGGCAGGAGGCGGTGAAGGCCGCATTCCTGGACCGGGTCGAGATTCTGGCGGAATACGACCAGATCGTAAGATCGCCCACCACGCAGATCCGGATACCCTCGGTCGTGGTGCTGAAGGATTATGTCAAACCGCAAAAGCGGGTGGCCTTCACCCGGTTCAACCTGTTCCTGCGCGATGAATTCTGCTGCCAGTACTGCGGCGCCAAGGGCGATCTGACCTTCGATCACGTCATCCCGCGGGCCCGGGGCGGGGTGACCAGCTGGGAAAACGTGGTGGCGGCCTGTTCGCGCTGCAACCTGAAGAAGGGCAGCAAGAGCCTGCGCCAGTCGGGCATGAACCTGCTGAAACCGGCCCGTCAGCCGGGGGCGGAAGAGCTGAAGAACGTCGGCCGCCGCTTCCCGCCCAACCACCTGCACGACAGCTGGGTCGATTTCCTGTACTGGGATGCGGAACTGGAGGCCTAGGGAGGCGAGGGGTCCGGTTGGAAGGTTCGCGCGTGCCTTTGGCGCGGCCGGGTGACGCGCGTGCCTTCGGCACGACGCCCCACCCGCCGTCCCGCAGTCAGCCCGAGCAGCTTGCCCCGCCCAGCACGCAGAATTTCGCGCAGTGGGGGTGGTTCAGGGCTACGTCGCGTTCGGCCTGCTCCAGGGTTTCGCCCAATTCGAATTCGGGCGCATAGGGCAGGAGGGTGCAGGCCAGCACCGCGGGTTTCGCGGCGCCGCGCCGTTTGACCACCATGCGCGAGCTGGCGCACATGACCGAGGTGGGCGACACGTCGAGAATGCCCCAGCAGGCGGTCGTGATCTCGGGCACGTCGGCGCGGTCGTCCATTTCGGGGAACAGCACCGTTGCCCCCGGATCGTTGGCGTCGATGTCGAACCCGTGGCGGGCATAGAGGGCGGCGTAGCCGGCGCGCGAGTCGGCCTCGGTTTCGCCCCAGACCGTGCGCCCGGCCACCGCCATGGGAATGCCCGCATCGCGCAGCCATTCCATCCCCTCGACCGTTCTGGCGAAGGCGCCCTTGCCGCGTTCGGTATCGTGCATGTCCTGCGACCAGTGATCGACCGAAATGCGCAGGGTCAGCTTGCCGGGATATTCGGCCTGCAGGCCCTCGAGCCCGGCGCGCACGCTCTTGCGCATCATCGGGCGCATGGCATTGGTGAGGATCAGCACCTCATACCCACGGGCCAGGGCGGCGCGGGTCATGTCGATCATCTCGGGGTTCATGAAGGGCTCGCCCCCGGTGAAGGCGATTTCGCGCACGTTCCATTGGCGTTGGTCCAGCTGATCGAGATACTCCTCGACTTCGGCGGCCGTGATATAGACCAGCGCGTCGTTGGTGGGGGAACTTTCGATATAGCAGTTCACGCATTCGATGTTGCACAGGGTGCCGGTGTTGAACCAGAGCGTCTGCGGATCGCCAAGGGCGACCGTCGCGCGCTGCTCGCCCTTGGCGGTTACGCGGGGATCGCGAAACTTGGCCGGATCAAGCGTGTTGGACTGGTCTTTCATTGCAAGGCTCCGCATGTTTTGTCAGATGTGGTAACGGCTTGCGCGGCGGGCCGAAACCCCGCCGGGCATGTTTGACACAGAAGTGAAGGTCAATCGCGACACTGGACTTGCGCCGTGACGGGCGATAAGAGGCGACGAGGGCTGGTTAGCGCTAACATCCGGCGCTGATCCGACAAGACCGGCCCACGGGCCGCAAGCAGACGAGGGTATCATGGTCTCACGCGTAATTCCGGTCGATCCGTTCGATCTGGTCATCTTTGGCGGCACCGGCGACCTGGCCCGCCGCAAGATCCTGCCGGGGCTGTTCCGCCGCTACATGGCCGGCCAGATGCCCGAGACGGCACGGGTGATCGGTGCCTCGCGGTCCGAGCCCAGCGATGCGGAATACCGCGATTTCGTGCGCGCCGCGGTCGAGGAGTTTGTGACCGAGGACCGCGACGATGCCGCCTTGTCGCAATTCCTGGAACGGCTGCATTTCGTCAGCATCGACGCCAAGGGCGAGGGCGGCTGGGCGCAGCTGGCCGACCTGGTGCGCGACGACGTGATCCACGCCTATTACTTTTCCGTCGCGCCCAGCCTGTTCGGCGACCTGGCCGAGCGTCTGCACAAGCATGGCCTGGCCGACAACAACACCCGCATCGTGGTGGAAAAACCCTTTGGCCGCGACCTTGGGTCGGCCAAGGCGCTGAATGCCACCCTGGCGCAGCATTTCGACGAAACCCAGATTTACCGGATCGACCATTACCTGGGCAAGGAGACGGTGCAGAACCTTATGGCGGTCCGTTTCGGTAACGTGCTGTTCGAACCCTTGTGGAACAGCCAATACGTGGACCACATCCAGATCACCGTGGCCGAAACCGTGGGCGTGGGCGGGCGGGGCGCCTATTACGACAAGTCGGGCGCCATGCGGGACATGGTGCAGAACCACCTGATGCAGCTTCTGTGCCTGATCGCCATGGAGCCGCCCAGCCGCTTCTCCCCCGACAGCGTGCGGGACGAAAAGCTGAAGGTGATCCGCGCGCTTGATCCGGTGATGCCGCACCACATCGTGCGCGGGCAATACGATGGCGATGGCGATACCGTGTCGTACCGCGAAGATGCGGAAAACGCGCGCAGCCTGACGGAAAGCTTCATCGCCATGAAGATCAACGTGTCGAACTGGCGGTGGGCGGGCACGCCCTTCTACCTGCGCACGGGCAAGCGGCTGAAGGCCCGCACGAGCGAGATCGCCGTGGTGTTCAAGGACGCGCCCCATTCGATCTTCGGAGAAGAGGCCGGGCGACACCGCAACATCCTGACCATCCGCCTGCAACCCAACGAGGGGATGACCCTGGGCGTGACCATCAAGGAACCCGGCCCGGGCGGCATGCGCCTGATCGACGTGCCGCTGGACATGACCTTTGCCGATGCCCTGGGCCCGGATGCCGAGGAAGCGCCCGAAGCCTATGAGCGGCTGATCATGGACGTGATCCGCGGCAACCAGACCCTGTTCATGCGCGGTGACGAGGTTGAGGCCGCCTGGGCCTGGACCGACCCGATCATCGAAGGCTGGGAGGGGCGTGGCGAGGCCCCGAAAACCTATGACCCCGGCTCGTCCGGGCCGGAGGATGCGCAGATGCTGATGCACCGAGAAGGCCGCCGCTGGCGCGACATCCGGGACTAAGGGGCTTTCGGCAGCCCGCGCGGCACGATACCTTGGGCGCGAAACCGAAAGGGGGGCCAGGCATGGACCTGAAAGAATACGCCGACCGCGAAATGATGATGATGCAGCTGGCCGACCGGATCGCCAGCGAGCTGAACAATTGCCTGCTGACGCACGATACCGCGTCGCTGGCGGTGCCGGGCGGAACCACGCCCGGGCCGGTCTTCGATACGCTGTGCGGGGCCGATCTGCACTGGGATCGCGTGCATGTCATGCTGACCGACGAACGCTGGGTGCCCGAAAGCTCGGACAGGTCGAACACCCGGCTGTTGCGCCAGCGCCTGCTGATCGACAAGGCGGCGGCGGCCACCTATGTGCCGCTGTACGACGAGGCGCCGACGCCCGAAGACCGGCTGGACATGCTGAGCGAGAAGATCGTCTCGGTCCTGCCGCTGTCGGTGCTGCTCTTGGGCATGGGGGCCGACATGCACACCGCCTCGCTGTTTCCCGGGGCCGATCAGTTGGACGATGCGCTGAACAGCGATGCGCCGCCCCTGATGGCCATGCGCGCGCCGGGCGCCCCCGAACCGCGCGTCACCCTGACCGCACCGGTGCTGCGCGGCGCGCTGTCGACCCACGTGGTGATCACCGGCACCGAGAAGCGCGAGGCACTTGACCGCGCCCGCCACCTTTCCCCCGCCGAGGCGCCGATTGCGGCCGTCCTGGGCGAAGCAACCATACACTGGGCTGAATGATGATCGACTGGAGCAAACTGACCGAGGCCGCCGAAAAGGTTGGCGAGCGCAAGATCCTTTCCCTGTTCCAGGGCGACAGGGCAGCGGAATTCTCGGTCTCGGCCGGGGACCTTCTGTTCGACTATTCCAAGACCAATATCGACGGTGACACCCGCGATCTGCTGGTGTCGTTCTGCGACGCGGCCGGGCTGGCGGAAAAGCGCGATGCGATGTTTTCGGGCGAAGCGATCAACGACACCGAGGGGCGCGCGGTACTGCACACGGCCCTGCGCAACCTGACCGGCACGCCGGTGACGGTTGGGGGCGAAGACGTGATGCCGGGTGTTCTGGACACGCTGAAGCGGATGGGCGATTTCGCCGAGGCCGTGCGTAGCGGCACCTTCACGGGGCAGGGCGGGGCCATCACCGATGTGGTGAACATCGGCATCGGCGGGTCCGACCTGGGGCCGGTCATGGCCACGCTGGCGCTGTCGCCCTATCACGACGGGCCGCGGGTGCATTACGTCAGCAATGTCGATGGCGCCCATATCGCCGACACCCTGCGCCCGCTGAACCCCGAAACCACCCTGGTGATCATCGCGTCCAAGACCTTTACCACCATCGAAACCATGACCAATGCCGCAACAGCCAAGGCCTGGATGGGCGAGAGGGTCACCGATCCGGGCGCGCAGTTCGCCGCGCTGTCGACAGCCGCCGACAAGACCGCCGATTTCGGCATTGCGCCGGAACGGGTGTTCGGGTTCGAGGATTGGGTCGGCGGGCGCTACTCCATCTGGGGGCCGATCGGCCTGCCGCTGATGCTGGCCGTGGGCCGCGAGGCCTTCCGCGCCTTCCTGGCGGGTGCCGAGGCGATGGACCAGCATTTCCGCGCCGCCGCGCCGCTTGAGAACATGCCGGTGATGCTGGCCCTGGTGGGAATCTGGCACAACCAGGGCTGCGGCTATGCCACCCGCGCCGTTCTGCCCTATGAACAGCGGCTGCTGCGCCTGCCAGCCTATCTTCAGCAACTCGAGATGGAGAGCAACGGCAAGTCGGTGCAGATGGATGGCAGCACCGTGCCGGTCGATACCGGACCGGTGGTCTGGGGCGAACCCGGCACCAATGGCCAGCACGCCTTCTATCAACTGATTCACCAGGGAACGCGGGTCGTACCTTGCGAATTCATGGTGGGCGCCGAGGGGTTCGAGCCGGACCTGGCGCACCAGCACAGCCTGCTGATCGCCAATTGTCTGGCCCAGTCCGAAGCACTGCTGCGCGGGCGCACCCTGGACGAGGCACGCGCGCTGATGGAGAAAAAAGGCTTTTCCGGCGACGAGTTGGAGCGCCAGGCCCGTCACCGCGTCTTCCCGGGCAACCGCCCCTCGACCACGCTGGCCTATCCCAAGCTGACGCCCTTCGTTTTGGGCCAGATCATCGCGCTTTACGAACACCGGGTGTTTGTCGAAGGCGTCCTTCTTGGCATCAACTCCTATGATCAATGGGGTGTCGAACTGGGCAAGGAGCTGGCGCTGGCGCTTGAACCGGTGGTCAGCGGCAAGGACGACGGCGCAGGCAAGGACGAATCGACGCTGGGACTGGTGAGCTATATCCAGCGGCACGCGGGCTGACGGGCAGGACGCCTTCGGCGAGAGTATTTTCAGCAAGAAAGAGAGGGCGTCTTGCCTGCCCGCCAGCCGTGGCCTGCCCACTTAGCGGGTGCTGAGCAGGACCAGTTCGGCAGTGGTGTAATCTGCCGCGTTCACGCCCAGCGATGCGGCAAGTTGCGCCTTGCCGGGTGTCACCGCACCGCGGTCGCTGGCAGTGGTGTCATCAGCCGCCGTTGAAAGCTGACGGATCAGGAAAGCGTCGTTTTCTTGCCGTGCCTGTTCAAGAAGGATGGCACGGCCCTGATCCCCGGCGCCCTGGCCCGAGGTCGAGATGCGTCCAATACCGGCGGATTTCAGAATGTGTTCGGCATTCGCGCGCCCGGTTGCCCCGCCCTCGCTCAGCGCCTGGTTCAGCAGGATCAACTGACCATCGGTCAGGGTGCCGGGGGCGACGCCGACACTTTGCGACAGTTGCACGTGGCCTGCGGAATAGCTCTGTGCGAGGGCGGGCAGGGCGGCGACAGACGTGGCGACGGCGACGAGGGCGGCGAAATAGGCGTTCGGTTTCATGGTCTTGGTCTTTCCTCTGGCTTGGGCATCCGGCCCGTTGGTTTGCATGCCGTAAACGCGGCAGCGCCAGGGTTCCGTCGCGGATTATCGGCCGCGCAGAGATTTTTTCACCCCGCCCGGGTGGGCGAGGCGGGGAAAGGCCGGTTTCAAAGGTTGGGAAAAGGGCGTCGCGCCCGCTCTATCCCCGGAACCCCGTCGCCACGACGAATTTCTCGGAACTGTCGGACCGAGACGCAGGGGGTTTCACATTGGCGACCTTGGTGAACTTCTGCTTGAGAAGGTGCTGCAGATCGCCCTCGGCGCCGCCGGCCAGAACCTTGGCCACGAAGGTGCCGCCCGGGTCCAGCACGTCGAAAGCGAAATGCGCCGCCGCCTCGCAAAGGGCCATGATGCGCAGGTGGTCGGTCTGCTTGTGCCCCGAGCTTGAAGCGGCCATGTCCGACATTACCACGTCGGCCGGCCCGTCAAGCCAACCCTTCACCTTCTCGTCGGCGCCCTCTTCCAGGAAATCGAGAACGTGGATGTCGCAGCCCGCGATCGGCTCGACCTCCTGAAGGTCGATGGCCACGATCCGGCCCACCGCCTTGCCCGGCTTGTCGCCAAGCGCGTTGACCCGGCGCGCCGCCACCTGGCACCAGCCCCCGGGCGCGCAGCCCAGATCGACCACCCGCGCGCCAGGCACAAGGAAGCGATACCTGTCATCCAGTTCAAGGATCTTGAAGGCCGCCCGCCCGCGATAGCCCATGGCCTGGGCCTTCTTCACGTAGGGATCGTTCAACTGGCGCTGCAACCACAGCGTCGAAGACAGCTTGCGCCCCCGTGCGGATTTGACCTTGATGGTCAGGTCACGCTGTCCGCGTCCCGAGTTGTTCTTCTTGCCGGGTGTCTTGGCCATGGTTCGGTCCCTCTTTACGGCGCTCTTATAACGCGTGGCCGCAGGCGGGGCCATGGCCGACTGCGGGGCAGCCGTCGGGTGATTTCGGCGGGCCTGCGCGTGCAGCGAGAAATTCCAGGCGCCCGCCCTGTTTCTTTCTTGCCCAAAATACTCAAATTCCGCCGCGCCCGTCCCGCACCGCCCGGTAGACGTGAAGCCGAATCGCCGTGGCCAGCCCGGTTTCGGGGTCGCGGGTGGCGTCTATTTCGGCCGCAAGATCGTTGATCGGGCGTTTCTGTGCTGCGGCAAGGGCGCGGAAGCCCTGCCAGAAATCATCCTCGAGCGAGACCGAGGTGCGATGCCCGCGCAGGGTAAGCGAATGTTTGCGCGGGCGGTCGTTCATTCCTCGTCCAGCCGGTGCTGGTCAAGGGTGCGGGCCGCCCGGGCGTTGCGGGTGGCCTCGAGGATCTTCTCGGCCTTGCTGCGCCCGAAGCTTGCCGCGTTCGCGTCGGCCTTGGCCCGCTTTTCGTCGCGGGCCTTTTCCTTGCGGGCGCGGTTCAGGTTGATCGGCCCCGACCCCGAGGTCATTTCGGACCGATCATCTTTTCGGGGCGCACCACCTTGTCGAAGGTTTCGGCATCGACGAAGCCGAGGTTGATCGCCTCTTCCTTCAGGGTCGTGCCGTTCTTGTGCGCCGTCTTGGCGACGGTGGTGGCATTGTCATAGCCGATGGTGGGGGCCAGGGCCGTGACCAGCATCAGCGATTCGTTCATGATCCGGGTGATGTTGTCGGTGTTGGCCCTGATCCCGACGACGCAATTGTCGGTGAAGGCCGCCGCCGCATCGCCCAGAAGCTGCATGCTTTGCAGCACGTTATAGGCCATCATCGGCTTGTAGACGTTCAGTTCGAAGTGACCTTGCGATCCGGCAAAGCCCACGGCGGCGTCATTGCCGAAGACATGGGCGCAAACCTGGGTCAGCGCCTCGCACTGGGTGGGGTTCACCTTGCCCGGCATGATCGAGCTGCCCGGTTCGTTCTCCGGCAGCATCAGTTCGCCCAGCCCGCAACGGGGGCCCGAGCCCAGAAGCCGGATGTCGTTGGCGATCTTGAACAGGGAGGCCGCGACGGTTTTCAGTGCGCCCGACATTTCCACCAGCGCGTCATGGGCGGCCAGCGCCTCGAACTTGTTGGGGGCGGTGACGAAGGGAATGCCGGTGATCTCGGCCATGTTGGCAGCGACCTCGACATCCCATCCCTTGCGGGTGTTCAGCCCGGTGCCGACGGCGGTGCCACCCTGGGCCAGCTCGTGAATATGGGGCAGGGCGGCCTTTACCCGCTTGATCGCCATGGCGACCTGGTGGGTATAGCCGGAAAACTCCTGCGCCAGGGTCAGCGGCGTGGCATCCATGGTATGGGTGCGGCCGATCTTGATGATGCCGTCGAACTCCTGAACCTTGGCCTGAAGCGCGGCGTGCAGTTTCTCAAGCCCCGGCAGGGTGACATCGCGGGCGGTGGTGGCCACGGCGATGTGCATGGCGGTGGGGAAGGTGTCGTTGGACGACTGGCCCATGTTGCAGTGATCGTTCGGGTGCACCGGGTCCTTGCTGCCGATCACGCCGCCCAGAATTTCGATGGCGCGGTTTGCGATCACCTCGTTGGCGTTCATGTTGCTTTGGGTGCCGCTGCCGGTCTGCCAGACCACCAGCGGGAAATTGTCGTCGAGCTTGCCGGCAACAACCTCGGAAGCGGCGGTGATGATCGCATCGGCCTTGTCGGCGTCCAGCGCCCCGGCGGCCTTGTTGGCCATGGCGCAGGCCTGCTTGATGACCCCGAGGGCGCGCACGATCGCGACGGGCTGTTTCTCCCAACCGATGGGGAAATTCAGGATCGACCGTTGGGTCTGGGCGCCCCAGTATTTGTCGGCGGGCACCTCGAGGGGGCCAAAACTGTCGGTTTCGGTGCGGGTATTGGTCATTGCAGTCTCCGGCAAAAGGGATTGGTCGGGTTCTAGGCGCCGCGCGGGCGAAAGGCAATTCTTCGGCGCGCGCCGGTGGCGCTAGCAGCGGCGAAAACGATAGATTCGCGCCGGGGGCAGGTTGCGCAAAACCCGTTCGCCCCGTTCAACCCGCAGGCCAAGCTTGGCGATGGTTTCCGCAGGCAGGGGCACGCGGGGGCCATAGGTGAACTGCACGAAGGGCGCGCCGGGCGCAAGGATGCGGAAGGCGGCGCTGACCAGATCATGGACGATGGATTCGGGAATCGACAAGAGCGGCAGGCCCGACACGACGCCATCAACATCGTGAAGATCGGGGGTTTCGGCAGCGGTCTGCGCCGGGGCGTTGTGGATCGTCACGCCGGGGGGCAGGGCGGTTTGCAGGTAGGTGGCAAGTTCGGGGTCAAGCTCGAACAGGGTCAGGTGGCTTGGCGGCAGGCCGGCCCGCAGCAGGGCGCGGGATATGCTGCCGGTGCCCGGCCCGAATTCGACAACCCGGCCGCTGGTGGGGCCGAACCCCGAGGCCATGGCCGCCCCCAGATGGCGCGACGAGGGCGCTATGGCCGAGATCTGGCGGGGGTTGCTTAGCAGGCGACGGCGGAAAATGGCCCGTTCTGAGGTTTGCTCGATCACTGGCCCGTTGTCCGCCCGCTGTGTTTTCTAGTGTTTGCGAAAGCTGTCGAGGCTGACAACTTCGCCCGCCGACTTTTCGGCGGCGTCATCCTCGTCTTCGATGTCGGCCTCGTCATCCTCGGCCTCGTCGTCATCGCGGGTCTGGGTTTCGAAGCGCAGGCCGAATTCCACCGAGGGGTCCACGAAGGTGCGGATCGCGTCATAGGGAATATACAGCGGTTCGGGGTTTTCGCCAAAGTTCAGCGTGACGGAAAAGCCTTCGTCGGTGACGTCCAGCCCGTCATACCAGTGCTGCATCACCACGGTCATTTCATCGGGGTAACGATCCGAAAGCCAATCGGCGATCTCGACGTCGGGATGCATCGTGTCGAACGTTATGAAAAAATGGTGATCGCCCGGCAGGCCATGCCGGGAAACATCATTCAACACCTCCTGAATCAGGCCCCGCATGGCGCGGTGCATCAGGTTTCCATAGTCGATCGTGCGCGACATCAACGGCCCCCGTTTTGGTAGCTTTCACCATAGTTGATTCCGAGGTGATGAAAAGACCGCGACGGCGCTTTTCGCGTCAGGCCCAGCCAAGCGCCGGGATCGCCGCGCCCGCCAGCGCCATCGTGCCCAGCACCGCAGGCAGGGGCCAGTGCCGCCACAGCAGAAGCGCCCCGGCACAAAGCGCCAGCACCACGGCCGCCAGGTTCATGCTGAGCGGATCGGGCAGGATGACGCGCAGCGGGCCAAGGGTTGCGGTGCCCACCGAGTCGAAAAAGACATGGGCGGCAAACCAGACCGAAAGGTTCAGGATCACCCCGACAACCGCGGCGGTGATGGCGCCAAGGGCCCCGGTCAGCCGGGGGCGTGTGGCGATCCAGTCAAGATAGGGGGCGCCTGCAAAGATCCACAGAAAACAGGGCACGAAGGTGACCCAAAGCGCCACCGCACCGGCGAGAATGCCAAGGGCGATTCCATCGGCGGCAAAGCCCGCCATGAAGGCCACGAACTGTGTCACGAGAATGAGCGGGCCGGGCGTGGTTTCGGCCAGGCCGAGGGCATCCATCATCTGCTCGGTGCTCAGCCAGCCCCGCTGTGCCACCACCTCTTGCGTCATGTAGGCCAGAACGGCATAGGCGCCGCCGAAGGTGACGACGGCAAGTTTCGAAAAGAGCCCGGCGATTTCAAGCAAAAGGGCCTGATCGGTGGCGGCAAGCAGGGCAACGGGCGCGGCCCAGATGGCCAGCCATATCGCCACCGTGCGAAGGGTGCGGGGGCGCAGGGGCGGATCATCGCCGGGCGCCAGCGCGGTTTTGGCCCGCCAGGCGCCCCAGGCCCCCGCCAGCGCGATGATCAGGGGGAAGGGCAGGCGCAGCGCGAAGATCGCGACGAAGGACAGCGCGGCGATGATCCAGCCGGCATGGCCCACCAGCGCCCGGCGCGCGACGCGGATCAGCGCCTCGACCACCACGATCACGACGGTTGCCTTGACGCCGAGGAACAGCGCCATGATCAGCGGCAGGTCCCCCCAAAGCGCATAGCCCGCCGCCAGCCCGAAGATGACCAGCGCCCCCGGCAGCACGAACAGAACGCCCGCCAGCACACCGCCCCAGGTGCCGCGCAATCGCCAACCTGCATAGGTGGCCAGCTGCGTCGCCTCGGGGCCGGGCAGCAGCATGCAGAAGGACAGCGCGTTGAGAAAGCTGCGTTCGTCCAGCCATGGGCGACGGTCCACCAACTCGCGGTGCATCAGGGCGATCTGCGCCGCCGGGCCGCCGAAGGACAGCAGGCCGATCCGCCCGAAGACGCGGACAAGTTCACAAAAGCTGGGCGGCATCGGGGCGGTCCTTCCGGGCGGCTGGTTCGGGCCGCAGCCTTGGCCAGAACGCCGGGAAGGGCAAGGGGCGCCCGGCCGCAATTCATGACAGCGATTCCCCCGAAAGGCAGACGACCATGGCATCCGGCGGGATCAGCTCCAACTGTTGGAACAGGGCCAGAAAATCGAAGTGGTTGTAGGCTTCGACAATCTTTCCGCCTTCGAACCTTGCGGTGGTCTGGGCTGTGGTGTCGACCATGGCGGTGTTGATCTGCGATTGCGCGCGGATGCGGATCATGGCGGTCACCCAATCGCCGTCGGAGAGGGCCATCACGACGGTGAATTCGCGGATCGTGACCATGTTCAGCATGGCCAGCACCATCGTCTTGAAGTCTTCCGGCGTCAGTTTCATGTCGGGCATCAGACCGGCGGCTTCGACATCGGGGGCAAAGATGTCATCCACCACGTCCATGTCCCCCCGGATCCAGACACGGTGCAGGAAATCGTTCAGGATCTGGGCATTGGTCATCGCGCGGCCTTTCACAACTGTGATTGGTCCGGTTCTATGCCCCAAACCTTGAGAATCCGTGAAGCCCCATGGTCAGGGTTCGGTCAGGGCCGGAAATGTGGGAAAGTGCAGGCTTCTGTTGCCAGGTGCCTGCGAACCCCGCCTTACGCGGCTAGGCGCAAGGACTTAAGATTTGGTAACAGTGACAGCTTACGCTGCGACTGCGACCGGAGCATGGTTGTTATTGGCAACTATACTATATGCACCGATATCGGTGGTAGCTCACCGAGTAAAAGCAACAGCTTTAGACGTTTGTCGATCCTGTTTCGGCCCCATATTCCCCCAATAAGGGAAGTGTTGGTGGAGCCGCCGGGTACCGCCCCCGGGTCCAATCCGCTTATTACCTGCGCGTTTATCACCATAGTCGGGTTGCCCCGACAGGATTGAAAGTAGGGCGTTCCCAGATGGATTTCAAGGGTTCTTCGCAGGCTTCGGTGGCCGGCCCCGTCACAGGGCCAGGCGTGCCGAACAATCGATTTTCAGCAGGTCAAGCTGTGCCTCGGCCAGTTTCAGATCGAGAAGACCGATCAGCAGGGCATCGACTGGGCCGCCCACCAGGCCGACGACGCGATCAAGCCCCCCCAGCACGTTGCCCAGCAGCCCGCCGACAGGGCCGGGCAGGACATCGGCGATGATGTCGACCAGCAGGTGGCGCAGGTCCTGGCGAAGCGAGGCGGTAAGCCCCGGCGTGGTGGGCCCGAAGGTTTTTGAGCGGCCCTGGGCGTAATCGCCGTAGGTGAACGACACCGAACGGCTGACCGGTTCATAACGGTAGCCCTCGCTGTCCATGTGATCGGTGCTGCCGCCCAGCGACAGGCCCAGGGCACGGGCCGAGATGGACACCTGAAGAAGATCGGCCTCGACCGGGGAAAAGACTGCGACGGGTTGGCTTGCGGACTCGCTGCAGGCATTGCCGCCATCCGACAGCCGCGCCGCCGCATTGGCCACATCGATGATCAGGTTCAGTTCCACCAGTCCGGCAAGGCGCACGCCGGTGATGTGCAGGCGGATCTGCGACGTGCGGGCCACGGCGTTCGGGTCGCCCGGAACTGCGCTCAGCACGATCTGGCGGGGGTCGGAGACCTGCACCAGCACATCGGCCCCGGCCAAGGCACCGATATCCAGATTCACCCCCAGATCGACGACCCGCGCGCCCAGTATTTCGGCAGAGCCGAAAACGATATCGGCGACCGAAAGTTCGACTTCGTGAATGGGAGAGCCGATGACGGTGCGGCGCAGCGCTTCGTCAAGGTAGATCAGATCGCCAAGCCGGATGTCGCCCAGCAGGTTGGAAACAGTCCGCCCGGTGGCCGTGCCCATGATCGTCGAAGCGTCGATCTGGGCATCCAGGACGTCGCCATAGGTGGTATGGCCGGGCTGGAGGATATCGGCCTCGGCGGCGACAAGGCCGAGGAACTCGAACCCGCGCAACCGCAGGCCGTGGCCCGAGCAGAGGGTGTCGAGACTTGCGCCAAGCACCGGGCGCAGCATGTCGCGGAACAGGTTGAGGCTGAGAAGGCAGTTGGACAGGGCAAAGCTGACCCGGGGCTTCAGCGCGGCGGTGGCGGCGCGGGCGATCATCAGCTCTTCTTCGGGCAGGAAGGCATTCAGGACAAAGAAATGAGGCCGCGCCCTTGCGGTCACCCGCACGGCGTTCATGCCATCCAGCCGCCACTGATCGGAAGCGGGGGCGAAATGGTGATCGGGGGACAGGTGGCCAAAGACGACATGGCCATCGGGCAGGGGCAGCATGGGAAAGGGCCAACGCCCGGGCCGCGCGTTGGTGTCCTGTGCCGCGCGGCGCGAGATCGGCGCGGTGTCGAAATTTCGGATCGCGGTCAGGGCGGCCAGATCGGCCTTGGCCTGGACGTGGCGTTTCTGGGCGTTCAGGCTGGTCAGGTCGATGGCCAGCCCCAGCGCGATGATGATGGCGGGCATCATCACCATGACGAAAACGCTCAGCCCGCCGTCTTCGCGGTGGGCGAGGACGCGCAGGCGGGCGCGCAACGCCCGCCCACTCACAGGACCATCTCCGCCGAGCCTGAAAGGTTCGGGATCGTAAAGCCGATCAGCCCCCCCAGACGATGGGCCAGGGTTTCCGCCAGATCGTACTGAACCATGACCGAAATCGTCCGACCCGATTCGCCCGAATGGCAGATCACGCTGTTCACACGTTCGGGGGTGACAAAGGGCAGGCCCTCGGCAAGTTTCGGCATCAGGTCGGACTGCAGCGCAAGGCAAAGTTCATTGGTGGGAATGGCGCGGTCAACATAGGTCAGCGACAAACGTGTCATGTCCGAGGCAAGTTGTTGAACATCGCTGAGGGTAGCGAAATAAAGGCAGATCGCGGCGATCGTCAGGCAGACTAGAAAGATCCCGGGCAGCAGGATGACAAATTCAACCGAGATGTTGCCGTCCTCGGCGCGCAGGAAGCGTTCAGTCCTCTTTTTTACAAGTGATTTTTCCAACATCGGATTGTCTCCACGGAGCAGGGGTGAAGATTTGGAACTCTCCGTATGGTTGTGATTGGGGCCGAGAGAGAAGGCATTTTTAGGGCCGGATTCAGGCGCGTTTCGCGCAATTCTGCCTTCATGCGGTCACACATGTGGCAATGCACGAAGAATGTGCAAAGCCCGATGCGCAACGGGCTTTGAAATGCAGGGAAATGGCGCGTTAACACTTTGGGCGCGGCAGGATTGCGGCGCGCAGGAAACGACCGGGCGCGCGATTTAATTTTTTCGGTGAAATTGGAAATGTTGCGGGGAAAGGTGAGGGTTCATTTGTGCAGAAACAAATGGAATCCGATGCCGCGATTCCCCTGAAATGGAATTGACGCCGAACGTGCGGCGTCAATTCCTGTTTTCGTGCGGTTTCTCAGAAACCGGCCTTGATCTTCTCGAAGGTCTCGGATTGCTTTTCGCGCAGTTCGTTCGACATGGGCAGCTGGGCCAGAACGGGTGCGTCGATCTGGCCAAGGCCTACGGCGCTCAGCGCCTCGTCACCGAAGCTTTGCATGGCGGTGGCGTTGGAGTGGCCATAGCCCGCATCAAGAAGCGGTTCGGTCGAGGAAGGGTCGAGCATGGCGTTCATGAAGCCATAGGCCTTGTCCTCGGACCCCTGACCGTCCTTCAGGTTGACGTAGCCGCACAGCCAGAGCGACGATCCCTCGGTTGCTTCGCGCTGGAAGCCGATGGGGAAGCCTTCCTCGACCATGGTGGGCAGGGTCTCGTTCCAGGCCCAGGCCACCAGAACCTCGCCCGTGGCCAGAAGCTGGGCCAGTTCGGCCGGGTCGGTCCAGTAGGTGCGCAGGTTGCCGTGCACCTCGCGCAGCCAATCGCTTGCCGCCTGGAACTGTTCGTCGGTGGCGGTGGTCCAATCGGTGGTGCCGGTGGCCAGGTAGGCCAGCGCATAGGCATCGTCGACGTTGTCGGGCAGGGTGATGCGCGCGGCGTACTTGGGGTTCTTGAACACCTCGAGGCTGGCGACATCCTCGGCCGGGACCTCGTCGGTGTTGTAGGCAATGCCGGTCGAGCCGAAATCGGTGGGAATGAAGAAGGTGTCGGTGTCGGCCGACACGTCCTTGCCCGTCAGGTTGGCATCCAGATCACCGTAGGCCGCGATGCGCGAGGTGTCCCAGGGTTCGAGAATGCCGGATTCGACCCATTTGGTGACCGAGCCGGCACAGACGTGGCTGACATCGGCGGTAAAGCCCGAGCGCAGCTTCTGGAAGGCTTCCTCCTCGTCACCGAAGAAGGCGAAGGTCGGGCTGGCGCCGTTTTCTTCCACGTATTTGTTGTGGAATGCGGGAATTTCGAACCCCGGGTAATCGAACACCAGAAGTTCGGCATCCTGTGCCAATGCGGCACCGGCAACCAGCGACAGCGCGCTGGAACAGAAGAGGGCGGTATACTTGGTCAATGGCTTTCCTCCCGTGAAGGCGTGGCGTGAATCGTTGTGACGTTAGGGGGCCGACCGGCGCCAGACAAGGCGAAAGGCAAGGCGAATGTCGCGGTCGCGGTCAGGATCGGTTAGGCTGGCGCGAAAGGGAAGGGCGGCGTCGGTCGCGAGCGGGGTTTGGGGGCGCTGCCCCCGGTCGCCTGCGGCGCCCTCCCCCGGGATATTTGGGGACCAAAGATGGAGAAGCGGATGTTCAAGGCATTGGTGGTGGAGAAGGACGAGGACGGGAAAACGCGCGCCGAAGTTCAGGAAATCTCCGAGGACAGGCTGCCCGAGGGAGAGGTGACGGTGGCGGTCGAATATTCCACCGTCAACTACAAGGACGGGTTGTGCATCGGGCCCGGCGGCGGGCTGGTGCGCACCTATCCCCATGTGCCCGGCATCGATCTTGCCGGCACCGTCGAGGCGAGCGACGATCCGCGCTATGCCCCCGGCGACAGGGTGGTTCTGACCGGCTGGCGGGTGGGCGAAGCGCATTGGGGCGGCCATGCCCAGAAGGTGCGGGTGAAGGCCGATTGGCTGGTGCCGCTGCCCGAGGGGCTGGACCCGCGGCGCGCCATGGCGGTGGGCACCGCCGGTTTCACGGCCATGCTGGCGGTCATGGCGCTGGAGGATCACGGGTTGGCTACCGGGCAGGGGCCGGTTCTGGTGACGGGCGCGGCGGGCGGTGTCGGGTCGATCGCGACGGCGCTTCTTGCGGCGCTGGGGCATGAGGTGGCCGCCGTCACCGGGCGCCCCGAGCAGGAGGGATACCTGCGCGACCTTGGTGCGCAGCGGATCGTGGCGCGCGGCGAGATCGACGAGACCATCAAGCGCCCGCTGGAGGGCGAGACCTGGGCCGGCTGTGTCGATGCGGTGGGCGGCGCGATGCTGGCGCGGGTCCTGGGGCAGATGAAATACGGCGCCAGCGTGGCCGCCGTGGGCCTGGCCGGGGGGGCGACGCTGCCCGCCTCGGTGATCCCGTTCCTGCTGCGGGGCGTGAACCTTCTGGGGATCGACTCGGTGATGCAGCCTTTCGCCAACCGCCAGCGGGCCTGGGCGCGGATCGCGCGCGATCTGCCCCTGGACAAGCTGGACAGCATGATCGTTCCGGCGACGCTGAACGATCTGCCCGAGCTGGGGGCGGCCATCCTCAAGGGACAGGTGCGCGGCAGGGTGGTGGTGGATGTGAACGCCTGAACCGCGGCGCGGCTTTGGTTGCGCACCGGGGGGTGCGCCTGCTAGCCTTGTTTCACGAACGCGGCCGCCGCCTGCGCCCGAAGGGGGTGTCGGCGGCGTAACAAGGTTGAAATCACCGCTAACCCGGGGCGAAGCGTCGCTTTTCGCACCGCCCGGGGCAGAATGATCCGGTCTTCTTTCCATGTGAATACCGCGATCGAAGGTCGCGCAACAACGACCCCGCACAAAAAGGGACAACCATATGACAGACCAGACCGCCAATCAGGGCATACCCGAGCCCGAAGGCAATACTGCCGTCATTCAGACGGAGCACGAGATCGGGGACAACAACATCGAGGGTTCGCTCGGGTCGCTGGGTTTTGACATCCACAACCCGGTCTTCATGATCTCGGCGCTCTCGATCATGGCCTTCGTGTTCTACACCATAGCGCTTCCTGAACAGGCCAGCGGCGTGTTCTCGGGGATGTTCGACTTCACCACCAAGAACTTCGACTGGTTCCTTCTGGGCGCGGCCGACCTGGTGGTGATCTTCACGCTTCTTCTGATCGTCACCCCCTATGGCAACGTGCGCCTGGGCGGCTCGGAGGCCAAACCGGATTACACCTATATCGGCTGGTTCGCCATGTTGTTCGCGGCGGGCATGGGCATCGGGCTGATGTTTTACGGCGTGTCCGAACCGCTGACCCACTTCTCGACCTCGATGGGCGAGATCACCAGCGAGAACGGCATCCGCACCGACTGGGCCCCCCTGGGGGCGGCGACGGGTGACGAGACGGCGTCGGTGCGCCTTGGCATGGCGGCCACGATCTTCCACTGGGGCCTGCACCCCTGGGCGGTCTATGCGACCGTGGCCCTGGCGCTGGCGCTGTTCACCTACAACAAGGGGCTGCCGCTCACGATCCGCAGCGCCTTCTACCCGATCTTCGGCGAACGCATCTGGGGCTGGTGGGGTCACGTGATCGACATCATCGCCGTCTTCGCCACGCTGTTCGGCCTGGCGACATCGCTGGGCTTCGGGGCGACCCAGGCCAATGCCGGCCTGAACGAGCTCTTCGGCATTCCCATCGGCAACACGACCGAGGTGATCCTGATCACCTGCATCACCGCTGTCGCGCTGGTGTCGGTGGTGCGCGGGCTGGATGGCGGGGTCAAGATCCTGTCCGAGGTCAACATGGGGCTGGCCGGCCTTTTGGCGCTGTTCACCCTGATCGTCGGGCCGACGGCCTTCCTGCTGGCCTTCTTCTGGGACAGTCTGGTGGCCTACGTCCAGTTCCTGCCGCAACTGGCCAATCCCTTCGCGCGTGAAGACGTGAACTTCAGCCAGGGTTGGACGGCCTTCTACTGGGCCTGGTGGATCAGCTGGTCACCCTTCGTGGGCATGTTCATCGCCCGGGTGTCGCGGGGGCGCACGGTGCGCGAATTCGTGATCTGCGTTCTGCTGATCCCCTCCATGGTCTGTGTGCTGTGGATGTCGATCTTCGGCGGCACCGCGATTCACCAGGTGCTGACCGACAGCTATACCGGCGCCCAGGATGCCGAGCTTCCGCTGCAGCTGTTCAAGATGCTGGCCGAACTGCCGCTGGCACAGATCACCTCGTTCATCGGTATTGTCCTTGTCATCGTGTTCTTCGTCACCTCGTCGGATTCCGGTTCGCTGGTGATCGACACGATCACGGCGGGCGGCAAGGTGGATGCGCCCATGCCCCAGCGGGTGTTCTGGTGCATCTTCGAGGGCGCGGTCGCCATTGCCCTGCTGATCGGCGGTGGCCTTGCGGCGCTGCAATCCATGGTCATCTCGACCGGGCTTCTGTTCACGGTCGTGCTTCTGGCCATGTGTTACTGCATCTGGCGCGGGCTTCAGTCGGAACGGGCCAAGATGTGATGCCCGGCTGACCATTCGGCAAGACAATGACCGGCGCGCGGGAAACTGCGCGCCGGTTTTTTTTTGAGTTTTTTTAGCAAGAAAGAGACAGGGCGGGTGCCAGGGTTTCTTTTTTGCCCAAATACTCCCGCCGGAGGCGTCGACGGCGCCGCTCTTGACGCGGCAGGTCGGGGGCGCAACGGTGGAGCCATGAAACTGGATACCCAATTCGTCCGGGCGCAATTCCCGGCCTTTCGCGAAGTCTCGCTTGCCGGGCAGGCCTTTTTCGGCAATGCCGGTGGGTCCTATACCTGTGGCCAGGTGATCGACCGGCTCACGCGCTTTTACACCCAGCGCAAGGTGCAGCCCTATGCGCCCTACGCCGCCTCGCTGCTGGCCGGCGAGGAGATGGACGAGGCCCGGGCGCGTCTTTCTGCGGTGTTGAACGTGGCCCCTGACGAACTGTCCTTCGGGCCCTCGACCACCCAGAACACCTATGTCCTGTCCCAGGCCTTTGCGGCGATGATGGCACCCGGCGATGTGGTGATCGTGACCAACCAGGATCACGAGGCCAACACCGGCCCATGGCGCCGCCTGGCCGAGCGGGGGTTCGAGATACGCGAGTGGCGGATCGACCCCGAATCCGGCCATCTTGACCCGCAAGCGCTGGAGGATCTGCTGGACGACAGGGTGCGGCTGGTCTGTTTTCCGCATTGTTCCAACGTGGTGGGCGAGATCAACGATGTTGCGGCGATCTGTGCGCGCATCCATGCCGCGGGTGCCGTGGCCTGCGTGGACGGAGTGAGCTATGCGCCCCATGGTTTGCCGGACGTGGGCGCGCTTGGCGCCGACATCTACCTGTTCTCGGCCTACAAGACCTTCGGGCCCCATCAGGGGATCATGACGATCCGGCGCGCCTTGGGTATGGCGCTCCCCAATCAGGGGCATGTGTTCAACGGCGATACCCTTTACAAGCGGTTCACGCCCGCGGGGCCGGACCATGCACAGGTGGCGGCCTGTGCCGGAATGGTCGATTACCTCGATGCGCTGTACGATCACCACTTTTCCGAAAGTGCCGATGCCCCGTCGCGGGGTGTGGCGGTGCATGACCTGATCCGCGCCCACGAGGCCGCGCTGTTGCAGCCGCTGCTGGATCACGTCGCCGCGAAGAACACCATGCGCCTGATCGGCCCCGCCGATGCCGCCCGCCGTGCGCCCACGGTGGCAATCGCGCTGGCCGAACCGGGCGAGGCGGTTGCCGCGCGGCTGGCCGAGCGCGGGATCATGGCCGAAGGGGGCGATTTCTATGCCGGGCGCGCGCTGTCTGGCATGGGAGTGGAGATGGAGCGAGGCGTTCTGCGCCTGTCCTTCGTGCATTACACCACCCGGCAAGAGGTTGACGGGCTGATCGACGCACTAGATCGGGTGTAACGGCCGGTCGGACCGGCGCAACTCCGGTTCTGTCCCATGTCCGAAACCTCTCCTGTTCTTCTCTGGCTGCGGCGCGATCTGCGGCTGTCCGACCACCCCGCGCTATGCGCTGCGGTGCAATCGGGGCGGCCGGTGATTCCGGTCTGGATTCTGGACGAGGTGGCCGAAACCCACGGGGCCTGCCCGAAGTGGCGCCTGGGGCTGGGGGTCGGGCATATGGCCGACCTGCTGGCAGAACAGGGCAGCCGCCTGATCCTGCGCCGGGGCAGGGCGCTTGAGGTCTTGCGCGCCCTCGTGGCGGAAACCGGGGCGGGGGCGGTCTATTGGAGCCGCGTTTACGACCCCGACAGCATCGCCCGCGACAAGGGGGTGAAGGCCGGGCTGAAGGAGGACGGGATCGAGGCCGAGAGTTTCGCCGGCCATCTTCTGTTCGAGCCTTGGAGTGTAGAGACGCAGACCGGTGGCTTCTACAAGGTCTACACGCCCTTCTGGAAATCGGTAAAGGGGCGCGATGTACCCGCCGCCCTTTCGGCGCCGTCGGACATTCCGGCGCCGGGAGATTGGCCCGCGAGCGATACCCTGGATGACTGGGCCATGGGCGCCGCCATGGACCGGGGCGCCGGGATCGTGCGCCCGCATCTGCACTTGGGCGAGGCGGCGGCGCAGACGCGGCTGGGCACCTTCATGGCCCACCGGGTCGAGGACTATCGCGAGGCGCGCAACATGGTGGCCGAAGACGGCACCAGCGGGCTGAGCGAGAACCTGACCTATGGCGAAATCTCGCCCCGGTCCTGCTGGCATTCGGGGATGCGTGCGCTGCACGAGGGCAAGGCAGGGGCCGAAACCTTCTTGAAGGAACTGGTCTGGCGCGAATTCGCCTATCACCTTGTCTATCACACGCCCCGCATCGTCAGCGACAACTGGCGCGAGGATTGGTCGGCCTTCCCCTGGAACGAGGACGAGCGTCTGGCCGAGGTGAAGGCGTGGAAGCAGGGGCGCACCGGCATTCCCTTCGTGGATGCCGCGCAGCGCGAGATGTATGTCACCGGGCGCATGCACAACCGAGCGCGGATGATTGTCGCCTCGTATCTGACCAAGCACCTGATGTGCCACTGGCGGATCGGGATGAAATGGTTCGAGGATTGCCTGATCGACTGGGACGCCGCGAGCAATGCCATGGGCTGGCAATGGTCGGCGGGGTCGGGGCCGGACGCCACGCCCTATTTCCGGGTGTTCAACCCCGTGACCCAGCAAGAGAAGTTCGACCCCGACGATGCCTATGTGAACCGCTGGATCGCCGAGGGGCGCGACGATCCGCACAAGGATGCGCTGGCCTATTTCAAGGCGATCCCGCGCCGCTGGTCCATGGCAGAGACGGATGATTACCCCGAACCGGTGGTCGGCGTGTCCGAGGGGCGCAAGCGCGCGCTTGCCGCCTATGAAGACCGCGATTTCTAGGTGGGGTGCCGCGTCACATCAGGGCAATCTGACGAAAGAGCTGCGCGCCCAGGGCCTCGATCGTCACCTTGCCTTCGCCCAGCTTCATCATGTTCTTTTCCGGCAGATAGCTGATCTTGACATAAAGATCATGGCCTGACCCTCGCAATTTCGGCGGCTTGGCCTTGCCGGGAAAGATTGTCCTGACCTGTTTGTAGCCGCTTGCGATGGTCTTGCCCAAGGAGGCTGCAGTTTTGGCCACGCCGTCGGGCGTTCCGATGGCGGTTTTCGCGCCGCCAACGGCAAAACCGGCCGCGGTCTTGGCAATGGCGGCGCCGCTGTCATGCAGGGGGAAAAGGCCCTTGTAGCGGTTGCCTGGCACATAACGGCACAGACCCATGTAGATCTCGGGCAGATCGGCGATCAGGTTGACGATCTTCTGTTCGCGGTGCACGGCGCACCATTCGGCCAACCCGTGGGCCGTGCCGATCAGCGCGAGGGGCTGAACCCCGGCGCCCACCTCGGAAAACACCCAGCCATTCACGCTGGACGCCATGGTGGCAGAGCGCATCATTCCGTTGTCCTGAATGACGGAATGGCCGCCGCCGCGCCGAACCCGGGGTGCGGGAACCCGCCAGATGCTTGCCTGGGTCATTGCCAACCTCCTTGCTTGCCTCGGTTTGCCGGTCTGGGCGCATCATGACGTAGGGGAAGCGGTGGGCGAAAGTGGGGAAATCCTCACCCTGGGTAAGGCAGGCTTTCAATGATCCGGTTCGCCGATACCGCCGTAAGTATCAGGAAAGCGGATATTGTTCCGCACAGGCGCAGGCGCTAATCTGGCCTGCAAACAGGATGAGGCGGGATGAACCCATTGACAAGCACGGCCGACCAGAAGGGTCTGCCGCGGTATTTTCCCCAGGTCTTCAACATGGCCTGCGGAATGCAGAACGGGCGGCTGGATTTCGTCCTGCCCGACGGACGGCGGTTTCGCGCGACCGGAACCAGAACCCCCTGGCCGGTGGCCGAGCTGCATGTGCACAACGCCGATGTCTTTGCCCGCCTGATCCGCGAGGGCGATCTTGGCTTTTGCGACGCCTATATCGACGGCTGGTGGTCATCGCCCGATCTTCAGGCCTTTCTCGATCTCTGCAATGCCGACAACTGGGATGTCTACGACAGCTTTCCGGGCATGGGCATCGTGCGCCTGTTCGAACGGGCGCGGTTCTGGCTTTTGGGGAATTCCAAGGCCCAGGCCCGGCGCAACATTGCCGCCCATTACGACCTGGGCAACGATTTCTACGGTCTGTGGCTGGATGACACGATGACCTATTCCAGCGCGCTGTTCACCACGGGGCAGGAAAGCCTTGAGGCCGCGCAGACCGCGAAATATGCCAGCATGGTCGATCAGATGGGCGCGAAGCCGGGCGATCACGTGCTGGAAATCGGCTGTGGCTGGGGCGGGTTCGCCGAATATGCTGCGGCCGAACGCGGGCTGAAGGTGACCTGCCTGACCATCAGCAAGGCCCAGCACGACTATGCCGTGGCGCGGATCGCGGCGGCCGGTCTGGCCGACCGTGTGACCATAAAGCTGCAGGATTACCGCGACGAAACCGGCCTTTACGACGGCATCGCCAGCATCGAGATGTTCGAGGCCGTGGGCGAAAGATATTGGCCGGTCTATTTCAAGACGCTGCACGCACGCCTGAAACCCGGCGCCAATGCCACCCTGCAAATCATCACCGTGATGGAGGAGCGTTGGGATGTCTATCGAAACACCGTTGATTTCATTCAGAAATACATCTTCCCGGGGGGGATGCTCCCCGCGCCTTCGGTGCTGCGCCGCGAGGTGGAAAAGGCCGGTCTGACCGTGCGCCGTTCGGTGGAATTCGGCGAAAGCTATTCCCGGACGCTGCGCCGCTGGCACGATGCCTTCAACGACCGCTGGGACGAGGTGCGCGCCCTGGGGTTCGACGACAGGTTCCGGCGGATGTGGAATTTCTATCTGGTCTCTTGCGCTGCGGCCTTTCAAAGCGGAAACTGCGACGTGACCCAGATTACCGTGACAAGGCCCGCATAGCCCCATGTATCCCACCGCCGCCAAGCTGATCGCCGGACTTCTTTTCGCGGCGCTGGCGTTTTTCGTAAGCGGGCTGGTCATTCCGAACATCCCCTATGGTGCGGATATTCCGATGAAGTTCGGGCTGATGAATGCCGTGATCGGTTTTCTCATGGGCTGGCGCGTGGTGGGGCGGCGCGCGGGCGAGGGATATGCCTTCGGCATGGCCTACGGCGCGACGGCGGCCGTGGCCACCGCCTTCTGGGTTCTCATGTTCTGGGCCGGGCGCGAGATGATCAAACGCTCGCTCGATCTCTACTATGACGATCCGACCGAGGCGCTTGAGGAAATGGTGCGGCTGATGCTGGATTACGCGGCTTACATGCTGCCCGGCGGGGTGATACCCGCATTCGCGGTCGGCGCGGTCTTCTGCGGAATCGTCACCGAATGGGTCGGCCAGAAGAACGCCCACCCGACGGAGTGATCCATGAACGACCTTTTCATTTTCGGCACGCTGCTGGACGGCGACCTGCGGCGCGTGGTGGCGGGCTGTGATCTTGCCGGTCATCCTGCGGTTCTGAACGGGCAGGGGGTCTGGCGGGCCTCGAGGGGGGATTACCCGGTTCTTGGGGCGGGTGACGGTGCCGCGGGCCTGCTGCTGTGCGATGTCCCGTCCGAGGCGCTGGCGCGGTTGCATTTCTACGAGGAAGGTTTCGGCTATGTCACCGACAGCGTGACCGTCTGCGTCGATGGGGCCATGCGCCCGGCCACCGTCTATGTGCCGGCAAATCCGGCAGCCCCCAGCGGCGATGAATGGTCGCTGGCCGATTGGCAGGCCGGCTGGGGCGCCATGACGCGCCGCGCCGCGCAAGAGGCGATGGCGCTGTTCGGAACCACCACGGGCGAGGGGCTGCGCCAGAGGATGGGCACCATCCGCGTGCGCGCGGCCTCATCCCTGCGGGCCGAGACGCGCGAGGTGGCGGGTGAACCATTCGGCCGCTCGGCCGTCACCACCATCGCCGCGCGCCGCCCCTACGTGAATTTCTTCGCCGTCGAGGAGCAGGAGCTGTCGCACCGTCGTTTTGACGGCACCCAAAGCGGGGTGATGACGCGCGCGGGCTTCCTCATGGGCGATGCGGTCACGGTGCTGCCCTATGATCCGGTGCGCGACCGGGTGCTTCTGGTCGAACAGTTCCGCTATGGCATCTACCTGCGCGGCGATCCCGCGCCATGGAGCCTTGAGCCCGTGGCAGGCCGCATCGACCCCGGCGAAGACCCCGAAACCGCCGTCCGCCGCGAAGCGCAGGAGGAGGCGGGCCTTGAAATGGGCAGGCTGCACCATGTGGCCAACCATTATCCCAGCCCCGCCGCCGTGACCGAATTTCTGTTCAGCTATGTCGGCCTCTGCGATCTGCCTGGGCTGACGCCGGGGGCGGGCGGGCTCGATTCCGAACACGAGGACATCCGCACCCATGTGATGGCCTTCGACGATCTGATGGCGCGCATCGGGCAGGGGGTGATCACCAACACCCCGCTTCTGCTGACCGCATACTGGTTGTTGAACGAACGCAGCCGCCCCGGCGCCTTTGCTTGAGTTCGCCGTGCCGCAGGCATAGACAGAAGCTGATCGAAGGGCATCGGCAAGGAAGCATAGCATGACAATTCACAGTGATCTGGCCGCGGCCATCGGCAACACGCCCCTGATCCGGCTGAAAGGCCCGTCCGAGGCCACGGGCTGCGAGATTCTGGGCAAGGCCGAATTCATGAACCCCGGCCAGTCGGTCAAGGACCGCGCCGCGCTTTACATCATCCGCGATGCGGTGGCGCGCGGCGAGTTGAAGCCGGGCGGCACCATCGTGGAAGGCACCGCCGGGAACACCGGTATCGGGCTGGCGCTGGTCGGCGCGTCGATGGGGTTTCGCACGGTCATCGTGATTCCGGAAACCCAGAGCCAGGAAAAGAAGGACATGCTGCGCCTTGCGGGGGCCGAACTGGTGCAGGTGCCCGCGGTGCCCTACAAGAACCCCAACAATTACGTGAAATATTCCGGCCGTCTGGCCGAGGCGCTGGCCAGGACCGAGCCGGCCGGCGCGATCTGGGCCAACCAGTTCGACAATACCGCCAACCGCCAGGCCCATGTGGAGACCACCGGCCCCGAGATCTGGGATCAGACCGGGGGCAAGGTGGATGGTTTCATCTGCGCGGTCGGGTCGGGCGGCACGCTGGCCGGTGTGGCCGATGTGCTGCAACCCAAGGGCGTCAAGGTGGCCCTGGCCGACCCCGAGGGGGCAGGCCTGCTGAAGCTTTATACCGGCGATGAGAACCCGGGAGATTCGATCACCGAGGGCATCGGCCAGGGGCGCATCACCGCCAACCTCGAAGGGTTCACCCCCGACATGGCCTTCCGCATCCCCGATGCCGAGGCGCTGCCGGTGGTCTTCTCGCTGCTGACCGACGAAGGGCTGTGCCTTGGCGGTTCGTCGGGCGTCAACGTGGCCGGCGCGATCCGCATGGCCAGGGAGATGGGTCCGGGCCACACCATCGTGACCGTCCTCTGCGATTACGGCACCCGTTACCAGAGCAAGCTGTTCAACCCCGCCTTCCTGCGTGAAAAGGGCTTGCCGATCCCGGTATGGCTGGACGATGGCGGGCGCGGATTGCCAGCGGTGTTCGAGGAATGATCCAAGGCGCGCCGCAACTGTTGCGCGCGTTCCTGCTTGGCGTCCTTGTCTGGCTGGCGCTGGCGATTGCGCCCCTGGCCCAGGGAGAGGACGACATCGCCGCCTGGGAGGCCCTGGCCGAACGCGCCGAAGAGATCCTCGAGGTCGATCGCGCCTCGGACCGGCGGCTTGAGGATCTGCGCGGCGAGATTGCCGATTACCGCGAGACGTTCCTGAGCGCCCAGGGCACCAACCAGACCCGTATCACCACGCTTCAGGCGCAGATTTCGGCCCTTGGCGCCCCGCCGGGCGAAAACGACCCGCCCGAGGCCGACGAGATCGCCGCGCGCCGGGCCGAGCTGGAACAGCAGCTTGCGCGCCTTGAGGCGCCCCGCCGCGCCGCGGAGGAGGCCTATAACCGCGCCGACGGCCTGATCCGCGAGATCGACCGCACCATCCGCGAACGCCAGACCAAGGAGGTGCTGAGCCGCGGCCCAAGCCCCCTGAACCCCGCCCACTGGGCGCCCGCCTTCGCCGACCTGGCGCGCAGCCTGGATGAATGGGGCAAGGAACTGCACGAGGGGCTGACAGCCCCCATCGGCGGGCAACTGTTGAATGCCGACAACGCGATCCTGCTGGCGCTGGCCGCGATCGGCATGGTCATGGTCCTGCGCGGGCGCGTCGCGCTGACCTGGCTGACCCGGCGGTTCTATGTCGGCTGGCGCGGCAACAGCAGCCCGGCCCTGGCCTTCATCGTGTCGTTGGGGCAGGTGGTTGTGCCGGTGCTGGGGCTGGCGCTGTTGGCGACGGTCGGCTTTGCCAGCGGCCTTCTGGGGCTGCGCGGGCAGATCCTGGCCGAGAACCTGACCGGGCTGGGTATCGTCGTCTTCGGGGCGGTCTGGCTGGGCGCGCGTGTGTTCCCCACCGATGGCATCCACGATTCCCCGCTTCCGGTGCGGGCCGAACGGCGCCGTTCGGGGCGGTTCTATGCGGCGATGCTGGGCCTGCTCAGCGCGGCGGCCACGCTTCTGACGCGCCTTGTGGAATTCGACAACTATTCGGCCGAAACGGTTTCGGTGCTCAGCTTCCTTGTCCAACTGGCGGGCGGGGCGATCCTGTTTGGCTTTGGCCGGTTGCTGAGCGAGGTCGGCCCGCCCGACCCGGCGCCGGACGACGGCGAGGGGGAAAGTGTGCCCTATTTCGTCACCATGCTGCACCTGCTGGGGCGGGCGTCGATGGTGATCGGGGTGATCGGGCCGGCCCTTGCGGCGCTGGGGTTTGCCAGCGCGGGGTCGCTGATCGTCTTCGGGATGATCGGCAGCATTGCCCTTCTGGCCCTGCTGGCGGTGATGCGGCTGGTGGTACGCGATTTCTACGCCCTGGTCATGCGGCTTGATCCGCAACAGGCCGGAGAGGCGCTGACCCCGGTGCTGATCAGTTTCCTGCTGGCGATTTGTGCCCTGCCGCTGTTCGCGCTGATCTGGGGGGCAAGGGTCACGGACCTATCGGAACTCTGGGCGCGGTTCCGCGAAGGTTTTGCCATCGGTGACAGCCGCATATCGCCGGCCGATTTCCTCAGCTTTGCCGTGGTCTTTGCCGTCTGCTTCATGCTGACCCGTCTGTTGCAGGCTGCCCTGCGCGGTTCGGTCCTGCCCAAGACGCGGCTGGATACCGGCGGGCGCAACGCCATCGTGGCGGGCACCGGCTATATCGGGGTGTTCCTGGCGGGGATTTTCGCCGTCACCTCGGCCGGGATCGACCTGTCGTCGCTTGCCATCGTGGCGGGGGCGCTGTCGGTCGGGATCGGCTTTGGCCTTCAGAACATCGTCAGCAACTTCATCAGCGGCATCATCCTGCTGGTGGAGCGCCCGATTTCCGAAGGCGACTGGATCGAGGTCGGCGGGCAGATGGGCTATGTGCGCGACATCTCGGTACGCTCGACCCGGATCGAGACCTTCGACCGCACCGACGTGATCGTGCCCAACGCCGATTTCGTCAGCGGCACCGTCACCAACTGGACCCGGGGCAACCTGGTGGGGCGGGTGATCGTGCCGGTGGGCGTTGGCTATGGTTCGGACACCCGCAAGGTCGAAGCCATCCTCCAGGAGATCGCCGAGGCGCACCCCCTCGTGGTGCTGAACCCGCCACCTGCCGTGCTGTTCGTGGCCTTTGGTGCCGACAGCCTGAACTTCGAGATCCGGGCCATCCTGCGCGACGTGAACTTCGTTCTCTCGGTGAAATCCGACATGAACCACGAGATCGCGGCACGCTTTGCCGCCGAGGGGATTGAAATTCCCTTCGCCCAACGCGACATCTGGCTGCGCAACCCCGAGGCGCTGCACGAAAGCCGCACCGGTGCCACCGGTCCAGCCGCTTCTTCCGCACCTGCCACCCAAGCCCCTGTTTCGGACCGGCCTTACCTGACCCCGGACGACCTGGAACAGACAGGCAATGCCACCGACAACCCCGACGCCGGAAAGGACGAACCGTGACCCTCCCTCTCTTCCGCCAGGATGCCTATTGCCACACGGCCACCGGCACCGTCACCGCCCATACCGACGAGGGGGGCATCATCCTTGACCAGTCGCTGTTCTATGCCACGGGGGGTGGTCAGCCGGGTGACAGCGGCGCCCTGCGCTGGCCGGGCGGCGAGATCGAGATCGCGACCTGTCTCAAGCGCGAGGGCGAGACGCTGATCCTGGTGCCCGCAGCCCCGGCGCCCTTGCCCCCCGTGGGCCAGGCCGTGACCCAGACGCTGGACTGGGGCCGGCGGTTGGGCCACATGCGCGTTCACACCGCCCTGCACCTGCTTTCGGTGGTCGTACCGCTGCCGGTCAGCGGCGGCGCGATCAGCGCCGACAAGGGGCGGCTGGATTTCGACATGCCCGAAGCGCCCGACGACAAGGCGGCCCTTGAAAACGCGCTGAACGACCTTGTCGCGCGTGATCTTGCGGTGAGTGAAAGCTGGATCGACGATGACGAGTTGCGCGCAAATCCGGGGCTGGTGAAAACCATGTCGGTCATGCCCCCCATGGGAAGCGGCAAGGTGCGCCTGGTGCGCATCGGCTCCGACGACGACCAGGTCGATCTGCAACCCTGCGGCGGCACCCATGTGCGCCGCACCGGCGAAATCGGCCCTCTGCGGCTGGGCAAGATCGAAAAGAAGGGCGCACAGAACCGCCGGATCTATCTTCACCTGGCCTGAGCGTCGAAACCCCGCGTTTTCCCGCCCGACTCCCTTGCAATCCCCGCCACGATTGGCTAATCCACGCGCCACGGACAGGTGGCCGAGTGGTCGAAGGCGCACGCCTGGAAAGTGTGTAGGCGGGAGACCGTCTCCAGGGTTCGAATCCCTGTCTGTCCGCCACAAACGATTCGCGAACCCGAGACGAGGTCCCAGTGTGGGCCTTTTTTCTTTTTGGTTCAAAGGGGTTTAACGAGGCCATCCGACTTTCGGAGACTGGCATTTGGGCCCAAATCTGTCTCTGAACGCCCCGCGGCTCTTTTCACCCGCCCTTCACTCAAATCGAGACGCATTCAAAAAAGCAACTCTTTTCAGATGCTTGCCAAAAATGGATTGCGCCGCAGTTGAGGCAGGTTCGACCGCTATCGAAACGGTCAGAGACACCTGAAGGCGGCGTGGTTCTTCGAAACAGTGCGAACGGTCGCGAGACGTCTTTGATGACAAACGGACTTTCCGCTCATAGCCTGGTGGCATGTCGAACGGGCCCTGGACAGATGAAGAAAACGACCTGATCGTCGCGGATTACTTCGCGATGCTGGCCGACGACATGGCGGGCCGTCCCTACAACAAGGCTCAGCACCGGCGCAGTTTGATGCCCCTTTTGCGAAGCCGAACGGAAGGATCGATCGAGTTCAAGCATCAGAATATCAGTGCGGTGCTGAAGGGGCTCGGCGAAGATTGGATCCCCGGCTACAAGCCAGCGTTCAATTTCCAGATGACCTTGGTTGATGCTGTGGCGCGCTGGTTGGCATGGAACCCGGCCTGGCTTGGGCGGATGCCGGGCTCGCGATCAGCAAATGGTTTGCGCGAGGCTGCGCAGATCTGGATTGGACCGTCACCGACGCTGTCGAACCAGCCGCCGCCGCTGGAACTGGAGCAGATGTTGCATGTCGCTAAAAAGTTTGACGTGGCGGGTCGGGATGAACGCAACCGCGCCCTCGGACGTGCGGGAGAAGAGTGCGTCGTTGCACACGAACAATCCGCACTGAAAATAGCCGGTCGAGATGATCTGGCGCGCAAGGTGCGGTGGGTTTCCGAAGAGGATGGCGACGGTGCCGGGTACGACATTGCCAGCTTTACGCCGGACGGACAGGAGCGTTTGATCGAGGTGAAAACGACAAATGGCTGGGAACGAACGCCCTTTTACATTTCCCGCAATGAACTGGCGGTCGCCGAAGAGCGCCGGTCAGAATGGTGCTTGTTCCGTCTCTGGAATTTCTCGCGTGAGCCGAAAGCATTTGAGTTGCGCCCGCCGCTAGATGCCCATGTCTCGTTGACCGCGACGGCCTTTCAGGCGAGCTTTCATTAAAATCTAACTGAACCCGCGCTGTTCTTGCTCTGGCCAAGCCTCTCCTGGGAGAAAGCACAGATCGTACAGGCTGACCGCCAACGGCTCGCGCCCGCAGGTCAGCCGCTTGAGTACCTCCGGTGCGAGGTAGGCCAGCCGCAACTGGCGACTGACATGGCGTTCGGCCAGACCGACGGCTTCGGCCAGTTCCATGATCGTGCTGAATTCGCCAGTGTCCATGCGCCGCCGCCAACCCCACGCCCGCCCAATGGCGCGGAGGACATGCGGATCCTGCGTCTGGTCCTCGCTGGGCAGATAATCGGCAGGCGGCATGATTTTAGGCCGACCATTCTTCTTGCGGACCTTCAATGGTATCTGCACGCGAATTGTGTCATCGGCATGGGTCATTCGGCTGTCTCCAGATTGCGCGGCGCGACCATCTCGCGGATGACGCCTGCGATCCCTTCGCGCCTGATGTCCAGCTCCAAGCCGTCGGCTGTGACGGTGACACGACGGATTAGAAGCTGGATGATCCGTGCTTGCTCGGTCGGGAACAGTTGCGCCCAGAGCGCGGTGAATTCATGCAATGCTGCGATGACGTCGGCCTCGGAAGTCGCGCCCTTTTCCGTCTTCAGGGCCGCGATCACCTGCGTCACGACCTCCGGCGTCTGCAGAATGCGCCGGACCTCTGTCACGACAGCGTCCTCGACCATTCCAGCCGCGAGCCGCATCGGGGCGGTCTCTTCGCCGGTCTCGCGGTTCCGGATGACGTCCATCGAAACGTAGTAGCGGTAAAGCTTCGCGCCCTTCTTGGTGCTTGTGGGCGTCATGGCAGCGCCGGTGTCGCTGAAGATCAGCCCTTTCAGCAGGGCGGGGGTCCGCGACCGGCTGTTATTTGCACGTTTGCGCGGGCTTTCCTGCAAGATGGCGTGCGCCCGATCCCAGAGGTCGTTGTCGATGATAGCGTCGTGCTCGCCGGGATAAGCCTTGCCCTTGTGGACGGCTTCACCACGATAAACACGGTTGTTCAGGAGCCGATAGAGGTAGCCCTTGTCGATCAGCGTACCCTGCTTGTTGCGGAAGCCGTCGCGGCGGAGTTCGCGTGCGAGAACCGTCGCGGATCCCAGTTCGACAAACCGCTCGAAGATGCGGCGGACCGATGCGGCCTCGGCGTCGTTCACCAACAGTTTTCGATCCTGCACATCATAACCCAGCGGAACATAGCCGCCCATCCAGATCCCGCGCTTGCGCGATGCCGCCACCTTGTCGCGGATCCGCTCGCCGATAACTTCGCGCTCGAACTGGGCGAAGCTGAGCAGGATGTTCAGCGTCAGCCGTCCCATGGACGTGGTGGTGTTGAACGACTGCGTCACCGACACGAAGGTGACGCCGTTGCGGTCGAAGATCTCGACCAGCTTGGAGAAATCCATCAGCGAGCGGCTGAGGCGGTCGATCTTGTAGACAACGACCACGTCGATCAACCCGTCGTCGATGTCGGCCAGAAGCAGCTTGAGACCGGGACGTTCGAGGGTGCCACCGGAAAAACCGCCATCGTCGTAGCGTTCGCGGGTCGCAACCCAGCCCTCGGATCGCTGGCTGGCGATATAGGCTTCGCAGGCCTCCCGCTGGGCATCGAGGCTGTTGAATTCCATGTCGAGCCCTTCTTCGCTCGACTTGCGGGTGTAGATGGCACAGCGCAGGCGGCGCTTGGGGCGGGCGTTGATATCCATCATGCTTCCTCCCGCTTGCGTTCACGCAGGCCGAAGAAGCGATAGCCATTCCAACGCGTTCCGGTGATGGCACGGGCCACGGCCGAGAGCGATTTGAACTTCCGGCCCTGCCAGTCGAAACCGTCTGTCAGAACGATCACAGTCTGCTCGACCCCGTCCCATTCCCGGATCAGTCTCGTGCCCACCACCGGATTGCGCGGATCGGCGATCTGGTTTTTCCTCCGCGCGACACCCTCAACCTCATCGGCCAGCAGATCCAACATGCGGCGCGTTTCCCGGTCAGGGCCGCCGTAGGTCAGTTCCTGGATACGATAGGCGATGCGCATTTCCAAAAAGGTCCGGCTGTTGTTCGGCGCGGCACTGCCGAAAAGTTTTTCCCATTCGGCTTTCAGATCCCTGACCGACATGGCCTTCAGCGTGGCCAGGCGCGCTAGGACGGTTTGATCCATGGATCGGTCCTGCCCAGGTTTTTTAGGGCTTATCTTATTGTGATGCTTCATCAATTCCTCCGATGCGGATACGTTTTGCACGACGACCACCGCTCTTCCGGGGCGAGAAGTCCACGAAACTGTCTCCGCCTTCGGCAGATAAAGAACTGGCATCTTCGGCGTTCAGGCGAATGACGCCAGCCGCCAGAATGCGGCCGATTTCTTCGAGGCGCGCATCCGCTGACATGCGCTCAGGACAAAGGGGATTGGCACCCGAAATCGGGCCTGATGTGATGCTGGGCATGGCGACTTTTCGCGATTGGAATGATGCCATGAATGTATCGCGAAATCAGAAAATCACAAGCAATTCAATAATTTGCGGACAGCATCGACCTGCGCGTAGAGCCGCGTATTTCTGCGCAATGACTATGCGGCCGTAGGGGGCGCCAATTGGAAGCACAGAGCCGAATCAGCCTCGGCGACCATCCATGAATTTGTCGAATGTATCGATGGTCTGTTCTTCTTCCAGCTCGGCCATATCCCAGCGGGATGGAGCGCGGTCAGGATAAAGCAGCAGCGAGATCGTCATCTGGTCGTTGCGGGGCGAGAACACCGTCATTTCATGGACGGGTTCAGATCCCAACCAGACACCTGCCGGGTGGAGGTGACCATGGCGACCAGTATCCCAGTCCACCTCCTGCGCGGCCAAGGAGGCGGCTGGCATCTCGGTCACGGTTTGCCGCGCCCTGTAGAAGACGCCGGATTTCAGCAAAGGCTCGCTGGACCATGCCCAGTCGATGAACCCCTCCTTGCCAACCACGATCATCGCCCGCTTGTCGGTGATGGTCATCCATTTCAGGATCGCCGCCGTGAGCGACACGGCATAGCGGTCGGCCAAATCAGTCATCATATCGATATCGATGACGCGACCCTTGATCTGCTCACGGAAATCGTCGAGCGGCATCAACAGGTAGGAGGCAAAAGTATTGGCCTCACCTTCGATCTTGTTCCGGCCCTCATCCCAGTCAGCCATATTGCGGTTGCTACACTCAAGGCCGTTGGGGTTGGTCTGCCGGTGCAGCAGGTAGTGGCCCAGCTCATGGGCCAGCGTGAAGTTCCGCCGCCCCGGCGAACGGATGGTCTCATTGTAAATTATACCCCACTCACCGGAACCGTTGGGGTGCGGCATCAACATGCCTTCGACGCCCTTGGACAGGTCCAACCCGCCGACCATGGTGATCGGTGCGTCCGGAAACACCTGTCGTGAGAAATCCTTCGCCAGCGCCGCCACATCAATGGGAAACCGCGGTAGCCCATGCGCTGCCTGATGCAGCGACAGGATCTGAGTAAGGCGGATTGCCCAACCCTGTGGCGTCGTGGGCAGGCTCAATCCTTCTTTCCCCACATATCGATCATCTGATTGATCTTAGCTTGGTCGTCCGGGGCGAGCTTGCTGAATTTGCGGAAGAATGCCTCCTTTAGAACCGCGTCTCCGGGCTCCTCGCTTTCATCCAGCAGATAATCGGTGGTGACCTCGAGGGCCTGAGCGATCCGTGTCAGTTTTTCTCCGGACGGCTTTCGTGCGTCGCGGTTTTCCAACTCCCAAATGTAGCTCTTACTCGAGTCGGTCAGTTCCGCGAGCTTGTCTAGGGAGTATCCCTTTTCCTGGCGGTGGCGCTTGATCTTGGCGCCGAGGGACGTGGTCATTGTATCATCCTTGTTTTCCTTGGTTGCAGGAAGCTTGTTCGGTATGCCGAACAAAATCGTGCCGCGCAAGTAGACATGGCGGTTTGTTCGGTATATATCGAACAGCATCGTATCGCTTTGCGCCGTTTCCCTCCTCCTCCTGGCCAGAAAGTGTTGATTTTCACCCAGAAATGACCCGGGTTTTCCATCGAGAACTGACCCACCTTGAGGTTATGTTTCGAGGGTCAGGCTTGGGTCAAGACATCATTGGCCTCCCTCTTTTTCCGGGCCGCTACGGCGGCGCTGGCTTTGAAGCGGAAGCTGTCGTTGCCGGTCTCCAGGATGTGGCAGCGGTGTGTCAGGCGATCGAGGAGTGCGGTCGTCATCTTGGGGTCGCCAAAGACGGTGGCCCATTCGCTGAAGCTCAGGTTCGTGGTGATGACGACGCTGGTCCGCTCGTAGAGTTTGCTCAGCAGATGGAAGAGCAGCGCGCCGCCTGATGCGCTGAATGGCAGGTAGCCAAGTTCGTCCATGATCACGAGATCCAGTCGGACGAGGCTTGTGTATTGACCCAGCGGAATCTGCTCAGGTTAAGCCGCTAATCTGAATGCCTCGGCAGGCGTGCGCATGGCAAGCGCCTGGTGAGGGCGGCGGTTATTGTAAAAGGCAATCCAGTCACCGATGACGCGCATCGCATGTTGGATGCTTTCGAAGCGGTGGCGATGCACGCACTGCTCCTTGAGCGTCCGAATGAAGCGCTCGACCATGC
>NZ_JACNMM010000005.1 GCF_020529025.1 Oceaniglobus trochenteri
TATCGCCGACGCGGCACATCCGCAGCAGAGAGGACTTCGATCTCGGGTCTGAACTTATGGTCGGCCATAAGGTCGGACTTAGCACCGACGCCGAAATCCCGTCAGACGGCCTCCGCCGCAGGGATACGAACCTGCGCTGGCATCGCGAGAATGTCTTTGGGCGAGCGCTTGCAGACGAACCTCCGCCCTGGGGTTGAGGCGCCGCGTACATCTCGGTGGCGCCCCAGAAGGCCGGTTCGAAAACGGGTAAAGCAGTTGCTGCACCGATTTCTCGAAACGCGAGTGCACTAGCCTTGCGTGTCGCTCAGACGATATCTGGTCTTCAGATTTCGGCGGGATTTCACCGGGGACAACCGGGCTGGGGGCGCTGCCCCCGTCGCCCTGGCGGGCGACTCCCCCGGAGTTTTTTCGCAAGAAAGAGTCAGGCGAGCGTGCGGGCCAGGCGCGGGAGGCGGGCGCGTTTGAGGAGTGGGCGCAGGGGCAGGTCTTCGCCGGCCAGCACCTGAGCCGTCGTGTGGACTGCCTTCACGGTGTCGCGGACGGCATCGGGGTGATCGGCGTGCAGCGCGGTGAGGAACTGGTCGGGGTCCTGGCGCAAAAGGCCCTCTTCCGCCAGGGTGTGGCGAGGGAAATCGCGGGCGTTGAAGGTGACCAGCCGGTCGGCCGATCCGGCGATGGCGGCAGCAAGGACGTGGACGTCATCGGGATCGGGCAGCCAGAGGCGGCGCAGATCGCCCTCGCGCGGGGTGACGGCGGCCTTGGGCCAGCGCGCCGACAACAGCGCGATTTCACCGCGCGCGATCACCTCGGCCCCCTCGCCCAGCTTGCGGGTGGCGCGGGCCCATTCCTCGAGGATGCGGGGCGACCAGAGCGGTTCGTAAACCCCCCGCGCCGCCACGCCCAGCAGGATTTCCCGCAGCACCGTGGGAAACAGCACGCAGGCATCCAGCAGGATCTTCACCCGTCAAGCCGGTAGAACAGCGCCTTGAGATAGCCCGACTCGGCCAGTTGCGGCAGTTGCGGATGATCGGCCCCCGCGCTGCCGGTGTGAACCAGCTGTGCCGCGCGCCCAGCCCGCCCGATGCCCGAATTGCAGGCGCCGCGAAAGCGCGCCAGATCCGCCGCATGGGAGCAGGAGCAGAGGCCAAGGAAACCCCCGGGCGCCACCAGCGGCGTCGCCAGACGAGCGACCCTTTCATAGGCGCGCAACCCGGCCTCGAGCGCCTGCTTGTTGGGTGCGAAGGCGGGCGGGTCGCAGATCACCACGTCGAACTGGGCGCCCTCTTCAGCCAGGGCCGTCAGCACCTCGAAGGCATCGCCCTTGCGGGTGGTAAGCCGGTCGGCCATGCCCGAGGAGGCGGCCCCCTGTTCGGCCAGGTCAAGCGCCGGGGCCGAACCATCGACGGCCAGCGCCGACTGCGCGCCTGCGGCCAGGGCCGCCAGTGCAAAGCCGCCCACATGGCTGAAGACATCCAGCACCCGCGCGCCATGGGCAAGGCGGGCCGCGAAGGCGTGGTTGGGGCGCTGATCGAAGAACAGCCCGGTTTTCTGGCCACCCAGCAGATCGGCCATGTAGGTGGCGCCGTTCATCGGCACCGGGATCGGCGCATCGATGGCACCGCGCAGCAGGCCGGTTTCCTCGTCCAGTCCTTCAAGGGTGCGGGCGCGGCCGGTGGCGTTTTTCACCACCGCGCTGACTCCGGTAACATCCACGAGCGCCTGGGTAAGCTGTTCGAGATGCACCTCGGCCCAGGCGGCGTTGGGCTGAATCACCGCGGCATCGCCGAAACGGTCGATCACGATGCCGGGCAGACCGTCGGCCTCGGCGTGGATCAGGCGGTAATGGGGGGTGTCGAACAGCCGGTCACGCAGGGCCAGCGCTCGGGTCAGGCGGGTGACGAACCAGGCGGTGTCGATCTCGGCCTCGGGGTCGCGGTCAAGCATCCGGCAGATGATCTTCGAGCCGGGGTTCACCGCGACTGTGCCAAGGGGGCGGCGTTCGCCATCCTGAAGCTGGGCTATGGTGCCCGGCGCAAGCTTGCCGGTGCGCCGGTCGACGACAAGTTCATTGGCGAACACCCAGGGACTGCCCCGGCGCAGGGGCCGGGGATCGGTCTTGGGCAGAAGGCGCACGACGGGTCGGGTGGGTTCGGTCTGTTCCATCGCTCTGCCCTACCCCGTATTTGCGGCGCCGAAAAGAGGTGTCAGCCGTGTTGTGCGCGGCGGCGCGGATGGGTCAGCGCGCTGAACCGGGCGGCGATCCAGAGGCGCATGGCGCGCAGGCCGGCGCGGGTGGCTTCGGCGCGCAGGGCGCGGGCGCGGGCTTCGATTTCGGACGTGTTATAGGTCATCTGCTTTCCTCGTTGTGCATGTGCAGCATTCTCTGTCGTCTAGTTATGCCGCACCGCAGCAGGCCACCACGTACAAAGTCGCAGGGCCGCCATGCAGGGCGCGCAAGGGATCGGGGGGGGCATCGGGCGATTCCCCCTTTTGTTAGCGCTAACCATGCTGTAGAGGCAGGGCAGCAACGAACCCGGCCGCTCTCAGCCGCGTTTCTTTCAAGCCACAACGTGAAAGGTGCCAGGACATGTCTCTGAACCCAATCGTCGCCAAGGTTACCGACCGCATCATCGAACGCAGCCGCGCCGCCCGCACGACCTATCTTGACCGGATGGCGCGCGCCGCCGAGGACGGGCCGCGCCGCGCCCACCTGACCTGCGGCAACCAGGCCCATGCCTATGCCGCCATGGGGGCCGACAAGGACGCTCTGGCCGCCGCCCGCGCCCCCAACCTGGGCATCGTTACCGCCTACAACGACATGCTGAGCGCCCATCAGCCCTTCGAAACCTACCCCGAACGTATCCGCGCCGCCGCCCGTGCCGCCGGCGGCACTGCCCAGGTTGCCGGTGGTGTGCCCGCCATGTGCGATGGCGTGACGCAGGGCCAGGCGGGAATGGAGCTTTCGCTGTTTTCGCGTGACGTGATCGCGCTGGCCACCGGTGTGTCGCTGTCGCACAATACATTCGATGCGGCGGTCTATCTTGGCGTCTGCGACAAGATCGTGCCGGGGCTGGTGATTGCCGCGGCCACCTTCGGCTATATTCCCGGGGTCTTCCTGCCCGCCGGGCCCATGGTCAGCGGCCTGCCCAACGACGAGAAGGCGAAGGTGCGCCAGCAGTTCGCCGCCGGCGAGGTCGGGCGCGATGCCCTGATGCAGGCCGAGATGGCCAGCTATCATGGCCCCGGCACCTGCACCTTTTACGGCACGGCCAACAGCAACCAGATGCTGATGGAGTTCATGGGCCTGCACCTGCCGGGCGCCTCTTTCGTCAATCCGGGCACGCCGCTACGCGACGCGCTGACCGACGAAGGTGTGAAGACGGCGCTGCGCATCACCGCCATTGGCAACGATTACCGGCCCGTGTCGGAAATTCTGGACGAGAAGGCCTTTGTCAACGGCATGGTCGGGCTGATGGCCACGGGCGGGTCGACGAACCTTCTGATCCACCTGCCCGCCATGGCCCGGGCGGCGGGGGTGATCCTGGACCAGGCCGATTTCGCCGACCTCTCAGAGGTGGTGCCGCTGATGGCCAAGGTCTATCCCAATGGCCTGGCCGACGTAAACCATTTCCATGCCGCCGGGGGCCTGGGGTTCATGATCGGGCAATTGCTGGACGCGGGGCTGATGCACGCCGACGTGAAAACCGTCGCCGGTGAGGGCCTGGCCCAATACACGCAAGAGCCCCAGATCACCGATGGCGCGCTGCGCTACCGCGAAGGACCGCGCGAAAGCCACAACGACAAGATCCTTCGCCCGGCCGCCGACCCCTTCCAGAAGACCGGCGGGCTGAAGGACCTGAAGGGCAATCTTGGCCGGGGTGTGATGAAGGTTTCCGCCGTCGCCCCCGAGCGTCACATCGTCGAGGCGCCCTGCCGCATCTTCCACGATCAGCGCGACGTGAAGCCCGCCTTCCAGCGGGGCGAATTCACCGAGGATACCGTGGTGGTTCTGCGCTTTCAGGGGCCGCGCGCCAATGGCATGCCCGAGCTCCACTCGCTGACCCCCACCCTTGCCGTCTTGCAGGACCGGGGGCTTAAGGTGGCGCTTGTCACCGACGGGCGCATGTCGGGGGCCTCGGGCAAGGTGCCCTCGGCGATCCACGTTTCGCCCGAGGCGGCGCTGGGTGGGCCGCTGGCCCGGTTGCGCGACGGCGATGTGGTGCGGGTGGATGCCGTGGCCGGCACGCTTGAGGTGGTCGGCGTCGATCTGGACAGCCGCGAACCGGTGACGGCGGATCTCAGCGCCAACAGCCACGGCGTGGGGCGCGAATTGTTCGAGGTGTTCCGCCAGAACGTGGGCCTGGCGAGCGACGGGGCCGGTGTGGTGGTCTGACCACGCGCCCCCGTCAGAATTCGCGCGTTAGCCCCACGGAAACGCCGGTGTTGCGATAGGAATGGAACGGCAGGGTGCTGTCGTTCCGTTCGAACCGCAGGTCGAGAACCGGTGCAAAGCCCTGTACCACGAACGAACGATGGTGCAGCCGCGCGCCAAGGGTCGTAAGATCATCGGCCCGGGCGGCGCCGAACAGCGGCGAAATCCCGTCATACCGGGTGCGCGAGCGGCCAAGATCAAGGCCCAGAACCAGCCCGCCTTCGAACCCGTAACTGGCCCCGACCGAAACCTCGGCGCGTTCGTTGCGAAGGTGGGTGTCAACCGCGCCGATCATTTCCCATTCAAGCGAGGTGCGCAGGGCCAACCTTGGCGACACCGCGAAACTGTAGCGGGCTAAGGCGCGCGTGCGCTTTCCGTCGGAGCCGGAGCGGTCGTCGTAATCGCGATAGCCGTGATCCAGCCGCAGGCTCAACTGCCCTGCCCGCCCGACATTGCCCGAGAACGACAGGTAGACGCCATCCTCGCCGTAGCTGCCGGTGCCGTCATCAAAGCGGTGCAGATGGCGCAGGCCAAACCCGAAGACGCGCCCCCGGTCGCCCAACCACTCAAGCCCGCCTTCGCCCGACAGCGTCAGCGCATCCTCGGCCCCTCTGTCGTAAAGCTCGGCCTCGCCGCTCAGGCTGAAGCGGGCGCGCAGATCCTGCCCCAGGCTTGGGCGCATCACCACGCCACCCCCGAAGGTCAGCGCCGTGCCCGACATGGCCCGTGCATCCGGGTTCAGCGTGACAGGCAGCCCGCCGACGATTTCAACCGTGGTGGCCGAGGTGCGCTTGCCCGGGTTGTTCGAGGGACGGATGCCGAAGCTGAGGAATGTCGTCGTGGCGCTGCGGCGCGAGATGGCATCGAAGTACCCGTCCACCGCCTTGCGTTGATAGGCGGTCAGCGGCGCGGCGCTGGCGCGTTCGAAATGGAACTTCGCCCGGTCATCCTGTTGCAACAGGAACAGCACCCGGCCCAGTTCCAGCCGGAACCGCGCCTCGGCGGGGCGGGCGCGCACCAGGGTTTCAAGATAGGGCAGCGCTGCGCGGGGTTCATTGCGCTGGATATGCGCGTTCGCCCTGGCCCAGGCGAGGCGGATGGCGGTCTGCGGTGTCGGTTCGATCCGCGACAGGATTTCCAGCGCCTCGGCGGGGTGGCGGTTGGCCACCAGCGTTTCGGCGGTTTCCAGCGGCCCGGCCTGCGCCGCCCCGCCCAGCAGGGCCAGCGACAGGACCAGCCCGCGCAACACCGGGGCGAACCGGGCCGATGGCGCAAATCGCCTGAAGGAATTGAATGTCATGTCTTGCGGAATTCCCGGCGAAGGGCGGGCCCGCACTGGCCCCGCCCCGTGTTCATCAGTTCAGGTTTCAATCCCGCTCGACGTAGAAGGTGCCCGAAGCCGCGCGTTCGGCCACGCTGGTGCCGGTGATCTCCTGAAGCAGGGCCGGACCGTGCAGGGCCTGGCCGCCGGGGCCGACAAAGTTGCCGCCAAGGGTAAGCAGCACGGTCGAGGTGTCGCCTTCGTCCACGATATCGCCATACATCGCGATCGAGGCCGAACCCGGGCGAACCGTGGCGGGCGCACCCGGAATCGGGCCCCCTGGCGGGACCGGAACGGCGATATCGTCGTTCACGAAGGCCGAGGGGAAGCGCGGGCCGGTCGACAGTTCACCTTCCATGGCCACGTCCTCGCCATCCAGAACGCCCCGGAAGTTGTTCGCGGTGCCCGAGATCGCGGCATCGTTGGCGGCGGCGAAATCGACATCGATGTTCACGTCGCCGATGATGTGGCCGGTGGTGCCATCGACCGGCTCGAGGTAGGTGTTGCCGCTGAAGGAGGCCGTCCCGGTGGTCTGCATGTCCGAGGTCGGGATCATGTCGCGCACGCGTTCCAGGTTGGTGTCATACTGGGTCACGTCCACGGGGCCACCCCCACCGCCACCGCCGCCACCCGAGCCGCTGCCAAGACAGGCGCTCAGCGATGTTGCGGCCATCAGGCCGGCACCAAGGCGCAGTACGGTGGAAACTCTATTTCTCGTCATCTACTCACTTCCCTTGTTGCTTCCCCGAAAGGGGGAATAAAGAAAGACCGTTCATCCCGCGAAATGGCGGGGCTTCGTACAATCAGAAATTACAAACCCATCACAGAAAGGTCTTTCGTTCTTCGTGGAACGGGACACGGCAATCCGAATTGAATTGCCGACCCGTCCGAATCCGAATTTGTTCAATGTCCTGCGACTTGGCAAGTGACAAATACAAGGGCTTGGTGACAATGGCTGTCATCCGCACCGCCCGGCAGTGTCGACAGGGCGCGGCCCCTGCGCTATGACGGCGCCAACAGAAATCCCCATGCAAGGAACCACGTCCATGACACCTGAAACCGCCTCGGCACGGGCCGCCGAAATCTGCCGTCTTGCCCCTGTCATCCCGGTGATGGTGATCGACGATGCGGCCATCGCGCAGGATCTGGCGCGCGCGCTGGTGCGGGGCGGATTGCCCGCACTTGAAGTCACGCTGCGCACCCCCGCCGCGCTGGAGGCCATCCGCGAGATGGCCAAGGTAGACGGCGGCGTCGTGGGGGCCGGCACCCTGCTGACCCCGGCCGATGTGCAGGCCGCCGTGGATGCGGGCGCCACCTTCGGCGTGTCCCCCGGCGCGACCGACCGCCTGCTGGACGCCTGCGAAGAGGCCGGCCTGCCGCTGCTGCCCGGCGCGGCCACCTCGTCCGAGGCGATGGCCCTGCTTGAGCGTGGCTATACGACCCAGAAGTTCTTCCCGGCCGAAGCGAACGGCGGCGCACCCGCGCTGAAGGCCATCGGCGGGCCGATCCCGCAGGTCAAGTTCTGCCCGACGGGCGGCATCACCCCCAAGACGGTGCGCGACTACCTTGCCCTTTCCAACACGCTCTGCGTCGGGGGAAGCTGGGTCGTGGCGAAAAACCTTGTCGATTCAAAGGACTGGGCCGGGATCGAGGCACTGGCCCGCGAGGCCGCCGCGCTGAGCCGCGACTGACGTTGAAAAACGCCACCCGTTTCAACGCGCCCGGCCCGGCGCGTTGAAACGCGAATTGCAGCCGGCCGGATTGGCTGCGGGAAATACGGCGAATGAGCTTCAGTGAAAACCGCGACGTTTCGCCCGCGATTTCCCCAATCGCCAAGCGGACAGGGGCAATCGCGCAATTCAACCATGGGTTGATTTTAGTTAATAGAATATCAACCTATTCGCGAAATAGCCGGAATTGATTATCCCTGCGCCACGCGGCCTGCGCGTCCGCCCCGGCGCCCCGTTGCCTTTGCGGCCGCCAGTCCATCGCGCAGGACCTGGTTCATGGGGTGGTCGGGATTGGCCGCTTCATATTGCTGCAACAGCCCGGCGATCGCGGTTTTCGTTTCCACGCCCTCGGCCAGGGAAAGCGCCCAGTCCAGGAAGATCGACCGGCATTCTTCCGGGCGGATTCCGTCGATCCGGTAACTTTCGCGGATCAGACCCTTGGGGTCGGCGGCATTGCTTTCCATTTGCGGAGCCTATCCTGATATGTCCCGGCGGGCTTAGGACGGTTCGTCGGGCTTGCCAACCAGATCCGTGACACATTCCGCCGCCGCCTCGGCCAGCAGGGCGACCTGTTTGATGAAGGCGTCAAGATCGCTGGCGCCGGTGCCCCGCAGAAGAAGCGCGACGCCCCCGGTGCCCAGCTTGTCCAGTGGCAGCGTGCCGGTCGACAGAAGCCGCGCCGCCGCATGCAGCGCCCATAGATCGCGCGACGCATTCGACAGGGTTTCGCAGGCCGCCGCGTCGATGACCCCGGCGGCCTTGCCCGCCTGCAACTGTTCGCCCACGTCGGCACTGTCAGACCCGGCCAGCAGCGCACAGGCCGAGGCCGCAAGTTCGATATCCTGCAACCGCCCTGCCCCGGCACGCGCATCCAGCGGGCCGCCGGGCGAACGGGCGGCGGCAAGGCGCGCGCGCATGTTGGCCACATCGCGCAGCATCGCCGCGCGGTCGCGCGGCTGCGCGACGATCTCGCGGCGGAAGGATTCGACATCGGAGCAAAGCCCCGTATCGCCGACAATGGGGCGGGCGCGGGTCAGGGCCAGGTGTTCCCATGTCCAGGCCTCGTTCTGCTGATATTCGCGGAAGGCCGCCAACGACGTGGCCACCGGCCCCTGCCGCCCCGAGGGGCGCAGCCGCATGTCGACCTCATAGAGCCGCCCCTCGGCCATGGGCGCCGACAGGGCGGTGACAAGCGCCTGTGTCAGGCGGGCGAAATAGGTGCGCGTCACCAGCGGGCGGCGGGCATCCTGCGACGACTCCTGCCCATCGGCGTCATAGATCACGATAAGGTCCAGGTCGGACGCCGCGTTCAGCCGCTGCGCCCCGAGCGAGCCCATCCCCATGACCATCGCCCCGCGCCCTGGGGGGGCGCCGTGTTTTTCGGCGAATTCGTCCACCACAAGGGGCCAGACGCCCTTCAGGACCGCGCCCGCGATATCGGCGTATTGGCGGCCCGCTTCGGCGGCGTCGATCAAGCCGCGCAGCAGATGCACGCCGACGCGGAATTTCCACTCTTTCGCCCAGGCGCGCAGGGTATCCAGCTGCGCCTCGTAATCCTCGGCCTCGGCCAGGCGGGCGGCCAGATCATCGTCAAGCCCGGCCTGCCCCGGCCATGGCGCGAAGAAGGCACCGCCCAGAACGGCATCCAGCACCCCGGCGTTGCGGGCCAGGTAAGCGGCAAGATCGGGCGCCGTGTCGGCAATATCCACCACCAGGTCGACAAGTTGGGGGTTGGCCTCGAACAGCGAGAAAAGCTGAACGCCGGCTGGCAGGCCCTTGAGGAAGCCGTCAAGATGCAGAAGCGCCTGATCGGGATCGCCGCTTTCGCCCAACCGGCGCAGCAGGTCGGGGCGCAGCCGGTCGAAAATCTCCTGCGCGCGGGCCGAGCGCAGGGCCGGATATGTGCGCCAGCGTTTGACGATGGCGGCCTGATCCTCGCTCAGGCTGGGGCCGCTGCGCTGGGTGGCATTCGGCGCGAAGAAGTCCTCGGAAAGGCCCGAAACGCGCGACAGGCGTTCGACCAGTTCGTCGCGCAGGTCGGCTGTGTCACGGTCCATGAAGGCGGCCAGCCTGTCGAAGCCCTCGGGGGTGGTGGGCAGTTCGTGGGTCTGGGCGTCGGCGATCATCTGCAGGCGGTGTTCGACCTCGCGGTGGAAGCGGTAATCGTCGGACAGGGATTCGGCGGTGCGCCGGTCCACCCAATGGGCCGCGACAAGCCGCGCCAACCCGTCCAGCGTGCCCCGCACCCGAAGCGACGGGTCGCGCCCGCCCGCGATGATCTGGCGGGTCTGGGTGAAGAACTCGATCTCGCGGATGCCGCCGCGCCCCAGTTTCATGTTGTGCCCTTCAAGGGTGATCGGGCCACCCAGCCCCTTGTGATCGCGGATGCGCAGGCGCATGTCGTGGGCATCCTGGATCGCGGCGAAATCAAGATGGCGGCGCCATACGAAAGGGCGCAGGTGGTCAAGATACCTGTCGCCCGCCGCGATATCGCCCGCGCAGGGCCGGGCCTTGACATGGGCGGCCCTTTCCCAGGTGCGGCCCAGGCTTTCGTAATACCGCTCGGCGGCCTCCATGCTCAGCGCGACGGGGGTGACCGAGGGGTCGGGGCGCAGGCGCAGATCGGTCCGGAAGACATAGCCATCGCCGGTGACATCCGACAGCAGCGCCGCCATGGAACGGGTGGCCCGCACGAAACCGGGGCGCGCCTCAAGAAAGGTGTCGGGGTCGAACCGGGTTTCGTCGATCAGGCAGATCAGGTCGATATCCGAGGAATAGTTCAGCTCTCCGGCGCCCATCTTGCCCATGGCCAGGGCGCACAGCCCGCCCGCCACCTCAAGATCGGCTTCCGCCACGCCGGGCAGCTTGCCACGGGCGAATTGCTGCGCCACGCAGGCCCGCAGGGCGCGGTCGGTTGCCAGGTCGGCAAAGCGGGTCAGCGCCCCGGTGACATGGTCCAGCGACCATGCGCCGCCAAGATCGGCCAGCGCGATCAGCTGCGCCACCCGTTGCTTGGCCTCGCGCAACCCCCTGGGCAGGTCGCCGTTGGTCAGAGCGGCGGTATCGCGCATCAGGGTGTCGAAAGCCGTGTCGGGCGAAACGCTCAGCGCTTCGCGCAGCCAGTCGGCGTTGCGCTCCATCAGCTGCTTGAGATAGGGGCTGCATCCCGCCGTTCCACGCAGCAGGGCGCGCAGCTCGGGCGGCTGGTCGGAAAACAGGCCGCGCACCTCGTCGGCGCGGTCGCGGTCATGGGGGCGTGGCGTGCGGGTGATTGCGTTGGCAAATGTCATCTGGCAACGGTCGGTCATGGCGCGGGTGCGGTCAAGGGTGCATGCCGCGCCGGATGCAGGGAGGCAGACAGGGAAACCACATGAGCAAAAGCATGAAACGGGTACGCGCGGCACTTGAAGCGGCAGGGGTTGCCAGCGAGATTGTCGAAATGGCGGCCGAAACCCGCACCGCCCAGCAGGCGGCCGAGGCGGCGGGCTGCGAGATTGACCAGATCGCCAAATCCATCGTCTTTCGCGACGAAGCGTCGGGGCGCGCGGTGCTGTTCCTGACCGCCGGGGGCAACCGCGTGGATGACGCCAAGGCCAGCGCCCTTGTCGGCGCGCCCCTGGGCAAGGCAGATGCCGCGCTGATACGCGCGCAGACGGGGTTTGCCATCGGCGGCGTCTCACCCGTCGGGCACCTGACGGCGATCCGCGCCTTCCTTGACCCGCGGCTGTCGGATTTTCCGGTCATCTGGGCCGCAGCGGGGACACCGCGCCATATCTTTTCGATTTCGCCACAGGATCTTTTGCGACTGACGCAGGCGCAAGTGGCTGATTTCACAGGGTGATATCGTCAATGTAAACAATATTCACATTACCCCTTGAAGAGCGGGCACCGAATGCCGATCTTGGTAATGTGAAAGCAGTTTACATCAACCCCGAACGAAACGGAGACCACATGAGTACCCTTGCAGATACCCCCCAAACCGCCATGTCGTGGTTTGCGCGCACCGAAGGCTGGCTGGACGACAAGGGCAAAGGCGCCTGGATCGCCGTCATGGTCCTCGGGTTCATCTTCTTCTGGCCGGTCGGCCTGGCCCTTCTTGCCTACATGATCTGGAGCAAACGCATGTTCAGCAAATCCTGTCGCAGCCGGGCCCGCTTTGCCGGGCGCACCAATGCCTATCGCAGCTCGGGCAATACCGCCTTTGATGCCTACAAGACCGAAACCCTGCGCCGCCTGGAAGACGAACAGGCCGCCTTCCAGGAATTTCTGGAGCGCCTGCGCGAAGCCAAGGACAAGGCCGAGTTCGACCAGTTCATGGACGACCGCGCCGGCAAGACCGCCAAGCGCGACGCCGAGCCGATCGACGCCTGACCACGATGGCCCGCCCCCGACCGGGCGGGCCATATCACACCGACAAAGGACCGACCCAAGATGAGCCACGCCGACACCCAAGCCAACTGGGGCCTTCCCGACCCCGACAGCCAACAGGCCTTCTATGCCGATGTGCCGTCGAAGCGCTTCTTCGCCTGGCTGATCGACATCATCCTGATCACGCTTCTCACCCTGCTGACCCTGCCGCTGACACTGTTCATCGGGCTGTTCTTCCTGCCGCTTCTCTTTGCCACGCTCAGCTTCATGTACCGGGTCATCGCGCTGACCAACCGGTCGGCCACCCCCGGCATGCGCCTGATGGCGATCGAATTTCGCACCGCGCGGGGCGAACGCATGGACCTGGGCAGCGCCTTCATGCACACGCTGTGCTATTTCGTTTCCATGGCGGTCTTTCCGCTGCAACTGATCTCGATCGTGCTGATGCTGACCACGGCGCGCGCCCAGGGCCTGACCGACCATCTCATGGGCACCGCGGCCATCAACCGCGCGGCCGAGGAACGGCGGTTTTGAAGGGGCTTGGCGGAAGCGAAATCCGTTGCTAACCTGCCGCGAACCGACCACCGGAGCCCCATGCGCCACACCCTGCCCCTTGCGCCGCAATTCTATGTGACCGCCCCCCAGCCCTGCCCCTATCTCGAGGGGCGGATGGAGCGGAAATTGTTCACGGCTCTTCAGGGCGAATATGCCGAAACGCTGAACGACGCGCTGTCACAGCAGGGGTTCCGCCGGTCGCAGAACGTGCTTTACCGGCCCTCCTGCGCCGAATGTTCGGCCTGTCTGTCGGCCCGGGTCAGGGTGGCGGATTTCACCCCCACCCGAACCCAGCGCCGGGTACTGCGCCGCAACGCCGACCTCACACGCTCGGCCAATTCGCCTTGGGCGACCGAAGACCAGTTCGCCCTGTTCCGAAAATACCTGGACAGCCGCCACGCCACCGGCGGCATGGCCGACATGGATATCTTCGAGTTCGCCGCGATGATCGAGGAAACGCCGATCCGCAGCCGGGTGATCGAATATTCCCGCCCCGGCCACAGCCCGCGCAACCGCGAACTGGCCGCCGTCTGCCTGACCGACGTTCTGGCCGACGGTCTTTCGATGGTCTATTCCTTCTACGACCCCGACACGCCGGCCGAAAGCCTGGGCACCCACGTGATCCTCGATCATATCGAAATCGCCCGCAATGCCGGGCTGCCCTATGTCTATCTGGGCTATTGGGTGCCCGGCAGCCCCAAGATGGGCTACAAGGCCAAATTCTCGGGGCTTGAGGTCTATGTCGGCGGGCAATGGCAGAAGATGCGTGACCCGAAGGATTATTCCTCGGAGCTGCACCCGCTTTCCACCGATCCCATTGCCGAACAGGTGGCACAGATCCACCTGCCCGACACCCGCCCCACCCGCACGCGCTGAGGCGCCCCCGCCAGCGGTGCGTCGGGGGCAAGGGCGGGATTTGAGTATTTTCAGCAAGAAAGAGGAGATGGCGCGCCTTCCTGGAAGGGGGCCGGTCGATTGGTGCCTTGTTGGTGCTGACGGTCGGATGGTAGCTTTGGTTTGCGCTTGTTCCGATCAACCGCGGGTGACCGCAATAAAAATACAAAACACCACACCCCCACGACATCTTTTCTCATATCTGGCGGTTGACGCCCCGGCGCTGCGGTCCTAATCTCGCGCCCACTGGAACAGGAGCCGGGTGCATGCCCACCGAGCCGAACATCGTACTTGTAGGAAACACGCGCATGGGCCGGTAGCGGACACCCAGACAGGTACCCATGCGCCCCCGATCACACCGGGGGTTTTTTTATGGCCGATGGTCGGAACGACAGGCAGCAGCAGGCACAGCGGAGAGAGACGATGAAAAAGGCGATGACCGGGGCGGCGATGGTGGTTCAGGCGCTCAAGGATCAGGGGGTCGAGGTGGTGTTCGGATATCCGGGCGGCGCGGTTCTTCCGATCTATGACGAGATCTTCCAACAGAACGAGATCCGCCATGTCCTGGTGCGCCACGAACAGGCCGCCGTCCATGCCGCCGAGGGCTATGCCCGGTCGACCGGCAAGGTGGGTGTCTGCCTGGTGACATCCGGCCCCGGCGCCACCAACGCGGTGACCGGCCTGACCGACGCGCTGATGGATTCGATCCCGATCGTCGTGCTGACCGGCCAGGTGCCCACCTTCGCCATCGGCACCGATGCCTTCCAGGAGGCCGACACCGTGGGCATCACCCGCCCCTGCACCAAGCACAACTGGCTGGTGAAGGACACCGACGAGCTGTCCGCGACCCTGCACCAGGCCTTTCACGTGGCCCTGTCGGGCCGCCCCGGCCCGGTTCTGGTGGACATTCCCAAGGATGTGCAGTTCGCCGACGGCAAGTACACGCCGAAGCAGAAGGTCAACACCTCGCATTATCAGCCGCGCCAGAACGGCGACCCCGACACCATCGCCGATCTGGCCGAGGCCATGGCCCGCGCCGAACGCCCTGTCTTCTATACCGGCGGCGGGGTGATCAACTCGGGGCCGCGGGCCTCGGCATTGCTGCGCGAACTGGCCGAGCTGACCGGCTTTCCCGTCACCTCGACGCTGATGGGTCTGGGCGCCTACCCCGCCTCGGGCAAGCAGTGGCTGGGCATGCTGGGGATGCACGGCCTTTACGAGGCGAACCTGGCGATGCACGGCTGCGATCTGATGATCAACATCGGCGCGCGTTTCGACGACCGGATCACCGGCCGCATCCAGAGCTTCAGCCCCAATTCGGTGAAGGCCCATATCGACATCGACCCCAGTTCGATCAACAAGGTGGTGCGCGTGGACATGCCCATCATCGGCGATGTCACCCATGTGCTGGAGCAGCTGATCGCGGTCTGGAAGGACCGCGGGCTGAAGCCCAACCACGAAGGCCTGGCCAAGTGGTGGAAGAAGATCGACGAATGGCGCAAGGTCGATTGCCTGAAGTTCGATCAGAAGGGCAGCGTGATCAAGCCGCAATATGCGCTGAAGCGGCTGGAGGAGCTGACCAAGGGTCACGACCGCTATATCACCACCGAGGTGGGCCAGCACCAGATGTGGGCGGCGCAGTACCTGAACTTCGAAGACCCCAACCGCTGGATGACATCGGGCGGCCTGGGGACCATGGGATATGGTTTCCCGGCATCGGTGGGCGTGCAGATGGCCCACCCCGACGCCCTGGTCATCAACGTCGCCGGTGAGGCGTCGTGGCTGATGAACATGCAGGAGCTGGGCACCGCCATGCAGTTCCGCCTGCCGGTCAAGCAGTTCATCCTGAACAACGAACGGCTGGGCATGGTGCGCCAGTGGCAGGAACTGCTGCACGGTGAGCGGTATTCCCATTCCTGGTCGGAATCCCTGCCCGATTTCGTGAAGCTGGCCGAGGCCTTCGGCGCCAAGGGCATCCAGTGTTCCGATCCGGCGGATCTGGACGATGCGATCATGGAGATGATCAACCATGACGGTCCGGTGGTCTTCGATTGCCTGGTGGAAAAGCACGAGAACTGCTTCCCGATGATCCCCTCGGGAGAACCGCACAACAAGATGCTGCTGGGTCAGGCCAGCACCAAGGATGCCATCGGCAAGAAGGGCGCGGTGATGGTCTGATTGCCGGGCGGCGCGTGGCGGGTCCATCGCGGGCCATTCACGCGCCGCCCCTTCGCCATCATCCCCGATCTGAATATACCCGGCCGGTTCGCAATGTGACCAGCCCGCGCCGGCCCCGCACAAGGAAGTCCCACGAATGTCGCCTCTCAAGATCAAAAAAGGCACCTCGCGCCACTCGGCTTATGATCTGCGCGATCCCCATTCCGACGTGATCGAAAGCCACACGCTGGCCGTCGTCGTCGACAACGAAGCCGGCGTTCTGGCGCGGGTCATCGGCCTGTTTTCCGGGCGCGGCTACAACATCGACAGCCTGACCGTGGCCGAGATCGACCACACCGGCCACCGCTCGCGCATCACCATCGTCACCCGTGGCACGCCCGCCGTGATCGAGCAGATCAAGGCGCAGCTGGGGCGCATCGTTCCGGTGCACGAGGTGCACGACCTGACCGTCGAAGGCCCCAGTGTCGAACGCGAACTGGCGCTGTTCAAGGTGGCGGGCACCGGCGACAAGCGGGTCGAGGCGCTGCGCCTGGCCGATATTTTCCGCGCCAACGTGGTGGATTCCACCCTGGGCAGCTTCGTCTTTGAAATCACCGGCACCCCCGAGAAGATCGACGCCTTCGCCGAACTCATGCGCCCGCTGGGCCTGGCCGAGGTGGCCCGCACCGGCGTCGCCGCCCTGGGCCGGGGCATCGTCGAGGGCTGAAGTCCGGGCTTCGCAGACGACCATCTGTCGGATGTGCCGCAAGGCCGTTTCAAGGGTCTGATTGCGCGCATGACCGAAGGAGGGGAATGGAGAATCTGGCCAACGGGCATTGCCTGAGCGGCGCCGTGTCGTTCAGGATCAAAGCATAGTTCGAGCATTTCTTCTTTGCCACTGCTCGCGTTGTCGCAAGGACAGCGGTTCGGCCCATTCGGCAGACCTCTTCTCGTCCAGGGCGAACATCATGTGGTAATCAGGTGAGGCGGATATCAGGACGTTCCGCCTCCCAGGGTCGCGCCATGTAAAGAGCTTTTGCACGACCTGCGGGTCGGCGTTGTCTTTCGCTGTCGGGAACGACGGTGAGCTTGTCGTGCCCGCCGGTTCGCTGGATAGCCGGGCTGGCATGCGGCCCGATGCCCATATCTGCATTTCCAGTTGTGCGGATTGGGATGATGAACCGCGCCGGGTTTGCGGGAGGCTGGATGATTTGAGCTACGCGGCCATGGTCTGAGGGTTACAGTTGCTAGGACATTGCGACCCAACGGGCCCGGGCGCCTCTGTCATGTGCGCAACCGCGATTCCGGCATGAACTGAACAGCAGCGACCGGTAGGGTTTTTTCGCTCCGCTGACGCATGCCATCTCAGCGCCGGGGTTGCGCGAAATTGCGGCCCGACGCGCCCATATTCCGGCGTTCTGGCCCAGCCAAGGTCCTCCCAATGCTCAAATGGTTTGATCGATGGAGGAAAGCGGCTACCCTTGGCATCAAGCGGCAATCCACCCGGGGGGATATCCGCTTCATCTAAAGTGGACTTTTACAATGAGCTTTTCCGCCAGTGCCTCGAACAAGATCATCGGAGCATCGCGCGATGGCAACTTCCTGACCGTCCAGAACCTTGCCCATGGAAACTTCCTGCTGGCCTTCGTGAATCACGATGACGGTTATCTGACAAGCCGTGTGATAGACGCGGCCGGGACGGTCCTGCGGACGGATGTCCTGAGCGAGGCAGTGGTGTCATCCGATTTCGTCAACGATATTTTCATTGGACCGGACGGGCGCCGGACGCTGACGTATTTGTCCGGCGACCAGATCATCGTGCAGCATTTCAGCGATCAAGGGGTGCCAGAGGAGGCGACGGTTGCAATCGATGTCGCCACGAACATTGTAGATGTGACCGTTTCCGGGGACGGAGCCATCAACATCCTTGAGGTCAGCAAAGGGCCTGTCGATACCAGTGGCGATACGGCACGCCAACAAGTCGTGACCGTGCTGCGCAAGTTCGCCCCAGACAGCGGCGATCTGATCGGAGCCACCGATCTTGAACCCTTGTCGTTCGACGTTGAAGTCTGGGACTCGGGCATTGTCAGCTCGGGGCTGCGGGCCGACCTTTTGACACTCACCTCGGGCGAGATGGTGGCCTCGGTCCTTCACACCACCAGTGCTGACAACTATTATGTGACAGATGGTTCCGCCCAAGCGTCTTTCGCGCGGGTATCAGACACCCTCCAAACGGTTGTTCCTTATCAGGCCTATGCCGTCGGTTCGCGCACGCATGACTTCTGGAATGGCATCATCGATTCTGTTGCCCTGCCCGATGGCGGCTGGGCGTTCGGCTATGCGGCTTGGGCCGGCAGCCCCCCGGGCCTAGTGGTTCACCGGCTAGACGCTGACGGCAGCCCGGTCTTTGACAGTTCCGTTGGCCGTTCCGGGTATCTTTTGGGGTTGGATCTTGTGGCCGGGGAAGACGACCGACTGCACGTCACCTATTCTCTCAGCGAAGGCTCCCGCCTGCGCGGGACCAACAGCATCACCACTCTCGATCTTCAGGGCGACACGCTCGCCCTGCGTTCCGACGGGACCGACCGCCTGCCACTCAGCACATCGGCCGCGTCGAACTGGTATCAAGACCTTGTCGTTCTCAAAAGCGGTGGCGGTTTTGCCACCTTCTTTTTGGGTGAAAATCGCGGGGGGGACATATTTTTCAACCACACAGTCGATCTTCATGAAGGGACGATCGGCAAGGACCTGCTCCGGGGGACAGACGCACCCGAAAGCTTCCTTGGGCTCGAAGCGAACGACACGATCCAGGGGCTTGGTGGCGCGGATTTGATCGCTGGCGGTTCGGGCGCCGACAGTCTGGAAGGTGGAGACGGGGACGACACCATCGAAGGCGGAACTGGTGCGGACTTCATTGATGGTGGTGCGGGCAACGACCTCCTGTTCGGTTCTGATCGTGCCGGTACATTGAACCAGGAAAGATCTGTGACCATCCTCGGGGGTGACGGCAATGATGAGATTGTTGGAAGTCGAGAGGCAGACATCCTGGATGGCGGCGCCGATGACGACGTCATCTATGGACGAAACAAGGCAGACGCCATGTCCGGCGGTGCGGGCAACGACACGCTGTACGGCGAACAGGGGGCGGATACGCTTGACGGCGGGTCCGGTGCGGACCGTATGCACGGTGGCCTGGACCAAGACGTCTATTATGTTGACGATCTCGGTGACGTCGTGGTCGAAACTCCGACCGGCAGCAGAAATGACACCGTCTATGCCTCGGTCGACTTTCGCATGGAGCAGTCGCATATCGAAAACCTGTATCTGACGGGTGCGGCCATTCTGGGCGCCGGCAACGGTCTTGCGAATGAAATCCGAGGAAACCGTGAGGCCAACATCCTCGACGGGGGGCGCAATAACGACACGCTGATGGGCGGAGCGGGCAATGACACCTACTTCGTCCGTGCGCCCGGCGACACCGTGATCGAAGCGGCCGGGCGCGGTCAGACCGATACAGTACGCGCCTTCCGATCCTATGAATTGACAGCGAATGTCGAACGGCTTTTCATGCAGACGGTCTATACCAAAGATGGCAATCCGGCGATCTTCAACGCAATCGGCAACGAGGAGAACAACACCATCGTTGGCACTCCCTTCGCCAATACAATCGCCGGACGGGGCGGGCGCGACACGCTCAAAGGGCAAGCAGGCGCGGATACATTTGTCTTTGACCGTGAACTTGGCCCTGACAACGTGGATCGGATCATTGACTTCAATACGAATTCGGCGAACGAGGGCGATACCCTCAAGCTGAAGTCGGCCGTATTCACGGGGCTTGCAGATGGCGCACTGGATGCATCGGTTTTCGCCTTGGGCGCCCATGCACAGGATGCGGCCGATCGCCTGATCTTCGAACAAGCCTCGGGCCGGTTGTGGTATGATGCGGACGGCACTGGTCCGTCAGCTCAGATTCTATTTGCCACCTTTGATCAAGACGCCATCCTGACACCCGAAAATATCGAAATTTTCTGAGCCAGGGGTCCCCTCGCCTTCGCAGGTCAGGCTGCTCGCTCGGCCTGACCTGCCATTGTTGGTGATGGATATTCTCGACAACGCAAACCGGAGGGAGAGATTCACTGAGAGAACCCTGACGGTCAGATCAGACACATGCCAAAGCCTAGACCCGCCCTCCACCGTACGACGAACTGGTCAATCTACAACGCATGGCTCAGGCAGCTTGGCTCGTTCTCGGTCTGGTTCGACGCCGACATGATTTCCGAAGGCGGAGAAGAGCGGCAAGCGAGGACGGCCCCAAACGTTCTCGGAGTTGGCTTGGATCGCGCCTCCGGAAAGCTGCTGAACCCTTTGATCGATAGTATCGGAATCAAGTTCCCCAGCGACGGTGAGTGACTGGCCCGCAGGCATGATGCGGTCATCGAGCAAACCGCAACCGGGATCTTAGCCATCCGTCGCGACGGGCGCGACTGGAAGACACCGGGACGTTGCCATGCCCGAAGTCAGGTCGAGGCCAAGATGACATGACCGAAGCGCTTCGGGGAAACGATGAAGACACGAGTCCCAAACCGCCGAAATCCGGTTCCGCCCCGCAATCTTGAACTGCTTCAAAGCACCCGGCTCTGCCGAGAGTGGCCCCGTGGAATAACGCCATTAGGGAAAGGGAAAGTCATGCTTCAGCCACGAGTTGCGCAACATGTATCACCGCCCCTTGCGCAAGGGGGGGCGAGATCAGTTTCGCGCAGCCTCAGGCGCTGACATGTATCCGGCCTCAATTGCGCCCACAAACATGCCGCCGGCCCCTATGGTTCGCAGACCAGGTTTCAAATCAACGCCGCGTGCTCGAAGGCACTCTGTTGCAGGCTGGGTCATCTGATCCCGTCGCTCGATCGTTGCGCCAAACTTCTCCTTGCCCTGTTCCACTTCGACGTCTTCGGGATTGTGACCGCTGATACACTCACGGCCGGAAACTGATAGACGCTGCCCAAAGCCATCAGAGCCCCAACGATCCGCACCATTTTGTTCCCCAGCGCTATCCGCAGGAGCATTGGCGGCATGCGCGCCAGCTTACCGCCTTGCCAGATACCCGGTCGCGCGCTCGCATGGATATGACGATGACACTTTCGGCCCAGATGATCAGCAGCCGCCCAAGGAAGCGGGCGCCCATCTTGGTCGGAGTTCCGAGGCGCTCCGTAAGCTGACCTGGCGAGAGGCCGAGCCACGCAGCAACGTCGCGTGCCATGCAGAATGTGCCGTGTTGGGGCCAAGGACTGCGACGGCCATCGCGAACAGTGGGCCGATGCCGGCGACCGTCATTTACCGTCGCACGACAGCGTTCTCATTGGCGCGTCGGGCGATTTCGGCATCAAGCTTGCCGATCTCAGCCTCCAGATGGGTGAGCGCTCCGAGCGGTGTCTTCGGAGTGGCAATGGCATCGAAAGTCAGGCCGCTTTCCGGATCCTCAACGATGCCGATCAGTCGTGCTGCCTTCGCGCCACCCTGCAGCACGATCTGCCTGAACTCGCCCAGGTAATCAAAGAGCGCGTGGATCAACTGCCTCCCCAGCCAGCTCGGAGTTCGCGGATGCGGATGACCACCACGGCCCCTTGAGTATCTTAGCTCTTTCCCGCCAAAAAGCGCGTCGTCGGGCGCATGGCCGCTTTGCAAGTCGCGCCGCCATCGGCTGTGTCATTCCTTTGCGCTTCGCCAAGGGCTTCACACATGAGCGTGCCTCAACTCATGGCCAAGCTATCCGACCTCGCGGCCCCAGAAATGCGCACCGCCGTTGGCTTCCGTCGCGACAGCACAGGAGGGAAGCCGACCGAAAAAATCCAACACCTGCCCCCCTCGCAACTTCTTGCGGATCGCCCCAAACCCGGAACCGTCAGAACCATGCGCCTGGAGCACATTGTTCACCACGTCGAACCCGGCCCTCCGAAATGATCGCTCTCCACTGTGGGTCGTAGCAGACCAACCCAGGCGCACAGGTGCCGTAGCGGAGCAGACACATCATCAACGCCAAGCCATGTCGCCGAAACCATCGACATGGTACAGATCGTGTTCCGCGCTGCATTTCAAGATGTCTGTACCGTCGTTGCCTTGCAACGTATCGCCACATGAAATTGCCTGGATCTACCAGCTGGCACCATAAGAGACGCCAGTTCGAACGTATCCCCAAAGCACGTCAAACCCACCCCTGTCTCTCTCAGCGGAAGCGCAAGTACTGCGGGAAAAACAGCCGCCTCACTAGGAAACCACGGACCGAGGTGTGTGAAAGTGAGCCGATCTAGCCGGCCCTGGCTCAGTCCAGACGGCATGGCCTTCGCGTCTCCCAGAGGGAGACGAAGCCGCAACTAACCCTGTCGCGGCTTCGAATTTTGCAAGGGGGAGGCGCTTGGGCGGGAATCCGACGCATCCATCAGGCTGCGCCAAAATCGCGCCGCGAGGTCTCAGTCGTCCAACAGAGGCTCTTCGTCGGATCCGCTGCCGTCAAAATCAAGCCCGTGAGAGGCGCGGATCTTGTCTTCGATCTCAAGCGCCATGGCGGGGTTGTCCTTCAGGAACTGCTTGGCGTTCTCACGCCCCTGGCCGATCCGTTCGTCGCCATAGGAAAACCAGGAGCCCGACTTGTTGACCACGCCGGCCATCACGCCAAGGTCCAACAGTTCTCCGCGCTTCGAGATGCCCTCGCCATACATGATATCGAATTCGACAACCTTGAAAGGCGGCGCCACCTTGTTCTTGACGACCTTGACCTTGGTCTGGTTGCCAACAACCTCATCGCGATCCTTGACCGATCCGATGCGGCGGATATCCAGGCGCACCGAAGAGTAGAACTTGAGCGCGTTGCCCCCGGTCGTCGTTTCCGGGCTGCCGAACATCACGCCGATCTTCATGCGCAGCTGGTTGATGAAGACCACCATGCATTTGCTGCGGCTGATCGAACCGGTCAACTTGCGCATGGCCTGGCTCATCAGGCGGGCCTGAACGCCGACACTGGAATCGCCCATGTCGCCTTCCAGTTCCGACTTGGGAATAAGCGCCGCGACCGAATCGACCACCACGAGGCTGACAGCCCCCGAACGCACCAGCGTATCGACGATTTCCAAGGCCTGTTCACCGGTGTCGGGCTGGCTGATCAAAAGCTCGTCAAGGTTGACGCCCAGCTTCTTGGCATATTGCGGATCAAGCGCGTGTTCGGCATCGACGAATGCGCAAACACCGCCGTTCTTCTGCTCTTCCGCAACCACATGCAGGGTCAGCGTGGTCTTGCCGGAACTTTCCGGCCCATAGATCTCGATCACGCGCCCCCGCGGCAAGCCGCCGATCCCGAGCGCAATGTCGAGCCCTAGGGAACCCGTTGAAATCGCTTCAATCTCGGCCACCGGATTGTCGGCGCCCAGCTTCATGATGGAGCCCTTGCCGAACTGGCGTTCGATCTGGGCCAGCGCCGAATCCAGCGCCTTTTGTCTGTCTGCGTTGCGCTTGTCGGTCATTTCGAGAAGATTTGCTGTTGCCATGTCATGCATCCTTATTCCACACCCGTTGCCGGGCGGCAATCGCTGCTTTTGTTCGCCTCTTGTTCCCCTCACCTTATGGGACCAAAGGGAGAACATTTCAACTGTTATCTTCTTCACGATGCGTCAGATTGGTTAACCAACCGTTACGTTTTTCGGAGGTAGGTCGCAGATCTCAACGCAATTGATCCTGCACGGTCGACGTCAGTTGCGTGAGCGAGAAGGGCTTGGGCAGGAAGACCGAGTTGGGGATGTTGGCCTGTGTCTCCGACAGGTTTTCCTCGGAATATCCCGACACGAAGACGACCTTGGTCTCAGGACGCGTCATCAGCGCTTCTTTCACCCACGAGGGGCCGTCCATGCCCGGCATGATGACGTCGGTCACGAAGATATCCACCCTCAGGGTGCTGTCCTCGAGAATCGTCATCGCCTCTTCGCCGTTCTCGGCCTCGATCACGGTATAGCCCCGAAGGCGCAGGGCGCGCGATGCGAAGGCGCGAACGGGCGCCTCGTCCTCGACCAACAGCACGACACCGTCTCCCACCTGAATGGACTTTGCCGGTCGAGCATCGGCAACCTTGACGGCCGCCCCTTCCTCGGCCCGGTGGGCGGGGAAATAGAGTGTGAAGCACGACCCTTCGCCCGGTGTACTGTCGGCGAAGATGAAACCGCCGGTCTGCTTGACGATGCCATAAGCAGTGGACAGGCCCAGGCCTGTCCCCTCGCCCGCCTTCTTCGTCGTGAAGAACGGTTCGAAGATCTTGGGCAGCTTGTCGGGCGTTATCCCGACGCCCTGGTCCCGCACCCGCACCGTCACATAGACGCCTGCCGGAACGATCACCCGGTCGCGGGCCATCGGTTCGGCCAGGGTTTCCGCCTGCGTCTCGATCGTGATCTTGCCCCCCGCGCGCATCGCATCGCGGGCGTTCACCACCAGGTTCATGATCACCTGCTCAAGCTGCCGTTTGTCGGCGCGGATCGGAAGCAGCGCCGGATCGTGCGAGAACGACAGATGCACCTTCTCGCCCACCAGGCGGTTCAGCAGGTGGGTCAGTTCGGCGAGGGTAAGACGCAGGTCAAGGTATTCGGGGCGCAGGTTCTGCTTGCGCGAGAAGGCCAGAAGCTGCCCCACGAGGCTGGCGGCGCGGTTGGCGTTCTGGTTGATCTGCTCCAGATCGGCGAAATCAGGGTCCATCTCGTCGCGCCGCAGCAGAAGAAGGTCGCAGTGGCCGCTGATGGCCGTCAGCAGGTTGTTGAAATCATGGGCCACCCCCCCGGCCAGTTGCCCGATGGCCTGCATCTTCTGGCTCTGGACGAACTGCGCCTCGAGGGTCTTCAGCTCGGTCGCGTCATGCAGGACCGCCACCAGCTTGACCCCATCTTCCTGCCCGATCTGGCCCAGGGTGATTTGCAGATAGCGATCGACCTTGCCGGGCGTCAGGCGCACCACCTCGGGGCGGTGCAACCCGCGCCCGTCGAAGGCATCGGCCAACCAGTCGCGGACCGGCCGCCCCAGCCCCTCGACAACCGAGGCCAGCCCCTGCCCGACGATGTCCATGTCATCCAGCAACTGGCGGGCGCGGCGGTTGGCGCGGTCAACCTTTCCGTCGGCCGCAATCTGGAGGATCGGCACCGGCAGATTTTCAAAATACCTGTCCTGGCCCGGATCATCGGGGACCAGCGCAGCCGGGTCGACCGGAACCGGCGCCTCGTCGGGCTCCTCGGTCGCGACTTGCGGCTCAGGCGCAGCAAAGCGCCACAGCAACCCGTCGCGCCCCGCCCGCATCACCACGAGCCTGTCCGTTCCGACGTGCAGCTCCCCGGTGGCATCGCTGCGCCCGCGGGACAGAGCCGCGCGCCGCAGATCAGCGTAGAGTTCTGCCGGGGCGGCTGCAGAAAACTCAAGCAGGCGCATTGCCTGATCGCCCCCCGTCAGGCCGAACCGTGCCCTTGCCGCGTCATTCTGCACCTCGATCCTGCCGCCGCTGTCGGAAAGAACGACGGCATCGGTATCGAACCGGAACATCGCGTCAAAGGCGGCATGGTTGGCGCGGCGGCGGGCGGCCCCCCACAGCGAAAATCCGATGATCACCGCCCCCAGAACCGCCAGCGACAGGGCAACGAACCACAGCGTCAGCCGCCATCGGTCATCGACCAGAAACAGCCCCACAACGCCCAACCCGGCCGCCAGCCCGAAAAGCACCGGCGCGCGGGGCGACAGGCCGATGGCGGTCTGTTGAATTCCAGGTGCCGGAGCGAAGATATCTGTCAATGTGAACCCTGGCTTGTGGTCGGAGATGACAACAGCCATGCCCGCCAATGGTTAAATCTCCATTAATGCCATGGGCCTGCGTGCGCCTGAACCGACAGAAACGGTTGGCGGAATGGTTTAGGTTCGCGTCAAAATTGCAAGAAAAAACCCGTCGCCGCCGTCGAGCGGGGTCAACCTGTGTTGCCGCGTCACCCGGAAATCCCGCGACTGCGCGGTGAACCGGGAAATCTGATCGCCATTCTCCGCGTCAAGCAACGAACAGGTCATGTAGGCCAAGGTGCCCCCCGGCGCGACGAGGGCCGCTGCCTGCTCCAGAATGCCGGCCTGCAACGTGCAAAGCTCGGACAGCCGCCCGGCCGTCAGCGCCCACTTGTGCTGGGGAGAGCGACGCCAGGCGCCGCTGCCCGAACAGGGCGCGTCCACCACCACCACGTCGAACCGCGCCTCCTGCGCCAGATCGCCGGTGGCCAGCGGCGTGATCACGGCCCCCGCACGCGCCGCGCGGGCCGGAAGATCGGACATGCGGCCCGCATCGACATCATGGGCGAAACAGAGCGCCCCGGGGCAGCGCGCGACCAGGGCCAGCGATTTGCCCCCGCCCCCGGCGCAAAAATCCAGCACCCGTTGACCAGGCGCAAGAGGCACCGCCTGGGCGATGGCCTGACTGGCGGCATCCTGAATCTCGACAAGGCCGGTCTTGAAGGCCGTGCCGTTCTGCACCCGGCGTGGGTTCGTCACCACCTCGAGCGCGAAGGGCGCGAGATCGACGGGCCGCGTTTCGACCCCTTCGGCGGCAAGCGTGGCGCGGGCGGTTTCAAGGTCGCCCTTGGCCTGATTGACCCGCAGGAACAGCGGCGCGCGACTTTGCAGCAGGGTCATCGCCGGCGCGAAATCATCGCCAAGCGAGGCGCGCAATTGCGGCGACAGCCAGGCCGGGCAATCCAGCGCCACCTCGCCCTCGGGTGCGGGTGGAAGGATGCGCTCGGCTTCCGTCAGGGGCGCGGGGGCATGGCCGAGGCCGGTGAAAAAGGCATCGGGGTCCTGCCCCTGAAGGCGCAACAGGCCCAGCATCACGCCGCGCCCCGTTTCTGCCCCCCCCAGCGCCGTCGCGGAGGCGAGACAGCGCAGGGCATCGAAGACATGATCGCGGATCGCGGCGCGGTCACCGGACCCGGCAAAGCGGTTCTGGCGGGCCCAGGTCGTAAGAACCCGCTCAGCCGCGTCACCGGCAAGAACCATGTCCATGATCTCGATCGCCGCAGCGACGCGCGCGCCCGGGGTCATGGGTTCATGTTACGGATGAGGAAAACGCTGCAATCCATTGTAAAATCAACCAATCCGGTAGTTCGGAGATTCCCGGGTGATCTGCACATCATGCACATGGCTTTCGCGCAGGCCCGAACCGGTGATCTTCACGAACTGGCAGTTGGTGCGCATCTCCTCGACCGTGGCGCAGCCGGTATAGCCCATGGCCGCCCGCAAACCGCCCACCAGCTGGTGAACCACTGCCCCGGCCGACCCCTTGTAGGCCACCTGCCCCTCGATCCCCTCGGGCACCAGCTTGTCGCTGGCGGCGTCCTTCTGGAAATAACGGTCGGCGCTGCCACGGGCCATGGCGCCAAGGCTGCCCATGCCGCGATAGGATTTGAACGACCGGCCCTGATACAGAATCACCTCGCCCGGGGATTCATCGGTGCCCGCGATCATGCTGCCCACCATGGCGCAAGAGGCGCCTGCCGCGATGGCCTTGGCAAAATCGCCCGAGAACTTGATCCCGCCGTCGGCGATGATCGGCACGTCGCCCGCACCCGCCGCGCAATCCATGATCGCCGTCAGCTGCGGAACGCCAACACCCGCCACCATGCGGGTGGTGCAGATGCTGCCGGGGCCGATGCCCACCTTGACCGCATCCGCGCCCGCGCCGATCAGGGCGCGGGTCGCCTCGCCGGTGGCGACGTTGCCGGCGATGATCTGCACTTCGTTGCTCAGGGTCTTGGCCCGCTCGACCGCCTTGGCCACGCCTTCGGAATGGCCGTGGGCGGTGTCGATCACGATGATGTCGACGCCCGCCTCGACCAGGGCCTGAGACCGTTCGAAACCCGCATCGCCCACGGTGGTGGCCGCCGCGACACGCAGCCGGCCCAGGGAATCCTTGCATGCGTTGGGGTTCAGCACGGCCTGTTCGCTGTCCTTCAGGGTCAGAAGACCGGTCAGCTTGCCCTCGCCGTCGGTGACCAGCAGCTTTTCGATCCGCCGCGCCTTCATCAGGCTGCGGGCCTGTTCCAGATCGGCCGGTTCGGTCAGGATCGCCAGGTCCTTGTTCGTCATCATCACGCTGACCGGGGTGGCGTCATCGCTGGCGAAACGCATGTCGCGGTTGGTGACGATGCCCAGAACCCGCCCCGTGTCATCCACCACGGGAAATCCGGTGACGCGATAGCGTTCCTGAAGGGCCTTGGCATCGGCCAGGGTCTGATCGGGGGTCAGGGTGATGGGGCTGTAGACGATGCCGGATTCAAATCGCTTGACCCGCCGCACCTCCTGCGCCTGCTGTTCGATGTCGAGATTGCGGTGGATCACCCCGATGCCGCCCGCCTGGGCCATGGCGATGGCCATGCGCGCCTCGGTCACCGTGTCCATGGCCGAACTGAGCAGCGGAATGTTCATGCGGATCGTCCGGGTCGCGCGGGTGCGGGTGTCCGCGGTGCTGGGAAGCACGCTGGACGCAGCGGGAACCAGAAGGACATCATCGAAGGTGAGCGCCTCGCGAATCTCCATGGGAAAGCCTTTCGGTGGAGTTTTCGTTTGACGCGTCCCTTTCGCATGTGCAGCACGGAAAGGAAAGAGCGAAAGCCGCTTTTGGCGGCACCCTAAGTGACGGGTGACTGCGCAAAGCGTATCTGCGGCAGAAACGAAGCGCCGTTTCCCGGCGCCCTGCGGTCAGTCCGACAGCGTTTTCGCTTCGGCCGCGAGGCTGCGCAGCGCGCGCGCATAGCAGGACACATCGCCCCCGACGGCGAGGAAATTGAACCCCAGCGCGGCCAGGCGCCGGGCCTGGGTGGGATCGAAGGTGACGATGCCGGCGGCCTTGCCCGCCGCGCGGATACGGCGCACGCCGTCCTCGATTGCGGCGACGACATCGGGGTGGCCGGGGTTGCCCAGATGCCCCATGTCGGCGGCCAGGTCGGCCGGGCCGATGAAGATGCCGTCGATCCCCGGCAGCGCGGCGATGTCTTCGATGTTGGACAGGGCCAACCGGGTTTCGGCCTGGACCAGAACGCAGATTTCATCGGTGGCGGTGGTGACGTAATCGCCCACCTCGCCAAAGAAGGTGGCGCGCGATTGTGCAGCGCCGACACCGCGCACGCCTTCGGGCGGATAACGGGTGAACCGCAGGATATCCTTGGCCTGCGCGACCGTATCGACCATGGGGATCAGCACCGTCTGCACCCCGATGTCCAGCACTTGCTTGAGCAGCCGCGCATTGCCCTCGGCCACCCGCACCACGACCGAAGAGGAACCGCCCGACATCGCCTGGCATTGCGCCTGCACCAGCGGAATGTCGTTGGGGGCGTGTTCGCAATCGATCAGACACCAGTCGAACCCGGCGCGCGCGGCGATCTCGGCAGCGGTCGGATTGGCGAAGGCCAGCCAGAGCCCGGTTTGCAGACGGCCCTCGGCAAGGGCGGCTTTCAGGCGGTTGCGGGGTGCGGGCATGGGGCTCTCCGATCTGTGCCGCGCCACACCAGCATGGACGCGGGGATTTGCCAAGCCCCAACCGGGATGGACGGCAGGCCCGCGCCATGGCTATTCTGGCCGCCATGACCAAGCCGCGCCATCGCCCTGCCCTTTTTCTTGCCGCTGCCGGTGTGCTGGCGGTGTTGGCAGTGGTCTTTGCCGCGGCCTACCTGTGGTTCGAACAGGGCGAGCGCGAGCGCGCCCAGGCCCGGCTTTCGTTCTATCGCGGCACCTTGCAGGCCGCACTGGAGCGGTATCGCCACCTGCCCTTCGTTCTGGCCGCCGACCCCCGGGTCATCGCCGGGGCAAGCCGCGAGAACCTGGGCGCGCTGAACCGCCGGTTGGCGGCCTTTGCCGCACGCACCGATCTTGAGGCGATCTACCTGATGGAGCCGTCGGGCCTGACCATCGCCGCCTCGAACCACGACAGTGCGCAGGGCTTCCTGGGTCAGAACTATGGCTTTCGCCCCTATGTCCGCGATGCCCTGGCCGGGCAAGAAGGCGAATTCTTCGCCATCGGCGTGACCACCCAGCGCCCCGGTTATTTCCTTTCGGCGCCGGTGCGCGATGGCGATGGAAAGGTGGCGGGCGTCATCGCCATCAAGGTTGACCTGTCAGACCTGACGGCGGTCTGGCGCGAGGGGGGCGAGCGGTTGTTCGTCTCGAACGGCGACGGCGTGGTGGTGCTGGCCACCGATCCGGCCTGGCTCTATCGCACGCTGTCGCCCCTGTCGGCCGAGGGGCGCGCCCGCGTGGCGTCGGGCCGCCAGTTCGGCGCCAAGCCCCTGTCGCCGCTGGACTGGTCGATGCCCGACAGCGGACGGTGGAACATCACGGGCCATCATGCCCTGCACCTGGCCGCCCCGATGCAGACGCTGGACTGGACGCTGCACATCCTGGCCCCGGTCGCCCCGGCGCTGCGTGCGGCCTGGGCCAGCGTCGGGGCGGCCATCGTCGCCCTTCTGATCCTGTCGGCCACAGTGCTGTTCCTGCGCGGCGAAAGGATGCGCGCCGCCCTCAGCCAGAGTCAGGCCGAGCGGCGCAAGCTGCGCGCCGCAAATGCCGCGCTGGAACACGAGATCGCCGAACGCCGCAGCGCCGAGGCCCGCCTGGCCCAGACCGAGGAGGATCTGCGCCGCGCCGGAAAGCTGGCCGCGCTGGGGCAGCTTTCGGCCTCGGTCACGCACGAACTGGGCCAGCCCCTGTCAGCCATGCGCAACCACCTGACCGCCGCCGAAATCGCCGCCAGCCCCGCCGACGCGGCGCTGGTGGCGCGGATCACGCGGCTGGTGGTGCGGATGGAAACCATCACCCGCACCCTGCGGTTCTTCGCCCGTCCGGCACCCGAACCGCTGGGCCCGGTCGATCTGTTGCGCGTCTGGGGCCAGGCCCGCGACCTTGTGCAACATGACATTGCCGCTGCCGGCATTGACCTGCTGACCGATCTGCCCGAACAGCCGGTCATCGTGCAGGGCAATGCCGGGCGGCTGGAACAGGTGGTGGTCAACCTGCTGCGCAATGCCATCCTTGCGCTGGACCGGACCGAGGCGCCGGAAATCCGCGTCACGCTGACCCCCGGGGGCGCGCTGGCGCTGCGCGACAACGGGCCGGGGCTGAACGGGCGCACCATGGCCGAGCTGGAAGAGCCGTTCCACACCACCCGCCCCTCGGGCGAAGGGATGGGGCTGGGCCTTGCGATCTCGGCCGCGATCCTGCGCGAACACGGCGGCCGCCTTCTGGCCGAGGATACGGGGGGCGGCGCGCGCTTCGTGATGGAACTGCCCCTGGCCCAAGCGCGGGAGAAGGCCGCATGACACCGCCCATCCGCATCATGGTCATCGACGATGACCGCGAAATGCGCGCCTCTCTGGCCGATCTTCTGGAAAGTGCCGGGCATGTGGTGCAGGCCCATGGCGGCGGACGCGAGGCCCTGCGCGCCCTTGCGGGCTTTGCCGCCGATGTCATGGTCAGCGATGTGCGCATGCCGGGCATGACGGGGCTTGAACTGCTGGACCAGGTGCAGCGCCAGGGCGGGCCTCCGGTGATCCTCATTTCCGCCCATGGCGATATTCCCATGGCCGTGCAGGCCATGCGCGACGGGGCCTATACCTTTCTGGAAAAACCCTTTGATCCCCGCCGCTTGCTGGCCGCAGTGAACAATGCCGCCGAACAGCACCGCTTGCGGGGCGAAACGGCGCGGCTGAAGGCGCGGCTGCTGGATCTGTCGGGGCTGGGGCGTGTCCTGATCGGCGACAGCGCGGCGATCCGTACGCTGCGCGATGCCATCGTCAACCTGGCCGACACGCCCGCCACCGTGTTGGTGCAGGGCGAAACCGGCACCGGAAAGGAACTGGTGGCGCGGGCGCTGCACGATCTTTCGCGCCGTGCGGCCCGCCCCTTTGTCGCCCTGTCCTGCGCCGCCATCGCCCCGGCGCGGTTCGAGGAAACCCTGTTCGGCGGCGATGCGGGCGCCGGGGTGCTGGCGGGGGCCGAAGGCGGCACGCTCTTCCTTGACGAGGTCGCGGCCATCCCCCCCGACATGCAGGCCAAGCTGCTGCGCCTGCTGGAGGCGCGCGAATACCTGCCCCATGGCGCCAGCGCGCCGCGACAGGCCGATCTGCGGCTGATCTCGGCCAGCCACGAAGACCTTGGCGCCGCCGTCAGCGCCGGGCGGATGCGGCAGGATTTCTATCACCGGCTAAATGCGGTGCCCTTGCACCTGCCTGCGCTGCGCGACCGGCCCGACGACATCGCCCTGCTGTTTCGTCATTTCACCGAACAGATGGCCGCCCTTTACGAAACCACCGCCCCCGAACCCAGCGCCGGCGATCTGGCCGCGCTTCTGGCCCATGGCTGGCCCGGCAACGTGCGTGAACTGCGCAACGTGGCCGAACGGCGTATCCTTGCGGCGCGCCACGGTGCGGGGTCGGTGGCCGAGGCGCTGCAGGCCACAGGCGAGCCGACAGCAGACCTGCCCCTGCGCGATGCCGTGGCCAGCCTGGAACGCCAGTTGATCGCCCGCGCCCTCACCGCCCACCAGGGCCGCATGGACGACGTGGCCGAGGCCCTGGGCATCGGACGGCGCACCCTGAACGAGAAGATCGTCAAGTTGGGCCTGGACAAGGATGCGCTGGTCTGAGCCTGCGGATTTCCGCAGGGCGACCCCGCCAAGGCGCGCGGTTTTCTTCATTGGAGGGCTCACGGGGCCGCTGTAGGCTTTCCGACGGCAGACCAACGAAACTGCATGTCTGGGAGGACACCATGAACAAATTTCTGGGTCGGGTGGCGGTTGCCGCCCTTGCAACCGCCTTTGCCACCGAGGCGATGGCGACCGAGTGGAACGTATCGCTTTGGGGCAAGCGGCGCGCCTTTACCGAGCACGTCGAAAAGCTGGCCGAACTGATCAGCGAAAAGACCGGTGGGGAATTCACGCTCAACATTTCCTACGGCGGCCTCAGCAACGAACGCGAGAACCTCGACGGCATTTCCATCGGCGCCTTCGAGATGGCCCAGTTCTGTGCCGGGTATCACGCCGACAAGAACCCTTCGATCACGGTCATGGAACTGCCCTTCCTCGGCATTTCGGACCTGGCGCAGGAAAACCGGATCTCGATGGCGGTCTATGAACACCCCGCCGTGAAAGAGGACCTGGCCCGCTGGAACGCCACGCTTCTGATGCCCACGCCCCTGCCCCAGTACAACCTGATCGGCGTGGGCGACGCGCCCTCGACGCTTGCCGATTTCGAAGGCATGTCGGTGCGTGCCACGGGCGGCATCGGTGCCGCGATGGAGGCAGTGGGCGCCGTTCCCACCTCGATGTCGGCCACCGAGGTGCGCCAGGCGATGGATTCGGGCGTGGTGAAGGCGGTGTCCTTCGCGCCCCATGCCCATATGTCCTTCGGCACCACCGAGAACGCCAAGTGGTGGACCTCGAACCTGAACCCCGGCACGGTGAACTGCCCGGTGGTGGTGAACACCGATGCGCTGGACGCGCTCAGCGACAGCGAGCGCGAGGCGCTCATGGGGTCGGTGGATGAAGCCATGCAGTATTACATCGACTTCTACGAGAACGAGACGATGGCAAAGTGGGGCCCGCTGCTTGAGGAAAAGGGGATCGAGACGATTGCCTTCAGCGACGAACAGCTTGCCGCCTTCAAGGAAAAGGCCGCCGCCCCCGCCGCCAAGGCCTGGATCGAGGAAAACAGCGCCAAGGGCCTGCCCGCGCAGGAGCTTTACGATCTGGTGACCGGAATGGTCGCCGACGGGTCGTAACCCCGACAAGGGGCAAGGCCCCATGCCCCGGATCAATGGGTCCGGGGCGATTTTCCCTTTGCAGGAGCAGGACAGATGGCCGGTGGAGCCGCCGTTCTTGAAGACGATTCAACCCTCTCGCGGCTCGATCGCGGGCTGTTCCGGCTTGAAGGCTGGCTGGCCCTGGTTTCGGGGCTGGCGGTGTTTTCTCTGATGCTCATGGCCGTCTGGACGGTGGGCGGGCGCAATTTCTTCGGCGCCCCCCTGCGCGGCTATGTCGACTGGATCGAACAGGCCATGCCGCTGATCGCCTTCATGGGCATCTCGTTCACCCAGCGGGTGGGCGGGCATATCCGCATGGACATGGTGGTGGGGGTGCTGAAAGGCCGGGTTCTGTGGGGCGCGGAATTCGTCACCACATTCGCCGTGCTGATCCTGATGGTGCTGCTGGTCTGGGGCAGTTGGGCGCATTTCTCGCGCAGCTTCGATTTCGGATCGCCCCTGTGGTCACGCGACAGTTCCATGGATATCGCGCTGCCGCTTTGGCCGGCCAAGCTTTTGGCGCCACTGGCCTTTTCGGTGCTGTGCCTGCGTCTGGTGCTGCAACTCTGGGGCTATGGGCGGGCCTTCGTTCTGAACCTGTCCGAACCCGTCGCCGTGCCGCTGGTGCAAAGCGCCGCTGAAATTGCCGCCGCGGAGGCCGAAACGGTCAGCGGCGCGCCGAAAGGATCGCTTTGATGGAACCCATCGACATCGGAATCGTCGTTTCCGCCGGGATGCTGGTGCTGGTCATCCTGGGCATGCGCGTGGCCTTCGCCGCCGCGCTGGCCGGGGTTGTCGGGCTGATCTGGATCTTCTGGGCCAAGAAGGGCTATGCGGGCGACGAATTCATCTGGGCGCTGTCGGTGGCCGTGAAGACCGCCGGTCAGGTGCCCCATTCGAAAATCAGCTCACAAGCGCTGAGCCTGATCCCCACCTTCATCCTGATCGGATACCTCGCCTATTATGCCGGACTGACCCAGGCCCTGTTCGAGGCGGCCAAGCGCTGGGTCGGCTGGTTGCCCGGCGGGCTGGCCGTGTCGACCGTCTTTGCCACCGCCGGATTTGCCGCCGTGTCGGGTGCCTCGGTCGCCACCTCGGCCGTCTTTGCCCGCATCGCCATCCCGGAAATGCTGGCCGTGGGCTATGACAAGAAATTCGCCGCCGGCGTGGTGGCCGCGGCGGGAACGCTGGCCTCGCTGATCCCGCCCTCGGCGATCCTGGTAATCTATGCGATCATCGTCGAACAGGACGTGGGCAAGCTGCTGCTGGCCGGGTTCGTGCCGGGCGTGGTTTCGGCGTTGATCTATGGCTCGCTGATCGTCGGCATGGCACTGGTGCTGCCCCGCTTCGGGCCGCCGGTGAAGGGGTTCACCTGGGGCCAGAGGTTCGCCGCCCTGCCCCCGGCGCTGCCGATCCTCTTCGTGGTCGTGATCATCATCTTCTTCATCTACAACCCCTTTGGCGGCGATGCCTGGGGCACCCCGACCGAGGGCGGCGCGCTGGGTGCCTTCGTTGTGTTCCTCATCGCGCTTTGGAACGGGATGCGGTGGAAACAGTTCCGCGATGCCCTGCTGGAGACGGCAAAACTGGCGGTGATGATCTTCTCGATCATCTGGGGCGTGCTGATCTATGTCCGCTTCCTGGGTTTTGCCGACCTGCCCCACGCCTTTGCCGACTGGATTTCGGGGCTGGAGCAGTCGCCCATGCTGACGCTGGTGCTGATCCTGCTGGCCTATGCGGTGCTGGGGATGTTCATGGATGCCATCGGGATGCTGCTCTTGACGCTGCCCGTGGTCTATCCGGCGGTGATGGCGCTGAACGGCGGTATCGACGTGGCGGCGGCGGACAGCGCCTTCGGCATGTCGGGGCCCATGTGCGCCATCTGGTTCGGGATACTGGTGGTGAAGATGGCGGAATTCTGCCTGATCACCCCGCCCATCGGGCTGAATTGTTTCGTGGTGGCGGGCGTGCGCGACGATATCAGCGTGCAGGACGTGTTCAAGGGCGTAGCGCCCTTCTTCGTGGCCGATGCGCTGACCATCGCCACGCTGGTGGCCTTCCCGGCCATCGTGCTGTGGTTGCCATCGCTCGCCTGAGCGATGGCACCTGTCACGCATCAGGCCGCGCGGAAACACCCCTTGCTCAGCCCTGCCTCCTGGATCGCCTCGAACTGACCTTTGGCGACGGAAAGCGCGACCGCATGGTCGGTGCCCGCCGCAAGGCCGAAAAGCGCTGGCCAGAACAGAACCATCCCGACAGCCATCATCGCGGCGTCATTGTCGGCCTTCTTCTTCTGCGCACCGGTCAGCGTATTGACCTGCGCCACAAGCTGCGTGCGCTCGCTCATGAGTTGCCCGCAATTGAGATGCTGATACGAAGTGGGCGAAACATAGGTGCGCGTAACCTGGTCCGGCTGTTCGGCGCAGGCGGAAACGAACAGCGTCGACGCAACAAGCGACGCGAGCAATGGCTTTTTCATGTGATCCCTCTTTTTCCTCACCAAAAAAGGGTTACGCATCCATTTGGGCGCAATACCGAAGCTATTGGGGCAATCCCGTGATTTTAAATGGGCAGAGGCATTTACCCTTTATTCGCCAAAGGCAATCATCAAGCATCCATCGCCAATGTCGTTAGTGCACCGCAACGTCCAGGTTGTCGGTCGTTGCCGTCCTCTTCAACCCGCCCTCGCGGTACAAGAGCGACTGACCGTCGCGGAACACATGGACCTTGTCGGGGGTCGCCCCCAGCTTGACGGTATTGCCGCGCAGGTCGGAATGGATGCCCGGCAGCTTGCCCAGCACCGGATCGGCCCCGCCCACCCGTTCGAAGTAAAGCAGCGTCACCTCACCCAGGGCCTCGGTGATGGCGACCTTGCCCTCGAAGACGTGGTTGCCCGTTCCATCGGTCTCGACCAGGTCTTCGGGGCGGACGCCCACGTTCACCTGGGCGCCCATGTCGGCCTCGGTTGACGGGTAATCCGACACCGCCTCGCCGCCCGCGTCCATGGCGATGGTGGTCTGCTTGCCCGTGCCGGTAATCTTGCCCGGCAGCAGGTTCATGGCGGGCGATCCGATGAACTGCGCCACGAATTCGTTCTCGGGCTTCTGGTAAAGCTCCAGCGGTGTGCCCACCTGGGCAATCCCGCCCCCCGCCAGCACCACGATGCGCGAGGCAAGCGTCATCGCCTCGACCTGGTCGTGGGTGACGTAGATCATCGTGCTGTCGGGCATCGCCTCTTTCAGCTGGGCAATCTCGATCCTTGTGGCCACCCGCAGGGCCGCGTCGAGGTTGGAGAGCGGTTCATCGAACAGGTAGACCTTGGGGTCGCGCACGATCGAGCGGCCGATCGCCACCCTCTGCCGCTGACCGCCCGAAAGCGCCTTGGGCAGGCGGTCGAGGTACGGCTCAAGCTGCAGGATCTTGCTGGCCTTGGCGATGGCTTCGTCGATCTCGGCCTTGCTTTTCTTGGCGATCTTCAGGGCAAAGGCCATGTTGTCGCGCACTGTCATATGCGGGTAAAGCGCGTAGGACTGGAACACCATGGCGATGCCGCGCTGTGCCGGGGGCACGTCGTTCACCACCTGCCCGCCGATCTGCAATTCGCCGCCGGTGATCTTTTCCAGCCCCGCGATCATCCGCAGAAGCGTGGACTTGCCGCAGCCCGAAGGGCCGACGAAGACGATCAATTCGCCCTTCTTGATGTCGAGGTTGATGTTCTTGAGAACATCAACCGTGCCGCCGTAGGTCTTGGCAACATCCGTGAGAAGTAGATCGGCCATGTCTCGCTCCCTTTAAATCGTTTCTTGGTCTGTCGGTGCCGCAACGGCAAAATAGGCCTGCCAGGGCAACAGCACGGCGTCGCTTTCGGCATCCACGGGTTTGAACGGCGCGCCGCGGTCCTGCTGCCAGTTGCCCGGCGGCAGGGCCAGCGGCTGCGCCTTGTTGGTCAGATTGAAGGCACAGAGCACCTCGTTGCCCTCGTGGCTGCGGATCAGGACAAGGATGTCGTCGCTGGCCTCGATCACCCGCAGATCGCCCTTGATCAGGGGGGCGTGCGCCTTTCGGAAGGTCAGAAGCGCGCGGTAGAAGGCCAGCGTCGATCCTTCGTCGCCATCCTGCACCGAAACGGCCCGTTCCAGGTGTTCGACCGCCACCGGCAGCCAGGGCTTGGCATCGGAAAAGCCGCCGTTTGCATTGTCGCGCACCCAGGGCATGGGCGTGCGGCAACCATCGCGGCCCTTGAACTTGGGCCAGAACCGTTTGCCATAGGGATCTTGCAGGTCTTCATAGGCGACATAGGCCTCGGTCAGGCCCAGTTCCTCGCCCTGATAAAGGCAGATGGTGCCCTTCATGCTGACCAGTACGGCAGCGTAAAGGCGACGCGCCTCTTCCGAGAAGTTCCAGCGGCTGGCGTGGCGCTCTACGTCGTGGTTGGAAAAGGCCCAGCAGGCCCAGCCTTCGGTGACGATCCGGTCGAACCTCTCCAGCACTTCGCGGATGCGGCTGCCCGAGGGATAGACGTTCGACAGGAAGTCGAAGTCATAGGCCATGTGCAACAGGTCGTCGCCGGCCGTATAATCGCGCTGGGTTTCCATGCCACGCTGGCTTTCGCCCACTTCGCCGACCGATGTGATGGCCGGATATTCCTCCATCACCGCGCGCAGGCGGCGCAGGAATTCCAGGTTCTCGGGCTGGGTCTTGTCGTAGAGGTGATCCTGAAAATTGTAGGGGTTCACCGCGGGGGCGGTGTTGGCATTGCGCGCCTCGGGCGCCAGGGCCGGGTTGTCGCGCAACCGGGCATCGTGGACATAGAAGTTCACCGTATCCAGGCGAAAGCCATCGACACCCCGGTCCAGCCAATAGCGCGCCACGTCCAGCAGTTCGTCCTGCACCGCAGGCGTGTGGAAGTTCAGGTCGGGCTGTTCGGCCAGGAAGTTGTGCAGGTAATACTGCATCCGCTCGCCGTCCCACTCCCAGGCCGAGCCACCGAAGATGCTCAGCCAGTTGTTGGGCGGTGTGCCGTCGGGCTTCGGATCGGCCCAGACATACCAATCATGCTTGGCGTTGTCGCGGCTGGCGCGGCTTTCCTTGAACCAGGGGTGGTCTTCGCTGGTGTGGCTCAGCACGAGGTCGATCAGCACCTTCAGGCCCAGCGAATGCGCCCTTTCGATCAGTGCGTCGAAATCGCCCAGCGTGCCGAACATCGGATCGACATCGCGGTAATCGGAAACGTCGTAGCCGAAATCCAGCATGGGCGACTTGAAGAAGGGCGATATCCAGATCGCATCCACCCCAAGCGAGGCGACATGGGGCAGCCGGTGAATGATGCCCGAAAGATCGCCCACCCCGTCACCGTTGCTGTCCTGATAGCTGCGCGGGTAGATCTGGTAGATCACCGCGCCGCGCCACCAGTCCCGGTCCACCGCACCGGCCACGCGGGCCGGAGCGGTATTGGATTCAACAAAACTCATCTTGGTCCTCTATTTCACCGAGCCGGCCAGCAGGCCGCGCACCAGGTATTTCTGCATGACGAAGAACACCAGCAACGGAACGGCGATCGACACGAAGGCCGATGTCGCCAGGATCTCCCAGTTGCCGCCACGGGTGCCCAGAAGTTCGACGATCTGCTTGGTCATCACCGTGGTTTCGCCGGTTGAATCGATCAGGAAGACCAGCGCAACCAGAAGGTCGTTCCATGTCCAGAGGAACTGGAAGATCGCAAAGCTAGCCAGCGCGGGGAACGACAACGGCAGGATGATCTTGATGAAGATCTGGAAATCCGTCGCGCCATCCACCTTGGCGTTCTCGATGATGTCACGGGGCAATCCCACCATGTAGTTTCGCAACAAATAGATCGCCAATGGCAACCCGAACCCGGTATGCGCCATCCAGGCGCCCAGGTATCCCTTCCCGATGCCGATTTCATTGTGGAATTTCAGAAGCGGGATCAGCGCAAGCTGCAAGGGGACCACCAGAAGCGCGACAACCGCCGCGATCAGAAGCGCGCGACCCGGAAAATCCATCCAGGCCAGGGCATAGGCCGCGAAAGCCGCCACCAGGATCGGGATGATCGTGGCCGGAATGGTGACGGTCAGCGTGTTGAAGAAGGCCTTTGCCATGCCCTCGCGGTTGGAAGGATCGAAAAGCACGTTCTGATAGTTGCGCAGGGTGAATTCCGGCGGGGTCTTGGCGGTGACGAAAACCCTCTCCCCCCGCCGGCCTTCGAATTCCGTATCGTTTTCAAGCCGATAGTCGCCGTTTTCGGCCACGGTGATGCGCCCGTCCTCGCCCATGTCGGCGGTATCGCCCACCTCATAGGCCGCAACATCGCGCGACGAGGTGCCCCAAACCGAAATCGTCGCCTCGGGGCGGGGGTTGCCGTCTTCGACGAAAAGGTTGCCCTCGATCACGTAAAGGCCGCCCTCCTGCACCTGTTCGGCGGGGGCCGCGGTGCGCAGGACAAGGTTCTGCTCGGCCGGGAACATGGCGCGCCACCACCCCGAGGTCGCGATCTGGTCGGCCGTGCGGAACGAACTGACCAGAAGGCCGACCGTGGGAAACAGCCAGAGGCCGACAAGGATGATGACCGACAGGTGAACCGCCCAGGTCAGCGAGGATTTGGTTCCGGCAATGTTATCCATCTCAGCGCATCTCCTTGCGGGCGTTGTAGACATTCCAGACGAGGATCGGGGACACCAAGAGCATGATCACCATGGCGCTTGCCGATCCCACGCCCCAGTCGTTGGCGCGGAACAGTTTGTCGTACATGTAATTGGCCAGAACCTGGGTTTCCCACTGGCCGTTGGTCATGGCGAAAACGATGTCGAAGACCTTGAGCACGACAATCGTGATCGTCGTCCAGACCACCACGATGGTGCTGGCGATCTGCGGGATCTTGATCTTGAAGAACACCTGGAAGGGGTTGGCGCCGTCGACGATGGCCGCCTCGATGGTTTCCTCGGGGATGCCGCGCAGGGCGGCGCTGAGGATCACCATGGCAAAGCCGGTCTGAATCCAGATCAGCACCAGCATCAGCAGGATCGAGTTCCAGAAGGGGATGGTCAGCCACTGCTGGGGTTCGTCGCCACCAAGGGACAGGTAGATCGCGTTCATCACGCCGATCTGGTCCTGGTCGATGGGGCGGGTATCATAGACCAGTTTCCAGATCACCGCAGCGCCGACAAAGGAAATGGCCATGGGCATGAAGATCAGCGACTTGGCAATGGCACCCCAGCCGATCCTGTCGGTCAGTTGCGCGGCCAGAAGGCCGAACATGGTGGAAAAGGCGGGCACGATCAGCAGCCAGAGGAAATTGTTGGTCAGCGCCTCCCAGAACTTGGGCTCGCTTGCCATCTGGCTGTAGTTGGCCAGCCCGACAAAGGCGCCGCCCTGGCTGCGGTCGGTCAGCGACAGGCGCAGGGTTTCCACCACGGGATAGGCCAGGTACAGCCCCAGCGCGATCAGCGCGGGCGCAAGAAACAGCCAGGGGCGGATCATGTTGGCGCGGTTGATGTTGCGCCCCGCGTTCTTGCCGCGCGGCGGGAAAAGCACCTTGTCCAGAAATGCGTTGGAAAAATAGTAATAGGCCAGACATCCGCCGACGCCGATTACAACGGTCAAAAGACCCTGGAACGCTGGATGCATCCTTCCCCCCTGTCGTGTGATGTCGGGTCTGTTGCCCGATCGAGGGCGCGGGCGGTGGCCGCCCTGCGCCAGGTTCCGGGGCGCCGCGCGGGCGCCCCGGTTCAGACGTTTCCTACTTCAGTGCGTCCCAGCTGTTCTGGATCGCGGTCGCCACTTCGCCCGCGTCCTTGCCACCGGCGTAATCGACCATGCCGGTCCAGAACGAACCTGCGCCGACACCGCCGGGCATCAGGTCGGACCCGTCGAAGCGGAAGGTGGTCGCGCCCAGCAGAACATCGTTCAACGCCTTCTGGGTCGGATCTGCGAAGGTGTCGGTGTTCGCGCCCTTGTGCGGCGTCAGGAAGCCCGACTGCGCCATCCACAGCTCATGCGCCAGCGGCGTCTGAAGGAAGTCGATCAGCGCATGGGCGGCATCGTTCTCGTCGGTGATCGCCCAAAGCGTGCCTGCCCCCAGAACCGGCTTGCCCAGGTCCTTCTCTTCGTAGGCGGGGAAATAGAAGAAGTCGGCGTCCGCACCCACCATGGTGCCTTCGGGGAAGAAGGCGGGGATGAAGCTGGCCTGACGGTGCATGTAGCACTGCGGCGGACTGGAGAAGAGTCCCTTGGGGCTGTCGCGGAAATCGGTGCTGGCCACGGCGCCCGCACCTCCGGCAACATAATCGTCGTTGCGGGCGAACCAGCCGAATTCCTCGATCGCCTCGACGACACGCGGATCGTCAAACGGAATCTCGTTGCTGACCCACTGGTCATAGACTTCGGGCGGCTGGGTGCGCAGCATCATGTCCTCGACCCAGTCGGTCGCGGGCCAACCCGTCGCGCCACCGCTGCCCAGACCGATGCACCAGGGGGTTTCGCCGTCCTCGACCATCTGCTTGGTCAGGGCCTTCAGCTCCTCCATGGATTCCGGCACTTCATAGCCGGCATCCTCGAAGTTTTCGGGGACATACCAGACCAGAGATTTCACATCGACCTTGTAGAAGAAGCCGAACAGGTCGTCGTTGCCGTCCTTGTCCTTGTAGGTGCCCAGATCGACCCAGGACTGACCGGCGGCATAGTTTTCCTTCACCCACTCGCCGGTGTCATCACCCAGCGGTGTCAGGAACCCGCGCGACGCCATGTCGCTGGCCAGGCCCGGCTGCGGGAAGACGGCGACGTTGGGGGCCGAACCGGCCTCGGCGTCGACCACGATCTGCTGTTCGAAGCTGTCCGAGCCGGTATAACGCACATCGGCGCCGGTGGCGTCGGCGAAATAGGCCAGAACGCTTTCAACGAAGGCCTGGTCAGGGCCAAGCCAGGGGCCGAAGACGGTCAGTTGCTGACCGCTGAGGTCGACACCTTTCAGCGGCTCAAGGCTGTCCCAGCTGAAATCGCCCTCGCCCGGCGTGAACGGCATGTGGGCTTCGGCCTGCGCCATGCCCGTGGACAGCGCAACTGCGGCGGCCCCGGCAAATAGCAATCGATTCATGAAAAATCCTCCCGTGGTTCACGCGGCTTCGCGCGTCGTTGACAACAGCGCCCCAGAGTCGAGCCAAAGCGCTTTGAATGAAATGACCGTCGCTGATCGACAGCGTTCTGTCAATTCCCGATACGGATTAATGTAGCGAAACCAAATCGAAAGGCAAACAGGGCATGCTGCGTCGCGGCATTAACCGGCTTTGACCTTCCCATTGCGGTTGGATAAGGTCTTCAGGAAATTGAAAGCGCTTTGAAAATCGGGCCCGATGAACCTTCGTGAACTTTCCCAAGTCCTGGGCCTGTCCCAAACCACCGTCAGCCGCGCGCTGAACGGTTATCCCGAGGTCAGCGAGGCGACCCGCCAGAAGGTTGCCGCCGCCGCCCGCAAGCACAACTATCGCCCCAACACCCGCGCCAAGGGTCTTGCCACCGGGCGGGCCATGGCCATCGGTCATGTCATCCCGGTGTCGTCGCAGCACGAGGTGGTGAATCCCGTCTTTGCCGATTTCATCGCCGGGGCCGGCGAGATCTATGCAAGGCATGGCTATGACATGATGCTGTCACTGACCGGCAACCGGGAAGAGGCGCGCCTTTACCGCGATCTCGGGGCGAAACGCTCGGTCGACGGGATCATCGTCCATGCCCCGCGGGTCGAGGATGACCGGCTTGACCTCTTGCAGGACATCAACCTGCCCTTCGTGGTGCATGGCCGGTTCGGCGGCCCCACGGACGGGTACAACTGGCTGGACATGAACAACCGCCGCGCCTTTGCCCGGGCAACCGGGTTTCTTGCCGAACTGGGCCATCGGCGGATTGCATTGATCAACGGTTTGGAATCCATGGATTTCGCCGCCCGCCGCCGCGACGGATACCTTGAGGCGCTGAACAATCACGCCCTCTCGCCCGATCCGGCGCTGATGGTGTCCCACGAGATGACCGAATTCAACGGCTATGACGCCACGCTTGCCCTGCTTGACCTGCCCTGCCCGCCCACGGCGCTTCTGACCTCGTCCATGATCTCGGCGCTGGGTGTCCGGCGGGCCTGTCATGAACGGGGGCTGGTCATGGGGCGCGACATTTCCCTGATCAGCCACGACGACGACCTGTCGTATTTCCGCAATGGCGGGCGGGTGCCCGATTTCACCTCGCTGCGCTCACCCGTGCGCGATCACGGGCGGCGGGCGGCGGAAATGCTCCTGCGGGTCATTGACGATCCCGACTCAACCCCGATAACCGAACTGCTTGAGGCCGAACTCCAGATCGGCCTTTCAACCGGACCGGCCCCCGCGCCGCTTCGCCCCGCAAGACAAGGATGACACGATGAAGCTGACCCGCCGCGATTTTCCCCAAGGTTTCCTGTTCGGCGCTGCCACCTCGTCCTACCAGATCGAGGGCCATGCACAGGGCGGCGCGGGCCAGACCCAGTGGGATACCTTCGCCGCGACCCCCGGCAATGTCGTGGGGGCGCAGAACGGCGACCGGGCCTGCGACCACTACAACCGCATGGACGAAGACCTTGATCTGCTGAAGAACGGCAACTTCGATGTCTACCGCTTTTCCACAAGCTGGGCGCGTGTCCTTCCCGAAGGGCGCGGCACCGTCAACCAGGAAGGGCTGGATTTCTACGACCGTCTGGTGGACGGGTTGCTGGAACGCGGCCTGAAACCCGCTGCCACGCTCTATCATTGGGAATTGCCGGTGCAGCTGGCCGACCTGGGCGGCTGGCGCAACCGCGACATTGCCAACTGGTTCGCCGATTTCACCGAAGTCATCATGGGCCGCATCGGCGATCGCGTCTGGAGCGCGGCCCCCATCAACGAACCCTGGTGCGTCGGCTGGCTGAGCCATTTCCTGGGCCAGCACGCGCCCGGCATGCGCGACATCCGTTCCACCGCGCGGGCGATGCACCATGTCCTGTTGGCCCATGGCCGCGCCATCGAAACCATGCGCGGGCTGGGGATGAACAACCTGGGCGCCGTCTGCAACTTCGAATATGCCACCCCCGCCGATGCCAGCCCCGAGGCGGCCAAGGCGGCCACCCTTTATGATGGCTATTACAACCGCTTCTTCCTGTCGGGCATCTTCAACAAATCCTATCCCGCCGACGTGATGGAGGGCCTTGGCCCCCACATGCCCGAGAACTGGCAGGACGATTTCGACGTGATCGGCGCGCCCGTCGATTGGGTCGGCATCAATTACTATACCCGCAAGATCATCGCCCCCAACGATGGCCCCTGGCCCCACCACAACGAGGTGCCCGGCCCGCTGCCGAAAACCCAGGTCGGCTGGGAGATCTTCCCCGAGGGGCTTTATTCCTTCCTCAAACGCACCCACGAAGGCTATTCCCGCGGGCTGCCGATCTATGTGACCGAAAACGGCCTGGCCAACGACGACAAGCTGGTGAATGGCGCCGTCAATGACCGGGCCCGCATCGATTATCTGGATGCGCATATGGCCAAGGTGAAACAGGCCTGCGACGAGGGCATTCCGGTAAAGGGCTATTTTACCTGGTCGCTGATGGACAATTACGAATGGTCTCTGGGCTATGATCCGCGCTTCGGCCTGGTGCATGTGGATTTCGACAGCTTGCAGCGGACGCCGAAAGCGTCCTATCACGCGCTTGCCGCCGCCCTGGCGCGCTGAGCATTAGGCAGGTCATGACCGAATATCCGAAAGATACCCTTACCCTGGTCGCCGATATCGGTGGCACGAACACCCGGGTCGCGCTGGCCCGGAAAACCGCCATTCTGCCGGACACCGTGCGCCGGTTCCGCAACGCCGACCACGAAGGGCTGAGTTCGGTCCTGGGGCAATACCTGGATGAACAGGGCAATGTCGATTGTGCCGGGGCCTGCGTGGCTGTCGCGGGGCCGGTGCATGACGGCCAGGCCACGCTGACCAACCTTGACTGGACCATCGACCGCGACACCCTGGCGCGGGCCACGAAGGCCGAGAAGGTTTCGATCCTGAACGACCTGCAGGCCCAGGGCCATGCCCTGCACAACCTAGAACCGGCGAACCTGCGCTGTGTCATCCCCGGATCGCCCGGCGGCGCCCATGCGGCCAAGCTGGTGATCGGGGTCGGCACCGGTTTCAACGCCGCACCGGTCTACAACACCGAAACCGGCCGCTATGTCCCCCCGGCCGAGGCGGGGCATACCAACCTTCCGATCCGCACCGACGAGGATCTGCGCCTGTCGCGTTTTGTCGAGGCCGACCACGGGTTTCCCGCCATCGAGGACGTGCTGTCGGGGCGTGGCCTGGCACGCGTCTATAGCTGGCTGTCACAAGAGGCGGGCACCCGGCGCGATCTGCCCCCGGCCGACATCATGGAGGCGCTGGCCGCCGGCACCGATCCGCTGGCAAAGGAAACGGCGCGGGTCTTCACCCGGATGCTGGGCACGGTCACGGGCAACCTGGCGCTGAATACCCTGCCCTTTGGCGGCATTTACCTGGTGGGCGGTGTCACCCGCGCCATCACCCCCTACCTTGCCGATTACGGCTTTGCCGCGGCCTTCCGCGACAAGGGGCGTTTTGCCGATTTCGTCGATCAGTTCGCGGTGTCAGTCGTCGAAGACGATTATGCCGCGCTGACCGGCTGTGCCAGCCATCTTGAGGAACTGCCCGGCTGACCGGGCAACCCGGTCAGACATAGGCTCCCTGCGGCGCGAAACTTTCGGCGCGGGCGCGGTTCCAACGCTCAAGGTAGCCGCCGCCGCAGTCTTCGCCGCGCAGAAGAAAGCCCAAGGGCTTGTAGGGAAACACGGTTTCGCCGGTCACCATCTCGCCCGCCGCGTCGCGCTGAAGGAAGTGGTGCGGCAGGAAGGCGCGCGGGTCGGACAGCCCGGCGGCACCGGCCATTTCCGCCAGTGCCTTCATGGTGTTGCGATGAAACAGCGCGACCCGATTGGATTTGTCCGACACCACCAGCGCGCGCTGGCGCAGCGGGTCCTGGGTGGCCACGCCCACCGGGCAATGGTTGGTGTGGCAGGCCTGCGCCTGGATGCAGCCGATCGAGAACATGAAGCCACGCGCCGAATTGGCCCAGTCGGCCCCCAGTGCAAAGGCATGGGCGATGTCGAAGGCGTGAATCAGCTTGCCCGATGCGCCCAGCTTGATGTCATCGCGCAGGCCAGCACCGCGCAGGGTGTTGTGAACAAAGGTCAGCCCCTCGGTCAGTGGCATGCCGATATGGTTGGCGAATTCCAGCGGCGCGGCGCCCGTGCCGCCCTCCTTGCCATCCACGACGATGAAATCGGGGCGGATGCCGGTTTCGATCATCGCCTTGACGATGCACATGAATTCGCGCCGATGCCCGACGCACAGCTTGAAGCCCACGGGTTTGCCCTTGGACAGGTCGCGCAGTTTCTGAATGAAGTGGCACAGCTCAAGCGGGGTGGTGAAGGCCGAATGCCCCGCAGGCGAAATGCAATCCTTGCCCACCGGCACATGGCGCGCTGCGGCAATCTCGGGCGAAACCTTTGATCCGGGCAGCATCCCGCCATGGCCGGGTTTCGCGCCCTGCGACAGCTTGATCTCGATCATCTTCACCTGGTCGCTGGCCGCGCCCTCGGCGAATTTCTCGGGGTTGAAGGTGCCGTCGTCGTGGCGACAGCCGAAATAGCCCGATCCGATCTCCCAGATCAGGTCACCGCCGCCTTCGCGGTGATAACGTGAAATCCCACCCTCGCCGGTGTCATGGGCGAAACCGCCGGCCTTGGCCCCCTTGTTCAGCGCCGAGATCGCATTGGCCGACAGCGCGCCAAAGGACATGGCCGAGATGTTGTAAAGCGACGCCTCGTAGGGCTGGCGGCATTCCGGCCCGCCGATGGTAACGCGGATGTCGGGGTCTTCGATATGGCAGGGATTGACCGAATGGGTCAGCCACTTGTAGCCGGGTTCATAGACCTTCTGCTTGGTGCCGAAGGGGCGCGCGGCCTCTTCGCCCTTGGCGCGCTGATAGACGATGCTGCGCTCTTCGCGCGAAAACGGCTCTTCCTCGTTGTCGCCCTCGATCAGGTACTGGCGGATCTCGGGGCGGATCTTCTCGAAGAAATAGCGGATCTGCCCCAGCACAGGATAGTTGCGCAGAACCGAGTGATGGGTCTGGAACAGGTCGTGAATGCCCAGAAGGGTGCCGGCGCCGAAGATCACGACGCCGATCCACCCCCAGGGCGTGTGGTAAAGCCAGAGCAAGGACAACAGGAAGAGAAGAATCGCCGCCGCGAAAGTGGTGAATCGGATCAATTCGCTCAGTCTATGCATGTCTGCTCCATGGGCCGTTTCGTGTCAGGTGCGCACATCCGGCGCGGTTCTTCCAGTGAATTCACGGATTCCGGCGATCTGGTCGGCCCGTGCGATCATATCTTTAAGGGCATCCTGTGTATCCATGGTAAAGGTCGCCGGATCGTCCGAAACCTCTTCGATGTATACCCGCAGGGTCGCGCCCACGGTGCCGGTGCCCGAGAGGCGATAGACGATGCGCCCGCCCCCGGCGAAGGCAACGCGCAGCCCCTGCCCCGTGGCGCGCGATCCGTCCACCGGATCGTCATAGGCGAACTCGTCCGCGGATTCCACGGTGGCCCCCATCACGTCGCTGCCCACCAGATCGCCCAGTCGGGTGCGCAGCCGGTCCATCATGGTATTGGCCTTTTCGGCATCCACCGCCTCGTAATCGTGGCGGGAATAGAAGTTGCGCCCGAATTCGGCCCAGTGATCGTTCATCATCTCCTGCACCGACTTGCCGGTCTTCGCCAGGATGTTCAGCCACAGCAGAACCGCCCAAAGCCCGTCCTTTTCGCGCACATGGTCGCTGCCGGTCCCGGCCGATTCCTCGCCGCAGAGCGTGATGCGGCCGTCATCCAGAAGGTTGCCGAAGAATTTCCACCCGGTGGGCGTTTCATAGCAATCCAGCCCGCGCCTTGCCGCCACCCGGTCCAGGGCCCGGCTGGTGGGCATCGAACGCGCCACGCCCTTCAGACCCGCCGCATAGGCCGGTGCAATCCGGGCGTTGGCCGCCAGCACAGCCAAGCTGTCCGAAGCCCCCACATAGCAGCCACGCCCGACAATCATGTTGCGATCGCCGTCACCGTCGCTGGCGGCGCCAAAATCGGGGGCGCCGTCGCCCATCATCACATCCATCAGATCCTTGGCCCAGATCGGGTTGGGGTCGGGGTGGCCGCCGCCGAAATCGGGGCTGGGGGTGGCGTTCACCACGCTGCCCTTCGGGGCGCCCAGTGTGTCTTCCAGAATCGCCGTCGCATAGGGGCCGGTGATCGCGTGCATGGCATCGAAACGCAGCCGGAAGCCGGATTGGAACAGGGTGCGGATGGCGTCGAAATCGAACAGCTTTTCCATCAGCGCGGCATAATCGGCCACAGGATCGACAACCTCGATCTTCATGTCGCCCATCCCGCTGGTGCCCAGGGTCGACAGATCGGCATCCTGTGCCTCGTAGATCCGGTATTCGCTGATGGATTGCGTCGCGGCCACCATGCGGTTTGTCACCTCTTCGGGGGCCGGGCCGCCGTTTGGCATGTTGAACTTGACGCCGAAATCCTCGTCCGGGCCGCCGGGGTTGTGGCTGGCCGACATGATGATGCCACCATCCGTGGCGCGTTGGCGGATCAGATTGCTGGCCGCCGGAGTGGACAACAGCGCCCCCTGCCCGACGATCACCTTCGCCGCGCCCCCCGCCGCCGCCATGCGCAGGATCACCTGCGCCGCGCGGTCGTTGAAATAGCGCCCGTCGCCACCCAGAACCAGTGTCTTGCCCGCAACGCCGCCGATGGCGTCCCAGATCGCGGCGACGAAATTCTCAAGGTAATGGGGCTGCATGAACACGCGGGTTTTCTTGCGCAGCCCGCTGGTGCCGGGTTTCTGGCCCTCGATCGGGGCGGTCTTGACGGTGATAACGCTCATCTCGGTCCTCATCTTCCTGATGTTTTCATGATCTTTGCGGCCTCGGCCACCCCCGGATGGCGGGCCAGGTCCTGGGGCGCCACGCCAAGGCGGCGCCGCCAGTTGGGGTGATCGTAGACGGTTCCGGGCAGGTTTGGCTGTTCGATATGGGCCAGCGCATCCTCGGCCTGCACCGCCACCAGCCGCGATGGCGTGCCGGCCAGAAACCCGTTCAGCCGCCCGATGTTGGTGCCGCCGATCCGCCGGGCCAGCGCGGAAACCTCGCCCTCGCGCTGGGTGCGGGCGCGCGCGGCGACCTCGGCGTCGAGGCTGCCCAGGGCTTCGCGCCATTCGATATCCCGCGCCCGCCGCCAGCCGCGATAGGTGGCCAGGTCGTGGGTGGCGAAGGACGTCAGTACATCGGCGTCATAGGCCGCGGCGGGCTTGAAGGTGGGCTGCGCGGCATTCCAATCCTGTTCGAACATGGCGACCCGGCAGCCCAGAATTCCCGAGGCGGCCAGATCGGCATGCAGGCCCTCGGGGATGTTGCCCAGATCCTCGCCGATGATGACGGCCCCGACGCGCGCCGCCTCGATCCGGGCGACGGCCAGCAGCGCCGCCTTGGGCATGGTCACATATGCGCCGGGGGCATTCTCGGGCACCCAGAAGGCGCGTTCGAACCCCAGGATATGGTCGATCCGCAGCACCCGCGCAAAGCGAAGCTGGGCGCGCAGGATTTCCGCCAGCGCCCTGAAGCCGCTGCGCGCCAGGTGCAGCGGGCGCATGGGCGCCAGGTTCCAGCGCTGTCCATCGCGCGAAAAGGCATCGGGCGGCGCCCCCAGCGAACAGCCGGGCGCGAAAAGATCGGGGTCGCCCCAGGTTTCGGCCCCCTGGGGGTGGGTGCCCACCGCAAGATCAAGGTAAAGCCCCAGCGCCATGTCATCGGCGGCGTGGCGCACCTGGGCCAACTGCATCTCGGCGCGCCATTGCAGCCAGCTGTGAAACCGGATCGCATCGCCATGGGCCTCGGCGAATTCCGAGACCTCGGACGACAGCGGATCGCGCAGCGCCTCGGGCCAATCCGTCCAATAGGGGCCGTGGCGGGCCGAAAGCGCCTGGTGCAGCGCAAACCGGTGCAGCGCCGGCCCCTCGCCCGAAACGAAGGCATCGAAGTCGGCATCGCCCCCGAAGGCGGCCCATTGGTCCTCAAGCGCTTGTTTCTGGGCGCCCAGCACACTGGCGTAGTCAATCAGGTCGCCGTGATCGTCGGGCCTTGCGCCCGCGTCGATATGCAGGGTGGAAAACCGCCGCCGGCTTGAGGGCGAATAGGGGCTGAAGGCCATGGGATCGTCGGGAAAGCCCGCGTGAATCGGGTTGACCCCCACGAAGGCCGCGCCCTGCCCGGCCAGCCCCCGTGCCACTTCGGCCAGGTCGCGATAGCTGCCCACGCCGCCCTGCGCGGCGGTGCGCAATCCGTAAAGCGGCAGCGTCAGGCCCCAATGCGCCGCCGGGGCCGGCAGACGGCAGGGCGCGGCCAGAAGCCAGGTGTCATGCCCGGTCAGCGAAAGGCGGTGGATGCCCAGCGGCAGGGCCGGAAGCGGGCCGCGCCCTTCGCGCAACTCGCCGCTTTCCAGGGTCAGTTGCCATGCATCATCCACCATGGGGCCGGGACATTCGGCCTCAAGCACCAACCATTGCGGCAGCTTGCGCGCCTCGTCCTCTTCCGTCAGGGCGGCAAGGGCGTCGGACATGGCCTTGTCGGATGACGTGTCGAACCCCATGGCCCCGACCACGGCCGACAGGGTATCGGGGCCGGTGTCGTGCCATTCGCCGGTCTGGTCGCGATAACGCGGCATCACGCCCAGGCGGGCCGCCAGTTGCGCGAGCGCCGATGTCATGCCGCCTGCTCCAGCACCAGAACCAGCACGCTGTGGGCGGCACAGTCGATCTGCCCCGCCTCGGGCCGGGCGGGCGACGCGGGGCGGGCCGTGTCGATTTCGCACCGCCAGGCGCGCCCCTGCGCCGCTTCGGGCAGCGTGACCGAAACCGCATCGCCCGAGTTGAAGACGGCAAAGATCGCCGTTTCCGTGGCGCCATAGAAGGGCGTCCCCGAGGCGGTGCGCAATTCGGTGCAGATGCAGTTCAGCGCCGGGTCCTGCCATTGTTCATCGGAAATCGGCGCGCCATCGGGCATCCGCCAGAACACGTCGGCCTTGCCGTCGATGGCCCGTTCGTGGGCATGCAGGAACAGCTTCTGGCGCAGGATCGGATGATCGCGGCGCAGGGCGATCATCCGCCGCGTGAAGGCGTGGAAATCGCTGTCGGCCTTCGACCAGTCGATCCAGCTTATGGCGTTGTCCTGGCAATAGGCGTTGTTGTTGCCGCCCTGGGAATGGCCCACCTCGTCGCCCGCCAGGATCATCGGGGTGCCCTGCGACAGCAGCAGCGTCGCCATCAGGTTGCGCCGACGCTGCGCGCGGGCCGACAGGACGGCGGGTTTCTGGGTTTCGCCCTCGACCCCCATGTTGTCCGAGAAATTCTCGCCGTGGCCGTCCTGCCCGTCTTCGCCGTTCGCCATGTTGTGCTTTTCGTTGTAGGACACCACGTCGTTCAGGGTGAACCCGTCATGGGCCGTCAGGAGGTTCACCGAACTGGTGGCCGGGCGCCCGGAATGATCGAACTGCAGGGCCGAACCGGTCAGGCGGTCGGCCAGCGCGGGCGCCATGCCCTGGTCCATCCGCCAGAACCGGCGCACGGAATCGCGGTACTTGTCGTTCCACTCCATGAAAGGCGGCGGGAAGGCCCCCAGTTGATAGCCGCCGGGCCCGATATCCCATGGCTCGGCGATCAGTTTTGTGCCGGTCAGGACCGGGTCTTGCCGGATCGCATCGAAGAAGGCCGCCCCCCGGTCGAACCCGGTATCGGTGCGCCCCAAGGTCGAACAGAGATCGAAGCGGAAGCCGTCGACATGCATCACCTCGACCCAGTAGCGCAGGGAATCCATCACCATGCGCAGCACCATGGGGTGATCGACGTTCAGGGTGTTTCCGGTGCCGGTGTCGTTGATATAGTGGCGCGGACTATCGGCCAGGCGGTAATAGCTGGCGTTGTCGAGACCGCGAAAGGCCAGGGTCGGGCCCAGCTCGCTCCCCTCGCCGGTGTGGTTATAGACCACGTCCATGATCACCTCGATCCCGGCGGAATGGAACCGCGCGACCATCTGCTGAAACTCGGCGATCTGGCCGCGATGCAGATAGCGCGGCTCGGGCGCGAAGAAGCCCAGGGTCTGGTAGCCCCAGTAATTGGTGAGGTTCTTTTCCACCAGGAAACGGTCGTTCAGAAAGGCCTGGGCAGGCAGCAATTCGATCGCGGTGATGCCAAGGTCGGTGAGGTAATCCAGCATCGGATCGCTGGCCATGCCAAGGAAGGTGCCGGGCAGATCGACCGAGGGATGCAGTGCCGTCAGCCCCTTCACATGCGCCTCGTAGATCACGGAATTCTGGATCGGCGTTTGCGGCGCCTTGTCCCGCCCCCAGGAAAAAGCCGGGTCTTCGACCACGCAGCGGGGCATGTGCGGCGCGCTGTCCCGTTTGTCGAAGCTGAGGTCGCCATTGGGCGCGCCCAGCGTATAGCCCATGAGGGAATCGTGCCAGTCGGGGTGGCCGGTCAGGCGCTTGGCATAGGGGTCGATCAACAGTTTGTTGGCGTTGAACCGGTGGCCTTCCTCGGGGGCATAGCGGCCATGGGCGCGCAGGCCGTATTTCTGACCGGGGCGCATCCCCGAGACATAGCCGTGCCAGACGTCGCCATCGCGTTCGGGCAGGTCCAGGCGGGCGACCTCGTGCTTGCCGTCCTCGGAGAAGAGGCACAGAACCATGCGTGTCGCATGTTCGGAAAAGACGGCGAAATTCACGCCATCGCCATCGAAGGTCGCACCAAGGGGCGCGGCGCGTCCGGCTGTCATCACGAAGGGGCTTGTCATGGGGTGGCTGTCACTGTCCGGTAAAGCGCGGCGTAATCCGCCGCCGAGGTTTCCCAGCCCACGGGATGGGCCATGGCATTGCGTTGGATGCGGTTCCATGTTTCGGGCTGGGCGTAAAGGGCGCAAAGCTGGTCAAGCGCAGCCGACAGCGCCTGTGCGGTCACGGGGGCAAACTGAATGCCCGTTGCCACACCCGCGCGCAGGGCCGCGTCATTGGCCGGGATCACCGTATCGGCCAGCCCGCCGGTCAGCGCCACCAGCGGCACGGTGCCATAGCGCAGCCCGTAAAGCTGGGTCAGCCCGCAGGGTTCGAACCGCGATGGCACGAGGATCGCATCGCCGCCCGCCATCATCCGATGGCTTAGCGCCTCGTCATAGCCGATGCGCACGGCAAGGTTGTCGTAGTGATTGGCCAGATCGCTGAAGGCGCGTTCCAGCCCCTTGTCACCACTGCCCAGAAGTGCCAGCCGCCCGCCCCGCGCCAGGAAACCGGGCAAGGCGTCGATCAGCAGGTCCAGCCCCTTCTGTTCGCTGAGGCGCGAAATCAGAACGGCAAGCGGCCCGTCGCCTTCGGGAAGGCCGAATTCGTCCAGAAGGCGCGCCTTGTTTTCCGCCTTGCCCTCAAGCGATCGGTAGGGCGCGATTTCGGGATCGGTGGCCGGGTTCCAGACCTCAAGGTCGATGCCGTTCAGGATGCCGGAAAGATCGCCCGCCCGCGCCCGCAACACGCCATCCAGCCCCATGCCGAAATCGGGGGTCAGCAGTTCGCGCGCATAGGTCGGGCTGACCGTGGTCAGCTTGTCGGCATAGACAAGCCCGGCCTTCAACGCCGAAATCTGCCCCCAGAACTCCAGCCCCTCGGGGGTGAACATCCAGTGCGCCAGGCGCAATCCATCCAGCTTGGCGGCAGGTGCCAGGCCATGGAAGGCGACGTTGTGAATGGTCAGGATCGACTGCACATCGTGGATGCCAAGGCCGCGCAGATAGGCCGGCGCCAGACCCGCCTGCCAATCGTGACAGTGCAGGATCCGCGGACGCCAGCCCTCCGCCCCCTCGCGGGCGATGCGGGCGGCCATCCACGACAGGGCGGCGAAACGTTCGGGGTTGTCGCTCCAATCCTGGCCGGCGGCGTTCAGATAGATCGAACCGGGGCGATCATAAAGGTGGGGGGCGCGCAGGATCAGCAGGTCAAGCGTACCGGCCCTGGCCTCCACCACCTCGCCCCGGCCACCGAACAGATCATCCTCGGCCAGAACCACCTTGCCGAGGTCGGCCCTTGCCAGAACGGAAGGATAGCCGGGGATCAGGCTGCGCATCGCCACGCCCTGCCCGGCCATCGCGCCCGGCAGCGCGCCGACCACATCGGCCAACCCGCCGGTCTTCACCAGCGGGGCGCATTCCGACGCAACCGACAACACCTGCATCATTTCGAGGCGGCCCGCGCGTTCAGCATGTCCTGCGTGATCAGCGTCACGCCGCCCTCGGAAACGCGGAACCACTTGTTGTCCTCGTCCGGGTCGATCCCCACGTGCAGCCCCTCGGGAATCTGCACGCCCCGGTCGATCACCACCTTGCGCAGCTTGGCGTTCCGCCCGATCGTCACATAGGGCAGCACCACCGCCTGTTCGAGGCTGGAATAGGAATTCGTGTGCACCTGGGTGAACAGCAGGCTTTCCCGGATCTCGGTGCCGGAAATCACGCAGCCCCCCGCAACCAGAGATGAAATCGCCATGCCCCGCCGGTCGGGTGCGTCGTGAACGAACTTGGCCGGGGGCACGGACTCGGAATAGGTCCAGATCGGCCACTGCTTGTCCCACAGGTCAAGGTCGGGGGTGAAACCGGTCAGATCGATATTGGCCTTCCAGAAGGCGTCGATGGTGCCCACATCACGCCAATAGGCCGGGGCCGAGGCATCGTGTTTGACACAGCTGTTTTCAAACCGGTGCGCCATCGCCTTGCCGTTCTTCACGATCTCCGGAATGATGTCGCCGCCGAAGTCGTGGGATGAATTGCTGTCCTCGGCATCGCGGATCAGCAGTTCGCGCAGAAAGCTCCACCGGAAGACATAGATCCCCATCGAGGCCAGCGTGACCTTGGGATCATCGGGCGTGCCCGGCGGATCGGCGGGTTTTTCCAGAAAGCTGGTGATGCGGTCCTGCGCGTCGATATCCATGACGCCGAATGCGCTGGCCTCTTCCCGCGGGACGGTCAGGCAGCCGATGGTCACGTCCGCGCCGGTATCGACGTGCTGTTGCAGCATCATCTCGTAATCCATCTTGTAGATGTGATCACCCGCAAGGATCAGGACATATTCGATGCCATAGCTGTCGATGATGTCGATGTTCTGGGTCACGGCATCGGCGGTGCCCAGATACCACTTGTTTTCCGATACCCGTTGCGAGGCGGGCAGGATATCAAGGTATTCGTTCCGCTCGGCCCGAAAGAACGACCAGCCGCGCTGACAATGGCGGATCAGCGAATGCGCCTTGTATTGCGTGGCGATGGCCATCTTCTTGATGCCGGAATTCAGGGCGTTGGACAGCGCGAAATCGATGATGCGCGTCTTGCCACCAAAGAAGACCGCCGGTTTCGCGCGGCTGTCGGTCAGTTCCTTCAGGCGGCTGCCCCGCCCCCCCGCCAGTACGAACGCCATGCTTCTGCTGGACAGTCTCGCGTTTGGTGTCGGCATCTTTTCCCTCCCTAACAGGACTCGTTGGTCCGTTTGCCTTCGGCGGATTGTCCGCCGTTTCTTGCGATGCACCCCTCGTGCATCGGTTGCGTACCGCCCTTGCCCGGGGGCGGCGCCAGATCGCGTCGGCCCTAAACCTTGACGAAGATCAGGGTCGAAAGCGGCGGCAGAACCACCCTGGCCGAGGCCGGTTGCCCCTGGTGGGCCACATCCTTGCCCTTGATGGCACCCATGTTGCCCCGGTTGTCCCCGCCATAAAGCGCGGCATCGGTGTTCAGAACCTCGCGCCATGTGCCGACCTGCGGCAGGCCGACATGGTAATCGGTACGCTCGACCGGGGTGAAGTTGCAGATCACCACGACCTCGGGATCGCCCGCCTTGCCACGCCTGATCCATGAAAGCACCGAATTCTCGGCATCGTTCACCTCGATCCATTGAAAGCCGGCGGGATCGCAATCTTTCACATGCAGCGCGGGTTGTGCGCGGTAAAGGGTGTTCAGGTCACGCACCAGCGCCTGAATGCCCCGGTGCGCCGGATCGTCCAGAACGCCCCAGGTCAGCTCGGTGTCGTGGTTCCATTCGCCCGGCTGGGCAAATTCCTGGCCCATGAACAACAGCTTCTTGCCCGGATGCCCCCACATGAAACCGTAGTAAGCGCGCAGGTTGGCGAATTTTTCCCAGGTGTTGCCGGGCATCTTGGCCAGCATCGACCCTTTGCCATGCACCACCTCGTCATGGGAAATCGGCAGGATGAAATTCTCGGAAAAGGCATAGTGGATGCCGAATGTCATCTGGTTGTGGTGGTGCCTGCGGTAAAGCGGGTCTTTCTCCATGAACGACAGGGTGTCGTTCATCCAGCCCATGTTCCACTTGTACCCAAAGCCAAGCCCCCCGGCATCGACAGGCTGAGACACCCCGGGAAACGAGGTGCTTTCCTCGGCCACCGTCATGATGCCCGGCTGCTGGCCGTAGGCGATGGTGTTGGTGTTGCGCAGCATGGCGATGGCTTCGTAATTCTCGCGCCCGCCGTCCTTGTTGGGCACCCATTCACCCGGCTGGCGGCTGTAATCGCGGTACAGCATCGAGGCCACGGCATCCACGCGCAGCCCGTCGACGTGGTATTCCTCAAGCCAGTACAAGGCGTTGGAGACAAGGAAATTGGCCACCTCGGTGCGACCGTAGTTGTAGATGAGGGTGTTCCAGTCCTGATGAAACCCCTCGCGCGGGTCGGCGTGTTCGTAAAGTGGCGTGCCGTCGAAGCGGCCCAATCCGTGCGGGTCGGCCGGGAAATGCCCCGGCACCCAGTCAAGAATCACGCCGATGCCCTTTTCATGCGCCGCCTCGACCAGGTTGCGGAATTCATGGGGCGGGCCGTGGCGCACCGTGGGTGCGAAAAGGCCCACTGGCTGATACCCCCAGGACCCGTCGAAGGGATATTCGCTGATCGGCATCAGCTCGATATGGGTGAACCCCATGTCGGCCACATAATCGATCAGCTCTTTCGCGGCCTCGACGTAGGACAGCGGGCGGTTGTTGTCGTCGGCATGGCGGCGCCATGAGCTTAGGTGCACCTCGTAGACACTGATCGCGGCGTCGCGGGCATTGTGGGCCTGGCGGTTGTTCATCCACCGGGCATCCTGCCAGCCGTAACCACGAATGTCGCGCACCACGGATGCGTTTTCCGGCGGATGCTGGCTGCCAAAGCCCACCGGATCGGCCTTCAGCGGCTGCAGCGTGCCGTCGGGGCCGGTGATCTCGTACTTGTAGACTTCCTTGTCGCCGACGCCGGGGACGAAAATCTCCCACACGCCTGTCGCACCACGCCGGCGCATCAGGTGGCGCCGCCCGTCCCAGTGGTTGAAGCCGCCCACCAGGCTGACGCGCCGCGCGTTCGGCGCCCAGACGGCGAAATGCGTCCCCTCGGTGCCCTCGTGTTCCATCACATGGGCGCCCAGAACGGTCCAGATGCGTTGATGGGTGCCCTCGCCCAGAAGGTATTCATCCATCTCGCCCATGACCGGGCCGAAGCGATAGGCGTCCTGCATCTCCCATTCGGTGCCAGACTTGTCGCGCCCCACCAGGGTATAGGGCTTGCCCCCCGGCACCTTGCCGGAGAACACGTTCAGATCGTCGAAAACCCGGTCCAGCGGATAATCCTTGCCCCCGATCCGCGCCGCCATGGAAACCGCGCCGTGATCGACGGTGGTCACCCAGGTGGCGCGCCCGCGCTTCTGGGAGCCCAGAACGGCAAAGGGGTCGTCATGGCGCCCGTCATGTAGGTCCTGCGCCATGTCGCGCCCTATGCCATGGGCCGGCGCCTTCTTTTCAAGCGGCGCCTTGGCGGCAGGTCTGGCGGGGGTCTTGGCCTTGGGTTTTGGTGTTTTCATGTCTCACACGGTAAGTCATTTCACAAACCGAACAACCCTTCGCAGCGCCGTCCGTTCCCCCGGGCCGGGGATTTATGCCCCGGCCTGCACCGCCTTTGCATCCCAGACATCGGCCATGTAGCCGCGGATCGTCCGGTCGGACGAGAACCACCCCGACCGCGCCGTGTTCAGCAGCGCCATCCGCATCCAGTGCTCGCGGTCGCGGTAGGCGGCATCGACTTCGCGTTGGGCGCGCCAGTAGTCGGTGAAATCGCTGGCCACGACAAAGTAATCGTGCCCGGCCAGGTTGTCGGTGATGGCATGGAACAGCGTCGGATCGTCCTTGCTGAATTCCCCGTCCGAGATCGCCTTGGCGGCGCGGGCCAGACGCGGATCGGCTGCAATCGCCTTGGCGGCGTGGTTCTCGACCTCGCGCCGGGCCACCACCTCTTCGGCGGTCATGCCAAAGAGGAAGAAGTTGTCGGCCCCCACATGTTCGCGGATTTCCACGTTGGCGCCATCCAGCGTGCCGACGGTCAGCGCGCCGTTCAGGGCGAATTTCATGTTGCCGGTGCCGCTGGCCTCCTTGCCGGCGGTCGAGATCTGTTCCGACAGGTCCGAGGCCGGGATAAGCCGTTCGGCCAGGGTGACGTTGTAGTTGGGCGGATAGACCACCTTCAGCCACTTCGACGTGACCGGATCGGCATTGAGAACCTGCGCCACGTTGTTGATAAGATGGATGATCTGCTTGGCAAAGACATATCCCGGCGCCGCCTTGCCGCCAAAGATCTTCACCCGCGGCGTCCAGTCGCCGTTGGGGTTGTCGCGGATCTCCTGCCACAGGGCGATGGCTTCGAGGATGTTCAGGTGCTGGCGCTTGTATTCGTGGATGCGCTTGATCTGCACGTCGAACATGGCCTCGGGGTCGATGGCGATGCCCTGGGTTTCGGCGCACCAGTTGGACAGTTCGTCCTTGTTGGCCCGCTTGACGGCGGCGTAGTCAGCGACAAAGCCCGCGTCGTCCGCCAGCGGTTCCAGATTCTTCAACTGCTCAAGGTCATCGACCCAGCCTTCACCGATGGCCCCCGTGATCAGCCCCGAAAGCCCCGGATTGGCCGACAGCACCCAGCGGCGCGGAGTCACGCCGTTGGTCTGGTTCACGATCCGCTCGGGGTGCAGTTCGTGCAGTTCCTTGAACACGGTTTCCTTCATCAACCCGGTGTGCAGCGCGGCGACGCCATTCACCCTGTGGCCCATGATGAAGGAAAGTTCACCCATCTTCACATCGCCATCCTCGACGATGGAAAAGCTGCGGTTCGGGCGCGCCGCCTGGTGCTGGGCGTCGATGCGTTCGATGATCTGCATGTGGCGCGGCAGTAGGTCGCCCATCAATCCCACGCTCCAACGCTCCAGCGCCTCGGGCAGCAGGGTGTGGTTGGTATAGCTCAGACAGTTGCGCGCCACGTCGATGGCGGTTTCCAACTCCATCCCGTTCTCGTCATGCAGCAGGCGGACAAGTTCGGGCCCCGCGATGGCGGGATGCGTATCGTTCAACTGAATCGCCACGCGGTTGGGCAGTTGGGTCAGGTCGTCGCATTCCGATTTGAACCGGCGCAGGATGTCGCGCAGGGAGGCGGCGGTAAAGAAGAACTCCTGCTTCAGGCGCAGACGCTTGCCCTCGGGCGTGGTGTCATCGGGATAAAGCACGCGGGAAATGGTGCGCGCCAGCGCCTCGGGCTCGGCCGCGCCATAGTAGTCGCCGGCGTTGAACCGGTCGAGATCGAACAGCTTGGTCGGCTTGGCCTCCCACAGGCGCAGGGTATTGGCCCAACGCCCCTTCCAGCCGACGATCGGCGTGTCGTGGGCCTTGGCGATCACGGTTTCTTCGGGCGTCCAGACCTGGCCCTGCACCTTGCCGCCGAACCCAATGGTATAGGCGGATTCCGGCCGCTCGAATTCCCAGGCGTGGGTCTGTTGAAGCCAGTCCTCGGGCGCCTCTTTCTGGCGGCCATCGTCAAAGCTCTGCTTGAACAGCCCGTGTTCATACCGGATGCCATAGCCATAGGCCGGACACCCGATGGTCGAGAGCGATTCAAGGAAACAGGCCGCCAACCGGCCCAGCCCGCCGTTGCCAAGGGCGGCGTCGGGTTCATCGGCCAGAACCGTCGGCAGGTCGACCCCGTAGGCGCGCAGGGCCGCGTCGGCCACATCCATCAGGCCCAGGTTCACCACAGCATCCTCAAGCAACCGCCCGATCAGGAATTCCATCGACAGGTAATAAACACGCTTGTGCTGCCCGGCATAGGTGGCGCGGGTGCTGGCAAACCAGGGATCGACGATCCGGTCGCGCACGCTCAGCGACAGGGCGATACGCCAGTCGGTGATCTGTGCATGGGCGGGGTCCTTGCCCAGCGAATAGGTCAGATGACGCGCGATGGCATCGGCAAAATCAGCGGATTTATCAGTGGCGGACAAGTGGAATCCTTTCGAAGATCGGGGGCCGCGGCGCCTTGTTAGCGGTAACCGTCGGTGTCTTGTTGTCGACTGGCGCGCATATCGCAAGCGCTTTGGCTTGAGGTTTTGCGCAGAATCCCGCCATGCGCAAGCCATCGCGCAGATTGCTGCAACGCGGCAACACATTCACCGCCCCCCCGCCTGCCGTGGGGCGGGCGCGCGGGGCCACGCTCAGCCCAGAATGGCCCCCAGCGCCTGGGCGACGGCCGCCTGTGTCGGGTCGATCACCGGCACACCCAGATCGGTTTGTAACTGCGCCCGGTGGCGCGCCATGCCCGCACAGCCCAGCACGATGACGTCGGCGCCATCGTCGATCAGGTGGTGACCGGCGGTCAGAAGGGTCAGGAAGGCGCCCTCGCCCCCGGCGGATTCGGCCACCGAAAGATCGACCGCCAGATCCCAGGAAATCCGCAGGCTGACCCCCATCCGCCGCATATAGGCGCGATGCCGCACGACCGAGGCTTGCGACAGCGAAATCACCCCCACCATGTCGCCCCGCCCCATGGCGGCCAGGATGCCGCTTTCCTGGATGCCAAAGACCGGCACCTTGGCCACTTCGCGGCAGGCGGCAAGCCCGGGGTCGGAATAGCAGGCGATGACGAAGGCCGCAGCATCGGGGCGCGATTGCACCAGCGCCACCAGCGGCTGCACCACCTGGTCGGATTGCACCTGGCTTTCGATGCCGAAGGGCCCCTCGGGCAGGGTCAGGCATTCGATCGGCGGGCCATCGGCAAACCGGAACCCATCAAGGGCGCGGTCCAGCCCTTCGGTGACGGCCCGGTTGGAATTGGGGTTGATGACGACGATCGGCCCGCTCATGGCGCGACCTTCACGCCGAAATTCGTGGCGGGGTCCAGTTCGGGAACGGTTGCGCCCGGATGGCCCGTCAGGTCGATCCTTTCGCGCGCCACGAAGCGCCCGTCGCCGGGGGTGGCGATCAGGCGGCCATCCTCGACCACCCGACGCCCGCGGGTCAGCACGGTGGTGGGCCAACCGGTCAGCTTGCGCCCCTCGAAGGGGGTATAATCCATGTTGTCGTGTTGATCCTTCACCGTGACGGTGCGGGTTTCCTGCGGGTTCCAGATGGCAATGTCGGCGTCCATCCCAATGGCGATGCTGCCTTTTTGCGGCAGGCCGTAGAGGCGCGCGGCGTTGCTGGCCGAGAGTGCCACGAACTGTTGCAGGGTGATCCGCCCCTTGTTCACCCCTTCGGAAAACAGCAGCGGCAGGCGCAGCCCGATTCCCGGCATTCCGTTGGCGATCTGGCCGAAATGCGCGTCCGTCCCCTTGGCCAGCTTGCCGGTATCGTCGAACCGGTAGGGCGAATGGTCGGACGACCAGAGGCTGAACGTGCCGCCCTGGATATGGCGCCAAAGCGCCTCTTGCGTGGCCGTGTCGCGTAGCGGGGGCGAGCACATGAACTTGGCCCCCTCCATCCCCGGGCGGTCCAGGTCGTCGCGGGTGAGGAACAGGTACTGCGGGCAGGTTTCGCCGAATATCTTTGCCCCCGCCAGCCGGGCGTCATGGACAAGCCCCGCGCCCTCGGGGGTTGAGACATGGACGATCAGCAAGGGCGCATCCACCAGCCGCGCCAGGGAAATCGCGCGGTTGATCGCCTCGCTTTCCGCCAGGGCCGGGTGACTGGGCGCGTGATAGCGGGGCGCGGTATGGCCCGCCTCCAGCAACCGCCTGGTCATCCAGGCAATCATGCCGCTGTTTTCGGCATGCACCATGGTCAGCGCGCCATGGGTTTTCGCCACGGTGAGGATGTCGAGGAATTGCGCATCGTCCACGCGCATCAGGTCATAGGTCATGAAGACCTTGAAACTGGTGATCCCCCGCGCAAAGGCTGCGGGCAGTTCATCGCGCAAGACGGTTTCGGTCGGGTCGGCCACGATCAGATGATAGGACCAGTCGATTACCGACGCGCCCATTGCCCGACTGTCGTAAAGATCCAGCGTTTCGGTCACGCCCTTGCCGCGATGCTGGGCCGCGAAGGGGATAAAGCAGGAATTGCCGCCGAAGGCCGCGCTGATGCTTCCCGAACGGTAATCGTCGCTGGTCATCCCTCCGGTGGCGCTTTCCTGGGCTATGTGGCAATGCGCCTCGATCCCGCCGGGCAGGACCAGCCTGCCCCCCGCGTCGATGCTGTCGGCGCCTTCCAACCCCTCGCCCAAGGCGGCGATGCGCCCGTCCGTGATGCCGATGTCGGCGCGGAAGGTATCGGCGGCGGTGGCAACGGTGCCCCCGGAGATGACAAGATCGAACATCACGAAAGCTCCGCCAGTCGTTTCTCAAGCCGCGTCATGAGGCGGGAAATCTCCTCGTGATCGCGCGGTGTCAGCGCCGGGCCGGGCGCGCGCACCTTGGCGCTGGCCAGCACGCCGCGCCGCCGAAGCACCTCTTTCCGGATGGCCAGCCCCAAGCCCAGCTGTTGTTCATAGCGCACCATGGGCAGATAGGCATCGAACAGATCCTCGGCGCCGTCCACATCGCCCGCCTTGTGGCGCGCCACCACCTGCACCAGCATTTCGGGATAGGCAAAGCCCGTCATCGCCCCGTCGGCGCCGCGCTGCATCTCTTGCGGCAGGAACAGCGCCGAATTGCCCGTGAGGATCGACAGGCGCGGCACCTCGCCCACGCCGGTTTCCTCGCGCACGCGGGACAGCTTGGTCAGCCCCGGCCAATCCTCGTGCTTCAGCATCACCACCTGGGGCAGGTTGCGCGCGATCCACAGGATGGTTTCCACCGACACCTGAACGCCGGTGGTCTGCGGATAATCCTGGAAACAGATCGGAATGTCATCGCCCAGCGTCGCAGCGACCGCCGCCATATAGCCCTGCACCTTCGCCTCGGTCACAAGGCCCGGTTGCGGGGCGACCATGACACCGCCCGCCCCGGCCCCCATCACGGTTTTCGCCAGCCGCTCCATGTTGTTCAGCCCGGCCGCCGAAACGCCCACGATCACCGGCACCCGGCCCGCGACGCGGTCCAGAACATGGCGGGCGAAACGCTCGGCCTCGTCCGGAGCCATCTTCGGCGCTTCGCCCATGATGCCAAGGATGGTCATGCCCGAAACGCCGCTTTCAAGATAGAAATCCACCATCCGGTCGGTGCTGGCCAGGTCCAGCGCGCCCTTTTCGTCAAATGGCGTGGCGGCGATGATGAACACACCTTCCGAGTTGCGGTCGATATTCGGCATTGGTCCTGCCCTTTCACTGTGGCTTTTGCCCAACCTTACCCTTTGGCACGCCCTTGGCAATTGCCGTGGCGGGCTGCCTGCCCCATGGTGACGCCGACAGATTGCCCAAAGGACCCTTGCCGATGAACCTACTTCAGATCACCTCGCTCATGATCGTGCTGGCCGGGGTCTTTGGCGCGATCAATTACCTCTATCTGCGCCTTCCCGCCGCCATCGGCATCCTGGTGGTGTCGCTTCTGGCCTCGTTCGGCATTCTGGGCCTGGACCTGCTGCTGCCCCATCTTGGCATGGCCGACGAAGTGCGGCGCATCGTGACCGGTATCGATTTTTCCGATGCCCTGCTGGAAGGGATGCTGGGGCTGCTGCTTTTCGCCGGGGCGCTGCATGTCAAGCTGGGCGATCTGCGTGACCAGTGGCTGCCCGTGGTGCTGATGGCGACGATCGGGGTGCTGCTGTCCACGCTGGTTGTCGGTGTCGGCTTCAGCTGGCTGACGGGCATGCCGCTTTTGCTTGCGCTGGTCTTCGGTTCGCTGATCTCGCCCACAGATCCGGTGGCGGTTCTGGGCGTGCTGCGAGAGGCCGATCTGCAGAAATCGCTGGAAACCAAGATCGCGGGTGAATCCCTGTTCAACGATGGCGTGGGATACGTCGTTTTCCTGATCCTTGTCGGCCTTGCCTTTCCCGGTGACGCGCACCAGGCCGACGAAGTGGGCGAGGTTGCCCTGCTGTTCCTGAAAGAGGCGGGCGGCGGCGCGGTTCTGGGCATCGTCCTGGGCTGGCTGACCTTCCGTGTCATGCGCAGGATCGACGACTATTCGCTCGAAGTGCTGCTGACGCTGGGGCTGGCCTTCGGCGGCTACGAACTGGCCGTGTATCTGCATGTCAGCGCGCCCATCATGGCGGTCTGTGCCGGGCTGCTGATCGGCGACGTGGGCACCAGATACGGGATGAGCGAGGAAACCCGCCGCTATGTCGATGGCTTCTGGAAGCTGATCGACGAAATCCTGAATGCCGTGCTGTTCCTGATGATCGGGTTCGAGGTTTTTGCCGTGGCCTTCGGAAACGATGCCCTGCTGACCGGGATCGCCAGCATCGTTCTGGCGCTGGCGGGGCGGCTGGCGGCGGTGGCCATTCCCATCGCGCTTCTGCGCCCCTTCCGCAGCTTCGATCACGGGGTAGTGCGGATCATGACATGGGGCGGGCTGAAGGGCGGCATCTCGGTCGCGCTGGCGCTGTCGCTGCCCGAGGGCGAATGGAAACCGCTTATCCTGACCTGCACCTACATGGTCGTGATCTTCTCGATCATCGTGCAGGGGCTGACCGTCGCCTCGCTGGCGCGCCGGCTCAGCCGCGAACCCGATCTGGTCTAGGAAACCGCACGCGGCGTTCCTACCTCTAGCGGGAACATCAGATGAGGAGAGCCAGATGTCGCTGAAAAGCATGATGACCAAACTTGCCATTGCCTTTGTCGCCGCCAAGGGCGCACAGGCCTTCACCCGCGCCGGCGGGATGGAGGGGGTCAAGCGCAAGCTGGCCGAACAGAAGGGATCGGGCCAGGGGCTTGGTGGGTTGCTGGGCGGTTCGTCGGGCAGCGGGTCGGGCGGCGGCCTGGGCGGCATGCTGGGTCAGCTGGGCCTTGGCGGCAGCGGCGGTGCCGCGGGCGGCATGGCGGCCGGAGGCATCGGCGGCATTCTGGGCGGCCTGGCAGGCGGTTCAGCCCCGGGTGAGACGGGCGGTGACAGCACCCGGATGCAGGGCCTGCTGGATTCCACCGCGAAACCCGACGTGCCCGAAGAGGCCGAGGCCGGCCTCGTGATCCGCGCGATGGTCATGGCCGCCAAGGCCGACGGCGAGATCGACGAAACCGAGCGCCGCGCCCTGTGGGAGGTTCTGGGCGACAGCGAAGCCGCCGACCAGGCCTTTGTCGAGGCGGCGATGAACGCGCCCGTCGATGTCGAGGCCCTAGCCCGCGACGTGCCCGCCGGTCTTGAGCTGGAAATCTATACCGCCTCGGTCATGGCGATCGAGCCGGACAACCGGGCCGAGGCGCAGTACCTGCACGCACTGGCCGAACGGCTGGGCCTTGAGCGCGACACTGTGAACGAGGTTCACACCGCCCAGGGCAAGGCGCCGCTTTACAGCACCTGAAACGAAAACGGGCGGCGCTGCATCCTTGCAGGCGCCGCCCGTCCTTTTGAAATGTAAAGCCTATTCCGCGGTTTCGGAATTGCCGGCCGGGGTTTCGCTTTCGTCCTTCGGCTTTGGCTTGGCGCGGCTGCGGCGCGGCTTGGCGGGCTTGCTTTCCGGCGTCTCCACAAGCCCCGAATCGTTGTCCGACCCCGTGTCGATCACATCGTCCTGCTGTTTCTCACGGCTGGCGCGCGGTTCGGCCTTGGGTGCACGCGCGCGGCGGGTGCGGGCGGGCTTTTCCTCTTTCGACGGGGCCTCGGGCGCGGGCTGCTGATCGTCCTGGGCCTTGGGCTCTTGCGGCTTGGCATCGCCCTGCCCGGCGTCGGGGCCGGGTTGCGGGTTCTGATTCTGGTTCGGCTGCTGATTGTTGTTATTGTTATTCTGGTTGTTCTGCTGGTTCTGGCGGTCGCGCTGTGCCTGCTGGGCGGCGTCCTGGTCGCGGCGCGCGTCGATCTCGCGCTGCGCCTCGCTCAGCAACCGCAGGTAATGTTCGGCGTGCTGCTGGAAATTCTCGGCCGCCACGCGGTCATTGCTCAGCTGCGCATCGCGGGCCAGCTGGTTGTACTTGTCGATAATCTGTTGCGGCGTACCGCGCACCTTCCCCTCGGGGCCGGAACTGTCGAACACGCGGTTGACGATGTTCACCCCGGAACGGTTGTTGTTGCGGTTGTTCTTGTTCCGCGAACGGGACTTGGAAGATCTCATATTGCCTGATTCCAGCCTTGTATCTGGGAATTCTTCTCTTCGCGCCCGCACATTGGGCTGACCGTTGGTGAGTTCCGCCCCCCATGACAGGCGATACCGGGTCGATTGCGATATTACGGGCGATCGGCAAGGGGGACGCAACCGCGTCCCAGCCTTTGCACCCTTTTGAAACCACGCCACCTGCCGGATAGCAAGTGAAATATGCAGAAATCCGGGTTGAAAATCGGATTTACGCCTGTTGTGGCGCGCTGGCCGCGATCACCCTGTCGCGCCCGTCCAGATCGGGCAGGCAGCGGATCCCGGTCAGCCCGGCAGCGGCGAACAGGGCCTGAACTGCCGCGCCCTGAGTCGGCCCGATTTCAACCAGAACGCGACCTCCGGGTGCCAGGTGGCGGTGCAGCCCGGCGGCAATGGCGCGATAGGCGTTCAGCCCGTCGGCGCCATCGCTCAGCGCGATGTGGGGGTCGTGATCACGCACCTCGCGCGCAAGATCGGGCATTTCGCTTTCGGCGATATAGGGCGGGTTCGATACGATCAGATCGTATTGCCCGTTCACCCCTTCCCACCAGTCCGAACGAAGGAAGGTCGCCCGTGCCTCCACCCCGACCTGCGCCGCGTTCCGCCGCGCCACGGCCAGCGCGCCCTCGCTGATGTCCACCCCCGTTCCACGGGCGGCGGGCCGTTCGGCCAGCAGCGACACCAGAATGCAGCCCGACCCGGTGCCAAGGTCCAGAACGGATGAAAAGCGACCGACAAGCGACTGTTCAACAATGATTTCCGTCTCGGGCCGCGGGTCAAGAACATCGGGGCCGACGATGAAGTCGCGCCCGTAGAACGCCCGCCTTTCCAGGATGCGCGACACCGGCATGCCCGCCACCCGCCGCGCCAGCATCGGCTCCAGCGCCGCCGCAGCGCCGCCTGTGGGATCGCCCATGTGCAGGGTCAGGCGGTCGCGCCGCAGCCCCAGCGCCGCCGCCACCAGGTGGCGCGCATCGCCCGCGGCATTGTCGATGCCACCGTCGCGCAGAACCTCGACGGCGCGGCGCAACAGGTCGGCCACGCGCGGCTCGCTCATGTCTCGAATTCGGCCAGCTTGCGCGCCTGGTCGTCGGCGGTCAGCGCGTCGATCACCTCGCCCAGGTCGCCCTGCATCACCTGGTCAAGCTTGTACAACGTCAGATTGATCCGGTGGTCCGTCATGCGGCCCTGCGGAAAGTTGTAGGTGCGGATACGCTCGCTTCGGTCACCGCTGCCCACCTGGCTCTTGCGGTCGGCGCTGCGTTCGCTGTCGACCCTCTGACGCTCGGCATCGAAAAGGCGCGCCCGCAACACGCCCATGGCGATCTCGCGGTTGCGATGCTGGGATTTCTCGGCGCTGACCACCACGATTCCCGTGGGAACATGGGTGATGCGCACCGCCGAATCGGTGGTGTTCACATGCTGCCCCCCTGCCCCGCTGGCGCGCATGGTGTCGATTCGGATGTCCGAGGGATCGATCCGCACATCCACCTCGGCCGCTTCGGGCAGAACCGCGACAGTCGCCGCCGAGGTATGGATGCGCCCGCCCGATTCGGTGCTGGGCACGCGCTGAACCCGGTGCACACCGGATTCGTATTTCAACCGCGCGAACACGCCCGCCCCGCGCACGTTGACGATCACCTCCTTGATGCCGCCAAGCTCGGTCTGCTGTTCGGTCACGATATCGAACTGCCAGCCCTGGGTTTCGGCAAAACGCTGGTACATGCGCAACAGATCGCCCGCGAAAAGCGACGCCTCGTCGCCCCCCGTGCCGGGCCGGATTTCCAGGATCGCGGGACGCGCATCGGCGGCGTCCTTGGGCAGAAGCGCCAGGCGAAGCGCATCCTCCAGCGCCGGGCGGCGCTCCTTCAGGCGGGCAAGCTCATCCTCCGCCAGGGCGCGCATCTCGGGGTCGCTCAGCATCGCCTCGGCCTCGGCCAGTTCGTCAAGAAGGGCGCGATAGCTGGCGATCTGTTCGACCACCGGGCGCAATTCGGCGTATTCGCGCCCCAGGGCGGCAACATCGCCCGACCCCTGGGCCATGGCGGCCTCGAGGTATTCAAAGCGTTCGGTGATCTGGGCAAGTCTGTCGAGAGGAACCATGGCCTGCCATCGCCCAACGGAAGGATTTGGTCAAGGGCACATAACCGTGGTATGATCCACCATGCTCAGGATCATCGCCCTGTCACTGGTCGCATGTCCCGCCCTTGCGGATGTCAAGGGCCCGGGCGGGCGGGTGATCGACTGCTATTGCACCGACAGCAAGGGCGGGCGGGTCGAACTGGGCCAAAGCATCTGCCTGAACGTGAACGGCCGGATGTTCACCGCCCAATGCCAGATGTCGCTGAACGTGCCGATGTGGCGCGAAATCTCCGAAGGCTGCCTGTCATCCCGGTTCGACCAGGGCCAGCCTCTGCCGCAAAGCCTCAAGCCACCTTTCGATCCGGGCGCGGTTGACGCCCATATCTGACTTGCCGAACCGCAGGCGCGACAGGACCGCCAGCGTCGCGCCTTGGCCGTCGGGCACCGTGGTGACAGTGGCGAAATCGGGAAACCCCCAAAGGGCCGAGCGGGTGATGTAGGTGATCCGCCCCTCGCCGACACTGCCGGCAATCCTTTCCGTGCGCGGCTCGGCCATGGCCACGGCGTCGAAGGCTGTCAGCAGGGTCTCGCCAGTCACATCGAACGCGGGCCAGGCGGTATCACCCCCCTCGGAGCGCACCAGCCAACCACCGGCGCCGGGTGCTTCGGCCTCCATGGGGTCCACATGCCAACGCCCGGGGTCAACCGGCACCAGCCGCACCCAGGCGGCCAGCCCGATCACCGCCAGCAATATCAAAACGATCGCGTAGATGCCCATGCGTCCCACTCCCTGCCCCTGCTTCTTCCCTGTAAAATGCGCGATGCCTTGCTCGCGCCTCAGCGCCGCCGCGTCCAGCCCCAGAGACAGATCAACTCGGTTGCCACATGGGCCCCCGCGATGGCCGTGGCCCCGGTGGTGTCATAGGGCGGCGAAACCTCCACGACATCCCCGCCTACAAGGTTGATCCCCGCCAGCCCGCGCATCACCGCCGCCACCTGCCAACTGCTCAGCCCGCCCCAGACCGGTGTGCCGGTGCCGGGCGCAAAGGCCGGGTCCAGCCCGTCAATGTCGAAGGTCAGGTATGTTGGCGCGTCGCCAACGATGCTGCGCACCTTTTCCGCCACGGCCGCCGGGCCGATGCGGTGGGCCTCGGCAGCGTCGATCACGTTCATGCCCAGATAGTCGGGGCATTCGGTTCGAATACCCACCTGGACCGAGCGCGCCGGGTCCACCAGACCCAGCTTCACCGCCTTGTACATGAAGGTGCCATGGTCGATCCGCCCCATGTCGTCATCGGCCCAGAGATCGCTGTGCGCATCGAACTGGATCACCGACATGGGCCCGTATTTCGCCGCAAAGGCCCGCAAGATGGGCAGCGTGATGAAATGATCGCCCCCAAGGGTGATCACCCCCGGCCCGGCCTCCAGGATCCGCGCGATATGCGCCTCCACCAGTGTCGGAAAACTGCCGGTATCGGCATAGTCGAAGGCCATGTCGCCGTGATCCACCACCGCGAATTCGCTCAGCGGGTCATAGCCCCAGCCATAGGGCGGATCGAAAGCCTGAAGCGTGCTCGCCTCGCGGATCGCCCGCGGCCCGAACCGGGTGCCGGGGCGGTGCGTCACCGCCTGATCGAACGGCACCCCGGTGATGCACAGATCCACCCCCGCCAGATCCTTGCTGTAGCGCCGCCGCAAGAACGATGTCGCCCCGCCAAAGGCATTCTCAAAGGCCAGCCCGCGCCGCGCCTCGCGGCTGAAGGCCACATCCACCTCGGTCTTCGCATCTTCCAGGGCCATGGGCTCCTCCGTCTCTTTCTTGCCAAAAAATACTCGCGCCGCAGGCACCCGCCCTCGCGAACCGCGCCACCCATCATCGCAAAGCCACCGGCGCCCCCCGAAGCGTCGGGGCGGGTGGGTGGGCGACGCTTCGGGGGGCGCTATCCCACGGGCTGCGCACGCTCCACAAGGCGCGCAAGGAACGAAGCCCCCACCGGCGCCACCTCGTCATTGAAATCATAGGCCGGGTGGTGACAGAAGGCCCCCTCGCCCTGCCCCAGGAACAGATAGGCACCGGGCCGCGCGTTCAGCATGTAGGAGAAATCCTCGGCCCCCATCATCCGCTCGACCGCGCCATCGACCCGGGCCGCGCCCACGACCTCGGCGGCCACCCCCAGCGCGAAATCCACCGAACCCGGATCGTTCACCGTCGCGGGATAGCCGCGCTCGTAGACAAACTCGGCCGTCACGCCATAGGCGGCAGCGGTGCCCTGCACCAGCTCCTCCATCCGCGCGATCACCATCTCCTGAACCTTCGGATCGAAGGTGCGCACGGTGCCCGAAAACACCGCCCGCGCCGGCACCACGTTGTTGGCGGTGCCGGTGTGGATCTGCGTGACCGAAACCACCAGATCGTCGATCGGCTTGTGATTGCGCGACACGATGGTGCCAAAGCCCTGCACCATGGCCAGAAGCGGCGGGATCGGGTCGGTGCAGTCATGGGGATAGGCCGCATGCCCGCCTTTGCCCTGCACCGTCACGGTGAATTCATCCACCGCCGCCATGATCGGCCCCGGCGTGCAGAAGAATTCCCCGGCGGCGAATTCGGGCGCGTTGTGCATGGCAAAGACCCGGGCGATGGCGAACCGCTCCATGATCCCGGCCTGCACCATGGCCTCGCCGCCGCCGCCATCCTCTTCGGCAGGCTGGAAGATCAGCGCCACCCGCCCGGCGAAATTGCGGGTTTCGGCAAGGTAGCGCGCCGCGCCCAGAAGCATGGTGGTATGCCCGTCATGGCCGCAGGCATGCATGACGCCCGGCGTCTGGCTGGCATGTTCCGCCCCCGTCTCCTCGTGGATCGGCAGCGCGTCCATGTCGGCGCGCAGCCCGATGGTGGGCCCGGCCCCCTGACCCTCGATGATGGCCACGATGCCGCTCTGCGCGATTCCCTCGTGAATTTCGTCCACCCCGAACGCGCGCAGCTTTTCGGCGACAAAACCGGCGGTCTTCGGCAGGTCGAACCCCAGTTCGGGGTTACGGTGCAGCCATTGGCGCCAGGTTTTCATGTCCTGCGCGAAATCCGCGATACGGTTGACGACCGGCATGATACCTCCCATTCCCAAACCTGCAAGATCCTCAGCGTTCCAGAGAAACAGGGCGGCGTAAATGGCCAAATCATCCGATCCGATCCACACCCACCCCCGCGACATCACGCGCCTCGTGGAAATCATGCGCCGGCTGCGCGACCCCAACAGGGGTTGCCCCTGGGACATCGAACAGGATTTCGACAGCATCGCCCCCTATACCATCGAGGAAGCCTATGAAGTGGCCGATGCCGTCGCGCGCCGCGACATGGACGATCTGAAGGGGGAATTGGGCGATCTTCTGTTCCAGGCCGTCTATCACGGGCAGATGGCCGCCGAAGCCGGGCATTTCACCTTCGATGACATCGTGAATGCCATCGCCGACAAGATGATCGCGCGCCATCCCCATGTCTTCGATGACGAATCGCGCGACAAGTCCGCCGAACAGCAGACCCGCGACTGGGAGGCCCAGAAGGCCCGCGAGCGCGCCGCCCGGGCCGAGCGTGGCGTGCTGGACGGCGTCGCCCTTGGCCTGCCGGCGCTGATGCGGGCGGTCAAGCTGCAGAATCGCGCCGCCCGGGTGGGGTTCGATTGGCCTGAAACCGCTCAAGTGCTGGATAAGCTGGTCGAGGAAGCGGGCGAACTGGTCGCCGCGCGCGAAACCATGGGCCCGGACGAGATGGCCGATGAGATGGGCGATCTTCTCTTCGTCATGGCCAACCTGGCGCGCCACCTGAACATCGACCCCGAGGCCGCCCTGCGCGGCACCAACGCCAAGTTCACCCGCCGTTTCGCCAGCATCGAAGCGGCGCTGCAAGCACAGGGGCGCCGCCCGCAAGAGGCAAGCCTTGCGGAAATGGATGCGCTTTGGGATGCGGCGAAGACTGCGGAGAGAGCCGCGGAAAAATAACCGATCAGAACAGTCGGATATTGACCCAAGTGTTTTTGTCGGATTTATGGGGGCCAACGTCAAACAGGAGGCTTCCATGACCGTTCGCAGATTCACCCTTGCCACTTCCCTCATCGCCCTGGCCGCCCCCGCCCTGGCCGATGTGAACATCTATTCCCACCGCCAGCCCGAGCTGATCCAGCCGCTGCTGGACGGATTCACCGAAAAGACCGGGATCAAGACCAACGCCGCCTATATCGACAAGGGCCTGGTCGAGCGGCTGAAGGCCGAGGGCGCGCGTTCCCCCGCCGACATCATCCTGACCGTCGACATCTCGCGCCTGTCCGAGGCCAAGGATGCCGGCGTGACCCAGGCCGTCGAGTCGGACATCCTGTCCACCCACATCCCCGAAACCCTGCGCGATGCCGACAACCAGTGGTTCGGCGTCACCTACCGCGCCCGCATCGTCTATGCCAGCAAGGAGCGCGTGGCCGAGGGCGAGGTGACCACCTACGAGGACCTGGCCGATCCGAAATGGAAGGGCCGCATCTGCACCCGCTCGGGCACCCATGTCTATAACATCGGCCTGCTGGCCGCGGTGATCGCCCATGACGGCGTCGAGGCCGCCGAGACCTGGGCCCAGGGCGTCAAGGACAACCTGGCCCGCAAGCCCGAAGGCAACGACCGCGCGCAGGTCAAGGCGATCTGGGCCGGCGAATGCGACATCGCCCTGGGCAACACCTATTACATGGGCGCCATGCTGAACGATCCCGAACAGGCGGAATGGGCCAATTCGGTGCGCATCGAGTTCCCCGACTTCGCAGATGGTTCGGGCACCCACGTCAACATCTCGGGCGTCGCCATGGCCGCAAATGCGCCCAACCGCGAAGATGCCCTGAAGTTCATGGAGTACCTCGCCTCGCCCGAGGCCCAGGCGATCTATGCCGGTCAGGTCTATGAATACCCGGCCGACCCGAACACCCCCGCCGACGACCTGGTGGTCGGCTGGGGCGAGATCACGCCGGACACCACCGCCCTGACCGAGATCGCGAACAACCGCGCCGAAGCGCTGCGGATCATGGAACGGGTCGATTTCGACGGCTGACGCCGCCGATCCGGGCGCGCCTGCGGCGCGCCCGATATCGCCCTTCGGGCGATGCCTCCGGCGGGGATATTTGAAGACCAAAGATGGGATCGGATCCCCAGGCATCTTTGGTCCGTAAATATCCCCGCCGGAGGCAAAAGGTCCGCGAGGGCCTTTTTTCTTTTGGCGGAACAAAAACAGAGGCTGCGCCGATGCGATCGGGCGCAGCCTCTTTGTTTTTCCGGTGGAAAATGGCGCGGTTGACGGGGCTCGAACCCGCGACCCCCGGCGTGACAGGCCGGTACTCTAACCAACTGAGCTACAACCGCGCGTAGGCTGCGGAATAGGCGGTTCGCAGGGGGGCGTCAAGCAGGAAGATCACCGAATTATGAAATTTATCCGATGGAGGCAAAAGCCATCAACCGGATGAAATATCGATGAAAAAGAGAGGTGGATAAGTGGCGCGGTTGACGGGGCTCGAACCCGCGACCCCCGGCGTGACAGGCCGGTACTCTAACCAGCTGAGCTACAACCGCGCAGTGCGTGGGGGATAGAATATGGCGCGGGGGGCGTCAAGCGCCCTGGCGCGGTTTTTTGCATTTTATCGGCTGGCCCGTCTCAGGGCGCCGAGATGGTTCCAGATCACGGGAAAGGTGGTGACCGGCCGGCCCAGCAGCGTTTCGGTCATCCGCGCGCCCTCGACCCCGCCGAGGCGGCCATAGAAGCACCGCGCGCCCAGGTTGTCGGCCAGCACCGTCAGCCACAGCCGCCCGTCGGCCTGATCGGCCATTGCGCCCATCAGCGCCCGACCCACGCCGCCGCCCCGCAGGTCGGGGGCGACATGCAGGTTGTCGACATAGGGCCAGCCCTTGTTGGGTTTCAGGCGGACGAAGCCCAGGAGGCGGTCTTTGTCGCGCGCCAGGGTCACGCCCTCGGGCAGGCTGGCCCAGGTGCGCGCCATGTGGTCTTCCAGCGGCGCACCCAGGGCTTCGTCCGGGACCATGCCGCGATAAGCGCTGGCCCAGCTGGCCTGGTGCAGGGCGCGGATCGCGTCAAGATCACCGGGCGTCGCCGGGGCAAGGATCATGTCCCCGGCAGCGGAATGTGTTCGTCCGTGTCGCCCACCGGCAGCTGGAACCGCCCGTTCTGCCAATCGCCCTTGCGCCATGCCTCTTTCGCCTCTTCGATACGGTCGCGTGATGATGCGACGAAGTTCCACCAGATATGCCGTGGACCCTCAAGCGTGTCACCCCCGAGCAGCATCAGCCGCGCCCCCTGGGGCCCCGCTGTCATCGACAGCCGGTCGCCGGGGCGGAAAACCATCATCCGCCCCGCCTCGAAGGTATCGCCCGCCACCTGCACCGATCCCGATACCACGAAGGCGCCGCGGTCCTCGTGATCGTCGGGCAGCGGGATCTTTGCCCCGGGTTGCAGGACCGCGTCCATGTAGAAAAGGCGTGACGGGGTGTCGACCGGCGCGGTTTCACCGAAGGCCGAGCCGAGCACCAGGCGCACGCGCTTGCCCTCGCCCTCGAGCATTGGCAGATCGGCCCTGGCGGCATGTTGGAACGATGCCGGGCGGTCCTCGTGATCTTTCGGGAGCGCCACCCAGGTCTGGATGCCGAAGAACCGCATCGGCGCGGTGCGGGTCGCGTCGTCGTTGCGTTCGGAATGGGTGATGCCGTGGCCTGCCACCATCCAGTTCACCGCGCCCGGTTCGATCCAGGCGTCGGTGCCCAGACTGTCGCGGTGATGCATCCGCCCCGAGAAGAGGTAGCTGACCGTGCCAAGGCCGATATGGGGATGGGGGCGGATATCAAGCCCGCGGTTGGGCAGCAGTTCGGCCGGGCCCATCTGGTCGAAGAAGATGAAGGGGCCGACCATCTGCCGCCGGGGCGCCGGCAGCGCGCGGCGCACCGCGAAACCGGCCACATCGCGCGCACGGGACACGATCAGGGTTTCGATGGCATCGACACCGTCACCGGTGGGGCAATGGGGATCCAGCGTCGGGTTCCAGCTCATTCGGGGCTCCCTTTCTATATGCGCGGCCTTTTGCGGCGGCGCCCTGGGGGCAGGCTAACCGGCGCGGGTGGACAAGAGAAGGTTCGTTTCGCTTGACGTGATGCCGGGCAGTTCGCGGATGGCGAACAGGGTCTGATCCAGTTCCTCGAGCGTGGCGGCGCCCAGTTCGACGATCAGGTCCCACTTGCCGTTGGTGGAATGGACCGCGCGCACCGGCACGAAGCCTTGCAGGCGGTGGATCAGGCGGCTGGTCCCTGCCCCCTCGATCCCCAGCATCATCAACCCCCGCACGGGTGAGCGCGCCACGTCTTCACGCGTCAGCACGGTAAAGCCGCGAATCGTGCCGTCGGCCTGCATCCGTTCGATCCGGGCGCGCAGGGTGGCGCGGGATCTGCCCAGCTGCTTGGCCAGTTCGGCCAGCGGCGTTCGGGCATCGCGGCGCAGGGCCGCCAGAAGGGCAGTGTCGGTATCATCCATATCGGCAACCATAGTCGCCGGATCGGTCCATGTCTTGCCGTTTTGCGCAAATATTGCGCTGTTTCATGGCGCACTCCGGGCGGATCATCGCGCCAATCAAAGGGAAGGACGAAAGATGAGCCATGTGATCCTGATCGGTGCACCGCTGGATTGCGGCAAGGCGCGGCGCGGCTGCCTCATGGGGCCCGATGCCTTTCGCGTCGCCGGCCTGGCCGAGGCGGCCGGCAGCCTGGGCCACACGGTCGAGGATCGCGGCAACTGCGCCCCCGGCCCCGTCACCGCGCAACCCGGAGCGCCCGACCACCTGATCGCCCTGCCCGAAACCGTCGCCTGGACCAAGGCGCTGGCCAAGGCGGCCGAGGCGGCCATGGGCGAGGGTTTGCCGGTCTTCCTGGGCGGCGATCATGCGCTGGCCCTTGGCACCGTTTCGGGCGTTGCCGCCCATGCGGCGAAACTGGGGCGTCCGCAGTTCGTTCTGTGGCTGGATGCGCACAGCGATTTTCACACGCCCCTGACCACCACCAGCGGCAACCTGCACGGCACCCCCGTGGCCTATGCCACCGGGCGCGACGGGTTTGACGCCTTCCCGCCCCTGCCCGCCGCGGTGCCCGATGAGAATGTCTGCATGATCGGCATCCGCTCGGTCGATCCGGCGGAACATGCCGCGCTTCTGGACAGCCGGATCGAGGTTCACGACATGCGCGAGATCGACGAGACCGGCATCGCCGCCGCCCTGCGCCCCTTTCTGGAAAGGGTGCGTGCCGCCGACGGAATGCTGCATGTGTCACTGGATGTTGATTTCCTTGATCCCTCGGTCGCGCCAGCCGTGGGCACCACCGTTCCGGGCGGCGCCACCTTCCGCGAGGCGCATCTGGTGATGGAGATGCTGCACGAATCCGGGCGCGTCACCTCGCTCGACATGGTGGAACTGAACCCCTTTCTGGATGAACGCGGGCGCACCGCCGCCCTGATGGTCGATCTGGCCGCCTCGCTTCTGGGGCGCCGGGTGTTCGACCGCCCCACACGGAGCTTTGCATGACCCAACCTTCGCCCCTGGCCTATGTGCCCTTCGTTTCCGTCGATCACATGATGCAGCTGATCCACCACATCGGGCTGGAGCGGATGCTCTGCGATCTGGCCGATGCGATCGAGGCCGATTTCCGCCGCTGGGAGAGTTTCGACAAGACGCCGCGCGTCGCCTCGCATTCGGCCGAGGGCGTGATCGAGCTGATGCCCACCTCGGATGGCGATGTCTACGGGTTCAAATACGTCAACGGCCACCCCAAGAACATGAAGGACGGCTTGCAAACCGTCACCGCCTTCGGGCTGTTGGCCGAGGTGGCAACCGGCTATCCCGTTCTGCTGAGCGAGATGACGATCCTCACCGCCCTGCGCACCGCCGCCATGAGCGCACTTGCCGCCCGCCACCTGGCCCCGAAGAACGCCCGCTGCATGGCGATGATCGGCAATGGCGCGCAAAGCGAATTCCAGGCGCTGGCCTTCAAGGCGGTCTGCGGAATCGACACCGTGCGCTTATACGATATCGAAGGCAAGGCCACCGACAAGGCCATGGCGAACCTCGCAGACAGCGGGCTGACCCTGGTTCGCTGCGCCAGCGCGCAAGAGGCGATCGAGGGCGCGCAGATCGTCACCACCGTCACCGCCGACAAGCAATATGCCACGATCCTGACCGACAACATGATCGGCGCAGGCGTGCATATCAACGCCATCGGCGGCGACTGCCCGGGCAAGACCGAACTGCACCGCGATATCCTGACCCGGTCGGACATCTTCGTGGAATACCCGCCGCAGACACGGATCGAGGGCGAAATTCAGCAGTTGGACCCCGACCATCCGGTGACGGAACTCTGGCAGGTGATGACCGGCGCGGCCCAGGGGCGGCGTAGTGCCGATCAGATCACCCTCTTCGATTCGGTCGGCTTCGCCATCGAGGATTTCTCGGCCCTCGCCTATGTGCGCGGCAAGGTCGCGCAGACCGGCCTGTTCCAGCGGCTGGACCTTCTGGCCGATCCGGACGATCCGCGCGATCTGTTCGGGATGGTGCGCCGGGCGGCCAGCTAGGTTTTCGGGGGAATCGAATAGGTCAGGCTGGCGCGCGCCACGGGCGGTTCAACCCCGACCGAGCGGATCAGCACATCCCCCACCGCCAGGGCCCGCCCCAGCTTCAAGAGCCGCGCCTCGGCCAGAAGATCGCCCCCCGCGGCGGGCTTGCGCATGAAATCGATCGCGCAATTCGTTGTCACGGTCAGCGCCTTCGGCCCGATCCGCGACAGGATCGCCAGGTAGATCGCCACATCGGCCAGCGCGAACATGGTCGGCCCCGACACGGTGCCGCCTGGGCGCAGGTGGCGTTCGGCCACCCGCAGGCGCAGGATCAGGCCGTCCGACGTTACCGATTCAACGGCGAAATCCTCGCTCACCTGCGAAAACTCGGTGTCCAGAAACTCCCGCAGCGCGGTGGCGTCCATGGCGATGGTCATGCTGTGCGTCCCTTCCTTGCGCCCCCAAGGTTGCGCCAATCGCCGCGAAGGGCAAGGCGGTGATCCCGCGCAGCCCCATTTGCGCCCCGACACCTGCCCTGGCGCCTTCAATAGGCCGTTGGCCCGTCTTGCCCCCATGCAGCACCTGTCATAGGTATCACCGACGCCGGTTTGACCGGGGGTGAAAACAGCAGGGGGCACCATGGCCAAGAGCGCGGCACGCAAGACATCCAACATCTTCGTCTGGATCATCGTCTTGCTTTTGATCGTCGGACTTGCCGGTTTCGGCGCGGGCGGCTTTGGCGGCACGGTGCGCAGCATCGGCAAGGTGGGCGATACCAAAATTCCGGTCGACCGCTATGCCCAGGCACTGCAACAGGAACTGCGCACCCTCGAAGCACAGACCGGCCGCCGCTTTACCCTGGCCGAGGCACAGGCCTTCGGGCTGGACCGTGCCGTCCTGCAACAGGTGGTGGCCACCGCCGCGCTTGAGGACGAGGCCGACAGCCTGGGCCTTTCCGTCGGGGACGAGGCCGTGCGCCGCGAGGTTCTGCGCGTTCCCGCCTTTCAGTCGCTGTCCGGCGGGTTCGACCGTGACGCCTATGAAAGCGCCCTGCGCCGCAATGGCCAGACCGTGGCCGAGTTCGAGGCAGGCATCCGCCACGACACCGCCCGCAGCCTGCTGCAAGGGGCCGTGGTCGCCGGGGCCGGCACGCCCGAGGTGCTGAGCGATACGCTTTATACCTTCGCGCGCGAAACCCGCGATTTCACCTATATCCCCCTGCGCGCCGATGACCTGGAAACGCCCCTTGGCGAACCCGACGATGCCGCGCTTCAGGCCTTCTACGACGAAAACCACGACATGTTCACCCTGCCTGAACGCCGCCGCATCACCTATGCCTGGCTGAGCCCGCAGATGGTGGTGGACGATGTAGAGGTGGACGAGGACGCCCTGCGCGCGCTCTATGACGAGCGGATCGACGAATATGTCCAGCCCGAGCGCCGCCTGGTCGAACGCCTGGTCTTCGGCACCGAAGAGGAAGCCGCCGAGGCAAAAGCCGCCATCGAGGCCGAGGAAACCGATTTTGACACCCTGGTCGAGGAACGCGGGCTGGAACTGGCCGACATCGACCTTGGCGATCTGTCGCGCGATCAGCTTGGCCGCGCCGCCGATGCCGTGTTCGCGCTGGACGGTCCCGGCGTGGCCGGGCCGGTGGAAACCGATCTTGGCCCGGCGCTGATCCGCGTCAACGGTATCCTTGCCGCCCATGAAACCACCTTTGAAGAGGCCCGCGAAGACCTGCTGGCCGAATTCGCAGACGGCGCGGCCCGCCGCCTTGTCAGCGAACAGATCGAACCGGTCGACGATCTTCTGGCCGGCGGCGCCACGCTTGAGGATGTAGCCAAGGAAACGCCGCTGCAACTGGGCGAGGTTCTGCTGAGCGACGACAGCGACGACCCCATCACCCGCTACGAGGAATTCCGCGCCGCCGCCGAGGCCGCCGAAACCGGGGACTTCCCCGAGATCGAGCAACTGGCCGATGGCGGCATCTTCGCCCTGCGGCTGGATGAAATCGTGCCCCCCACCCTGCAACCCTTCGAAGACGTGAAGGTGGCCGTGATCGGCGCCTGGGAAACCGCGGAAACCGCCAAGGCGCTGACCGCCCAGGCCGAAGCTATGAAAGAGGCGATCGAAGGTGGCCAGGGCATGTTCTCGGGGCCCGTCGAAACCGTGACCCAGACCGACGTGCTGCGCGATGCCTTCATCGAGGACACGCCGCAATCCCTGGTCACCGCCGTCTTCGACATGGAGCCGGGCGAGGTGCGCGTGGTCAGCGACGACACCGGCGCCTTCGTGGTGCGCCTCGATGCCATTGGCACGCCCGACCCCGAAGCCCCCGAGGCAAAGACCATCCTCGAAGGGTTCCGCCAGCAGACCTCGCAAAGCTATGCCCAGGACATGATCGACGCCTTCACCCTGGCCATCGAGAACCGCGCCGGGATCGAGCTGAACCAGACCGCCATCAACGCCGTTCACGCACAATTCCCGTAGGCCCGACATGCAACTGACGCCCACATTCGACGCCTTCGCCGAAGGCTTTGCACGCGGCGAGAACCAGGTGGTCTATGCCCGCCTGGCGGCCGACCTCGACACGCCGGTCTCGCTGATGCTGAAACTGGGCGAGGCACGCGCCGATACCTTCGTCCTGGAATCGGTGACGGGCGGCGAGGTGCGCGGGCGCTATTCGATCATCGGCCTGAAACCCGACCTGATCTGGCAATGCCACGGCGAAACCAGCCGCATCAATCGCGAGGCCCGCTTCGACCCCGATGCCTGGAGCGACCTTGAGGGCGCGCCGCTGGAGACCCTGCGCGCGCTGATCGCCGAAAGCCGCATCGCCCTGCCCGACGATCTGCCCGCTGCCGCCGCCGGCCTGTTCGGCTACCTCGGGTATGACATGATCCGGCTGGTGGAACACCTGCCCAACGTGAACCCCGACCCCCTGGGCCTGCCCGATGCGGTGATGATGCGCCCCTCGGTCGTGGCGGTGCTGGACGGGGTCAAGGGCGAGGTGACGGTGGTTTCCCCCGCATGGGCCAACAGCGGGCTGTCGGCGCGCGCCGCCTATGCCCAGGCGGCCGAGCGGGTGATGGACGCGGTGCGCGACCTGGAACGCGCGCCCAAGGGCGAATCCCGCGACCTGGGCGACGAATTCGCCGCGCCCGAGCTGGTGTCGAATTTCACCCATGCCGCCTATCTGGAGGCGGTCGAGAAGGCCAAGGACTATATCCGCCAGGGCGACATCTTCCAGGTGGTGCCCTCTCAACGCTGGCAGGTGCCCTTCACCCTGCCGCCCTTCTCGCTCTACCGCTCGCTCAGGCGCACCAACCCGTCGCCCTTCATGTTCTATTTCAACTTCGGCGGCTTCCAGGTGATCGGCGCCTCGCCGGAAATCCTCGTGCGGGTCTTCGGCGGTGAAATCACCATCCGCCCGATTGCCGGAACCCGCCCCCGCGGCGCCACCCCCGAACAGGACCGCGCCAACGAGGCCGACCTGCTGGCCGACAAGAAGGAACTGGCCGAACACCTGATGCTGCTGGATCTGGGCCGCAACGACGTGGGCCGGGTGGCGAAAATCGGCACCGTGCGCCCCACCGAACAGTTCATCATCGAGAAATATTCCCACGTCATGCACATCGTCAGCAACGTGGTGGGCGAATTGCGCGAGGATCAGGACGCCCTCTCGGCCTTCTTCGCCGGGATGCCCGCAGGCACGGTTTCAGGCGCGCCCAAGGTGCGCGCGATGGAGATCATCGACGAGCTGGAGCCGGAAAAGCGCGGCGTCTACGGCGGCGGCCTCGGGTATTTCAGCGCCGGGGGCGACATGGACATGTGCATCGCCCTGCGCACCGCCGTCCTGAAGGACGAAACCCTCTACATCCAGGCCGGAGGCGGCGTTGTCTATGACAGCGACCCCCAGGCGGAGTACGAGGAAACGGTCAACAAATCCCACGCCATCCGCCGCGCCGCCGAGGACGCGGGGCGGTTTACGCGCAATTCCAACGGCTGATCGGGTTGCACCTGCGGGAGCCTCCGGCGGGGATATTTGAAGGACCAAAGATGAAAGCACCGTTCACCCCACCAACGGGCGGCGCGGCCCTGCGGCCTGGGCATGCCACTTCGCCTAACCCGCCGCCTTCACATGCCTTGCCAGATCCTGGGCGATGGCGAAGGCGCCCTTGATCTTGTCGCCTGTCTTGGCCCAGTCGCGCAGGACGATGATCTTGTTGTCCTTCACTTTCGCCTGGCCCTTCTGTTCGCCGATGAACTCGACCAGGCCCGCGGGGTTGGCGAACCTGTCGTTGTGGAACTGGATCGTCGCGCCCTTCGGCCCGGCGTCCAGCTTGGCAATGCCGGCCTTCTTGCATTCGGCCTTGATGCGCACCACCAGAAGCAGGGTGTTCACCTCGCGCGGGAGCTTGCCGAAGCGGTCGATCAATTCGGCGGCGAAGCCCTCAAGCTCGACCTTCGAGGTCAGGCCCGACAACCGGCGATAGAGGCCCAGGCGCACGTCGAGGTCGGGGACGTAATCCTCGGGGATCAGGACCGGCACGCCCAGGTTGATCTGCGGCGCCCATTGGCCATCGTCGTCGGTCAGGCCCTCAAGCTCACCACGCTTGATCTTGGAGATCGCCTCTTCCAGCATCGACTGGTAAAGTTCATACCCCACCTCGCGCACCTGGCCCGACTGCTCCTCGCCCACCAGGTTGCCCGCGCCGCGAATGTCCAGATCCTGCGACGCCAGCGTGAACCCTGCACCCAGCGAATCGAGACTGCCCAGAACGCGCAGGCGCTTTTCGGCGGTGGGGGTCAGTTTCGTGCGCGGTTTCGTCGTCAGATAGGCATAGGCGCGGGTCTTGGACCGCCCCACCCGGCCGCGGATCTGGTAGAGCTGCGCCAGCCCGAACATATCGGCGCGATGCACGATCATCGTGTTTGCCGTGGGAATGTCGAGGCCGGATTCAACGATGGTGGTGGCCAGAAGCACGTCGTATTTGCCATCGTAGAAGGCGTTCATGCGGTCATCCAGCTCACCCGACGCCATCTGGCCATTGGCGGTGATATAGCTGACCTCGGGGACGTGATCGCGCAGGAACTGTTCCATCTCGGGCAGATCGGCGATGCGCGGGACAACGACAAAGCTCTGCCCGCCCCGGTAATGTTCGCGCAGCAGCGCCTCGCGCAGGGTGATGGCGTCGAACTCCGAAACATAGGTGCGGATCGCCAGTCGGTCGACCGGCGGGGTGCCGATGATCGACAGGTCGCGCACGCCGGTCAGCGACAGTTGCAGGGTGCGCGGAATCGGCGTGGCGGTCAGGGTGAGGACATGTACATCGGTGCGCATCTGTTTCAGGCGTTCCTTGTGGTTGACGCCGAAGTGCTGTTCCTCGTCGATCACCAGCAGGCCAAGGTTCTTGAACTTGATCGACTTGGCCAGAAGCGCATGGGTGCCGACGACGATATCGACCGTGCCATCGGCAATCCCCTGCCGGGTCAGCGCCGCATCGCGGGTGGACACGAAGCGCGACAGCTGCCGCACCTCGACCGGGAAGCCACGGAAGCGTTCGGCAAAGCCCTTGAAATGCTGGCGCGCCAGCAGGGTTGTCGGCGCGATCACCGCCACCTGATGGCCGTTCATCGCGGCCACGAAGGCGGCGCGCATGGCCACCTCGGTCTTGCCGAAACCGACATCGCCGCAGATCAGCCGGTCCATGGGCGATCCGGCGGCCAGGTCGGTCAGCACGTCGTCGATGGCGCTCTGCTGATCGTCGGTTTCCTGGTAGGGGAAGCGCGCCGAGAAGGCATCCCACATGCCGTCGGGCGGCTCCATGATGGGGGCGCGGCGCAACAGGCGTTCGGCGGCCACCCGGATCAGGCGGTCGGCGATATCGCGGATGCGCTGTTTGAGGCGGGCTTTCTTCGCCTGCCAGGCCCCGCCCCCCAGTTTGTCGAGCAGGCCTTCGTCGTGGCCATAGCGCGACAGCAGTTCGACGTTTTCCACCGGCAAGTACAGCCGGTCACCCCCTGCATATTCCAGCAGGATGCATTCGTGATCGGCCCCCAGCGCCTTGACCACCTCAAGCCCGCGGTAGACACCGACGCCGTGGTCCACATGCACGATCAGATCGCCGGGCGACAGGCTTTGGGTTTCGGTCAGGAAATTCTCGGCCCGCTTCTTGCGCTTGGTCGACCGGATCAGACGGTCGCCCAGCACATCCTGTTCGGAAATCACGGTCAGGCCCTTGCCCTCGAACCCGTGTTCCAGCGCCCAGACCACAAGGAACAGCCCGCCCCGCCCGTCGGGGATGTCGCGGAAATCCTCGATCGGGGTGGCACCGCCCAGCCCTTCATCCTCCAGCAGGCCGGTCAGACGTTCGCGCGCCCCTTCGGAGTAAGACGCGACAACAACTTGGTCCTTCTGGTGGCGGGCGCGCACATGGTTGGCCAGGGCTTCGAACAGGCTGATGTTTTCCTGTTGCCGCTCGGGCGAGAAGTTGCGCCCGATCCGCCCGCCCGCGTCGATCACGCCGGGCCCGGTGGCCTGGGGCAGCGGGTTGAGTTGCAGGCTGCGCCGCCCGGCAAGCGCCTTCGTCCAGGCGGCATCGTCAAGATAAAGCAGCCCCGGGGGCGCGGGTTTGTAAACCGAATCCACGCGCTTCTTGCTGGTCATCGCCTCGCGGCGGTTGTCGTACTGATCGGCGATGCTGTCCCAGCGGGCCAGCCGCGCGCCGGTGCTTTGATCGTCCAGCATGAAGGTGGCGTTGGGCAGGTAGTCGAACAGCGTTTCCAGACGTTCGTGAAAGAACGGCAGCCAGTGTTCGATGCCCGCGTGCTTGCGCCCCGCGCTGACCGCTTCGTAAAGCGGGTCGTCGGTGCCCGCCGCGCCGAACTCGATCCGGTAATTCTGGCGGAAGCGGGTGATCGCCGCCTCGTCCAGGATCACCTCGGAAACCGGGGCCAGGTCGATCACCGACAGCTTTTCGGTTGTGCGCTGGGTGGCCGGATCGAACCGGCGCGCGCCATCCAGAACGTCGCCGAAGAGATCCAGCCGCACAGGCCCCAGATCGCCCGGCGCCCAGACGTCGATGATACCGCCGCGCACCGCATAGTCGCCCGGCTCCATCACCGTGGGCGCCTGGGTAAAACCCATGCGCACCAGGAAACCGCGCAGGCCCGCCTCGTCGATGCGCCCGCCCACGCGGGCCGAAAAGGCCGCCTCGCGCAGAACCTCGCGCGCCGGAACCCGCTGGGTTGCCGCGTTCAGCGTGGTCAGCAGGATGAAGCGGCCCGGCATCCCATGCGCCAGCGCCGCCAGTGTCGCCATTCGCGTGGCCGAGATATCGGCGTTGGGCGACACCCGGTCATAGGGCAGGCAATCCCACCCCGGAAAGGTGATGACCGTGGCCTGGGGCGCGAAGAACTCAAGCGCGGCGCGGGTTGCCGCCAGCCTCTTGTCGTCGCGGGCCACATGCACGACCGGCCCTTCGCCCTTGGCCAGTTCGGCAGCGATCAGGCGGGCATCAAACCCCTCGGGGGCGCCAGAGACGGTGATATGGGCAGGATCGGACATGGCGGGTTCTTCCAGGGGGGGGCTGCGGCGCGTCAACCGCCCAGAGGCCCGACATCAAGGTTCTTGTACATGCCCCAAAGGGCCGTGACGAAGATCGACAGGATGCCGATCAACTGAGTGATGGTGCGTTGCCGGGTCAGCCGCCTTTGCAGGGCTTCGCCAGTGGCATCCTCAAGCTCGATCCGGCGGGCGGTGCCGAACGACAGCGCCCAGACCAGCGACAGGGGCAGCGCCATCAAGAGCACGGCCTGGGCGAACTCGACCCCGTACCAGACCGCCAGAAGCACCAGCGCCGTCAGCACCATCGACACCAGCGACACAAGGCCAAGCCCCGACACCTGCGCGATATAAAGCATCCGCGACACGTTGATGCGCGCGATCCGGTCAAGATCGGCTTCGGCCTGGCCGCCGAACCGGCGCGCCCGCGTCACCATGTCATAGGGCACGCCAAGCACCCAGTGTGACGTGGTGGACCATACGGCGGCAAGGGCGATCCAGTACCACAGGTTGGAAAACGACCGCATGTCGATCTGCTCAAAAACGGTCGTGTACCAGTCCAAACCGCGGCTCCTGCGTTGCAATTCGGCGCGACACTATCCATGGCGGCGAGCGATGGCCAGCCCGCATTGCCGGGCGCGGCGATCAGCAGGCTTGAGGTGGCGCGCCATCCGTGCCACCCAAGGCTACCCCAGACGCATCAGCCCGAGAACGCCATGACAATCGCCCCCTATCCCGCCGCCCGCTTCCGCCGCCTGAAATCCTCGGCCGCGCTGCGCGCCCTGTCCTGCGAGAACACGCTGAGCGTCGGCGATCTGATCTGGCCGGTCTTCGTGCGCGACGGCACGGGCCAGCGCACGCCGGTCGCCTCGATGCCCGGGGTCGATCGTCTGTCGGTCGATCTTCTGGTCGAGGCCGCGCAAGAGGCGGCCGACCTGGGCATCCCGGCGATCTGCATCTTTCCCTACACCGACCCGGCCCTGAAGACCCAGCTGTGCGAAGAGGCCTGGAACCCCGACAACCTGTCCAATCGGGCCATCCGCGCGATCAAGGCGGCCGTGCCCCAGCTTGCCATCATGACCGACGTCGCGCTTGACCCCTACAACGTGAACGGCCACGACGGCATCGTGCGCGACGGCGTGATCGTGAACGACGAAACCGTCGAGGCGCTGGTGCGCATGGCCCTGGCCCAGGCCGAGGCCGGCGCCGACATCCTTGGCCCCTCGGACATGATGGACGGGCGGATCGGCGCCATGCGCGCGGCGCTTGAGGAATGCGGTTTCCAGGATGTCGCCATCATGTCCTATGCCGCGAAATACGCCAGCGCCTTCTATGGCCCCTTCCGCGATGCGGTGGGCGCGACGGGGGCGCTGAGCGGTGACAAGAAGACATATCAGATGAACCCGGCCAATTCCGACGAGGCCCTGCGCCTGATCGAACGCGACCTGCGCGAGGGCGCCGACATGGTGATGGTGAAACCCGGCCTGCCCTATCTTGATATCTGCCGCCGCGCCAAGGACAGGTTCGGCGCGCCCACCTATGCCTACCAGGTGTCGGGCGAATACGCGATGATCCAGGCGGCGGCGGCCAAGGGCTGGATCGACGGCGCGCAGGTCATGGCGGAATCGCTGATCGCCTTCAAGCGGGCGGGATGCGACGGAATCCTGACCTATTTCGCCCCCGCCATGGCCCGCGCCCTGCGCGGATAGTGCGGAACCCCGCGCAGGGTGGCATCCCTGCGTGACAGGCGGGCACTTTTCACCTAATGTTAAGGTGAATGGCCAGATAAGGCCATCACACGAGGCGAATACGGCAGTAAAAGGGCGAAACCCACATGAAAACTCATTCCCGGCGCGCGGTTCTGGCCGGTGCGGCATCGACGGCATTCTTCGGCGCGGCCTGTTCCAACGGGCTTGGCAGTCGCGGGGCCGAAACCATTGATGCCCGCGTGGCCAGCTCTCTTCGGTTTCTCTATTCCACCTATCCCGCCACCCAGGATCTGCGCGACAAGGCGGCGGGCCAGCTGGTCATGCCCCTGGTGACCGAGGCGGGCCTTGGCATCGGCGGCAGCTACGGGCGCGGCGCGCTGCAGGTCGCGGGCAGCACGATCGACTATTATTCGGCCACCCAGGCCAGTGTCGGGTTGCAGATCGGGGCACAGCAATATGCCCATGTGCTGTTCTTCATGACCAACGATGCGCTTTACAACTTCCGCAACTCGCCCGGCTGGTCCGCCGGGGCGGACGTGCAATATGCGGTGAACGATCAGGCCGGCAACCTTTCGGCCGATACCACCACATCGCTGTCGCCGGTCATCGCTGTGATCTTCGGTCAGGCGGGCCTGATTGCGGGGGCCACGGTGAAGGGCACGAAATACAACCGCATCATTCCCTGAGGCTTTTCACCGGCGCAATGCCGGTCTAGGGTCGCGCGGCCCCAACACGAAAGGTCGCGCGATGCCCCTGATCCTGAACTCCGACATGGCCGGCACATTTCCCCCGCCGGTGATGGAGGCGCGCCGCTGGCTGGCCCAGGCCAGCTTCTCGCAGGATCGTCCGCTGATCAACGTTTCCCAGGCCGCCCCCGTCGCCCCTCCACCCGAGGCGATGCGCGCCGCCATGGCCGAAACCATCATGCACACCCCCCAAGCCCACCTCTACGGCCCCGTTCTTGGCCTCCCCGAGTTGCGCGCCGAGGTGGCAGGACGGTGGAGCGCGGCCTATGGCGGCAACGTGGCGCCCGAACAGGTGGCCATCACCTCGGGTTGCAACCAGGCCTTCGCGGCGGCAATCGCCACCATTGCCGGCAAAGGGGATGAGGTTATCCTCCCAACCCCTTGGTATTTCAACCATAAAATGTGGCTCGACATGAGCGGGATAACCACCGTGCCGCTGCGCGCCGGCGACGGCCTGATCCCCGATGCCGCGGCCTGTGCGGCACTGATCACCCCGCGCACCAAGGCCATTGTTCTGGTCACCCCCAACAATCCGGGCGGTGCCGAATACCCCGCCGAAACCCTGCGGGCCTTTGGCGAACTGGCCCGCTCGCGCGGTGTGACGCTGATCCTGGATGAAACCTATCGCGATTTCGACAGCCGCAGCGGCGCCCCCCATGACCTGTTCACCGATCCCGACTGGGACGAGGTGCTGATCCAGCTTTATTCCTTCTCCAAGGCCTACCGGTTGACGGGCCATCGCGTGGGCGCCCTGACGGCCAGCGCGGCGCGGCTGGCCCAGGTTGAGAAGTTTCTCGATACGGTGACGATCTGCCCCAACCAGCTGGGCCAATATGCCGCCCTTTGGGGCATGCAGAACCTGGATGAATGGCTGGCAGGTGAGCGGGACGAGATCCTTGACCGGCGCGCCGCCATCGAAGAGGGGTTCGCCCGGCTGCCCGGCTGGAAACTGCTGGGGTGTGGCGCCTATTTCGCCTATGTCGAACACCCTTTCGACATAGCCTCGGATGCCCTGGCCCAAAGGCTGGTACACGATGCCGGGGTTCTTCTGCTGCCCGGCACCATGTTCACGCCCGAAAACGACCCCTCGGGCAAACACCAGCTGCGCATTGCCTTTGCCAATGTCGACCGCGCCGGGATCGGGCAGCTTTACGACAGGCTTGCCCCCCTGGCCTTTGAACGGCGCAAAGGGGGCTGACCTCCCCCTTTTCCGGCGCGGGACAGTGGCCTTGCCGGTTCAGAGGTTGCGGAACTGGTGTTCCTGGCGCGGGGTCCACATGACCGTGATGGCAAAGCCTTCGTCGGTCTGCTGTTCGTCCTCGACCACGCCCTGTTCGTGCAGCCAGGCACGCTTGCGCCCCTCGCTGAAGGACAGCGTCAACTTGCGTTCGCTGCGTTCGTCGTCAAGCGCATTGGCGATGGCGTCATAAAAGGCATCCAACCCCGCCCCGGTCAGCGCCGATACCGGCAGGACATCCTCCTGCCGTGTCGCCAGGGTTTCCAGCGCCTCGCGGGCGTCGGGTTCCAGCGTGTCGATCTTGTTCCACAGTTCAAGCTGCGGAATCTCGCCATCGACGCCAAGCTGCTTCAGGATGGCGCCCACGTCCTCGGCCTGTTCCTCGGTGTTGGAATGGGCGATGTCGCGCACATGACAGATCAGGTCGGCGCCCAGCACCTCTTCCAGGGTGGCGCGGAAGGCGGCGACAAGCTGGGTCGGCAGGTCCGAGATGAAGCCCACGGTATCAGACAGGATCACCTTCTTGCCCGACGGCAGTTCGACCCCCCGCATCGTCGGATCGAGGGTGGCAAACAGCATGTCCTCGGCCATGACGCTGGCACCGGTCATCCGGTTGAACAGCGTCGATTTCCCGGCGTTGGTATAGCCCACCAGCGCCACGATCGGGTAAGGCACCTTGGCGCGCGCCGCGCGGTGCAATTCGCGCGTCTTCACCACCTTGGCCAGCTGCTTTTTGAGGCGCGTCAGCTGTTCGTCGATAGCGCGGCGGTCGGCCTCGATCTGGGTTTCGCCGGGGCCACCGACAAAGCCAAGCCCGCCGCGCTGGCGCTCCAGGTGGGTCCAGGCCCGCACCAGGCGCGTGCGCTGATAGGTCAGCGCCGCCATTTCCACCTGCAACACACCCTCGCGGGTGCGGGCACGGTCGCTGAAAATCTCGAGGATCAGGCCGGTCCGGTCAAGAAGCTTGACCTTCCATTCCTTCTCGAGGTTGCGTTGCTGCACCGGCGACACCGGGCCGTCGATCAGGACAAGCCCGACCTCGGCATCGTGAAGGCGCTGCTTCAGTTCGGCAATCTTGCCCTTGCCGAACAGCATGCCGGGCTGCACCTTGGGCAACCGCACGACTTCGCTGCCCACGACCTCAAGATCGGGAAGTGCGGCGGCCAGCGCGGTAGCCTCGTCCAGGGCCACCTCGGGGTCGCGCCTTTCACGATCCGACTTGATGTCGGGGTGCAGTACCCAGGCGCGCATGGCCTGGACTGCCGTTTCATCCATGATTATTCTTCACCGTCATACAGGTTGATCGGCGAGGCCGGCATGATCGTCGAAATCGCATGCTTGTAGACCAGTTGCGACTGACCGTCGCGGCGCAGCAGCACGCAGAAATTGTCGAACCAGGTGATCACACCCTGAAGCTTGACCCCGTTGATCAGGAAAATGGTGACCGGAACCTTGGTCTTCCGTACGTGATTCAAGAAAGCGTCTTGCAAATTCTGTCTGTCGCCAGCCATTTCCCCGTCCAAACCTTTATTCTTGGCCCGCCCCGATGGCAGGCATACTTCAAACGAGGCCAATATGATGCGGGATCGGCCGAGAATCCAGTGCAAATAGGCGGTTGAGGCAAAGTTGCGCTCAGCCCGTGTCAGCGCCGCCAGAAATCGGGGTTCAGCAGCGCAATCAGCGCCAGGGTTTCCATCCGGCCCAGCACCATGGCCGCGGCGAAGATCAGCCGCGCGCCATCGCCCAGCTCCGCCAGCACGATAGGTTCGCCCGCCGCAAGGGTGACAAGCGGCCCGGTGGTCGACAGCGCGGCGATGGTCAGGATGGTGGCCTTTTCAAAACCGATCCCCACCAGCGACAGCGCCAGCATGACCAGGGCGATCGACAGGGCGAACAGCATGAAGAACACCCAGGCGACATAGGCACCCTCCCGGCGGATGCGCCGCGCCACGGTGCCGGCCCCGCCGACCGAGGTGGGATGGACCAACTTCTCAAGCTCGCGCACGCCGTGCTTGTAAAGCGCGTAGATGCGCAAAAGCTTGACGCCCCCCGCGGTGGTGGCCACGCCGCCCCCGATCAGCGCCAGCCCCATGAGAACCAGCCCCGGCGTTTCCAGCCCCGACCAGAAGCGCGCCGTGTCCCACTCGGCGCTTTCGAACCCCGTGGTGGTCAGGAACGATAGCGTGGTGAAGACCGCCCCCCAAAGCGCGCGCAACGCATGGTCCAGCGTGATGGAACCGTCAATTTCATAGGCCCCGGCCCAGTGGCGCAGGAACAGGAACAGCGGCAGGGCGGTGACGCAGAACAGCCCCATCTGGATTTCCGGATCGCGCCGCAACCGGTCAAGCCCGTGACCCGCGCCTTCGGTCGAAAAGGTCCGCCGCGAGACCGCGAAGAACAGGAAAAGGAAGATCAGCATCTCGCCGCCAAGGCCGCCATCGCCGCCCTGCCCCGTGGTGATGCCGCTGGTGGCCAGGGTCGACATGGCGCGACAAACAGCCGCCAGCGGCGTTTCCCCCGCCACCAGAAGCCCGATCCAGAGCGTGAGCGTCAGCGCGCCATAGATCGGCGCAAGGCGCGCACCAAAGCGCATCAGGCGCTGCGAACCGTCGGCAACGCGGGTGATCTGGGCCGCCGCGGGATTCGTGCCTTCACCGATTCCCCCGCCCGACAGCACCTCGAACCCGCCGAGGTTCATGGGGGCGATCAGCGCCACCGCCGTCACCCAGACCATCAAGCCCCCCAGCCACCCCACCATGGCCCGCCACAGATGAAGCGAGTCGGGCAGGCGCGCCGGTTCGTAAAGCGTGGCGCCCGTGGTGGTCATGCTGGACACCATTTCAAACCAGGCGCTGCTGAACCTTGTGCTTTGCAAGGCTTCGTAAAAGGGCACCGCCATCAGCGCGGGCACCACGGTGAAGGCCGCCACAAGCGCGATGAGATAGCCCCGCGCCCGCCGCCGCACCACCATGCCGTCGGTAGCAAAGGCGATCAGCGCGATGATCACCGCGAACAGCAGGAAGGAATAGAAGAAGGCCCGCGCGACATGCAGATCGCGCACCGCATAGGCGTGAACGGCGGGCACGATCATCGCCAGGGTGGCGATGCCCATCAGGACCACGATCAGTGGCAGGCGTGTCAGAAGGCCGTGCATCACTGGGCCATCAGAAGAAATCGATGCTGACCTGGAACAGCCGCTCGACCTCGGGGACATCGCCCGCCATGGCGAACAGAACGATCAGGTCGCCCTCTTCGATCCGGGTGCTGCCGCGTGGTGTCACCACGGTATCACCCTTCTGGACCGCGCCCACCAGCACGCCCTCGGGGAATTCGATGTCGCGCACCAGTTGCCCCGCGATGGGCGAGGTTGACAGCACCTGCGCCTCGATCACCTCGGCCTCGGCGTCGCCGATGGAATAGACCCCGCGCACCCGGCCCTGCCGGATGTGGCGCAGGATCGACGACACGGTGGTGGAGCGCGGGTTGATGAAGGCGTCGATGTCCAGCGGCCCCATGAGGGATTGCAGCGTCGGATCGTTCACAAGGCAGATGGCCATCTTGCAGCCCGCCGCCTTGGCCCGCACCGCGGCCAGCACGTTCACCTTGTCATCGTCGGTGACGGCCAGAACCGCGTCGGCCTTGCCGATGCTGGCCTCGTTCAGAAGCTCCATGTTCAATCCGTCGCCATGCAGCACGATGGTACGCTCCAGCAGGTCGGCGGCGCGTTCGGCGATGGGGCGCGAGCGTTCGATCACCTTCACGCGCACCCGCTCGGTCCGCTTCTCCAGAGTCGAGGCCACGGAAAGCCCCACGTTGCCACCGCCGATGATGACGACGCGGTGCTGCTTGGCGAAACTCTTGCCGAAGATTTCCAGCGTGCGGTTCACGTCCTCGCGGTGGGACAGGACATAGATCTGGTCGTCGGCGAACAGCTGATCGCCGGCATCGGGCGCGAACAAGGCGCCCTTGCGCCGCACCCCCACCACGACCGCCCGCAGGGTCGAAAACAGGTCGGTCAACTGGCGCAGCGGCGTGTTCAGAACCGGGCAATCATCGTCCAGCGCGATGCCCAGAAGCTGGGTCTGCCCGCCAAGGAAACTTTGGGTATCAAAGGCGACGGGGGCGGCCAGACGGCGCAGGGCGGCCTCGGCCACCTCGCGCTCGGGCGAAATCACCACGTCGATCGGCATGTGGTCGCGCCGGTAAAGATCCGAGTAGATCGCGTTCAGGTAACTTTGCGACCGCAGCCGCGCGATCTTGCGGGGCACGGCGAAAACCGAATGGGCGACCTGGCAGGTGACCATGTTCACCTCGTCGCTGTGGGTGGCGGCGATCACCATGTCGGCATCGCGCGCCCCGGCCCGATCCAGAATGTCGGGATAGCTGGCGAAACCGGCAATGCCCTGCACATCCAGCGTGTCGGTGGCGCGGCGCACCAGGTCGACGTCCTTGTCCACCACGGTCACGTCGTTGCGTTCGCCCGACAGATGCTTGGCGATCTGCCATCCGACCTGACCGGCGCCGCAGATGATAACCTTCATGCCTCGTCTCCTTCCGGGGGTCCGCAGTGGACAGCCCCGGCCTTCGGTGAAACCCTTCCGAGGCCATAGTCATCGCAAGAGCGCCCGGGGGACGCAATGCCAAACCGGCCCGCCTGCCGGGTCATGCGCCCTGCCCGGTTCTGTCGCGCCACGGCGCGTCGCCCCTGCCGGGCCGATCCAGAAAATCGGTCAGGGCGGCAACGAAGGCGTCGTGGTTCTGGCGCATGGGCACATGGCCGCCGGGCAGGATGGCAAGCCGGGCGTCGGGCATCCTGTCGGCCGCCTGCCGCGCATCCGCCAGCGGGATCAGCGGATCGCGCCGCCCGTGGATCAGCAGCGTCGGCAGGGCGATCTGCCCCACCCTTTCGCTGTAATCGGTGCGCAGGCCGCTGCGCGAAATCTCGCGGCGGGCGAAGCCGTCAAAGCTGCGCCGCCGATTCTGGACCTGCGCGGCGCGCATCAGATCATCGGTTTCGCTCCGCGCAAGGCGCAGCCGCGCATAGGACAGGTGCAGGGCCAGCCGGGCAAACAGCCGGCTTTGCGCCGCCGCGCGATAGAACAGGCCCGCCGACCGCCCCTGTACCAGCCGCGCCACGACGGGGTGCATCCCGGCCCGCGCCGACAGCCCGTAGGCATCCACCAGCACCAGCCGCCCGATCCGTTCGGGGTGGTTCAGCGCGCACCAAAGCGCGATTCCGCCCCCCATGGAGAGCCCGGCCAGATCGACCCGCGCCAGCCCCATCGCATCGAGAAACCCGATCAGCCAGGTGCCGAAATCCTCAAGGTCATGGGCCCCGTCGAACCCCGCGCTGGCGCCATAACCGGGCAGATCGGGCACGATGACCCGCCGCCTGTCGGCCAGTTGTGCCGCAACCCGCGACCAGCTGTAATCGGCCTGGTCGATGATTCCGCCATGCAACAGCAACAGCGGCAGATGCCCGTCGTCCTGCCGGGGGCCGTGGTCGGCCAGCGTGATATCACGCCCGGCGACGCGGGTTCGGGCGTTGACGAAGGTCATGGCTCAGCCGTCCACGTCCTCGATATGGGCGATGCGGCTGCCCAGCTTGTTGCTGGTCACCACGTTCAGCGATTTCAGCTTGCGGTGCAGGGCACTGCGCTCCATCCCGACAAAGGTGGCGGTGCGCGAGATATTGCCACCGAAGCGGTTGATCTGGGTCAGCAGATACTCGCGTTCGAACAGTTCGCGCGCCTCGCGCAGAGGCAGCGTGGCAAGCGAGCCGGACAGCACGACGCGCCCGTCCTCTTCGGGTGCCGGTTCGGTGCCCGGCAACTCGCTGGCCGCGATTTCGCCCTTGTCACCGCCCAGGATCAGAACCCTTTCGATCACGTTCTTCAACTGGCGCACGTTGCCCGGCCACAGCATGGTCTGAAGCAGCGCGACGGCCTCTTCGCTGACCTTGCGCAGCGGCAGGCCCTGCACCTTGTTGAACCCGGCGATGAAATAATCGGCCAGTTCGGGAATATCCTCGCGCCTTTCGTCCAGGGCCGGCACGGCGATGGGCACGACGGCCAGGCGGTGGAACAATTCCTGGCGGAAGCGGCCCAGCTTGATCTCCTGCATCAGGTCGCGATTGGTCGAACTGATGACCCGCATGTCAACCTTCACCTTGTCCGCACCACCGACCCGGGTGAAGGACTGATCCACCAGCACGCGCAGGATCTTGGATTGGGTGCCAAGGGGCATGTCCGCGACTTCGTCGAAGAACAGGATGCCGCCGTCCGCCTGTTCCAGAAGGCCGGGTTCGATGCCGCGCTCGGCGCTTTCGCGTCCGAACAGCACCTCTTCCATCCGTTCGGGCGCGATCGAGGCGGAACTGACCGAGACGAAAGGCGCATCGGCCCGGTTCGAATTGGCGTGGATATACCGCGCCGCCACTTCCTTGCCGCTGCCCGCAGGGCCGGTCAGCATCACCCGACCGTTCGACTTGGTGACCTTTTCAAGGTTCGATTTCAATGCCTTGAAGGCCGAGCTTGACCCGATCATCTCGGACACCGCGCCATCGCGCCGTTTCAGTTCCGAGTTTTCGCGCCGCAGCCGCGATGTTTCCATCGCGCGCCGGATCACCACCGTCAGCTGGTCGATGTTGAAGGGCTTTTCGATGAAATCATAGGCGCCCTGCTTGATCGCGGCGACGGCGATTTCCACGTTGCCATGCCCCGAGATGATGATGATCGGCACGCCCGGATGATCGCGCTTGGTGGCCTTGAGAATGTCGATCCCGTCCATCTGGCTGTCCTTCAGCCAGATATCCAGGATCATCAGCGCGGGCAGTTCCTTTGCAATCTCGGCCATGCATTGATCCGAGTTGCCCGCCAGCCGCGTTGAATACCCTTCGTCCTTCAGGATATCCGAGATCAGCTCGCGAATGTCGCGTTCGTCGTCGACGATGAGAATGTCACCCATAACAATTGCCCTTCCTCATACCTTTACATCTTTGAAAACTGTTGGCTCTGCCTCGAACATGCGCGGCAAGGTGATGTCGGCCCGCGCCCCGCGGTGTGCGGTGTCGCCGAAAGGCGCCGCGTCGCTCAGGGTGAAGGTGCCGCCGTGCTCTTCGATGATCTTCTTGACGATCGGCAGCCCCAGCCCGGTCCCCTCCGAGCGCGTGGTCACATAGGGTTCGAACAGGCGCGCGCGATCCTCGGGCAGGCCGATGCCATTGTCCGAGATCGAGATATGCACCTCGCCGGCATCGGCGCTCATCACCACGCGAACTTCCGGCTCCTGCCCTTCGGGCCAGCCCTTTTTCTGAAGGCTTTCAATCGCTTCCCCGGCGTTCTTTATAAGGTTCGTCACCGCCTGCCCGATCATCGTGTCGTCGAATTCGGCCATCACGGGTTCGGTCGGAATGTCGGCCTTCAACGTCACACCGGCATCGCGCGCATCCTGAAGCGTCACCGCATCGCGCAGCAGCTTGGCAATGTCGTGGGTGCGGCGTTCGGGTTCGGGCATGCGCGCGAACTTCGAGAATTCGTCCACGATCCGGCGCAGATCGCCGGTCTGGCGGATGATGACGTCGGTATATTGCTCCAGCGTCTGGGCGTTCTCGTCGTCCAGCTGGCGGGCGAACTTGCGCTTGATCCGCTCGGCGCTCAGCTGGATCGGGGTCAGGGGGTTCTTGATTTCATGGGCAATCCGGCGCGCCACGTCGCCCCAGGCGGCCAGACGCTGTGCCGCGACAAGATCGGTCACATCGTCGAAGGCCACGACATAGCCTTCCAGCTTGCCCTCTTCCGAACGGCGGGTGGACATGCGCACAAGCAGGCTTTCCAACTGGCCGCCGCGCGATACCTTGATTTCCTCCTGCGCCACCTCAAGCCGCTTGTTGGCGCGCAACCGGTCGAACAGCTGCCCGAACTCGGGCACCGCGACGGCAAGCGATGTCTTGGCGCCCGTTGTTTCGTCCAGTTGCAGCAACCGTTCGGCGCTGCGGTTCACAAAGGTCACGCGCCCCTTGGAATCAAGCCCCACAAGGCCCGCCGTCACCGAGGACAGCACCGAATCGAACAGCCGACGCCGCCGGTCGATCTGTTCGTTCGTTTCCAGCAGCGTGTCGCGCTGGCCCTTCAGGCGCATGGTCATCTGGTTGAACAGGCGCCCCAACATGGCGATTTCGTCGTCGCCCTCTTCCTCGCGCACGCGCACGTCAAGGTCACCGGCGCCCACGCGCTGCGCCGCCCCGGCAAGCCGCCCGACGGGGCCGGACAGGCGTTCGGCAAACCACAGGCCCAGCCAGATCGCCGCCAGGATCAGGATCACCGCAAAGCCCAGGTACAGCAGCCCGAATTCAAACAGGATGCGGCCACGTTCGCTTTCCAACTGGTTGTAAAGGCGGACGGTTTTCTGGGTGTCGTCCAGCAGCGACAGGATCTCGCCATCCACGTCGCGGCTGACGTACAGAAACCGGTTGCCGATGCCGCCAAGGCGCACAAGGGCGCGGAATTCGTTCTGCGCCCAGTCTTCGATGATCACCGTCTCACCGGCCGCCGCGCGGGCCAGATCCTCGTCCGAAGGGCGTTCGAAATCGAAAAGATACGATCCTTCGCCCCGCGCCCGGATCTCGCCGCCGTTGTCGATCACGAAGGCTTCGCGCAGGCCCCGCTGGATGCGGTTCTGCGCCTGGCCCAGCACCTGGCGCAGTTCGCCGTCCGAAACCTGGAAACTGTCGCCCTGAAGGGACGACAGGAATTCGGCCAGCACATCGGCATCGGTGCGCAGGTCCTGGCGCTGTTCGTCCTCATAGGCTTCGGCGGCGGCCAGCGAGGCGCCCACCACTTCGCGTACCCGGTCGGAAAACCAGCCCTCAAGCCCGACGTTCACCGTCAGACCGGCGAAGATGGCCACCGTCACCGTCGGGATAAGCGCGATCAGCGCGAAGACACCGGTCAGACGCAGGTGCAGGCGCGACCCGGCCGATTGCGCCCGCCGCGCCGCCACCATCCGCACCAGCGCGCCCAGCACCAGCGCGGCCACCACCAGGACATAGACAAGATCGGCCAGCAGCACGAGGCGCAGCGACAGCGCCGAGGCCCCGCGATCCAGGGGCCCGAGAACAAGGAACGTCGAAAGGGCCAGAACCGGGCCCAGAACCACCAGACCGAAGGTCGACAGGTTCTTGACACGGCGCTGACGGCGCAGCCGCGCGAAACGATCCCAGGTTGCCGTGCGAACACGCCCTGTCACGGGATGACCCCCTAATCAATGTGTCGCTTTGCGCGACGTACCGCTCTGTTGGTGGTCTCTCTCCGGGGGTTGTTCCCGAATGGCCACACATTCTGTTGCGGTTTTACATCAATTTGCGGCGCCGTGTCACGCGAATATCGAGGTCGGTGATCTTTTTCCGAAGTGTATTGCGGTTAATTCCCAAAAGATCGGCGCATTTCGCCTGATTTCCGCCCGATGCATCCAGCGCGATCTCGATCAGCGGCGCTTCCACCTCGCGCAGGATGCGCTGGTAAAGGCCGGGGGGCGGCAGGACGCCGCCGTGCAGGTCGAAATAGCGTTTCAGGTGCCGGGCCACCGAACCTGACAGCTTCTCGCCCGCCCCGCCTCCGGCCAGCGGTTCCATCGCCGGCTGGTGGGCCAGGACATTCTCGGCCTCGGCGCGGCTGATCTCTTCTTCGGTGCCGGTCACGACGATCCGGCGCAGGGTATTTTCCAGCTGGCGCACGTTGCCGGGCCAGCTGTAGGCGCGGATCAGGTCCATCGCGCTTTCGGAAATGCGCCGCGCGGGCAGGCCCTCACGCTCGGCCCGGGCCAGGAAATGGGTGGCCAGAAGCGGGATGTCATCGACCCGTTCGCGCAGCGAGGGCACGGTGATCGTCACTCCGCCCAGCCGATAGAACAGGTCCTGGCGGAACTCGCCCGCCTCCATCCGCTGTGCCAGATTGCCCTGGCTGGTGGCCATGATGCGCGGCGCGTTGTCGGTCAGGCTGTCCAGCATGCGCACGATGCGCGCCTGGGCCTCTTCGGTCAGGTCGCCCACCTCGTCGAACAGGATCGAACCGCCCCGCGCGCGGCTGATGATCGTGGCCGGGCCGTCCATCCCCGCCAGATCGCCCGCCCCCGCCACCACGAAGGGCAGCGACCGGCGATCCGAGAAATCGTGGATGGCCCGCGCGATCAGCGATTTGCCCGTCCCCGATTCGCCGGTGATCAGCACCGGCAGATCGGTGTTCATCACCCGCGCCACAAGACGGTAAAGCGCCTGCATGGCCGGGGTCCGCCCCACCAGAGGCAGGTCGTCACCGCCCGACGGTTCGCCTTCGGGGCGGGGTGTCGGGGCGCGGCGCCGCGCCTCGAGCGCGCGGGCCGAGCGTTTCATCAGATCGGGCAGATCGAAGGGCTTGGGCAGGTAGTCATAGGCGTCGGCCTCGGTCGCCTGGATCGCCGTCATGATGGTGTTCTGCGCCGAGATCACGATCACCGGCAGGCCGGGGCGCAGTTCGGCAATCTGCGGCAGCGCCTCGATCCCGTTGCCGTCGGGCATGATGACATCCGAGATCACAAGGTCGCCCTTGCCCTCTTCGACCCAGCGCATCAGCGTGACCATCGAGGATGTCGCATGCACCTTGCACCCCGCCCGGGTCAGCGCCTGGGTCAGGACGGTGCGGATCGTGCGGTCATCGTCGGCGACAAGTACGGTTCCATCCATGGTCTTACGGTCTTTCCTGTCGTTGGCACGTCATGCGGTTTCTTCCTTCGGGGCCACCGGAAGCGAGAGCCGGAACACCGTCCGCCCCGGAACCGAGTCGACGGCGATCCAGCCCTCGTGATCCGAGATGATCTTGCTGACCAGGGCCAGCCCCAGGCCGGTGCCGTTCTCGCGCCCCGAAACGAAGGGTTCGAAGGCGTCCTGCACCAGGTCGGGTGGCAGGCCGGGGCCGTCGTCGATGATTTCCACCTGCAACGGCAGCGCACCGGTGGCGCCGTCCTTGCGGCGCAGGCGCAGCGCCACGTCATAGAAGGTGCGCAGGGTGATCCGCCCGCCCGCCGGGCCGGCGGCCTCGGTCGCGTTGCGCAGAAGGTTCAGGAAGACCTGCAACAACTGGTCGGCATCCACATGGGTGGGCGGCAGCGAGGGGTCGTAATCCTCGACGATCCGCATGTGCCCGGCAAAGCCCACCATGGCCGTGCGGCGCGCCCGGTCCAGAAGATCGTGAACGTTGATCGCGCTGCGCACCGGCGGGCGCAGGTTGCCGAACTGTTCGACCTGTTCGAGAAGCGCGACGATGCGGCGGCTTTCGGCAACGATCAGGTCGGTCAGCTCAAGGTCCTGGCCCGACAGCCCCATGGACAGTAGTTGCGCCGCGCCGGTGATGCCCGCCAGCGGGTTCTTGATTTCATGGGCCAGCATCTCGGCCATGCCGATGGCCGAGCGGGCCGAGGTTTTCACCGAATGCGCCCGCCCCAACCGATCGGCAATCTGGCGCGGTTCGAAGATGACCAGCACGAAACCGGGCATCCCGATCATCGGCGCGATCTGCATGTTGCACTGCATCGGCGGGCGTTGCCCGCTGCCCACGTCGACGTTGTTGATGAACAGCGCGGCGTGATCGCGGCGTACGCGCGAAAACGCCTCTTCCAGGGGCGCGTCGATGGCCAGCCGGTCAAAGACGGGGGCGCCGCGCATGCTGCGGGCCGACGCGTTGAGGAACTGCTCGGCGGCGGGGTTGACCTCGGCCAGAAGATCGCCGGGATCAAGCAGGAAGGCCGGCACCGGCAGCGAGGCCCAAAGCGTATCGGACAGCGCGTTCATGCGGCCGCCCTTTCACCCGAACCATCGAAGGCCCCGGGCAGCAGGCGCAAGACCTGCGCGGCATCGCTCGCGGTCAGCACCTCGCGGCGCAGGGGGGCCGGCGTGGCGGCACCATCCATGAACCAGCCCAGATGCTTGCGTGCAACCTTCACGCCAAGCCCCGCGCCGTAGAACGACAGCACCGCCTGGTAATGGCCCGCCACCAGGTCGGCCAGCGCCTGGCCTTCGGGGGCCGCCGGGCGGGGCGTGCCCGCCAGTTGGGCCGCGATCTGCGAAAGCACCCAGGGCCGCCCCTGCGCGCCCCGCCCCACCATCACGCCCGCCGCACCCGAAAGCTGCAACGCGCGGGCCGCCGTTGCGCCGTCGGTGATATCGCCGTTGGCAATGACCGGGATGGTAACCGCATCGCGCACCGCCCGGATCGCCGCCCAGTCGGCCGCGCCCTTGTAGAACTGGCAACGGGTGCGCCCGTGGATGGTGACCATGGCAATGCCTGCCTCCTCTGCCCGGCGGGCCAGTTCGGGGGCATTCAGCATGTCGTCGTCCCATCCCAGCCGCGTCTTCAGCGTCACCGGCACCGACACCGCGCCCACGACGGCCTCGATCAGGCTCAGCGCATGATCGGGATCGCGCATCAGGGCCGAACCGGATAGCCCGCTTGTCACCCTTTTGGCCGGGCAGCCCATGTTGATGTCGATGATCCGCGCACCGTTCGCCTCGACCATCCGGGCGGCCTCGGCCATCCAGTGCGCCTCGCGCCCGGCCAGTTGCACCGCGGTGCGCGCCACACCGAACCCAAGTTCGGCCTTTTCGCGCATCCCGGCCTTGGCCTGCACCATTTCCTGGCTTGCCACCATCTCGCTCACCACGAGGCCCGCGCCGAAGGACGCGACAAGCTGGCGGAACGGCAGATCGGTGATGCCGGCCATGGGCGCCAGAAGGACCGGCGGGTCGAGTGAGATCACGTTTTCCAAGCAGATGCCCAATTGTTGTGCGGTTGCCCCGCTTGCTAACCCGACCCCGGGCGTCTGGCAAACCGGCACCCGGCCAAAACCGGCAGAAATCGGGCGCAAAACACGACATGCCCGAAAATTGGGCATTTTGACGCGCGAAACGCTTTTCGTTGTCATGTTCCGTTGCTTGTCATAGACGGATCGCGCCTTGGAGGGACATGCAGATGACCACAGCCGCCGTCATTGTGGCCGCCGGCCGCGGGACGCGGGTTGGCGGGCCGGTGCCCAAGCAATGGCGCCCGCTGAAGGGGCGTGTCGTGCTGGCCTGGACGCTGGATGCATTCCGCGCCGCGCCCGCGATCGGCCCGATCGCCCTGGTGCTGCACCCCGATGACATGGACCTGGCCCGCGGCTATGCCGCCCATGAAGACGTGCGCGTCGTCGCCGGTGGCAGCAGCCGCCGCGAGAGCGTTCTGGCCGGACTGCGGGCGTTGCAGGGCGAAGGCGTGGCGCGGGTGCTGATCCACGATGTGGCGCGCCCGCTGGTGTCGCAGGGCCTGATTGCGCGGATCTGTGCCGCGCTTGACCATGGGCCTGGCGCCGCCCCTGCCCTGCCCGTCACCGATGCGCTGTGGCTGGGCGAGGACGGCAAAGTCACCGGCACCCGAGACCGTGCCGGGCTGTTCCGGGCGCAGACGCCCCAGGGCTTTCACTATGACGCGATCATGGCGGCCCACCTTGACCATCCGGGCGATGCCGCCGACGATGTCGAGGTGGCCCGCGCCGCCGGCCTGGCGGTGCAGATCGTCGAGGGTGACGAGAGCAACCTCAAGATAACCACGGCGGGCGATTTTGCCCGCGCCGAACGATTGATGGAACAGACGATGGATATTCGCACCGGCAACGGTTTTGACGTTCACGCCTTCTGCGAGGGCGATCATGTGGTGCTGTGCGGGCTTGCCATCCCGCATGACCGCGCGCTGCTGGGCCATTCCGACGCCGATGTGGGAATGCATGCCGTGACCGACGCGATCTATGGCGCGCTGGCGGCGGGCGACATCGGGCGCCACTTTCCCCCCAGCGATCCGCAATGGAAGGGTGCCGCGTCGGAAATCTTCCTGCGCCACGCGGTGCGGCTGGCGCGCGAACGGGGCTTTTCCATCTCGAACGTCGATCTGACGCTGATGTGCGAGGCACCCAAGATCGGCCCTCATGCCGAGAGGATGATCGCCCAGATGGCCGGGCTGATGGAGCTTGCCGCCGACCGGGTTTCGGTGAAGGCCACCACGACCGAGCGTCTGGGCTTCACGGGCCGGGGCGAAGGCATTGCCGCGCTGGCCACCGTGACGCTGGTGGCGGCATGAGCGTTTCGCACCTGATCGCCACCGTCATGGGCGTGGGCCACCTGCGCCCCGCCTCGGGCACCTGGGGATCGCTCGCCGCCCTGCCGATGGCCTATGGAATCATCATCCTAGCAGGTTGGCCGGGGCTGGTGATTGCCGCTGTCGTCGTCTTTGCCGCCGGATACTGGGCCACGGTCGAACAGACCCGCGGGCGTGAGAATCACGACCCGTCCGAAATCGTGGTGGACGAGGTGGTGGGCCAGTGGGTCGCGCTGCTGCCGGTGGCCTATGGCGCGGGCATGATGGGTATTGCGCCCGAACGGCTCTGGCCCGGCTGGGTCGCCGCCTTCCTGCTGTTCCGGCTGTTCGACATCGCCAAGCCCTGGCTGGTGGGATGGGCCGACCGGCGCGACGATGCCATGGGGGTGATGCTGGACGATGTGATTGCCGGGCTTTTCGCCGCCGTCGGCGTTGTGGCCTTTGCCGCGCTGTTTCACCTGGTGCCGATGTGAACCGAGCCGAAACCCTTCTTGCCCTGGCGCAGGAACGTGGCGTGATGGTCGCCACCGCCGAAAGCTGCACCGGGGGCATGGTGGGCGCCGCGATCACCGACATCGCCGGGTCTTCGGCTGTCTTCGAACGTGGGTTCATCACCTATACCAATGCCGCGAAGATCCAGCTTCTGGGCGTGGCCGAAACGACCCTCACCGCCCATGGTGCCGTCAGCGAGGAGGTGGCGCGCGAAATGGCGCAGGGGGCGCTGGCGCATTCGCAGGCCGATTGCGCGGTTTCGGTCACCGGCATCGCCGGGCCGGGCGGATCGGATCACAAGCCCGAAGGCCGCGTCTGTTTTGGCCTGGCCACCGGGCACGGCGTGAACAGCGTCACCCATGATTTCGGCGCCATCGGCCGCCCCCATGTGCGCCGCGCCGCCGTGGCGCAGGCGCTGCAACTTCTGATCGACGCGGTGCGGCAGATGCCGTCAAAGCCCGGCCCGCAAGTCTGAACGGCGCGGCGCCGACATGATGCCGCGTGACCTTTCATAGCCCGAAGCAGCCGCCCGTACCTGCCGGTGAACGGCGGAATCACGGCGGATTTCCGAACATTGCCCCTCGATCACATCGCCTTTGCCGGGCTGGTGGCGAAACAGGATGCGCGTCGTCGTGTCACGCCCTTCGGTCGAATGCCTGAATGCCATCGCGGATGCCCTGCATGAAAACCTGTGCGCCCATGATGGCATGGGCGGGGCCGACCGGGACAGTTCAATTCAAACTTGTGGTTAATTGTCGCCGCAAAGCCAGCGCGGGACATTTCCACGCCTTGTCAATAAGATACAGATCGAAGCGAAGGCTTCACCTCAACCGTAGAGATCGGCCGCCCGCCGCTCGAACGCGCGCACGATGCGTTGCATTGCATCGTTGAAGAACATGCCCGCCGCGGCCTGCAACACCCTGTTTTTAAACTCGAAATCCACGAAGAACTCAACCTCGCAACCGCCTTCGGCGGGGCGGAATGCCCAGTTGCTTTTCATGTGCTTGAAAGGGCCATCCAGATATTCGGTGTCGATCTTCATGTCCTCTGGCCACAGCGTGACGCGCGACCCGAAGGTTTCGCGGAACACCTTGAAGGATATGACAAGATCGGCCTCAAGCACCTCGCCCCCACCTGCCACCGGGCGCGATCCGCGCAGCCGCGCGGCGGCACACCAGGGCAGGAATTCGGGATAACGCCCGACGTCCGCCACCAGATCGAACATCTGATCGGCGGTATAAGGCAGCTTGCGGGTTTCGTGATGTGTCGGCATGGCTTATCTAGCTTTGGGGCGTTCGGGGTCATGTCGGCCATGAACGCACGGAAATCAAGGGGAAGACATGGCGCAGGCGCCTTATGTGATTGACGAAATGATCTCGGCCAAGGCAATCGCCGCCCGGATCGAGGAACTGTCGCGCGCGATTCAGCGCCATTATCGCGGCACCGAGAAACTGGTGGTCGTGGGGCTGTTGCGCGGGTCTTTCGTGTTCATCGCCGACCTGGTGCGCGAGTTGGACCTGAACGTCGAGGTCGATTTTCTCGAGGCCTCAAGCTATGGCGACGCGATGGAAAGCAGCCGCGAAGTGCGCATCCTCAAGGACCTGCGCGGCGAGATTGCCGGGCGCGATGTTCTGGTGGTCGAGGACATCGTCGACACCGGCTTTACCCTGCACCATGTCATCCAGCTTCTGAAAACCCGTAACCCCAACAGGTTGGAAACCATCGCCCTTCTCGACAAGCCGTCGCGCCGCGAGGTTGACGTGCGCGCCACATGGACGGGCTTTGAAATTCCCGACGAATTCGTCGTCGGCTATGGCATCGACTATGCGCAGCGCAACCGCAACCTGCCCTTCATCGGCAAGGTGCGCTTTACCGAGTGAGCCTGCGCGCCCGCATCCGTGCCCTTTCGGCCGATTCGGGCGACAGGGTGGCTTGTGTGGCCTTGCACTCCTGCTCGATCTCGCCTTGCTGGGCCTCGGGGGCGCGGTCCAGCGCCCAGAGACACCAGGCCAGGGCGGTTTCCCCGTCGTGGTGCGGGCTTTCCAGGTCGGCGTGGATGGCGAACAGGTTGCGCCCCGCCTGCAACACGCCCCCCTGCGCCGCCAGCAGGTAAAGCGCGTAAGCGGCGGCCGGGTCTTCGGCCACGCCGATGCCATTGGCATACATCGCCCCAAGGTTCAGGACCGATGGCGCATGGCCCCGCTCGGCGCCGCCCTGCCACAGGGCCAGCGCGGCCTGCACGTCCTGCTCGATGCCTTCGCCCCGGCGCAGCATGTCGGCCAGGTTGTCGGTGCCGTTCAGATCGCCCAGCTCATGGGCGCGCCGGTACATCGCCACCGCTGCCTGCGGATCGACGGGCCCGCCCTGCCCCATCGCATGCAGCACACCGCGATTGTTGAAGGCGGCCGGGTAATCCCGCGCCATGGCCTCTTCGTAATGCACGATGGCCTGGGCGATGTCGGCCGGAATGCCCGGCCGCCCCTCGCTCAGCAGGACGCCGAGGTTGTAGGAGGCGCGCGCGAATCCCTGTGCCGCCGCGGCCTGGTAAAGCTCCAACGCGCGCTGGTGGTCCTTTTCCACGCCGTTGCCTTCGTCATAGGCATCGGCCAGGATGTTGCGCGCCCCGGCATGGCCACTGCGCGCCAGGGGCTCCAGAATCGCCAGAGCAGCGGCGTGATTGCCCGCAAGATAGGTGGCCCGGCCCGAATCGTAATCCTCCTGCGCCGGGGCGGCCCCGGCCGCAAAGGCCAGCATGAGGATAAGCGAAGCAATCAGGGGGGGCATGGCGGACTCGGGTTGTTCATGGGAATGTCGCCGGTGCAGGGTGTCACAGGCGCCACCGAAAGGAAAAGGAAAGATGAACCTTCACTGGCTGTTGCGCATGTCCCGGTGGGCACGAAATCCGCCCTCATGGGGCAAGGTGAAACTGGTGGTGGGCGTCATCGTGGTCTGCGCCCTGCTTTTCGCCATCGAACGCTGGGTCGGTTGGCCCGATGCCCTGTCGGTGGAACCGCGCAACTGGCGTCGGCCATAGCGTGGCACAAATGCCGTGCGATATGGCCAACCCTCGGCTAGGCTGAACGGGAACAAGCAAAGAGGATTCCCATGCCGCCGTTCCTGCGCTGGACAATTGCCATCGGCCTCGTCGGTCTGGCCGTGTTCTGGTACGTCACCCGCCCCGACCCCCTGCCGCAAGAGGCCCTGTCCGGGATGAGCGCCGATGCCGAGGCCGGAGAACAGGTATTCCTGGCGGCGGGCTGTGCCTCGTGCCACGAGGCGCCCGAGGGGTCGGCCGAAGACGGGCCGCCGGTTTTGGCGGGGGGAATGCGCTTTCCCTCGGATTTCGGCACCTTCATCGCGCCCAACATCTCGTCCGACCCGATCCAGGGCATCGGCAACTGGAGCGACATCGAACTGGTCAACGCGATCCAGCGGGGCATCTCGCCCGAGGGTGAGCATTATTACCCGGCCTTCCCCTATGATGCCTACGGCAAGGCCGAGACAGCGGATATCCTGAATCTCATCGCCTATTTGCGCACCTTGCCCGCCGCCGACACGCCATCGCAGCCCCACGAGGTGGGTTTTCCCTTCAACATCCGGCGCAGTCTCGGGGGCTGGAAGATGCTCTTCGTTTCCCCGGACTGGGCGGTGCGCGGCACCTTGAAGCCCGAACTGGCGCGGGGCCGCTACCTGGTCGAGGCATTGGCCCACTGCGGCGCCTGCCATACCCCGCGCAACATCCTGGGCGGGCCCGACGCATCGCGCTGGCTGGCCGGCGCGCCCAACCCCGATGGCAAGGGCCGCGCACCCAACATCACGCCCGGCGCATTGGACTGGTCGGAGGCGGAAATCGTGGAGTACCTGACCAGCGGCTTCACCCCCGAGTTCGACACGGCGGGCGGGCATATGGTGGCGGTCATCGAAAAGCTGTCGAAGCTGCCCCAGGGCGACCGCGAGTCGATCGCGATGTACCTGAAGGCCGTGGCCCCGATCCCGTGAATGCGCCTGCGGCGGGCGGGCAAAGGGGGCGCTGCCCCCTCTGGCCCTGCAGGCCATTCACCCCCGGAGTATTTCAGGCAAGAAAGAGGAAGGTCAGAGCGCGGCGAGCTTGGCCAGCCGGGCCTCGCGCAGGCGGCGGAAATCATCGCCCGCATGATAGCTTGAGCGGGTGAGCGGCGTTGCCGACACCATCAGGAACCCCTTGCCCCAGGCGGCCTTGTCATAGCTGGCGAATTCCTCGGGCGTGACGAAGCGATCGACGCGGTGGTGCTTTGGGGTGGGTTGCAGGTACTGGCCGATGGTCACGAAATCCACGTCGGCGGCGCGCATGTCGTCCATCACCTGGCGCACGGCCTGGGCATCCTCGCCAAGGCCCACCATGATCCCCGACTTTGTGAATATCTCGGGGTCCAGTTCCTTGACCCGCTGCAGAAGGCGCAGCGAATGGAAATAGCGCGCGCCGGGGCGCACTTCGGGGTAGAGCCCCGGAACCGTTTCCAGATTGTGGTTGAAGACATCAGGCTTGGCCGCCACGACCTTTTCAAGGGCATCGGGCGCACAGCGGATGAAATCGGGCGTCAGGATCTCGATCGTGGTCTTCGGAGACTGGCGGCGCACGGCGCGGATGGTCTGGGCAAAATGCTCGGCCCCGCCATCCTCCACGTCGTCGCGATCGACGCTGGTGATCACGACATGGTTCAATCCAAGTTTCTTCACCGCGTCGGCCACGCGCCCCGGCTCGAACACGTCAAGCGCCTCGGGCGGTTTGCCCGTCGCGATGTTGCAAAAGGTGCAGGCCCGGGTGCAGACCTCGCCCATGATCATCATTGTGGCGTGGCCCTGCGACCAACACTCGCCGACGTTGGGGCATCCCGCCTCTTCGCAGACGGTGACGAGATTATGCTCGCGCATGATGTTGCGGGTCTTGCTGTATCCCTCGCCGCCGGGCGCCTTCACCCTGATCCACGCGGGCTTCTTGGGTTGGGCATTGTCGGGACGGCGCGCCTTTTCGGGGTGGCGCTGTTCGGGAATCTTCAGATCGCGAGCCATGGGAACCTCATCGTCGGTTGCCACAGCCCTACAGGATCGCATTGTCCAAGTCCAATCCCCTGATCCTCTGCATGACCGGGTTGCAGCCCCCGCAAGGCCCCTGCCATCTTTGGTCTTCAAATATCCTCGGGGGGTTGAATTGCCGAAGGCAAGAAGGGGGGCAGACAGCCCCCCTTTCCCCCCGCGCCGACCGGGCATCGCCCGGGGCGGCGCACACGCACCCTCTCACCGCTTCAACCAATCAGCGGCGACCACTTTCCGCCTGTCTCATCGAAGTGGCGGCGCAGGCGCTGCAGCCCGATCCGCAGCACGATCTTGCCTGACCGCGCCGCCCAGCCCATGCGCCGCTCGACCGTCTCCATCCCTTCAAGGCGGCAGCAACAGCGCAGCACCACGTCGCCCAGGCCCGGACCCAGTTCGGCCAGCGCCGCCGCCACGCGCAGACGCGCCGCCTCGGGGCCGGTGCCGCGCGGATCGCCCGCCGTCTCCTCGGTGCCCTGGGCGACGATCAGATCCCAGTTCCGGCTGTCGCGCCCGCCCATCTGGGCCAGTTCGAAATCCTCGCGCAACCGTTCGCCCGCCGCCAGGAGGGCCTCGCTCAGGAAGGGCGCGCCGTCCTTGCCGCGCCGGCGCGCCAGAACCATCAGGGGGCTTTCCGCCGCACCATAGCGCGCCCGCCCGCGCGATGGCGCCGGCACCGCCAGTTCCTCGCGCGCATCCAGCAGACGTTTCAGCGCGGCGCGCCCCGCCAGGGTCAGCTGATAGCGCGCGATCTTGCCCGCCTGCCCCGCCGCGATCCAGTCGCGCAGGGCCAGCGCTTCGGCCACGGTGCGCTGTACCACGGCGGTGCGCACGGTCTGCCCATCGGCGCCTTCGCGCACCACAACGGCATTTTCCATGCCGGTGGCCACAGCCATGCAAGCGCCCGGTTCGGCCAGCCGTCGCAGGATTCGCAGGGCTTCCTTCTCGATCAGGGCATCGTCCGGCACAGGGGTCGAACGGTCGGTTCTGGGATGGATCATGCTATCTCCGGTCGGTTGATCGGGCAGGCGCTGCCCGATGCCCATGGCGCCGAGACGGCGCAGGGCATGGTCGATCAGAGGATCGTCACGGCGTTGTTCGTATCGCCGGATCTGGCGCATCACGGTCGAGGCATGGCACCCCGCCGCCCGCGCCAGGGCACGGATCGAGGTTCCGTGCTCGGTATGGGCCAGGTAGAGCCTCACCTCATCCGGTACCCATGTCGGCGCCGTCGCAGTCGGCGATACTGAAAACATCGTTGCGTCCCCTCGTTAGACCGGCCGTCGGGCGCTGAGTTATCCACAGCTTCTGCCCCGACGCGAACAACCCTTGGTTGCATTTGTTATCAGATCGTTAACAAACGGCCGGCAGGTTGGAGATTGCTACCAAAACGTAAACGATTGCGTAGCCCACCGCGCGGCCTTTGCGCCATTCGCGCAACACACGTCACGGTTGTGCCAATCTTGCGCCACGGATTTGCCATATTCCACGGAGCGCACCGATGACACAGCCCAGCCACCTTCCCCTTTCCGCCCTGCGCCGGCCGCGACTTCTGATCCGGGCGGCGCGCTTCGGCCTGGCCGATTACAACCGTACCCGCACCCTGTCGCGCATCCTGCCCGATACCGGGCCCGATGCCGATCCGCTGCCCCCCCTCCTGTCGCGCGAGGCCGATTGCGAGGCGCGCCGCAGGCAGGGCGATGCCACCTACAGTGTCGCCCGCCACGTCGAGATCCTCATCGCGCTCATGTCCGAGGCGAACCGCACTGCCGGCGCGCAACCCGGCGCCTGACCCCCCGGCTTCGCGGCCCCGCCGAAGGATTCCGGTTGCACTTTTCCCCCAGTCGTTGAAGCATCGCCAATGGACAACACGGCGGGGGGACGCAGGACCGGTGTTTCGCAATTCTGAAACCGCGCGAGGGCTGACGCTCATCGCTCCGCCCGCGCTCTATGCACTCCTGCTGCTGGCCGTGCCGCTGCTGGCGATCTTCGCCTTCAGCTTCTGGTCGCAGGATTTCCTGACGATCGACTATACCCCGACCCTGAACAATTACCGCGAGGCGTTCAGCGAACCGCTCTATGCGCAACTTCTGCTGCGCTCGGTGCTGATCGCCGGGGCGGTGACACTGGCGACGGTGGTGCTGGCCTTTCCCATCGCCTATTTCGTGTCCTTCCATGTCGCGCCCAGCCGCAAGAGCCTCTGGATCTTCCTGATCACGATTCCCTTCTGGACCAGCTACCTGATCCGGGTTTTCCTGTGGAAGGTGATCCTGGGCTACAACGGCGTGCTGAATTCCTCGCTGCTCGGGCTCGGGGTGATAGACGAGCCGCTGACCTTCATCCTCTACAACGCCAATGCCGTGGTCATCACCCTGGCCCATGCCTTCGCGCCTTTCGCGATCCTGCCGATCTTTGTCAGCCTCGAAAAGATCGACCGCTCGCTTCTCGAAGCCTCGCGCGACCTGGGCGAAAACACCGTGATGACCTTCCTGCGCGTCACCCTGCCCCTTGCGGTGCCTGGGGTGGTGGCCGCCACCCTGATCGTCTTCATCCCCACCATCGGCGATTACGTCACACCGCGCCTCGTGGGCGGGCCGAACGGGCTGATGATCGCGAACATGATCCAGACCCAGTTCCTGAAGCTGAACAATGCCCCCATGGGCGCGACGCTGGCCGTGATCGCCATGGGAATCGTCACGGTCCTGTCGCTGATCTTCATCTTCCTCAACCGCCGCTGGCTGAAAGGGCGCAAGACATGACCTGGCTGCGCGGCTATGCCGTTCTCTACCTCGTGTTCCTCTATGCGCCCATCGTGCTGCTGCCGATCTTCGCCTTCAACGACAGCACGATCATCGCCTTTCCGCTTTCGGGCTTCACGACCCAGTGGTTCACCGAGATCCCCAACACCCCCGCCCTGGTGAAATCGGTACAGACCTCGCTGATCATCGCCGTCACCACGGCGCTGCTGTCGACCACGCTGGGCATCTGCGCGGCGCGTGCCGGGGCGAAATACAGCTTTCCGGGCAAGGCGCCCATGCTCGGCTTCATCATGCTGCCGCTGGTGCTGCCGGAAATCATCGTTGCCGTTTCGCTGCTGGTGGTGCTGCTGGCCCTTGGCCTGCCGCTGGGGGGCTGGACGGTGATCCTGGGGCATACGCTGATCTGCACCCCCTTCTGCATCGCGATCCTGAACTCGGCCTTCGGCAACCTCGATGCCTCGCTGGAAGAAGCCGCCTTCGACCTCGGCGAAACCCGCTGGTCCACCTTCCGGCTGATCACCCTGCCCCTTGTCATGCCCGGCATCATCTCGGCGCTGCTTATCTCCTTCACGATCAGCCTTGATGAGTTCATCATCGCCTTCTTCCTCACCGGCACCGAACCCACCCTGCCGGTCTATCTCTGGGGGCAACTCAGGTTTCCCCAGAAGATCCCGGTGGTCATGGCCCTGGGCACGATCCTCGTGGCGCTGTCGGTGATCCTGCTCACCATCGCCGAAATCGCCCGCCGTCGCGGCATCGCACGCGCGGGCGGCAAAGACACCGGAGGCTTTTTGTGAAAGACACCTCGCCACCACCGCCCATCGTTTCCCTACGCGCGGTGCAGAAATACTATGGCACCTACCACGCCCTGCGCGGCATCGACCTCGACATCGGCGAAGGCGAATTCTTCTCGCTGCTCGGCCCCTCGGGCTGCGGCAAGACGACCCTGCTGCGCACCATCGCCGGGTTCGAGGACATCTCCGAAGGAACCCTCCTGCTTTCGGGCCAGGACATGTCGGGCGTTCCGGCCAACAAGCGGCCCACCAACATGGTGTTCCAAAGCTATGCGATCTTTCCCCACCTCAGCGTGGCCGAGAACGTCGCCTTCGGACTGCGCCGCCGCAGCGACCTGAGCAAGCAGGCCCGCCAGGTCATGGTGGAAGAGGCGCTCGACATGGTGGGCCTCGGGGGCTACGGCGCCCGCGCCGCCCATGCCCTGTCCGGCGGGCAGCGCCAACGGGTGGCCCTGGCCCGCGCCCTGATCCTGAAACCCAAGGTGCTGCTGCTGGACGAACCGCTCAGCGCGCTCGACAAGAAACTGCGCGAGCAGATGCAGAACGAGCTGCGCCGCCTCCAACGCCACGTCGGAATCACCTTCGTCCTCGTCACCCACGACCAGGAAGAAGCCCTCATCATGTCCGACCGGATCGCGGTGATGTTCGAAGGCGAAATCGCCCAGCTGGCCGATCCGCAAACCCTCTACCGCCGCCCGCTGTCGCGCCGGGTGGCCGATTTCATCGGCGTGATGAACTTCCTGCCCGCAAGGGCCACTGAAACCGGAGCCGAAATCTCGGGCCTCGGGCGCGCCACCATCACCCCCGAACAATGCCCCGCCGGGCCACTGTCCGGCGACTGCACCATCGGCATCCGCCCCGAAACCATGTCGATCCTCTTCGGAGACGAGCCGGCCCCCGCCAGCGAAACCCGCGGCCTGGTCCACGAACTCGCCTATTACGGCGACATGACCTATTACGACATCCTGCTCGACGGTGTGGAAAAGCCGGTCACCCTCTCCATGAAGAACCTCGTCGGCCGCCGCGTGCTGGAACGGGGCGAAACAGCGCGAATCTCATGGGACGAACGCGCATTGGTGGCCTTCGCAAATTAACTTTCAGTGCCTCCGGCGGGGATATTTCGGGACCAAAGATGGTGAAGACCCGCCCTTTCATCTTTGGTCCCGAAATATCCCCGCCGGAGGCTCCCGCCGCTGACAACGGCGCCACCGCCGGAACCGGCTCGGGCCCCCGCGTCAGGCGGAACCGAAAAAACGAATGGCGCGTCAGCGCCGCCTTCCTGTTCAAATCCGCCACAAAAAAACGCCCGAAGTAAACTTCGGGCGCCAGGTTCGGAACGAGGGACAGTGAAGGACAGTTCGGGGGTTCCGACCCCGCGTCCTGACTGTGATATGGGGGCCACTTCGGCGCAAAAAAGAACACCTCGCCCTTTCGTGATCGCCTGGGCGTGCCCCTACCGCTGTGCTGCCGCGTAAAGCGCCACCGCCGCCGCGTTCGACACGTTGAGCGAGCCAAAGCCCCCCGCGGCCGGAATCCGCACGACCCGGTCACATGTCTCGCGGGTCTTCTCGCGCATGCCCGGGCCCTCGGCCCCCAGAACCAGCGCAACGGCATGGCCCTTCAGCGGCTCCAGCGCCTCGCCCAGGGTGCCCTCGCCCGTGCCGTCCAGTCCGATCAGCGCATAGCCCATGGTCCGCAACCGCTCCATCGCATCGGCCAGGTTGGTGACGCGCAGATAGGGCTGGCGTTCCAGCGCGCCCGAAGCCGTCTTGGCCAGCGCGCCCGTCTCAGGCGCCGAATGGCGGGCCGGGGCGATCACCGCGCAGGCGCCGAACACCTCGGCACTGCGCAGCACCGCGCCCACGTTGTGCGGGTCGCTGACGCGGTCCAGCACCACGACGATCGGCAGCCGCCCTTCGGGTGCGATGCAGCGTTCCTCGATGCTGCCCCAGTGCAGCGGCTTGACCTCAAGCGCGGCCCCCTGGTGCACCGATCCCGGATCCAGCGGCGCAGTGAACTTGCGCGGGTCCACCACCTCGGGCTCGATTCCCGACTCACTCACTGCATCGCCCAGGCGGTCCAGCGCATTGCGGGTCACCACCAGCCGCAGCCGCACCCTTGCCGGGTTCAGCAAGGCATCCCGCACCGCGTGCAATCCGAACAGCCACACCGTTTCGGCCGCCGCCGCCCGCTTGCCCCGTTCCTTTTCCACCACCCACTTCGGTTTTTTCATCTCTGATCGCCCCATTTCGCCTGCCTTTGGCCTAGCCCGAAAGTGCCACCTTGGCCAGAGCCCGCACCATCGTAACGAAACGCTGAAATTCGCTCTTGACGCTGAATCCCAGCGCCGGTATCCACCCCCACGCTGACCCGGTCATCCGGTTCAAGTGGGCGACAGGCCGCAAGGTGTGGCAGGGGACTGTAACTCCCTCGCGGAGACGCACGCCAGGTTCGATTCCTGGGTCGCCCACCACTTTATCCGGTGGCCTCTATCTCCTATAGTAGAATGTCGTAGCCTTGGCCCCGGCGGCCCATCCTCCATTCAAGTACCACCAAGAGAATGCTCGCGAGATTGGCGAGCGTCGGCCCGGGCCTTGGGGCTCCGCCCGCCATCGCCCGGGCCAGCCCGCTTCGAGGCACATGCTTTTCAGATCTTTCACGGCGTCCGGGCAAGCGATCCACGAAAACAGGAGTTCTGATTGCTTCAGCAGGGATATCGAACTTCGCCAGGTCGCCCGGACGCCGTCCCTGAATTGTACCGCGTCTGTTATAGAGGACAACGGAATCGCGGTCGGCATCCGCTCAGAATGCTGGAAGCCCACCAATAACACGCGAGAAGAGCCCGAAGCTTCGTGGCGGCAGTGCGGGGAGCGAATTCGCCAAATGCTCGAACCATGGCGGTTCAGCTCCTCTCTCCTCCTTTCGGATAGACCAAGGCGAACAACTCCAGCGCAGTTCTTGGCCCAGCCTTGTCCATCGCGAGGACAATCTCTCGAAACAGCGCTGTACCCCCGGTCCAACTTTTTCGGCAGATTGAAGAACCATCGACGTCCACCCCGTCTGTCATCCGCAAAAGACGGTCCGTTTTCATGTTGCCGCGCTGACGCGCCATGAACAACGTTTTCCCATCAACGGACCCGTCTGCCAACAATCCAACCAGATGTTCTGGCATCCTGGGACTAACGCCTTCGGCTTGTCTGAAAAGTGGTTGCAAAAGGTCCAGAGTCACAAAGACCGCCAGCGGCGGTCTCGGTAAGTAGCTTGCGCTATTGGTAATTTTGGCTCCGGCGGTAGGGATCGAACCTACGACCAATTGATTAACAGTCAACTGCTCTACCGCTGAGCTACGCCGGACCATGCGGGGGTCATAGCAATAGCTGTCGGGAGCGTCCAGAGGATTTTGTCAGAAATTTCCGCTTCTTTTGAAAACCGCAGTGGGAAGCGGTTCAGGATCCGCGAAGGCCTGCTTTTTCACCACGAGATCAACGAGATGGGCCAGGACGTTGCGGCGGGCCGCGCCCTGTAGCGCCGGGGTGAGGCCGGTATAGACGGCACTGGTGATCGCCTCGATCGTCTGCGGCGAATCCGTCAGGCTGGCGCGGATCTGTTCGGTGCGCGCCAGGCGATGGGCGATCAACCCGTCGATCCGCGCGGCGGGATCGGGCACAGGCGCTCCGTGGCCCGGCAACAAGACCCTGGCACCCTGCCCCTTGAGCTTGCGGCAGGAGGCCAGGTACTCGGTCAGGTCACCATCGGGCGGCGAGATCAGCGAGCTTGACCATCCCATGACCAGATCGCCGGTGAACAGGATGTCGCCCAGGGCGAAGCACAGGTGATTGCCCATATGCCCGGGGGTGTGCAGCGCCTGCATCGACCAGCCCTGCCCCGCGATCCTGTCGCCATCGCGAAGGATCGTGTCCGGTGCGAAGGCGGTATCGACGCCCTCACCGCCGCCGGCCATGCCCGTGGCGGCAAGGCGTTGCATTGCCGGGCTGCGGCCCGCGCCTGCCGGCCCGAAGGCGCAGACCGGTGCGCCTGTGCGGCGGGCAAACTCGCGCGCCAGCGGCGAATGGTCGAGATGCGCGTGGGTGACGAGGATCTGCACCACACGCTCGCCCGCCAATGCCTGTTCGATCGCGGCCAGGTGCGCGGGGTCGCGCGGCCCCGGGTCGATCAGCGCCACATCGCCCTGCCCCACGACATAGGTATTGGTGCCCCGAAAGGTCATCGCCGAGGGGTTGGGTGCGAGGATGCGGCGCACGCCCGGCGCCACCTCCTGCGCCAGGCCCACCGGCGGATCGAAATCCGCCTGCCCCATGTCGTCCTGCATCGCCATTCCCCCTTTCTTGCCCCGCACCGGCACGATAGCAAGGGACATGACCTTTGCCTGGCTCAAACGATATGCGCCACGCTCGCTCTACGGGCGGGCGGCGCTGATTCTCCTGACGCCGGTGATCGTGATCCAGCTTGTCGTCGCCATCGTCTTCATTCAACGCCACTACGAGGATGTAACCGAACAGATGAGCCGCAACGTCGCGCTGGAGTTGCGGTTCCTGGCCGACCAGGTCGATGCCGCGCCCGGACCGGCGGCGGCCCTCACCGACACCGCCGCCCTGTCCGGTGCCCTGGGGATCGAACTGTCCCTGGCCGAGCGGCGCGCCCGGCTGGCCGATCGGCGGCGGTTCTACGACTGGTCGGGGCGGCGCGTCATCGACACTCTGCGCGCCGAACTGCCGGATGTCCGCTGGATCGACCTGGCCAGCGACGACAAGAGGGTGGCCCTGGGAATGGACAGCCCCCACGGCACGCTTGAAATCGGCTTTCCCCGTTCGCGTGTCTCGGCCTCGAATCCGCATCAGCTTCTGGTGCTGATGGTGGGGGTCAGCTTGCTGATGACGGTGATCGCCTTCCTGTTCCTGCGCAATCAGGTGCGCCCGATTCACCGCTTGGCCCAGGCGGCCGAAGCCTTCGGACGAGGACGCGCCCTGCCCTACCGCCCCTCGGGCGCGACCGAGGTGCGCCTAGCGGGCCAGGCCTTCCTGGACATGCGCAACCGGATCGAGCGGCAGATCGAACAGCGCACCATCATGCTCTCGGGGGTCAGCCATGATCTGCGCACGCCCCTGACCCGGCTGAAACTGGGCCTTTCGATGCTCGAGCCTGACCCCGACACCGAAGACCTGCTTGGTGATGTGCGCGACATGGAGGCGATGCTGGATTCCTTCCTCGGGTTCGCGCAGCTCGATTCGCTGGACGACCCCGAGCCGGTCGACCCCGCCGAACTGCTTGAAACGCTTGCACGGGGCGCGGCGCGGGCCGGCCAGAACGTGACGGTCAGCGGCACCTGCCCGACCGGGCCGGTGCTGCTGCGGCCCATGGCGGTGCAGCGGGCGCTCGAGAACCTGATCGGCAACGCCGTGCGCCATGCCGACCGGGTGGAACTGTCCTGTGTCGTGGGCGAAAGGGCCGTGGTCTTCCGGGTCGAGGATGACGGCCCCGGTATCGATCCGGCGGTGCGCGAAGAAGCGATGAAGCCCTTCACCCGGCTCGACACCGCCCGCGGTCAGAACCGCGGCGGCAACGTGGGGCTGGGCCTGTCCATTGCCATCGACATCGCCCGCCAGCATGGCGGTACGCTTCGCCTTGAAACCAGCGAAAGAATGGGCGGGCTGCGGGCCGAACTGGTGTTGGCCCGCTAATCGTTCCACCGCGCCAGAGGGCGCGCCGCGTTTTGGAAAAGCGGATTGCAGTGGCGGGTCATGCCCTCGCCCGCTTCACAGGGGCAAGATGGCGCCCGGTGTTATTCAGGCATACCCTAGCGCGGCGGGCGAACGGCATCGAAAGTGCCCGCGCAGGGCGGCGCCATCACGTCGCCGCCTTTTCCTCCAGCGCCAGCCATTCTTCCTCGGCTGCGCCCAGGCGGGTCTGGCGCGTGACAAGCGCCTCGGTCGCCTTCTTGAACTTGACCGGCTCGCGGGTGAACAGCTCGGCGTCCATCAACAGCTCTTCCAGCTTGGCAATCTCGGCCTCCAGACGCGCGATCTCGGCGGGCAGTTCCTCCAGTCGGTGACGCTCGGTAAAGGACAGCCCCTCGGAAGGCGCGGTCTTGGGCGCCGGGGCATTGTTGGCGGATTTCTTCGCCACGGGCGCGGCTTCGGCCGCCCGGGCGGTGCGCTGGCTGCGGTAATCGCTCCACCCGCCGGCATAGACGGTGGCGCGCCCGTCCCCCTCCATGGCGATGGTGGTGTCGGCCACCCGGTCAAGGAAATCACGGTCGTGCGACACCAGAAGCACCGTACCGTCGTAATCCCCCAGCAGATCCTGCAAGAGGTCGAGCGTTTCGACGTCCAGGTCGTTCGTCGGTTCGTCCAGCACCAGCACGTTGCTTTCGCGGGCCATGATCCGCGCCAGCAGCAGCCGCGCCTTTTCGCCGCCCGAAAGCGAACGGACCGGCGCGCGGGCCTGGGCCTCGGAAAACAGGAAATCCTTCAGGTATCCCACAACATGGCGCGGGGCGCCGCGCACCATCACCTGATCGGCCTTGCCCGATACCCCGATGGCGGGATCGCCGGTCAGGTTTTCCCAAAGCGACTTGTCCGGCTCAAGCTGGGCGCGGTTCTGATCGAAGACCGCCAGTTCAAGGTTGGTGCCCATCTGGACGGTGCCACTGTCGGGCGCGACCTCACCGGTCAGCATTTTCAGCAGCGTCGTCTTGCCCACGCCGTTGGGGCCGACAAAGGCAATCCGGTCGCCCCGCTGCACCCGCAGATCGAAGGGCTCAAGGATCACCTTGTCGCCGTAGGTCTTGGAGATACCGCGCGCTTCCATCACCCGCTTGCCGCTGGTCGGTCCTGATTCCAGGGCCATGGCCGCCGTGCCCTGGCGGCGAATCTGATCGCTGCGTTGCTTGCGCAACTCGCCCAGGGCGCGCACCCGGCCCTGGTTACGCTTGCGACGGGCGGAAATGCCCTCGACCGCCCAGCGGGCCTCGGCCTTGATCTTGCGGTTCAGCTTGTGGCGCTGCATGTCCTCTTCTTCCCAGACCGCATCGCGCCAGGCCTCGAAGGCATCAAAGCCCTTTTCCTGGCGGCGCACCTGGCCCCGGTCGATCCACAGGGTGGCGCGGGTCAGTGCGTTCAGGAAGGCGCGGTCGTGGCTGATCAGGACAAAGGCGGCCCGGGTCGAGGAAAGCTCATCCTCAAGCCATTGAATCGCTTGGATATCCAGGTGGTTCGTCGGCTCGTCAAGAAGCATCAGCCCCGGCGCTTCGGCCAGAAGCTTGGCCAGGGCGGCGCGGCGCCTTTCTCCGCCCGAGGCGACCGAGACCGCGCGCGAAGGGTCGAACTTCAGCCCCTCGGCCACCATCTCGACGCGGTAGGCCTCGCCCTCGTCCAGGGCGCTGGCGGCATAATCGCCCAGGGTGGCAAAGCCCTCCATGCCCGGGTCCTGCTCCATGTAACCCACACCGGTGCCGGGGGTGACCACGCGGGCGCCGGAATCGGGTTCGACAAGGCCGGCCATCACCTTCATCAGGGTGGATTTGCCCGACCCGTTGCGCCCCACAAGCGCCACCCGGTCGCCCGGCTGAACCACCAGGTCGAGGTCAGAGAATACGGGATCGCCGCCGAAGGTCAGGGCGATGTCGGAGAGTTGCAGAAGGGGTGCGCGTGCCATGGCGATGCAGCTATGCTGCCGCCGTGGCAACGTCAACGGCCCGCGCGGGTTTGCCCCTCTTTCTTGCCTGAAATACTCCCGCCGGAGGCTCCGACAGCGCGGCCGGGCCCGCCCGGCGCAGGGGCATCAGCCCGCAACAGCCCGCAACAGCCGCGCCCGCCCCTCGGGCACCCTGTCGATTTCCAGCCCGGTGAAGACATGCACCGTGCCAAGGTCGCGGTCGATCACCGCGTGGTCGCTGACCCATCCGCCCATGGCCAGGTAGGTGCGCAACAGCGGCGGCAGGGCCCTGGGCGGCGCCTGCACCTGCGGCAGGCCCGCAAAGCGCAGGATTTCGGGCGCGCCCACCCCCGGCGCCCACCGCAAGGGGGGCGGGTGGCGGTCGCGCAACTGGGCAAAGGCGGCAAGATGGGGCGCCGGATCACACCCCGCGAACGAGGAACTGCCGAAAAGCAGGCCGATTCCCTGCCGGTCCACCTCACGCGTGAGGGCGCCCCAGGCCAGGCGCAGGATGTCGCCATCCTGACGGTCGGGGTGGATGCAGAACCGCCCAAGCTCCAGCATTGGCGCGCCGAAGTGGCGCAGGGCCGAAAGGTCGTAGAACTGCGCGCAATAGCTTTCCGCGATGCTGGCCCCGTCGTGGCGGCGCAGCCGGAAACAGCCGACCAGCGCGTTGCTGACGTTGCACTCGATCAGGACATGATCGCAAAGGGAATCGTGGGCGTCGCCATCGGGGCGGCCCGCGTCACCGCGAAAGCACAGCCCGCGCAGGGCCAAGGCGGCGTCAAGATCGTGCGCATCCTGCGCAAGACGGGCGCGCAACCGCCCCTTGCCCAGCAGAATCGGCCCCCCGGCCCCGGTCATGTCGGTCTTTCCATGGCTTGTTTGCCCCGCAGAACAGCATTGGTATGGGGCATGGGGCGCGCGCCGGGCAAGCGGGAAAAGGCGATGGCCGGTGCGGAGGTTCGCGCCGTCCCGCAGGGCGCGGTTGGCGCGACACCGGGGTTGCGAGCCGGGCGCGCCCTTGGAACCGAGGTGCGTGGCGAGGGTGCGGGATGCCTCCGGCGGGGATATTTGAAGACCAAAGATGCAGGGCTGCGCCCAAGGCCACCGGGCCGCACCGCCGGGGTGCGGCCTTGTTGAACGGGTTCAGGCAGGCACTGGCCCTATTGCAGGAAGTCCCCGGCCGAGAAGTTGCCGATGTTGCCGAAGAGCTGCTGGAGGAAGCCGATACCCTTGACGTTGCTGTCGGTCACACGGCGCGACAGGGCAACCACGCGGCCGTCCTGAAGGCCGAAGCGTTCGATATTCTCGACCGTGCCCGTCTCGTCGAAGGAGATTGCCAGCACCTCGCGCTCGATCTCCTGGGGGGCGCGATAGGCGAAGTGGCGGAACCGGCTTTTGACGTAGTACCAGCCGCCCACGTCCAGCACCCCTGTCGAGGTGGGGCGCCCGACGGCGGCGGCCACGGTTTCGCGGGTGTCCTGCCCGACGACGACGGCTTCCAGTTCGTCATCCGCAGGGACGTATCCATGATTGCGGTAGATCGCGGTGCATCCGGCCACGGCCAGCACCAGCACGATCGCCGCTCCCAGCCGTGTCATCCTGGCCAATCGCTTCATTGCCACCCTCTGCCCTGCTTTTATCTGCCTTTCATCCGGCTTACAGTTTGTTTTCACACTGTTCAAGAATCGAAACATCACCATGCCCCCATCCTCCGCCTCGCCACGCCATCTGCGCCTGTCCGATCTGGGGCACCGCCGCGACGCCGCCTTCGATCTGGCCCCCGACGCCGAGGAGCGCGCGACGCTTGCGGCAGAGCTTGGCATTTCGGCCCTGCGCAAGCTGCGCTTTGAAGGCAGCCTGGCACCGGTCGGCCGCCATGACTGGACCCTGACCGCCCGCCTGGGCGCAACCGTCGTGCAGCCCTGCGTCGTCACCCTGGCCCCCGTCACCACCCGGATCGACACCGAGGTGACGCGCCGCTACCTGGCCGACATGACGCTGCCCGACACCGCCGGTGAGGTCGAGATGCCCGAAGACGACACCGCCGAGCCCCTGCCCGCCGCCATCGACCTGACCGAGGTGATGGCCGAGGCTCTGGCCCTGGCCCTGCCCGATTTTCCTCGCGCCCCGGGCGTGGAGCTGGGCGAAACCGTCATCACCGAACCGGGCAAGGCCCCGATGCGCGACGAGGATGCCCGCCCCTTTGCCGGGCTGGCCGGATTGCGCGCCGCACTGGATGACGGCAAGGACGACTGAGGCCGCGCAAATTCCGCTTGCCTTGCGGTGGGATCGCGGTATGTTCCGCGCTCTTTCCGTGGGCCTGAACAGGGCTTGAACCGCACGCCCGAAGGGCGTATGGCCCTGCGGGATCGACAAACGAAATTCGCAGACCCGCGAGATGACCGACACCGGGCCAGAGAGGCCCCGATAACCCGAGGTTGAGACATGGCCGTCCCACAGAATAAAATCACCAAGTCCCGCCGCAACATGCGCCGCGCCCACGATTCGCTGACTCCGGGCAACCCGGCCGAATGCCCCAACTGCGGCGAGCTGAAGCGCCCGCACCACGTTTGCGGCGCCTGCGGCCACTATGCCGAGCGTGAGATCGTCGCCCAAGCGGACGAGATCGAACTGGACGACGACGCGGCATAAGCCACCGTCGGCCCTGCCGCGCATGATGCCCCAAGTGTCCCCTGCCCCCAGCGATGGTTCTGCCGCCCCCGGCGGCGATCCGTCGCGTGTGGGCAAGACCGGGCGCACCATAATTTCCGTCGATGCCATGGGCGGCGACCAGGGCCCCAGGGCCGTTGTCGCCGGCATGGCGAAATCGGCCGAAAAGAACGCCGACATCGGGTTCATCCTCCATGGGCCCGAGTCCGAGCTTGCGCCCATGGTGCGCAAGGCCGGGCTGGAAGATCGCTGCGAGATTCGCGATGCCAGTGGCGTCGTGTCGATGGAGGACAAGCCCAGCCACGTCATGCGCCACGGCAAGGACACCTCGATGTGGTCCTGCATCGAGGCGGTGCGCGCGGGCGATGCCGATGTCGCGGTCTCCTGCGGCAATACCGGCGCCCTCATGGCGATCAGCATGCTTCGCCTGCGCAAGATCGAGGGGGTGAACCGCCCCGCCATCGCCTGCCTCTGGCCATCGCGCAACCCCGGCGGCTTCAACATGATGCTGGACGTGGGCGCCGATATCCGCGCCGATCAGGACGATCTGCTGCAATACGCATTGATGGGCGCCTCTTACGCCCGCAACGGGCTGGGCCTGAAGCATCCGCGCATCGGGCTGCTGAACGTCGGCACCGAGGAACACAAGGGCCGCGCCGAGCTGAAGGTGGCCCATGACCTGATCGCCGAAGCCGCGGCCCATTCGGATTTCGACTTCGTCGGCTTTGTCGAGGGCGGTGATATCCCCTCGTCCCGCGTCGATGTGATTGTCACCGATGGCTTTACCGGCAATGTCGCGCTGAAGACGGGCGAAGGCACCGCGAAGCTGATCAGTGACCTTTTGCGCGAAGCGTTCTCATACAACCTTCTGTCGAAGGTGGCGGCGCTGCTGGCGCTTGGGTCACTCAAGCGGTTGCAGAAGCGGATCGACCCGCGCCGCGTGAACGGCGGCGTCTTCCTGGGGCTGAACGGCACGGTGGTGAAGTCCCACGGCAGCGCCGATGCCACCGGGGTGTCGGCGGCGATCAAGCTGTCGTTCAAGCTGGCCCAGGGCGGCTTCAACAAGCGGCTGGCCGCGAGGGTTGCCGCCGGTCTTGCCCATCGCCAGGAAATTCAGGCCCAACAGGACGATACCACCCCATGACGAAACGTGCCGTCGTTCGGGGCGTCGGGCATTACCTGCCCGAGCGCATTGTCGAGAACGCCGAGTTCGAGGCGATGATCGACACCTCTGACGAATGGATCCGCACCCGCAGCGGCATCGAAAGGCGGCACTTCGCCGCCGAGGGCCAGACCACATCGGACATGGCCACGCGGGCCGCCAGGGCCGCGCTTGCCGACGCCGGGCTGGTGCCCGACGATATCGACGCGATCATTCTTGCCACCTCGACCGCCGATTTGACCTTCCCCTCGGCCGCGACCATGGTGCAGGCGAATCTGGGCATGAGTGGCGGCTTTGCCTTCGATCTTCAGGCCGTCTGTGCCGGCTTCGTCTTTGCCCTCTCGAACGCCAACGCCATGATCCTTTCGGGCCAGGCCAACCGCGTGCTGGTCATCGGTGCCGAAACCTTCAGCCGCATCATCGACTGGAACGACCGCTCCACCTGCGTGCTGTTCGGCGATGGCGCCGGAGCGCTGATTCTCGAAGCGCAGGACGGTCAGGGCAGCAACGCCGATCGCGGCATCCTGGCCACCGACCTGAACTCGGACGGCCAATACAAGGATGCGCTTTACGTCGATGGCGGCGTGTCCACCCAGACCACCGGCCACCTGCGGATGCAGGGTAAGGAAGTGTTCCGCCACGCGGTCGAGAAACTGGCCCAGACCGCCCACCGTGCGCTGGACAAGGCGGGCCTTTCACCGGCCGATGTCGATTGGATGGTGCCCCACCAGGCCAACCTGCGGATCATCCGCTCGACCGCGCAGAAGATGGGCCTGCCCCTGTCGAAGGTGATTCTCACGGTCCAGGACCACGGGAACACGTCGGCCGCCTCGATTCCGCTGGCCCTTTCCGTCGGCAAGGAACGCGGCCAGATCAAGCAGGGCGATCTTCTTGCCACCGAGGCGATCGGCGGCGGCCTGGCCTGGGGCTCGGTCATCCTGCGCTGGTAGGCGGCGCACCGGGGCGAACAAAGTCAACCGTTTGGGCGATGCAGAACGCCCGCAGCCATGCCGTGGGGCGCAAGCCATGGCGTGCCCCGCGCGCCAAGCTGAGACGTGACATCCAGAGAACCGCGCAAGTCATTGACATTGACATTGAAAATCCACCACGCCACAGTTGGAAAAATCCTTGGGGGATGTCATGAGTGAAAAAACACTGACCCGGATGGACCTGAGCGAAGCCGTTTTTCGCGAAGTCGGGTTAAGCCGGAATGAATCGTCGCAACTGGTCGAATCCGTGCTTGGCCATATGTCCGATGCCCTTGCGGCGGGCGACTCGGTCAAGATTTCATCCTTCGGCACCTTTTCGGTGCGGTCGAAATCGGCCCGCGTCGGGCGCAATCCGAAAACCGGCGAAGAAGTGCCGATCCTGCCCCGCCGGGTTCTGACCTTCCGGCCGTCGCACCTGATGCGCGACAGGGTGGCGGAAGGAAACAAGCGGTAGATGGGCATGGACAACAAATCGCCCGATGCCTTTCGCACCATCAGCGAAGTGGCCGAATGGCTTGATGTCCCGACTCATGTCCTGCGGTTCTGGGAAAGCCGTTTCACCCAGGTGAAGCCGGTGAAACGTGCCGGCGGGCGGCGATACTATCGCCCCGCCGACATGGAATTGCTGGGCGGAATCAAACGGTTGCTGCATGATGACGGCTTGACGATCCGCGGCGTTCAGAAACTGCTGCGCGAAGAGGGCATCGCCCATGTTGCCGCGCTGGCCCCCGGTGGCGATGCCCCGGCCCCGGATGCCGATCATGGCGAAACCCCGATGGCCGTCGATGTTCCGCCGCTGCCCCCACGGGGCGAGGTGGTGCCATTCCTGCCCGATACCGACGCCGCGCCGCAGTTCGATCTGTCCAAGGCAAAGGAAGAGGAATCCCTCAACCGGTGGCCCTTCGTCGATGAGCCCGAGAGCAGCGAGACACCCGAATCCACGCCGCCCGAACCGCCCGCCGAGCCCGCGGTTAAGGCGCAAGCCGTCGACACGCCCCCTCCCGCCCGCGAATCGTCGGCCCCGATCACCACATCCGGCGCGATGATCGCAAAGCTGCGCGCGGCCCCGGCGACGCATCTGAAGGCCCGCGCCGACAACCTGCGCCCCATCGTGCAGCGTCTTTCGGCGCTGGAACGCCGGATGGCACCGGCTTCGGAAGATTGATCGGCAAGCCGTGGAAATTTCGTGCATTCGGCCCTTGCCCTCGCCGGGGGATTCGTTAAAAGCACCGTCAGTCGGGCTATGGCGCAGCCTGGTAGCGCGTCCGTCTGGGGGACGGAAGGTCGCAGGTTCGAGTCCTGCTAGCCCGACCAATAGCACTACCAACGCCACTCTCACCAAAGGCCAGACATGACAGGCGTTCTGCCCAGCCAGCGCCTGCGCGCACTGATCGAAACGGGTGCCATCCAGGCCGATCCGCCGGTGACCGAGGCCCAGATCCAACCCGCCTCTCTTGACCTGCGCCTTGGGGATGTCGCCTACCGCGTCCGTGCCTCCTTCCTGACCGGCGCCGATGCCACGGTGGCCGAGCGGCTGGAAGATTTCCAGATGCACAGGGTCGATCTGACTGGCGGCGCGGTGCTGGAAAAGGGCTGTGTCTACCTCGTGCCCCTGGCCGAACGGCTGGCGCTGCCCCAGGGCGTGCAGGCGGTCGCCAACGCCAAAAGCTCGACCGGGCGGCTTGATCTCCTGACCCGCGCGATCACCGATGGCGGGACCGAATTCGACCGCATACCAAACGGTTACACCGGCCCCCTCTATGCCGAGATTTGCCCGCGCTCGTTCTCGGTGCTGGTGCGCCCGGGCATGCGGCTGAACCAGATACGCTTCCGCGGGGGGCAGTCGCGTCTTGATGACGACGCCCTGCGCGCACTGCATGCCGAAACGCCCCTGGTGGATGGCCCGGCGGTGATCGACGACGGGCTGGCCTTCTCGGTCGATCTCGAACCGCAGGCCGGCACCCTCGTGGGCTATCGCGCCAAGCCCCACACCGGGGTCATCGATCTCGACAGGATCGGCCACTATCCGCCCGCCGATTACTGGGAGGAACTGCACAGCGACAAGGGCCGCATCATCCTCGACCCCGGCGCCTTCTATATCCTTGTCAGCCGCGAAGCGGTGGTCATCCCGCCCGACCATGCCGCCGAAATGGCACCCTTCCTGGCCATGGCGGGGGAATTCCGGGTGCATTACGCCGGCTTCTTCGATCCCGGCTTCGGCTGGGCGGCGGCAGGCGGCACGGGGGCGCGCGGCGTTCTGGAAGTGCGCTGTCACGAGGCGCCCTTCGTGCTGGAGCATGGCCAGGTGGTGGGGCGTCTGGTCTATGAACAGATGGCCGAAACCCCCGAAACGCTTTACGGGGCCGATCTGAAATCCAACTACCAGGGTCAGGGCCTGAAACTCGCCAAGCATTTCAGGGGCTGATCGCCCCCTCCTCTTTCTTGCTGAAAATACTCAAGTTTCCCGACGCCAGCCAAGGGCGCAATGGATTCAGAAGCGCCCGATCCGCCGCACCGCGCGCAGCGATTTCCGGGCGCGATCGGCGTTCTGGCGCGCCGCCTTTGCCTGTGCACGCTCCTGCGGTGTCATGTCCTGGGGCCGCTTCTTTGGCCCCACGGCCCGGTTGATCCCGGCATTCACACCGCGGTTCAGCAGTTTCCGCATCACCATGCGCAGGATCATGTTGACGATCTGGTTCACGTCTCGCCCTCTTCGAACATGTCGACCTGTCCTTCGTCCTCGCCCGGTTCGCTGATGTCGGGTTGCGGGCGGTTCTCAAGAAGGCCGGCCGCGCGCAATTCCTTCAGCCCGGGCAGGTCACGCGCCGATTCCAGCGCGAAATGGTCAAGGAAGCCCTGGGTCACCACGAAGGTCACCGGCCGCCCCGGAGTCATCCGCCGCCGCCCCAGGCGGATCCATTCCAGCTCCATCAACTGGTCGATGGTACCGCGCGACACCGAAACGCCACGAATTTCCTCGATCTCGGCGCGGGTGACCGGCTGGTGATAGGCGACGATGGCCAGGGTTTCGATGGCGGCGCGCGACAGCTTGCGCAGTTCCACCGTCTCGCGCTGCATGAGAAAGCCAAGGTCGGGCGCGGTGCGGATCGCCCAGGCGTCGCCCACCCGCACCACGTGCACGCCGCGCCCCTCATAGCGGCGGCGCAGCAGGGCCAGCGCCTCGACCGCGTTGCTGCCGTGGGGCATCCGCGCGTTCAGTTCGGCCACGGTGACGGGCGCGGCGCTGGCAAACAGCACCGCTTCCACCATGCGTTCCTGTTCGGCCAGGGGCGGCGCCTGGAACAGGCTTTCTTCGCTTGCATTCTGCGCGCTCATCACGCCTCCCGCATCTTGATCTGGATCGGTGAGAAGGTTTCGCCCTGACGGATCTGGATGCGCCCCGCCTTTACCAGCTCAAGCGAGGCGGCAAAGTGGCTGGCGGTGGCGCTGCGCCTGCGGGTGGGATCGCCGCGCCAGTCATCGGGAAGATAGGACGAAAGGTCGGTCCACTCGCCCGCATAGCCGATCAGCCCGCGCATACGCTCAAGTGCCTCTTCCATGGTCATCACGTTGGTGCGGTCCATCACGAAGGGGCGGAAATCGTCGCGGGTGCGGATCCGCGCATAGCCTTGCATCAGGTCCAGCAGGGTTGCGGTATATTTCACCCGGCGGATGCGCTCCACCCCCTCGCCCTGCCCGCGCGCGAAGAAATCGCGCCCCAGCCTGTCGCGCCCCATAAGCCGCGCGGCGCAATCGCGCATGGCGGCCAGGCGTTCAAGCTGGAAGGCCAGATGTGCGGCCAGATCCTCACCCGAGGGGCCTTCGTCGCGCGGGTCGGGCGGCAGAAGAAGCCGGGATTTCAGGAAGGCCAGCCAGGCGGCCATCACCAGGTAATCGGCGGCCAGTTCGATGCGCAGCTCCTTGGCCTTTTCCACGAAGGCCAAGTATTGCCGTGCCAGCGCCAGCACCGAAATCTGGCGCAGGTCCACCTTTTGCGTGCGTGACAGGGTCAACAGCACGTCAAGCGGCCCCTCGAAGCCATCGACATCGACGATCAGCGCCTCGGCGGCCAGGCGTTCTGCCACCGGATCGAAGCTGGGATCGCCCTGGTCGGTCTGGTTTTCGGCCCCGTCAGCCATAGACCTTTCCCCTCATGAGGGCGGCAAGTTCGGCCTCATGGGCGGGGATGTCAATCTGCACCGGGACGCGCCGGCTGGCCAAGGCGGCGGCGGCCCGCCGCTCACCCGCAGGTGTCATGGGGTCAAGAACCGCCGCCACCGCGCGCCGTTCGGCCAGGTCGCCGTTGCAATGCAGCACAAGGTCACAACCCGCCTTCTGCGCCGCCACGGCCCGTTCGGGCACCGTGCCGCCAAGGGCGTTCATGCCGATGTCATCGCTCATCAAAAGGCCGTCGAACCCGATGTCGCGCCGGATCACATCATCGATCAGAACCGGCGAAATGGTGACCGGGCGCGCGTCGATCTGCGGGAACAGCATATGCGCTGTCATGCCCATGGGCAGGTCATTCAGCTTGCGGAAGGGGGCGAAGTCGGACACCTCCAGCGTGGCGCGGTCGCTGTCGCAGACCGGCAGGCCATGGTGGCTGTCCACGGCGCCGCGCCCGTGGCCCGGCATATGTTTCATCACCGGCAGCACCCCGGCATCCATCAACCCCTCGGCCATGGCGCGGGCCATGTTGGTGACGGTTTCGACGTCATGGCCGAAACAACGGTTCATCAGGAAGGGATGGGTTTCGGGGGTCGCAATGTCGCAGGTGGGGCCGCAATTCACGTCGATGCCCAGATCGGCAAGCTCCGCCCCGATCAGCAGGCCGCGCAGGTACATTGCCCGCGCCGAGCCGCCCGCGCGCTGCACATGGTCCAGCGGCGGCAGCCACTGGCGCCAATGGGGCGGGAAAAGCCGCTGCACCCGACCGCCTTCCTGGTCCACCAGGATCGGCGTCGCCTCGCCCAGGGTGTCGCGGATGGCGCCGGCCAGGGCGCGGGTCTGGTCGGGGGTGGCGATGTTGCGCGCGAACAGGATCACGCCCCAGGGGCGCGCCTCGGCCAGGAAGGCCCGCTCATCGGCGTGCAGGCTGTGGCCGTCGACGCCGACGGTGAAGGCCGAAACGCCCATGGGCTCAGCGCACGACGACGGGAATGCAATCGGCCTTCTCGGCCATCAGTGCCGAACAGAACCGCCGCGCATCGCTGAGATCGGCAAAGCCCATGGCGCGCAGGCGATAGAAGGTCTTGCCGCCCGATTGCGCACGCTGAACCACGCGCTGCTTGCCGCCGAAATACTCCTCGAACTGGCCACCGATCTTTTCCCACTGGCTGCGGGCCACTTCGGCGGATTCGAAGGCACCAAGCTGCACAAGGCGGGTGCCCGCCGGAATGGTATCGGCCGCCACTTCGACGGTTCCGCTGGCCGCCTGTTCCACCGGGGCGGCAGATGCGACGGGGCGCGACAGGTCACTGGGGCGATTGGCCGGGCGCGGTGAGCGCAGCAGGCCCTTGTCGTCGCGCAGGCCCGTGGTATCGGCCGAGGTATCGGTAACCCCTGTCAGCGGCGCGACACCTTCGGACAGCGCCTCGGCCAGGGCCAGGGCATCGGCGGTGGAATCGCCGGTCATCTCGGGCAGGTCCAGGGGCGGGCCGTCGCTCAGCGCTTCGGCCACGGCCATGTCGGTGGCCAGCGCATCCTCGGGGGTGTCGTCGATGCCCACCGGCGCCTCGGCCACCTGTTGTTCGGGGGCGGGTGTCACGGCCTGGTCCAGAACCGGGCGCGGCAGGCGGGGCGCGGGAAGATCCTCGGCCTTCAGGTCCAGCGGCGCTGGGGCCAGGATCACCTGATCGGTCGGCCCCGCGGCCGAGCCTGCGGCGGCCACCTGGTTCACGGCCAGCCCCTGGTGCGCGGCGGCCACGCCACCCGGGTTCTCGGGCGCCACGCGGATCGGTCCGGCCAGGGCACGCACCACCGGAACACCTGTCACATCACGCACGAGAAGCTTGTACCCCCAGACGCCGGTGCCAATCAGAAGGCCCAGTGAAATAAGCCCGCCGGCCAGGTTGACCGCACGACCCACCTTCGCGCTCTGGGGCGCCGCTTCGCCCGCGTCGTTGTAAACGTCCGCCATAGAATGCCTCACTGCTCGAATCGCAACGCTGGCCCCGGGGCCAGCCTGTTTCAGCGATGTCTGTCGTCTGCCTGTCTCGCGACCAGCGGTCGGGGCGCCTTTGTCAGCGCATTTCCTCGACCGGAGTCACGCCAAGAATACCCAAACCTGCGGAAATGACAACGGAAACGGCGCGCGGCAGGGCGATTTTGCCCGCCGATGCCGAAGTGTTGCCGTCTTGCAGGAAGCGCAGGGCGGGCGTGTCGTTGCCCCGGTTCCACAGCGCGTGGAAATCGGACGCCAGTTCATAAAGGTAGAAGGCCACGCGGTGCGGTTCATGGTTGCGCGCCGCGATTTCCACAAGGCGCGGCCATTCGGCCAGCTTGCGGGCGACGGCGAATTCGGCGGCATCTTCAAGCACCGGTTCGTCGGACAACGGGATACCCGCCTCGGCGAACTTGCGCAGCACCGAGTGGATCCGTGCGTTGGCATACTGGACATAGAAAACCGGGTTGTCCTTGGACTGTTCCACGGCCTTGTCGAAGTCGAAATCCAGCGGCGCGTCGTTCTTGCGCGTCAGCATGACAAAGCGGGTCACGTCCGGGCCCACCTGTTCGACCACGTCCGACAGCGTGACAAAGGTGCCGGCGCGCTTGGACATCTTGAAGGGTTCGCCGTTCTTGAACAGCTTGACCAACTGGCACAGTTTCACATCCAGCGGCACCTGCCCCTCGGACAGGGCCGAAACAGCCGCCTTCATCCGTTTGACATAGCCGCCATGATCGGCACCGAAGATGTCGATCAGCTCGTCATAGCCACGCTGCACCTTGTCGTAATGATAGGCAATGTCGGGGGCGAAATAGGTCCAGGAGCCGTCGGATTTCTTCACCGGGCGGTCCACGTCGTCGCCATGGGCGGTGCTGCGGAACAGGGTCTGCTCGCGCGGTTCCCAATCCTCGGGCAGCTTGCCCTTGGGCGGCTCTAGCACCCCCTCGTAGATCAGCCCCTTGGCGTGCAGATCGTCGATCGCCGCCTCGATCTTGCCGGTGCCGTAAAGCGATTTCTCGCTATAGAAGCTGTCCATGGTCACGCCGAGGCTGGCCAGGTCGGTGCGGATCAGGTCCATCATCGCCTCGGTGGCGAAATCGCGCACTTCGGCCAGCCAGACCTGTTCGTCCTGGCCGACATAGGCATCGCCCACCTTCGCCTTCAGCGCCTCGCCCACCTCGATCAGGTAATCGCCCGGATAGGTGCCATCCTCGAAGGCCACGGCCTGACCGTGCGCCTCGAGATAGCGCAGGTAGACAGACCGCGCCAGGACATCGACCTGCGCGCCGCCATCGTTGATGTAGTATTCGCGTGTCACGTCCCAGCCGGCATAGTCCAGCAGCGCCGCCAGGGCATCGCCAAAGACCGCACCGCGGGTATGGCCCACATGCAGCGGGCCGGTGGGGTTGGCCGAGACATATTCCACCAGCACCCGCTTGCCCGCGCCCATGTCGGACCGGCCGAAGGACGGATCGCCCAGCACACCCGCAATGACGCCCGCCCAGATGCCATCGGCCAGCCGCAGGTTCAGAAACCCCGGCCCCGCCACCTCGGCCGCGACGATCCGCGGATCGTCTGCCAGCCGTTGGGCCAGCGCATCGGCAATGTCACGCGGTTTCAGCTTTGCAGGCTTGGCCAGAACCATCGCGGCATTGGTGGCCATGTCGCCATGGGCGGCATCGCGCGGCGGCTCGACCGCGACATTGGCAAGGTCAAGCCCGGCGGGCAGCGCGCCCTCGGCCATCATGGTTTCAAGCGTGGCAATCACCAGGGTGCGGATATCGGCAAACAGGTTCATCTCAAGCGGTCCTTCAGGGTTGCGCGCGGTTTATCACGCCCGGCGGAATGTTCAATCGTCCTGCGCGCCCTGCCCGCATTACTGGACCGAAGCCATCAATGGGCGTAGATTTGCGGCATTTCACGTCTGTTTCCAACGAAAGCCATTGCCATGTCCCACGAAACCCGGCTGTTCGCCCTGCGCCGCCTGCGCGACGAGATCAGGGCCGAAACGAAAACCCGCGCCCTTGCCGCCGAAGGCACCCATGATCCGGCCCTTGCCGCCAAGGTGGATCGCTGGATTCAACAGGTGGCCGCCGCGCAAAAGCAGATCAAGTCAGGCCACCACCTGAACGCGCTGCAATTCGAACAGATGCGCTTTGCCGCCGACCGGTCGGCCCGCCATTCCGCCGCACAGAGGTTCCGAAGCCGCGATGCCAACCTTGCCGCCCTTCAACGCGCCACCGTCGAAGTGGCCCAGGCCCTGGGCGCCCTTCTGGCCCAGAAAGGCGCCGAGAAGAACGACCTTGCAAAGGCGGTCGAGGCCATCGGCAAGTCGTTGGAGAAAATCATGAAATCCATCGACACCGGGGCCACGGCGACGCAGGATTTCGGCCTTGGACAGCAGGAACAGACGATCACCGCATCGGTGCGCCAGCTTGAACGCACCACCGGCACGCCCACCGGCACCGCCGCTGGCCTGCCGGTGATCGACCTTTTCACCCTGATCCTCGCCTATTTCGCGATGATCAAGGCGATGCGCCGCTAGATCAAGTCAGGGGTTCGTCGCCCGGCGCGCCGCTGGGGCGCTTATTCTTCTCCTCGACCTCGCGGATTTTCGCGGCCTCTTCGGCATCCTCCGGCTCGCCGTCGGCTTCCTTTTCCTCGGTCTGGTCCTGGGGCACCTCGATGTCTTCGGTGCCCGGGGGCACCATCGTGATCAGGCGCATCCCGGGCCCGCCCTTGAAATCCTCGGCCTTGTTGGCCTGCAGCACCACGAAGACGCCGTTCTTGTCGATATGGCCCAGCAACACCGCCTCGGGGCGCAGGGCGCGCCAGTCCTCAAGGGTGAACTGCTCGGTCAGGCGGGTGCTGCGGAAGGTCCAGCCCTCCCACATGCGGCGGCTCATCTCGCCGAAGGTGGCGCGATCGCCGATGGCCCGCCCACCCAGCGAGGGCGGCAGCTGGTTGCGCGAGAACTCGGACTTCTCGCGCGTCAGTTGAAACACGTTCTCACGGCCGAATTCGGGGGCAAGGTCCGTGGCAACAAGGGTGTTGTAGGCATCGTTGTCGGTTGCCGTGATGACAACGCGGAAGCGGTTGATCTCGACCCGGTGCTCGGCCACCTCGGACAGGATGTCGCCGAAAAAGGTCTGGATGTCGGCGGCCCGGGCGCGGCGCAGGTGGCTGCGGTTGGGGTCGGCGATCAGGACGGGAACCTCGTGCTTGGCCAGAACCTCGGCCAGGCCGACGCTCCAGCGCGATCCGCCGACGATCAGGACACCGGGCGTTTCCGCTGCAACCTGCCCCAGCCAGCGCGCCAGCGGCGCAAGGGTAAAGCCGTGCAGAACCACCGTCACCGTCACCAGCGCAAAGGCCAGCGGACCGATCAGCCCGCCATCGACCACGCCCAGCCCTGCCAGACGCTCTCCGAACAGGCCGGCGACGGCCACCAGAACCACGCCGCGCGGCCCGGTCAACGCAACCAGCAGGCGTTCCTTCATGGGGATCTTGGTGAAGGCCAGCGCGATCATCACCGTCAGGGGCCGCGCCACCAGCACCACAAGCGCAAGGAAAATGCCGGTGCGCCAGGTCAGTTCGCCCAACTGGGTGAAATCCAGCGAGGCCGCCAGCAGGATGAACACCCCGCTCACCAGAAGGATCGTCGCGTGTTCCTTGAAACGGCGCAGTTCCTCGAAGCTGGCCAGGTTGGAATTGGCGATCATGATGCCCATGACCGTCACCGCCAGCAGCCCGCTTTCATGAAGCAGCGAATCCGAAAGCGCGAAAACCCCAAGCAGGACGACGAAAAGAACCGGAATCTTCATGTATTCCGGCACCCAGGCCTGTTTGAAGCTGCGCGCCATCAGCCAGCCCGCAGCACCGCCCAGCACGGCGGCAAAGCCGATGCCGACACAGAACTCCATCACCGCAGCGCCCGCCGTGGTGGCGGTGTTCAGCACCAGCACCACTTCGAAGGCCAGAACGGCCGCAAGGGCGCCGATGGGGTCGTTGATGATCGCCTCCCATTGCAGCATCGCGGCGGGGCGGCGTGACAGACGGGCGGCGCGCAGAAGCGGCGCGATCACCGTCGGGCCGGTGACGATCATGATGCCGCCGAAGACTGCGCTGCTTTCCCAGCTCAGCCCGGCACCATAGCGCAGGGCCAAGGTGCTGGTCAGCCAGCCCAGCGGTGCGCCGATCAGCACCAGCCGCCGCACGCCTTCCGCCGCATCGCGCAGCGAATGAAAGTTCAGCGTCAGACCGCCCTCGAACAGGATCACGGCGACCGCAAGGGAAATCATCGGCGCCGTCAACGGCCCGATGTCGCGCTGCGGATCGAACAGGCCGAACACCGGCCCGGCCAGAACACCCGCCAGAAGCATCAGCACGATGGCCGGCATGCGAAGTTTCCAGGCCACCCATTGTGACCCGACACCCAGGGCGCCCACCAGCGCGAAGGCCTGCACCGCGCTCATCGCGCCCTCTACTTCGGTCGCCATCAGAGGTTGCGCCCCATCTTAATCGTTACAAGAATACTCAAACCACACCCTTTCCACCGCAAAGCCGACCGTGCTCCTGAATCGCGAAGCGGTCGGTCATCCCTGCGATGTAATCCGCGACGATGCGTGCCAGTTCCGTCTCGCTGCGCACTTCGGCCACATCTTTTCGCCACTGCTTGGGCAATTGCGACGGGTCGGCCATGAAAAGCGGGAACAGATCCTCGATCATGGCGGTCACCTGGGCGCGCATTTCCACCACCTTGGGGGCGCGGTACATGCGGTGAAACAGGAAATCGCGGATCACCTGCAAATCGCGCCAGACGGGATCGGAAAAGCGGATCATCCCCTGCCCCGCCTCGCGCACGTCCTGCGCAGACTTGGGCGCCAGCCTGGCCAGTCTTTCGCGGGCCTGGGCGATCACATCCTCGACCAGCAGGCCGAAAAAGCGGCGCAACGCCTCGTGCCGCCGCTTGTAATAGTTCAGGCCCGGATACAGCGCATCGACCTTCGCAAAGCAGACATCCAGCAAGGGCATCTGCGCCAGTTCGTCGGTATCGAACAGCTCGGCCCGCAGGCCATCGTGCAGGTCGTGGTTGTTGTAGGCAATGTCATCGGCCAGCGCGGCCACCTGCGCCTCGGCCCCGGCGAAGGTGTGAAGCTCCAGATCGTGGCGGGCGTTGTAATCGGCCAGCGCAAACGGAATGTCGCCGGTGACGGGGCCGTTGTGCTTGGCAATCCCCTCAAGCGTTTCCCAGGTCAGGTTCAGCCCATCGAAATCGGCATAGTGACGTTCCAGCGAGGTGACGATCTTCAGCGTCTGGGCGTTGTGATCGAAACCGCCATAGGGCGCCATCAGGGCCTGCAGGGCATCTTCGCCGGTGTGCCCGAAGGGCGGATGGCCCAGATCATGGGCCAGCGCGATCGCCTCGGTCAGTTCGGCGTTCAGCCCCAGCACCCCGGAAATCGTGCGCGCCACCTGCGCCACCTCGATGCTGTGGGTCAGGCGGGTGCGGAAATAGTCGCCCTCGTGTTCGATGAAGACCTGGGTCTTGTGTTTCAGGCGGCGAAAGGCGCTCGCGTGGATGATCCTGTCGCGATCGCGCTGGAAGCACGACCGGAAGGTCGATTCCTCTTCCGCGTAAAGCCGCCCCCGGGTTTCGCCGGGGCGTGAAGCAAACACCGCGTCCATCATCCTGCCAGTTCTTGTGAGCATGTCCCGCCCGCCTTATATTGAAAGCGAAGTGCCAAGCAAACGTGAAAGGCCCGCCATGCTGTTGCCGCCCAAGGTCACCGACCGCGCATTCGCCCGTCTGGCCGAAATCAACGAAGACGCCGAGGCGCCCCAGGCGCTGCGCGTTGCCGTCGACGGGGGCGGCTGTTCGGGGTTCCAATACGACATCCGGCTGGACCAGCCCGAGGATGACGACCTGGTGCTGGAGAAGGACGGACAGAAGGTGCTGGTGGATTCCGTCTCGCTTCCCTTCCTGGCCGATGCCGTGATCGACTTTACCGAAGAACTGATCGGCGCGCGTTTCGTGATCGAAAATCCGAACGCGACATCCTCTTGCGGCTGCGGTACATCCTTCTCCATGTGATGAACCAAGGACCGGCCCCATGAAAATTGCGACCTTCAACATCAACGGAATCAAGGCGCGCATCGGGGCCCTGTCCGACTGGCTGGACGAAAGCGCGCCCGACGTGGCGATCCTGCAGGAAATCAAATCGGTAGATGAGAACTTCCCGCGCGAACACTTTGAAGACAAAGGGTATTCCGTCCACACCCACGGGCAGAAATCCTTCAACGGCGTGGCCATCCTTTCAAAACTGCCGCTGGAAGATGTGACATTCGGCCTGCCCGGCGATGACGATGACGAACAGGCCCGCTGGATCGAAGCGACGGTAATGGGCAAGAGCGCCGTGCGCATCTGCGGGCTGTACCTGCCCAACGGCAACCCGGCGCCGGGGCCGAAGTACGATTACAAGCTCGCCTGGATGGAGCGGCTGCAAACCCGCGCCGCGCAGCTTCTGGCGTCTGAAGAGCCGGCCCTGATGGCCGGGGATTACAACATCATCCCGCAGGACGAAGACGCCGCCCGCCCCGAGGCCTGGCGCGAGGATGCCCTGGCCCTGCCCGATTCACGCGCCGCGTTCCGCCGAATCCTGAACCTCGGGTTTACCGAGGCCTTTCGCGCCCGCACCCAGGGGCCGGGGCATTATTCGTTCTGGGATTATCAGGCCGGCGCCTGGAACAAGAACGACGGCATCCGCATCGATCACTTCCTTCTCACGCCGCAATGTGCTGATCTGCTTGAAAATTCATGGATCGAGCCCGAGGTGCGCGGCCGCGAGAAACCCAGCGATCACGTGCCGGTCTGGGTGGAGCTCGCGGCCTGAGGCGCCCTATTCCGCCGCCACCTTGCGCCGCTCAAGCAGCGGCTTGAGGTATTGCCCAGTATAGCTTTCCTCGACCTTCACGATATCCTCGGGGGTGCCCTGGGCCACGATCTGACCGCCGCCGTCACCACCTTCGGGGCCGATGTCGATGATCCAGTCGGCGGTTTTCACCACATCGAGGTTGTGTTCGATCACCACCACCGAATTGCCCTGATCGACCAATTCGTGCAGCACTTCCAACAGCTTGCGCACGTCTTCGAAATGCAGCCCCGTGGTGGGTTCGTCCAGGATATAAAGCGTGCGCCCGGTCGACCGTTTGGCCAGTTCCTTTGACAGTTTCACGCGCTGCGCCTCGCCCCCCGAGAGGGTCGTCGCCTGCTGGCCCACCTTGATATAGCCAAGCCCGACACGCATCAGCGCATCCATCTTCTCGCGGATGCTGGGCACGGCTTTGAAGAACTCCTGCGCATCTTCAACCGTCATATCAAGAACGTCGGCTATGCTCTTGCCCTTGAACCGAATTTCCAGGGTTTCACGATTGTACCGCGCGCCCTTGCAGGTTTCGCACTCCACGTAAACATCGGGCAAAAAGTGCATCTCGATCTTGATGACACCGTCGCCCTGACACGCCTCGCAGCGCCCGCCCTTGACGTTGAAACTGAACCGCCCGGGTTTGTATCCGCGCGCCTTGGCTTCGGGCAGGCCCGCGAACCAGTCGCGGATCGGTGTGAAGGCCCCGGTGTAAGTGGCCGGATTCGAACGCGGAGTCCGCCCGATGGGGCGCTGGTCAATGTCGATCACCTTGTCCAGATGCTCCAGCCCCTTGATGGTTTCGCAGGGTGCGGGCGTCTGGCGTGCCCCGTTCAGCCGCATACTGGCCGTCTTGAACAGGGTTTCGATGGTCAGGGTCGATTTGCCCCCGCCCGACACACCCGTCACGCAGAGGAACTTGCCCAGCGGGAAATCGGCCGTCACCTCGCGCAGGTTGTTGCCGGTCGCCTTCACCACGGTCAGCTTCTTCTTGTTGCCCTTGCGCCGCTTCTCGGGGACAGCGATTTCGCGTTTGCCGACAAGGTATTGCCCGGTGACCGAACCGTCATTCGCCATGATCTCTGCGGGCGTGCCCTTGGCCACCACGCGGCCCCCGTGCACCCCGGCGCCGGGGCCGATGTCGAAGACATAGTCCGCCTCGCGGATCGCCTCTTCGTCATGTTCCACCACGATCACGGTATTGCCCTGATCGCGCAGGTTCTTCAGCGTGCCCAGCAGGCGGTCGTTGTCGCGTTGGTGCAACCCGATGCTGGGTTCGTCCAGCACGTAGAGAACCCCGGTCAGCCCGCTACCGATCTGGCTGGCCAGCCGGATCCGTTGCGATTCACCGCCCGAAAGCGTGCCGGCATTGCGTGACAGGGTCAGATACTCAAGCCCGACATTGTTAAGGAAACCAAGGCGTTCGCGGATTTCCTTCAGAATGGCGCGGGCGATCTCGTTTTTCTGGGCGGTCAGGTGATCGGGCACCGTCAGCGTCCAGTCATAGGCCTCGCGGATCGACATCTGCACCACCTGCCCGGCATGCAGCAGTTCGCCCTTGCCGCCGATCTTCACCGCCAACGCTTCGGGGCGCAGGCGATAGCCGTTGCAGGCGCCGCAAGGGCGGTTGTTCTGATAGCGCTCGAATTCCTCGCGAATCCAGCTTGAATCGGTCTCGCGATAGCGCCGCTCCATGTTCGGAATCACGCCCTCGAAGGGGCGGCTCACCTGATAGACGCGCCCGCCTTCGTCATAGCGGAAGGCGATCTCCTCCTTGCCCGACCCGCGCAAGAACACCTGTTGAACGTCGGGCGAAAGATCCTTCCACTTGTCGTTCTGGTTGAATGAATAATACTTGGCAATCGCCTGAATCGTTTGCAGAAAATAGGGCGACTTGCCCTTTCGCCACGGCGCCAGGGCACCATCGGAAATCTTCAGGTTCTGATCGGGCACCACCAGCCGTTCATCAAAGAACAGCTCAACCCCCAGGCCATCGCAAACCGGACAGGCCCCGAAAGGCGCGTTGAAGGAAAATAGCCGCGGCTCGATCTCGGGAATCGTGAAACCGCTCACCGGACAGGCGAATTTCTCCGAGAATGTCAGCCGCTCGGGCTCCCCCTCGCTGGGCGCGGTTTCGAGGATGGCGATTCCGTCCGCCAGGTCCAGCGCGGTGCGGAAACTGTCGGCCAGCCGGGTTTCCAGCCCCTCGCGCACCACCAGGCGGTCGACCACCACGTCGATGTCGTGGCGAAACTTCTTGTCCAGCGTCGGCGGCTCTTCCAGCTCGTAGAACTGACCATCGACCTTCACCCGCTGAAAGCCCTGCTTGCGCAGCTCGGCGAACTCTTTCCTGTACTCGCCCTTCCGGTCACGGACGATGGGCGCCAGCAGATAGCCGCGCGTGCCCTCCTCCATCGCCATCACGCGATCGACCATGTCCTGCACCTGCTGCGCTTCGATCGGCTGGCCGGTGGCGGGGCTGTAGGGGGTGCCGACCCGCGCAAAGAGAAGGCGCATGTAGTCGTAGATTTCCGTGACCGTCCCCACGGTCGAGCGCGGGTTCTTCGACGTCGTCTTCTGTTCGATGCTGATGGCGGGCGACAGGCCGGTGATGTGGTCGACATCGGGCTTCTGCATCATGTCGAGGAACTGGCGCGCATAGGCCGAAAGCGATTCGACATAGCGCCGCTGGCCCTCGGCATAGATCGTGTCGAAAGCCAGGCTGGACTTCCCCGACCCCGACAGCCCCGTGATCACCACCAGCTGATCGCGCGGGATGTCCACATCGATGGATTTCAGGTTGTGTTCGCGCGCGCCGCGCACTTCGATCATCTTTTGCTCGGGCATCGCCCACCTCGGTAATTCGCGCGGCCCTGTCGGCCGGATGATGACAAGATAGGCGTCCCTGCCGGTATCGCCACCCGCAAACTAGAACATTCGCGGAACATTTACCATTTCTTTAGATTTCGCGGCCAATCTTTCTGTGGATAATCACAACCGACAAGGCACCGCAAAGGGCAAGAATGCCCGTCAGGATCATCAGACCATCGAAACCGGCCCAGAACACAGTGGCAAACAGCGGCGTGCCCAGCGTCGTGCCGACATTGCCCAATTGTGCAACAGCCCCGTTGGCGCGGGCGCGGTTGGCGGTTTCGGCGTTCAGCGCCGGTATCGCCGCAAAGCTGGCCCCGGGAATCAGGCCGATGACGGCAAAGAGGGCGCATGTCAGAATCCCCTGCACCGGCGGGGCCGTAACGAGAAGGAGTATGGAAACCAGCGCGATAAGGATGAAACCCGCCAGGGCGATACGCCCCGGTGCGATGCTGCGGGCCAGGAACCCGGCCAGCATCGTTCCGGCAAGCGAGAGGATGGGCAAAATCGCCGGCGACGGCGTTCCGGGCACCAGCGGGAGGAAGGTGAGCAATGCCACGAAGGTCAGCGTGTGCCAGACGAACCCAAGGGCCGGCGCCAGAAGCCGGGGCGTGCGATAGATGGCGATGTGCTCGCCCAGAACCGAGGTGACGAGCCGCGGCGGATGGCCCACCGGTTGCGGCGCCCATCGCCAGATCGCCAGCGCGATCAGCCAAAGCGCCCCGCCATGCCAAAGCATGAGGGCCGGCAGTCCCCCCTGATCCACGATCAGCGGCACCACGATGGCGGCCATGGCAAAGCTGACGCCGAAGAATGTGCCCCAAAGGCCCATCACCACCGGCTGATCCGCGGGGCGCGCAATCCCCGCCATCATCGTCGGCGCGGCGATCACGATCACCAGGTGTGAAAACCCCTCGGCCACGCGGCTGATGAACAGAAGCTCGAACCCCGGCAATGTCGCCTGCGCAAGGGAAACCGCACCGCCAAAGACAAGGGCGCCCAGCAGCATCCGCCGCTGACCCACCCGCGCCACGATCATGCCCGCCACGACCCCCAGCACGATTCCCACCGTGCCGAGGGCCGAAACCAGGATCGCCACCTCGCCCAGTGGCCGATCATAGGCCAAGGCCCAGGACGGCAGCGCAAGGGAAACCTTGGCGAACTGTCCGGCGGCCAGAAGGCCCGCGATGAACAGCAGCCAGACAAGGGGCCAGTTGGTGCGGGAAAGCGGGCTTTGCATCCCTTCCTCTAGGGCGCGGCGCAGCTGACGGCAAGGCGCGCCGGTCTAGAAATGCAGCGCGCGGTCATATGCATCCAGCACCGATTCATGCATCATCTCGCTCAGGGTCGGATGTGGAAAGACCGTCTGCATCAACTCTTCCTCGGTGGTCTCCAGCTGGCGACCGACAACATAGCCCTGAATCAGCTCGGTCACCTCGGCACCCACCATATGCGCGCCCAGAAGTTCGCCCGTCTTTGCGTCGAAGATGGTCTTCACCATGCCCTCGGCCTCGCCCAGGGCGATGGCCTTGCCGTTGCCGATGAAGGGAAACCGCCCGACCCGGATGTCGTGGCCGGCTTCCTTTGCCTTGGCCTCGGTCATGCCGACGCTGGCGATCTGCGGCTGGCAATAGGTGCAGCCCGCGATCGAGCCGGGCTTGACGGGGTGCGGATGCCCGCCGGCGATCAGTTCGGCCACCATGACGCCTTCGTGGCTGGCCTTGTGCGCCAGCCAGGGCGCGCCTGCCAGATCACCGATGGCGAAGATGCCCTTCACACCGGTGCGGCAGAATTCGTCGGTCACGACATGGCTCCGCTCGACCGTGACGCCAAGCGCCTCAAGCCCCAGGTCCTCGGTGTTGCCGACGATGCCCACGGCGGAAATGACGGTGTCGAAGACATGCTTTTCAACCTTGCCGCCGCGTTCGATCTGCGCCGTCACCTCGCCCTTGCCCCGCTCAAGCGCCTTGACCGACGCCCCCTCAAGGATGGTCATGCCCTGCTTGACGAACCTCTTGCGGGCGAAATCGGCGATCTCGGCATCTTCGGCGGGCAGGATGCGGTCCAGCACCTCGACAACCGTGGTATCGGCCCCCAACGTGTTGAAGAAGCTGGCAAATTCGATCCCGATGGCTCCCGAGCCGATCACCAGAAGCCGCTTTGGCATCCGCTTGGCCACCAGGGCGTGACGATAGCTCCAGACCAGATCACCGTCAGCCTCCAGCCCCGGCAGCTCGCGCGCCCGCGCGCCTGTGGCCAGAACGATGCTGGGCGCGGCCAGCGCCTGCGTTCCCGATTCCGAGGTCACGGCAACCTGCCCCGGCGCCGTCACGCGGGCCATGCCCATCACCACGGAAATCTTGTTCTTCTTCATCAGGTGGCCGACGCCGGCGCTCAACTGACCGGCGACACCGCGCGACCGTTTCACCACCGCGCCCAGATCGAACCCCACCCCCGAGGCCGAGAGCCCGAATTCACCGGCCCGCTGCATCAGGTGATACACCTCGGCACTGCGCAGCATCGCCTTGGTGGGGATGCACCCCCAGTTCAGACAGATCCCGCCCAGGTTCTCACGCTCGACGATGCAGACCTTCAGGCCCAGCTGCGCGCCCCGGATCGCCGCCACATAGCCACCCGGACCCGCGCCGATCACGATCATGTCGAATGTCTGGTCTGCCATCCCTGCCCCCGTGCCTGTCCGGCCCGAGGCTATCGCATCCGCAGGGCGGCATCAATCGCGCCGGGGCGGCGAAACCGCCCCTGTCAGGCGGCCTGCAACGCGCGGACCGTGGCGCCGTATCCGCCATCGTCGATGAAGGCCTGTTCGCAGGGCTGGGTCGTCCGCGACAGCGCGTCGTTGCGATAGGGAAAGCGGCCGAACTTGCGGATGACCTCGCGGTGGGCGCGGGCATGCAACAGGTTGTTGCCGCCGCTTTCGGGCATCCGAGTGAGGAACAGGCGCACGCAACGATCCTGATCGCAAAGGTTCTCTGAATGCATCAACGGCATGTAGAAGAACTGCCGCGCCGGTTCGTCGATCTTCATGTCCCATCCGCGGGCAATCGCCATCTTGGCCGCGGCCAGGGCGATGCGATCCGACGAAAAGGCCCGGGGGCTGTCGCGGAACATGTTTCGGGGCAGTTGATCGTTCAGGATGATATAGGCCAGCGTGCCGCTGGGATAGGTCAGCCACATCGCGAAACCACCCTCCTGGGCGGCCTCCCAGGTGGGGGCGAACCGTTCGCGCACCTGGGCGTCCAGCTTTGCGCCACCCTCGTACCAACCCTTGGGCCCGACCTCGTCAAGCCAGAACGCCAGAACCTCATCTGGGTGTGCCATCACCCGTCCTCCACAAATCGCCAGCCTGCCATTTTCGAATCGTGCCACAGAACATTGGGGAAACCAAGACTTAGCCGGTGTTGCCTTCGTTTTCCGCGTCATCGGTGTGTTCTGCCGCCCACTCTGTCGCCGCTTCCACCGTCACTGCCGAAGCCGTGGGCAGAACCGTGACATAGGCCGAGGTTTCGCTGACCGAAGGCGCGGCGCGCTGCGTCATGCGGTAGATGGCATAGACACCCAGCAGCAGCATCAGCGTGGCAATGAACATCCAGAACCCCGGCGGCCCGAAGGGCCCCATCATCCAACCGGTGATCAGCGGCCCGGTGATGGCCCCGACCCCGTTGATGAACAGCATCCCGCCCGATGCGGCGGCCATGTCCTCGTGTTGCAGATAGTCGTTGGTATAGGCCAGCAGGAGCGCATAGAGGGGGTTGCTCAGCCCGCCGATGAGGAAGGCCACCACCAGCAACAGCGTGAAGACATGCCCCAGCATCGCGCCCACCAGGCAGGCCAGCCCGCCCAGGATCGCCACGCCACAGATCAGAACCCGCCGGTCCATCCGGTCCGAGGCCCAGCCGATGGGATATTGCAGCACCAGCCCGCCGATATAGATCGTCGCCACGAAGATCGAAATCTCGCGCACGCTCAGCCCCGCCTGGCTGCCATAGACGGCGGCCATGCCGAACTGCGCTGAAAAGACGCCCCCCAGCAGGAACATGCCGACACAGCCCAGCGGTGAAAAGCGATAGAGCGTCCGCAGGCTCATCGGCTTGGTGGTTTCGAAGGGCGGCGTCGGGTTGACCGAAAGAAGAATGGGCGCAAAGGAAATCGACACCAGCACCGAGGGGATGATGAACATCACGAAGCCCGACGGATCGCCGAAGGCGACGATGGCCTGGGCGCCGATGATGCCGATCATCTGCACGATCATGTAAAGCGACAGGCTCTGCCCGCGGGTTTCATTGGTCGAACTGTTGTTCAGCCAGCTTTCGGCAGTGACATAGACCGCCGAGAAACAGAACCCGATGGCCACCCGCAGCAGCGTCCAGGCAATGGGATCGGCAATCGCCGGATACATGATCAGGATGGCCGAGATGAAAGACCCCAGCGCGGCGAAAACCCGGATATGCCCGACTCGGCGGATCATCTCGGGCGCCAGGCGCGAACCGCCCAGGAACCCCATGAAATAGGCCGACATGACAATCGACATCGACAGCGTCGAAAACCCCTCAAGGCTGCCGCGGATACCAAGAAGCGTGCCCTGAAGCCCGTTGCCCAGCATCAGCAGGCTCATCCCCAGCAATAGCGCCCAGGAGCTGCGCAGTACCTGTATCATACCCTGTCCGATCCTTGTGTCCGGTCACGCCGACCCGCCTGGTCCCGGCAGTGCTTGCGCAATTGCGACTCAGCCCTGTCGCATCTGGGCGGGCGGTATCAGAAGCGATGCATCGCCGTAAGAGAAAAACCGATACTCTTGCGTGATCGCATGGTCATAGATGGCACGCACCCTGTCCACCCCCATCAGCGCCGACACCAGCATCATCAGCGTGGTGCGCGGCAGATGGAAATTGGTCATCAGCGCATCGGCCATGCGAAACCGGTATCCCGGCGTGATGAAGATGTCGGTGGGCCCGCGCCAGGGGGCGATGCGGCCCGCCTCGGGCGCGGCGCTTTCGATCAGGCGCAGGGCGGTGGTGCCCACCGGGATGATCCGCCCGCCCGCGGCGCGGGTGGCGTTGATCTCGTCCGCGGCGGCCTGGCTGACCTCGCCCCATTCCGAATGCATCCTGTGCTCGGAAATGTCGTCCGCCTTGACCGGCAGGAAAGTGCCCGCCCCCACGTGCAGCGTGACATGGCTGAAGTCCACGCCCTGCGCCGCCAGTGCCGTCAGCAGCGCCTGATCGAAGTGCAGCGATGCGGTGGGCGCGGCCACGGCCCCCGAACGGGCCGCCCAGACGGTCTGGTAATCCTCGCGGTCGCGCTCGTCGGCGGCGCGGCGCGCGGCGATATAGGGGGGCAGCGGCATCTGCCCGGCCTCGGCCAGGGCGGCATCGAAATCCTCGCCCAGCAGGTTGAAGGCCAGGAATCCGGTGCCCTCGTCGCGCCCGGTCAGCCGCGCCGAAAGCCGCTCCGAGAACACGATCTCCTCGCCATCTCGCAGCTTCTTCAACGGCTTCAGCAGGGCCCGCCAGCCACCGTCGGCCCGCGGCTCCAGCAGCGTCACCTCGATACGCGCGGCGGTGCGCCCCTCGGCACCATCGCGGAACCGCTGCCCCGACAAGCGCGCCGGGATGACCCGGGTGTCGTTCAGCACCAGCCGGTCGCCCGGGCGCAGGAAATCGGGCAGGTCGATGGCCCGCGCGTCGGTCATCCCGTCGCCCTCGGCCACCAGCATCCGCGCCGAACTGCGCGGGCGCGCCGGGCGCGTCGCGATCAGGTGGTCGGGCAGGTCGAAATCGAAATCGCTCAGCTTCATGGCCCGCCTAATGCGCAGTGCCGCGCCGACGGTCAACACGCCGTTTCTCTTTCTTGCCGAAAATACTCAAATCCGCCGATCGCCCCGCGCGCGGCGGTCAGCGTTCGGGCGCGGGGCGGCGAAAGATCTCGCGAAACATTCCCGGCGTCAGGATCGACAGGGGGTTCACCTGCACCGAAGGCCGCGCGGCGGGGCCGGTCAGCTGGAAATTGAAGCCGAACAGCCCCTCGCCGGCGCGGGTGAAGATCGAACCGACCCGGTTCAGAAGATAGATGGGCGAGACCACCCCCTGCATGTCGATCCGCTTGCTGGCCAGATCGTAAACCCCGTCCATGGAAATGCCCAGCGACGCGCCGGTGGCGCTGGATTGATACAGGATCACCTGCGACGGCGTCAGGCGGAACGATGCCTGGGTTTCCTCGAACACCAGCCCGTCGCCGTTCAGCTGCTCCAGCAGGCCGACCACCGAAATCGCGCCCAGAAGGTCGGCGATCATCGGGGCGCCGCGAATGCGCAGCCGCCCGACATTCAGCGTGCCGTCATAGGTGCCACGCGCCCCGGTGGGGTTCAGGATGATCTGCATCGGGCCGTCATAGCCGTTCTTCACCAGCCCCGCGTCGCGCATGACGCCCCCGGCGTCGGCGGCGATCAGGCGCAGGCTCACCCCCTGCGGGCCACCGGCCAATTCGCCGCGAATGGGTGTTCCACCGTTCACCCGCGCGGTGAAGCTGCCACTGGTGGTGCGCCCCTCGGCCAGCTTGCCGGTGAAATCAGTCAAGGTGATGCCCTCGGTGACGATAAGGCGGTCGAGCCCGATGGTGACCGGCCCGCGCGCAGCGCCGCCGCCCTGCGCACCCGCGCCCTTGCCAAACCCGGCCCTGCGGAAATCCAGCCGCCCGCCCGACACCGTGATGGCGGGCGGCGCGCCCTTGCCGCGTCCGCCCAGGGAGACGGGCGCATCCAGCCAGTCGTTCAGTTGCACCCGGTCGAACTGCGCACGCTCCAACCCGCCGCCCGGCGCCAGGGTGATCCGCCCCTCGGCCTTCAGCCCTGAGGCATCAATCGAGATGGCATCGACCACGGGCGTTTCCCCCAGCGTCGCGCGCAGGTCCAGCCGGCCTGTGGCGTTGCGCGGCTTGCTCCAGTCCAGCCCGCCGATGCTCAGCCCCAGCCCCGCCAGGTCCGAGGACAGGCGCAAGTCGGGGGGCGCTCCGCTTACCAGGTCGACGGTGATATCGGCCTGCCCCTGCCCCGAAACCATGCCCTCGGGCAGGCCAAGCCCCAACCGCCTGACCGTTTCGCCCGACAGGGCCACCTGCCCCTGCAACCGGCTGCGGCCCCGCTCATCCGGGGCCAGGCCCATGCGCCAGCGGGCCTGCACCGGCACCGCGTCAAGCGTGGCGGCGCCGTCGATCACCACCGCCGCCGGTGTGGCGCGCAGCGCCAGGCGGTCGGCGGCCAGGCTGCGCCCCGGCACCAGCGTGGCGGATTGCACCCCGCTCAGCACGCCTTCGGCCTCATAGGAAATGTCCGCGGGCTTCAGCCCCTTCTGGAACCGGAACGACAAGGCGGTTGTCACCTGCGCGCGCCCCTCGGCCATGTCCGGGCCTCGGGGGCTGTTCTTCAGGATGCGCAGGGGCGGCAGATCCAGCAGCGACAACATGGCGGTGACCGACCCGTCTGTTTTCAGGGTGAAATCGCCAAGCGCGGGTTTCTCGCGGGTGTCGGGCACAACCATGACCGAACCGGCCAGATCGACCCTGCCGCCCTGGGGGGCCGCCACCCCGCCCTGTTCCACCGTGATCGCGAAACGCCGGTCGATGATCGAGGCATAGCCCGCCCCACCGGTGATGGGCGGCATGTCCTTCAGGAACTTCAGGGTGGCGTCGCGAAAGGCGAAACTGGCCGCAAGATCGCCCTTCACGCCGGGTTGCTTGCGGAAGGCGCCGTTGACATCGAACAGCGTACCGGTCGAGATGTTGCGCCCCAGCCAGTCGCGCGTCTTTGCCGCCAGGGGCACCGGCCAAAGCGCCAGCGCGCGCTCGACCGGCACCTCGGGCGCTTCCAGGTCGACGGCCACGTTCCACCCCTCGGGGTTGGCGGTGATAACGCCCCGCGCGGCATAGCGCCGCCTTTCGTCCCGCGCGCCCGGTTCGGTCAGCACGACCTGCCCGATGTCCAGCGTGAAGGGATCGAGACGCAGCCGCACATCCGCCGCGCCCTGCTGGAAATGCAGGGTTTCGGCGAAAAGGCCCAGGGGCGCGACGCGCAGATCGTCCAGCGACAGTTGCGCCACCAGCGCGCCGGGAAAGCCCTGTTCGGACAGGTCGCGCAGATAGGCATGGCCGGTGATCCCGGCGCTGAGTTCCGGGCTTTCGAACGAGATTTCCGAGAAGGTGATCTTCCGCGTCTCGGGGCGGTAGGCGAAATAGGTGCGCGCGCTGGTGAAGGCCAGCGGCTCGGTCTCGGGGCGCGGGCGCAGGGCACCGGCGGCGATATCCAGCGTGCCCGCCAGTTCATCGAGCGCCCCGTCGCTGTTCAGCGCGGCTCGAAGCGCGCCCGAGATCGGCGCATCCAGCACCTTCAGAAAGGACAGCGCCGGCGCCTGCGAGGCGATGTCCTGGGCCGCGACATTGGTGATATTGGCGGTGATCGCCGCCCGCCCGTCGCCCCGCAGGCTGCGCGCCGAAACCTGCACGCGCGCCAGGTCGTCGGTGCCGTTGAAGACCTCGGCCAGCAGCGCCAGTTCCACCGCCTCGCTGTCCTGGGTCAGGGTCAGTTGCCCCCCCACCACCTGCCAGACCCGCGCGGCGCGGGCATCCTCAAGCGTGACGGTCAGGTTGCGGATCGCGGCGCGGTCCATCCGGGCGAAAAGCGGCTGCGCCAACAGGGTTTCGACACTGTCCAGAAGGGCCGGCACGCCCGGAAAGGCCGCTGCACCCTGCCCGAAGGACAGGGAAAAGCTGCCGTCGACGGCGCGGTGCAGGTTGATCTGCGCGCCCTCCAGCGTCAGGTTGCGCGGCGCGATGCGCCCCTCGAGAAGGGCCAGCGGATCGAAGGCCGCCTGCACCCGGTTCAGCTGCGCAACACCCGACCCGTCGCCATCGAACAGCGCCACGTCCAGCAGCGACAGGCGTGGCACGCCGCGGCGGTCGATGAACACCTCGATCCGGTCAAGATCGGCCCGCCCACGCACCAGATCGCGGTTGATGCGGGTTTCGATACGTTCCGTCACCCATGACGGCAGGGTCAGCGTGCGTTCGGTCAGCGCCAGCGCGGCCAGCCCCAGCACACCGGCCAGCACCACGGCCACCAGCAACAGCCAGCCGCCCATGTACCCCGCCCGGCGCGCCGCAACGGCGCCCCGGCGCCGGTTGGGCGGTGGCGGGCCCTCGGGCGCGGGGGGCGGTTCATCGTTCAAGGGCACGTCCGGTTCGGTTGGTTTTCACTGTACCTTCGCGCCTTGTGCCCTAAAACGGAACCTGCAAACCCCGCAACCGAGGATCAAAATCAGATGATAGGCGAAATGGCACCGGATTTCACCCTGCCCCGCGACGGCGGCGGCACGATCACCCTGTCCGATCTGCGCGGCAAGACCGTGGTCGTCTACTTCTATCCGCGCGATGACACGCCGGGCTGCACGACGCAGGCCAAGGGCTTTACCGAGATGGGCGATGCCTTCGCCGCCGCCGGGGCGGTTGTTCTGGGCATCAGCAAGGACAGCGTGGCCAAGCACGACAAGTTCCGCGACAAGCACGGCCTGTCGGTGGCCCTTCTGTCGGACGAGGATGATGATGTCTGCGCCGCCTATGGCGTCTGGAAGGAAAAGAACATGTACGGCAAGGTGCACATGGGGATCGAACGCTCGACCTTCCTGATCGACGCCGAGGGCCGCATCCAGCGCGAATGGCGCAAGGTCAAGGTGCCCGGCCATGTCGAAGAGGTGCTGGAGGCGGTTCAGGCCCGGTGATGCAGCGGTCGGCAAGGGCAGAAATCCTTACTTGCTGTGGCGTCACCGATCAACCTAAGGTTGTACCAACCCGCAGGTGCAACCGTGCCGGGCTGCTGGACGTGAGCGGACATCCGCCCTTGCGCGGGTCACATTCAACGGAGGATTCGTCATGGGATGGGATTGCATGGTCGCAGCAATGAAGGTGAAACAACGGTTTGGTGCCGGTCCGGGGGCAATGCGTGACGCATTGGCCCGCCGCAACTCCACCGTCAATCCGACATCCTGTTTCGCCACGATGGAAATCCTGTCCGAGGCCATCTGCCAAGGGCGGCCGATGACCGGCCAAACCTTCAATGGCGCGGACCGGCCGTTCGTGCCGAAAAAGGCAATCGATACCATGACACGGCTGGTGGCAGGCGACGCTGCGATCTTTGTCAGCGTCGCGCCCGACCATCATTTCACGGTTTTGCCACTGAGCGATCGGGAAATCGCGATCATGCAGGGGTTTCAGGGCTGTTACGGCATCGACGAATGGATCAACGAAAGCGGCAAGATTCCCATGCTGACCAAGGTTTTCCTCGATTGTTTCGACAAGCTGTTCTCGCCCGATGCCGGGGTACGCGTGCCTGCGGCAATCGTGCTGTTCGCCACGCCGGGCAGCGTGGAGGACGTTGCCGCATACTTCGGCGTTCAGGCCAGCTTTGTCAAAAGCATGTCCACGGCGTCGCCAAACCTGTTTCAGGCCGACGGCAAGGCATCACTGGCCGCCTGAGAAAACATGCAACCCACCCTGTCCGAAATGGCCGTCGAGGTTCTGACCACCGCCGACGGCCGCGCCAAGACTGCGCTGTCGCGGCGCCATGCCGCCGCCTGGTTCGCCGCGCGTGAAAGCGGTGCCTTGCCTGAAATCGGCACCGCCACCCCGCCGTTGCGCCCGGCCCGCCCCGACGCGCCCGCCCTGCTGTCGCCGCGCGATGTGCCGCGCCGCCGCCCCGGCACGCCCGAGGGCCGGATCGCCCTGTTGCACGCGGTGGCGCATATCGAGTTGAACGCCGTCGATCTGCACTGGGACATCATCGCGCGTTTCGCCCATGTGAAGATGCCGCCGGGATATTATGATGACTGGGTGAAGGCCGCCGACGAGGAATCAAAGCACTTCAACCTGATGTGCGATTGCCTGGAAGCGGCGGGCAGCCACTATGGCGCCCTGCCCGCCCACGCCGGCATGTGGCGCGCCGCCGAGGACACTGCCGAGGATTTCATGGGCCGCCTCGCCGTCGTGCCCATGGTGCTTGAGGCGCGCGGGCTGGACGTGACCCCCGGCATGATCGAGGTGTTCCGCCGCGCCGGGGCCGTTGATGCGGTCACAGCACTGGAAACCATCTATGCCGAGGAGGTGGGCCATGTCGCCTATGGCAGCAAGTGGTTCCATTTCCTGTGCGGCCGCCATGACATGGACCCCAAGGAGGTATTCCACGGACTTGTGCGCAAATACTTCCACGGCGCCCTGAAACCGCCCTTCAATGACGAAAAAAGGGCCGAAGCGGGCCTACCCTTGGATTTCTATTGGCCCCTTGCCGAGGAAACCCCTGCAAAAGCGCCATAATCCGTCACAACTCGGCAACAATCCGCCGAACCTGCGCGCAGATGCCCGCCTAACCGCGCGAAATGGCGCAAAAATGTTGCGATCAGGGAACCGTGCCGCTAATCAACGAGAGGCTTTCGGGTGGGAACCGGATGCTGCCATGGGGAATGGCCAGACAATACGGGACGGAATACGTGACAACATCAAACAGTAATTTTCTCAAGGCCGCTCTTGAGCGGGCCTTTCCTGAGCAACGTCTGTTTCTTCGGTCCGATACCGAAACCCGCTTTCTGAGACTCTCCTCCGGCACACAGTTCCTTGCCGTTTCCGGCAGCGCCCTTCTGGTGGGCTGGTCGATCATCGCCACCTCCATCCTGCTGATGGACACCATCGGGTCGGGCAACATCCGCGACCAGGCCAAGCGCGAACAGGCCACCTATGAAAAGCGTCTGAACGCCCTGTCCATCGAACGCGACAAGCGCGCCGAAGATGCCCGCGCCGCGCAGGAGCGGTTCAACACCGCCCTCGCCCGCGTTTCGACCATGCAATCCAGCCTTCTGGAATCCGAGGCCCGGCGCACCGAACTGGAAACCGGCATCAGCCTGACCCAGGACACCCTGCGCCGCACCATGAAGGAACGCGACGAGGCCCGCCTTGAAATGGCCGCGCTGAGCGAGAAGCTGGCCGACGAGGGCCTGGACCAGCGCGAGAAGAGCCGCATGGTCGATGCCGAAGCCACCATGGATTACCTGGCCGCCGCGCTGAACAATACCGCCGCCCAGCGTGACCACATGGCAAACGAGGCCGCCGAGGCCGAAGCCTTTGCCGAAGCCGCCATCAACGACCGCAAGCTGGTGGAAATGCGCAACGACCGTATCTTCAGCCAGTTGGAAGATGCCGTCACGATCTCGGTCGCTCCGCTGGACAAGATGTTCCGCGCCGCCGGCCTGAACACCGACAGCCTGCTGAACACCGTGCGCAAGGGGTACTCTGGCCAGGGTGGCCCGCTGACGCCGATCACCTTCTCGACCAAGGGCGAGGATACCGACAGCGACAGCCTGCGCGCCAACGGCATTCTCGACAAGCTGGACAAGATGAACCTCTACCGGATCGCGGCCCAGAAGGCCCCGTTCGCGCTGCCGCTGAAGTCGGCCTTCCGTTTCACCAGCGGCTTTGGCCGTCGCTGGGGCCGGTTGCACGCGGGCACGGATTTCGCCGCCGCCTACGGTACGCCGATCTATGCCACCGCCGATGGCGTCGTCACCCATGCGGGGTGGATGTCGGGCTATGGCCGCCTGGTCAAGATCCAGCATGAATTCGGCATCGAGACACGCTATGCCCACCAATCGAAGATTCGGGTCAAAGTCGGTCAAAGGGTATCGCGCGGCGACCGGATCGGTGATATGGGGAACTCCGGACGATCCACCGGAACCCATCTGCACTATGAGGTGCGCGTGGGTGGGAAAGCCGTTAATCCGATGACCTATATCAAGGCAGCGAAAGATGTTTTCTAAGAGCAAAATCAACGAGCCTGGACCAAAACAGGGAGGCGAATCCGTGTCATCATCCAACGCTCCGTCAAGCGACGGCGCATCGGCCACCAGAACCTCGACCGATTTCAGCCCTTCGGCGGCCAAGGCAAAGCCGCCCGCGTCGGTGCTGTCGGCCGACCTGGTCATCAAGGGCAACCTGAAGACCACCGGTGACATCCAGATCGAAGGCACGGTCGAGGGCGACATCCGCGCCCATCTTCTGACGGTCGGCGAAGGTGCGACCGTCAAGGGCGAAGTCATGGCCGACGACGTGGTGGTGAACGGCAAGGTCGTTGGCCGCGTGCGCGGGCTCAAGGTGCGTCTGACCTCGACTGCCAAGGTCGAAGGCGACATCATTCACAAGACCATCGCGATCGAATCCGGCGCCCACTTCGAAGGTTCGGTGCAACGGCGCGACGATCCGCTGAACCCCTCGGGTCAGCAGGGTGGCGGCAACCGTTCGGGCGCAGCGCCCAGCAGCAGCCCTGCCCCCGAAAGCAAGCCGCAGTCCTGATCGACCGGACCGCGCCAGAGTTTCAGAAGGCCCCCGACCGCGCGTCGGGGGCCTTTTTCATTGCCGGTCACTTTTTCCCGACCGTGCCGCCCGGGTGGGTAATGTCGTCGTGGTCGACCACGCTCCAGGGCAGGCCCGTGTTGCGATAGATCCGTTTGCCCTGGCGCGGATAGTCGGCAACATCATGGGCCAGCCTCTCGCCCACGACGATGCAGCGCAGGGGCTCGGTGCCGGTGTTGCGGATCGAATGGGCCAGCCCGCCCTTGCGGTAGCCGATGAAATCTCCGGGGCCGATGGCGTGCTCGCTTTCTCCGATCACGGCGGTGGCCTTGCCCGACAGGACAAAGACGCATTCGTCCTCGTGGTGGTGACGGTGGTGTTCGGTCGTCTCTTGGCCCGGCGCGACCTCGATTAGGTGAAACCCGAAGCCGGTCAGCCCCGTCAGATCGCCGAGGGATTTGTTCACCCGCACCGCGTCGGGGTTCAGGAAGTGCACCTTGTGCAGCCCCTCCATCTGCGAAATCTCGTCCTGGCGCAGGATATATCTGTCTTCGGGCATGGCATTCTCCGATGGGTCACTGGTGCCATCCTAGCCGATGCAACGAAAAACGCCCACGCGATTGCGTGGGCGCTGCATCTGCAACCAAGACTCGGGTGGGTCAGTTCGCCGCCACCTCGTCGCCCGCGCCGCGATACCAGCGCACGATCTTCTGGCGGTCTTCCTCGGGCAGTTCGGTGATGTTGGCGGGGGGCATGGCGTGGCTGACGCCGGCCTGCAGATAGATCTGGCGCGCCTCGCGGGTGATGTCCTTGGTGGTTTCCAGATGAACACCCTTGGGGGCATGGTACATCCCGTCCCAGCCCGGCTCGCGGGCGTGGCACATGGAGCAGCGGCCCAGGATGATGCTCTCAACCTCTTCATAGCCCTCGGCGCTGGCGAACATCTGTTCGCGCGCCGTCAGCTCCTGCGCCTCCAAGGCCTCGTAGTCGCCATCCCAGGTGTTGGCGGTCGACAGCCAGGCCAGGATGATGAACAGCACCACGGTGGCCAGGATCGTCCAGTTCGGGACCGGTTTGCGCAGGTGCATCGTGTTGAAATAGTGCCGGATCGTCACCCCGATCAGGAACACCAGCGCCGCGATGATCCAGCTGTATTCCGTGGCAAAGGCCAGGGGATAGTGGTTGGACAGCATGAGGAACAGAACCGGCAGCGTCAGGTAGTTGTTGTGGGTGCTGCGCAGCTTGGCGATCTTGCCGAATTTCGGATCGGGGGTGCGCCCGGCCTTCAGGTCTTCGACGACGATCCGCTGGTTCGGCATGATGATGAAGAACACATTGGCCGTCATGATCGTGGCGGTGAAGGCCCCGAGATGCAGCAGCGCCGCCCGCCCGGTGAATATCTGGTGATAGCCCCAGGACATGACCACCAGGATCACGAACAGCAGCAGCATCAGCGCGGTGGGCGTTTCGCCAAGCGGCGATTTGCACAGGAAGTCATAGCAGATCCAGCCGATGGTCAGCGAACCGGCGGAAATCAGGATCGCCTGCCAGACGGCCAGGTCGGCCTTGGCCGGGTCGATCAGGAACAGCTCGGCCCCGACCCAATAGACGATCATCAGCATCGCCGCGCCCGACAGCCAGGTCCAGTAGCTTTCCCATTTGAACCAGGTCAGGTGTTCGGGCATCGCCTCGGGCGCCACCAGGTATTTCTGGATGTGATAGAAACCGCCGCCGTGCACCTGCCATTCCTCGCCGTCGGCGGGACCCTTGATGTTGCGGTTCAGCCCCAGATCCAGCGCGACGAAGTAGAACGACGACCCGATCCAGGCAATGGCGGTGATGACATGCAGCCAGCGCACCGCAAAGGCGAACCAGTCCCACATGATGGCAAGATCGTACATCCGAGCACTCCTTAGACTTGTATCGCAATCAGGCTATCGCGTCAGGCATTGATCGACTATCTTTGACATTCAGCAAAGAGAGTCAAAAATAACCGAACAATGTCATACCTCGACAATATACGCACGTTTGTAAGGGTTTATGAACTGGGCTCGATGTCGGCGGCGGCGCGCGATCAGCGCATTTCGCCGGCCGTCGCCAGCGCCCGGATCACCCAGCTGGAACAGCACCTTGGCGTGCGGCTGTTTCAGCGCACCACACGCAAGCTGGCGCCGACGGAACAGGGGCGCATCTTCTACGAGGGTGCCTGCGGTATCCTGGGCGCGGTGGACGAGGCCGAGGCCGGGGTTGCCGAACTGTCGGACAATCCGCGCGGTGTTCTGCATATCGCGGCGCCGCTGGGTGCGGGGCGGCGGCTGATCGCGCCGCATATCCCCGCCTTCACCCGCGAATATCCGCAGGTTTCGGTGCGCCTGCGCCTGAGCGACCGCAAGGTCGATCTGACGGCCGAAGGTCTGGATGTGGCGTTTTTCCTGGGCCGGCCCGAGGATTCGAACCTGCGCATCCGCAAGATCGCCGATTGCCGGCGGGTGCTCTGCGCCAGCCCCGATTACATCGCCCGCAACGGGCACCCCAAATCAGGCAGCGCCATCGACCGAGGGCAGCATGACTGCCTGAACCTGCGCTTTCCCGGCGCGGCCGAATTTCAATGGGAGCTGGAAACCCGCGACGGACCCGTGCGCTATGCGGTGAAGGGCCCGTTTGAAAGCGACGATGGCGACGTTCTGACCGATTGGGCGCTGGCCGGTGCGGGCATCGCCATGAAACCGCTGTTCGAAGTGGCCGATCACCTGCGCAGCGGCGCGCTGATCCAGGTGGCCGAGGACACGCCCCCCCTGCCAGTGCAGATGGCCTGTCTCTATTCGCACCGCCGCCACCAGGACCCGAAGGCGCGGTTGTTCATGGAGTTCATGATCGAGAGGATAACCCCCGCCCTGAACCCCGGTCAGCTTCCGCGATAGGTGGAATAGCCGAAGGGCGACAGCAGCAGCGGCACATGATAGTGGCTCTGCTCGGACATGCCGAAGCGCAGCGGGATCTTGTCGAGGAACCGCGGCTCTTCCGGGGGGGTGCCGTTGGCATCAAGGTAAGCGCCCGCATCGAAAACCAGTTCATAGACCCCGGTGGCAAATTCCCCCTCGGGAAGGATCTGTTCGTCGGTGCGCCCGTCGGCATTGGTCACCAGGCGGCGCACCTCGGTCCGGGTTTCGCCCTCGATCCGGTAAAGAGTGATCGGCAAACCCGCCGCAGGGCATCCGCGCGCGGTGTCCAGAACGTGGGTGGTCAGGTATCCGGCCATGGTGTGTCCTTTCGTTGTTGACCTATCCTGCCGCGCGCGCTGGATAAGGGAAAGGCGAACCGCACATGAGAGTGCTTTCGGCATTTCTTGATAATGTCAGGCGACTTTAAGCCTTATCAGTTAGTTCCCAAAAGGAGGCTCACGATGAACCGCTATCCCCGCGACATGATCGGCCATGGGGCCAACCCGCCCGACCCCCAGTGGCCCAACGGTGCACGCATCGCCGTGCAGATCGTGCTGAACTATGAAGAGGGCGGCGAAAACAACATCCTGCACGGCGATGCCGCCTCCGAAGCCTTCCTGAGCGAGATCGTCGGCGCCGCGCAATGGCCCGGTCAGCGCCATGCCAACATGGAATCGATCTATGAATACGGTGCGCGCGCCGGGTTCTGGCGGCTTTACCGGATGCTCAAACATCTGCCGATCACCGTCTACGGCGTGGCAACTGCCCTGGCCCGGTCGCCCGAACAGGTGGCGGCCATGATCGCGGCCGAGTGGGAGATGGCCTCGCACGGGTTGAAGTGGATCGAGCACAAGGACATGCCCGAGGACGAGGAACGCGCCGCCATCGCCGAGGCGATCCGCCTGCACACCGAAGTCACCGGCACCCCGCCGCGCGGCTGGTATTGCGGCCGCTCAAGCGAGAACACCATTCGCCTGGCCGCCGAAACCGGGCAATTCGCCTATGTCGCCGATGCCTATGCCGACGACCTGCCCTATTGGGAAGAATTCGGCGACCGCGATCAGTTGATCGTGCCCTATACGCTGGATTGCAACGACATGCGCTTTGCCACGCCCCAGGGGTTCAACTCGGGCGATCAGTTCTTTGCCTACCTGCGCGACAGTTTCGACACCCTCTATCGCGAAGGCGGCGAAGGCGCGCCCAAGATGCTGAGCGTGGGCCTGCACTGCCGCCTTGTGGGCCGGCCCGGCCGCGCCGAGGCCCTGCACCGGTTCATCGAACATGTCGAAGCCCACGATGATGTCTGGATCGCCACCCGCGAACAGATCGCCGATCACTGGGCCAGGGTGCATCCCCACCAGCGCCGCGAACGGCCCAGCCGGATGGACCGCGACACCTTCGTTGCGAAATACGGCAGCATCTTCGAACATTCGCCCTGGATCGCCGAAGGGGCGCACGACGATGAACTGGGCCCGGTCCACGACCGCGCGGTCGGGCTGCACAATGCGCTGGCCCGGGTGTTCCGCCGCGCCGACGAGGAACGTCGCCTGGGCGTCCTGACCGCCCACCCCGATCTGGCCGGCAAGCTGGCGGCGGCCAAGAAGCTGACCGCCGAATCGACAGCCGAACAGGCCGGTGCCGGGTTGGACGTTCTGAGCGATGACGAGCGTGAAACCTTCACCCGCCTGAACGACGCCTACGTTGAAAAGAACGGCTTTCCCTTCATCATCGCGGTGCGCGACCACGACAAGGCCAGCATCCTTGCCGCCTTCCAGCGCCGCCTGGAACAGGACCGCGATACCGAGTTCGCCGAGGCCTGCCGGCAGGTCGAACGCATCGCGCTGCACCGTCTGAAGGCGATCCTGCCATGAGCCGGGTCATCGAGGCCCAACCGCTGAGTGCCGCCGCCTTCGCAGATTTCGGCGATGTGCTTGAGGCGACAGGCGCGCCGGACAAGATGATCAATGCGGGGCTGTGCGGGCGCCATCACGACCGCGCCCAGCTTGATTTCCGGCCCGGGCGCCTGGGGATCAGCATCTTCGACGCCGCACCGCGCAGCCTGCCCCATACCCTGGACATGGTCGAACGCCATCCCGACGGATGCCAGACCTTCGTGCCGATGCATCAGAACCCATGGCTGGTCATCGTCGCCCCCGACGAGGGCGGGCGCCCCGGCACCCCCCGCGCCTTCATCGCGCAGCCGGGCCAGGGCGTGAACTATCACCGCAACATCTGGCACGGGGTCCTGTGTCCGCTGCATGCCCCCGGCCTCTTTGCCGTGGTCGACCGCATCGGCAAAGGCCCCAACCTGGAAGAATTCTTTTTCGACGATCCCTTCACCATCACACAAGGCACCTGACACCCCCCAAGACTAATCCCGCCGAATAACCGAGCGGGGCGCGAATAATACAAAAAGGACAGTCCAACATGGCCGACACTTCCATCGGAACGCCGGAACAGCTCCGCGATCCGAATTTCACCCCGCCGCTTTACAAGGCGATTCCCCTGGGCATCCAGCATGTGCTGGCAATGTTCGTGAGCAACGTCACCCCGGCGATCATCGTCGCCGGGGCCGCCGGGTTCGGGTTCGGCAGCCAGTCGCCCGATTTCCCCGAACTTCTGTACCTGATCCAGATGGCCATGCTGTTCGCCGGCATCGCCACGCTGTTGCAGACCATCACCATCGGCCCCGTGGGCGCCGCGCTGCCCATCGTGCAGGGGACGTCCTTTGCCTTCCTGCCGATCATGATTCCGCTGGTGGCGGGCAAGGGCGTCGATGCCCTGGCCGCGCTGTTCACCGGGGTGATCATCGGCGGGTTGTTCCATGCCTTCATCGGCACCTTCATCGGCAAGATCCGCTTTGCCCTGCCGCCGCTGGTCACCGGATTGATCGTGACCATGATCGGTCTGGCCCTCGTGCGGGTCGGCATCCAGTATGCCGCGGGCGGCGTGCCCGCCATCGGCACCGAGGAATACGGCAGCCTTCTGAACTGGTCCGCCGCTTTGGTGGTGATCTTCGTCACCCTCGGGCTCAAGTTCTTCGCGCGCGGAATGCTGGCCGTCTCGGCGGTGCTGATCGGCCTTGTGGTGGGCTATGTCTATGCCATCTTCGTGGGCATGCTGCCCATCGAGGCGATCACTGGGTCGTGGGAACGGGCCGCCGCCTTTGCCCTGCCCCAGCCGTTCAAATACGGGTTCGAGTTCAGCCTGGCCGCCGTGATCGGCTTCTGTCTCATGGCCTTCATCTCGGCCATCGAGACGGTGGGCGACGTGTCGGGCATCACCAAGGGCGGCGCGAACCGCGAGGCGACGGACGAGGAAATCACCGGCGCCACCTATGCCGACGGTCTGGGCACGGCGGTTGCCGGTGTCTTCGGCGGCTTTCCCAACACCTCGTTTTCGCAGAACGTCGGCCTGATCGCCATGACCGGCGTGATGAGCCGCCACGTCGTGACCTGCGGTGCGATCTTCCTGATCATCTGCGGGCTGATCCCCAAGGTGGGCGGCGTGATCCGCACCGTTCCGATCGAGGTTCTGGGCGGTGGCGTGATCGTGATGTTCGGCATGGTCGTGGCCGCCGGCATCTCGATGCTGTCGGATGTCGATTGGAACCGGCGCAACATGGTGATCTTCGCGGTTGCGCTGTCGGTGGGCCTCGGGCTTCAGCTTGAGCCGGGCGCGGTGCAGTACCTGCCCGAATGGGCCGAGGTGCTGATGGTGTCGGGGCTGCTGCCTGCTGCAACCATCGCCATCGTGCTGAACCTGGTGCTGCCCGAGGAATTGTCCGACGAATCGACCGAGGAAGTCGCCGGTGGCTTGTCGGGGCACAAAAGCTGGGGCCACAAGCCCGGCGAAGAACCCAACGCCTGACAACCGGCGCAGGAAAACGGCGAAGGCCGGGCCATTTGGCCCGGCCTTTTGTGTTCTGCGCCCTATCCTCTTTCTCAAGCAAGGAAGGAGACATCCCATGTCAGAGACGAAAAGGCCCCGCGCCATCGGCATCAACCACGTCGCGCTTGAGGTGGGCGATATCGACGCGGCGCTGGAATTCTACGGCCAGTTCCTCAGCTTCAAGCTGCGCAGCAAGGGCGATACCATGGCCTTCATCGACCTTGGCGATCAGTTCCTGGCGCTCTCCACCCGCAAGGACCGGCCAAGGGACGCTGACCGCCACTTCGGGTTGGTGGTGGATGACGCCGAGGCGGTACGCCGCATCATCAAGGGTCTTGGGATAGAAATCGTGTCGGACCGGTTCTTGGATTTCCACGACCCCTGGGGCAACAAGATCGAGATTGTCGGCTATCCCGGCATCCAGTTTTCCAAGACAGACGCGGTCCTGAACGCCATGGGCGCCGCCGATCTGGAAAAGACCGACGACGCCAGGGACGAACTGCGCAAGAAGGGGATGCTCTAGAGGCTCAGCGCCGCGTGGCGGTTCACGTCCTTGTAAAGCAGATACCGGAACGGCCCCGGCCCGCCCGCATAGCAGGCCTGCGGGCAGAAGGCGCGCAGCCACATGAAATCGCCCGCCTCAACCTCGACCCAGTCGTTGTTCAGGGCATAGACCGCCTTGCCCTCCAGCACGTAAAGCCCGTGCTCCATCACATGGGTCTCCAGGAACGGGATCACGCCGCCCGGTTGCAGGGTCACGATGGTCACATGCATGTCATGGCGCAGGTCAGCCGGATCGACGAACCGCGTGGTGGCCCAGACGCCCTTGGTGTCGGGCATGACGCTGGGCGCGATGTCGGCATCGCTGCTGACGATGGGGTCGGGATGGTCCAGCCCTTCGACCGCCTGATATCTCTTGCGAATCCAATGAAACCGCGCCGGGGCATCGGCTTCGTTGCGCAAGCTCCAGGCGCATCCGGCCGGCAGATAGGCATAGCCCCCCGGCGCGATGCTGTGCGCATTGCCCTCGATGGTCAGGGTAAAGCCGCCCTCGGTGACGAAAAGAACGCCCTGCGCTGCCGGATCGGCCTCGGGGCGGTCCGATCCGCCGCCGGGCTGAACCTCCATGACGTATTGCGAAAAGGTCTCGGCGAAGCCCGACATGGGGCGCGCGATGACCCAAAGCCGGGTGTCATCCCAGAAGGGCAGGAAACTGGTGGTGATATCGCGCATCGTGCCCTGCGGAATGACGGCATAGGCCTCGGTGAACACCGCACGGCCCGTCAGAAGATCGGTTTGCGGCGGATGGCCGCCCTTGGGCGCAAAGTAGGTTCGCTGGGTCATGTCGTCCGGCTCCGGCAGGTTTCTAAAAACCCAGTTTCGGCCGCACCTTCTGTCAATGAAAGACAGAAGATGTCACTAGGTTCTTTCCGCTAAATTTGAAAACCAACCCTAGGGCCAGATCAAGGCGCGCCGATAGAGATGCCAGGTCGCGTGCCCCAGGATCGGCAGGACAATGAACAACCCAAGAAACAGCGGCAGCATCCCCAAGAGGCACAGCCCCGCCACCATGACGCCCCAGGCCAGCAGGACCGGCAGGTTGGCCGCAACACAGCTTGCGCTGAGCATCATGGCGGTGACGAAATCCAGCTCGCGTTCCAGAAGCATCGGCAGGCTCATGCAGGTCAGCGCGAACAGCAGGAAGGCCAGCACACCGCCCACGGTAAACTCGACCGCCAGCATCATCATGCCGTTCGTGCTGGTCAGCAGGCCGATCAGATCGCCCATCCGCGCCATCGGGTTCAACCCCAGGAACAGCGCAAAGATCATATGCGCAAGGAAGGTCCAGAACAGGAAATAGACGACGATCAGACCGCCGATCCAGGGAATCTGCCCGCCCCTCTCGCGCCAGACCACGCCCAGGACACCGCGCCAGTCCAGCGGCGCCCCCTGTTCCAACCGGCGGCTGACATCGTAAAGGCCGATGGCCGCGAAGGGCGCGAACAGCGGAAAGCCCAGCGATGTCGCCAGCGTCCAGGCCACATGCCCCGCGCCCATGACCAGCATGAGGATACCGGCGATGGCATAAAACCCGCCGAAGAACAGCCCGAACTGCGGCGCGGCGCGGAAATCGCGCCAGCCCAGATGCAGGGCCTTGCCCAGATCGGCAAAGGCAAGTGTCGCGATCTCCGGCATCACCGGCATGGCAGTATCCGTCGGCATGTCCCCTCCCCGCGCAAGACCAGACGCCGTTGCCCGGGGGCGGTCGGAACCGCAAGGCCGGGCGCCGGCAAATGATGGCGTGCGGGCGTCAGCCCGCTCACTCGGATCAAACCACGCGGGCGGGGAGCGATCAATCCTCGGCGTTGGCCTCGGCGCGGGTCTTGCCGGTCACGTCCATGGCCAGGGTCGCCGCCATCAGCCGGTCAAGATCGCCGTCCAGCACGCCCTGGGTGTCGCTGGTTTCGAAACCGGTGCGCAGATCCTTCACCATCTGGTAGGGTTGCAGGACGTAAGACCGGATCTGGTTGCCCCAGCCGGCATCGCCCTTGGCATCGTGGGCCTCATTGATGGCGGCGTTCCTGCGGTCCAGCTCCATCTGGTAGAGGCGCGATTTCAGCGCCTTCATGGCGATGTCGCGGTTCTGGTGCTGCGATTTCTCCGAACTCGTCACCACGATACCGGTGGGAATATGGGTGATGCGCACGGCGGAATCGGTGGTGTTGACGTGCTGCCCGCCCGCGCCGGACGACCGGTAGGTGTCCAGCCGGATGTCGCTGGGGTTCACCTCGATCTCGATATTGTCGTCCACCACCGGGTAAACCCAGACCGACGAGAACGAGGTGTGGCGCCGCGCCGCGCTGTCATAAGGCGAAATCCGCACCAGGCGGTGAACGCCCGACTCGGACTTCAGCCAGCCATAGGCGTTGGGACCGCTGATCTTGTAGGCGGCCGACTTGATGCCCGCCTCTTCGCCCGCGCTTTCGGACTGCAACTCGACGGTATAGCCCTTCTTCTCGGCCCAGCGGACATACATCCGCGCCAGCATCGAGGCCCAGTCACAGCTTTCCGTGCCCCCGGCGCCGCTGTTGATCTCAAGGAAGGTGTCGTTGCCGTCGGCCTCGCCGTTCAGCAGCGCCTCGATCTCGGCGGCCCCGGCGCGTTCCTTCAGCGATTTCAGCGCCTTCTCGGCCTCAGCCACAACCTCTTCGTCGCCCTCGGCTTCGCCCAGTTCGATCAGTTCCACGTTGTCCGACAGTTCCTGCGCCATGCCGTCGTGGCGGGCGATGGCATCCACCAGCATCTGGCGGTCGCGCATCAGCTTCTGCGCCTTCTCGGGGTCGTCCCACAGGTCGGGGGATTCCACCATGGCGTTGAATTCCTCCAACCGGTGGTCGGCCGTGTCGCGGTTCATCCGCTGGCCGATCAGCGTCAGGGATTTTTCGATCGCTTCGACCGTGTTCTGTGCTTCGGCGCGCATGTTCTGGGTTCCCGCAATTTCCTTGGTGTAAGCACCCGCTGATACCAACGGGCGCGTTCCGGGGCAAGGTGGCCTTGGCGGTGGTTTCAGGTTTCGCAAGGGGCCCGGGCAAGCCCCCCGCGCAGGGTCAGTACAGACCGCCCGAGGAAATCGAACCGAAGCTGGCCTTGTTCTTGGGAATCTCGACCATCCCGCCCGAGGATGTGCGCACCTGCTCGCCACCCTCTTCGTCTTCGCCCGCCGAGAACAGCGGGAGGTTCGCCCCCATGGCAAAGCCACCGTCGAAGGCCACGCCAAAGACAGGCTCTTCGCCCAGGCGGAAATACTCGGCCACCACGTCGGGGCCGCTGGCATCATCCGAAAGGCGGGCGCCGGTATGGCGGTTGATCTTGATGAAATGACCGCCCGGCGGAACCTCGAAGGGGCCGCCGCCGTACTTGGCCGTGGCCTTCTGCATGAACTGGTTGAAGACCGGCGCGCACAGCCCGCCCCCCGAACCCGACCGGCCCATGGGGCGCGGACGGTCATAGCCGATATAACAGCCCGCCGCGATGGTGCTGGTGAAGCCGACGAACCAGGCGTCCTTCTCGTCGTTGGTTGTCCCGGTCTTGCCGGCGACCGGCACGCTCAGGTTCACCTTGCCGCGCGCCGTGCCGCGTTCCACCACACCCTTCATCATCGAGGTCAGCTGATAGGCGGTGATGGCGTCCATCACCCTTTCGCGGTTGCTGGTGATCGTGGGCGCGAACCCGGGGGCCAGCGATGCAACCTCGCATTCCGGGCATGTGCGCTGATCGTGCTTGTAGACGGTGGCGCCATAGCGGTCCTGCACCCGGTCGACCAGGGTGGGTTCAACGCGCTCGCCGCCATTGGCGAACATCGAATAGGCGGCAACCATCTTGAACAGCGTCGTTTCCTCCGAGCCAAGCGCGCCGGCCAGGTAACGGCCCATGTTGTCGTAGACGCCGAACTTCTCGGCATAGCGCGCCACCACGTCCATCCCCACCTCTTCGGCCAGGCGGACGGTCATCAGGTTGCGCGACTGTTCGATCCCGGTCCGCAGGGGCGTGGGGCCGTAAAAGCGGTTGGCATAGTTCTTGGGCCGCCACACGCCCTGGGGGGTGTTCACCTCGATCGGGGCGTCGACAACGATGGTCGCGGGGCTGAAGCCCGAATCCAGCGCCGCGGCATAGACGAAGGGCTTGAACGACGAACCGGGCTGGCGCGTGGCCTGGGTGGCGCGGTTGAACACCGAATACTGGTACGAAAAGCCACCCTGCATCGCCAGAACCCGGCCGGTGTTCACGTCCATCGCCATGAAGGCGCCCTGCACCTCGGGGATCTGGCGCAGGGTCCAGCGGATGAAGCTGCCGTCGCTGTCCGAGGTCATCTTGCGCACCAGGACGACATCGCCCTTCTCAAGCAGGTCACCCGCCACTTGGGCCTTGCGCCCCAGGCTGCCATCCTTGTTGCGCTTGCGGGCCCACTGTACGTCGGCCGGTTCGATCCAGTGCCCGTCGCTGTCCTCGGCCACGTCCTCGATCCCGATCCGGGCGCTGGTGTCCCCCACGCTCAGCACGACGGCGGGGTGCCAGGGGTTCTCGAGGTTCACGTCGCGCGACACCCGCACGTCGGCCAGGGCCGCGCGCCAGCTTTCCTCGCTCTCCAGCTTGGCGGCGTCGATCTTCTTGCCCGTGCCGCGCCAGACACCGGTCCCCCGGTCATAGCTCTCCAGCTGGCGGCGCAGCGCCTCGGCGGCGACCTCCTGCAACTCGGGGTCGATGGTGGCCCGCACCGAAAGCCCGCCCGAAAAGAACTCGCCCTCGCCGAAATCGTCGCTCAGCTGGCGGCGGATCTCGTCGGTGAAATAGTCGCGCGCCGGCAGCGCCGAGCGGAAGCTCTCGAAATCGCCGTTCTGCACCGTGCGCAGCGGCTCCAGCCGGGCGGTGCGATACTGCTCCTCGGTGATATAGCCGTTCTCGAACATCTCGCGCAGCACGAAGTTGCGCCGGGTGATGGCACGTTCCTTGTCGCGCACCGGGTGATAATTCGACGGGGCCTTGGGCAGAACGGCAAGATAGGCCGCCTCCTCGGGCTTCAGTTCGGCCAGGGTCTTGTTGAAATAGGTCTGGGCGGCCGCCGTCACGCCAAAGCTGTTCTGGCCCAGGAAAATCTCGTTCAGGTACAGTTCAAGGATCTTGTCCTTGCTCAGCGTGCCTTCGATCCGGGTGGCCAGGATAAGTTCCTTGATCTTGCGCTCGGCGCTGCGCTCGCCCCCCAGAAGGAAGTTCTTCATCACCTGCTGGGTGATGGTCGAGGCCCCGCGCAGCGCGCCCCCCTTGGCGGCGGTGACGGCGGCGGCAACCATGCCGCGCGGGTCATAGCCCTTGTGGGTATAGAAATTCTTGTCCTCGGCCGAAATGAAGGCGCCCTTCACCAGGTCGGGAATATCCTCGGCCCGTGCGAAAAGGCGGCGTTCCTTGGCGAACTCGTCGATGATCCGCCCCTCGCGCGAATAGATTCGGCTGATGGTCGGGGGGGTATACTGCGCCAGCTGGTCGGTATTGGGCAGATCGCGCGAATACATCCAGAACACCGCGCCGATGGTCAGGGCGGCGAACATGACCGCGATGGTCAGCCAACTGAAGATCGCTCCGAAAAACGACAGAATGAACCGGATCATGGCCAATGCCCCCTGCACAGATTGCGCCTGTATATAGGCGCCCCGCGGTGGGGTCAAAACCGCCCCTGCGGAACACCGCTCAAATTACCGGCATTTGTCACGAATTGCCGGCGCGCCCCTCTTTCTTGCTGCAAATACTCAAGCGCGCAGCGCAGCCGCCGCAGGCGGCTTTTCTACTGGCGCAAGAGTTCGGCTTCGGCGGCATCCTCGCGCGCCCATTGCAGCAACCCGTCGCGGATTCCCATGGCCGCCAGGTGGCGCCATTGCGGATCGGTCAGGCGGGCGCGGTCGTGGGCCGAGGAGAGGAACCCCAGTTCGATTAGCGCCGAGGGGATGTCGGGCGCCTTCAGCACCGAGAACCCGGCGCGCAGGCGCGGCCGCTTGTGCAGATCGCCGGTGCGTTCCGCCAGCCCCGCCACCAGCTTGCCCGCCAGGCGGTCGGCGCGCGGCGTGGTGTTGCGCCGGGCCATGTCCATCAGCACGCCCGCGATCACATCGTCCTGGTCCGACAGGTCAAGCCCCGCCAGAAGATCGGCCCGGTCGTGGCGTTCGGCCAAAACGCGCGAGGCTTCGTCGCTGGCCTCTTGCGACAGGGTATAAACCGTCGCACCCGATGCCCGCCCCTCGGCCAGGGCATCCGCGTGCAGCGACAGGAACACGTCGGCCCGCGCCATCCGCGCCACCGTCACCCGCTCTTCCAGAGGAACGAAGACATCGCTTTCCCGCGTCAGCACCACCCGGAACCTGCCCGTTTCCTCGAGAACGCCGCGCAGATCCTTGGCAAAGCGCAGCATCACATGGGCCTCGATCACCCCTTCGGCATCGGCACCCGGATCGATCCCGCCATGCCCCGGGTCCAGCACGACCACCAGGGGGCGCCCGCCCCTCTGGCGCGCGCGCGGCGGCGGCAGGTCGGTGACAGGCGCACCGGCGATCACCGCGCCGGGCGGGGCGATGGCACTGGCGGCGAAGGTCTCGTGATCGACGGTGCGCATCTGCACCTTCAGCGTGGCACCCCCATCCTCGGCCCCCGTCACCAGCGCCGCGGTTTCAAGGGCCATGGGCCGCGACAGCCGCAGCACAAGGCGCGTCCAGTCGTTCAGGAAGGGGCCGGTCAGCACTTCGGAGACGTAATCGCTGAACAGGATGGCCTGCATGTCCTGGCCGCTCCAGTCCACGGCGTTGAAATCCACGACAAGGCGGGCCGGATCGTCCAGCGTGAATATCCTCCAGGGCACCGGTTGGGACAGCGCCAGCGTCATCTGAAGGTTGTCGCCGATGTCGATGATTTCCGAACGTTCCAGATCGGGACGCGCCAGCGCGCTCAGGCTGTCGCCGGAACCGCCACCATCGGTGGCCGCCACGGGATGGGACAACGCCAGCAGTCCGACAAGGACCACCGCGAAAATACGGACATTTGACATGGCTGCTCTGCTCTGATCGGCCTGTTTCGACCGTTGGTGGCAGTCTATCGCAACATCGGCCCGCGCGAAACGGTGAAAGTCCGCGCCGGGCGCGGTTTTTGCACCCTAGCTCCAGGCGACGTGGCTGTTCAGAAGGAACTGCGAATAGATGGGCACCGCCGCCGCGCCTATGGCCCTTGCGTTCAGCCCCACCTGGCCTTCGTGCAGGCGCGGCAGGGTGATGCCGCGCAGGTCGGCCGTTTCAAGATGCGCCCGGATCGCCGCCACCAGTGCGCTGCGCGTTGCGGCGGGAATCGCGCCGTCGATGACGAAATCGGCAAAATCGATGACCGCCGAAACCGCCACCACCGCCTGGGCGATGGCGCGGGCGCTGTCCTCAATCCAGGCGGTGACAAGTGGCTCGAAGGCGCTCCAGTCCTGGGGCAGCGTCCAGAGCTGCGCCGTATCCTGCCCCGCCGCGGCCAGCCGCGCCTCAAGCAGGTAGATCGAGGCCAGGTCGATCAGCTGCGTCTGCCCGCCCGCCCCCGTGGCCATGGGCAGAGAGCCGAATGCCCCCGCATTGCCCCCCGGCCCCTGGTAGACCGAACCGTTGAGAACGATGCCGCCCCCGATGAAGGAGCCCACGAAGAAATAGGCGAAATCGCCCAAGGTTGGCCCGATGCCGAAGACATGCTCGGCCCGGCAGGCCGCCGTTGCGTCGTTTTCCACATGCACCGGCAGGTCCGAGAACCGCGCGATCCGTTCGGCAAAAGACAGGTGGCGCCATACCTCCATGTCCTCCTGGCGGGCGCCAAGGCTGTCGTACCAGTTCCACAGTTCGAAGGGCGCGGCGATGCCGATTCCCAGGATGCGCCCGCGCTGTTTTTCGGTCAGGCTGTCGTTGATCCGGGCCAGGCCCTCTTCCAGGAAGCCGAAGACCGTTTCGGGCATGGGCGCGCGATAGGTCACCTGCATCGACAACCGCATCCTGCCCAGGAAATCCATCAAGGTCAGTTCGGCACTGCGCCGCCCGATCTTCAGCCCGACCGACAGAACGCCATCCGCGCTCAGCGTCATCGGCACGCCCGGTTTGCCCACCCGGCCCTTCTGCGGCTTGCCCTTGCGGATGAACCCCTCGCCCTCAAGCCCGCGCAGGATCACCGATACCGTCTGCGGCGACAGCCCGGCACGGCGGGCGATCTCGCTTCCCGTCAGGGCGCCGCGGCGCTGGATAAGGGTCAGCACAAGGCGTTCGTTATGATCGCGCACCCGGGCCTGGTTGACCCCGCTCGCCTGATCGCGCTGTGTGTTGGACCCATCGTTCAAATCAGCACCCCTCTGAGCGATCACCCTACCCACGGCAATTAATAAATCAAGTTTATTTATTTATTGACGAGGGCCCGTCAAACACGGTTAAAAGGCAATGATCACGGCGGGGCGATTCCCGTCGATGACACACGAACGGCCCGAACCAACGGCCCTTTCGAACCAATGGGAGAGAACCAGATGAAAAAGCTTCTTGCCGGCACCGCGCTTGCCCTGACCGCCTCCGTGGGCATGGCCCATGCCGATGCCCACGGCGTGACGGCCTGCCTGATCACCAAGACTGACACCAACCCCTTCTTCGTGAAGATGAAGGAAGGCGCCGAGGCCAAGGCAGCCGAACTGGGCGTCACCCTGAAATCCTTCGCCGGCAAGGTCGACGGCGACCACGAAACCCAGGTCGCCGCCATCGAGACCTGCATCCTGGACGGCGCCAAGGGCATCCTGCTGACCGCCTCCGACACCTCGTCCATCGTGGGCGCGGTGCAGCAGGCACGCGATGCCGGCCTTGTCGTGATCGCGCTGGACACGCCGCTGTCGCCCGCCGATGCCGCCGACGCCACCTTCGCCACCGACAACTTCCTGGCCGGTGAACTGATCGGCAAATGGGCCGCCGCCACCCTTGGCGACGAAGCCGCCAATGCGAAAATCGCCATGCTGGACCTGGCCGTCAGCCAGCCCACCGTCGGCGTGTTGCGCGATCAGGGCTTCCTGACCGGCTTCGGCATCGACGTGAAGGACGTGAACAAGTGGGGCGACGAGGACGATCCGCGCATCGTGGGCAACGACGTGACCCTGGGCAACGAGGAAGGCGGTCGCAAGGCCATGGAAAACCTCCTGGCCAAGGACCCCGAGGTCAATGTCGTCTATACCATCAACGAACCCGCCGCCGCCGGTGCCTATGAGGCGCTGAAGGCCATCGGGCGCGAAAACGACGTGCTGATCGTTTCGGTCGATGGCGGCTGCCCCGGCGTACAGAACGTGGCCGACGGTGTGATCGGCGCCACCAGCCAGCAGTACCCGCTGCTCATGGCCGCCAAGGGAGTCGAGGCGATTGCCAAGTTCGCCGAGGACGGCACCCTGCCCGTTCCCACCGAGGGCAAGGCCTTCTTCGACACCGGCGTGGCCCTTGTCACCGACAAGCCGGTGGACGGCGTCGAGAGCATCTCGGTGAAAGAGGGCATGGACCTCTGCTGGGGCTGATCCCCGCACGGCAAATCCGAAAGGGGCGCGGTGACGCGCCCCTTTCCCAGGTGGCCCCGCAGGCGCACCCAATCCCCAGGGAGTTTCCATGTCAGACCAACCCCGAAGCGGACAGGATTACGAATCCACCCTCTCCAGCAGCTCGCAGACCGTCGCCGCCTTCGCCGACGACCGGCAGGGGCTGATTCACAAGTTCCAGCACGCCCTGCACCAGACACCCTCGCTGGTGCCGCTGATCGTGCTGGTGATGTCGATCATCATCTTCGGCGTTCTTCTGGGGTCGAAGTTCTTTTCCCCCTTTGCCATGACGCTGATCCTGCAACAGGTGCAGATCGTCGGCATCCTGGGCGCGGCCCAGGCGCTGGTGATCCTGACGGCGGGCATCGACCTTTCGGTCGGGGCGATCATGGTGTTCAGCTCGGTCATCATGGGGCAGTTCACCTTCCGCTATGGCATCCCTGCCCCCATGGGCATCTTCTGCGGCCTCGCGGCGGGCACCGCCATCGGTGCGCTGAACGGCTGGCTGGTGTCGCGGGTGAAACTGCCGCCCTTCATCGTGACCCTCGGCATGTGGCAGATCGTGCTGGCGGCCAATTTCCTCTATTCCGCGAACGAAACGATCCGCAGCCAGGACATCGCCGAAAAAGCGCCCAGCCTGCAATTCTTCGGCACCACCATCGCCGTGGGCGGCGCGCGCCTGACGGTGGGCGTGATCTTCATGGTGCTTCTCGTGCTGCTGCTGGCCTATATCCTGCGCCAGACGGCCTGGGGGCGGCATGTCTATGCCGTGGGCGACGATCCCGAGGCGGCCGAGCTTTCGGGTGTGCAGGTGAACCGCATCCTGATCTCGGTCTATGCGCTGTCCGGGCTGATCTGTGCCTTTGCCGGCTGGGCACTGATCGGGCGCATCGGCTCGGTCTCGCCCACCTCGGGGCAGCTGGGCAACATCGAATCGATCACCGCCGTGGTGATCGGGGGCATCTCGCTCTTTGGCGGGCGCGGCTCGATCGCCGGCATGCTGTTCGGCGCGCTGATCGTCGGGGTCTTCACCCTCGGCCTGCGCCTTCTCGGGGCCGACGCCCAGTGGACCTATCTGTTGATCGGCCTGCTCATCATCGCCGCCGTCGCGGTGGACCAGTGGATCAGAAAGGCATCAGTGTGATGGAACCCATCCTGCAAGGAAAGAACCTGGTCAAGCGCTATGGCAAGGTGACCGCGCTCGATCATTGCGATTTCGAGCTTTATCCCGGCGAGATCCTCGCCGTGATCGGCGACAACGGCGCCGGAAAGTCCAGCCTGATCAAGGCCGTGTCGGGCGCCGTGATCCCCGACTCGGGCGAGGTCTACCTCGAGGGCAAGCGCGTGCAGTTCACCTCGCCGCTGGATGCCCGCGACCACGGGATCGCCACCGTCTACCAGCAGCTTGCGCTGTCTCCGGCGCTGTCGATTGCCGACAACCTCTTCATGGGGCGCGAGCTGCGCAGGCCCGGCTGGCGGGGCAAGTACCTGCGCCAGCTGGACAAGCCCGCGATGGAGAAATTCGCCCGCGACAAGCTCAGCGAACTGGGGCTGATGACGATCCAGAACATCAACCAGGCGGTCGAAACGCTTTCGGGCGGTCAGCGCCAGGGGGTTGCCGTGGCCCGCGCCGCCGCCTTCGGGTCGAAGGTGATCATCCTCGACGAACCCACGGCGGCCCTGGGTGTCAAGGAATCGCGCAAGGTGCTGGAACTGATCCAGGACGTGAAATCGCGCGGCATCCCGATCGTGCTGATCAGCCACAACATGCCCCATGTCTTCGAGGTGGCCGACCGCATCCACATCCACCGCCTGGGCAAGCGCCTGACGGTCATCAAGCCTGACGAATACTCGATGTCCGACGCGGTGGCCTTCATGACCGGCGCCAAGGAACCGGCCCAGGCCGCATGAGCGATCCGGTCACCCTCGCGCTGCGCCTGCCCCCCGGGCGCCACCTGATCGCGGTGGCCGGGGCGCCGGCCAGCGGCAAATCCACCCTGGCCGAGCGGATGGCGCATGACCTCACCCGCCTCGGCCGCCCGGCATGCATGGTGCCGATGGACGGATTCCACCTCGACAACGCGATCCTCGATGCCCGGGGCCACCGGCCCCGCAAGGGCGCGCCCCATACCTTCGATGCCCGCGGCTTTGCCCGGATGCTCGACGACATGAAATCGGGCGGCACCGTCTATTACCCGCTGTTCGACCGGGCGCGCGACCTTTCGGTCGCCTGCGCGGGCGTGGTGGGGAACGACACCGAACTGGTGGTGGTCGAGGGCAACTACCTGCTCTACGACCATCCCGACTGGCGCGATCTGGCGGCGCTCTGGTCGCTGTCTGTCTGGCTCGACGTTCCGCAGGACACCCTGCGCGCCCGCCTCATGCAGCGCTGGCGCGAACAGGGGCTGGACGGCGAAACCGCCTTCGCCAAAGTCCGCGAGAATGATCTGCCAAATGCGGACGAAATCATCGCCCACAGGCTCCCGGCGACCGTCACAGTGACAAGCGGCACCGCCTGACAAGCAGCGCAGGCCCCCGCCCCCATCTTTGGTCCAGAAATATCCTCGGGGGGAGGCCGCAGGCCGGGGGGCAGACAGCCCCCCAACCGCCCCGCCACAAGCGCTACATCTCGACGGCGCGCCCTTCCCGGGCCGAGGTCTGTGCCGCCATGCCCATGGCCACGGCCCGCTCCCCGTCGCGCAGCGTCACCTCGACCGGGCCATCCCCCCGCACGGCGGCGTTGAAGCGGTGATGTTGATAGAAGGTCGAACCGTTGTGATCGCCCGCCGTCAACAGCGCCGGGTCCACCGGAATTTCCACCATCTGCGGCCCCTTGGGGTTGCGCGGCGACACGATGACCTGCGGCAGCGGCGCCGCCCCCAGGTGCGCCGGCCAGAACCGGCCCGGCCCCGGCACCTTCGCCTCGATCTTGCCCAGCGGGCCGACGGCGGCGATCTCCTCCTGGAACTGCGCGCCCTCGGCATACATGCACAGCTCCAGCATGGCGCGCGCACCGCTGGCGAAATCAACGATCACATAGGCCGAATCCCAGATGTCCGAAGGTTCGCCGTCGTAAACCTCGTCCAGGTGGTTCACCACCTGCCCGCCGCTGGCCATGACCCGCACCGGCTCGGATTGCAGGATGAAGCGCATCAAATCGAAGAAATGACAGCACTTTTCAACCAGCGTCCCGCCTGAATTGCGGTTGAACCGGTTCCAGTTTCCCACCTTTTCCAGGAAGGGAAAGCGGTGTTCGCGAATCGTCAGCATCTTGATGCCGCCCGTGGCGTCCTGCATTCTCTCCAGAAAGGTCTGCAATGGCGGCATGTAACGATATTCCATCGCCACCCAAAGCGGCGCGCCATAGCTTTCGCCGATGGCCAGCACCCTGTCGCGATCGCCCGGGTCGGTGAAAAGCGGCTTTTCCATCAGCAGCGGCAGCGGGCGGCGCGCCGCGATGCGGGCCAGGATTTCAGCATGGGTGTGGTTGGGCGCCGCCACGACAAGGCAGTCCAGCGGCTCATGGGCCAGCAGCGCATCCAGGCTGTCGCAGATCACGGCTTCGGGGGCCGAAACGCGGGCAGCGGCGGCCATGCCGGCGTCAGGTTCGAAAATCGCGGCAACGCGGGCGCCCGGCACCAACGAGATGTTGCGCAAATGCTCCTGCCCCATCATGCCGCAGCCGATGATCCCGTAGTTCACTGTCTTGGTCATGAAACCTCCCATTCAGATGCGCGCCTCGTCAACGCGCGACATTCAGATGCGCGACACATACCGGGCGACGCCCGGATCGAACCAGTTGCGCGAATATTCCGCCGGAACGCCATTCTGGTCCCAACTCAGCCTTTCGATGAACCCGCAGGCGCTGCCCGGCGGCAAAAGCCCGCCCCAGTTGGGCATGGCCGCCACCCCGATCCTGTCCTCAACGCGCGAGATCATGAGACCAAGTCGGCTGCGGTAATGGTGATAGAGCGATCCCTCGAGATCGTCTTGCGACAGGGTTCTGGCCCAGGCATGATCCAGCCAGATTTCCTCGATCACGGCCGGCACTCCGCCCAGCAGGCGCAGCCGCCGGATGCGGTGGGCGCGCTGCGACATGCCGAAGCCGGGCGCATCCTCGGGCTTGTCCATCAGATCGACGCTCAGCACCGTGGCCGAGGGTTGCCCCCCGCCCGTCACCAGCTCCAGCCGAAAAAAGGCATAGATGCCGCCCGCGTTGCGGGTTTCGCGCACATAGTTGCCCGACCCCTGGCGCCGTTCCAGGTGGCCCTTCGCCGTCAGGTCGGCCAGCGCCTTGCGCAGGGTGCCCACCGATATGCCGAAATCGCTGGCCATTTCGCGTTCGGGGCGCAAACGTTCGCCCTCCACCAGCCGCCCGGCCGCAATGTCATGCAGCAGCGCATCGGCGATCTGAAGGTAGAGAGGCGGTGCCTTTGGGTCACTCATATCCGGGCCATGCAAATTGATATACTATTGATGCACATCATTCCGGATGCTAGGCAAGAGGAAATCATACCACGACAGGGAAAGATCCAATGACCGTTGTGCCCGTTACCTCTGCCGATCTGGATGCCGCCGAAGTCTCATGGTTTTCGGCGCTCTGCTCGGACGATTACCAGTTCCTTGGCATGCCCGACGGCGCGTTGCGCTCAAGCTGGGAGCATTGCAGCGGCATCGTGAAAGAGGCCGAGGCCCAGGGGTTTCGCAACATCCTCTGCCCCTCGTCCTACCAGGTGGGCCAGGACACGCTTTCCTTTGTGGCAGGCTGTGCGCCGATCACCGACAGGATCAACATGCTGGCCGCCATCCGCTGCGGCGAGATGCAACCGATCATGCTGGCACGCACGGTGGCGACACTGGATCACATGCTGAAGGGGCGGCTGACGCTCAACGTCATCTCGTCGGATTTTCCGGGCGAAGTGGCCGAAAGCGCCTTCCGCTACCAACGCTCGCGCGAGGTGGTCGAGATATTGAAACAGGCCTGGACGCAGGACGAGATCAACTTCTCGGGTGAAGTCTATGATTTCAAGGGCGTTTCCACCGATCCGGCCAAGCCTTACCAGATGGGCGGGCCGCTTCTGTATTTCGGCGGCTATTCCCCCGCCGCGCTGGAGCTTTGCGGCCAGCATTGCGATGTCTACCTGATGTGGCCCGAACCGCAGGAGGACATCATCCAGCGCATGAAATCTGTCAATGAAGTGGCTGAAAAATATGGCAGAACGCTGGACTATGGGCTGCGCGTCCACATGATCGTGCGCGATACCGAGGCCGAGGCGCGCGAATATGCCGATTACCTGGTCAGCAAGCTGGATGACGAATATGGCAAGCTGATCCGCGACCGTGCCCATGATTCCATCAGCCTTGGCGTGTCGCACCAGGCCCGTGCGCGCGAACTGGCCGATACATTCGGCTATGTCGAACCCCACCTCTGGACGGGGATAGGGCGGGCGCGGTCGGGCTGTGGTGCGGCACTGGTCGGATCGACCGACCAGGTTCTGAGCAAGATCGAGGACTATCGCAAACTTGGCATCCGAAGCTTTATTTTCTCGGGCTACCCCCATATGGATGAATGCAAATCCTTTGGCCAAAGGGTTCTGCCGCAACTGAAGACCTGCTCGCTGCCCCATGTCTATGGCCGGGTGCCGAGTGAAACACCGCAGACGCCCCTGGGCGCAGGAGACCGCCGCTGATGGACCGTATCACCCTCACCGACGACCTTTCGTTCAGCCGCATCGTCTATGGCATGTGGCGCCTCGGCGACGATTCCGACACCTCGCCCGACCATGTGCGCGCCAAGATCGAGGCCTGTCTTGACCAGGGGATCACCACCCTGGACCAGGCCGACATCTATGGCGGCTACATGGCGGAAGAGATCATGGGCGGCGCCCTGACGCCCCAGTTGCGCAACCGGCTTGAGATCGTGACGAAATGCGGCATCGTCGCCCCCGCCGGGCGCCACGCCTCGGCGCAGGTGAAACACTATGACACCTCGCGCGCCCATATCGAAAGCTCGGTCGATCATTCGCTGCGCCTGATGGGGATCGACCATATCGACCTGCTGCTGATCCACCGCCCCGACCCGTTCATGGACGCCGACGAAACCGGCGCGGCGCTGGATGACCTGGTGCAGTCGGGCAAGGTGCGCGCCGTCGGGGTCAGCAATTTCCGGCCACATGATTTTACCCTGCTGCAATCGGCCATGAAGACGCCCCTTGTCACCAACCAGATCGAAATGTCGCTGGGCCAGGTTGCGCCGTTCACCGATGGCGACCTGGCCTTCCTTCAGGAACGGCGCATCGCGCCGATGGCGTGGTCGCCCCTGGGCGGCGGGGCGCTGATGACCGGCAAGGGCGGGCATGGCCCCTTGCGCACCGCGCTGGCGGCGCTGGCCCGCGAACAGGGCGTCGACATGGCCGCCGTGGCCGTGGCCTGGCTGCTGGCACATCCGGCGCGGATCATGCCGGTGATGGGCACGAACAACATCAACAGGATCAAGGTCTTGTCGGATGCCGCCAAGGTCGATCTGGACCGGCAGGCCTGGTATCAGCTCTACACCCTCGCCCTGGGCCGCGAGGTGGCCTGAGCATGGCCGAGCCGCACCATTTCGTACCCGGCCCCGATACCTCGCGCGCGTTCCGCGATGCCCTGGGGCAGTTCGCCACCGGCGTGACCGTGGTGACGACCGCCACGCCCGACGGCCCTCTGGGGATCACCGCCAACAGCTTTGCCAGCGTATCACTTGACCCGCCGCTGGTGCTGTGGTCGCCCGCCCGCGCCGCGCGCCGCTTTCCGGTCTACGAGGCGGCGCAGCATTTCGCCATCCACGTCATGGGGGCCGAGCAGGCCGGGCTGTGCAACGCCTTCGTGCGCGACGGTGCGGCCTTTGGCGATCTCGACTGGGCGCCGGGGCCTTCGGGCGCCCCGCTGATCGAAGGGTGCCTCGCACGGTTCGAATGCGAACGCTATGCCGTCCACGATGGCGGCGATCACGCGATCATCGTCGGCCGGGTGCTGAACGCCCAGTCGCGCCCCGGTGCACCGCTGGTCTTTTCGGCCGGGCAGTATGGCGGCCATTCGCCGCTGGAGTGATCGCGCCTTTGCCCTGTTCCCTGCCCGCCGCCATGCTAGGTATCGGAGGGGCCAAGGATGGGGTTGCCGGTGTTAAGCGTCGAAAACGTCACGAAAACCTGGGGAAGCGGCGCCGAGGCCCATACCGTGCTGCGGGGCGTCGACCTGTCGCTGAAGGCCGGCGCGTCTCTGGCGCTGACGGGGGAAAGCGGCTCGGGCAAAAGCACCCTTCTGCATCTGATCGCGGGCCTCGATCATGCCGACGGCGGGCAGATCACCATCGACGGTCAGAGGATGACGGCGCTTGACGATGCCGGGCGCGCGGCCCTGCGGCGCAGCACCGTGGGCGTGGTGTTTCAGCAGTTCAACCTGATCCCCTCGCTGAACGTCTTTGACAACATCGCCTTCCAGGCGCGGCTGGCCGGGCGGGCCGATGCCCCATGGGCCGCCAGCCTGGCCCGCCGCCTGGGGCTTGAGGATCACCTGCGCAAGTTCCCCGAGCAGCTTTCTGGCGGGCAGCAGCAAAGGGTGGCCATCGCCCGCACCCTGGCCGCGCGCCCGCGCCTTGTGCTGGCGGACGAACCCACCGGCAACCTTGACGAGGACACCGGAGAGCGGGTGCTGGACCTGATGCTGGGCCTTGTGGGCGAAACCGGAACGGCGCTATTGATGGTCACCCATTCGCCCCGCCTGGCGGCGCGGCTGGACGCTCGGGCGCATCTGGAACGCGGGCGGATCACGGGATGAGGCGCGCCGCCCTGCATGCCCTGCTGTCGCACTGGCGGCGGCGGCCCTTCCAGCTCCTTACCCTGGTGCTGGGGCTGGCGACGGCCACGGCGCTATGGTCGGGGGTGCAGGCCATCAACGCCGAGGCGCGCGACAGCTATGATCGCGCCGCCAGTGCCCTTGGCCCCGCCCCCCGCGCCACGATCACCACGCCCGACCGCACGCCGATGGACATGGCGCAGTTCATCGCGCTGCGCCGGGCCGGATGGCTGGTCAGCCCGGTTGTCGAAGGCACCATCGCCACCCAGGGCGGTCCGCTGCGCATCATAGGGATCGACCCCTTCACCCTGCCCCTGGCCGATCTGCCCTCCGGCGCGGGGGATGATGCCCTGACGGCCAGCTTCATCGGCGACACAGGCCCGTTGATCGTGGCGCCCGAAACCGCCGCGCGCCTGGCGGGGGCCGTGCTGCCGCCGCTGATCGCGCGTCAGGGCGTGGCGCCCAGCCTTGCCTATGCCGATCTTCCGGTCGCACAGGCGCTTCTGGAGATGACGGGCCGGATCAGCCGCCTTGTCGTTCTCGACCGCCAGCCCCTGCGCCGCCCCGCGCTGTCGGATGTCGCACCCGGGCTGGTTCTGAACGCACCGGAGGATGGCACCGACATGGCGGGGCTGACCGACAGTTTTCACCTGAACCTCACCGCCTTCGGGCTGCTGTCCTTCGCGGTGGGGCTGTTCATCGTGCGCGGCACCATCGGCCTTGCCTTCGAGCAACGCCGCCCGGTCTTTCGCACCCTGCGCGCCCTGGGCCTGCCCGCCCGCAGCCTTCTGGCGCTGCTGCTGGGCGAACTGCTGGTGCTGGCGCTGCTTTCGGGCGCTTTGGGAATCGCGCTGGGATACCTGGTGGCCAGCGCCCTGATCCCCGATGTGGCGGCCACCCTGCGCGGGCTTTACGGCGCCTCGGTCGAAGGCACGCTGTCGATCCGCCCCATCTGGTGGGCCAGCGGCCTGGCCATCGCGGTTCTTGGCACCGGCTTGGCAGCCATATCGTCGCTGTGGCAGGTGGCGCGGCTGCCGCTGCTGGCGCCCGCCCAGCCCCGCGCCTGGGCGCGCGCGTCAGAATCTGCGCTGGCCTGGCAGGGCGGCGCGGCGGTTTTCCTGGCGCTGCTCTCGGCCGCGACGCTGACCTTCGGCAGCGGGTTGATCGCCGCCTTCGTGATGCTGGGCGCGCTGTTGATCGCGGCGGCGCTGGCCCTGCCGCTGGTGCTTTACGCGGTGATGGCGCTGGGGGCGCGGCTGGCGCGGGCCCCGCTGGTGCAATGGTTCTGGGCCGACACGCGCCAGCAACTGCCGGGCCTGTCGCTGGCTTTGATGGCGCTTTTGCTGGCGCTGGCGGCCAATATCGGTGTCGGCACCATGGTGTCGAGCTTTCGGCTGACCTTTACCGGCTGGCTGGATCAACGGCTGGCCTCGGAACTTTACGTCACCGCCGAGACCGACGCGCAGGCCCGCGCCCTGCAAACCTTCCTGACGGGCAAGACCGAGGCGGTTCTGCCGATCTGGCATATCGACGCAACCCTGGCCGGGCAGCCGGGCGAAATCTACGGTGTAGCCGATCACCTCACCTATCGCGACAACTGGCCCCTGATCGCACGCACCCCCGACCTGTGGGACAGGCTGGCGCGGGGCGAAGGGGTGCTGGTGAACGAACAACTGGCGCGGCGGGCCGGGCTCTGGCCCGGGGCCAATGTGGCGCTGCGCGACTGGAACCCGCCGGTGCTTGGTGTCTACAGCGATTATGGCAACCCCCTTGGGCAGGTCCTGGTGGGGATCGACAGCCTTGTCGCCCGCTATCCCGAGGTCGAGCGTTTGCAGTTCGGGCTGCGGGTTGCGCCGGGGCAGATCGACGGGCTGCGCGATGCGCTGATCGCCGATTTCGGCCTGCCCGCCGACCGGATTGTCGATCAGACCTCGATCAAGGCCTTTTCGCTGGGGGTGTTCGAACGCACCTTCACCGTCTCGCGGGCGCTGAACGTGCTGACGCTTTCGGTCGCGGGCTTTGCCATCCTCACCTCGCTTCTGACGCTGGCGGCCATGCGCCTGCCGCAACTGGCGCCGGTCTGGGCGCTAGGGGTGGCGCGGCGGCGGCTGGCGCGGCTCGAGCTTTTGCGCGCGCTGGTGCTGGCAGGGCTGACCTTTGTCTGCGCGGTGCCGGTGGGGCTGTTGCTGGCCTGGGTGCTGCTGGCGGTGATCAACGTTGAGGCGTTCGGCTGGCGGCTGCCGCTGTTCCTGTTCCCGCGCGACTGGCTGTGGCTGGGGCTGCTGTCGCTGCTGGCGGCGGGCGCGGCGGCGCTTTTTCCGGCGGTCCGGATCGCGCGCATGCCGCCTGCGCGCCTGTTGCAGGTCTTTGCCCATGAACGGTAAGCGACAGCGCAGCTTGCGGCGGCGGACCCTCCGGGGGGGATATTTGCCGGACCAAAGATGGAGGGGGCTGGTCCTTGCCCTTGGCCTTGTGTTCTGGGCGGGCGGTGTTCTGGCGCAGGGGTTCGCCGGGCTTGGCGCGCGCGAGGATGGCTATGCACAGGTGGCGCCGGGGGCCTTCGATTTTCCCGCCGACCACGGGGCGCATCCCGGGTTCCGGATCGAGTGGTGGTATATCACCGCCAACCTGACCGGAGAGGACGGGACAGAATACGGCGTGCAGTGGACGCTCTTCCGCTCGGCCCTGCGGCCCGGGGGGATGGTGGACCAGCAGGCCTGGATGGGCCACGCGGCCCTGACCACGCCGGACCGCCATTTCGTGGCCGAGAGGCTGGGGCGCGGTGGCACCGGCCAGGCGGGGGTTTCGGGCGAAGAGGTTTTTTCGGCCTGGATCGACGAATGGGCCATGGCGGGGCGCGACATCGGCACTGTCGACCTTGTCGCACAGGGGCCGGATTTTGCCTATGAACTGCGGCTGGCCGCCGAGGGGCCGCTGGTTGCCCAAGGCAAGGCGGGCTTTTCGGTGAAATCGGCCAGCGGTCAGGCAAGCCGCTATTACTCCCAGCCGTTCTATGGCGTTGATGGGGTTCTGACCCTGCCCGAGGGGCCGGTAGCCGTGACTGGTCAGGCCTGGCTGGACCGGGAATGGTCATCGCAGCTTCTGGATGCGGATCAGAGCGGGTGGGACTGGGTGTCGTTGCATTTCGACAGCGGGGCCAAGCTTATGGGGTTCGTGCTGCGCGACGGCGGGGGCGGCTTCACCTCGGCCACCTGGATTGCGCCGGATGGAACGCCCACCCCCTACGGCGACGGCGACCTGACGATGACACCTCTGGAGCGGCACCGGGTGGCGGAGCGGGATGTGCCGGTGGTTTGGCGCGTGGAATTGCCGGCACGGGCCGTGGATGTGACGATAACCGCGATGAACCGTGATGCCTGGATGCCCACATTGGTGCCCTATTGGGAAGGCCCGGTGACGATCAAGGGCAGCCACCAAGGGCGCGGATACCTGGAGATGACGGGATATGACTGACTTTGCGACGCCCGGGCAGATGCTGGACCACGCCTGGGCGCAGATGGAGCGGGCGATGGAGCATCCCGACTCCCCCTGCCGCCTTGCCACCCTGGCAACCCTGGGCAATGGGGCCGAGGCGCGCATGGTCGTGCTGCGCCACGCGGATCAGGGCCAGGGCGTGGTGGAGATTCACAGCGATGCGGCCGCCGCGAAGGTGGCACAGCTGCGCCGCGACCCGCGCGGCAGCCTTGTGTTCTGGATGCCCGGCGACAGGTTCCAGATCCGTCTGCGCGTGCATTTTACCGTGCTGACCGGCAGCGAGGCCGGGTCGCACTGGGGCGCGCTGTCGGATGGTGCGCGCCGCGCCTATGGCGGGGTGCCCCTGCCCGGGGAAGAGATGACAGGGCCCACCGACCACCGGCCCGAAGCGCGCCAGGACAGGTTTGCCGTCCTGCGGGGCCAGGTTGAGCAGATCGACATGCTGCACCTGGGCGATCCGCATCGCCGGGCGCTGTTCACCGCCTCGGCGAGCGGGTTTGCAGGGGGCTGGATCGCCCCCTGACCGCTATTCCGCCGCCACCGCGCCGGGGTTGTTGGGGTGGGTCGTCCAGTTGGCGTATTCCTTGTCTACAACCTTGCCGGTGCGCGGATCGGTCTGGCCGGGCGCCATCGCTTCCAGCGTGATGCAATCCTCCACCGGGCAGACGTTGACGCAGAGATTGCAGGCCACGCATTCCTCGTCAATGACGGTGAAGGTGCGGTCATCGGACATGGCGATGGCCTGGTGGCTGGTATCCTCGCAGGCGGCAAAGCAGCGGCCGCACTTGATGCAAAGGTCCTGGTCGATCTTCGCCTTGGCGACGTAGTTGAGGTTGAGGAACTGCCAGTCGGTCACATTGGGCACGGCGCGGCCCGACACCTGGGCGACCGAGGTATAGCCCTTTTCGTCCATCCATTGCGACAGGCCCGATTTCATCTCGGAGACGATCTTGAAGCCATAGGTCATGGCGGCGGTGCAGACCTGCACGTTGCCCGCCCCCAGTGCCATGAATTCGGCCGCGTCGCGCCATGTGGTCACGCCGCCAATGCCCGAGATCGGGATGCCGTTGCATTCGGGGTCGCGGGCGATGTCGGCCACCATGTGCAGGGCGATGGGTTTCACCGCCGGGCCGCAATAGCCCCCGTGCGATCCCTTGCCGTCGATGCTGGGTTCGGGCGACATGCTGTCAAGATCGACCGAGGTGATCGAATTGATGGTGTTGATCAGGCTGACCGCATCGGCCCCGCCCCGCACTGCCGCACGGGCCGAGGTGCGCACGTCGGTGATGTTGGGGGTCAGCTTCACGATCACCGGCATGCGGGTGTTTTGCTTGCACCAGCGGGCGACCATTTCGACGTATTCGGGCACCTGGCCCACGGCGCTGCCCATGCCCCGCTCGCTCATCCCGTGCGGACAGCCGAAGTTCAGCTCGATCCCGTCGGCGCCGGTGTCCTCGACATGGGGCAGGATCGCCTTCCAGGCCGCCTCTTCGCAGGGAACCATGATCGACACCACCATGGCACGGTCGGGCCAGTCGCGTTTCACCTGCTTGATCTCGCGCAGGTTCACCTCCAACGGCCGGTCGGTGATCAGTTCGATGTTGTTCAGCCCCAGAAGCCGGCGGTCGGCCCCCCAGATCGCGCCATAGCGCGGGCCGTTGACGTTGACGACGGGCGGGCCTTCTTCGCCCAATGTCTTCCAGACCACGCCGCCCCAGCCGGCCTTGAAGGCGCGCACGACGTTATAGGCCTTGTCGGTGGGTGGTGCCGAGGCCAGCCAGAACGGGTTGGGCGACTTTATACCGACGAAGTTTGTTGAAAGATCAGCCATTTATGCGTCTCCCTTGAAGGATTCCAGCAAGATTACATTGCCCTCGGTGTCTTCGATCAGGGCGTATCGCACGCCCGGTTGCCAGGGCGCATCGTCGGGGCCATCGCGCAGCGTCACGCCATCGGTCTTCAAACCACCGACCTCGGCATCGACATCGTCACAGACCAGCACGAGGGCGGGCCGTTCCTTGGCAACCGACATTTCGCTGGCCTTGGCGAACTGGATCATGGTTTCGGCCCCCGGGATCTGCAGGAAGATCCAGCGCCAGTCTTCGCCATAGGTGGCATCGGTATGCACCGTCATGCCAAGGCGATCACGATAGAAGGCAATCGCGCGGTCCTGGTCGTGAACGGGGATCGACATGAAGTTTATGCGCGTAACAGGCATGGGCGACACTCCTCTCAGGCGGCGGGGGCAAGGGTTGTCGGGTCGATGCCTGCATCGCTCAGCCGTTCGGTGGAACGGGCGACGGCCCCCTCGCTGAACTTGTCGGCATGGCGCATCACCACCGCCTCGGCCGTCAGTTCGGGAAAGTGGCGGGCGATCAGCTCCTCGAAGCGTTCGCTGGGGCTGTCCTTGCTCACCAGTTTGTCCATCGCCGGGACCATGCCCAGTTTCTGGATGTCGCGCCGCAGGAAGCTGAGCCGCACCGTCTTGCCGGCATCGTCGCGCTTGATTTCCTCGATTGCGTTGATGGCCGACCACATCCCGTGCTCGACGCTGCCCGGGTCGCCTTCGGCCTGGACATGGGCCAGCCGCTTGAAGGCGGCATCGTGCACCTTTTCCACCCCTTTCAGCCGGGCATTTGCCATCATGCGGCGCAGGCCCTCGGGGGCCTCCATCTTCTTGACCGCCGCCAATGCCGCGTCGATCTGCTGAGCGGTGGGGGGTGGCGGTTTCTTCTTCGGCGTCAGTGTCTTGACCATGGGTTCAGCCTTTCGCCATCAGGGTTTCGTGAATATCCATTGCCGCATCGCGCCCCTGGGCCACGGCGGTAACGGTCAGGTCTTCGCCGGTGCCGGTGCAATCGCCCCCGGCCCAGACGCCTTTCATCCCGGTGCGCCCCGGCCCCGAGGTTGCGATGCGCTGCCCCTCAAGCGTAAGGCCCTCGGGCGATCTGTCGATCTGCTGGCCGATGGCCTTCAGCACCTGATCGGCGGCCAGGCGGAAGGTTTCGCCGGTCGGCTCCAGCGTGTCCGAGACATAGGCGAATTCGATCTCCTGCGCGTAGCGTTTGCCGTGGACGGCGACGGGCACCGCGTGGGTGATGATGCGCACGCCCTTGGACGCCGCCAGGTCCTGTTCCCAGGCCGATGCATTCATCGCCTCGCGCCCGCGACGATAGACGATGGTGACATTCTCGGCCCCCAGAAGGCGCGCCTGGACCGCCGCATCCACGGCCGTCATGCCGCCGCCGATCACCACCACGTTGCGTCCCACGGGCAGGATGGCGAAATCGGGCGATTGGCGCAGCTCGGAGATGAAGTTCACGGCATCCAGCACGCCGTGCTTTTCCGCCCCCGGCACCGTCAGGGCGCGCACGCCGCCAAGGCCGATGGCCAGGAAGACGGCGTCGAAGTCATCGGTCAGGGCGCCCAGCGACAGGTCTTCGCCAAGCCGCTTTCCCAGCACCGTTTCAATGCCGCCGATCGAAAGCAGCCAGTCAACCTCGGCCTGGGCGAACCCATCGGGGGTCTTGTAACTGGCGATGCCGTATTCGTTCAGACCGCCCGGTTTGGGCCGCCCGTCGTAAAGCGTGACGCCGTGTCCCAGCATGGCCAGCCGGTGTGCACAGGCCAGGCCCGCAGGCCCTGCCCCCACCACCGCCACCCGCCTGCCCGTCTCGGGCGCGCGGGTGAAGGGATGCACCCCGGCACCCATCAGCGTGTCGGTGGCGTGGCGTTGAAGGCGCCCGATCTCAACCGGCTTGCCCTCGGCCGCCTCGCGCACGCAGGCCTCTTCGCAGAGCGTCTCGGTGGGGCAGACCCGGGCGCACATGCCGCCCAGGATGTTCTGGTCGAAAATGGTGCGCGCCGCCGCTTCGGGCGTGCCCGTGGCGATCTGGCGGATGAACAGCGGAATGTCGATGGCGGTGGGACAGGCCGTGATGCAGGGCGCGTCATGGCAGAAATAGCACCGGTCGGCGGCCACGGCGGCCTCGTGGGCATCGAAGGGGGCGTGAAGATCGGTGAAATTGTCGCGATAGGCCTCGGCGGGCAAACGCCCTGCCGCGACCCCCGGTGTCATCTGACTGTTGCTCATCGCTGCCTCTCCGGTTGCTGGAACACTTTCACAGTGCCACAGGTTGAAATTTTATCAACTGGTAAAATTTCGCGGATCGGCCCCCTTACGGAATGAAATTACCCAGCCAGTTCCCATGCGCCCAGCCCAGGGTGTTGTTCGGGCCAAAGCTGATGGCGTGCCATTTGCCGCGCTTGGCATATGTGCCCACGCGGTCGCCGTTGTGCACCTTGCCGATCATCGGATAGTTCGAGCCCGGCCCGGTGCGTACCGCCAGAAAACCATCGCCCTTGGGGTTCAGCCCCATGACGGTGGCGACCCCGAAACAGGCCGCCTCCGAATTCGGCGGGCAGTAGGTATCGAATGGCACGTCGAGCAGCTGGGCCAGGGCGGGCGCCGAGGACAGCGAAACGAGAAGGCCGACAGCAACAGCGGCGATACGGGTGGGCATCTTTACAACTCCTTGACGATTTCGGTGCTTGGCTGTCGCCATGGTACACGGCGCCCAACACACCACCAAGCTGCATGTTGCCCGCTCATGCCGCTTTGGCCGGGCGTGCAACGGTGCTATGATCCCTTTTTCAGAAGGAGTTTCCGGCCATGTTACGCATTGTTCTTGCCACGCTTGTCGCGCTTTGGGCGACAGGCGCCGCCGCCCAGAGCTGTTCCGAGATCAAGTTTGCGCGCGGCGCCTCGTCCGGCGCGGTTTCTGGTGTCGTCGCGCCGGGAGAGTCGATTTGCTTTCTCTTCGGGTCGGGCGCGGGCCAGACGGCACGCATCCGCCTGTCGGGCAGCAACAACGTCTGTTTCGGCATCGACGGCATCGACGATTGCCAGGAGGATTTCAGCTTCCGCACCCAGGCGGCCACCTATGTGATCCGCGTTCACCAGTTGTTTCGCAGCGCCCGGACCGAACCGTTCCGCCTTGACCTCAGTATTCGCTGACCGTGCCACGGCCCGCCCGCCAGATGGCCGGGCGGGTGCCCGCGCGGTCCGGTTTTACGTCTTTCTTCCCCGGCAACGCTGACATATACCGAACGAAAGATGGCCAGAGGCCACACGGGAATGAGGATGGCATGACAGAGAAAACGCATAAATCCGACGTCGCCTTTATCGAGGCATTGGCAAAGCTGCTGCGCGAGAACGATCTTACCGAACTCAGCGTCAAACGCGAGTATGGCGAGGACGACAGCCTGGACGTGCGCGTATCGCGCAGCATTCCCGCCCCCGTCGCGGCCCCCGCCCCTGCCCCCTTTGCTGCGCCTGCCGCACCGGCAGCCCCCGCCGCGCCCGCGGCCCCGGCCGCTGGTGGTGAACGTGCGGAAGACCCCGCCGATCACCCCGGCGCGGTGACATCGCCCATGGTCGGCACCGTCTATCTTTCGCCCGAACCCGGCACCCCGCCCTTCGTGAAGATCGGCGACAGGGTAAGCGAGGGTCAGCCCCTGCTGATCGTCGAGGCGATGAAGACCATGAACCAGATTCCCGCCCTCAAGGCCGGCACGGTCAAGCGTATCCTGATCGAAGACGGCACGCCCGTCGAATTCGGTGCCCCCCTGATGATCATCGAATAAGGACACCTGCCCATGTTCGACAAGATCCTGATCGCCAACCGGGGCGAAATCGCCCTGCGTGTCATTCGTGCCTGCCGCGAGATGGGCATCGCCAGCGTCGCCGTGCATTCCACCGCCGATGCGGACGCGATGCATGTGCGCATGGCCGACGAAAGCATCTGCATCGGCCCGCCCTCGGGGTCGCAAAGCTATCTCTCGGTGCCGGCCATCATTTCCGCCTGCGAGATCACGGGCGCCCAGGCCATCCACCCGGGATACGGGTTCCTGTCGGAAAACGCCGCCTTCGTGCAGATCGTCGAAGATCATCAGCTGACCTTCATCGGCCCCTCGGCCGAACACATCCGCATCATGGGCGACAAGATCACCGCCAAGGAAACCATGAAGAAGCTGGGCGTGCCCTGCGTGCCGGGCAGCGACGGCGGGGTTCCCGACCTCGACACCGCAAGGACGGTGGCCGAACAGATCGGCTATCCGGTCATCATCAAGGCCACCGCCGGTGGTGGCGGGCGCGGCATGAAGCTGGCCAAGACCGCGGCCGAGCTTGAGAACGCCTTCCGCACCGCGCGCAGCGAATCCAAGGCCGCCTTCGGCAACGATGAGGTCTATATCGAGAAATACCTCACCACGCCGCGCCATATCGAAATCCAGGTCTTTGGCGATGGCAAGGGCCGCGCCGTGCACCTGGGCGAAAGGGATTGTTCGCTGCAGCGCCGCCACCAGAAGGTGCTTGAGGAAGCGCCCGGCCCCTCGATCACGCCCGAACAGCGCGCCCGCATCGGCAAGGTCTGCGCCGATGCCGTGGCCAAGATCGGCTATTCCGGGGCCGGCACCATCGAATTCCTCTACGAGAACGACGAATTCTACTTCATCGAGATGAACACCCGCCTGCAGGTGGAACACCCGGTGACCGAGGCCGTGTTCGGTGTCGACCTGGTGCGCGAACAGATCCGCGTTGCCGCCGGCCTGCCGATGGAGTTCAACCAGAACACCCTGCGCCTGAACGGCCATGCCATCGAGGTGCGGATCAACGCCGAGAAACTGCCCAACTTCTCGCCCTCACCGGGGCGGATCACGCAGTACCATTCTCCCGGCGGCCTGGGCGTGCGCATGGATTCGGCCATCTATGACGGCTACCGCATCCCGCCCTACTACGATTCGCTGATCGGCAAGCTGATCGTCCACGGGCGCGACCGCCCCGAGGCACTGGCCCGTCTGTCGCGCGCCCTGGGCGAGCTGATCGTCGATGGCGTGGATACCACCGTTCCGCTGTTCAACGCCCTCCTGCGGGAAGAGGCGGTACAGACCGGCGGCTACAACATCCACTGGCTGGAACACTGGCTGGAAACCAACCTGGGATAGGTCGTTGGCTCACGGATCGCTCCCGCTTGCACTGACGCCGCAGATGTTGCTGCGCGGCTATGCGAACGGGATCTTTCCCATGGCCGACAGCCGCGATTCCGACACCCTGCACTGGATCGACCCGCAGTTTCGCGGCATCTTTCCGCTGGATCGGTTCCACGTTTCGCGCAGCCTGCGCCGCCGGATTCGCGGCGGCGCCTTCGACATCCACTTCGACCGGGATTTTGCCGCGGTGGTTCAGGCCTGCGCCGACCGCGAGGAAACCTGGATCAATGCCACGATCTTCGATCTCTATTGCGCGCTGCACGCGGGCGGCGCGGCCCATTGCGTCGGGGTTTACGAGGGCGAAACGCTGGTGGGCGGCGTCTATGGCGTGGTCATCGGCGCGGCCTTCTTCGGCGAAAGCATGTTCTCGCGGCGGACCGATGCTTCGAAGGTGGCGCTGACCTACCTTGTCGACCGGTTGCGCATGGGGGAATTCGTGCTGTTCGACACCCAGTTCCTGACGCCTCACCTTGCCAGCCTGGGGGCGATCGAAATTCCCCGGGCGCGGTATCACCGCCTATTGGCCGATGCGATTGCCCGGAAGGCCGACTTTTCGCTGGCCGGGCCCGCTGCCCCGCCCGCCGATCAGGTCTTGCAGCGGATGACCCAGACATCGTAACGCGCATGTTCCAGCGCGTTCAGACCGGGGCTTGACGCGATCATCCAGCCCTGGAAATGCGGCTGATCCACTCCCGCATCGCGGATCACCAGCCAGGCATAGGCATCGCCCGCCGGGTTGTTCGCGGGATAGCGACAGTCGCCCAGCGTGATCTGCAACCGCCCCAGCGCCACCGTCTGCCCCACCGAAATGTCGATCTCGGAGACGATGCCCGACACCTTGTCGAGCCCGCGCAGGATCGCCCCCGGCGCGCTTTGCACGCGGGCCGAACTGCTTTCGACGTCGATGGCCTGGCCATGCAGGGGCGCGGCAGCCCCCAGAAGGGCCGCGCAAAGGGCAAGTGGTTTCAGCATCAGGTGGATGGCTCGGACAGATTGGGCATCGGCGCGGACATGGCCGGTTATTCCGGCGTCCATGCCTCGTAATCCGAACGCGGCGCCGGATCGGTGCGCCGCAGCGACCCCGCCGGCGCATAGGCCATGGCGGTGCCCGTCATGTTGGGGATATGCGGCTTTTGCCAGGCGCGGTGCTGCAACGGGGCCTTTGTGGGCGGTTCGGCCCAGGTGTGGTGCAGCCAGCCGTGCCAATCGGGGTTGACGCGCGATGCCTCGACATCACCGTTGAAGATCACCCAGCGGCGCGACTTGTCGGCGTTCTCGTAATAGATATTGCCGGCCTCGTCCTCGCCCACCTTGGTGCCCTTGCGCCAGGTCCACAGCTGGGTGTTCAGCGTCTGGCCGTTCCACCATGTCGCGGCGCGCAGAATCGATTTGAGAATGCCCATCTTGGCCTCCGATTTCACTTGCGCCCAGATATGGACCAAGCGCGCCGCAAGGTCCAGTGGGCGCGGCCCGCTGCGCGGAAATTGGCAGCGGCAGCGCGGGGGGATGGAACGGGAAGTGAGTATTTTTGGCAAGAAAGAGAGGGCGCGTGGGGGTCAGCCGGTGGCGGCGCGCCATGCTGTAAGCTCGATCTCGATCCGGTATTCCGGCGCGATCAGCCCGCATTCGATCATGGTGGCGGCGGGGGGATGGGCACCGAAGGCGGCGCGCAGAACCGGCCAGCAAGCCTCGAACTCACCCGCATCGGGCAGCATGTAGGTTACGCGGACGGTATCGGAGAAATCGGCGCCTGCCTCGGCCAGCGCCCGGCGGATCACCGCCAGCGCGCCTTCGCATTGCGCGGCAACCCCGGCGGGCGGCTTGCCCGTGGCCGGATCGGGCGGGCATACCGTGCCGGAAACGCTGATCCAGCCATCGGCCACCACCGCGCGGCAGTAGCCGATCCTGTCTTCATAGACACCGCCCGAAAAGATGCGGCGCATGGGCCCGCCCTAGCCTGCCGAGGCCGGTGCGGCCTTTTTCTTGGAATCCGAGTGGATCATCAGCGGCGCGGCGCCGGTGTTCACCGCCTCTTCATTCACCACCACCTCTTCGACGCTGTCCATGCCGGGCAGATCGAACATGGTATCCAGCAGGATATCCTCCATGATCGAGCGCAGGCCGCGCGCACCCGTCTTGCGTTCGATCGCGCGCTTGGCGATGGATTGCAGGGCGTCGTCGGTGAAGGTCAGCTGGGCATCCTCAAGCTCGAACAGGCGCTGGTACTGTTTGACCAGGGCGTTCTTGGGCTGGGTCAGGATGGTGACTAGCGCTTCTTCGTCGAGGTCGGTCAGGGTGGCGATCACCGGCAGGCGGCCGACGAATTCGGGGATCAGGCCGAACTTGAGCAGGTCTTCCGGCTCAAGCTCGTTGAACATCTCGCCCACGCCGCGGCTGTCGTTGTCCTTCACATCGGCGCCAAAGCCGATGCCCGAACCCTTGCCACGCTGGGCGATGATCTTTTCGAGGCCCGCGAAGGCACCGCCGCAGATGAACAGGATGTTCGTCGTATCCACCTGCAGGAATTCCTGCTGGGGATGCTTGCGCCCGCCCTGGGGCGGCACGCTGGCCACGGTGCCTTCCATGATCTTCAGAAGCGCCTGCTGCACCCCCTCGCCCGACACGTCGCGGGTTATGCTGGGGTTGTCGGACTTGCGCGTGATCTTGTCGACCTCGTCGATATAGACGATGCCGCGCTGCGCGCGTTCCACGTTGTATTCGGACGCCTGAAGCAGCTTGAGGATGATGTTCTCGACATCCTCGCCCACGTAACCAGCTTCGGTCAGCGTGGTGGCATCGGCCATGGTGAAGGGCACATCGAGGATGCGTGCCAGCGTCTGCGCCAGCAGCGTCTTGCCACAGCCGGTGGGGCCGATCAGCATGATGTTGGACTTCGCCAGTTCGATGTCGGATTTCCCGGCATGGTTCAGGCGCTTGTAATGGTTGTGAACCGCCACCGACAGAACCCGCTTGGCGTGGATCTGGCCGATCACGTAATCGTCCAGCACCTGGCAGATTTCCTTGGGGGTCGGCACGCCGTCGCTGGATTTCAGCGAGGCCGATTTCGTCTCCTCGCGGATGATGTCCATGCACAGTTCGACGCATTCATCGCAGATGAACACGGTCGGCCCCGCGATGAGTTTGCGCACCTCATGCTGGCTCTTTCCGCAGAAAGAGCAGTAAAGGGTGTTCTTGCTGTCGCCTGAATTGTTCGCCATCGCTTACCTCTGGGCCTTTGTCCGCCGTGAATTTCGCCAGCCTGTGCCGGTCTGCCTGCCCTGTGCCGTCAGCCTAGGGCAGGTGTTTTTCGCCCGCAACGCCAAAATGGCACGTTCCGGTCACAACCGGTTTCAGCTGGCCGGCGTGCCCTTGTCGCGGTTTTCGACGATCTCGTCGATGTGGCCCCATTCCTTGGCCTCTTGCGGAGACATGAAATTGTCACGCTCCAGCGCCTTTTCAACCGCCTTCATGGTCTGACCGGTGTGTTTGACGTAAATCCGGTACAGTTGTTCTCGCACCTTCTGGGTTTCGGCGGCGTGGATCATGATGTCGGTGGCCTGGCCCTGGTACCCGCCCGAGGGCTGGTGCACCATGATGCGGGCATTGGGCAGGGCAAAGCGCATGCCCTTTTCCCCGGCGCAGGACAGGACCGAACCCATGCTGGCCGCCTGCCCCACCACAAGGGTCGAGACCTTGGGCTTGATGTACTGCATCGTGTCATAGATCGACAGGCCGGCGGTGACGACACCACCGGGGCTGTTGATGTACATGCTGATGTCCTTGGTGGGGTTCTCGGCCTCGAGGTGCAGAAGCTGCGCGACGATCAGCTGGCTCATCCCGTCGTGGACGGGGCCGTTGACGAAGATGATCCGTTCCTTCAGCAGGCGCGAGAAGATGTCATAGGCGCGCTCGCCGCGACTGGTCTGCTCGACCACCATGGGAACCAGGTTGTTGGTGAAGTAATGTGCTGGGTCTTGCATCTGGGCCTGCCTGTTGTTCGCGTTGGGGCGGAATACCGTGAAACTGCTTGCCAGAGTCTTAGTGGCGCGTCCGGGGGGCTGCAAGGGCATGCCGCCATTCCGCCCCGATTGCTGACGCTGGCGTGATCGCTGCCCCCCCTAGACCGAAAGCGTGGCCTGCACCGCCTTCTTCCAGGCGTCGTATTTCGCGGCGCGGTGGCTGTCGTCCATCGCGGGTTCGAACTGGCGTTCCAGGGCCCAGCTTTTGGCGAAACCGGCTTGGTCGGGATAGACGCCCGCGCGCATTCCGGCCAGCCAGGCAGCGCCCAGCGCGGTGGTTTCCAGAACCGCCGGGCGATCGACCGGGGCACCGATGATGTCGGAGAGGAACTGCATCGCCCAGTCCGACGCGCTCATCCCGCCGTCGACCCGCAGGGTTGCGCCGCCCGGGGCTTCCCAGTCGGCCTGCATCGCCTCCAGCAGATCGCGGGTCTGGTAGCCGACGGCTTCCAGCGCGGCGCGGGCAAACTCCGCCGGCCCCGAATTGCGGGTCAGGCCGAAGATCGCCCCCCGGCACTCGGCGTTCCAATAGGGCGCGCCCAGCCCCACGAAGGCGGGCACCAGGATCACCCCCTGCCCCGGATCGGCGCTTTCGGCCAGGGGCTGGGTCTCTTTCGCCTCGCGGATGATCTTCAGCCCGTCACGCAGCCATTGCACCACGGCGCCCGCCACGAAGATCGACCCCTCGAGGGCATAGGTCGGCTTGCCGTCGAACTGATAGGCGATGGTGGTCAGCAGGCGGTTCTTGCTGTCCACGGGGGTGTCGCCGGTATTCAGCAGAGCAAAACACCCCGTGCCGTAGGTAGATTTGAACATGCCGGGTTCGAAACAGGCCTGCCCCACAGTCGCCGCCTGCTGATCGCCCGCAACGCCCAAAATCGGAATCTCGCGCCCGAAAAGATCGGGGCGCGTCATGCCGAAATCGGCGGCGCAATCCTTGACCTCGGGCAGCATCTCCATGGGGATGCCCAGCAGATCGCAGATGGTCGACGACCAGCGCCCCTTGCGGATGTCGTAAAGCAGGGTGCGCGCGGCATTGGTGGCGTCGGTCACATGGCTGGCCCCGCCGGTCAGCTTCCAGATCAGGAAGCAATCGACGGTGCCGAACAACAGCTTGCCCTCCTGCGCCTTCTGCCGTGCGCCATCGACATTTTCCAGCAGCCACTTCAGCTTGGTCCCCGAGAAATACGGGTCAAGCAGCAGCCCCGTGCGCGCCGTCACCATCTCCTCGTGGCCATCGGCCTTCAGCTTCTGGCAGATCTCCGAGGTGCGGCGGTCCTGCCAGACGATGGCCTTGTGAATCGGCTGACCTGTCTCCTTGTCCCAGACCACCACGGTTTCGCGCTGGTTGGTGATGCCGATGGCCGCGATGTCGCGCGCATCGACGCCGGTTTTCTCGATCACCGCGCGGCAGGTGGCCGCGACGCTTGACCACAGGTCCGATACGTCATGTTCGACCCAGCCCGAGGCGGGATAATGCTGCTCGAACTCTTCCTGCGCCACACCGGCGATCTTCATGTCGCCGTCGAACAGGATCGCGCGGCTGGATGTGGTGCCCTGGTCGATGGCCAGAATATGGGTCATTGCGTCTCTCCCTTCGTGGTGCGCCCCGTCATGTATTCGTCGAGGGCGGCGATTTCGTCTTCACTCATGCGCAGGCCCAGCTTGCTGCGCCGCCAGACCACGTCCTCGGCGGTGCGGGCATATTCGCGCGTCATCAGCCAATCGACCTCGCGCGCCGAAAGGGTGGCGCCAAAATTCTGCCCCAGGTCCGACGCCGCGGTGGCGCCGTTCAGCATCTGCGCCGCCTCGGTGCCATAGGCGCGGATCAGGCGACCGGCCCAATAGGCGTCAAGGAATGGGTGGTCCGCCTTTAGACGTTCGGTCAGCGCCTTGACCCCATCCACCGGAAAATCGCCCCCCGGCAGCGCCACCCCCGCCGTCCAGTCACCCCCGGCGGCGGGAAAGAAGGGGTGCAGGCGGGAAAAGGCCTGTTCGGCCAGCTTGCGATAGGTGGTGATCTTGCCGCCGAAAACGCTCAGCAGCGGCGGTTCGCTGCCCATGCCGCCATCGGTGGCGGGGCCGGCATCAAGGCTGAGGACATAGTCGCGCGTTGCCGCCGTGGCCGATTTCGCGCCGTCATCGTACAGCGGGCGCACCCCCGAATAGGTCCAGACCACGTCATCTCGCGTGACCGGCTTCCTGAAATAGCTCGACGCGAAGGCCAGAAGGTAATTTTCCTCTTCCTGGGTGCATTTCGCGGGCCTGGCGGGATCGCCGCCGTGGTCCTTGTCGGTGGTCCCGATCAGCGTGAAGTCGGTTTCATAGGGGATCGCGAAGATGATACGCCCGTCCTCGCCCTGGAAGAAATAGGCCTTGTCGTGGTCGAACAGGCGGCGCGTCACGATATGGCTGCCACGCACCAGGCGCACCCCTTCCGAGGTGTTCATGCCAACGGCGTGGCGGACGATATTCTCGACCCAGGGTCCCCCTGCATTCACCAGCGCCCGGGCACGGTGAACCGCCTGTGCCCCCTCGGGCGTTTCGACGGTGACGTGCCACAGGCCCTCCCCCCGCTCGGCCGAAACAACCCTGGTGCGGACCATGATCCGGGCGCCACGTTCTTCGGCATCGCGGGCGTTCAACGCGACAAGGCGCGCGTCCTCGACCCAGCAGTCCGAATATTCATAGGCCTTGGCAAACCGGTCATCCAGCGCGGCCCCCTCGGGCGCCGTTGTCAGGTCCAGTGTCCTGGTGCCGGGCAGGTATTTGCGCCCGCCCAGGTTGTCATAAAGGAACAACCCGAACCGGATAAGCCAGGCTGGCCGCCGCCCCTTCATCCAGGGCATGAAGACATTCAGAAGTCGGCTTGTCGGCGTTTCGCCTTCAAACCGCATGTCCGGCGAATAGGGCAGGACAAAGCGCATGGGCCACGAGATATGGGGCATGGCGCTCAGCAGGGTCTCGCGTTCGATCAGGGCCTTGCGCACCAGGCCCACCTCGAAGAATTCAAGATACCGCAACCCGCCGTGAAACAGCTTGGTGCTGGCGCTTGACGTGGCGCTGGCCAGGTCGTGCATCTCGGCCAGCGCGACGCTCAGCCCCCGCCCCTGGGCATCGCGGGCGATTCCCGTTCCGTTGATGCCACCACCGATCACGAAAAGATCGAAGGGTGCCTCGCTTGCCTCGCTCATCGCACTGCCTTTCCCGGGCTCTGCCCCCGGGGCAGGCCGCTTTGATATCTTGGCCCCGCCAGATGCGCGGGGCAGGTTGCAGGCGATGGTAAGGCGAAGGCCGGGATGTGCAACCCCCGCCCACGCGCGCCCTTTGCAACACCGGTTTCCCTCGGAAAGAAAGACGCCATAAGATTGCCACAGCCCCGGCATAGACCGGGCCTCGGCGACAGAAGGAGAAGGCATGGCCGAAACGGCGCAACGGCGCGCGATCCGCGACAGGCTGCTTGCCAGGCTGACCCGCCTTGAGCGGCGTCTGCGCCTGTGGCGTGGAGTGCGCCATGTCCAGGGGCCGGCGCGGTTTGACCTGGGCCCTGACGATGTGGTGGTTGTTGCCCTCGTGCGCGACGGGATGTTCTATCTCGATGAATTCCTGCGCCACCACCGGGCCATCGGCGCGCGGCATTTCGTGTTTTTCGACAACGGATCGCAGGATGCCACCCTCGCCCGCCTGAAGGATGAACCCGGCTGCGCCGTCCTGCAATCGACCCTGCCCTGGGGGGATTACGAGAACGACTTTCGCGCCATCGCCGCCCGTCGCTATTCCATGGGCCACTGGTGCCTTTTCGTCGACATGGACGAAATGTTCGACCCGCCCGGCAATCTGCCCCTGCCCGACCTGGCCCGCCGGTTGCGTCAGGGCGACCACAGCGCCCTTGTGGCGCAGATGCTTGAGATGTTCGCCGATGCCCCCCTGCGTGACATGGCCACACTGCCCTATGACCAGGTATTGCAGCGGTTCGATCATTGCGACCTGGGCCATGTCACCACCCGCGACTACCACGACCCGGCCATCGGCTTTTCCTGGTGGCTGAACCATAACACCGCCCCGCCCGAGGTGAAGATCCTGTTTGGCGGGCTGCGCAACCGGGTGTTCGGGGAAGACTGCTGTCTTACCAAGCACCCCCTGGTGCACCTGTCGCCGGGGGTCATGCCCGCGGTGCATCCCCATTGTTCGGCCCATGTGCGGTGCAGTGACGTTACCGGCGTGATCCGGCATTACAAGTTCGCCAATCATCCCGCCGCCCGTGACGCCCGCTCGGTGGAAAGCGGCGCGATCCCCCATGGCGAAGACCGGTTGCGCCTGTCGCGGATGCAAGGCGATCCGGCCCTGTCGCTGATGGGGCCCACGGCGCAACGCTATACCGGCGAAGGGATGCTGCGAGACGCGGGCTTTCTCGTGGGCCGGGCGCCATGATCGCCGCTGTCGTCATCGGGCGCAACGAAGGGGCGCGGCTGATCGCCTGCCTTGATGCCTTGCAGGGACAGGTCGCGCGCATCGTCTATGTCGATTCCGGGTCAACCGACGGCAGCGTCCAAGCCGCCCGCGCCCGGGGGGCCGAGGTGCTGGCGTTGAACATGGACCGGCCCTTTACCGCCGCCCGCGCCCGCAACGCCGGGCTGGCGCGGCTTGACCCCGACCAGACGCCGTTGGTGCAGCTGCTGGACGGCGATTGTGTGCTGCGCGACGGCTGGCTTGCCACCGCCCGCGCCTATCTGGAAAAGCACCCCGATGTGGCCGTTGCCTGCGGGCGGCGGCGCGAACGCCACCCCGAAGCCTCGGTCTACAATGCGCTTTGCGATGCCGAATGGGACACCCCCGTCGGCCCGGCCCAGGCCTGCGGCGGCGATGCCATGATGCGGCTGTCGGCCCTGCGCGCGGTGGGCGGATACCGCGATGGCCTGATCGCGGGGGAAGAACCGGAACTCTGCCTGCGGCTGCGGCGGGCGGGATGGGGCGTGCAGCGGCTGGATGCCGAGATGACATGGCACGACGCCGCCATCACCCGGTTTTCGCAATGGTGGCGGCGCAGCCGGCGCGCGGGCCACGCCTTTGCCGAGGGTGCGGCCCTGCATGGCGCCCCGCCCGACCGCCACTGGGTGCGCGAACACCGGCGCGCGCTGTTCTGGGGCGCCGGGCTGCCTGCGCTCGCGGTGATCGGGGCGCTGGTCTATCCCTGGATGCTGGGACTGCTGTTGTTCCTGCCGGTGCAGATGGTGCGCCTGATGCCGCGCATGGGCGTGGTTCCGGCCGTCTTCAACGTCCTGGGCAAACTGCCCGAGGCACAGGGCGCGCTGACCTTCCATCTGAACCGGCTGCGCGGGCGGCGCGCCGGGATCGTGGAATACAAATGACCCGGCTAACCGACCCTCTTGCGCAAGGCGGCAAAGACCTGCCCGGGCAGCACCGCGAAACAGGCGGCATAGCGCGGCAGCATCCGCGCCGGGCTTTGCACTGTGCGCCACAGCCATTCCATGGCGATGGCCCGCACCCAGCGCGGCGCGCGCACCTGCCGGCCGGCCAGGAAATCCAGCCCCGCCCCGATCGAGGCAAACCCCACCGTCGGTGCATCGCGCCGGCCGCGAGCGGCAAAGGCCTCCTGCTTGGGGGCGCCCAGCGCCAGGAAACACAGGCCCGCGCCGCTGGCGTTCAGCTCGGCCAGGATGGCCCCCGCTTCCGAGCCGCCGGGATCGAACACCCCCGAGGGCGCGTGGCGCAGCACAATATCGACGCCCGGCACCTGTTCCCCCAAGGCCCGCCCCGCCCTCTCAAGCGCATCCTGCGTGCTGCCCACAAGGGCCACGGACACGCCGCAATCGCGGGCCAGTTCGCACAGCGGCACCACAAGTTCGCTTCCCGGGATCAGGTCCACCGGATCGCCCGCCAGCCGCGACAGCCAGACGATGGGGTTGCCATCGGCGACCACCATGTCCTGGCGGCAATAGGCATCAAGGAAATCGCCCGAGCGGCGCATCTTCACGATATGGTCAAGGTTGATGGTGGCCAGCGCAAACCCCTGCCCCCCGGCAAACCGGTCGCGGATGGCCGCGAAGAGATGATCGCGCGTGGGCATGTTGATCGTCACCCGTCGGCGACCGAACGTAAAATCCACAGAATGTCCCCAGTCGGTTCGTCGGCACCCGGCAGCGGTGCCACAGCAGCAGCCCCATCTTGCAACACCGCCCTGCCCGCGCAAACAGATATGGCATCGACAATGCGCGACCGTCGGTTCAGTGTTGCCCGATCACAACCCAACCCGACGCGGGGCGGCTGAGACGATGCCCAACGCCATCGCATATCTTGTCCTGGCCCTCTGGCCCTTTGCCTGCCTGGCGATGTTCCGGCGCATGTCGCTGGAACGTGCCCTGATCTGGAGCATCCTGGGTGGCTATCTTCTCTTGCCGCCCCTGACCGAGTTCAACCTGCCCCTCGTCCCCGCGATGGACAAGACCACCCTGCCCGCGCTTTCGGCGGCGCTGATCCTTGTGCTGTCGCTGAAGCAGCGCTTTGCCCTTCTGCCACGGTTCCTTCCGGCGCGCATACTGGTGCTGTTGTTTCTGCTGGGCACGATCCCCACGGTGCTGACCAACGGCGATCCCATCGCCTTTCAGGTGCTGCAGAACTCCGAACCGATCCAGTACCTCACCTGGGCGCTGCCCGGCCTGACGCTGCGCGATACCCTGTCGGTGCTGATCACGCAGATGCTGACGCTGCTGCCCTTCCTCATGGCGCGCCAGTTCCTGGCCAGCGAAACCGGAATGCGCGAAATGCTGATCGCGCTGGTGGTGGGCGGGCTGATCTATTCGCTGCCCTCGCTGTTCGAGATCCGGTTTTCCCCCCAGCTCAACATCTGGATCTACGGGTTCTTCCAGCACAGCTGGGAACAGATGGTGCGCAACGGCGGCTTCCGGCCCATCGTCTTCCTGCCCCATGGGCTGTGGCTGGCCTTCTTCGTCGTCACCGCGCTTATCTCTGCGGCGGCGCTGTTCCGGCTGGCCCCGCCCGAGCAGCGGACGCGCAACATCGTCATCGTCGTCTGGCTGGCGGTCCTGCTGGTGCTGTGCAAAAGCCTCGGGTCGCTGGTTTATGGCATCGTGCTGACGCCGCTTGTCCTGTTCACCTCGGGCAAGACCCAGGTGCGCGTGGCGATCCTGTTTGCCGTCGTCGCGGTGACCTATCCGATGCTGCGCAACGGTCATCTCGTGCCGCTGGATGCCATCCTCGCCCAGGCCGAGAACATCAGCGCCGAGCGTGCGCAATCCCTCGGCTATCGCTTCAGCAACGAGGAACTTCTGCTGGACCGCGCCGCCGAAAAGCCGCTGTTCGGCTGGGGCGGCTGGGGGCGCAGCCTGGTGCGCCACAGCGAATCCGGCGAAATCTTGTCGATTCCCGATGGCCGCTGGATCATCGTCTTCGGGGTCTATGGCTGGGCGGGCTATATCGCCGAATTCGGCCTGCTGGCCCTGCCCGTCTTCCTGACCGGTTGGCAGATGCGCGGCCGGCGCGGCGCGCAGGTGTCGCCCTATGTCGTGCCGCTGGTGCTGATGCTGGCCATCACGATGATCGACATGCTGCTGAACGCGACGCTGATCCCCTTCACCTGGATGATGGCCGGTGCCATTCTGGGCCACCTGGAAAAGGCCCGCGCCGCCGTGCCGCGACGGGTGCTGTTCCCCGATGGCACGGCGATGGAGCCTGCGCGCGACGAAAGGCGTACAGTCCTTTAGGCGCCATCTTGCCCGCGCCCCCCCTCCGGCGTTATCCTTGCCCCGACAGATGGCCGAAATTGCCGGGCAACTCCTTAAAATTGCCCACTTCCGTTGCTAAATCCTGAACCTTGAGCGGTTCGGGCAGGCGATATTTCCGCAATGCAACTGTTTCTGAACCATGCGCGCCAATCATTTGCGACGCTGCACAAGATACAACAGGACGACCGGGCCGAAGGGGGCCAGAGATGAGCAAGGCGAACACGAACAAGGGCGAAGACATCGCCATTGTCGGCATGGCGCTGACGGTTCCGGGGGCCGCATCGCCCGCCGCCTACTGGCAGAACCTGCGCAACGGCATCGAATCCATCCGCCACCTGTCGGAAGAGGAGTTGCTGGCCAACGGCGAATCCGCCGCCAACATCCAGCGCAAGAACTATGTGCTCGCCGCCGCCGTTCTGGAGGATTTCGACTGTTTCGATGCCGATTTCTTCGGCTTTTCCCCGAAAGAGGCGGCAATCCTAGACCCGCAGCACCGCAAGTTTCTGGAAACGGCCTGGGAAGCGATGGAAAGCGCCGGCCACACGCCCGAGTCGCTGAAGGGTCGGGTCGGGGTCTACGCCGGTTGCGGCATGGGCAGCTATTTCTATTTCAACATCTGCTCGAACCCCGATCTGGTGGACGACACCGGCATGTTCCTGCTGCGCCACACCGGCAACGACAAGGATTTCCTGTCGACCCGCGTGTCCCATATCTTTGACCTGAACGGGCCCAGCATCAACCTGCAGACCGCCTGCTCCACCTCGCTTGTCGCGGTGCATTATGCCTGCAAGGCGCTGAACGACGGCGAATGCGACATGGCGCTGGCCGGTGGCGTCACCATCGAGCTGCCCCACGCCCGGGGATACGAGTTCAAGGAAAACGAAATCCTGTCGCCCGACGGCCATTGCCATGCCTTCGACCACCGCGCCCAGGGCACCGTCTTTGGCAGCGGCGCTGGCACCGTGGCGCTGCGTCGCCTTTCGGACGCGCTGCGCGACGGCGATCATGTCTGGGCCGTCATCAAGGGCACCGCCGTGAACAACGACGGCGCCGCCAAGGCCGGATACCTTGCGCCCTCGGTCGATGGCCAGGCCGCCGCGATAGCCCAGGCCTTGCAGACCGCGCAGGTGAACCCCGAAACCATCGGCTATGTCGAATGCCACGGCACCGGCACCTACCTGGGCGACCCGATCGAGGTAACGGCTCTGACCGAGGCCTGGCGCCAGCACACCGCCAAGACCGGCTTTGCCCGCATCGGCAGCGTGAAGACGAATATCGGCCACCTCGACACCGCCGCCGGGGTGGCCGGGCTGATCAAGGCCACCCTTGGCCTGCACCACGCCGAGATTCCGCCCTCGCTGGGCTATGAAAAACCCAACCCCGCCATCGATTTCGACGCCTCGCCCTTCCGCGTGGCCGATCGCCTTCTGCCTTGGGAAAACACCACCGGTCCGCGCCGCGCGGCGATCAATGCCCTGGGGGTCGGCGGCACCAATGCCCATGCGATCATCGAAGAGGCGCCCGCCCGTGCCCCCTCGCAGGAACCCGATTTTCCCTTCCAGATCCTCACGCTCTCAGCCCGCTCCAGGGCCGCGCTTGACGAACAGTCGGCCAATCTTGCCGCCCACCTGCGCGCCAACCCCGATCAGGACCTGGCCGATATCGCCCATACCCTGAAAACCGGGCGCCGCGCCTTCGAAAAGCGCCGCACCCTGGTGGCCGAAACCCACGACGAGGCAATCGCACTGCTGGAATCGGGTGATCCGCGCCGGGTATTCACCCACGACAAGGTGGCCGATACCCCCGACATCGCCTTCATGTTTCCGGGCGGCGGCGCGCAATACCCAGACATGGCGCGCGATCTCTACGAAACCGAACCGGTCTTCGCCGAATGGATGGACCGGGGGCTGGATCACCTCCAGCCCCAGCTTGACTACGACATTCGCGCGCTTTGGCTGCCCGAACCCGAAGACCGCGACGCCGCGGCGAAAACCCTGCAAAAGCCCTCGGTTCAACTGCCGCTGATCATGATCGTCGAATATGCGCTGGCGCAGCTCTGGCTGTCGTGGGGCGTGAAGCCCAGGGCGATGATCGGCCATTCCATGGGCGAAAACACAGCCGCCTGCCTGGCCGGGGTGATGCGTTTCGAGGATTGCATTGACTTGGTGCTGCTGCGTGGCCGGCTGTTCGATACCGTCGCGCCGGGCGGCATGCTGTCGATTGCCCTGCCCCTGTCCGAGGTTGAACCGCTTCTGGACGATGACCTGGACATTGCCAGCGTGAATGGCCCCGCGCTGACCGCCGTGTCGGGGCCGCAGGCGGCGCTTGACCGGCTGGAAGGCGCGTTGAAGGCGCGCGAGGTGGAATGCCAGCGGATCGCCATCGACATTGCCGCCCATTCGCGGATGCTCGACCCGATCCTGCCGCGCTATCGCGAATTCCTCGCCGGTCTCGAACTTGCGCCGCCCTCAATGCCGGTGATCTCGAACCGCACGGGCCTGCCCCTGACCGGCGAACAGGCCACCGATCCCGATTACTGGGTCGGGCAGTTGCGCAATACCGTGCTGTTTGCCGATGGCATCGCGCATCTGGGCGAAAACCCCCGCCGCGTCTACCTTGAGGTCGGGCCGGGCAAGGCGCTGTCGTCGCTGGCCCAGATGTGCGCCAGCGTGACGCCCAATCAGGTGCTGTCTTCGCTGCGCCACCCCGATCAGGAGATGGCCGACGATGCCTATTTCCTGCAGGTCATCGGCCGCCTCTGGGCCACGGGGTACGAGGCCGACTGGCCCCAGATCTGGGGCGAGGCGCGGCGCAACCGCGTGGTTCTGCCCACCTATCCCTTCCAACGCGCGCGCTATTTCATCGAACCGGGAAAAACCATTGCCGCCGAACAGGTTGCACTGCCCAAACGGCATGACGACCTGTCGGAATGGGGGTGGAAACCGGTCTGGCGCCCGCGCCTGCCCGGACTTGACGAAGACGTTGAAGAGGCCATCGCAACCCCTTGCAACTGGATCGTTTTTCAGGATGCCATGGGCATTGCGGATGCATTGATTGCGCGGCTGCGCGGCGCGGGCCACCGGGTGGTGGCCGTCCGGTCGGGCGATACCTTCGCACGGCTTGACGGCGACGATTACACCCTGGCGCCCGAGCGTGGGCGCGAAGGCTATGACAGCCTGCTGGCCGATCTGGCTGCGCGCGATGCCCTGCCGGACCGCATCGCCCATGCCTGGCTTCTGACCGGGAAGGAAAGCTTCCGCCCCGGCAGCAGTTTCTTTGACCGCAACCAGGAACACGGCTTCTATTCGCTGCTGTTTCTCGCCCAGGCCCTGGCCGATCACGATCTGCCGCAGGTGCACCTGACCTGTCTCACCAATGGCGCGGCGCAGGTCGAAGACGATACGCTGCCCTATCCCGAAAAGGCGATGGTGTCTGGCCCGCTTGGCGTGATCCCCAAGGAACTGCCGGGCGTCACCTGCGCCTGGGTCGACATCGACACGCCCCGCCGCGCCGACCCCGCCGAACTGGCCGAACGCCTGTTGCAGGATCTGTTGTCGCCGCCCGAAAACACCACCGCCGCCTGGTGCGGCGACAGGCGTTTCGCCCTTGTCCCCCGGCCCGTGACGTTGCCCGCGCCCGAAACCGCGCCCTGGCGCGATGGGGCCACCTACCTGATCACCGGCGGCTTCGGCGGAATCGCCCTGACCCTGGCGCAGGATCTGATTGCGCGACACGGGGCCAATATCGTGCTGCTCAGCCGCAGCGCGATGCCCGAGCGCGACGATTGGGACAAGCACCTGCGCACCCACAGCCCCACCGACAAGACCGCCCGCGCCATCACCGCGCTGCGCCGCCTTGAAGAGGCGGGCGGGCAGGTCATGGTCTGCCAGGGCGATGTCTGCGACGTGGACCAGATGCGCCGCGCCATGGACGCGGCCACCGAACGTTTCGGCAGGATCGACGGTGTGATCCATGCCGCCGGCGCCATCGACGATGGCCCGCTTCTGTCGAAATCGCGTTTCGAGGTCGAATCCGTCTTTGCGCCCAAGATCAACGGCTTGCGGGTGATTGACACGCTGTTTGCGGATGGCGCGCTTGATCTGCTGGTCTTGTTCTCGTCCTCCTCGACCGCGATCCGCGCGGCCGGTCAGGTCGATTACGTCGCGGCGAACGAATACCTCAACGCCTTCGCCAAGTCGCGTCGCGGTGGGAAAACCCGCGTCGTTTCCATCAACTGGGGCGTCTGGGCCGACGTGGGGATGGCGGCCGAGGCGACGGCGCAAGACACCACTCCCCCCGAATTCACCGACACCGATCAGCCGCTCTTGCGTCGGGCGGGGTTCGACAGTGCGGGCAACCGCGTGTTCCTGTCCGATCTTTCCACCAGCCGCGATTGGGTGCTGGATGAACACCGCACCAAGGCGGGCGATGCCCTTCTGCCCGGCACCGGCTATATCGAGATCGCGGCAGAGGCCCTTGCCGCGCAAGAGGAAAGCCCCGCCTTCGAACTGCACGACCTGACCTTCTTCAGCGCCCTCGACGTGGGCGAGAAGGGCCGCGAACTGCTGGTGCGCATGGCGCCGGGCGACGATGGCACGACGCTGGAAATCCGCGGCGGCGTGACGGTCGATGGCCGGTTCGGCCACCAGTTGAACGCGCAGGCCACGCTTCTGCCGCTTCCGGGCGATGCCGGGCGCCTTGACCTGTCCGAGATCGCCGCGCGCTGCCCCCGCCAGGACGACAGCCGCCATTCCCCGCAAGAGGCGCAGCTTGCCTTTGGCCCCCGCTGGAACGTCATTGAAAAGATGGCTTTCGGCACGGACGAAGGGCTGGCGCACTTGGCGCTTCCCCAGGCCTTTTGCTCTGATCTGGCGGACGGGTGGAAGGTGCATCCCGGCCTGATGGATCTGGCCACGGGCTGGGCCATCGCGCTTGCGCCGGGCTATTCTTCGCAAAACCTCTGGGTGCCGCTGTCCTATGGCACGGTCCGGGTCTTTGCGCCGCTGCCCGCCGAGATTGTCAGCTGGATGCGCCTTGCCCCCGGCACACCGCAGGACGGCTATGCCAGTTTCGATGTCACCATCACCGACCGCGACGGCAACATCCTGATCGAAGTCTTTGATTTCGCCATGAAAGAGGTGCAATCCGGCGCCTTTGCCAAGGGCGGGCCGGTTCCCGCCTCCGAGGTGGTCTTTGCCGATGGCGATACGCGCCCCCGCTCGCCCGAGGAAGAGCGGCTGGCGCAGCTTGTCGCCCTTGGCATCCGCCCTGACGAGGGGCCCGAGGCGCTGCGCCGGGCGCTGGCCACGGGCCTGCCGCAGATCACGCTGACGCCCCTAGACCTGCCCGCCCTGATCGCCCGCGCCGATGAACCCCGCCGCGATGCCGGCGCCGAGGGCCAGACCTTCGAGCGACCGCAGCTTGACGGTGATTTCGTCGCCCCCCGCAACGCGATCGAGGAAACCCTGGCCGGATTCTGGCAGGGGCTTCTGGGCATCGCGCAGGTGGGGGTCGAGGACAGCTTCTTCGATCTTGGCGGGCACTCGCTGATCGCGGTGCGCCTCTTTGCCCAGATCAACAAGGCCTATGGCGTGCAATTCCCCATCTCGACCCTGTTCGAGGCGCCGACAATCGCCGCCTGCGCCGACCTGATCGCGGCGCGCGTCGGCCATGTGACCGGATCGGCGGGCGATGCCGGCAGCAGCGCCCCGGGCGGCCCCACCTTCGACCACCTCGTCGCCCTCCACCAGGGCAGCGGCGGGCCGAAATCCCCGATGTTCATCGTCGCCGGCATGTTCGGCAACGTGATGAACCTGCGCCACCTGGGTCTGTCGCTGGGCCAGGACAGGCCGGTTTACGGGCTTCAGGCGCGCGGCCTTGTGGGCGACGCCGAACCCCACCGCACCATCCCCGAGGCGGCAGCGGCCTATATCGCAGAGATGCGCCAGGTTCAGCCGCAGGGCCCCTATCTTCTGGGCGGGTTTTCCGGTGGCGGCATCACCGCCTATGAAATGGCCCAGCAGTTGCGCAACATGGGCGAGGCGGTGTCGGTCCTGGCCCTTCTCGACACGCCGCTGCCGGTGCGCCCCGCGCTCAGCCGCAAGGACAAGGCAATCATCAAGAGCCACGAAATCCGGCGCAAGGGCGTGAAATACCTTGGGGAATGGGCCAGGAACCGCATCGCATGGGAACTGGAAAAACGCCGCGCGCCCGAAGCCGCCGCCAGCGACAACGCCTTCGACAACGCCAAGATCGAGGCGGCCTTCCGCGGCGCGGTCGGATCCTATGACCTGCGCCCCTGGGATGGCCCGCTGACCCTGTTCCGACCGCCGCTTGACCGCCACTGGAAGGTGTCGGAAGGCAACTGGGTCAGTGCCGCGCGCGAATATGTCTTTGCCGACAACGACTGGACGGCCACCGCCCCGCAGATCGAGGTGATCGAGGTGCCGGGCGATCACGATTCCATGGTCCTTGTCCCCAACGTCGGCGTTCTGGCGGCCCGCCTGAAACAGGTGATCCGAACCGCCGAACGTGCGCGGCGCCAGGGCGCGCGCGCCACGGGCGCCCAACGCCCCCGCGCCGAAGCGGCCGAGTGACGATGCCCAGCCTGCTGACCGTCCTTCTGAACTTTCGCACCGCGCCGATGACCCTGCGCGCAGCCGAAGCCGCCCTTGCCGACATGAAGGCGACAGGGGGCGAATTGGTGATCGTCGACAACGATTCCGGCGATGGCAGCTTTGAAATGCTGCGGGATGCGGCCGATGCCCGGGGCTGGACGGACGGCGGGCGCGTGCGTGTCGTTCAGGCCGGGCGGAACGGCGGCTTTGGCGCGGGCAACAACCACGGCATCCGCGCGGGCCTGTCCGACGGCACCGCCCCCGATTACGTCTATATCCTGAACTCCGACGCCTTTCCCGATCCGGGCTGCATCAACACGTTGATGGCCTTTCTCGAACAGACGCCCGGCGCCGGTTTTGCGGGCAGCCATGTGCGCGGCGAGGATGACGTGACCCATTGCACCGCCTTCCGCTTCCCCTCGATCGCCGGAGAGTTCGAGGGCGCCGTGCGCACCGGTATCGTTTCGCGCCTTCTGAAACATGCCATTGTCGCCCTGCCCGTTCCACAAAGCGCGCAGCGCGTCGATTGGGTGGCGGGGGCCAGCCTGATGGTGCGGTGCAGCGCGCTGCATGACATCGGGCTGTTCGACGAAACCTTCTTTCTTTATTTCGAGGAAACCGACCTGGCCCGCCGCGCCGCCAATGCCGGATGGGAGACGTGGTACATTCCCGAAAGCCGGGTGGTGCATATCGGCTCGGTCTCGACCGGCATGAAGACCTGGCGGCGGATGCCGCGCTACTGGTTCGATTCCCGGCGCCATTACTTCGTCAAGAACCACGGCAGGCTTCGCTACGGCCTGGCCACCGCCGCGCTGATCTCGGGCGCCGCGCTGTGGCGGTTGCGCTGCGCGGTGCAGCGCCGCCCCCTGCGCGACCCCGATCATTTCCTGCGCGACCTGATCGCCCATACCTTCGGGCTTTTGCCCGAACCCATGCCCAAAACCGCCACCCCCCGCAGCGAGGACCGCACATGACGCATTTCAGCACAGTTCTGATCGGTGATGAATCCCTGTTGATCGGGTGTGGCGACATGCTTCTGGCGCGGGGTCATGCCATTGCCGCCGTCGTTTCGCGCGACCCCGCCATCACGTCCTGGGCCGAGGGCAAGGGCCTGCCCCTGCTGGCGCGGGCCGGTGACATCGACACCGCGTTCGACTGGCTGCTGTCCATCGCCAACCTGTCGGTGATCCCCGATGCGGTGCTGGCGAGGGCGGGCAAGGGCGCTGTCAACTTTCACGACGGCCCGCTGCCTCAGATGGCCGGGCTGAACACCCCCGCCTGGGCACGCATGCGCGGCCATTCAAGCCACGGCATCACCTGGCACGTCATCGAGGGCGGCATCGACGAAGGCGACATCCTGGAACAGCGCGCGTTTCCCATCGCGCCCGAGGATACGGCCTTTACCCTCAACTCCAAATGCTACGGCGCCGCGATGGACAGTTTCCCGGCCCTGATCGACCAGTTGGAAAGCGGGTTGAAACGTCAGCCGCAAGACCTGTCGCAGCGGCACTATTTTGCCCGCGACGACAGGCCCGAAAACGGCGGCTTCCTCGATTTCAGCCAACCGCAAGAGGTGCTGATCGCGCTGGTGCGGGGGCTGGATTTCAACGGCTACAAGAACCCGCTGACCTGCGCCAAGATCGCGGGGCCCGATCTACCGCTGCTGGTGGACGCAATCGAACCCGCCGAGGGCACAGGCAGCCCCGGCACCGTCCTGGCCAGCGGCGGCGACGGCGTGACCGTTGCCTGCGCCGATGGTGCCCTGCGCCTTTCGGGGCTGACCAACCCGCTGGGCCAGGCGGTTTCCGCGCGCTCCATGCCCGCTGTCGGGACGGTCATCGCACCGGGCGCGGTTGGCGACACCGGCGCGCTGGTGGCGGGCGAAGGATACTGGCGCGCGCGGCTGAAGACGGCGCAGCCTTTCCCGCTGCCCCTTGCCGCGCCGCTGGGCGCCACGCAGGATTGGCAAAGCCGCCCGCTGAACCTGCCCGTGCAGGACCGCACCGCCCTGATCGCCCTTCTGGCGCAATGGGCGCGGCTCTCCTCGGGCGAAGTCGCCGGTGACATCGGGTTTACCAGCGCGGCGCTTGTCGGCCATGTGCAGGCCGCGCCCGGCCTTGTGGCCACCACCGCCTTCCTGCGCATCCCCGAGGGCGATACCGCCGGGATCGAGGCGGCCATCGCACCGCAGCTTGAGAAGATCGCCCGCCACCCCGGTTTCCTGCGTGAATTGTTCACCCGCGACCCCGACATTTCGCTGGCCCGCCCCGGAATCGCGCTGTCGGAACAGGGCACCGTCTATGGCACCGCCATCACGGTCACGCTGGACGACACCACCCTGCACTACGATGCCAACCGGCTAGGCGCTGCCGCCATAGATCTTCTGATCGCCCGTCTTCTGCACCTCGCAGAGGGCGGCAGCGGCTTGCCCGAAAGCGAGCGCGACGCGTTGATCGAAAGCCGCAACGCCACGGCCACCGACCATGACCGAAGCCTGACGATTCACGCCGCGTTCGAGGCCCAGGTGGCCCGCACCCCCGATGCGCCCGCCCTGGTGTTCGAGGGCGAAACGCTGTCCTATCGCGCCCTGAACGCCGCCGCCAACCGCATGGCCCATGCCCTGCGCGACATGGGGGTGGCGCCGGGGGCCAATGTCGGGCTTTGCGTCAACCGCTCGCCCGACCTTCTGATCGGGGCGCTTGGTATCCTGAAGGCCGGGGGCGCCTATGTGCCGCTTGATCCGGCCTATCCGGCCGACCGCATCGCCCATTACGTCACCGACAGCCGCGCGGCGGTGATCGTCGCGCAACCCGGGCTGGTGGCCAGCCTGCCCGAAAGCGACGCGCAGGTGCTGGTCACCGACGATGCCCGCATCGCCGCCGCCCCCGACACCAACCCCGAGGGCGGTGCCGCTCCGGGCGATCTGGCCTATCTGATCTATACCTCCGGCTCGACCGGTCTGCCCAAGGGGGTGATGGTCGAACACCGCAATGTCGCCAACTTCTTCGTCGGGATGGATCAGCGGATCGACCACGAGGCAGGCGCCGTCTGGCTTGCGGTCACATCTCTCTCGTTCGACATCTCGGTGCTGGAGCTGTTCTGGACCCTGGCGCGCGGTTTCAAGCTGGTGCTGTCCAGCGATGAGAACCGCACCCTGATCGCCGGCGACACACCGGCGCGCAGCGACCGGCACATGGATTTCAACCTGTTCTATTGGGGCAACGACGATGGCGCGGGGCCGAAGAAATACGAACTGTTGCTTGAGGGTGCGAAGTTCGCTGATGCCCACGGGTTCAACGCCATCTGGACGCCCGAACGGCACTTTCATGCTTTCGGCGGCCCCTATCCCAACCCCTCGGTCACCGGAGCGGCAGTTGCGGCAGTGACGCAGAACCTCAGCGTGCGGGCCGGCAGTTGCGTCGCCCCGCTGCACCACCCCGCCCGCATTGCCGAGGAATGGGCGGTGATCGACAACCTGACCGCCGGGCGCGCGGGGCTGGCCATCGCCAGCGGCTGGCAGCCCGACGATTTCGTGCTGCGCCCCGAAAACACGCCCCCCGCCAACAAGCCCGCGATGTTCGAAGCCATCGACACCCTGCGCCGCCTGTGGCGCGGCGAAGCGGTTGAGTTTCCGACGAAGGACGGCACCCCCTTTGCGGTGGTCACACAGCCCCGGCCGGTATCGGCGGAACTGCCCGTCTGGGTGACGACCGCCGGCAACCCCGACACCTGGCGCGAGGCGGGCAGCATCGGCGCCAACGTGCTGACCCACCTTCTGGGCCAAAGCATCGAAGAGGTGGCGGGCAAGATCACGATCTATAACGACGCCCTGCGCGAAGCGGGCCACGATCCGGCGGATCACAAGGTCACGCTGATGCTGCACACCTATCTGGCGGACGACCGCGAAACGGCGCGCGAGGTGGCGCGCGAACCGATGAAGGCCTATCTGCGCAGCGCGGCGGGCCTGATCAAGCAATATGCCTGGGCCTTCCCGGCCTTCAAGCGGCCTGCAGGCGTGACCAACCCCTTCGAGGTTGACCTGGGCGGCCTGGCCGAGGACGAGATGGAGGCGATCCTGGATTTCGCCTTCCAGCGCTATTTCGAGGATTCGGGCCTCTTTGGCACTGTCGAGGATGCCGTGGCACGGGCCGAGCAGCTGAAGCGCATCGGCGTCGATGAAATCGCCTGCCTGATCGATTACGGCATTGCGCCCGAAGTGGTGATGGAGGGGCTGAAACCCCTGGCCGAGGCCCTGCGCCTGACCAACACCGCCACCGCCCCGGCCGAGGATGATTTCTCGATCGCCGCGCAGATCCGCCGCCACGGGGTGACGCATGTGCAATGCACCCCGTCGATGGCGCGGATGATCGCGCTGAACGACGACGCCCGCCAGTCTCTGGGCCGGATCAGGACACTGATGATCGGGGGCGAGGCTTTGCCGGGCGATCTTGTGAAATCCCTGCATGGCGCGACAAGGGCACGGATCCTGAACATGTACGGCCCGACAGAGACCACCATCTGGTCGACCGTGCAAAGCGTGGATGACGACCCCGACATTCAGCCCATCGGCACACCCATCGCCAATACCCAGGTCTATGTCCTTGATCCGCAAGGCAACCCGGCACCCACCGGAGTGGCAGGAGAACTGTTCATCGGCGGCGAGGGTGTGACGCGTGGCTATTGGCAGCGCGACGCCCTGACCGCCGAACGCTTCCCCGACAACCCGTTCCACGGCGGGCGGATGTATCGCACCGGCGATCTTGTGCGCTGGCGCGCCGATGGCACGCTCGATTTCCTGGGGCGCAGCGATCACCAGGTGAAGATCCGCGGCCACCGCATCGAACTGGGCGAGATCGAGGCGCGGCTGGCAGAACACCCCGCCGTGAAACAGGCGGTGGTGGTGGCCCGCGACATGGGCGGCGATACGCGGCTGGTGGCCTATGCCATCGCGCCGGGCTTCGATGAAGCCGCCATGCGCGCCCATCTGGCCGCCCTGCCCGACATCATGATCCCGGCGCATCTGGTCACGCTGGATCAATTCCCGCTGACGCCGAACAAGAAGGTCGACCGCAACGCCCTGCCCGACCCGAAACCGGCCCGCCCGCCCCGTGCCGCCAACCTGGGCGCGGCGCCCGACAACCCGGTGCAGGCCGCCATCGCCGCGGTCTGGTCGCGCATCCTGGGGGTGGGCGACATCCGCGCCGAGGACAACTTCTTCGCCCTCGGCGGGCATTCGCTGCTGGCGGTGCAGGCACATCGCGAAATCCGCGCCGCGCTGGACGACGTGGCGCTGTCGATCACCGACATCTTCCGCTTTCCCACGCTGGGCGGGCTGGCGGCGCATCTGACCAAGGGGCAGCCGGGCGGCGACGCTGCGCCCGAAAGGGTTGACGACAGCCCCGCACGGGCAGAAACCATGTCGCGGCGGCGCGCCATGCGCGCCGGCCGCGGAGCCAAGACAGGATGATTGCGATTTCCGACTTTTCCATCTCTGACGGCCCGATGTCGGGTGCCATGGTCGAACCCGCGGCGCGCGGCCTGTTTGCCGATGACATCGCCATTGCCCTGTGCGACCCGCGCGCGCCCATGGGCAACCTGCTGATGCCCGAACGCAGCGGGATGACCCGCATGGTGGCCAAGCGGCAGCTTGAATTCACCGCCGGGCGCATCGCGGCCCATCGTGCCATGGCCGCCCTTGGCCAACCCGCGCAGCCCGTGATGCCCGGCCCCGACCGCGCGCCGATCTGGCCCGCCGGTCTTGTGGGCAGCCTTTCGCATTGCGACAGCCTGTGCCTCTGCGCCATGGCCCATGCGCGCGATGTCCGCACCCTTGGCGTGGATGTCGAAGAGGACGAACCGCTCGACCCCGAGATGATCGACCTGATCTGCACCAGCCCTGAACGCAACTGGCTGGGCGCGCAGCCGGGTGCCGAACAGGGCCGCCTGGCCAAACTGATCTTCTCGGCCAAGGAAACCGCCTACAAGGCGCAATACCCCCTGTCGCGCGAGGTTCTGGATTTCCAGGCCATCGCCATTCTGCCCGATCTTGCCGGCGGGATCTTCGCCACCACCTTTACCCGCGCGGTCGGCCCCTTCGCCTCGGGCAGCCGGATGCAGGGGCGGTTCGCGCGCAGCCACGGCCTGATCCTGACCGGCCTGACCCTGCGGCACCCCGGGGGCGGCTGATGGGCGGGCCGTCGCGCCGGGCCGCCCTTGCGCTGCTGGCGGCGGCGGGCGGTGGCTTTGCCCTTGGCAGCCTGCACCGCCCCGCCCGCCTTCCCGGCCCGGTCGCGGTGGCCGCCGCCTATCAGACCCCCCTGCCCACACCCCGGCGCGGGCTGAACGTCTTTCATCTGGGCCACAGCCTGGTGGGCCGCGACATGCCCGCCATGCTGGCGCAACTGGCCGGTGAGGGGCATCGGTATCACAGTCAGTTGGGCCAGGGCACCGCGCTGCGCCAGCATTGGTATCCGGGCCTGCCGGTTCAGGGCTTTGCCAGCGAAAACGCCCATGACAGGTTTCGCCCCGCCCATGGCGCCATCGGTTCGGGCGATTACGACGCCGTGATCCTGACCGAGATGGTCGAGCTTCTGGATGCCCTGAAATACCACGAAAGCGGCCCCTACCTGACCCGCTGGGCCGATCTGGCGCGCGGCGCCAACCCCACCACCCGCGTCTATCTTTACGAAACCTGGCATGGGCTGGACGATTCGGGCGGGTTTCTGGCCCGGCTCGATGCCGATATCGAACGGCTGTGGGTGGGCGAGCTGCTGGCCCATGACCTGTCCACCGCGCCGCCCCGCCCGATCCATCTGATCCCGGCGGGGCAGGTTCTGGCCCGCGTGGTGCGCGCGATCGAATCCGACCCCCTTCCCGGCCTGGCCCGGCGCGAGGATCTCTTCGCCCTTGCCCCCGATGGCAGCCGCGATCCGATTCACCTGAACGATATCGGCGCCTACCTCGTGGCTGTCACCCATTTCGCAACGCTCTATCACCGCCCGCCCCTTGGCCTGCCGCACCGCCTTCTGCGCGCCGATGGCACGCCCGCCGATGCGCCCGGCGCGGCCGCCGCCGCCCTGATCCAAAGGCTGGCCTGGGAGGTGGTGCGCGCCGATCCGCGCACGGGCGTCCCCGCATGAGCCTGCTCTCGACCCTCTCGGCCGTCCTGATGGTGGGCCATTCGCTGATCGGCCCCGATCAACCCGGAATGCTGGAACAGCTGTTGCAGGCCGGTGGCGCCGACACCCGGGTCGAGGCGCAGATCATCAACGGCGCCCCCCTGAAATGGAACTGGGATCACTCGGCCGAGGCCGAAGGCGTGGATGCCCGCGCCGCCCTGCCCGGCGGCACCGACGCCCTGATCCTGACCGAGGCGATCCCGCTTGCCAACCATCTGCAGTGGAGCGACAGCACCGGTTACGCCGCGCGCTTTGCCGATCTTGCGCGCCAGGGAAACCCCGAAGTGCGGGTTTTCGTTCTGGAAACCTGGCATTCGCTGAACAGCGGCACCGGCGTGGATGTGCCCCACGACACCGGCGCCGCCACCCCCTGGCGCGACCGGATCGCCGATGACCTGCCGCTGTGGCAAGACCTGGCCGAGGCGGCGGGCGCCACCCTTGTTCCCGCCGGTCAGGCCATGGGGCAACTTTCGGACGCCATCGCTGCGGGCGAGGCGCCGGGGCTGGGCGATATCGGCGATCTGTTCGACGACGACATTCACCCCAACGACCTGGGCCATTACTTCGTGGCGCTGGTCAGCTATGCCATGCTCAGCGGGCAGGACCCGACGGGCTTGCCCCACCGGCTGCGCGGGCGCCATGACCGGGCGCTGGTTTCGGCCGATCCGGCACTGATCGCCCGGATGCAGGGCATCGCCACCGAAGTCGCGCGCAACGTCACGCCCGCACAAGAGGCCCGCAGGACGCCGCAACCCACCGCCCCCCCGCAGCCCGCGCCCCCAGCGCGGCAGGGCGACATGGCGGTGAACCTAGCCGCCATCACCGATTGGAGCGTGCAGCTGCCGTTCCTCGACCTGATGAAGACCGCCCGCCCCTGGATCGGTCACAGGCCGGGCCAATGGGGCGGGGTCGAAACCGCTGCCCTGCGCGACTCTGGTCTGCTGGACGAAAACGGCTGGCCCACCCGCCTGCCCCGCGATCTGGGCAGCATCGGCACCCTGATCCTGACCGACCTGCCCGAGGATGCGGCGGGGGCGGCCGGATCGTATCTTCTGCGTTTTCAGGGCAAGGGCATCGTCGAGGTGTCGGGCCGCGCCCGCAATCAGCGCTATGGCAAGAATGCCGTAACCTTCGATTTCACCCCCGGCCCCGGCCCGGTGGAAATTCGCATCCAGCGCACCGATCCTGCCGATCCGGTGCGCGCCATCACCGTTGTGCGGGCCGACCGGGTGGCCGATTTCGACGCCGGGGCGCTGTTCAACCCCGACTGGCTGGCGCTGCTGGATGGTTTCCGGGTGCTGCGGTTCATGGATTGGATGGCCACCAACAATTCCACCCAGGTGCACTGGCAGGATCGCCCCCGCCCCGGTGATTACACCTACGCGGAAAAGGGCGTGCCGGTCGAAGTACTGATCGCGCTGGCCAACCGGCTGAAGGCCGATCCCTGGTTCACCCTGCCCCACATGGCCGACGATGCCTATGTCCGCGCCTTTGGCGAAGCGGTGCGCGCGGGTCTGGCCCCCGACCGGCAGGTCATCGCGGAATATTCCAACGAGGTCTGGAATTGGCAATTCGACCAGGCGAAATGGGCCCGCGAACAGGCCGCCGCCCGCTGGTCCGAGCCTGACGCGGGCCACCAGTTCTACGGCATGCGCGCGGCGGAGGTGGCGAATATATGGTCCTCGATCCTGCCCGAGGACCGGCTGATCAACGTGATCGCGACCCAGACCGGCTGGCTGGGCCTGGAAGAGGCGATCCTGACTGCCCCGCTTTCGGTGGCCGAGGGGAACGCCCGGCCCGCCGACGCCTTCGATGCCTATGCCATCACCGGCTATTTCGGCGGCATCCTGGGCACCGAGGCGCGCGCGCCCCTGCTGCGCGGCTGGCTGGCAGAGGGTGAGGCCACCGCGCTTGCCGCGAAAGAGCTGCGCGATGGCAGCGTCACCGGCGATGCCACCGACACGCTGTCCGACCTGCTGAACCGGGTTCTGCCCCATCACAAGGCAGTGGCCGACAGATACGGGTTGCGCCTTGTCATGTATGAAGGCGGCACGCATCTGACCGGCATCGGCCCCATGGCGGATGACGCGGCGCTGAGCGATTTCTTCATCCGCTTCAATTATTCGCCCGAGATGGGCGCGCTGTACCGTGATCTGATCGCGGGATGGTATGCGCTGGGGGGCGAGATGTTCAACGTCTTCAACGATGTCTATGCCCCCACCAAATGGGGAAGCTGGGGCGCACGCCGCCATCTGGGCGATGACAACCCCCGCTGGCAGGCCATCGAGGCGGCGAGATGAGCCTTTCGGTCATCCTGCCCGCCCATGACGAGGCCGGGTATCTGGCCGCCTGCCTTTCGGCGCTTCTGCGGTCCGACGGGGTGGCGGGGCAGATCGTCGTGGTGGCCAACGGATGCCGTGACGATACCGCCACCGTGGCGCGCCGTTTCGCGCAAGAGGCCGCGCGCCGGGGCTGGACGCTGAACGTGATCGAAACGCCCGAGGGTGGCAAGCTGAACGCGATGAACCTGGGCGATGGCGCCGCCACGTGGGATCTGCGGCTTTATCTCGACGCCGATGTCATCGTTTCGCCCCCGCTGCTGGCACAGATCGTCGAAGCGCTGGGGCAGCCCGCGCCGCGCTATGCCACCGGATCGCCCCGCGTCAGCCGGGCGCAAAGCCCCGTCACCCGCGCCTATGCCCGGTTCTGGTCCGGCCTGCCCTTCGTCACCCATGGCGCGCCGGGCTTCGGGCTTTATGCCGTCAACGCCGCCGGGCGGGCGCGCTGGGGGGCCTTTCCCGACATCATCTCGGACGATACCTTCGTGCGGTTGCAGTTTGCCCCCGAAGAACGGCTACGCCTGCCCGCCACCTATGATTGGCCCATGGTCGAGGGGTTTGCCAACCTCGTGCGCGTGCGCCGCCGCCAGAACATCGGCGTGGAGGAGATTGCCCGCCATCACCCCGACCTTCTGGCCAATGACGATGCGCGCCATCTGGGCGCGGGCGGGGTGTTGCGGCGGCTGTTTCGCGATCCGGTGGCCTTCGCGGTCTATGCCGCGATCACGCTGGCGGTGAAATCACCGCTTTTTGCCAATGCCGGGCGCTGGGTGCGCGGGCGTTAGCCCACGGCGGCGCGGATGTGGCCGGCCAGCTTTGACGCCTCGACATCCACGTCGTGGCGCGCCAGCACCCTTTCGCGCCCCGCCGCCCCCATTTCGGCCATCTGCGCGACCGGCGTTTCGGACAGCGCGATCAGGGCATCGGCCAGCGCCTTCACATCGCCCGCCGGCACAAGCCAGCCGCAGTCGGGCGTGACCAGTTCGGGAATGCCCGCAACGAAGGTGGAAATCACCGGGCGGCCCGTGGCCATGGCCTCCATCAGGACCATGGGCAGGCCTTCGGCAAAGCTGGGCATGATGATGGCATGGGCATTCTCAAGCTCGGCGTTCACCCGGTCTTCGCCGACCCAGCCGGTCAGGGTGATGCGATCCTCGATCCCGACGGCACGGATGGCCTTTTCGATGGCCGGACGCATCTGGCCGTCGCCCACCAGCGTCAGGTGAATCTCGGGATGGCTTTCCTTCAGCCGCGCCATGGCATGCACCAGCGTCAACTGGCCCTTCTGTTCCACGAACCGCCCGATGGTGACAACGCGCAGGGGCGGCAGCGCCGGAAAGGGCGTGGCCTTGGGGAAGACATGGGGTTCGATTCCGCATTGCACCACCTTCACCCTGTCCCAGACATCGAACCCCGCCCAGCGGTAAAGCTGCGAGCGTCCGAATTCGCTGACTCCCACGGCAAAGGCCGAGCGACGGATCTTTTCGCCCAGCGACAGCGCCTCGGGGGTGTCGAATTCCTCGGGGCCGTGAACGGTGAAACTGTACTGCACCCCGCCCATGATCTGCGCCAGCATGGCGATTGCCGGGGCGTTGGTGCCGAAATGGCAATGGACATGCTGCACCCCCTCGTCCCGGCAGCGCCGGGCGACATGGGCCGCTTCGACCACATAGGCCAGGTGGCGCAGGCGTTTGCCCTGCGCGTTGCGCGACAGCTGCCGCGCCACGCGCAGGGCGCGCAGGGTGGAGCCCGGATGGCGCAGGGCAAGGCGCAGAAACCCCGCCAGAAGCCGCCCCGCCCCCTGTTTCAGAACGTATTCCGTGCGCTGGCGTTCGCCCTCGTTGGCGGGATCGACCAGTTCATCGTCAAACCGCCGCATGGCCAGACGCAGCACCTCGAACCCCGCCCGCTCAAGCGCATGAATCTCGCGCCGGATAAAGCTGTGCGAGGGTTGTGGATAGGTGTTCAGCACATATGCGATCTTCACGAGGGCAGTCCTTGCAGTGAAATTGGCGATCCCGGTACAGGTATACAGGACAACCGAAGATTGTGGTCATTTCTTGCTATCACACAGTGGTCGCTTCGCGGCGCAACTGTGGCATTTAACGGGAAAATCACGGGGAATAGTGCTGGCCACCGGCCCGGGTTGCCCCATAAACACAGGGGGCAAGGGGGACGGGCATGAAGCGATTGATGGCAGCGATGCAGGGCAACCGGCTGATGGCGCGCGCGATGCGCAGTTCATCCTGGATCCTGATCGGATATTCCGGCAGCCAGGGCATGCGCCTTGCGGCCAACCTTGTCCTGACCCGGCTGCTGTTCCCCGAGGCCTTCGGGATGATGGCGCTGGTCAGCGTCGTGACCGTGGGTCTTGCGATGTTTTCGGACGTTGGCATCAGCCCCTCGATTTCGCAATCGCGGCGGGGCGACGACCCCGATTTCCTGAACACCGCCTGGACGATCCAGGTGATCCGCGGTTTCGGCCTGTGGCTGGCGGCCTGTGTTCTGGCCTGGCCCGTCGCCATGTTCTATGGCGAACCCGACCTTGCGCTGTACCTGCCGCTGGCGGGGGTGTCCCTGGCCATTGCCGGGTTCAACCCCACCCGCATCGAAACGGCGCACCGCCACCTTCTGGTGGGGCGGCTGACGGTTCTTGACCTGGCCAGCCAGGCCATCGGCGTGCTGGCGATGATCGCGCTGGCCGCGGCGCTGCAATCGGTGATGGCGCTGGTGATCGGCGGCGTGGTGGGCGTTCTGGCGAAACTGGTGCTTACCCATTTCGGGCTGCCCGGCCTGCGCAACCGCTTCCGCTGGGAAAGGGCCGCGGCCAACGAGCTGATCAAGTTCGGCAAATGGATCTTCCTGTCCACCGCCTTCTGGTTTCTCAGCTCGCAGGGGGACAAGGCGATCCTGGGCAAGTTCCTGCCGCTGAACACCCTTGGCGTCTACAATATCGGCTATTTCCTGGCGGCCTTCCCCCTTGCCCTGGGCCAGGCGGTGACGGGAAAGGTGCTGATCCCCATCTATCGTGACACGCCGCCCAACGCCTCGCCCGAGAACGCCCGCAAGCTGCGCAAGATGCGCTATACGCTGGGGGTGCCGATCATGGTGCTTCTCACGGTGATGGCCTTCCTCGGCCCCGAGATCGTCGATCTGCTTTACGATGCGCGCTATGTCCACGCGGGGGCCATCCTGGTGCTGCTGGCGGCGGCGCAGATTCCGCAGGTGATCGGGCTGTCCTATGATCAGGCGGCGCTGGCGGCCGGGGATTCGCGACGCTTTTTCGTCTTTTCCTGTTCGCGTGCCGTGCTTCAGGTGGGGTTCATCCTGATCGGCGTGGCGATGTTCGGGCTGATCGGTGCGCTGGTCGGGCTGGGGCTCTCGACGCTGCTGACACATCCGGTCGCGATCTGGCTGGCGCGCCATCACCGGGTCTGGGATCCGGTGCATGACCTTGTGTTCTTCGGCTATGGCGCGGTGGTGGCGGCACTGTCGCTGTGGCTGCACTGGGGGCAAATCCTGGCGATGATCGCCGCGACCTGAGCGGTTTTTCTCAGGCGTTGTCGCCGGGGTTCAGGGCGCGGGTGCGCCGCCCCTCCTGCCAGTCGTGAAAGCGGTGGCGCAGGCGCGTGAGGGGCGAAACCCGGATCGGCTTTGCCTCGAGAAACGGGATCGAAACGACCGGCGTCAGCCCGGTTTCCCGCTTCATCTGCGCGGCGGTGCGCAGAACCGGCTTGCGCAGGTCCAGAAGGAAGGCCACGCCAAGTGCCGCCATCACCGAAGCCACCCCGCCCATCAGCGCCAGACGCTTCTTCGAGGTGGTATAGGGGTATTCGGGCAAGGGGGCCGCTTCCAGCACGGTCAGCTTTTCGGAATTGTTGCGCGCCTCAAGCCGCGCGCCCACCTCGGCCTCGGCCCGGCGGGTGCTGATCACGTCAAGCTGCCCCTGTAGCTGGCTGAGCTGCCGGGTATAGGCCGAAAGCTGGCGTTCGATCTCGGGGCTGGTTTCGATGCTGGCCGAAAGGTCGGCGACGCGCTGGCGCAGAAGATCGCGCTGTTCGTCAAGGCCGGCAAGCTGGGCCTCAAGCTCGGCTGTCTGGCGTTCGACCGTGGCGCGGCGGCCGTTCCTGTCGACCTGGTCCAACTCGCGTTGAACCGAGATGCGGTTGCGTTCGATGTCCAGAATCGCCTGGTTGATCGTCGAAATCTCGCCCCGCCGGAATTCCAGCGAACCGGGGATTGCCAGGTCATTGGCGGCGCGGAATTCGGCCATCTCGTCCTGCAATTCCGCGATCTCGCGGGTCAGCTGCTCTTCCTGGCGGGTGAAGAACTCCAACGTTGCCTCGGTCTGTTCGGCGCGGGAACTGGCGCTGAGCGCGATGGTGCGCTGCGAAAGCTCTTGCGCGACGGCCTGCGCCGCCTCGGCCGAGGGCATGTTGGCGGTGATCGTCAGAACCGAGATGGTGCCGTCATCGGCAAAGCCCTCGCGCACGGCGGCCACGCCATTGATCGAGACGGATTCGCGCAGGCGGTTCACCTTTTCGGTCAGGGTGATGCCGGGCAGGTCGCCGTAAAGATCGAACTTCTCGATCACGCCGATCAGGCTGCCGCGCGCCATGATCTGCTGTTCGATCAGTTGCAGGCGCCGCGCCGACGATCCGGCCACGGTCGAGGGCGCAAGATCGTTGGCGATCTTGGGGCGTTCGATCTGGATCACCTCGGCGCTGCGGTACATGTGTTGCTGGTTCGAGGCGAACATCAGCGACGCGATACAGCCCAGCAGCACAAGCCCGATGATCAGGCGCAGGTGGCGGCGCACCATGTCCAGGGCATCGTCCAGTGAATAAATCGGACCCATCGCAGTTCATCCCAAAGCATCAGCGGGCAGAAGATAACCCGCGCAAGGCGAGCAAACCAGATCAACGGGGCGAAACTGTGGCCCGTCTGGGGACAAATGGCCGTTATCGGGGTTATTTTGTCCGGGACGAGGGGCGCGCGCGGTTCAGGATCACCCCCAGCAGCGGCGCCTGCCCCGCCAGGATGCGTTCGCATTCGGCGATCTGGCGCGCGGTGGTCCGGGTGGCATCAGACACCAGAAGAACCCCGTCGACCTGCGGCAGGAAGGCGCCCAGATCGTCGTGGGCCAGGATTGCCGGCATGTCGTAAAGCACAACGTCAGGCACCAGCGCGGTCTGCATCGCCTCAAGCACCCGGGCGGTGCGCCGGTCGTGCAGAATGTCGGCGCTGTCCTGGAACGGCAGGGTGTTCAGCCCCAGGGCAAGTGTATCGGAAAGGCGCACAAGGTGCTGCGACATGGCCACCCGGCCCGACAGGAAATGGCGGATCTCGCCCACCCCGTGCACATCCAGCGCATCGGCCACGCCCGGGTTGTGCTGGTTCAGATCGACAAGGATGCTGCGGCTTCCCGGCACCCGCGACAGCGACATCGCCAGATTGACGGCGGTAAACGTCACCCCGCAGCCCGGAGTCGGCGCGGCGATGGCGATGCGCGACCAGCCGTTCTGGCGCAGGGTATGCATCAGCCGCGTGCGCAGCAGGTCGATGGCGCGCGACACCTCGCTTTCGCGGTAATGGTTCGCCAGGGGCGCGCCGCCCAGTTCATACTTGCGCGCGCGCGGCTGGATCACCCGCAGCCCGACCCAGGTTTCACTGGTGCGCGGATGATCGACGGCCGTGCCACCGGCGAACAGCCCCTCACCCTCGCGGTCGCGCGGCGGGGTGAAAACCGAGGTTTCGGCGCGCGCGACCACTTCGTTCAGGCGTTGCGCCCAACCGCTGTCACGTTTCAGCCGCGCCCTTGGTTTGCGCGATTGGTTCATATGGCGCCCACCTGCATGATCGTCCCAGTCTTCGGGGTCGAACAGGCCATCCAACGGATCGGGCGGGTTTGACACTTTGTTCATCGCTTGACCATTCTGCGTCTGGGCCAATGCCCTGCCACGCCCCGAAAGACGCCAGAGCACCGGATCAGGGCCGACACTCGCGGATCAAAGCGGCAGCCGTAAGGCAGCCACACGGCGACTATCTGGCCAAGCCCGGCCCTGCCCCGTCAATAACCGGTTCGCCGCAGCATAACACCGACCGTGCGCATCATCACGCCCAGATCGCAGGGCAGCGACATCTTGGCGTGATATTGCGCGTCGATCTCGGCCCGGAAGGAAAAGTGGTTCTCGTTGCGCGCCGACACCTGCCAATATCCTGTGATGCCGGGGCGCATGGCGAAATAGGCATAGGGATCGCCGTAAAGCGGCAGCTGTTCGGGCATCATCGGGCGCGGGCCGACCAGGCTCATGTCGCCCACCAGCACGTTCCAGAACTGCGGCAGTTCATCCAGCGAGGTGGTGCGCAGGAAGGCCCCGACACGGGTGATGCGTGGATCGTGCTTCAGCTTCTGGGTTTCGGCCCATTCGCGGGCCATGGCCGGATCGGCATCCAGGTATCGCTGAAGGCAGGCATCGGCATCACGCACCATGGTGCGCAGCTTCAGGATCGAGAAACGCCGCCCGCCCACGCCCAGCCTGTCCTGCCGGTAGAAGGGCGATCCGCCCTCGATCGCCAGCGCCAGAGCACAGATCGCGACCACCACAAGGGTCAGCGGCGCCGACAGCAGCACCAGGATGATATCGAGAAGCCGCTTGCCCAAGGCGCGGTATTGCAACGATCCGGGAAGCTTGCCCCCCGGCGTGACCGGGTTGTGCCGTGCCGAAAAGGCCAGGCCGGGCGAGAAGACCGAAACGATGGTGCCGCTGTCGGTTTTCGGGCTGGTCGCCCCCGACAGGCCCATCGCGCGACCCTCATAAACCTCATTTCTCACCCCGGGCTCCTCCTGAAAGGATGCAGCACATCACGTTGGCAGCGCGGTGCAATCGTATTTTTCCAACCAGGGGCCCATGGCCCCGGAAGACTTGGCGAATGTGGTGCCGGCCACGGGAAAGACCCGGACCGGCACCCTGAAATGGCACCCCACGCACCGACTTCAATGGATAAAGCGCATTTTGAGCCGAACTTTAGAAAATTCGTCCAAAACAGACCGTTTCCACCTCCGACGTCGCGTTTCGTTTAACAATCGAACTCGTGAACAACCATTTCATCCTTGCAAGCAACAAACATTCATGATTGCGCCTTCCGGATCTAGTAACGTCGAGCATCTGAAGAAGTTTCGTTCTTCCCATGCCTGACCTAACGTCAGCTATCACCTTCGATTGACGTTTAGGTAAACCATTTTCACGGGCAAGTTCGAGTGGTTTGACGATTGTGACGCTACGGCATCGCATACGAATGCCATCATTTGGGCATGACTCTGCGCATCCTCGCAGATCATATGTGCACAAACGATCAGAGAGGCCGGAATTTCAGGCGACAGGCCGAATTTTCCCCCGGCCCGGCGAATCGCCCGGGATGAAATCTGCCTAGCGATTCGCCATGAAACGGGTCAGCCGCTCCAGCCCCTCGACGATATCCGCTGTCGCGCGGGCATAGGAAAACCGCAGCGTGCGTGCCCCCCGCCCCGGATCAAAATCAAGGCCCGGTGTCACGGCCACCCCGGCCTTGTCCAGGATCTCGGCGGCGAAGGCCAGGCTGTCATCGGTCAGGTCCGACACGTCCGCATAGACGTAAAAGGCGCCATCGGGCGGCGCGAAGGTGGTAAACCCGGCCGCGGGCAATCCGTCGATCAGCAACTGGCGGTTGGTGGCATAGACGCCAAGGTTGGCCTGCAACTCGTCATCGCAATCCAGCGCCGCCAGGGCCGCGATCTGGCTGGCATGGGGCGGGCAGATGAACATGTTCTGGGCCAGCCGCTCGATCATGCGCACGTGATCGTCCGGAACCACCATCCAGCCGATCCGCCAGCCGGTCATCGAGAAATACTTCGAGAAGGAGTTGATCACATAGACATCGTCGCTGATTTCCAGGGCCGACACCGGCCGCTTGTCGTAATTCACGCCATGATAGATCTCGTCCGAAACGAAGGCCGCACCACGCGCCCCGGTCGCGGCGATCAGCGCCGCGAGGTCGGGCTTGTCCAGCATGGTCCCCGAGGGGTTGGCGGGCGAGGCGACGATCAGGCCCGCGATGTCATCGGGCAGGTTATCGGGGGTGGGCTGGAACCGCGCTTCGGGGGTGGTGTCGATGCCCACCGGCTCAAGGCTCAGCGCGCGCAGGATCTGGCGGTAGGACGGATAGCCGGGGTTGCCCAGGGCCACCCGATCGCCGGCATCGAACAACCCGCTGAAGGCCAGCAGAAAGCCCGCCGACGACCCCGAGGTCACGATGACCCGCTCGGGGTTCAGCTCGACACCGTACCAATCGCGATAGAGCCGCGCGATCCGCGCCCGCAACTCGGGCAGACCCAGCGCCACGGTGTATCCCAGCGATCCGGTCTCCATCGCGGCGGCCAGCGCGGCCCTTGCGCCGGCGGGGGCCGGGGTGCCGGGCTGGCCCACCTCCATGTGGATGATGTGGCGGCCCGCCGCCTCGGCGGCGCGGGCGTGCTCCATAACGTCCATCACGATGAAGGGGGCCACCTGCCCCCGCTTGCTCTGTTTCATGTGCCGTCCCCCGGTTTTGGCCTTCGTCGCCCGGCAGGACACCGCCGTCAATGCCCGCCCGCGGACAAACCCGCGTGAGCCCCCTTGCCACCACGCCCCGCTGTGCGATGCTGACCGCGATTTGATTTACAGGAGAGCCCCGATGCTGCGCACCCCCCTGACCGCCCTCGCCCTGTCGGCGGCCCTTGCCCTTCCCGCGGGGGCCGAGATGTCCGATGCCGAACGCACCGAGTTCCGGGCCGAGGTGCGCGCCTACCTGCTCGACAATCCCGAGGTCCTGATGGAGGCGATCGGCGTGCTGGAACAGCGCCAGGCCGAACAGCAGGCCATGGGCGATCAGCAGCTTCTGGCCGACAACGCCGACGCCCTCTTTAACGACGGCGCAAGCTGGGTGGGCGGCAACCCCGAGGGCGACGTGACCATCGTTGAATTCCTCGACTACCGCTGCGGCTATTGCAAACGCGCCCACCCCGAGGTGGCCGAGCTTCTGGCCCGCGACGGCAACATCCGCCTGATCGTCAAGGAATACCCGATCCTGGGCGAGGATTCGGTGACCGGCGCGCGCTTTGCCATCGCCACCAAGAAGGTCGCCGGCGATGACGCCTACCGGACGATGAACGATGCCCTCATGGCCCTGCGCGGTGACATGACGGCCGACACCCTGCGCGCCCTGGCCGATGAAAATGGCCTGGATGGCGATGCCATCATCGCCGCCATGTCCGACCCCGAGGTCAACCGCATCATCGCCGCCAACCGCGCCCTGGGTCAGCGGCTGAACATCAACGGCACGCCCAGCTTCGTCTTCGGCGATCAGATGGTGCGCGGCTATGTGCCGCTCGACACCATGGAACAGATCGTGAAATCCCTGCGCGAGGGATGATCGCCCTGCGCGCGCTCGGGGCGGAAGATGCCGCCCTGGTCGCCGAGCTCCAGTCCGATTGCGCCGACTACATCGCGCTTGAAACCGGCCAGGCGCCCGGCCCGGCCCATGTGGCCGGGTTTTTCGATGATGCCCCGCCGGGCCTTTCCGCCGACCAGATCTTCGCCATGGCGATCTGCGAAGGCGAAAGACCCATCGGCCTGCTGAACTGGTCGCAGGGCTATCCCGAAACCACCGACGCCTATATCGGCCTGCTCATGCTCGTGCCCACGGCAAGGGGGCGCGGCATCGGTGGCGAAGTGCTGTCACAGGTGATCCGGGCGGCCCGAAACCGTCACTGCACCCGCCTGCTGCTCTGCGTCTTTCGCGACAACCCCGCGGCCCTGCGATTCTGGCAGGCGCACGGGTTCCGCCACCGCCAGACGACCCCGCCCGCCACGTTCGGTGCAAGAACCCACATCCGCGACGAACTCAGCCGCGCGATCTAGCCGCCCGGCCCCTCATCTTTGGTCCTTCAAATATCCCCGCCGGAGGCTCCCGCACCTTCAACCCGCGCGAGCGGCGAAGGGGCGCGCCTACTCCGCCGCCTTGACCTCGGCCAGGCCCGCCTCGATCGCCTCGGCGCGCTTTTCCACCTGTTCGACGATGTGGTCTATCATCTGGTCGTTGTTCATCTTGTGGCTCTGCTTGCCCGCCAGATACACCATCCCCGACCCGGCGCCGCCGCCGGTGAAGCCGACGTCGGTCATCAGCGCCTCGCCGGGGCCGTTGACCACGCAGCCGATGATGCTCAGGCTCATGGGCGTCTTGATATGCTCCAGCCGCTTTTCCAGCGCCTCGACCGTCTTGATCACGTCGAACCCCTGTCGCGCGCAGGACGGGCAGGAAATGATGTTTACCCCCCGGTGGCGCAGGCCCAGCGATTTCAGGATCTCGAAGCCCACCTTCACCTCTTCCACCGGGTCGGCGGAAAGGGACACGCGGATCGTGTCGCCAATGCCCATCCACAAGAGGTTGCCAAGGCCGATGGCCGATTTGATCGTCCCGCTCATCAACCCGCCGGCCTCGGTGATGCCAAGGTGGATCGGCGCGTCGGTGGCTTCGGCCAGTTGTTGATAGGCGGCGGCCGCCATGAAGACATCCGAGGCCTTGCAACTGATCTTGAACTCGTGAAAATCGTTGTCCTGCAAGATCTTGATGTGGTCCAGCCCGGATTCCACCATGGCATCGGGGCAAGGCTCGCCGTATTTCTCCAGCAGGTGCCGCTCCAGCGATCCGGCGTTCACGCCGATGCGGATCGAACAATTGTGATCGCGGGCGGCGCGGATCACTTCCTTCACCCGCTTTTCATCGCCGATGTTGCCGGGGTTGATCCGCAGGCAGGCGGCGCCCGCCTCGGCGGCCTCGATCCCGCGCTTGTAGTGGAAATGGATGTCGGCAACGATGGGCACCGGGCTTTCGCGCACGATCTCCTTCAGGGCCTTGGCGCTGTCCTCATCGGGCACGGAAATCCGCACGATGTCGGCCCCCACCTCAGCCGCTGCCTGCACCTGCGCGATGGTGGCGCGCACGTCGGTTGTCAGGGTGTTGGTCATGGTCTGCACCGAAATCGGCGCATCGCCCCCCACCGGCACATTGCCCACCATGATCTGGCGGGATTTGCGGCGGTAGATGTTGCGCCACGGGCGAACGTGATTCAGCGACATGGGGAGGCCCTTTTGTCTTACGGTTTCAGGCCCTCAGATAGGACAAGGCGGCGCGCAGGGCAACGCCGCGAGCGGGATCGTGATTGGGACTAGTCTTCGACCGGCGCCAGAAGCGACGCGTCAGCCACCACGGTTGCCAGGTCGCTGTCCTTTTCCAGGTCGGCGACATCGTATTTGTCGCGCAGCGATTCTGCCGCAAGGCTGAGGTTCTTGGTCACCTGCCCCGACCGGCCCGCCGGGCCATAGGTCTCGCCGTTCAGGGCGAAATAGATCGCGCCGGATTCGCCGGTGAGAAGCGTAGCCGCCTCTTCCGTCTTGGGCAGGACGAAGCGGTCGCCCTTGTTCATGATGTTTTCATAGATCACGGTGCCGTCGGCGGCCCGCACGCGCACCCAGCTGTCGCGCACCGCGAACATCACCACTTCGGGCACGTTGTCGGCCACCACGCGCACGGTTTCCTGTTCGGCGGCCGGGGCTTCGCGCCCATCGGTGCCGATGACCGTTCCGGCCAGGGGCGCGGTGACGGCCGAAATCTCGACCTCGCGCCGGGTCAGCGCGGTGTCCGAGGCGATGGCCCCGCCTGCACGCGGATCAAGCGTTGCGATGGGGGCATCCCGCGCCACCATCACCGGCACATCCAGCGCCTGGGGGCGATAGATCCGGTCAAAGCCATCGGCATCGCGCGGTTCGATTCCGGCAACGGCATCGGCGCCCACCGGCATATCGGCCCCGGCCCCCATGAGCGGATCAAGCTCTGACACGACTCCGGGCGCCTGGTCGACCGGCACGAATTCGACCTTCTGCATTTCGTTCAGGAAGGAATAGCCGCCATAGCCCAGCCCGCAGATCAGCGCGAGAAGCACCGCGCTTGACCCGATGGCGCCGGGCTCAAGTCGCGACAGAAGGCCCGGCGTGGGCGGCGTGAACAGCGCCGAGGATTCGGCGAAGGGATCGCGGCGCCCCCCACGGTCGGGAGTGCGGGGTTCGGCCCGCTTGGACGAGGCCGCCGACGACATGCCGTGCGCGGTTTCAAACCCGCCTTCGGCGCAGAAAGCCTTGTAGGCCCACTCGGGGTCAAGCCCCAGGTAACGGGCATAGGAACGAACGTAGCCGGCGATGAACCCGGGGGTTTCGAACGCCGAGGGATCGGCGTTCTCGATGGCTGCGATGTAGGTGGCCTTGATCTTCAGTTCGCGCTGAACGTCCAGCAGGGACTTGCCCAAGGTGGCCCGTTCGCCGCGCATGACGTCCCCGAGCCGCAAGTCGAAATCGTCAAAGCTCCGCGGCTTTTCAACGTCTTCCACAACCTCGGGTGCCCGAAAACGTCGGATCATTCTGCCCACCAACCTGTCACTGCCCCATGTCCCCAACTCCTCACGATTCGTCTCGTGGGATGATTTGCAGGGAAGGTAACATAGGGTTGTTCACGTTGCACATGCAGAATGCGGTCAAAACCTTGAAATCGGCGTTTTCCAGCGCAAAACCGGGCGCTTGGCGCTGTTTCCGAAGGCAAAACGAACCGTCGCTGCCCACCTGCGCCGGCCCCCCGGACCATCGGCGCGCCTCCCGCGGCGCGCCGCCATTTTCGGCAAAACCTTTTCAAGCCGGATATTTACGAACCGTAATTCATCCGGAGAATCAAGGCGTGTCGCATCATTCCGCGATGGCAATGGTGCAATCGCGCGCGCCCTTGGCCTTTTTGTTACACTCGCTGCGGGCCACTTCACCGGCGCCCTGGCCCCGGGCCAGCGCCCATTCGCCCGTCGCGGGCGAGATCGCCAGGGCCTTGGGCCCCGCGCCCTCCCACGATGTGCGGAAGCCCGCCGTCGCATCCACCGAAAGCTGGAGCGGCCTTGCCGCATGGCCCGCGGGGCGGATATGCGCCGCGATCACGCAGCGCGCGCTGCCGGGCTTGCGGGCCTTGTCGCAGGCCGCACGCGCCGCGGCCTCGGCCGGGGGAATGGCGTGATAGTTGGCGGCGGCCAGGGTTGGTTCGGCCATCAGGCCCTCGTCGGGGGAAATGGCCACGGCACCATAGTATTTCTGCTGCTTGGCGATCTCGCCCAGCACCAGCTTGTCCTGTTCGGACAGCATCGGCAGGTTGAAGACCGTGACCGAAACGCCGCTGGTGGAAAACAGCATGTCGTCGGCAATGGCGCCGTCCACGGTCTGGGCGGCGGCGGGGGATGCAAGGCCCGCGATCAGGGCGATCGGCAGAAGGCGGTTGAGGCGCATGGGATAATCTCCGTCTCGTAAACTGTTGGCATGGATAGTAGTGCGCGCCCCCGCCCCTGACCACCCCGCGGCGCTGGACAGTGGCGGCCCGGCTGATACTGTCGCCCCGACATTCCTTTCGACCGGAGCCGCAAGATGACCCTGGACGCCGTCCTTTCCCGCATCGACGAAGACCTGCCCCAGGCGACCGACCGCCTGATCCAACTGCTGAAGATTCAGTCGATCTCGACCGATCCGGCCTACAAGGCCGAATGCGACCGCGCCGCCGACTGGCTGGTCGAGGATCTGCGCAGCCTCGGGGTGGACGCGGGCAAGCGGGCGACGCCGGGCCACCCGATGGTGGTGGGCCATCACGGCGGCGAGGGCCGGCACCTGATGTTCTATGGTCACTACGACGTGCAGCCGGTCGACCCCCTGAACCTGTGGGACCGCGACCCATTCGATCCGCAGATCGAGGACACCCCCAACGGCAAGGTGATCCGCGGGCGCGGCGCCAGTGACGACAAGGGCCAGCTGATGACCTTCGTCGAGGCCTGCCGCGCCTGGAAGGCGGTGCATGGCACCCTGCCCGGCCATCTGACCTTCTTCTTCGAGGGCGAAGAGGAATCGGGCTCGCCCTCGCTGGTGCCATTCCTGAAAGAGAACGCCGATGAATTGCGCGCCGACGTGGCGCTGATCTGCGACACGGGCCTCTTCGGCGACGACACGCCGGCCATCGTCACCATGCTGCGCGGGTTGCTTGGCGAGGAGCTGACGATCACCGGGCCGTCGAAAGACCTGCACTCGGGGCTTTACGGCGGGCCGTCCATCAACCCGGTCCGGGTGCTGAGCCGCATCATCGCCGGGCTGCACGACGACACCGGGCGCATCACCGTGCCCGGCTTCTATGACGGGGTGCCCGAACTGCCCGGCCAGTTGCGCAGCCAGTGGGACAACCTGAACTTCGATCATTCCGCCTTCCTGGGCGGCGTCGGCCTGTCGACCCCGGCGGGCGAACAGGACCGCACGCCGCTGGAAATGCTCTGGTCGCGCCCGACCTGCGAGGTGAACGGCATCTGGGGCGGCTACCAGGGCGACGGATTCAAGACGGTGCTGCCCGCGCAGGCCCATGCGAAGATCAGCTTCCGCCTGGTGGGCACCCAGGACCCGCACGAGATTCGCAAGAACTTCCGCAAGATGGTCGAGGACCAGCTGCCGCCGGATTGCTCGGTGGAATGGAAGGCGCACGGGGCCTCGCCCGCCAGCCAGATGAGCATCGAGAACCCGGCCTTCGACCTGGCGCGCCACGCGCTGTCGCCCGAATGGCCCAAGCCCGCCGCCTATATCGGCGGCGGCGGGTCGATCCCGATTGCCGGATATTTCAAGTCGATCCTCGACACGGATTCCATGCTCATCGGCTTTGCCAAGGCCGACGACCAGATCCATTCGCCCAACGAGAAATACGACCTGAGCAGTTTTCACCGGGGCATCCGCAGCTGGGCGCGGGTGCTGGACGCCCTCACCCGCTGACCCCTGCGCTCATCGCTCCCTTCCGGTCGCTCTTCGCGAGAAGCGACCGGCAGGGAGCACCGAGCGCCCCCCCACAGGAGCTACCATGGCCGCACAGAAGATCATCATCGACACCGACCCCGGCCAGGACGACGCCGTGGCCATCCTGCTGGCCCTGGCCAGCCCCGAAGACATCGAGGTTCTGGGCATCACCGCCGTGGCGGGCAACGTGCCCCTGGAGCTGACCCAGAAGAACGCGCGCATCGTCTGTGAACTGGCCGGGCGAACCGATATCCCGGTCTTTGCCGGCTGTGATCGCCCCATGAACCGCCCGCTTGTCACCGCCGAGCATGTCCACGGCAAGACCGGGCTGGACGGCCCCACCCTGCCCGACCCGCAGATGCCCCTCCAGGACAGGCACGCCGTCGATTTCATCATCGACACCCTGCGCGCCGAACCGGAGGGCACGGTCACGCTCTGCCCCCTCGGCCCGCTTACCAACATCGCCACGGCGCTGCGCAAGGCCCCCGATATTGCCGCGCGCATCCGGCGGATCGTCCTGATGGGCGGCGCCTATTTCGAGGTGGGCAACATCACCCCGGCGGCCGAATTCAACATCTACGTCGATCCCGAGGCGGCCGATGTGGTGTTCCGCTCCGGGATCGAGCTGGTGGTGATGCCGCTGGACGTGACCCATCGAGCCCTTGTCACCGGGCCGCGCAATGCCGCGATCCGCGCCATCGGAACGCCGGTGGCCGAAGCGGTGGCCGACATGACCGACTTTTTCGAGCGGTTCGACAAGGCGAAATACGGTTCTGACGGCGCGCCCCTGCACGACCCCTGCGTCACCGCCTGGCTGATCGCGCCCGACCTTTTCACCGGACGCCACATCAACGTCGAGATCGAGACGACCTCGCCCCTGACCCTGGGCATGACGGTGGCCGACTGGTGGGGGGTCACCGACCGCCCGAAGAACGCCACCTTCATCGGCGACCTTGATTCCGACCGCTTCTTCGCCCTCCTGACCGAACGCCTGGCCCGTTTGTGAGCGTCACCCTGCGCATCGCCACCCCCGAGGACCGCGACCGGGCGATGGCGCTTGCCAGCGCCTTTCACCTTGAGGAGGGCCGGTCGTCCGAAGGCCTGGAGGATGCGCTGGACGCCTTGCTGGCGGGGGTGCCCAACGCGGTCTTTTACCTGATCGGCCCGCCGAAATCGCCCGTGGGATATGCCCTTGTGTCCTTCGGCTATGCCCTGGACCTTGGCGGCCCCACCGCCACCATCGCCGAGCTGTTCATCCGCCCGCCGGTGCGCGGGCGCGGCATGGGCGGCGAGGCGGTGGCCGCCCTGGCCAAGGCCCTGTCGCGCCATGGCATCCGCGCGCTGCACATCGACGCCGCAGCCGCCAACCCCCGCGCCAGCGTCTTCTGCCGCCGCCTGGGGTTTGCGGTGCGCGACAGCCACACGGTGATGACCCGCGCCCTGTGATCCGGCAGCGCGGGCCGAGGGGGCCAGAGCCTCCGGCGGGGATATTTGCGGACCAAAGATGCAGGGGTCACTGGCAATCGCCGGCCCCTGTGCTTAGGTCTTGGCGATGGAATGGAATTTCGACAACAGTTATGCGCGGCTGCCCGACCGGTTCTTCACCCGGATGGCCCCCACCCCCGTTGCCCGGCCCGGCCTTGTGCGGCTGAACCGGAGCCTTGCGGGCGACCTTGGCCTTGATCCCGAAGCCCTGAGCACGCCCGCGGGCGTGGCGGTTCTGGCGGGGAACGCGGTGCCCGAGGGGGCGGCGCCCCTGGCGCAGGTCTATGCCGGGCACCAGTTCGGCGGTTGGTCGCCGCAGCTGGGGGACGGGCGCGCGCTTTTGCTGGGGGAATTGACCGGGCCCTTCGGGCGGGTCGACCTTCAGTTGAAGGGATCGGGGCCGACGCCCTATTCCCGGTCGGGCGACGGGCGCGCCTGGCTTGGGCCAGTGCTGCGCGAATATATCGTCAGCGAGGCGATGCATGCCCTTGGCCTGCCCACCACCCGCGCCCTGGCCGCCGTCACCACCGGCGAGGCGGTGATCCGCGAGCGACGCTATCCCGGCGCGGTTCTGACCCGTGTTGCGAAAAGCCATATCCGCGTCGGCACCTTCCAGTATTTCGCCGCCCGCCAGGACACCGAGGCGCTGGCCGCGCTGACCGACCACGTGATCGCGCGGCACTATCCCGGGGCCGAGGGGCCGCTGGGCCTGTTGAATGCCGTTGTCGACGCCCAGGCGGCGCTGATCGCCGGGTGGATGTCTGTCGGCTTCGTGCACGGCGTGATGAACACCGACAACATGAGCGTGGCGGGCGAGACGATCGACTATGGGCCCTGTGCCTTTCTGGATGCCTATCACCCCGACACCGCCTTTTCCTCGATCGACCAGTTCGGGCGCTATGCCTACAGCCGCCAGCCCGACATCGCCGTCTGGAACCTGGCGCAACTGGCCACCTCGCTGTTGCCGCTGATGGGGGAACGCGAAGCCGCCATTGCCCGCGCGACCGAGGCGGTGCACCGCTTTCCCGAGGTGTTCGGGCGGCACTGGCTGGCGCTGTTTCGCGCCAAGCTGGGGCTGGCCACGCCGCAGGAGGATGACGGCGATCTGATTCAGGCGCTGCTGGACCGCATGGCCCATGGGCAGGCGGATTTCACCAATACCTTTCGCCGGTTGGGCCGCCCCGAGGCGCGCGAACAGTTTACCGACCCCGCAGCCCATGACACCTGGGCCGAGGTCTGGCAGGCGCGCCTTGCGCAGGAGGGAACGAGCATCGCCGAGGCGCGCGCCCGTATCGAGCGGGCAAACCCCGCGATCATCCCGCGCAATCACCGGGTGGAACAGGCCATTGCCGCCGCGCTGGGGGACGATTTCGCGCCCTTCCATCGCCTGACCGAGGCCTTGCAGCAGCCCTTCACCGAGAACAAGGAACTTGACCGCCCCCCCGCACAGGGCGAGGCCGTCACGCAGACTTTCTGCGGAACCTGAAGCCCCCCGCCGGCCGGTTGATCAGGGCCAGACCGCAGACCACCAGGGCCAGCGCCGCGAAAAGTGGCAGGCCCAGCGGTTCGTCCAGAAGCGCCCAGCCCATGAAGGCCCCGAAGACCGGCGCAAGAAAGCCGAAGGCCGCCACCTGCCCCGCCCGATACTGGCCCAGCAGCCAGAGCCACATGAGGAACCCGGCGGTGGCCACCACGACGATCTGAAAGCCCATACCGATGACGTGGATCGGGGCCAATGCGCGCAGCAAGGGGCCGAAGGCGGGCGCCGCGACAAGCAGAACAACCGCGGAAATCACCGTCTGCCACAAAAGCTGCATCTCGGGGCGGACACCCTGCATGCCCCGGGCGCGCGCGGCCAACGCGATGCCCGCCCAGCACAGCGCGGCGGCCAGGGCGCAGAGATCGCCGACAAGCGAGGATTCACCTCCCGGCGCCCGGCTGCTCAGTGCCAGGACGACGCCCGCGAAGGCCAGCGCCAGACCGGCAAGCTTGAGCCGCGACAACCTTTCGCCCGGCAAGAGGAAATGCGCCGCCAGCGTCAGCCAGACCGGCATCGTGTAGAAGATTACCGAGGTGCGGGTCACCGTCGTCAGGTCGAGGGCGGTGAAGAGGAAGACGAATTCAAGGCTGAAGAACATCCCCAGCGCCAGCCCCGCGCGAACCGAGCCGGGGGCGATTTGCACCGCGATTCCGCGCCAGCGCATCCAAGCCAGCAGGCAAAGCGTTGCCCCCAGCGAACGTATCCCGGCGGCGAAGACCGGTTGCAGGCCGTCGTTCGTCACCTTGATGACCACCTGGTTGAAGGCCAGCAGAAGCGAAAAGCCGATCAGCCAGGCCGCCCCGAAGGCATCCATGTTCCTGCGTTCATCCATGGCGCCACAAGGGCGCGGTGGCGCGGGGGTGTCAAGGGCGCGGGGCGCAGACGAAAATGCCCGCCGCTCCGGTACGGAGGGCGGGCATCTTCATGGTGTCGCCGGATACGTCAGTCGGTGACGGTGACCGATTTCATCACGTCGGGCTTGCCGCTGACGGCGCCCGACTGGCCCGATCCGCGCTTGATCTGGTCAACCACGTCCATGCCGCCGGTGACCTGGCCTACCACGGTGTACTGACCGTTCAGGTGGGTTGCCGGTGCGAACATGATGAAGAACTGAGAATTGGCGCTGTCGGGGTCGGCGGCGCGGGCCATGCCCACCACACCGCGTTCAAAGGCCTTGTCCGAGAATTCGGCCTTCAGGTCGGGCTTGTCGGCGCCGCCGGTGCCCGCGCGGCGCAGATCGCCCCCCACCTTGCCGAATTGCACATCGCCCGTCTGGGCCATGAAACCGTCGATCACGCGGTGGAACACCACGTTGTCATAGGCTCCGGCGCGGGCCAGTTCGGTGATCCGCGCAACGTGGCCCGGGGCCACGTCTTCGAACAGGTCGATGGTGACGGTGCCGTTGGCCTGGCCCGCGACCTCGATCTTCAGGCCCGTGGCCGCGGCGGGGGCCGCCGCCAGGACGGCCAGTGCCAGGGAAAGTGCGAATTTACGCATCTGCTGCAACCTTCATGCTGATCATGCGATCGGGCTGTGCCGGGGGTTCGCCACGGGTGATGGCGTCCACGTGCTCCATCCCGTCGATGACGCGACCATACACGGTATATTGCCCGTTGAGGAAGTTGTTGTCGGAAAAGTTGATGAAGAACTGCGAATTCGCGCTGTTGGGGTTCGACGAACGGGCCGCGCCGATGGTGCCGCGATCGTGGGGCAGCTTCGAGAATTCGGCCGGAAGATCGGGCAGGTCCGAACCGCCGGTGCCAGCCGAACGCAGGTTGAAGTTCTTTTCCATGTTGCCGTTGGCCACATCGCCCGTCTGGGCCATGAAGCCGTCGATCACGCGGTGGAAGGCCACGTTGTCATAGGCGCCGCTGCGGGCGAGTTCCTTCATCCGCGCGACGTGCTTGGGGGCGACATCAGGCAGGAGTTCGATGGTGACGGTGCCACCCTTCAGTTCCAGCAGGATGGTGTTTTCGGGGTCTTTGATCTCGGCCATGAGGGGCTCCTTCACTCTTGCTGACCGGTATCTAATGCACGCGGGGCCCCGGGAAAAGGTGAAACAGGCCCATGGCAGTTGACGATCACGCGACAGGACGCAACAAGGGGGCAACATCCCGCAAAGGAGCCGCCACCATGGCCTGGAACACCCTCGACGACATGGATCTTGCCGGCAAGATCGTCCTCACCCGCGTGGACATCAACGTGCCGATGAAGGACGGGCAAGTGACCGACGCCACCCGCATCGAACGGATCGTGCCCACGGTGCGCGCCATTCTCGACATGGGGGGCAAGCCGGTGCTGATGGCCCACTATGGCCGCCCCAAGGGCCAGGTGGTGCCCGACATGTCGCTGGAACCGCTGGTGCCCGCCCTGGAAGAGGCACTGGGCGTTCCGGTGACATTCGCGCGCGATTGCATCGGCGCGCCCGCCAAGACGGCGGTGGGCGATCTGCAACCGGGGCAGGTTCTGCTGCTGGAGAACACCCGTTTCCACCCCGGCGAGGAAAAGAACGACGCCAAGTTCGCCGCCTCGCTGGCCGCACTGGGCGAAGTCTATTGCAACGATGCCTTTTCCGCCGCCCACCGCGCCCATGGCAGCACCGAGGGTATTGCCCGGCTGCTGCCCGCCTGCGCGGGGCGCGGCATGGCCGCCGAACTGGGCGCGCTGGAACAGGCGCTTGGCCAGCCGCGCCGCCCGGTGGTGGCCGTGGTGGGCGGTGCCAAGGTTTCCACCAAGCTTGACCTGCTGGCCAACCTCGTGCGCAAGGTCGATCACCTGGTGATCGGCGGCGGCATGGCCAACACCTTTCTGGCCGCGCAGGGCATCGACGTCGGCAAATCCCTGGCCGAACATGACATGACCGCCACCGCCCGCGACATCCTGGCCAAGGCGGACGAAGCCTCGTGCGAGATCATCCTGCCCAGCGACATCGTGGTGGCGCGTGAATTCAAGGCCGGCGCCGAAAACGAAACCCTGGCCGCCGATGCCTGCCCCGCCGATGCGATGATCCTGGATGCCGGGCCGCAGACGGTGGAGCGCATCACCGCCACCTTCGCGGCCTGCAAGACGCTGATCTGGAACGGCCCGCTGGGTGCCTTCGAAATCGCGCCCTTCGATACCGCCACCAATGCCGCCGCGGCCCGCGCCGCCGCGCTGACCGCCGATGGCACGCTGATCTCGGTCGCGGGGGGGGGCGATACCGTCTCGGCGCTGAACAAGGCCGGGGCGGCGAGCGATTTCACCTATATCTCGACCGCCGGTGGCGCTTTCCTGGAATGGATGGAGGGCAAGACCCTGCCGGGGGTCGCCGCGCTTTCCACCTGACCGGCGAAAAAGGTCACGCAGCCCGGACTTGATTTTCGGGGCGGCAGGGCGTCTGATCCTTTCAGTATTTTGACGAAAGGAATTGAACCATGCTGCCCCGTCGCCCCCTTCCCCGCCTGCTTGGCGCCTCTGCCATTGCCCTTTTACCATTTTCCGCCGCAGCCCAGGACGCGCCCAGCCTCTGGGATCTGCTCAAGCCCGAATACATCGTCCAGCGCATGGTGCAGAGCGGCATCATGGCCCTGCGCACCCAGGTCGATCTGAAGTACGGCGAGATGAGCGTCGATCTTGCCGCGGGCCATCTGAACCTGACCGACATTACCCTTTGGCCGGTGTTCCAGTGGGACGCGGAGGGCGCCTGTTCGATCAGCTTCGACCGGCTGACCATCCGCGCGGCCCCCCTGAACCGGCCCGACCTGATCCGCCTGAAGGTGCAGGCCCAGGGCGCCAGCGCGCCCGAAGCCTGCTTTCCCGCCGAGGCGCGCCAGGCCTTTGCCATGGCCCAGATCGACTCGCTTCGCGTGCCGCGCCTGACGGTGGATCTGGAATATGACATCGCCCAGGCCGAGGCCGACATACACGCCTATACCCAGCTTGACGGCGTGGCGGCGCTGGATGTGACGGCCGATTTCTCGTACCTCTGGTTCGATGGCTCCAAGGACATGGAAAACCCCGAACCCGTCGCCTATCTGCGCCGCGCCGCTCTGACGGTTGAAAACCTTGGCGGATACGAGGCGGTCAAGGGCATGATCCCGCCCCCCTTCACCGATCCGGCCCAGGCGCCCGCGATCCTGGAAGGCATGATCGGCGGCGCCCTTGCCAGCATGAACCGCGATGCCGCCCCCGCCGATGCGACCGGCGATCCCAGCGCACTGAACGAGGCGCAGACCGCCTTTGTCGCCTCGGCCAAGGCCGTCTGGCCCGCCTTCCTGCAAAACCCCGGCAGGATCGTGCTGGAAACCGGCGCCGCGCCGGGCGACGACATCTACCTTGATATCCTGTCCTACGAGGACAACCCCGCCCAGGCCTTCAGCGACATGCGCCCCCGCCTGGCCCTGGCCCCGGCCACGGCACGCGCCACCCTGCCCGTCGCCCTTATCGAACAGGCGCTGGCCGAAACGCCGAACGACCTGTCGACCGACGACCGGCGCCGGGTCGGCATCGCCCTGGCCACCGGTGTCGGGGCGCCGCGCAACGTGCCGCTGGGCACCCGCATCCTGACCGCCCTGGCCCAGGACGGTGACGCGGTGGCGGCACAGGAACTGTCGGCGGCGCTGGAGTTGCGCCAACCCTCCGAGGCCTATCGCTGGGCGCTGGTGGCCGGGGCCGCGGGGCGCAGCGGCGCGGCGGCGCGTCTTGACCGGCTGGAGCGTGTCCTGCCCTTCGCCGAAGTCCTGGCCCTTCAGGACGATGTCCTGGGCGATGTGCAGCACCCGCTGGAGGCACTGCAACGGATCGCCAGCATGCGCAACGAGGCGATGTTCCGCCTTTCGGGCATCGGGCGGGTGCGATCCTACGGGGTGGCCGCCCTCTGGGCGACCATGGGGGCCGCCGCGGGGGATGGCGAAAGCCTGGATATCCTGAGACAGATCGACGAAAGGGTGCGCCGCGCCGACCCCGAGGGCCGCGCCGCCTGGGCCGAGGCCGAAGCCGCCGCGAGCGACCTGGCGATGCAGGCCTGGATGGGCCAGAACCTGCCTGCGCGCTTCTCGGGGCAATAGGAAAATCGCCCCCTTCGCACCGCCACGGCGTTGCGGATGGGGCATCTTTTCGGGAAAAATCCGTGATGGGTCAGGCTGTTAGCGCCATCAAAGTTGCGCGAAGGCCCCGTGCCACCTATGGGATGGCCTGACCTCACATCCCCCTTCCAAGGAGCCGTCCATGAAAGCCTCGAACACCGTACGCAAAATCCTTGCCAATTACGAAGGCGAAACGCCGGGCGTGAAGGGCAAGCTGTGCCAGATGCTGATGCACGGCAAGCTGAAGGGCACGGGCAAGATGATCATCCTGCCGGTGGACCAGGGGTTCGAGCATGGCCCGGCGCGCAGCTTTGCGCCCAACGAACCGGCCTATGACCCGCACTACCACTATCAGCTGGCCATCGACGCCGGTCTGAACGCCTATGCAGCACCCCTTGGCCCGCTTGAAGCCGGCGCCGATACCTTTGCCGGGCAGATCCCGACGATCCTGAAGGTCAACAGCGCCAATTCGCTTATGTCCTCGACCGCGGGCAAGAACCAGGCGATCACCGCCTCGGTGGACGACGCCCTGCGCCTGGGCTGTGCCGCCATCGGGTTCACCATCTATCCCGGTTCGGACAACGGGATCGACATGATGGAAGAGATCGTCGAGATGCGCAAAGAAGCCGCATCCAAGGGCATCGCCACGGTCATCTGGTCCTATCCGCGCGGCGAGGGGATCACCAAGGAGGGCGAGACCGCCATCGACGTGGCCGCCTATGCCGCCCACATGGCCGCACTGCTGGGGGCCCATATCATCAAGATCAAGCTGGGCACCGACCACCTGATGCTGCCCGAGGCCAAGAAGGTGTACGAAGACCAGAAGATCGACGTGGCCACCCAAGCCGCCCGCGTAAAGCATTGCGTGCAATCCGCCTTCAACGGCCGGCGGCTGATCGTCTTTTCGGGCGGCGCGAAGAAGGGCGCGGATTCGGTCTATGACGATGCCCGCGCCATCCGCGACGGCGGCGGCAACGGTTCGATCATCGGGCGCAACAGCTTCCAGCGCGACCGCGACGAGGCGCTGGCCATGCTGGACAAGCTGATCTCGATCTACAAGGGCACCGAATAGCGCGCCTTCGCTGCCGTCGCGCGGGGTGCAGCGGCGGGATTTGAGTATTTGAAGCAAGAAAGAGGGGGGCGGGTCGAAAGACCGCCCCTTTTCGATTCGTTTGGGGATTCACAAGCGATTCGCCCTGTGGCATAGTCACGGCCAGACGCCCGGCAGAGGCGGCGATGAGGCAGCGCATGACACACAACAGCAACCGCCCCGCGATCGGGGTCGTGATCTATTTCACCCTCGCCTTCGTGCTGGGGATGTATTTCACCTTTGCCAGCGTGCAGGGCGATTACGGCCTGTTCCAGCGGGTGCAGATCGACGCCGAGGCGGTCGAGCTTTCAGAACAACTCGCGCGGCTGGACCTTGAGCTTTCGGCGCTGGAGAACCGCACCCGCCGCATGTCGGATGCCTATCTCGATCTTGACCTGCTGGACGAACAGGCGCGCGACATCCTTGGCCTTGTACGCTCGGACGAAATAGTCCTGCGCTGAGCCCTTCCGTTTTCCGCCCCGCCATGGGATGCTTGGGTGATGAATTGTCCCCAGCCCGGGAGGAATTGCGCCGATGGCCCCCAGGAAATCTGCCGCAACACCGAATGTCAGCAAGGATGAGCTGCTGCATTTCTACCGCGAGATGCTGCTGATCCGCCGGTTCGAGGAAAAGGCCGGCCAGCTTTACGGCATGGGTCTGATCGGCGGGTTCTGCCATCTCTACATCGGACAGGAGGCGGTTGTCGTCGGGCTGGAGGCCGCCGCCGAAGAGGGCGACAAGCGCATCACCAGTTACCGCGATCACGGGCACATGCTGGCCTGCGGGATGGACCCGCGCGGCGTAATGGCCGAGCTGACGGGCCGCGAAGGCGGCTATTCGCGCGGCAAGGGCGGCAGCATGCACATGTTCTCGAAGGAAAAGCACTTTTACGGCGGGCATGGCATCGTCGGTGCGCAGGTGCCCATCGGCGCCGGGCTTGCCTTTGCCGACAAGTATCTTGGCAACGACCGCGTGACCTTTACCTATTTCGGCGATGGCGCGGCGAACCAGGGTCAGGTCTATGAAACCTACAACATGGCCGAACTATGGGATCTGCCGGTGATCTTCGTGATCGAGAACAACCAGTATGCCATGGGCACCTCGACCCTGCGGTCGACCAAATCGCCCAGCTACTGGGAACGCGGCGCCGCCTATGGCATCCCCGGCGAAGAGGTGGACGGGATGGACGTTCTGGCCGTGCGCGATGCGGGCCGCAAGGCCGTGGGCCACTGCCGCGCGGGCAACGGGCCCTACATCCTCGAGGTGAAGACCTATCGCTATCGCGGCCATTCCATGAGCGACCCGGCCAAGTACCGCAGCCGCGAGGAAGTGCAGAAGATGCGCGAGGAACGCGACGCCATCGAACACGTCCGCCAGATGCTGCTGACCGGCAATCACGCCAGCGAGGACGAGTTGAAAGCCATCGACAAGGACATCAAGGGCGTGGTCAACGACAGCGCCGAGTTCGCCAAGGCCAGCCCCGAACCCTCGGTGGACGAGCTTTACACCGATATCCTGGCGGAGGACTGAGCCATGGTCGATATCCTGATGCCCGCCCTGTCGCCCACCATGGAGGAAGGCACCCTCGCCCGCTGGATGGTCAAGGAAGGCGACAGCGTCGCCGCCGGTGACATCCTGGCCGAGATCGAGACCGACAAGGCCACCATGGAGTTCGAGGCCGTGGACGAAGGCGTGATCGGCAAGATTCTGGTGCCTGAGGGCAGCGAAGGCGTGGCCGTCAACAGCCCCATCGCAACCCTGCTGGTCGAGGGCGAAGAGGCCCATTCCCAACAGCCCGCCCCGGCCAAAACGCCGCCGAGTTCCGAGGACATGCCCGCCGACACCCGCCAGCACCCGGCCCCAACCGTGGCCGCACCGGTGGAACCCGCCCTGCCCGAAGGCACCACGATGAAGAAGACCACAGTGCGCGAGGCCCTGCGCGACGCCATGGCCGAAGAGATGCGCCGCAGTGCCAAGGTGTTCCTCATGGGCGAGGAGGTGGCCGAATACCAGGGCGCCTACAAGATTTCGCAAGGCCTGCTTGAGGAGTTCGGCGCGCGGCGGGTGATAGACACGCCGATCACCGAACACGGTTTCGCGGGCATCGGCGTGGGCGCCGCCTTTGGCGGGTTGAATCCCATCGTCGAATTCATGACCTTCAACTTTGCCATGCAGGCCATCGACCAGATCATCAACTCGGCCGCCAAGACGCTGTACATGTCCGGCGGGCAGATGGGCTGCCCCATCGTGTTTCGCGGCCCCAACGGCGCGGCGGCGCGGGTGGGTGCGCAGCATTCGCACGACTATGCGGCATGGTATTCGCAGATTCCGGGCCTTAAGGTGGCCATGCCCTACAGCGCGGACGACGCCAAGGGGCTGCTGAAATCCGCGATCCGCGATCCAAACCCGGTGATCTTCCTCGAGAACGAAATCCTCTATGGCCGCAGTTTCGACGTGCCGGACATCGAGGACCACACCGTGCCCTTCGGCAAGGCCCGCATCTGGCGGGAAGGGTCGGACGTGACCATTGTCAGCTTCGGCATCGGGATGACCTATGCCCTTGAGGCCGCCGAGATCCTTGCCGCCGACGGGATCGACGCCGAGGTGATCGACCTGCGCACCCTGCGGCCCATGGACACCGGCGCCATCATCGAAAGCGTGAAGAAGACCAACCGCTGCGTGACCGTCGAAGAGGGGTTCCCGCAAGGCTCGGTCGGCAACTACATCTCGTCGGTGCTGATGCAGCAGGCCTTCGATCACCTGGATGCGCCGGTCATCAACTGCACCGGCAAGGACGTGCCCATGCCCTATGCCGCCAACCTTGAAAAGCTGGCGCTGGTCACCACCAAAGAGGTGGTGCAGGCCGCGCGCGATGTGACCTACCGCACCTGACGCCGACGAACGACTGCGCGGGGCACGCCCCCGCAAGAGGGAGACTGAAATGCCGACCGAGATCCTGATGCCCGCCCTGTCGCCCACCATGGAGGAAGGCACCCTGGCCCGCTGGCTGGTCAAGGAAGGCGATGTGGTCTCGTCGGGCGATCTGCTGGCCGAAATCGAAACCGACAAGGCCACGATGGAGTTCGAGGCCGTCGACGAAGGCGTGATCGGCAAGATCCTGGTGCCCGAGGGCAGCGAGGGCGTGAAGGTGAACAGCCCCATCGCCGTGCTGCTGGCCGAGGGGGAAAGTGCCGCAGACATCGCCACGACATCAGCGCCCCAAACACCCGAACCCGAGGTGGCTAAGCCCGCCCCCAAAGCGCCCGCTGCGGCGCAGAATCCTGTCGCCGCGCCCAAGGCCGACGAGGGCGGGCGGGTCTTTGCCTCGCCCCTTGCCCGCCGCCTGGCCGCCGACAAGGGTTTGGACCTGCGCAGCATGAAAGGGACCGGGCCCAAGGGGCGCATCGTGAAGGCCGATGTGGAAGCCGCCACCGCCCCCAAGGCCAAGGCGACACAACCGCCGAAAGAAACGGCAAGCGCCAGTGGCGGCAACAAGGTCGCGGCGCAATATGCCGACCGGCCGCACAAGGAAATCACGCTGGACGGCATGCGCAAGACGATCGCCTCGCGCCTGAGCGAGGCCAAGCAGACCATCCCGCATTTCTATTTGCGCCGCGACATCCGGCTTGACGCCCTTCAGGCCTTCCGCGCCCAACTGAACGGTCAGTTGGCCGGTCGCGGGGTCAAGCTTTCGGTCAATGACTTCATCATCAAGGCCTGTGCCCTTGCTTTGCAACAGGTGCCGGCGGCCAATGCCGTCTGGGCGGGCGATCGCATCCTGCAACTGGAACCCTCGGACGTGGCCGTGGCCGTCGCGATCGAGGGCGGATTGTTCACGCCGGTCCTGAAAGACGCCGAGAGCAAGACGCTCAGCACGCTTTCCGCCGAGATGAAGGATCTGGCCAGCCGTGCACGCGACCGCAAGCTGGCCCCGCAGGAATACCAGGGCGGCAGTTTCGCCATCTCGAACCTCGGGATGTTCGGTATCGACAACTTCGACGCGGTCATCAATCCGCCCCATGGCGCGATCCTGGCCGTGGGGGCCGGAACGCGCAAAGCCGTGGTGGATGATGACGGAAACCTTGCCGTTGCCACGGTGATGTCGGTCACGCTGTCGGTCGATCACCGGGTGATCGACGGCGCACTGGGGGCCGAATTGCTGAATGCGATCAAGGAGAACCTTGAGAACCCCCTGGCCATGCTAGCCTAGGGGCGAATGCTCAGCCGTCGGATGAGCGGCGCAAAAGGTGGTTCATGCTGACGGCGGGCTGATCGCATCCTGCCTCGCCCACGATCCGCGCAGGCACGCCCGCCACGGTCTTCATCGGCGGCACATCCTCCAGAACCACAGAGCCGGCGGCAATACGGGTGCAATGACCGATGTGGATATTGCCCAGAACCTTGGCCCCTGCTCCGATCAGCACACCATCCCCGATCTTGGGGTGGCGATCATCGTCTTCCTTGCCGGTTCCGCCCAGGGTGACGGAATGCAACATCGACACATTGTCGCCCACCACGGCCGTTTCCCCGATGACGATGGAATGGGCATGGTCGATCATGATGCCACGACCAAGGCGCGCGCCCGGGTGGATGTCGATTCCGAAAACCTCGCTTATGCGCATCTGCAGGAAATAGGCCAGATCGTGCCGGCCTTGCTGCCACAGCCAATGACCGAGGCGGAAGGCCTGAACCGCCTGGTATCCCTTGAAATACAGCAGCGGTTGCAGCAACCGGTGGCAGGCCGGATCACGGTCAAGCACGGCGACAAGATCGGCCCGCGCGGCATCGCCCAGCCAGGGATCGGTGGCATAGCCCCCATCCGCGATCTCGCGCAGGATCTGTTCGGACATCTCGCCTGACGCCAGCTTGAGGGAAACGCGATAGGCCAGCGCCTTTTCAAGGCTCTTGTGGTGCAGGATGCTGGAGTGGATCAGCCCGCCCAGCAAAGGCTCATCCGCGATCGCCTTTCGCGCTTCGCTGATGATCTGCGACCAGACCGGGTCGATCTGCGAGACGTGTTCCTTGGCGTCGGGCATGGCGTATCCTTTCGATCCGGGCCGCATACAACACTTGGGGTCAATGCGCCACCGTGCAACCCCGCATTTGCGCCAGACACATCAGAACATCCACCAGACATTCGCAGAACACCGCATCACTCAGCGGCGGTTCGCCGGCCGGTTTGCGCCGCAAGGCCACCGCGATCAGGCTGCCGTCACCCCTGCGCGGAGGGGCCCGCCCGGTGCGTGCCACATGGGCACGGGCGCGCTCCATTTCGTGCAGCATCCTTTTGCGCAGCCATGCGCGGCGATGCGCTGGCCTGGCACGCAACACGCGGGCCGCCGCGCTTGCATCCCCCAGCCAGAGCCGCGCCGGCACATCATCCGCCATGAACGGCCCGCCGGAACAGCCCCGGACCGTACCGGTCAGACACCTGCGCAACCTCAATGGCAAAGGGCGCAACCGCCCCGTCCGCAGCCTGCTGCGCAGCGCCATAGGTCCACTGCGGTGAATCGACGGTAAGCGAGCGCAGGACAGCCCCGTTCTTCACCACCCGCACGGCGTATTGTTCAACCGACTCGCCAAGGGGAACGTCGCTTTCGCCCCAGGGGTCCCCATCGATCCGCGTGCGCCTGATCCAGCTGGCGGACAGGTCTGCGCCCACAGCGCGCAACGTCAGATGCACAGGCGCATAGGGGCGCAGGCCAACACCATCGAAGGCCCGCTGGCGTTCGACAAAGGTCGGATCGTCCAGATGACGGGCCGCCGGACCAACACGATAGAACCGCGACAACCCCCGATTGGCGGACTCGAGGCTCAACTGACCGACCGCAGCATCCAGAAGCACGACACGGCTGCCTGCCGGCCACTCATGAGGCATCAAGGCGTCAGTTCCGGCCTGGCCACGCAATCGCTGCGTCAGGTCATAGGTACGCTCTCCCACAAGGTCGGCCTGTCCGAACTGGAAGACCTCCCAAGTGTCGTCATTCCCTGTCCCAATGGCCATTGCGTTGCTTCCGGCAAGCAGCCGCGCGATCGAGACCGACTCGAGCGCCCCGCTCAGCAATCGCACCCTCAGCGAAGGGCCGTTGTCGAACATTCCGGGATTGGCCGCGAAAAGCGTCGTCTCGGTGACACCGATGGTGGCCTGCCGACTGATCAGGCGATTCAGGACAAAACCATCCTCAAGCGCCGAGTCGTAAACCGCGACCGACCCGGGCCAGGGCCGGCCGGCAACCGCGATATGGGGCGCATGGGGCACCTCTGCGCCGGTCAGAAGCGGCAGATTCAGGAACACCGGCAGCACGGGCACCGGCGCCACGAAGGGGGCAAGCCGCACAGCAGTGTCCACGGCATCGCTCGGCTCGTAAAGCTCGGGTTCAATGCGGACCGCCTCGATCATCTGCTGTCCGGCCTGCTCCACATGGTCCACGCGATATAGCCCGCCATGAACGCCCAGAACATCGCCCGCCCCGTACCGCATCTGCGACAGTGGCAGCGAAAATTTCAACCGGTCGCGGGCAACGCGGGATTCCGCCAGCCAGCGCTCGACGATGCCGGTTGCCTCGGCCCGGGTCAGCACAAGAGGGAACTCGGATTGCGACACGCCGAAGCTCTGTTCGCTTGGGAATATCGCCTCGGCGGCCTGCACCTCGAAATCGCCATCGGCGGCGACGAAGTTCAGCCGCAAGCGACCGACCGTATCCGCCTCGGGCTGGCGCAGTGCGTCGATATCCCCGTCAAGGTCGTCAGTGACAGCCACGCGCGCCGGGTCGATCTCGCCCATCGGGCGCCCATCCCGCGTCTGGAAGATCAATTGGCCCTCGCGCTCGATCGCGTCGAACCCGTAAGCCATCATCAAGGGCTGCAACCGCGCTCTTGCGCCACTGACATCACCGACCACATAGCCCCGCACCACATCGTAGAGCCTGCGGACATCGACATCGCGTACCCCGGATTGCGCGTAGATCTCGCGCACCACCGATGAAAGGGCCCGCGCCGTCGCCCGCCCCGTGATCCAATGCCCCCGCGCATAGTTCGCGCCATCGCTCCACAACCCGGAATTGCCCGGAAAGAACGGATAGGGCCGCGCATCCCAGGCCCAGACATGGCCGCGCGACATGTCCACCATTGGCCCGCCATAGATCTCGGAAACCGGGTTGTGCTCCGCGTCCGACCAATAGGATTGCATCGCCCGCAGATACTGCATCTGCATCAGATCGTCGCGCCGCCCGCTTGAATGCCGGGGCAGATCGCTTTCGCTGGATTTGGGGTCAAGAAACTTGTTGGGCTGGTTCGCGCCCTTGTCGATTGCGGCACAGCCGTATTCGGTGAACCAGATCGGCTTGCTTCCGGGCACCCATGCCGTCGCCATCGGATCGCGCACCCCACCCTTGCGGTCATGATGCGCGTTCGACCACCACCCCTTCAGATCCTTGTAGCGAAACACCCAAGGCTCTCCATGGGCGCCATCCGTGATCGGTGTGCGCAGTTGGATCGCCTCGGCTTCGGGGGCGTGATAATACCAATCGTACCCTTCGCCGCCCGCGATGTTGGCTTTCAGATACTCAAGGTCATGAATCGAACCCCAGGCACCATCGGCATGTTCGAAGCCATCGCGCCAATCGGCCAGGGGCATGTAGTTGTCGATCCCGATGAAATCGACCGCATCATCCGCCCAAAGCGGATCGAGATGGAACAGCACATCCCCCGAACCATCCTGCGGATGATACCCGAAATACTCGGACCAGTCGGCGGCATACCCGATCTTGCAATCCGGCCCGACAATGGTGCGCACATCCTGCGCCAGTTGCCGCAGGGCCGCCACCGCCGGAAAGCTATCCCCGGCACCACGCACTTGGGTCAGACCGCGCATTTCCGAACCGATACAGAAGGAATCGACGCCCCCCGCCGCCACACAAAGATGCGCATAGTGCAGGATGAAGCGGCGATACGAAAACTCCTGCGGGCCGGTGTAATCCACCCCCGCATCGGTCACCGTGAAATCCGTCGGTGCCGCCATTCCGAAGAACGCGGCAACCTCTGCTTCGGCCTGGGCGGTCTTGTCGGGCGTCCCTGCCCGCCCCGATGCGACCGAGGTTGTGATACGACCACGCCAAGGGAGTGCCGGTTGATCTTCGGCGTCTGAATAGGGATCGGGCAATCCGTTGTCGGCAAGCTGCTCCATCAGGATGAAGGGATAGAACATCACCGCCTGGCCCGCGTTACGCAGGGCCGTGATGGCCTCTTTCACCGACTGGTCGGTCGGGGTGCCGCCATAGATCACCTTGCCGTCCACTTCGGGCAGCGACATCGCCGTCCCGCGGGTCAGGCCCGAGACCGTCCAGGGCATCTCGACCCCCTCGAAATTGCCCTGCTCGACCTTCGGAGCGATCTCGCAGGTTCCGCAACGCAGATCGTTGCCGAACCACGACACCACCAGCGATGTCGCACCGCAATTGGGCAACTCGCCTGTCATCGCCTCAAGCGACGCGGCGAAGTCCGTCTTTCCAAGCGGTGAATTGATGTTGATGAAGCTGGAAACGCCCGGCTCCTGCTCGAATCTCACAGGCGTTGTCGCCAGGGCATATTCCCCGGTTCCCGGCATCAGCGCGACACCACGAATGCTGCGCGCCAGGTCCGGCGTGCCCGCCTCGGCGGCCAGTTCGGGGCGCATAACCTCGAAGCTGAACTGTGGGACACGGTTGCCATAGGGCGCCAGGTCCAGATCCTCGAAGACCACATAGGCGATGCCGCGATAGGCCGGTACATTCCCGGCGCCCTCGATTGCCTCGATCCTGGGGTCGGGCAACTGATCCTGCGAACCGGGATAGACGCGCAGGTTCAGATCGTCCAAACGCGCCTCGGCCCCATCGATCCAGATGCGACCGACGCGCGAAATCTCGCCCTCACACAGCGCAATGGCAAAGGACACCGAATAGCTGAAGCTGGTCGTGCTGGGCCCCGACGGCGCGCCCTTGCCGCCACCACTGGTCGTCGCCCTCTCAAGGAAGCGCGAGGCCCAGATCACCTGCCCCGAGATCCGGCAGCGCCCGTGCACCTGGTTGATCGGCGCGCCTTCACTGGCACCCGTCAGGCGAAACCTCTCGACCTTTCCGGTTTCCACCGCTTGGGATCCGGCACCAAGGATCGACTGGTCGATGACCCGCCCCAGGGTCGCGCCCACGGCACGGCCGATCACGACCGAGGACAGCCCCAGAACACCGCCGCCCAGGCTTGCACCCGCGGCCGCACCGATTGCGGAAAGAACGATCGTGGCCATCAAAGCCTCCTGTCGGGAAATTCGAAGCGCGCCACGATGCGGCGCTGCCATGGGGCGCTCAGCGGGCTTTCGATCACGCCATGCCCGGTATAGGCGTGGATGAACGCGGCCCGTGCACCGGCTTGCGAGATCACGCCAAGGTGCTTGGCGACCCCGCCGTCGCGCATGCGAAACAGCACCACGTCACCTGGCAGAAGCGCGCCAAGGGGGCGCTCCACCAGATGCAGCCGCGCAGCATGCCACAGCCGCTCCTGGCGGCGCGGTTCCGACCAGTCGGGCGTGTAGGGCGGCACCGCCGCCGGTTCCTCGCCGTTCAGACCGCGCCAGATGCCCCGAACCAGGCCAAGGCAATCCGCCCCCGCCCCAAGACATGACGCCTGGTGAAGATAGGGCGTGCCGATCCATTGCCGCGCGATGGCCACAGCCGCCGGGTTGCCATGGCTCATCCCTGCCGCCTCCGCACCGAAAGCGACCCGCCCGAGTTGTCGTCACCGCTTGACGGATAGGCCATCAGCCAATCTTCGCCGGGAATGTCGGGAAAGCCGCGAAAATTCAGGATGTTGTCGAACTTCAACCGGCAGGTCGCAACCCGTTTGTCGCATCCCGCCTCCAGCCGGATCAAATCTCCGGGCCGGATATCCAGCCGCAGCACTTCCCAGACCTCGATGGTGCGGCCCTTCGCACTCAGGCGGTCGTTTTTGATCGCCGCCACGATCCCCTTGGCCGCCCCCGTTTCGACAATCAGCCGGCCGCGCTCGAACCACCGGTCGTCGAACCCTTCAAGCGCTGCAAAACGAAAGAACTTGCGCCCCTCGACCGTTTCAACCGCGCGCTTTTCGCAATATCCGGGCGTGCTCAGGTCAAACCCGCAGGCCCGATCCCCCAAGACGGCGGCACAGGGCGCCTGATAGACCCGCCCCTGAGGCTGGTTCAGCGCCTCGGTCAGGCCACGCAGCTCGGCGCGGAAAGCGCCGCCGGTGCGCTGGATCTCCCCAAGGGTGCCGCGAAACTGCAGGATCCGCTGATCGGTATCCGCCCAGTTCACCAGCCAGGCCATCACCTCGGCCCCGTCAAACAGCCCCGCGCGAATATCGGCCTCGCTGACCGACGCATCGCTCAGAACGCCCAACGCTTCCGAGTTATCGACGGCAAGCCCGGTGGTCTGCTCAAGCGCGCGCGCCGACATGCCCTCGGATGCCAGGAAAACCCTGCTGTCAAAGCGCAGGGTGTCATCGTGATCGGTGAAGCCGAAGGTCCGGCCATCCCGTCGCACCACCAGCCAGCAGCGGCAAACGGTGGTGGCACCGCTGTCGAGGTGCGATTGAAACGCCTCGGAAATGCCCATCATACCCGCACCTCCACGATTGGCACATTGGGCACATCGCCAGCCTTGAAGCTGGCCACGGAAACCTGGATCAGGTCGGTGTCGAACCGCACCGGCACGTCGAATTCGAACCCCGCCGTGATTTCGGCGCCCGCCGGGGGCACTTTGTAAAGGGTGACGACGCCCGTGGTCACATCCAGGTCGAAATGCACCGCCTCGCGCAGCAGATCCCCTTCAAGGCCCAGGGTCACCGTGCCTGCAACGGGCTTGCTCACCGGGCGGACATAGGGATTTGTTCCTGCCTCATAGGTCTTGCTTAGCCGGAATGCGGCGTTCACACCGTCGCCATGGCCGATAACCTGGTCGTTGTAATCGGGGCTGCGTGACGCCGGGCAGGATTTGAAATCGGCCCAATCCTTCCAGCGAAAGGCGTGCAACTGCCCCCGCCGCGCCTCGAAGAAGGCCAGCAAAAGCTCCACATCGTCCAGCGACCGCATCCCCAGCCCCGCGTCATAGCGGCGGCGCGAATGGGACCAGGGCGTGTTGCGCTCCTCAAAGCCATTGGCAAGGGTCACGATCTCGGTGCGCCGTTCCGGGCCGCCCACCGATCCGAACGACAGGTTCGCCGGGAACCTTATTTCATGGAATGACATGCTCTTCTCCTCAACGGTTGCGCTGGCCCTGTCCCAAAGCACGGCCCATGCGGGCGGCGATCTGGCTTTGACTGCGCCGGAACCCCTGAACATCGGGGGTGGTGATGTTCATCACCACGGTCACGGGGCCACCCCCGCCCGCCGCCCGCACCCCAAGGCGTCCGTCGGCGCCGCGCGCCAGCGGCATGATCGCCTCGGGCCCCGCCTCGCCCATCAACCCGGTGCCGCCGCGCATGGGAAAGGCCACGGGCCCCGATACGACGCCCCCCCTGGCAAAGGGCATCACCCGCCCGTGGGCAAAGGTGCCGCCCTTCTCGAACGGCATCATGCCCCCGATCAGCCCCTCGACTCCGCTGGCCAGCATGCCGCCCAGGTGGTTCGAAACCGGCCGGATCGCGGCGTTATAGGCCGCATCCACCATCGACTGCGCGACGCCCTTCAAGGCGTCCGACAGCTTCATGCCGTCGAAGATCAACCCATCGAACGACCGGCGCAGCCCGCGCGATATCCCTCCCGACAGCACGTTCACCTCGCGACCGGCATCGGCGATGGTCGATTGCATACGCCGCAACTCACCATCAAAGGCGGCGGCCATGGTGCTTGCCCCGCCAAGGGTCTGTTCAAGCGTGATGATCTGATCCTCAAGATCCTCGATCTGCGCCGTTTCCATCACTCGTTCCTCCGTCAATGTCGGGATAAAGCGCCGCCAGCGCCTCCAGGCCTGCCCGCCCCATAGGCGCGGCACCCCCGCCGCGCCCCAGCATCAGCATCAGTTCGGCCGGGGTCAGCGCCCAGAACTCGCGCGGCAGCAATCCACGTTCGGCGATCCCCGCCCGCATCAGGGCGGGCCAGTCAAAGCGCACCGTCACGCTCCTGCGGCAGGGCGAAGGCCCGCGCCAGAAGCGCCCCGGCGACCCGCGCCGCCTCGATGGGGCCGCCGGCGATCTCGCCGCTCAGCAGGTCGGCGGCACTGCCCCGCCAACCGCCCCCGCGCAGCCCCGCCACCACAAGCGACAGAACATCCCGCGTCGAGAACCGCGCATTCTCAAAGCGCTCCACCAGGTTCATCAGGCTGTCTTCGCCCAAGTCGGCCTCAAGCTCGGCCAAAGCGCCAAGGGTCAGGCGGGCCTGCAACACCTCGCCGTTCAGCCGCAAAGATACCTCCCCGGCCCAGGGGTTCCCGCTCATAGCGCGACGAAATCCAGCGCCCCGGCCGAGGCCAGCGAAATCTCATAACTGGCCTCGCCATTGTGCGCCCCGGCATATTCAAGCGATGTCACCTGAAAGGCGCCGGACACGATGCCGAAACTGGGGATGATCACCTGAAAATCCGGCGTCAGCCCGTCAAAGAAGATCTGGCGCGCCCGGGCGTCGGTATCGGTATCCTTGAAGATCCCCGACCCCGAGATCGACGCCGATTTCACTCCTGCGCCCGACAGCAACTCGCGCCATCCGCCCTGGGATTCCAGCGATGTCACGTCCACGCTCTCGGCGTTGAAGGAAATCCGCGTGGCGCGCAGGCCCGCGATGGTCTCGAATTGTCCGGCCCCGGTCAGGTCCAGCTTGATCAACAGGTCTTTGCCATTCTGCGCAGCCATTTCCGTCACTCCGTCTGGTTAAGTTCAGTTGTCCTGCGTCTGCACCCGAAAGCGCAGATCGATACGGCGCTGATCGCCGCTGCCCACGCGCCGGGCACGCGCCTTCAGAAACCAAAGCCCGACAATCCGCCCCCGGCTCAGCACCGGCACCCAATCCAGCAGCGCGTCGGAAACGGCCCCCGCCGCCGCCTTGGCCGTGGCAAAACCGGCGGCGCTGGTGATCACGCTGACCGTCAGATCATGCAGCGCGCCGCCCTCGTCCCTGTCCGACCGGTCGCGCACGTCCTCGTCACCAAGGACCACATAGTTGGCGGGCAGTGCACCCGGCGGCAGGGCGTCATAGATATCGCTGCCCACGATGGCCCCAAGGGCGGCATCGCCCTGCAACCTCTGGAACACGGCGGCCTGCAACGATGCGGAAACTCCATAACTCACAGCGCAACCTCCTCGTGGGCGTGGCAGATCAGATAGGCACCGCCCGGCAGCACTTCGCTGACCGCATCGATGGAAAAAACCCGCGCACCGTCGCGAAACCGCTGGCCGGGCACGGGGCGCGACGCGGCCCCCTGCGGCGCCGCACGCACCGTGATGCGAAAGGTCTGGCGCGAAAGGGCGCCCGCTTCGCCCCCCGTGGTGCGCCCGCTGCCCATCCGCAGATCGGCCCAGAGCGTGCCCAGCGCCTGCCAGCTGCTCAGCGCACCGCCCGCACCATCGGGCTGACGCACCGCGCCCTCAAGCACCAGCTTCCGGCTCAACTGCACACCGCTCATGCCCCTGCCCCCCGCGACATCCGCAGGCTGCGATAGCGGGTCAGCAGGCCCGCCACCGCCCCGGGCAAGGCGCCTGCGCCGGCGGCATCGCGGTTCTCGTAATAGGCCGCCGCCAACATCAGCACCGCCTGCGCCATGTCGCCGGGCACGTCGCCCCAGGCCCCGTATCCCGCCGTGAACGAAACCTCGGCCTGCCCGGCCAGCGGAATGCGCGGCAGCATGTAGCCGCTTGAGATGACGATCGGCGCGTGGGTGTCGCGGATCAGCCGGTAACGCGACGGGTCAACCAACTCCTGCGCACCCGTCCGGTCGGAAATCACCACGGCTGTCACCGCGCGCACCGGCGCCAGGGGCAGAACCAGCCGCGAATGATCGCGCCACTCCCCAAGGCGCAGCACAAGGTCGCGCTCCAGGATCACCTTGCCGCAGTGCCCCTCGATACGCGCCAGTGCCCCGCGCAGACAGGTTTCCAGAACACCGTCCTGCAAACTGTCCTCACCGAACCCTGTCCCAAGGCGAAGATGCGCACGCAACTGCGCAATCGGCAGAGCGGCAGCCGCCACTGATGTCACTTCGACGATATTCATGGAAAACACTCCGAATTTCCGAACCCTTGCCGAACCGAGAAGGCCGCCAAGGCCCGGAACGGTCGAATGATGGACGCGCACCTCCGCGTCGCACAGACGGAGGGAAGGCAGCTAGACGACGCGAAATCGTGCGGCACGCGCCCATGCCGGGCCAGACAGGCACCCCCCGCCCGGCCCGCCCAGCCCTTACGAGGCCGAGAACTTCAACAGCTTGATCGCGGCGAAATCGCTCACATCGCCGCCAACGCGCTTGGTGGCATAGAACAGGACATGGGGCTTGGCGCTGAACGGATCGCGCAGGATGCGCAGGTCGGGGCGCTCGGCGATGGTATAGCCGGCGCCGAAATCACCGAAGGCCACCGCATGGGAACCGCTGGCAATATCGGGCATGTCCTCGGCGATCAGAACGGGATAGCCCAGAAGGCGGGCAGGCTCACCGGCGGCCAGACCGTCGGACCACAGGAACCGCCCGTCGTTGTCCTTCAGCTTGCGCACCACACCGGCGGTCTTGCTGTTCATCACGAACGACCCGTTGGCGCGGTACTGCGCGCCCAGCGCATAGACCAGATCGACCAGCGAATCCGCACCGTCAAACGCCCCATCGGCCCCCGAGGCGACATAGCCCAGGGTGTCCCAGACCCAGACGTCATTGTCGACGGTGGTATGGGTCAGGAAACCGCGCGGCTTGTCCACACCGTCGCCGCCGACGAATGCCGCCGCCTCGGCGCGTGCGAACTTGTCGGCGATGCGCCCGGCCAGCCATCCCTCGATGTCGAAGGCCGCATCGTCCAGCAGACGCTGGCTCGCCTTCGGCAGCGCCGAAAGCTCGTGCAGCGGAATGACGATCCGGTCGATGGTCGGGGTGCCCGTCTCGCCCTGCGATCCGGTTTCGGTCGCCCAGCCCGCACCGATATCGGTGGTGTCGATCAGCACGTCATAGGAGGTCGCCTCGACATTCACCACATTGGCCACGGCCCGGATCGACGCGGTGGCGCGCAGAACCGACTGCACGCTGGCGCTGGTCACCGGATCGACCAGGTAGCCGCCATCGCCGTTCACCGCGGTGTTCAGCGACTTGCCGTCCAGCTCCAGCCCGCGGAACCCGTCGTCATCGCCCGAGCGGACATAGGCCTCGAAGGCCTTCTGGTGCGGGGCTTCGGTTTCGGCCGTGCGCGCCAATGCGGGGCGGCCCGCCAACAGTGTCTTACGATCCAGCATGTTCACTCGCTCTTCGGCTTGTTTCAGTTTCGTCTCGATGCCGTCCTGAAATCGCTTCAGGTCGCCCACCAGCCCGTTCAACGCCCGGGCCACGGTCTCTTCGGGCAGATCTTCTCTGACCCCGGACTTCGTCTCGGTCTTGCTCATCGCAGTTCCTTTTCGGTGATGTGCGGAGTCAGCCCCGCGTCAACAGCCCGCGTGCGTCCTCGAGGGCCGCCGCCAGACCGCGCAGGGTGTCGGCCTCGGGCGCATCGCCCTTTGCCCCCACCCGCGCCTCGGGAAGCATGGGGAAGGTCACCAAGGACACCTCCCACAGCTCCAACTCGTGCAGATGCCGCTTGCCGCCCGCATCCTTGCTTGCCTTCTTGGTGCGATACCCGATCGACAGCCCGTCGATGGCCCCGGCATTGATCAACGCGATCGCCTCGCGCCCCTTGGCCACATCCGCCAGAATGCGGCCCTTGACGTAGAGGCCCCGCGCATCCTCGCGCACCTCGTCCCACACACCGATGGGCTGGGCCGGGTCGTGCTGCCACAGCATCTTGACCTTGCCACCCCTGGCGCTTAGCCCGGCCAGACAGGCCGCATAGGCCCCCGCCGCCACCACGTCGCCGCCCTGATCGGGTGCGCCGAACAGGCTCGCATAGCCCTCGATCACCGATCCGTCGCTCACCGACACCTCGCCGCCGATCCGGCAGAACTTGCGCTCCAAATCGAATTCCATGCTCATTCCTCCTCCAGCTTCGGCAGACCCAGCAGCGCCCGCTTTTCCCCGTCCGTCAGGAAGTCGGCCGCCGCCACCCGCGCCCATTGCGCATCGCGCTCGCCGCTCAGCGCGCTCACCTGATCCAGGTCGTATTTCAGCTCCACCGCCTCGCCGGTGAACCCGGCCAGCCAGTGCGACACCGACGCACAGACCCGCGCCGCCAGCGGCAACACCGTCAGGCGGTAAAACGCCCGGTGCGCCTCGGCATAGTTGGCATAGGTCGCGTCACCGGGAATCCCCAACAGCATCGGCGGCACCCCGAAGGCCAGCGCGATCTCGCGCGCCGCCGCCTCCTTGGTCTTCTGAAATTCCATATCGGATGGCGAAAACCCCATGGGTTTCCAGTCCAATCCACCTTCCAGAAGCATCGGCCGCCCGGCATTGCGCGCCCCCTGGTGGTGCGCCTCCATCTCGCTCACCAACCGGTCGTACTGATCGGCGCCCAACTGCCCCTGCCCATCGGTCCCGCGATAGACGATGGCGCCCGAAGGCCGCGCCGCATTGTCGAGCAGAGCCTTGCTCCACCGCGACGCCGCCGTGTGCACGTCCAGCGCCTGCGCGGCGGCCTGCATGGGCGACAGCCCGTAATGGTCGTCCTGCGGATGGAAGGATTTCACGTGGCAGACCGGGCTCACCCCGTCCTCCACCGTGAACCGGTGCTTCCTGCCCCCCACGGCATACTCGTACCCCACCGGCCAGCCATCGGCCCCGGGGATCAGGGTCATGCGATCGCTGCGCAGCACATGCAGCTCCAGCGGCACGCCGCCGGCACCCACCGCCTCAAGATACCCGTTCCCCGACAGCAGGATCTGACCGTAAAGCGCCTCGAACAACTCCGCCCGCCCCTGCCCGGCATTGGGCCGGTTCACCAACGACAACAGCGGATGCACGGCATAGCGCGTCCCGGCATCCTGCAACACCAGCGGCAGGGCCGCCGCCGCCTCGGAGATCAGCCGCACACAGCGAAACCCCACCGGATTGCCCGCGAACCCGTTGCGCGTCAGCGACGTGGTGTCGCGCGCGCTCCAGGCCACGCGCCCCGACCCGCCCCAGGCCACGACCGGCCCGGTGGCCGATGCCTTGGCCTCGGGCGCCGCCGGGGCAGATCGCTTCAGAAAGTCAAACGCCATGTTCCGCTCCTCTGTCGGCCCCCTGGGGCCACGTTCAGGCAACAGACAACCGGGCCACCGCCCGCATGGGGCGCAACCTGGTCTCGTACTGTCACCGCTTTCGGGGTCTTCCGGCCCCCCCTGGCCGGATGCCGCAGGGGGGCCACGTCAACTCGTGGGATCACTTTCCCATAAAGGTTTAACCACCACGCTAACGCAGCGTACGCACCTTGGGTGCCATCCGCGCAACACCCGGTTCCAGGATCAGATCGTGCAGCGCCCAGACCAGAGCATCCACACGGTCGGGGCTGCCCGCGCCCTCGTATCCGGCGGTCGTCATGCGGCACATCTGCTCTTCCAGGGCACCAAGGCCGGGCATATGCGCCACGCGCCCCTGCTCATAGAGCGCCGCCGCAGGCTCGGCCCGGGCCACCTTGCCGCGCGTGGCGTGAACGCCCCGATAGGCGATCAGCGGGTCCACCTGCCGAACGACGGTTTCCACCAGATCGCCGCCCTGATTCACCTCGGCCACCAGCCGGTCGGCCTTCCACCGCCGCGCCGCCGCCACCGCCGCGCTCGCCCACTGATGGGGCGAGGCCGCCGATACGCTGGCATCCTCCAACACCACGGCGCGCCACTCCTTCGGCTCACCCGTGGTGATCGCGCCCACCACGACGATGCCGCAATCGTCGCTGGCCTTGCCGCCCGTCACCGGCGGATCCACCGCCACGACGATGCGCGACACCTCAGGCCGTTCGGCCACCTTGCAGGCCTCCAGCGCACCGATGGACCACAGCGCCCCCTCGGCATCCTCCAGCAACAGCCCGTCCAACTCCTGCCGCCCCAGCCGGGTGTCGTGATACCGCGCCACCACCTCGTCCAGAAACGACCGCGCCAGGTTGGCCCGGTTCGCGCTGGTGGGCGCATGGGTCTGCACGGTCGACGGATTGGCCAGAATGTCCTTCAACACCGCCACGTTGCGCGGCGTCGTCGTCACGCACTGACGCGGATGATCGCCCAGCCGCAGGGCGAACTGCAGCATGTCCCAGGCCTCGCCGCCCTTCTTCCACTTGGCCAGCTCGTCCACCCAGGCCGCGTCGAACTGCGGCCCGCGCAGCCCCTCGGGCTCATGGGCGGAAAACACCTGCGCCACCGCACCGTTGGGCCAGACCAACCGCTTGCGCCCCGCCTCCCAGACGGGGCGGCGATCAGGCGGCGAACAGGCGAGAATGCCCGATTCACCGAAAATCATCACCTCGCGCACCTGGTCCTGGGTTTCCCCGATCAGCGCCACGCGCCGTGATCGCCCCGGGTCCAGCGGCATGTTGCCCTCGACCTCGGCGCGCACCCATTCGGCCCCGGCGCGCGTCTTGCCCGCCCCGCGCCCCCCCATGATCACCCAGGTGCGCCAATCGCCCCCGGGGGGCAACTGATGCTCCATCGCCCAGAATTCAAAGAGGTACGGAAGGCCCAACAGGGCCTCCTCGCTTAAGCCATCCAGAAACTCAGACTGGGCCGCGATGGGCGCGGAGGCGATCAAGCGCGCTCCCGATCTCACCGCGCACGGCGTCGAAGTCGATGGCATAGTCATGGACGATTCCGCGGTTGCGCCGCTCAAGCTCTTCAACTTTTTTCCTTTCGTCAAAAAGGGTCTGCGTGGCGCGGGTATAATTGCCCGTCACCCGCTTGATCTCGGCCTCGGAAATCTCGGTCCGATCCCGAAAATAAAGGCGCATGGCGATCAGCTCTTCCAATGCGCCGGCATAGTGTTCCTCGGCCTCCCGCAGCAAAAGCTGGGACGACTCTCGTTCTGTCTTGTCGGCGTTCGCCATTCTGTGGGCACCCATTTGCTAAGGAACCCCCCGTCCGATCGGGCATAAAAAAAGCGACGCAGGGCCGCTGGCCCCCGTCGCTCTCGTCATGTCCGTCACTGCCTGACCGGTATATCCCAATAGGCCGCGAAAGTCAATATTTTCCGTTATATATCAGATACCTGCGCACGGTCCGGTTAACAAATCGCTAACCGGACCGTGGCAAAGGCCTCACTCCGCGCGCTCGGCCTCGATCTTGCGCCAGCGCGCGACGTTCTCGTTATGCTCGGCCAGGGTGCGGGCAAAGGCATGGCCGCCCGTGCCATCGGCGACGAAGAACAGGAACTCGCTCGTCGCGGGGTTGACCGCCGCCTTGATGCTGGCAAGGCCAGGGTTGGCAATCGGCGTCGGCGGCAAACCATCGATGCGATAGGTGTTATAGGGCGTCTCGCGGTCCAACTCGCTGCGCCGAAGCCCGCGCCCCAGCACACCCTGCCCCTTGGTGATGCCATAGATCACCGCCGGGTCGGTCTGAAGCCGCATTCCCTGGCGCAGACGGTTGACGAAAACAGCCGCCACCTCCTCGCGTTCCTCCGGCACACCGGTTTCCTTCTCGATCAGCGAAGCAAGGATCAGCGCCTCTTCCGGCGTGGCCACGGGAAGATCGTCGTCGCGGTTGCGCCAGGCCTCGGCCAGGCGCTCTTCCTGCCTGGCAACCATCCGCGCCACCAGCTCACCACGGTCGGCCCCCGGACGCACCTCATAGCTGTCGGGCGCCAGCGTGCCCTCGGCGGGAAGGTCATCCACCTCGCCGGTCATGAACTCGGCCGCTTTCAGCCCCTCGATCACCTGCCAGCTTGTCACGCCCTCGGCCATCGAGATGCTGAACCGCGTGTCGGCCTTGTCGCGCACGTTCAGGTACTCCGCCGGTTCCTCGCCGCTGACCGGGTCGAACTCGGCCTTGTTGACGAAACGGTTCGTGGCGGGGTCAAGCTCGCGCACCCGCATCTCAAGGGCGGTCACACCGATGTTCAGAACCACCGCGACACCACAGGTCGACGCGCCGCCGCGGGTGACGATTTCGACGATCTGCTCCATCGACGCACGTTCCGGCACAAGAAAGCTCCCGGCCTTCAGCGCGCTCGACTTGTCGGAATAATCGGCCCCGATGCGAAAGATCTGCGGGCTGCTCACCGCGCCCTGTTCGGCCAGGTCTTCGGACACGCGGCTCATGGTCGAACCGCTTTCAACCCGCAGGCAGATCGCCTGTTCCAGCGGGCCCTCTTGCGTGTACTGGGCCTTGCCCCAGGCCACCAGCCCGCCAAGCGCCACCAGCACCACGATGAAAAGAGACAGGAAATTCGAGGCGATATGGCGCCACATCAGGTCTTGACCCGTCGCATGATCAGCGCCGCGTTGGTGCCGCCGAACCCGAAGGAGTTCGACAGGACAACGTCGATCTCACGCTCGACCTTGGCATTGGGCGCCAGGTCGATCTTCGTCTCGGCATCGGGGTTGTCCAGGTTCAGGGTCGGCGGCGCCACCTGATCGCGCATGGCAAGGATGCAGAAGATCGCCTCGATCGCGCCGGCCGCACCCAGAAGGTGCCCGGTCGAGGATTTGGTCGACGACATCGTGACCTTGCCCGCCGCATCGCCCACCAGGCGTTCAACCGCGCCCAGTTCGATGGTGTCGGCCATGGTGCTGGTGCCGTGGGCGTTGACGTAATCGATCTCGCCCGCGTCGATCCCGGCCCGCGCAACGGCGGCCTTCATCGCCCGCTCGGCGCCCTCGTGGTTGGGGGGCGGGGCAGTGATGTGGTGGGCGTCGCCCGACAGCCCGTAACCGATGACCTCGCCATAGATCTTCGCACCGCGCGCCAGGGCGTGTTCGTATTCCTCAAGAACGACGACACCCGCCCCCTCGCCCATGACGAAACCGTCGCGGTCCTTGTCCCAGGGGCGCGACGCCTTCGTCGGATCGTCGCCCCGCCCGGTCGAAAGCGCCTTGCAGGCGTTGAACCCGGCAATCCCGATTTCCGAGATCGGGCTTTCGGCACCGCCCGCGATCATCACGTCGGCGTCGCCCCACTGGATCAGCCGCGCCGCATCCCCGATGGCATGGGCCCCGGTTGAACAGGCCGTGACAACGGCGTGGTTCGGCCCCTTGAAGCCATAGCGGATGGAAACCTGGCCGCTGATCAGGTTGATCAACGCGCCGGGAATGAAAAAGGGCGAAACGCGCCGCGGCCCCCTTTCGTGCAACAGAACGGCGGTGTCGGCGATGGATTGCAGCCCGCCGATGCCCGAACCGATCATCACACCGGTGCGCACGCGGTCTTCCTCGTCCTTGGGCATCCAGCCCGAATCCTCGACCGCCTGCTGCGCCGCCGCCATCCCGTAAAGAATGAAGTCATCGACCTTGCGCTGCTCTTTCGGCTCCATGAAATCGTCGGGGTTGAAGGTGCCATTGCTGCCGTCGCCGCGCGGCACCTCGCAGGCGTAACCGGTCGCAAGGCGCCCGGCATCGAACCGCGTGATCGGGCCCGCGCCCGATTCCCCGGCCAGAAGTTTGCTCCATGTGGCTTCGACACCGCTGGCCAGAGGGCTGACCATGCCCAATCCCGTGACAACAACTCGACGCATATGTTTGTCTCCGCTCATCTCTTTGCCGAAGTGATACACCGCCCCTTGCGACGGTGAAAGAGGCGCCGCACCGGGCGGCATCACCCCGCCGGGGCCGTCCCCAAAAATGGAAAAAGCGGTGAATCCCATCGGAAACACCGCCTTACTTCAATTTGTCCGGCCCGCAGCCCGGAACGTCCGATCAGGAAGCTTCGGAAATGAACTTCACGGCATCGCCAAAAGTCTGGATCGTCTCGGCGGCGTCGTCCGGGATCTCGATACCGAACTCTTCTTCGAAGGCCATGACCAGTTCGACGGTATCCAGGCTGTCGGCGCCCAGATCGTCGATGAACGAAGCGTTCTCGGTCACTTTTTCTTCTTCAACGCCCAGATGCTCGACGACGATCTTCTTAACGCGATCTGCGATGTCGCTCATGTCACTTCCTCTTAGGTTCCTCGGGGCGATGCCCCGCTGTCAGTACGGCCCTGCGGCCATGATCCCTACCATATGGCAGTCTTCGGCGGGTTCGCCAAGCGTTCCCGCAAAATTCGTGCGCCGCCTATATCATACCATCTGGATAAGGCAATCGCTTTCACCCCGGGGCAAAGCGGCCCCGGCAATGCCTAGTACATCGACATCCCGCCGTTCACATGCAGGGTCGCGCCGGTGACATAGGCCGCCTCGTTGCTGGCCAGGTACAGTACCGCCGCGGCGATCTCGTCGGCCTCGCCCATGCGCCCCGCGGGCACCTGCGCCAGAAGGGATGCCTTCTGATCGTCGTTCAGCGCGGCGGTCATGTCGGTGGTGATGAAACCGGGTGCCACGGCGTTCACCGTCACCCCCCGGCTGGCAACCTCCTGGGCCAGGGATTTCGACATCCCGATCATCCCGGCCTTGCTGGCGGCATAGTTCGCCTGCCCGCCGTTCCCCGAGGCCCCGACGATGGACGAGATGTTGACGATCCGCCCCCAGCGCGCCTTCATCATGCCCCGCAGCACCCCGCGCGACAGCTTCATGGCGGCGGTCAGGTTCACCTCGATCACCTTGTCCCACTGCTCGTCGCTCATGCGCAGCATCAGGCCATCGGCGGTGATCCCGGCATTGTTGACCAGGATATCCACAGACCCCATGGCTTTGGCCGCCTGCCCCGGCAGCGCCTCGACGGCGGCACGGTCCGACAGGTTGCAGGGCAGGACATGCGCCCGTTCGCCCAGGGTTTCGGCCAGCGCCTGCAGGGGCGCCTCGCGGGTGCCCGACAGCGCCACAGTGGCACCGGCATCATGAAGAACCTTGGCGATGGCACCGCCCAGCCCCCCGGAAGCCCCGGTAATCAGGGCGCATTTTCCTGTCAGATCAAACATCTTGGCTTTGCCTCTTGTCCTGTTTTCATCGTTCCGGCCCGCAGCGGCCGTTCAGCCCAGCCGCGCCGCCACATCCTCGGGCGTGGCGACATTCACCACCTCGGCTTCCTTGACGATCCGTCGAATCATCCCCGAAAGGGCTTTGCCCGCGCCGACCTCCCAGAAACTGTCGACACCCGCGTCGGCCATGTTCACCACGCTTTCGCGCCAGCGCACCGTACCGGTGATCTGCTGCACCAGAAGCCCGCGAATCTGGTCGGGGTCGCTGACCGGGGCGGCCGTCACGTTGCTGACCACCGGCACCTTCGGCGCGGCAATCGTCACCTCGGCCAGGGCCGCTTCCATGGCCGTTGCGGCCGGGGCCATCAGCGCACAGTGGAACGGGGCCGATACCGGCAACAGCAGCGCGCGCTTGGCGCCCTTACCCTTGGCCATGTCGACCGCCCGCTGCACCGCCTCGGCCTCGCCCGAGATCACCACCTGCGCGGGGTCATTGTCGTTTGCCGCCTGGCAAACCTGGCCCTGCGCCGCCTCGGCGGCCAGTTCGGTGACACCGGCCAGGTCAAGCCCCAAAATCGCCGCCATGGCACCCTGCCCCACCGGCACCGCCGCCTGCATCGCCTCGCCCCGCAGCCGCAACAGGCGTGCCGCGTCGCTCAGGGTCAGGGCGCCCGCCGCCGTCAGCGCCGAATACTCGCCAAGGGAGTGGCCGGCCAGAAAGGCAGCGCTTTCCACCCCGATCCCCTCGGCCTCCAGCGCGCGCATGGCCGCGATCGAGGTGGCCATCAGCGCCGGCTGGGCGTTGGCCGTCAGGGTCAGATCCTCGGCCTGGCCTTCCCAGATCAGCGCCGACAGGTCCTGGCCCAATGCGTCGTTCACCTCGTCGAAAACGGCGCGCGCTGCGGGATATGCCTCGGCCAGCGCGCGGCCCATGCCGATGGCTTGGGCGCCCTGGCCCGGAAACACGAATGCACGGCTCATCCCGTGGCCCTCCTTGTGAAATTCCAATCTGTTTCAAAGGCTGACGGATACAGTGCAATGACCCGGCGCGCAACTCGGGGCTGCCCCTGCGCACAGCGCCCCTGCGCCCGCTGCGATTGCCCCGCCACGGCGCCCTGCCTAGTTTCGCGCGATCCACAGTTGCAAAAGGTTCACGATGCCCCGCTCAAACACGCCGCTTCTTTACGGTTCGGTCACCAAGACCTTCCACTGGCTGACCGCCCTGCTGATCCTCACCGCGATTCCGCTGGGGCTGATCGCCAACCGCCTGCCCCATGAGACGGCGGCGGAACTGGCGCTGAAGGCGCAGCTTTTCAGCCTGCACAAGACGGTGGGCATCGCCGCATTCGCCGTTGCACTGTTGCGCATTCTCTGGGCCCTGACCCAGCGCAAACCGGCGCCGCTGCACCCCGAGCGGCGCGGCGAAACCCTGCTGGCCGAGGTGGTGCACTGGTCGCTTTACGGCGCGATGGTGGTGGTGCCGTTGTCGGGCTGGCTGCACCATGCGGCCACCTCGGGCTTTGCGCCCATCCTCTGGCCCTTCGGGCAGTCTCTGCCGCTGGTGGCGCAATCCGAAAGCCTTGCCGCCTTTTTCGCCGCGGTGCATTTCGTCTTCACCAAGGTGCTGATCCTGTCGATCCTGCTGCACATCGCCGGGGCCATCAAGCACGCCCTGATCGACCGCGACGCCACGCTGGCGCGGATGCTGCCGGGCACCCCGGCGTTGCAACGCGACGCCACCCCGCACAACCACACCCGCCCGGCCATGATCGCGGGGGCGATCTATGCCGCCGGCTTCGCGCTCTCGGTGGCCTTGGCCCCGCCGACGCCGGGCCAGGCCAGCGGCCCCGCCCTGACCGAAAGCGGCGGCGAATGGCAGGTGCAGGCGGGCAGCCTGTCGATCAGGGTGCAACAGTTCGGTTCCGAGGTCGAAGGCCAGTTCTCGCGCTGGTCGGCCGATATCGCCTTCGACGAAAACGCCCCCTCGCCCCATGGCGCGGTGGATGTCGAGATCGACATCAACTCCCTTACCCTGGGGTCGGTCACCGAACAGGCCATGGGCCCGGCCTATTTCGACGCCGAGACCTTCCCAACCGCGACCTTCCGAGGCGATATCCTGTCGACCGATGGCGCCTATCGCGCCGAGGGCACCCTGACCCTGAAAGGTGCCGAAGTGCCCGTGACCCTGCCCTTCACCCTGACGCTGGAGGGTGATCGGGCCGAGATGCGCGGCCAAACCACGGTCGACCGGCTGAATTTCGGCATCGGGGCCGACCAGACTGACGAGGCGACGCTGGGCTTTGCGGTGGTGATCGACGTGGCCCTGACCGCCAGCCGCTGAACATGAAAAGGGCCGCCGGATCTCTCCGGCGGCCCTGTCAGGCGTTCGTCAGGCCCGCGTCACTCGGCGGCGATGGCTTCGATCGACAGGTCAATCTGCACCTCGTCGCTGACGAAGGGCGCGAACATGCCAAGGTTGAAATCGCTGCGCACCACGGTGCCGGTGGCGTTGAAACCGGCGGCCGCCTTGCCCTGATGCGGCGGGAAGGGATATTCACCCGACTTGGTCATCTCGGCATCCAGAACCAACGGCTTGGTCACGCCGTTCAGCGTCAGATCGCCCGTGATGCGGGCGGTCGTTTCGCCCATCAACTCGATGGAGGTCGATTCGAAGGTGACCTCGGGAAATTCGCCCAGCTTGAAGAAATCGCCCGACTGCAGAAAGTGGTCGCTGCGCGGCTGCCAGCCGGTGATCATCGTATCGGCCGGAAAGCTGACCGAAACGGACGACGCAGCGGGATCTTCGCTGTCGAACTGGATCTCGCCCTCGAAGCCCGAGAACATGCCGTGGCTGGTGGAGAATCCGGCGTGGTTATAGCTGAACACGATCTGGCTGTGGCTCGGGTCCAGCATGTAGGTCTGCGCCTCGGCCAGGGCAGCACCGCCAGAAAGGGTGACTGCGGTGCCAAGGATCGCGGGAAGAAGTGTCTTGTGCATGAAATGCTCCGGTAACTGTGAAAAACTCTGCCCCCTTACCTGAAGCAGCAGCCTTCACCCGGCAATTCAGTGGCGTTTCACAGCGCCTGTTCGCTCATGCACTCAACTTTGTGTCAGGCCGCCTGCATCCGGGCCACCGCGCTGGCCTTGGCCGCCTCTTCCTGGGGCATCGGGCGCTGTGGCTGGGGCATCGTGCGGGCCTTGGCCAGATCGGCATTGATCCGGCGGTGGATATCGCCAAGAACATCGTGGTGCGCGACGCCCAGAAGCAAAGGCTCATCCGCGCCGCAAACCTCCATGAACAGGCATGACGCCATCGGTTCGGCCCGGTTGGGGCGTATGAACAGGCCCGTCACCTCGTCAAAACGGATACGCAGCATCAACTTTTCGATGCCGCTGGCCGCGCGCAGGATCTGGCGGAATTCGCAATGCACAAGATCGACCTGGCATTCATATTGCGGGCGTGGCCGCGCCGCCCAGAACAGCATGACCGAAAGAACCGCCAGCCCCCCCGACAGCACCAGCTTGAGCGGCAGAACCTCGGCCGAGGTCACCGCGCCGGGCCAGAACCAGAAGGCCGCAAGGAAGACCAGCGCGCCAATGGCAACGAAACGCATCACCCTTTCCCACATCACCACGTACATCAGCGCATTGCGCCCCTGGGTCAGGACATAGCCGCTGTAGACATCGAACATCGAAAGATGCGGCTGCGGAGCTGTCGGGGAAAGTGGGGCATCTTTGGTCATGGTTTTCTCTACCAAGGTCGGGTTAAAAAATGGGTAAAGGGCAAAGAGGGCAGAAATGCGGCACCGCCATGCCGATTTGCCGACCGCGATTGCCCCCTGCCGGCCAAGGGGGGCTTGCATAGCGCGCGCCCCGCCCGTAAAAGCGCCCATCCTTCCGTGAGCAATGCATACTGCGCAACCTCTCGTGACCGGCAACGGAAGGCTCGCCGCCGGTCTTTGAAGTGCGCTTGAACATAGAACTGGAGAGCACATGCCGCTTTATGAGCATGTCTTCATTTCCCGCCAGGACCTGAGCAACACCCAGGCCGAGGGATTGATCGAACATTTCAGCACGGTTCTTGCCGACAACGGCGGCAAGGTGGTTGATCACGAATACTGGGGCGTCAAGACGATGGCCTACAAGATCAACAAGAACCGCAAGGGCCACTACGCCTATCTGCGCACCGATGCCCCCGCCTCGGCCGTCCAGGAAATGGAGCGCCTGATGCGCCTTCATGACGACGTGATGCGCGTGCTGACCATCAAGATGGACGAACTGCCCGAAGGCCCGTCGATCCAGATGCAAAAGCGCGACGAGCGCGATTCCCGCCGCGAACGCCGCTGAACCAGAGGAGCTAACCCATGGCAACGAAACCATTTTTCCGCCGCCGCAAGGTCTGCCCGTTCTCTGGCGACAATGCACCCAAGATCGATTACAAGGACACGCGCCTTCTGCAACGCTACATCTCCGAGCGTGGCAAGATCGTGCCGTCCCGCATCACGGCCGTGTCGGCCAAGAAGCAGCGTGAACTGGCCCGCGCGATCAAGCGCGCCCGCTTCCTCGCCCTGCTGCCCTACGCCGTGAACTGAGGAGCAAGCACATGCAAGTCATCCTTTTGGAACGTGTGGCCAAGCTGGGCCAGATGGGCGAAGTCGTGGACGTGAAGCCCGGCTATGCCCGCAACTTCCTGCTGCCGCTGAAAAAGGCGATGTCGGCGTCCGCCGCGAATATCGCCGCCTTCGAGGCACAGAAAGCCCAGCTTGAGGCGCACAACCTCGAGACCAAGAAAGAGGCCGAAGCGATGTCGGCCAAGCTCGACGGACAGCAGTTCGTCGTGATTCGCTCGGCATCCGATTCCGGTGCGCTTTACGGTTCGGTCACCACCCGTGACGCCGCCGACGCGGCAACCGAAGCGGGCTTCACCGTCGACCGCAAGCAGGTCGCGCTGACCGCGCCGATCAAGTACCTGGGCCTGCACACGGTCCTGGTCACGCTGCACCCGGAAGTCGAAGCCAAGATCGAACTGAACGTCGCCCGTTCGCCCGAAGAGGCCGAACTTCAGGCCTCGGGCAAGTCGATCCAGGAACTGGCAGCCGAGGAAGAGGCCGCGGCCGAATTCGAAATCCAGGAGCTGTTCGACGATATCGGCGGCGCTGCGAACGAAGATTTCGGCGACGGCGAAGACAGCCCCTCGCCCGTGGCGACCGACGACGACAACTGATCGTCGAAAACCAGAAAAAAGAAAGGCCGCGCAACATCTTGCGCGGCCTTTTTCATGCCTTTCACGGCCTAGACGCGCTCCAGCGCGCCGGTGCGAAATCCGATCACGTTGTCCTTCTCGGGCCTGACGGCGGTGCCGATCACGATCTCGCCCGCCCCGCTCAACAGTGTGGTGCGGCGGTGCACCATTAGATCCTGCCCCTGGTCCATCCGCACCCTGCTCCCGCCCGAGCTGTGATCGGTGAACTCCAACTCGCCACTGCTGATCGTCAGAACCGCGTGGCTGCGCGAAACGCTAGGCACCTTGATCAGGATATCACTGTCGGGCGCCCGCCCGATTGTCAGCCGCCCGCCCGGCACCAACTGCCAATGGGCATCCCCCAGCGACACATCGGCAATGGCCATGCGGTTGCTGCCGCCACGCCCGCCGGGAATCACCGTCGTCTGGGTGCCCAGCGTGGCCACCGTGCAGGAAAAAACCTGCGTCGCGGCCTCTTTTCCCCGAAGCGGAATCGCGCCGATCGCAAGGAACCTCTGCCTGTGGGACTCGTCCAGATCGTCATGACAGGCATCGCCGAACAGGATCTCTCCGGCCTTGGCAAGTGACGCCAGCCGCGCCGCCGTATTCACCGCGCCGCCGTATATGTCATTGGCATGGCTCAGGATTTCGCCGAAATAGGCACCCGCGTGAATGGCCAGATCGTCGGGCCAGGGTTCGTTTATCATGGCCCAGGCGGCAAGGAAGGCGCCGTTGGAATCGGGGAAGAACGACAGCACGTCGTCTCCCTTCGACTTCACGCAATGCCCCCCCGCCTCCACGATCAGCGCGCGCATGCGGGCCAGAACGCTGTCGATGCGGGCCAGCGCCTCGGCGTTGCCCATACGGTCGAACAATCGGGTGCTTCCGGTCACATCGGACACCAGCACACAGGCCAGGGACATGGGAAAACAAGCTCCTGATAGGAAAATGGGTCGGTTGAAAATATGCGCGCAACCTATCGCGCCCGGGGACGCGGGCGCAACCGCCCGGCCACAAAAAAGGCCGCCCCAGGGGCGGCCTTTCACAACGCCAAAAGCGTCTGATTACTCGTCGGTGTCCAGCGCTTCGACAGCGGCCTCAAGCTCGGCCTTGGTGGCGGGCTTTTCGGTCACATTGGCCAGTTCGAAGACATAATCGACAACCTTGTCTTCAAAGATCGGCGCCTGAAGCTGCTGGCGCATCTGGGCGTTTTGCTGAACGAATTCAAAGAACTGGCGTTCCTGACCGGGGTACTGACGGGCCTGGTTCATCACGGCCTGGGTCATCTCGGCGTCGGTCACGCTGATTTCGTTCTTGCGGCCCAGTTCGGCCAGAAGCAGGCCAAGACGCACGCGACGCTCGGCCAGCTTCTGATGCTCGTCGGTCGGCTCGATCTCGGGGTGATCGTGGCCTTGGACGTCGGGGTTGTCCTCGTGCCACAACTGATGCGCGATCTGGTCGGCCTCGGCCTTGACCAGCGACGGCGGCAGCTCAAAGCTAACCTTCTCGTCCAGTTGGTCCAGCAGCGCGCGCTTCATCACCGCACGGGCGGCGCCCGAGTATTCGGCGGTCAGACGCTCGCGGATCTGGTCCTTCAGGGCGTCCAGGCTTTCGGCGCCGAACCCCTTGGCCAGTTCATCGTCGATGGCGGTTTCGCCGGGCTTCTTCACTTCCTTCACGGTCACCGCGAACGAGGCTTCCTTGCCCTTCAGATGCTCGGCCTGATAATCGTCGGGGAAGTTCACCTTCACCTCAAGCTCGTCACCGGCCTTGGCACCGACCAGCTGATCCTCGAACCCCGGAATGAAGGATTTCGAGCCCAGCACCAGCGGATAATCCTCGGCGGCGCCGCCTTCGAACTTCTCGCCGTCGATCGAGCCGACAAAATCGATCACGATCTGGTCGTCGTTCTTGGCCTTGCCCTTTTTCGTCTCATAGGACTTGCGGCTGTCGGCCAGCGATTTCAGCGCCTCGTCCACCGCTTCCTCGTCGGGGGAAACGACCATCTTTTCCAGCGTGATCGACGAGGCATCCAGATCGGGGATCTCGGGCAGCGCTTCGTAGGACATCGAAACCTCGATATCGTCGCCCTCTTTCCAGTCGTCCTTGGTCATCTTCACTTCGGGCTGCATGGCCGGGCGGTCGCCGCTGTCCTCGAAATGCTTGGACATGGCGCCATCGACGGTTTCCTGCATCGCTTCACCCAGAAGCCGCGGGCCGAACTGCTTTTTCAGCAGGGCCATGGGCACCTTGCCCTTGCGAAAGCCCTTCATCTCGACTTCGGGCTGAGCCTCTTTCAGCTTCTCGTTCACCTTGTCGTCCAGCTCCGAAGCGGGAACGGTGATCTGATAGGCGCGCTTGAGGCCCTCGTTCAGGGTTTCAGTGACCTGCATCTCAATTCCTTTCATGGTCCGCCAACCCCCGGCGCGCCCCGTGGCGCAATTCTCCCGAGGGCAAGCGGAGACAACCTTTGGCGCCAGCCATCCGCGCTGCCGCAATCCGTGACCGCATAACAAAAGAAAATAGGGTGTTCTAGGAGAAAATGACACCACGGGCGCCGGACCGCCACGCCACGGCACGATCGCCAAATCCGGCGGCATTCGCAGGCCCTTCGCGCGCCTGTCGCAGGGCATCGGCAAGGGGCGCGCATCTGCGCGGCTGTCCCCTTCTCGGCCTGATGCCCCCGCCCGCGTGCGCGGACGGGCCGCTCTGCGCCCCTGCGCCCTCAGCCGCCGCAGATCGCATCCAGAATCGGACGCGGCGCGCTATCGCCATGTCCGGCCGCCCACATGCGAAAGCCATCAATCCGCCGGGCAACCTTTTCATCGTGGTTCTGGGCAATATCGGCAATCCGGTGGGCCAGGAAGGGGTTGGCGAACCGCTCCATCGTGGTGGCGACATAGGCGTCGAAGGCCTCGGCCATGCCCGCGGCGGCGAAACCCGGCCGCACCTCGTCGCGGTAAAGCGCGCTCAGCGCGGCGGCACGCTCGGGGTCGGCCATGGCGCGGGCCACCGTATCTTCGGGGTCGCCCCCCGCGACCTGCCAACGGTCGGCAAGGTAGGTATGCCCGAGGTTCAGCACGAAAAGCTTCAGGGCCGCGATGGGCGCCAGATCACCAACCACCTCGACAGCGGGATGGGTGCAGGGCAGGCGCAGACCCGGCTGATCCTCGATCGCCCAAAGCGCATAGGGTTCGGCTACTGCACCTGCCGGCTCAAGCGGGGCCGAAACGATCCGGTCGACCAGGGAATTGACCCACAGAACTCCGGTTTCCAGATAATCCCGAAAGGCGCCATCATCACCGGCCAGTTCAAGAACCCTGTCCCGCAACACCGCGCCATTGTCGGTAATCAATTCGGTCGGCATCACCTGGATCGGCGCGGCCCCCGCATCGAACCGCGCCTTCAACAGCAGCATCAGCTTGGCCGGATAGGACATGGCCTGGTCGAAAGCCGCACTGCCGTCTGCGGGCTGCGGCGCGAACCCCTTGTCGCCGGTGTTCGACAGGATGATCTCGGCCTCCTCGCAGGCGATGCGCGTGATCTCGTCCCAGTCGGTGGCGCTTGAGGCGGTGCGCGCCACGCTGTTGACCCACACCTCGCGTTGAACGGTCTCGCCCTCGGAAATACCCTCGATCCGCACCGGGAATCCCTCGGCCAGGGCCGCCAGGCGATGGGCGCGCGCCGGATCGCCCGAGCTTTGCACGACAGTGATCGGCCCCGCCCCCGCCTCGGAGATGAACAGATCGGCATGAGCCTGAAGAAACCGGCTGGTGCCGAATTGCAGGATCGGAGTATGCGCCATGATCGGCCTTTCACGCCTGGGGGACTGAGGGTTCACCCCGTCCTTACGGACAGCGCGCCGGAACTGTCAACGCCACGACCTGCGCCGTTGATCTTGGGCCGCACCTGCCCCATTCTGCCGCGAGGTGGATCGGGGGGATCATGGGACTGCGCTTTTTTTCGGACAAGGATCGGCCTGTTCACCTGGGCCCCTACCCGCTCGAGCGGCTGGCCCGCGGGCCGATGCCCGACCTGAAGTCGGCACCGCCCTTTCGCCAGCTTGATTTTCGGCGCGCCGAAACGCCCGAAAGCATCGTCAACGCCATGGGCGAATACCAGGCGATGCTTGACGCGATCCGCGATGGCCTGGTCAACCGCGCCAGGGCCGAGGCCCCCGAAGACCCGAGCGAACGCGCCAACCACCTGAAGGCCTTCGGGTATTTCTCGGATGCAGCGATGGTCGGCATTTGCGATCTTCCGGCTGCGGCGCGGCTTACCACGCCCTTTCAGAACCCCGATATCGCGCGCCTGGCCGACGACCTGCGCCACCGCCAGACCCGCACCCTGGCCTCGGGGATCGATGTCATCATGGCCGACCTGCGCGATTCCATGGAGGCACCGCCCGCAGGCATCGACACCCATTCGCAGGCGATCGTTTTCCTCTACGAACATCCACGCGACCCGAAACCGGATGAAACCGGCACCGACTGGATCAACGATGCCCAGGCCCATCGCGCCGCCCTGCGCGCCAGCGAAACGGCCGTGGTCATCGCCAACTACATCCGCTTGCTGGGCCATGATGCCACGGCCCATACCGCCACCTCTTCGGATGTCGATCTGCATCGCCTCACCCTGGCTGCGGGCCTTGCGACGCTTGAGAACGGTCAACTGGTTGCGCCCTATGTCGGCACCGGATTCGGCGTCGCGGCCATCACCACCACCTTCGCAATGACGCCCGACGCCCCCCTTGCCGCCATGGCGCAACAGCCAAGGTTCAAGACGCGCGGCCCGGCCTGGTGGCTGGGCAAGGGCTTTGCGAAATCCGCGCTGAACCGCGACCCCTTCGCGCGGCGCCGCTTCGTGGATGGCGCGCATCCCTTCGAAACCCTGAAACGGGTCGATACCCCCACCACCTATATCGACGAACCCAACGTCGCCCGCGTGCCCAAACGCGCCGACATGTTCGCCCGCGCGCAGTTCGGGGACATGGGCAAAGCGGTGCAGGACGGCGCGAAAGGCGGCCACTATGCCCGCAAGGCCGCGCCTTCGATGGCCCAGCGCCGCGCGCTCGGGGCCTTCGTGCTGATCCAGGACGGCCCCGCCCTGCCCGGGCCCCGTCCGGATGACGCCACGCGCAACGCCGCCAATGTCAAGGCGGCCTCCTATTGGCTGGGGGTCGATGCCGTCGGCATTTCGCGCTGCCCCGACTGGGCCTGGTATTCGCATGACGCCACCGGCGCGCCGATCACGCCGCCCCACGACCAGGCGATCAGCATGATCATCGACCAGGGCCGCGAAACCATGGAGGGATCGTCTGGCGACGACTGGATCGGCGTAGCCCAGAGCATGCGCGCCTATCTGCGGTTTTCGCTGCTGGGCGGGGTCATCGCGAAACAGATCCGCAATCTCGGTTATTCGGCCAAGGCGCATACGGTGATGGATGGCGAGGTGCTGCAGCCGCCGCTCCTGCTGCTCTCGGGGCTGGGCGAGGTGTCGCGCATCGGCGAGGTGATCCTGAACCCGTTCCTTGGCCCGCGCCTGAAGTCGGGGGTCGTGACCACCGACATGCCGCTTGCCCACGACAAACCGGTGGATTTCGGGCTTCAGAGGTTTTGCCAAAGCTGCAACAAATGCGCGCGCGAATGCCCCTCCGGCGCCATCACTGCCGGCCCGAAGCTGATGTTCAATGGCTACGAGATCTGGAAATCCGACAGCCAGAAATGCGCCACCTACCGGATCACCACGCCGGGCGGGGCGATGTGCGGGCGCTGCATGAAGACCTGCCCCTGGAATCTTGAGGGGCTTTTTGCCGAGAAACCCTTTCGCTGGGCCGCCATGAACCTGCCCGCCAGCGCCCCTCTTCTGGCCCGCCTTGATGACACCATGGGAAATGGCGGCCTGAACCCGGTAAAGAAATGGTGGTGGGATCTGGAACTGGAGAAGGACGGCGCATATCGCCCGACGCGCCATCCGGTGAACGCGCGCGATCTGCAAAAGGATCTGGTGCTGAACCACGCGGATCAGACCCTGGCCGTTTACCCCGCGCCCCTTGCGCCGCCGCCTTACCCCTATCCCTTTCCAATGGACCGCGAGGCCGGTATCCGGGCCTATGGCACCATGATCTCGGCGCAGGAACACAAGGCCCGCCGCGCAAGGGGCACCCCGCCCGAACATGTCTACAACCCGCCGGGCGATGCCCCCGTGATCCGGGTCGAGGTTGCACGCGCCGAACGGCTTAGCGCGGATGTCACGCTTTACGATTTCGTGCCGCTTGACACCGACACCCTGCCCGCGTGGACGGCCGGGGCCCACCTTGATATCGTCGTCGCGCCCGAATTCCTGCGCCAGTATTCGATGTCTGGTGACCCGGCGGACAGGGCGAAATACCAGATCGCCGTGCTGCGCGAAGACGCCGGGCGCGGAGGATCGGCGCTGATGCACCGCATCTTCACCCCGGGCCGCAAGGTCTTTGTCTCGCGCCCGATCAACCACTTTGCCCTGGATGAAACCGCGCCGCACAGCCTGCTGATGGGCGGTGGCATCGGGGTCACGCCGATGATCGCCTTTGCCCACCGTCTTCACGCCATCGGCGCATCCTTCGATCTGCATTACTCCGTCCCCAGCCGCAATCGCGCCGCCTTTCTTGAAAAACTGTGTTCCATGCCCTGGGCCAACAGGGTTCATCTGCATGTGTCCGATGAATCAAGCCGCGCCGACCTGTCCCATATCCTGCGCACGCAACCGGAAGGCACCCATGTCTACACCTGCGGCCCCGATCCTTATATGGGCGCCGTGATGCAGGCCGCGCAGAGCGCCGGTTTCCCCGACGACCACTGCCATCTTGAGTATTTCTCGGTCCCCGACCTGCCCGAGCGTGAGAATTTCGCCTTCACGCTCAGGCTGGCCGCATCGGGGCAGACCATCCCGGTCGCCGCCGATCAGAGCGCGACCGACGCCCTGGCCGCCGCCGGCATCAAGGTTGATGTCAAGTGCAGCGATGGCCTTTGCGGTGTCTGCAAATGCGGTTTGCGAGAGGGTGCGGTGGACCACCGCGATTTCGTTCTTTCCGCCGCCCAACGCCGCACGACGATGATCCTGTGCCAGTCCCGCGCCGCCGAGCCCGGTGGCGTGATCGAAATCGACCTCTGACTGTTCCTGTCCCTCCCTCGCTCACGCATCGTTTCACTGCGCCCACGCTGGGCGTGAAGGGTGAACATTTCATGAACAGATCAGGGAAATCCTCGCAACTTCGATCTTTGTACGCCCAAGCGACATTAACACCTTCTCAATAGGTGCCGGGATAGCTTCCCCCATCGATCAGAAGATTCTGACCGGTGATGAACCCCGCGTGGGCGCTGCAGAGAAAGGCGAAATATGCCCCGATTTCCTCAACCCGGCCATAGCGGCCCGCCGGAATGCCCCGGGCGCGGGCCTGCCAGACTTCGTCAAAACTCTTGCCCATCTCGTCAAGCATGCCTTCGATATGTTCGCGCTGGCCATCGCTGTCGAAGATGCCGGGAAGCAGGTTGTTGATGGTCACGCCCCGCGCCACCGTCTGGCGGGCCAGGCCGGCGGTGAAGCCAACCAGCCCCGACCGCGCCCCGTTGCTGAGCCCCAGTTCAGGCTGCGCGATCTTCACGCTGCGCGAAGCGATGTTGACGATCCGGCCGAAACCGCGCTCCATCATGCCATCGACGGTCGCGCGCATCATCATGATCGGCGGCAACATCATCTGTTCCACCGCCGCCACCCAGACATCGGAACCCCAGTCGCGAAAATCGCCCGGCGCGGCCCCACCCGCATTGTTGAGAAGGATGTCAGGGGCGGGACAGGCGGCAAGGGCCGCCGCGCGCCCCTCTTCCGTCGTGATGTCTGCGGCCACCCATTGCACAGTTGCGCCCGTATCGGCACGGATCGCCTCGGCCGCCTGTTCCAGCGTATCGGCCGTGCGCGCCACGATCGTCACTTCGGCGCCTTCCTGCGCCAGGCGATGGGCGCAGGCCCGCCCCATGCCCTTGCTCGCTCCGGTCAGAAGTGCGCGTTTTCCTGTCAGTCCAAGGTCCATTCCGTTTCCTTTTCGATCTTCACCAGCGTGCTCAGCGCTGCACAGGCCTGCGCCAGTGATGATGTCTGCCGCCAGGCGGTCAGAACATTCGGGTTTCCATTGCGCTCGCCCGCCTTGTCCGGCGCAAACCAGGCGCCCGTGGCCATCACCACGACACCCCGGCGCAGGCCGGCGTCTGCCACCAGCCGCGCGAAACAGGCCCCGCGATGGTTGAACAGGCGCACCCCGTCCCCATCGCGCAGGCCCCGCGCCGCAGCATCCTCGGGGTTCATGTGCACCGGCTGCGGCGCCTGATCCCCCACCTGCCAAAGCTGGCTGTGCAACTGGCGCGCCGGCTGGTTGGTCACCAGGTGCAGGTCGTCCGCTGCGGCGGCGCCCAGCCATTCGACCGGCTCAAGCCAGGCGGGATGGCCGGGGCAATCGGCAAGGCCGAAACCTGCAATGGTCTGCGAGGAAATCTCGATCCGCCCCGATGGCGTTGCCAGGGGATGGGCCAGAGGATCGTCGCGGAAATCCTGCAACAAGACCTCGGGGCGCGCCTCGGGCGGAACGGGCCATGGGCCATTTGCGAAGAACTCGTCAAACTCAGCCACCTGCACGCCTTCGGTGATGCCCCGCGCCTGGCTGCGCGCCCACATATGGCGCAGCCAATCCATCTCATCCCGCCCGTCATCGAAGGCCGCGCGGCACCCCAGCCTGTCGGCCAATGCGCCGAAGGTGGCGAAATCGTCACGCGCCTGCCCCACCGGCGCGATGACCCGGGGCATTGGGATGACGAAAAGATCGCGCGAGGTGCCGCCAATGTCGTTGCGCTCCAGCGTCGTTGTCGAGGGAAAGACGATATCGGCGCGCTGAGCGGTCGGAGTCCACCATGGGTCGTGAACGATCACGGTTTCCGGCCGCTGCCAGGCCTTTTCAAGCGCGTTCAGGTCCTGCGCATGGTGAAACGGGTTGCCCCCCGCCCACCAGATCAGCCGGATATCGGGGGCGATGACCGTGGTGCCATTGAAGGCGAAGCGGCGGCCCGGATTGGCCAGCGCCTCGGGGAAACAGGCGACGGGTATCGGTGTTCCGACCGGGTTGGGCAGCCCCTCCATCGCGGGCACGAATCCGCGCCGCCCGGCCGCCCCGACACCGTTCATCGACCCGTAACCAAAGCAAAACCCGCCCCCCGGCAACCCGATCTGGCCCAGCATCGCGGCCAAGGCCACCAACGCCCAATAGGGTTGTTCGCCATGGTCGGCCCGCTGGAGCGACCAGCTTGCCGTCAACATCACGCGGCCCGTGGCGATCCTGTTCCACAGCGCTTCAAGCTGGGTCAGCGGCACATCCGCCAGGCCGGCCGCCCATTCCAGCGTCTTTTCGGTGCCGTCATCGCCACGCAGGTAAGCGATGAAAGGCTCGGCCCCTACGGTGAAGCGGTTCAGGAAAGCGCGGTCGGCGCGGCCGGTGATCACGGCCTTGTGGCACAGCGCAAGAATGATCGCGGTATCGCTGCCCGGGCGCGGCTGAACCAGCGCCGCATTCAGGCCCGGCGGAACGTCCTGCGCCAGGGGCGAGACGACGGTGAAGGACACGCCGTTGTCGGCCGCCCTGCGCACCGCTTCCGGCAGGTGATGCGCCACCGCGCCGCCCGATGTGACGCGCCAGTTCTTGGGGTTCAGCCCGCCGAAGGCCACCACCGTATCGGCATGATCGGCGACCGTGGCCCAATCGGTCGCGGCCGAGGATACCGCGCTGTCATCGCCCAGCACATGGGGCAGGATGAACTGTGCCGCACCCCAGGAATAGTTGCCGCTGACATCGGTGAACCCGCCCGCCGCCGCCAGGAAGCGGCGCACCTGAGTGCGGGCATGGTGGAACCGCCCGGCACTGGACCAGCCGTAGGAGCCGCCGAAAACCGCCTGCGCTCCATGCTCGCGGTGTACCCGGGCAAGCTCGGCCGCTGCCAGGTCCAGCGCCGTGTCCCACGCGACGGGCACCATCTCATCGGTCCCGCGCCCGGCCCCGCCTGCGCCGTGGCCCTTTTCAAGGAACCCGCGGCGCACGTGCGGTTGGGTGATGCGGCTGTCGGAATAGACAAGATCGGGCCACTTCCCGATCATCTGCGGATTGGCCCCGCCCAGGGGGTGCGCTGCGACAAGGCGGCCGTTTTCGACGACCGCCTCGAACGCCCCCCAATGGCAAAGCGATACCACCATCTATTCGGCGGCAAGCGACGGACGGTTCAGCCCGTATTTCTCGGCCAGGCCCAGCTTGTCGAAGGCCGCCAACCCCTTGGCCAGAACGGCGCCCGAGGCCGGTTGCAGCGGCTTGCGCAGCGGACCGGAGGGCAGACCCACCGCCTGCATCAGGGTCTTGATGCTGACCGGGTTCACCGCCGCATAGGCGAAATGCAGCATGTCGAGGTTTTCCAGCCAGGCCGCACGGTGGTTGAAGGCGTCTTCCCCCGTTTCCCAAGGCTTGGAGATCACCGCCATCTCGCGCGGGATGATGTTGCCGGTCATGTTGGCCGTGCCGTGCCCACCCAGGGCCATCATCGGCACCACGAGGCCGAGGTTGGGGGAACAGCAGCACATGATCGACATGTCGGGCTTGGCCGCACAGATCTGCGCCACCTGCCCCACCCGCGTGGTGGATTCCTTCAGCACCACCATGTTGGGGTGCGGTGCCAGCTTCAGCAGGTCGTCCCAGTGCAGATCGGTCTTCACCCGGGGCGGGTTGTTGTAGAACCCCATGGCCAGGTCGGTGCTGTCCAGCACCTCGAGCATGTAGTCGGTGATCGCCGCATTGTCGGCGCAGATATACGCCGGCGCGGCGATGATTGCGCCATCGGCACCCTCGGCCTTGGCGAAGCGCACATAGTTGATGGTCGTTTCGGTGTTGTTGCCGGTACAGCCATAATACATCAGCATATTGCCCGGCTTCATCTTCGCCGTTTCGCGGATGATGGCGCGGCGTTCCTCGGGCGACAGCATCGAAACCTCACCGGTGGATCCCATGATCAGCACCGCTTCGGTGCCGTTTTCGGCGTGCCAGTTCAGAAGCGTGCGGAAGCCTTCAAAATCAATCGAACCATCGGCGTTCATCGGGGTGACAAGGGCCACGAAAGACCCCTTCGGCTTGATATGAGACATTTTCGGTCCTCCTCAGAAGAATTGCGGAACAAGAAGTTTTGGCAGCCAAAGCATGATCCCCGGCACCCAAAGCGACAGGACACCGACCGTGATGGTCAGCAGGCAGATCGGCGCGGCGGCCCACATGGCGCGCCCAAGGGGGACGTCTCCGATGCGCGATGCGATCAGCAGGCAGATGCCATAGGGCGGCGTGATTAGCCCCACCGACAGCGTGACGGTGGACAGCACCCCCAGGTGAACCGGGTTCATGCCGGCCGTGTCGCCCAGGCCCTGGATGATCGGCAGGAAGATCAGCGTGGCGGAAATGGGGTTCAGAACCATGCCCACCAGCAGCAGGAAACCCATGAGAAGCAGCATGATACCGAACCGGTTTGCCGTGACGCCCAGGATGAAATCGACGACGATCTGCGCGGCCCCGAGGTAGGCGATCATCCAGCCGAAGATCCCCGCGCTGGCGACCGTGAACATGGGAATGGCGAAATCCACGACCGCCGCCTGCAGGATGCCGGGCAAGAGGCGCAGCGGAATGTCGCGATAGACAACAAAGGTGAGGAACAGCGCCCAGAGCACGGCGATGATGCCGCCCTCGGTAGGCGTGAAGAACCCGCCCACGATCCCCCCCAGCACCAGCACCGGGATCATCAGCGGCGCCGATCCGCGGGCCACGGCGACCCCCATGCCGCGCACGCCCGGAAACGGGTTGGCCGGGTATCCGTGCCGCAGCGCCAGCACATAGGTATAGCCCATCATGAAGGCCCCCACCAAAAGGCCCGGCCCCACGCCCCCCAGGAACAGCGCGCCGATGCTGACGTTGCCGAAGGCGCCGTAGACGATCAGGATGATGCTGGGCGGAATGATCACGCCCAGCGTCGAACTGGCGGCCGTCAGGGCCACGGCGAAGGCCGGATCGTAACCCGCCTTCTTCATCGCCGGAATCAGGATGCTGCCCACACTGGCCGTATCCGCCGCCGCCGACCCCGAAAGCGAGGCAAAGATCATCGAGACGAACACATTCACATGGCCAAGCCCGCCGCGTACATGGCCCACGGTGGCATCGGCCACCGCAAGAAGGCGTGTGGTGATGGAGCCGGCGTTCAGGATGCGGCCCAGCAACATGAAGAAGGGCACCGCCAGCAGGGTGAAACTGTCGATCCCCGCATACATCTGGTTGACCACCGAGGTCAGCGGCAGATCCTCGATCAGCATGACCAGAACCGACGACAGGATCAGCGAAAAGCCGATGTTCACGCGCAGGGCGATCAGCACGAAGAACGAGCCGAGAAGAACGACAAGTGGGTTCAAAAGGTCTCTCCCCGCCATTGTTTCAGGGCGATTTCAACAAGGAACAGCGCCATCATCACGCCGCTGACCGGGATCGGCAGATAAAGCCACATGCGCGAGATGCCGATGCTCTGGATTTCGCCGCGCGCCCGGGCCATCGACAGCGCCCAGCCGTTTGAGACCAGGATGAACACCACCACCACGCTGACCAGGATGCCGAACCAGGAGATCGCACGGCGGGCGGGGCTGTCGCCTGCGGGCCAGAGATCGACGAAGTAATGCGCCCCCTGGCGCAGGCCGATCGCCGCGCCCACGAAGATCAGCCAGGAAAACAGCAGTTGCGCCACGTCGCTGGTCCAGAGCATGGGCAGCGACAGTATGTTGCGCGCGATGACCTGAAGCGCAACGGCACCGATCAACCCGAAGAACAGGATGCCCGAGACGACTTCGGCGGTGCGCATGACCGCCTGGCATAAACGTCGATACATGATCTATCCACCGTGACGGCACGCCCCCGGGTCAGACCCGGAGGCGCGAAAATCACTTGCCTTTCAGAAGCTTGTATTCGGCTTCAAGGTCAAGCTGGGCGGCAAGTTCGGACTGGATCGGTTCCAGCCGGGTGCTGAAGGCCGCCTTGTCGGGCTGCGAAACGGTCACGCCGTGGTCCTTCTTCAGGGTTTCCACCAGGGCGCCGTCGTATTCCTCGGCCTTTTCCAGCCCGTGCAGGTTGGCCTCGCGCGCGGTGTCAACCACCAGTTGCTGCAGGTCTTCGGGCATCTTGTCGAAGGTCCGCTGCGAGATCGAGATATGGTGGATCTGCACCTGGTGCTGGGTCAGGGCGAGGTTCGGCGCCACTTCGTAAAGCTTCGAACCGCTGTAGCCGGGAAGCGAGCTTTCCATGGCATCGGCAACGCCGGTCTGCATGGCGGCGTAAAGTTCACCCCAGGCCACTGACACTGGCAACATCCCCAGCGCCGACCATGTCGCGGCGTCCATGGGCGATTGCGTGGTGCGCATGCGCAGCCCGTCCAGTTGGTCGGGCGTGGTCACCGAAACATCGACCGCCGCCATGTTCCGCGTACCCGCCGGACCAAGCGCGAGAAGCTTGACCCCTGTGCCACGGTCGGCAAAGGCGGCGGCGAAGTGATCGTGCGCCGGCGTGCCGGGTTCGAGGATGGCAAGCGCCTCGTCCATACCGGCGAAAAGATAAGGCATCGTGAAGATCGACAGTTCGGGCACCTCGCCCGCGGCGTTGCTGGCGGTGGAAACCATCATGTCGATGGTGCCAAGGCCGACCTCGCCGATCACCGCCGGATCCTGGCCCAACTGCCCGGAATCAAACACCTTCACGGCGATGCGGCCCTCGCTCTTTTCTTCAAGCGTTGCCTTAAGATAGTCCGCCATGTCATTGTAAGGATGCGGAGATTTTACCAGCGTGTGAATGCGCAGGTTCACATCGGCGGCCCAGGCGCCAGTGGTTCCGGCCAGCAAGGTGCCAAAGGCAAGGGCCAGGCTGGCCCGTCGGTTGATCTTCATCTCGCGTCTCCCCGTTCTGATGGCGATATCCATCATTGGGACTCGGACTTGCGATAAAATCAAATAGAATTAACGTGGCACCTTATGCGGCAATGTTATGGGGCGCGATGAACGACCGTCAGATCAACGCCTTTCGCCAGGTGATGCGCCTTGGGTCGGTGACGGCCGCCGCCCGTGCGCTGGCCGTGTCACAGCCCGCCGTCAGCCGGTTGATCGGCGATCTTGAGAGCGACCTTGGCTTTGCCCTGTTCGACCGGCGGGCGGGCAAGCTGTTTCCCACCCCCGAGGCGCGCAATTTCGCGTCAGAGGTCGAGCGGATGTTCTATGGCCTGGCACGGTTGGAGCGTTTCGCCCGCGACATGCACAACCTGCGCCAGGGCAGCCTTTCGGTGGCCACGCTGCCCATGGTCAGCTTCCAGATCCTGCCCCGCGCCCTTTCCGCATTCCTGAAAGATCACAATGGCTTGCGCGTCACTCATAATGTCCACACCTCACCCCGGGTCGCCGATCTGGTCGCCGCTGGCCAGGCCGATCTGGGCATCGCGCAGACAGCGCCGGGGCGCAGCGATGTGCGCCATCTTCAGTCGTGGCGCACCGATTGCGTGGTGGCGCTGCCGGTCGGCCACCCCCTTGCCGGATATGCGCAGATCACACCGCAGGATCTGAAGGGTGTGGCCATGGTGGCGCTGTCGTTCCAGACGGTGACGGCGGGCTATGCGACCGAACGCTTTGCCGAGGCCGGCATCGCCCCGGAGATCGTGATCGAAAGCCAACCCTCCTATTCGGCCTGCGCGCTGGTGGCCGAAGGGCTGGGCGCTGCGATTGTCGATCCGCTGACCCCGCGCCAGTTTCCGCCAACCGCGCTTTGCACCGTTCCCTTTGCCCCGGCGATTCCCTTCGATCTGCACCTGCTGGCCCATGCCGACCAGCCCCTGTCGCGGCCCGCGGCGGCCATGGCCACCACCCTGGCCGAAACCATGGACGCCACGCCGGGCGTGCGGCGTCTGCGCGATGTTGCCGGTGCGCCCGACTGACCTTTGCCCAGGGCCGCGCTTCCGCTAGACTGTGTCAAACGACCTATAAAAAAGGGGTGAGCAGATGCAGGCGACACGACGAAACTTTACCTTCGGGGCCATGGCGGCGCTTCTTTCGGGCTGCGGCATGGGGGCATCCGGCGGGTTTTCCGCGCCGGTGCGCCGGGCCGATGCGGCGATGCCATCGGTGCCCAACGCGGGCTGGGATGCCTGGGTGGCATCCTTCAAGGGGCGCGCGGCGGCCCAGGGCATTTCCCCCGCCGTCATCGAAAGCGCCTTTCGCGGCGCGGGCTTCCTGCCCGGCGTGATCGAACGCGACCGCAACCAGACCGAGTTCAAGCGCAGCCTGGAAGATTACCTTTCCATCGCCGCCTCGGACGAACGGGTTGCCAAGGGGCGCAGCTATTTCGCCCAGCAGCGCAGCACCCTGGCGCGGATCGAACAGCGTTACGGCGTCGAGGCGCATGTCGTCGCGGCCATCTGGGGGCTTGAGAGCTTTTACGGCGAGCGGCGCGGCAGCATTCCCATCGTATCATCCACCTCGACCCTGGCCTACGAGGGGCGGCGCGGCGCCTTCTTCGAAAAACAGCTGATCGCGGCGCTGCAGATCCTGCAAAACGGCGACACCACGCCGGCGAACATGACCGGAAGCTGGGCGGGCGCCATGGGCCACACCCAGTTCATTCCCACGTCTTACGAACTTTTCGCCGTCGATTTCACCGGCGACGGGCGGCGCGACATCTGGTCGGACGATCCCACCGATGCCCTGGCCAGCACCGCCGCCTACCTGGCGAAATCGGGCTGGCAACGCGGCCAGTCCTGGGGCGGTGTCGTCGGGACGCCGGGGGCAAATGTGCCGGGTGGGCGGCAGTTGCAGCCCGAGGTCGGCGGGCCGGTCTTTGTCGTCGGGCGCAATTTCGACGCCATCAAGCGCTACAACAACTCGGACAGCTATGCCATCGGCGTCGGGCACCTGTCCGACCGCATCCTGGGCGGCGGGCCGATCGAAGGCCCCTTCCCGCCCGATCAGTACGGCCTGCGCAAGGATGACCGGATCGCGCTGCAACGGCGGCTGACGGCGGCGGGTTTCGACACCCAGGGAGCCGACGGCGTGATCGGGCCGAACACCCGGTCGGCCATTTCCGCCTACCAGGGGCGCATGGGCCTTCCCGTCACGGGCGAACCGTCCCAGGCGCTGCTGTCGCGACTGGGCTGAGGGCATGACGCAGGGTAACATTTTGCGCTGACATTCCCGCACCGGGGCTGGACATGGGGCGGCAAATCCTGATTGTGCGGCCCATCAACCGCATTGCAAGGAACCGCGCCATGACCAGTGAACTCACCGACCGCACCGCCATCGTCACCGGAGGCGCGCAGGGCATCGGCGGCGCCGTCGCTGCCCGCCTGGCCGAGGGCGGCGCGCGCGTGGCCCTGTGGGACATGGACGAGGACCTGGCGCGCGAAACCGCCGAAAAGTTGGGCAATGGCGCCATCGCGGTGAAATGCAACGTCGCCGACTGGGCCAACGTTCAGGCCGCCTTCGACACCACGCTGGACACCTTCGGGCGGGTCGATATCCTGGTGAATTCCGCCGGGATCGCGGGCAGCAATGCCCCCGTGGCCGATTACGACGTGGCCGAGTTTGCGCGGATCGTCGATATCAACCTGAACGGCACCTTCCTGGTGAACAAGGCCGTGGTCAAACAGATGACCACGCAGAATTACGGGCGGATCGTCAATATCGCCTCGGTCGCAGGCAAGGAAGGCAACCCCAACGCCAGCGCCTATTCCGCCTCGAAGGCGGGGGTCATCGGCTTCACCAAATCGCTGGGCAAGGAACTGGCAGGGCACGACATCGCCGTGAACTGCGTCACACCGGCCGCCGCACGCACCCGGATCTTCGATCAGATGGCGCAGGAGCATATCGACTACATGCTGTCGAAAATTCCGCGCGGGCGCTTCCTGGAACTGGACGAGGCGGCGAAGATGATCGTCTGGCTTTGCAGCGCCGACAACAGCTTTACCACCGGGTCGGCCTTCGACCTGTCGGGCGGGCGCGCCACCTACTGACCCTGCCCCGCAAAGACCAAAGGCCGCCCCCGGGGCGGCCTTTCGCCATCGTCATCAACGACGCAACAGCATCTTGCACCCGCCGCCGCGGCGCGCTATCTAACCCTTGTGCGGCTATGGTGTAATGGTAGCGCCCCAGCTTCCCAAGCTGGTCGTGAGGGTTCGATTCCCTCTAGCCGCTCCAACCTCTCTCCTCTCACAGCAACCATTCGACCGGCAGCCAGCCGATGATCGTGATCGCAAGGCCGTTCAGCGTGCTTGCGCCCGGTTCCTCCGTGGTTTGCGTGCCCTCGGCAGCATTGCGCCAGACCAGGTCGCCCTCTTCCAGCGTGACTTTCCAGGCCAGGCCGTCCAGGCCGTTGTCAAAGGCCCGGTGCATTTCTCCTGCCATGCTCTTGCTGTCGATCAGCAGGCCCATTTCCGTGTTCAGCGTGGTTGATCGCGGGTCGAAGTTGAACGACCCGATGAAGATGCGTTCACCATCGACGGCGAAGGTCTTGGCGTGCAGGCTGGCCCCGGACGATCCGAAGGGTCCGACGCGGTCTTCGGGGATTTCGAGCGTCGACTGACGCTGAAGCTCGAACAGCTCCACCCCGGATTTCAGCATGTCGCGTCGGCGTTTGGAATACCCGGCATGCACCGGCAGAACGTCCGTCGCCTCAAGCGAATTGGTCAGCATCCGCACATCGACGCCCCGCTTTTCCAGCGTGGCAAAGGCATCGACCCCCGCCTTGCCCGGCACGAAATAGGGCGAAATGCCATCGAAGCGCGATTTCACCTCGCCCACTGCCTGGGTCAGCCGGGTCGCCAGAAGGTCTTCGCGCGGCACCGCGCCCAGCCCCTTGACCGGATCGTCGCTGACCAGCACGACGTCTGTCCACTCCAGGTCAAGCTTGCCCTGGGCCAGGCCCGTCACAAGGCCCGACTGCGCCAGGATCTCGCGGTATTCGGCAAGCTGCGGGTCGCCTTCATAGCGGCGCACCGCATCGCCCACCGGGTCGCCCTCGGGCGCCGGGCCGACGATGGGCCCCGCCGGATGCACGGCCTTCGCGGCCCAGTAACGATCGAAATCGCTGGCAACCTCCTGAACGATATCCCCGACCGCGAGGACGTCCAGATCAACGTAAAGCGCGGTGGGGCCGGTATCGAAGTATTCGTCGCCCACGTTGCGCCCGCCCAGGATGGTGGCGGTGCCGTCCACGGTGAAAGACTTGTTGTGCATCCGCCGGTTCAGGCGGAAGAAATCGAACCCATAGGACAGCATCTTGGGGCTGCGCAGGTTGAAGGGGTTATACAGCCTCACCTCGGCGTTCTCATGAGCGTTCAGTGCGGCAAGTTCGCGGTCAAGCCCGGCGGTGCCGTTGTCATCCACCAGCAGCCGCACCCGCACGCCGCGGTCGGCCGCCCGCTTCAGCGCATCCAGCAGAAGCGAACCGGTCAGATCGCCGTGCCAGATGTAATACTGCGCGTCGATGGAGGACACCGCCGCATCGGCCAGAAGCATCCGCGCGGCAAAGGCATCGGCCCCCGTGCGCAGGGGGCCGACTCCGGTCTTGCCGGGATGGTCGGCCCATTGCTCCAGAACCGCGCGGCCCAGGGGCGAATCCTCGGGCGGGGGCAAGGCCGTGCTGTCGGTGCGGTTTTCGACCGCGGGCAGCGGAAAAAGAAGCCGCGCCGCGATGATGGCGATGGCCCCGATGCAGAGGACGATAAAAAGAAACTTGATAACCTTGATCATTGAACTTCCAATTTCTGGGGGTCCGGAGGGGTGGGCGTACTGCCCGGGTCGCGGCGGATGTCGTCGAACCAGCCGGTAGCCGCATCCAGCAGCGCAACGGCAAAGGCCGCCGAAAACGCCCCGGCCAGCGTCAGGACAAGCCGGGTAAAGGCGGCGTAGCCCGGATCCTGTGTCGACAGTGCCCCGGCGACAAGCGACAGCGTGACCGAGAAGGCATATTGATAGACCATGCTGGGGTGACGCCCGGTGAACATCTTCGAGCCGAAGTAGGCCCCGGCCAGAAAGATCAGGCCCAAGAGCGTCAGCAGGTGCGCCGACATGGTGAACAGCCCCAGCACCACGAAGGCCACGCCGGTGCCATAGAAGGTGGCGCGCACCCTCTGGCGGGCCTCCCACCAGACGGCGTGGCGGGTCGGAAAGACGATGACCATGGCGGCGATCATTGCCATCATCATGTCCGAAGGCTGCATCACCGAGTAAAGCCAGAAACTGAGCGCCAGAAGAACCGTCGCCCGGATTGCCGCGCCCATTTCGAGATTGCCGGTGGTGGGCACCGGTTCATCGACATGCTGTTCGCGGGTGCGGGCGGGCAGCACCAGATAGACCAGAGGCCCGATGACCAAGGCCACCAGCGCCGCCTGCACGAAGCCGTCGCGCATCGCCTCGACCGTGGCCGTGCCGTGCATGCCCATCACCGACATGAGGACGGCAACGATGACGATCAGCATGCCGAAGGGCGCGCCGGTTTGCAGGATGACCCGGAAGGCCAGGAAATAGGTCGCCCACATCGCACCGACATAGACCACCGGCAGGGGGCGGAGTTGTTCGACGAACCAGGTCATGACATAGACCAGCACGATCACCACGATGGGCGCGGCAAGGGCGCGCACCGGGTTGAAGGCCTTGCGCTGTGCGGCGATCAGGCCAAGGGGCAATGCGGCGATGATCGGCGGCAGCGCCGGATCAAGCAGCGGAATCGCCGCATAGGCCAGCATTCCCGTCAGGCCCAGGCGCACCGCGTAAAGCGGATCCTCCGAAACCTGTGGGCGGGGCATGACATACATGGCGTGCCCTCAGTGCAGGTAGGTCACGAAGGACCGGATCCGCTGAATTGCGCGGGCCATCCAGGCGATGGGGTTGGTGGTGCCATCGGCAAAGACGACGGCATGCACCTTGCCCCCTACCCGCACCTGGCGGGGCCAGTTCTCCATCCCGCCGTTCAGTTCCACCCGCACCGGGATCTGGCGGGCCGGTTCGAACCAGCGGTTTGCCGGCTGGTTCACCACCAGCCCGCCCTGCACGTTGCGCCCCGGATTGATGCCCCAGGCGATGCTCTGCACCCTGCCCTCGTATATCTGGCCCGGCAGGGCATCGAACAGCAGGTGCACCGGGTCGCCCGGCTCCACGTTCTGCAACTGGTTCTCGCGCAGATCCACCGTGATCCAGGCGGCATTGGCGTCGATGAAGGTAAGGGCCGGGTTGCCGGCACCGATGAACTGGCCTTCCGAAAGCACCACATTGGTGACGACCCCGAAATGCGGCGCATGAACCGTGGTCGAGGCCAGGTCGTATTGTGCGCGTTCAAGCTGGGCCTGGGCGGCCAGGATGGCGGGGTTTTCGTCGCCCTCGGGGCCCAGTTGGGTGCGGGCGCTTTCAAGGTTGGCCTGGGCCGAGGCCAGGCGCGCCTCGGCGTCGGCCACCGAGGCGCGGGCACTGTCGCCCTGCGCGGTCGAGGCGATTCCGCGTTCCTCAAGCCGCAGCGTGCGATCGGCCTGTTCGCGCGCGTTGTCCAGCGCCACCCGCGCCTGTGTCACCGCCGCCTGCGCCGCGACAAGCGAGGCGCTGGAGGCATCTATGCCCTGAGTGGTCGAGGCCAGGTTCGCCTCGGCCTGGCGCAGGGCCAGGTCGAAGGCCAGGGAATCGAGCGAGAAGAGCGGATCGCCCGCCTGCACCACCGCGTCGTCGTCGACATGCACCCGGGTCACTTCGCCCGACACCCTTGGCGCGATCTGCACCACATGGGCCGAAACGATCCCGCGCGAGGTTGAGGGCGCCATCCGGTCACTGAGCGCGTAGAGAACCGTGAGGACCAGCAGCAGGACCACGACGATGAGGGCGATCTTCATCGCCGGATTGCGGGCCGGTGGTGTTTCGGTCGTGTCGCTCATGTCGGGTCCCTTCCTGTCGTTCTTATCGCACGATGCGCTTGCGGCGCGGCGCCTCGGTGTCGCGGATACCTTCACGGTGAAAGATATAGAGCCCGGAGCCAAGGATTATCGCAACACCGATCCAGGTTGCGGCATCGGGGAAATCGCCGAAGATCACGAATCCCAGCGCCGTCGCGGTCAGAATCTCGAAATACTGGAACGGTGCCAGGGTGGTGGCATCGCTGGTGCGGAAGGCCTCGGCGATCAGTACGAAACAGGTGGCCGCCACCGCCCCGGCACACAGGATCGCCCCCCAGGGCCAGATCGCCTCGCCCCGCGGCACCGCCGAAAGCACGCCGCCAAGATGCAGCCCGCCCACCGCAATGCCCAGCCAAAGCGCGGCAAAGACGGTGGCCCCGCATTGCACCGTCAACGCCGAGCGCGTGAGAGAGGCGCGTTTCAGCACGATCATGTTCAACGCATAGGCCAGGGCCGACAAAAGCGGCAGAACCGTCACCCAGCCATAATCCGCAAAGCCGGGGCGGATGACGATCATCGCGCCCACAAGCCCCACCAGAACCGCCAGCAACCGGCGCGGCCCCGCCCTTTCGCCCAGCAAGGGGCCGGCCAGCAGCGTCAGGATCAGCGGCTCGACAAAGAAGATCGCGATGGTCGTGGCGATGGGCATGACCGAGAAGGCAAGGATCAGACTGCTGAGCGATGCCGCCAGAAGCCCGCCGGAAAAAGCCACCAGCGGCGAAAACATCGCGCCACGCAACCGGCGGCGCAGGAAGAAGGCCACCGGCACCAGGAACAGCCCCTGCGCGATGACGCGCCACATGGTCACCGCCAGCGGGTCAAGCACGCCGGTCAGCAGCTTTGCAAAGGTATCGCCCAGCGGCAAAAGCAGCATGGCGATCATCATCAGGATCATGCCGGGGCGCGCCTGGCGCCGTGCGGTCATGGCCGCGACCTGAAGGGGGATGGTCTGCATCATTCCAGACACCTCGCAAATCTGCGGCTGCAGGTCGTGCAGCCTTGATCCGGGCGTTCAGGATTGATTTCGGGGGGCCGATGCCATGCGACGCCATCGCAGGTCTGGCCGGGCCACAGGAATAGCCCTGCAAGGCCCCCCGGTCAAGATCGCTGGCGCAACCCCGCCATGCCCGCCCTTCATGGCAGGCATGGCGCGGCCTGGGTCACGGCGTGGGCGCATCCGCGCGCAGCAGGCCCTCGGATTTCAGATCGTGCCACAGGGCATCGGGAATCTCGGCGCGGGCGGCCTGAAGGCTGCCTTGCACTTCCTTTGCCCCCTGCCCGCCGGGAATGACCGAAACCACCGCGGGATGCAGCAGCGGAAACTGGAAGGCCGCGTCGATCAGCCGGGTGCCATGGGCGGCACAGACCTTTTCGATCTTCGCCACGCGGTCGAGGATTTCCTGCGGGGCGGGGTCGTAATTGTAATAGGCGCCGGGTTTCGCACCGGTGGCCAGGATGCCCGAGTTGTAGGCCCCGCCAATCACCAGGCCGATGCCACGCTCTTGCGCGAGGGGCAGGAAACTGTCTAGCGGCGTCTGCTCCAGAAGGGTATAGCGCCCGGCCAGCAGGAAGATGTCGAAATCGCCCCGCTCGGTCAGCCACTGGCAGCTTTCCCATTCGTTCACGCCTGCACCGAAAGCCTTGATGACACCCTGGTCACGCAACTCAAGCAGGGCGCGATAGCCCCCCTCGATAAATTCGTTCAGCGCTGCATCCAGCACCTGCCGATCACCGCGCGAGAACATGTCAAGGTCATGGGCATAGAGGATATCCACCCGGGCGACCCCCAGCCGTTCGAACGAGAATTCGAGGCTGCGCATCACGCCGTCATAGGTATAGTCGAACATCTCGGTGCGGTCGGGCACGTCGATCCACTTGTCGGGGCCGTCGCGTTTTTCGGGCGTCGTGGGCACAAGCAGCCGGCCCACCTTGGTGGACAGGACATATTCATCGCGCGGCTTGTCGCGCAGGAACCGGTTCAGCCGGGTTTCCGACAGGCCCAGCCCGTAAAGCGGCGCGGTGTCGAAATAGCGCACCCCGGCATCCCAGGCGGCCTGAAGGGTGGCCTGGGCATCGTCATCGCTGATCGCCCGGATCAGGTTGCCAAGGGGGGCCGTACCGAACCCCATTTCGGTCAGGGTAAGGCCGCCGTTGCCCAGGCGGTCGAAATGGCGGGTTTTCAGGGACATGTCGGTTCTCCTTGTCTGGCTGTACCGGCGCATGGGGTGACAGGCGCCCTGCCCCCGCGCTCTGCCCGCCCGGCAGGCGGCTGCGCCACGGCGGGGATCATGGCGCGACAATTCCCATGGTGGGCGCAGGGGTCAAGCGGTTAGTTTCCCGCCCCGGTGCGCCATGGGGCATGGCACGCCCGCGCGACAGCCCTGTCCTTTGCCCGCCGTCGCGCTATGGTCGGCGCCAGTTCACCAGGAGACACCATGGCACGCCGCGATCTGACCACCGGTTCCATCCCAGGGCATTTCCGCGCCCTGGCCATTCCCACCGCCATCGGCATGGTGTTCACCACGCTTTACAACGTGGTGGATGTCTATTTCGCGGGCATGCTTTCCACCGATGCCCAGGCAGGGCTGGCGATTTCCTTCCAGGTGTTCTTCGTGCTGATCGCGCTGGGGTTCGGGCTGTCCACCGCCATGAGCGCGCTGGTGGGGAATGCCCTGGGTGAACGTTCGCTGCGCGAGTCGGTCATCGCGTCACAGGGGCTGTCCTTTGCGCTGATCGTTTCGGTGCTGGGGGTGATCCTGGGCTGGTTCTTTTCGCCCTACCTGATCGGGCTGATCTCGGAACCGGGGGATTACCGGGATGCGGCGAACCAGTATCTTGACGTGCTGATCTTCGCCGCCCCGGCCTTCCTGATCGCCTTCGGGGCCAACGGAATCCTGACCGCGCAGGGCGACACCAAGTCGATGCAATACGCCAATATCGCCGCCTTCTTCGCAAACGTGGTGCTGAATCCGCTGTTCATCTTCGGCCTTGGCCCCTGGGAGGGGCTGGGCTTCAACGGTATCGCGCTGTCAACGCTGGTGTCGCAATCGGGGGTGATGGTCTTCATCCTTTACCGGGTCTTCACCTCGGAGGCGATGCAGGGCGAACGCCAGTATCGCCCCCGGCCGGAGGTCTACGGGGAGATCGCCGCACAGGCCCTGCCCGCCAGTTTCGCCATGATGGTGATGATGATCGCGGGTTTCGTGGTGCAGTATTTCCTGAAGGGCTTCGGCGGGTCGGCCGTGGCGGCCTATGGCGTGGCCCTGCGCATCGAACAATTGCTGCTGCTGCCGGCCTTCGGGCTGACCGGCGCGCTTCTGCCCATCGTATCGCAGAACTATGGGGCGCGCGATTTCGACCGGGTGCGCGCGGCGGCGATGTTCTGTTTCAAGGCAGGGGTGATCCTGATGCTGGGGGCGGCTTGTGTGCTGTGGTTCGCCGCCGGTCCGGCCCTGGCGGTCTTCACCGACGACGCCCGGGTGATCGAGATCGGCAAGAGCTATCTTCACGTCGATGGCTTCATCCTGCCGGTCTATGTGATGCTCTTTGCCATCAACTCCATGCTGCAGGCCTTCAAGAAGCCGATCTATACCCTGTGGATCGGCATCTACCGCCAGGGGATCGGCGTGGCGCTTTTTGCCTGGCTTTACGTCGTCGTCTTCGACTTCGGCTATTTCGGGGTGTGGATCGGCATCGCCACGGCGGTGACCAGTGGCTTTATCCTGTCGCTGGTGCTGGTGGAGATGCTCGCGCGGCGCCTGATCGGCGGCCTGTTCACCCGGGTGGGCGAACGGGTGCCTGCCTGAGAGGTCGGACCGGGGCGCTGCCCCGGACCCCGGGATATTTCAGGACCAAAGATGGGCGGATGTGGAAAGCCCCCGGCGATCATGCCGGGGGCTTTTGTTTTTCAGGTGATCCGGGTCAGCAGATCTTCGAGCGACTTCTTGGCGTCGCCGTAGAACATCCGCGTGTTGTCCTTGAAGAACAGCGGGTTCTCGATCCCCGAATAGCCGGTGCCCTGACCACGCTTGGAGACGAAGACCTGTTTGGCCTTCCAGCATTCCAGCACCGGCATGCCGGCGATGGGGCTGTTGGGGTCGTCCTGGGCGGCGGGGTTCACGATGTCGTTCGACCCGATGACGATGGCCACGTCGGTGCTGGGGAAATCGTCGTTGATCTCGTCCATTTCCAGCACGATGTCATAGGGCACTTTCGCCTCGGCCAAGAGAACGTTCATGTGGCCGGGCAGACGGCCCGCCACCGGGTGGATGGCGAAGCGCACGTTCTTGCCCTTGGCGCGCAACCGGCGGGTCAGTTCGGCCACGTTCTGTTGCGCCTGCGCCACCGCCATGCCGTAGCCGGGGATGATGATGACGCTGTCGGCATCTTCAAGCGCCGCTGCCACGCCATCGGCGTCGATGGCGATCTGTTCGCCCTCGACCTCCATCGCCGGGCCCGCGCTGCCGCCGAAGCCGCCCAGGATCACGCTGATGAAGGACCGGTTCATCGCCTTGCACATGATGTAGGACAGGATCGCCCCGGACGAGCCCACCAGCGCGCCCACCACGATCAGCAGGTCATTGCCAAGGCTGAAGCCGATGGCCGCCGCCGCCCAGCCCGAGTAGCTGTTGAGCATCGAGACGACGACGGGCATGTCGGCGCCGCCGATGCCCATGATCAGGTGATAGCCGATGAAGAGCGCCGCCAGCGTCATCAGGAACAGCGGGAAGAAACCGCCGGTGTTGAAGTACCAGATCAGGCAGAGCACGGCGAGCGCAGCGGCGGCGGCGTTGAGCATGTGGCCACCGGGCAGCTTTTTCGCGGCCGAGTTCACCTTGCCCGCCAGCTTGCCATAGGCCACGACGGAACCGGTGAAGGTGACGGCACCGATGAAGATGCCGAGGAAAAGCTCGACCCGCAGGATCGAGATTTCGACGCCGTCCTTCTTGGCCAGCAGGGCGGCAAAGCCGTCAAGCGCGGCGCGCTGTTCGGCGTCCATGGCCAGGACGCGGCCCAGTTCGATATGGGCGATCAACCCGACAAAGACCGCCGCCAGGCCGACGAGGCTGTGCATGGCCGCGACAAGCTCGGGCATCTGGGTCATCTGAACCCGGGTGGCCAGCTGATAGCCGATGATGGCGCCGCCCGCGATCAGCAGCAGCGACAGAAGCCAGAGCCCGGCACCGGGCCCGATCAGCGTGGCCGCCACGGCCAGGGCCATGCCCGCGATGCCGTACCAGACCGCGCGCTTGGCGCTTTCCTGGCCCGAAAGCCCGCCCAGCGATAGGATGAAGAGAACTGCCGCGACGACATAGGCCGCTGTTGTGAAACCGTATTCCATGTCTTGCGCCCCTTACGACTTCTGGAACATGGCGAGCATGCGCCGTGTCACGAGGAAGCCGCCGAATATGTTGATCCCGGCCATGAAGACCGAAAGCGCGGCCAGCAGGATGACGAGGAACGAGCCCGAGCCGATCTGCATCAGCGCGCCGAGAATGATGATCGACGAGATGGCGTTGGTGACCGCCATCAGCGGCGTGTGCAGCGAATGTGCGACACCCCAGATCACCTGGAAGCCGACGAAGACGGCCAGAACGAAGACGATGAAATGCTGCATGAAGCTGGCCGGCGCGACAAGCCCGACCCCCAGCAGAAGCAGCGCCCCCACGGCCAGGAGCGTCACCTGGTTGCGGGTCTGGGCCTTGAAGGCGGCCAGTTCATTGGCCTTCTTCTCTTCGGCGGTCAGTTCGCGCGGCTTTTCCTTTTTCGGAGCGGCGGCGATGGCCTTGACCTTGGGCGGGGGTGGCGGCCAGGTGATTTCGCCCTTGTGAGTGACGGTCGCGCCGCGGATCACGTCGTCTTCCATGTTGTGATCGACCACGCCGTCCTTCTTGGGGGTCAGGTCGGTCAGCATGTGACGGATGTTGGTGGAATAGAGCGTGGAAGCCTGCGAGGCCATGCGCGACGGGAAATCGGTATAACCCACGATTGTCACGCCATTGTCGGTGACGATCTTCTCGTCCGGCACGGTCAGCTTGCAGTTGCCGCCCTTTTCGGCCGCCAGATCGACGATCACGCTGCCCGGTTTCATGGCCTTCACCATGTCCTCGGTCCAAAGCTCCGGCGCCTCGCGGTTCGGGATCAGCGCGGTGCAGATGACGATGTCGATATCGGGGGCCAGTTCGCGGAACTTCTCAAGCTGCTTCTCGCGGAACTCGGGGCTGGACGGGGCGGCATAGCCGCCGGTCGCCGCGCTGTTCTGGCTGCTTTCCTCGAAATCGAGGTAGACGAACTCGGCGCCCATGCTTTCGATCTGTTCGGCCACTTCGGGGCGCACGTCGAAGGCAAGGGTGATCGCGCCAAGCGATGTCGCGGTGCCGATGGCGGCCAGACCGGCCACACCGGCGCCGATCACCAGAACGCGGGCCGGGGGCACCTTGCCCGCCGCCGTCACCTGACCGGTGAAGAAGCGGCCAAAGTTGTTGCCCGCCTCGATCACCGCACGGTAGCCGGCGATATTGGCCATGGAGGACAGGGCGTCCATCTTCTGGGCGCGGGAAATGCGCGGCACCATTTCCATGGCGATGACGCTTGCGCCCTTGTCGCGGGCCTGCTCCATCAGCGCGTCGTTGCCCGCCGGGTTGAAGAAGGAAATCAGCGTCTGCCCTTCGCGCATCTGCGCCAATTCGCCCTCGCTGGGCGGGCGCACCTTGGCAACGATGTCGGACTTGCTCCAGACGACGCCGGCATTCTGCACCACCTCGACGCCCGCTTCGGCGTAGGCGGCATCGGAAAATCCGGCCTCTACCCCTGCCCCGCTTTCGATCAGGGCGGTATGGCCCAGCTTGGCCAAGGCGCGCGCGCTTTCGGGCGTCAGCGCCACGCGACGCTCGCCCTTGATCTGCTCTTTCGGTGTCCCGATCAGCATTCAGTATCCCCCAGACTGTATGGCAAGGCCTGCACGCGATCTTGTCCGCGCACAGGCCCGATAGGTAATAAACTTACGTTGCGTGACGGTTTACTTTTTCTTCTTGATCTCTTCAACCGCTTCGCTGACCTGGCCCTTCACCTGTTCATAGGCCTGCTCGTTGGCCTCGCGGGTGGCATCGGCCAGCTTCTTCATCATGGTCAGCGCCTCTTCGACCGCGTCGTTCATCGCGGTCTGCTTGGCCTTGAGCGTGTCGGGGCCGGCGTTGTCCTCGGCCCACTGGTATTGCTCGCGCACGGTCTTGGTCATCTGGCCGAAGACTTCCATCTGCTTGTCCAGCATGTCCTTGTAGGCCTCGGCGGCCGACTTGTTGGCCTTTTGCAGGGCCTCGAAGTTGCGCTTGTTGGCCTTCACGATGCCGTCGAGATCGAACATCGACTGCTGTTGCGGCTGGAACATGGCGAACATGTTCTGGGGCTGGAACATCTTCTGCATCTCGGCCGGATCGAAGGCCTTGAACATCTCACTCATGTCGAACGGATTCTTGGTCATCGCGGTCTCCTTCAATGGCGTTTCTTGGGTGGCATCAGATCGGTGATCGTACCCTCGAACATCTCGGCGGCAAAATTGACCGTTTCGGACAAGGTGGGATGTGGGTGGATGGTATGGCCCAGGTCGACGGCATCAGCGCCCATTTCGATGGCCAGTGCAACCTCGGCGATCAGATCGCCCGCATTGGTGCCCACGATGGCGGCGCCGATCACCCGGTCGTCGGCCGGGTCGAACAGCACCTTGGTGATGCCTTCGCTGCGCCCATTGGCCAGCGAACGGCCCGAGGCAGCCCAGGGGAAGACGCCCTTGGCATATTTGATGCCCTTGGCCTTCGCCTCGGTTTCGGTGACGCCGACCCAGGCGACCTCGGGGTCGGTATAGGCGACCGAGGGGATCACCCGGGCGTCGAAGAACCGCTTGTGGCCGGCGACGACCTCGGCCGCGACCTTGCCTTCATGCACCGCCTTGTGCGCCAGCATCGGCTGGCCCACCACGTCGCCGATGGCGAAGATATGCGGCACGCCGGTGCGCTGCTGGTTGTCCACGGCGATGAAGCCCCTCTCGTCCACCGAAACCCCGGCCTTGTCGGCATCGATCAGCTTGCCATTCGGGCGGCGGCCGACGGCCACCAGAACCCGGTCGAAGGTGTCGGTGCTGGTTTCGCCCTTGTCATCCTCGAACGTGACCTTGAGACCCTTCTTCTGGGCCTCGACCGCGGTAACCTTGGTTTTCAGCTTGATCGCGGCCAGACGCTTTTCCATCCGCTTTTGCAAGGGCTTGATGATGTCCTTGTCGCAGCCGGGAATGATCTGATCCATCAGTTCCACCACCGTCACATCCGCACCCAGCGCGTCGTAGACCGTGGCCATTTCGAACCCGATGATCCCGCCGCCCAGCACCAGCAGCTTATTCGGGATATCGCGCAGTTCCAGCGCCCCGGTGGAATCGATCACCCTTTCGTCGTCATGGGGCACGAAGGGCAGCTTTACCGGCTCGGACCCCGCGGCGATGATGCAGTTGTCGAAACTGACGGTTTTGGTGCCGTCATCGCCCGTGACCTCGATCATGTTGGGGCCGGTGAATTTGCCGTACCCCTGCACTGTCGTCACCTTGCGCGCCTTGGCCAACCCGCCAAGACCGCCCGTCAACTGGCTGACGACGCTGTCTTTCCAGTCGCGCAGCTTGTCGAGGTCGATCTTCGGCTTGCCGAAGCTGACCCCGTGATCGCCCATCTCCTCGGCCTCGGTGATGGCCTTGGCCGCGTGCAGCAGCGCCTTGGAGGGGATGCAGCCGACGTTCAGGCAGACACCGCCAAGGGTGGGGTACTTTTCGATCAGGATCACGGATTTGCCAAGATCGGCCGCGCGGAAGGCGGCGGAATATCCGCCGGGACCCGAGCCCAGGACCACCAGTTCGGCGTGCAGGTCGCCCTTGCCCTTTGCGGTGCCGCTGGCGGCCACCGATTTCGGGGCCTCGGGCGCGCGCTCTTCGGTTGCTTTCGCGCCCTCATCGCTGTCGCCACTGTCGCCGCCTTCGGCCTCGACCACCATGATCACGCTGCCCTCGGACACCTTGTCGCCTTCGGAAACCTTGATCTCCTTGATCTTTCCGGCGGCGGGGCTGGGCACTTCCAGCGTTGCCTTGTCGGATTCAAGTTCGATCAGGGGGTCTTCCTTGGCCACGGTATCGCCCACCGCCACCAGGATGGTGATGACGGGAACGTCCTTGAAATCGCCAATGTCGGGTACCTTGATTTCCATATCCGCGGCCCCCTTACAGCATCAGCCGCCGGGCATCGCCCAGCAGGTATTTCAGGTGCGCACAGAACCGTGCGGCCAGCGCGCCATCGACGGCGCGGTGATCATAGGACAGGGACATGGGCAGCATGTTGCGCGGTTCGAATTCGCTGCCGTTCCAGACCGGCGCCATCTTGGAGCGCGTCAGGCCCAGGATCGCCACCTCGGGCGCGTTGACGATGGGCGTGAACGAGGTTCCGCCGATCCCGCCCAGCGACGAGATGGTGAAGGTCGCGCCCTGCATGTCCTGGCTTTTCAGCTTGCCTTCGCGGGCCTGGCCGGAAAGTTCGCCCAACTCTTTGGAAATCTCGACGATGCCCTTGCGGTCGGCGTCCTTGATCACCGGCACCATCAGCCCGTTGGGCGTGTCGGCAGCAAAACCGATGTTGTAGAAAGATTTCTTGATCAGCTTGTCGCCGTCGGGATGGATCGAGCTGTTGAATTCCCAGTGCTTTTTCAGCGCGCTGACCGATGCCTTGACGATGAACGACAAGAGCGTGACGCGATAGCCATCCTTCTTGGCCTCAGTGTCCAGTTCCTTGCGGTACTGGTCAAGCTCGGTGATGTCGGCCTCTTCGTTGTGGGTGACATGGGGAATGTTCAGCCACGAGCGGTGCAGCGCGGGGCCCGAGATCTTCTTGATGCGCGACATCTCCACGTCTTCGACCGGGCCGAACTTGGAGAAATCCACGGCCGGAATCGGCGGAATGCCCATGCCACCCTGCGCCGGCGCGCCACCCGAAGCCGCGGGGGCCGAGGCGGATTTGAACATCGCGGTGATGTCTTCGCGCAGGATGCGGCCCTTGCGGCCCGATCCGTTGACCTGGGCCAGATCGACGCCCAGGTTGCGGGCAAAGGCACGCACCGAAGGCGAGGCATGGGCCTTGGAAAAGCCGCTGTCGGTGAAGGCGGGCGCCGGAGCGCTGGGTGCGGATTTCGCTTCTTCCCTCGGCGCCTCTTCCTTTGGCGCCTCGGATTTCGCGGGGGCCTCATCGGGCGCTTTCGCTTCCTCTTCGCCCGCGCCTTCCAGCACCATGATCAGGCTGCCTTCCGACACCTTGTCGCCCTCGGAAACCTTGATTTCCTTGACCACACCCGCGGCCGAGCTTGGCACTTCAAGCGTCGCCTTGTCGGATTCCAGCTCGATCAGCGGATCTTCCTTGGCGACTGTATCGCCCACCGAGACCAGGATGGTGATGACCGGCACATCCTTGAAATCGCCGATATCGGGTACTTTAACGTCTACACTCATGTCTATCTCCTGATCTCCGGCTTACACCAAGCGGGGGTTCGGCTTGTCGCCGTCGATGTCGTATTTGGAAATGGCCTTTTCCATCTCGGCCTTGCTCACGGCCTTGAGCTTGTAAAGCTCGACCATGGCGGCGGCCGCGATGTGGTTCGCGTCCACCTCGAAGAAGCGGCGCAGGTTGACCCGGCTGTCGGACCGTCCGAAGCCGTCGGTCCCCAGGATGCTGACCGGTTGTTCCATGAAGCCGCGCACCTGTTCGCCATAGTTCTTCATATAGTCGGTGGCGATGATCACCGGGCCCTTCGCATCCTCCAGCGTCCTGGTGATGTAGGGCACCTTGGGGTCGCTGAGCGGGTTCAGGCGGTTCCAGCGGGCGCAGTCCTGGCCGTCGCGGGCCAGTTCGTTGAAGCTGGTGGCGCTCCAGATGTCGGCGGTGACACCGAAATCCTCCTTCAGCATCTCGGCGGCCTTCATCGCCTGCACCAGGATCGTGCCCGACCCCATGAGGTTGACGTGCTTCTTGCCGGGCTTCTTGACCCGCTCAAGCGCATAAAGCCCCTTGATGATCCCCTCTTCGGCGCCCTTGGGCATCTCGGGATGGGCGTAGTTTTCGTTCATCAGGGTGAGGTAGAAATAGACGTCGTCCTGATCGCCATACATCCGCTGAAGCCCGTGCTGCACGATCACCGCGACCTCGAAGCTGAAGGTCGGGTCATAGGTGATGCAGTTGGGGATGGTGCTGGCCAGGATGTGGGAATGCCCGTCCTCGTGCTGCAACCCCTCGCCGTTCAGCGTGGTGCGCCCGGCGGTCCCGCCCAGCATGAAGCCACGCGCGCGGCTGTCGCCCGCCGCCCAGGCCAGATCGCCGATCCGCTGGAAGCCGAACATCGAGTAGTAGATGTAGAAGGGCACCATCGGCACGCCGTGGTTGGAATAGGCGGTCGAGGCGGCGATCCAGTCGGCCATGGCGCCGGCTTCGTTGATGCCTTCCTGAAGAACCTGACCGCTGGTCGATTCCTTGTAAAACATCATCTGGTCGGCGTCTTCGGGGGTATAGTTCTGACCCAGCGGGTTGTAGATGCCCACGCTGCGGAACAGCCCCTCCATCCCGAAGGTGCGCGATTCGTCGGGGACGATGGGCACCACCTGCTTGCCGATCTTCTTGTCGCGCAACAGGGTCGTGAGGATGCGCACAAAGGCCATGGTGGTAGAGATTTCACGCTCGCCCGTGCTTTCAAGCTGCTGCTTGAAGGCGTCGAGGGGCGGAATTTCCAGGCTGGGCGCATCGGTGAACCGCTTGGGGAATTCGCCCCCCAGCGCCTTGCGACGGTCGGCCAGATAGGCCTTTTGCGCGTTGTTCAGCGTGACGAAGGGCGCCTTGGGCAGGTCTTCGTCGCTGACCGGAATCTGGAACCGGTCGCGCATGGCGCGCAGCTGGTCCTCGACCATCTTCTTCTGCTGGTGGCTGGTGTTCATCCCCTCGCCGGCCTTGCCCATGCCATAGCCCTTGACGGTCTTCACCAACAGGCAGGTGGGCTGGCCCTTCACCTCGGTCGCGCGCTTGAAGGCGGTGTACACCTTCTGCGGATCGTGCCCGCCCCGGCGCAGCGCCCAGATCTGATCGTCGGTCCAATCCTCGACCAGCTTGGCGGTTTCGGGATACTTGCCGAAGAAATGCTTGCGGATATAAGCACCATCCTTCGATTTGAAGGTCTGGTAGTCGCCATCGACGGTCTCATCCATCAGCTGGCGCAGCCGGCCGGTGGTGTCCATCTCAAGCAGTTCGTCCCAGCCCTTGCCCCAGAGCACCTTGAGCACTTCCCAGCCCGCGCCGCGGAAGTTGCCCTCAAGCTCCTGCACGATCTTCGAGTTGCCGCGCACCGGGCCGTCAAGACGCTGAAGGTTGCAGTTCACGACGAAGATCAGGTTGTCCAGACCTTCGCGCGCGGCAAGTCCGATGGCGCCCAGGCTTTCGGGTTCGTCCATCTCGCCATCGCCGAGGAAGCACCACACCTTGCGGTCGCCCATGTCGATATGGCCGCGGTTGTGCATGTATTTCATGAACCGCGCCTGATAGATCGCCATCAGTGGCCCAAGGCCCATGGAAACGGTGGGAAACTGCCAGTAATCCGGCATCAGCCAAGGGTGGGGATAGGACGACAACCCGCTGCCCCCCACTTCCGAGCGGAAGTTCTCCATCTGCTGTTCGGAAAAACGCCCCTCCATGAAGGACCGGGCATAGATTCCGGGCACGATATGGCCCTGGAAAAACACAAGGTCGCCGCCGTGATCGTCGGACTTGGCGCGCCAGAAGTGATTCAGCCCGATATCGTACATCACCGCCGAACTGGCGAAGGACGCGATATGGCCGCCGTATTCGGAGGATTCCTTGTTGCGCCGCACCACGGTGGCCATGGCGTTCCAGCGGTTGATCGTGCGAATCCGCCACTCCATGTCCTGATCGCCCGGAACCTCCAGCAGATCATCCGAGGGAATGGTGTTCTGATAGGGTGTCGTCGCGCTGAACGGCAGGGTCGCCCCGGCGGCTCGGGCCTGTTGCACCGCCTTGTCCAGCAGAAAATGTGCGCGGTCGGCACCATCGCGGGCGATCACATCCTCGATCGCCTCCTGCCATTCCTGGGATTCCACAGGATCGATGTCGGGGGTTCCGTCTTTCATCTACGTCTCCTTTGCCAAAAGGCGCGTCATAACATTCCATGTTATAACAGCGGCCTTCCAGCAGATTTTCAAATTTTAAGCGAAGAACTGTGCGCCATTGGCGCTGATCGTCGACCCCGAGATGAAACCGGCGTCGTCACTGGCAAGGAACGTGACACAGCGCGCGATTTCCGAAGGTTCGCCCAGACGGCCGACGGGAATCTGCGGGATGATCTTTTCGTTCAGAACCTTTTCGTCGATGGCGCGCACCATTTCGGTGCCGATATATCCCGGGCAGATCGCGTTCACCGTGATCCCGGCGCGCGCACCCTCCTGGGCCAGCGCACGGGTGATGCCGATGTCGCCAGCCTTGGCGGCGGAATAGTTGGCCTGCCCCGCCTGCCCCTTCTGTCCGTTGATCGAACTGATGTTGATGACCCGGCCGAACTTGCGTTCGCGCATGCCGGGCCAGACCGGATGCGTCATGTTGAAGACGCCCGAAAGGTTGGTGTCGATAACCTCGCGCCATTGCTGGGGGGTCATGCGGTGGAACATGGCGTCACGGGTGATGCCGGCGTTGTTCACCAGAACCTCGACCGGGCCAAGGGCGCCTTCGACCTCGCCGATACCGGCGACGCAGGCGTCATAATCGGCCACCGACCACTTGAAGGTCTTGATGCCGGTTTCCTCGGTGAATTTCGATGCGGCCTCGTCATTGCCGGCATAGTTCGCGGCAACGGTATAACCGGCCTCTTTCAGCGCGACCGAGATTGCAGCGCCGATCCCCCGGCTTCCGCCGGTCACAAGTGCAACGCGTCCCATGTTCTCTCCTCCAGGTCTTTTATGTGGTTATTTCCGACTGCCGCAGGGTTAACGTAACACCCCCGTGATGTGGACTGCGCAAATGGCAACCCCGGTATGCAATCGCATCCAACGCCGCCTCCCCGGGTGCGCGAAGGGCGGCACATCTCTTGCAGGTTCTTTTTCACCTCTCCAGTAAGGCATGCCGCCCCGCCCCTTGCAAGCACCTTGCATCGCACACCCTTTTCACCGAAGCCCCCCGCGCCTATAGACAGCGCGACAGCACCCCGGAGGCACCGACAATGCGCAAGGCCAGCATCACCCGCACCACCGCCGAAACCGACATCACGGTCGAGATCGACCTGGACGGCACGGGCACCTACGACAACCGCACCGGGGTCGGATTTTTCGACCACATGCTCGACCAGTTGTCGCGCCACGCGCTGATCGACATGACTGTGCGCGCCACGGGCGATCTCCACATCGACGATCACCACACGGTCGAGGACTGCGGCATCGCTCTGGGGCAGGCCCTTGCCAAGGCCCTGGGCGACAAACGCGGCATCCGGCGCTATGGTTCCTGCACGCTGGCCATGGACGATACCCAGATCGCCACCGCGCTTGACCTCTCGGCCCGCCCCTATTTCATCTGGAATGCCGACATGCCGACCGGCAAGATCGGCACTTTCGACACAGAACTGGTGCGCGAATTCTTCCAGGCGCTCTCGACCCACGGCGGGATCACCCTGCATATCGACAAGGTGCACGGCTTCAACAGCCACCACATCGCCGAGGCGACGTTCAAATCCGTGGCCCGCGCCCTGCGCATGGCGGTGGAACCCGACCCGCGCATGGGCGATACCCTGCCCTCGACCAAGGGTGCGCTCTAGGATGCTGACGGTTCTCATCGACTACGACAGCGGCAACCTGCACTCGGCGGAAAAGGCCTTCCAGAGGATGGCGCGGGAAACCGGCGCGGGTGAGGTCATCGTCTCCTCCCGCCCCGAGGACGTGGCACGCGCCGACCGCATCGTGCTGCCCGGCGACGGTGCCTTCCCGGCCTGCCGCGCCGCCCTGCTGCAGGATCACGCCGCCCTCTACGCAGCCCTGGTGGAAGCGGTGGAGACGCGCGCGCGCCCCTTCCTGGGCATCTGCGTGGGCATGCAGCTCATGGCGCGCCGGGGCCATGAATATGCCGCGACCGAGGGCTTGAACTGGGTCGATGGCGAAGTGCGCGCCATCGCGCCATCGGATCCGGCGCTGAAGGTGCCGCACATGGGCTGGAACGACCTGGTGGTAGACCGGCCGCACCCGGTGCTTGCGGGGATCGAAACCGGTGAACACGCCTATTTCGTCCACTCCTACCAGATGGAGATGGACGACCCGGCCCAACGCCTGGCCCACTGCGATTATGGTGGCCCGATCACGGCGATCGTCGGACAGGACAACCGCATCGGCACCCAGTTCCACCCCGAGAAATCCCAGGCGGCCGGGCTGCGGCTGATCGCGAATTTCCTGCGTTGGGCGCCGTAAGAAACGCCGGCGCGCGCGGCGCCCGAAGGATGCCTCCGGCGGGGATATTTTTGGACCAAAGATGAAAAGGAGGCTGCCCGCATTTTGCGCGGGGCATGTCCCATCTTTGGTCTTCAAATATCCAATCCCAAACCGTCAGCCCGCGCCCCGCCCGTGATGGCACGCCCGGCCAGCACCGGGCGCCCGCAGGGAATGGCGTGGCGCGTCAGCGCCTCCGCCGGGTCACGGTTATTTCAGGCGGCGCCAGGTCTGCTTGGAGCACAGAAGCCCGCCCGCGACGCAGCCCGACAGTTTCATGGAATTGCCCGACAGTGCGATCTTGCCGATGTAGATCTTGCCGTTCGACGGGCGCAGCACCTTGCCGTCATACCGCCCGTCGCCCTTGGGCGTCATGTTGCGCACGATCTGCAGCCCGAGGTTAGGCGATTTGTATTCCCCCCCGGCGTTGAAGGTGCGCTGGATCGTGCCACAGAAGGCCGGCCCGCAGGGGGCAATCTTCACATGGGCGTAGGCGCCGTCGTCGGCCTCGGTCTGCCAGGTGCCTTCCAGCGGGTCGGCCAGCGCGGCGGTTCCCAGCACAAGTGCGGCCCCCAGGGCGATGCAGAATTTCTTCATCTCGGTCTCCTCCCGAATTCTCCCGCCTTCATTGAACGCTGCGCCGCGCCTTCCGGCAACACTGACGTTGGGTCGCTGCCGGCGCTTGAGCTTGCGGGCCCTTCGGTGCAAAAGGCGCGCGAACAGTGACGAAGGAAAGCCCGCCATGATCCTCTATCCAGCCATCGACCTGAAAGACGGCCAATGCGTGCGCCTTTTGCGGGGGGACATGGACAAGGCCACCGTCTTTGGCAGCGATCCGGCCGCACAGGCGAAGAGCTTTCAGGATGCGGGCTGCGAATGGGTCCATCTCGTCGATTTGAATGGCGCCTTCGCTGGCGAGCCGGTCAATGGCGCCGCTGTCGAATCGATCCTCTCAACCATTACTGTTCCCGCACAGCTGGGCGGCGGCATCCGCGACATGGCCACCATCGAACGCTGGATCAGCCGGGGCCTTTCGCGGGTCATCCTTGGCACAGTCGCGGTGGAAAACCCCGACCTCGTGCGCGAGGCGGCCCGCGCCTTTCCGGGCAAGGTGGCGGTGGGGATCGACGCGCGCAAGGGGCGCGTTGCCACCAAGGGCTGGGCGACGGAAACCGAAGTGATGGTGACCGACCTTGCCCGCAGTTTCGAGGACGCGGGCGTGGCCGCCATCATCTATACCGACATCGACCGGGACGGCGCCATGCAGGGCCCCAATGTCGCCGCGACCGAGGCGCTGGCCCGTGCCGTCGACATCCCCGTGATCGCCAGCGGCGGCGTGTCGTCGCTGGACGATCTGCGCGCGCTTGACGCCACCGGCGTCATCGCCGGGGCGATTTCGGGGCGCGCGCTTTACGACGGGGCCATCGACCTTGCCACGGCCCTCGCCGTTCTGCGCGGAGAAGGCTAGTCAGCGATCGCCTTGTCGGTCAACTTGTCCAGCGCGCCGTCGATCTTGGTCAGGTATTCGGCGTCCTGCGGCACCTCAAGCCCTTCGAACAGGGCCGCCGAATTCTCGTAAACAACGCGGGTGGTGCCCTCGCCGTCAAGATATGTCAGCACCCGCAGCGGCAGCATCAGGCCCACGCGCGGATCGTCCTGCATCGGCGGAGTCCCGACCTTGGGGTTGCCGAAGATCAGCAGCTCCGACTCTGCCAGCTCCATATCGACCGAGGCGGCGCTGCCCGCATGGTCGACGCGGGCAATCACCGTTGCCCCCGCCTCTTCCACTGCGGCGGCCAGGGCATCGACGGTTTCGCTTACCGATTTGGGCGAGGTCTTGCTTTGCAGTTCGGCCAGTACGGGACTGGCGGCCAGGGCCATCGCGACGGTCGCACTGGCAAAGGTCAGCGGGCGGGAGTGGCGGGTCATGCTGGTATCTCCTGTTCAGTGATCTTCCCCGCCCAACGCGCCCGCCCCCGCCGGGTTGCACCCCTGGCGCACACATTTGCGTCAGCTTCAGTTGCGGCTGGCCTTGCGGGGCGTTCCCCGGTATCACCGCGCCAAACCACCAGAACCCGGATGTCCCATGCTGAAAACCCGCATCATCCCCTGTCTCGACGTGGCCGAAGGGCGCGTGGTGAAGGGCGTGAACTTTGTCGACCTGATCGATGCCGGCGACCCGGTCGAGGCCGCCATCGCCTATGACGCGGCCGGCGCGGACGAGTTGTGCTTTCTCGACATCCTGGCCACCGAAGACAACCGCGACACCATGTTCGACCTGGTCACGCGCACGGCCGAACACTGCTTCATGCCGCTGACGGTGGGCGGTGGCGTGCGCACCCCCGAGGATGTGCGCAAGCTACTGCTGGCGGGGGCCGACAAGGTGTCGTTCAACTCGGCCGCCGTGGCCGACCCCGACGTGGTGGCCCGCAGCGCCGAGCGGTTCGGCAGCCAGTGCATCGTCGTGGCCATCGACGCCAAGACGGTCGCCCCCGGCAAGTGGGAGATCTTCACCCACGGAGGCCGCCGCCCCACCGGGATTGACGCGGTGGATTTCGCCCGCACCGTCGCCGCGAAGGGCGCGGGGGAAATCCTGCTGACCTCGATGGACCGGGACGGCACGCGCGCCGGGTTCAACCTGCCGCTGACGCGGGCAATCTCGGACGCGGTCAGTGTTCCGGTCATCGCCTCGGGCGGGGTGGGCACGCTGGATCACCTGGTGGAAGGCGTGACCATGGGTGGCGCCAGCGCGGTTCTGGCCGCGTCGATCTTTCACTTCGGCGATTTCACCATCGGTCAGGCCAAGGCCCACATGGCCGCCGCCGGCATCCCCATGAGGCTGTCATGACTGCCCTGCACCGCCTGGCCGAAACCATCGCCGCCCGCAAATCCGCCGACCCCGAATCGTCCTGGACGGCAAAGCTGCTGGCCAAGGGCCCCGGGAAATGCGCCGAAAAGTTCGGGGAAGAAGCCATCGAGGCGATCATCGAGGCGGTGAAGGGCGATCGCGCGCGCCTGACCAGCGAAGCGGCAGACGTGCTGTATCACCTGCTGGTCATGCTGGCCGCGCACGACCTGACCCTTGAGGATGTCGAATCCGAACTGGCCCGCCGCGAAGGCACCAGCGGCATCGCCGAAAAAGCGGCGCGCTGATTCCAGCCACCTAGATCACCCGCTTTGCCGCGCCATTCAATCCGATGGCCAATTGTAAACAATGTGTCTCTAATTGAGTTCTTCCCGGATCGAGAATTCCGTGGTACGAAATTTCGCTGCATTGCCAAACTGTGCCAAGCCATACCTTGCTGGTGAGATATTGGCGACAATTCCTTGTCCGATCCGTGACGAATACCCCTTTTCAGGAGCCAGAGCATGAGCAAGGTCTTCCAATATCAAGAAGATAACCTGTCGTATACCGTTACCATCTATGAAGAGAACGGTGCCTTTTTCGCCGATATCACCGTCAACGAAGGCGCGATGGACGTGAATGCCATCTATTATGGAGATGACGATTACTCGGGCGCCAGCGAGGCGCTCAAGGGATCGCTGAACATGAATGGCGCCGGTTCGACCTATGAGGGTGAAAAGGTCCAGTGGGACGAGGCAGTCGCGCTCAGTAAACCTGGCCTGGGCCGCGAGGGTGAAGACAAGGAAACCTTCCTGTCCGAGGGTGAGACCCTGAAGGTGTCGCTGGACATCGACAGCCTGGACAGCATCGACATATTCGGTATCCGCGCCACTTCGACCACCACCGATTCAGGTTCGATCAAGGGCGTGTCCGGCGACCCGCAAGAACCCGAGGAACCGGAAGAACCGGAAGAGCCGACTTATGACAAAGTGTTCTTTGGCTACGACTTCGACGGCAATGACAACCCTCTTGGGGGGTATTTCATCCTGGCCGACGAACCGGAAAACAACGAATACAATATTCCTGTTCTCCCGGAAGGCACCGAACCCACCTTCGAGAACTTCGCCAATTACTTCGAACAGATCGGCGGCGATGTCACCGCGGTGGAATCGGTGGTGTTCTACCAGAATGATTACGACGGCGTGCCGCAGGAAGCATTCCGCGTCGACGCGCCCGACGAGGGTTTCGCCGACACCGACGCGATGGTCGCCGCCTACGACGATGCCATCGCGACCATGGAAGATCTGGATGCCGGCGAAGAACTGATGCTGGCCCTGATGATCGAACGCGAAGAAGCCGACGACGTTTCCGACGAGGAGGACATGGACGAATTCGAAGACGAAGCCGTTCTCTGACCCTGCCCCATTCTCCGGGCGGCGTGGCTTGCCACTGCTGCGCTGCCCGAACAGGAAAACAAAAAAAGCGCAGTCGAAACTGCGCTTTTTCTTTTCTCTGACCGTGGCGAATGCCTCAGCGCTTGGAGAACTGGAAGCTCTTGCGGGCCTTGGCCTTGCCGTACTTCTTGCGTTCCACCACGCGGCTGTCGCGGGTCAGGAAACCGGCGGCCTTCAGGGCGCCGCGCAGGGACGGATCGTAAAGCTGCAGCGCCTTCGACACACCGTGCTTGACCGCGCCGGCCTGGCCGGAAAGGCCACCGCCCTTGACGGTTGCCACGACATCGAACTGGCCTTCGACATTGGTGACCTGGAAGGGCTGGCGCAGGATCAGGCGCAGCACCGGGCGGGCGAAGTACTCGGACTGGTCCTTGCCGTTGACGGTGACCTTGCCCGAGCCCGGCTTGATCCAGACGCGGGCGACCGCATCCTTGCGCTTGCCGGTGGCATAGGAGCGGCCCAGTTCGTCGCGCACCTGTTCGTGCACGGGGGCGTCGTTGGCAACGGCCAGATCGCTGCCGGACACGGCGGCGTTCAGCTCGTCCAGGGATTTGATTTCGTCGGCCATGCTCATGCGCTCCGGGTGTTTTTCTTGTTCAGGGCTTTGACGTCCAGAACGGTGGGGTTCTGCGCTTCGTGCGGGTGATCCGCCGAGGCGTAAACGCGCAGGTTGGTCATCTGCTGACGGCTCAGCTTGCCGCCGGGCAGCATGCGCTTGACGGCCATGGTCACAACGCGCTCGGGGAACTTGCCGTCGAGGATCTGGCCGGTGGTGCGCGACTTGATGCCGCCCGGATAACCGGTGTGCCAGTAGTTCGGCTTGTCACGCTTGTTGCCGGTCAGCTGGATCTTGTCGGCATTGATGACGATGACGTTGTCGCCCATGTCCATGTGCGGGGTGAAGCTCGGCTTGTGCTTGCCGCGCAGACGCATGGCGATGATCGAGGCAAGACGGCCCAGAACGACGCCCTCGGCGTCGATCAGGATCCACTGCTTGTCGATATCCGCCGGGGTCGCGGTAAAGGTTTTCATGATCTGTCCTGTCGAGAATTTGCGTGGGCGACCTGCGCCCTCACGGGATGGCCGTGTTCTAAGGGTTTGCGCGGCACAGTCAATCGTGATGTGCTGAATAATTTAGCGCAAAAACAATGACTTGAAAATAAGGTATCAAGATACCCCACCTTCAGGGCGGCTCCCCTGCCCCTTTGCGGCGAAAAATCCGGGCGCGCCGGAAAAAGGGGGTTGCGTGGTGGCCTCATGGCCCCTAGATGCGGCAATTCATGCGGGACCGATCCCAACCCCGGCGACGGGGGGGCGCTAAGGGACCACGGATTTCAATCTACTGGAACGAAGGGGAACGCCATGGACGGCTCCAACCTCTTCCAACTGGGGATCGGTCTGGAGACTGGCGCCCACGCGGAAGACACCCGCGGCTTCGATGCCGCGAATATCGACACACCGAAAACGGCCACCCGTGACGTTCTTGATGCGGATCGCGAGGATCACTTCATCCGCCGCGATGGCAAGGTCTTTGCCGGCACGCACCTGATCATCGAGGTGGTGGACGGTCACGGCCTGGACGACGAGGCGCGGATCCAGCAGGCCTTCCGCGATTCCGTAGAACTCTGCGGGGCCACCCTGTTGCATATCCACACCCACAAGTTTTCGCCTCAGGGCGTGAGCGGCGTGGCGGTTCTGGCCGAAAGCCACATCTCGGTGCACACTTGGCCCGAGATCGGCTATGGTGCCTTCGACGTGTTCATGTGCGGCGATGCCAACCCCTGGCGCGCGGTCGAGGTTCTGAAGGCGGCCTTCCACACCGACGACGTGCGGGTAAAGGAATTGCTGCGCGGTGACGGCCTGGTGAACGAAACCGCCGCCGCCTGATCCCTTGGCCGGTGTCGGGCCAGAAGATGAGTATTTTCAGCAAGAAAGAGCAGGGGGTGGTGCGAACCGGCCCCTGTTTTCCGTATCGAGGAGAGACAGGATGAAGGGTTGGAGCATCGAGACCCTGCACGCCGACCATGCCCAGGCGCTGCGCGAGGACCGGGTTCTGTATGACAGCGAGACCGATCACCAGCGCCTGCGGGTGTTCGAGAACCCGACCTTCGGGCGGATCCTCACGCTGGACGACGTGGTACAGGTGACCGAGGGCGACAATTTCATCTATCACGAGATGCTGACCCATGTGCCGATCCTGGCCCACGGTGCCGCGCGCCGGGTGCTGATCATCGGCGGTGGTGACGGCGGCATGGCGCGCGAGGTGCTGCGCCATGCCTCGGTCGAACATGTCACCATGATCGAGATCGACGCCGGGGTGGTGGATTTTTCACGCCAGTACCTGCCGGGCATCTCGGCCGGTGCCTTCGACGATCCGCGCCTGCATCTGACCATTGCCGACGGCGCCGACTACATGCGCGAGACGGCCGAGCGTTTCGACGTGATCATCGTCGACTCCACCGATCCGGTGGGCCCCGGCGAGGTTCTGTTTACCGACACCTTCTATGGCCACGCCAGGCGGGCGCTGGCGCCGGGGGGCATTCTGGTGACGCAGAACGGCGTGCCCTTCCTGCAGGGCGAGGAGCTGACCAACACCATGCGCGCCTTCCGCGCCCTGTTTTCCGACGCCACCTGCTACCTGGCCACGGTGCCCACCTACGCGGGCGGGCCGATGGCCTTTGGCTGGGGCACCGACGGCAGCGCGCGCCAGGTCACGCTGACGCAGTTGCGCGACCGCTTCGCCGCCGCCGGGATCGCCAGCGACTACTATACCCCCGAGGTGCACCTGGCCGCCTTCGCCCTGCCCGGCTATGTCGCGCGCCTTATGCCCTAGGCCCATCAGTGCAGGGTGAATTCGCCCTGCACGTTGCGCCATTGCCCCGGCGCGATCATCTTGCGGTGGGTGAAGCGGACCGAGTGCAGCGCGCCCTCGATTTCGTTGCGCCAGAACTCGATGAACTTGAACAATCGCGGATGATCGGGCGCAAGATCATAGTCCTGCCAGATGAAGGTATTGAGGACACTGGTGAAATCCGGCATCCGATAGAACATTTCAGCGGTCGTGAGGCCATAGCCCTTCAACATCATTTCCGTTTCCGACATCTGCATGATGCACCTTTTTTGCTGCCTGTTCCCAAATCATGCCACAGCGGTTTTAATTTTCAATGAAAACAGCATGTTGTCACTCGCCCTCTCTGGCTGCTTGTTGAATCCCCCCCGCCCCATTGCACGCAATATCCATGCTGGGATATAAGACCGACAACAAGATATAGAGAAGCCCGAGGGAGCAGCGGCCAACGTGAACGACACGCCAGAAACCCCTGAAAACGATGATGAAAAGCCCGTCTATCATGGCGAGGTGATTTCCATCGCCGACGAGATGCGCTCGTCCTTCCTTGATTATGCCATGTCCGTAATCGTCAGCCGGGCCATTCCCGACCTGCGCGACGGGCTGAAACCGGTGCACCGGCGCATTCTTTTCGCGATGCATGAAACCGGCAACACCCACGACAAGAGCTATCGCAAATCGGCCCGCCCCGTGGGCGACGTGATGGGCAAATACCACCCCCACGGCGACAGCGCGATCTACGAGGCGCTGGTGCGGATGGCGCAGGATTTCTCGATGTCGCTGCCGCTGCTCGACGGTCAGGGCAACTTCGGCTCCATGGATGGCGATAACGCCGCCGCCATGCGATACACCGAAGTGCGGATGGACAAGCCCGCCGCCGCCCTTCTGGCCGACATCGAGAAGGACACCGTCAACTTCCAGGACAACTACGACGGCAAGGATCGCGAACCCACCGTCCTGCCCGCCCGCTTCCCGAACATGTTGGTCAATGGTGCCGGCGGTATCGCCGTGGGCATGGCCACCAACATTCCGCCCCACAACCTGGGCGAGGTGGTGGATGCCACCCTGGCGCTGATCGAAGACCCCGACCTGTCGTCGGAACAGCTGATGGAGATCGTGCCCGCCCCCGATTTCCCCACCGGCGGCATCATCCTGGGCCGTTCGGGGGCGCGCAAGGCCTATACCGAGGGGCGCGGCAGCGTCATCATCCGCGCCAAGACCCGGATCGAGGAGATCCGCAAAGACCGCTATGCCATTGTTCTGGATGAGATTCCCTACCAGGTGAACAAGGCCGCGATGATCGAGCGGATCGCCGAACTGGTACGCGAGAAGAAGCTGGAAGGCATCTCGGCCGTGCAGGACGAATCCGACCGCGTCGGCGTGCGCGTGGTGATCGAACTGAAGCGCGACGCCACACCCGATGTCGTGCTGAACCAGCTGTTCCGCTTCACCCAGATGCAAACCTCGTTCGGCTGCAACATGCTGGCCCTGAACGGTGGCCGCCCCGAGCAGCTGACCCTGCGGGATTTCCTGACCTATTTCATCGGCTTCCGCGAAGAGGTTGTCGCCCGGCGCACGGCATTCGAATTGCGCAAGGCGCGCGAGCGCAGCCATATCCTCTGTGGTCTGGCCGTGGCCGTTTCGAACGTCGATGAGGTGGTGGCGACGATCCGCGCCTCGATGGATGCCGCCGAAGCCCGTCAGAAGCTGATGGAACGCCCCTGGCCCGCCGAGGAGATCGCCCCATTCATCCGGCTGATCGACGACCCCAGCCACACCATGAATGACGATGGCACCTATAACCTGTCCGAAACCCAGGCCCGTGCCATCCTTGAACTGCGCCTGCAACGTCTGACCCAGCTTGGCGTCAAGGAAGTGACCGACGAGCTTGAGGAACTGGCCGCCAAGATCAAGGATTACCTCGATATCCTGCGCTCGCGCGAGCGGATCATGGCCATCATCTCGACCGAGCTGCAGGAGGTGAAGGACCAGTTCGCCGTGCCGCGCCGGACCGAGATCGTCGACTGGTCGGGCGACATGGACGACGAAGACCTGATCGAACGCGAAGACATGGTCGTGACCATCACCCAGTCCGGCTATATCAAGCGCACGCCGCTTGCCGAATTCCGCAGCCAGCGGCGCGGCGGCAAGGGCCTGTCGGGAATGCAGACCAAGGACGAGGACGTGGTCACCACCCTCTTCGTGGCCAACACCCATACGCAGCTTCTGTTCTTCACCACCGATGGCATGGCCTACAAGCTGAAGACATGGCGCCTGCCGCTGGGGGGGCGCACCTCGAAGGGCAAGGCCATCGTCAACATCCTGCCCATTCCCACGGGCGTATCCATTGCCGCCATCATGCCGGTGGATCGCGACGAGGCGGACTGGGACGAATTGCAGGTGGTCTTCGCCACCTCGGCGGGTACCGTGCGGCGCAACCGGCTGAGCGATTTCACCAACGTGAAGTCGAACGGCAAGATCGCCATGAAGTTCGAGGATGAACACGCCGACACCCGCCTGATCGACGTGCGCATCGCTGCCCCCGACGACAACGTGATGCTGGTCACCCGGATGGGCCGCGCGATCCGCTTCCGGGCCGAGGAAGTGCGCATCTTCAACAGCCGCTCGTCGGTCGGTGTGCGCGGCATCCGCCTGGGCAAGGATGACGAGGTCGTCTCGATGGCCGTGATCCGCCACTTCGAGGCAACGCCCGAGGAACGGACGACATACCTCAAGATGCGCCGCGCCATGGCGGGCCTCGGCGATGATGCCGAAGCCGATGACGAAGACGCCGCCGCCGAGGATCAGAACTTCACCCAGGAGCGTTACGCCGAGATGTCGGCCGCCGAAGACCTGATCCTCACCATCACTTCCAAGGGTGCGGGCAAGCTCAGCTCCAGCCACGACTATCCCCTGCGCGGGCGCGGTGGCCAGGGCGTCGCAGCCATGGACCGGGCGATGCGCGGCGGCACCCTCGTGGCCTCGTTCCCGGTCGAGATGGATGATCAGATCATGCTGGCCACCTCGCGCGGTCAGTCCATCCGTGTCCCCATCGAGGGGATCTCGTTCCGCTCGCGCGGGGCCGGCGGGGTCAAGGTGTTCAACACCGGCGCCGGAGAGGAAGTGGTCAGCGTCGCCTGGATCGCCGAACAGCCCGAAGACGAGATTGCCGAAGACTGATCGGCTCTTTCTTGCTAAAAATACTCCCGCCGGAGGCGCCCGCCCTTTCCAGGGGCGCCCCGGCCCATTAGGTCGCGTGACATGAGCAAAACACTGAACATCGTCGGCGGCGGCATGGCCGGGTCCGAGGCCGCCTGGCAGGCGGCGAACGCGGGCCTGCAGGTCGTGCTGCATGAAATGCGCCCCAAGGTCGAAACCTTCGCCCATCGCACCGGCCACCTGGCCGAAATGGTCTGTTCCAACTCCTTCCGCTCGGACGACAGCGAACAGAACGCCGTTGGCCTGCTGCACTGGGAAATGCGCGCGGCGGGGGGCATCATCATGGAAATGGCCGACCGGCACCGCCTGCCGGCCGGTGGCGCCCTCGCCGTTGACCGCGACCCATTCGCCGAAGCGGTGACGCAGAAATTGACACAGCACCCGAACATCACGGTGCAAGCCTTGGAAATCACATCACTTCCCACCGAAGGCAACTGGATCTTCGCCACCGGCCCCCTGACCTCGGGCGCCCTGGCCGAGGCGATCCGCGCCGAAACCGGAACCGAGGCGCTGGCTTTCTTCGACGCCATCGCGCCCATCGTCCATGCCGACAGCATCGACATGTCGCGCGCCTGGATGCAGTCGCGCTATGACAAGGGCGAAACCGAGGAAGAGCGGACCGCCTACCTCAACTGCCCCATGGACAAGGCCACCTACGAGGCCTTCATCGACGCCCTGCTGGCAGCCGAGAAAACCGCCTTCAAGGAGGGCGAAACCGCCGGCTACTTCGACGGCTGCCTGCCGATCGAGGTGATGGCCGAGCGCGGGCGCGAAACCCTGCGCTTCGGCCCGATGAAGCCCATCGGCCTGACCAACGCCCATCAACCCGACGTGAAACCCTATGCCGTGGTGCAGCTGCGCCGCGACAACAAGCTGGGAACGCTGTACAATATCGTCGGTTTCCAGACCAAGATGAAATATGGCGCGCAAACCGAAGTGCTGCGCATGATCCCCGGGCTGGAAGAGGCGCGCTTTGCCCGCCTTGGCGGCATCCACCGCAACACCTTCCTCAACTCGCCCACGCTTCTGGATGGCCAGATGCGGCTGAAATCGCGGCCTAACATCCGTTTTGCCGGTCAGATCACCGGGGTCGAAGGCTATGTCGAATCCGCTGCCATGGGCCTTCTGGCCGCGCGGCTGGCGATTGGCGAGTTGACCGGCACCTCCATCCCCGAGGTGCCGCCCACAACGGCCATGGGCGCGCTTGTCCATCACATCACCGGCGGCGCCGATGCCAAGACCTTTCAGCCGATGAACGTCAACTTCGGTCTGTTCCCCCCGGTTGATGGCCTGAAATCGGGCCGTCGCGGCCGCAAGGACCGTTACAAGGCCTATACCGACCGCGCCAAGTCCGATTGGCAGGGCTGGCTGGACGCGCAAACCCTTCCGGCGTGATGTTCACCACCCGTTTCGCACCGTCGCCCACCGGGCCGTTGCACCTGGGTCATGCCTATTCCGCCATGCTGGCCCATGACATGGCCCAGGCGGCGGGCGGCGCCTTCCTTCTGCGGATCGAGGATATCGACCGGTCCCGCGCCCGCCCCGCCTGGGAGGCGCAGATTTATGACGATCTGCACTGGCTTGGCCTGACATGGCCCCTGCCCGTCCTGCGCCAGTCCGACCGTCATGCCGCCTATGATGCAGCGCTCGATGATCTCTGGGCGCGCGGGCTGCTCTATCCCTGCACCTGCACCCGGCAGGACATCGCCGCCGCCACTTCGGCCCCGCAAGAGGGCGCGCCGCTTCTGGGGCCCGATGGCCTGGTCTATCCCGGCACCTGCCGCGATGCCTCGCGCAGCGGCGCGCGCCCCGCCGATGTGGCCCTGCGGCTGGACATGCGGAAAGCCATAAACGGAATCGGCAATCTTTGGTTCGACGAAGCAGCCCTGCCCGCCCATCGCGGGCGCGTGCGGATCAGCGCCGGCGATCTTGTGTCAAAGGTGGGCGATGTCGTTCTGGCGCGCCGTGACATGGGCACCTCTTACCACCTGTCGGTAGTTCTGGACGATGCCGCGCAGGGGGTCAGCGACGTGGTACGCGGCGCCGACCTGTTCGAGGCAACGCAGATCCACATTGTTCTTCAAAGGCTTCTTGGCCTTCCAACCCCTGCCTATCACCATCACCGCCTGATCCGGGACGCCGCGGGCAAACGGTTGGCCAAGCGTGACGATGCCCGCGCCATCGCCACCTTCCGCGCCGAAGGGGCCAGCCCCGCCCAGATCCGGGCGATGGTGGGGCTATAGCATCGGCTTGCTCAGTTCCACCTCGGCGTCATCGCGCACGGCCGTGTAGAAGCAGGACCGGCGGTTGGTGTGGCAGGCCGGACCTTCCTGGCGCACCAGCGCCAACAGGCAATCACGGTCGCAATCCAGCCGCAGTTCGACCAGATGCTGCACGTGGCCGCTGGTTTCGCCCTTGATCCAGAAGGCCTGACGCGACCGCGACCAATAGGTCACGCGCCCGGTTTCCAGCGTCTTTGCCACGGCGTCGCGGTTCATCCAGGCCAGCATCAGAACCTCGCCCGTCTCTGCCTCCTGGGCGATGCAGGGGATCAGTCCGGCCGCATCGAAGCGCAGCGTGTCAGGGTCGAATGCCATCGGGTCACCTTTTCTTCGGGGCGTGCCGGGGCTATCTACGGGAAGCGATGCAAAAACGAAAGCCTGCGCCATGGCCGACAGCGACATGATCAAACTCTATTCGGGGCGGATTCTCGAACTGGCCGCGAACATGCCGCACACGGCACCCCTTGCAGACCCCGAGGCCAGCGCGCGCAAACGCTCTCCTCTCTGCGGGTCGACGGTTTCGGTGCAGTTGTGCACCGAAGATGGCCGGATCAGCGCCTTTTCCCAAGACGTGAAGGCCTGCGCCCTTGGCCAGGCGGCGGCATCGGTGGTGGGCAGCCAGATCATCGGACGCAGCCTGGCCGAGGTGGAACAGGCCCGTGACCAGTTGAAGGCCATGCTCAAATCCGGCGGCCCCGCCCCCGATGCGCCCTTCGACGGGCTGTCGGTGCTGGAACCCGCGAAGGATTACAAGAACCGCCACGCTTCGATCATGCTGGCCCTCGAAGCGACCCTGGAAGCCATGCAGACGGCCCAGAACGCCTGAACCGTATCGGTTTGAGCCAAAAAAAACGCCGCGCATTCCCTGGGGGAATGGCGGCGTCAGTGGCATGTTCGTTCGCACCGGGCGATCGCGGGGGTTGAGGCACCCGGATCTTGGGGACAGAGGCAGCGCATCTTCGTTGGGGACATGGGATGCGGAACCGGCCGAAACGAACAGCAGGCAGTCAGTGAAAACTCCGTAAGCGTCAAAAACCGGGCAGGTAAAGCCCGCCCATCAGCAGCACGAACAGCGCCATGGCGCCGGCAAGATCCTTGATCAACGTGTCCGACCGGCCCAGAACCGTCTTGATCTGCCTGATCATCTTGCCATCCTTTCCTGTTCGTATCGCTTTGTTGCTTCTTTGTTCTCACATCAGGAACGCTGTGTAAAGAACTTTATGAGAACATTTGCGAACAAACCGGAACATCCGACCTAACCCACTGAAATCAAACGGATAGCCTTGTCCTGCTCCATCAGCCACAAAAGGTGGCGCGCCGCCTGGCCGCGCGGGCCGGTCAGCTTGGGATCATCCTGCAGAAGGTTGCGCGCATCGCTCTGGGCCGTCACCATCAGGGCCGTCTGACGCTCAAGATCGGCGATGCGAAAGCGTGGCAGCCCCGATTGCGCGTGGCCGATCAGATCGCCCGCGCCGCGCATCGCCAGGTCTTCCTCGGCGATGCGGAATCCGTCTTCGGTTTCGCGCAGGATCTCAAGCCGCCGCCGCCCGGTTTCACCCAGGGGAGCCTGGAACAGCAGCAGGCAGGTCGAAGCCGCGCTGCCCCGCCCCACCCGGCCGCGCAACTGATGAAGCTGCGCCAGGCCGAAACTCTCGGCCCGTTCGATGACCATGATCGTCGCGTTGGGCACGTTGACGCCCACCTCGATCACCGTCGTGGCCACCAGAACGCTGGTCTGGCCCGACACGAAGCGCGCCATGGCGGCGTCCTTCTCGGCCGGGGGCATCTGGCCGTGGATCAGGCCCACCGCATCGTCGCCCAGGGCGGCACGCAGGCGCTTGAACCTCTCCTGTGCCGAGGTCAGATCGACTGTTTCGCTTTCCTCGACCAGCGGGCAGACCCAATAGGCCTGCCGCCCCGCCTCGATCGCGGCGCGCAGCCGGGCCACCACGTCATCGATGCGGGCGGTGTTGACCAGCGCGGTGGTGATCGGTTTGCGCCCGGGCGGTTTTTCATCCAGCACCGAAACCTCCATGTCGCCATATTGCGCCAGGGCAAGCGACCGGGGAATCGGCGTGGCGGTCATGACAAGAACATCCGCCGCCCGCCCCTTGGCGCCAAGGTCCAGCCGCTGACGCACGCCGAAACGGTGCTGTTCGTCCACCACGGCAAGGCGCAGATCGGCGAAGACGACATCCTTCTGGAACACCGCATGGGTGCCCACCAGGATCTGGATATCCCCCGCCGCCAACGCCGCCAGCTTGGCCGCGCGTTCGCCCCCCTTGTCGCGCCCGGTGAGGATCTCAAGCACCACGCCCGCCTCTTCGGCCAGGGGTTGCAGCCCCTCCAGATGCTGGCGTGCCAGAATTTCGGTGGGCGCCATCATCACGCCCTGCCCGCCTGCTTCGACCGCGACAAGCAGCGCCATCAGCGCCACCAGCGTCTTTCCGGCCCCCACATCGCCCTGCAAAAGCCGGTTCATCCGCGTCGCTGCGGCCATGTCGGCCGAGATTTCGGCAATCGCCCGGCTCTGCGCCGAGGTCGGTTCATAGGGCAGCGATTTCAACACCTTCGATTGAAGCCGCCCTGTCGCCCGCGTCTCCATCCCCCGGGCGCGCGCCCTGTCGGCCCGGGCCAGCGCCAGGGTCAGCTGATGGGCCAGCAGTTCATCATAGGCCAGCCGCCGCCGCGCCGGGGCATCGGGCGACAGATCACCCGCCCCTTCGGGGCTGTGGGCCCGGGACAGGGCGGCGTGCCAGGCCGGCCAACCCTCGCGCGTCAGAAGGTGCGGATCGATCCATTCGGCCAGGTCCGGCGCACGCTCCAGCGCGGCGCGCGCGCCCCGCGCCATGAGCCGTTGCGTCACCCCCGAGGTCAGCGGATAGACCGGTTCGTATTGCGGGATGGCCGCCCCTTCGTCCGGGGGAACCATGTGATCGGGGTGAACCATCTGGGCGATGCCATCGAACACCTCGACCCGCCCGGAAACCACCCGGCGCGCGCCGACCGGCAACTGCCGTTTCAGATAATCCTCGCGGGCGTGAAAGAACACCAGTTGGAAGGTGGTCTGCGCATCCATCACCTCAACCCGGTAGGGCCGCCCGCGCGAGGCGGGCAGGATGTGACGCCCCACTTCAACCTCGACCGTGGCAACCGCCGGCGCATCGACATCGCGCACAGTTTCGCGGCGGCGCCGGTCGATCCCCGAATGGGGCAGCGTGAACAACAGATCGCGCGGCTTTTCCACGTCGATCTGCGCCAGGGCCTGCGCCGTCTTGGGGCCGATCCCCTCAAGCGTGGTCAGCGCCGCGAACAGCGGAAAAAGCGCCTCGGGCCGGGTGCTCATAGCCCGTCGATCATCGCCAGCCAGCCGTCCTCGTCCAGCGTTTCAATGCCCAGTTCGGCGGCCTTCCTGGCCTTCGATCCCGCCCCCGGCCCCGCGACCAGAAGATCGGTCTTCGACGAAACACTGCCCGCGACCTTGGCCCCCAGCGCTTCGGCCCGGGCCTTGGCCTCGGCGCGGGTCATCTTTTCAAGGGTGCCGGTGAACACTACCGTCTTGCCCGCCACGGGGCTGGAGGAGGTATCGGGGCGCGCGGCATCCTGCACACTCAGATGGGCGGCAAGCCGGTCAATGGCGTCACGCTCGGGGCCCAGTTCGAAGGCGGTGACCAGCGATTGCGCCATCACTTCGCCCACCCCGTCGATGCCCAGAAGATCGTTCCAGGCATCGCTATCCGGGCTGGCGGAGGTCATTGCGCCATGAAAGACCGACCAGCTGCCGTAATGGCGCGCCAGAAGGTTTGCGCTGCTTTCGCCCACATGGCGGATGCCGAGGGCAAAGATCACCCGGTTCAGCGGAATGCGCCGCTTCTCCTCGATTGCCGCGAAAAGGTTGGCGGCGCTCTTGTCGCCCCACCCTTCGCGGTTCTTCAGTTGCTGCATTCCGCTGCCGTACCGTTTCTTCAGGGTGAAGATGTCGGCCGGCTCCTTGATCCAGCAGTCACGGTAGAACTGCTCAACCTGTTTTGCGCCCAGGCCTTCGATGTCAAAGGCGGCGCGGCTGACGAAATGTTTCAGCTTTTCAACCACCTGCGCCGGACAGATCAGCCCACCCGAACAGCGGCGCACCGCATCGCCCGGTTCGCGCGGCGCAGGCGAGCCGCATTCGGGGCAGGTATCGGGAAAGTCATAGGGCTTCGAATCCGCGGGCCGCTTGTCAAGGTCGACATCCGCCACCTTCGGAATCACGTCACCCGCGCGATAGACCTGCACCCAGTCACCTTCGCGGATGTCCTTGCCGCCGCGAATTTCTTCGCTCTTGGCGCCGCGCCCGGCGATGTAATCCTCGTTGTGCAGCGTCGCGTTGGACACCACCACGCCGCCCACCGTCACAGGTTGCAGCCGCGCCACGGGCGACAGCGCACCGGTTCGCCCCACCTGGATTTCGATCCGTTCCAGCCGGGTCCAGGCCAGTTCGGCGGGAAACTTGTGCGCGATGGCCCAACGCGGCGTGGTTGACCGGAAGCCAAGCCGCGCCTGAAGCGCCAGGTCGTTCACCTTGTAGACGACACCGTCGATGTCATAGCCAAGTGTCGCACGGCGCTGTTCGATCATCGCGTAGTGGGCGATCATCTCCTCGGGGCCGTCGCAGAGCGCGGTCAGATCGTTGACCGTGAAGCCCAGGTCGCCCAGCCGCTGGATCGCAGCCTGTTGCGTGTCTGCAAGGGGGGCCGAAACCTCGCCCCAGGCATAGGCGAAAAAGCGCAGCGGCCGGGCGCGCGTGATCTCGGCGTCCAGTTGGCGCAGCGATCCGGCGGCGGCATTGCGCGGATTGGCGAAGGGGCTTTTGCCCGCAGCCTCCTGCCGCGCGTTCAGCGATTCGAAATCGGCGTGCGACATGTAGACCTCGCCCCGCACCTCAAGGATGTCGGGCGCGCCTTGCAGGGTCGTCGGGATGTCGTCGATGGTGCGGGCATTGGCGGTGACGTTTTCGCCCACGGCGCCGTCGCCTCGGGTGGCCGCCTGCACCAACCGGCCATTCTCATAGCGCAAAGACAGCGACAGACCGTCAATCTTGGGCTCGGCTGTATAGGGCAGCGCGGCCTCGGCGCCCAGGCCCAGGTACTTGCGAACCGACCGGTCGAACTCGGCCACATCCTCGGTCTCAAAGGCATTGCCCAGTGACAGCATCCGCACCGCATGGTGCACCTTGGAAAAGCCATCGGCGGGGGCGGCGCCCACCTGTTCGCTGGGGCTGTCGGCGCGTTTCAGGTCGGGAAACCGGGCCTCGATCGCCAGGTTGCGCTGTTTCAAAGCGTCGTAATCCGCATCGCTCAGCGTCGGGGCGTCTTGCCCGTGGTAGGCGGTATTCGCCGCCAGCAGCGTTTCGGCAAGCCGCGCCAGTTCTGCCGCCGCTTCATCCTCGCTCAATTCGTCAACCCGGGTTGGATCGGCCATCTGCCCCTCCGACTGCACCATATCGGTTTGATAGGTTCGGATTTGGCCGGGGTCCAGCCCGCAGCGCCATCGGCGTTGCAGATCAGGCGCTGACCGCGATGGGCGCGCCGTTTTCCTTCGGGTCGGGATCGCGCAGGACATAGCCGCGCCCCCAGACCGTTTCGATGTAATTGTCCCCATCCGTGGCCTGGGACAGTTTCTTGCGCAACTTGCAGATGAACACGTCGATGATCTTCAATTCCGGTTCATCCATCCCGCCGTAAAGATGATTGAGAAACATCTCCTTGGTCAGGGTCGTTCCCTTTCGCAGGGAAAGCAATTCCAGCATCTGGTATTCCTTGCCCGTCAGATGCACCGTCTGCCCGGCCACATCCACCGTCTTGGCATCCAGGTTCACCGAAATGCGGCCGGTCTTGATGACCGATTGCGCATGCCCTTTCGAGCGGCGGATGATCGCATGAATCCGTGCCACCAATTCCTCGCGGTGGAAGGGTTTCGTCAGGTAATCGTCGGCGCCGAAACCGAACCCCTTGATCTTGTTGTCCGTATCGTCCGACCCCGACAGGATAAGGATCGGCGTGTCGATCCGCGCCAGGCGCACCTGGCGCAAAACCTCGTGGCCATTCATGTCGGGAAGATTGAGATCGAGAAGGATCAGATCGTAATCATAGAGTTTTGCCAGATCGACGCCTTCTTCGCCCATATCGGTGCAATAGACGTTCAAATTTGCATGGGTCAGCATCAATTCGATGCTGCGCGATGTGGTGGGGTCGTCTTCAACAAGCAAAATCCGCATTCGTCTCTCCGCCGGTTCCCGAATTGATCCCCACCTTGGTCGCAAATGGTTAATGACCGGTTACGCTTAATCCCGGTTAACATGTTCTCCTTAAAGTTGTCTATATTTTTGCAATCTCGTGGTCTTTAATGCGGCTTCTCCGTGGCGATCCACGGCGCGGCACCAGGCGCCGAATTCCTCGTCCGTAAGGCCATAGGTCTTCAGCGCCTCGGATTGCGTGATCAACCCGCCGATGACCGCGCGCACCACCGCCGCCTTGCGGCTGGCGACCCAGCGCTTGGTGTCCGGATCGGGCAGATCGGCCCTTGTCATCATCTGTCCGCCGGGCAGCTTTACGGCCCGCGGTCCGGTCACTTTCTTAAGAAACATGGTAACACCCCTTTCGTACCCCCGGGGCAGACCGTAAAAGGCAGCACTTAATGGGGGGTGAAACGGCACCCTTGAGAGTGCTTCCAATTTTCCTATATTCCGACGATGCCCAACGGAGCCGCCATGCCACTCGATCGCAACCACCCGCTGAATTCGCTTGGCTTTGCCAAGCCCCCCGCCGAAACCCGCGTGGTCGTGGCAATGTCGGGCGGTGTCGACAGTTCGGTCGTTGCGGCCGAACTGGCGGCCGAAGGTTACGACGTGGTGGGGGTGACCCTGCAACTTTACGATCATGGCGCGGCGCTGGCCAAGAAGGGTGCCTGTTGCGCCGGGCGTGACATTCACGATGCCCGCCGCGTGGCCGAGACCATGGGCTTTCCCCACTATGTACTTGATTACGAAAACAAGTTTCAGGAAGCGGTGATCGACGAATTCGCCGACAGCTATCTGGCCGGCGCAACGCCCGTGCCCTGCATCCGTTGCAACGAGAGGGTGAAGTTCAAGGACCTGCTGGAAACGGCCCGCGATCTTGACGCCGATTGCATGGCCACGGGCCACTACATCCAGCGCAAGATGGGCCCCGAGAAGGCCGAGCTTCACGCCGCCGCCGATGCAAACCGCGACCAGAGCTATTTCCTGTTCTCCACCACGCAGGAACAGCTGGATTATCTGCGCTTCCCCCTGGGTCATCTGGCCAGCAAGGCCGAAACCCGCGCCCTCGCGGCCAGGTATGGCCTCAGCGTGGCCGACAAGCCCGACAGCCAGGACATCTGTTTCGTGCCCAACGGCAACTATGCCGCCGTGATCGAGAAGCTGCGCCCCGGTGCGGCCGATCCGGGGCGCATCGTCGATGTCGAGGGGCGCGACCTGGGCGAACATCGCGGCGTGATCCACTATACCGTCGGCCAGCGGCGCGGCCTTGGCATCGGCGGGCTGGACGAACCGCTCTATGTCGTGCGTCTTGACGTGGACCGGCGCGAGGTTGTCGTGGGGCCGAAATCGCTGCTTTCAACCCGCACCGTACCCCTGAAAGAGATCAACTGGCTGGGGGATGCGCCGCTGACCTCGCAGGAGGAATGGCACATTCTGGTCAAGGTCCGCTCGACCCGCCCGCCCCGCGCCGCGATCCTGCGCCCGCGCGGCGAAGGACAGGCCGAGGTGGAACTGCTGACCCCGGAGGAAGGTGTTTCCCCGGGCCAGGCCTGCGTGTTCTATGATCCGGACAGCAGCCGGATCTTCGGCGGCGGCTGGATCACCAAGGGCTGAGACCGGACGCCGCGGTCCGTGGGCGTGAAACCGTCAGAGGGCGCGCCCCGGGGCTTTGACCTGCGCAGGGATATTTGAAGACCAAAGATGGGCGGATCGCGGCTTGAGTGAATCCGTCGGAGCGAGGCGGCCGGTCAGGCTTCGCGCACCTTGGGCAACCCCTCCAGCACCGCCTGCGCGGCACGCAGGCCGGGCGGTTCGCCGCCCCTGCCCAGCTTCTCCATGGTCTGAGCCAGGACCTCGTGTTGCCCGTCCGGTGCGGCCAGAACCGCGTCCAGCGCCCGGGCCATGGGCGCGGGGCGGCAGGCAGGGCCCAGGAATTCGGGGATCAGACGCGTGCCGGTCACGATATTGGCCAGCGTGACCGTGTCGATCAGTGCCATGCGCGACATGATCTGCCAACTGAGCCAGCTCATGTCGTAACCGATGACCATGGGCGTATCGGCCGCCGCCAGCTCCAGCGATACCGTCCCCGAGGCCGCGAGGGCCACATCGGCGGCGCCAAAGGCGGCGGCCTTGGCATGGCGCGCAGCCTCGGGCGGCGCGCCGCGCGGGTCAAGCACGACCGGGCCGCCGGGCCAGCCCGAGACCGCCTCCCGCACCCTGTCGGCAACCCCGGGCGCGGCGGGAACGACGATGCGCAGGTCGGGGCGCAGCCGTGCGAGGCGGGCGACGGTTTCACCGAAGATCGGAAGCAGGCGCCCCACCTCGCTGTTGCGCGAACCGGGCAGCACCAGAAGCAGCGGCGCCGCGCCGATGCCATGGGCCTGACGAAAGGCATCACGCGCCGCGGCGTCGGCCTGTGGCTCGGTCACCACCGGGTGGCCCACGAAATCACAGCGGATGCCCGCGGCCCGCATCAAGGGCGGCTCCATCGGCAGCAGCGCCAGCACCTGATCGACATGGGGCGCCATCTTCGCCGCGCGCCCCGGCCGCCAGGCCCAGACCGAAGGCGCGACGTAATGCACCGTGTGCACATGGGCACTGCGCCGCACCCGCGCCGCCACCCGCAGGCAGAAATCGGGGCTGTCGATGGTGATCAGGGCATCGGGGCGCAGGGCCAGAACAGCATCGGCGGTCTGGATCATCCTTGCCCGCAGGTGGCGATACTTCGGCAGCACCTCGGCAATGCCCATGACGCTGAGTTCGTTCATGTCGAACAGGCTGTCCAGCCCCTCGGCCTGCATCAGGGGGCCGCCGACGCCGTGAAAGCTGATGTCGGGGCGCAGGCTTTTCAGCCCCGCCATCAGGGCCGCGCCCAAACGGTCCCCCGAAGCCTCGCCCGCGACAAGGAAGATCTTCACGCCCGCACCCAGAGGAAAAGCCCCGCCGCATTGGCCCGGGCCACCATGAGTTCACGGTCCAGCAGCAGAACGCCCCCCGCCGCAACGACAATGCCCGCAAGGCCAAGCTCGGCCGCCAGCGCCACCGTGTCGGGGCCGATGGCGGGCAGATCAATGCGCCGGTCCTGCCCTGGTTTCGGCGCCTTGAACAGGATACCGCCCCGCGTGGGGGGTGGTGCAGGCAGTGTGCCCGCGTCCTGCGCCATGAGCGCAAGGCTGCGCAGCATCCAGTCGGTGCCGGCCTGCGCCTCGATCGCAAGGGCCTGGCCGCGCAGCACGACACAGCCCTGCCCCACATCGGCCTGCCCCATGGCCGCCACGATCCCGGCGGCCCGACTGGCGTCACCCCTGACCAGGTCGCCCGGAGTGGCGCGCGTCAGGACACCTTCATCGGCCAGCAGCCCCGGCAGCAGGTCATGGGCGGCGACGATGGCGATCCCGGCCTCTTGGAACAGGTCCAGCACCACGCGCAACGCGCCATCGTCGCCCTGCCCCAGCGCCGCCATCAGACGCGGCACCAGCGGCAAGGTGGCGGCGTCGATCCGAGCCGGATCAACCACCGGGCGGCGGATCGCCCCGGCGAAACAGGCGCGGGTGACACCCCGCGCGACAAGGGTTTCGATCAGGCTGCCCAGGGTTTCAAGGCGGAAGGTCAGCACATCGTCGCGCGCCGGGCCATCCCAGGGGCTGCCCTCCAACTGCGCGAGGAGCAGCGGCGCGCCCCCTTCGGCAAGCATTTCTGCCAGAAGCACCGGCAGGCGTCCCTGCCCGGCGATCAGACAGAGGCTCATGACGGGGTCAGGAAGCCACGGTCGCTGTCGGCCGTGATGAAATCGACGATGGTGCGCACATAGGCGCTGTCGGTTTCCTCGCCCAGGCGGCGGGCGCGGTCCTGGAAGGCGCCGTCGCCCTGCTTCAGCATCTGGAAGGCGGCGCGCAGGGCGGTGATGTCGGCGCGGCTGACGCCCTTGCGCTTGAGCCCGACAAGGTTCAGCCCGTCCAGCTCTCCGCGCGGGCCCTGCACCAGCGCATGGGGGATCACGTCATTCGTCACCATGGTCACGGCGCCGATGATGGCCCCCTGCCCGATGCGCACCCATTGATGCACCCCAGCGAGGCCGCCAATGATCACGTCGTCGCCCACGACACAATGCCCCGCAAGGGCCGAGTTGTTGACCATGATCACCCGGTTGCCCACCTGCGCGTCATGGGCCACATGGGCCCCGGCCATGAACAGGCAATCGTCCCCCACCCGCGTCACGCCGCCACCACCGGAAGTGCCGGTGTTCATCGTCACGCTTTCGCGGATGCGGCAGCGCGCGCCGATCTCAAGACGGGTCGTTTCGCCGGCAAACTTAAGATCCTGTGGAATTTCACCCACGCAGGCGAAGGAAAACACCGTGGTCTCGGCGCCGATGGTCGTCTGGCCCGTGATCACCGCATGGCTTTTGACGACACAGCCCTCATCCAGCCGGACATCGCCGCCGATCACGCAGAACGGGCCGATTTCGACGCGGGGGCCGATCCGGGCGCCGTCTTCGATCACCGCCGAGGGGTGAATACGGGCTGAGGCGTCGATGCTCACTTCGGCAGGTCCATCATCGCGGTGAATTCGGCCTCGCAGGCCAGTTCGCCGTCAACCGTGGCCCGGCCGTGGAACTTCCACACCTTGCCGCCGCCCCGCTTCGTGGTGATCTGCATTTCCAGAACGTCGCCGGGCACCACCTTGCGGCGGAACTTGGCGCTGTCGATCGCCATGAAATAGACGAGGAAATTCTTGTCGGCCAGGTCCATGTCGACGCCGACCATCACAGCCGCGGTCTGGGCCATCGCCTCGACGATGGTGACACCCGGCATGATCGGCGTGCCGGGAAAATGGCCCTGGAAATGCGGTTCGTTCATGGTGACGTTCTTGATCCCGACGGCGCTGTCGTGGCCGACGATATCGCGCACCCGGTCCACCAGAAGGAAGGGATAGCGATGGGGAATGATCCGCTGGATCAACTGGATATCGGCGCTTGTCTTGTCACTCATCGGGCATCCTCTCCGGGTTTGGACCCTGACTAGCAACTGGCGCAGGGTGCCGCAAGCGACCCGCTCAGTCGGCCGTGGGGGTGTTGGGGGGTGTCGGCGCCCCTTCGGCGGGTTCCGGCCGCCCGGGTTCGGAAGGCCCGGCGGCGGTTCCGTCGCCCAGGGCCGCGTCGATCCGGCTGACCGCGACATCGGTGATGTCGATCACCTCGGCCGAAAGGAAGACCACCCGCTGGTCAAGGATGGCCACGGCGCCGCGTTCACGCATGATCTGCGACAGGATCTCGGCGACGCGGGTGAAGAACCTCGCCTGTGCCTCGTCGCTTGACCGCGACAGCGCGCGCGCCTTGGCATCCTGTTCGGTGCGCAGGGCGGTGACCTTTTCGTCGAATGCCTTGGCCAGCGCGCGGAACTCATCCACCGGCAGGGTGTCGCGCTTGTCGGTAAGCTCCTGTTCCTCGGCCACCAGCCGGGCCTCGATCTGGCGATTCTCGGCTGCCAGCTCGCCCGAGGCCACGGCGATATCCTCGCGCATGCGCTGGCCGAACTGCGAACGCAGGAAAAGCTCCTCCTGGTCGAGGATCAGCAGCGGCCCGGTGTCCTGGGCCGCCGCCGGGTCGGCGACTGGCGCAAGGGCCAGCGCCAGAAGCGCCGCCCGGATCATCGCTCCGGGCGCCATCTCAGAACTCGGTCGAGATCGTCAGGTTGAAGTTCTGTTCCTTGTCGTAGCTCTCTTTCTTGAGAGGCTTCGAGAAGTTGAACCGCAGCGGACCGATGGGCGTATCCCAGAACAGCGACACACCGATGGCGGCGCGCAGGGCAGCGTCATCGTCCACCTCAAGCCCGCCAGCCCCGACGGTGTTGTCCAGCCCCCAGACCGAGCCGACATCGACGAAGGCACCGCCCGAAATCCCGTATTCCTCGGGCAGGCCAAGGGGGAATTCCGCTTCGAACCGGGCCACGGCATAGAGATTGCCACCCAGGGCATCCTCGTTACCGGCGTTCAGGTCACGCGGGCCAAGGCCCTTGGATTCGAAACCGCGCAGCTGGTTGGGGCCAAGGAAGAACCGGTCGGTCAGCCGCGAGGTCGAGTCCGACAGCGAGTTGATGGCCCCGCCCTCGAAGGTGGCGCGCAGGGTCACTTCCTCGTTCATCACCTTGGTCTGGGCGATGGCCAGGGCCGAGGTCTTGATGTACTGGCTGTCGCCGCCAAGACCCGCGAAATCCTGCCCGAACTGCAACAGCACGCCGGCATTTGGGTTCAGCCCCGTGCGCCGGGTGTCATAGCTGAAGGTATATCCCAGCGCGCTGGTATAAAGACCGCCCGCCTCGGCCTGGAGGATCGGCGAACTGTCGGTCGAGGCGTTCAGGATGGTGTCCTTCGACAGCGAATAGCGCAGCGCCAGACGCCCGTTCTCGGAGACCGGGAATTCGATCGAGGGCGAGAAGCCGACGACGCGGGTGTCGTAGAAGGAGTTTTCCTGCTCGGTCACCGAATAGAAGGCACGGAACGAGAATTTCAGATCGCGGCCCAAAAGCGCGGGTTCGATGAAGGTGAAGTTCGAGCTGGACGAATCCGTTCCCGAGGCCAAGGCAAAGCGCAGGGTCTGCCCACGGCCCAGGAAGTTACGCTCGGAGAAGGACACGTTCAGGCCGGGCCCGCTGTCGGCGGAATAGCTGGCACCGAAGGACAGGTTGCCGGTGGGCTGCTCTTCCACGTCGACATCGACGATCACCTGGTCACTGGCGCTGCCTTCGCGGGTGTTCACCTCGGCGTTGGCGAAATACCCCAGCGCGCGAATGCGTTCGGCGGCCTGGCGAATCTGGCGCGGGTTGAAGGGATCGCCCTCGACCACGTCGAACTGGCGGCGGATCACCCGGTCAAGCGTGGTGGCGTTGCCCTCGATGTCGATCCGTTCGACAAAGACGCGCGGGCCACGCTCCAGCACATAGTCGATGTTCAGGATCAGGTTGCGATCGTCACGGTCGACCTTGGGGTTGACCCGCACGAAGGACAGCCCCTTGCGGGTTGCAAGACGCTCCATGCGCGCGATGTCGTTCTCAAGCGCGGTGGGCGAATAGATCTGGCCACGGCGCGTCTTGGTGACGGCCAGGAATTCCTGCGGGTCGATCCCCGGCAGATCGGACGAGGCGCTGACCTCGCCGAACTGGAAGCGCTGCCCCTCCTGCACCGTGAAGGTGACGAAGAAGGCGTTGCGTTCGCGCGAGAATTCGCTGTTCACGCTAAGGGTCTGGAAATCGACATAGCCGCGCGAGGTGTAGAAATCGCGCAGAAGCTGTTTGTCCAGTTCCAGGCGGTCGGCGACGAAGGTGTCGCGCTGGATCAGCTGGCGCAGGAAACCAGCCTGCTTGGTGTCAAGCACCCGGCGCAGGCGGCGGTCCGAGAAATCGCGGTTGCCGACGAAGGACAGACGCTCGATCTCGACGACCTTGCCCTCGACCACCTCGAACACCAGGTCGACGCGGTTGTTCGACCGGCGGATGATCTTCGGGGTGACGCTGGCAGCCAGACGGCCCCGCGCCTCGTACAGTTCGGCGATGGCGGCGGCGTCCTGCTCGGCCACGCTGGGGTTGTAGACGCGGCGCGGCTGCGACTGGATCAGCGGTTGCAGGGCATCGTCCTTGATGCGGACGTTGCCTTCCACGTTGATGCGGTTGATCGTCGGCCATTCCTTGACCCGGATCACCAGGGTTGACCCGCTGGGCACCAGTTCGACCGTTTCAAACAGGCCCGAGTTGACGATCCGCTGGTAGGAATCGTTCAGCGTACCGGCGCTGACAACCTCACCCCGCCCGATTCCCGCATAGGACAGGATCGTGCCCGGCTCGACCCGCTCGTTCCCTTCGATGTTCACCGAATTGAAGCGGAAAGACTGTGCCGCGGCATCGGTGGCGAAGAATGCGCCAAGCACCGAAAAACAGAGAAAGAAAATCACACCCTGAAGACGGCGCGCCGCCTTCGTCTGTGCCCGGCGCTGACCGCCTGTTGTCACGTTGCCCATATGCCCCAATCCAATGCAGACTCCAGTGCAAACTAGGTATCGGGATTGGACTGGCTTGTCAAAACGCCAAAAAGGCCCGGAACCGCTTATTTATGCGGTCCGGGCCAAAAAAACATATATGTTGCGTTAACGCGCCGTTAGAGGCTGCCGATGAAGGCGCCTGCCATCAGCGCGGCGGCAACCGTGCCGACATAGATGATCCGATCGAAGTTCAGGTCGACCAGAAGGGAAAGACTGCGCGCGCCGGCTTCGATGTGTTGCATGGGTCGGACTCGTTCAAAGCGTCATGGATCAGGGTTGACCCATTGCTAACGCAAGATTGTGGCGTGATTTGGGCCGAATCCCCGAAATCAGGGCGTTACGGGCAAAACAGATCGTTGGTCAGCGCGAAGACCATCAGGCTGCCCAGCAGGGCCAGGCCGATGAACATCAGGACCTTCAGCGCGCCGTCGCTGGGCGGCTTGCCCGTCACCGCCTCGTAGGCATGAAACACCAGGTGTCCGCCGTCCAGCACGGGAATCGGGAAGAGGTTCAGCAGCCCGACAGCGGTGGACAGCACCGCGATGAACCAGATGAAGGAAAGCCCGCCCTGAGAGGCGGCGTCGCCGCTGGTCTGGGCAATGCCGATCGGCCCCTGCAACCCGCAGGAGGAAATCGCGCCGACGGCCATGTGGTAAAGGCCCGAAACCGAGGATTGCGCGATGAACAGCGTCTGCGAGGCCGCCTGACCGATGGCCGCGAAGACACCGGGCGTTTCGGTGCGCGGGGTGAAGAACAGGCCGCCCGAGATGCCGATCAGCCAGCGGGTTTCGAAACCGCCCCCGGGACGGGGCATGTCGACCGAACGGGGCGACAGGGTGACATCCAGGGTCTCCTCCCCCCCGTCGGTGCTGCGCCAGACTGTCAGGTCAAGGGATTTGCCCTTCGCCGCCGCCACCAGGGCGGGCAGCTGATCGAAGGCAAAGATCGGCTGGCCGTCGACGGCGGTGATGACATCGCCGGTCTTCAGCCCCGCATCCATGGCGGCCGACTGCAGATTGACGCCGTTGATCAGCGGCGGATAGGGGTGCGGGCCCTGCACGCTCAGCTCCTGCCCGTCGCGCAGCACCGTATAATCGAGCACCGGTTCAACCGGCAGCTTGCCGATGAAACCGTCCATCTCGGCCAAGGGCGGCGTGGTCTGCCCGGCGATCGACAGGATCTCGTCCCCCGCCCGCAGTTCCTGCACGGCGGCGGGCAGCGGCGTGATCTCCTCGATGGTGAGGGGGTCGCTTGCCACGCCGCGAAACAGCATCACGGCGCTGAAGATCAGGATCGAGAAGACAAAGTTGAACCCCGGCCCCGCCGCCACCGTCGCCGCCCGCGCCCAAAGGGGCGCGCCGGTCATGGTGCGGCGGCGCTCTGCCGCGCTGAGGTGCGAGATATCGGCGCCCTCGACGCTGGCGGCATCGGCATCGCCCGCGAACTTGACGTAGCCGCCAAAGGGCAGCGCGGCCACCTGCCAGCGCGTGCCGCGCTTGTCCAGCCGCGAAAACAGCACCGGCCCGAAGCCCAGCGAAAAGACATCGGCATGGATGCCCGACCAGCGGCCCACGATGTAATGGCCGTATTCATGCACCGCCACGATCACCGAAAGGGCGACGATGAAGGCCAGCACCGAATAGAAGAAACTGCCGAAGGACGGGATCAGTCCGATAAGGTCCATGGGGTCAATCCTGCCTTTTGCTCTGCCTTGCGCGGATCGCCTCGCCCGCCCTTACCCGCGCCAGATGGTCTGTTTCGGCGACGGTATCAAGTGTCATCTGCCCCGACAGCAAGGCATCGCCCGCCATCGCGGTCAGGGTTTCCTCGACCACGGGCGCCATTTCAAGGAAGCCCAGATCGCCGTCGATGAAGGCATCCAGCGCCCGTTCCTTGGCGCCGTTGAACACCGCGCCACTCAGGCCCCCGGCCTGCATCACCTCGCGCGCAAGGCGCAGGGCGGGATAGCGGGCCTCATCCGGGGCGCGGAAGGTGAACTGCCCCAGGGCCGCGAAATCCAACCGCTCGACCGGCAGCGCACGGCGTTCGGGCCAGTGCAGGGCAAAGCCGATGGCATGGCGCATGTCGGGCGGGCCGACGTGGGCCATGATGCCCCCATCCACAAAGCCGACCATGGCGTGGATCATCGATTCCGGGTGGATCAACGGTTCGATCCGTTCGGGGGCGATGCCGAAAAACTCATGGGTTTCAATCAGCTCCAGCGCCTTGTTGAACATGCTGGCGCTGTCGATGGTGATGCGCTGGCCCATGTCCCAATTCGGATGGCTTGACGCCTGGGCCGGGGTGGCGCGGGCCAGATCGGCCAGGGGCCAGTCGCGGAAGGCGCCGCCGCTGGCCGTGATCACGATCCGTTCAACGGTGGCGATGTCTTCGCCGATCAGGGCCTGGAAGACGGCGGAATGTTCGCTGTCCACCGGCAGGACGATGGCGCCGTGCCGCTTTGCCGTCTCCATCAGAAGGGTGCCGGCGGTGACGAGGGATTCCTTGTTGGCCAGTGCCAGGGTCGCGCCCTGTTTCAGGGCCGCCATGCCCGGCGCCAGGCCCGCCGCGCCGACGATGGCCGACATGACCCAATCGGCCGGGCGTTCCGCCGCCGCGACGATGGCCCCTGCCCCGGCGGCGCAGTCTATGCCGCTGCCGGCAAGATGGTCGCGCAGGGCGGGCAGGCAATCGTCATAGGCGGTCACGGCAATCTGTGCGTTGTGCCGGCGCGCGAGGTCGGCCAGAAGCGCCACGTTGCGCCCGCCGCTCAGCGCGATCACATCATAGCTGTCGGGCGCACGGCCGATCAGGTCAAGCGTGTTGCCCCCGATCGAACCCGTCGCCCCGAACACCGAAACCCTGCGTCGGGTCATAGAACCCCCGGCGGGAAATCCACCAGCTGTTCCACCAGCAAAAGAAAGACCGTCGCGCCCAGCATGCCGTCGAACCTGTCGAACAACCCGCCATGTCCGGGCAGAAGGTTGCTGCTGTCCTTCACGCCCACCCGGCGCTTGACCGCGCTTTCGGCGATGTCGCCCATCTGGCTGGCCATGGACAGAGCGATGGCGATGCCGATGATCTGGCTTGCAGCCCCCGTGGCCAACATGAAGACAACCCCGACAATCGCCGCCCCGACCCAGCCGGCGACGGTGCCCGACCATGTCTTCTTTGGGCTGACGCGGGGCCAGAACTTGGGCCCGCCGATGAAGCGGCCCGCGAAGTACCCGGCAATATCGGTGGCCGCCACGATCAGCACCAGCCACAGCATCCAGACGAAGCCGAATTCGCTGCGCAGGATGAACAGGCCGAAGCCTGCCAGCAGGATCATGATGCTGAAGATGGCAAAGGTGGCCCGGCGGTGGTGCAACTGGCCGAACCCCACGAAGGCGGGCGCCAGCAGAAGCGGCAGGGCAAAGCCCGGCGCCACAAGGTCGGCCACCAGAAGGGCCAGGCCCGACACCCCCGCGATCATCACCGCCGGGGCCTCGGTATCCAGCATGCGGGTCAGCTCCCACATCATTACCGCCGAAACCGCGACCGTCAGCAGCAGGAACAGCCAGCCCCCCACCCAGACGCAGATCAGCCCGACCGCCGCGATCACGGCGCCCGAGGCGACGCGCACGATCAGATCATCCCACTGCCCCGGCTTCGAGGTCATGCAGGAACGGCCCCGAAACGGCGTTCCCGCTTGCCATAACCGGCAAGGACACGGGCGAATTCGGTGGCATCGAAATCGGGCCAGAGCGTGTTGACGAATTCATATTCGGCATAGGCCGACTGCCAGAGCAGGAAGTTGGAGATCCGCGCCTCGCCGCTGGTGCGGATCACCAGGTCGGGGTCGGGCAGGAAACAGGTGTCAAGAAAGCGCGCCAGGGTGGTTTCGTCCACCGCATCGGGCGAAAGCCGCCCCTCGGCCACTTCGCGGGCCAGGCGCTTGGTGGCGCGGCCCAATTCGTCGCGCCCGCCATAGTTCAGCGCGACGGTCAGGTGCACCCGGTCGTTGCCGCTGGTCAGAAGCTCGATCTCGTCCATCACGCGGCGCAACTTCGCGTCCAGTTGCAGGCGGTCGCCGATGAAGCGCACGCGCACCCCCTCGGCCAGAAGATCGCGCGCTTCCGACGCGATATAGCGGCGGAACAGCTTCATCAGGCCCGAAACCTCGGCCTGGGTGCGTTTCCAGTTCTCGGTGCTGAAGGCAAAGACGGTCAGGTACTTGACCCCGTGATCGGGACTGGCGCGCACGATCTCCTTGACGCGCTTGACCCCGGCGTGATGGCCAAAGAGGCGCGGTTTGCCCTGCCCCTGCGCCCAGCGTCCGTTGCCATCCATGATGATCGCCACATGGCGCGGCCCGGTCCGTTGATCGGTGTCGTCGGTCTTGCTGCTCATGTCTGCCTCTCTTTCATGGTCGTGTCGCGGACGGCTTGCCCAAGACACGGACGCGGACGGCGGCGGGTTTCACCCCGCCGGGCCCGTTCAGACCTGCATGATCTCTTCCTGCTTGTTGGCCAGCACCGAGTCGATCTTGGCGATCCCGGCATCGGTCAGCTCCTGCACCTCGGCGCTCCAGACCTTGTGGTCGTCCTCGGACATGCCGTTGGCCTTCATCTTCTTCAACTGGTCCATACCGTCGCGGCGCACGTTGCGGATGGCCACGCGGGCATCCTCGGCCCGCTGTCCGGCCACCTTGGCCAGTTGGGCGCGCCGCTCCTCGTTCAGCTCGGGAATCGGCAGGCGGATCGTCAGGCCGTCAATCACCGGGTTGATGCCAAGGCCCGACTCGCGGATCGCCTTTTCCACCTTGCCCATCAGGGCCTTGTCCCAGACGGTGACGGTCACCATGCGCGGTTCGGGAACGTTGATCGTGCCCACCTGGTTGATCGGCGTCAGCTGGCCATAGGCGTCAACCATGATCGGTTCCACCATGCTGCCCGAGGCACGACCCGTGCGCAGCGATGCGAATTCGTGGCGCAGCGCATCCATCGCACCGTCCATGCGCCGCTTCAGGTCGTCAATATCAAGATCGAAATCGTCATCTGCCATGTCTTACCTCATATCGTCCGATAGCGCCTGCACGGCACACTTTTGGCGTTTATACCTTTAACCATGCACGATTGTATAGGTGCCTTTGCCCGCCAGGATCCCGCGGAAACCGCCGGGTTCATCCAGTGAAAACACCACGATGGGCAACTTGTTGTCGCGGGCCAGGGCGATGGCGCTGGCGTCCATCACCTTGAGATTCTTGGTCAGCACCTCGTCATAGCTTACCCTGTCGTACCGCTTGGCATCGGGGAACTTCACCGGGTCCTTGTCATAGATCCCGTCCACCTTGGTGCCCTTGAAGATCGCCTCGCAGGCCATTTCGTTGGCGCGCAGGGTGGCGGCGGTGTCGGTGGTGAAATAGGGGTTGCCGGTGCCCGCGGCGAAGATGCAGACCCGCTTCTTTTCAAGGTGGCGCACGGCGCGCCGCCGGATGTAGGGCTCGCAGACCTGGTCCATAGGAATGGCGCTGATCACGCGGGTGTGGATGCCCAGTTCTTCCAGCGCGCTTTGCATCGCGAGGGCGTTCATCACCGTGGCCAGCATGCCCATGTAGTCGGCCGTGGTGCGCTCCATCCCTTGGGCGCTGCCCTGCAGGCCGCGGAAAATGTTGCCCCCGCCGATCACCATGGCGATCTCGACGCCAAGATCGTGAACCGATTTCACCTCGGCCGCGATCCGCTGCACCGTGGGCGGATGCAGCCCGAAGGCGGTTTCACCCATCAGTGCCTCGCCCGAGATCTTCAGCAGAACCCGTTTGTAGGTCACCTTGCCGTCGCCTGCCTGAGCGTCTGTCATCTGTTCCTGTCCCGTGAAATTGCCGCCGATTGTATCGCCCGCCTAAATGTCGCAAAACCGGGCGGGTTTCAATGCAGCAAAGGGCATGGCGTGGACAAGGCGGCGATCATCGCGCAGGCGGGGGCCGAAAGGCCGGTGCTGATTGCCGGCCCGACGGCTTCGGGGAAGTCGGCGCTGGCGCTGGCGATTGCCGAAACCGCGGGCGGAGTGATCGTGAATGCCGATGCGCTTCAGGTCTTTGGCAACTGGCGGGTTCTGACCGCCCGCCCCGACGATGGCGACCTGGCCCGCGCGCCCCATGCCCTTTACGGCCATGTGCCCGGCGATGCGCCTTATTCCACGGGCCATTGGCTGCGCGATGTGGCGGGCCTTCCGGGCGGCGCGCGCCCCATCATCGTGGGGGGAACCGGCCTTTACTTTGCCGCGCTGACCGAGGGGCTGGCCGAGATTCCGCCCACCCCGTCCGAGGTGCGCGCCCTGGCCGATGCAAGGCTGGCGCAGGACGGCGCCCCTGCCCTGCTGGCCGAACTTGACGCCGCCACCGCCGCGCGGATCGACCGGCTGAATCCCGCCCGCATCCAGCGCGCCTGGGAGGTGCAGCAGACCACCGGGCGCGGTCTGGCCGCCTGGCAGGACGAAACGCCACCGCCGCTGATGCCGCCCGAAACCTGCCTGCCGGTGGTGATCGACGCGCCGCCGGAATGGCTCTCTCCGCGTATCGAACGCCGCTTCGACATGATGCTGGATCAGGGCGCGCTGAACGAAGCGCGCGCCAATCTGCCCGGCTGGGATGCCCGCCGCCCCGCGTCGCGGGCCATCGGCGCACCCGAACTGATTGCCCACCTCAGGGGCGACATCACGCTGGATGAGGCCCGCAGCAGGGCCATTGTCGCCACCCGGCAATATGCCAAGCGGCAGCGCACCTGGTTTCGCAAACGAATGCGCGCATGGCATCACATTGTCGCCGGTGCGGATACGACGCCGGGGTGATCGACGTGGCGGCGGGAAACATCGTTTGACTCGGACAGCGATTCCCCCGACCTTCGCCCATGGGGGGCCTGCCAGCCACAATCCCGTTTCATTCTGCCGCAACGAGGGTCTGATCTGCCATGACCAACGCCGAAATCGCCACGTCGGGATTCCGCCTTGTACCGCTACAGCGGTTCGCCCAGGGGGGACGCTGGCGCACCGAAGCAATGCGCAGCCATTCCACCCCGGTTCTCTACTGGTTCACGCGCGGTCAGGGCCGAATCACCATCTCGGGGGTCACGCGCGGGTATGGGCCGCACAACGCCATCCTGCTGCCGGCGCATACGATGCATGGCTTCGACATGATGGGGCAGGTTTCGGGCAGCGCGCTGTTCTTTCCGCGCAACGATGAAATTGCCGTGCCCGATCAGCCGCTGCACCTGCGCCTGCGCGAAGCACAGCAGCAGGCCGAGATGGCCTTTCAGGTCGACAACATCCAGCGCGAACTGGAACTGGGCGCCGATGCGATGGAGCGCGCCCTGCTGCACCACGCCGGGCTTCTTACCGTCTGGCTGGAACGCCACGCCGGCCCCGACGCTCTTGACCATGACCCGGCCGAGGCGCGCGCCGCCGACCGTCTGGCGGCGGCCTATGCCTCGCTTCTTGAACGCGACTTTCGCAAGGGGCGCGGCGTGGCCGATTACGCCGCCGCGCTGGGGGTAACGGCAACCCACCTGTCGCGCAGTTGCAAGGCCGCCAGCGGGCGCACCGCGTCGGCCCTGCTGCACGACCGGGTGCATTACGAGGCCCGCAAGATGCTGCGCGACACGCGTCTGCCGATCAAGGACGTGGCATTGGCGCTGGGGTTCCGCTCGGCCGCCTATTTCACCCGGGCGTTTCAGCATCAGACCGGCCTCACGCCCTCGGCTTTTCGCCGCGCCGACGGCTGAGACACTGACCAAAGCGGTTTGAACCTTGCACCCCGGCCTTGCCGGGCCATGGGGCCTGTCGCCATGGCGTGGGGGGCAATGTCGCTTTTCATCCTCAAAAATGTCGCTTATGATCGACAAGATGACGAAAGCGAACGTTGACGCCTGCCGATTTAGCGTGCCGAATGGACGCTACCGACACACGAGCGTCACACCGCATCACGCGGAGAAAAACAGATCGACGCCAGACCGCCGCAAAAGACTGCGTCACTCAGGGAGCAAGAAATGACTGTTGAAACGACTGACAACCGGGTGCACCCGGCTGCCGCAATGTACCTGCGCGAACACAAGGCCGGCCAGATGGACCGCCGCGAATTCCTGGTGCGGACCACGGCCCTCGGGGTTTCGGCCGGCGCCGCCTATGGCCTGTTGGGCCTGAATGCCCCGGCGCAGGCCGCCGCCCACATCCAGAAGGGCGGCACGCTGCGCTGCCAGATGGAAGTGCGCGCCCTGAAGGACCCGCGCACCTATGACTGGACGCAGATCGCCTATCTTACCGCCGGAACGCTGGAATATTTCGTCGAATACAACAGCGACGGTTCGTTCCGCGGCATGCTGCTGGAAGGCTGGGACGTGAACGACGATGCCACCGAATATACCCTGCACGTGCGCAAGGGCGTGAAGTGGAACAACGGCGACGATTTCACCGCCGATGACGTGGTGCGCGTACTGAACGACTGGTGCGACCAGTCGGCCGAGGGCAACTCCATGGCCGGGCGCATGGCCACCCTGATCGACCCGGAAACCGGCAAGGCGCTGGATGGCGCGATCACCGCCACCGACAGCCACACGGTGGTTCTAAAACTGCCCGCCCCCGACATCACCATCATCGCCGGCATGTCGGATTACCCGGCGCCGGTCTATCATTCGTCCTTCGATGTGAACGCCGATCCCTCGACCATGGTGGGCACCGGGCCGATGAAGATCGAAAGCATGGAAGTGGGCGTGAAGGCCGTTCTGGTGAAGACCGATCACCCCTGGTGGGGCGACGAGGCCTTCGAGGAAGGCGGCTTCTACCTCGACCGGATCGAATACATCGACTACGGGCAAGACCCGGCCGCCTGGGTCGCCGCCGCCGATGCCGAGGAAATCGACACGATGTACGAGAACGTCGGCGAATTCATCGACGTGTTCGACGCCATCGGCTGGGTCAAGTCCAGCGTCGCCACCGGTGCCACCATCTGCATCCGCCCCAACCAGCTGGCCGAGGTGGATGGCAAGCGGGTCTATGAGGACAAGCGCGTGCGCCAGGCCCTCTCCATGGCCGTCGACAATGCGGTCTGCCTTGAACTGGGCTATTCCGACCGCGGCGTTCTGGCCGAGAACCACCATGTCGCGCCCGTGCACCCCGAGTACAACCCCGACGTCAAGCGTCTTCCCTTCGACCCGACCAAGGCCAAGGCCCTGATGGACGAAGCGGGCATGGGCGATTTCGAACATGAACTGTTCAGCATCGACGACGACTGGCGCAAGAACACCACCGATGCCGTCGCCGCCCAGTTGCGCGATGCCGGCATTCCGGTCAAGCGCACCCTGCTGCCCGGCGCCACCTTCTGGAACGACTGGACGAAATACCCCTTCAGCTCGACCAACTGGAACCACCGCCCGCTGGGCACCCAGATCCTGGGCCTGGCCTATCGGACCGGCGAGGCCTGGAACGAGGCCGGGTTCAGCAACCCCGAGTTCGACAACCTGCTGGCCGAGGCGAATTCCATCGCCGACGTGGACCAGCGGCGCGAGGTGATGGGCAAGCTGCAGACGATCCTGATCGAGGAAGGCGTCACGATCCAGCCCTACTGGCGGTCGCTGTTCCGCCACTCGCGCGAGGGTGTCGTGGGCACCGAGGCGCATATCGCCTATCTGCCGCAGATCTACAAATGGGCCCTGGCCGCCTGATCGGGCGACCAAGGCAAGGACCGGGGCGCGCGTTCGGCGGCGCGCCCCAACGCCGACGGGCCAGCCCAGACGCCGCAAAAGGCGCACAGGCCCGCACGAGCCACCTGACAGGGAGCCACCATGGGTCTGTTCTTTCTGCGCCGTCTTGGCGTCATGCTGCTGACGGCGCTGTGCCTGACGTTCATCGTGTTCTGGCTGACCAACCTGCACCCGAACCTTGAAAAGCTGGCCAAGACCCAAGGCAACTTCCGCATGTCGGACGAGGCCGTGGCGACCTATCTGGGCAATCGCGGCTATCTGCAATCCACCCCGGTGAAATACGGCCAGTGGCTGGGCGTGCTGCCCGGCTACGTGATCGAAGGCACCGATGGCGAAACCCGCGGGCGGTGCTTTGTGAACGGAGCCGATCCGGTGGATGCCCCCACCTTCTGCGGCGTGCTGCAGGGCGACTGGGGCAGTTCCACCGTCTTTCGCGACGAGGTAAGCAGCATCATCGCCACCCGCCTTGCCCTGACCGGCAAGCTGATGTTCTGGGTGCTGGTGCTGATGATCCCGGCGGCGCTGATCGTGGGCGTTCTGGCGGGCATGCGCGAGGGGTCGCGCACCGACCGATCGCTTTCCGTCGTCTCCATCGTTTCGACCGCGACGCCGGAATATGTCTCGGGGGTGATCCTGATCGCCGTCTTCGCCAGTTCGGCGGTGGGGCTGAAGTGGTTCAAGGGCACCGCCACCAGCGCGATGGAAAATGCCACCTTCGAGAATTTCTTCCTGCCCGTCTTTACCATCGCCCTTTACGGCATGGGCTATATCGCGCGGATGACCCGGGCCTCGATGGCCGAGGTGATGACGGCGCAATACATCCGCACCGCCCGCCTGAAGGGGGTCAGCTTTGGCAACATCGTGGTGAAGCACGCCCTGCGCAACGCCCTGATCGCCCCCTTCACGGTGATCATGCTGCAAATCCCATGGCTTCTGAACGGCGTGGTGATCGTGGAAACCCTGTTCAACTACAAGGGCTTCGGCTGGACTCTGGTGCAGGCGGCGCAGAACAACGACATCGAGCTTCTGCTGGGGGTCTCGGTCGTGTCGGTGGTGGTGGTGCTGATCACGCAGCTGATCTCGGACATCGGCTATGTCTATCTCAACCCGCGCATCAGCGTCAGCTAAGGAGGGGGTGTCATGGAGCCGCTTTCATTCACACAGATCACCCTGGCGATCCTGGCCGAGCTTCTGCCCGTCTGGATCGGCCTTGCCGCCGTCTTTTTCCTGTCGCTCAGATACCGGCGCCGCCTTGGGCTTTATGGCAAGCTGTTCGACAGCACCATCGGCATGATCGGTTTCGCCATCGTGCTGTTCTGGGTGCTGACCGCCATCTTCGGCGCCCTCGACCTGATCGGCACCCACGACCCCCTGGCCCAGGCCTCGGGGATGAAGAACAAGGTGCCCGGCACCCCCCTGCGCGGCGCCGAGGACGGCGAATACGGCTGGTATCTGCTGGGGGGCGACAACCTGGCGCGCGACGTGTTTTCCCGGGTGATCGCCGGTGCATGGGAGGTGATCCGGATCGCGCCCTTTGCCACGCTCTTTGCCTTCATGGTGGGCATCACCCTGGGCCTGCCGGCGGCCTATTACGGCGGCAGGCTGGACACGGTGCTGTCCTTCATCGCCAATCTGGTGCTGGCCTTTCCGGTGATCCTGCTGTTCTACCTGCTGGTGACACCGGAAATCGTCGCGACCGGCATTCCCGTCTACATGGCGGCAGTGCTGTTTCTGTTTCCGCTGATCTTCGCGGTGATCCTGTTCAATTCGCGGTTTCACGTGCAGCCCGCAAAGCGCAACCTCTATCTTGCGGTCACGCTGGTGGTGGGGCTGTGGCTTTACCTCGGGATCGCCTGGAACGCCGATCCGCTGGGCATCATATCCTTCCCGCCCAACCTTCTGGTGGTCTTCGTAGCGGTGGTCTTCGTCAATTCGCCCACGGTGTTCCGTATCGTGCGGGGCCTGGCGCTGGACATCAAGACGCGCGACTATGTCGCCGCCGCCCAGACCCGCGGCGAAGGCCCCTGGTACATCATGCTGTGGGAGATCCTGCCCAACGCCCGCGGGCCGCTGATCGTCGATTTCTGCCTGCGCATCGGATATACGACGATCCTTCTGGGCACGCTGGGCTTCTTCGGGCTGGGCCTGTCGCCGGAAAGCCCGGACTGGGGCAGCACGATCAACGAGGGGCGCAAGCTCTTGTCGATCTACCTGCACCCCGCGCTGCCGCCTGCGCTGTCGCTTCTGTCGCTGGTGCTGGGGCTGAACCTTCTGGCCGACGGGCTGCGCGAGGAATCGTTGCGCGACTGAATTTTGCGTCCCGCGCCGTGGGGGGCCAGCCCCCCACACCCCCCGGGATATTTCTGGACCAAAGATGAGGGCAGGACGAACCGCCCCTTGGGAGACGACAGATGAGCGATACCTATGACGGGCCGATCCTGGAGATCGAGAACCTTTCGATTTCGTTCTTTACCCGGCTGCGTGAAATTCCCGCCGTCATGGATTTTTCCACCCGCGTAATGCCGGGCGAGGCCATGGGCCTGGTCGGTGAATCGGGATGCGGCAAATCCACCGTGGCGCTGGGGGTAATGCAGGATCTTGGCGTGAACGGGAAGATCGTCGGCGGATCCATCAGGTTCAAGGGGCGCGATCTTGGCGCGATGTCGCCCGAGGAATTGCGCGATATCCGGGGCAAGGAGATCGCAATGATCTACCAGGAGCCCATGGCCAGCCTCAACCCGGCCATGAAGATCGGCAAGCAGCTGATCGAGGTGCCGATGATCCACGAGGGGCTTTCGCAAAAGGAGGCCCGGGCGCGGGCACTTGAGGTGGTGACCGATGTGAAGCTGCCCGACCCCGAGCGGATACTGAAAAGCTATCCCCACCAGTTGAGCGGCGGGCAGCAGCAGCGCATCGTCATCGCCATGGCGCTGATGAGCAAGCCCTCGCTGTTGATCCTGGATGAACCCACAACGGCGCTGGATGTGACGGTCGAGGCGGCGGTGGTGGATCTGGTCAAGGATCTGGGCAAGAAATACGGCACCTCGATGCTGTTCATCTCGCACAACCTCGGCCTTGTTCTGGAAACCTGCGACCGGCTGTGCGTGATGTATTCCGGCGAGGCGGTGGAGACCGGCAGCATCGCCGATGTCTTCGACCAGATGCAGCATCCCTATACCCAGGCGCTGTTCCGCTCGATCCCGCTGCCCGGCGCGGACAAGAACGCGCGCCCCCTGGTGGCGATTCCGGGCAACTTTCCCCTGCCCCACGAACGCCCGCCGGGCTGCAACTTTGGCCCGCGCTGCGATTACTTCGAGGCGGGGCGCTGCGATGCCGGGGCGATCAGGATGCGACCGGTCAAGGGCGACGACCGGCACGGGTCGCGCTGCGTGAGGTTCGAGGAGATCGACTGGACCGCGCCCGCCAGTGCCGCGACCATCCAGGAGAAAGGCGAGATCGGCGAGGTGGTTCTGAAGATGGACGACCTGCGGAAATACTACGAGGTTTCGGCCAGCGCCCTGTTCGGCGGCAGTGACCGGCGAAAGGTGGTCAAGGCGAACGAAACCCTGAGCTTCGAGGCCCGCGAGAGCGAGACATTGGCCATCGTCGGGGAATCGGGCTGTGGCAAATCGACCTTTGCCAAGGTTCTGATGGGGCTGGAGACCGCCACCTCGGGCGAGATCACGCTGGACGACCGGCCCATCGGCAATGTCCCCATCGAGCAGCGCGATACGGGCACGGTTTCAAGCGTCCAGATGGTGTTTCAGAACCCCTTCGACACCCTCAACCCCAGCATGACCGTGGGTCGGCAGATCATCCGCGCGCTCGAGGTTTTCGGGATCGGCAGCTCCGAGGCCGACCGGCGCCAGCGGATGCTGGAATTGCTGGACCTGGTGAAGCTGCCGCGCGCCTTTGCCGGGCGGATGCCGCGTCAGCTTTCGGGCGGGCAGAAACAGCGGGTGGGCATTGCCCGCGCCTTCGCGGGGGGCGCGCGCATCGTGGTGGCGGATGAGCCCGTATCGGCGCTGGATGTTTCGGTGCAGGCGGCGGTGACCGACCTGTTGATGGAGATCCAGCGCACCGAGAAGACCACGCTTCTGTTCATCAGCCACGACCTGAGCATCGTGCGCTATCTCAGCGACCGGGTGATGGTGATGTACCTGGGCCACGTCGTCGAGATCGGCACCACCGAGCAGGTCTTTGCCCCGCCCTATCACCCCTATACCGAGGCCTTGCTGAGCGCGGTGCCCATCGCCGACACCAGCATCGTGAAGAAGCATATCGTGCTGGAGGGTGACATTCCCTCGGCCATGAATCCGCCGTCGGGTTGCCCTTTCCAGACGCGCTGCCGCTGGAAAAGCGAGGTGCCGGGCAACCTTTGCGAAAAGGAGGTGCCGCCCATGGTCAGCCTGGCCAGCGGGCATGACATCAAGTGTCACCTCGAGCGCGCGATCCTCGAGGGGATGGAGCCGGTGATCAGCCAGGCCGCCGACTGACGCGCCGCGCCTAGCTGCCCCAGATGGCCAGGACATAGTTCTGCGTTTCCCTGTAGGGGGGGACGCCGCCGTGTTTTTCAACCGCCCCCGGCCCGGCGTTGTAGGCCGCCAGCGCCAGGCGCCAGGATTGGAACTTTTCGTACTGGCGGCGCAGGTAGCGGGCGCCGCCATCCAGGTTCTGGCCCGGATCGTTCGGGTCGACCCGCATCCGCTGTGCCGTTGTCGGCATCAGCTGGGCAAGGCCGATGGCCCCCTTGTGGGACACCGCCTTGGGGTTCCATCCCGATTCCCGCTGCACGAGGCGCAGGAACAGGTCTTCGGGGATATTGTGCTTGCGCGCCGCGGTGCGCGCCATGGCCAGGTAGGGGCCGCTGTACTTGCCCACATAGCGGGGCGCTGTCGCCTCGGCGATGCGCCCGGGGATCTTCACCTTGTCGGGCTGAAGGCGCACCGAATTGGCGTATTGCTTGGCCGCGCGCCTGTCGAGAACGCTGGTCTGGGATTGAAAGAGCTTGATCCTGTTCTTGGATGAAACCGTCAGGTTTTCTGCCTGGGATGCCACCGGCATGACACAAAGAACCGCCAGCAACACTGAGACCTTGCCGATCATTAATCTACCCCGCCGCCATTTCGCGCCGACTATACCCCAAAGGCGCGGCTTTTCCACCCCGGGAACGCTTTAGCGCCTGTTAACCGAGAACGCGCTAAGTTAACACCGGTGAACGGAGCAAGAATCGAAGGAGTGCGGACCATGGCAGGTTCTGTGAACAAGGTGATCCTGATCGGCAATCTGGGCCGCGATCCCGAAGTGCGGAATTTCCAGAACGGCGGCAAGGTGTGCAACCTGCGCATCGCCACCTCGGAAACCTGGAAGGACCGGAACACCGGTGAACGCCGCGAGCGGACCGAGTGGCACAGCGTCGCGATCTTCCAGGAGGGGCTGGTGCGCATCGCCGAACAATACCTGAAAAAGGGCTCGAAGGTTTATATCGAGGGCAAGCTGCAAACCCGCAAGTGGCAGGACCAGTCGGGACAGGACCGCTATTCGACCGAGGTGGTTCTTCAGGGCTTTGACGGCGTGATGACCATGCTTGACGGGCGCGATGGCGGCGGCGGCGGTGGCGGCGGCAACTATGGCGGCGGCGGCGGATACCCCGACGATCGCGATGGCGGCTACGGTGGCGGCAACGATCGTGGCGGCCCGGGCGGCGGACGCGGCGGGCCCGCGGGCGGCAGCGACATGGACGACGAAATTCCGTTCTAGGCCAGGCCTGAACCAACGGTGGCGCGCCCTGCGCGCCACGACATCACCTGCGCGCGCGGGCGCGCCCCGCAGGCGCCGCCCTGCGCCTTCGGGCCAGGCCTCAGCCGGCAGAGTCGCGCAGGGCGGCGCGCACCACCTCGGGGTTCACATCTTCGGTGACGAAGGCCTGGCCGATCCGGCGGGCCATGATGAACCGAAGCTTGCCATCCACCACCTTCTTGTCCTGGCCCATCAGGCCGATCAGCGCCTCGGGGCCCGGCAGATCGCCTGGAATGTCGGACAGGTCTGTTTTCATGCCCATGGCACGCAGGTGGGCGCGCACGCGGCTGGGGTCTTCCTGCGGGCAAAGACCCATGCGCGCCGAAACCTCGAAAGCCAAAGCACAGCCGATGGCCACGCCCTCCCCATGCAACAGCCGGTCGGAATAGCCCGTCGCCGCCTCAAGCGCGTGGCAGAAGGTATGCCCCAGGTTCAGAAGCGCGCGGTCGCCCTGCTCGGTCTCGTCGCGGGCCACGATGTCGGCCTTCATCTGCACCGAGCGGCGCACCGCCTCGGCCCGCAGGGCGCGGTCTCCGGCGGCCAGCGCGGGGCCGTTCTCTTCAAGCCACGAAAAGAACGTCTCGTCCCCCAGCATCCCGTATTTCGCCACCTCGCCGTAGCCCGACAGAAGCTCGCGCCGCGGCAGGCTGTCCAGCGCGACGATATCGGCCAGCACCATCGCGGGCTGGTGGAAGGCGCCGACCAGGTTCTTGCCCTGGGGCGCATTGATGCCGGTCTTGCCGCCCACCGAACTGTCGACCTGCGCCAGAAGCGACGTGGGGATCTGCACGAACCGCACCCCCCGGCGCAGGACGGCGGCGGCGAACCCCGCCAGATCGCCGATCACCCCGCCCCCCAGCGCGATGACCACGTCGCGCCGTTCGATGCGCTGTTCCAGCAGCCATTCGACGGCGCGGGTGAACTGCGGCCAGCCCTTTGTCGATTCGCCCGCGGGCAGGGACAGCGACACCATGTCGATTCCCGCCTCGGCCAGGCCGGCGCGCAGGGGGGCAAGATGGGCGGCGGCCACGTTTTCATCGGTGATCACCGCCACCCGCGACCGGTGCAGCAGCGGCGCCACATGCGCCCCCGCCTGCGCGATCAGCCCCTCGCCGATCCGCACGTCATAAGACCGTTCGCCCAGTTCAACCCGCACATCCACCGTCATCGTCACTTCCTTGTCAGAACATCGGGGCGGGTCAGCAGAACCTCGATCACGCGGCCCACCATGTCGTCGATGGAATAGCGTGCATCGCTTTGCACCGAAAGGTCGGCCTTCTGGTACAGCGGCACCCTTTCGTCGAATATCTTCTGCAGCGTCGCGAAGGGGTCGGCCGTGCGCAGAAGCGGGCGCGTATCCTTGTGACGCACCCGCGACCACAGCAGCCGCACATCCGCGTTCAGCCAGACCGACACCCCGTGATGCGAAATCGCCTTGCGGTTCCGGGCGGCCAGAAAGGCACCGCCCCCCGTGGAAAGGATGCCCGGTTCGGCCTGCAACAGCCTGTCGATCACCTGGCTTTCCTTGGCACGGAAGAACGTTTCGCCATCGCGCGAGAATATCTCGGCGATGGTCCGGTTGGCCGCCGCCTCAAGCTCATGATCCGAATCACGGAAGGCCACGTTCAACGCCCGGGCCAGCGCCGTGCCCACGGCGGTCTTTCCGGCCCCCATCATGCCCACAAGAACAACGGTTTTCTTCAGCTGATATCCCACCCCGGCAGTGTCCCGCTCATTACTTTGCTTTCTTTCCCTGAATGGCGTGATATTGCCGGAAAGACCATATATAATTCCCGGCAAGGGCCGCAGAGCCCGCAACTGGCAGGCCACCCGGGAAGGGAATGTTGATGCTCCGTCTATTGAAATTGTTGGTTTTTCTCGCCATCGTCGGCTTTATCGGGCTGACGGGCTTCGCCTATCTCGGCGACATGCGGCCCGAGAAAACCGATATGGTTGTCCCCGTGACCCTTGATGCCGACTAGACTATTTCGCCATGCCATTGCGCTGCTGGCCCTATGTGTGCCCGGCGTGGCACAGGCCGAAGCGCCGCTGTCGGCCATCGACTGGCTGTCGGACAGCGTGATTCTTCCCGCGCCGGTGGCCCTGCCCCGCCGCGTCGCGCCCGAGCGCAACGACATCGCCACATCCGCCTTGCCCGAAGAGGTGACGGTGCGCCCGCTGGACCGCGCCAACCCCGACACCGTCGGGCTGGTTCCGGCGCGCCGGGCCGGGTTGCCCGCCGATCTCTGGGGGGCCTCTTCCTCGGACAGCCTCGCGCGGCTTCTCGCGGCCCAGGACGCCCCCGAGCTTTCGGCGCTGCGCGACCTGCTGAAGGCGATGCTGACGGCCGAGCTTGATCCGCCCGACGATTCGGTGGGCAACACCACCCTGTTCCTGGCCCGCATCGACGCGCTGCTGGCCCTGGGCGCCCTGGACGAGGCGGCCGAGATGCTGGACCGCGCCGGGCGCACGGAGCCGATCTATTTCCGCCGCTGGTTCGACATCTCGCTGCTGAACGGCACCGAAGACCGCGCCTGCGCGCGGATGCGCGCCCTGCCGCAGATTTCGCCCACCTATGCCGCGCGGATCTTCTGCCTGGCGCGGGGGGGCGATTGGCAGGCGGCTGCCCTCACGCTCGACACTGCCGAGGCATTGGGCCTGATCAAGCCCGAGGAGGACGAGCTTCTGGGCCGCTTCCTTCTGGCCGAACTGTCCGACAACGCCCCGCCCCTGCCCTTCGTGCGCAACCCCTCGCCGCTGGTCTTTTCGATGTATGCCGCCGTGGGCGAACCGATCTCGACCCAGAACCTGCCCATCGCCTTTGCCCATTCCGACCTGCGGCCCATCAACGGCTGGAAGGCCCGCATCGCCGCGGCCGAGCGTCTGGCCCGTGTCGGCGCCCTGTCGGGTGCGCGGTTGCTGGAAATCTACAGCGAACGTGAACCCGCCGCTTCGGGCGGCGTCTGGGACCGGGTCGAGGCGGTTCAGACCCTCGCCCGCGCCATCAACGACGAGGACGGCGCCGCCGTCTCGGCCACCCTGCCCACCGCCTGGCGCGAGATGCAGGACAACGACCTGGAAGTGCCCTTCGCCGAAGCCATCGCCGAGGCCATCGATCCGCTGCCGCTCAGCGGGGCGGCGGTGAACCTGCAACTGCGCATCGGGCTTCTGTCCACCGGGTTCGCCGCGGCCGCGGCGCGTGCGCGGGCCGATACCCCGCAACAGGCCTTCTGGCTGGCGCTGGCCCAGGGCGAGGCCCACCGCACCACCCCGCCCGACGCGCTGAGCGGGGCAATCCGCGACGGGTTCCGCGATCAGAAGCCGCCGGAACGGCTTCAGGCGCTGCTGGACGAGGACCGCCGCGGCGAGGCCGTGTTGCAGGCGATCACGCTGTTTGCCCGCGGCGCCGACGGCAACCTCGATGAATTGCAGCATGCCATCGCCGTGCTGCGCGCCGTCGGGCTGACCGAACAGGCGCGGCGGGCGGCGCTGCACCTTCTGATCCTCGGGCCGGAAGGATGAGCGTTTCGATGCCCCGCCGGATCCAGACCTTCCTGGAGGCGCAGGCGGCCGAACTGGATGCCGCCGAGAACACCCGCCTTGCCTATGCCCGCGACCTCAGGGATTTCACCGAGTGGCTGGAGCGCAAGGCCCTTGATTTCGACAGCGCGCAGCGCGCCGACATCGAAGCCTACCTGATCGACTGCGACGCCCTGGGCCTGGCGCAATCCACCCGGGCCCGGCGGCTTTCGGCGATCAAGCAGCTTTACCGCTTCGCCTTTGAAGAGGGCTGGCGCGCCGACAACCCGGCGATCCAGATCAAGGGCCCGGGCCGGGCCAAACGCCTGCCCAAGACGCTGAGCGTGGATGAGGTGGACCGCCTGATCGGCGCCGCCCAGACCGCCGGATCGTCTCGCGATGACCGGCTGCGCAACACCTGCCTGATGGAGATCCTCTATGCCACCGGCATGCGGGTAAGCGAACTTGTCTCGCTGCCGGTCGCCGCCGCGCGGGGCGATCCGCGCATGTTGCTGGTGCGCGGCAAGGGCGGCAAGGAGCGCATGGTGCCGCTGTCGCCCTCGGCCCGCGATGCCCTGACCACCTGGCTGGCCCGGCGCGACGGGAAAGACGCCGAGCGGATGGCCAAACGCCTGCCTGCTTCGAAATTCCTGTTTCCGAGCCATGGCAAGCAGGGCCACCTGACCCGGCACCGCTTTTACACCCTGATCAAGGAACTGGCGGTCGAAGGCGGCGTTTCCCCCGCCAAGGTCACGCCGCACACCCTGCGCCATGCCTTTGCCACCCACCTTCTGGCGGGGGGGGCCGATCTGCGCTCGATCCAGACGCTTCTGGGCCATGCCGACGTGTCGACGACGGAAATCTACACCCACGTCCTGGACGCCCGCCTGCGCGAACTGGTGCTGGAACATCACCCCCTTGCCAAGGACCACTAGACGCGCGGTCTTGAAAGGCCGCCGCCCGCTCTTCATAAGAAGTGCGGCAAAAGGAAAGACATAACCGATGGAAACCGCTTCTAGCGTCTTTGACACCGCCTTCTGGATCACCAGCGCGGCGATTCTGGCGTTGCTTGTCTGTTCGGCCTTCTTCTCGGGCAGTGAAACGGCGCTGACGGCCGCCTCGCGCGGCAAGTTGCGGGCCCAGGCCGACAAGGGCAACAAGGGCGCCGAACGCGCCCTGACCATCACCGAGGACAACGAACGCCTGATCGGCTCGGTGCTGCTGGGCAACAACCTGGTGAACATCCTGGCCACATCGCTGGCCACTGCGCTGTTCACCCGCGCTTTCGGCGAATCCGGCGTGGCGCTGGCCACCCTGGTGATGACGCTGCTGGTGCTGATCTTTGCCGAGGTGCTGCCCAAGACCTATGCCATCACCAACGCCGAAACTGCCGCGGGCATGGTCAGCCGGGTGATCCAGATCGTTATCACGGTGTTTTCCCCCATGGTCAGCGCCGTGCGCGCGCTGGTGCGGGTCGTGCTGCGGGTCTTTGGCGTGAACGCCGACCCCGACAGCCAGATCCTGGCCGTGCGCGAAGAGATCGCCGGCGCGCTGAACCTGGGCCATTCCGAGGGCGTGGTGCAGAAAGAGGACCGCGACCGCATCCTGGGCGCGCTGGACCTGGCCGAACGCACGGTCGAGGAGATCATGCTTCACCGCAGCAAGATTGAGATGATCGACATCGCCACCCCGCCCGCAGATGCGCTGGAGCAATGCCTGAAATCGCCCCACACCCGCCTGCCGATCTTTCGTGGTACCCAGGAAGAGATCATCGGCGTGATCCACGCCAAGGACCTGCTGCGCGCGATGTTCGCCCGCCGCCGCGACCACCCCGAGGCCGCCGACCCCTTCGCGGGGTTCGACATTCTCGACGTGGCGATGAAACCCTACTTCGTGCCTGAAACCACCACGCTGGACGACCAGATGCGCCAGTTCCTGCGCCGCCATACGCATTTCGCGCTGGTGGTGGACGAATACGGCGCGCTTCAGGGGCTGATCACGCTTGAGGATATCCTGGAAGAGATCGTCGGCGAGATCACCGACGAATTCGATGTCGACGGCGAACACCCCCTGCGCCGCACCGATGCCGGCGATTTCCTGGTGGACGGCGCCATGACCATCCGCGATCTGAACCGCGCCACCGACTGGACCCTACCGGACGACGAGGCCAACACCATCGCCGGTCTGGTCATCCACGAGGCCCAGACGATCCCGACCCAGGGGCAGGTCTTTTCCTTCCACGGCTTCCGGTTCGAGGTCGCGCAGCGCAAGGACAACCGGATCACCCGGCTGAAGATCCGCCCGCTATGATCGGCGTTTCGCCACCTGGGGCTCTGCCCCAGACCCCGGGATATTTCAGGACCAAAGATGCGGGCGGTTCAGGCGCCCGCGCCGCTCAGAGCCGATAGATCACCGCGAACTTGGTTTCGAGGTAATCGAGCAGCGGGCCTTCGTGCGGATCAAAGCCGCAGGCCTGGCGGATCGTGTCGCGCGGCGGGCGCAACCCGCCATGGGTTTGCAGGTTCGCCCGCAACCACCCGGTGGCCTGCGAGGTGTCGCCCCGGGCCAGTTGATCGTCGAGGTCGGGAACGGCCTGGCGCAGCGCCTGATCCAGGCAGCCGGCATAGACATTGCCCAGCGTATAGGTGGGGAAATAGCCAAACAGACCGACAGGCCAGTGCACGTCCTGCAAGATGCCGTTGGCGGGCTTGTCGACCGCGACGCCGAAATCCGCCTTGAAGCGGGTGTTCCATGCCTCTTCCAGGTGTTCGGGGGCAAGGCTGCCGTCGATAAGCCGGCGTTCGAGATCAAAGCGCAGCAGGACGTGCAGGTTGTAGTGCACCTCGTCGGCCTCGGTGCGGATGAAACCGGGATTCACCCGGTTGACCGCACAGTGAAAGGCGGCGGCATCAGCCACGCCGATATCGCCGAACGTCTCTTGCATCAGCCCGAAGAGATGGCCGGTGAAAGGGGCCGAGCGGCCCAGCTGGTTTTCATAGATGCGGCTTTGGCTTTCGTGCACGCCCATGGAAACCCCCTGCCCGACCGGGGTCAGCAGGTGGGCCTGGTCGATCCCCTGTTCGTAGGCGGCGTGGCCCACTTCGTGGATCGTCGAGTAGAAGCAGTTGAACGGGTCGTCGGGGTTGGTGCGGGTGGTGATACGCACGTCGTTGCCCGACCCGGACGAGAAGGGATGCACGGCCTTGTCGATCCGCCCGCGTGTCATGTCATAGCCGAAAGCGCGGGCCAGCGCGGTGCTGATGGCCAGTTGCCCTTCCTCCGCGAAGCTCCCTTTCAGGGCGGCTGGCTGATGCCCGGCCCCCAGCAGGCGTTCGCGCAGGGCCACGAGACGCGGGCGCAGGGCGCCGAACATCCGGGCCAGCCCCTCGCCGGTGGCGCCCGGTTCGTAATCGTCCAGCAGGGCATCATAAAGATCGCCGCCGTCGGCCAGCGCCGCCGCCTGTTCACGCTTGAGCGCCAGCACGGTGCGGAAGGTGGGCAGGAAGGCATCCACGTCGTTGTTGGCGCGGGCCCGGGCCCATATGCCCTGCGACACGCTGGTGACACGGGCCAGTTCGGCCGCCAGGCGCGCGGGCACCCGGGTGGTGCGATCGAAGCTGCGCCGGATGTGGCGCAGGTTGGCGGCGCCAACCTCATCGGGGGCGGTTGCGGTTTCCAGCCATTCGCCCACGCGCGGGTCGATCCGGCGGGCATGCAGAACGCCCTCCATCGCCGCCATCTCCTCGCCGCGCTGTTCGGCGGCGCCGCGGGGCATCACGGTTTCCTGGTCCCAGCCCAGGCGCCCGGCGATCTGGGCCAGGGCCTCGGTCTCGCGCTGAAAGGCCATCAGGTCATCGAAAGCGCTCATGGGAATCTCCTGGAGTCGGGGGTCAGTCGCGCAGGGATTGCGCGACGGGAAAGCGGGCCTGGTGGCGGGCGCGCAGGATCAGCACCCAAAGCACAACCGCCCCGAACTGGTGCACGATGGCAATGTGCCAGGGCGCCTGGTAGATCACCGCGCCGATGCCCAGCAGCATCTGCAGGCAGAGCATGGCCAGCACCGCGTTGAAGGCAAAGCGCGTGGCGCGATAGGACGAACGGCGCGCCCGCCACCACATCGCCACCCCGAGCACGAAGAGCAGATAGCCCATCATCCGGTGCATGAACTGCACAAGGCCCGGGTCTTCGAAGAAATTGCGCCAGATCGGGGTCAGCGCGAAGGGTTCGGGCGGCAGGAAGCCCCCCGCCATCAGCGGCCAGTCGGGGAAGGAACGGCCCGCGTCGATGCCCGCCACCAGCGCCCCCAGCAGGATCTGCACCGCCGCCGCCACGATCAACACCGTGGCGGCCGTGACCAGCCGCGCCTCGCGGTTGCGCCGCGCCTGCATCAGCTCAGCCTCGCTGCGGCCAAGCTGGAAGACATACCAGGCGATCAGCCCCAGGATCACGAAGGCCAGCCCCAGGTGCGTGGCCAGCCGGTAAGAAGCCACGTCCAGCGCCGTGCCGCTGAGCCCCGATGATACCATCCACCAGCCGATGGCGCCCTGAAGCCCCCCAAGCACGCCGATGCCGAACAGCCGGCCCGTCCACCCCGTGGGGATCTTGCGGGCCAGCAGGAAGCCGAAGAACCCCAGCGCCCAGACCAGCCCGATCAGGCGGCCCAACTGGCGGTGGCCCCATTCCCACCAATAGATGAACTGGAACTCAGAAAGCTCCATCCCCTTGTTCTGCAACTGGTATTCGGGGATCGCGCGGTACTTGTCGAACTCGGCCTGCCAGTCGGCGGCGTTCAGGGGCGGCAGCGCGCCGGTGACCGGGCGCCATTCGGTGATCGACAGGCCGCTGTCTGTCAGCCGGGTCAGCCCGCCAACGGCGATCATCACCATCACCAGTGCAAACAGCACCATCAGCCAAAGCCGGATCGCGCGGCGTGCGCCCTTGGGCTTGGCGTCGATCATGCCACCGCGTGGCGCCGTGGGGCGGGGCTGGTCGGCGCCGACCTCCTGGAAAATCGATCTCTTGGTGGTCATGCTGCCCCCTTTTGCCCGGACCCTAGCGGCGCGTCCGGTGCCCTTCAAGTCACCCCTGACGCCCGCGCAGCAATTGTCGCAGCACCCCGTGCAGCGTGCGCACATCCGCTGCCGTCAGTGGCAGGCGCGACCAGAGGTTGCGCAGGCTGTGTTTCATCGGATCGGCCTTGTGGGGCGGAAAGAAGAACCCCGCCTCGTCCAGCCGCTGTTCATAGTGATCGGCCAGCTTCTCGACCTCGATCTGCGTCGCGGGTTCCTGCCCGGCCCAATGGGTGCTGACGCCGGGCACCTCGACCGTCTGGCGGCGCCATTCATAGGCCGTCAGCAAGACGCATTGCGCCAGGTTCAGCGAGGCGAAATCGGGGTTCACCGGCACGTTGATGATGGCATTGGCGCGGATGATGTCGTCGTTCTCCAGGCCCGCGCGTTCGGGGCCGAACAGCACGCCCACCCGCTGCCCTGCGCCAATGCGGCGCGCCGCCTCGGCCATGGCGGCCTCGGGCGTGTAGACCGGGTTGGTCATGTCGCGGCTGCGGGCGGTGGTGGCAAAGACGAAGGAACAGCCCGCGATCGCCTCGGCCGTGGTCTGGTGCAGATGCGCCGCATCCAGAACCCGGCCCGCCCCGCTGGCCAGGGCGGTGGCGCGGGAATTCGGCCAGCCGTCGCGCGGATCGACGAGGGCCATGTCGGTCAGGCCGAAGTTGTACATCGCCCGCGCGGCGGCGCCGATATTTTCGCCCATTTGCGGACGGACCAGCACGAAGAGGGGCTGAGCGGCGGGCAGTTCCATGAAATCTCCGGCGACATTGCGTTGCGGCGTGATAGGGTTTCGCAAACAAAGGATCAAGGGAGCCCTGCCATGGCCTATGACGAAGGGCTGGCCGCCATGCTGCGCGATGACCTGGCCGAAACCGGCACACTGGTGGAAAAGCGCATGTTCGGCGGGCTGTGCTTCATGGTGGATGGCCATATGGTGGCCGGTGCCCATGGCGGCGGCGGGATGTTCCGCGTCGGCAAGGCTCGGCAGGCCGTGGCCCTTGCCCTGCCCGGCGTCGGCCCGATGGTCATGGGCGGGCGCACCATGGGCGGCATGGCCGACGCCGACGAAAGCGCGATGGCGAATGACACCTTGCGCCGGCGCCTGATCGCCATGGCGCTGGAATTCACCCGCGGCCTGCCGGAACGATAGCCAAGCCCGCGCAACCCGGTTATGACGCGGGGCCAAGACCCCGAGGAGCACACCATGCCTGATTCCGAGCGCCCGCAGATCTATCTGATCACCCCGCCCACCTTCGATCTTTCGGCCTTTCCCGACAGGTTGGCCAAGGTTCTGGACCGGGTCGAGGTGGCCTGCCTGCGCCTGCACCTGGCCAGCCACAACGAAGACGACGTGGCCCGCGCCGCCGACGCCCTGCGCGAGGTGGCCCATGCCCGCGACGTGGCCATCGTGATCCAGGATCACGTCCTGATGGTCGAGCGTCTGGGGCTGGACGGCGTTCACCTGCTGGAAGGCGCGCGCAACCTGCGCAAGGTGCGCAAGGATCTGGGCGGGGATGCCATCGTCGGCGCCTTCTGCGGCACCTCGCGCCACGACGGCCTGTCGGCGGGCGAAGGCGGGGCCGATTACGTCAGCTTCGGGCCGGTCGGCGAAACGCCCCTGGGCGATGGCACGGCTGCGCCCCAGGATCTGTTCGCCTGGTGGTCCGAGATGATCGAGGTGCCCGTGGTGGCCGAAGGCGCGCTCACGCCCGAGAAGATTGCCGAACTGGCGCCCGTGACCGATTTCTTCGGCATCGGCGACGAGATCTGGCAAGAGGAAGACGCGGCCGCCACGCTCGACTCCTACGTCAAGTTGATGGGCTAACCCTCTGCCGCAAGGTGTTTTTCCAGCGGCGCGCGCACCGTCTGTTCCAGGTCGCGCGCCAACATCTTGCGGTTGGCGAAATCCGCGACGCTGACCGGCGGATGAAAGATCACCGTTACCGCCCCCTGGCGCGGCGCCGCCAGTGTCTTGAGCAGGTGAGTGCCGAAATCCATGTCGCCCCACCAGCCATAGAAACGCGCGCTTTCCCCCTCTGGCGGATCATAGATCAGGGTCAGCGGTTGGAGGCGCATGATCGGCTTCATGTCTTTCTTGAAGAACGCCTCGAAAAGCGTTGATTTGAAAGGAAGAACCCGCCGTCCGTCGGTCGAGGTTCCCTCGGGGAAGAACACCAGCCGGTGACCGGCCACCAGCCGGTCGTGGAACATGTCACGGTGCAGCGCCGCCTCGCGCGGGTCGCGGCGGATGAACAGCGTGCCGGTGGCCCGCGCCAGCCAGCCGATGCCGGGCCAGGCGGCCACCTCGGACTTTGACACGAAATACACCGTATCGGCCGCATTGATCGCGAATATGTCCAGCCATGACGAATGGTTCGCCACCACCGCCCCGCGCCCCTGCATCGCCCGCCCCCTGACCCGATAGCGGATTCCCAGAATGGCAAAGGCGGCGCGGCACACCGCGCGGGTGATATGGGGTGTCACGGGCCGCGCCAGCCCGCAAAGGGGCCTTTCGATCAACCGCACCAGAAGCAGAACCGCCAGCCCGCCGAAAACCACCACGCCCAGCACCACGCCGCGCAACAGCACGCGCAGCCATCCCCCCGGCCCGATCCGCAGGGGCGGCGGCGGCGGGGCGTCATCCCATGTCGGGCTCATGGGCGGGCCTTGGTGTAGATGTCGCGCTGGCGGGCGTTCATCTGCGCCGTGTCCATCACAAGGCAGACATCCGTGGTGTTGAAGGCGTGATCGACAAAGGCCCCCTCGCCCACGAAACCGCCCAGCCGCAGATAGGCCTTGATGAGGGCCGGGGTCGCCCGCATGGCGGCGGTCCGGTCGATCGCGCTTTCGGGCAGAAGGTCCATCCGCTGAAACCGCGCCGCATGGGCCCGCACCCGCAATTCGGGCGGGGCAAGGTGGCGGTGATGCAGGATCGACAGCGGCGCGGCCAGGGCCGTCGGGTCGGTGCCGTGAAACGACGCAACGCCGAACAGGATCTCGATATCGCGCTCGCGCACGTAATCGGCCAGCGCCGCCCACAGGTGCAGCATGGCCGACCCGCCGCGGTAATCGGGGTGCAGGCAGGACCGCCCCAGTTCCAGCAGGCGGCGCCCGCTGGCGCGCAGGGGGGCCAGATCGTATTCGCCCTCGGAATAGAACCGCCCTGCGCGCGCCGCGCCTTCGCCGGTCAGCAGGCGATAGACGCCGACAACCGCATCGCCCCGGTCATGGTCCAGCAGGATCAGGTGGTCGTTGAAGGGATCGAAGGCGTCCGCCTCGCGCCGGGTCGTGTGATCGACCATGGGGCCATCGGCGCCCAGTTCCTCGACGAAGACCTCGTAGCGCAGCCGCTGGGCCGCCGCCAGTTCGGCCGCATCACGGGTCAGTCGGCAGGAAAACCGCGGGTCGTTCGAAGGCATGGGCGCAGCACCACCTTGTCTGTTTCCGGCCCCGGCCTTTTAGGCAAGCCACCCCGCCGAGGCAACCGTGCCGACGGACGGGCGTCGTTGACACAATTTTAACGAATGTTAGCTTAACCTCGGATTTACCATGGGCAGACCAATCAGGAGTCGAAGACCGGCATGAGATCCACACGCGCGCCGTCGATCACCACCTTGCCGACCTCGCGGAACATGACGGTCACCGTTCCGTTGATGTTGGATTGCACCTGCCCGGGGCCCCAGTCGGGCCGCTCGGGGTGGCGCACGATCATGCCCGGTTCCAGCAGAGAGGTCATATCGCCCATGTCGTCTTTCCTTGTCCGGGGGCCGGCCGCATGAGCGCGCCCGACATCAACGCGCTTTTGGGGTCGCGCATCTGCCATGACCTTATCAGCCCGCTGGGCGCAATAAGCAACGGGCTGGAGCTTTTGGCCATGGCGGGGGTCGTCGATGGCCCGGAGCTGAACCTGATCAACGAAAGCGTGGAAAACGCAAATGCCCGCGTGCGGTTCTTCCGCGTCGCCTTCGGGGCCGTCAGCGCCGAGCAGGAGATCGGGCGCGCCGAGATCCTGTCGACCCTCGCGCATATGACCGGCGGGCGGCTGACCATCGACTGGCAGATCGATGGGGCGGTGCCGCGCGCCGAATGCAAGCTGGCCTTCCTGCTGCTGCAATGCCTGGAATCCGCCCTGCCCTGGGGCGGCCGGATCACCGCATGGCGCAATGGCGGGCGCTGGCGGATCGAAGGGCGGGCAGACCGGATAAAGCCGCTGCCCGACCTCTGGCGCGCCGCAACCCGCCAGGCCACCGAGGGCGGGATCGACGCAAGCCAAGTCCATTTTCCGCTGGCCGACAGGGCCGCCGGCGAAATCGACAGCCTTGTCGTGCTGAACGAGGACGACGGGCTGATCGCGCTCAGCTTCTGACGGTGCCATCCCCGCTGACCAGGTATTTGAAGCTGGTCAGCTGTTCCGCCCCCACGGGGCCGCGGGCGTGCATCTTGCCGGTGGCGATGCCGATTTCCGCGCCCATGCCAAATTCGCCGCCATCGGCGAATTGGGTCGAGGCATTGTGCATCAGGATCGCCGAATCCAGCCGCTGGAAGAACCGTTCGACCGCTGCCGCGTCCTCGGTCACGATGCAATCGGTGTGGTTGCTGCCGAAGCGGCGGATATGGGCGATGGCGGCATCGATATCATCGACAACCCGGGCGGCGATGATCATGTCGAGGTATTCGCGCCCCCAGTCATCCTCTTGCGCGGCCACGACACCTTCGATGGCGCGAAGGGTTTCATCGCCCCGCACCTCGACCCCGCCGTCGATCAGGGCGCGCACCAGCCCCTGACCGATGGTATCGGCCACCTCGCGGTGGATCAGCAGGCATTCGGCGGCACCGCAGATGCCGGTGCGCCGCGTCTTGGCGTTCATCACCAGTTTCAGCGCCTTTTCGGGGTCGGCCTCCTTGTCGATATAGACATGCACGATGCCTTCGAGATGGGCGAAGACGGGCACCCGCGCCTCGCGCTGCACCAGCCCCACCAGCCCCTTGCCACCGCGCGGCACGATCACGTCGATGGTGTCGGTCATGGTCAGCATGGTGCTGACGGCGGCGCGGTCACGGGTCGGGACAAGCTGCACCGCGTCCTCGGGCAGCTCGGCGGCGCGCAGGCCCTCGACCAGGCAGGCGTGGATCGCACCGGAGGAGTGGAAGCTTTCCGAACCGCCACGCAGGATCACCGCATTGCCCGCCTTCAGGCACAATGCCCCGGCATCGGCGGTGACATTGGGGCGGCTTTCGTAGATGACGCCGATCACCCCCAGGGGCGTGCGCACCCGGCGGATGTGGATGCCGCTGGGGCCGTCCCATTCCTCGGTCACGCGGCCGACGGGATCATCCTGGGCCGCAACCGCGCGCAGCCCGTCGACGATGCCCTGGATGCGCGGTTCCGACAGGGTAAGCCGGTCGATCATCGCATCGGAGAGACCCTTTTCGCGCCCGAAGGCCAGGTCTTTTTCGTTGGCGGAAAGGATCGTGGCGCGATTGGCCCAGACGGCATCGGCCGCCGCAATCAGCGCCCGCGCCTTTGCCTCGGCCGGGGCGAAGGCAAGGCTGGCCGCCGCGTTGCGGGCACGTTGGCCGATCTCGGCCATGAGGGCGGGAATGTCGGTGTGATCTGTCATCGCTCGGCGCCTTTGGATCGGTCGGGATTTGAGTATTTTCAGCAAGAAAGAGAGCGGGCGCTATAGCACCATGTCATCGCGGTGGATCAGCGCCGCGCGTCCGGGATAGCCCAGCACCGGTTCGATGTCACGGCTGTGGCGGCCCATGATGGCGCGCGCCTCGTCCCCGGTATAGCGGGCCAGGCCGCAGCCGATGGATTTGCCGTCGGCCCCCTGGATCAGCACCGGATCGCCGCGCCCGAAGCGCCCCTGCGCCGCGACGACACCGGCGGGCAGCAGGGATTTGCCCCCGGCCAGCGCCTGCGCGGCACCGGCATCGACAGTGAGCGTGCCGCGCGGCTTCATGGCCGCGATCCAGCGCTTGCGCGCGGTCTGCGGATCGCCTTCGGCCAGGAACCAGGTGGCATTGGCACCCTGTTCCAGGGCCTGGATCGGGCGGTCGGCAAAGCCGTTGGTGATGGCCATGGCGCAACCGCCGCCACAGGCCGTGCGCCCCGCCATCAGCTTGGTCTTCATGCCGCCCTTCGACAGGCCCGAACCGGCATCGCCGGCCATGGCCTCGATCTCGGGGGTGATGCGGTCGATGGTGTCGAAGCGGCGGGCGGTCGGATCGGTCTGGGGATTGGCCGAGTAGAAGCCATCGACATCGGACAGCAGGATCAGCCGGTCGGCCCCCACCGTCACCGCGATCTGGGCCGCCAGCCGGTCATTGTCGCCAAAGCGGATTTCGTCGGTGGCGACGGTATCGTTTTCATTGACGATGGGCACGACACCCAGCGACAGAAGCTGTTCCAGCGTGGCGCGGGTGTTGAGGTAGCGGCGCCGGTCCATGGTGTCTTCCAGCGTCACCAGCACCTGGGCGGTGATCATGCCGTGGGGCTGCAACACCTCTTCATAGGCACGCGCCAGACGGATCTGTCCGACCGCCGCCGCGCCCTGGGATTGTTCCAGCGACAGCACGCCGTTGCCAAGGCCCAGCACCCCGCGCCCCAGCGCGATCGACCCCGACGACACCAGCACCACGTCGGCGCCCCGGGCCTTGAGCATCGCCACGTCCTGCGCCACGCCCTGCAACCAGGCGGCCCGGAAGGCGCCGCTGTCGCGGTCCACCAGAAGCGCCGAGCCGATCTTGATGACGATGCGCCGGGCGCCGGTCAGGGACGCCATGCCGCGTCTCCGCTATCGCTTCCCCCCTTGCCCGCGGCGATTTCTGCCCGCACGGCGCGCAACACCTCGGTCAGGCCCTCGCGGCTGACCCCCGACATCATCATCACCGGGCCGGCCACCGCCTCGAGCGCGGCCTTCGCCTCGGCGCGTTCGTCGTCGTCCAGCGCGTCGATCTTGTTGAGCGCGGTGATGCGCGGCTTGTCGGCCAGCGCGCCGCCATAGGCCTCGAGTTCGTCGATGATGGTGCGCCAGTCGGCGGCCACGTCCTCGGCGGTGCCATCCACGAGGTGCAGCAGGACCGAACAGCGTTCGACATGGCCGAGGAAGGTCACGCCGAGGCCGCGCCCCTCGTGTGCGCCCTCGATCAGGCCCGGAATGTCGGCCACCACGAATTCGGCGCCGTCCACCCCCACGACACCCAGGTTGGGCACCAGGGTGGTGAAGGGGTAATCGGCGATCTTGGGGCGGGCGTTCGACGTGGCGGCAAGAAACGTGGACTTGCCCGCGTTGGGCAGGCCCAGAAGGCCCGCATCCGCGATCAGCTTGAGGCGCAGCCAGATCGTGCGCTCAACCCCTTCCTGGCCCGGATTGGCACGGCGGGGGGCCTGGTTGGTGGCCGATTTGAAATGCAGGTTGCCGAAACCGCCGTTGCCACCACGCGCCAGAACGATGCGCTGGCCCACCTCGGTCAGGTCGGCGATGACGGTTTCCTCGTCCTCGTCCAGGATCTCGGTTCCGACGGGCACGCGCAGCACGATGTCATCGCCGCTGCGCCCGGTGCGCTGGCGGCCCATGCCGTGCTGGCCGGTCTGGGCGAAGAAATGCTGCTGGTAGCGGAAATCGATCAGGGTGTTCAGCCCCTCGACCGCCTCGGCGATCACATCGCCGCCATTGCCGCCATCGCCACCGTCGGGGCCGCCGTATTCGATGTATTTCTCGCGCCGGAAGCTGATGCAGCCCGCGCCGCCGCCGCCGGAGCGGATGTAGACTTTGCACAGGTCGAGGAATTTCATGGCGCTCGCTTTCGGGATCAGGGCTGGCGCAGGCGATACCGGGTTTCGCGGCCCGGCTCAAGGTGCGTCAGGGCGCAAGGGGGCGCAGATCGGCGCGGTTCAGGCGGTAGACCGTGACCGGGTGTTCGCCCGGCCGCGCCGCCGAGGTGCCGGTGTCCGGATGGTGGGGCATGAATCCGGCATGGCGCAGCACCGCTCCGCTGGCCGGGTTGTCATCGAAATGATCGGCCCAGAGGGTCTGCACATGGAACCGCGCCATGGTGTCGTACAGGAAATGCACCAGCGCCTCCTTGGCATAGCCATGGCCCCAATGGGAAGGGTCGAGGAAATACATGCAGGTGACGGTGCTGCGCCCCGGCAGGCGGGCGATGCCGATTGTGCCGATCATCCGCCCGCGCCGGCAGATCGCGGCGCGAAACCCCAGCCGCCCGCGATAGCGCCAGGCGTTCAGCCAGCGGCGCGCGTCCGCCTCGGGCCAGGGGACAGTGATGTTGAACAGCATCCGCGCCACCGCGTCCTGCCCGGCGATGCGGATCAGCGCGGGCAGATCGCCATCGCGCAGTTCGCGCAGGGTCAGGCGGGGCGTGCGCAGGGCATAGCGGCGCCGGGCCAGCCATTCGGCGCGCGTCAGCGTCATCAGCCGCGTTGCCATCACCTGCGACAGGGCGCGGGCATCGGCGCGCTGCTCTCCGGCGTGGCGGAAGCCCTGTTTCACCAGCACCCGGGCCGAACGGTCGTTTCCCACGATATGCGCCGACGGCAGGCTGTCGCGGCGGGTCTGGGTGAAGAAGGCATCGACCGCGGCATCGCAGGCCTCGGTGGCAAGGCCCTGCCCCCAGACATCGCGCGACAGCCAGTAGCCCAGTTCATCCTCGGCCGAGACGCCGCCGATCAGGCGGCCGTCACGCTCGATCATCCAGGTGCGCGCCCCCGCCCCCGCGATGAAGCGGTCCGCATCCTCGGGGCCATAGGGATAGGGCACCTGCCCCAGCCAGCGCGCGACGTCGTAGTTGCCGATGGCGCCGCTCAGCGCCGCGGCATCGCCCGGCACCGGGGGGCGCAGAACCAGGCGCGCCGTTTCCAGGCGCGCCGGGCCGCGCAGCCTCGTGCGGCGCAGGATCACCCGAGCTTGAGCGAATAGGTCCAGGTGGGCACGGTGCCGCCCCGCGCCACGCAGAAGGATTCGGCATCGCCAAGATAGGTGAAACCGCAATTCGTGAGAACGCGGGCCGAGGCGGGGTTGTCCTGGAAGACGGCGCCGAAGATGGTGCGCGCCTGCTGCGGACGGGCGGCCACGAGGGCGGCCACCGCCTCGCTTGCCAGGCCGGTGTTCCAGAAGGCCGGGGCCACCCAATAGGTGATCTCGGATTGCAGGCGGTCCATCTGCTCAAGCGCGATGAGGCCCAGCACCTCGGGCAGGCCATCGGCCGAACCGTCCAGCGCCCAGATATCGGTTTCGCGGTCGGGGGCCTGGGCGCGGGCGATGAAGGCCTCGGTCGAGCCGGGCGGCAGCGGATGCGGAATCGATTGGCTGGCGCGGGCCACGCGCTCGTCCCCCATGTACATCGCCAACAGCCCGGCGTCCGAGCGGCGCAGGGGCCGCAGCACGCAGCGGTCGGTTTCCACGGTTATCTGATCCGCGATCTGCTCCATCTTCATGGTGTCCCTCCTCCGAACAGCACAAATACGACACTGGCGACCGTGAGGGCGGCCAGCGTCCACATCAAAAACTTTTCCCACCGCGTGCCTGTCACGGTGCGGGCTATCAACTCTCCCCCAAGGGTCCAGCAGGGGTGCAAAACGACCTGGACCATGAAAAGGCAGATGGCGATTGTTGCCGTGGCTTGCAAGGCCGGTGTGCCCGGCGCGACGAAAGCCGTGAAGCCGCCGGTGATCATCGCCCAGGCCTTGGGATTGAGCGGATGAACCGCCAGCCCCGCCATGAAACCCGGCACCTTGCCCCCTGTCGCCCCCGTGGCAAGCCGCATGTTCGCCACCCGCCAGGCCAGCCAGAAAATATAGGCCGCGCTGATGTATTTCAGCGCAACGAAGGCCCCCGGATAGAGGGTGGCCAGTTCCATCAGGCCGAACCCCACGGGCCAGATCACCAACTGCTTGCCCAGCACCACCCCCGCCACGAAGGGCAGCGCCGCCCGCAACCCGAACCCGGCGCCGGTTGTCATCAGCGCCATGTTGGCGGGGCCCGGCGTGCCCACCTGGCTGGCCGCGAAGGCCAGAAAGGGGAAGAGCGCGACGCTCACCGCGCCATCGCCTGATGGCGCGGCGCGGCCGGCCTCGGGTCGGACGATGGGGGCATCTCTCTCTCCCATGGGGGCCGGTGAAATGGGCGCAAGACTGCGCAGGGCAACGGCCCGCCGCGACAACGAAAAGGGGGACCGGCGCCCTGCCGATCCCCCAAATGTCTTGCCAAATCGGGCTTCGGCTTACTCGGCGGCCTCTGCCACGGGCAGAACCGAAATGAAGGTGCGCTGTTTAAGCCCCTTGCGGAAGGTCACCTGGCCTTCGACGGTCGCAAAGATGGTGTGGTCACGGCCCATGCCAACGCCTTCGCCCGGCCACATCTTGGTGCCGCGCTGACGCATGATGATGTTGCCGGGAACAACGGCTTCGCCGCCGAACTTCTTGACGCCAAGGCGCCGGCCCGCAGAGTCGCGGCCGTTGCGGGATGAGCCGCCTGCTTTTTTGTGTGCCATGGGGTGTTACTCCTTTTCAGCGGCGAAGGTTGCAGCCTGTTCCAGCCAACCATCGCGTTCGATACGGCCCTTGAACGACAGCTTGTCGTCCATGTAGGCGATTTCATCGGCATTCCAAGCGGCGATCTGGTCGAAGTGGAACACGCCGTTTTCATGCAGCAGCGATTCCAGCTTGGGGCCGACGCCCGAGATCTTCTTGAGATCGTCGGCGCCACCCTCGCGGGCCTCGCTCAGCAGGTTGGCGGGCTTCACGCCGGCATCGTCAGCGGCGGCTTCGGCCTTGGGCGCCTTGGTCTTGGCAGCCTTCGCCTTCGCCGGCTTCGGCGTGCGGTCCTGCTCGGGCTTGGCGGGCTTGTTCTTGGCGGGGGTCAGCGCGGCCAGTGCGGCGGCCGAAAGCGAACCCGTGCCGACAGCGGCCTTGACGCCGGTCTTGTCGGCGCCCGTTTCCAGGATGTCGCCGATGCGGACCAGGGTCAGCTTCTGGCGGTGGCCCTTGGTGCGCTGCGAGCTGTGCTTGCGGCGACGCTTGACGTAGTGGATCAGCTTCTCGCCCTTGATCTGGTCGATCACTTCGGCCTGAACGCCCGCACCTTCCACGAGGGGGGTGCCGATCGTGCCGCCAACCATCAGGACTTCGTTGAACTGGATCTTCTCGCCAGCTTCGGCTGCCAGCCGCTCAAGGCGCAGCACATCGCCGCTCTTGACCCGGTACTGCTTGCCGCCGGTTTTCATGACCGCGAACATGGTATCTTCCTTTGTCTCCGCGCCCTGTGGCCCCCTTGCGGGTGTTTTCGGGCCTTGCCGGTTGCAAGCCCCGCCTCGGACGGCGCGCCCCATCGGGCGATATTGAAACTGCCCCGCAGGGCCAGCGTTGAAAAACCGCCCCTTGGGACGACATCGAAAACCCAGCGCGAGTCGCAACCCGCCCGGGAGCCGCGCTTATCCCGCCCTTCGCCCGGCAAGTCAAGCGCAAGCAGGCCGAACAACCCCGGGAAACAGGCGAAAAGCCCGTGGGCGGGGCTAAAGATCCTCGCCCAGGATGAATTGCGAGGCCCCCTGCCCCAGCGCGCGGGAAATGGTGACGTACATCGTATCGAAGGCACCGAAGATCGCCTGGTTCAGCGCCCGCCCCTCGTCGGTGGCGGAAAGGGCGGCGTAAACCTCGATGTCGTCGTCGGACAGCGGCTGATAGGCCAGCGCCAGATAGGAATAGACCCACTCCAGCGTGTCGGCGCGAATCTCGGGCTCCTGCGACCAGACATCGGTCAGCACCTGCTCCTCGGTCATTTCGTCGGCGAAGGCGCCGCCGTCCATGAGGCCGATGTAGAAGGCATAGTTCGCGTTCATCGCCCCGACGACATTGGAATCCACCAACTCGTTGGCCTCGACGAAGGCATCCAGGACCTCAAGCCGCGAATCGCCCTCCTGGCGCATCTCGTGCAGGCTGTCCTTGGCGGCCTCTTCCACATCCTCGTCCATCATCGCCTGGCGCGCCTCAAGCTCCAGCCGGACGATCCGCGCGCCGCGTTCGGATTCGAAGAAGGCCAGCAAGGGGGCGACATCCACGCCGTCAAGCAGGGCATCGAACCGCTCCAGCACCAGCGCGTCCATGGCATCGGCATCGTAAAGCCGCGCCACCAGTGCGGGCCAGGCCGCACCGCCGCGTCCGGGAAACAGCTCGTCGCGCAGGTCTTCGCCATAGGCCAGGCCCTCCTCCTGCATGATCCCGATGACCTTTTCCATCAGCATCGCATCATAAAGCGCCTCGACCTCGGCGCGCGGCGCGGCATTGGCCGGCGCAAGCGAACAAAGCGTGAGGACAGAGGCAAGAAACAGGCGGCGCATGGGGATCTCCGGTATCGTCGGTCACTGGCAAGCTATGGCCCACCCCGCCCCGTGCCAAGGGGCCGCGCACCGCCGGGGAAGAATAAAGCGCGGCATTCGCAAATTTTCTCGGACAAACCAGTTGCACCCGCCCCGCGTCCACAGTAAGCACCGCCCAGCGATCACGGAGAGGTGCCGGAGTGGTCGAACGGGGCGGTCTCGAAAACCGTTGTGGGTGCAAGCCCACCCAGGGTTCGAATCCCTGTCTCTCCGCCACAATCCCCCTTTGTCTGAATTGCGCAGTTCCAGAAAGCGGTCTATCGCGGCCGTCTTTGTATTGCTTTCAATCAATGTTGTTCGGTCCGTGCGATGACTGGCCTTGGCCCAGGACTGCCCTTGTGCCGGTCCCTCCCCGCTTCAGGATGCCACGAGGGCGAAGCGGTGGGTGGCGGTTTGGCGTAGTCTGTCGGCAAGGGCGTGGCCGCGCATTCCCGCGCCGTAGAGGCGGTTGACCGGGAGCGGGCGAAGGTGGGTGAAGCCCGCCTGCCGCAGGTCGCGTTCCAGCCTTTCGCGGGTCAGGCCCGCACCGTAGGGCAGGCGTTGGACGATGGCGTCATGGGCCACCCGATCCGCGCCATCGCGGGGCGACTTGCGGTCCAGCATGTCGGCCAGCCAATGGCGCAGGCGGTGCAGCGGTGGCCTTGGCGCGGCCCAGTTTCCATCGACGATCAGCAGGCTGCCTCCGGGCTTGAGCACCCGGCGCCATTCGCGGTAGGCGGCAAGCGGGTCGGTGAGGGTCCAGGCCAGATGGCGGGTCACGGCATGGTCGAAGGCGGCATCGTCCAGCAGGTGCAGCGCCTCGGCATCGGCCAGGTGGCCCTGCCAGCTGCGCCCGGCCATCTTGGCACGGGCCAGCGCCAGCATCGTTTCGGACAGGTCCACCGCCGTCACCTCGGCGCCGAGACCGGTCAGAACGCGGCTGATCTCACCCGTGCCGCAGGCGAGATCCAGAACCCGGCGCCCCACCAGCGTGCCATCGCGGCCAAGCCCGAAGGCGGCGCAAAGAAAGGCGTTCCACTCGGGCAGGCCGAAGCGATCCTCGATCCGGTGCGAAACCGACTGATCGAAGGTTGCCGCGCGATCCGACCAGTAGAGTTCGATCTCGTTCTTCAGGGTCATGTTGCGCAGGGGGCGGTTCAATTCAGGGTCTCCAGCGTGGCGTCGACATAGAGCGAGCCGCGCCGCGTATGTTCAAGCGCGGTGTCGACGCGGTAGGTTTCGCCGATCTCAGCCAGCGACAGGATGTCTTCGGGCGTGCCATCGGCCACGATGCGCCCCTCGCGGATCAGGATCAGGCGGTCGCAGAATTCGGCCGCGAGGTTGAGATCGTGCAGCGCCGCCATGACGATGCTGCCGCGCCGTTGCATTTCATGGCGCACCGACGACAGGATCGACAGCTGGTGATGCAGGTCCAGCGCGCTGGTGGGTTCGTCCAGCAACACGATGCTGGGGTCGCGCACCAGGGTCTGGGCCACGGCGACCATCTGTGCCTGCCCGCCGCTGAGATTGCCCAGCCCCCGGTCGGCCAGATGAGATATCTTCAGCGCCTCGAGGGTCTGCGACACCCGGTCCAGGTTGTCGCCCCCGACGCGCCAGCCCGTGGTCTGTTTCAGCGCCAGAAGCACGCTTTCATAAACGGTGAGGATCGCGTTGCAGCCGAAAGCCTGGGGCATGTAGGCGATGCAGCGCGCCCGGTCGCGCCGGCACAGGGCGCAAAGGTCGGTTTCACCCAGGCAGATCGTTCCCGAACTGGGGCGCAGCATGCCCGACAGTGTCTTGAACAGGGTCGATTTCCCCGAGGCGTTCGGGCCGATCAGGCCCACGAACTGCCCCGGCATGATGGGCGCGATGTTGATGTCGTGCAGGGCCTGGACGCGGCCATAGCCCGCGCGCAGGCCCTCGATGGTCAGGCTCATGACAGGCTCCTTCTGCGGGTGGTCAGTATGATCGACACGAAGACCGGCACGCCGATCAGCGCGGTGATGATGCCGATGGGATAGATCACCCCCGGCGTCAGCGATTTCGAGATGATCGAGGTCAGCGAAAGCACCAGCGCCCCCACCAGTGCCGACAGCGGCAGGAAGAAGCGCTGATCCTCGCCCACGATCATGCGGGCGATGTGCGGGCCCACGAGGCCGATGAAGCCCACCGTGCCCACGAAGGCCACCGCCGTGGCGGCCAGGATCGACACCACCACCAGCATTTCAAGGCGCAGCCGGGCGACATCGACACCCATGCTCATCGCTGTCGCCTCGCCCATGCGCAGGGCCGTCATCTGCCAGCTTCGCATCAGCCCGAAGGGAATGACCACGGCCAGCAAGAGCGCCCCCAGAGCGATCTTTTCCCAGCTGGCCCGCCCCAGCGAGCCCATCATCCAGAACACGATGCGTGCGATCTGATCTTCCGAGGCCATGTATTGCATCAGCGCCAGCAGCGCCGAGAAGGTGAAGAATATCGCGATCCCGAAAAGGATCATGGTTTCCGACCCCACCCCTTTCAGCCGCGTGGCCAGCAGGATGAACCCGCAGGTCAGAAGCGCGAAGAGAAAGGCGTTGATCGTGACCACCAGCGATCCGACCACGGGCAGGATGCTCCAGCCCAGCACGATGGCCAGGGCGGCGCCGAAACTGGCGGCCGAGGAAACGCCCAGCGTGAAGGGTTCGGCCAGCGGGTTGTTCAGGATCGTCTGCATCTGCGCCCCGGCCACCGCCAGAAGCGCGCCCACGATCACCGCCGTCACCGCGATGGGCAGACGGTAATCCCAGACGATCACCTTGATCTGCACGCCATGCGCCATCGGATCGAACAGCGTTTCGATGACCGTGCGCAGGGGATAGTTGCCCGGCCCCGTCGCCACGTCGACGACGAAGCTGAGAAACAGCAAGGCGGCGGCGGCCATCAACACGACATAGCGCCTTGCCGTCTGCGCGGCATAGCCCGCGCGCAGGTCGGCGGGTTGTGTCATCATGGCCATCGCGGCCTCTCCTTCAAGAAATGGCCTGCGCCCACCTTGGCGGACGCAGGGGCATGATCCGCCGGCGGATCAGTTGGTTGCCGTCTCAAGCGTTCCCCAGAAGACGCCGGAAAAGTCGATGGGCAGGAAGCGGTCGTGCAGCTCGCGCATCGTGGCCTCGGGGTCGAGGTCGGCGAAAAGATCGGGGTGGAACCACTTGGCGAAGGCCTGCATCGCCACGAAATGATATGGGCTGTTGTAGAACTGGTGATAGACCGAGTGGAACTGGCCGTTCTTCACCGCCGACATCTCGGGCCAACCGGGGCGCTCGGCCAGGACGGCCAGCCGCTCCTGCACCGCTTCGGGGGTCGCCTCGTACCCGAACAGCACGGCCTGGGTGGCGGGGTTTGCCTCGGACCAGTTGGCACCGGTGCCCACAATCACGTCGGGATCATCGGCAAAGACCGCCTCGAGGCTGACATTGCCGCCAAAGCCGGGAAACATCGACGAGCCCCAGTTGCGCCCGCCTGCAAGGTCGACAAGCCGCCCCAGGTTGGACGCGCCGAAGGTGCCGCAGCATTCGTTCGGGTTGTAGCCGGCCGCGCGTTCAATGAAGACCACCGGGCGTTCATCCAGCGGAATCCGTTCGATCGTCGCGTAAATCCGGTTCATCTGGGCGGTGTAGAAATCGGTGAATTCATCGGCTTCGTCGCGCCGGTCCAGGATGCGGCCCATCAGCTGGATGCTGGTCACGGTGTTTGCCGTCGGGTCCTGGCGGAAATCGACGAAGACGGTGGCGATGCCCGCCTCGTCCAGCTTTTCGATGATCCCGCTTTCCTGCGCCTTCAGCAATTCGCCCAGGTTCATGAACACCACGTCGGTGCCCAGCGAAATGACCGATTCAAGGTTCCAGTCGTCGGCATAGGGGCTGCCCAGGCGCGGGATGTCGGCGGCGGCGGGAAAGGCGGCCTCGTACTTGCGCCAGGCGTCAGGATCGAAGTTGATCAGATCGTCCTTCCATCCGGCAATACGGGCGAAGGGATCGTCGCGATCCAGAAGCGCCAGGGAATAGATCATCCGTCCCTCGGCCAGCACGACATGATCGGGGTCGCGTTCAACCTCGACGCTGCGCCCGGCAAGGTCGGTTACGGTGATGGTCTCTGCTGTGGCGGACGTGGCTGACGCGAAGTTCATCGCGATGGCTGCGGAGGCGAAACAAAGACCCGGCGTCAGCTTGGCAAGCTGCATGGGTCTCTCCTGTGACTGTGCTGCCGCAATCCTGCGACAGGGGCCTTCTGCCTTAACCGACTATTTCAGTCAACTACTTGAGTCGAAGAATCCTACAAAAATACTCTGGATTTACCTGCCATCCCCCCGGCGCAAGGCCAGGGCGGCGATCATCCGCCGCCCCAGGCGCACTTCAATCCCCCCCGATTACTCGGGGAAGGACCAATCGTCGTGTTCGATGTAATGGATGCGATAGGGCGCATCGGGCTGGCCCGTGTCCGGGCGCAGGTAGAAGGCGATGCTTTGATCGCGCCCGAAATTCGTGAAGGCAACGTTGATCTGAATGGTGCCGCGAAACATCGGCTGAAGGGCGTCGGGGGCGATGCGTGTCACCGCGCCCTGAAAATCCTGCCCGCCGTAAAGCAGGTCTGCGCCATGGCCCGACAGGATGGGAACCAGATCGGCGAAGAAGTAACCGTCTGCGTTTTCCGGGGCGAAGGGGTTTTCCGCGTCGCGCCCTGACGACATCGCCGCCTCGAACCCGGCATAGAGATCGCCGACCAGATAGGCCGCGCCGTCGATCTGCGGATCGCCGATCGGCTTGACCACATCACCGCCTCCCCCGGGCCGAGGGGCCGAAACCTCCTCCAGCCCGTCCTCCATCAGGAAACGCTGTGCGACCCAGCCCGCCTTGGCAAAATCGCGGCTGCGCATCAGGCACCAGCGCGGCGGCAGGTCCGCCCGCTCGGCCTCGCTCAGCCGGTGATAGATCGACGGGATCAGCAGCGGCACGCAGGTGATCTGTTCCAGCCCCCGCGCATCGGGCGGCAGGCTGTCGATCACAAGGTATTCGGTGCCCGGCCCCATGCGCATGTTCAGCACGTCATCGCCAGCCACACCGGTAACGCGCCAGGCATCGGGGCCGTGGCCGTCAATCTCGGCCTGGACGGCGGGGGCGGCCAGGGTCAGCCCGACCCCAAGCGCCAGGAGTGCAGGAAATCCACGCATCATTTCACCTCGACAACGGAACGGCCCAAAAGCGCCTTTCCCGAAATATCGAGGAAACGCACCTCGTAAAGGCCCGGGTCCTGCGGCATGGTCAGCTCCATGCTCTTTGCCTCACCGACCGGATGGGCAGAGATCCAGCCGAAATCGGGTTGATCCTTGCGGGCCAGCGAAATCCGCTGATCGCCACCTTGGCTGCCGCCGGTCCAGGTGACGGTGATCGTTGCGCCCGGTGCGGCGGTTTCGGGCACGCTCAGCCCGGCGCCATCGTCCATCGGGGCATCAGCCCCGAGAACCTCCAGCGGCGCGCTGGCCAAGGTCTTGCTGCCCACGTCCAGGATATAGCGGATCTCGTAAAGCCCCGGTTCGGACGGCGCCTTCAGCCGCCCCTCGGTCGCCTCGCCGATCCGCAGATAGGTGCCGCGCTTGCCCTCGTCGGCACCCATGGGCACGATGGCAATCATGTCGCGGCCATGAACCGTGGACGACCACGAAATATCAACGTCCTCACCGGCCCGCACCTTACCCGGCCCGGCAATCCCGACCTCGGCCGCGACAACCTCGATGGAGGCAGTAGCCAGCGTCTTGCTGCCCACGTCGAGGATATAGCGCAGCTCGTAGAGCCCCGGTTCGGAGGGCGCCTTCAGGCTGCCTTCGGTGTCGTCCCCCACTCGCAGGTAGGTGCCGCGTTGGCCCTCGTCGGCCCCCATGGGCACGATGCCCACCATGTCGCGCGGGTGGACCGGGTCGCTCCAACTCACGTCAAAGGCGGACCCCGTCGTCGCCTGCGCCGGGCCGCTGACGCTGACCTCGGCCGCGACAACCTCGATGGAGGCAGTAGCCAGCGTCTTGCTGCCCACGTCGAGGATATAGCGCAGCTCGTAAAGCCCCGGTTCGGAGGGCGCCTTCAGGCTGCCTTCGGTGTCGTCCCCCACCCGCAGGTAGGTGCCGCGTTGGCCCTCGTCGGCCCCCATGGGCACGATGCCCACCATGTCGCGCGGGTGGACCGGGTCGCTCCAACTCACGTCGAAGGCGGACCCCGTGGTCGCCTGCGCCGGGCCGCTGACGCTGGCCTCGGCCGCGACAACCTCGATGGAAGCGGTCGCCAGCGTCTTGCTGCCCACGTCGAGGATATAGCGGAGTTCGTATAGCCCCGGTTCGGACGGCGCCTTCAGGCTGCCTTCGGTGTCTTCCCCCACCCGCAGGTAGGTGCCGCGTTGGCCCTCGTCGGCCCCCATGGGCACGATGCCCACCATGTCGCGCGGGTGGACCGGGTCGCTCCAACTCACGTCAAAGGCGGACCCCGTCGTCGCCTGCGCCGGGCCGCTGACGCTG
>NZ_JACNMM010000006.1 GCF_020529025.1 Oceaniglobus trochenteri
GCTGTCCGTCCCCTCGGTGCTGTCCGTCCCATCGGTGCTGTCCGTTCCGTCGGTGCTGTCCGTACCATCGGTGCCGTCCGTACCATCGGTGCCGTCCGTCCCATCGGTGCTGTCCGTACCATCGGTGCCGTCCGTTCCGTCGGTGCCGTCCGTCCCGTCGGTGCTGTCCGTCCCGTCGGTACTGTCCGTCCCGTCGGTGCCGTCCGTCCCATCGGTGCTGTCCGTCCCGTCGGTGCCGTCCGTCCCATCGGTGCTGTCCGTCCCGTCGGTGCTGTCCGTCCCGTCGGTGCTGTCCGTACCGTCGGTGCTGTCCGTTCCGTCGGTGCTGTCCGTACCATCGGTGCCGTCCGTTCCGTCGGTGCTGTCCGTTCCGTCGGTGCTGTCCGTACCCTCGGTGCCGTCCGTCCCATCGGTGCCGTCCGTACCGTCGGTGCTGTCCGTACCATCGGTGCCGTCCGTTCCATCGGTGCCGTCCGTACCATCGGTACCGTCCGTCCCGTCGGTGCTGTCCGTTCCGTCGGTGCCGTCCGTCCCGTCGGTGCTGTCCGTCCCATCGGTGCTGTCCGTACCATCGGTGCCGTCAGTGCCGTCGGTGCTGTCCGTACCGTCGGTACCGTCCGTCCCGTCGGTGCTGTCCGTCCCGTCGGTGCCGTCCGTACCATCGGTGCTGTCCGTCCCGTCGGTACCGTCCGTCCCGTCGGTGCTGTCCGTCCCGTCGGTGCCGTCCGTACCATCGGTGCTGTCCGTCCCGTCGGTACCGTCCGTCCCGTCGGTGCTGTCCGTCCCATCGGTGCCGTCCGTACCATCGGTGCTGTCGGGATCACCACTGCTGCCACCGCTCATTGCCAGGCCAAGACCCCCGGCCCCGACAAGAGCAGCCATTGCGGCTTGTTGATCCTCCATCGACAGGCCAAGGCCGCCTTCGCCGTCAAGTTCGCCGCGAATGCCGCTGTCCGTCGAATCGCCAAGGATCAGGCTGTGAAGCGAGCCGTTCTCGGCCGGTGTATAGAAATCATTGATCAGGATACGGTCGCCATTCTTCAACTCGACGATCAACGTATCCCCTTGGCGGGAATAGCGGGCAATATCGCTCGAAACCGCATTAATTCTGATGCCGATTGCGGGTCCAGCCTGGATCACCTTTTCTGACATGGATTCTGTCCTCTCATGGCCTAGGAGCGCTCTGTGTGAAATATCGAAAGTCTGGTAGACAAACTTAAGTATGTACTAACCAGACGAAAGGCTGCGAAGTCAACAAACTTTTGCAGTGAACGCCAATGAATGCCCAATCTGCTTTGCGACCTGGGATCGTGCACAAAATGGAAGCAATCTCATTGCGCGCGGGGATATCGGGATAACCTCAGGCACCGAAACTGGCGGCATATGCCAAAGCCCTGTTGCCTCTGCGCATCATAGAAATGGGCGCTGGCTTTCGACTGTCCGGAAAGACACAGGGCGCAGGGCGGCAGGGAATCAGGCGGAAAACAAAAAATGCCCCGGTTTCCCGGGGCATTCTTCATTCTTTTCACGTTTGCCCTTAAAGCGCGGCAATCAGGTCAGATGTCGTCAGCAACAGCGTCAAGCCCGGCCAGAAGATTGCCAGTGCTCAGAGTGTCGAGAGCACTGTCGACCAGCCCACCTTCGCCCAGGATGGGATCCAGCAGGTCGTTCAGCGCACCGCCGGACCCGTCGCCGTCACCCAGCAGACCAGTGCCCAGCAGATCGCCGACAAGGCCGTCCTCACCCGTCACCTCGCCAAGGGCGCCGTCATTGCCTACGAGATCGCCAAGTGAGCCCTCGGAACCGGTCACGTCACCCAGAAGGCCGTCATTGCCGGTCACCGACCCGAGCAGCCCTTCATCGGCGATCACCGGATCAAGCACTCCGGCCCCTTCGCCAATCAGATTGTCCAGCACCGCGTTTTCGCCCAGCAACGTATCGGTCACATTGCCCAGAGCACCGCCGGACCCGTCGCCGTCACCCAGCAGACCGGTGCCCAGCAGATCGCCGACAAGGCCGTCCTCACCCGTCACCTCGCCAAGGGCGCCGTCATTGCCGATGAGATCGCCAAGTGAGCCCTCGGAACCGGTCACGTCACCCAGAAGGCCGTCATTGCCGGTCACCGACCCGAGCAACCCTTCATCGGCGATCACCGGATCAAGCACTCCGGCCCCTTCGCCAATCAGATTGTCCAGCACCGCGTTTTCGCCCAGCAACGTGTCGGTCACATTGCCCAGAGCGCCGCCGGACCCGTCGCCGTCACCCAGCAAACCGGTGCCGAGCAGGCCTCCGAGAAGGCCGTCTTCACCTGTCAATTGCCCCAGAACGCCGTCGTTTCCAACAAGATCGCCCAGCAGTCCTTCGGAACCGGTAACAGCACCAAGCAGACCATTGTTGCCGGTGAGGTCACCAAGGAGTCCACCATCGCCGATGACCGGATCCAGTACGCCCGCGCCTTCCCCGATAAGCCCGTCCAGAACGGGGATTCCGCCGATCAGCCCGCCGTCTTCGCCGCCATCGCCCAGCAGGCCAGACCCGAGAAGATCACCGACAAGGCCGTCTTCGCCTGTCAATTGACCGAGGGCGCCTTCGTTGCCGATCAACTCGCCCAGCAAGCCGTCGGAACCGGTGATGTCACCCAGCAGCCCATCGTTGCCAGTAATGTCCCCAAGCAAGCCACCATCTGCAAGGATCGGATCGAGCAAGCCCTGGTCGCTCATGTCCGTATCGTCGGTGCTGTCTGTGCCGTCGGTGCCATCCGTACCGTCGGTCCCATCCGTTCCATCGGTGCCGTCCGTCCCGTCGGTGCCATCCGTGCCATCGGTCCCGTCCGTGCCGTCGGTGCCGTCCGTCCCATCGGTGCCATCCGTGCCATCGGTGCCATCCGTGCCATCGGTGCCGTCCGTCCCATCGGTGCCGTCCGTACCGTCGGTGCCGTCCGTCCCATCGGTGCCGTCCGTGCCATCGGTGCCGTCCGTCCCATCGGTGCCATCCGTCCCGTCGGTGCTGTCCGTGCCATCCGTCCCATCGGTGCCATCCGTACCGTCAGTGCCATCCGTACCGTCGGTGCTGTCCGTCCCGTCAGTGCCATCGGTTCCATCGGTGCCGTCCGTTCCGTCAGAACCTTCGCCATCAGATCCCCCAGAGGCAGCGAGGGCTCCACCGAGAAGGGTAGCGGCACCGGCGGCAAGGGCCTCATCCGGTATGGCAAGGCCCAGCCCCGCTGCTTCCTCGTCGGTGTCCGTCCCTTCGACGCCGCTGAAGCTGCCGTCTGCGAACATCAGGCGATGGGCTGACCCATCGGCCGCCGGCGCGTAGAAATCGCTGATTGTAATCTTGCTGCCATCATTCAACTGCACCACCAGATCCTGACCGGATTTCTGGTAGCGGGCGATGTCGCCGCGGTTGAAGGCAATGCTCACGTCGGCCGTCGGGCCTGCCTGAAGTCGAATATCAGCCATTGGTCAAATCCTTGCGTTTTGCCGGTCGAAGGCATGTTGGATACTAAAGTACTTTACAGCATCCTTTAGTTTGTATCCAATACATACGAAAGTAAATAACCATGCAAGGTCAGGAAATTCGGCAGTTTGCAGTGAACCTGTACTTCATTCACGCCTTTTGCTAGGACATCCTGCCAGACCAACTTCCGTCGGTTTTGGACCGGCAACAAGGAAACCAGGGGTTTGCGCCGCACTCGCGCGGTGAGTCCCACGTATTTCAGCGGGGAGACATCGGTTGGAAAGAACGCGGCCCGAATCGCCTTTGACTGAGCATGTTTCTCAAACCGACATCCCATCCGAACGGGCCAGAACCGCGATTCGCGGCGACGACGCGGCGACCGTCCGGCCGGTTCTCCAGGCCATTGCCCGGATGATCGCCACGGATCGGCGCGCGGTCGTCCTGGCCACGGAAACGGCCGAGGTACTTTTGGCCAACACCCCGGCCAACCGGCTGGGCCTCACGGCGGACCGGCTGCGCGCCATGCTTGACTGGCCCTCGATCTGCGCGCGGGCAAGGCGCGCGGGAAGCGCGATCGTTTCGCTGGACGTGGATGACCTGGCGCTTGAGGGTGAGCTTGTCCAACTTCCCCTCGGTCGTTCGGCGGGCTATCTCCTGCGGCTGTCGGAAACCGATCAGGAGGCAACCTGGCTGCGCAACCGCGCCCGCGCCTCGACACTCATGCGTGTCTCCCACGATCTCAGAACACCGATCCAATCCCTTCTGGCCAGCGCCGAAGCCCTGCTTGACCCCGAGCGGCGCGACGACGTGGACCTGGGTCAGCTGCGCCGCGCCGCCGATCTCGCGCTCGACCATGTCAGCAATGTTCTCGCTGTGATTCGCGGAGAGCAGGCGGTGGGCGGATTGCAACCGGACGAGACATTTTCACTGGCCGAGGAACTGGACGGGCTGTTGGAAATCATGCGCCCGATTGCGCGGGCCCGTGACGCCAAGCTGCGGTCCACGATACACGCCGATGGGGACAGTCAGGTGACAGGCCCCGTTCGTTTCGTGCGCGCCCTGTTTCAGAACATGATCGACAACTCGGTGAAATATGGCGGGCCGGCTATCGATATCGAACTGACCACCTCGCTTCTGCCCCCAACTCTTGATGTCCAACGCGGCGAGACACAGAAGCTGAGCGTCGTGCTTGAGGTGCGCGATCTGGGCGGCGGCCTGCCGGAGGCACAGAAGCAGCGGTTGCGCCAGGCCCTTGGCCATGCCGGAGCAAACGGCCAGACGGGCGAGAGAACCCGGCCAGCGGGCGGGCTGAATGTTCTCGCCCATGCCCTGATGCAACTTGGCGGGCGGCTTGACGTGCTTGACCGGGGCGAAATGGACAGCCCGACCCAGAAGCCCGGTGAGACCGTCACCGGTACCATTCTGCGCGCCGCCTTCAGCCTTGACCTGGCAAAGGCGCAAACGCCGCTTGACCCGTCAAGCGGCGCAACCGACGGACCCGACGCAAGGACCGACCTGGCGGGTCGGTTGATCCTCCTGGTTGAAGACAGCCCGTCGAGCCGAGATTGGCTAACCCACGTTCTGCGCGAAACCGGTGCGCAGGTGCAGCCCGCGAAAAGCGGCGCCGAGGCCCTGGCACTACTGGCCCGCGCCAGACCGGGCGCCATGTTCGACCTGATCATGACCGATGTGACCCTTCCCAACATGAGCGGGATAGAATTGGCACGGCGCGTGCGAGAGGCAGCACAAACAGGCAAACTGGCCTGGCAGGGGCGGATCGTCGGGTTGACAGCCCATGTGGATGAAAAGATCCGCCGGGCCTGTCTTGAGGCAGGCATGCTCCGGATCCTGGAGAAACCGATCAGGCCTGCAAAACTCTGCGCGGTGCTGCAAGACGTCCTTTCGGCACAGCCCGTTGCCGAAGCGCCCACCGCCCCTGCCCCGACCCGCGCCGAGAACCTCGCAAGGCTCAGCTCCCTGCTGGAGCAGTCCGTGGTCGGCGACCTGATGTCCGAACTGGGGCGCGACGGCGCGGGAAGTTTTCTCAATCGCGCCCTGGCCGAAGCGGAAGGCGCGGCCAGGACCCTTCGCAGTTCGGGAATTGGCGACGACACGTCCCGAATGCTTCATGCCGCCACCGGCGCCTGTGGCCTGACGGGGCTGTCGCAACTGGAAAAATGCCTGCGCCAGCTGGAGGTTGCCGTCGAAAGGGACAAGGGCCGGCTGCCAGAACTTCTGGACCAGACAGATCGGACCGTGACCCAGACAGCCGAAGCCATCCGGGCGTTGCTTTCGTGAGGCCAGAGCCCAAAACCGCCCTACCCTTGCGTCACCCCACGGTGGTGTTACCTGAATTATGTTCAGATCGTGACGAAGAAGATGTATCAAAAACAATCGTGACCTGCGCAAAAGGCTTGTCACACGGGCCGATCCCCCGGCCGGAACCGAAGCGGGCAACGACATTCCCAAAAGTGGAAGCAATCAAATGACGACCAAGGCTGCTGCATCCATACGTATTCTCATTGCGGACGATCACGCGATGGTTCTTGAAATGTTTGCGCATTTCATCAGCAATCTTCCGGACGTGAGCGCGCAAACCGCCCCCGACCTTTCATCCGCACTGGAAGTCATCAAGGAAAGCGGGCCGTTCGACCTGGTCCTCGTGGATCTGAACATGCCCGGCATGAATGGAGTCGAGGGGCTGAGAAAGGCGATCGAGCAGAACGCCGGCAAACCCGTGGCGCTGCTGACCAGCCATCCCTCGCCGCAGGTGGTTGCCGAGGTGCTGCAATCGGGGGGATGCGGTATCGTCCTGAAAACCACGTCGTTGCTCAACTTTGCGAACGAAATCCGGTTCATGGCCGCAGGCGGGCGCTATATCCCCGTCGAGCTGATCGAGAAGCAGCGCATCATCACCAATGAGCCGCAGAAAATTCCCCTGTCTGAGCGCGAGATGGATGTGCTCAGCCATCTTGCCGAGGGCAAGGCGAACCGCCAGATCGGCGAGGCTCTGGGCCTTGCGGAACCGACGATCAAGATGCATGTGAAATCGATCTGCTCGAAACTCGAAGCCAGCAACCGCACACAGGCGGTGATCGTGGCCCGGGACATGAACCTGATCTGATCCCCGACCGTCCACGACCCCGGTTGCATGCCAAAGTCCATTTGAGCCCCGCCCTTTCTTCCTATACCAAAGGAGGTATCCTTGGTCGGGCGCCCTGAACGGCGGCGCCTGACGGGTTGCAACGGGGTAAGGTAAGGGACGAAATGCAAAAGCCAGTAATTGTCTTCACGGGGGCGGTCTATCCGGGGCAGTTCGGTCGTTTGTGCGACTATCTGAGGGAAACCGGGCTTGCCGAAAGCTATTTTCTGACCACGCCCGGGCATCAGGAGCGCAATGCCCATCGCGGCAAGCACATCCTTGGCTTCAAACCCGATGGCGCCGTGATCGGACCGCAAAGTTACTATTACTCGGCCAAGGTAGAACGGTCGGCGCGGATCGGTCGTGGCATTCTCAAGGCTTTGCAGGCTTTCGAGAAGAAAAAGAAGATCGATGTGGTGGTCAGCCACTCGCTCTGGGGGGCACCGCATTTCCTGTATGATGAAATCGACGCCGCCATCGTCAGCTATATCGAGTTTCCAAGCTATTTCGCCCATGGCTGGGATCCCGCCTATCCGCCGGATCAGGCGCAACGCATGGCCGACAAGAACACCGAGATGCTGAACCTGCATCAGGCGATCCGCAGCGACCTGGTGATCTGCCCCAGCCATCACGCCAAACAGATGTTTCCGAAAGCGCTTCGGTCAAACATCGAGGTGCAGCTTGAAGGGTTCGAGTTCGAGGCCGACAAGGATCAGCCGGTCGACGACGCACCGCCCCGGCCCTTCACCATCGGGTTTTCGGCGCGGGATCTTTCCAGTTCCAAGGGCTTTGAAACTTATGTCCGGCTTGTGGACAAGCTGGTTGAAAAAGGTGTCGAGGCCGAGTTCGTGGCGCTGGGTGGTGCCGACGGAACGACCTATGGCTACGAGCAGCAATGGGTCAAACGCAAGTACGACGGAGCAGTCGAAACCTTTCGCGACCATCTGATGAAGGTCTATCCCCGGGCGGCCGAGGTTATCAGGTTTCCCGGCAAACTTCCCTACGATCAATTCGCCCGGCAGATCGCCGGGATCGATCTGTTTCTCTATCCCTTGAAGTTCGGGGTGGCCAATTGGGGGCTTGTCGAAATCCTGGGGCGGGGGGCCTGTGTCCTGGCGCCTGACCGTGGCTACGCGTCCGAGCTTATCCAGAACGACATCAACGGCATGCTGCTGCCGGACGACGACACCGCCTGGATCGATGCCATCCTGGCGCTCAAGGATGATCCGGCCCGTCGCCTTCGCTATGCGACGAAAGCAAAGTTCCTGGCTCGGCTGCAATACAGCCTGCCTTCGGTCGCGCCGCGCTATATGCGATTGTTCCGCCAGGCCGTCGATAACCGGGCAAGGCGGATGTCCGGCGGCGAAACCTATTAGAAACGTGCAGTAAAACCCAGGCCGAAGACCTGGACTTCGTCGCCGGGCTGTTTGCGCAGCGGCTCGGCGACATAAAGGGCCACGGGCGTTTCCCCCACCTCGAAAGTGAGCGAAAGGCCGATGCTGCTGCGATTTTGCCAGCCATCATTGATCTGCCCGTTCAACGTATCGTCCAATCCCCAGGCAGCGCCGGTTTCGAAAAAGATGCCCCCGCGCATACCGCTTCCGAAAATCTCGCCGAAATCCCGCTGCAATTCGACGTAGCTCACAAGAAACTTGTTCCCGCCCAGGGCGTCGCCGCTGTCACGCGGGCCGACCCCGCGTGGCGCGAAGCCGCGAAAGGTATCGGCACCGGGAAAGAAGCGGTCGATGCTGCGCGTGGCATTGCCCGACAACCCGCTGACCATGCCCCCCCGGACGCCGGATTGCAGGCGCAGGGTTTCGCTGATCGGCAGTTGCGCCTGCAACTCGAACCGCGTGTCAGACAGCGGGTCCGAGCCGCCGAGGTTCCAGAAGAACTGATCGAGGGCGATCGAATATCCGGGACGTGCCCAGTCGGCACGCTCGCCCTCCAACCCGGTGCTGCTGGTGAAATCAAGCGAGAACCGCAGGTAGGGCGCGGTGTTCTGGCTGTCCTTCGCCTCTTGCCGGACAAGAGCGCTGGCATTCGCATCGACATTTCCCATCCGTTGCTGGCGCAGGCCAAGACCGGCCTCAAGCCGCAGATCATCGTCCGGCATCCATGCAAGGTAGGGTTCAAACCTGATGCTGCGGTGGGAATAGCTCTGGTCATCGTAATCGGATTCGCGTGCGATCAGGTCCAGCCCAAGGTCAAGACCTTCGCCCCGTATGTCGGTACGATAGAGGTTGGCGTCAAAGCTCCTGACCTCGGTATTGTACATCAGGTGCAACGCGCCATAGGTCGATGGAAAGAGATTGTACTGTTCAAACGACAGCTCTGCCGTCAGCCCGTCCTGGGCCACATATGAGATTGTCCCCTCCACACGTCCGGGGCGCGAATCCGTTTCCGCCACCTCGATGATCAGAAGATCACCCTCGGGGTAAAGCCTGACCGAATCGAATACACCGGTGGACATCAGGCAATCCTCGATCGCCCGCAAATCGATGGAGGAATAATCGACACCCGCCATGGCACCGCAGGTCATGCGGACATCATCCTCGGGGATGAATTCGGCGCCCCTCACCTCGACCGCGCGGAATTCGCGCGCCGCGGCCGCTTGCAGGCCAGCCAGCAGAAGACCGCAGGCCAATGTCGCCGTTCCGGCAAGGGCCGCATAACTTCTAATACCGCAATTCGTCACTACCGGCACGGGTCTTCCTTTTCAGATCTTTCGTGTGTCACAGAGCTATATCGTGTCAGCGCAGCCGTGCATTCAGCAATGGGCGCGTCAGATAGCTGAGGATCGAACGTTTGCCGCTTTCGATATCGACCTGGGCAACCATCCCCGGGCGTATCGGGTATTGCTCTCCGAAACGTTCGAGATAATTGAGCTCCGTGCTGACCATGACGCGATAGAAATCCTGGGTGCCGGTGCGGGTTTCCTCTTCGACCGTATCTTCGGAAATCTGCACCACGGTGCCTTCAAGATCGCCATAGATCGAGAAATCATAGGCGGTGATCTTTACGCTGGTCGGCATGCCGGGGGCAATGAAGGCCACATCGCGCGGCAGAACCTTTGTTTCGATGATCAGTTTGTCATCGATCGGCGTGATCTCCATGATCGACTCGCCAGGTTGAACAACGCCGCCCAGAGTAGTGATGGCGATATTGTTCACCCTGCCCGCCACCGGCGAGCGGATGTTTGTGCGCTGCAATTCGTCCTTCTTCTGCACCAGTTCCTGCTGCAGCGTGCCAAGCTTGGCGCGGCGCTGCGCAAGATCCTTGTAGGCGTCCTGGACATAGGCATTGCGGGTTTCACCGATCTTGCCGTCCAGTTCTGCCTTCTTCTGCTGAAGCTGCAACAGGTCGATCCGGCTGACCGAACCGCGTTCGGCCAGCGGTTCGGTGATGTCGATCTGCTCCTGGATGGTGTCGCGTTCCCCAACCAGCGCCAGAAGCGATGCTTCGAGTTTCGTTCGCCGTGCGTTGAACAGGCGCAGTTCGGCGCGTTCGGTTTCCGAAGGCGTGGGGCCGAAATCAAGCTTCGGATGTTCCAGCACTTCCGCCTCGAGCCGGGCCAATTCTGCCACAAGGGTTTCGATCTGCGCTTCGGTGGCCTTGAAGGCCGATTCTGTGCGCGTCGGGTCAAGCTGGGCCAGAACCTCGCCCTTCTGGACGGTATCGCCTTCCCGCACCATGAGTGCCGAAAGGATGCCGCCCTCAAGGCTCTGGATGGTCTGCATGCGTTGCGCCGGAACGACCCGGCCATCGCCACGCGTAACTTCGTTCACCTCGGCAACCGCGGCCCAGGCGATGGCCGCGACAAGCGAAAGAACCACCGTCTGGATCGTCAGCCGCGCCCGGGCAAGGGTCTGGCGGCGATAGCTGCCGTCGACATGGCTTGGGTCGAAGATGTCGGCATTGCTCATGTCACGACCTTGACCTGGGGTTTGGCCGCGGCACTGTTGGCCCGCGCGGCGTTGAGGATCTTCATCAGGTCGCCGTCACGGGCGATCTTGCCTTCCTTCAGGACCAGCGTGCGCTCCGTCAGGCTCAGCAATTCGCGCTTGTGGGTCGAAATGATGGTGGTCCGGTCCTGCAGCCAGGTCTTCAGGTGGGCGATGACCTTGCTTTCGGTGATGTGATCGAAGGCGGCGGTCGGTTCGTCCAGCAGCACGATCTTCGGGTCCTGAAGCAGTATCCGGGCAAGACCGATGGATTGCCGCTGTCCGCCCGAAACATTGCCGTTGCCCTGGATCTGAAGATCAAGCCCCCGGACATGGCGACGCACGAAATTCCCCAAACCGACGTGATCCAGCGCTTCGAGAAGTTCGTCGTCGGAATGCAGGCTGTGATCCAGCAGCAGATTGTCGCGCAAAGACCCCTGGAACAGGGCAACCGACTGCGGAAGGTATCCGATCTGGCGGCGACGATCCAGCGGATCGATCTGGCCGAGGGCCAGATTGTCGACAAGCACGCTGCCGCTTTCGGGGTCGGTCAGCCCGGCCAGCAGGCGCAGCAGGGTCGATTTTCCCGCGCCATTCCCCCCCAGCAGCGCGATACGCTCGCCCGGCGCAATGCTCAGATCGCGGATATTCACCACCGGCGGCGCCTGAGGATCATGGCGATAGACCATGTTCTCGATCTCGTACTTGCCCGTCAGCGACGAGGCCCGGACGAAATGTCGGTCTGCCGGGCGTTCGACCGGCAGGCCCATGATCTTGTCCAGCCCGTCCATTGCGGCGCGCACCTGTTGCCAGCGCGTCAGCAAACCGGCCACCTGGCCCATGGGCGACATCGCCCGGCTGGTCAGGATCGTGCAGGCAATCAGGCTGCCCACGGTCAGATCGCCGCGGCTGATCAGGTAGACGCCGGCGATGATCACGCCAGCATAGGCGAATTTCTGCACGCTGCTGACCGTCTGGCCCAGAAGGTTGGTCAGGTGGCGCGTCTGCACGGCGGTATTGGCCATGGTGGCCGAAAGCTGTGCATGGGTGCGTTGCAGCCGCATTTCCGCGCGCGAGGCCTTGACGGTTTCAAGGTTCGAGATGGTTTCGAGCAGCAGACCGTTCAACGCCGCGGATTCGCGGACATTCTCGCGCGATGCACGGGCAAGCCTTTTTTGCATCAGAAGACCCGGCAATATGGTCAGGATCACCCCGACCACGGCCACCAGCGCGACCAGCCCGCCGATCCACCAGATCACCGCGATGAAGATCAAGACGAAGGGGATGTCGCAAAGGGCCGTCACCGTTCCGGAGGTGAAGAATTCACGCACCATGGCGAAATCGCGCACCTGGTTGGCAAAAACTCCGGTCGACTTCGGCTGATGCGCAAGGCGCATGTTCGCCACCTTGTCGAACAGCTGTGCGGAAAGTTTCAGGTCAAGGTCGCGCCCCGAAATGTCGATGAGAGAGGCACGCATGACCCGCAGCAGCACCTCAAGCAGAATGGCAAGACCGACACCGCTGGCCAGAATCCAAAGCGTATCGAAGGCGTTGCTGGGCACCACGCGGTCATAGACCTGCATCGAGAAAAGCGCGGTCGCGACGGCAAGGATATTGGCGGCGAACGAGGCCAGCACCACATCGCGGTAGATCCACCAGTTTTTCAGAACCGGCCCGAGAATCCAGTGCCGCCCGTGGGGGTTCGGTTCATCCAGGCGATCGGAAACGATATCGACGGGCTTGGACACCAGGACGCGGCCGTCGCACTGCCTGTGGAGTTCGTCGAGCGACCATTTCACCCGGCCGCCGCCCGATTCGGGCAGTATGACCGTGGCGTAGACCTTGTTGTACTGCTCAAGAACGACGGTGCGCCCGTCTTTCAGGAACAGCAGGACCGGCAGACTGTGCGACGGGAATGAGGTGATCGGATCCCGGCAGACACGGCAGCTCATGTTGATGCGGCGCAGGGCCATGGGTGCCAGGTCGATCGGCATCCTCTTACCGGGCTCGATGGGCAGTCCGTTGGTCAGGCGCGCGGGCGAGGTCGCGACGCCCTGGGCGCGGCAAAGTTCGATAAGCCCAACGACGATGGGATCGGAATGGACCTGGTCAAACATTCATCGAACTCCTTCGAAACCGCGGGCCAGGGTCACTGCGTTCTGGCAAACGGTAGAATCAGTGTCCCGAGCACTCCGAGATCGTGCGCCGCGATGTATTCGGTACGTTTTCGTTCATCATAGGTATCGACCTGGTCGATCTGCGCGTCGTAAAGATCACGACCGGTCGTCAGCACGTCGATCAACTCGCGTTTGCCGGCGGTGAACTGCTCTTCGTAGTTGTCCAGCACCCGCCGCGCCTGAACCAGCTGGGCCTCGCGCGACGTTTCGTTGGCGCGCAGGGTCTGGAGATGTTGCAGCGCCGTCTGGGCCACGTTGCTGAGCTGCCGTTCGACCGCCCGCACCGAGGATTGCGCCGCCTTCAGATCCTGTTGCGCGACCTGGATTCCCCGGCCCCCGAAGCTGCCTGCGTTCAGGTCAACACCGGCAGAGAGGCCGATCGCGGTGCGGCTGCGTCCGCCATTCAGATCCTTGCGCCCCTGCGCCTGAAGCTTGATGGTGGGCAGGCGCGACGCACGCGCCGTATCCACCTTGGCAGCGGCCTCATCCGCCATCGAACGGGCAGAGATGTAATCCGGGGCAATGCGCACCGCAGCAAGAATCCTGTCGCCCTTGGAGTAATGCTGGGCAAAGCCGATTTCGGGCGGGCGCCCCACGCTCGAAACCGGTCTGCCGGTCAGGAACTCGATCTGCATCAGGCTCATGTCGCGGTCCGACTGCAACCGCGAAAGCTGATCGCGGGCGCGCGCGATCTCAAGGCGGGCACGCGCGACTTCACCGTTATCTCCAAGCCCGGCCCGGCCCCGCGCCTCGGATTGTTCGGCCAGCCGGCCGGCATATGTCATGTAATCCTGGGTAAGCCGGATCTTGCGCTCGGCGATCTCGACATCCAGGAAGGTTTCGGCAACCTGCAGCGTCAGCCCCTCGACCGCCATCTTCAGCTCGGACACGGATTGCACTCGTGCTTGCGAGGCCACCTGGATCTTGCTGCGGATCAGCCCCCAGTCATAGAGAACCTGCGAAACGGTCAGTGTGATCCCCGGCCCGCTCGAGTCGGTCGTGCCGCTGTCTGCCGCCACGCTGAGGCTGGGATAATAGGCATCACGCTCTTCCTGAACGCCGATGGTCTTGCTTGCGACCTGCTGGCGCAGGGCCGTGATGTTTGGGTCAAGTTCCGTTGCCAGCCGCACCGCGTCCGGCAGGGAAACCTGCGCCATCGCCGCACCGCCGTACACGGCACCAAAAGCAACACCAATGCAAACCGCCCAATGCTTCAGTCGTGTCCTGGCCAGGACGGTCGGAGCACTTCTCATACTTCAGCCTCGGTCATGAATTCCGTCATCAATTGTCCGACCGGGGCGAAATCGGCGTGGCCGCTATCCTGCCACCCTCCCATCAGCCCGCCCAGTGGATCGTCTTCCTCTGGCGCCGCTGACACCGCATCCGCGTCGCTTTCCGGCGCCATCTCGGCGGGCGCGGTCGCGTCGGCGCCGTTGCCGAACAGGGTTTCGATCTCACTGGCGAGGGTCGTCCCCTCGGCATCGGCACCCACAAGCCCTTCGATCTCACGCGCCAGTTCGGCCTGCGCCGCCCCCGCATCCTGAACGGACGGCTCATTCGGGCTGTCGCCTTCGAGATCTTCACCAACCATCAGGTTCGTGCCACCAAATCCGGTGGCCAACCCCAGACCGCCAAGCAAGAGGGGGTTTGACCAGCCAGACCCGTCGTCCCCGTCGACCACACCTTCATTGTCGGCCTGAGGCTGCACCATTCCATCAGGGGCCTGCGGACCGCCGACACCAGAAGGCAACGACTGGGGGGTCACGATGGACTCACCCGTCCCGGCATCGGAAACTTCGATATCCTCGGGGTTTGGTTCGGGGGCCACCAGGCCGGTAATCACTTCGTTTCCATCGACGGTATTCAGGCGGCTGAAATCGCCCTGGGCATCAATGACGAAAAAATCCTGCAGGCTCAGCTGCTGTCCATCCCGGAACCGAATTTCAAGATCCGGGCCGATCTTTGCGTATTCGACAATCCCTGGCGCACCCATGCCAAGCGTAACGTCCGTTGCACCATCCAGATCAAACCTGGAGCCGACCTGACGCATAGGCGCGCTGTCGGCGTTTGTCAGGCGCGTAAAGAATTCGATCGCCATATGCGCACCTCCAAATGGTAGCTGCACACTCCCGTCAAGAACCGGCAATCGACAGAGGAGGCCTGCATTCAACCAGTCCTACCAAAGTATGTCTATCGATTGCCGCGGGCCAGAGTTGTGCATTTTCCGTCCGTTAGAGTCATCTCTACCTATCCGGGCACCATCTTTCAATTGTATTGTCCAATTTTTCGTCGCCCTCAGGTGGAGTTCTCAATCTGCCCGAAAATGCCGCTTTAATGGAAGATTGGTAAGATCTCCCAATCCGTCCGAAGGTCGTTCAATTGGCCGATCAATCGGCCTGATCATCGGGCGTCGTTCTGAACAAGCCGCTCAAAAGCGAATTCCCTGCATCCGAAATGTCGTCGAACAGGGTACCAAGCGCACCCTCCACCGCGTCTTCGCCTGCCAGGTCGCCCTCTTCGCGAGGCGCAATATCCTCGTCGCTTGACGCCGCCGGCTCAAGGAGCAGGCCAAGCGAGCTTGCAGCACCACTGAGAATATCGCCATCCGCGCCTGTCCCGAGAATATGGTTGAGCAAATCATCAACCTCGGCATCCGGCATCTGGTTCGTGGCATCCGCCCCGATAATTCCCTCTTCGACAAGCGTGCCGCTCAGCAGGTCGCCACCTTCGAGGCCGGCAAAAAGATCGTCCGCGTCATCATGCACTGGCATCTCGACATCGACACCAAAGGTATCGGCGTCGCCAAGCAGACCGTCAAAAACGGGGCTGCCGCTGTCGGTGGCTAGGAAATCCTCGAGATAACCATCATCTTCGCCCTCTTGGGCTTCGGGCTGCTCATCGACGACGACATCATCGGCTTCCGCCGGCGGCGGTGCATTATCGCCGCTCCCGGCTGTCTCCGAAGGCTCATCGTCGGATTCCGTCACGACGGGATCAACTACCGATGCCGCTGCATCAACAGCTGCCGCAACGCCCACGTTCTGCCGGTTCCCCAACACGCCGCCTTCGCCGATCAGCGAGTCCAGTAGGCCGTCTTCGCCCGTCACCGTGTCCAGAACACTGTCCACGAGGCCGTCTTCGCCCACGACGCCGTCTTCGCCCGCAACCGCTTCAACGACGCCGTCTACAAGACCGTCATCGTCCGCGACGGTGTCGAGAGCGCTGTCCACAACGCCACCCTCGCCGAGCACCTCGTCGGTGATGTCGTCCACAAGGCCATCGTCACCGAGCGTCGCGTCAAGCACGCCGTCCTCACCGACAAGGGCGTCTGCCGCGCCATTCTCATCGGCCACCACTTCGACAGGTTCCTCGGGCGTATCAAGATCGTCGTCGGCGCCGCCACCCAGAAGGCCGCCGAGCAAGCCGTCTTCGCCCGCCACCGTGTCCAGAACGCCGCCAACGAGGCCGTCGTCGCCGACCACCGCGTCAAGCAGGCCATCTTCGCCTGTCACCGTGTCAAGGGCGTTGCCCACGACGCCGTCTTCGCCCGCAACCGCTTCAACGACGCCGTCTACAAGACCGTCATCGCCCGCGACGGTGTCGAGAGCGCTGTCCACAACGCCACCCTCGCCAAGCACCTCGTCGGTGATGTCGTCCACAAGACCATCGTCACCAAGCGTCGCGTCAAGCACGCCGTCTTCACCGACAAGGGCGTCTGCCGCGCCATTCTCATCGGCCACCACTTCGACAGGTTCCTCGGGCGTATCAAGATCGTCGTCGGCGCCGCCACCCAGAAGGCCGCCGAGCAAGCCGTCTTCGCCCGCCACCGTGTCCAGAACGCCGCCAACGAGGCCGTCGTCGCCGACCACCGCGTCAAGCAGGCCATCTTCGCCTGTCACCGTGTCAAGGGCGTTGCCCACGACGCCGTCTTCGCCCGCAACCGCTTCAACGACGCCGTCTACAAGACCGTCATCGCCCGCGACGGTGTCGAGAGCGCTGTCCACAACGCCATCCTCGCCAAGCACCTCGTCGGTGATGTCGTCAACAAGACCATCGTCACCGAGCGTCGCGTCAAGCACGCCGTCCTCACCGACAAAGGCGTCTGCCGCGCCATTCTCATCGGTCACCGCTTCGACAAGTTCCTCGGGTGTATCGACATCGTCGTCGGCGCCGCCACCCAGAAGGCCGCCGAGCAGTCCCCCAAGCAGACCGTCCTCGCCCGCCACCGTGTCCAGAACGCTGTCCACGAGGCCATCCTCGCCAAGGACACCGTCGGTGATGTCGTCAACTAGGCCATCGTCACCAAGCGTCGCGTCAAGCACGCCGTCCTCACCGACAAGGGCGTCTGCCGCGCCATTCTCATCGGCCACCGCTTCGACAGGTTCCTCGGGCGTATCAAGATCGTCGTCGGCGCCCCCACCCAGAAGGCCGCCAAGCAAGCCGTCCTCGCCCGTCACCGTGTCCAGAACGTCGCCAACGAGGCCGTCGTCGCCGACCACCGCGTCAAGCAGGCCATCTTCGCCTGTCACCGTGTCAAGGGCGTTGTCCACGAGGCCGTCTTCCCCGGCGACCGTTTCAACGACGCCGTCAACAAGACCACCCTCACCCGCGACGGCGTCGAGAGCGTTGTCCACAACGCCACCCTCGCCGAGCACTTCGTCGGTGATGTCGTCAACAAGACCATCGTCACCAAGCGTCGCGTCAAGCAAGCCGTCCTCGCCGACCACCGTGTCCAGCAGGCCGTCTTCACCCGTCACCGTGCCAAGGGCGTTGCCCACGAGGCCGTCTTCGCCCACGAGTCCGTCTTCCCCGGCAACCGCTTCAACGACGCTGTCAACAAGACCGTCCTCACCCGCGACGGTGTCGAGAGCGCTGTCCACAACGCCACCCTCGCCAAGCACCTCGTCGGTGATGTCGTCCACAAGGCCATCGTCACCAAGCGTCGCGTCAAGCACGCCGTCCTCACCGACAAGGGCGTCTGTCGCGCCATTTTCATCGGCCACCGCTTCGACAGGCTCATCGGGTGTATCAAGATCGTCGTCGGCGCCGCCACCCAGAAGGCCGCCGAGCAAGCCGTCCTCGCCCGCCACCGTGTCCAGAACGCCGCCAACGAGGCCATCTTCGCCAAGGACACCGTCCAGAACGCCATCCTCGCCGATCACCGAGTCCAGCAGACCGTCTTCGCCCGTCACCGTGTCCAGAACGCTGTCTACGAGGCCATCCTCGCCCAGGACACCGTCCAGAACGCCATCCTCGCCGATCACCGAGTCCAGCAGGCCGTCCTCGCCCGCCACCGTGTCCAGAACGCCGCCAACGAGGCCATCTTCGCCAAGGACACCGTCAAGAACGCCATCCTCGCCGATCACCGAGTCCAGCAGGCCGTCCTCGCCCGCCACCGTGTCCAGAACGCCGCCAACGAGGCCATCTTCGCCCAGGACACCGTCCAGAACGCCATCCTCGCCGACCACCGAGTCCAGCAGACCGTCTTCGCCTGTCACCGTATCCAGAACGCTGCTAACGAGGCCATCTTCGCCAAGGACACCGTCCAGAACGCCATCCTCGCCGACCACCGAGTCCAGCAGACCGTCTTCGCCTGTCACCGTATCCAGAACGCTGTCCACGAGGCCGCCTTCGCCAGTCGGCTGCGCCGCCTGGCTTTCGACCCGCACCGCGAGATCATCGGCGGGCGGCGTGGTTTCTGTCGGATCCTCCGGGAGAAGTTCTACAGGAGCCGTAACCCTAGGGGGAGCCGGCCTTGCGACGGGGGCCGCGTCGATGGAAGTGATCACCGGAGCGCGGGCAATTTCCACCGGTGAGAGGTCCGCCGGCTCATTGTCCGGGCCAGAGGGAAACAGACCCTCGTCCGCCATGAGCAGCAAGTCGGGATCGGCCTCATTCGCATCGGCCGGCGCTGTTTCCGACACATCTGGTTCGGCGACAAGATCGGTGACCGGAGCCGCAACCTCCGGCCCGGTTTCTTCTTCGGCGCCCGCAACCTTGCCCGGGCTATCCGCAGCCGATGCGGGCTGATCCGATTTCGCACTTTCCCGCGTATTCCCGGCGCCCTTCTGGGCGGTCACTTTCTCGGGACCCTCGGAAGAGGCCACGAGCGAGGCCTGACCTTCCGCCGTGGCTTTCTGCGTGGCAAGGCCCAAACCGATCGCACCCGCAGCGACCGAAAGGCCGGACTGGCCGAATTCTGATCTGGCGGACGACAATTCCGCCCGCTCGCGCAGGGCAAAAGACAGCACAGAGGCGGAATCGGCATTTATCCGATCAGCCGATGCAACGTGCTTATCCTTGCTGTTGGCCAATAAAGGCACTCCCCTGCACTTTCGTATAAAGAACTGAACCCGACCATCGCCGCTTCATCGCCATCGGGAATTGCGTGTGCAGTAAAGTTACACACGTCAATGCAGGCGGCGCGATCGCGGATTCGCCTCTATCACATCCATTAGTATGTAACCGACACCCCGGTTGGCAAGGGGGATTTTGTATCGACACGTCGGGCTGGCCGGATTGACACGCAATCGCAACGTTCCCACTCCGCGAATCGCCTTGGCGTTCGAGGCCCGCAGAGGCGCGGGCAGGCCCCATTATCTTTTGTATGTCCCGCGTCAAGGCAGGCCCGAGGAAAGCCCGCTTCTTTTGATCGGCCGGCAAACTTGGCCCCGGGCAACGGCACATTGGCCAACCCCGCAGAGGAAAGCATGGGTCGCAATATGGCACCCCGCGGAATGCCCCGCGGGCAACATGGAACATGTCAGAATTGCATGTAAATTATTGGAAAGTAATTACTTTACCCGATACTCTCACAGTATCCGCAGCATCTAATTGCGTTCAATTCAAACGGCTTGCGCAACGGCCTGGCGGCTTCTCCCTGCCTGCGGGTTAGAGCGCCACGGGGGGCAATTCGCGCCCTCAGATTGGATTTCTTTCCGCAACGTCAAAATACATACCAAAGTTTGGACAATACTATGCTAAGGTGATTCCTACATACCATTGATAGCGGGCTGGGGGCCCTGCGGAGAACTCAGACATAAATTCTACGGGAGGTCCTTTTCATGGCAGCAATCGATCATTTCGAAACCGGCGGTTACATGCACCGCAATCTTCCGGACGCCGAGGGCGATCGGAGCGCCGCCCCCCTGATCGCCCTTGTCCTGATCGGCGCGCTTTCGTCATCCGTGGCCGTCATCATCGCGTTGCTGATGGGGGCAGGCCTTGGAACCATCTTACTGGCCTACCTCCTGTCCGGGGCATTCGCCCCTGCCTGTTTTGGCATCCTCCTGGCTCTGCGTTTCCTGGAAAGGGCTATTGCCCGCTGCCTCGGGAACTTCGCGTCGAACTGAGCGGTGAGTCACCGCACCATTGTTCGAGGCCCTGCCCGCATTCGATAGGCGTCGCGGCCCTTCCTGCAAGATCTTCGTGCCAAGGCATTACGGGTTCGATCGTGCCGCGCGGTCGAGATCACCAACTGAAGGCCCGGGGGCGCCGCGTCATGTTGTGGGCAGCGCCATCAGCTCCAGCCGCGTGCCTTCGCCCAGCATGATCCCGTTAAGCGCAATCCGCATTGCCCGCCCGGTGCCTTCGGGGGCGCCGGTGTTTGGGTTTACGTCGAACTTGGGGAAGTTGGACGACGAGATATCCAGCCTTATGCGATGGCCCTTGCAGAACCGGTTCGCGGTGTCGAAGGGAGTGACGGTGATATCGAAGGGCCCTTCACCCGGCTCCACCAGCCGTGGCGCATCATAGCCGTCGCGATACCGCAGGCGGAAGATGCCATCACACAGGATCATGCCATAGCCGCGCGGATAGTCCGGCGACGGCGGATGCACATCCACCAGTTTCGCGGTGAAATCGGTGTCGGGCGCATCGGTGGTGACGCGCAGGTGCACCGTCACCGGCCCGGCGATGACCATGTCATGTTCCAGGGGTTCGGTTTCAAAGGACACCACATCGCGCCGCGCCTTCAGGGGCAGACCGGGCGTGGTGCAGCCGAAGAACCCTTCGGCCTCGACCTGATCCACCGGGCCGCCGGTAAAGATCGGCTCGCCCGAGGTGAGGGCACCGCCCAGCGTCGGCACCGGATCGGCCGGATCGAAGGACCATTCGATATGCGCCCCCTGCCCGGGTGCATCACCCAAGGTCATGTCGGGGCGGGGATGAAGTGTCAGCTTTCGTGCATTTTCCGGCGGCCAGGTGGTGGCGCTGGCCCAGGCACCGCCGTGATCCAGGTGCCCCTCGGCCGTGCGCCGCCCGCTGCCCCCGCCCATGACGAAGTACCAGACCTTGCCGCTTTGCCTGTCTGCGCCACCGCGCAGGGCCGCGTCGAACCACTTCAGCCGCCAGTCAAGCCAGGTGTCGTCCACCTGTCCGTCGAAGGTGGCGGCGGGGCCGAAATCGACGTCGCCGAAGACGCGCGACGACCGGTTGCCATGGGTCCATGGCCCCAGGATCAGCGCCACGGGGCGTTCGGCCCGTAGGGCACGGTAGTTTTCCAGCGTGGTCGGCACGTAGGTGTCGTACCAACTGCTCATCAACGCCACGGGCACCTTGGGGATGGCATCGTAATACCCGGCGGCCCAGATGCCGGTGCGCTGCCAGAAGGCATCGAAGGTGCCGTGCTGCCATTGGTCCAGCAGGTAGGCCTCGTAATCGGGTGCCCAGCGGATAGGCGAACGGTCGCGCGTCCATGGCATATGGGCAAACCAGTCGTGCAGGTTTTCGGCCCTTATCGCCCCGGCGACCAGAGGATCACGCGCCTCGGGGGATTCCAAGGCGTGGTTGTAGGCCCATGTCGCCTGCTTCAGCTCGAACGCGCCGCCCTGCCGGATGCCGCAGGTGAAGGCGTTGGAAAAGCCGCCGGAATCCAGCACCATGCAGGCCAGCGCGGGCGGCGCAAGGCAGGCCGCCGCCATCTGGGTATGGGCATCATAGCTTAACCCCATCATCCCAACCTGCCCGTCGCACCAATCCTGCGCGGCGATCCAGGCGATGGTGTCGAAACCGTCCTCGGCCTCGTTCACGTATTTGGTGAAGCTGCCACCGGATTTGTGGCGGCCCCGGCAATCCTGCCAGACCATGACGTAACCTTCGCGCACCATGCGCATGGCCAGCGCCTCTCGGCTGAGCGGATCGGGTGCCGCGACCGAGCGTTCGGAGCGTGACGTGCCCGTCTTGTCATAGGGCGTGCGTTCCAGGATCGCCGGACGCGCCTCGCCCTTTGTGGGCAGGTACACATCGGTGGCCAGCATCACGCCGTCGCGCATGGGGATCATGATGTCGCGCAACACCACGACATCCGGGGCCAGCGCGATGGCCGGCCCCGTTTCGATTGTATCGCTCACTTGGCGGAACTCACGGCCTGGGGCAGCGTGTCCTCGGACAGGCCACCGTCGATGGTCAGGCCGGTCTTGGCGGCCCAATGCGCCTTCTGCCAGTAAAGCGGCACGACGGGCGTATCGGCGAAGACCATGCGCGTGACATCCTCCAGCATGGCGCGCTGCTTTTCGGGGTCGAACTCCTCCATCGCCTCGGCAAGGGCGGCGTCGAACTCGGGGTTGGAATAGCGTACGCGGTTGAACGCGCCCTTGCCCGCCTCCTTGTCATAGCTGTGCAGAAGCGATTGCAGCAGCGTGGCCGAGGTGGGTGTCGAGGCCCCCAGCGAGAAGACGAAAGCGCCGTAATCGCCCGCCGTCGCCGCCTTGGAATAGACGTTGTAGGGCAGCGCCTCGACCCCGGTCACGGTCAGCCCGCCACGCGCCAGCATCTGGCCGATGGCCTGGGCCAGGTCGCCGTCGCCCGGGAAACGGTCGTTCGACGACGACACGGTGATGCCGAAGCCTTCGGGATAGCCCGCCTCGGCCAGCAGCGCCTTGGCCTGTTCCACGTCGGGGGCGTCGGGGGTCACGTCTTCGGCATGGCCGCCCAGGCCCGGCGCGGCGATCTGGCCTGCCGGAATGCCCGAACCGCCCAGGATGCGGTCAACGATCAGCTGACGGTCGATCATCAGCGAAATCGCCTTGCGCACGCGGGGATCGCGGAAGGGGTTTTCCGACAGGAGGTTGCCGGCCGTGTCGGTGACGCCCGGCGCGGTATCGCCGCGCATGGACAGGCCCAGATAGATCACCCGCCCCGAGGGGGTGGAGATGACGGTATAGTTGTCGTCGGCCTCAAGGCGGGGCACGTCTGCCGGCGGCACACCGTCGATCAGATCGACCGAGCCCGACAGAAGGGCGGCAACCCGTGCCGCATCGTTGCTGATGAAGCGGATCTGCACGTCCTTGAACTCGGGCATTTCGCCCCAGAAGCCGTCATAGGCCTCAAGCTCCATGGTTTCGCCCGGGGTCCAGGCGACATAGCGGTAAGGCCCGGTGCCGATGGCTGCACCGGTCGCGGCATCGGCGAAATCATCGCTGGACTTGCCCTCGGTCGCGGCCTTGGAAATGATGAAGACCCGGCCGATGGATTCCATGAAGGACGGCGCGGGGGTGTTGGTGGTGATGCGCAGGGTGGTGTCGTCGACCTTTTCCAGCGAGGCCACATTCGACACCATGTCGGTGAAGGGCGCGGGGCTGTTGGGCACCTCGTCGGTACGCTCGATGGAATAGATCACGTCCTCGACCGTGAGGGGCGATCCGTCATGGAAGGTCACGCCCTCGCGCAGCTTGATCTCCCATGTCAGCGGGTCGATGTTTGTCCAGCTTTCGGCAAGGTTCGGCTTCATCTGAAGGTTCTGGTCGAACTCGGCCAGGCGGCCGAAGATCATGTCGCCGGTCATCTGGTTGTTGCCGGTGCGGCTGAACTGCGGGTCGATGGAACTGGGTTCGTTCGAACGCCCGATGGTCAGGTCAGCGGCCAGGGCCGGAAGGGCCGTGGTGGCCAGCAGCCCGGCCAGCAGTACGGATTTCATATGCAGCATGTTTCAGTCTCCCTTTGGTTCTTGTTGTTCCGGCGACAGGCCGCGCCCGTCGTTCAGATGGCAGGCCACGTCCAGCCCCGGCGCGAGCGTGGTCAGCGCGGGGCGTTCCACGCGGCAGCGGTCGAAGGCATGGGGGCAGCGCGGGTGAAAATGACACCCCGGCGGCGGGTTGAGCGGCGAGGGAATTTCGCCCTTGATCGCCGAGAACCGCCGCGCACGACGGTCGATGCGCGGAATTTCATCCAGCAGCGCCACGGTATAGGGGTGGCGGGGGGCCTCGAACACGGTGTCGGCTTCGGCCACCTCGACCACGCGGCCCAGGTACATGATCACCACCCGGTCGGCGATATGGCGCACCACGCCCAGGTCGTGACTGATGAACATCAGCGTCAGGCCGAAGTCGCGGCGCAGGTCCATGAACAGATTGATCACCTGCGCCTGGATCGACACGTCCAGCGCGGCGATGCTTTCGTCGCAGATCAGGAAATCGGGCTTCACGGCCAAGGCGCGGGCAATGCCGATGCGCTGGCGCTGCCCGCCGGAAAACTGGTGCGGGAACCGGTCGGCCATGGCCGGGTCAAGGCCCACGGTCTTCAGCAACTCGGCCACCAGCGCGGGCACCTCCGTGCGGGGGGTCAGCCCGTGAACGCGGGGCGCCTCGCCGATGATTTCGCCCACCCTCTTGCGCGGGTTCAGCGACGACATTGGATCCTGAAAGATGATCTGGGTCGCCAACCGCGCCCGTTTCGCGGCGGCACCGCGCAGCGTGGCGATGTCTTCGCCATTGCGGCGCACTGTGCCATCGCTGGCGGGCAGCATCCCGGCCATGATCCGCCCCAGGGTGGATTTGCCACAGCCGGATTCACCGACGACGCCCAGAACCTCGCCCCGGCGGACCTGCACGCTGACACCATCCAGCGCCCGCACCGTGGGCGGGGGCGATGCCGCCCCCAGGCGGATGGCCAGCTTTTCGGCAAAGTCCGGCGCGGTGCGGAAGTTCTTCGAAACCTTCTCGGCGCTGGCGACGATATCGTTCATGCCTGCCCTCCCAGGGGATGGAAACAGCGCCAGCGCCGGTCGCCCTGCGCGGTTTCGCCGGGTTCCTGACCGCAGACTTCGGTGGCGTGATCGCAGCGCGGCGCAAATGCGCATCCGGCGGGTCGGTTCAGCGGTGACGGCGCCGTGCCCCGGATCTGGCGCAGGGGCTGTCCGCGGTCGTTGGCCAGCGGCGTGCTTGCGACCAGACCGGCGGTATATGGGTGGCGGGGGCGGTCGAGCACGTCGTCTGTCGCGCCCTCTTCCACGATCCGCCCCGCGTACATCACCGCGATCCGGTCGGCCAGGCCCGCCACCACGCCCAGGTCGTGGGAAATCCAGATCAGCGCCATGCCCATGTCGGCCACCAGCCCCTGCACCACCGACAGGATCTGCGCCTGGATTGTCACGTCCAGCGCCGTGGTGGGTTCGTCGGCGATGATAAGGTCGGGTTCGTGCAGCAGCGCCATGGCGATGGCCACCCGTTGGCGCATTCCGCCGGAAAATTCGTGGGGATAGGCGGCAAGCCGTTCCTCGGGGCGGGGAATGCCCACGCGGCCCAGGGCATCGCGGGCCCGTGCCCGTGCCTCGGCCTTCGACACCTTGCGATGGGCCTGCACGGTTTCCACCATCTGCGTGCCGATGGAGAGGACCGGATTGAGGGTCATCATCGGGTCCTGGAAGATCATGGCGATCCTGTCACCCCGCAGGGCGCGGAATTCGCGCGGCGAAAGGCTGGCCAGGTCGCGCCCCTTGAACAGGATGCGCCCCTCGGCCACCCGGCCCGGCGGATCGAGAAGGCCCAGCACCGAAAACCCGGTGATCGACTTGCCCGAGCCGGATTCCCCCACCAGCCCCACGATCTGCCCCGGCTCCAGCGTCAGGCTTACGCCATCCACGGCGCGGATCGTTCCGGCGGCGGTGTCGAACACGGTATGCAGGTTGTCGATGTGCAGCAGGCTCATTGGCTCAGCCTCGGGTTCAGGACGATGCGCAGACGGTCGCCCACGATGTTGATGGCAAAGACAAGAACCAGCAGCAGAAGGCCGGGATAGACGCTCATCCAGTAGGTGCCGGCCAGAAGCACCTGGTAACCGTTGGCAATCAGCAGCCCCAGCGAGGGTTCGGTGATCGGCAGGCCGATGCCAAGGAACGACAGCGTCGCCTCGGCGGCGATGGCATTGGCCACCTGGATCGTGCCGATCACGATCAGCGGCGGCAGGCAGTTGGGCAGCAGATGCCCGAACAGGATGCGCGGCGACGACAGGCCCAGGCAGCGCGCCGCCTCGACATAATCCTTGGCGGCCTCGACCATGGCGGTGGCCCTTACGGCGCGGGCGAAATAGGCCCATTGCACGAAGACCAGCGCCAGGATCACCTTGCCCGTGCCCTGCCCGAAAACGACAAGGATCATCAGCGCCACAAGGATCGTGGGAAAGCCCAGCATCAGGTCGACAAAGCGCATGATCGTCGCATCGACCCGCCCGCCCGCATAGGCCGCCAGCAGGCCCAGCGAGGTGCCCACCGCCAACGCCAGAACTCCCGCCGTGACCCCGACCGCAAGCGAGGTGCGCAGGCCATATAGCATGGCCGACAGCATGTCGCGCCCCTGGGTGTCGGTGCCAAGAAGGTAAAGCTGGCCGTTATAACCGCGCGACAGCGGCGGCAGCTTGCCGTCGAACAGGTCGATCTGCATCAGATCATAGGGGTTCTGGGGCGCAAGGATGGGGGCGAAGATCGCCGCCAGCACCAGCAAAAGGCAGATGGCCAAGGCCAGCGCGGCCTTGGGGCTGGCCACCACACCGCGAATGGAGCGTGCCAGAAGGCCCTGGGGCGCCAGCGCGATCATGCGGCACGCGCCCGCACGCGCGGGTCCAGCAGGGAATAAAGGACATCGACGATCAGGTTGATGACGATGAACATTGCCACGATCACCAGGATGTAGGCCACGACGATGGGCCGATCCAGCGCGCCGATGCTGTCGATGATCAGCTTGCCGACCCCCGGCCAGGCAAAGATCGTTTCCGTCACCACGGCAAAGGCAATCAGCGATCCGAACTCGACCCCGATCACCGTGACGATGGGGATCAGGATGTTCTTCATCACATGCACCAGAAGGATGCGCGTCTCGCTCAACCCTCGTGCGCGGGCGAATTTCACGAAATCCAGCGGCATGGTTTCCTGCACGCCGGTGCGGGTCAGCCGGATGACCAGCGCCAGTTGCCCCAGCGCCAGATTGGTTGCGGGCAGGATCAGATGCGCCACCCCGTCCCATGTGGCAAAGCTGGTGCGCATGCCCAGAACCGTGCCGGTTTCCCCCCGCCCCGTCGAGGGCAGCCAGCCAAGAGCCACGGAAAACACCATGATCAGCATCATCCCCTGCCAGAAGTTCGGCATCGAGAACCCCAGGATCGAGCCTGTCATGATGGTTTCATCCACCCCCGACTGCGGCTTGGTCCCCGCCCAAAGGCCCAGGGGAATGCCAAGGATCAGCGAGATCATCAGCGCCGTGAAGGCCAGTTCCAGCGTGGCGGGCAGGCGTTCGAGGATCACGTCGACGGCGGGGCGGTTGTAGACGAAAGATCGGCCGAAATCGCCCTGCACCGCGTTGCCAAGGAAGGTGAAGAACTGCACCGGCAGGGGCTTGTCGAGCCCCAGCGATTGGGCGACGGCCTCGCGCTCGGCCATGGTGGCATCGCCGGGCAGCAGGATTTCAAGCGGATCACCGATGGCATAGACCCCGATGAAAACGATCACCGCCGTGGCCAGCAGCACAAGCGCGGCCTGGAAGATGCGGCGAATCACGAAAGCGGTCATTCAGGCGGCCCCACGGCAGGAAGTTGACCTAGGGTGGCGTGGCTTGGCCGTTTATGCAATATGATGATAGTTGATCCTGCAACTATGCACGATCCGCATAACCACCGGAGCATCCGCCATGCGCCTTGACCTGCTGGAAACCTACGCAACGGTGCTTGCCACCGGTTCGACCCAGGCCGCAGCACAGCGGTTGGGCCTGACGCAACCCGCCGTCAGCCGCCGTCTGGCGCAGTTCGAAGCCTCGGTCGGGCTGCGCCTGTTCCGCCGCGAGAAGGCGCGCCTTGTGCCCACCCGCGAAGGGCGGATGTTGCAGGAACAATTGCAGGGCCTGCTTGAGAATGCCCGCCGCCTGACGGCCCGCGCGGAAGAACTGCGCAGCGGGAATTCCCCCGAGATCGCCCTGCGCGTCGCCTTCCCGGCCAGCCTTGCCCTGCGGATGGTGCCGCAGATCGTGGCGCGCTTTCTGGCCAGCCACGACCGGGTGCGCATCGAGGTGCATACCGGCCCCTACGACACGATCGAACGCATGCTGATGGATGCCCGGGCCGAGATTGGCTTTCTGCGTGTGCCCGTCACCCAGGCGGGGTTGCGGCTGACGCCTGTCATCGGGTCCGACACGGTTTGCGTGATGCCGCGCGGCCACCCCCTTGCCGCCAAGCAGCGGATCGGAGTGCAGGATCTGCGCGGCGTGCCGATGATCCTTCTGGCGCGAATGCGCGCCCCCCGGCGCACCATCGACGATCTGTTCGCGGCGCAGGGCATAAGGCCCGATGTCCGGGTCGAGGCGCATTCCGTTTCCTCGGCCTGCGGGTTGGCGGCCGAGGGCGTTGGCGTGACCCTGGTGAACCGGTTGATGGCGATGGATTTTGCCGGAATGGCGGTGGAATTTCGCCCCTTCCATCCGACAATCCGGAACGATTTCGCCTTTGCGACCGCCGACCGCACGCCTCCGGGCGCGACGGCCGAAGCCTTCATCGCCCAGGCCTCGGGTTTCTTTCGCGCCCTGCCCCACGGCAACATCTGACGGAGCCGAAAACGAAAAGCCCCGGCGCAGATCACCTGCGCCGGGGCCGTTGATGCAAAGTCTGGCGAAATGCGCCGTTACTGGCTGACGCCCAGCACGTTGAAGCTGCCGTTCTGGCTGAAGTTCGTCATGTTGGCCGAACCGTTCTGAACCACCGCAACCTGGTTGGCATCGCCACCCGTGATCGAACCGACGATCGCGTTGTCCGACCCGGTCTGAAGGAAGGCGAAGGCGTTGCCGTTCGATTCCATGAACGTATCGCCAACCGTCAGCTGGATCGAGTTTCCGGTGCCGGTCTGGAACATGTCGCCCGGGTTCAGGGTGCCCGAAACCGTCAGGGCATCGGCGCCGGTGAAGCCAAGACCGGTGTTGTTGTCATCGCCATAGAGGGTGGCGGTGATCGTGTTGGCGGCCCCGAAGCCCAGGATCCCGTTGTGGGTCTGGTCAATATTCAGGGTGTTGTTGTCGCCCTCGCCGCCATTGGCACCGGCAATGGTGACGTTGGCGGTGTTCTTGCCGGACTGGTTCACGTCGATATCGTTGCGGTCGCCGCCGATAGTGACGTTGGCATTGCCGTTGCGGCCAGCCTGGGTGATGTCGACGGTGTTGTCGTCGCCTTCGTTGAAGGCGCCATCGATGCTGACCGTTGCGACGTTGTTGGACAGGAAGCCCGACTGGTCAAGGTTCACGATGTTGCCGTCACCGACAACCCCGAGTGTGCCGGTGTTGCCGCCATCCTGATTGGCCACGATGGTGTTGTTGTGGCCTTCATTGGCGCTGGTGTTGTCAGCCCCGCCGCTGATGTTCACGGTCAGGGTGTTGCCCCAGTTCTGGTTCGCGGTGACCGAGTTGTCATCGCCGGCGATGTCGACGGTGGCGGTGTTGGTCATGCCACCCAGGTTGAACTGGATGATCGCCACGTCGTTGTCGTCGCCTTCCGGTGTGCCGCCGATGGTCACGTCCGCCACGTTGCTGCCGGTCTGTGTCACGTCCACATCCGACCGGTCACCGGTGATGTCGATGTCCGAGGTGTTGGCACCGATCTGTGTCACGTCCACGGCGTTGTTGTCGCCCTGGCCGTTGTTGCCGTCGATCAGAACGTTCGAGTCGTTGCTGCCGAGCACGGACAGCTGGTTCACGTTCACGACGTTATCGTTGCCCGCGACTTCGTTGGCCGAGGTATTGCCGTCGGTGCCCGCCTGGGTGGTGGTGAGGCTGTTCATGTCGCCGACAACGCTGTCGGTGGCGTTGTTGTCGTTGTTGAACTGGGTGATGGCGGAATTGTTCGAACTGCCGACCACCGCAGACCCGGCCGAGTTGCCGTTGCCGCCGGAGAAAGTAAGCGGATCGGCGGCCTGGAGGACAGTGGTGACGTTGTTGTCGCCCACCTGCGATGCCGCGGCTTCGTTGCCATCGCCGATCGAATCGATGTCGGCATTGTTGCCGTCGCCGTCCTGTTCGGTGGCAAAGAGGTTGCGGTTGCCGGTCGCGTCATAGTTCAGAACGTTGCCGTTGCCCGACTGTGTGGCCGAGGATTGCTCCAGCCCGGTCGAACCCGCCGCACCGCCAAGCGCGAAGAGGCCGGTTTCGCGGTCCACCGGACCGGCGCCGTTGTCGTCGCCCGACTGGTTCAGGTTCATGCTGTTGCTGCTGCCGTCCTGAACAAGGCCGGTGCCGATCGGCCCGCCGCGCTGGCCCAGGATGTTGCGGCTGCCGGTCTGCGTGATGTCCATGGTGTTGGCGCCGCCCGAGGCATCGCTGTTGGTCTGGCTGGTGTTGGCCACGAAGTTGCCGTTGCCGCCGTTCTGGTCGACCGTCAGCGCGTTCTGCGTGGTCGTCCCACCGGTCGCGCCGTTCTGCTGCACTTCGCCGACGCGGTTGTTGTTGGTGGTCTGGTTGATGGTGGCCGTATTGCGGTCGCCGATCTGGTCCAGGCCATCCCGACGGAAGCCGACCCAGTTCCGGTCGCCGGTCTGATTCACGTCCAGAAGGTTGCTGTCACCCTCCTGGCGCATCGCATCCTGAAGCGCATCGCCCGGCACCGATGTGCCGGCGATGTTTTCATCCCCGGTCTGGTCCACGTCGGCATCGTTGGCATTGCCGATCTGGCGCAGCGCCGACTGGTTCTCGTCACCGTTCTGGACAATCAGCGCGGTGTTCGAGGTGCCGCTTTGCAGCGTGACTGCGGCGTTGTCATCGGCGGCCGCGGCACCCGCGGCAAGAAGGGCAATCGTCGATGCAGTTGCAAAATACCTGATCTTCATGGTCCTAATTCCCTTTTTTGGTGGTTAATTCTGTCGGATCAGCGCGTCGTTCAGCCGGCCTGACTGGGTCAGGCTGGCAATGTTGTCGTTTCCGGTCTGGATAAGCGTCGCGATGTTCAGGTCGCCCGTCTGCGATGAAGCAGCCTGGTTGCCGCTGCCGGTGATGATGGCATTCAGTCGGTTGTCGTCACCGTCCTGCCGGGCGGCGAAAAGGTTGTCGCTGCCGGTGACCTGGAAATCCATCTCGTTGCGCAGGCCCCATTGGACAAAGAAGCCGGGGGTCATGCTCAGCCCCATATCGGTCAGGAAGCTGGCGCGCCCGTTGTTCCGGTCACCGGTAATGGACAGGGCGAAGAGGTTGTCGCCAAGCTGTTCGAGATTTCCGAAGTTGTCATCGCCCAGGATCGAGCTGCGCGCCTCGTTGGTGCCGCCGTTTCCGCTCAGGTAATCCTGCACCACGCGCAGGGTGTTGCGGTCACCCTCGATGCGGGCCTCGGCAAACCCGTCGCCCTGCTGGAAGACGTAGACGCGGTTGTCGTCGCTCTGGCCGATCAGGTCGACCACGGCGGTGTTGGTCACGATCTGGTCGATGCCCACTTCGTTGCCGTCGCCTTCGATCACCGCCATCTGGATGTTGTTCTCGGTGCCGTCCTGGCGCAGGCCCAGCTGGTTACCGTTGCCATTCACCACCAGCCGTCCGACATCGTTCATCCGGCCGCCCTGGCGGATGCCGAAACGGTTGTCGTCGCCGATGATGTCCAGCACCACCTTGTTGCCATAGATGCCCGGATCGACGGTATCGGCCTCTTGCAGGACCGAACTGTCGGCGACCAGAGGCTCGCCCGCAAAGCCCGAAAGCGCCAGCCGCCCGTTGTTGGAGCCGAGGATGTTCACCTCGATCTCGTTCGGGCCTTCGCGCCCGGTGTCGTTCGAGCGTTGTTCGATCCGGTCGATGATGTTGTCGCGTCCGGTCTGCACGATCACCGCGCTTTGCGCCGCCTCGCCCGATTCCTGGATCTGGCGGACCGCGTTCACGATGTTGCGGTCGCCGGTCTGCTGGGTGATCGCCAGCGCGTTGGCCCCGTTGGTGACAAGCCCCAGAGATTGCTGGGTCACGCTGCCGATGGTGTTGCCGTTGGAATCCTGGATGATGTCGATGGTGTTGAAGATCGACGTGGTGTTCCGGCGCCCCAGCTGCGACAGACCCGGCGCGGCAAGCCCGACGGTGTTGTCCAACCCGCGCTGGAAAATGCCGAGCGCGTTGTAGATGCCATCCTGCGTCATCGGGATCAGGTCGGAACCCGCAAGGTTGCGCTGTCCCGACTGGGTGATGATGGCTGAGTTGTCGGCGCCAAGCTGATCGATCAGCACGTCGTTGTCGCGGTTGCTTTGGGCCTGCGCATGACCGGCTCCGAGGGCCAGAAGGGCAAGGACAGAGGCGGCGCTTGAACGGAAACTCATGACATCACCGGATTGGGAAATTGAGGTATGGACCGGGCGAAGATTGCTTCGCCCGGCCCCGCGATACGGTCAGATCAGTTCTGAACGATACCGGCGTTGTTGGCGCCGCCAGTCTGGTTGAACGAGGCGAAGTTGCCATTGCTCAGCTGGGCCACGGCAGCCTGGTTGCCCGAAATGGCACCGGTGCTGTCCTGACGGCCAACGGTTTCGTTGCTGTCGCCCATCTGGTAGATCGAGAAGCCGTTGTTGTCGCCGATAACGTCCAGCGTCGCGATGTTCAGGTCACCGATCTGGCGGATTTCACCCGAGACAAGACCGTTGGCCGAGGCAACGGTGTCGGCATCCCCCGCGAAGGAGAAGGGCGAGCCGTTGAAGTTGCCCGTGATCGTCAGGTTGGTGGTGTTGGTGTCGCCCTGCTGGAACACACCGGCGTTGTTGCTGTTACCGGTCACCGCGCCCAGGTTCAGCGTGTTGAAGTTGCCGTCCTGGTAAACGCCGATCTGGTTGCTGTCGCCAGCCAGCGAAATGCCCACCGCGCTGTTGGAGTTGCCCAGTTGGGTGATCCCGAAGCCGTTGTCATCGCCGCTCATCGAGATGTTGGCATTGTTGTTCATGCCATCCTGAATGATCGCGCTGTTGGTTGCGCCGACGTTTCCGGCTGCATTGACCAGCTTGCCGGTTCCGTTGCCGCTGCCGTTCAGCACGCCGTTGTCTTCGCCGGTCTGCGAAACCACGGCGATGTTGCCGCTGCCGTCCTGATCGACCAGCGCGATCTGGTTGCCTTCACCCGACTGGTCAAGATCGGCCGAGTTGGCGGTGCCGTTCTGGAACACGCCACCATCGACGCGCGCGCCGCGGTCAGAGGTGCTGCCGCCAACGGTCTGGCTGCCGATGACGTTGGCGCCAAAGCCGCCCGGGCCGCCATTGGTGGAACGATCCTGCACGATGGTCAGGACGTTGGAATCGGCAGCATTCGCACCGGTTCCGGTGTTGATCTGCTCGATGACGGCGATGACGTTGCCAAAGCGGGTCTCGTTGCCGGTGCCCACGCCCGGCGCCGTAGCGGTCTGGGTCACGGTGGCCGAGTTGGTGGTGGCTGTCGCGCCGGCAGCGCCGGTCTGCTGCAGCACGTTCAGGAAGTTGGAGGTGGACGACTGGGTGATGTCGGCCACATTGCGGTCACCGATCTGGTCGATGCCGGGGTTGCCGTTCTTGCTGGTGGCGCCGGCCTGGTTGCCATTGCCGGACTGATCCAGGTCGAAGTCGTTGTTGTCACCGGTCTGGGTGATGACGCCACCGGAACGACCGGCATTGTTGTTGTCGCCTGTCTGTTCGATCAGCGCGCTGTTCGATGCACCTGTCTGCGACAGATACGCGTCGTTTCCATCGGCAAGGGCAGGAACCATCGACAGGGTCAGCGCTGTCGAGGCGGCGAGGGTAATTCTGGTCAATTTCATGCTCTTCTCCCAAAGCGTTAAAGCAGGTGCTGCACACCTGATGGCGGCTTCAGACAAGGTTGGCTTTGTGGATCAGGGTATCGTTCGGCCAAAAGCCGGTTCAAATCCTGACATCAATCCGTTCTGAATTCGGTTTACCAGGAGGGCGACAAGCAGCGATGCCCCCGAGAAATCAATAAGCCGACAATCCACCCCGTCTAAAAACTCTTCCTGACAATTACCAAAGCGTCGTGTTCAAGGCAAACAATTTACAAAATATTGCCTTAATTGGAACGCATGTAACCGGAAGGCGAAACGATCCGCTGGTATTGCAGTGATTTTTTCCTTTTCCGGAAGATACCAAATTCCGCAATTCAACCTAAGGTAGAATTAATTAATTGCAATTCCCTGTAAGTTGCGCGGCGGCAACAAAAACAAACCTGAATACCTTGGGTCATTCCAAAAGTTGCGAATCAGTGCTAATCCTCGGACACGGATTTTTTACCCGCAGTTCCGGCCGACAAGCCGCCCAGGAAGACGCGGGGCAAGAGGGACAGGATGAAGACTATATATAACGTATGCTGTCGGCGGATCGCGCTGGCCTCGGCTTTGGGGGTTTTGGCCCTTCCGGCACTGGCACAGGATCTGGTCTATACGCCGATCAATCCGTCCTTCGGCGGAAACAGCCTGAACTCCAGTCACCTTCTTTCCATTGCCAACGCACAACGCGATGCCACCGCCCGCGACGCCGATGATGGCAGCGGCAATGGCGACGGCACCGGCGGCGGTGGCGAAACGCCGGGCGTTTCCGATGCCGATCTATTCGTCCGCCAATTGGAAGGGCGGCTTCTGTCGGCGCTTGCCGGTCAGGTCACTTCGGCAATCTTCGGGGATACGCCCCAGGATTCCGGTATCGTGACCTTCGGAACGACAACGGTTTCCTTTGACCGCTCCATTGACAGCATCCGGCTGGTCATCGCAGATTCGCTCGACGGGACAGTGACCGAGATCATCGTGCCTCAGCTGGTGACGGGCGGCTCTTGAGTGCGCCTGCCAATCGGGCCCGCGGGCCAGGAAATTCGAAGTCGAGGAACGAATAGATGATCAAGCGTACCTTCAATACCATGGCGGCGGTCGGGCTGATGGTCGGGCTTGGCGCCTGCACCACGCTGACCGATCTGTCCGAAGGCCCCTACCCCGCGGAATTCAGCCAGATCACGCCGCAGAACCGCGCCTTGCGCGAAGTTCCGGCACCGGCCCGTCGCATCACCGTGTCGGTCTATGATTTCCCCGACCTGACAGGCCAGTACAAGGAGCCGGCGAACGTGCAATCGCTGTCGCGTGCGGTCAGCCAGGGTGGCGCGCCGATGCTGATCAAGGCACTTCAGGATGCCGGAGAGCGGCGCTGGTTCACGGTTCTTGACCGTTCGAACCTCGAATCCCTGATCCGCGAACGCCAGATCGTCACCGAGATGCGCCGCATCTACCGGGGCGAGCAGAACGTGAACCCCGATGCCCTTGCCCCGCTGGATCATTCCGGAATCATCCTTCAGGGCGGCATCATCGGCTATGACAGCAACACGATGACCGGTGGCTATGGCGCGCGCTATCTTGGCGTGGGCGGCGACCGGAAGTGGAAGCTTGATATCGTCACCGTGTCCCTGCGCGCCGTTTCAACCAACACGGGCGAGGTTCTGGCCAGCGTCGTGGTGCGCAAGCCGATTGCCTCGATCTCGGATCGCGGCTCGATCTTCCGCTATGTCGCGCTGGACGAACTGCTTGAGGCCGAAGCCGGTGTCGCCGCCAACGAGCCAAAGCAGCTGGCGGTGGAACAGGCCATCGAAAAGGCCGTCATGGCCCTGATCGCCGAGGGGGCCGAACTGGGCATCTGGGATTTCGCCCATCCCGCTTCGGGCAGCGTGTTCATCAGCAACTATCGCGCGCAGAAGTATCGCGGCAACCCGCCGGGCACGGCCCAGCCTGTCGTCCTGCCGCAAACCGCCAATGCCGCGCGCACGGTCAAGACCCGCCCGGCCCGGCGCGAAACCCCGCGGCGCGTGACCCAGAAGGTGATCGAGCGGCGCCTGCCGCCTGCCCCGCAACCGGCGGAACCCGCGCCACCGCCGCCGCCCGCGGCGGAAACCGGCGAAACGGTCGGATGACATGATCCGGGGGTGGCCAGCAGCCACCCCTTTTCATTTTCGCTATCGCCACATTGTTTCCTCATCCCGTCCCCAACTGACCTTAAAGGCTCCGTATTGGGGCCGGATTTGAATGCGACCCTAGCCTTGTAGCAGAAAAAACTATAAGTTGAGGGCGCCATGACACAATACAACCTTAAATTGAATTACGCCGCCCGCCTAATTGGCGCCCTGGCCATTTTCACCTCGCTTTCCGGCGCGGCCGCCGCGGATCCGGAAAACAATGCGAACATCCTGGAAATCATCAATACCGGCCAGATGAATATCCTTTCCATCGCTCAATCCCCCGGCGCCGGACACAGTGCGCGCGTTACGATTTCCGGGCGCGGCAATGGTGCCCCGACCGAAGAATTTTCGGCAACGCCACGCTGGTTTCTGCCCATCGCCCCCGGAACGATTGAACAGACTGGCGAATCGCAGTTCGCCTCGCTTGAGGTTTCGGGCCTAGGAAACCTGTTTGCCATTCGCCAGAGCGGCGGATCGAACCATGTTTCCGGCGCCATTTCCGGCATCGCGAACCAGGCTGCCGTCATCCAGGCGGGTTTCAACAATCGCGCCGTCTTTACCCAGCAGGGCACCAACAACTTTGTGGCTATCAATCAGAGCATGTGATACCTTTCCGATACTTATTTGATTAAAGAGGTGTATCCATGTCATTTCCGTCGATGCGCTTTTCTGCCGCGCTCGCAGGCTTCGCTCTGATAGCCTCGCAAGGGATGGCAGATGGGAACCGGCTTTTCATTTCCCAGGACAACAGCCTTGCGCCTGCCGTGGGTAACACTCTTTTCGTCGATCAATCGCTGGCCTCGGGTTCGGTGATCAGCGGCGCCATCGGAAGCGAGACTTCGGCAACCCAGCAGGGCGATGGTAACACCGCCGAGATTACGATCGCCAATGTCGGCGGCCAAGTCGCGCTGAACCAGGTGGCCACGGGCAACGGGCCGGGCAACAGTGCCGCGGTCGATCTGTCGGGTCTTCTGGCTACCGGCATTCTGACGCAGACCGGTCTGGGCAACAATGGCACGCTGACCGTATCGGGCGCGAATGCCACCGGCCTGCTTGAACAGTTCGGCGACAACAACGATGGCAGCGTCAACGTGACCGGCCGCAATGCCCGCGCTCAACTTACGCAGGATGGCGACAACAACTCGACCGGTCTGACCGTGACCGGTGCGGATGCGAACGTGACGCTGACCCAGACCGGCAACAATATCGTTTCGACGCCTTCGGTCATCACCAACGGCGGCACGGTCATCATCAACCAGACCACGCTGAACCCGTGATCGGCCCCTCGATGCTGCGTGCCCTCCTGTTGGGAGCCCTCGTTGCGCTGTCCCCGGCGGCACAGGCGCAGGACACGGTTCTGGCCCTTCCCGAAATCGATATCGAGCCTCAAGACGGCATGCTGTCGATCTCGGGCCGGGTGACCGGTCTGGCCGAGGGAACGGTGACGGCAAGGCTGGCCATCGCCAAATCCGGCGCCGGGGGCACTGTGAACACCTCGCAGGGTGGCGAGATCGCGGTCAGCGCCGGCAGTTCCGACATCGTCGCCTCGACCCGGCTGTCGGCTGGCCCGGATGTCACGCTTGAGGTGACGTTGACACTTTGGGACGGAGAGGTTTCCATCGGATCGACAACGGTCACGCTCGGCCAGGCCAAGTGATCCAACAAGTAACCGGGAACCGCCGTATGAAGCGTTCAGTGCTATCCGCCCTCGCCCTTGCCCTAACCACCCTTCTGCCCCAGGGCGCCGCCGCCCAGACCGAACAGGATTTCATCAATGCCTTCGGGGGCGAATGGTACGTTTTCGAACCGTCCCAGCGGCAGGACGGTGACGTCTGCGCGATCACCCTTTCCAAGGAACGCAAGGACGATCTTCTGCCTGCCGTGACAAAGGGCTGCGCGGCACCGCTGTCGACAGCCGATAGCTGGTTGATCAACCAGGGCCAGATCGTTCTTTCCGCAGGAGAGGATGTGCTGGCGGTGATGGGCGGAAACCAGTTCCGCATCACCGGTGAACTGAGTGGCTCAAGCACGAGCCTTGTGATCGAACGCGCCCAGGGCGACGGAAACAGCGCCCGGATCGCCGCGGCCCTGCGCAAGCACAAGTGTTATTACCTGGGGTTCGGTCAGGACTGTGCCGAAAAATCCGATCTTTCCATTCCCGAGATGGCGGGCGAACCGCCGGTCGCGACCATCCGCACGCTGGCCAATCTGAACGCCCGCGCCCAGCCGCGCCGCGACGCGGCAACCATCGGCAATATCGCCCAGGGCACCGAAGTGCGGGTCAACCAGTGCCTGACCGCATCCGACGGCCCCTGGTGCCGCGCGCGGATCGGTGAGAACGTGATCTGGCTGGCCATGACCGCCCTGCGCCAGGATGAATGGCCGATCGTCACCTATCGCGCCGTCGCACCGGGCGAATAACCCCCTGGCGGGAATTTAACCGACAGGTTTGATACATCTGGGGGGCCGGTTTGCCCCCCTTTCCGTTTTTATGGTTCAGGCCTTGCGGATCACGATCAGGCTGTCGAGATCGCGGTCGGGCAGGAGCATGAGCCGGTCTTCGCGATCCTGGGTGAAACGGCGCTGGTCGGCGCCGCTTTCGGGGTCGATGATCCGCACCTCGATCCGGTCACAGTCCATGCCTGACAGGTCCAGCGTCACGATGTTGCGTACCGGCACATAGGCCAGCACCCATTCACCGCCCGTATCGCGCGCCACGCGGATATGGGCCGCCGGGTCAAGGTTGGTCTGACCGGCAAACTCCAGCCCGATCGCCATGCGGTCGGGCCAGGCAGCTTCCTGTCGGAAAGGGACGAACAACTCCTGCGCCGGCTCCAGCCTTCCCTGTCCCAGATCGGCCAACAGATCCTTCAGCAGCACAAGCTGCGACGAACCTGGCGCCGACAGGGCCTCGCGCCAATCGGGAAGCCCGCCTTCGTCCCAGGCATGGGGGCGGTCGCCGTCGCGCAGGACCTGGCGAATGGAATCGTGGCCATAGGTGAACCCCGCCGCCCCCGCCAGAACCGTGCGATAATAGGACTTGCGCACGTCATAGGCGGTGAACTGCGGCAGGAAGGCGCGGGCGCCCTTCGTGAAGGTGTGATGGGGCGTGCGCTGGCCGAAGACGAACATGCGCGCCGCCTCATAGTTCGGCTCCATGTCGATCACCGGCTTCCTGGGCGAGGTGCGGAACAACCGTTCGACATAGGTGTAACCGGGCACGTTGGGCTTGTAATGGCTGGTTTGCAGGGCGTTGAAATCCAGCCAGGCCTCGCTGTGGAAGATCTCGGACGACCCCAGCCCGTTGGGATAAAAGGTCACCAGCCGCTTGCCGCTGGCCCCGGCGCGGATGCCTTCGGCCATGGCGCGGATCGTGGCGGCCTGCTCCTGCTCCAGGATCGGGCTGTCGCCGCCCAGAACCCAGATCACGTTGTCGCAATCACCCAGGGCATCCGACAGGAAGCGGCAGTATTCGCGCCCCTTTTCGGCATCCATGATCACCGGCCCGGCCGAGTTGGAATGCGCGTTCCACTTGTCGCCCCAGGTGGGCAGCAGTGCCATGATCAGCCCGTGTTCGGCCGCCGCGCGGGTCATCGCCACCACATTGTCGATCCAGGCGGGGTTCATCCGCACGGCATACATGTCTTCTACGCTGGCAAAGGGGCGGTCGCCCGCGACGTTGGCGGTGTTGGGTTCGAACAGGTCGCGGAAGACGCAGGCCTGCACGGCGGTGAACCCCTTTTCGGCGCGGTCCGTGAACAGGGTGCGCGTGTCGGCTTCGTCAAGGTCGCAGAACAGGGTCCAGGCCGTGTCGGACAGGTAGAAGAACGGGCGTCCGTCTTCGTATTCAAGCCGGTGCCCATCGGCGGCGACGCGGGTGGCGAGGGTCGGTTCGTTCATGGAAACTCCTGAAGTGTCAGTTGGCGCTCATGCTGGGGATGAACAGCACGAGTTCGGGGATGAAGGTGACCAGCACGAGAACGACGATCATCACGCCGACGATGGGAATGATCTCTTTGATGATCTTGTGCAGCGGCACGCCCGACACCGCCGAGGTGATGAACAGCAGCCCCCCCACCGGCGGCGTCGAAAGCCCGATCATCATGTTCAGGATCAGCACGACCCCGAAATGCACCAGGTCGATGCCAAAGGCGTTGGCCATGGGAATGACCAGCGGCACGAAGACGATCAGCAGCACCATGGTGTCGATGATCATGCCCAGGGCCAGGAAGGCCAGGTTGACCAGCAACAGCAACATCAGCTTGGAGGATGAGAAATCCAGCAGCAGCGCCGTCAGGTGCTGGGACACCTGTTCGTAAGAGATGATGAAGGAAAAGGCGAAGGCGGCACCGATCTTGACCGCGACGATGGCCGTCATTTCCGCCGATTCCACCAGCACGACCCAAAGCCGCCGCAGCCCCATGTTGCGATAGATCACCATGCCGACAAAGACGGCCCAGACGGCGGCGATCGCTCCGCCTTCGGTTGGGGTGAACACGCCACCGTAGATGCCGGTCAGCAGGATCACCGGGGTGATCAGCGCGGGCAGCGCCTTCAGCGTCATCAGGACCCATTGCACGACCGTGATCTTCACGGTTTCCTTGGGATAGTTGCGGCGGTGGGCGATGTAGACGACGTAGGCCATCAGGAACAGCGCCAGCAGAACGCCGGGCACGATACCCCCAAGGAAAAGCGACCCGACCGAGGCCCCCGACAGCGTGGCATAGAGGATCATCGGAATGCTGGGCGGAAAGATCGGCCCGATGGTGGCCGAGGCGGCGGTGATGGCGCAGGCGAACCCGTCATCATAGCCACGCTTCTGCATGGCGCGGATCTCCATCAGGCCCAGCCCGGCAGCATCGGCTGTGGCCGCGCCCGACATCCCCGAAAAAATCAGCGAGGCGACGACGTTCACATGCCCCATGCCGCCCTTGAACCGCCCGACCAGCGTAAGCGCCCAGTTGAAGATCAGGTCGGTCACGCCGCCTTCGTTCATCACCCTTGCGGCAAAGATGAACAGCGGAATCGCGATCATCACGAACTTGACGTGAAGCTGACTGACGAACTGGGTCGTGACCATTTCGATGGTGGTCGCGGGGCCGGGTTCGATCATGAAATAGAAGACGCAGGCGGCCATCATGCCGATGGCAATGGGCATGCGGATACAGAAGGTGACGACGAAAACCGCCACGAATACGATGAATGCGATGCTCACAATCCGCGCTCCATTTCTACGTTGTCCGTGTGATCGCCCGGCAGGTGGCGCGGGGGATAGGGTGGGCCGGCGCGCAATTCACGCAGGTCGCGCAGGATGCGGGCGGCAAAGCGCAGGATCAGTGCGGCCAGAAGAACCATGAAGGGCGCGTAGACCAGGCTCATCTTGATGGGCAGCACGAAGGACGAGCGGAAGTTCATGTAGCTGATGTACTGGATCGACGGCACCACAAGGGCCAGCAGCGCCACCAGAAGGATGGTGTGGCCGATCACGTCGGAAATGCGCTTGCCACGGACCGACAGGCGTTCGTGGATCATGTCGAACCGGATCAGCCGTTCGTCACGCTCGGCATAGCCGACGCCGAAACAGACCAGCCAGAGGAAGAAGAAACCGACCATTTCCTCGGGCCAGGCAAGCGAGCGGAAGAAATAGCGGCAGATGATCTGAAGCAGGAATACCGTCACGATACCCAGCAGAAGCGCCGCGGGAAGGTGTTTTTCGATGAGGTCGAGCGCAAAGCGCCCCGCCTTCAGCCATCGGTGTTTCGCGGTGTCATCCATCGCGGTGCGTTCCTGTGAAAATGGGGAAAGGTCCGCGCGCCACGGAATGGGCGCGCGGTGGGGAAATCGGGCCGGATCAGTCGGCCATGTCGCGGATGGCCTGGAGAATCTCCATGTCCCATTGCGCGGTGATTTCGGGGTGGCTTTCGTAATAGGCGCGGGCGTGCTCGATGAAGGCTTCCTTGTCGGGCTCGACGATTTCGATTCCCATCGCCTTGAATTCATCCAGCAGCGATTGTTCGCCCTGCTTGATCAGGTCGCTGGCATAGGCGTGCGCCTCGTCGGCGGCCTGCTGAACCCAGCCCTTTTCCTCGTCACTCAGCGACTGCCAGACCTGTTCGTTGATGGCATAGTGCAGGTTCCAGACCAGGTGATCGGTCAGGACGAGCTGCTTGGTCTGCTCGACGAAACCCATGGCCTTGCTGACGGTCAGCCCGTTGTCCTGACCATCGACGGTGCCGGTCTGCATCGCCAGGTAGGTTTCGTTGAAGGCCACCGGCGTCGGATCGGCGCCCAATGCCTCGCCCAGGGCGATCCAGGACGGATAGTTCGCCATCCGCAGCTTCACGCCTTTCAGATCCTCGGGGGTCATGACCGTGCGGTCCACGTTCTTGCTCAGCGAAAGCTGGCGGGTGCCGTAATAGACCATGCCGTTCAGGATGCGGACATTGGCCTTTTGCGCGATCTCGTCGAAGATCTTCTTGGCCACGTCGCTGTTCCAGAAGCGTTCTGCATGTTCGACGCTTTCGAAGATATAGGCCGAGATGAACATGCCCGAATAGGGCACCTGCTCGGAAAAGCTGGACATGCCGGTATCGGCAAGCTGCACCTGGCCGCGCGCCAGGGCATCGCCGCCCGCGCCCTGGGAAAACAGCTGACCGCTGTCATAGACGGTCATCTTCAGCTTGCCGTCCGAAAGTTCGCCCAACCGCTCGGAGAACAGCCGTGCGCCCTTGGCGATCGGATCTTCCGGCACCATGATGGTCGAGAATGTCAGCTCGCGCTCCTGCGCGGCCAATGGTGCCGCGCTCAGCATCGCACCGACCGCAAGCGCCGTCATCGTTTTCAGGAATGTGTGTTTCATGTCGTTCCTCCGCATTTCGGCCCCCTGTGAAGGGCCACGCCCGGGCCGTGGCTGGCGTGGCGCCGCTCTGTTCAGTCCTGCGCGCCCAGGAAGGTCGCGTCGTCCAGCGCCTGGACCATGGCCAGCAGCGCGCCGGAATAGCTGTATTGGCGCATCCCCATGCACATGCCGGTGGCCGAATGGGTGAAGGTCGAGATCAGCTTGCCGCTGTTCAGTCCCCGGGGCATGGCCGGTTCGGCCGAGATATTGGCGAAATGCACCTCGATCACCGGGCGTTCGCTGTCCTGCAGCGCGTGGCGGATCGCCTCGCCGATGGTGGTGGCTCCGGCGGGATTGATGATATAGCCATCGACCCGATGCGCGCTTTCGTGGATGAATTCCAGGATCGCGCCCTGATAGTTCGACGCGAAGGTTTCGATCTCGACCCCCAGGTCGTTGCCGAAACCGGTGACGAAATCCTGCAGATCCTTGAGCGAGGCGATGGTGCCGTAAACCTGCTTCGACCGGTTGCCCAGCGATGTCATGTTCGGCCCGTCGATGACGGCGATCTTGTGTTTCCGGTTGCCGGACCGGGTGATGTTGAACGTATGGCTCATTCGCGTTTTCCTTCTTTCATTTCCTGAGACGGATGGTGCCCATGCCGCCGTCGACCTCGATCGTGGTGCCGGTGGTCGAACGTGCGGCGGGGCTGGCAAGATAGACGACCGCATGGCCGATTTCGGCGGGGTCCAGCATCTTGCCCGTGGGCTGGCGGGCGTCGAGACTGGCGCGCAATGCGGCGGGGTGGTCGGCGCGGGCGATGATCTGGCCCATGAAGGGCGTGTCCACCGTGGCGGGGGCGATGGCGTTCACGCGGATGCCCTCGCCCACCAGATCGGCCGAAAGGGCCAGCATCAGCCCTTGCACCGCCCCCTTCGAGGCGGAGTAGAGCGCGCGTTCGGGAATGCCGTTCAGCGCCGAACAGGACGACATGACAATGACCGAAGCAGCGTTAGAGCAGCGCAACCAGGGCAGGGCCGCGCGCATCACCCGCATCTGCCCGAAGACGTTGATGTCGAAGACCCGGCGCCAGTCGTCCTCGGTTCCGTCCTCGATCCCGCCGACAAAGCTGACCCCGGCATTGTTCACCAGAACGTCAAGGCGCCCATGCGTCCCGCAAAACCCGTCGATGGCAGCGCTTACCGCGCCCTGATCGGTCACATCGGCCTTCAGGGCATGGGCGCCTTCGGGCAGATCCGTCAGGTCGCGGTCGAGGATGCCCACCACGGCGCCTTGGGCCAGCAGGGCCTCGGCGCTGGCGCGCCCGATGCCCGAACCGCCGCCGGTGACGATGGCGACACGTCCTGTCAGTGAATTGCTCATGTCATCCCCTCGATGAAGGCGGTGATTTCGGTGGCGACGGCCTGGGGCTGTTCCAGAAGCCCCATGTGCCCCGCGCCATCGACATTGGCCCGTTGCACCGCAACCCCGGCCCCTTCAAGGGTGGCTGCGATGTGATCCAGAACGGCGGGGGGCGTCGAAAGATCGTCGCCGAAGGACAGCACCAGCGTCGCTGGCCAGGGGCGTGTCACCGCGCCGTAACCGGCAAAGGTGGCAAAGGCCCGCCAGGCGGCGTCGAACCCCTCGGGCGTCAGGCGGTGCAATGCGGCGCGCGCGCGGGCGATGGCCGCCTCGTCGGTCGAGGCGCCGAACCAGCGCTGCACGGTCTCTGCCTCGATCCCGGCGATGCCGCCATGGGCCACGGCACAGGCGCGGCTGGCAAACAGCGCACTGCCCTCGGACGGGGTGGCGGCCAGGGTCAGGCTGGCGAAGCGCCCGGGCAGGCGGGCGGCAAGATCGGCCGCGACCGCGCCGCCCATGGAGAACCCCGCCAGATGCACCGGCCCGTCCAGTTGCGCAACAGCAGCCTCGGCATCCTCCACCAGTTGCGCCCAATCCCGCACCGGTTGGCCCGCTGCCGCGCCATGTCCGCGCTGATCGTAGGAGACGACCCGCCATCCCGCCCCCAGCGCATCGGCCAGCCCGGCGTGGAATTCAGCCGATTGGCCCAGCGGGTGCAGGCACAGCAGCGTCCGGCCCGCGCCCTTGTCGAACCAGCGGGTCTGCATGCCGTTGATGTCGGCCCTCACTGGCCCCGTTCCTTCAGAACACCGGCCTTGCGCATGGCGTCAACCTCGGCCGAGGCGGCGCCAAGCCAGTCGGAGAGCACGCTTTCGGCATCGCCTCCCAGGGCGGGGGGATACCCGGCCGGGGCGGGCACGCCCTGCCCCATGCGGATCGGGCTGCCCACCACGTCGACCCCTTCGGCCAGTTCCACGATCATGCCGCGCCCGGACTGGCGGGCATCGTCCAGGGCCTCGGGCACCGTGCGGATCAGGGCGTTGGGCACGTCGTGTTCAGTCAGAAGGTCGGCCCATTCCTCGCCGTTGCGGGCCAGGAAGGCGGGCTCCAGTTCAGCCCAGAGCGCGACGCGGTTGGCAAGGCGCGATGGACCGTCGGCAAAGCGCGGATCATCGACAAGATCGGACCGCCCCAGGGCGGCGCAAAGCCCCTTCCACATCTTTTCGGTGTTCGCGGTCACGGCAATGTCGCGCCCGTCGCCCGCGGTGAAGGTGCGGTAGGTCGGGATCGAATCGTGCCCCGCCCCCTGCCGCCCCGGCTTTGCCCCGCCGATCAGCGCATAGGCCGATTGATAGGACAGCATGGAAAGCTGGCAATCCAGCATGGCCACGTCGATGTGCCGCCCCTGCCCGGTGATCCCGCGCTGCACCAGCGCGGCATTGATCGCCACCGCGGCGTAAAGGCCGGCCACCGTATCGCCCGCCGGAATGCCCAGCCGAACCGATTTGCCCTCGGGTTCGCCGGTCAGGGACATGACCCCCGACAGGGCCTGGACGATCATGTCATAGGCCGGGCGGTTGGCCCAGGGCCCCTCAAGCCCGAAGCCGGTGATCGAGGCCCAGATCAGGCCCGGGTGCTGCTTGCGCAGGGCCGCGATGTCCAGCCCAAGGCGGGCGGGCACATCGGGGCGGAAATTCTCGACCACCACATCGACGGTGCCGATCAGGCGCCGCACAAGGGCGATGCCCTCGGGGTGCTTCATGTCCACGGACACCGACCGTTTCGACCGGTTGCTGGCCAGGAAATAGGCGCTGTCCCTGTCCACGAAATAGGGCGGGATGTGGCGGCTGCTGTCGCCCGAGGGCGGCTCCAGCTTCACCACGTCGGCCCCGAGATCGGCCAGGATCTGGGTGCAGAACGGCCCAGACAGGAAGGTGGTCAGATCGAGAACCCTCAGCCCCGAAAGCGGGGCCTGACCGGTTTGGCTTGCCTGTTGCGTCATGGCATGCGCCCCCCAAGTTGCAATGTCAGCTCTTTTGCCGCCACCGCGATCTCCTGCCCCAGTTCGGCGGGCGCCACGTCGGGCGCCCTGTCGCGCGGCATGGTCATGCAGACCGTGCCAAGAATGCCCTGGGGGCCAAAGACCGGCGCCGCGATCCCCAGTGCATCAGGAAGCTTTTCGCCGTGGGAGACGGCAAAGCCCTGTTGGCGGATCTGCGCCAGTTCAGCCAGAAGCGTTTCGCGGTCGGGCGTGGATTGCCCTGTGGCGGGCGATGCGCCCTCTTCATACAGGATCTTCACGATATCCTCTTCGGGCAGGTAGGCCAGCGCCGCCTTGCCCGATGCCCCCCAGACCATGCTGAGCGGCGTGTTCATCTCGATCCGGTACAAAAGCCGCTTCTGCCCGTCGGCGCGGGCGGCAAAGCTGATGCGCCGCTCGCGTGCCATGTAAAGCGCGAAGAGGATCGTTTCGTCGTACCGCTGGGCAATCTTGCCGATGGCGCGCAGCGCGATGGTCGAGGGGCTGACCTGTGCGGTGATGCGTGCCGCGACGCGATAGAACTGCGGGCCCACCGAATAGGTCGAAGTTTGCGGATCGTGGGTGGCGAAACCGCCATCCACCAGCAGGTTGAGCAGCCGATGCACCGTGGACGGCGCAAGCCCCAGCTTGTCAGCGGCATGGCGCACCGATACCGGGCCGTCGGAATCGGCCAGGAAGACCAGCATGTTCAGCACCCTTTGGGCGGTGCCGGTCGGGGATTTGGTGTCGTCGCCGTCGTTCATGCCACGGCCTCAAGCAGGTGAATCGTGCAGGCGCCGTGATCCATGCCGGAAATGCCGCCGCCGGTCACATGGGTCAGCGCGGTGCGCGCGCTGTCGATCTGGCGTGCGCCGGCCTGGCCGGTCAGGTGCCAGAACGCCTCGACCGCCTGCGCCACGCCCGATGCGCCCACCGGATGCCCCTTGGCCAGAAGCCCGCCCGAGGGATTGACCACCACCTTGCCCCCATAGGTGGTGGCGCCGTCCCGCAACAGGGCGGCCGATTCCCCTTCGGGGCACAGGCCCAACGCCTCGTAATAGACCAGTTCGGCGATGGTGAAGGCGTCGTGCAGTTCGACCATGTCCAGGGATTCGGGGCCGAAACCCGCCGCCTCGTAGGCATCCTTTGCGCCGTGCACGGTGATTTCCGGGCGCAGCATGTGACGAAAGCCGGTGGTCGCCTTGCCCGAATGCAGGACCGAGGCCGCAACCCGCGCACCGGCAACGCCCATCCGGCGGCGCCGCGCCTCGCTGACCAAAACCACCGCCGCCGCGCCGTCGCCCGTGGGGCAGCATTGCAGCAGGGTCAGCGGCTCGGCAATGGGCCGCGAGGCCAGAACCTCCTCGGCGCTGACAGGCTTGCGGAACTGGGCAAAGGGGTTGGCCACGCCATGGCGGCGGGCCTTGACGCTGACCTGCGCCAGAATGTCCGGGGTTTCGCCCCTTTCGTGCAGGTAACGCCGGGCGCGCATGGCATAAAGCGCGGGCATCACCATGCCGCGTTGCACCTCGGGGTCTTCCTCGACCAGGGGCAGGGTGCCGCCGCCGAACTGGGTCAGCTTGTCGACCCCGATCACGAGGGCGGCGTCGGTGCGCCCCTCTTCGATGTCGCGGGCGGCCAGATGCAGCGCCGTCGCACCGCCGGAGCAGGCATTGTCGACGTTGACCACCGGCACGCCGCCGATGCCCAGATCCTTGACGATGCGCTGACCGGTCAGCATGCCACCGAAGGCATGACCACAGGTGACCGACCCGATATCGGCAGGCGCAAGACCGGCCGAGGACAGCGCCCGCAGGACGGCGGGCACGGCAAGGCCCGGATAGCTTGAGGCGCGATGCTTGCCCATGGGAATCATGCCCGCGCCGATGATGACCGCCTGTGTCATGCCCGCGCCTCCGCCCACCAGTCATCGCCATCGGCGCGCAGAGTCACCGGCATGTCGCAGGCCAGCGATTCGCCCCGGACCACCGCCAGAACGCGCAGCCCCTCGGGAAAGTCGATGTAGCCCAGCGAATAGGGCACTTCGCGCGTGGCGGAAACGTGAATCGTCGAGAAGGAATAAAGGGTTGCGTCGGGGCCGAAATGTTCGGGCGCCATGTCGCGCGCGCCGGTTTCGGGGCAGACGGGCCGCGCCGGAAAGGCCGCGACGCCCGAGGATTGCGACCGCGCCCCCACAAGGCGGACGATGCCGTCCCGCACCTCGATCTGCGCCCCGTCTTCTTCCAGATCCGGGAACGGAAGGATGGTCGCGTCGGCGGCTTCGCCTGCCGGTATCGCGGAAATGTCGTTCATCGGGCCCTCCAGTCATTGTTCCGTTCATTGGAACACCATTCCATTATTGTTGACGCCACCATCGCGGTCAAGCTAAAGATTGATCCAAGGGTGCCGCGGTCACTGCCGCTCGCCCCACTTAACGGGAGGAAGACATGAAGACTTATCTGGCAGCAGTTGCCACAACCCTTGCCCTTGCGGCCCCCGCGATGGCCGACAAGGTCACGCTGAACATGGCGGGTTTCTATCCGCGCACCCTGACCCAGCTGGGCGAGGCCGGCGCACGGCTGGAAAGCACCGTCAACGCCATCGGTGGCGATGCCTTGGGAATCAAGCTGTTCGAACCCGGCGCCCTGGTGCCTTCGCTTGAGATTTTCGATGCCGTCGCCAGCGGCTCGATCGACATGGGGTCTTCGGTTTCGGGCCTCTGGGCCTCGAAGAACTCGGCGCTGAACATCTTTTCGTCGGTGCCCTTCGGCCCCGAAGCGGGCGAATACCTGGCCTGGATGTGGCACGGGGGCGGACAGGAGCTTCTGAACGAGATCTATCACCCCCTTGGCGTGCACGGGATGGTCTGCGGCATGGTCGCCCCCGAGGCCTCGGGGTGGTTCCGTGAAGAGATCACCTCGACCGCCGATCTGGCCGGGTTGAAGATGCGTTTCTTCGGCCCCGGTGCGCAGGTCATGCAGAAGATGGGCGTGGACACGCAGCTTCTGGCCGGGGGTGACATCTATCCCGCGCTGGAGCGTGGCACCATCGACGCGACCGAATTCTCGATGCCCGCCGTCGATCAGGGCGCCGGATTGTACAACATCGCCAAGCACTATTACTTCCCCGGCTGGCACCAGCAGGCCACGGTTCAGGAAATCCTGGTCAACAAGGCCCGCTGGGACGGCATGACCGAGGAGCAGCAGGCCATCCTGCAAACCGCCTGCGAGGCGACGACGGCCTGGCAATTCTCGGAAGGCGAGGCGATCCAGTTCAAGGCGCTGCAGGAAATGCAGGCCGAGGGCGTGACCCTGCATCGCTGGTCCGACGAGATCCTGGACGAATATCGCACCGCCTGGGAGGAAGTGGCCGCCGAGGAAGCCGCCGCCAACCCCGATTTCGACCGGGTGTGGAACGCGCTTCAGGCCTTCCGCAAGGATTACGCGGTCTGGAAGGAACTGGGCTATCTCGACTAGTCCGACCTGGGCCGGTGCCTGCAAGGCGCCGGCCCGATTCGTTTTTCACAAGGGTCCGCACATGCGCGCTTTTCTCACGGTTTCCCGCGGCATCGACCGCCTTCTCGGCTGGTCTGCCGTCATCGGCGGCTGGTGCATCGTCGGGCTGATCCTGGTTGTCTTCTATGATGTCGTGACCCGTTACCTGGGCGTGCCCAAGGTGTTCGGGCTGAATTCCACGAAACTTCAGGAAAGCGAATACTGGCTGCACAGCTATGCAATCGTGCTGGTGGTGGGGGCGGCCTATGTCCGCCAGACCCATGTGCGCATCGACCTTCTGCGCGAAAACCTGTCGCTGCGCCTGCGCTACTGGATCGAGGCGGTGGGCTGCGCCGTCATGCTGGTGCCCTATTCGATCCTGGGCGCCTGGCTGTCCTGGCCCTATGCGCTGCGGGCCTGGTCCACCGGCGAAACCTCGAAATCGCAGATCGGGCTCAGCGATATCTGGCTGCTGAAGGGGGGGCTGATCGTGATGTTCGTCCTTCTGGGGCTGGCCGGACTGTCGGTGTTCATCAAGGCGGTCGCGGGGATCGCCGGGCAACTTCCCGCCTCGATGCAGGCCGAAACCCTGGGCGGAGAGAACTGATGTCGGAAATGCTGCCCCTTTTCATGTTCGGCGCGCTGGCCGTGCTGCTGTTTTCCGGCTTTCCGGTCGCCTGGGTGCTGGGCGGAGTCGGGCTGGCCTTCGGGTTCATCGGGATGTGGACGGGGGATTTCCTGTTCATCCAGTTCTCGACCCTGCCCTCGCGCATCTTCGGCGGCATCATGGAAAGCCTGATCCTGACGGCGATTCCGATGTTCACCTTCATGGGCATGATGCTGGAACGTTCGGGTGTGGCGCGCGACATGCTGAACTGCCTGACGGTTCTGCTGCGCCGCGTGCCCGGGGGCCTGGCCCTTGCCGTGACGCTGATGGGCACGGTGCTGGCCGCCACCACGGGCATCATCGGCGCTTCGGTGGTGATGATGACGCTGCTGGCCCTGCCGGTGATGATGGAGCGCAACTATGACACCGGCCTGGCCACCGGCACCATCGCCGCCTCGGGGTGCCTGGGCATCCTGATTCCGCCCTCGATCATGCTGGTCATCATGGCTGACCTTCTGTCGCGTTCGGTGGGCACGCTGTTCATGGCGGCGGTGGTGCCGGGCGTCATGCTGGCCGGGCTTTACGTTGTCTATATCGTCGTGCGCTGCGCCATTAACCCCAAGCTGGCCCCGCCCCTGCCCCGCGACGTGGGACCGACGGGGGCCGGGCCGATTGCGGTGATGGTGGTGCGCAGCTTCGTGCCGCCGGTCATCCTGATCGTTTTGGTGCTGGGGTCGATCGTCGGCGGCTTTGCCACCCCGACCGAGGCGGCGGGCATCGGCGCCCTTGGCGCGACGCTGCTGGCCTTCGTCAACCTCGTGATCCTGCCCTGGCTGGGGGTGAAGGATTTCACCCTCGACACCGCGCCGCAGCCCGAAACCCCGCAGGTCAGCCCGCTGAAAGGGTTCTGGCAGTCGTTCCGGCAGGTGGTGGACAACACGGCCCAGACCAACGCGATGATCTTCGGCATCTTCATCGGCGCGACGCTGTTCAGCTATATCTTCCGCGCCCTTGGCGGCGACGACCTGATCATCGGCATGGTCGATGCGCTGGGGCTGGGCGACTGGGGGCTGCTTCTGGTCATCATGGCGCTGATCTTCGTGCTGGGGTTCTTCTTCGACTGGATCGAGATCACCCTGATCGTGCTGCCGGTCTTTGCGCCCATCTTCGCGCAGATGACCTTTGATGGCCATGTCGACAAGTTCGAGGTCACCTATTGGCTGGCGATCATGATCGCGATCAACCTTCAAACCTCGTTCCTGACGCCGCCCTTCGGCTTTGCGCTGTTCTATCTGAAGGCCGTGGCGCCCAAGGGTGTGCGGTTGCAGGATATCTATCGCGGGATCATCCCTTTCGTGATCCTGCAACTGATCGCGCTGGCGCTGGTCATCGCCTTCCCGCAGATCGCGCTTTGGCTGCCGCGGGAACTGATCCACTGACGGGTTCGGCAGCGCCGTGGCGGCGCTGCCGGTCGCTTGCCGAAAACCGGGCCGCCTCAGCTCATCAGGAGGTTGGGCAGGAACAGCACGATTGCGGGGAACAGGCTGATCAACAGCAAGACCGCAAAGAGCGCCGCCAGCAGGGGCAGCGATTCGCGCACGAACGACCCGATATCGCAGCGGATGATCGTGCTGGTGGTATAGATCAGCGTGCCCACCGGCGGCGTCACGGCGGCAATCGTCAGGTTGACCACCATCACGATGCCGAAATGCACCGGGTCGATCCCGACCGAGGCCGCAAGCGGCGCCAAGAGCGGCGTCAGGATGATCAGCGCGGCGGTGCCCTCCACCAGCATCCCCACGAGGACAAGGAACAGGTTGATCGCCAGAAGCAGCAGCACCGGGTTTTCGGTGAACGACAAAAGGGCCTGCCCCGCGATGGTGGGGATCCTCTCCCACGACATGTAGAAACCGAAGGCCTGCGCGGCGCAGATGATCAGCATGATCACCGCTGTGCTGAGTGTCGCATCCGACAGGATGGCGGGCAGATCGGCCAGTTTCATTTCGCGATAGACGACAAAGCCCACGAAAAGCGCATAGATCACGGCGATGGCCCCGGCCTCGGTCGGGGTCAGGATGCCGAAACGGATGCCGCCGATGATGCCCACCGGCAGGCCAAGCGCCCAGAGGCTGGACCAGAGCGCGGCACCCCGTTCGCGGGCGGTGGCCGGCGCCTCGCGCGCGGGCAGGTATCCGCGCCGCCGCGACACCAGCGTGACGACAACCATCAGCGCGGCCCCCATCAGCAGGCCGGGAATGACGCCGCCCAGAAACAGCCGCCCGATCGAGACATCGGCCAGGAAGCCATAGATCACCATGCCGATGCCCGGCGGAATGATCGGCGCAATGACCGATGACGTGGCGGTGACGGCACCCGAAAAGGCCCGGCCATAGCCCTTGGCCTCCATTTCGGGCACCAGGATCTTGGCCTGCATCGCCGCATCGGCGTTCGACGATCCCGACATGCCGCCCATCAGCACGCTGAGGATCACGTTCACCTGCGCCAGCCCGCCCACCATGTGGCCCACAAGGCTGTCGGCCAGGGCCATCATGCGGCGGGTCATGCCCGAATGGTTCATCAGGATGCCGGCAAGGATGAACAGCGGCACGGCCAGGATCGGAAAGGACTGGGTCACGCTGACCATGCGCTGGATGAAGATTTCCTGCGGCACGCCCTGGGCGGTGAAAAAGAAGGTCAGCGCGGCGATCCCGATGGCAAAGGCCACATGGGTGTTCAGCGCCATCAGCACCAGCATCACCAGCACCGGAAGAAATGTCATCATGGGGCGCCCCGCGTGGTGTCAGGTTTCAGGATCACCGCGATCTGATGCACGACCATCGACGCGACCGAAGCCGCCACCGCGCCATAGACCCAGGTGAAGGGAATCCGCAGGATGGGCGAAGGCCGCGCGGCCGAACTGATCGAAAGCTGCACCGCGTAATAAAGCGTGTAGCCGAGAAAGCCGAGGATCAGGAGGTTCACCGCAAAACCGGTCAGCCGGTGCAGGCGCGGTGGCATCAGGTTGGTCAGCAGGTCGATACGCACATGCATGTCGCGGCGAAAGGCGGCCGCGGCACCGAAGAAGACCGCCCATGTAAAGGCAAGGGTCGAAAGTTCGACCGTCCATGTCGCCGCCGACGACATGACGTGGCGGCTGATCACGCCAAAGCCCACGCTGCCCACGACAACGATCAGCGCGAGGGCGGCCAGCACCTCCTCCCAGCGAAGAAGAAGGTAGCGAAGCCCGCCTTTTCGGCGGGCCTCACCCTGGATCTTGTTCGATCCGTCCATGTCAGTCGAGGATTTCACGCACGGTCTTGTAAAGATCGGGCGTCCAGTCGGGGAAGGCCGCGTAGACCGATTGCGTCTTTTCGCGCATGCTGTCGCGGTCGACATCGGTCACGAAGGTCACGCCCTGGCTTTCCAGCTGTTCGATCAGCTTGGCCTGCTTGGATTGCACGAGGTCGGTCATGAAATCGCCCGCGTCGATCGAGGCCTGAAGCAGGATGTCCTGAAGATCCTCGGGCATCCCGGCGTAGAGATCCTTGTTCATCATCAGGCCGATCCAGGAATAGAAATGACCGGTCATCGAAATGGTCTTGGCGTTTTCCTGAAGGCTGGCCCCGATGATCGAACCAAGGGGCGCTTCGGCCGCATCCACGACACCGGTGGCAAGGGCGCCGTAAACCTCGGACCAGGCGATCTGTTCGCCACGGGCGCCGAGGGCACCGAAGGTTTCAATCCACATGACGTTGGGCGGCACGCGGATGGTCAGCCCGTCGAAATCATCGGCCGTCTTCACCGGCTGGTTCGAGATCACGTTGCGATCGCCGAAGAACCAGTTGAGCGACAGAAGCTCGAATTCGCTTTCCTGGCGCACGCGGTCGGTCATGCCCGAAAACCAGTCCGAGGCGAGGATCTTGGAAAAATCGCCCGGTTCATCCAGAAGGTAGGGCCCGTTCAGCACGCCGAAATCGGCAACGTAGTCCGAAAGATAACCGGGGTCGGCCAGGATGATCAGCGGCGCGCCAAGGCGGACCTGTTCGAACATCTCCTGGTTGGTGCCAAGCTGCCCGCCGGGGAAGACGCTGACCGTGATGCGTCCGTCGCTGCGTTCTTCGACCAGCTTGGCGAAATGCTCCAGCCCCTCCTGGATCGGTTCGCTGGCCGAGGTTACGTGAGGCAGACGGAACGCGTAGTCCTGTGCGAAGGCGGCATTGCCTGCCGTGACGGCACAGCCAAGCGCGACCATGCCCCCCAGATTGCGAAGATAGCTCATGTTCAAATCCTCCCTGTTGGTTCCCGGCCAACCACGACCGGACGTTTCCCTGCCTGCCCTTGCAGGCGCGGCGGCTTCCGTGACGTTGCGTCTAGTGGGACACATAATCGCCCAATATGCAAAACAATTTTTATTTGTAAAAAATTCCGTGCTAAGCTCGCGTTATGCGTGTGGCCATGGCGAATTGCCCGGTGTGGTCCGCGATGCTAGGAAACGACGGACCGGACGCCACCGAAACCAGCACGGGATTCTGCCTTGAACCAAGCGCGCAGCACAGAGGCCAAGCCCAGGAAGGCCGGGGCACGGGCCGAGTACAGCTCTCCGGCGGTCGACAAGGCCGTGGACATCATCGAATTCCTGGCCTCACAGGGCGAAAGCGTCTCGATCACGGCCATCGCCGACGGGCTTGAGCGGTCGGTCGGTGAAATCTATCGCATCGTCCTGGCACTGGAACAGCGGCGGGTGGTCAGCCGCGATGAATCCAACGACAGGTTCCGCCTGTCGCTGCGCCTGTTCGAACTGGCCAACCGCTTTCCCCCGGTGGAACGTCTGGTTCAGGTCGCGCGGGTGGAAATGGACGCGCTGGCGCGCCGGGCGCGGCAATCCTGTCACCTGGCCGTGGCCGAAGTGCGCGAGATCACGGTTGTCGCCACCCGCGAAAGCCCGCTGCCCATGCGTTACAGCGTGCGGATGGGATCAAGTTTCGACATGTTCGAAACCAGTTCGGGTGTCGTGATCGCTGCATTTTCATCCGAGGTCGAACGCCAGCAGCGGCTGAAGTTCGTCAAGCCGGCGGCGCGCGCAGCCCTTGAGGAGCGGTTCGAACGGGTGCGCGCCCAGGGCTATGAGATGCGCGAAAGCCTGACGGTTTCGGGGCTCAGCAATATCTCGGTTCCGGTGCATTCCCAGCAGGGCAAGATCCTTGCGGCGCTGACCGTGCCCTATCTTGAACAGACCAAGGCAACGCTTGAGCCGGAGGGCGTGCTGGCCCTGCAGATCGCGGCAAGCGCCCGCATGACCAAGGGCCTTGGCTGACGCGCACCGCGATACGGCCCGGTTCAGATGGTGATGCCACCGTCCACGTTGATCGCCTGTCCGTTTACGAAGCTGGAATCGTCGCTGCACAGGAAGGCGCAAAGTGCCGCCACTTCCTCGGGCTTGCCGAAACGTCCGGCGGGCTGGCGCTCGATGAAGAACCGATAGGCTTCGTCCTGGCTGCCCATCTTCTCGGCCAGTTCGTCGATCCTCTCGCGCAGGCTGGGGCTGTCCACGGTGCCGGGGCAGACCGCGTTGCAGCGGATCTTGTCGCCGATATGGTCGGCCGCCACCGCCTTGATCAGCCCGATCACCCCGCCCTTGGCGGCGCCGTATGCCACCCGCTTGGGATATCCCTTGATGGAACTCGCGACCGAGGCGATGGCGACGATGCTGCCGCCCTTCGCCTTCATCTGCGGCACCGTGGCGCCGATCACGTTATAGGCCGAGGTCAGCGTGATGTTCAGCGAGCGTTGCCAATCGGCGGGCGCGCATTCCTCAATGGTGCCCTGATGAACGTATCCCACCGCGTGCACCAGGCAATCGACCTGGCCCAGTCCGGCGAAATAGGCATGTACCGCGTCGTGGTCGGTGGCGTCCAGCGTCGTGGTCTGCGCCCCTTCAAGGCTTTCCAGAAGCTTGCCGTTCAGGTCCGAGGCATGGACCGTCGCGCCATCGGCGATGAGGCGTTCGGCCACCATGCGCCCGATCCCCTGACCGGCCGCCGTGACCACCGCCGTCTTCCCGTCCAGCCGCCGTGGGTTCGTCATCTCTCTCGCTCCTGTCTATGTCATCCGTTGTACAACCCGGCCAGATCGACGTGGCTGATGTGCCAACGGCCCAGGTTGGCCGTCACCAGGTTGCCGTCTTTTAGCGCGATGTTGGTGGGATGTGCCAGAACCGTCGCCATCCGGTCTTCCACCAGAAGTTCCAGCCCGGCACCTTCGGACCAGCGCCAGATGCGCGAGGGTTCGTAGTTCGAGATCAGGATGTCGCCGTTGTCCATGACCATCACGCCATCGGGTACGGTCTCAAGGCCGTCAGTGACCACCTGCGCGGCCCCCGGTGCGCCGTCGTTGCCGATGGGCACGAAGGACAGGCGCGATTTCATGCTTTCGACAACGTAAAGCCCGCTGCCGTCGGGTTTCATGGCCATGCCGTTTGCAAAGCACAGCGGTTCGGTTGTCCAGCGGGCGCCCTCTCCGGTGGCAAGATCGTAGCGATAGACCGATCCGTCGGGTTCGATGGAATTCGACACATAGAGATGGCCGCGCGCATCATCCACCACGGCGTAATTCGGCACGTCGATGCCCCCCGAGGCGAAGCTGTCGAAGGCGCCGGTTCTTGCGTCATAGCGGAAAACGGCGGCATGTTTCATGTCACAGGCAAAGCAGTTTCCGGCCCCGTCAAAGGCGATGCCCAGAAGGAAGCCGCCGGTGCTGCCCATCAGTTCGATCCCCGAACCATCGGGTGCGATGCGCACCAGTTCGCCACGTTCAGTTCCGGCCCAGACCGATCCGTCGGGGTGAACCGCCACGCCCTCGGGATGGGCCAGGCGGGGTTCGGAGAAGGTGCCGTCGAAGAAGACAGATGCGGCACTGTCGGGAAGCAGGGGTTTCACGTCTCATCCTCCGTTTCGCTCAGTCCGACCACCTTCAGCGTGGCCGCCCGGTCGCGCGCCAGCACATCGTCCAGAAGGGCGGCGCGGTCTTTCGAGCCGACAAACTCCAACCGCCGCAACCCGATCGGGTCAACATGGTTGCGCAGCAGGAACAGGTCTTCGGCACTGGGCGGTTCGACTTCGCGGCAGTTCGGGTGGAACAGGGTCTTGAACCCGGTCGCCTCGGTGATCTGGTCGCGGCTGACGCCCGGCATGATCTCGGTCACCACCAGTTGCCCGGCGCCCTCATCATGGCGGAAGACGCAGAGGTTGGTGAAGACCAGCGTATCGCCGGGGCGATACCCCGCCGCCTGTCGCGCCTTGGCGTCGCGGATGCCACGGGCAGCGCTGACCACCTCGACCGTTTCCACCAGCGCCTGCGCGCTGTGGCGCGGGACGTAGACCACGAAATCCCGGTGCATGTTGGCCACATCGGCCATGCCCCCCTGCCCCGGCAGGCGCAGCTTGCCGCCCGAAGGCTTGCTGATCTCAAGCGTATTGGTGCGGCCCTGCGCGTCGATCTGGGCGGTGCCCACGATCTCGCTGGTGACGAAACCGCCCTGGTATGCGTTCCAATAGGTATCTTCGCCACCGGTCAGCTGGACGGCAGAGTCGGCATCCATCGCCTCGACCATGGTAAGCGACATGGGCCCGGCGGCGATGTCCACATGCCCGCCGCTGAGCGTGGTGATGATCATGTCCGGCGCATGGGTCATCTTCGCCAGCCGGTAGGCCACGTTGCCCAGGGGCGAAACGGCCCCGGCGCTGGCATAGCTGTCGTTGTCCAGCGTTCGGGCGATGCGCACCGCCATGATCTCGTCCACCGTGGCCGGGGTGTCGTCGGCCACCGCCAGTGGGCGGAACCGGTCGGCCCGCATGGCGGCGCGGGGGGCCTTCGCGGCCAGCCGCAGGCGGCGGGGCACCGTGCTACCGATTTCCTCGGCCGTGGCGCGAAGATCGCGGCTTTCGGCCAGACGGCGCAGGGCGGGCCAGTCGTTGGCGTAATGGGGCAGGCAGGAACAGGGATAGGCACCGCCCGGCACATGGGCGATGGCGCTGATCTTGTTGCGCCCGATCACCACGCCGCGCCCGTCGCGGTTGAGCGTTCCCACCGGCACGATCTCTTCGACCGTCACCAGAACCTTTGCCGCCGCGCCCGCCTGCACCTTGTCCAGAGCATGGGCGCCCACGATTTCCACGTTGCCCTGCGTATCGGCGCGGGCCGCGTGCATCAGGAACACGTCGATCTCGCGCGCTTCGACCAGCGCCATGTCGCGCCCCGAGACGGGATCGGTGAAGGGGTGCATCGCAGGGCAACGCTCCATCACCGAGGCGCCCTCGGGCACCTGCATGGGCAGGAAGGGCAGGTTCTGTTCACGGGCGCGGAAGGCATTGATCAGGGCCAGCGCGGGCCAGTCGTTCATCGGCACCTCGCCAGATTCCACCGCGCGGCGGAAACGGGGGGCCAGCCCGAAGATGTCGAGGCTGGAAAAACAGATGTCGATGCTGCCCACGGCGCCCGACTCCAGCAGGAATTCCAGCGGCAGGCCACCCGCCCAGCTTAGATACCGCAGGTCGCGCAAATCGCGCCCCGCCAACTCGCGGATCAGGGCCATGGGCAGGCGGGCAAAGTGGTGCCCGCCGATGGAAATGGAGCTGCCCGAGGTGACCTGATCGGCCAGTTCGCTCAGCGTCAGGAACGGGGGGCGGTTGGGTTTGACGAGGGTCTTCATGAACGCTCCAGTTCCGCCACCGAGATGCGATAGCGGATCGTGAGGGGGGTATCGAGTGTCAGCGGCACACAGGTGGGCGTGCCGGTCGCGTTGATGGGGTTTTCGGCGCGGGCCATGTCGGGCGACATGCCGAAGGGCGAACACAGCGGCTCCAACCCCACGCAGAGGTGCCGGCTCTTCCAGGGCGCGGCACTGCGGCCCCGGTTGGAATACCAGATCAGCAGGCTGGGCAGAACGTCGCGGTCCCAGTCAAAGGTCATGCGATAGCCGGCGTCGTGATTGGCCAGGGCGATTGGCCCCGCCATCCCGTCAAGCTCCAACAGGTCTTCGCCCGGCGCATCGAAGGGTAGCAGCGCGGCGTCGATCATGCCGCCGCTGCGCCCCGGCACGGCATTCAGGCTGTCGAACGCCTTGGCGCTGGCAAAGATCGGCGCCTCGGGTTCTACGGTGGCCGGGTGCGTCCAGCCGCGCATGAAGCGGCCCGGTTCGATCACCGCCCGCCCCACCGCGCGGGGCAAGGCGAAACAGCCATGCAGCGCCAGGGGTTCGCAGGACGCGCGGCGCATGGTCACGGTCAGTTCGAAATCCAGCGCGGCGGCATCCGGGTCGGGCCGCACCACCCGGCGCAGGCACTTCACCGCGTGATCCTCGGGGTAATCGACGCGCAGGGCGATGTGGTCTTCGGCCGCCGCCTCGAAGGTCCAATCGACGTTCGAGGCATAGCCGTGAGGGTGTTCCACCTCTGCCCGCGCCTCGATCTCGCCGGGCCAGTCGGCGGGATAGTCGTCGGAGGGAAAGGGATAGCCGAAGGGCACGCAGGGCCATTCACCGCGCAAGCCCGCCGTCAGCCCGCCCTGGGCCGTCACCTCGGGTTCGTCGAACCACGGGGCGATGTGGAACGGGCTGACCTGCCGCCCGTCCCCCAGAACGAAGGAGGTCGGCCCGATCATTCCGCCCAGGGCATTGACGCTGACGACGCCATGCCGCCAGGCAAGGGTGCGGGCCTTGTCCATCACGCCTCTTCCACGGTCAGGTCGCCCGCCTGTTCCAGCGCGGCGATCTCATCGGAATCGATGCCGTATTCGGCCAGTATCTCGCGCCCGTGTTCGCCGATCATCGGGGCCGGGCGGCGGATTTCAGGCTGCGTCGCGCTCATCCGCACGATGGGGCCGATGCCCTTCACTTCGCCCGCCTTGGGGTGGTGATAGCTTTGGATGATGCCCAGGTGTTCCACCTGCGGGTCCTGCGTTGCGCCGCGGAAATCCTTGACCTCGGCAGTCCAGACATCGGCGTCGAGAAGAATCTGCAACAGCTCTTCGCAGTCAAAGCCCTTCGTCACCTCGTTCACCGCCTCCCAGATCTCGTCGCGCTTGGCGTAAAGCTGATCGCGGGTGTCGTAGTGCAGCAGGTGCTCGGCCCCCAGCGTTTCCATCAGGTGCCGGAACGGGCTCATGGCGATGGAGACATATTTGCCGTCACGGGTGGCATAGATGCCGAAGGGCGCTTCGGCGCCCGGGTGGCCGATGCCGGAATTGGGGCGTTCGAAATCGCGGCCCAGGTTCATCACGGACACATATTCCTGGTTCAGATGCGCCATGAGCGAGGCCATGAGGTTCACCTCGATCTTCTGGCCCTTGCCCGACCGTTCGCGCCAGACCAGCGCGGCCAGGATGCCATAGACCATGTTCATCGCGCCCAACTGGTCGGGAAGGCCCGCGCCCAGCGGCACCGGCGGCTGATCGCCGCGCCCGGTGGCGGCGGCCACCCCCGTCAGCCCCTGAATTAGCATGTCCTGCCCGGGGCGTGACACGTAGGGCCCGCTTTCGCCATAGCCGGAACCGGAGCAATAGATGATCCTCTCGTTCACCTTGCGGAAATCCTCATAGCCATAGCCCAACCGCTCCAGCACGCCGGGGCGGAAGTTCTGCACCACCACGTCGGCGGACTTTGCCATGTCCATGATGATCTCATGCACCCGGGGCGATTTGAGGTTCAGGGCGATCGACCGCTTGTTGCGGTTCCACGACAGGAAGCTGGGGCTTTCACTGCCGCCGACCCATTCGTTGAAGAAGGTCATGCCGCGGAACATGTCGCCCTTGCCCGCGCGTTCGATCTTGATGATGTCGGCGCCCATGTCCCCCAGCATCTGCGTGGCCAGCGGCCCCTGCAACAGATGGCTGAAATCCAGGACCTTGATGCCGTCCAGTGCCTTTTCCATTTCGTTTCCTTCAACTTTCCCTTGGCATGAAGAATTCGGGCACGAAACGCGGTGCGCCCGACAATCCTCCGTCGACCTTCAGATCGACGCCTGTTGTGAATCCTGCGGCGTCCGAGGCCAGATAGATCGCGGCCTCGGCCACCTCTTGCGGTTTGCCGATCCGTCCGATGGGGTGCATCTTCACCCAGGTATCGGTCAGATGGGTGCCCAGCTCGGCCACCACCTGCTGGTTCATCGGCGTGTCGATCGTCCCCGGCGAGATCGAGTTGACGCGGATGCCCTTCGGCCCGAACTCAACCGCCATCTGGCGCGTCATCGACATGATCGCCCCCTTGGCGCCGGAATAGGCCGTCCAGCCATCAAGCCCGACATGCCCCTGGGCCGAGGCCATGTTGACGATGGCCCCCTTCCCCGCCGCGATCATGTGCGGCAGGGCGGCCTTCACGCCATAAAAGACCGAGCTGAGGTTGGTCGCGATCAGCTTGTCCCACTGCTCCAGCGTCATGTCATGCACCGGCATGCCGCCGATGGGCACGGCGGCGTTGTTGACCAGAACATCGATCCGGCCATGTTTCTGCACGGTGGCTTCGATCAGTGCGCTTACATCGTCAAAGGACGACACGTCGCAATGCCGGAAGGTGCCGCCGATGGCGCTGGCCACCGCTTCGCCTGCCGCGTCGTCGATATCGCCCAGCACGACCTGCGCGCCTTCCTGCGCCATGCCTTGGGCGATGGCATGTCCGATCCCGGCCGCGCCGCCGGTGACGACGACGACCTTGTCCTGCACTCTGCCCATGTCCGTTACCTCCATCGCTTCTTCAGGGAATCCAACGCCACGGCGGCGATGATGACAAGCCCGGTGATGACCAGTTGCCATTCCGTGGGCGCGTTGATCATGCCCAGCCCGTTCGACACGAAGGCCAGGATCAGCACCCCCAGCACGACGCCAAGAATATTGCCAACCCCGCCCGCCAGGCTGACGCCCCCCAGAACCACCGCCGCGATGGCCTGGAATTCGTATCCGTCGCCCGCCGTATGCACCGCCGCGCCAAGACGCGAGGCCAGAAGGATGCTGGCCAGCGTCGCCATCAGTGCGCTGATGATGAAACAGGCGAACTTGATGCGTGCCACGTCGAAGCCGGCCAGGCGCGCCACCTCGGCGCTGCCGCCCGCGGCATAGATGCGCCGCCCGAACCGCAGGTGCCGCATGGCCCAGATCACCGCGATCACAACCACCCCGGCGATCACGGCGGGATAGGGGAGGATGCCGAAAAGCCGCCCGTTGCCGATGGCAAAGAAACTGTCCAGATAGGCGGTATCGGCGGTGGCCCTTTTCCCGGTATAAAGATAGACGCCGCCGCGGATCAGGAACAGCGTGCCCAGCGTCACGATCAGCGAGTTGATCCGCATGTAGGCGGAAAGGTATCCGTTCACCGCCCCGATCAGCAGCCCCAGCGCCAGCGCCCCGGCAATGCCAAGGGTCAGCGATCCGGTGGCATTCATGATCCCGATCAGGGGAATGGCCACCGCCGCGACGGTGGAACCCACCGACAGATCAACCTCGCCCCCGATCAGCGCCACCGCAACGCCGGTGGCGATCAGCAGGATGATCGAGGCCTGGCCCAGCACATTGGTCAGGTTGCGCAGGGTGAAGAAATACTCGGACAGCCCGGAAAACACGGCGATCACCACGGCCAGCGTGACGATCAGCGCCACTTCGCCATTGGCGGCGACAATGCGCAGGGCCTTATTTGATTGCGGCATCCAGTACCCCTTCCTGCGTTGCCCCGGCACGGTCGAACGATCCGGTGATCCGCCCGCCCGACAGAACGAAAATCCGGTCCGACAGGCCCAGAAGCTCGGGCATTTCCGATGTCATCAGGATCACGGCAAAGCCCTCGGCCGCCAGTTCGTCGATCAGCGCGAAGATTTCCGCCTTGGCGCCCACGTCGATGCCGCGGGTCGGTTCATCAAGCACGATCACCTTCAGCCCGTGCATCAGCCAGCGTGACAGAAGCACCTTCTGCTGGTTGCCCCCCGATAGGGTGCGGATCGCCTGGTCCAGCCGCGCCATCTTGATGCGGAACCGGTCGGTATAACCCTGCGCCGCCTTCGTTTCGGCGGCGGTATCGACGAACCCGGCCTTTGTGAACCGGTCAAGCGTTGCCAGGGTCATGTTGCGGGTGACGCTGGTGTCCAGCATCAGCCCCTCTTCCTTGCGGTCCTCGGAGAGCAGCCCGATTCCCAGCGCTTTGCCGGTGCGGGTGTCGTGGGGCGACAGGGGCTTGTCGGCAATTCGGATCGTGCCTTCGGAAATCGGATCATATCCCACCAGCGCCTTGGCCAGTTCGGTACGCCCCGCCCCCATCAGGCCGAAGAACCCCACAACCTCGCCCGCGCGCACATCGAAGGACAGGTCTTTCAGAAGCCGGCGGGTCGAAAGCCCTTCGACCTTTACCAGCGTTTCGCCCGGCGTGCGGTCGGTGCGGGGGAACATGTCGGTGATCTCGCGGCCCACCATGTCGGTGACAAGGCTGGCGTTGGTGTGTTCGGCCGTCGGCTTGCTCGACACCCAGCGCCCGTCGCGCAGGACGGTGCAATGGTCGGCAATCTCGAAGATTTCCTCAAGTTTGTGACTGACGTAGATGATGGCGATGCCCAGGGATTTCAGCCGTTCGATCACCTGGAACAGGTGGCGCACCTCGGCCGGGGTCAGCGACGAGGTGGGTTCGTCCATGATGACGATCTCGGCCTCGTGGGCCAGGGCGCGCGAGATTTCGACAAGCTGCTGCTGGCTGATGGGCAGGTCGCGCACCTTGGCGTCGGGGTCGATGTCAAAGCCCGCGCGCTCGAATATCTCGGCGGCGCGGCGGCGGATTTCGCGCCAGCCCACCTTGCCGAAGCGCCCGGCCAGGTGATCTTCGAGGAAGATGTTCTCGGCCACGGTAAATTCGGGCACCAGCGCGATTTCCTGGAACACCACCTTGATACCGGCGGCCAGCGCATCGGCGGGCGAGGTGAAGTGGCGTTCCTGCCCCTTGGTTTCGATGGTGCCGCCATCGGGCACATAGACCCCGGCCAGCATCTTGATGAGGGTGGATTTACCGGCGCCGTTTTCGCCCAGCAGGGCCAGAACCTCGCCGCTGTGCACCTCAAGGCTCACGTCGTCCAGCGCCAGCACACCGGGAAAGCGCTTGGTCAGCCCGCTGACGCGCAGCGCGGGGGCCTGTTTCGTCTTATCCGGCATGATGCCCCCTCTTCCGCTGGTCCATGTAAAGCGCGAGGATCAGCACGATGCCGGGCACGATGATCTGAAGATCCTGGTTCCAGCGCAAAAGGATGATGCCGTTGTCGATCACCTTGAGGATCAGCACCGCAAGGATCGTGCCCAGCACCGTGCCGCGCCCGCCCATCAGGCTGGTTCCGCCCAGAAGGACGGCGGCGATCACGGTCAGTTCAAACCCCTGCCCCGCCGTCGGCTGCCCCGCGTTCAGAAGCGAGGCCAGGACGACCGCCGCCAGCCCCACCAACGCGCCGGTGACAACGAAGGCCACCGTCTTGAACCGTTCGGGAGAATATCCCGACAGGCGCGTGGCGCGGGGGTTGGCGCCGGTGGCCAGGAAGAGTCGCCCGATGCGGGTGCGCGACAGGGCGATCCAGCCCACGGCCGCCACCACGGCGGCAATCAGCACCGGCACCGGGATACCGGCGATGAAGCCGGTCGCGATCTTGGGAAAGAGCGGCAGTTGGTGATGGTTCTGCACCGCCTCGCGGGTGAACAGGTAGACCCCGCCGTTCAGCATCATCATCATGGCAATGGTGCCGATCAGCGAATTCACCCGCAGCACCGTGGTGACAAGGGCATTGATCAGGCCGATCCCCGCCCCGAAGGCCACCCCGGCCAGCGCCCCCAGTGCGATACTGCCCGTTGCGTTGATCGTGGCCATCACGATGCACGAGGCAAAGGCAAGGCTGGCCCCCACCGAGATGTCGACCTCGGCGGTGATCAGAAGCAGTGTCATCCCCACCGCCACGATCAACACCAGCGAGGATTGATGCAGGATCGCCACGGCGTTGCTGCCGGTCAGGAAACGGTCGGTCGCCAGGCCCAGCCCGACCACCAGAACGATCAGCACCAGCGCAAGAAAGCCATGTTCGGATTCCATCACACGGCGGAAAAGGCCGGGGGTATCGTGGGTTTCGGTGCTGGCCATGGGCAAACCCCTTGCAGTTCGGTGGTTCGGCGCGCCGGACTGCCCGGCGCGCCGTCACTTGGACAGATCAGAGATCCGAGGCGTATTTCATGCAGGCCTCGGGCACGGGCAGGGCATTGATGCCATCCCACTGGATCTGGCGCGATGTGCCGTCATAGCTGTAGAACTGGCCCACCTCGTCGAAGGTGACGGCGGTTGTCGGGCTGACCACATGCTCGGGCAAGTCTTCGCCCTGGAACAGCGACACGGCGGTATCGACAAGGGTATAGCCGATCTTTTCCGGGAACATCGCCGCCTCGATCTTGAAGGGGCCTTCGGTCTGCATCTCGTTCAGGAAGGCCAGGCCCTCGCTGCCGGTGCCCACCACCAGAAGATCGTCCTCGGGCAGGCCGGCGGCGCGCCAGGCCTGCAAGCCGCCAAGGGCCGAGGAATCGTTGATGCCATAGATCACGTCGATGTCGGAATCCGCGGCCAGGGCGGCCGAAGACACCTCTTGCGCGCGGTCCGGGTTGCCGCCGCCGTCAAGATCATGAACCATCTCGGCCTCGGGATAGATGGTCTGAATGCCATCCATGAAGCCCTGGCTGCGCAGGATCGTGGCCGAAAGCAGCGGGAGGCCCACGTTCATCACGCGCGGCGCGTCGTCGCCTTCACCCTTCAGCATCTCGCCCGCCACCACGCCGGCGGAATAGCCGGTATCGTAATCACAGATCGCAACCATGGTCTGCATGCCCGGAACGGGGTTGCCCTCGATCACCAGGGGCACGCCGTCGGCCTTGGCGCGCCGCACGATGGGCACGACACCCTGTTCGTTCACCGGCGTCATCACCAGCACGTCGATCTGACGCGCCATGAAATCCTCGGCGGCGGCCACCTGTTTCGCAATGTCGAGATTGGCGTCGATCACCTCGACCTCGATGCCCAGTTCGTCGGCACGGGCCTCCATGCCCTTGATGACGTTCTGATACCATTCGTGGGTGGCATAGTTCACGATATAGCCGATGCGCTTGGGCGTCTCCTGCGCCCAGGCGCCGCTGGCCGTCACGCCCACTGCAATCGCAAGGGCCGAAATCCGTCTTGTCGTCGCTTTCATGGGTCTTCCTCCTCCAGGGTTCACCGGCCCTCCCGCCGGCACTTTCGTCATGGGTGCCGCTAGCGGGCGGCGACCTTGCGCTTGTCGCGCAGGGCGTCATGGGTTTCTGTCTGCCAGTTCCAGTAATCGTCGTGGGACGCGCCATCGTTCACCACGGCGGCCAGGCGTTCGGTCGCGTCGTGAAAGAAGGGCACGAAACCGGGCAGGTTGGGCCGCAGGAAGGCATCGTCCATCGCCTTGAGGCAGCTTGAGAAAAAGCCGTTGGTCATGCGATCGCAGTCTTCCGATTGCCAGGCCGCGCGCATGCCGGGCTGCCCGCCGTTGGCAACATAGGGCCCGGCCTGGAATTCGGGGGCAACCAGCCGCATGGCATAGTCGAAGGCGCGCTTGGGATCGCCCGAGCGGGTGCTGATCCCGATACCGGCCCCACCCAGAAGCCCGCGCCCCGGCCCCGCCCCATGGCGCGGCGGCGCACCAAAGCTGAGCGGCCGTGTGGGATGGCTGGCGTAATTCACATAGTTGAAGGCATAGGGCGTATAGAGAACGTCGTCGGCGCTGGTCATGTGATCGAAAAGGCGGATCGGGTTCCAGCCCACCGATTCAGGGTGGATCACCTTTCTCAGGGCCACCAGCCGCGCAATCAGATCCTCGCTCAGATCCCGTGGCACGAAGGGGCCATCGCCGCTGCCCGGTTCATGGCCCAGGCTGACAGCCATGGCGATGTATCCGCACATCAGGTCGGTGGGTTTGGCGGGCCAGGCGATCCACTTGTCGTGGCGGCGCGCCTCGGCGCCCAGGGCCAGAACCTCTTCGAAGGTCACGGGCACTTTCTGCCCCATGTCGGCCAGTAGGTCGGCGCGCCAGGCGGCGGTGGTGGCCGCCGCATCCACCGGCAGGCCATAGATCCCGCCTTCAAACTTGTAGGAATCGAACGATCCGCCCACGGCGTTCCGTTCGAACACCGCGATATCATCGGGCGTCAGCCATTCGGTCAGGTCGTGCATCAGCCCGCGCCGGGCGACATCACCGGTGAAGGGATGGTCGAAGATCACCATGTCGGCGGCATCGCAGAAGGGCTCAAGATCGCCCTCGCCGAAGCTGAAAAGCGAGCGTCTTTCCCAGTTTACCGTCAGCCCACCCGACCGGGCCAGGCTGTTGGCATCGGCATCCAGAGGACCCCAGCAGCGTCGGTGGTCCCAGGCCACGCCCTTGACAGGTGAATCCGGCATCAATCGTTCCTCCCTGCCGCGATCCAAGCAGACAATTTTCTCAAATGCAAATTCTTTTTCGTTTGCGAAAAATGGAAGGGTAGAGAACCAGCCCTTCGAGGTGCCGGATTTGTGTCCGCGCGGCCCCACGGACGGGCACGCGAGTTGAAGCAAAACCCTTGCTGGCGGGGGATTTATGGCACTGCCAGGCGTGAATGCGAGCGGGATGGAGGGCGACAAGGCGGCACAACCGAGGCGCGCGGACTTTTACGAAGGGGGATGTCGGGCGGGCGGCCTGTTTCGAAAGGGTCGGCAATGGGGCGCCGGCCCGGGCGCGCGATCGGTGCATGGGTGCGCAGCCCCGGGGGATGCGCGCCACATGTTGATTCTCGGTGTTACCAGTCGGGGGCGGTTCCGAAGGCGCAGATGCCCGTCAGTTCATCGAAGACACCCGGACCGGCGCCCAGAACGGGGGCCGGGCGCACCAGGGCGTCGCCATCCGGGAAGGGCATCACCTTGCCCCCTGCCTCAAGGATCAGGCAATAGGCGGCCATGCAGTCCCAGGCGCTCATCCTTGGTTCGGCATAGCCCACCAGACGGCCCGCCGCGACCCAGGCCAGCATCAGCGCCCCCGAGCCATAGCGCACCCAGGCCGATTGCGCCGTCATCAGGTCGGTCAACATGCGGCCTACCTTTTCGGCCGGAATCCTGTCGTTCGCCCCGATGCCCAGAAGCCCCGAGCGCAGATCGCCTCCGGTCACGCGGATCGGCGCGCCGTTCAGGTTTGCCCCCTGCCCGCGCCGCGCGCTGAAGGTTTCGTCCAGAACCGGGGCCACGATCACGCCCAGGGCGGGGCCTTCGCTGTCGCAGCCGCCGATGGACACGCACCAGCCGGGCAGCCCGTTCAGGTAGGGCGCGGTGCCGTCGATCGGGTCGATCACCCAGGTGAAGCCGCTGGTCCCTTCGCTCAGCCCGTGTTCCTCGCCCAGTTGCGCATCGTCGGGAAAGGCGCGGGTCAGGGCATCGCGGATCAGGGTTTCGACCTCGCGGTCGGCCTCGGAGACCAGATCGGTGATATGGCGCTTGGTTTCGATCACCAGGGCATCGCGGCGGCGGAAGTAATCCAGCGCCAGGGCGCCCGCCTCCTGCGCAATGCGCTCCGCCACGCGCTGCCGTTCGGCCATCAATTCGGTATCGTTCATGTCCCCTCCGGGATCAGCGCCAGCCCCCGCGGGCGCAGTTCAAGTACCACCGCCGATCCGGGGCGCAATGGCGTTTCGCTTTCGTCGTCCACCACGAAGATGCGGCCAAGGGGGCCGTCGATCTCGTATTCGACGTGATCGCCCAGGTAGGCCGAAGTTGCAATCGTGCCCGCGATCCCCTGCCCTCCGGTGGTGACCCGCACGGCATTGGCGCGAAACGACACCCGCGCCGGGCCCGGTTGCAACCCGCGCGCCGGAAGCGCCACGGTTGCACCCCCGAGTTCAACTTGCGCCACATCGCCCTCGACCGAAACGACCTGGCCATCCACCACGTTCGCCTCGCCGATGAAATCGGCGATGAATTCCGAGGCGGGGGATTCGTACAATTCGCGCGGGCTGCCCATCTGCGCCACCCGGCCTTCCTTCATCACCACGATACGGTCGGAAACGGCCAGCGCTTCTTCCTGGTCGTGGGTGACATAGACGGCGGTGAAGCCCAGCCTTTGCTGCAACTCGCGAATCTCGGTCCGGACGCGGCGGCGCAGGCGTGCGTCGAGGTTGGACAGCGGTTCGTCCAGCAACAGGACCTGCGGTTCAAGAACCAGCGCCCGCGCCACGGCAACCCGCTGCTGCTGCCCGCCCGAAAGCTCGGCCGGGAGACGTTTTTCAAGGCCCGCAAGGCCCACCAGATCAAGGGTTTCGGTGGCGCGTTCGCGTGCGGGGCCGGGTTTCATGCCGCCGGATTCCAGCCCGTAGGCCACGTTCTGACCCACGGTCATATGCGGAAACAGGGCATAGCTTTGAAACACCATGGACACGTCGCGCCGGTCGGCCGGCAGCCGGGTGACATCCTGCCCGCCGATCAGGATCTGCCCGTCGCTGGGGCTTTCCAGCCCGGCCAGCATCCGAAGGGTCGTTGTCTTGCCACAGCCCGAGGGGCCCAGAAGCGTCACCAACTCGCCCGGTTCGATGGCCAGCGACAGGTCGGGAATGGCGGTGAAGGCGCCGAAGTTCTTGCGCACGGCGCGGAATTCGACCGCACCTCGTTTCTGGGTCATGTGGCTGCATCCTTTGCAAGGGGGGGCGCGGCTGAGGTATCGCCGGGGCGGCGCAGGCGGCGTTCGCCCACCAGCAACTGGAACCCGCCGATCACCGTGATCATCACCAGGATCAGGACCGAGGAATAGGCGATGGCGATGCCGTATTCCCCGTTCTCGACCAGCCCGACGATATAGGCCGTCGCCATGTTGTATTTCGCGCTGACCAGGAAGATCACCGCGGAAATCGAGGTGATCGCCCGCACGAAACTGTAGACCAGCGCGGCCAGGATCGCGGGGCGCATCAGCGGCAGGATCACCTTGCGCATGGTGCGGGCCGATCCCGCGCCAAGGGTCAGCGATGCCTCGTCCAGCGAACCGTCAAGCTGGGCCATGGCCGCCACCCCGCCGCGCACGCCCACCGGCATGTTGCGGAAGACGAAACAGGCAATCAGGATCACGGCGGTGCCGGTCATCTGCAACGGCGGCAGGTTGAACGCCATGATATAACTGATGCCGATGACGGTGCCGGGGATTGCAAAGCTCATCATCAGGGCGAATTCGAAGACCGAGCGGCCCGGAAATCGCTGGCGCACGATCAGCCAGGCGGTCAGCAACCCGACGGCGGCGGTCAGCGGCGCGGCGATCAGGGCGATTTCCATGGTGGTCCAGAAACTGTCCCAGGCCACGCCGGTCCAGCGGATGCCGCCGTCCCAGGCCACGCCGAAGGCGCGGATGTAGTGATCGAAGGTCAGCGAATGATCCAGCCCCCAGACCTTCACGAAGCCGCCAAAGACGATCATGCCGTAGACGGTGATGGTGAAGGCGGCCCAGGCCACGGCGACGGAAATCACCGGCCAGGCCACGCGGCGGGGCAGCGCGATATGTCGGCCGCCATCCCCCTTGCCGGTCACGGTCGAATAATTCTTGCCCGCCAGCCAAAGCCGTTGCGCCAGGAAGGCGGAAAGGGTGAAGACCAGAAGAACGCTGGCCAGAACGGCGGCGCGCGCCGGGTCGTTCTGGGCGCCGACGACGGCAAAGAAGATCTCGGTCGACAACACGCCGCCCGATCCGCCCAGAACCAGCGGGTTGCCGAAATCGGCCATGGATTCGATGAACCCGATGAGAAAGGCATTGGCCAGCCCGGGCGCCATCAGCGGCAGCGATACCTTGCGGAAGGTGCGCCAGCGGTCCGAGCGCAGGGTCTGGCTGGCCTCTTCCATGCTGGGGGAAATGCCTTCGACCACGCCGATCAGCACCAGAAAGGAAATCGGCGTGAAGCTGAGCATCTGGGCAATCCAGATACCGGTGAGCCCGTAAAGCCAGCGACCCAGCTCCCACCCGGTGGCGGATTCGATCACCTGGGTCAGGCTGCCCGAGCGGCCCAGAAGCATGGTCAGCGCCAGCCCCACCACGAAAGGCGGTGTGATGATCGGCAGCACCGTCAGCAGGCGCAGGGATTTCTTGAACCGGAACCCGGTGCGCGTGGCCACCAGCGCAAAGACCAGACCCAGCAGGGTTGTACCCGTCGCTGTGCAGATGGCCAGAAAGAAGGTGCGCCAGGCAATCCCGCAGTTGCCCCCCGCAAGACAGGCCAGCGACCAGATCTTGGGGTCGACGATGTTGTTGCGTACCCCCTCCGAGGTGAACGACCCGTCGAAATTCTGGAAGGCCCCGGTGAACATCGACACCAGCGGGTAGAAGACGAAGACCGCCACCAGCAGCACCAGCAGGGTGATCGACGCAAGGACGAAGGCATCCCCCTTCAGCGCCCCCCGCTCGGCCGCGCCGAAGGCGATCAGCAGGGCAAAGACGACGCCCACGATCACCGCGCCCGCCCCGAAGGCGGGCTGGCCCGCGACATCGCCGAAGGTCGCCTCAAGCAGGCCCCAGTTCCAGCCGCGCAGCCCGACCGACAGCCCCTCGGCCAGCATCCAGGCGATGCCGATGGCCCCGACCCAGGCCAGCGCCTTGCCGCGGGGCGGCCCCGCCGGGCGCATGAACCGCAGGCCCGCCGCCACGGCGATCAGCGCGATGACCGGCCAAAGCTGCCAACGCCCGGTCAGGGCCTGAACCGCGCCGGGTCGCACCTTGGCGGCACTGTACAACTCGCCCAGCCATTCCAGGCCGAAGAAGCCGCCGTTGAAGCGATACCAGGGCAATGCGACAAGCGCGATCAGCCCGGCCGCAAGGATCAGGTCAAGCCTGCGGTTGTCTTTCGATGTCATGGGATGTCCGGTGGTTCGCGGGCAGGATGGGGCGCGCGCAGGACACGCGCGCCCCGGTCACGATCATTGCAGCGGCAGGCTGCCGATTTCGTCATCCCAGCGCGACAACAGCGCCTTGCGCCGCTCGGCGCTGCCATATTCGCCGAAGTCATAGTCGATCAGCTTGATCGTCGACAGATCGGGTGCCTCCTTGGGGGCCGTGGCCGATGCGTTCGACGGGATCTGGAACGATCCGGCCTCGGGCATCAGGCCCTGCACTTCGGGGGTCAGCACCCAGTCGTAGAACACCTTGGCCTCGTCGGGGTTCTGGCCGCCCTCGACCAGCGACATCGAGCCGATTTCGTAACCGGTGCCTTCGCAGGGCGCCACGACGCCGATCGGGAAGCCGGCAACCGCCTGGGACACGGCATCATGCTGGAATACGATGCCCAGCCCGGTTTCGCCACGCGCCGCTGCCTTCACCGGGGCCGAGCCCGACTTGGTGTATTGCGACACGTTGGCATGCATCTTCTTGAGGAAGTCGAACGCCTCGTCCTCGCCCATCAGCTGAACCAGGGTGGCCAGCGCGGTATAGGCCGTGCCCGACGAGTTGGGGTCGGCGATCTGGATTTCGCCCTTCAGCGCCGGGTTCAGAAGATCGGCCCAGCACATCGGCGGCTCGATCCCCTTTTCCTTGAGGATATCGGTATTGTAACCCCAGCCAAGCGCGCCGGAATAGACACCCACGGTGCGGTATTCCGAGGTTTCGGCCTGGCCCTGCGCCCAGGGCTGCAACTGCTCCAGCATGGGTGACTTGTACTCGGCGGTCAGCCCGTCCTGCCCGGCCTGAAGGTGCGGATCGCCGGTGCCGCCCCACCACAGATCGGTCTGGGGGTTGCGCGCTTCGGCGCGGATCTTGGCATAGGCCTCACCCGAGGAGAGGCGCACCATGTTCACGTCGATGTCGGCATGGCTTTCCTCGAACGCGCTGACCAGCTTTTCGCAGATCACCACGTCGGCCGAGCAGATCAGGTTCATCTCTGCCGCCATCGCACTTGCGGGCAAAAAGGCCACTCCGCCCAGAAGGGCAACTTTCAATGTCTTCATTCTATCCTCCCATTTGCCCGCTTTGTGGGGCAGACTGCTTTGCACAGCTGTGCATCACGCTGCACATCGAATCGAATGTTGTCAACAAAACTTCATCCCCATATGACTGGAAGTCGGGAAATGGGATATGCACAGGAGTGCGCCGCACCATGGTCAAGCGACAGGTCAGCGCCCGTGACGTGGCCGAGGCGGCCGGCGTGTCGCGCACGGCAGTGTCGCGCGCCTTCACCCCCGGCGCTTCCGTTTCACCCGAAACCCGCGCCAAGATCGAGGCGGCGGCCGAACGGCTGGGCTATCAGGTCAACCACCTGGCGCGTGGGCTGATCACGGCGCGCACCGGGCTGGTGGCGCTGATCGCCGCCGAGATGAGCACACCCTATCGCGCTTCCCTGCTGGCCGCCCTGACCGAAAGGTTGCAGGCGGCGGGGAAGGTGGGGTTGCTGATCAACACCGACCGTTCCGACGACAGCGTCACCCTGGCCCTGCGCCAGGCCATCGCCTATCGCACCGACGCGGCCATCGTCCTGTCGGGGATGCCCAACATCTCGCTTACCGAAACCTGCCTGCGCAACGGCATGCATCTCGTGCTGATCAACCGTGACGAGGCGCGCAGCGGCACGCTGCTGATCCGGGTCGATGACGATCTGGCCGGGCGGCAGGCCTTCGCGGCGCTGCATGCGGCGGGGTGCAAGCGGCTGGCGTTGGCCAATTCGGGCGCCGGCACGCCCAGCCTGACCGACCGCGCGAACGGGTTTCTGGGTGCGGCACGAGAGGCCGGCATTCCGGTTCTGCAGGAACAGGGCGGGCCGACGTCATATCAGACGGGGCTTGATCTTGGCACCCGCCTGCTGGCCCGCCCCGACCGGCCCGACGGCATCTTCTGCGTGACCGACCTGATGGCCTGCGGGGTCATGGATGCGGCGCGGCAACGCTTTCACCTGGAGGTGCCGCGCGATCTTTCGGTGCTGGGCTTTGACGACATCGAACAGGCCGGCTGGGAAGGTTATGCCCTGACGACCTTTCGCCAACCGGTCGAAGAGATCGCCCGCACCGCCATTTCCTCGCTGGGGCAAGAGGGCGACACGCCGGGGCGCGTCACCCTGCCCACGCGGATGATCTGGCGCAACTCGGTCGGGCGCTGACGGGCCCTTACGCCGCGCTTTCGCTGGCGATCCTGTCACCGGTTCCGGCGTGGAACAGGTGCAGCTTGGCCCGGTCGAACCGCAGCGGCAGCGCCATGTCGCGCGCGACCGGCGTTTCCGGGGTCAGCCGGACAACCGCCATGGCACCGGCGATGCGGGCCGATACCATGGTGTCGGACCCTAACGGCTCGAACACCTCGACCCGCGCCACGAGGTCGGCCTCGCTTTCGGCGCAGGGGCAGATTGCCTCGGGGCGGGCGCCAAGATGCACCTTTTCGCCGTCCTGCGCCGCGATGCGGCCGAAGGGCAGGTTGACACCGTCAATCTCGACCCTCGGGGTGTCGCCCGCGTGTCGCACGACGCCTTCGAAAAGGTTCATCTGGGGCGATCCGATGAATTCGGCGACAAAGCGTGTTGCCGGAGATTCATAAAGGGTCAGCGGCGGGCCTTCCTGAAGGATGCGCCCTTCCTTCAGGATCACGACCCGGTCGGCCAGGGTCAGCGCCTCGACCTGGTCGTGGGTGACATAGATCGTGGTGCGCCCCAGCAGGCCGTGCAGGCGCTTGATTTCGGTGCGCATCTCGACCCGCAGCTTGGCGTCGAGGTTCGAAAGCGGTTCGTCGAACAGAAACGCCGAAGGGCGGCGCACGATGGCACGGCCCATGGCGACACGCTGGCGCTGACCGCCCGAAAGCTCGGCAGGGCGGCGCGCCAGAAGCTGCTCGATCTGAAGCATCTTGGCGGCCTCGGCAATGCGCGCCTTGCGGTCGGCGGCATCCGTCTTGCGCATCTTCAGCCCGAAACCGATGTTGTCGGCCACGCTCATGTGCGGGTAAAGCGCGTAGTCCTGAAACACCATGGCAATGTCGCGGTCGCGCGGTTCGACCGAATTCACGACCTTGTCACCGATCAGAAGCCGCCCGCCGGTGATGTCCTCCAACCCGGCGACCATCCGCAAAAGCGTTGACTTGCCACAGCCCGACGGCCCGACAAGGGCGACGAATTCGCCATCCTCGATGTTCAGGTCGATCCCGTGGATCGCCCGCGCCGCACCGTAATTCTTGACGATCTTGTCCAGCGTGATCGTGGCCATCCGCCGCTTCTCCCATCCTGCCCCGCATGATTGGGGCTTGCCAGTTTCCGGTTTCTTGTATTATCGTTATTGATAATGATAACGGAAAGCAAGTGAGCCGTCATGGCCGTCGAGAATTTTACCAGATCAGCGACAGCCGGCCCCGCAGCCCCGGCGGCGGGCAAGGCGCCGGCATCACGCCGGTCGTTCCTGATCTACACCAGCCTGCAACGCGAAATCGTGCTGGGCATGCTGGCGCCCCAGTCGGCCCTTCTGGAACTGGACCTGGCCCACCGGTTCGAGGTGAGCCAGGGCACCGTGCGCGAAGCACTGTTGCTGTTGCAGGAGGAAGGGCTGGTCCACCGCCAGCCCCATCGCGGCACCACCGTGGCCGATTGCCGGGCCGATGACGCCGAAGAACTGATCCGCCTGCGCCATGACATCGAATGCCGCGGCGTGCGTCGGGCCATCGCCCATCAGGGCAAGGCGCTGGCCGATGCCATGGGCGTTCACCTTGCGGCGATGCAAGCGGCGGCGAAAGACGGTGACGAATACCTGCTGTCGGTGCACGACCGGGCCTTCCATGCCGAACTTTTCGCCCATGCCGACCTGCCGCCGGTGCAGCCCGTTCTGGCCCGCGCCTTGGTCCACGCGCACCGCTACAAGATCCTGCACCCCGACCAAAACCGCGACCTGACCGAAACCGCGAATCGCCATGTCGTCATCATCGAGGCCCTGGCCGCCGAAGATCCCGACCGGGCGGCGCAGGCCCTGTCGCACCACATCACCACCATCGTAGATTTCGGCCCCAACATCCTGAACGGTGACACATGAGCGCTCTTCGTCCCTCGGCGGAAATGTCCGCCATCCTGACCCGGCTCGAGATCGAGGATGCCCACCTGCCCGATCCCACCCTTCTGCCGCCCGAAAAGGGGCGCGCGCAGGCCGCCGCCGGCACCGACCGCTGGAACGTCGATCTGCCGGAAATGCAGGCGGTGCGCGATGTGGTTGTGTCGGGTCCGGGCGGAGAAATTGCCTGCCGCATCCTGACCCCGAAAGGCGCGCCGCGCGGGACGATCCTGTTCATTCACGGCGGGGGCTGGGCCTTCGGGTCGCTCACCAGCCACGAACGCTGCGCCCGCGTTCTCGCCGATGAGGCGCAGGCCAATGTCATCCTGTTCGACTATCGCCTGGCCCCCGAACTCCCCCACCCCGCGGGGCTGGACGATTGCGGCGCGGTACTGGCTGCCCTTGCGGCGGGCGATGCGCCCTTCGACGGCCTGACGGGCCCCATTGCCCTTGCCGGTGACAGTGCCGGGGCGAACCTGGCCATGGGGCTGATGCTGTCCGACGCGCCCCGGGTGGCCTGCGGGCTGTTGTTTTACGGCGTCTATGGCACCGACTTCAATTCGCCGTCCTATGTGGAATGTGCCGATGGCCCGGGCCTGACGCGCGACAAGATGCGCCGCTACTGGGATTGGTACGCCGCCGACGCGCAGCGCGGCGATCCGCGCGTCGCGCCCCTGGCCGCCGGGGATGACGCGCTGGCCGCCCTGCCGCCGCTCTATCTCAACGCGGCCGAGATCGACCCGCTGCGTTCGGACACCGAAGCGATGTTCCGGCGCCTCTCGGGCCTTGGCCGGCGCGACCGGTTCCGCCTGCACCCGGGGGTGATCCACGGGTTCCTGCAAATGACGCTGGCCCTGGAAGAGGCACGCCAGGCGCTGGCCGATGCCGGCGCCGCCTTTCGCGAGATGACCGCACCGCGCGCGCAACGCGAAACATGAGTTAAATGGGAGGAGAGAAGATGAAACCTGAGACGCACAAGACCAGAACCCTGCTTGCGGGCCTTCTGACGGCTACGGCGCTGACCGGCACCGCACAGGCCCAGGAGGTGAACTTCTGGTATCACTTCGACAATGCCGACAACCCGATGTCGTCCCTTGTCGAGAAGTTCGAGGCCGAGAACCCCGGCATCACCGTGAACGCGGAAAACGTGCCCTGGAACAGCTATTACGATCAGCTTTATACCTCGATCGTGGCCGGCACCGGGCCGGATGCGGCGCTGGTCAAGCTGAACGCGCAGCCCCGCCTGATGGAAATGGGCGCGCTTGAACCGCTGGACGCCTGGCTTGAGGGCTGGGAGGGCACCTCGGAAATTCAGGACGACCTGCTGAAACTGACCGCCGCCTCGGATGGCAAGCAGTACTACCTGCCGGTGCAATATGTGATCCTCTACCTCTATTATCGCACCGACATGTTTCAGGAACTGGGCCTGACCCCGCCCACCACCTGCGATGAATTCCGCGACGCCGCCAAGGCGCTGACCCGCGATACCGACGGCGACGGGCAGACCGACGTTTACGGCTTTGGCTTTCGCGGCGGCAAGGGCGGCCACGATCACTGGGCCAGCCTGACCCTGTCGCGCGAAGGCGTGGGCTTTGGCCCCGGTGAGCTGACCTCGGAGGCCGGGGTGGCTGGCACGCAGTTCGTGCTGGACCTGTTCCAGAAGGACAAGGTGTTCCCGCCCTCGGCGCCCAACGACGGCTTCAAGGAAATCATCGGCGCCTTTCAGGGCGGCAACACGGCCATGACCATTCACCACATCGGTTCGTCCGCCGGCATGGTCGAGGCCCTGGGCGACAAGGTGTCGGCGGTGCCGGTGCCCGAATGCGGCGGCGACCACTGGACATCCTTCGGCGACGAAAGCACCGCCGTCTTCGCCGATGCCCAGGACAAGGAAGCCGCCTGGAAATGGATCGCGTTCCTGTCCAGCCCCGGCAACAACACCGAGTTCAACAAGGCCACCGGCCAGTTGCCGGTGACGAAAACCGACAGCGCGGGCTGGGACGTGCACGAAAAGCGCTTCGTGGATGCGACGGTTGCCTCGCTGCCCTTTGCGCAGCTGCTGCCCAACACCAGCGAAACGGCCGATTTCGCCAATACCGTCTGGCCCGTCGCCATGCAGCGCGCCCTGATCGGTGAAATCACCGCAGCGGAAATGAACGCCGAGATCGAGGCATTGTACAACGACTGATGCCCCTTGGCGGGCCCCTTGCCGGGCCCGCCGAACCGCGCAACCGAAAGCCCCGCCATGTCCGCCACGACCGCCCCGCCGGTGCCCCTGTCGCGCCGCGTGCTGCCCCTTGTCATGCTGTCGCCTGCCGTTCTGGTGACGCTGGCCATTGTCTTCCTGCCCATGGTGCAGGCCGTCTGGATGAGCCTGCATGACTATGTCCTGTTCCGCCCCAAGAATTTTGACTGGGTGGGGCTGAAGAATTTCACCGCCGCCCTTCAGGACCCGGTGTTCTGGACCTCGCTGCGCCACACCGTCCTTTGGATTGCCATCACCGTGCCCGCGCAGATGCTGCTGGGTCTGGCCACGGCGCTGTTGCTGAACCAGGAGTTCCCCTGGCGCGGACTGGCGCGGGCGCTGGTCATCATTCCCTGGGCCCTGCCGTCGGTGGTGATCGCGCTGATGTGGGTCTGGATCTACGATTCCAACTACGGCGTACTGAACGACCTCCTGTTGCGGCTGAACGTGATCGAAAGCTCGATTCCCTGGCTCGCCAATCCCGACACCGCCCTTTATGCCATCATCCTGACGCTGACCTGGCAGGGGTTTCCCTTCTTCGCGGTGATGATCCTGGCCGGGCTGCAATCCATCCCGAAAAGCTATTACGAGGCCGCCTCGATCGACGGCGCGTCGCAGTTCCGCCAGTTCTGGCACATCACCCTGCCCGGCCTGGCGGGGGTGCTGATGACGGCCACGCTCTTGCGGGTGATCTGGGTGGCCAATTCCATCGACGTGATCTTCGTGATGACGGGCGGCGGGCCGGGATATTCCACCTATACCCTGCCGCTCTATGCCTTCGTGAAGGCGCGCACCGGGCTTGATTACGGCTATGGCTCGGCCCTTGCGGTCAGCTTCACGATCCTGCTTCTGGGCTTCGTGATCCTGTACCTGCGCCGCGCCGGGAGGAACATCGGATGATGGTACGCAACCGTTCGCTTCTGCGGCGCATCCTGACCGTGGATCTGCCTGTCGCGCTGATCCTGGTCTTCACCCTCTCGCCCTATCTCTGGATGGCGCTTACCTCGGTGACGCTGGAAAGCAACCTCTTCACCCAGGGGCCATCGCTGGTGGGGGCGACGCTGGAAAACTACTGGCGGCTTTTCTCGACCGTGGGGTTCGGTGCCAACCTGCTGGACAGCTTCATCGTTGCCGGCGGCACCGTGATTGTCGGCCTGGCCCTGGCTGTGCCTGCCGCCTATGCTTTTTCGCGGTTCCGCTTCCGGGGGCGGCGCCTGCTGATGCTGCAATTCCTGGTCATCAACATGTTTCCGCTGGTGCTGCTGATCCTGCCGCTGTTCATCCTGATGAAGAACCTCGGGCTGGTCGATACCTATGCCGCGCTGATCGTCGCCAATTCCACCGTGGCGATCCCCTTCTCGGTCTGGATGATGACCAGCTATATCGACGGCATTCCACGTTCGCTGGACGAGGCGGCGATGACCGACGGCTGCACCCGCTTCGGAGCGCTGTTCAAGGTGGTGCTGCCGCTTTGCACACCCGGCATCATCGCCACCGGCGTCTACATCTTCATCACCGCATGGAACGAATACCTCTACGCGCTGACCCTGGGCGGGCGCAGCGTGAAACCCATCACCGTCGCCATCCAGACGCTGATCGGGGAATACCAGGTCGAATGGGGGCTGCTGACGGCGGGGGGGATCGTCGGCGCGATGCCCGCAACGCTGCTGTTCCTCGTCATACAGAAACGCCTGATCGCAGGCATGACCGCCGGCGCGGTCAAAGGATAAGGATAGGTCACTTGAAGAACCCCATAGGCATCATCTCCATGCAGTTCGTGCGCCCCTTCACCGGCGCCCACCTGCACCTGTTCCACGACATCAAGGCGATGGGTTTCGATTTCATCGAACTTCTGGTCCCCGAACCCGAAGACGGCATCGACCTGGCCAAGGCCAAGGGCGCGCTGGCCGAGGCGGGGCTGGGCGTGGTGCTGGCCGCGCGGGTGAACCCCGCACGCTCGATCTCGTCCGAAGACGCGGCGGCGCGGCAGGGTGGGCTCGATTACCTCAAGTCCTGCATCGACAGCGCCGCGGCACTGGGCGCCACCATCATTGGCGGCCCGCTTTACGGTGAACCCATGGTCTTTGCCGGCCGCCCGCCCCTGCCCCGCACGGCGGACGAGATGAAGGCCCGCGCCGACCGGATGATCGCAGGTCTGGCCGAAGTCGCGCCGCTGGCCCGCGCCGCCGGACAGGTGTTTGCGCTGGAACCGCTGAACCGGTTCGAAACCGACATGCTGAACACCACGCAGCAGGGCATTGCCGTGGTCGATGCCGTGGGCGACACCGGCCTCGGGCTGATGCTGGATACTTTCCACATGAACATGGAGGACCAGTCGATCCCCGACGCGATCCGCCTTGCCGGGTCGCGGACCGTCCATTTCCAGGCCAACGAGAACCACCGCGGCTTTCCCGGCACCGGCAACATGGACTGGCCCGCCATCATGCGCGCCCTGCACCAGGTGGGATATGACGGCCCGATCTCGCTTGAACCGTTCCGCCGCGACGATCAGCGCCTGGCACTGCCCATCGCCCAGTGGCGCGCCCCGGCCGAGGATGAAACCGCCAAGCTGAAGGCGGGCTGCGCCCTGATCCGGGCTGCCCGCGATTTCGCGGAGTTTGCCCAATGACCCTGAACATCGGATGGATCGGCTGCGGCCGCCACGCCACCTGGATGCTTCTGCCCCAGATCGGCCGCGCCGGGATGCGCATCGCCGCCCTGTGCGACCGCGACGAAACCGCGCTGGCGGCGACGGCGGGGCATTACGGCGTCACCGACACCTATACCGACTGGCGCGCGATGCTGGATCACCCCGGGCTTGATGCCGTCTGCATGGCGGTCGGCCCCGGTGTCCACCACGCGGCGACCCTTGCCGCGCTGGACAAGGGGCTGCCGGTCTTCATGGAGAAACCCCCCGCAGCCACCCACGCCCAGGCGCTGGAGCTGCAACAGGCATCCGAGCAGACGGGCGTGCCGGTCTTTGTCGGCTTCATGAAGCGTTATTCCACCGGCAACCGCATCGCGCAGAACATCCTGCGGGGGGCCGAATTCGGCCCGGTCCTGGGCATCACCGGCAGCTACATGACCGCCCCCACCTATTTCGAGGGAGAAGTGGATTATTCCGGCTTCTACCTGCATCACTGTGTCCACTACATGGACCTGATGCCATGGCTGGCCGGCAGTCCGATCGCGGAAATGTCGTTGCGCGCCAATACCCCCGCTGCGGGGCGCATCCTGTTCCACATGGGGTTCACCTGCGAAAACGGCGTGATCGGCAACGTGGTGATGGGCACCGTGCAATCGCGCGGCACCCCGATGGAGCAGATCACCGTCATGGGCGATCATAACCGGATCGAGGTGGACAACGTGATCAACGTCGCCTGGCACCGCGATCCGCCCTTCAAGGCCGAAGACCCCGCCGCAACGCTGGATGGCACCTGTGACAGCCTTGTCTGGCAGCCGAATTTCACCGCCGCCGCGAACGAGGATCACAAGGGCTATGCCGCCCTCATGGCCGATGTGGCGAAGGGGCTGGCCGGGAAGCCGACGCAGGCGCCGCAGATCGGCGATGGCGTCACGGCCATGGCCAATCTCGAACGGATGATCGCCGGGATCGAGCGCCGCTAGCGCCCCGCCAAGCTCAGGCGTGGTGGCACGATACGAACCGGCCCGGTGCAACCTCGCGCAGGGCCGGGGCCTCGGTGGCGCAGATCTCGGTGCGGCGCGGGCAACGGTCGCGGAAGGGGCAGCCTTCAAGTTGCGCGAAACGGCTGGGCGGTTCGTCGGCCTCGATGGCGCCGGTGATCCGCGTTGACGGGTCGGGGCGCGGAATCGCCGTGATCAGCAGTTCGGTATAGGGATGGCGCGGATCGCGGAACAGGGCCCGGGCGGGCGAGATTTCGACGATCCGCCCCATGTAAAGCACGGCAACCCGGTCGGAAATCTTGGCCACCACGCTCAGGTCGTGGCTGATGAACATCAGCGTCAGGCCAAGCCGCCCCTTCAGTTCGGCCAAGAGGTTCAGCACCTGCGCCTGAATCGACACGTCCAGCGCCGACACCGGTTCATCCGCGATCACCAGTTCCGGTTCGGGCAGGATCGCACGGGCGATGCCCACGCGCTGACGCTGCCCGCCCGAAAGCTCGTGAGGGAAACGGTCGGCGTATTGCGCGCCAAGGCCCACGCGGTCCAGCGCCTCACCCACCAGCCTTCTGCGTTCTTCGCCGGATTTGAAGATGCCGTGAATATCCCCCGCTTCGGCCACGGACTCTCCGACCGACCGGCGCGGGTTGAGCGAGGCATAGGGGTCCTGAAACACCATGCGGATGCGCAGCCGGGCCTGTGCCAGCGCCTGCCGCTCCATGGTCAGAAGATCGGTGCCGCCCAGCATGACCTGCCCGCCGTCGGCCTTGCTCAGCCCCATCACCGCCCGCGCGAGCGAGGATTTTCCACAGCCGCTTTCGCCCACGATGCCAAGGGTTTCGCCCGATTGCACCGCCAGCGAAATATCATCGACCGCGCGCACCTCGTGGCTCTTGCCGGCGCGGCGCACATGGTAGGTCTTGCGCAGGTTGCGAATGTCGAGAACGGGGTCGCTCATGGCGCCACCTCGCGGTTCAGGGGAAAGTGACAGCGCGCGGCCTGCCCGGTTTCAGTGTGGATCACGGGCACCACGCCGCGACGGCAGACATCCTGCACCCGCGGACAACGCGGCGCGAAGGGGCAGCCATCGGGCACCCCCCCGGGGCGCGGTGCGCTACCGGGAATGGTGGCAAGAAGCGGATCGTCGGATTCGGGGTCGGGCAGACACCCCATGAGACCGGCGGTATAGGGGTGCAGCGGTTGCCCGAACAGCGGCACGACGTCGCCGGTTTCCACCAGCCCGCCCGCATACATCACCGCCACCCGGTCGGCCAGCTGCGCCACGACGCCAAGATCGTGGGTGATGAACAGAACCCCCATGTCCAGCGTGTCGCAAAGTTCGCGGATCAGGCCCAGAACCTGGCGTTGCACGGTGACGTCCAAGGCGGTGGTGGGTTCGTCCGCAATCAGGACCGAGGGGCGGCAGGCCAGCGCAATGGCGATCATCACCCTCTGGCGCATCCCCCCGGACAGTTCGTGGGGAAAGGCCGAAAGCTGATGTTCGGCATCCGGAATACGCACGAGATCAAGCAGTTCGCGCGCCCTTTCCGCCGGGACGACATCGGGGTCGTGGACGCGGATCGCCTCTTCGATCTGGTCGCCGATGCGCAACACCGGGTTCAGCGATGTCATCGGCTCCTGAAACACCATGGCGATGCGCCCGCAGCCCTGTTCGACCCGCTCATGGGGGGCCAGGCGTGTCACGTCGGTTTCGCCCAGCCGGATACTGCCCCGCGACACGGCAAGCGCCGGGGGCAGAAGCCCCATGGCGGCCAGGGAGGTCATGCTCTTGCCGCAGCCGGATTCACCCACAAGCCCCAGGATTTCGCCTGGCGCGATATCGAAGGACACGCCGCGCACGATATCCACCGTGCGGGCCACGGAAACGACAAGGTCGTCGACGGAAAGGATCGGCGCGCTCATTTGCCCACCATCTCGCGGAACCGCGGGTCCATCCGGTCGCGCAGCCAGTCGCCGACCAGGTTCAGGGAAAAGGCCGTCAGCACGATCATCAGCCCGGGCCAGAGCAGAAGCCAGGACGCCCGCGTGATGTAGATGCGGGATTCGGCCAGCATGTTGCCCCAGGAGGGTACGTCAGGCGGTGCGCCAAGCCCCAGGAAATCCAGCGCGGCGGCACCAAGCTGGGCAAAAGCGAAGACAAAGCTGGCCTGCACCATCAGCGGCGAAATCATGTTGGGCAGGATATGGCGCGTCACCACCCACCAGGTGCCCGCGCCCATGCTCCGCGCCGCCTCGACGTAAGGTTCGGCACGCAGGCGCAGGGCCACGCCATAGACGATGCGCGCCGTGGTGGTCAGGTAGATCAGTCCGATGGCCAGGATCGCGTTGAACACCCCCTGCCCCAGGATCACGATCAGCCCCAGCGCCAGCAGAAGCGACGGAAAGGACATCAGAACATCCACCATGCGCATCAGCACCGTTCCCAGCTTGGGATAAAGCGCCGAAAGCACGCCGATGGGCACCCCCGAGGCCAGGGCGAAGGCCACCACCCCCACCCCGATCAGCAGCGCCAGCCGCGATCCGTAAACCACGCGGCTGAAGGTATCGCGCCCGAAATGGTCGGTTCCCATCAGGTGGCCGTCACCCGGCGGCAAGAGGCGGTTGACGGGGTCAATCTCGTCCGGGCCGAAGGGCGCGATCCACGGCGCGAAGATGGCGAACATCACGATCACGGCCAGAAAGGCCGCACCGATGCTGACCAGCGGGCGCGCGGCGATGGGTCGGGTCCAGTGTCGCAGGATATCGATCATTCCAGTTCCACCCGCGGGTCCAGCATCCGGTAGGACAGGTCCACCAGAAGGTTGATGACAAGGTATAGGCACACGATGATCAGGATCACGCCCTGGATCACCGGATAGTCCCGTCGCAGGATCGACTGCACCACCGTGCGCCCCACGCCCGGCAGGGCAAAGACGGTTTCGGTGACGACCGCCTCGGAGATCAGCGCGGCGAAGGTAAAGCCGAAGGCCGACACCACCGCCAGCAGCGCGTTGCGCAGGATATGGCGCACCACAACGCGCGACGGACGGATGCCCTTGGCCCGCGCCGTGCGCACGTAATCCTCGCGCGAGACATCCAGCATCGAGGCGCGGGTCAGCCGCAGGATCAGCGCCGCGTTGGGCGCGGCAAGCGCCAGGCTGGGCAAGACCAGGTAGCGCAGGTTCGAAAGGCCGCCCTCTTCGAAGATCGAGGGATAGCCCGAGGAGGGAAACCAGCCAAGGCCGACGGCGAAGATTAGGATCAGGTAAAGCCCCACCCAGAAGGTCGGCACCGAGGCCAGCAGCATCGCCAGCCCCGACAGGCCCTGATCCACCCATTTGCCCTGCCGGATCGCGGCCAGCACGCCCACGGGAATCCCGAAGGCGATGATCCAGACCATGGTGATCAGCGCAAGCAGGATCGAGGTTTCGGCCCCGTCGGCGATCACCTGGGTGACGGGGGTCTCGAAGAACACCGATTGCCCCAGGTCGCCCTGCAGGGCATTTCCGGCCCAGATGAAATACTGCGCGATCACCGGTTCATCCAGCCCCAGACGCTGGCGCAGGGCGGCCACCTGCTCGGGGGTGGCGCCGTCGCCCAGCATCACATAGACCGGATCGCCGGGGATCAGGTGGATGAAGGCGAAGATCACGATGGAGGCGGCGATCAGTGTCGCGATCGCCGCCCCCGTGCGCCGTATGATGTAACGGCCCATCTAGGGGGTTGTCCTGTGCGGGCTGTTCATCGACAGGCTCATTACTTCGACGCGCCGTAGAAGTGCGGGAAGGCCGGAGCGGCATCCCAGGGCGTGTTCAGATTGGGCGAGGCGATGTCGAAGGAATAGACGTTGCCCACCTTCACCGCCGGCACCTGTTCGTAGATCAGCGCCTGAAGCTCGGCCCAGGCGGCCTGGCGCTTTTCCAGGTCCGAGGTGCCGGTGAACTTCGCCGCCAGCTCGTGCTTTTCGTCGGTCTGCCACCAGCCGGGATAGCTGTCGTTCATCAGGGTCAGCAGCACCGGATCGGGGGCCGGGCCGTGGTGCGTCATGAACATGTCCCATTCGGCCGGTTGGCCACGAAGGGTCAGCAGGGTGGCCCAATCGACGACGACCATCTGCACGTTGATGCCCGCATCGGCCAGTTGCCGGGTAAAGACGGTGGCCTGGTCGTAATGCTCCTTGTAGTTGGTCGAAACCAGAAGCTTGATCGGCGTGCCGTCATAGCCCGCCTCGGCCGCCATCGCCTTGGCCTTTTCCGCGTCGCCCTGGTTATAGGCCTCGGTGCCCGCATCGGTGTTCCAGATGTTGCCTTCCGGGAAGAAGGCCCCTTCGGCCTTGAACAACTGGGGTTCGCCCACGGAAACCTGCAGGGCCTGTTCGTTATTCAGTGCGGTCGCGATCGCGCGGCGCAGGGCGTAGTTGTCTTTCAGCGGGCCTTCAGACGAGTTCATGAACATCAGGCCGAAGATCGGCGCGGCGCTGATGCGCACCTCGACCGCCGGATCGCCCTCGATCACGCCGAACAGGTCGCCCGAGATGTATTCGGCATAGTCGTAATCGCCGGCCTGCACGCCGCTGACACGGGTGCCGACGTCGGGAACGGGGATGAACTGCATCTTTTCGAAGTTGGCGTCGCGCCCGCCCGCCTCGCCGTCAAGCGGCGCGTCAAGCTTGGAGTAGTCGTCAAAGCGCACCAGTTCGACATAGCGGTTGGGGCGGATTTCGCCAAAGCGGTAGGGCCCCGTGCCGATATAGTTCTCGGGCGAAATCGTATCGCCCCCCGCCGCCGATACCACATCGGCCGGATAGATGACCGGGCCGCCGTTGTGATGGGCCAGCATGGATTTCCACGCGCCGTTGGGGGCGGCAAGGTTCAGCGTCACCTCAAGCGGGCCGGTCGCCTCGGCGCTTTCCAGGCCCAGGATCTTGCCGCGCGATCCGAATTCCGACCAGCGGTTCAGCGAGGCCGCCACGTCTTCGGCAGTCAGGTCGTCGCCATCGTGAAACTTGACCCCTTCGCGCAGCGTCAGGGTGATGGTCTTCTCATCCTCCGAGATCGTCTCGCCGCTAACCAGGAAGGGCTGAGGCTTGTTCGCCTCATCGAAGGCGTAAAGCGTTTCGAACATGTGCTGGCCGATGGTGGTCGCCAGCGTCGCCGTGCCCATCTGGATATCCAGGCTGGGCGGTTCGCTGACCGTGGCATAGCGCAGCGTCTGTGCCGAAATGGGCGAGGCCAGCAAGGCAGCGACCGCGACACCCCCAAGAATTCTTGCGTATTTCATTGTTATTCCTCCCTTTTTTCGCGCCTGTTGATCAGACGCAAGTATAACCGCCATCAATGACAAGGCTTGCGCCCGTCATGAAGCTGGCGGAATCCGATGCAAGGTAGACCGCCAGCGCGCCCATATCCTTGGGGTCGCCGGTCTTGCCCACCGGAATGTCGGCGATCCGTGCCTCGATCATGTCCGGGTATTCCCTCTGCCACCTCTGGTTCGGCTCGGTCATGAAGAAGCCCGGGCAGATGACATTGGCCGTTATCCCGTGCGGTGCCCAGTCCACGGCCAGCGTGCGGGTGAACTGCTGAACCGCCGCCTTGGCGGTTTCATAGTGCCGCCCGCCGATGCCCTTGCCCGCCACCATCGCATTGATCGAGGCGACATTGATGATCCGCCCGCCCTTGCCGGCCTTGATCATGGCACCGCCGATGATGCGCGAACACAGGAAGGTCGACGTCAGGTTGAGATGCATCATCTCGCGCCAGGTCAGCAGATCCAGATCCTCGGTCGCGACATTCACCCGCCGCCCGCCGACATTGTTGATCAGGATGTCGAAGGGCCCGATCTCCTCCAGCGCGCGCTGGCAAAGCGCGTCGGCGGACTCGGGGTCGCCCACGTCGCCCTCGACGGTCCAGGCGGTGCGCCCCAGGGCGCGGATATCGTTGGCCGTCGCGTTCAGCGCATCGGAAGGCCGCGCCACCAGCGCGATGTCGGCCCCCGCACCGGCCAGGCCCAGGGCCATTTCACGGCCCAGGCCTCGGCTTGCTCCGGTGATGAAGGCGCGTTTGCCGCTCAGGTCGAACAGGTCGTTCATGGTCCCTCCAGTTCCGCGATGGCGCGGTGCATCCAGTCAAGCCGGGCGCGTGGCACCAGACCAAGGTTGTAGAAGTTCAGGCCGTCCACCAAAGGCCCCGCCGCGCCGGTCCGCGCGACAAGATCGTCGGCATCGGCCACTTCGGGGTGAAACAGCTGATAGCCCGCGATCAGCGTCGCGCCCGGTTGCAGGGCGGCGCGGGCCGCCTCGATCTCGGGGCGCACCTTGTCGGCGGGCGTGAAATAGGCGCAGTAGAGCAGCCCGTCACAGGCGGCGGCGGCCTTTGCGCGGTCAACCCCGCCCTGCCAGCTGTCCTTCGCGTCGATCAGCAGGACCTGGGTGTCGGGGTGCGCCGCGTCACGAATGCGCGCGATCAGCGAGGTGACGGGTTCGCTGCGCCAATCCAGGTAGGCGGCAAGTGCCGGAAGGCCATCGAATGCCGCCAGCCCCTTCGCCGGAAAATCGGGAAACTGCGCTTCGGGCAGGGCGCGGGCAAAGGCGGCTTGCAGGTGATCGGCCACCACCTTGCGGGCCGCCGCGCCATCCACTCCGGCCGCCGAAGCCCGCGTCAGGCAGTGATCGCAGAAACAGAGGCCCATCAGGAACATGTCTTCGGGCAAAAGGCCCAGCCCGTCCTTTTCGTGGTGATAGCCGTGATCGAAGCCCAGGAAGTCGGGGCTTTCCAGTTCCACCCGGTCGGGGCGACTGGCCGTCGTGAATTCGGCCACCATGCCCGCCACATAGTCGCGCGCCGCCTCGCTGGACGGGCAGAGGCCATAGAAGGCCGGATCGCCGAAGGCATCGCGCAGCGCGTGGCCCGGGTGGGCCATGCCCAGCCGCGTGTTGTGCAGGCAGACCGTCCAGCACGACACGGCAGGCCCGCCCGCCTCGCGCGCCCGGACGGCATGGGCCAGCATGTCGCCCTCGGCCTCGACGATCGCGGCCTGTTTCGGCGCGATCTCGGCATCGGCCCAGCGGCCCGGATCGACGCTGTAATAGACGGTGCCATCCTCGGGGAAATAGCTGCGCCGTTTCGGGTTGCCCGGCTGAAGGAACCGCCCCGCATGGTAAGAGGTGGCAAGGCTGACGCAATTCGCCCCCGCATCGGTGATCGCGGCAAGGGCGGCGTCGGGGCCCAGGTCGTGCATGTCCCAGGGATATGTCCAGACCGAATGGCGCATCACGCCGCCTTCCACACGCCATCGACGGCAATGCCCACCGGTTCCAGCCGGCTGTCGTGCTGCACCACTTCGCCGCGCACGTCATCCAGCGCGAAATCGCCCGAAACCTCGCGGAAGACGCTGACATCCCCGGTCGCACCCTTGCCCAGGTGCCCCAGATCGTCGCGCCGGATGGCCCGGGCGGGGGCGATGCTGGCGGCTTCCACCACCTCGGGCAGGGTCCAGCCGAGGGCGCGGAACTTGTCCATCACGCGCAGGTTGTCGTGGGCGGGGCCATTGATGCAGAAGGCATGCACATCCGAGGATATGACATCGGGGCGGAACCCCTCGGCCAGCATGGCGCGGGCCGATTTCCAGGCGAATGACCCCTGACCATGGCCGATGTCGAACAGCACGCCGCGTTCGCGGGCGGCGCGCACCTCGTCCCGCACCCGACCATCGCCGTGCATCGGGGCGTTCGGGAAGGGGCGGAAGCAATGGGTCAGCACATCGCCCTTGCGCAGGCGCGACACCACCTCGCCGTAGCTGGGGGGCGGTTCGTCGATATGCACCATCAGCGGCAGGCCCGTGTCGTCGGCCACGTCCAGCGCCACGTCCAGCGGCATGATCCCCGAAGCCCCCGAAGCATGGCGCCCGATCCGCACCTTTATCCCGATCACCGTGTCGGGGTTGGCGCGGGCCACCGTCGCGGCCTCGCGCGCGGCCAGAAGGCGCATGTTGTCGCTTTCGCCCACCCGCATGCCATCGCCGAAGGCATAGATGCCCGCAAAGCTGACGTGGATATAGGCCAGCACCCGCGAATAGGCCGGTTCGATGATGTGCTTGGCAAAGCCGGGATAGTTGCCCGGCCCGGCGCTGCCCGCATCGACAAGCGTGGTGCAGGCCGATTTCAGCGCGTATTGATCCGGGTCCACGCCAAGCGAGGTCCCGCCCCAATAGACATGGGTGTGCAGGTCGATCAGGCCGGGTGTGACGATGGCCCCTTCCGCCTCGACCACCTGGGCGCCAGCGGGTGCCTCGGTGTCCAGGCCCGCGACCTTGCCGCCCGAGACGACCAGGTCGGCCACCTTGTCGATGCCGTTCGCGGGGTCGATCACGCGCCCGCCGCGAATGATGAGGGTGTCGGTCATGCGTAAACTCCTGGTCGGCGATGGCGCCATGGCATTTCGGTTTCAAGAAGGGCGGCGGCCTGCAGGATGTCCTGCTCGTGGCCATAGCGCCCGATAAGCTGCACACCTACCGGCAGGCCCGATCCCGTCTGCCCAAGGGGCAGGGACATGGCCGGTTGGCCGGAGATGTTGAAGGGAAAGGTGAAGGCCGCATCGGTCCAGAGCGCGTTGTAGGCATCCAGATCGGTCATCGACATATCATAGTATCCCACCGGGCGCGGCGGCTGGGTCAGCGTGGGGGTCAGCACGATGTCATAGGGCGCAAGCTCGGTCGCGATGTCGCGCCCGGCCTGGCGAAGCTGTTCGATCCGGCCGGCATGGGCGATGGCATCGGTGGCGCGGCCCCTCTGGATGATCGCCCAGGTGATCGGCTCTACCTCGTCCTCGCGCACCTCGTGGCCGACAAGACCCGCCAGGGCGCCATACATGCCCGCCGTTTCGACACAGGTCATGTCGGTATAGGTGCGCCACAGGGCGTCGAAATCCAGCTTCATCGCGTAGGGTTCGACGTGATGGCCCTGGGCCTCGAGCGTCCTGCCCGTGGCCCTGACCGCCGCCGCGACATCCGCATCGACCGCGCGGCCATGGGGCGCCTCGGTGATCACCGCCACCCGCAGGGGGCGGGGCGGTCTGGCGATCAGGCTGGCATAGGCTTCGCCCGGCTCGGGCGGCGTATAGGGTTCGCCCGGCAGCCCCCCCGACAGCGCGTCGAGATAGGTTGCCGTATCGCGCACCGTGCGCGATACGCAAAGGAAGTAGGCCCCACCGCACCAGTAATCGACGAAGGGCGCCAGGCTGACCCGCCCGCGCGACGGTTTCAGCCCGACCAGCCCGCAGCACGAGGCCGGCACCCGGATCGACCCAGCCCCGTCGCTGGCCTCGGCGATGGGCACGATCCCTGCGGCCACGGCGGCGGCCGACCCGCCCGAAGACCCGCCCGGCGTGACCGAGGCATCCCAGGGGTTCACCGTGGCGCCATAGAGTTTCGGTTCGGTCGCGATCGACCAGCCGTTTTCCGGCGCGTTCGACTTGCCGATCAACGAAAGCCCCGCCGCCTTGATCCGCTTCACCGGACCGCTGTCGGCATCGGCCACCACATCCTTGAGGAAGGCCGAGGAATTGGTGAGCGGCACCCCCGCCCAGGACGAGGCCAGTTCCTTCAGCAGAAAGGGCACCCCGGCCAGGGGCGCGGCGCCATCGCCCGCATCCGTCGCGCGGGCGGCGGCAAGGGCGATGTCGTCGGTACGGTGGATCACCGCGTTCAGCTTCGGGTTCAGGTCCTCGACAAGGGCGATGGCGGTTTCGGCCAGTTCCACCGCCGACACCTCGCGCTGGCGCACCAAAGCGGCCAGCCCGACGCCGTCGGTTTCCTTGTAGAGCGTTCTGAGATCCTGATCGGCCATGGCGCTATCCTCCGCCTCAATCCAACGTGATCGTTCGTTCCTCCTGGATGCTCTGCTCGGCCGCCAGGACGATCCGCAGGGAATTCACCGCCGCCTCCATCGAGTCGGTCAGGTCCAGATCCTCGGTGATGGCGCGCAGGAACAGCGCCTGTTCGCGGTCGCACAGCTCCTGGTGGCCCGGCTCGTCCTCCATCGACAGCATCTCGTCGGGCTTGGTGAAGTTCTTGTCGGGGCCGACGGCGGCATGGTGAATGCGGATCGCATCGGTCTTGGTGTGCTTGTCGATATCGGCACTGTCGGACAGGTCGATGTCATCGCCGCGGGTTTCGTTGTTGGCGACGATGGAAACCGCGCCCTTCGGCCCGATCACGTCCTTCACGAAGAAGGCTTCCTCGCTCATCATCGGGCCCCAACCCGCCTCGTACCAGCCGACCGATCCGTCATCGAAGGTGACATGCAGGTGGCCATAGTTCTGCTTTGCCGCCTCGTCCCACAGCTTGGCCCCGATACCGTGCACCCGCACAGGCTTGGCTCCCGTGAGCTGGCACATCACGTCGACGTAATGCACACCGCAATCGACGATGGGAATCAGGCTGTCGATCAGGTTCTTGTGCCAGTGCCAGGCATCGCCCGAGCTTTGCTGGTTCAGGTTCAGGCGCATGACCAGCGGCTTGCCCAGGGTCTGGCCCACCTCGATGAACTTCATCCAGCTTGGGTGCACCCGCAGGATATAGCCCAGCACCAGCTTGCGGTTACTGGCCTTCGCGGCATCCACTACCTTCTGCGCATCCGCGATATTGGTGGCGATGGGTTTTTCCATGAAGACATGGCACCCGGCATCGAAGGCGCGCAGGGCGTAATCGGCATGGGTATCAGGGTAGGAGTTGATCGAGACAGCGTCGGGTTGCGCCTCGGCCAGGGCCGTGTCGTAGTCTTCGAACAGGGGATAGCCCTGCAATTCATCGGGCATCTTCTTTGACTTGATCGACCGGCTCATGATGCCGACAATCTCGAACCCGTCATTGCGGTGATAGGCGCTGGCATGAGAGGCCCCCATGTTGCCCAGCCCCACGATCAATACACGCACCTTGTCGGCCATTTCACTTTCCCCTTTTCCAGATGTCACGCGCCGGGACGTGCCCCGGCGCGTGGAGTGGTCATATTGCCTGTGCGAACAGGTTGGCGCGGATCGCCTCGACATCGACGGCGGCCATGTCCTCGCTCAGCTCGGCGGCTTCGGCATCGGCCTTGACCTTGTCATGGTCGAAATCGTTGGCGGCGGCGATGAACTTGTTGGTCAGCACATCCTCGGCCTTGATCTCCTCGGTGCCGTTGATCTCGGCCATGAGACGGAACAGCGTCTGCCAGCTTTCCATGTCGTGATCGCCCCAACCGCCGCGATTGTCCATGTCACCACGGAAAACGTTGATCTGCTGGAGGATCGACATGGTGCCCAGCTCGGGGCCCAGGTTCGCGGCCAGCGACGGGAACTGTTCGAACACCGCCTGCACCGCCGCCCGCGGGTTGTGATGGGCAAATTCCATGCCCATGGCCCAACCGCGCAGGTATTTTTCCAGGAAGGCGGCCTTGTCGGGGTCTTCCACATCGGCGCTGCGCACCACGAAGGTGTTGGCCGGCAGGGGCGAATTCTGCACGCCCAGCCAGTATTCGAACTCAAGTCCGGTCGAAACCCACTCGGCACGCAGGCCTTCCCACGATAGGGCAGCGTCGCCCTGCCCGGCCGCCAGCGCGGTGCCCCAGGTGGGCCAGCCCGCTTCGACATAGGTGATCTTGCTCACGTCGACGCCCTGTGCGGCCAGCATCGGATCGACGATGCTTTGCCAGGCGGCCGAGCCCAGGAGGATCGTCTTGCCCTCAAGCTGTTTCAGGTCATTCACGCCCTCGCCCTTGCGGAAGGCGATGCTGAAGGTATCGAGCGCGCCCATGTGGAACACGCTGGTCAGGTCCATGCCGTTCTGCAGGCCAAAGGCAAAGACGCCGGGCGAGGGAAAGCCCATGTCGGCCTGGCCCACATCGACAAATTTCACCGTTGCCGTGCCGTCCGAGGGCCCCGGCTGCATCTCGATGTCGAGCCCGTCGAAATAGCCCATCTTCTTGCCGATCCAGTAGCCGTAATCGTCAAGCACCTCAAGCGTGCCGCGCGGGCTGATCCAGGTGAAGGTGCCGTCGTAGGGCTCGGCGTGGGCCAGGCGCGGCATGGCGCCCATGCTCACGATACCCGCGGCAGAGACCTGCAAAAGCCGGCGGCGGTTCAGTTTCGGTCCGTTCATCATCTCACTTCTCCCTGTTGTTGTTCGTTCACGCATCCCAGCTTGCCCACTTCTTGCCGATCAGGAAGAAGGTGACGTAGATGGCAATGCCCAGCAAAGACAGGATCAGCACCACCGCGAAGAACTGCGGCATCTGGATCATCGACGAATAACTGGTCAGCCGGTTGCCAAGGCCGAAACCGCCGCCCACCATCTCGGCCCCGACGGCGGTCAGCAGCCCGAAGATCGACCCGATCATCAGGCCCACCAGGATCATCGGCAGGGCCATGGGCGCGCGGATCTTCCAGAAGATCTGAAGCGTGCTGGCGCCATAGCTGCGCGCCAGGGCGATCTTGGCGGAATCCACCCGCCGAAACCCGGTGGCGGCGTTGATCATCACCATCGGACCGCTGGCCAGCGCCACCGCGATGATGCGCGGGGTATAGCCAAAGCCGAAGCGCAGGATCAGCAGCGGCACCAAGGCCAGCATCGGCGTGGTCACCAGCAGCAGGATATAGGGCGCGATGATCTTTTCGCTGAAGGGAAACTGGGTGATGACAGCGGCCAGAATCAGCCCGATGGACGCCCCGATGGCAAAGCCGGCGAAGAGTTCGACCAGGGTATGCCCCAGGTGCGGCGCGATGAAGGGAAAATCCTTGATCAGCGCCATGGCAATGGCCGAGGGCGGGGGCATGATGTAAAGCGGCACCTCGAACAGGCGCAGCGCCAGTTCCAGCCCGCCGATCACGATAATGGCCGTGGCGATGATCGCCACGATCTCGGCCTGGGTCCGGCTGGCCCCGCCGGCGGCAAAGGCCGACAGGTTGGTGACATCCACGCCACCGCCGCCGCGCTTCTTCTGGAACTCGGGGGTTATGTCGCCCATGAAACTCTACTCCGCCGCCTTTGTCCGGGCGCCCGCAATGCCGCCCTTGATCGCGTTCATCAGGTCGAACACCTGCCTGCTTGCCATCACCTCGTCCGTGCGCGGGCGCGGCAGGTCGATATCGTGAATCGCGGCCACCGAACCGGGCCGCCCGCTGAGAACCACCACCCTGTCCGAAAGGAACACCGCCTCTTCGATGGAATGGGTGATGAAAACGATGGTCGTCTTGCTTTCCAGCCAGATCTCCTCGACCAGGCGGTTCATGTCCTCGCGGGTGAAACTGTCCAGCGCGCCGAAGGGTTCATCCATCAGCAGCACGCTTGGATGCTGCGACAGGGCGCGCACGATCGACGCGCGTTGCTGCATTCCGCCCGACAGTGCGCCGGGCATGGCATCCTCGAACCCCTTCAGCCCGACCCGCTCCAGCAGGTGGGCGATCCAGTCGTGATCGGGGGTTTCGCCGGTGATCTCGTAGGGAAACAGGATATTGCCCCTGAGATTGCGCCAGGGCAGCAGGTTGGATTCCTGGAACACCAGCCCGATGTCGCGGTGCGGCTTGGTGATCGGCACGCCGTCCAGCCGAATTTCCCCGCCGCTGACCCCGTGCAGCCCCGACATCGACCACAACAGCGTTGTCTTGCCGCAACCCGAGGGGCCGACAATCGACACGATCTCGTTCCGGGCGACCGAGAAGTCACATTCGCGCAGCGCCAGGAAATCTCCGTAGGCCTTCGATACCTTGTCGATTTCCAGCTTCGGACGCTGATCGTCTGCCTTGGGTTCGCTCAAGTCTCGGCCTCCATTCACGGGGCGGCGCGGCCTTTCCGCTTACCCCTGCGTAAACTGTGTAAGTCACTTACAATTCTGTCAAGAGATTCTAATGGAAACCGCGAAACTGCCTGAAAACAGGGAAAAACACGCAATGGTTTCGTGATATTCCTACAAAATCGCTTGACCCAGGGTCATCTCTTGGCAACGATAGGCGCAAGAATGAGAGGTGCGCATGGACGTGAAGCCCCGGAAATCACCGCCCCGCGCGCCCCAGCCGCCTGCCTCTGCCCCACCGGGGTTGCAGGCCCGGGTTCCCGATATCGTCGGCCGCATAAAGGACAACCTCACCACGCTCAGCCCGGCGGAACGCAAGGTCGGTGCAGTGGTCCTGTCCGATGTCCGCCAGGCGGTCGAAGACAGCAATGCCACCCTTGCCCAACGCGCCGGCGTCAGCGAACCCAGCGTGACCCGCTTCTGCCGTGCCATCGGGTGCGACGGGGTGCGCGATTTCAAGCTGAAGCTGGCGCAGAGCCTGGTGGTGGGCGAATTGTACCTGAACGCCGACGCGGCCCCCGATGCACCCGACCGCGACGCCCCGGCCTTCTGGGCGCCGGTTCTGGGCGATGCCCGCGACGCCCTGCGCGAGGTTGAGCGACAGGTCTCGGCCTCGGCCGTCCTGGCCGCCGCCGAGGCGATCGCAGCCGCCGCGCAGGTGGTGACCTTCGGTCTGGGCGGCAGTGCGGCAACCCTGGCCCAGGAAACCCAGCACCGGCTGTTCCGCTATGGGGTGCGGGTGGCCTGCTGCACCGATCCCTACCTGATGCGGATGACGGCAGCGACCCTGCGGCGCGGCGACGTGGTGATCGCCGTTTCCGCCTCGGGCAAGACGGCCGAACTGATCGAAGCAGCGGCGCTGGCCCGGGGCTATGGCGCCACGACCATCGCCGTGACGGCCACCGCCAGCCCCCTTGCCGATACCGTGGAACACCCGCTGAGCGTGGCGATTCCCGAAAACGCCGATACCCTGACACCCACCGCGGCCCGCTTTGCCTATCTTGCGATCATTGACCTGATGTCGGCGGCGACGGGTTACGCCCTTGGCCCCTCGGCGCGTGAAAGCCTGCGGCGGATCAAATATACCGCGCTGAACCACCGCACGGGCAACGTACTGGAACCTCTGGGAGATTAGACATGGACGAGAAGAAGGCCCGGGAATGGCTGGACCGGTTCGCGCAGGCGCTGGCGGGCGGTGACGCCGGGGCGCTGTTTCACGACGATTGCCATTGGCGCGACCTGCTGGCCTTCACCTTCACCCTCGTCACGCTTGAAGGGTGCGACCGCGTGCAGGCCATGCTGCGCGACCGTGCCGATACGGTGCGCCCGGAAAACTGGCGCCTGACCGCCCCCCCCGAGGTGGACGAGGACGGGATGACCGAGGCCTGGTTCACCTTCGATACCGCCCTTGGCCCGGCCATCGGCGCGCTGCGGCTGGACGGAGGGCAATGCCGCCATTTCTATACCGCGCTTCTTGACCTGACCGGCTTCGAGGAAGCCGCCGGGCGCAACCGCCCCCTTGGCGTGCGCCACGGCGCCACCCGCGACCGCCAGACATGGGCCGAAACGCGCGCCGGCGAAACCGCCGCCATGGGGCGCGAGGTGCAGCCCCATACCCTGATCATCGGCGGCGGTCAGGGCGGGCTGGCGCTGGCGGCGCGGCTGCGCGCGCTGGGGGTGCCGGCGCTGGTGATCGAAAAGAATCCCCGCGCCGGGGACAGCTGGCGCAACCGCTATCGCACGCTGGTGCTGCATGATCCGGTCTGGTTCGACCACATGCCCTACATGCCCTTTCCCGGCAACTGGCCGGTGTTCACCCCGAAAGACAAGATGGGCGATTGGCTTGAGTCCTACGCGCAACTGATGGAACTGGCGATCTGGACCTCGACCAGTTGCGAAAGCGCCGAGTGGACCGGCGAGGGCTGGACCGTGCGCGTCAACCGCGAGGGCGAGGAACTGACGCTGCACCCCAGGCACCTTGTCTTTGCCACCGGCGCCTATGGCCCGCCCCGCCCGATCCCGTTTGACGGCGCCGGTGATTTCGCCGGAACCCTGATCCATTCGCGTGACTACAAGGGCGCGGAAGACTGGAAAGGGCGCAACTGCGTGGTGATCGGCGCGGCCAGTTCGGCCCACGACGTGGCCGTCGACCTGTGGGAGGCGGGGGCGCATGTCACCATGATCCAGCGCTCGCCCACCACTGTGGTCAAGTCGGCCACCCTGATGGACCTGGGGTTCGACACCTATTCCGAGGCGGCGCTGGAACGGGGCATCGACACCGACCGCGCCGATCACATGGCGGCCTCCCTGCCCTTCGGCCCCATGGCCGCGCGGCAGCGGCGGATGTACGACACGATCCGCACCCGCGACGCCGACTTCTACGACCGCCTGGCGAAGGCGGGCTTCGCGCTGGATTTCGGCGAGGACGACTCGGGCCTGATGATGAAGGCGCTGCGCACCGGGGCGGGATATTACATCGACGTGGGCGGGTCCGAACTGATCGCGTCGGGGCAGATCGGGGTGATTTCCGGCGTCGGGGTCGACCGCATGAACCGCGACGGCCTGACGTTGAGCGATGGGCGCGACGTGAAGGCCGATCTTGTGGTGGCCTGCCTTGGCTATCAGTCCATGCATGAAACCGTCGCCACCATCGTCGACCGCCCCACCGCCGACAGCGTCGGCCCCTGCTGGGGGCTTGGGTCGGGGGTGCGAGGCGATCCGGGGCCATGGGTGGGCGAACCGCGCAACATGTGGAAACCCGTGGCCCACGAAAACCTGTGGTTTCACGGCGGCAACCTGGCCATGTCGCGGTTCTATTCGAAATACCTGGCCATGCAGATCAAGGCCCGCAAGGAAGGCATCGCCCCCCCGGTCTGGCCGGGCGCCGCGCCGAAGGATCAGCGCAGCGCCTGAACCGCTCAGCGTGGCGGCGGCACACTGCGCCAGGGATGCACGGCACAGACCGCGCGGTCCAGCACCGACCCGAGCCCGGGGGCAGTGTGGGCCGAAAGGCATCCCCCTTCGGGCCGGACATGGCCACGCGACAGGATGCCATCGAAAAGCGGCGTTTCGCCGTGCTGCAATTCCAGCAGGTCGATGGCCGGATGCGCCGCCAGGTGAACCGAATGCGCCGCCGAGACCGGGCCGCTGGGGTTGTGGGGCGCAATCCGCGTGCCATGTTCCGCCGCCGCATCGGCGATGCGCAACATTTCCGCCGGGCCGCCGCAATATTTCACGTCGGGCATGATCACGTCGTTTAGCGCGATGAAAGGCGCGAAGGCCTCAAGCCCCATGCCCATCTCGGCCCCCGCCAGCAACATTCCGGCGTGATTGGCAGCCTTGCGCAGATCGGCCAGATTGGCGAATTGCGCCGGGATTTCCGCGATCGGGCATTCGATCCAGTAAAGGCCGGATGGCCGCAATTCATCCATCAGGGCGCGGGCGCGATCATGGCCAAAGCGCCAGTGGCAATCCACCATCAGCCCGGTCTGCCCCCCGATGGCATCGCGCACGGCGCGTATGCGGTCCATCCCCGCCTGCACCAGCGCCTCGTTCGCGGCGCCGTCGCCTGCCTTTGGCGCCACCCCGTCGAAGGGGGCAATCTTGATCCGGGCGAACCCGGCCGCCGCAACCTCGGCGGCGCGGGCGGCGAAGGTTTCGGGCCTGCGGTCCGGCAGCCCGCGGTTGATGTTGGCATAGACCGGCACCTTGGCCCCGGCTCGCCCGTAAAGCGCGCAAAGCGGCTTGCCCGCGGCCTGCGCCACCAGGTCGAGCCGCGCCTGTTCTAGCGCACTGATGGCCGAATGCCCGACCAGGCCCGCCGGCGTCACCTTGCCCGGGGTCAGCCGCGCGGCCAGCGCATCAAGCGTCAGCCCGCAGAGCGCCGGGCGATAGGTGTCGAACCAGCCCGTGACCAGCGGCTCATAGCCATGCAGCGTTGCCTCGCCGGTGCCGGTGGCGCCGTCCTCCAGCACCAGTTCGACGAAGATCCAGTTGGATTTCTCCGAGATGTTGGCCACCGTGACACGGATATCCCCGATCCGGCGGTCATCGCCGGTCAGATGCATGTGATCGGTCATGTCGGGCGCACCCTGTGTTGCGGGGCGAACCCGAAGGCATCGCGCGCCTTGGCGCAGTTCATGGGCGAGCCGTGGCCTGTGGGCGCGTCCGAAACGTCAAGGTCGGGGCAATGGCGGGCCAGCACGGTTCTGGTGTCCTCCTCGGTCAGCACCTCGGCGCCGGTTATGTTGTATTCGCCGGGCGGGGCCTGGTCGGCTTCGATGGCGGCCCGGCAGGCACCGGCCACGTCGCGCGCGTCGATCCGGGTCCAGAGCAGGAACCGCGCCGCCACCGGATCGCGCCGGACCATGGCGATCTGCGCTTCCATATCTTCGGCCAGGCGCGCGCCCATGATGCGAAAACTCAGAACATCGGTGTCGCTGTGGGTGCTGAAATAGCGCCCCGCCGTCTCGTTCGCGACCTTGGACAGGGCGTAGGAATTCAGCGGCCGCAGGGGGTGATCCTCGGTCACGGGAACGGTCAGGGGCGCGTGGCGTTCAAACCCGTAGACCTGGGCGCTGGACCCCTGGATCACCCGCCGCACGCCACAATCGCTGGCCGCCGTCAGCACATTGAAGGCGCCCGCGGTATTGTCGCGGTAGGTGCGGTGGTCGGCCACGATGCCGGGGTTGATCCAGGCGGCCATGTGAACCACCGCTTCGGGGCGAAAGCCCTGCATCGCGCCCCAGACATCGCCGATGTCGGTGACATTGCCGATGCGGTAATCGACCCCCGGCAGCCGGCTTTCGGGCAGGGCCAGATCAAGGCTGCGCACCTCGTGCCCTGCCCTTGCCATCTCGTCCACGATATGGCGGCCGATCTTGCCGTTGCCGCCTGTCACCAGAACCCGCATGTCAGGAGGCCGCCGCGATCTCGGGCTGGGCTGCGGCGGGGTCGCGCCGGGCAAGGCCGGTTTCATCGAACAGATGGCAGCCTTCGGGCGCGATCATCATGGTCACCCCGGTGCCGCTGCGCAGCTTCACCTGGCCGCGCACCTGGGCCACGATGGCGCCTTCGCTGCCCTTGACGGACAGGTGAACGTGGGTTTCATCGCCCAGCTGTTCGGTCAGAAGTACCGTGGCGGCGACGCCTTCATCCGCTGCACCGCCCAGGCTGACATGTTCGGGGCGCACGCCGATGGTGACGGGGGCGCCCACGGCGGGGGCATCGCGCAGCGGCAGGGCGACATGCCCGCCACAGGCCAGCGCCACGCAGCATTGACCGTTGCCCGCACCTTCGACCGTTCCGTCGAGAAAGTTCATCCCCGGCGATCCGATGAAGCCCGCCACGAACCGGTTGGCCGGCGCATTGTATAGATCGAGAGGCGAGCCGACCTGTTCGATCCGCCCGTCCTTCAGCACCACGATCTTGTCGGCCAGGGTCATCGCCTCGACCTGGTCGTGGGTGACATAGATCATCGTCGCGCCCAGGGTTTCGTGCAGGCGGGCGATTTCGATCCGCATCTGCACCCGCAATTCTGCATCGAGGTTGGACAACGGTTCGTCGAACAGGAAGATCTTGGGGTCGCGCACGATCGACCGCCCGATGGCGACGCGCTGGCGCTGCCCACCCGAAAGCGTCTTGGGGTAACGATCCAGCATGTGTTCGATCTTCAGGATCGCGGCGGCCTTGTTCACCCGGCGCGTCACCTCGTCCTTCGGGGTCTTGGCGATGCGCAGCCCGAAGGCCATGTTTTCGAAGATCGTCATATGCGGATAAAGCGCATAGTTCTGGAACACCATCGACAAGCCGCGCTCGGAACTGTCGGTGTCGTTCACTCGCGCGCCATCAATCAGGATGTCGCCCCCGCTCGATTCCTCCAGCCCCGCGATGGTGCGCAGCAGCGTGGACTTGCCACAGCCCGAGGGCCCCACGAAGACCGCGAATTCGCCGTCGGTAATTTCAAGATCCATCGGCTTGAGCACTTCGACGGGGCCGAAGGATTTGGACAGTTGGTTCAGGTTCAGTTTTGCCATTGCTTGGTTCTTGTCCTTTGAAATCAGCCTTTGACGGCGCCCGCCACGAAGCCACCGATCACCCGGCGTTGCGTGAACAGGAACAGCACGATGATCGGCACGGTCGTTATGGCGGCCAGGGCCATCGTGGCCTGGAAATCGATGCCCAGTTCGGTGTTCATCGACAAAAGCGCCACGGGCAGGGTGTATTGGTCGGGCGAGGTGGCGATGACCAGGATCGGCAGCCACTGCTTCCAGTTCAGCAGGAACCCGATCAGGAAAACGGTCGCCAGAATGGGCTTGGAGATCGGCAGCACGATCTTGCGGAAGATCTGCATCTCGGACGCGCCGTCCATCTTGGCGCTTTCGATCAGTTCCTTCGGGATCGAGCGGAAGAACTGGACCAGCATCAGGAACAGGATCGGCATCAGCGACAAAAACAGGATGATCCCCGCATAGGTGCCCAGAAGGCCCAGCTGGAACACCACGAGGTAGACGGGAATGACCAGCAGCATCGCGGGATACATCATCGTCATGAGGAACCCGAACTGGATGAACCTGAACCCCGGCAGATCGGGCTTGCGATAAAGCGCATAGGCCCCCAACGCCGTGACCCCGACGGCGATCAGCGTGGCCGCCACCGTGATGAAGACCGAGTTGAAGGTGTAAAGCCACAGCTTCACCCCGCCCAGGGTCTGGATGTCGCCATAGGCGCGGGTGTTGAAGGATTCAGGCAGCAGGCGGGTGGGCTCCAGCAGCATCGCCTCCTGGCTGCGGAAGGAACTGACGATCATCCACCAGAAGGGATAGAGGAAAAGGAAGGTCACACCGGCCATGAAGACCCAGGCCAGGAGGGCAACGGAGCGATCTTTCACGGATCGGGTTTTCATCGGTAATCCGCCTTTTCGTTATAGCGATAGACCACCACGGCCAGGCCGATGACGATGGCGAAAAGAACCGTCGCCATGGCCAGCGCCTGACCGTAATCGGCAAGGTTGAACTTGGAATAGGCGTAGAACGACAGGAAGTTCGTCGCATAGTTCGGCCCGCCGTTCGTCATGATCACGACCACGGCGAAGGTTTTCAGGAACTGGATCACGGCATAGATCGAATTGATGGCGATGGCCGGGCGCAGCTGCGGGATCCAGACGTTCCAGACCCGCTGCATGGTGCGCGCGCCGTCCATGCGGGCGGCTTCGTCCAGCGTCGGATCAAGCAGTTTCAGGTTGGTCAGGAAGATGATGGTGTAAAAGCCGACATGGTGCCACCATTCGACGAAGACCAGCGTAAAGAAGGCCTGAAGCGGCTTTGTCGTACCGGCGAAATCGGGCAGGCCCATGTCTTCGAGAAAGGCGTTCACGGCGCCGAAATCGATGCTGAACATCCATTTCCAGACGATGAACGTCGCCGCCTCGGGTGTGACCACCGGCAGGAACAGCGCCAGCCCGCAGATCGGCGCGGCCAGCTTCAGCGACCGGCTGGACAGGATCAGCGCCAGTGCCAGCGCCGTCGTGACGTTCAGCACCACCGACAGCACGGTGAACAGCAGCGTGCGCCAGAGCGAACTGAGGAACAGGTCGTCGCTGAAGATGTCGATGTAGTTCTGGAACCACACGTAGGTGGGTTCGGGGGTCAGCGCGGTATAGCTGTCGGTGAACGACACGATGATGCCCAGCACGATGGGCCAGACGCCCATCACCAGGGTCAGCGCCGCAAAGGGGGCGATCAGGATGTAGAAGATCCTGTTGCGCCAGATGTTGCTGCCCGCATGGCGCCAGCGGGCCGGGCGCAGGGCGGCAAGGAAAGGGATCGGTACTGCCGTGTCGGTTTGCATGTCGGTCTTCCGTTCAGGTGTCGTTCCCCCGGGGCCATCGCTCCGGGGGAACCTGTGTCACGGGGCGCGGATCAGTCTTTGAGATCGGCCACCTTGTCCTGCATCTTTTCCGCCGTCGCCTTGATCCAGGCGTCGAAATCGGCGGGCGGGTTGGCGATGGCGTCGGAAATCTCGCGATAGAACGCCTCCTGCAACTCGGGATACCAGGCGAATTTCGCCGACAGGAAATCGTTCGGATTCACCGGATATTGCGGCTTGGCAAAGAAGGCCTGGGTGTCGCTCAGACCGTCCAGCGGGATGTCGCCGCGCACGCCGCTGCCCTTGTTCTTCAGCATGATCGCCTGGGATTCGGGTTGCAGCGCGAAGGCGGCATATTGCGCCGCCAGCTCGGGATTGTCGGAACTGGGCGTCACCACGATGGACCGGACCGAGTGCATTTCCACCGCCGGCGGCTCATCCTCGAACAGCGACGGGATGGGGCCGATGGTGTAATCGCCCGCCAGCCCCTCGATGCCGTCCCATTTCACCACGTTGGCGTCCAGTACCCGAAACATGCCCGCGCGCCCGCCTTCGATCAGCTGGTACATGTCGGTGAAGACGTGGTTGATGGTGTCGGGCGACACCAGGCCTTCCTCCTGGAAGATGCGCAGGAAGGTCTGGATCAGCTTGGCATTGCGCGGATCGTCCAGCACGACGTTGCCTTCATCGTCGATGATCAGGTGATCCAGCCCGGCGCCAAAGCCGAACAGCTCCAGCATCTGGTGCGTGACCGACGGATTGCCCGCCTGAAGCGCCATGCCGAAGGTATCGTCGCTGCCGTTGCCGTCGGGATCTTCGGTGGCGAACTTCTTGCCGATGCGGAACACGTCTTCCCAGGTCTCGGGGTATTCCTCGCCCACCGCCTCAAGCCAGCTTGTGCGCACGCCGAAGGCACCGGTGGCCTGTTGCAGCGGCAGCATCAGCAGCGTGCCATCCAGCGTCGAGGCATCCAGCGCCCCTTCGGGAAGGGCGGCGCGGGTGGCGTCGTCCAGCCCGTCGACCATGTCCTGCACACCCGAAAGCTTGCCCGAGCTTTGCTGGATCACGTTGATGCGGAAGTTGTCGTTGAACAGCAGGTCGGGCGCGGTGTTGGTGTTCAGCGCGGCAATGCTTTTCGACAGCCACTGGTCGGTGGGAAACGACAGGGCGCGCACGGTGACGCCCGGGTGTTCCTCGGCGAACAGCTTGCCGATGTCCTCGAACATCACGGTGCCCAGGTCGCCCTTGTCGTGCCAGATCAGCAGTTCCTGCGCCGATGCCCCCACCGGCAGCGCCAGCAGGGCCGCCGCGGCAGCGCATTGTTTCAGTCCGTTTCTCATTTCTATTCCTCCCTTTTTCGTTTCTCAGCCGGATGACCGGCTGCCCGTCGTCTTCATTTCCTCGGCCCAGCGGCGATAGCGCGTGGCGCCGTCCACCAGGTGGCGGCGCATGGCGGCGCGCGCCTCGACCACGTCACCGACGCGGATCGCCTGTTCGATTTCCCCGTGTTCGCGTTGCAGCATCCGCAGGTATCCCGCATGGCCCACGGCCGGATCGGCCTGAAGGCGGATGCGCTGGCGCGGGATCAGCAGATCGCGCAGATAGCCCAGAAACTCCTCGAACCGCGGATTGTCCGAGGCCCGCGCCACCGTCAGGTGAAAATCGCGGTCGGCGGCGATCGAGGCTTCGGGATCGTCGATGGCATCCTCGATCCTGACCCATGCCGCGCGGATCATGTCGGCCTGTTCGCCGGTGCGCCGGGCAGCGGCCAGCCCGGCTGCCTCGATCTCGACCGCGGCGCGCAGCTCCAGCAGGTTCACGATGCCCGGGATCTGGTCCAGGTCATCCTCGGACAGGCGGAAGGCCGACGACGACAGCTTGGCCACGAAGACGCCTGCCCCCTGCCGGCTGGTCAAAAGCCCCTCGGCCTTCAGGGTTGCCACCGCCTCGCGCAGGACCGAGCGGCTGATGCCCAGCGTTTCGGCCAGGTTGCTTTGCGGCGGCAGCTTGTCACCCACGTTCCAGCGCCCGTTCGCAACGTAGCCGCGCAGCTTTTCGGCGGCGTTGGCCATGGTTCCGGCCGGGGTGGTCTGGTCTGGGTCGATGTGCATGACGGGGCCTAACTTGTCTGACTACTTATCCATATCGCTGCGATATAATCTGTCAACCCGCTCAATTTCGCTTTTTTCGCGCCAGCATTCCTGCTAACCCGTAAATTAGTAGGACAAGTTGGATCGGAGAAACGCATGATTGACCCCAGGGGATTTTACGTCGTCGCCCAGACGCCCTTTGCCGATGACGGCACGCTGGATGAAACCAGCATCGACAGCCTGTGCGATTTCTACATCCGCGGCGGCGTAAACGGCTTCACCGTCCTTGGCGTCAGCGGCGAGGCCTTTCGTCTGACGGTGTCCGAATCGCTGGCGGTGGCGAAACGCTATGTGGCGCGACGCGAAGGCCGGCCGGTGATCGTGGGTACCAGCAACGCCTCAATCGCGCATCTGGTCGAGATGTCGCAAAGGGTGATGGACCTGGGCGCCGAGGGGGTGATGATCGCCCCTGCCGCCGGATTGAAAACCGAAGCCGACCTGAAGAACTATTTCGATCAGGTGATGGGCGGCCTTGGCGACATTCCCGTGGTCTTGCAGGATTTCCCGTCGTCCACCGGGGTGAACATGTCGGTGGCTTCGATGGTGCAACTGGTGGCCGATCACCCGACGATATGCGCCATCAAGCATGAAGATGCGCCCAGCCTGCCGAAACTGTCGCGCCTGATCGATGCCATGACCCGCACCGTTCCCATCCTGACCGGATCGAACGCGCAATACCTGCCCGAGGAATTGCGCCGGGGCGCCACCGGCCCCATGGCGGGCTTCTCCTTCCCCGAGGTTCTGGCCCGCATCGAGGAATTGCACCGCAAGGGCGACGAAGACGGCGTGGACGAGATTTTCGCCACCTTCCTGCCGCTGATCCGGCACGAGGCGCAGGGCGTCTGGGGCCTTGCCGTCAGGAAAGAGATCATGCGGCGGCGCGGGGCCATGGCCTCGGCCTTCATGCGCGCCCCTGCCCCGCGGCTGGACGCCCGCGACATGGAGGAAATCGACCGCCTGCTGACCATGCTGGCGCGGCGAACCGACATGGTCAGCACCGATCTGGTGGGCCTTGGCCATGCATGATTGCCACGCCCACATCATCGGCCCCGCCCCACACGACCCCGATTGGCCCCATGACACCGAAGAGGCGACGCTGGCCGACTACATGGCGATGCTGGATGCCAACGACATCGAAAAGGGCGTGCTGGTTCAGCCCCGCGCCCATGGCACCGACAACAGCCTGATCCTGGATGCGATCCGCCGGTATCCCGACCGGTTGCGCGGGGTGGCCGTGGTGGCGCCCGACATGGGCGTCGAAGGGCTGCGCGATCTGCACCGCGCGGGCATTCGCGGCGTCCGGCTGGGTGGCAAGGTGCCGGTTTCTGCCCTGCCCGCGATGGCGCCCGACCTGGCGCGGGCCGGGCTGCATGTTCAGCTGCTGATGCGGGGCGATGACATCGTGACACACCGCGACGCCATCGCCGATTGCCCCGTCCCCGTGGTGATCGACCATCTGGCCCACCCCGATCCGGCCCCGGGCACCGATGGTGCGCCCTACCGCACGCTTTCCGACCTGCTGGACCTTGGCCATGTCTTCGCGAAGCTGTCGGCGATCTATCGCTATTCCGAACGCGCCGATTGGTCGGATGCCCTGCCCCTGCAACGCGACCTGGCCCGCCGCCATCCCGAGCGGTTGGTCTGGGGGTCGGATTGGCCCTTCCTGAACCAGCCCGCCCCGGGGCCGACACCCCCCCGCCTGCTGGCGGCGCTGCGCGATGCGGTGGCGCCCGAGGCCCTGGCGCGGATCACCGAAACCACCCCCCGCGTGCTTTACGGGTTCTGAAAGGGCCGGAACCTTGCAAGGGGGCCGGAATAGCGCTTGCTCGAAGGCATCATGCCGGTCGGGTGCGGCGCGGATGCAGGGCTGGCCTTGAACGACCTTGAAACCAAGAAACTGCGCTATTTCATCGCGATTGCCGAATGCGGTAGTTTCGCTGCGGCCTCGCGCCGGTTGAACGTGGCCCAACCCGGGCTCAGCCACCAGATGACGAATTTCGAATCCGACATCGGCGCGCCGATCGTCCTGCGCAGCAGCCAGGGGTGTCGCAGACCAAAACCGGCCAGCTTCTCATGAAGCACGCCCTGGCCATCACCGATCATCGCGCAGATGGTGGCCAGCGGCGAATGGCAGGGGGCGGGCGGCCAGAAGCGCCACCCTGTCGCGGGTGCTGCGATCGCGCCCAGACCATGGGAAATCATCAGGATCGTGATGCCGAAGCGCTGCCGCAGATCGTCCATCAGCGCCAGAACCTGCGCCTCGATCGTCACACCCAGCGCCGTCGTCGGTTCATCGGGCGCGGCTCGCAGGCCATGGCGATGACGACCTGCTGGCGCATCCCGCGAGAAAGCTGGTTGGGAAATTCATTCATCCGAAGGGCCGCATCGGGCACCTTCACCGCTTCCACCAACACCAGCGCTTCGGCCACTCGTCCCGCGCTGGCCAGCGTTCCGAACAACAGACCCAGGATCGCGCGACTGGGCACATCGCGCCCGAAACCGTGGGTTGCCGGCGGAGGGCGGATTCAGCCGATTGGCGGGGTCCAGTGCAAGGGGATCGTACGGCACGATCCAGGGCGCCAGAAGGGCGGCCAGCGTCAGCCGCCCCAGCCCCGGCATGGCAATGCCAGGGCCGATGGTGGTGGCGATGGGAATGGCCGCATTGCGCATGGCGTGAACCTTCAGCACATGGCGCGCCGGAACGCTCTTGGCCCGGGCGGTGCGGATGAAATCGGCCACCAGCGTTTCAATCACGGGTGAGCGCGTCATCTGCTGTTTCAACACGCAACAGGGCGCCCCTGAGCCAAGGAACAAAAGCGCCGCACGCTTTCCGATCTGGAAAATAGAAGTCTGTCATAGAGGATTGCGAAAACCCTGTTTCAACGTCCCCCGCTCCGCCGCCAGGCCTGGCCCGATCCAATGCCAGGGGAGAGCAGGCAGATGCCGGCGATTCATCCGAGTTCGAACCTGTCGTCGCCACGGCCGGACATTTCCCCGTCTGGCGGAAGGGCACGACGCCGTTCTATGCCGCGCCGGGCTTTCCCGGCACGTCCTGTTGCGCGGATATCCCCGGGGCGATGACACCGGGGCGGATCATCGTGGCCGTGCATGGCAGCGAACGTTCGTCCGAACTGATGCGCAATGCCTTTGCCGATGCCGCCGGGACCACCGGCAGCGTGCTGATCTGCCCGCTGTTTCCCATCGGCATCCACGGCAAGGGCGACGAACCGGCCGACAAGTTCATCCTCTGGAACGGGCTGCGCTATGACCACGCGCTTGAGGCAATGCTGGTTGACGCGGCACAGCGGTTCGGCTTTGCCCCGGCGCCGGTTCACATCTCCGGCTTCTCCGGCGACGCGCAGTTTGCTCAACGCTATCTGCTGGTGCGGCCCGAGAATGTCGCTTCGGCCTCGGTAAAGGGGCCGGGATATGTCTCCGCGCGCCCCTGGTGGACCGGCACCGCCGACATGGAGACGCATTTCGCCGCCCCCTGCCACCTTGCGGCCCTGCGAAAGGTGCCGGTTCAGGTGATCGTGGGCGCGCAGGACACCGGACAGGCCTTCATGACCATCGCGCGCGAGTCACCGATCCGGGCCGGGGGCGCGAACGACATGGGTGGCACCGGCATCGAAACGACGCGCCTGCTGACCATGAACCTGCAAAGCCAGGCCATCGCGGTGCGGTTCGACATGGCGGACCAGACGCGCCACGAGATGACCGCAAACGTCATCGCCGCCGTCACCGAACTCTGGCGCGAAGTCCTGGGGCCGACAGACCGCGACAGCGGCTGAAACCGCACCCGGCCCGGGCAAAGGCCACGGTTTCAGCCAGCCGAAAGGCCCCAGCATCATGAGCGAGCGGCGACAGGCGATGCCCCCGCGCAGCGCGGGCCTGGCCGGTCAGTCGTTCAGAATCGCCATGCTGTCGGCGTCCCAGCCGATCCACACGGGGCCGTCGCCCAGGCTGGTGCCGGTGGTGGTATCGACATAGGCCTTCAGCGTGGCATCCGCCGCGCCTTCGACCTGCAGGTCCAGCGCCATACGGCTGCCCAGGAAGGTCGCGCCGATCACCCGGCCCTGCACCGCGTTCTGGGTCGCAGGGCGCTCCTTGCCGAAACCCAGCCGCTCCAGCCGGATCGAGGCCGTGACGGGCCCCTGCGCCACCTTGCGCCCGGGCGCGACGTGGCCACGCAGGGTCTGGCCGTGCCAGTCCATGATCACGTCATCGCCCTCCATCCCGCGCACCTGCCCGTTCAGAAGGTTGGTTTCGCCGATGAATTCGGCCACGAAGCGGCTTGCGGGGTGGAAGTACAGCTCTTCCGGGGTGCCGTCCTGTTCCACCCGGCCCTTGTTCATCACCACGATCCGGTCGGACATGGTCAGCGCCTCTTCCTGGTCGTGGGTGACGAAGAAGAAGGTCTTGTCGGTGCGCCGCTGGATCGACTTCAGCTCTTTCTGGACCTGGCCGCGCAGCTTTGCATCCAGCGCACCCAGCGGTTCGTCCAGCAGAAGAAGGGCCGGATCGGGGGCAAGGGCGCGGGCCAGCGCGACACGCTGGCGCTGACCGCCCGAAAGTTGCGCCGGATAACGATCGCCGAAACCGTCCAGTTCGAGGAAGGACATGATTTCATCCAGCCGCGCCTTGATCGCCGACTTGCCCATGCCCTTCAGCTCCAGCCCGAAGGCGATGTTGCGGGCCACGGTCATGTGGGGAAACAGCGCATAGTCCTGGAACACCATGTTCACGTTGCGCCGGTCGGGGGGCAGCTTTGTCACGTCCTGGCCATCCAGGATGACGCGGCCCTTGTCGGGGGTTTCGAACCCGCCAAGGATGCGCAGGGTCGTCGACTTGCCACAGCCCGAGGGGCCGAGGAAGGTCACGAACTCACCCTGCGCGATGTCCAGGTCAAGGGCCTCAAGCGCCACGGTCTTGCCGAAGCTCTTGGAAATGCCGTCGATGCGAACAAGGGGGGTGGTGTCGGTCATGATTGGGAATCCTTGTTCATGCGGCGGGTGAAACGCTCGGCCCAGATGCCGATGGCTGCGGTGACGACAAGCGCGACCGTCGCGATTGCATTGATCTCGGGCGACATGCCCGAACGGAGTTTGGCAAAGATCAGCACCGGCAGCGTCGGATCGTACCCCCCAAGGAAGAACGAGCGGACGAAATCGTCAAAGGACAGCAGCAGGCAGAAGATGCTGGCGCCGACGATGGCCGGGATCAGGTAGGGCAGCGTGATGCGCAGGAAGACGACCATGGGATCGGCGCCCAGGTCGCGCGCCGCCTCAAGCTGGCTTTTGGGCAGGGTCGACAGGCGCGCCATGACGACCAGCACCACGAAGGGCACGTTGTGAACCGCGTGGGCCCAGATGATGGCGCCCATGCCCGGTTCGATCCCGAGACCCCGCGCATAGATGCGAAAGGCAATGGCCGAGATGATGCCGGGCACCAGCGCCGGCATGACCGCCAGCCCGAAGATCACGGCCCGGCCCACGAACTTGCGCCCCTCGAGCAGGACGGCGATCCAGGTGCCCACCAGGATCGACACCAGCGTGGACAGCACCGCGATGGCGATGGAGTAGCCAAAGGCCGACACAACGGCGCCGTCGTTGAACACCCCGGTGTACCAGTCCAGCGTCCAGGACCGGATCGGAAAGCCGATGAACTTGCTGTCCTTGAACCCCATCAGGATCATCAGGATCAGCGGCACGAAGACATAGAGAACGAAGGCCCAATAGATGCAGGCCATGAAGATGCGGTTGCCGCGGGTCATCGTGCGTCTCCCTTCCGCATCGCCTTGATGATGCGCTGGAACATGGCGGTCAGGGCCAGGGCGGCCAGGAACATGATCGTGGCAAAGGCGGCACCGGTGGGCCACTGGTCGCCCGCGACATGGAAGAACCCGGCGATGGTTTCGGCGAAAACCGTGGTCGAGGGGCCGCCCAGAAGAACGGGCGTGGCGTAAAAGCCGGTGGAGATCAGGAAGACCAGCGTACAGCCCGATCCGATGCCCTCAAGCGTCAGGGGCAGGGTGATCCGTCGGAACCGGGTCCAGGCCCCGGCGCCCAGGTCGGCGCCCGCCTCGTTATAGCTTTTGGGCAGTTTTTCCAGCGCCGAATACAGCGGCAGGAGCATGTAGAGCGCCGTCAGGTAAACCGTGCCGACCCCCATGGAAAAGCTGGTGTACATGAAGGGAATGGGCCGGTCGATCAGGCCCAGCGTCTTCAGCACTAGGTTCACGGCACCGGTATTGCCCAGCAGGATCATGATGGCATAGGTGCGCACGATCTCGCCCACCCAGAAGGGGATGAGCAGCAACAGAAGCATCAGCATCTGGTTGCGGCGGCTGACATGGCGGGCCAGGAAATAGGCCACCGGATAGGTGATGATCAGCGTGCAGAAGGTGAAGACGAAGGCAAAGGCCAGCGTGCGGAAGAACGGCTGCCAGAAGATGCTGTCCCCGAAGAACTTCATGTAGTGTTCGAGGGTGAAGAAGGTTTCGGTATCGGGGGCGACGGGATAGGCGCTGGTCAGGCTGACGCGCGCCATCTGCATCATCGGGCCCAGGTGCTGGGTCAGCACCCAGATCAGCGGAAAGATGGCCAGGATCAGGAACTGCCGGCGGGGCGAGCCATAGATGACATCGACCAGCGCACGGTACGGCGTCCAGCGCGTCATCCGACCCCAGAACGTCGGTGTCTCGGATGTGCCCGGTCGCTGGTGGATCTGGGCGGTGTCGCTTGGCATGACAGCCCCTTCTGTAGGAAAGCGTTGCGTCATCCGCCCCCGGATCACCGGGGGCGGGCTGTGACGGGTGGTGATCAGGCGGCCTTGATCGCCTCGACGGCCGGGTCCATCAGGCCGTACTTCAGTTCGTTCTCCTCGGCGCGGAAGAACTGGAGATTGGCCAGCTGCTCCTCGGGGAACGAGGTGGACTTGCGCTCAAGTTCGTTCAGGAACTTGTCGGCACCCTTGTAGGTCGAGATGAAGCCCGACGCCTTGGTCATCGAGGCACCGATCTCGGGCGAGGACAGCAGCGCATCAAGGAAGGTATAGGCGTTGTCGGCGTTCGGCGCGTTCTTGGCGATGTTGAACGTGTAGACAAAACCGTAGGACCCTTCCTGCGGGATGCTCATCGCCAGCGGGAAGCCATCGTTGATCAGGGCCGCGGCCGGGCCGTTCCAGCTGTGGCCCAGGAGGATGTCCTGGTTCACCATCATCTGCTGGAATTCGGCGCCGCCGTCATAGTACTTGCGCACCAGGGGCTTCTTCTCGATCATGAATTCCTGGATCTCGGCCATGATTTCGGCAGCGCGTTCGTGATCATCGGCATATTCGATGAAGTTGCCGTCATAGCCCTTCATCAGCATCACGATCGACAGCATGTCCTGGATGATATAGGCGGTCTGGCCCTTGTACTTCTCGGAAAACAGCGTGTCCCAGGTCTGGGCTTCCTCGGCGGTCACATAGTCGGTGTTGTAGGACAGAACTTCCATGCCCGACAGGATCGGCGCGCCCCATTTCTCGCCGTTGATCGTCGCCCAGTCGGACTCCGAGAAGGTGGGGTTGATCTTGTCCCAGTTGTTCAGGCGGCCCGTGTCCATCGGCGCCAGAAGGTCGCTTTCGATGAACTGAAGGAAGCGGTGGCCCGCAACCGTCATGATGTCGACGGTGGGGTTCGGCTGTTCGGCGGCCAGCAGATTGAACTGCTTGCCCTGGTCATCCACCAGGCGCACGTTCACCTTGATGCCGGTTTCGGATTCGAACTGTTCCTTGAAGGCCTGGGGCACGAAATCGTTGTAGGTCCAGATGTTCACCTCGCCGCTGCCCTGCGCCATCGAACGGCGCAGATAGGCGGGGCTGGCCAGAAGGCCGCCAGCGGCAACGGTGGTGCCGATGAAACGGCGGCGGTTCAGTTTCAGATTGGTCATCTTGTCTCTCCTTGTTGAGGAAGGTTCTTGTTCACGACGCCTTGCCGGCGCCTTCGGATGGCAACAGGCCGGTGCGGGCGGCCTGTTGCAGGTCGTCGAGGGAAAAGCGCGACAGATCAAGCGCGTTCAGAAGTTCGTTCTCGGCCATGAAATCACGTCCGTACATGGCCGAAAAGATGCGCACGCCCGCCTCGTGCAGCTTTGCCGGAATGCCGGACATTTCGCCCAGAACCACGGTCAGTGCCAGGCCATAGGGCACGTCTTCGGTCACATAGCGGCTGTCGGCGGTGGCCGGGCCGGTGCCGCCGTTGCCCTGGGCGTGCATCTGCTGGTTCATCTCGGAAATCGACGCGACCGGAACATGGAACGACAGGTGGAAGTGTTCGAAGATCGTGCGCACCTCCAGCCCCAGCGCCTTGGCGATGGCCAGGCGTTCGGCGTCCAGTTCCTCCAGCAGGCGGCCCACCTTGGGGGTGACGTTCTGCCCCTGGCTCCAGGTTTCGCCGCGCTCCATCCGGGTCATGTTGGCCAGGGCGATGCCCATGTGGTTCTGCGGGTTCAGGTTGGACAGGGAAATCGCCAGAAGCCCGTCGCGCACCATGAACCGGTCGCCGAACAGATCGCGGCACAGGTCCAGCCCGGCATCCGAGGCGGACTCGGGGACGGTGCAGATATCCACCCGGCTGCGGATGGTGTTCACCATGGTCACGGTACCCGACTGGCGCCGCCCGGTCACGATGGTGGTGCCCCATGCGGTAACCGGCGCATCCACGCCGCGCGCCGCCAGCGCCTGACGCAGGTAGACCGCCCCGAAGGACGCATGAGAGGAGATGATCACCGGCTGCCCCTCGCGGATATGGGGGATCAGCGCATCCAGCGCCGTCTTGTGGCCATAGCCGGGCAGCACGATCATCAGGACATCGTTCTGTTCGGCCAGTGTTCTGGCGCTGTCGGCAATGCGCGGCGTGAGGGTCGATTCGATGGCGCCGGTCGCGGTCAGTTCGCCCGCCTGCGCCAGTTCGGCCGTTCCGGCGCCCGAGGGCGACCACAGCATCGGATCATGTCCGTTCTGTGCCAGCAATGCCGCCGTGCCGAAGGCGATCGAGCCTGCCCCGGCAAGTCCTACCGTCCGTGTCATGTTATCGCTCCCCACATGCGCCGTTCATCATCCGGCGCACAAAACCCAAATCGTCCCCGTCTTTCAAGGCGGAAAGGCCCCTGCCCTTCACCCACCATCCCCCGTGCGCACCGGATCGCCCAGAACGTGCATCAGCCGGTTGGCCCAGCCGAACAGCGCGGTCGAAAGGATCAGGTCCAGGATCTCGGCCTCGTCCAGCCCGGCCTCTTTCAGCGCGGCCATGTCCTCGGGCCCGGCTTCGGAGGGGGCCTTTGACAGCTTCAGCGCGAAGGCGAAAATGGCGCTGTCGCGGAGCGACAGTTCGGCCTTGGCCCCGGCGGCAAAGATCTTGTCCGTCACCTCTTCGCTTTTCTCGATCTGGGCATGACGCGAGGCATGGACCGCCGCGCAATAGATGCAGTGGTTGACCATCGAAGCCCCGATGGCGCCCAGTTCGCGTTCCGCCCGCGACAGCCCGCCCGCATCGTACATGATGCCGTTGAACAGCGGCGAACGCACCTTGAGCGTTTCCACGTCATGGGCCAGCACCAGAACGTAATCCGACACCTTGGTGTTCGACGGCGTGACCTGAAGCGCCTCAAGCTGGGCCTCGCTGGCCTCTTGCAGGTTGACCGGTGTCACCCGCGGGCGCCAGCCCGGAACATTGCGGGTCCACTTGGTCACGACTTTGGCGTCGGGGCGGCTCATTGCGTTTCTCCCATCAGGCGAAGGCCCGCGATCAGGCGGATCTGGTAGGCCAGGAAGGCATTCAGCTCGGCCAGGCGGACGATATCGGCGTCGCCGATACCGGCGGATTTCAGGGTTTCCACGTCCTCGGCGCGCACCTCGGCGGTGCGGCCGGCGACCTTGTCCATGAAGGCAACCACGGCGCCCATGTCCTGGGCCGTGCCGTCATTGGCCGGATCGGCCAGCGCCGCGTCACCGCCGATGCGCCCGGCATAGCGTTCGGCCAGGTCGGCCTCGCCGTTCAGCCGGGCGATGCGCGCCGCCAGGGCCGCGCGCAGATCGTGCGAAAGACCGCCCGCTTCGGCCGGGGCCAAAACCGCATCCTCGGCGGCCTGGGTCATCTCGAATATCTTCGCGCGCCCCTCCACGGCAGCACCGATCGCGCTGTCGGCTGCAACGCCGCCCATGGTGAAGGCGGTGGTGTCCTGAAATCCGCTCATGCCACTTTTCCTGCCTTGATGTTGCTTTCCAGAACGCTGGGTTCCCATTCGTCGCCCTTCAGTTCGGGGGTGTCATAATCGACGAAACCCTGCCAGTGCTGTTCGACATCCTCGGCGTAAAGGGTGGCCGCGATTTCACGGGTCAGCCAGGCCGCCCCTTCCGACACGCCGGGAATGTCGCCGCTGACCTTGCCCAGGCTGGCGGTCGCGCCGTAGTTGAAGCAATAGACGTTCGACAGCCAGGGCGCCTTGCCGGCCACCTTTTCGCGAAAGCTGAAATCGGGGTTCAGATAGGGAAAGCGGCCCAGGTCGCGGTGCTCTTCGCCCTTGGGCGGTGCATAGACATCCTGCCACAGCAGGATATCGTCGGCGGCCTCGGCGAATTCGCTGCGCGCCATGGGATCGACGGTAAACCCGGTGCCCAGGATCAGGAAATCGGTTTCATAGGCGGTGCCGTCGGCAAAGCCGATCCGCAGGGCACCGTCGCGTTCCTCGGTGGTGGTGACGGCCTTGCCGAAGTGGAAATAGGCGTTGGGGTGGCGCGACACCCGCTTGGTGGAGCCATGGGGCGGCGGCGTTTGCGTCACAAAGCTGTAGCGCATGAACTGCCAGCGCCAGGCATCGGTCAGCCCGGCATATCCGGCGGTAAAGCCATAGCTGCCGATGCCCATCATCTTGTTGATGGTCGGCATTTCCTTGCGCCGGATCAGGTGGCGCACCTCGGCGGCACCATGCTCCAGCGCTTCGGCGGCGTTGTCCACCGCCGAGGCCCCGACCCCCACGACCGCGACGCGCTTGCCCTTCAGGGCGTCAAAGTCGATGTCGTCGGACGAATGCGCCCAAAGGGTCTTTGGCAGGTCTGCGACGAAACCGGGGATGTTCGGCTCGCCCGTGCCATCGCGGCCGGTGGCGAAGATCAGCTTGCGGGTCAGGATGCTGCTCTCGTCGGCCCCCGACAGGTGCAGACGCAGAAGGTCGCCCTCGGGTTCCACCCGGTCGACCGAAACGCCGTTTTCAACCGGTACCCCCAGCGCCTTGCGATACCAGCGCAGGTATTCCATCCACATCGGGCGCGGAATCTTGTCAAGGTTCTCCCAGGCCTCGGCCCCGTGCTGGGCGCGATACCAGGCCTGGAAGGTCAGCGCGCCATGGCCGAAGGCCGGACCGGTCAGCGTTTTCGGCGAACGCAGCGTCTCCATCCGGGCATAGGTCAGCCAGGGGCCCTCGCGGCCCTCGGGGTTGCGGTCGAGGATGCGGATATTGTCGATGCCCCCGGTGCGCAGGCCCAGCCAGGCCACCAGCCCGCACATCCCGCCCCCGATGATCACCACGTCGCGCACGCCCTCGCGGCGCGGCACCCAGGATTTGCCGGGATAGCACAGGCATTCGAGATCGGATTTCAGACGGGCTTCCAGCGCGGGAAGGCCGGTATCGTCGATGGTATGGGCGATGTCTTTGGGCATATCAGGCTTTCTGACGGGGCGAATGGAAGGGGCGGTCGGACAAGGCGCTCAGGCCCACCTTGGGTGAAGCTCGTCGATGTGGAACGCGTGACGATGGCTGTTGTCGTGACCGGGGTGATTGCGCAGATGCGGGTGATCCGGGGGCAGTTCGGGGTGCGAATGTTCGCGCTCCAGCGGGTCGTCGGCGGGCCAGATGCGCAGGCCGGCAAGGGCAACCGCCAGGGCAAGGGCACAGAGCACCACCAGCGCGGTTTCCAGTGACAGCGCGCCCCCCAGCCAGCCCGCCAGGGGATAGGCGATCAGCCAGCCGAAATGGCTGAGCGAGAACTGTGCGGCAAAAAGCGCGGCCCGGTCGCTTTTCCCTGCCGAGCGCACGATCACCAGACCGCCGGGCGTCATCACCAGAGACGAGGCAAGCCCGAAGCCGGCCCAAAGCGCCAGCAGCGCGGGATAGGACAGCGGCAGCAGGATCAGCGCACCAAGGGCGGCGAAGGCAAAAACGCCAAGGGCCATGACCCGCCGTTCGCTGAACCGGGCCAGGGCGCGCGGCACGATCAGGGCGCCCATGGCCGCCCCGGCCCCGTAAAAGGCCATGAGGATCGGGTATTTCCCCGCCGCATCGCCCAGCCGCAGCCCGGCAAAGCCGACAGTATTCACCAGAACCCAGGCCAGCATCAGCGACAGCGCCAGGTTCAGCAGGAACAGCCCCCGCAGGCGCGGCGTCTTGTGAAAGATGCGAAGCCCCGTCACCGCCCGCGCCAGGAACGGCCGCTTGCGCGCGTCCTGCTGTGCCGCCGGAAACCCGGTGATCGCAAGGGCCGCGACCGACCCCACGAAGGCCAGCGCCGAGATCAGGAACAGCGTCGAGGGCGCAATCAGTTGCAGCGCCACCGCCGCGATCACGGGGCTGAGCACGGATTCAAGCGTATAGGCAATGCGCGAGATGACCAGCGCCCGGGTATAGGTGCCCTCGTCGGTCAGAAGATCGGGAATCACCGTCTGGAACAGTGGCGTAAACCCCGAGGACACCACGAAGAAGGCAAAGGCCAGGGCGCCGATCTCCCAGGTCTGGGTGACGAAGGCCATGGGCAGCAGCAGGGCCAGGCGCGCCAGGTCCAGCGCCACCATCACCCGCTTGCGCGGCCAGCGCGACAGCAGGGGTTCGGCCAGGGGCGCAAAGCCGACATAGGCCACCATCTTCAGCGCGAAAAGCAGCCCCAGGATCTGACCCGCCGCAGCCGCCCCGCCGATCCGATAGGCGGCCATGGACAGCCCGACCGTCAGCAGGCCGACCGCCACCAGCGAACAGACCTGCGCCGCGAAAAGCGACCGGAAGGCGGGATATGCGAAGGGAGATTTCAAACTGCCGAACGCTCCTTGATATTGTCGAGCGGTGTATAACGCGCCGTTGCGGTATCGGCCACATAGAACGACCGGTAACCGGCAGCCTCGCGCGCCAGGCTGTCGACCGCGGCGATGATCGTGTCGACCTTGGCGTCGCTCATCAGGGCCGACAGGTTCAGGCGCACCCAGCCGGGCTTGTCGGTTTCGGCACCTGCCGCGATGGCCGCGAAGGTGGCGTCGGAGCTGGCCCGGTCCAGCCCCAGAAGGCGGTGCGCGTAAGACCCGGCACAGGCACAGCCGCCCCGCGCCTGCACGCCGTGCAGATCTGACAGCAGGCGGGTGAAGAACTGGTGGTGCACCCTCTCGCCTGCGTCATCGCTGAGCATGAACGAGAAGATCGGCAGGGCGGGGGCCGATCTTTCGCGCCCAAGGATCGTCATGTTCGGGTTCTTCGACCAGACCGCCAGCGCCCGTGCGCGCAGCTCGTCCTGCCGCCGGATCAGCCAGTCGGCCCCCAGCGCCTCTTTCACCATCAGGCACAGGGCGGCGCGGATGTCGCCGGTGACATTGGGCGTGCCGCCCTCTTCGCGGTGCGACAGGTCGGTGGAATAGGCATGGCCCCAGGGCGAAACGAAGCTGACCGTACCGCCCCCCGCCAGCGTCGGGCTTTGGCGCGTCGCGATGGCATCGCGGATCACCGTGACGCCCGACGCGCCGGGGCCGCCCGGAAACTTGTGGCTGGAATAGACGATGGCATCCTTGGCGGCGTCGGTTCCGGCGCGCATGTCCATGGGCAGGTAGGGGCCCGCACAGCCGTAGTCCCAGATCGCCAATGCACCGTGGCGCTTCAGCAGGCGGGTGACGGCATCGGTATCGGTGATGATCCCTGTCACGTTCGAGGCCGCCGAAAAGGCCCCCACGATCAGCGCCGCGCCCTGCGCCGCCTTCAGCGCCGCCGTCAGGTCGTCGGTGCAGGGGCCACCCTCGGGCGCCTCGGCGATCTCGATCACCTCGGCGCCGCTTTCGCGCCAGGGCAGCAGGTTGGAGTGATGTTCGTAAGGGCCGATCAGCACGACGGCACGTTCCCCCCGGCGGGTGATCGCGTCGATTTCCAGCAGGCCGACGATGCGGTTGATCCCGGCGGTCGATCCGGCGCCGGTAAAGATGACGCTGGTGTCCGGCCCGGCGCCGGTCAGCCGCGCGATGGTGGCGCGCGATGCCTCGCGCAGCTTCGTCATGAAGGCGCCGCAATAGGACGCCTGGTTGTGGCTGTTGGCGTAATAGGGCAGAACGCGGTCGCGCATGAAATCCTCGACCTGGGCCAGGGCACGGCCCGAGGCAACGTAATCGGCATAGATCAGCGGCTTGTCTCCGAAGGGGCCTTCGATCCGGGCATCGTCACCGATCAGCCCGCCGCGAATCCACGCGTGGACATCTTCGCGTTGCAGCGACCTGGCAAATTCGTCGAGGGGGGACATCGGGATTCCTCACACCTAGTTCAGCTTGGGGCAGTATGACACCTGATTGAAGATAATCTTCACATATTTCACCCTTGCAACACCCACAATTCTATCAAATGATAGGATATGGAACATAAGACCGATCATATTGACCGCCGCATCCTGGAAGAGCTTCAGCGTGACTCGGCACAGTCGCAACGTGACCTGGCCGACAGGATCGGGCTGTCGCAGAACGCCTGCTGGCGGCGGCTGAAGGCGCTTGAGGCATCGGGCATCATCCGCAACCGCACCGTAGTTCTTGACCGCGACCGCCTGGGCGCGGGCATGGTGGTTTTCGTGCTGGTGCGCACCCGCCACCACTCCACCACCTGGCTGAAGACCTTCCGCGCGCATGTCTCCTCGATCCCCGAGGTGATCGATTTCTTCCGCATCGGCGGCGATTACGATTACATGCTGAAGGTCATCACCCGCGACATGGCCAGCTATGACGAAGTGTACAAGCGGCTGATCGGCGAGATCGAGCTTGAGACCGTCACCTCCCTTTTCGCCATGGAAGCCATCGCCGAACAGCGGCCCATTCCGCTGCGCTGACACCGGCGCGGCGGCGCATTTCTGCGGTCCCGGACATCAGAACTGTTGACGTGACGGCCCCACGCGCCGTATTCATCCTACCAAAGCATTCGCAGAGACCTGGGAGGAGGGACTGTGAAACAGGCGCGTGACAACGGCTGGATGTCCGGCTCGGCCCTTGTGGCCGAACGGATCGGCAGCGCCATCGTCGGAGGCACCTATCCCGCGGGTGGACGCCTGCCGCTTGAGGCCGACCTGGCACGCCAATACGGCGCCTCGCGCAATACGGTCCGCGAGGCGATGCGCCTGCTGGCCGCCAAGAACCTGGTCGAAATCGCGCCCCGCCGTGGCACCACCGTTCAGCCGCGCGACACCTGGAACATCCTGGACCGCGACGTTCTGGCATGGTCGGCCTCCGAGTTGCGCGAAGACCCCGGCTTCATGGAAGAACTGGTGCGCATGCGGTTCGCCATCGAACCCTCGACCGCGCAAGAGGCGGCGCGCAACGCCACTGACGCCGAGATTGCCACGATCCGCGCGCGCTATGCCGCGATGGAGCAGCTTGTCGACCACCAGCACCAGCCCGAAAGCCTTGAGGCCGATCTGGCCTTTCACCTGGCCGTGGCCCAGGCCACGCACAACCGGTTTCTGAAGTCGGTCGCGGATTCGATCATCCACGCCATGCGGCTGAACTTCCAGCGGCTGTTCGAACAGCCCAACACCTTTGCCGACAACCTGGGCAATCACCGCCTGGTCATGGAGGCCATCTCGGCGCGCAACCCCGAGGCGGCCTTTTCGGCCAGCCTGCGGTTGCTGGAGCGCAGCCACGACGAAACCCGACGCCTTTTCCAAACCCCGCCCCAAGCGGGGAAAACCCCAACTGTCCAACATGGTGAAAGAGGAGATACCCCATGAAGAAAGCAGTCCTGATACCGGTCGTTGCCGCGCTGGCCGCCATTGCCGGCCCTGCTTTGGCCGATTATCCCGAACGCCCGATCACGCTGATCGTGCCGTGGTCGGCCGGTGGCGGCACCGATGCCGTGGGCCGGATGATCGCCGAGGGCCTGAGCCAGGAGCTCAACACCCCCGTCAACGTGGTGAACCGCACCGGCGCGGGCGGCATCGTCGGCCACACCGCGATGATCGAGGCCGATCCCGACGGGTACACCCTGGGCCTGGCCACCGCCGAGATCACGACCTATGCCGCCATCGGCACATCGCAGATCACCGCCGAAGACATGACACCCATCGGGCTGGTCAATTTCGACGCCTCGGCCTTCAACGTGCGCGCCGACAGCGCATGGGAAGATGCCAAACAGGCCCTGGACGACATCAAGGCCAACCCCGGCAAATACAAGGCCTCGGGCTTTCCCGTGGGCGCCGCCTATCACCTGGCCTTCGCCGGTTTCCTGAACCAGAACGGCATCGACCCGACGACGGTGCCCGTGGTGCCCAGCCAGGGCGCGGCGCCGGGGTTCCAGGAACTGGTGGCAGATGGCGTGGCGATCGTGCCCTCGTCGCTGCCCGAGGCGGCCTCGATGCGCGATGCGGGCCTGGTCAAGACGCTGGCAGTGCTGTCGGCCGACCGGCTTGACGCCTATCCCGACGTTCCCACCGCGGAAGAGGCCGTGGGCACCGCATCGGTGGGCGGCACCTGGCGCGGCGTCGTCGGGCCAAAGGGCCTGGGCGATGACGTGACCGGCACCGTGGGCGATGCGCTGGCCAAGGTCTATGAAAGCGACGCCTTCCAGGAGTTCATGGCAAACCGGGGCTTCGGCGTCCAATGGCTCCCGGCCGCGGAATTCGCGACCTTCATGGCCGATGCCACGGCCAGCAACGCCGACGTGATCGAAAAACTCGGCCTTAAGCAGTAACCCAAGGGAAAGGTCCGCCGATGAAACTGAATGATGCCATATTGGGCGCGGTATTCGCCCTGATCGCCGTGGTGGTCCTGTTTCAGGTGCGGACCTTTCCGACCCTGCCCAACCAGCCCTACGGGCCGGGCACCTTTCCCGGCATCATCGCGGTGATCATGCTGATCTGCGGTGGCGGCCTGATCCTGGGCGGGGTCAGATCGCGGGCGCCGGTACTGGTCCTGTCGGACTGGATACGCACACCGGGCGCGCCCCTGCGGATGGCGGCCATGGTGGGCTTTGTCGTTGTCTACATCTTCCTCAGCAAACCGGTGGGCTTTCCGCTGCTGGTGCCGGTCCTGATGACGGCGCTTCTGTGCATCATGAAGGTGCGCCCCGTCATGGCGGTGCCCATCGCGCTGCTGACCACCGGGGCCATCTGGCTGCTGTTCTCGAAACTCCTGCTGGTGCCGCTGCCACTGGGCCTGCTGACCGAGGTGATCTACTGATGGACGGAACCCTTCTTGCCGGTTTTGCCCAGGTTCTTCAGCCGGGCGTTTTCCTGATCATCCTGGGAGCGGCGGCCTATGGTCTGCTGATCGGGTCGATCCCCGGGCTGACGGCCACCATGGGCACCGCCCTTCTGGTGCCGCTGACCTTCTTTCTCGATCCGATCCCGGCCATCGGCGCCATCGTTGCCGCCACCACCACCGCCATCTTCGCCGGTGACATCCCCGGTGCCCTGCTGCGCATTCCGGGCACGCCGGCCTCGGCCGCCTACACGGATGAGGCCTACAAGATGCGCCAGAACGGCCAGGTCGAGCTGGCCCTTGGGGTGAACCTTGTCTGTTCCACCATCGGCGGGCTGGTGGGGGTTGCGATCCTGATCATTGCCGCGCCGCAGGTGGCGCGTTTCTCGCTGGGCTTTTCCAGCTATGAATACTTCTTCCTTGCCCTGCTGGGCCTGTCCTGCGCGATCCTGGTCAGCAACGGACCGCGCAGCAAGGGCGTGCTGTCGCTTTGTGCGGGGCTGATGCTGTCCACCATCGGCATTGACGTGGTCATGGGCATCCGCCGCTTCACCTTTGGAGATACCGAGTTGATCGGCGGCATTTCCATCATTCCGGTGCTGATCGGAATGTTCGCCATAACCGAGATTCTGCGCAAGGCGGCCGCGCCCGCCGATCTGCCCCCCACCCCGCCTTTGCAACTGCGCCGGGCCATTTCGGGCGTGGGCGCGACCCTGTGGAAATACAAGGGCGGCGTCGCGCGATCCTCGCTTCTGGGCAGTGGCATCGGCGCCCTGCCCGGCGCGGGCGCCGACATCGCATCGTGGATCGCCTTTGCCCTGGCGCGCAAATTCTCGCGCACGCCCGAGAAGTTCGGCACCGGCCACCCCGAGGGCATCGTCAGCGCCTCAAGCGCCAACAACGCCGCCCTGTCGGGGGCCTATGTGCCCAGCCTTGTCTTCGGCATTCCCGGCGATACGATCACCGCCATCCTGATCGGGGTGCTGCTGATGAAGGGGATCACGCCGGGGCCCATGGTCTTTGTCATGGATACCGGGTTGGTCAACGCCATCTTTGCCGTGTTCATCCTGGCCAACATTCTGATGCTGCCCCTGGGGCTGGGCGCGATCATGGTGTCGCGCCAGCTTTTGTCGGTGCGCCAGAACATCCTGTTCCCGATCATCCTGCTGTTCTGCGTGATCGGCGCCTTTGCGGCCAACAACACGCTGTTCGATGTCTGGGTGCTGCTGGTGCTGGGCCTCATCGCCTTCGTGATGGAGGAGAACGACTTTCCCCTGGCGCCGATGATCCTGGCGCTGATCCTCGGCCCGCTGATCGAGGAGAATTTCATGAAGTCGGTCATCAAGGCCGATGGCAACCTTCTGGAATTCTTCTCGCGCCCGATTGCCGGCACCCTCGGGTTCATCATGTTCGCCATCTGGGGCCTGATGATCGCGCTGTCCGTGGCGCGCCATTTTCGCAACCGCAAGACCGAAGGAGCACAGCAATGACGCGCAATGTCATCGTGATCGGCGGCACCAGCGGGATCGGCCGCGCCATCGCCGAGGGCTTTCTTGAGGCCGGCGACAGCGTGACGGTCTCGGGCCACGAGGCCGCCTGCGATCTGCCGGGCGGCATGGCGCAGGCCGTGCTGGACGTGCGCGATGGCGCGGCGGTGGCCGATTTCCTTTCCGGGGTCGCGGCGCTGGATGTGCTGGTCAACTGCGCAGGGGTGATCCGACGCGGCGGGGCCGAGTTCACCGCCGAGGGCTTTGCCGATGTCATCGACATCAACCTGAACGGCACGCAGCGCTGTTGCATCGCCGCCCACGGGGCGCTGAAGGCGGCGGGGGGCTGTGTCATCAACACCGCCTCGATGCTCACCTATTTCGGTTCGGCTGTCGCGCCGGGCTATGCGGCATCGAAGGGCGGCATCGGGCAGTTGACCCGCTCGCTGGCCATGGCCTGGGCGCCCGATGGCATCCGGGTGAACGCGCTGGCGCCGGGCTGGATCTCCACGGCGCTGACGCAACCGTTGGGCGACAATGCAGAACGTTCAGCCGCCATCACCGGGCGCACGCCGATGAACCGCTGGGGCAGGCCCGAAGACCTGGTTGGCCCGGCGCTGTTCCTGGCATCGCCCGCCGCGGGTTTCGTGACCGGGGCAATCCTCCCGGTCGATGGCGGCTATTCCGCCGCATGAAGAAGGAGAATACCCCATGAGCAAACCCTACGAGTCCGACGCCGACCTGTTCAAACTGATGCGCGAGCGGCTTTTCACCGCCGTTGTCGGCGACGTGATGGACCAGATGGGCCTGCGCCGCCAGTTCCTGCCCGCCGGGATCGCGCCCCTGCAACAGAACAGCAAGCTGGCCGGTCGCGCCATGCCGGTGCTTGAGGCCGACATCTTCGACGATGGCACCGACGATTCCCGCGGCCCGCTGGCGCGCATGCCTTTCGGCCTGATGCTGCACGCGCTGGACGATCTGAAGCAGGACGAGGTCTATATCGCCTCGGGCGCCTCGCCCCGCTATGCCCTTTGGGGAGAGCTGATGACGACGCGAGCGAAATACCTCAAGGCCGCCGGCGTGATCGTCGATGGATATGTCCGCGATGCCGAGGGCATCGAGGCGCAGAACTTCCCCACCTTCTGCCGCGGCGTCTATGCCCAGGATCAGGGCGTGCGCGGCAAGGTCATCGATTTCCGCACGGCCATCGAAATCGGCGGCATCCGCATCGAACCCGGCACCCTTCTTTATGGTGACCGCGAAGGCGTTCTGATCGTCCCGCGCGACGCCGAACAGGAGGTGATCACCCGCGCCCTTGAAAAGGTCGAAACCGAAGACGCCGTGGGCGAGGCGATCCGCGGTGGCATGTCGGCGGTCGAGGCCCTTGAAACCTTTGGCGTTATGTAAGGAACCCCCATGACACAGAGCGAAGACGAAAAGCGCATGCCCTATCAGCTGGACATGCCGAAAGAGGCGGGAACGGATATCGTCATTCCGCATGCGGTGCCCCAAGACGATCGCGTCTGGGTGCCCCAGGCCGACAACGTGTTCTTCCGGCCCCTCTGCCTGAATGCCTCGCAGGGGTACTGGGTGAACGTGCTGAAGGTGACGAAGGGCGGCGTTCTCAGCCGCCACCGCCACCCGCAGCCGGTGCATGGCTATGTCCTGAAGGGGCGCTGGCGCTACCTGGAACATGACTGGGTGGCCGAGGAAGGCGGCTATGTCTACGAACCGCCCGGAGAAACCCACACCCTGATCGTGCCCGACGACGTGACCGAGATGATGACGCTGTTCCAGGTGAACGGCGTGATGTGCTACGTCGATCCTTGGGGCAAGCAGGTGGGATACGAGGACGTGTTCACCAAGATCGACATGTGCCGCGCGCATTACACCGCGGTCGGGCTGGGTGCCGATTACGTCGATCAGTTCATCCGCTGACCCGATGTGGCGGGCGCGGGCATCCGGGCCCGCACCCGCCAACCCCTAGGCGAACTTGCCCGACAGGTAGGCGATATAGGGCGCGGTATCGCTGGCCGTCATGCCAAGCGCGTCGAAGATTTGCGCCCGGCTGCGCGAGCGGCCGTGCTGCCAGACGGTTTCGCCCAGGGCGGCGCGCAGCGGTGCGGTATCGGCCCCCGCCAGCGCGGTGCGGATCTCGGGGCGGGTGGCATCGAAGTGCGCCATCAACTGCGCCGCGGCGGCATTGCCGATGGTATAGGTCGGGAACGACCCGATATAGCCCGAGGACCAGTGCACATCCTGAAGGCAGCCCATGGCGTCGCTGTCCACGGTCACGCCCAAGTCGTTGGCCATGGCATCGGCCCAGACACCGGGAATGTCCGCCACCTCAAGGCTGCCGTCCATAAGTGCCATCTCGATGCGCACCCGCAGCATGATGTGCAGATCATAGGTCAGCTCGTCCGCCTCGACCCTGATCCTGCCCGGTTCGACCCGGTTCACGGCGGCGACGAATTCATTCACCGTCACATCGCGCAACTGTTCGGGGAAGGTATCGCGCAGACGGGCGAAATGGGCCTGCCAGAAGGATGCGGTGCGCCCGACATGGTTTTCCAGCAGCCGCGACTGGCTTTCGTGCATCCCGAAGCTGGTGCCGCCCACGGCGTAAAGGCCGATCATGTCGGTGGCAAAGGCGCTGCGGTCATGTTCGGGCGCAACGCCCTGTTCGTACAGCGCATGACCCACCTCGTGGATCGAGCCGAAGATCGACATGGGCAGGTAATTGCGCGGCCAGCGCGAGGTGATGCGCACGTCGTTGCGGGTAAAGCTGACCTCGAAGGGGTGAACAGCGGTGTCCAGGCGCCCCCGGTCAAAATCATAGCCCAGGGCGCGGGCGGTTTCATGGGCGAAGGCCTGCTGCAATTCTGGCGGGTAATCGCGGTAAAGGAAATCGGTGCGCGGCTTGTCCCGGCCCCGTGCCACGTCCAGCACCGGCAGGATGCCGGCGCGCAGTTCGTCAAAGAAGGTAGAGAGGCTGGCGGCGGTTTCGCCGGGCTCATAGATCTGCACCATGGGATCATAGGGGTGGCCGTCGTATCCCAGTGCCTCGGCCTGCTGGCGGGCCAGTTTCACCACCTTTTCAAGGTGCGGGCGGAACAGCGCGAAATCCGAGGTTTCCCGCGCCTTGGCCCAGGCGGCCCCGGCCACGGTGGAATGTTCGGCCTGGGCGCGCAACAGTTCGGCGGGCAGACGGGAATGATGGGTGATCGCCTCGCGCACATGGGCGGCGGCCGGATCGTCGCCCGCCGCTTCCACCGCATCGGCCATGCCCGGGTCCAGGATCATCTCGCGCGCGACGCCCATCAGGGTTGCCACCTGGGCGCCGCGGGTTTCGGCCCCGCCCGCGGGCATCTGGGTGCGCGCGTCCCAGTTCAGGGTATTCACCGCGCACAGCACATCGTTCAGCCGTGCAACCCGGTCGTTCAGTTCACTCATGCAGCCTTGTCCTTCAATTCCACGCCGCCGTCGTTCAGATGGCAGGCAACGGTGCGTGACGCCCCTGCCCCGGCCAGTTTCGGCACCTCGACCCGGCACCGCGGGCCCGCCAGCGGACAGCGCGGATGAAAGGCGCAACCGGGTGGCGGATTGATGGGCGAGGGGATTTCACCCTTGATCGCCTCGAATTCGCGCTTGCCGCTGCCCACGGTGGGAACCGAGGCGAAAAGCGCGCGGGTATAGGGGTGTTTCGGGTCGGAATAGAGAACATCCGCCGGCGCCAGTTCCACCAGCCGCCCCAGGTACATGATGGCGACCCGGTCACAGACATGGCGCACCACCGAAAGATCATGGCTGATGAACAGCGCGGTCAGGCCAAGATCGCGGCGCAGTTCCATGAACAGGTTCAGCACCTGCGCCTGGATCGACACGTCAAGCGAGGCAACCGCCTCGTCCAGGACCAGAAGCTCGGGGTCCATGGCCAGGGCGCGGGCAATGGCGATGCGCTGGCGCTGGCCGCCCGAAAACTGGTGCGGCAGGCGGTCGGCATAGGCGCCTTCAAGGCCCACCTTCTCGATCAGGGCGCGCACCCGTGCCTGCACTTCGCCGCGCGGGATGATCCCGTGATGGCGCGGCCCTTCGGCAACGGTTTCGCCCACCTTCATGCGGGGGTTGAGGCTGGCAAACGGATCCTGGTGGATCATCTGCACCCGCGTCGTCAGCTTTTCGACATTGCCGCCACGTTCGTGCGCCACGGGTTTGCCATCCAGCACCACGCGCCCGTCGCTGGGCGCGTAGATGCCCGAAACGACCCGGCCCAGGGTGGATTTGCCACAGCCCGATTCACCGACGATGCCGACAACCTCGCCCCGGGCCACGTCGAACGACACATCCGACAGCGCGTGGACGACCACCGGCTTGCCGCCGCCGGTCAGCCGCCCCACCAGGCGTTCGGCCAGGCCCGGCATCCGGGTGAACCGCTTCGATACATTCTCGATCTTCAACAGGGGCTGGGTCATGGGCGCTCCAACGGGTGATGGCACAGGACGATCTGCCCGTCGCGATCGTCGACGGGGGGTTCGGTCGCGCAGAGTTCGGTGGCCCGCGGACAGCGCGGGCGGAACGGACAGCCCGAGGGCAGGCGCGACAGTTGCGGCGTCGATCCGGGGATCTGCGGCAGCGGCTTGCCCGGTTCATGCTGGGCCGGAACGGAATCAAGCAACCCCTGCGTATAGGGATGGCGCGGCGCGGAGATGACCTGTTCGGCGGTGCCCCGTTCCACGATCCGCCCAGCGTACATGACGCAGATGTCATCGGCCAGCGACGACACCACGGCCAGGTCATGGGTGATCCAGACGATGGCGGTGCCGGTCTGATCGGCCAGGCGGCGCACCTCGGCCAGGATCTGGCCCTGGATCGACACGTCCAGCGCGGTTGTCGGTTCGTCGGCGATGATCACCGCCGGGCTGTGCAACAGGGCAATGGCAATCGCCACCCGCTGGCGCATCCCGCCCGAAAGCTGGTGGGGATAGGCCTTCAACCGTTCGGCGGGCGACGGGATGCCGACAATCTCAAGCGCACGGCGGGCCTCTTCGAGCGCCTTCGGCTTGCTCATCGGCCGATGCACCCGCACCGCCATGGCCATCTGGTCGCCCACCCGCAGAACCGGGTTCAGCGTCATCATCGGGTCCTGGAAGACCATCGACACCTTGCGCCCGCGCATGCCGCGCATGTCGTCGGGGGACAGCGCCCGAAGGTCGGTGCCTTCGATCAGGACCGATCCGCCCACGACCTTGCCGGGTTCGTCGATCAGACCGAGGATCGAGAAGCCCGTCACGCTTTTCCCCGATCCGCTTTCCCCGACGATGCCCAGGATGCGGCCCTTGTCGACGGAAAAGCTGACGTTGTTCACGGCGGTCACGCTGCCGCCGCGGGTGTCGAAACGGGTGGTCAGGCCCTTTACGTCAAGTGCGGCGGTCATCGGCTGTTCCTCGGGTCAAGAATGGTGCGGACCTGATCGCCCACCAGGTTGATGGCGACGACCGTGAACATCAGGAAGATCCCGGGATAGATCGAAAGCCAGTAACGCCCGGCGTGGATGTATTTGAACCCGTTGGAAATCAGCGTGCCCAGCGAAGGTTCGGTCAGCGGCAGCCCGACCCCCAGGAACGACAGCGTCGCCTCGAGCGAAATCGCGCTTGCCACCTGCACCGTGGCCACGACGATCAGCGGCGGCAGCACATTGGGCAGAAGATGCGAGAACAGCACCCGGCGCGTGGGCAGTGGCGTGGAACGCGCCGCCTCGATGTAGTCCTTGCGCCGCTCCACCGTGGCGGCGCCGTGGGTGGTGCGGGCGAAATAGGCGTATTGCGCCACCACCAGCGCCAGGATGATCTGGAACACCCCCTGCCCCAGCACCGCCACCAGCACCAGCGCCAGCAGGATTGCGGGCATCGACAGTTGCAGATCGACGACGCGCATCAGAAGCGCCTCGATCCGGCCACCGAAATAGGCCGCCGTCAGGCCGACGGTGATGCCGATGGCAAGGGCCAGCGCCCCGGCCGAAAGGCCGATCACGAAACTGGTGCGCAGCCCGTAAAGGATGGCCGACAGCATGTCGCGCCCGGCGTTGTCGGTGCCCAGAAGATGGACATAGCCGCCTGTCCCCACCTCGCCCGGCGTCAGGAAGGCATCCATCCAGTCGAGGTTGGCCAGATCATAGGGGTCTTGCGGAACAAGGAAGGGCGCGCCGAAGGCCCCGATGGCCAGCGCCACGATCACGGCGAGCGCGGCCAGCGCGACCCAGGACTGGCGGTAGTCCGACCAGAAGTTGCGCAGGCGCATGGCGCGGGTTTCGGCGGGCGGGGCGGCGGGCACGGCCAGGGTGCCGCCGGTCGTCGTGGCGGAATCGGCCATCACGAGCCTCCTTTCAGGCGCACACGGGGATCAAGCCGCGCATAGATCAGATCGACCACCAGGTTGATGATCACGAAAAGCATGACGACCAGCACCAGGTAGGCCACCATCACCGGGCGATCCAGCTGCATGATGCTGTCGATGATCAGCTTGCCGACCCCGGGCCAGTTGAAGACCGTTTCCGTCACCACCGCAAAGGCAAGGGTCGAGCCGAGCTCAAGCCCGAAGACCGTGACCACGGGAATCGAGATGTTGCGCAAAACGTGCGAGAACACGATCTGGCGATCCGGCAGGCCCTGCGCGCGGGCAAAGCGGACATATTCGGCGCCCATCGCCTCGACCATGCCGGCGCGGGTCAGGCGGATCAGAAGGCCCATCTTGAACAGCGACAGGTTAAGCGCGGGCATGATGACATGGGCCCAGCCATCGGATGTGGCCAGCGATGTCTTGAACCACAGGAACTGTGCTACCTCGCCGCGTCCGCCCGAGGGCAGCCAGCCAAGTTCGACGGCGAAGGCCATGATCAGCAGCATGCCGATCCAGAAGGTCGGCACCGAAAACCCAAGGACCGAAAGCGCCATGATCAGCTTTGCGCCGATGCTGTTGGGGCGATACCCCGCCCACAGCCCGGCGGGAATGCCGATGATGGTGGCGATAAAGACCGACACCAGAACCAGTTCGACCGTCGCCGGAAAGCGCGAGAAGACAAGCCCCGTGACCGAGGTGTTGTAGACCATCGAACGGCCCAGGTCGCCTTGGGCGACATTGGCGATGAAGGTGAAATACTGTTGCCAGAGCGGTTGATCCAGACCGTACTGGCGGATCAGGTTTTCGCGGATCTCTGCCGTGGCGCCCGGATCGATCATCACGTCGATCGGGTTGCCGATGGCATAGACGCCCACGAAAACGATGATCGACATGACGAAGACCACGACGACCGCCTGAGCAAGCCTTCCGATGAGATATCCGAACATCCTGTTCCTGCCTGCGTTCAGGCGCGGCCCCAGGGGGCGCGCGCCGGGGTTTTGGCGTTAGGTCCGCGCCGCGGGGGCGCGGACCTGCGGGCAATCACTCTTGCGGGGTGATCGCGTAGGCGCGGGTTTCCTGGTCGATGCGCGGAACGAAATCCAGCGTATCGGCGTCGGCAGCCCAGACCGTCTGAAGGATCACGGTCGGGATCAGCGCGCGATCCTCCATGGCGATTTCCGAGGCCTGTTCGTACAGCTTCTTGCGGGCCTCGGGCTCCAGCGTCTGTGCGCCTTCACCGAAGACCTTGTCGAACTCGGGGTTGGAATAGCCCGAACGGTTGAAGTTGCCGAAGCCCTTCTCGGGGTCTTTCGTGTGCACCAGCGCGCCGTAGGTATAGGCGGCCTCACCGGTCAGCGTACCCCATGCCGACATGGTCATGGTGTATTCCTCGCGCGCGGCGGCGGGGAAATAGACGGTGCCGTTCAGCGCCTGGGCGTTCACCTTCAGACCGGCCCGCGACCACATCTGCGCCAGCGCCTCGCAGACCACGGCATCGCCGGGAACGCGGTTGTTGGTGCAGGTGAAATCAATCTCGAACCCGTCGGGATAGCCGGCCTCGGCCAGAAGTGCCTTGGCCTGCTCGATGTCATACTCGGGTGCCGGAATATTGTCGGAATAGCCGAAGAAGCCTTCGGGCATCAGCTGATTGGCCGGGGTGCCCAGACCTTCGAGGACGATGTTCACCAGAACGTCGCGGTTGATGGCCAGATCCAGCGCCTTGCGCACGCGCAGATCCTGAAGCGGGTTGCCGTCAACTTCCTGGCCGTTCACCTTGATCGGCTGGGGCTCTTCGTCCTTCACCGACGGGGCGATGTTCAGGATGTAGACCGAATCCGACACGAAGGTTTCAAGGCTGCTGTCGTTCTGCATCGACAGGTAATCGGTGGCGGGCACATAGTTGATCAGATCCACCTGCCCCGATTTCAACGCTGCCACGCGGGCCGCATCATCGGGAATCTCGCGCCGGATCACCTTTTCCCAGACGGGTTTTTCGCCCCAGTAACCGTCGAACCGTTCGACGACCATGTCGCCCTTCGGTTCCCAGCTCACGAACTTGAACGGGCCGGTTCCGATGGCCTTCTCGCCCGAGTTGAACTCTTCGTTGCGCGCTTCCATGCCGGTTTCGCTGGGCACGACGAACAGGCGGGTGAAATCGTTGGGCAGCGACGGCGCCATGCCCTTGGTCTTCACGCGCAGGGTGTAATCGTCCACCACTTCGACGCTGTCCACGTATTTGGTATACAGCGTCATGGGCATCGGGCCGGTCACTTCGGGGATACGCTCGATGCTGAACTTCACGTCTTCGGCGGTGAAATCGCTGCCATCGTGGAATTTCACGCCTTCGCGCATCTTGAATTCCCAGGTGGTGTCGTCGATCGGCTCCCAGCTGACGGCAAGGCCGGGCTTCAGCTGCAGTTTCTCGTCAACGTCGACCAGGGTGTCGAACACATGGCGCAATGCTTCGGCCTGGCTGCCCAGGGTCGACCAGTGCGGGTCGATGGAATCGGGACCGGCACGCAGGCCGATCGTCAGTTCCTGCGCCATCGCGCCCGGCGCAACCGCCATCAGCGCAAGCGCGGCGATGCCGGACTTGAGTGTATTACGAAACATGAGTGGCTCCTCCATGTGTTATGGTTCTGTGTAACACTAAGCGTCGGATTTTTTAACCGTCAAGTTTTTTATTGCGCAGTATGGCTAAACAGGTGCTACAAACTTCCCCATGCGATAACACTCAAGGCAACATTTGCCCAAAATATGAGCTTGAGCGATAAATCGTTATGCTGCATTGATACTCTTATGACCGTTGATAAAACCGAACAAATGGATGCCGCCCTGTCGCGCATTGCCCGAGACATCGACGTCGATTCGTCGGTGTCCGTTTCGGTGCAACTGCGCGGTGCCCTGGAATACGGCATCGCCACGGGCGACATCCCGCCCGGTTCACGCCTGCCCTCGGTACGGCGCATGGCAGCCCAGCTTGGCCTGTCGCCGGTGACGGTCAGCGGTGTCTACAGCGCGCTTCAGGAACGGGGCCACATCGAAGGGCGCATCGGATCAGGCACCTATGTGGCCGAACGCGCAGCCCCTGCCCCGGGCGATGCCGGGCGGCTGGCCGCTTTCGAACGCAAGATCACCGAACTGGTGGATTTCGGCCAGACCATGGGCCTTTCGGCCCGCGACGTGGCCTTCCGCGTGTCTCTTGCCGTGCCCGCCGCACAACAGCCGGTGCGCCTGTTGATGCTGGGCACCTTCCGCGACGCCACCATCGCCTATGCCGAGGATCTGGCCCCCTACCTGCGCCCCGGCGATACCGTCACCGCCGCCAGCCTTGAAGAGGTGACCGCGCAGACGCCGGCGGACTATGATCTTGTCTGCTGCCCCCGCACCATCATGACCCGCGCGGGCGAGCTGTTTCCCGATCTTCCGGTGATCGGTGTCACGCTTATCCCGAACGAGGCGACGCGCATATCGCTGGCCACCATCGCCCCCGATGCCACGGTCGCCGTGGTTTCGTTCTTCGATGATTTCCTGACTGTCATGAAGGGCGGCATCAACCGTTTTGCCCCCCATGTCAGCCGGATCACCGCCGTGCCGCGCGGCTTTCCCGCCCTGGCCGAGGTTCTGGCGCAGGCCGATGTCCTGATCCATGCCACCGGCGCGGGCTACCTGCGCGAGGCGCTGCGCCCCGACCAGACCGCCATCGAATACCGACACACCCCCGACAGCAACGCCGTACGAACCGAGCTTTTGCCCGCCATCGAAGCGGCGCGCCTGTCAGCCACGCGAAAGGACAGACCCGATGAAGATAAGTCAAAGCAACTGGTTCGAGATCGAAGAGTGGCTGAAAACCGATGACGGCTGCGTGCTGCCCCTGGGCAGCACCGAACAGCACGCCTATCTCAGCCTCTCGGTCGATTCCATCCTGTCGGAAAAGATGGGCGCCGATGCCGCCGAACCCCTTGGCGTTCCGGTCTTTCCCGCCGTTCCCTATGGCCTGACCCCCTATTTCATGGCCTTTCCCGGCACCGTGTCCCTCCGGCTGACAACCTATGCCGCCGTGGTGACCGACATTCTCGACAGTCTCTATGCCACCGGGTTCCGGCGTATCCTGATCGTCAACGGCCATGGCGGCAATTCTCCGGTGCAGACCGCCTGCGCCGAATGGATGCAGGCCAACGACGGCGGGCGGGTGCGCTTTCACGACTGGTGGCGCGCGCCGAAAACCTGGGCCGCGGTGCAAGAGGTCGATCCCGTCGCCTCCCATGCCTCGTGGATGGAGAATTTCCCCTGGACCCGCCTGCCCGGCCGCGACCTGCCCACGCAGCAGAAGCCCTTCGTCGATTTCGACCGCCTGCGCGACCGCAACGCCCAGGGCGTGCGCGAATTGATCGGTGACGGCAACTATGGCGGCCACTACCAGAAACCCGACGAGGATACCGACCGCATCTGGGACATCGCCGTGAAGGAAACCCGCGCCCTTCTGGAAGGGGATTGGGCATGAGCGACGATCCGATCCTGATCTGGGGCGCCGGTGCCATCGGCGGCGTGCTGGGCGCCTATTTCCAACGTGCGGGCCATGCGGTTCACATGGTCGATATCGTGGAAGACCACGTTCAGGCCATGCGCACCACCGGGTTGCGCATAGAAGGCCCGGTCGAGGAACTGCACGAGGTGCTGCCCGCCGACACCCCCGATACCCTGAAGGGCAAGTTCCGCCGCGTGATCCTGGCGGTCAAGGCGCACCACACGGGCGATGCGCTGGACATGCTGGTGCCGCACCTGGCCGAGGACGGCTTCGTCGTTTCGGCCCAGAACGGCCTGAACGAGATGGAGATCGCCGAGCGTATCGGCGCCGGGCGCACCATGGGGTGTTTCGTCAACTTCGGGGCCGACTGGCTGGAACCCGGGCGCATCCTTTACGGCAACCGCGCCGCCGTGGCCCTGGGCGAACTTGACGGCACGATGACCCCGCGCCTTGAAGAGATGTTCAAGCTGTTCCAACTGGTCGAACCCGACGCGGTGATGACCGACAACATCTGGGGCTATCTCTGGGGCAAGCTGGGCTATGGGTCGCTTCTGTTTGCCACCGCGCTGACGCCGGAATCGATGTCCGATGCCATGGACCCGGCCGAATACCGCCCCGCCTATGCCGCCCTTGGGGCCGAGGTGATGGCCCTTGCCGCCGCCGAAGGGGTTTCGCCCCTGGGGTTCAACGGCTTCGATCCGGTGGGTTTCGGCAATCGCGATGCGGCGGCCATCGACGTGGCCATCGACAGGATGGTGGCCCACAACCGCAAGACGGCCAAGACCCATTCGGGCATCTGGCGCGATCTGGCCGTGCGCAAACGCAAGACCGAGGTTGACGCCCAGGTGGGCGTTCTGGTCACCCGCGGGGAACAACTGGGCGTGCCCACCCCGGCACTGGCACTGCTGCAAAGCCTGATCCACGATATCGAAAACGGCAAACGCGAACAATCGACCGACCTTCTGAAGCTCATGGTGCAATCATGCACATAAACCTTGAAGGCCAGGTCTTTGTCGTCACCGGCGCCGCTCAGGGCATCGGCGCCGCCATCACCCAGGGGCTTACCGATTCTGGCGCCACCGTCGCCGCCCTGGACGTGGACGCCAAGGGGCTGGGCCGCGTCGCCCCCCTGCCCCGCGTTACCACCCATGCCGCCGATCTGGGCGATCAGGACAGCGCGCACCGGATCTGCGATGAAATCGTCACGCAACATGGCCGGATCGACGGCCTTGTGACCGCCGCTGGCGGGGTGCGGGGCCAGGTGGGCCGCCCGTTGGAACAGATCGGGGTGTCCGACTGGCGGGCAATTTTCGCCGCCAATGTCGATGCCGCCATGTGGTGCGCCCAGGCCCTCGCGCCCGCCATGCGCGAACAGGGATCGGGGCGTATCGTCACCATCTCGTCTGGGGCGGGGCTGAAACCCAGCCTGACGGGGATTCAGGCCTATGCCAGCGCCAAGCACGCCCTTGTCGGGCTGACCAAACAGCTTGCGCTTGAACTGGGGCCTGCCGGGATCACCGTGAACTCGGTTGCGCCGGGGTTCATCCTGTCCAACCCGTCCACCGAAAAGCAGTGGGAGGCGTTCGGCCCCGAGCGGCAGAAACAGATCCTGAACAACATCCACATGCGCCGTCTGGGGCAGGCCCGCGATATCGCGGATGCGGTGACGTTCCTTTGTTCCCCACAGGCCGGGTGGATCACCGGCCAGATCCTTTCAGTCGATGGAGGTCACGCATGACCGAACCCCACGAATGGGACGAACCCACTTGGCGCGGCCGCGTCGAAGCGGTGCGCGCCGGGCGCAACCTGCTGCCCAAATCCTGGCCGGGGGGCGCACGCTGCGCCGTGGCCCTGTCCTTTGACAGCGATCACGAGACGAACGAGTTGCGCGACGGCGGAAATTCGGTCGCGCGCCTGTCCTGGGGCGAATACGGGGCGCGGCGGGGCATTCCGCGCATCCGTCAGGTGCTTGACCGCTACGACGCCAAGGCCAGCTTCTTCGTGCCCGCCGTTTCGGCCCTGTTGCACCCGGAAGAGCAGAAATCCCTTGCCGATGACGGTCACGAAATCGGCTTGCACGGCTGGATTCACGAGTTGAACACCAAGCTGGACGCCACAACGGAGCGCGACCTGATGCACCGCGCCGCCGACACACTGGAAAAGGTGACGGGCCGACGCCCCGTGGGCATGCGCACGCCCTCGTGGGATTACAGCCCCAACACCCTGACCATCGCGCAGGAATTGGGCCTTCTCTACGACAGCTCGCTGTTTTCGGACGACGACCCTTACGAGATCGTGGCAAATGGCACGCCCACCGGCATCGTCGAACTGCCGGTTGAATGGATCAGGGACGATGCGGTCTATTTCATGATGAACCGTTTCGGCGCGCAACGTCCCTATACGGCCCCCAGTGACGTTCTTGATATCTTCCTGCGTGAACTTGAAGGTGCCCGCGCCGAGGGCGGGCTGTTCCTGCTGACCATGCACCCCCATGTCACCGGATACCGCAGCCGGATCTTCATTCTGGAGGAAATTCTCAAGCGCGCGACCGAAGCGGGAGATTGCTGGATCGCGACTCACGCCGAGATCGCGCAGTACTGTGCCGAACAGGCCGGAATGACAGTTAAGGGTATGAAATGAAACGATTTTCTTTGGCCGTTCACGGCGGCGCAGGCACCATTCTGAGGGCCAACCTGACACCCGAGCTTGAGGCGGCCTATCACGCCGGCCTGCGCGCCGCTCTGGACGCCGGACAGGCGGTGCTGGCCAAGGGCGGTGCCGCGCTGGATGCCGTCACTGCCGCCGTCTGCGCGCTTGAGGATGAACCGCTGTTCAACGCCGGGCGTGGCGCGGTCTTTACCAGCGACGGCGTGCAAGAGATGGACGCCGCCGTGATGGAGGGCGCTAGCCGCCGCGCCGGAGCTGTGGGTGGCATCTTCGGCCCCCGCAACCCGGTTCTGGCCGCCCGTGCCGTGATGGAACGGACCGACCACGTCATGCTGATCGGGCCGAACGCCCTGAAGGTGGCCCGCGCCGCCGATGTCCCTTTTGACGAGGCGCCCTATTTCTTCACACAGGCGCGGTGGGATGCCCTGCAATCGACCCTAACCATGCGGCAAAAGGGTCTTGAAGACGACGATCCGGCCCGCCGTCACGGCACTGTCGGGGCTGTTGCCTGTGACATGGAGGGCAACGTCGCCGCCGCCACCTCGACCGGCGGGATGACGGCGAAGGCGCCGGGGCGCATCGGCGATACGCCGATCATCGGCGGCGGCACCTTCGCCGACAACGCCACCTGCGCCGTCTCGGGCACCGGCCACGGCGAGGTCTTCATCCGCTTTACAGCCGCCGCCGAAATCGCCGCGCGGATGCGCCACGCCGGCCAGTCGCTGGAGGATGCGGCAAGGCACGTCGTGATGGTGGACCTGGCCGACCACGACGGCACGGGTGGGCTGATCGCCGTGGACGCGAAGGGCAACATCACGATGCCCTTCAACTGCGAAGGCATGTACCGCGGCACCGTGACCGAAGCGGGCAACTTCGAAACCTTCATCTACCGCTGATCGGGGCAGGCGGGCGCCCTGCCCGCCTATTCCTTTTCCAACTCCCGCAGCAAGGCCTCGATCCCGGCCTGAAGCCGCGCTTTCGACACCACCGAAAAATCACGCGCCAGCCGCAGTTCGACCCGCCCGTCGGTGGCGATGACCCGCGCATCGCCTTCGGGACGGTTCAGCCTGAGCGAGGTTTTCGCGCTGCTCTGGCGCGGCGGTCTGCTTTGCGGGGCGGGCTTGGCCGCCGCAAACTGGCGCAGGATCTGCACCTCCTCATCGGGGGTATCGGCGGGGTGGCGGCGCAACTCGGCGCAAAGCTGCCCTGCCCGCTCGGGCTCGGCCTCGAACTGCTTGGCCAGGTCCAGCCCCAGGGCGCGCGGAATCGCCTCGGGGTGGCGGATCGCGCCCCCTGCCCCGTCCAGCATACGCGCGAACTGGCGGATATAGCTGCGCTTCTGCTTCAACGCCGAGGCATAGAGGATGCCAACCGCATCATCCGCCTCCATCCCCTCATCCCGGGCGTATGACAGGGCAAGCTGCGCCATTTCGCCAAAGGACACATCCTTGCGCACCAGGTTTTCGTCAACCATCTTGCGATAGAGATCGATCAGGGGTTCCCCGCGGGGAACCAGGGCCGCCGGAATCTTCTCGTACCGCGGATCGCCGGTCTCCTGCGCCAGCGCCCGAAAGGCCGACAAGCGCCGAAAACCCTGGATCAACTCGTATCCCGTGTCAGTCTGTTCCACCCTGATCGGGTTCGAAAGGCCCACAGCCTGGATCGACTGCTTCAACTCTTCCAGCTCGGGGTCGGCATTGGCCGACCGGTCGCGCGTGAGTTTCGACAGATGCACCTTGTCGGTCGGGATCAGGTCGGTGATCAGGCCCAGCTTTTTCAGCCGCACATGTTCATGGGCCAGGGCATCGTTTTCCGCCCGGATCTTCGCCTCGGTCAGGGCGCGGGTTGAATTGGCGTCGGCATTTTCGGAAATCGCGCTGGCCATGGGGCCACGGCGCGCCGGAGCCGGATCGCGGTTTTGCAGGGGGTGGCCCTGCACGTTGCCGAAAGACTTGGTCTCCAGCGGCGGGTTCCCCGCGGGGAACCCTTCATCTTCGTCATCCGCGACGAAATCGATGTCGAACACGCTACGCTTCTTGGCCATTCATCAATCCTCCAGCTTGTCCCAGGCGCCCAGCAGGGTGGCGCGAAATTCGTCATAGGCCCGGTCGAACGACATGCGTGCCCGCCGCCAGGTTTCACGGGTCATCTGCCGGTAGTCCATTTCATAGATCGACGACAGGAACCGCCCCGATTGTTCGACCGCGCGGGTCATCTCGATCGGGTGTTGGGTCACATGTGACTTGAAGACCTGACCAAAGGCTGACTGCATCGCGCGGTGCAGGTCGTTCGCCGGTTCGAACCGGGTCAGCAGGAACCGCACATCGGCGAACATCTTTTCGGGCGTCGCGCCGTCGGGCAGGGCGCCCGGAAAGCGCCCCAGATCCTCCAGCGCCTCGGACAACTGGCCGATGAAACTGGTGGTGCTGTCGTATTCCCAATAGCCGGGGCCCGAGGGGATATAGAGAACGTCCGCCGCGAAAACCGCATTCATCGACTGATAGCCGATGGCGGGTGGGCAGTCGAAAATCACCATGTCATAGGCATCGTCGGGCAGCGCATCCAGATAGCGGGACACGGCCGCGAAGAACGACCATTCGGGGTTCAGATGGCGGTACTGCGCGCTGGCGAATTCAACGAAGGCGGCGTTGGCACAGCTTGGCACCAGGTCGATGGTGGGCCAGCTTGTCGGCTTGATGAAATCGGTGACGCGCAGATCGCTCAGCCCCATGCCAGTGACCGAGGCGGGCAGCTTTCGGCGGGGCAGGGCGGTGCCGCTTTCGGCCCCCGCTGCGGCGTTGTTCATCCGCTCGGTCTCGCGAGTCAGGTCGCGCGCCATGATGCCCCAGACGGTGAACTCTTCGGCCACATCCGACAGCCCCATGGAGTGGCTGAGCGTCGCCTGCGGATCGAAGTCCACGCAAAGCACCCGGTAACCGTCCAGCGCGGCGGCATGGGCGAAATGCAGCGCCACGGTGGATTTCCCCGCGCCGCCCTTGAAGTTGGCAATGGCGGCGCGGATCGCCCGCTTGCCCGCCGGGCGGGGCGGCATCAGCGGTTGGTTCTTTATGCGCAGCTTGCGACGCAGCTCGTTGATTTCGTCCAGCGAATACCACCGCTGGCGCCCGTCCTCTTCAACCAGCCCCTGGGGAAGCGAGGGATCGGCAGCCAGTCGGCCGCGCAGGGTGGACGGGTTGATCTTGAAGATCAGCTCGGCCACCTCCCAGCTGGAAAAGCGGCGGAGGGTCTTCTCCATCTCGGGAGAGAAGGTGCGCTGACGGATATGGCCCTGCATCTTCAACGATTGCGATTGCAGTTTGGCAAGGTCGGCGTGGCTGTACATGTATCGTCCCCGGATCGTTTCGGTGGGGTTCCCCGCGGGGAACGGTCTGGCGCGGCGTTCACAACGCTAATTCTGTGTCTTTCCTGATTTACGCTGATTTGGCAAAGCGGGAAAAGAGGTATATCAAGATATCCACAAGCGCGTAAAACCCTGTGCGCTAAAGGCCACAGGCCCCGGCGCACCGATTCGAAAGGCAGCGCCGAAATGCGCCGGAACAGGCCCGCTAAAGGGGGCCGTCAGATTGATGTTTCCGCCGCAATAGGGGACATTTCCGCCCCAATACGGGACAGTCAAGATGGCCCCCAATACCATAACTACCGATTTTTTCTTCTCCATTGGTCAAGGTTCGAGGGTCAGGTGAAACGAAGCCTTGACAGAATCGTGGTTCAGGACGCAAATCAGGGGAGAGGTCGCAAAAGGCGTTGTCGAATGCCTGGCCCACCAATCGGCCCGGCAAGAGGCCAGACAAACGAGGCGGGCATCACCCCAGGGGTTCGATGCAAACGGGGGCAGACATGCTTTCACACAAGGCCGTTGGCCCCAATGCGGGTGCGCGCAAGTACGATATCATAACCGCCCTGGGGGCCCATGCCCTTTCCGGCGACAAGCACGATCACCGGCTGGTGTTGCGCCTGATCACGCTGATCACGGCGCGCTACAACTGGGCGCGCAATGAACTGGCCGTGGGCCAGCGCGAAATCGCGCGCCTCTGGTCGGTCGATGAACGCACGGTCAAACGCGAGATGGCAAAACTGCGCGCCAGGGGCTGGCTGGTGGTCAAGCGGCAGGGCGCGCGGGGCCGGGTAAGCGAATACGGCATCGACCACGAACGCCTTCTGGAGGACACGCGCCCCACATGGCCCAATGTCGGCCCCGATTTCGATCTGCGCATGCAGGGCACGCCCGAACCCTCGAGCGTGGTGCCGATGCCGGTGCGTGGCGCGGTCACGGCGCCCGATGTATCGGATGGCACGGAATGGACCCTGGCGCAGGCGGTGCTGCATGCCGAGGATGCCGGGCTTTACGGCAGCTGGCTGCGCGCCCTGGTGCGCGAGGGCAGGGCAGGGGGGCGGCTGAGCCTGCGCGCGCCCAGCCGGTTCCATGCGGCCTATGTGCAGACCCACCTGCGCAATCGCATCCTTGCGGCCTGCCAGACCGTGGACAGCGACGTGTCCGACGTGACGATCAGCGGCTAGCTCTCAGCCACCAACCACGGGCGCGACGTTCAGTGTGCGCGACAGCATGGCGAAAGACTCGATCGTCACGGGATCAAGGGGGATGCCCTCGGCAGCGCGGAGTTCGGCCTCGGCCCATTCACGGTCGCCCGGGGCCATGACGCGGGTGCCGGGGCGGGCGGGCGAGCTGCGCAGCAGTTCGAGATAGCGGGTGATGCCGGCCTGTACCAGTTCGGCGCCCGCAAAGGCCTGTGGGTCAAGCGCGATGACGAAGGCGCCCATGCCGCGCGGCGTGGAAAAATCGGGCCCGGCCATTGAGGGGATGTCGCGTGAAAGCTTCATGCCGGTCATGACGGCCGAAAACAGCTCGGCCACACCGCCGAGGGCCGCGCCCTTGAAGCCGAACATCCCCCCGAGGGGCGCCAGCATCACCGCGAGGTTCGGATCATCCACATCGGCGCCGCTATCGTCCGAGGCCACACCCTGGGGGAGGGAGGTGCCGAGCGAGCGGTAAAGCTCGACCCGGTTGTAGGGCACGGCGCTGGTGGCCATGTCCAGCAGCCAGGGGTTGCCCGGCGCCGGACAGGCGATGGAAATCGGGTTGGTGCCGTGAAACCGGTCGGCCCCGTCATGCAGGCGCACGAAACTGTCCGAGTTGCAGGTGACAAGCGCCATCATCCCTTTCTGCGCGGCGCGCAGGGCATAGGCCCCCGCCGGGCCGAAGTGGGATGAATTGGTGATGCCCACCGCGCCGATCCCGGCCTCGCGCGCCAGGTCGCAGGCGTGTTCGACGGCGGCGAAGGTGGCGCGCGCGCCCTGGGCATCGTCGCCGTTCAGCATCCCCGAACCGGCCCGCGTGCGGGTGAACTGCAACTTCGGCGCCTTGTTCAGCCGCCCGCCTTGCAGGGCCTTGGTGTAATGGCCCAGAAGACGCACGCCGTGGCTGTCCACCCCGTGGTTCGACCCGTGCATCATGGAATCGGTGCAGTCGCGCGCGGTTTCGGCATCCGCCCCGGCCGAAGTCAGAACGGCGCGGCAGAATTCGGCCAGCCGGGGGCCGGGAACGGAAACGGTATTGGTCATTGTGCCTCAGCGATAGATCAGGGTGGGCAGCCACATGGTCAGCCCGGGAATGAAGGTGATCAGCAACAGCACGATCACCAGCGGAACGAGGAAGGGCGCGGTGCCGACGACGCATTGTTCGAAGGGCACCTTGGCCACCCGCGACAGGACGTAAAGCACCATGCCCACGGGCGGCGTCAGCAGCCCCAGCATCAGGTTCAGCACCATGATGACGCCGAAATGCACCGGATCGATCCCGATGGTCACCGCGATGGGAAGAAGCACGGGCACCATGATCGTGATGGCGGCCACCGTCTCCATGAAACAGCCGACGATCAGCAGGATCAGGTTCATCAGCAGCAAAAGCACCCAGGGCCGGTCGGAAATGGTGAGAAGACCGGCGGCGAAATGCTCGGGCACGCGGTTGCTGGTCAGGATCCAGGCAAAGATCGCCGCGGCCCCCACCACCAGAAGCACGACAGCGGTGGTTTCGATGGTGTCGAAGCTGACCCGCAGGAACCGCGGCAGCGACAGGGTGCGATAGACGATCAGCCCCAGGAACAGCGCCCAGGCACAGGCGGCCACCGCAGCCTCGGTCGGGGTGAAGGCCCCCGACAGGATGCCGCCGACGATGATGACTGGCGTCATCAGCGACAGGAAGGCACGCTGGAAGGTGGACCACAGCACCGACCAGTCGAAAGACTGGTCGCGGCCAAAGCGCCTGCGCCGGGCCATGATGGCGATCATGATCATCAGCGACCCGGCCATCATCAGCCCCGGCACGAAGCCCGCGACGAAAAGCTGGCCGATGCTGGCCCCGGCGACGACCCCGTAGATCACCATGGGAAGCGAGGGCGGGATGATCGGCCCGATGGTCGAGGAGGCGGCGGTGATGCCGACGGCGAATTTCGCGTCGTATTTCGCATCGCGCATGGCCTTGATTTCAATGGCCCCCAGGCCCCCGGCATCGGCCACGGCGGCGCCGGACATGCCCGCGAAGATGACCGATGCGCCCACGTTCACATGGCCAAGCCCCCCGCGCATCCAGCCCACCATGGCCAGTGCGAAGTTGAAGATCCTTTCGGTGATGCCCGCGGTGTTCATCAGATTGCCTGCCAGGATGAAGAAGGGCACGGCCAGCAACGGGAAGCTGTCGACGCCATTGATCATCCGGTGGGCCACCACCATGGGCGGGGGCGTGCCGTTGAAGAAGATGAAGACGGCGGATGACCCCGCAAGCGCAACCGCCACCGGGACGCCGAAGATCAACATGCCGAACAGCATGACGAAGAGCCAGATGATGTCCAAGGGGCCGTCTCCTAGTCGATTGCGCGGACTTGATCCGCATATTTTTCAGGGTCGATAAGCTTGCTGGTGCCGGTGCGCAGATGGCGCCAGGTGTTCCAGGCGGAATAGAGCGCCATGCAGACGAAGGTGGCGGTCACGATCCAGTAGACGGTCGCCTTGGGAAATTCGAGCGAGACCATCATCTGCCGGGTGCGCGATGCGATCTGACCGCTCAGCACCGCAAGCATGAGAAAGAAACCGGTGCTCAGCACGTCGATGCAAAACTGTGCGATCCGCCGGCCGGTGCGCGGCACCCAGCGATAGATGAATTCGACGGCGATGTGGCTTTGCTTGCGGGTCGCCATGATCGAGCCGACGAAAGTGACCCCGATCAGCAGGAACCGGGCGATTTCCTCGGTCCAGGCGATGGAATCGTTCAGGATGTAGCGGGTGAAGAATTGCAGGAAAACGATGAACGCCAGCACCCAGAACAGGATCAGCACCGGCGCATCGACCCATTGCTGGTCCGACAGGTCGATCTTTTCCTCTTCCAGCACGATCGGCGCGGTGAGATGCGGTTCGTTGGGGGGCTGTCCGCTCATGGGATGTCCTTGCCTGGGGTGCAGGCGGGCCCCATGGCCCGCCCGCGCGTCGCTTATTCGATGGCCTGAAGCCGGTCATAGGTGGCCTGGTCCCAGGTGGCGGCCGGGCCGTTGTGCAGCTTTTTCACCGCTTCGATGAAGGGGCCGCGGTCAACCTCGTTCACCTGAACACCTTCGCCGCGGAACCACTCGGCCAGTTCGCCTTCGGCCTTGATGATGGCGTCGGTGGCGCAGACGGCGGTTTCCTCGGTCACCTTGCTCAGCGCCTGCTGGTCGGCTTCGTCCATGGCATCCCAGGCCGGGCCGCCCACGATGGTCAGCAGGGCGTCGGTGATGTGGCCCGTGAGGTTGATGTTGCTTTGCACCTCATAGAACTTCTTGGCCTGGATGGTGGGCAGGGGGTTTTCCTGTGCATCCACGGTGCCCTGCTGCAACGCAAGGTAGACCTCGGCAAAGGCGATGGGGGCCGGGTTGGCGCCGACGGCCTCGGGGAACATCATGTAGAGCGGCGCGTTCGGCACGCGGATCTTCATGCCCTTCATGTCCTCGGGTGTGAGAACCGGCTTGTTCGAGGTGACATGGCGCGCGCCATAATAGGTCATCGCCGTGATGTGGTGGCCGGTGGCGTCGGTATAGCCCTGCGACATCTCGCTGAAGAGATCGGAGTTGCGGTAGTGATCCCAGTGATCATAGTCGCGGAACATGAAGGGCGCGCCGCCGATGGCGATGGGGCCAAAGGAACGGCCGGCGAAAAGCTGACCGGTATAAATGATGTCGACGGTACCAAAGCCCAGGCCTTCGTTGATGTCCACTTCCTTGCCCAGCGACGAGGCCGGATAGACTTCGATGCCGTAACGCCCTTCGGTTGCGTCCATCAGCAGGTCGTTCGCGGCGACGGCGCAGGTGTGATAGGGTTCGCTTGTCTCGTAGACATGGGCCCATTTCAGCTTCGTCTCGGCCGAGGCGGCGGCCGGCAGAAGGCTGATGGCGGTGGCAATAGATGCGGTTGCACACAGCAGTTGTGCTGTTTTTTTCATGGTATTCCTCCCAAAAGATACCTTGGCGCAACAAGATGGCGCGCCAAGGTCACGCGATCACCTTATGGGTTGCGCCGCATGTGGCAAGAGAAGGCTTGCCGGGGCGTCTGATTTTTTTCGGACTCCCCCCGGAGTTGAGCCGTCCGGCAGGGGGCGGGATGTGCAATGACGGAAATACCCGCATGTCATACTTCTGCCTATTCACGGGGGGGTGCCATGGCCGCAACAAGCGTCACAGGGGCCGCGCTGGGAAGAATTCATCGCATTGATGCTGAAGGAAGGGCGCTACGGTTCCACAAGCGAGCGGATCCGCGCATCGCTCAGGCTGATGGAAGTGCAGGAGGGCGCGCGGCAGGCCGACAGTTGCCTGAACGATATCGACAGGGCGCTGAGTGGGCTTGCAGTCCACCCGCTGCCTGGGGCAGATTGTCCGGACCTGATGCAGGGTGCCCGGCGATTGGTCACCGGGCGCCATGTCGCGTTTTACAGGGTCGAGGGCGAGCGGATCTTCGTGATCCGTGTCCTGCACCAATCCATGGATGCGTGGCGCAGGCTTCGGGAGCGCTGAGCGGGAACGGAAAGCGCCGTTTCCCCCCGGCATGAAACTGGACGAAAGGAAGAGGCAGAATGTCGGGTTCCGAAGCGGCGGCAAGGCCCCCGACCACCTTTTCGCCCTTTCGCCACAAGACATACCGCACGCTTTGGCTGTCGTCCCAGGCCTCGAACCTGGGGGGGCTGATCCAGTCGGTGGGCGCCGCCTGGCTGATGACTGACCTGACGGATTCGCCCACGATGATCGCGCTGGTGCAATCGTCGATCACCTTGCCGATCATGGTGTTTTCCCTGACCGCCGGCGTCTTTGCCGATTCCTTCAACCGGCGGCGGATCATGCTGTTCGCCCAGTGTTTCATGCTGACCGTGTCCAGCATCCTGGCCGTGCTGGCCTATTTCGATTTCCTGAACGCCTGGCTTCTTCTGTCCTTCACCTTCCTGATCGGCTGCGGCGTGGCCCTTCACAACCCGTCCTGGCAGGCGTCGATCCGCGATCTTGTCCCGCGCGAGGAACTGCACGCTGCGGTGGCGCTGAACAGTGTCGGCTTCAACCTGATGCGCAGCATCGGTCCGGCCATCGGCGGCATGGTGGTGGCGGTGGGTGGCGCGGCCTTTGCCTTTGCCATGAACGCCGTCAGCTATGTCAGCATCATCATCGCGCTGACCGTCTGGTCCCCCCCGGACGAGGCGCGCCGCCTGCCCAACGAATCCTTCTTCGCCGCGCTGTCCACCGGTCTGCGCTATGTTTCCATGTCCCATCACCTGTTGCGGGTGATCCTGCGGGGCGGGCTGTTCGGCTTTGCGGCGGTCAGCATCCTTGCGCTGATGCCGGTGGTGGCGCGCGATTCCCTTGGAGGCAGTGCCATCACCTATGGCATCCTTCTGGGCTGTTTCGGGCTGGGGGCCATCGGTGGCGCCTTCAGCAGCGGCTGGTTGCGGGTGCGGCTGGGCAACGAACGGCTGGTGGAACTGGGGTTCGGGTCATACGCCCTGGGCACGCTGTGTTTCGCGCTCAGCCCGAATGCGGTTCTGGCCGGCATTTCGCTTCTGGGCTGCGGCTGTGGCTGGGTTCTGGTGCAATCCACCCTGAACGTGTCGATCCAGCGCGGGTCGCCCCGCTGGATTCTGGGCCGGGCGCTTTCGATGCACCAGACCACGGTTTTTGGCGGCATGGCCATAGGGGCCTGGATGTGGGGGCGGGTCAGCGACGAATGGTCGACAACCGCCGCCCTGCTGGTGGCCACGGCGATTCTGGTCTGCGGGATCGTCCTTGGTGTGGTGTCGCGCATCGTGGATGTGGATTCGGACGAACTTGAACCTGCCGAGGGGTTTTCCAGCGCCCGCCCGCGCATGAACCTGATGGCGCGCAGCGGGCCGATCCTGATCTCGGTGGAATACGAGATCGACCACGACAGCGAAGAGCAGTTCCTGGCCGTGATAAAGGAACGGCGCCGGATGCGCATGCGCGACGGCGCGCGGCACTGGACCCTGGCGCGCGACCTTGAAAACCCCGACCTCTGGACCGAATCCTTCTATTTTCCCACCTGGTCGAAATACCACCTCTACAACCTGCGCCGCACCTCGCACGAGCTGCTGATCGAACAGCGCCTTGCCACGATGACCCGCGATCACGGCGGCATCCGCGAACGCCGACAGCTTGAAAGGCCGCATTTCTGGCTGGATGGTCATCACTGAGCGGGGCGATTGTGCCGGCGCCCCGGCTTGCCTATAAGCGGCCGATCGGGGCGAACCCGCCGCAGGGCCGGTTCCCCGCGGGGACCAGGACGGAGACAGGACAATGACGATAACGCCGGTGAAGATGGTGATCGATACCGACCCCGGAGTCGATGACGCGATGGCGATCCTCTATGTCGCCCACATGCCCGAGATCGAGCTTCTGGGCCTGACATCGGTTTTCGGCAATGTCTCGGTGGAAAAGGCAACACGCAACGCCCTGCGCCTGGTCGAGGATGCGGGCCTGAACGTGCCGGTGGCGGGTGGCGCCGCCGGGCCGCTGGCCCGCGATGCCCAGCCCCATTCCTATCATGTCCACGGGGCCGAGGGGTTCGGCGACATCCCGGCGCAGACCCCGAAGGGCAGGGCGCTGGACGAGGATGCTGCCGATTTCCTGATCCGCATGGCGCGCGAACATGCCGGGGAACTGGTGGTCTGTGCCATCGGTCCGATCACCAACCTGGCCGAGGCGATCAACCGCGACGCCGGTTTCGCCAAGAACGTGAAGCGGATCGTCTTCATGGGCGGTGCGGCCTTCGTGCCGGGCAATGTCACCCCCCATGCCGAGGCGAACACCTTCAACGATCCCCATGCCCTGAACGTGGTTCTGCAATCGGGCGCGCCCGTCACCATGGTCGGGCTGGACGTGACGATGCAGATCCTGCTGGACGGCGATGACTTCGCCGCGCTTGAACGGGCAAACCCGAACCACGGCGGGTTCCTGAACCGCGCCAGCGCCTTCTATCTTGAGTTCTACCGCCAGGTGGTGGGGGTTGCGGGCTGTGGGCTGCATGATCCGGCGGCGGTGATCGCCTGTCACCGGCCCGACCTGTTCGAGTCCCGCAGCGTCGCGATCCGCGTCATCGAAGAAGGCGAGGAGATCGGCCGCACCCTGCCCGTGGACGAGGGCGCGCCGATGGTCGAGGTTCTGACCGGCGGCGACATGGACGGCGTGAAGAACCTGTTCCTGCGCGCCTTCGGCCCCGCGACCGCGACGGCCTAACCGCCGACGCCGCGTCCGGTATTGCCGAAGCCGCCGCGCGATGCGGCGGTTGCGCGGGTCATCGGCGGTTTGCCCACGGTGGCGGCAGGGCGGGCGAACTGCCCCGCGCCCAGCTTGGCCTTGCCGGAATTGCTGCTGTAGGTGGTGTTTCCGGCCGGTGCCGCAAAACCGCCGCCCGGCGTGCGATAGAGCGGCTGGGACCGCGCCGCGCCGGCCCGGTTCGACAGCATGTTGCCCACCAGGTAACCGGCCAGCAGCGGCATGAAGATGCTGCCCGATCCGCTACCGCCGGTGGCAGAGGCCTCGTCTCCGCAGGCGCCTTCGCCGTGCTGTTCCTCGCAGACGGCCAGGCTGTCATAGCGGGGGGCGGTTTCGACGTGCAGCTCCTGGGCCTCGGCAAAGGCCTTGTCGCAATCCTCGGCGCTCAGCAATCCACCGCTCAGCGCGGCCTTTTCGCAGCTTTCGCGATCGGGATAGGCCTGGGCGTCGACCTGTTCTTCCTGGCAACCGGCAAGCGTGAAGGCCGCAGCCCCGACGATGCACAGCGCGACCCTGTTCGAACGTTTCCTCATATCGCGTCCTTTCTCGTCGTCAGTCTTGTATATAGTGCGGTTTGAACCGCGACAAATCCCGCGTGATGCGGCTGGCGTCGTCGCGCAGCCCCATCCCGACACAGGTTTCCCCCACGATCCAGGCCCCGATCACCGGGCGGAAGCCGTCGAAGACGGGCAGGGGGGCATAGGCCTGCACGATGCGGGGGTGTTCGCCGTAATCGCCATCGGGCGAGATTTCCAGCGCCGTGCCGTTCTGCATGATCCGCACGCCGGCCCCTTCGCGCGAAAAGATCGGCTTTGTCACATGGCCATGGGTCAGCAGGTCGCGCGCCCGGCCAAAGGCATCGGCCACCGAGGGGGCAGGTGCACCGGCCCCGCTGAGCGCGTCGCGCACATCGCTTTCGAAGAAGGCCGGCAGAAGATTGGGGTGCCCCTCGAACATCTGCCACAGCACCGGCAGAAGGCCCTTGTTGGACACCAGCGCCTTCCAGGGCGGTTCGATCATCCGGCAGCCCGATCCGGCGATGTATTCGGCATAGTCGCCGCGCAGCAGGTCTTCCCAGGGGAACAGCTTGAACAGGGCGCCGATCACGCGGTCCTCGTCATCCAGGAACTGGGCCTCGGTGCTGATGGCGATCTGTTCCAGGTCGGTATATTGGGCGCCAAGCCCGGCTTCGCGCGCGGCCCAGCCCAGGCATTCGACGGTGCTGTAATCCTCGGGGTTGCCCGCCGCGGCCGAGAAATGCACGTCGGTGCCGGGTTCGAAAATCTCGCCGAAGCGGGCCACCAGGGCCTCGTGGATGCCGTTGAACTGGTCGCACCCCTCGGGCAGGACGCCGCGTTCAAGCTGGCCCTCAAGCCAAGCCCATTGGAACGACGCGCTTTCGTAAAGCGAGGTTGGCGTGTCGGCGTTGTATTCCAGCAGCTTCGCATCGCCCTTGCCGTCATAGGCCAGGTCGAAACGGCCATAAAGCTCGGGGTCGCCGCGTTGCCAGCTTTCGGCAACCAGGTCGCGGTGGGCCTCGGGAATGGCGAGCCGCTCCATCAATTCCTGGCTGGTGACGATTTGCGCCACCGCCTCGCGGCACATGGCGTGCAGCTCGGTCGAGGGGTCTTCGATGCGGTCCTCGACCTCGGACAGGGTGAACCGGTAGGCCGAGGTTTCATCCCAGTAGGGTTCGCCATGCATGTCGGCAAAGGTAAACCCCAGGCGCTCGGCCTCGTCCCGCCAGTCGGGGCGTTCGGGAAGATCGGTCTTTTGCATGGGCAGCCTCCGGTTCGCTTCCCTCTACCTAGGGGTGCGGCGGGGCGAATAACAGGGCAAATCAGGGCAGGGGGCGTGGTTCGCCCCCTTTGGCGGCCGGGTCGGAGGCCGCCTTTTCACGGCGTGCCTTCAGGGCCCATTGCACGACACCTGCGATGCACAGGCCAAGGCAGATCACCAGGAGGGTGGCGGCGATGGGGCGCTCCACGAAGATCCACAGCCCGTCGCGCGAGATCAGCAGCGACCGGCGCAGGTTGTTCTCGACGATGGGGCCCAGGATCGTGCCGATCACCACTGGGGCCAGCGGATAACTGGCGGTGCGCAGAAACACCCCCAGGATGCCGAAGCCGAACATCACCCAGAGATCGAAGATCGAGGATTGCAGCGCGAAGGTGCCCACGGCGCAGAGCACCAGGATCGTCGGGATGAGCACGGATTTCTGCAACCGCAGCAGGTGCACGAAAAGCGGCACCAGCAACAGCCCGGCGACCAGCAGCACGATATTGGCGAAGATGTAGACAAGGAAGATGCCGCCCACGATCTCGGGCTGGTTCTCGAACAGCGCCGGGCCGGGAAAGAACCCGAGGATCAGCAGCGCCCCCATGAGAACCGCCGTCGTCGCATCGCCCGGAATGCCAAGCGACAGGGTGGGGATAAGCGCGCCGCCGCAGGTGGCGTTGTTCGCGGCCTCGGTGGCGACGATGCCGCCCTCGGCCCCTTCGCCGTACCCCTCTTCGGGGCGGGCGGCGGCCTTGGCGATGGCGTATGAGGTGAAGGCGCTGACATCGCCGCCCGCGCCGGGCAGGGCGCCGAAGAACGTGCCGATCAGCGACGACCGCAGCAGGTTGAAGCGATGGCGCAGCGTCAGCAGCAGCGCGCCGAAACCGGTGCGGGCGATCTCGGGGCGGGCCGCCGCCGTCAGGTTGGGCTGGACGACCTGGAACACCATCTCGGACACGGCGAACAGCCCCACCACGATGGCCACGATGTGAAAACCGTTCAACATCAGGTAGCTGTCGAAGGTGAAGCGATAGCCGGTGGAGAGCTGATCTGTTCCGATGGTGGCGATCAGCATACCCAGCGCGCCGGCCAGAAGCCCCTTCAGCGTGTCCTCTTTCGACACGACGGCGATGGACAAAAGGCCCATGACGCCAAGCAGGGTCAGTTCCGGGGGCGAGAACCGGGTGGCGAAGGCCGCCAGCAGGGGCGCGAAAAGGATCAGGAGAAGCCCGCCGAACAACCCGCCAAGCGCCGAGGCGCTGACCGCGATCCCCAGCGCATCCGACGCGCGCCCCTTCTGCGCCAGCGGATAGCCGTCGAACAGCGTTGCCGCGGCGATGGGGGTGCCGGGAATGCGCAGCAGGATCGCGGCAATCGCCCCGCCGCAACTTCCCCCGACGAAGACCGAAATCAGCAGCCCCAGCCCCGCCAGCGGTTCGACATAAAGCGCGACGGGCAAAAGCAGGACGACACCCATCAGCGGTCCGAGCCCGGGCAAGGCGCCGATCAGCAACCCGAGGATCACCCCCAGCACGGTCAGCCCCAGAACCTGCGGGGTGGCCAACAGCGCGCTGCCGGCGACAAGCATCTCAGAAATCATGTTTTCCTCACCAAGGTAGGGCGATGCCGAACTGTCCGCGCGGCAGAACGACGTTCACAAGCCCGCCGAACACGATGGACAGGCCGAAGGTCACGACAAGCGGAACGCCGATCAGCCAGAGAAGCCGCCGTTCCCCGCAAAGCGCCAGAACCGCCGTCACCAGAACCAGGCTGGACAGCAGATAGCCCACCGTCCCCAGCCCCACGAGATAGAGCGCGAAGAGTGCAAGCAGCGCCAGCGCCCGGCCCGCCCTGGCGCCAAGGGCCGCTGCCTCTTGGTCATATGGCGCGGCCATTGCGCGCCGGTGACGCAGCAGCGCAAGGCCGAACCTGGCCGCCAGAAGAACGGCAATCGCAATGGCCAGCGCCCGTGGATAGCTGGCGGCGTCGTTGTAGGCGCCGCCCGATGCGATGCCCTGGTCGGCCATGTTCGTCGCGATCTGCTGAAAGACGATGGCAACGATGATCAGAAAGATCACCGCCACCACCCATTCCGCGACAAGGCGCGCCGTCACCGGACCGTCTTCCGTTGACTGGATGCCCATCAGTTCAGAGAGCGCAGACGCTCTTCCTCCCAGAGCAGGGCATCACCCATTGCGCCCAGCTGATCGACGACGGGGCCGACGATGCTGTCGTAATCCTCGGGCGGATAGGCCAGGACGTTGAAGCCCATGTTGGCGATCTGCTCTTTCACCTCGGGCCGTTCCAGCGCGCGGCCCATGGCATCGGCCAGCACCTTGACGCGGTCGGCGGGGGTGTCGGGATGCACGACCCACCATGTCCACCCCATGGGGGCCAGGCCGGAAAGGCCAAGGTCGATGTCCATCTCCGCGATGGTCGGTGCGCCGTCATAGGTTTCCTTGGCGTCGGCCAGTTCCGACAGCACAAGCAGGACATTCGCCTTTTCCTTGTTCTGGCGATAGTCGGCCGGACCGTGGAAGGCGAAATCCAGCACCCCGGCATAGAGATCCTTGTGGGAATCCGGGTCGGACGGATAGGGGATGTTCTGCGCCACGACATCGTAGGATTGCAGAACCTTCGCGATCACCATGTGCGGCAGGTTGTTGCGCGATCCGGTGGAATAGCGCAGTTCGCCGGGGTTCTCGCGGCCCCAGGCCATCATGCCCTCGAAATCGTCCCAGCGGGTTTCATCCTTGCGCCCGACAATCGAAAAGGCGTTGGACACGGCCCCCCAGAGCGGCTTGAAATCCTGATAGGTCCAGTCGGCCTTGCCCAGCACCGGCATCAGGACCAGCGGCGCGACATAGCCGTCGATCACCGTGTATCCATCGGCGGGCTTGGACAGCCCGGTCTGCAGGGCCTTCGTTCCGGCCGCCCCCGGGGTCGAGATGACGGGCATGGAGACGCCCAGTTCCTCGCTCATCGCCTGGGCGATGATCTGGCTTGCCGCCATGGCCGCGCCCGGCGCCCAGGGGAACACGTTTTCCACCGTGCGCGTGGGAAAGTCCTGGGCCGTGGCGGCCCCGGCCATGCCGGCAGTGATCGCCACGGCAAGGCTGATTGCATTCAGGGTGCGTTTCATGTGGTCTCCTCCTTGGTTGTTTCGGCCCTGCCCTGCGAACGCGCGACGATGGGCGCGCCCTCCTCCTTGGAAAGGCCGTAGTGATCGAAAATCTCGGGTGGTGCGTGGTGTTCGGCCAGGTGGCGAAAAGCGGCCTGGCGCAGGCGCGATTTCACCGCCTCGTCGTCGATAGGCCGCATCTGGCCCGGGTCGGTTTCCAGGTCGTAAAGCGGCGAAGATGCGGGGCGCCGCGCCGCGGCCTCGAACCCTGCTTCGCCGATGGTCTGGCGGGCGGGAATGCGCAGCACCGGCGCGCCCTTGGTAAAGGGCAGGGGGGCGGAAAGTTCTGCGGTGGCCAGTTCCCCAGGGTCGAAGGCCCGGTCGATATGGGAGGGCGCCAGCGTGTAGTGCGCCAGGCCCTCGGCCGTCTCGCTTTGCGGGTAGAGGTAATAGGTATGGCGCCCGTCGGTGATGCAAAGTGGCCCGGCGAACATCCCCAGAACGGCACTGTCACGCCCCACCGATTTGCCCTGAAGGGCAGGCATCAACGATTTGCCCGTCACCTCGGGGGGAATATCCACCCCGGCCAGTTCAAGAAAGGTGGGCATCAGGTCGGTTGTCTGGGTCAGGCCGTCGTGACGGCCCGGTTTGCAATCAGGATGCGCGATCATCAGGGGAATATGCGCGATTTCCTCGTAATAGGGCATCTTGTTCTTGCCCCACCATTCATGTTCGCCCAGCAGGAAACCGTGATCGGTGGTCAGCACCACGCAGGTATCCTTCCAGGCGTCGGTGGCATCCATCCAGTCCAGCAGCCGGCCGAAATGTTCGTCACACATGGCAGTCAGCGCCGCATAGTTGCCGCGGATCTCGGCGATCTCCTCGGCCGAATTGGTGACCTGTTCGTAGATCGGCCAGTCGAGAATGCGACCGGTCTGCCCGACGTCATAGGCATCGCGGAAGCGTTGCGGCGCGCGGAACGGTTCGTGGGGGTCGAAACATTCAAGTTGCAGGAACCACTGGTCCGACTCGCCGTTGGTGCGCAGGAAATCGAAGGCCGCCTCGAAACACCGGGCCGTGGGCCAGTCGGCCTCGTCCTCCATGCTCAGCGCGTTGATGGCGCCGCGCGACCGGCGCCATGCGGTCTGCGAAACGGTGCCGCGCGTGGTGGGGCGGTCGGTGGGCAGGTCGTCCAGCGGGTAATGGCGCGGGTCGAACCTTTCCTTCAGCCGCTCGACCGGGGGGGTGACCATGACCTTGAGGGGGTCGTATTCCTGCCCGCGCACGAAATGCCAGCTGTCGAAGGCATTTACATAGCCCGCGCCGCCTTCCTCGAAATAATGCAGGTGATCCGACACGATATGCGTATAGGTTCCGGCCCCGCTCAGCAGGCGGGCATAGGAATTGTCGAAGGGTTCCAGCGGCCCCCACGAGCGGTGCAGGAAATTCAGCCGCCCGGAATGCATGTCGCGCCGGGCGGGCATGCAGGGCAGCGAGCCGACATAGTGCCGGTCAAAGACCATGGAGCGGCGCGCGAAGCGGTCAAAGTTCGGCGTTGCAACGGCCGTTCCGCCATAGGCGCCAATCGCCGAACGATTGAGCGAGTCGAACATCACGAAAATTGTCTTCATGCTGAATTCCTGTTGCCTGGGCTTCAGCATGTCACAGGGGCGTACATCCGAAAATTGAATTTATGGACGACATTCTATAAACTCATGGAATGGACAGGCGACTCAAGACATTTCTGGAAGTGGCGCGGCGCGGCAGCCTGACGGCGGCGGCCCAGCACCTGAACATGACGCAATCTTCGCTGACCAAGCGTTTGCAGCTTCTGGAAGAGGATTTCGGCCACAAGCTGTTCGAGCGGGGCGTTCATGGCGCCACGCTGACCGCCCCGGGCGAGGTTCTCTGGCGCCATGCCGAACGGATCGAGACGGAACTTCTTCAATCGCGCGAGGCCATGGCGGCCGCCGGGGGGGCGGGGCTGGCGCTGTTGCGGATCGGGGCGGGGCCGCTGTTCCATCTGCGCTATCTTGCCGATGCCCTGCTGACCCTGCGCCGGGCGCATCCCGAAACCTCGGTCGAACTGGTGACGGGGCTTTACCGCGAAACCATGCCGCGTCTGTCCGAGCGAACGCTGGATATCGTCTTCGGTGCCGACGAGGGCGTGCCCTTCTCCGACGAACTGGTTTTCGAACCGCTGACCACGGTTGCCCAGGGGGTCGCCCTGCGCCGCGACCATCCCAGCCTTTCGCGCGCTCCGCTGACCGCCGGCGCCCTTCAGGAGCTGGATTGGGTGATCTACGGCGACCGGCCCGAGGATTCGGCACTGGTCAATGCCTTCTTCGCCCGCGAAGGGCGGGCCGCGCCCTCGGTTTCGCTGTTGACGCGTTCGTTCACTCTGGGGCTTCAGACCGTGGCCAGAAGCGATTGCGCGATGATGGTGCCGCTGACGCTTGCCTCGAAGCTGACGGTCGAAAACGTGGTGATTGCCCAGACCCGGCCGGCCATCGCCAACCTTCCCGCGGGGGCCTTCCTGCGGCGGTCGAGCCGGGGGTTTGCGCCGGTGAAGCTGCTGGTCGAGGCCGTGCGCGCCGGTATCTGTTGAGGGGGCGCGAGGCCGACGCGCCACTCAGGCGGCGTTGATGGTGCGCAGCAGCATGTGGAACTTGTCGCCCTGAACGGCCACATGGGCGCGCAGGGCCTCGGCCGCCCCGGCGCCATCGCCCTGGCGCAGGTATTGCGCGATCGACCGGTGTTCGGCCAGCGAATCCGCCATGCGCCCGCGCAGTTGCAACTGTGACCGGCGATAGGGGCGCAGCCGGTCGTGCAGGCGCTGGGTTTCGCGTTCCAGAAAACCGTTGCCGGTCTGGCCATAGATGGTGGCGTGAAAGACCGCGTTCTCGATGTAATAGAGATCGGCATCGCCCGCCTCGGCCGCCCGGGCGCAGCGGTCGTTCGCGGCATCCAGGACGTCCAGCGCCGCGGGGGTGATCCGCGCGGCGGCCAGGCGGCCGGCAAAGGCCTCGTACTCGGCCATGACCTCGAACATTTCCAGAAGTTCGGCGGCGCCGGGTTGGCGCACGAAGACACCGCGGCGCGGTTCGTGGCGGATCAGCCCCGTGGCGTTCAGCAGCCCAAGCGCCTCGCGCACGGGGGTGCGGGACACGCCATAGCGTTCGGCCAGGGCCGATTCATCCAGCCGCGCGCCCTGGGCCACCTCGCCCGAGATGATGCGGGCTTCGATGTCGCGGGCAATCTGTTCGGCGCGTGTCATGGGGCGGCTCCGCATACCAGTGATTGGTTCTTGTATACAAAAGAGTTGACTTGGTGTGCAACTCCTGTTTCGCTGCCGCCAACCGGCGAAAACGCCACATTCGGGAGGAACCAACCATGAAACTCAGAACCGCCATGCTGTGCGGCACCATCGCCGCGACCACCGGCTTTGCCGCCCATGCCGAAACCCTGCGCCTGTCGCACCAGTGGAGCACCCAGGACGTGCGCCACAAGGTGGCCCAGATGATCGCCGATGACGTGGCGGCCGCCGATGTCGATCTCGACATCCGCATCTTCCCCTCGTCCTCGCTGTTCAAGGCGCGCGAGCAGTATACCCCGCTCAGCCGTGGCCAGCTGGACATGACGGTTCTGCCCCTGTCCTATGCGGGCGGGCAGCGTCCGGCCTATAACCTGACGCTCATGCCGGGGCTGGTGAAGAACCACGATCACGCGGCGCGCCTGAACGACAGCCCTTTCATGGACGACATCAAGGGCATCCTGGCCGAGGATGATGTCGTCGTCCTGGTCGACGGCTATCTGGCGGGCGGATTCGCCGGCAAGGACAAGTGCATCACCGGGCCCGACGACATGCCGGGGTTGCAGACCCGTGCGGCGGGCAAGGCGTTTGAACAGATGCTGGCGGGGGCTGGTGCCTCGATTGCATCCATGGCCAGTTCGGAAATCTACAACGCCATGCAGACCGGCGTTCTGGATGCCGCCAATACCTCGTCCTCGTCCTTTGTCAGCTATCGCATCTACGAACAGGTGGCCTGCTATACTCCGCCGGGCGAATATGCGCTGTGGTTCATGTATCAGCCGCTTTTGATGAACAAGAGCATGTATGACGGCCTGAACGACGAACAGCGCGCCGCCCTGGATGCCGCCAGCGAAAAGGCCGAAGCCTTCTATCTTGAAGAGGCCAAGAAGGAAGACGCCGCCAGCCGCCAGGTGTTCCAGGACAACGGCGTTGAAATTGCCGACATGACGGCCGAGGAATTCGAGGCATGGCGCGCGCTGGCCGCCGAAACCTCCTATGCCGCCTTCGTCGAGGAACTGCCCGACGGGCAGGCCCTGTTGGACAAGGCCCTTGCGGTCGAGTGAGCACTGGGCGCGCGGGGCCGACCCTGCGCGCCGCAACAGCGGGAAGTTTCCATGACACAAGACGAACCTCGCGCCGGGTCCGACCCGTTCCTGCGTATTGTCGGGGCCATTTCCACGCTGGCGGGCTGGATTTCGGCTGCGATGATCGTGGCGGCGGTGGTGATCACCTGCCAGATGATCTTCGTGCGTTTCGTGCTGAACGGTTCGACCATCTGGCAGACGGAAATGGTGATCTATCTTGTAATCGCCGCCACCCTGATCGGCCTGCCCTATGTGCAGCGGCTGCGCGGGCATGTGAACGTCGATCTCATTCCCATCGCGATGAAGCCGGGGCCGCGCCGCATTCTTTGCCTCAGCACGCTGGGGGCTTCGGCGCTCATCATGGGGGTGATGACCTCTTATGGCTTCGAATTCTGGCATTTCGCCTTCGAGAGGGGCTGGAAATCCGACACGGTCTGGGGGGTCAGGCTGTGGATACCCTACATGGCGATCCCCGTCGGGTTTGGCCTGATGACGCTGCAAATCCTTGCCGATCTCTGGGCGGTGGTGAAGGGGCATGATGCGCCTTTCGGCATCGGTGACGATCCGCTGAACGCCCGCGCGACAGGAGAACTGTGATGGACCCGCTTGTTCTTGGGGCGGTTGTGGCGCTGGTCACGATCCTGGTCCTGTTTTCGGGGATGTCGGTGGCGGTGGGCCTTCTGGTCGTCTCGGCCGGATTCCTGATCGTCTTCGACGGGATGCGCAGCCTTGAGTTGATGCCTGAAATCCTGTTCGGCAAGCTGGACAATTTCGCGCTGCTGGCCATTCCGATGTTCATCATCATGGGCGCCTCTATCGCCTCGACCCGGGCGGGCGCCGATCTTTACGAAGCATTGGAGCGTTGGCTGACCCGCATTCCCGGCGGGCTGGTCATTTCCAACCTCGGGGCCTGTGCGCTGTTCTCGGCCATGTCCGGTTCATCCCCCGCCACATGTGCCGCCATCGGAAAGATGGGCATCCCGGAGATGCGCAAGCGGGGATACCCCGATGGAGTGGCCGCCGGGTCCATCGCGGCGGGGGGCACGCTGGGTATCCTCATTCCGCCCTCGGTGACGATGATCGTCTATGGCGTGGCGACGGAAACCAGCATCGGGCGGTTGTTCCTTGCGGGGGTGATGCCCGGCCTTCTTCTGGTGGGGCTGTTCATGGCCTGGTCGGTCTTTTCCACCTGGCGGTCGGGCAATGCGGCGGTGCTGTCGCCCACCGTCTATTCCTGGCGCGAACGGTTCGAGATCCTGCCGCGCGTCCTGCCCTTCCTGGCGATCATCCTTGGGGTGCTTTACGCCATGTACGGCGGTATCGCCACACCCAGCGAAACCGCCGCCGTTGGCGCCCTGCTGTGCCTTGTCATCGCCATGGTGATCTACAAGCTGTGGTCGCCCGCGGCCCTTTGGGTGGTGCTGCGGGATTCCACCCGGGAATCGGTGATGATCCTCTTCATCATCGCGGCGGCGGGGGTGTTCAGCTACATGCTGTCGTCGCTTTACATCACCCAGAGCATCGCGGAATGGATCGGCACGCTTGAGGTGAACCGCTGGGTGCTGATGGGGGCGGTCAACATCTTCCTGCTGATTGCCGGGTTCTTCCTGCCCCCGGTCGCGGTGATCCTGATGGCGGCGCCGATCCTGCTGCCGATCATCCTGACCGCCGGGTTCGATCCGATCTGGTTTGCGGTGATCCTGACGATCAACATGGAAATCGGGCTGATCTCGCCCCCTGTCGGGCTGAACCTCTATGTCATCAACGGCATCGCGCCCGATATCAAGCTGAAGACGATCCTCTATGGTTCCCTGCCCTATGTGGCCTGCATGGTTCTGGCCATCGTGCTGCTGTGCCTCTTTCCGGGCATCGCCACCTGGCTGCCCGACGTGGTCATGGGTGAGGCGCTGTGAGCCTTCTTGCCGATCTGTTGGGCACGGTGTTCGACCGGCGCTATGCCGGGGCCAGCGGTGACGATCCGCGCCCGGTGGCCGACCTGGCCCGCGCCCTGATCGACGCCCGCGACGAGGTGACGGGCATGGAACTGGCCCGCCGCATCCTTGACCGCTATGCCGCGATGGATGACGGGGCGCGGCTGGCCTTCTTCGGCTTCGTCACCGAAGAGATGGATCTTGACCTGGCCGGCCTGCGCGATGCGCTGACCGCCTATGAAACCGCGCCGGATGCCGGGGCCTATCGCAGCCTGATGGCCGCCGCCGAACCGCCCCGCCAGGAACTGGCCCGCCGGTTGAACCGGGTGCCCGGGGCCACCGCGCGGCTGGTGGCGATGCGGGCCGATCTGCTGCGGCTGGCGCGCGATCATCCGGGGCTTGGGCGGCTGGATGCCGACCTGCGGCACCTGTTCCGGTCGTGGTTCAACCGGGGGTTCCTGGTACTGCGGCCCATCAACTGGGAAAGCCCGGCCAATGTGCTGCAAAAGATCATCGCCTACGAGGCGGTGCACCAGATCAACGGCTGGGAGGATCTGCGCCGCCGGCTGGAGCCGCCCGACCGGCGCTGTTACGCCTTTTTCCATCCTGTCATGCCCGACGATCCGCTGATCTTCGTCGAGGTCGCGCTGACCCGTGGCACCCCCGGCGCCATCGACGATCTTCTGGCCGAGGGGCGCAGCCCCCTTGCGCCGGGGCAGGCCGATACCGCCACCTTCTATTCCATCTCGAACTGCCAGCCGGGGCTGGCGGGCATTTCCTTCGGCAACTCGCTGATCAAGCAGGTGGTGTCGGACCTGGCGCAGGAATGCCCCGAGCTGCGCAATTTCGTGACGCTTTCGCCCATTCCGGGGCTGGCCGCCTGGATCGAGGCGCAGGGCAGGGGGGCCGACAGCCCGGAAACCCTGCAACGCCTGGCCGCCCATTACCTGATGGACCGCAGCGGCGAGAGGCCGCGTGATCCGGTGGCGCGGTTCCATCTGGGCAATGGCGCCGAAATCCACGATATACACCTGAACGCCGATGCATCGCCCTCGGGGCAGGCGCAATCCCATGGGGTGATGGTGAATTACCTCTACGATCCCGCCCGCATCACCCGAAACCTCGAACGCTTTGCCGATGGTCAGACGATGGCCAGCCGCAAGGTTCTGACCCTGGCGCGCCAGGCCGAAGTGAAAGACCCCGCATGAACCCGCTTTACGACACCCTCTTTGCCCGCCACAAAAACAGCGATGCGCCCTTCCTTCACCTGCCATCCGGCGAGACGGTGAGCTATCGCGCCTTTCTGGACCGGGCGGCGCGGATGGGGGGGGCGCTGTGCGACTTGGGCCTTGCGCCGGGCGACAGGATCGCGGTGCAGGTGGAAAAATCGCCCGATGCGGTGGCGCTCTATGCTGCCTGCGCGGCGCAGGGCATCGTGATGCTGCCGCTCAACACTGCCTATACCCCGGCCGAACTGGCCTATTTCGTGTCCGATTCCGGCGCGAAGGTCTTGCTGGGCGATCCGGGCCGGGCCGATGCGCTGCGCGATGTGGCGCGGGATGCGGGTGCGCGGCTGGAAACCCTGGGCGTGGCGGGCGACGGGTCGCTGGCCGCAGCGACCGATGGCGCGGCGCCAAAGGCCCCGGTCGAACGGCAGGCCGGGGATCTGGCGGCCTTCCTTTACACCTCGGGCACCACGGGGCGGTCGAAGGGCGCGATGCTGAGCCAGGACAACCTGTTGTCCAACGCCGAAACCCTGACCGAACACTGGCGCTTCACGGACAAGGACACGCTGGTTCACGCGCTGCCGATCTTTCACACCCACGGGCTGTTCGTGGCCATAAACGTCACCCTGATCGCCGGGGGGGCAATGATCTTCCTGCCGCGCTTCGATGCCGATGCGGTGCTGGCGGCGCTGCCGCGTGCCACGGCGATGATGGGGGTGCCAACCTTCTATACCCGCCTTCTGGCGGATGATCGGTTCGACAGGGACAGCGCCGGGCATATCCGCCTTTTCGTCAGCGGCTCGGCCCCGATGCTGGCCGAAACCCATCACCGCTTCGAGGCGCGGATCGGCCAGCGCATCCTTGAACGTTATGGCATGACCGAAACCAATATGAACACGTCAAACCCCTACGAGGGCGAGCGTCGGCCCGGCACCGTGGGCTTTCCGCTGCCGGGGGTCGAGTTGCGCATCTGCGCGCCGGGGTCCGACCGGGTGCTGCCCGACGGTGAAACCGGCATGATCGAGGTGCGCGGGCCCAACGTGTTTCAGGGCTATTGGCAGATGCCGGAAAAGACGGCTGCCGAACTGCGCCCCGACGGCTGGTTCATCACCGGCGATCTGGGGGTGATCGCCGCCGACGGCTATGTCTCGATCGTGGGGCGCGACAAGGATCTGGTGATCTCGGGGGGCTACAACATCTATCCGCGCGAGGTGGAACAGGTGATCGACGCGCAACCGGGCGTGTCGGAATCCGCCGTGATCGGCGTGCCGCACCCGGACATGGGCGAAGGCCTGGTGGCGGTGGTGGTGGCCGAACCCGGCGCCAGCCCCGATACCGATGCCATCGCGGCGGCAGTGGCCGGGGAACTGGCCCGGTTCAAGCAGCCGCGCCACTATGTGTTGGCCGAGGCCCTGCCGCGCAACACCATGGGCAAGGTGCAGAAGGCGGAGCTGCGCCGCCTTCACGCCGGGGCCTTCACCTAGCCGGCATAACCGAAGAGGCGCGGCAGCCAAAGCACCACCCCCGGCGCCAGCGCCATCCACAGAAGCGCAATCAGCAGCACCCCCAGGAAGGGCCAGATTTCGCGGATGATCTCGCCCAAGGGGATTCGTGTGACCGCGTTGATCACGAACAGCAGAACGCCATAGGGCGGGGTGATCAGGCCGATCATGCAGTTGATGATGGCCACGACTCCGAAATGCACGAGGTCGATCCCCAGCTCGCGGCAGGCGGGCAGGAACAGCGGGATGATCACGAGGATGATCGTCGTGGCATCCAGAACGCAGCCCAGCAGAAGCAGCAGGACCATGACCCCCAGCATGAAGGCGGTGGGCGACACGTCCAGCCCCACAAGGCGGGCGGCCAGAAGCGAGGGGATGTTTTCAGAGGCGACGACATAGTTCAGGATCAGCGCACCACCGATCACGATGCCCACGGCGGCCGAGGACCGGGCGCTTTCCACCAGGATGTGGAACAGGGCGCGCAGCGACAGGGCCCGGTAGAACAGCGCGCTGAGCAGCAGGGCATAGAAGGCCGCAACCGCCGCCGCCTCGGTTGGCGTGGTGACGCCGCCGTAAATGCCGTACAGCAGGATCGCGGGCATCAGCAGCGCGGGAAAGGCGTTGACCGCCCGGCGCGGCAGCTCGGAATAGGGAACGGGTTCTTCCAGGGCGAAATCGCGCCGGTGCGCCAGGAAGGAATTCATCGCCATCAGAACCAGCCCCATCAGCAGGCCGGGCAGGATGCCACCCAGAAACAGGTAGCCGATCGAGGTGTTCGAGACGAGCGCGTAAAGCACCATGGGAATCGACGGCGGAATGATCGGCCCGATGGTGGCCGAGGCGGCGGTGATCGCGGCGGCATAGCCGCGCGGATACTGGCCGCTTTTCGTCATCATCTGGATGATGATCTTGCCGATACCCGCCGCATCGGCGACGGCCGAACCCGACATGCCCGAGAAGATCAGCGAGGCAACGACGTTGACATGGCCCAGCCCCCCGCGGAACCGCCCCACCAGCGCGACGCAGAACGACAGCAACCGGTCCGAGATGGTGCCGGCGTTCATCACGTTGGCGGCGACGATGAACAGGGGCACGGCCAGCAGGATGAAGCTGCCGTAAAGCCCGTCCATCAGGATCTTGCCGGCAATCCCGATGCCCTGGCCGTCAACCGCCAGATAGGCGAATGAGGCGATCAGGATGGCATAGGCAATGGGCGCGCCGATGGCGGCCAGAACGAAGATGACCGTCAGGCAGATCAGGAAGGCGATGCTCATGTGTCATGCTCCGGCACTTCGACGCCGTAGCGGAAGGCATGGTAGACCCCCCAAGCATAGCGCAGCGCGACAACCCCGAGGAAAAGGATATAGACGGAATAGATGTCGCGCATCCTGATCCAGTCGCCGAACAGGCTTGACAGGGTGGCGGTCTTCTTCAGGCGCAGGATGTGGAATTTCTCCATGGTGGGGCCGATCGACAGCAGCAGGCCGATGCAGATGGCCAGCCCGCCGATGATCGCGAACCAGCGGCGCAGACCCGGCGGCACCGTCAGGTAGAGGATATCGAAGGTCACGTGATCGCGGTTGCGCACCACGAAGGCGTTGCCCCAGAAGACAAGCCAGATCCACAGCAGCAGGCAGAATTCCAGCGTCCAGCCGTAATGCGACGGGTCAAGCAGCGGAAACCGTTCGGCCAGCCCGCCGATCCGCGCCGAATAGCGCACGGCGATCTGAAGCACGAAGGTCAGGAACATCAGCGCCATCATCGCGGCGGCGACAGCCTCGGCCATGGTGCGCAGGGTCGTGGCAAGTTTCATGGGGTTCGGTCCTGAAGGTCGGGGCGCAGGGGGCGGGAAATGACCGCCGCCCCCTGCGCGTTCAGCAGGGTATCAGACCAGGATCATTCGCCCAGGGCGTTGATCTGCTCCAGCACGCCTTCGGGCCAGGAGGCCGCGAATTCCGAACCGACATACTGCTGCTGCACATGCTCGCGGAAGGCCTTCAGGTCGGGCTCGTAAACGGCCATGCCTTCGCCTTCCAGGAAGGCGACCAGCTCTTCCTCCTTGGCCAGCTGCTTCTGACGGCCGTTCTCGGCGGCATCGTCGGCGGCCTTCTGAACGGTGGCCTGCTGCTCGGGGGTCAGGTTGTCCCAGACTTCCTTCGAGAAGGCGATATAGTTCAGGTCAACCAGGTGCGCGGTCAGCGCGATCTGGTTGGTCACCTCGTAGAACTTGGCGTCCACCACGGTGGGCAGGGGGTTGTCCTGGCCATCGACCGATCCGGTCTGAAGCGCGGTGTAGATCTCGGTGAAGGCCATCGGCGTCGGGTTGGCGCCCAGGGCCTTGCCCAGGAACTGCCAGGCGTCGGTGCCGGGCATCCGCAGGTTCACGCCGGCAAGATCGGCGGGGGTGGTGACCGTCAGCTCGTCCTTGGTCTGGCGCAGGTTCACGTGGCGCTTGCCCAGGTACATGATCGACAGAAGCTTGACGCCCAGTTCGTCCTCGACCGTCTTCTTGAACGGGTCCATCAGCGGATCGTTGAACACGGCGACCTGGTGCTCGGCGCTCTGGTGGACATAGCCGGTGGCGAAGATCGAGAATTCGGGGAAGAACTGTGCCAGTTCCTGGGCCGAGGTGATCGACATCTCGAGATCACCCGAGGCGATGGATTCAAGCTCGGACCCCTGCGCGATGAGCGAGCCGTTGTAGTGCGGTTCGTAGGTGGCGAAATCGGCGACGGCGGGTGCGAAAACCTCGGCCAGCGCGACCGAGCGCTGATCGGTTTCGGATGCCGGGGTCGACATGCGCAGCTTGACCGTATCCTGGGCAAAGGCCGGAACGGCCAGGGTGGCCACGGTCAGCGCCATGAGGGCGCGGCGGGTAAGTGTTGCTTTCATTGTGTTTCCTCCTCTTGGATTTGCGGTATTCCAACCGCTTTTTCCCACAGGTTTCCCCTGCGAAAATCGGTTACATGCCAAGCGCGCGGCGTTTGGCGCTGTCGATATGGGCGTGAATCGCCGCCACGGCGCGTGACGGATCACGGGCCGTCAGGGCGTCGATCACCGCCAGGTGTTCGTCCATGACCGAAACGGCCAGTTCCGGCAGCATCCGGGTGTCGGCGTTGCGGATCAGCCTGATCTTGATGGCGTTGACGCGGTGAACGTCGGAAATGATCTGGTTTCCCATGGCGTCGACCACGTGGTCGTGAAACGCCCAGTCGATCCTCTGGGCCTGTTCCAGAAGTTCGGGCGTCACATGGTCCAGAGCCCTTTCGCGGATCATCCGGTGTTCATCGGCAAGCCTTTTCAGGTCGTCGCCGGGGGCATTGGCGCAGAAGACAGATATCGCCTCGCCCTCGATGATGCGCCGCAGCTGAAAGGCGTTCTGCACCAGGCTCAGGTCGATGCTGAGCACCTGAAGCCCCCGCTTGGGCACCGTCTTGATCAGGCCGTCGGCCTCGAGCCGCGGAATCATCTCGCGGATCGCGCCAAGGGGCATGCCGGTCAGTTCCACCAGCTCGCGCTGGGACACGATCTGGCCCGGCGCGATCTCCTTTGCCAGCAACCTTTCGGTAAAGCTTGAATAGGCGTAATCGCGCTGGCGAAGATCGGGGGCGTTAGACACTGACGGGATCATCCGCACCGTGGGCCAGCAGCTTTTCGCGCGCGGCGTCGGGCAGGGGCGCCAGCGGGCCGCGCATCCGTTCCCAGGCGGCGTTGCCGCTGTTGCGGGCCATCAGGATCTTCAGCGCGGGAATGACAGGCCCCGAGACGACAAGCCCCACTTCGCGCGAAAGGGCCTCGTCCTCGGTCGAGGTGTCGAATAGCGCGCGCAGGCGGGCGGGGTGCAGGTTCGCCATGCCGCAGATCGATCCGGCAGCGCCCAGCGGGAAGGCCCGGTGCAGCAGGCGTTCGTCGCCCACCAGCACCGGCAGGTTGCCTTCCTTCAGCAGCCGCTCGGCGTTGTCCCAGCTGCCCGAACTGTCCTTGATGCCCACGACCCTTTCGGGGAAATCGCGGCGCAGCCCGGTGACCAGATCAAAGGACAGGGGCACGGCGGTGACCTGGGGGATATGGTAGAGGATGAATTTTGCCCGCGTATCGGCCTGCGCGAAGAGGTCTTCGTGCCAGGTGCGAAGCCCCGCATCACCGGGTGCGGGGAAATAGAAGGGGGGCAGCAGCAGGAAGGTCTGGATCCCGAACTCCAGCGCCTGATCCACCTGCGCCAGAACGTCGCCCACCGAAGTTGCGCAAAGCCCGACGACCACCCTGGCCGGGTCGATCTGATCGGCCACCAGCGCGGCGACGACGGCGGCAATGGCGGCCTTGCGTTCGGCCAGCGCGATCGAGGCGCCTTCGCCCGTGGTGCCGAACAGCGTGACGCCGTGGGCGCCCTTGGCGATCACGTCCCTTGCATGGCTTGCCATGAGCGCGGTGTCGATCGCGCCATCCGCGTCGAAGGGTGTAAGCATCGCCACCGAGATTCCGAACTTCGCCATTGTGGCCCCCTGTTGTCAGTTCCGATTGAACATTGCTCACTGCACGTTGACTGTCAACCTGACATGTCAGATAGGGTGCCAGAGTTTCCAGCGGAGGTTCTCATGCCCCATATCGTCTGTGCCGGCTTGATAACGGTGGATTTCACCTTTGAAATCCCCGGCTATCCCGTCGAGGGCACCAAGATGCGGGCCGAGGGGGCGCGCATGGTGGCGGGGGGCGGTGCGCTGATCGCCGCTTCGGCGGTAGCGGCACTTGGCGGTCAGGCCAGCCTGGCGGGGGCCGTGGGTGATGACGCGCTGGGGGCCTTCCTGCGCGACACCTTCGCCGCGCGGGGCATCGGTGATGAGCTGGTGCAGGTCGTTCCCGGTGTCGGCACGGCCCATTCCGCCGTCCTGATCAGCGCGGGGGGCGAGCGGACCATCATCAACCACCGCGATGCCGCGCTGTTCCCCGAGGTTCTGACGCTGGCCGGCCCCTTCGGTTTTGACGCCGCGCTTGCCGATACGCGCTGGCCCGCGGGTGCCGCCGCCCTGCTGCACGGTGCGCGGGCGGCAGGCAAACCCGCCGTTCTGGATGCCGAAGCACCGGTGCGCCTGGCACAGGAGGCGCTGCACCTGGCCAGCCATATCGTCTTTTCCCAGCAGGGCCTGCGGGATTATGCGGGTGCCGACGATGCCGCCACGCTGGCCGCCGTCGCGCAGGAAACCGGGGCCTTCGTCGCCGTGACGCGCGGCGCGGCCCCGGTCCTCTGCCACGAGGGCGGCGCGACCTTCGAGGTGGCGACCTTCCCCGCCCGGGCGGTGGATACCCTGGGGGCGGGGGATGTCTGGCACGGGGCCTTCACCCTTGCGTTGGCGCGGGGCCAGGCCGCCCGCGATGCGGTGCGCCATGCCAATGCCGCAGCGGCGGCCAAGGTTGCCCTGCCCGCCGGAGTTCTGCCAGGCCCCGATGACCTGATCGCGATGGCCTAGGGCGATCCGCCCTCAGATCAGGCCGTTTTCTCTGAGGAAGCTGGTCAGCTGGCCCTGTTGCCGGTCGGTCAGCGGCCATGCCGAAGGCGGGCGGGTCGGGCCGCAGTCGTCGCCCATGGCGGCCAGTGCCGCTTTCACGCCGGTCACGTTGGTGCCGTTCATCTCTTCGGCGCGGATGTCCTCGAAGGCTTTCATGCCGTCGATCAGGCGGTTCGCCTGCGCATAGTCCCCGCCTTCAAGCGCGCCGTGAATCGCCATCGACCGCTTGGGCCAGACGTTGATCAGCCCCGAGGTGAAGCCCCGCGCGCCCACGGCATAGAAGGTTGGCGCCCAGACCTCGGCCAAGCCGCCGACCCAGACGATGGCAGGGTCGCAGGCCGCCTTGGCCGCAGCCAGTTTCAGGGGGTTGGGCGTGGCCCATTTCACGCCCTTCACGCCGGGCAGGGCGCAAAGGTCGGCAATCGCGCCGGTACCGATGGCATCGTTGCGCAGGTACAGCATCATCGGCAATCCGCCCGAGGCATCGCTGACGGCTTTCAGGTAATCGACAACGCCGCGCGGCGCGACGAAAGGATCGGGCGGCTGATGCACCATCAGCGCCGTCGCCCCCGCATCGGCCGAGGCTCGGGCCAGCGCACAGGCATCGCGGATACCCCGCCCCACCCCGGCCAGCACGGGCGCGCGGTCATCGACCATGGCAATCACCTCGCGTGCCATGGTGCAGGCTTCGTCGGTGGTGAGGGCGTAGAATTCGCCGGTGTTGCCGTTTACCACGGGCATGTGCAGCCCGGCCGCCAGGGCGCGGTCGATGATCGGGTTCAGCTTTCCGGGCGCGATGTCGCCGCTGTCGTCATAGGGCGTCACCAGGATGCCGGAAATCCCGGTGAGGGCCGCGTCTAGATCATGTGCCATGTCGGCCCCTTTCAGAAAATGTCGGGTTCGCCGGCTGCCTTGCCGAAATCGCGTTCGAGGTAATCGAAATCGCATCCCTTGTCAGCCTGGCTGACGTGCTTGCTGAACATATGGCCCCAGCCCCGCTGGAACCTCGGTTCGGGGGCCACCCAGGCGGCGCGGCGGCGCTCAAGCTCGTCCTCGTCCACCAGCATGTCGAGGGTGCGGTTGGGCAGGTCCATCCGCACGATGTCGCCGGTCTGCAGCAATGCCAGCGGCCCGCCGACAAAGCTCTCGGGCGCGACGTGCAGAACGCAGGCCCCGTAGGATGTGCCCGACATCCGGGCATCCGATATGCGCAGCATGTCGCGGTGCCCCTGTGCGATCAGCGCCTTGGGAATGGGCAGCATCCCCCATTCCGGCATCCCCGGCCCGCCCTGCGGCCCCGCGTTGCGCAGCACCATCACATGATCGGGGGTGACTTCAAGGTCGGGATCGTCGACTGCCTTCTTCATCTCGGAATAGTTGTCGAAGACCAGCGCCGGGCCTTCGTGGACGTGGTATCGTGGATCGCAGGCGGCGGGTTTGATGATCGCCCCCGAGGGCGCGAGGTTGCCACGCAGAACGGCCAACGATCCTTCCTTGTAGACCGGGTTGGACAGCGGGCGGATCACGTCGTCGTTGAAGACCTGCGCGCCTTCAAGGTTCTCGCCCAGGGTCTTGCCGTTGACGGTGATGCAGGAGGTGTCGAGCCTGTCTTCCATCTGTTTCATCAGGGCGCGCAGGCCGCCGGCATAGAAGAAATCCTCCATCAGGTAATCCTTGCCCGAGGGGCGGACATTGGCGACCAGCGGCGTGGTGCGCCCCAGCGCGTCGAGGTCGTCAAGCGAAAGATCGACACCCGCCCGCCGCGCCATGGCGATCAGGTGCACGACCGCGTTGGTGGAGCACCCGGTGGCCATGGCCACGATCGCGGCGTTCTGGAAGGCGGCGGGCGTGGCGATACGCTCGGGCGTCAGATCCTCCCAGACCATGTCGACGATGCGCCGCCCGCAGGCCGAGGACATGCGCTGGTGGCCGGAATCGGCCGCCGGGATCGACGAGGCACCGGGCAGGGTGAACCCCAGCGCGTCGGTGATGCTGGTCATCGTGCTGGCGGTGCCCATGGTCATGCAGGTGCCTGCCGAACGGGCGATGCCGCCCTGGATGCCCAGCCATTCCTCGTCGGAAATGTTGCCCGCCCGCCGTTCGTCCCAGTATTTCCAGGCGTCCGAGCCCGAGCCCAGGATCTTGCCCGCATAATGGCCGCGCAGCATCGGCCCCGCAGGCAGATAGATCATCGGCACCCCGGCCGTCAGCGCGCCCATGATCAGGGCGGGGGTCGTCTTGTCGCAGCCGCCCATCAGCACCACGCCATCCAGGGGATGCGAGCGGATGATCTCTTCGGTCTCCATGGCCAGAAGGTTGCGATAAAGCATCGAGGTGGGCTTGGTGAAACTCTCGTCCACCGACAGCGCCGGCATCTCGACCGGAAAGCCGCCAGCCGCCGTCACCCCGCGCTTCACGTCCTTCACCCGTTCGGGAAAGTGGCTGTGGCAGGAATTGAGATCGGACCAGGTGTTGAGGATGCCGATGATCGGCTTGCCGCGAAACTCTTCCTCGGCAAAGCCCAGCTGCATCATCCGTGAGCGGTGGCCGAAACTGCGCAGATCGTCGGGGGCGAACCAGCGCGCGCTGCGCAGGGTTTCGGGGGTCTTGCCGCGGGATTCGGTCATCATCGTCTCCGTTTTATTATCTCTGTATGCGCTGTCATTCGCCACTGTCAACGCCGATGGAGCGCAGATTGCCGGAGTTGCCCGTACCGGACATTCTTCTTGACTTGAATCGGCTGCTGTGGCGGTGTGGCGTGTATGCGCATACATAGCGATGCACAGGGCGGTCTCCGGCCGTCACAGGGAACAGAAAGACCGCAGCAGCGGTCACGAGGGGAGGAAACCATGACCTTGAACCGCCGAACACTTCTTGCCGCCGCCAGCGCCATTGCGCTTGCCGCCACGTCCTTTGCCGCCGCCGCGCAGGAACTGCCGCGCAACGTGCGCCTTGTCATCGGGTCAAGCTCGACCGGGGGGGATACCTATCAGAACTCGGCCATCGTCGCCGAGGCGCTGGCCGAAAAGCTGGGCATCCGCATCAAGGTGGATGCCGTGGGCGTGGGCGAAGCCTACAAGGCGCTTGACCGCGACAGCCGCGGCACCACCCTGATGATGTTCCATGACCAAGCTTATCTCGGCAATCTTTACGGCGTGACCGGCTATGCCGACCCGTTCGAGAATTACATCATCGGCCCCAGCGTGGCGATCAACCCGGGCAACGCCTATCTGGTGCCCAAGAATTCGCCCTATCAGTCGATGGAAGACATCCTGACCGCCGCCGAGAACGGCGAAAAGGTGCGCGTCGCGATCCAGCCTGGAGGGGTGAGCGAGATCGGCTTCACCGCCATGAAGAACGCCGCCCGCGTCCGCGCCCCCGGTTCGGAAGAGAACATCGTGGCCCTGAACACCGGGTCGCAGTCGGACAAGAACCAGGCCATGTGGGACGGGCTGGCCGATGTCATCAACGGCTCGATCCAGGCGAACGAACAGTTCACCCAACTGCCCGAGGACGACCAGAAGGCGATGCGCTTCGTCTGGATCACCGCCGGCGGCGCGGTTCTGGAGCAGGCACCGCCCGAGGGCATGGGCGACACCACGCGCGACCAGTTGCTGAAGTATGCCTCGCCCGAAACCAGCGTGACGCTGGACGGCGAGAAGGATTTCACCTTCGACAAGGAATTCTTCTTCCTCTTCAACAAGGATATGGACCCGGCGATCATCGACCAGATCGACGCCGCCCTGACCGAGGTGTTCGAGGAGGGCGCAATCCAGGAGCGCCAGAAGGCCAGCTTCTTCATCCCCAACTTCCGCGCCTCGGATGAATCGCGCGCCCATTTCGAGGAAAAGCGCGACACCTACCGCCGCGTGATCGACGAGCTGAAAAGCGGTTCGTAAACCCGATGGCCCGGCCGGACAGGCCGGGCCAACCAAGGCCGCAGGGAGAGACGGATGGGCGAGCTGACCCGCATCACCATAGATTTCCAGACATCGCACCTGATCTTCCCGACCCTCGTGGGCGGGGTTCTGGCCCTGCTGGGGCTGGCGATCCTGCTGACACGCTGGCGGGGCATCGTGGGCGCGGGTGGCCATTGGGCCGGGATCTGGTCGCAGATGGACAAGCCGCGCCTTCTGGGCACCGTGGTGCTGACGGTGATCTATTTCTCGCTCATGGTGCCGGTGGGCGATGTCTGGCCCAACCGCGGCTTCGGCTTCCTGATCTGTTCCATTCCCTATGTCTTCCTGACCGGGCTGCTGTTTCTGCACGACCGGGGCTGGCGCGACATCCTGCCCGTGGCGGTGATGGCGCTGATCGCGCCCAGCCTCGTCTGGTGGACCTTCACCGAGCTTTTCTTCCTCACCCTTCCCTGAGCAGGCCCCATGGAAATTCTTGACATCATCACCCCCCTGTTCCTGGCCCTGGCGGTGGGGGGCACCTTCGTGGGCATCGTCTTCGGGGCCATCCCGGGGATGACGGCCACCATGGCCATCGCCGTCTGCCTGCCGCTGACCTATTCGCTGGGCCTTGAAAACGGGCTGGCGCTGTTGCTGGGGCTTTACGTCGGGGGCATTTCCGGCGGACTGGTGCCCGCGATCCTGCTGGGCATTCCCGGCACCCCCAGTTCGATCACCACCACGTTTGACGGCTACCCGATGAGCCAGAAGGGCGAGGGCGAAAAGGCCCTGCGCATCGGCATCATCGCCTCGCTTGTCGGGGGGCTGATCAGCCTTGGCATCCTTTACTTCTTCGCGCCGGTCCTGGCCGATTTCGCGATCCGCTTTTCCTATGTCGAAAAGTTCCTGATCATCCTCTTTGCGCTGACGGTCATGGCCGCGCTCAGTTCCGATCTGCTCATGGGGATATTCTCGGGGTTTCTTGGCATCTTCATCAGCCTGATCGGGGTCTATGACATCACCGATGGCGGCAACGGTGAACTGCGGCTGATCCCTCCGGGGCTGGAATACTGGCTGGACGGTGGGTTTTCCCTTTTGCCGGTGCTGATCGGGGTCTTCGGCTTGGCGGCGATCCTGGAACAGGCCGAGGTGGGCGTGCCAAAGGGGCAGAGCATGGCCGACGTGAAGATCGGCCGCGACTCGTCCTTCTCATTCTCGATCTTCCGGGGGCAGGTCGGCAACCTTGTCCGGTCTTCGGGGATCGGAACCTTCGTGGGAATTCTGCCCGGTGTCGGCGGTTCGGCGGCCTCGATCCTGTCCTATTCGGCGGCCAAGACCTTTTCCAAGACGCCCGAACGCTTCGGCAAGGGCGAACCGGCGGGCATCGTTGCGTCGGAATCCGCCAACAACGGGCTGACCGGCGGCGCGCTGGTGCCGCTTCTGTCTCTGGGCATTCCGGGCGATGCTGCCACCGCCATCCTGATCGGCGCCTTCACCCTTCAGGGAATTCAGGTCGGCCCGCTGTTCATCGGCAACAACCCCCAGACCTGGGAGGCCATGGTGATCGCCATGATCGTGGCCAACCTGGCGATGTTCACGATGATGTATTTCGCCATCCGCATGTTCGCCCGCGTGGTCACCGTGCCCAAACACATCCTGTTCCCGATCATCCTTATGATGTGCGTCATCGGCGCCTATACCATCAACTATGGCATCATGTTCGATGTCTGGACCCTGCTGATCTTCGGGCTGTTCGGCTGGCTGGGCGTGAAGCTGCGGCTTGAGATCGCGCCCTTCGTCATCGGCTTCATCCTTGGCCCCTCGGCCGAGATCTATTTCGTCAAAAGCCTGGAAGCCTTCGGTGACGCGACGATCTTCTTCACGAAAAGCTGGATCGCCGTTGTGCTGTGGGTGCTGATCCTTGGATCGCTGACGGCATCGGTGTATCTGGCCAAACGCGGCAAGGGCGGCGAAGCCACCCCGTGAGGGCGGTCGAAAGGGGGTTGGTGTGGGTGCGGAAGACAACAGGGCAGGCGGGCGACGTGTGACCATGGCCGCCATCGGGCGTCTGGCGGGCGTCAGCCAGGTGACGGTGTCGCGCGCCCTGTCCAATCCGTCGAAGGTGTCGCCCGAAACTCTGGCCCGCATTCGCGAGGCGATCGACCTGACGGGCTTCGTGCCCAATGCCCTGGCGGGCGCGCTGGCCTCGCGGCGCAGCATGCTGATCAGCGCGCTGGTCCCTTCGATCACCAACATCATCTATTCGTCGATGGCGCGCGCCTTTTCCGAAGGGATGCGCGCGCGCGGCTATCAGATCCTGTTGTCGGAAACCGGCGAAACCCCCGAGGACGAGGAACGGATGATCGCCCTGCACCTGTCGCGGCAGCCCGACGCGGTGATGCTGACCGGCATCCACCACACGGCCCGGGCGCGCAAGGCCCTGCTGGGCGCGGGCATTCCGGTGGTGGAGCTTTGGGACATTTCCCAGACGCCCATCGACATCTGTGTCGGCTTTTCGCACGGGGCGACGGGCCGGGCCGTGGCCGATTTCGCCTGCGATGCCGGCCATGGAACGGCGGCGGTGATCCACGCCGGCGATGAGAGGGCCGTTCGCCGGATGGAGGCCTTTAGCCAGCGGTTCACCCAGCGCACCGGGCGGGCCGTGACCGACATAAACCTACGCACCCCGGCCTCGCTTGGGCAGGGGCGGCGGGGGCTATCGCTGTTGCTGGAGGGCGGAGGCCTTGCCGGGGGTGGCCTGATCTTCTGCAGTTCCGATCTTCTTGCCCATGGGGTGATCACCGAGGCGCAGGTGCGCGGGCTGCGCATCCCTGACGATCTGGCTGTTGTCGGCTTCGGCGATCAGGAATTCGCCGCCGACGTGGTGCCGGGGATCACCACCGTGCGCGTCGACCGTGACGCGCTGGGGCGCCAGGCGGCGCAGGCCCTTCTGGCCCGGATCGAGGGCCAACCGGCCGAACGCCCGGTCTTCGACGTGGGATTTCGCCTGCTGCGCCGGGGATCGGCATGACAATGTCGCCCCACCATGATGATGCCAACCAAGGGAGATAGCCTTCATGATTGCCCCCACCGACCTGCGCGAGATCATACGCCACGGTCTTTTGTCCTTTCCCGTCACCCCTTTCGACCAGGATGACAATTTCGCCAAGGCGCCGTTCCAGGCGCATCTCGAGTGGCTGTCACAATACAAGGTGGAAGGGCTCATCGTGGCGGGCGGCACCGGCGAGATGTTCTCGCTTTCCCCGTCCGAGATTGTTGAGGTGGTGCGCGCAACCCGACAGGTTGCCGGGCAGGGGCCGGTCCTGGCCGGTTGTGGGTATGGCGTGCGGATGGCCTGCGATCTTGCGCGCGAGATCGAGGCGGCGGGCGGCGATGGCATTCTGTTGCTGCCCCACTACCTGACCGAGGGCCCGCAAGAGGGGATCGCCGCACGGGTGCGCGCGGTGTGCAAGGCCACGAACATGGCTGTCATCTTCTACAATCGCGGCCAATCGCGGATCTCGGTCGAGTCGCTTGAGCAACTGGCCGAGGACTGCCCCAACCTGATCGGGTTCAAGGATGGTTCGGGCGATATCGACACGGTGCGCCGCGTCACCGCCACCCTGGGCGAGCGGCTGTCCTACATCGGTGGAATGCCAACCCACGAACTGTTCGCGCAGGCCTATCGCGGTGCCGGGATGGCGACCTATTCATCGGCGGTGTTCAATTTCGTTCCCGAAACGGCCCTGGCCTTTCATGCGGCCTTCAGCGCCGGTGACGATGCCACCTGCGAACGGATGCTGCGCGAGTTCTACTATCCCTTCGCCCGCATCCGTGACCGCAAGGCGGGATATGCGGTTTCGGCCGTCAAGGCAGGGGTTGGCCTGCGCGGGTTCGAAACCGGCCATGTCCGTGCGCCCCTGACCGATCTCACCGGGGAAGAACGCGAGATGTTGCAGGACCTGATCCGCGACCGAAGCTGATGTGATGGACCGAGCAAAAAGGGGGCGGGCACAGGTGGCCCGCCCCTTTTCGAGGACCGGTTGGCGTCAGAAACGCGGTCTTCGTGAATCCCACTCGGGCCACATGCGGCGCATGAAGATCGTGTCGTCCCGGTGGGGCGTTCCGTGGGTTTCGAAGTCGGCGTTCATCCGGGCCAGGGCGTCATGGTCAAGCGTCACGCCGTTGCCCGGTGCATCGGTCAGGTGGACGGCGCCCTGATGGAACGCGATCTTGCCGCCCGTCACCACATCGCTGTCGACCCAATTGTAATGGGTGTCGCAATCGTGGGTCAGGTGCGGGCAGGCGGCGGTGACATGGGCCATCGTCATCAGGCTGACCCCGAGGTGGCTGTTCGAATGCATCGAGAGCCCCATGCCAAGGCTGGCGCAGAGGGTATCAAGCGCCGTCGTGGCCTGAAGCCCGCCCCAGAAATGGTGATCGGCCAGGACGATCTGAACGGATTTCCGGGCCACCGCCTCGCGGATGTCGCGGAACCCGGTGACACACATGTTGGTGGCCAGGGGCAAACTGGTCTGTGCCTGAACCTGCGCCATGGCCTCCAGCCCCAGAACAGGATCCTCAAGATAATCGAGAAGCCCCTCCATCCGCCCGAGGCGCGCCAGGGTGGTTTCAAGGGTCCAGTTTCCGTTGGGATCGAACCGCAGGGGATGGTCGGGATAGGCGCGGGCCAGCGCCTCCATGGCATCCAGTTCGAGGTCGGGATCAAGAACGCCGCTTTTCAGCTTGAGTGAGCGGAAACCATAGCCATCGATCATCCGCCCGGCGAGGCCGACCAGTTGATCGGGCGTCAGGACTTCGCCCCAGGGGTCATCCAGGTCGAGCCCGGGGTGACCGTCGGGCTTGAAGAACAGGTAGGCGGCAAAGGGAATCTCCTTGCGCCAGGCGCCGCCGAGAACCTCGTAAAGCGGAACCCCCAGATGGCGGGCAAATGCATCAAGGCAGCCCACCTCGAAGGCCGCGTAAAGGCGCGGCACCCGCAACGCGGGTTCGGTGCGGGGCGACACGACGCTGGATTGATGGGCCAGCGTGTTCAGCGACTCTGCCACGGCGACGATCCGCTTTTTGACGCCGGACAGATCGGTGATGCGCATCCCGCGCAGGGCCGGGGCGGCGGCGCGCAATTCCTCGATGGTGGCAGTATCGCCATAGGTTTCCGAAAGGCCGGTGGTGCCGTCTTCGCAGATCACTTCGATGATGGTGCGTGCCGTCCAGGGTTCATGCATCCCCGAGGCGGCCAGAAGCGGCGGATCGCGGAAGGCGACCGGAGTGATGCGGATTTCTTCGATGACGGGAATGGGATGGGCGCGCTGCCCGCTGGACTGTGACATCAGTTATCGCTTTCGGTCGCTTGTTTGGCATCGAGAAGGGCGTCACCGGTGAAATTCAGGCCCAGCACCGCGATGAAGATTGCAAGGCCGGGAAAGATGCTCATCCACCAGGCGTCCCAGTACTGCATCGCCGTGGCCAGCATCGACCCCCAGGTCGGCGTCGGTGGCTTCACACCCAGCCCCAGAAACGCCAGCGCGCTTTCGGTGATCAGGGCGGCCGAGGCCCGCAGGCTTGCATAGACGATGACGTTGCCGCTGACATAGGGCAGGATATGGCGCAGCAGGATCGCGGCGGGGCCAAGACCGATCGACCGGGCGGCCTCGACGAACTCATGCTCGCGCACGGAAAGAACCTGTCCGCGCACGACACGGGCGAAACCGGGTATGTTGACGACTGCGATGGCCAGGATGGCATTGGTCAGCGTCGGCCCGAAGACGGCGATGATGCCAAGGGCAAGGATCAGCATGGGGAAGGCCAGGATGGCGTCGTTGATGCGCATGATCACGTCATCGACCACGCCGCCCACATACCCCGAGATCAGCCCGATCAGGCTGCCGATCAGCAGGGCGATCCCGATCGAGCAGATCACGACCCAGAGGGAAACGCGGGCGCCCCAGATGACCCGGCTCAGGATGTCGCGGCCCAGTTCGTCGGTGCCGAACAGAAAGGTGGCCGAGGGCGGCTGCTGGATATGATCCCAGAATATCTCGGTCGGGTCGTGGGGGGCGATGAACGGCGCGAGAATGGCGCAGAAGATCAACACGCCCAGAATGGTGGCGCCGGTGACCCCAAGCGGGCTGGTGAAGAACCGGTGAAGGATCGCCCGTCCGGGTGATGTGATGGCGGGGGCCGCCGGGGAAGCATCGGTCATGACAGCCTCACTCGGGGGTCGAGAATGGAATAGGCAAGATCCGTGACCAGGTTCACCAGCAGCACGAAGAAGACGATGACGACAATGCCGCCCTGCACCACCGGGAAGTCACGCCAGAAGATGCCGTTCACGATCATCCGGCCCAGCCCGGGCAGGGAAAAGATCGTCTCGGTCACGACGGCACCGCCGATCAGGGTGCCGATCTGAAGGCCGATCACCGTGGTGACGGGAATCAGGCAGTTGCGCAGGCCGTGGCGGTACACCACGCTGCGCGGCCTGACACCCTTGGCGCGGGCGGTGCGGATGAAATCCTGCTCCATCGTTTCACACATGGCGGCGCGGGTCTGGCGCATCACCAAGGCGGCCATGGCGGTGCCGATGGTGATTGACGGCAGGATCATCGCGCGCAGGTTGCCAAAGGGGTCGATATGAAACGGCACATAGCCCGACGAGGGCAGCCACCCCAGTTTGACCGCGAACAGCATGATCAACAGCATTCCGGCCCAGAAATAGGGCACCGCCATCGATGACATGGCCAGAAAGGATATGCCCAGGTCGGCCAGGCTGCCGCGGCGGGTTGCGGCGAAAACGCCGGCGGGAATCCCGATGAGAACCGCCAGCACCATCGACAGCACCGTCAGTTCGACGGTGATCGGCACCCGCAGGGCCAGCATGTCGGCCACCGGTTCACCGGTCTTGAGCGAGGTGCCGAAATCGCCGGTCGCCATGCCGCCCAGCCAGACGACGTATTGAACCGCGGCGGGCCGGTCCAGCCCCAGTTTTTCGCGCAGGATCTCGCGTTGTTCGGCGCTGGCATCCTCGCCAAGGATCGCCGTTGTCGGATCGCCGGGCAGGGCCAGCGTCATCATGAAGACCAGGAACGTGACAATCAGCGCCGTCGGCAAAAGCTGTGAAATGCGGCGCAGCAGCAACCGTGCCGTCATGCCCCGACCCCCTTGTTCCGCTGGGCCTGGGCGTAAAGCTCGAGGATATCGTCCAAAGTGCCGCGAACGTGGCTGCCCGAGGCTGCCGCGGCCGCGTCGGCATCTCCGGCCCGCAGCGCGGCCAGAATTGTGAAATGTTCCTGGGCAGCCTGTTCCGCGCGCAGGTCGCTGCGCCCAAAATCGTGGCGCATCATCATGGCGACACCCCGGTGGCGGTCGAGGATGGCGGCGATTTCCGCGTTTCCGTCGTGGCGGATCATCACGTCATGGAATTTGATGTTCACCTGCGAAGACCGGCGGGCATCCCCGGTCTTCACCAGGGTTTCGAACTCATGGGCAAGCTGCTCGAGGCGGTCCAGGTCTTCGGGGCGGGCAACTGCTGCAAAGCGGCGTGTCTGGTGCGATTCGAATGCCTCGCGGACGCTGAAGATGTTGCGCAGCTCGGTGGGGCCGAACACCCTCGCAACGGCGCCCCGGTTGGCCTGCATGTCGATATATCCCTCGGAGGCAAGCTGTACCATCGCCTCGCGCACCGGGGCGCCGCTGACGTCATAGCGGGTGGCGATCTCGCTTACCGTCAGGCGGTCGCCCGCCGCGATCCTGCGCGAAACGATTTCGCGGCGCAGTTCCTCGACGATCCAGGCCGAGGTCGTCTTGATCCGCTGTCCGCGCTTGCCGCTTACCATGCTCATGGCGTTCTCCTGCTTTCGGTTCTGGATACATGGGCGGTTTCGGAGCGTCCACTAAAATCGGTTATCGATTATCGATTATTTATTTTACAGATGGCGCGGCCTTGCCTATGGTCGCCCCGTGCCCCTGCGCATTGGTGGGCGAAAAACGGGAGGAACATGACAATGGTTGTATTGAAGGCTTCACGCCGCCTGGTGATCGGGGGATGTGCCGCGCTTGCCATCCTGGCGGGCGGTGTTCCCGCCCTGGCGGCGCCGGTGCAGGGTGGCGATCTGGTGGCGACCCAGGACATCGAGATTGCATCGCTGGACCCCTTGTTCGGGTCTGCCGTCGGCTATGACCGCTCGGCGCTGAACCTGTTCTACGAAAACCTTTATATACTGGATGCCGAAGGGGAATTCGTTCCGCGACTGGCGACCGGGTGGCAGATTGCCGAGGACGGTCTGTCGATCACGTTCAACCTGCGCGAGGGCGTGACATTCTCGGACGGAACGCCGTTCGATGCTGCGGCGGTCAAGGCGAATATCGACCGCGTGGTGGCCCTGCAGGGCGAAAGCCGCGCCGCGACACAGGCCTCGGCCATCTCGGGGGCCGAGGTGGTCGACGACATGACCGTGAAGATCAATCTCGCCCGTCAGTCGGGGTCGATCCTCAGTATCCTCGCCAGCGAATCGGCGATGATGGTATCGCCCGCCGCGATGGATGATCGCGAGGCGCTGCGCCGCAATCCTGCGGGAACGGGGCCGTTCCTTCTGGAGGATTGGCAGGGTGGGTTCCAGCTGAAGGCGGTGAAGAACCCCGACTATTGGCGCAAGGACGATGCGGGCAATGCACTGCCCTACCTCGACAGCGTCACCCTGCGGTTCATCGCCGATACCTCGGTTGCCATCGTCGAGGCACAATCCGGCGCCGCCCATATCGCGGACCGTATCCAGTCACGCGATTTCGACCGGGTCGAGGCCATGGAGGGCCTGACGCTGAATCCGCGGCCCAGCCAGATCACCCAGTTCCTGGTCTTCAACAACTCGGGCGAACCCTTTGCCGAAAACGAGAAACTGCGCAAGGCGGTCAGGGCCGCAATCGATCCGGCGCGGGTTGAAAGCGTGGTGTCGCGTGGACGGGGACGGGTGAACCCGACCTGGGTGCCGCACACGTCATGGGAATACACCGAAGACCTGGACACGCCATCCTACGATCCGGAACTGGCAAAACGGCTTTACGCCGAAAGCGGCCACGAAGGCCCCCTGACCATGAGCATCATCCAGCGCGATCCCGATACCCAGATCGCCCAGATCGTGCAGGCGCTTCTGGCCCAGGCCGACATTCCGATGGAGATCGAGGTGCTGGAGCGCGAGGCCTGGCTGGACAAGACCCGCGGGCGTCGGCACGAAATCGCCATGCTGCGGTCGACCGCGCCGCTGGCCGACCCCGATATCCGCTTTTCGGGCTATTACCTGCCGGAAAGCGGCGGCAACTACTCGGCGATCCAGGATGATGCGCTGATTGGTATGGTGAAGGCCGCCGAGGCCGAGACAGACTTTGACGCCCGCAAGGCGCAGTACAAGGACATCCAGCAACGCCTTCTGGACAAGGCCTACGAGGTTTACCTGTTTGCCCGGCCTGCCGCCGAAGTCCTGCGCGAAGAGGTGAAGGGGTTCGATACCGAACTGGTAAACTCCTGGCGGCTTGAAGAAGTGTATCTGGAGCAGTGATGCCGCGCCGGGGCCGCGATGGCGCGGCCCCGGCCTGAGCAGGGAGACCAGGATGAGCGAACACGAACCGGTGCTGTCGGTGCAGGATCTGAGGGTTGATTTCTCCATCGGCGGGGCATTTGTGCCGGCGCTTGAAGGGGTGTCCTTCGACGTGGCACGCGGCGAAACGCTGGCCGTCGTCGGCGAAAGCGGTTCGGGCAAGACAATCACAAGCCTTGCCCTGATGAACCTGCTGGGGGCCCGGGGCGCACGTCGTCAGGGCCGTGCCATACTGCACCGCGCATCGGGGCCGGTCGATCTTCTGGCGCAATCGGAACGGGCAATGTGCGATATCCGAGGCGCCGAGATTGCGATGATCTTCCAGGAGCCGATGACATCACTGAACCCGGTCCAGACCGTGGGCGACCAGATTTGCGAAGCCATCATCCTGCACGAGAAATGCAAGCGCAAAGAGGCGCTGGAGCGGGCGGGCGATCTTGTCGCGCTGGTGCGGATGCCCGACCCGAAACGCCAGCTTCGGGCCTATCCGCACCAGTTGTCGGGCGGGATGCGGCAAAGGGTCATGATCGCCATGGCGCTGTCCTGTTCGCCCCGGCTGCTGATCGCCGATGAACCGACCACCGCGCTGGACGTCACCATTCAGGCGCAAATCCTGTGGCTGCTGCGCGAATTGCAGGAAAAGCTGGATATGGGCATGATTTTTGTCACCCACGATCTTGGCGTGGTCAATCAGGTCGCCAGCCGGGTCTGCGTGATGTATTCCGGCCAGATCGTGGAACAGGGGCCGGTGCGCCAGGTGTTCGATACGCCATCCCACCCCTATACACGCGGCTTGATCCGGTCGATCCCCAGGGGGCGCAGCGCCGCGCGGCTTTATGCCTTGCCGGGCCGGGTTCCGCCGATTGCCGCCCGGCCCCGGGGCTGCCTGTTCGCGCCGCGGTGCCAGCATGCGCTTGATGGCCTTTGCACAACCGAGCGCCCCGCGCCGGTCGAGGTGGCGCCGGGGCATGCGGCCCGCTGCAAACGGCTCGATCACCTGCCTGCATTCGAAAGGGCCCCTGCCGATGTCGCGTGACCTGCTGGTGGAAATCGACGGTCTGAACAAGCACTTTCCGGTGCGCGGCGGCACCGTGAAGGCGGTGCAGGATGTTTCATTCGCAATTCACCGTGGCGAAACGGTTGGCCTTGTGGGCGAAAGCGGGTCGGGAAAATCGACCTTGGGCCGGCTGTTGCTGCGGCTGATCGAACCGACAAGTGGTGAAATCACGTTTGACGGGCAGTCTGTCAGCGGCGCAAGGGCACGGGAATTGCGGGCCTTGCGCCGCAGGATGCAGATGATCTTCCAGGATCCCTATGCCTCGCTCAACCGCTATTTCACGATCGAGAGAACCCTGACCGAGCCGCTGCATCTGCACGGTATCGGCCGCAATGCCGACGAGCGGCGCAGAATCGCGGCCGAAATGCTGGAGAAGGTCGGCTTCGGCCCCGAGGTTCTGCAACGCTATCCCGCGTCGTTCTCGGGCGGCCAGCGGCAAAGGATCGGAATATGCCGCGCGCTGATGTTGCGCCCGGATCTGGTGGTGGCGGATGAACCGGTTTCGGCGCTGGACGTGTCGGTTCAGGCGCAGGTTTTGAACATCCTCGGCGATCTGCGCGCAGAGATGAACCTGACGATGCTGTTCATCACCCACGATCTGGCGGTGGTGCGTCAGATCGCCCACCGTGTCGTGGTTCTGTATCTGGGCCGGGTGATGGAGATCGGCCCCGTCGAAGCCATGTTCGATTGCGCGGCGCATCCCTATACGGAAACGCTTGTCGCGGCGGCGCCGTCGATCGATCATGTCATCCGTCCGGCCGAACTGGTGGGCGAAATCCCCAATCCCCTGTCTCCGCCGTCGGGTTGTCCGTTCCGTACCCGGTGTGCCCACGCGGTTTCCGCATGCGCGTCGGCGGACATGAGCCTGCGGGAGATCGCGCCAAACCGGTTCACGTCCTGTATCCGCGCGGCGGCGCCGGGGGCATTCGGCCAGGCGCCCGGTGTGCAGGTACCGGCATGAGTCGCGGCAGGCTTCTGGTGACCGGCGCGGCCGGGCGCGTCGGCTCGCATCTTGTTCCGGGCCTGCGCGAACTTGGCTGGGCCGTGGAAGCCACCGACCGGACCGACGGGGCGGGCATCGTTTCCGCTGATTGTCATGACGTGGCGCGGATGAGCGAACTGGCGCGCGGGTGTCGCGGCATCGTTCATCTGGCGGGTTCGCCGGGGTTCATGACCGACTGGGCCGATCTGGCGCATGCCAACATCGACGGGACCCTCGCGATGCTGGAAGCGGCGCGCCTGTCCGGGGTGCCGCGCTTCGTCCATGCAAGCTCAATTCATACTGTGGGCGGCCATGATGTGCGGGCCGCCTTCACACCCGATCTCTGCGATCTTCCCAGCGGCCTTTACGGCGTGACCAAGATCGCCTCCGAGGCGCTGGTGCGGGCCTACACGTTGAAATGTGCCCTTACCGGCATCGCCGTGCGCATATGCACCCACGCCGAGGCGCCGCGAAATGCCCGTGAACTGAAGACATGGCTGGCACCGGCCGACCTTGTTGCGCTGGTGGATCGCGCCCTTCTGGCCGACATCGCGGGGTTTCGCCGTATCTGGGGCATCTCGGCCAATGACCGGGCCACGGTGAACGACCCCGCCGCCCGCGAAATCGGCTATGCGCCGCGCTTCAACGCCGAAACACATGCAAGGCGGTTGGAAAAGGCCGGGGTCGATACCTCGGGTGTGGGCCAGTGGCACACCCTTGGCGGGCGCCAGACGGATGAGTTTGAATTGCCGCAGGCCTTCCGACAGTCATAGTTTCCACGGGTGCGGCGATCGGGGCACCGCAGGGCTGGCGCCCTGGCGGAAGCCGTCCTTGGCACGCGCCGGTGCCGATACCCTCCCGCGCAGGTCTGGATACGCGGGAGGGGGATTCAGATCGTGTGCCGGATGCCACGCTGCATCGGGCGGCTTACTGTGTCACCTCGGCGATGATCCTGCTTGCCTGATCGACCCATTCCTGGCCGCCGATGTCGTCGGCGAAGGACGGCCAGAGGGCGCGGGCGGCTTCCTGCCATTTCTCTTCGTCCTCGGGGGCGCCGCTTAGTGTCATGCCCATTTCAACCAGTTTCTGCATGGCCTTCTCGGTTTCTTCGGCACTGTTCTGGCGGCCGTAAAGCGCGGCTTCGCGCCCGGCCTTGTTCAGCGCCTCCTGAAGATCGGCATCCAGACCCTGATACCAGCGTTCCGACACGATCAGCGGGCCGGACCAGATCAGGTAGTGGATTTCGGTGATGTAATCCTGCACCTCGTTGAACTTCATCGAAACGGCGGTGGTATAGGGGTTCTCCTGACCGTCGATCACGCCCTGCTGAAGCGCGGGAAAGACCTCGGCCCAGGCCATGGGCACCGGGTCAAGCCCCCAGGAGCGGAAGGTTTCGATGGCGATATTGTTCTTGGAGACGCGGATCTTCAGCCCCTGAAGGTCATCCAGGTTCTTCACCTCGCGTTCACCGTTGGTCAGGACACGGAAGCCCTTTTCAAGATAGCCCAGAATCCTCACCCCGGCCTCGCGCGGGAGCCGTTCGTTCAGCGGATCGGTCAGGGCGTCCATCGCCGCATGCGCCTGATCGGTCGAAGTGAACGCATAGGGCAGCATCATCACGCCCACCGACGGGGCCAGCGGCACGAGATTGCCGGTATAGACGATCTCGGACTCGATCGAACCGGTGCGCACCGCCTGCGCGACCTCCTGTTCGCTGCCCAGCTGGTTGGACGGAAAGATCTGAACGTCGATACGCCCGTCGGTGTATTTCTCCACCAGTTCCTCGAACTTCAGGGCGGTGACATGGGTGGGGTTGTTTTCGTTGTCTCCATGGCTGAGCCGCATGGTGTAATCGGCGGCAAAAGCGGCGCTTCCCATGGTCAGGGCAACGCCCAGCGTGAGTGTAGTCAGCAGTTTCATGATCTCTCCTCCTTGGATCAATTGACGAAGCCCAACAGCCGCGGCAGCCACAGCGACAGTTCGGGAACGAAGGCCACCAGCGCCATCACGGTGGTTTCGGCGGCCAGGAACGGGATCGACGCCTTCGAAATCCGTTCCATCGTGGTGTCGCCAATCTCGGCGGCGACGAACAAATTCACCCCGAGGGGCGGCGTGGAGTATCCGATTTCGCAGGCGATCACGAAGACGATGCCGAACTGGATCGGGTGCATTCCCAGCCCCATCACCACCGGCAGCAGAAGCGGTGTCAGGATGATGATCTGGGTCAGCGTCTCCATCCACATGCCGATGAAGATCAGCAAGAGCAGGATCAGCAGGACCAGGACGACAGGGCTGGACACCGATTCAAGCAGGTAAGCCGAAACCGTCTGCGGCACCTGGTTGATCGACAGCAGCCGACCGACAATGCGCCCCGTCACCAGCACCAGAAGGACGGTTCCGGTGATCCGCACGGTATAGACCATGGCGTCGAAAAACACCGGAAAGGTGATCTGGCGAAACAGGACGACTCCGGTGAGAAGGGCATAGACCACGGCGACGACCGAGGCTTCGGTCACGGTGAACACACCGCCATAGATGCCGCCAAGGATGATAACCGGTGCCAGAAGCGCCCATTTTGCCTGCCACGCGGCGCCCCCGATGCCCCGCAGGCTGCGCGACACCGTGGAATGCGACACCCAGCCACGACGTTTCGAGATGAAGGCCGAAACCATCCACAGGGCGAAGGCCAGCAGCAGGCCGGGGATCACACCCGCCAAGAACAGCCCCGAGATCGAGGTTTCGGCGGTGATGCCGTAGATGATCATGGGGATCGACGGCGGGATCACCACGCCGATGCCCCCCGCCGATGACGATATGGCGGCCGAGAAATCGCGCCCGTAGCCATCGCGCACCATGGCCGGAATCATGATCGATCCGATGGCGGCAGTCGTCGCCGGGCCCGACCCCGAGATCGCCGCGAAGAAGGTGCAGGCCACGATGGTGACGGTGGCCAGACCGCCGGGTGCCGGGCCGACCAGCGCGCGGGAAAAATCGATAAGCCGTTCGGTCAGCCCGCCCTTTTCCATCAGCACCCCGGCCAGGATGAACATCGGCACCGCGATGATGGTGAATTCATCGACGGCGCTATAGGCGGTCTGCACCAGATAGGACGCCGGGAAGTTCGCAACCGCCATCGACAGCACGGCAGACAGGCCGATGGACACGGCCACCGGTACCCCGATCAACAGGAAGACGATAAAGGTGACGACAAGTACGGTAATCGGATCCATGGCTCAGTCCCCCAGCCGCGCGTCGTGCAGATCGACGCCCCTGCGCCAGCGCGCGATCATCACCTGGATCACCCGGACCGAGATGAACACGAACCCCAGCGGCACGATCATCTGAACCCAGACAAGGTTGATGCCGGTGGTCTGCGAGATGTAGGGAAATTCGAACATCGACATGGTGAAGAAATATCCGTGCCAGATGACCACGGCGTTGAAGGCCAGCCAAAGAAGATCGGCAAGCGTCAGCATCAACAACCGCCCTTTCGGCGGAAGTAGCTGCAGGTGCAAGGCCACGCGGATGTGGCGGTCGGCCTCGGCGGCGACCACGAAGCCGAAATAGACCGCCCAGACAAAGGCGAAGCGTGTGACCTCTTCCAGCCAGGAAAAGGACCGCCCGAAACCATAGCGGGCGACAACCTGCACGCTGAGAAAGACCACGACAAGCGACAGCAGGAGGACACCCGCCCACTGTTCCGGCGTGCGGCGGGGGCGTTTTCCGTCCTCGCTCATGACGCGGCCTGCCATATCAGGGGGGGCATCATGTCTGGGCTCCGTGTTCGTCAAGCATCGATGCGCCCGGCCCAGGCCGGATCTGTGCAGGGCAGCGGCCCATGATGACCATGCCCAGCACCTCGTCCTTGGTCACCTCGCTGATCCGTCCCGAACCCACCTCCTGCCCGCCCTTCATCACGATGAACCGGTCCGCCAGGTCGAACACGTCGTGCACGTCGTGACTGATCAGGAAGATCCCCAGCCCCTGCGATTTCAACCGGCGCGTCAGATCGGCGACCATGGCGGTTTCATGCGGGCCAAGTGCGGCGGTGGGTTCGTCCATGATCAGGATCCGCGCATCGAACTGAAGGGCCCGCGCGATCGCTATGGTCTGGCGTTGACCGCCCGAGAGAGACCGGCAGGGAACATCCAGAGCGTCGAAATGGGGGTTCAGCCGGGCGATGACCTGTGCGGTCTGATCCCGCATCCGGGCCTGATCCATCACGCGGAACGGGCCGAACCGCCAGGCGATCTCGCGCCCCAGGAACAGGTTGGCCGAAGCGTCCAGATTGTCGGCCAGCGCCAGCGTCTGATAGATGGTTTCGATGCCCAGATCATGGGCCTCGGCGGGCGAGGACAGGGCAACGGACTGGCCGTGAACCTGGATATCGCCCAGGTCGCGCTGATAGGCGCCTGCCAGCATCTTCATCAGGGTGCTTTTGCCCGCACCGTTGTGGCCCAGCACGGCAACGACCTCGCCGGCGTCCAGGGTCAGGTCGATCCCCTTGACCGCGTGAATGCCGCCAAAGGATTTGGACACGCCTTGCATGTTCACCAAATGTGGTTGGGTCATTCCTTCGCCTCCCGGGCAAACTGATTGTCGGCAAAGACGGCGATCGTCAGGATCAGGCCGATGGCGATCATCCGCATGGAACTGGACGCGCCGACAAGAACCATGCCGCTGTCCAGGCTCTGGATCACCAGCGCGCCGATCACGGCCGCCGCCACCGATCCGCGTCCGCCCGAAAGGGACACGCCGCCGATCACGGCCGCCGCGATCACGCTGAGCTCCAGCAGCTCGCCGGTGGAGCTGGTGCCCGCGTTCAGCCGTGCCGTGGCGATGACGGCGGCGACTGCGGCAAGGACCCCCATCAGCACGTAAACGAAGAACACCGTCTTGCGGGTGTTGATGCCGACCAGCCGCGAGGCCTCCATCCCGCCGCCGATGGCATAGCTGTGACGCCCGAAGGTTGTTGCCCGGCCGATCCATTCCATCATCAGAACGATCGCGATCAGGACAAGTGCCGGCACCGGAATGCCGCGCCCGATGTCGGACCGAGGAAGGTTGTAGGCATTCATGATCCAGACGAAAGCGCCCATCACCAGCAGGACGGCAAGCACCTTGAGCACCCGCCGGCGCACCGGTTCGTTGCGGCTCATGCGGGCTGCGCGAAGATGCGCGACCACCTGTGTCACGGCATAAAGCGCGACACCGACAAGGCCGACCATCCAGCTTGCGCTTTCGCCGATTGCGCCCTGAATGCCGCCACCGAACACCAGGTATCCATCCTGGAAGGGGGCAAGCGTCCGGCCCTGGGCCGTTTCAAACGCCATTCCGCGAAAGATCAGCAACCCGCCCAGCGTCACGACGAAGGACGGCACCCGTGCATAGGCGACCCAGAGACCGTTCCAGGCCCCGATGAGCGCACCACAGGCCAGCCCCGCCAAAATGGACAGCGGCCAGTTCCACGCCGCGTCCCCTGGCAGCCACTTGATCTGCACCAGGGCGATGACCATGCCGATCAGCCCAAGGGAAGAGCCGACCGACAGGTCGATGTTGCGGGTCACGATCACGAAGGTCATGCCCGTGGCCATGATCGCGACGACACTGGTCTGAACGACAAGGTTATAGATATTGCGCGGTGTCAGGAACAAGCCGCCCGACGCAATGTGAAAGCCGACGGCGATGACGGCAAGCAAGGCGAGCAGCGAAAGGATCCGCGCTCCCTCTGTCCCAAGTTTCATGGCAATTACAGCCCCTTGTAAGGCCCGGGCGGCGGTTCACCACCCGGGCGATGTCGGCTTACTTGCAGGCGTCGGGCGCATCTTCGGTGACCCCGGCGCACAGATCCTCGCGCGAGATCCAGCCGGCATCGACCACCACCTGAAGGTTGTCGCGGGTGATCGCCACCGGCGCCAGAACCACGGCGTTCTGCGCTTCACCCTTCGGCCCCTGGTCCCACAGGACGCGATCGGTCACTTCCGCCGGGGCGGTGCCATCGGCCAGTTCCGCGGCAACCCGGGCAGCAAGCCGGCCCAGATCGCGGGCGTCCTTCCAGGCCGTGACGGTCTGGCTGCCCCTGGCAATGCGGTTCAGCGCGGCAATGTCGCCATCCTGTCCCGACACCGGAATGCCCTCCAGCCCGACCGAGGCCAGCGCCGCAACGACGCCGCCCGCCGTGCCGTCATTGGAGGCAAGAACCGCGTCCACGTCGTCGCTTACGGCGGTCAGGATGTTTTCCATGTTCTTGCGCGCGACGTCCGGCACCCAGCCTTCGGTCCATTGTTCGCCCACGATCTCGATCTTGCCTTCGGCGACAAGCGGATCGATGATTTCCTTCTGACCGGTCAGAACGTAATGGGCATACTGATCGGTCGGGCTGCCCTTGATGAGAACGTATTTCCCCTCGGGCTGTACCTCGACCAGACCGCGGGCCTGAATCCGGCCAACCTCGATCGGGTTGAAGGCGACGTAGAAGACATCGGGGTGTTCGATCTGGCGCTCGTAGGCGATGACGGGAATGCCTTCGGCAAGCGCCTTTTGCACCGACGGCAGGATCGCTTCGCTGTCCCAGGCGACAATCGCCAGAACGTCGACGCCGCGCGCGATCAGCCCTTCGATATCGGCCGCCTGCTGCGAATTCGAGCTTTGCGCGTCGGCGGTGACAAGGGTTGCACCCATTTCGTCCAGCGCTTCGCGCAATCCGCTTTCGTCGATCTTCCAGCGTTCTTCCTGGTAGTTGGCCCAGCTCATCGCGACCGTCAGGCCGTCTTGCGCCGCGACCGGCAGTGCGCCAAGCATCGCGATCGAGGCCACGGCACCCATCAGAGTTCTGCGTTTCATGTTTCTCTCTCCCTGTTTTTCTGGTTTGTGATCCCTCGCTCCCCGGGATCCGGGGGTCATGCCGCTCCGGGGTTGTCGTCCACGGTTCCGGCGACAAACTGGTCCAGATCGATGATGGCGCCCGTCATCATCGCCGCGTCGGGGGATGCAAGGAATGCGATCAGCCCCGCCGGATCGTCGGGCATCAGAAGGCGCCCGAACGGTTGTTGCGCCCCCACGGTTTCACGCCAGTTTTCGGGCAGACCGTGGGTTTCAACCTGCGTGCGCTGCTCTCCGGGGGTCCAGGTCCAGCCCAGGTTGATGCCGAAGGCGCGGATACGGTCGCGCTTGAGGGTGTTGGCCGTGCTTTTCGTCAGGGCCACGAGGGCCGCCTTGCTGGCCGAATAGCTGGCCAGGAAGGGCGGGCCACCATAGGCCAGCATCGAGGTGATGTTGACGATCGTGCCGCCCTGCCGCATGAGCGGCGTCGCAAGCTGCGTCAGGAAGAATGGCGCGCGCAGGTTGACGGCAAGGATCATGTCAAAGGTTTCGGGCGTGGTGTCGGCGATGCCCCCACGCGCGGTGGTTCCGGCGGCGTTGACCAGCATGTCGACGGCGCCCAGATCGCCGATGGCTCTTGCACCCCGGTCCATCAGCGCGTCGATATCCCCAAGATCAAGAGCGAGGGTGCGAACATCATGGCCCTGCAGCGTGCTGGCCACATCGCCAAGCGCGTCTTCCGCGCGATCGATCAGGAGGAAGCGGTTGAAGCCTTCCCTTGCCAGCCGTTGGGCGGTGGCCGCGCCGACCCCCTGGGCGGCCCCCGTGATGATGGCGGTTTTCCCTGTCATCTGCGCGTCTCCTATCCTGCGAAACGGGGTTCGGGGCGTCCGGCAACTCCCAGTCCGTCGATACGGAAGGTCGCGCCGCGCTGCGGCCCGTCGCCGGGGTATTTGGGCAAGGGCGGTTCGGCCATCGAGGTGACGAAGAGGGTGGTCAGGTCATGGCCGCCGAAGGCCAGGCTGGTGATCTTGCGCACCGGCATCTCGATCACCCGGTCGACCGTGCCGTCCGGCGCGAAGCGGAATACCCGGCCATCGAAGACGCAGGCCGACCAGACGCAGCCTTCGGCATCGACGGTGGCGCCGTCGGGCGCCCCGCCCCGGACGGCCGGCATCTGCGCAAAGCTGCGCCGGTTCGTGGCGTCACCTGTTGCGGGGTCGTAATCGAAGGCGCTGATCGTGCCCGAGAAACTGTCGGCGAAATAGAGCGTCGTGCCGTCCGGCGAAAAACACGGCCCGTTCGAACAGATGATCCCGTCTTCCAGCCGGTGCACCGACAGGTCGGGGTCCAGCCGCCACAGGGTGCCGGTGGGGTCGGTTTCGCCCTTGTCCATCGACCCGCAGAGGAACCGCCCCGCCGGATCGACCTTGCCGTCATTCAGCCGATTGCCCGGCCTGTCCGGTTCCGGATCGATGATCGGGCGGGTTTCCCCGGAATCGAGGTCAAGCGCGTGAAAGCCATCCTCAAGCGCCACGATGGCCCCGCCGTTTTCGCGCAGCGCCATGGAGCCGATGGCCGACGGGACGGTCCAGGCCCGCATTTCGCCCCCCTCGGCCGTACAGCGGAACACCCGTTTTCCCAGGCTGTCGATGAACCACAGCCGTTCGCGGTCGTGGTCCCAGATCGGGCCTTCGCCCAGCAAGGGCTTCACATCGCAGACGACCGAGATTTGCATCAGAAGTTCACTTTCTCTGATCCCTTGAGGTCAAGGATGTCGCGGGCCTCGTCGGGGGTGGCGGCACTGAGCGACAGGCCCTTCAGCAGCGAATGCACAAGTGCGATCTGCTCGGCCCCCGAGGTGGCAAGCTTGCCGGGTCCGGCCCAAAGCGAATCTTCCAGCCCGACCCGCACATGCCCGCCGTTCGCGGCAGACATCGCGGCAATGCGCATCTGGTTCGACCCGGCACCCAGCACCGACCAGCGATAATCATCGCCCAGCAGGCGGTCGGCGGTGCGGCGCATCATCATGACATCTTCGGAATGGGCCCCGATTCCGCCCAGCAACCCAAAGACCGACTGAACGAAAAGCGGCCCCGAAACCTTGCCGCGCCCCTTCATGTGGGCCAGGGAATAGAGATGGCCGATATCGTAGCATTCGAACTCGAACCGGGTGCCATTCGGGCTGCAAGCGTCCAGCACATGCTCGATGTCCTTGAAGGTGTTGCGGAATACCAGATCCCGCGAGTTTTCAAGATGGGCGTTTTCCCAATCGCGCCCCAGATCGGGATACCGGGCCTTCATCGGATAAAGCCCGAAGTTCATCGACCCCATGTTCAGCGATGCCAGTTCGGGTGCGAAATGTGCTGCGGGCTGGACCCGTTCCTCGACATTCATGAAGGGGCTGCCGCCGGTGGTGATGTTGATGACCGCGCCCGTTTCCTTGAGCGCGGGCAGGATGCGACCGAAGGCTTCGACCGATTGATCGGGCTGGCCGGTTTCCGGGTTGCGCGCGTGAACGTGCAGGATGGCGGCCCCCGCCTCGGCGGCGCGGCGCCCTTCGGCGATGATCTGGTCGGGCGTCGCGGGCAGATGCGGCGACATGCCGGGGGTGTGGATCGCGCCGGTCAGCGCGCAGGTGATAATGACCTTGCCGGTGGGCATCGGTGTCAATCCTTCCGTGTCGTGAGAAATTGGGCCAGTGCGGCAAGCCGGTCGTCACGCTGGTTGCTCAGGGCTGCGCGGTCGCGGCCCGCGCAGGCTGCCGTTACGGTTTCGCGCAACCTGCCTTCCCAGCGGGCGCGGTTGGGACGTTCCGCGCCGATGTGGTCATAGGCCGGCCCGTATCGGTCGATGAAATCGGACACACCGCCGGGGGCGTTCAGGTCGATTGTCTGAAACGGCCCCATGAACACCCAGCGCCGGGCCAGACCGTCGCGCACGGCGGTGTCGATGTCCTCGACGCTGGCCAGACCCTTGTCGACAAGGGAAAACGCCTCGTCCAGCAACGCGCCCTGAAGGCGGTTCATGATGAAACCCTCGACTTCGCGGGTTGTCGTGACCGGGCTTTGGCCGATGTCGCGCATCAACTCAACAGTCCGCGAGACGGTCTCGCGGGAGGTTGCCGGGCCGGGAACGATCTCGACCGCCGGAATGAGGTGCGGCGGATTGAGGGGGTGGGCAATCAGGCAGCGGTCGGCGCCATCCAGGCCCCGGGTGAATTGCGAAGGCAGCAAGGCGGAGCTGGAACTGGCGATGACCGCCCCGGGAGAGGACAGCGCATCGAGTTGCGCAAAGACCCCGGCCTTGATGGTTGCGTCCTCGGGGGTGTTCTCCTGAATGTGGATCGCGTCGGCGACCGTCTCGTGCAGGGTTTCGGCGTGGGAAATGCGGGCGCACAGGTCATCGGATGACTGCCCGCCCAGAAGGTCGCGCGCGGCCAGCGCCCGGCATTTTTCGGCTATCGCGTCCTTGGCCGCGCGTGCGGCCGCAGGATCATGATCGTGGAGCGAGACCGGATGATTGGCACGGGCGAAAGCGATTGCCCAGGCCTGTCCGATCAATCCCGCGCCGACAACAGCGATCTTTCCCGACATGGTTTCTCCTGCAGGCCTGAAACGAATCTTCTTCCTCAAGGCATCAAGTAAACGTTTACATAAGTCAAGCGTCGGGTTTTGCAGTGGACATTGGCACGGTTCGGCACCGTTCATGAAAATATGGGCCATATCGGCGTGAAGGTTGACAGGGGCGGTTCGTCGGCACAGGATTGAAAAGTAAACGATTACATTTCGGGTTCGGGTTGTCAGCATAATTCGGGGGACGACAGCGATGGCGCAATCGGGCGGCGGGCGCGTGGATCTTGACAGGACGTTCCGACACACTGCGCTTGGGCGTGGGCTTGCCGACATCCGGCAAGTCACCGTTGCTGACGGAGCGGGGAGCGGTGGCCGACTGCTTGAGGTGCGCACGCCATCGGGCCTCGTGGCGGATATCGCGCTTGATCGCGGTGGCGACCTGCTGAGACTGGCCTATCTCGGCCGCGAGGTGGGATGGCATTCGCCCACCGCTGCGCCCCATCCATGGCCCGATCCCGACGCGGAACACGGACTGGGTTTCATGCGCGGTTTCGATGGCTTCATGGTCACTTGCGGGCTGGATCATCACGGATTGCCGGCAGAAACGTCGGCGCAGCAGATGCGCTATCCGCCGCGTGCGGTGAACGTGCATCCCTTGCATGGCCGTATCGCCACCCAGAAGGCCGAGCTTTGCGCAAAGACCATCGGCTGGTCCGAAGGTCTGGCCCGGATCGATCTCTGCGTTCGCCAATCCTCGGTCTTCGGGGAAACGCTGCAACTGACGCGGCGCTACACCTTTGCACTGGATGCGGCGCGCATCGACATCGACGACAAAGTGGTGAACTTCGGCTATCGCCCCGCCCGTCACGGGATGCTCTATCATGTCAATGTCGGCTATCCCTTTCTATCGTCGGGGGCGCGGCTGACAGGTGAGCGGTGGTCATTGCGCGACCGGCTGAACGATGGTTCGGCGCAGCCATCGGACGATCATGTCGAGATCGTCGATGCGGAAACATCACCCTCGGACGGTGTTGTCGGGCTGTGCGCAGCGGATGGTACGCGGCTGCAACTGACGTTCGATCCGGCGGTCTTGCCTGTCACGGCGTTGTGGCGGGCGTTCCGGTCAGGCATATTCGCCCTTGGTCTTGAACCGCAGACCCGCCTCGACGATCCGGCGGCCTCGGTGCTGTATCCCGGGGCGTCCCGGCGTTATGGGTTGCGGGTCGAGCTAAACTAGGGTTCCGCGTCGCCACGTCCCGCGCCCCGCCTCAGGAAAGTGACCGCATGAGCGCGATGAAGCGAAAAACATCCATCAAGGAAGTCGCCAAGGCCGCGGGCGTCTCGATTGCCAGTGTGAGCCGCGTCATCAACAGTGAGACCGGCAAGGTCTCGCCCGCGGTGCGCACGAGGGTGGAGAAGGCGATTGCGGATCTGAACTACAGGCCGAACTGGATTGGCCAGGCTCTCAGGGGGCAGACCAACAACACCTATGCCATGGTCATATCAAGCATCCAGAACAACTTTTTCTCGTCGGTCGCATGGGAGATCGAAAGCCGCCTGAACGACAGGGGCGCGGCCATGCTTCTGTTCAATTCGAACGAGGATGCCGCGCTGCAAGAGCGCTGCCTGAAAGAAGTGCGGTCGCGTCAGGTGGCGGGTGTCTTCATGCTCTGCGCGCTGGACAGTCCGCAATTGCACGCGATTGCCGGTCAGACGCCGATGATCTTCATCAACCGCAAGGTGCCGTCATTGCCCGATGTTCCGTTCATCGGCATCGACGACCGGTCGGCGGCAATGGAACTGGCGCGCGCGATCCTGCAGGAACATGAGGGTGAGATTGCCCTGGTATCCGGACCGCAGAGTTCGGCCACCAGTCGGGCAAGGCTGGATGGATTCCGCGCCGAGTTCGAGGCCCGGAACCGGCCCGTGGCCGATGAAAGCATCAAGGAGGCCGAGCTTTCCATGGAAAGCGGCTATGCCTGTGCAGTTGCGCTACTTGAAGATCGGCGCAGATATTCGGCGATTGTCTGCGGCAACGACCAGATTGCCTATGGCGTCTATCGCCGGTGCCGGGAACTGGGGCTTTCGATCCCGGTCGAGACGGCGATCTACGGGTTCGATGACAACCCGCTCAACCAGTGGCTGGCGCCCTGGCTGAACACGGTGCGCGTTCCCTACAGGGAATACGCCGAAGCCGCCATCGGCGTGATGGACAAGCTTCACAAGGGCGATGCCGTCGGGCCGACCATCCTGCCCTATGATCTGGTCCTGCGAAGGTGAAGGAGACTGGCTTTCGCGTTTGGGGGGCCTTGGGCGATGCGTCGGCGCGCGGTTAAATCGACAGGATGCGGCCCCCGGGGTGCATTTCAACGCGCGTTTGCGGATGTCCCGGTCAGGGGGCCAGCCGGGCCGTTGCCGATGCGGTCTTCAGCTTCCAGTCCTCGATCAGGGTGCCTTCGGTCTCCAGGCGGCTGGCCAGATAGTAAAGCCGCCGTGTTGCCGGGCCCTCGGGGGCGGTTTCGAAACGCTGCTTCAGGAAATAGGGCGGCATGGCCTGGGAATAGAGCGTTGCGCTGACCGTCACCGTGGCCGGATCGACACCCTCGGGCAGGGTGATGCGATAGGTGGTCACGTCGCCCTCGGGGCCGAAATCGGGGTCGTTCAGGGCGCGGCCTTCGGGGAGGGTGGCCTTCATGAAGGCGGCGGTCACCTCGCTGTCGCCGAACTTGGCGCGGAAGGCATCGGTGCCCGGCTCCAGCGCGCCGGGCGGCAGCAGGCGGTTGTCCTTGGGGTGGTAGACCCGATTGACAAAGCTGGTGGTGAAGGCGCCCTTGGCGTTCTGGGTCAGCTCTTCGTAGATCTGCACCTGGTCCTGGCTGGCAATCTCGCGATGATGCGGCTGAAACAGCGCCTCGCTTGCGCCTTCCGGCACCACGTCGAGAAACTCGGTCGCCAGAGGCGTGCCGTCCGCGCCCAGGATCACCCCGGCGCCATCGGTGCAGCCCGAACACCACAGCACGGTGCCGTCAGCCGCGCTTGCCTTCACCTCGAAAAAGGCGCGCCGGAACCCGACGCCCGAGGGCAGGCGGTGACCGGTCTTGTTGACCACGCCGACCCGGGCGATCAGCGCGCCGCCGTCAGGTGCAAGATCAAGGGTGACATCGGCGGTTTCATTGGCGGCCTGAAGCGCGATGGTATCCAGCGAGAGCTGCGCGCCATTGTCGGCCGAGGTCATGGGATCGGCGCCGCCCATCCCCATTTCGCTGCGGAACTGGCGGATCATCTCGATCATGAAGGCATTCAGCCCGACGAAATTGTGCCGCTTGTACCCCTCGCGGAAGGGCACATCGACCTCGTCGGCGGGCAGCAGGTTGGCCACGGTGGGCAGGTTGGTGTCCTGGATCGAGGCGATCTGGGTGGTCAGGCTATCCAGTGAAACCGTGCCATCCCGGCTTTGGAAACTGCCTTTCATGTGGCAATCCTGACAGGTCTGTTCGGTTGCCGCGTCGGAATAGAGGCTGTTCTGCCATTCAAGGAAGGTGGCCTGTTCGACCGAATGCTGGAACTGCGTCAGCGGCTGGGGATAACTGGCATCGTATTGCGCCTTGAGGAAGGCGGCACCGTTGCGGGCGGCCTGGTTGAACACCTCCTGATCGGCGCGGGTATATCCCTCAAGCGGTTCATCGGGGTCGGCATCGACGTTGGGCAAGTTGATCGTGTGGCAGGTGCCGCACAACTGGCTGTCGTTCACATAGGGATCATGCACCGGGGTGATGCCCATGGCGTTCTCCATGGGCTTTTCGCGCACGTCGTCATAGGGGCCGATCAGCTTGTCGGCATCGGTGGTGCGGAAGACACCCGTGGTGCCGTTCATCAGATAGGTCTCAAGCTTGTTGTAATCCGGCTGGCCCTCGGCGCGTTCGGGCGGGGCCATGCGGTGACAGACGGCACAGGAAATCCCCTCGCGCGCGAGGTTGCCGTACTCGTGGTAGGGATAGGTGCCATCCGTCTGTTGCGCCGCCTTTTCGGCACCGGTCAGGGGATCGTGCAACAGGGTGTAGGAGGGTTTGAAGTTGTCGGGGTCAAGGCCCGCCTCGGGGTTGGCCTTGGCGTCGATCATCAGCTGCCGCTGCCCCATGGCGCCGTGGCAGGACAGGCAGGTGGTGCCCAGGTTCGCCGCCAGATCGCCCGACCCGGCCTGTTCCAGCAGGGCGAATTCGCTTTCCAGCTGGGCAAAGAACACCGGATCGCGCCCGGCCAGCCCCATGGGCGACCAGCGCCATTCGCCGTATTCCGAGATATTGTATCCCTCGCCGTATTCGGGGCCGGTCTGCAGGAGCATCGTCGTGCCATAGGGCGGGCCGCCCAGCCCGCCGTGACAGCCAAGGCAATTGTCCGACGACAGGAAATGCTGCGGATCGTCGGGGCGCGCCGGCACATGATCCAGCCATTCGCTGGGCAGGGTCTGAAGCTGGGCATGGGCGATGTCGATGCCGCCCCGGGGCGGGAAGGTGGCGGCAAACGCCGGGTTGATCGCGGTGGGCGAGGGTTCACTGGCCGCAGCGGCCACGGCCTTTTGCGCCGTCTTGTCGTGGAAATACCCCTCGATCAGTTGCAGTTGCGATTCCCCCATGGCGGGGCGCTGCCAGGGCGGAAGGTTCAGCGGGCCGGGCGGCTGCGCGGCATCGTTGCGCCAGCTTTCATCGACGCGGAAGATCAGCGGCTCGCCCGGGTAGCCCTCGATATTTTCGAGGGTGGCAAAGATCAGTTCCTCGGTGGCCGAGGCATGGCAGCGGATGCACATGCCGTCGCCCGCCTGGGCCGAGGGCGGGGCGTAGGGCGGTTCGAAACTGTCGATTGCCGCGTCTTGTCCGACATAGGCGAAGAACCAGCCGCCATGGGACAGGGCGCTGTCCTTGACCATCACGGTCCAGCCAAGGCCGCCGGTGGATTTGGCAAAGGCCAGCATTTCTTCGGCCACCCTGTCGGGGTTGTCGGGATGCAGGTATTCCAGCGTGGCGCGATAGTCGCGGTATCGGTCGGCGGGCGGGTTGACCATTTCCTTGACCAGGATCGCCCCGTCGGGCACCGCGCCCCTGCGACCGCCCTCGAGCCAGGTGATGACGTCGGGCGAATAATACATGCGCACCGTGGGATGCACGCCATAGTTCGCGCCAAGGATGAAGGGCCCGATGTCGCGCCAGTCCTTGTCCTGCGCCCAGCCTTCGGCGGCAAATTCACGCTTGGCGATGAAGGGATAAAGCACCGCCTCGTAGTCGAGCAGGGGCAGGGATGACGGCAGGGGCAGATCGCTGCCCGCCACGTCGGCCAGGGCGGGGGCGGCGACAAGCCCCGAGAAAAGAACCGTGAGGGCAAAGCGGGGCATCTTCATGAAAATCTCTCTGGTCTGGGTGCAATGCGGCTTGGGTGTCTGAAAAAGACGCGGGCTTAACGGTTGGCGAGGGTGCCCAGAAGCTGGGTGGCGAAACTGGCCATGGCCTCGGCGGCGGCGAAATCGAACCGGTTGATGGTGACGAAAACCGCCGTGTGGCGGGTTGGGGCGATGGCGACAAAGGACATCTGCCCCTGAAGCGCCCCGGCCTTTTGCAGGATGAAGGGCCGCGTATCGGTGGCGTTCATCACCACCCAGCCCAGCCCCATGGCATCCATGAAGCCGGATTCATCCATGGCCAGCACGCTTTGCGCCTGACCGCGCGGCACATAGGCGGCATGATCAATGAACCGCGCCTCGGCCTCGGGGCCGCCGTTGTCCAAGTGCCATTCCAGCCAGCGCAGCATGTCGTCGGCGGTGGTGCGCAGCCCGCCCGACCCGGTGATCACATGGCCCGAGGGCACTTCGGGCAGGGGTGCGCCGTCAAATCCGTGGCCCGTCATCAGGCGGCCCTGCATGTCGTCGGTGACGGCAAAGCCGGTGTCGTTCATCCCGAGGGGGGCGGTGATCCGTTCCTTCAGCAGGGTTTCATAGGTCTTGCCCCCGACCGTGGAAAGGGCGGTGGACAGCAGATCGAAGCCGAAGTTGGAATAGGAGATCGCCCGCCCCGGTTCGAAGGACAGCGGGTTTTCGGCCAACCAGCCTGCGAAGGCATCCAGCGTGATCGGCGCGAAGGGATCGTCGGGCGGGCCCTCGGGGTGCGGCACCTCGCGCGGGAGGCCACCGGCGTGGGTGGCCAGATCGACCAGCCGGATCGCCGGGTGGCGCGCCGCCGCCTGCCCCAGCGCTCCGGGCAGCAGGGGCGCAACCGGCGCCGTCAGCCCGGTTTCGCCCCGTGCCACGGCATGGGCCAGCATCAGACCGGCAAAGACCTTGGTGATGGACCCGACACGTAAAACCGTGTTGCCACCAGGGGCGATGCCATTGCCTCGGCGGGTTTCGCCAAACCCGAAGACGGCGGTTTCGCCATCGTGAACCGCGCCGACAATCACGCCGGGAACGCCCGATTGCAGATGGAAGATCGTGCCGCCAAATGACAGCGCCTCGTCCAGAAGGGCATCGGCCCGCGCGCCTGACGACCAGAACGCTAGGGCAGCGGTGAACAGGGCGCCGACAAGTGACCGGCGCAGGCGCCCTTTCTGTCGGGGGGCAGGGCGGGACGAAACGGAATCGGAGGGGAGATTTGAAACGGGCATGACTTTCGCAACAGTGTTCGACCGGGGGAAACCCCCGTTGATTTCATCAAACAGCCAGTTGCCTGCGTTGGGACGGCCTGCGCCGCCTGATCGTCACGATGCCAACATCTCCACGGTGAGGCCTATATGGCACCGTGCGTTCTCAGACACTTCAAGGTTAGCAGAGCTTTGTCGCGAGGCAAACCGCGATGTGCCCGGAGGGGGTGGTTTTTTCTACCCTGGGTTGTGGTTGGCGCCAGTCAGGTCAAGCTGACTGTCCAGGGTCTGGATGCAAAGATCAGGGCTGGCCAGAACCGGAACCGCCAGTTCCCCGTCAAGCGTTTCGCGCAGGTGGGCGATGGACGCCTGCGCGAGAACCACGGTATCGACATGGGGTGCCAGATCGCGGGCGGCCTGGGTGACGATCCGGTCGTGGGTGTCGCGGTCGCCGCCGATCAGGGCGTGATAGGCGCTGTCGCAAAGGCGGGTTTCAACCTCGATCTTCCGCCGTGCGCCCTTTGCATGGTCAAGCAGCAGATCGCGGCTTGGCCCCTGGGTGCTGGTGGTGGTGCAGATCACCCCGATCCGGTTGCCAAGGGTCACGGCCTTTGCGGCCATGGCATCGTCGATCTTGACGATGGGAATCGACACGACACGCCGCGCCACATCCACCGCCGGCGAGGTCGACGAACAGGTGAACAACAGTCCCGTCGCGCCGGCCCTTTCGGCCAGTTGGGCGTGGCCCACAACGCGGGCCACGATACCGGCCGAGGGGCCGTCGCGCATCAGGTCTTGCAACAGGCTTTCGTCCAGCATGTGAAAGCTGTCCAGATCCGGAAAACGGTCGGCGATGCGGGTCTTGAACCGTTCGGCCAGCAGGGCGACGGTGTGCAGCACGGCAAGGCGGGGGCGTGGCATGGCGTGTCCTCTCGGGTTTCAGATCAGGGGCCGGATGCGTGCGATGGCCTGTTGTGCCATGGCCGGGCTGATGTCGCGGTGGAATACGAAGCGGAGCCTGTCGCCCTTGGGTGGGTTCACGCGGATTGCGGCATCGGCCAGGCGGGTGCGCAGATCCTGCGCCGCCCTCGCACCCTTCGGAATGCGCACATAGACGATGTTGGTTTCAACGCTCGCGGGGTCAATATCAAGCCCGCCCTCGTGCAGCATTTGGGCCAATTGCCGGGCATGGGCGTGATCGGCGGCCAGATGGGCGGTGCCCGATTGCAGCGCGACAATGCCGGCGGCCGCAAAGACACCCGCCTGACGCATTCCCCCGCCCACCATCTGGCGATAGCGGCGGGCGGCATCGATGGTGTCGGCCGGCCCGCAGAGCATGGACCCGACCGGCGCGCCCAGCCCCTTGCTGAGGCAGAAGGTGACGGTATCGCAGGGCGCGCAAAGGCTGGCCACGCTTTCGCCCAGGCTCTCGGCGGCGTTGAAGATGCGGGCGCCGTCCATGTGAACCACCATGCCCCGGGCATGGGCGGCATCCGCCAGCCGCGCGGTGGTGGTGGCCGACATGCACCGCCCGCCCGCAATGTTGTGGGTGTTTTCAAGGCAGAGCAGGTTGGCGCGCGGGTGGTTCAGCGCGCTTTCAAAGACATCCTCGTTGGCAAAGGCGGTGTGTTCGGGCCGTTCGCTCCAGGCAAAGGGGCGTGGTGTGATCCCGCAGATGGATGAAAGATGCCCCGACTCCAGCCGATAGATGTGGGACTGTTCCTCGATCAGGGCGGCATCGCCGTTGCGCAACTGGGTCATCACGGCGACAAGGTTTCCCATGGTGCCGCTCAGCACCAGAAGCGCTGCGGCCTTGCCGGTGATATCAGCGGCAAGCGATTCCAGCGCGGCGACGGTGGGATCGTCGCGGTAGCCGTCATCGCCAACATCGGCGCGGGCCATGGCCGCGCGCATCTCGGGCGTCGGCCGGGTAACGGTATCGCTGCGCAGATCAATGATGTCGGTCATGATGGTCCTTCGCTGGATAATGTGTCGACTAGATCGATGTAATTGTCAATTTCACGAGAAACCGCACACCTTGGCCGCGCTCAGAACCTTCTGGCCGATGATTCCCTTGCAATCAGGCGGGGCGCGACGATCATCCTTTCGGGGGGCTGATCGGGGTTTTCGATCCGGGCCAGAAGGGCGCGGGCGGCCATACGGCCGATATTCTCGGCGTCGATGGAAATGGTGGTCAGGGATGGCGTCCAGAGCACGGATTCGGGAATGTCGTCAAAGCCGGTGACGGCAATGTCCTTGCCGGGGGTCAGCCCGCGCCGGATCATCGCCAGCATGGCCCCGAATGCCATCAGATCGTTGTAACAGACAAGCGCGGTGGGTGGGTCGCCCGCATCCAGCAGGGCAAGGCAGGCGCCATGGGCCGCCTGCCGGTCGATCGTCGGCACCGCGACAACATGTTCGGCGCGCGGTGTCAGGCCATGATCGCGCATTCCTTGCAGGAAACCGTCCAGCCGCTCCTGACCCGACGACCGTTTCGGCGGCCCGCCGACAAACCCGATGCGGCGGTGCCCCTGTTCCACAAGATGGGCGACCACGGCCCGCATTCCGGCCACGTTGTCGGGCCCGATATAGCTGGCGTCATAGCCCTGGATATGGCGCATGAACAGAACCGAGGGGATGCCGACCTCTTGCAGGCGGTCCAGGTTCTGCGCCGAGTCGTTGCCCGAGGGGCAGAGGAAAATGCCGGCCACGTCGTTTTCGATGAAGCGGTTGACGATCATCGTCTGCGTATCGGCATCTTCCCGGGCGTCGGCAAAGACGGTGACATAGCGATGCTGGCCACATTCGCTTTCGATGCCCGAGGCAACAAGGGCGTAGAAGGGGTTCGACAGGTCGGCGATGATCATGCCCAGGGTCTTGCTGCGCTGGGTGCGCAGGTTGGCTGCCGCCTGATTGTAGGTATAGCCAAGCGCGGCGATCGAACGGCGTACCTTCTTCGTCGTTTCGGCCGTGATCAGCTTGCTGTTGCGCACCACGAGAGAGGCCGTCGAGCGCGAAACTTCGGCATGTGCGGCGACATCATCCAGCGTAACACGGCTGCGCTGCGGTCTGCTCAGGCCGCGGCCCGGTGGTTTATCCGACATGATCTCTTCCCGCTTCCTTTGGCGGTTCTTTAGCACAACTGGAGACTGGACAAATACAATTATATCGATCTAACATGCAAATATGTGATTGAATGAGGCCGCACGCATGGAAACTCGAACCGGCTCTGACGCGCGGCTTGCTGCCGATATCGGGGGCACATTCACCGACGTTGCGCTTGAATGGTCGGGTCGGCGGATGACCGCCAAGGTTCTGACTGATCACGTCGCGCCGGAAAAAGGCGTGATCGCGGCCGTCGCCCAGGTTCTGGAAAAATCCGGGCTGGGCTATGGCGACATCGGGGCCTTCATCCATGGCACGACACTGGCCACCAACGCCCTGATCGAAAAGCGCGGCGCGAAGACGGCGCTTGTCACCACCCGCGGCTTTCGAGACGTGATCGAGATTGGCCGCGAGAGCCGGTTTGACCAGTACGACCTGTACCTGACCAAGCCCGAGGCCATCGTGCCGCGCCACCTGCGCCTGACGCTGGACGAAAGGATCGCCGCTTCGGGCGATGTCGCGCGGCCCCTGGATGAAAGCGGGCTGGATGCGATTGTCGAAACCCTGCGCGCGCAGAAGGTGGGCAGCGTCGCCATCGGGTTCCTGCACAGCTATGCCAACCCCGATCACGAAAACCGCGTGGCCGAGGTTCTGGGCGCGCGGCTTCCCGGGTTGCATGTGTCACGCTCCTCTGTCGTTTGCCCCGAAATCCGCGAATATGAACGCCTGCTGACCACCTGCGCCAATGCCTATGTGAAGCCCATCATCTCGTCCTATCTTGGGCGGCTGGCGGCGGACCTGGCGGATCTGGGCATGGGCTGTCCGGTGTTGTTGATGACGTCGGGCGGCGGGCTGACCACGCTGGAGAATGCCCGCGAAATCCCCATCCGGCTGGTCGAATCCGGTCCGGCGGGCGGCGCCATCCTGGCCGCCCATGTGGGCGAGAAATGCGGCGAGCGGCGGCTTTTGTCCTTCGACATGGGCGGCACCACCGCCAAGATTTGCCTGATCGACGATTACGAGCCGTTGAAGTCGCGCACGTTTGAAGTGGCGCGGTCGAAACGCTTTGCCAAGGGGTCGGGGATGCCGATCCGCATTCCGGTGATCGAAATGGTGGAAATCGGCACCGGTGGCGGATCGATGGCGCGGATCGACGAGATGGGCCAGATCCGTGTCGGGCCGCAAAGTGCCGGGTCGATGCCCGGCCCGGCCAGCTATGGGCGCGGTGGCACGGCGCCCACGGTGACGGATGCCGATCTGGTTCTGGGCAAGATCGACCCCGAGGTGTTCGCCGGCGGGTCGATCCGACTGGACGCCGCCCTGGCCGAATCCGTGCTGGATTGCGACATCGCAGGGCCCGGCGGGTTGGCGCGCACCACGGCGGCGCTGGGTATCGTCGAAATCGCGGAAGAGAACATGGCCAACGCCACCCGCGTTCATGCGGCCGAGCGGGGCAAGGACGCGACCGACCGCACGCTGATCGCCTTCGGCGGCGCGGCGCCGCTGCATGCCGCGCGCCTGGCCGAAAAGCTGGGCATCGCCCGGGTGATCGTGCCGCGCGATGCGGGGGTGGGTTCGGCCCTGGGGTTCCTGCGCGCGCCGGTGGCCTATGAACTGGTGCGCAGCCGCTTCGTGCAGATGGCGCGGTTCGACCCCGACGAAACCAACGCCCTGTTCGCCGGGATGGAGCGGGATGCCGTCGCCGTGGTCGCCGGCGCCGCCGATCCGGCAACCGTGACCGTCACGCGCCATGCCTATGTGCGCTATTCAGGGCAGGGGCACGAGATCGAGGTGGACCTGCCCTCGCGCGATCTGGGTGCCGGAGATGCTCAGTTGATCCGCGATACCTTCGATGCCCGCTATGTCGATCTGTTCGGGCGCAGCATCCCGAACGCCGGGATCGAGGTTCTGAGCTGGGTCGTGGTGGCCACCGCCGCCCGCCGGGCGGGCGAAACGGCGCGCCCCGCGCCGCCCTCCGCGCAGCGGGGCGCGCAGGTGCGCACCACGCAGATGTACGACGCCGCCCTGCGTCGCTTTGCCGAGGCCGAGATATGGCAGCGCGATGCCATCGCCCCCGGCCAGCGTATCAGCGGCCCGGCGATCATCGTCGAACCGGCCACATCCACCATCGTGACCTCGACCTTTGACGCCACGCTGGACGATCACGGCTATATCATCCTCAACGCCAAGGCCGCCCCATGACAGATGCGCCGCAGATCGAACCCGAGCTGGACAAGATCCACAACCAGGTGATGTGGAGCCGCCTTGTCGCCATTGTCGAGGAACAGGCGCAGACCCTGATGCGCACGGCCTTCAGCCCCATCGTGCGCGAATCCGGCGATCTTTCGGCCGGGTTGTTCGATACCCGGGCGCGGATGCTGGCCCAGGCGGTGACGGGTACGCCGGGGCATGTCAATTCCATGGCCAATTCGGTGCGCCATTTCCTGGCGGCCTTTCCGATCGACACCATGCGCCCCGGCGATGTGTTCATCACCAACGATCCCTGGAAGGGCACCGGCCATCTGCACGACATGGTGGTCGTCACCCCCGCCTTCCGGGCGGGCAAGGTGGTGGGGCTGTTCGCCTGCACCAGCCACCTGATCGACATCGGCGGCATCGGGTTCGGCCCCGACGGGCGCGACGTGATCGAAGAGGGGCTGTATCTGCCGTTCCTGCGTCTGGCCGATGGTGGCGCGTTGAACCAGACGCTGCTGGACATCCTGCGCGGCAATTCCCGCTATCCGCTCGAGGCCGAGGGCGACGTGCTGTCGCTGGCCGCCTGCAACGAGGTGGGCGTGCGGCGGCTGGACGTGATGATGGCCGAATTCGACATGGACGATCTGGACGCCCTGGGCGAACATATCATCAGCGCGTCCCGGAGCGCCATGCTGGCCGAGATCGCCCGCCTGACCCCGGGGCGGTACGAGGGTTCGATGCGCATCGACGGATACGAGGCGCCAATCGATCTTGTGGGCGCCGTGACGATCGCGCCGGAAAAGATCACCATCGACTTCGCCGGAACCAGCCCGCCGTCGGACAAGGGCATCAACGTGCCCATGGCCTATACCGAGGCCTATTCCAGCTATGGCGCACGGATGCTGATCGGCCCCGAAGTGCCCAACAACGCCGGATCGCTTTCGGTGATCGAGGTGGTGGCGCCCGAGAATTGCATCCTGAACGCGCAACGCCCGGCACCGGTATCCTCGCGCCATGTGGTGGGGCAGATGCTGCCCGACGTGGTCTTCAACTGCCTGTCGAAATCGCCGGATTTCGACACCCCAGCCGAGGGCACGTCGTGCCTGTGGAACCTGATCCTGGAAAGCCACGAAACCCGGCGGCACGGGGGCGAAACCGCGCCGACGCGGTTTTCCATCCTGTCGGTGCAGACCGGCGGCACCGGGGCGCGGCCGGGGGTGGACGGGCTTTCGGCCACGGCCTTTCCCAGCGGCGTGTCGGGCGTGCCGGTGGAAATCATCGAGTCGATCTCGCCCCTGCTGTTCCGCCGCAAGGAGTTGCGCGAAGACAGCGGCGGCGCGGGCAGGTGGCGCGGCGGGCTGGGCCAGGTGATCGAGATCGAGAACCGCGAACCCCACCCCTTCGCCATTTACGCCGCCCTTGACCGGATCGACCACGCGCCGCGCGGCCGGGCCGGGGGCGGCGACGGGGCGCAGGGCTATGTCGGCCTTGGGTCGGGCAACCGGCTGGCGGGCAAGGGGCGGCAGTTGATCCCGGCGGGCGACAGCCTTGTCGTGAAGACGCCGGGCGGTGGCGGCTATGGCGACCCCGCCGCGCGGGACGGCGCACAGCGCCGCCACGATGTGTTGAACGGATACGCGAAACCCGAAGGGCAATGAAATCTCACCGGTCCTCGCCGGGCCGGACCACAGGACGAGGAAAGGCAAGACCATGACCAAACCGATCAACGCCGGCGTTGCCGGGCTGGGCCGATCCGGCTGGCGGATGCACGCGCTGACATTGGACCATCTGAAGGGGCTCTACCGTGTCGCGGCAGTGACCGACCCGATGCCCGAACGCCGCGCCGAGGCCGAGGCAGCCTTCGGCTGTGCCAGCCACGCAGATTTTGCCGCAATGATCGCCCAGCCGGATCTGGAACTGGTGGTGATTGCCACGCCCTCGCATATGCACGCCGACATGGCCGTCGCCGCGCTTGAGGCCGGAAAGCACGTTGTTGTCGAAAAGCCGCTGGCCGCCAGCGTCGCCGATGCCGACCGGATGATCGCGGCGGCAAAGGCCAACGACAGGGTGCTGACCGTGGGCCAGGATCTGCGGTTCGAGGCGGACTTCCTGAAGATCCGCGAGGTGATCGCGTCGGGCAAGCTGGGCAGGATCCTTCAGATCAACATCAAGTGGCACTGGTTCCGGCGTCGCTGGGATTGGCAGACGCTGACGAAATTCGGCGGCGGCTGTCTGAACAACGACGGCAGCCATGTGGTGGATCAGGCGTTGCAACTGTTCGGTGACTCCGACCCCGATGTGTTTTGCCGCATGGCCCGCACCCCGCTGACCGCCGGAGATGCCGAGGATCACGTCAAGATCCTGCTGAGTGCGCCGGGCGCCCCGCTGATCGACATGGAGTTCAGCAACGCCGTTGCCTATCCCCAGGAACAATGGCTGATCACCGGCACGCAGGGCGGGCTGGCGGGCGGCCATCACAAGCTGCGCTGGCGCTATATCGAACCCGCCCTGCTGCCGGTGCGCGAGGTGGACGACAAACCTACGCCCGAGCGCAACTACAACAAGGAAGACCTGAACTGGACCGAGGAAAGCTGCGATCTTCTGTCCGAACAATGGACCTCGAAGAACCAGAGGATGTACGCCGACCTCTACCGCACCCTGCGCGAAGGCGCACCGCTGGCCATCACCGCCGAAAGCGTGCGCCGGCAGCTTGTGGTGCTTGAGGAATGCCGCCGGCAGGCCGGTCCGCTGGATACGGGAGAGAACGCATGAAACTTGCCTATTCCACACTGGCCTGTCCCGACTGGACATGGCAGCAATGCATCGATGCCGCCGTCGACTACGGCTATGACGGGATCGAATGGCGCCTTGTCGATGGCGAGGTGGTGAACCCCGATTTCCCCGAGGGAAAGGCGCGCGAGATCGCCGCGGCGGTTGCGGCGGCGGGGCTGAAGACCTGCGCCCTGGACAGCGGGATCAAGCTGACCATCCCGCCGGGGGGCGACCGCGACAGGATGCTGGCCGATTGCAAGAGGATGCTGGATCTGGCCCGGGCCTTCGGCGCCGAAGAGCTGCGCGTCTTTCCCGGTGCCTACCCGGAATCGGTGTCGGATGACGATGCCCGCACATGGCTGGGGCAGTCGCTGGATGCGCTGGACGATGCGGCCGTGGCGGCGGGGGTGCGGATTTCGCTGGAACTGCACGACATGTTCGACTGGCGGCGGCGCGAATTGCGCGGCACCACCACCAGTTCGCTGACCACCGCCGTGCTGAAGGCGAACCCGGACCGGCGCGGTGTCGGCATTCTCTGGGATATCGGCAACCCCTATATGGAGGGCGAGAACGCCACCGAAACCTGGGAGAATATCGAAGGCTCAAGGCACCTGAGCCTGGTCCATATCAAGGATTTCGACCAGACGGGCGACAAGCTGAAGTACCGGCTGATGGGGCAGGGCGAGGCGCCGCTGGACCGGATCATCGGCAATATCCGCGAGTCGGACTACGACGGCTGGATCAGCTTCGAGTGGGAAAAGAAGTGGCAGCCCGACATCGAAGAGCCGGAAATCGCCCTGCCGCATTTCGTGCGCTACATGCGGGGGCTGTGACATGGCCGACAAGGTTCGCATCGGCCTGATGGGGGCCGGGTTCGTCGCAAGGGTCCATGCCGATTGCTATTCCGCGATCCCAGGGGCGCAGGTGACATGCGTGGCCGCCGGGGGGCTGGACAGCGCCCGCGCCTTTGCCGGCGAAACCGGAATTGCGGATACGGTCGCGGCTGACGCGCTGGTGGCGCGCGACGACGTGGATGTGGTGGATATCTGCGCGCCCAACCGGTTCCACGAAAACTTGGCGCTTGGGGCGATCGCGGCGGGCAAGCATGTGATCGTCGAAAAGCCCCTGACCGGGTTCTTCGACACCCCCGACGGCGCACAGGACGTGTCGCGCGCCACCATGCTGAAACAGGCGCTGGCCAGTGCCGACCGGATCATCGACGCGGCCGCTGCGGCGGGGGTAAAGGTGATGTATGCCGAAAACTGGGTCTATGCCCCGTCGGTGCAGAAGGCCCGGCGGTTGCTGGCGGCCTCGGGTGGCGCGATCCTGGAAATGCGCGGCGAGGAAAGCCACCACGGTTCGCATTCGCCCAAGGCGAAACGCTGGGCCGATGCGGGGGGCGGCGCGCTGATCCGGCTGGGTTCGCACCCCATCGGCGTGATGCTGCACCTCAAGGACATCGAGGGGCGGCGGCGCACGGGCGAACCGATCCGCCCCGTATCGGTCAGTGCCGATGTCGCCGACATGACCCGCGACGTGGCCAGCGGCGCGGATGAGCGCAAGTGGATCGTTCACGATTGGGTGGACGTCGAAAATTGGTCGACCGCGATCATCCGGTTTTCCGACGGATCGCGCGGCGTGGTGTCGGCCAACGACATCTGCCTGGGCGGGATGCGCGACACCATCGACATCTTCGCTTCCAACTGCCGGGTGCATTGCGATTTCTCGCGTTCCAGCTTGCTGAGCGCCTATGCCCCCGATGCCGAGGTCTTCGCCGACGAATACCTGGTGGAAAAGCTGGAAACCAAGGCGGGGTGGAGCTTTCCGAACGTCGATGAGCATTGGATGCTGGGGTATCACCACGAATTGCAGGATTTCGTCGGGGCGGTGCATGACGACCGCGCGCCGGTGTCCGATGCCGGGCTGGGGCGCAGCGTGCTGAACGTGATCTACGGCGCCTATCTTTCGGCGCACGAAGGCCGGGTGGTGACATTGTGAACGATCCGGTTGCACGTTTCCAGAGGGACCGCCTCAACGTCACCCTATGGCCCGACCGCGCGGCCTTGGGGCGGGCGGCGGCCTACCTGGCCGCGTCGATCCTGCGCGACCGGCTGAAAGCCGCGCGCCGGGTGGGCGTGATGCTGGCCGCCGCGCCGTCGCAGGATGAATTCCTGGCCGCCTTCCGGCAAGCGCAAGGCATCGACTGGCCCCGGGTCGAGGCGTTTCACATGGACGAATATGTCGGGCTGTCGGCGGATGCGCCGCAATCCTTCCGCCGATTCCTGGACGCGCGGTTCTTCTCGCAACTGAACCTGGGCGCCGCGCATCTGATCGAAGGCGATGCGCCCGACCCGGACGCCGCCTGCGCCCGCTATGCCGCCGCCTTGCAGGCCCTGCCGCCCGCCCTGATCTGCGCCGGGATCGGGGAAAACGGCCACCTGGCGTTCAACGATCCGCCCGTCGCGGATTTCGACGATCCGGCGTTGGTGAAACCCGTGACGCTGGACCACGCCTGCCGGGTGCAGCAGGTGAATGACGGTTGTTTCCCGACGATCGGCGATGTGCCGGAACGGGCGCTGACCGTGACGATCCCGGCGTTCATGGGGGTGCCTCATGTTGTGCTCTGCGTGCCGGGCGCGGCGAAGGCCGCGGCGGTGGCCGCCACGCTGAACGGGGCTGTCGAAACCTCCTGTCCGGCCTCGGTGCTGCGCGGGCATGGCGACGCGCATTTGTTCCTTGATCCTGACAGCGCGGCTCATCTGGGGGAGTATCGCAATTGACCGGCCTGATGCATGTTGACGAAACCCGCCTTGCGGCGCTGCGCGACGGGCGCGATCCGGTGCTGGCCGGATACCGCGATGCCCTGGTTGACTGGGTAGACCGGCACCGCGACTGGACGCCGCCGCGCGACCTGACGTCGGGGTCGCGGACCATGGAGGTATTGCTTGAGGAATCGGCGGCCTATCTGACCAATGCCGCCCTGGCCGCCCTGATCACGCAAGAGCCGCGGCATCTGGACCTGGCCCGAACCTGGGCGCGGGCGCTGGCCCGGCTGCCGGGCCAGGGGGTCTGGGCCAACAACTATGCCTTCGGTGTTCATGCCGCGGGGTTGGGCCGGGCGCTGGTCTGGCTGCACGACGATCTGGACGAAACCGACCGCGCGGCGATTGCCGGTTGCATCGCACATTGCGTGACCGACATGGTTGCCGGGTCGTATCGCGGGCATGAAAAGGCCCAGTGGTGGGCCGAGGCCTATCTGCACCACGATCACTGGATCGCCACCGGCGGCTATGGCGAGGCGGCCCTTGCCGTGATCGACCATTTCCCCGAGGCGGGGGATTGGGCGGAACGGGCGCGGGACGAGTTTGCAACCGCCCTGTCCTGGCTGGGTGACGATGGCGGCTGGCTGGAAGGGGTGGCAGACCTTGTCTATGCGTGGTCGCCCCTGCTTGCCTTCTATGGCGCCTATCGGGCGGTCACGGGGCAGGATCTGCACGGGGCGCACCCATGGCTCCAGGCCTCGGCGCGGTTCCGGCTGCACCACCTGCTGCCCGATGGCAGCTATGTCTATTGCAACGATTCCTTTCGTTCGGGCCGCTACAACACCGGCGGGGCGGCATCCTGCCACGTGCTGCGCCGGTTGGCCTCGGTCTTTGGCGACGGGCATGTGCAATGGCTGGCCGACCATGACGAAGCCTTCGATATGTCGGACTCGGCGCAGGGGGTGTACGAAGCGGCCTATGAGGGCCATTCCGTCGCCTCGGACTGGCAGCCCTATGTCGACCGGCAATCGGTCTGCGTGGCGTGGAATGCCCTTTGGCACGATGGCCGCGTGGCGGCCGTAGCCCCCGGCGATCTGGACCCGCTGGCGCATTTCGACAATCAGGGCATGGTGGTGATGCGGTCAGACTGGACGGGCGCGGCGACGCTTGCCACCCTGTCCTGCGGGCCGCTGGCCGGGCACCGGGCGGCGGATCTCTATGCCGCGTCGGATGGCACCGTGCCGGATGTGAACATCAACCACGCCCATATCGACCACGGCGCCATCACGCTTTTCACCAAGGGGCGCTATGTGCTGATCCCGGCGGGATACGGGCGGCGCGACAGCGGCTATCAGAACACGTTAAGCGTGGATGGCGCGCATTTCGTCACCGATCCGGCGGCGCGCCCCCGCATACAATGCGTTGCGCGCGAGGGCGACGCCGTTTTCACCGTTGCGGATTTCACCGAAGGATTCGGCAAGGTCCACGGCATCGAAAGCTGCCGGCGCAGCCTGCTGTCACTTGGGGGTGACACCCTGTTTCTGGTGGACGATCTGCGCCGCCGCCGTCAGCCTTCGCGGATCTTTGGGCGCATGGGCTGGCACCTTCACCACGATCCGCGTGTGCATAGCATCCGGATTGACGGTGCCACCTGCGACTGGGTGCACGGGGACGCAATCGATTTGCGCCTGACGGTTCTTGCGCCGGCCAAGATGGCCTGGGAAACCGCCGAACAACACGACGTGCGAACCGGTGAACCCTTTCTTGGCCGCACCTCGATCATGATGCCGGAATGGCGCGAACAGGAAATGACGATTGTCACTGTTCTTGCGCCGCCGGATGTATCGGCGGTCGCCCATCCGGTTGCGGGTGGTCAGGGCGTGTTGTTGCAGCGCGACGGGAGGCTGACTCTGGCGATCATCGCCCAGCCGGGTGATGGGGAGCTTCGTTATACCCTTGATTCGCCGCACGACCTTGTGCTGGCCGCTGGCGGGCCGGTGCGGGTGCATCTGATGGCCGAAGGGGCGGTTCGGGTGGATGGAATTGACGTTGCGGCAGGTGGCAGGCTGTTGCGCACCACGATTGATCGGAAATGATGCGAAAGTGGCTGAAAAATGGACAAACTGCGCAATTGCATCGATATAATAAAGATGTTATTTCATAATTGCCGGTCCCCGGCGGTAAGCGGAGAGTTTTGAAATCGTCTGTCCGGGGTTGGGACGATGCAACGAAAACCGCGCTTGCAATGTCGGATTTGGACGTTGTCAAAACGCCAAGTGCAGGGAAGTAAAATGCTGAAAATTCCATTCACCTTGACGCTGGGGGCGGCGGCGGCCGCCGTCCTCACCGTTGCGCCGCTGGGCGCACAGGAATACCGACAGGCGCCGCAACTGGCCAAGATGGCCGAAGAGGGAACGCTGCCGCCGGTGGCCGAGCGTCTGCCGGACGACCCGATGGTCGTTGCGATGGACGAGATCGGCGATTACGGCGGCGATTGGCGCACGGCCATCGTCGGCGGGCTGGACAACAGTTGGCTGATCCGCACCATCGGGTACGAACACCTTGTGCGCTGGACGCCCGACTGGACCGGCATCATTCCCAATGTCGCCGCCAATGTGACGGCCAGCGACGATGCGACCGAATTCACCTTCGATCTGCGCCCCGGCATGAAATGGTCCGACGGCGAACCCTTCGGTGTCGATGACATCATGTTCTGGTACAACGACGTGCTGATGAATCCCGATCTGACGCCCTCGGTTCCGGCCTCGTTCACCGCGGCAGGCGAGCCGGTGACAGTGACGAAGGTGGATGAAGACACGGTTTCGTTCAAATTCGCGGGGCCGAACGGGTTGTTCCTGCGGTTCCTTGCCTCGGTTCACGGATGCGGGCCGACCAGCTATCCCAAACACTATTTCGAAACCTTCCATCCCACCTATAACGAAAACCTCGACAGCCTTGTGAAGGACGAGGGCGTTTCCGGCTGGGTCGACCTGTTCGAACGCAAGGGTGGCGTGCAATCCTGCATTTCGTCCAACCCGGCCTTCTGGCAGGCCACGGAAATTCCGACGCTGCATCCCTGGGCCATGGCAACGCCCTACGGCGATTCCTCGGGTCAGGTGGTGGCCGAACGCAATCCGTTCTACTGGAAAGTGGACGAGGAAGGCCGGCAACTGCCCTATATCGACCGGGTGGTCTATGCCGCGCTGGAAGACAAGCAGACACTGCTGCTTCAGGTTCTGAACGGTGACATCGACATGATGTCGCGGGGGTTCAACACCACCGACAACCGCCGCGTCGTGGTCGAGAACGAAGAGCGGGGCAATTACCACCTTGCCACCAAGATCGCCGAAAGTGGCAACGTCATGGCGCTGGCGCTGAACCTGACGCACAAGGATCCGGTCAAGCGCGAGATCTTCAACAACAAGGATTTCCGCATCGGCCTGTCCCACGCCATCAACCGGCAGGAAATTTCGGACATCGTCTATGCCAGCCAGTTGAAGCCCCGCCAGCTTGCTCCGCTGCCCGACTCGCCCTTCTATGACGAGGAAATGGCCCAGCAATACGCCGCCTACGACGTGGACAAGGCGAACGAGTATCTGGACAAGGCCGGCTATGGCGACCGTGACGGCAACGGCGTGCGGCTGGGCCCGGACGGCAAGCCGATCAGCTTTGTCGTTGAAGTGGCGGATGTGTTCAACAACTGGCCCGATACCCTGGAACTGATCAAGGGGTACTTCCAGAAGGTCGGCATCGACATGGAACTGCGGGTGATCGACCGGTCGCTTCTGGTGAACCGCAAGACCAGCAACGACCATGACGCCGCCGTCTGGGGCATGGTCGGGGGCTTCGATGTCTTCCTCAGCCCGGTCTGGTATCTGCCCATCGACGGCGTCGAAAGCGCCTATGGCATCCCCTGGGCGCAATACTGGAACAACCCCGACCAGGGCCAGGAACCGCCCGAGCATGTGAAGAAGCAGTTCGACCTTTACCGCCAGATCGCCGCCACGGGTGACGAGGCCAAGCAATCCGAGCTGATGAAAGAGATCCTGGCGATCGCTAAGGAGCAGTTCTATGCCATCGGCATTGCGTCGAACCCCGACAGCTATACGGTGGTGAAGAACAACTTCCACAACGTGCCGGATGTGTATTTCGACGGCTGGACCTATCCCGACCCGGCGCCGCTGAACCCGGCTGCCTTCTGGATCGGTGAATAACGACTGACCCACGTCGCGGGCGGACCACCGCCCGCGGCATTCCGGTTTCAGAGGGTGTCATGGCCATCTATATCTTCAAGCGCATCCTTCTGATGATCCCGACGCTGATCCTGGTTTCGATGATCGCCTTCGCCATCATCCAGGCGCCGCCGGGCGATTTCCTGACCACCCTGATGAGCGGCGAGGCGGGCGAAACCGTCGATGTCGTGCAGATCGAGGCGATGCGCGCGCGCTATGGTCTGGATCAGCCGATCTGGGTGCAATACTGGAAATGGATCAGCGGCATCGTCTTTCACGGCGACTTCGGCGAATCCTTTGAATGGAAGCGCCCGGTCAACGAACTGATCTGGGACAGGTTCGGCCTGACCGTCCTCATCAGCTCGATCACCCTGGTGTTCATCTGGGTGGTGTCGATCCCCATCGGCATCTATTCGGCCACCAACAAGTATTCCGCCGGCGATTATGTCTTCACGGTCTTCGGCTTCATCGGCCTGGCGATCCCGAATTTCCTTCTGGCGCTGGTTCTGATGTACATCTCGTTCCAATATTTCGGGCAAAGCGTCGGCGGGCTGTTTTCACCCGCCTTCGTTCAGGCGCCTTGGTCGTTTGCGCGCGTTGGCGATCTGCTGGCGCATCTTTGGCTGCCGGTGATCATCATCGGCACGGCCGGTACGGCCAGCCTGATACGGATCATGCGGGCGAACCTGCTGGACGAACTGCCCAAACCCTATGTCGAGGCGGCGCGGGCGCGTGGCCTTTCTGAGTTCAGGATCCGGGTCAAATATCCGGTCCGCATTGCCCTGAACCCCCTGGTCAGCGCGCTGGCCTGGGTGTTTCCGGCGCTGGTGTCGGGGGATGCGATCACTTCGATCGTTCTGAACCTGCAAACCACCGGGCCGCTTCTGTACCGTGCCCTGCAATCGCAGGACATGTACCTGGCGGGCAGTCTTATCCTGATCCTCAGCGTGTTGACCGTGATCGGCACGCTTCTGTCCGACCTATTGCTGGCCTGGCTCGATCCGCGCCTGCGGGCCGAGGTGTAGCCCATGGGAAACGCACAGAACCAAGCCGCCGTCACCGATGCCCTGGCCGAGGAATCCGCGATGAAGGCTGCCGAAACCGGGTTTCGCGTCGCCACTCCGTGGGAGCTGTTCTGGTGGAAATTCAAGAGCCACAAGCTGGCGCTGATCAGTGCCTTCGTGGTCCTGTTTCTTTATGTCATGGTGGCCTTTGCCGAATTCATCGCGCCGGTGTCGCCCGCAACCTACAACGGGCGCTATGTCTTCGCGCCGCCCCAGGGCATCCACCTGTTCATGACCGACGACGAGGGCTGGCATTTCAATCCGCACGTCAAGGGATACAGCATCGAGGTCGATCCGAAAACCTATGGCAAGACCTTTGTGCAAGACCCCGAACAGGTTTTCCCCGTCCGTCTGTTTGCCAGGGGTGAATCCTATCGGCTGTGGGGGCTGTTCGAAACCGACCGTCACCTGATCGGCCCGGTCGATCCCGGTGCACCGTTCTATCTGCTGGGGGCGGACCGGCTGGGCCGGGATGTGTTCAGCCGCTTGGTCTATGGCACCCGGATCAGCATGTCGATCGGGCTGGTCGGGGTGGCGATCAGCCTGATTCTGGGCGTCTTTCTGGGTGGAGTGTCGGGGTTTTACGGCGGGGTCATCGATTCAGTGATCCAGCGCCTGATCGAAATCCTGCGCTCGCTGCCCACGATTCCGCTGTGGATGGGGCTTTCGGCGGCGATCCCGCTGGCCTGGCCGCAATGGCAGACCTATCTGGCAATCACCGTCATCCTGTCGCTGATCGGCTGGACGGCCCTGGCGCGCGAGGTGCGCGGGCTGTTCCTTTCGGTCAAGAACGAGGATTTCGTATCCTCTGCCCGGCTTGAGGGGATGGGCGAATTCCGCATCACCCGCAAGCACATGCTGCCGCTGTTCACCAGCCACATCATCGCCACGGTCAGCCTGACGATTCCGACGATGATCCTGGCGGAAACCGCCCTCAGCTTTCTGGGGATCGGGCTGCAACCACCCACCGTCAGCTGGGGCGTGTTGCTGCAAGAGGCGCAGAACATCCGGTCGATCGCCGTGGCGCCCTGGCTGTTCGCGCCGGGTGTCATCGTGGTCATCGCGGTGCTTGCCCTGAACTTTCTGGGGGACGGGGTGCGCGACGCGGCCGACCCTTACCAGACATGAGGACCGAAGGGATGGTGGCCGACAGCCCCGATAGTGACACCCAAAGCCCGATCCTGAGCGTGCGGGGATTGCAGGTAGAATTCAGCATCTTCGAGGGCAAGCTGCGGGCGCTGGAAAGTGTCGACTTCACCGTGGCCGAGGGCGAAACGCTCTGTGTCGTCGGCGAGTCGGGCAGCGGCAAATCGGTGACGGCGCGGTCGATCCTGAACATGGTTCCGCCGCCCGGAAAGATCACCCGTGGCGAAATCCTGCTGCGGCGTGAAACGGGCGAAACCGTCGACATCCTGGCGCAGAAGCCGCGCGGCAAGGCGATGCGCGGCATTCGCGGCAACGATATCGGCATGGTGTTTCAGGAACCCATGGCATCCCTCAGTCCGGTCCACACCATCGGCAGCATCTTCATCGAGGCGGTGCAGGCCCACCGCAAGGTCGGCCGCGCCGAGGCCCGCGAAATGGCGATTGCGGCAATGGCCGACATGGGCATCCCGAAGCCCGCGCAACGGATCGATTACTACCCGTTTCAGTTGTCGGGCGGGATGCGACAGCGCGCGATGATCGCCATCGCCCTGGCCAACCGACCCCGCCTGTTGATCGCTGACGAACCGACGACGGCGCTGGACGTGACGACCCAGGCCAATGTTCTGGACCTGATGATCGACATTCAGGACAGCACGAAGATGGCGCTTCTGTTCATCACCCACGACCTGGGGGTGGTGGCCGAAATTGCCCACAACGTGGTGGTCATGTACCTGGGCCGGATCGTGGAATCCGGCACGGTCCACGAGATTTTCGAGGATGCCCGCCATCCCTATACCCAGGCCCTGCTGCGTTCGATCCCGGGCACGCCCCTGTCCGAGTCGGGCGGTCTTTACACGATCAAGGGCAGCATCCCCAGCCGGGGCCGGCGGCCGCAGGGTTGCCCGTTTCATCCGCGGTGCGATCAGGCGGTTGCCGGTGTGTGCGATGTCGAAGCGCCGCCGCTGCGCCGGCTGCGGGGCAACCGAACCTATGTCTGCCACCTGCCGCTGGAGCTGAAGGGATGACCGTGCAAGAGGAACCGCAAGACCTTCTGAGGGTGCGCAACCTGTCGATGTCCTTTGCCCTCAGCAAGGGGTTTCTGGGCCGGGTCCACAGCACGGTGGACGCCAACGCCGATGTTTCCTTTACCGTGAAAGAGAGCGAAACCCTCAGCGTGGTCGGTGAATCCGGCTGCGGCAAGACAACGCTGGGCCGCTGCATCGTGGGCATGTACCGCCCCACAGGCGGCTCGGTCGAATTTCGCGGCGAGGACGGCAGGTTTGTCGATCTTGTGCCGCTGTCCACCGCCGAGATGAAACCTTACCGCTCGCAGATCCGCATGATCTTTCAGGATCCGTTTTCGTCGCTGAACCCGCGCATGTCAGTGTTGGAGCTGATCGGCGAGCCCCTGCGCATTCAGCGCGGCATGTCGGGCCGCCCGTTGGAAGACCGGGTGGTGGAACTGCTCGAACGGGTCGGCCTGCCCGGATCCTACGCCCAGCGGTATCCTCACGCCTTCAGCGGTGGCGAACGCCAGCGCATCGGCATCGCGCGGGCCTTGGCGCTGAACCCCCGGCTGGTGGTGGCGGATGAATGCGTTTCGGCACTGGACGTATCGATCCAGGCGCAGGTGCTGAACCTGCTGGGCGAGATCCAGAAGGAATTCGGCATCGCCTATCTGTTCATCAGCCACGACCTGACCGTGGTGCGCCATATCTCGGACCGGGTGGCGGTGATGTATGCCGGAACGCTGGTGGAACTGGCGGATGTGAAGGCCTTGTTCGACCGGCCCATGCATCCCTATACCCAGGCGCTGCTGTCGGCGGCGCCGCGCCCGGTGCCCGGCGCGCGCGGCAAATCCCGGCGCATCAGGCTGGAGGGCGAGGTGGCCGACCTGGCGAACAAGCCGTCCGGCTGCCTGTTTCATCCGCGCTGCCGCCACGCCCGCGACCGGTGCAAGGTGGATGCGCCGGCGCTGCGGGCCATGCCGGACGGGCGGACAGTGGCCTGCCATTTCGCCGAGGAGATCGCGCAGACCCCCGCGTCAGACGTCTGAGGGCGGCGCCAGGCCAAGCCGCGCAAACGCTTCGGGCGGGGCATGGTTCTGCGCCATCAGGGCGGCCATCTTTCCGGCCAGCCGGGCTTCCAGCGCGGGATCGTCCAGCGGCGCGGCCTGCGCCGGATCGTTGGCCATGTCGAAGATCAACGACGGGCTGTCGATCATCCGGTCCGGGCCATGGGCGCGATACCAGGGGGAATCGCGGATCACCGGCACCTTCAGCACCGGCATCCCGCCGGTCCAGGCATCGCCTTGGGTCAACGTCGCGCCCGCCAGTTCGGCCGCCGAAAACGGCTGCGTCACATGGGATGGCATCAGCGTGTATTGGTAAAGCTCGGGGTCGTGCAGCGTGGGCGGATAGCGGAAATAGCTGTGCCGCCCGTCGGCCAGGTTCACCGCGCCGCCGAAATAGCCGAAGATCACCGCATCGTGCCCCGGCGCCGTTTCATCCGCCATCAGCGGCAACAGCGACCGCCCCCGGACCGAGGCGGGAACAGCGCAGCCATGGGCCGACAGGACCGTGGGCATGATATCGATGGTCTGGGTCAGGGCGGTGCGGCGTTGCCCGGCCATTGCGGCATGGTTCGGGTGGTGGATGAACAGCGGAATATGCGCGATTTCGGCATAGGCTGGCATCCGTATCTTGGCCCACCAGTCATGTTCGCCGGTCAGGAACCCGTGGTCGGTGGTGACGATCAGCATCGTGTCGTCCCAGAGGTTCAACGCGTCCATGCGGTCTAGCAACCGCCCCAGTTGCGCGTCGCAATGGGCCAGCAGGGCGGCATAATTGGCGCGAAGCTCGGCGATCTCTTCGGGTGTTTCGCTGACCGGGGCATAGGGGGGCCAGTCCAGGATCGGGCCGTCGTACCCGGTGGGCAGGGCGTCGCGGAACCCGGGCGGTGCGGTGAAGGGTTCGTGGGGATCGAAGGTTTCGATCTGAAGAAACCAGTCGTCTGCGTCCCGGTTATCGTCAAGAAACGCCAGCCCGCTGTCAAAGCAACGGGTCGAGGGGAAATCGGATGTCTCGACGATGCGTTCGCGATTGGCAAGGTTGTGATACCTCAGGCTGCCGCGCGTTTCGCTGACCTGGCCGGGGTGATAGCGGGCGCGCCAGGTGTCGCTGTCGGGGGCGATCTTCACCACCCAGGGGTCGCCCTCCTGGCCGCGCAGAAAATCATAGCTGGTGTATTTGCCGACATACCCCGCACCGCCATCCTCGAAGTAGTGGTAATGGTCGGTGATGAGATGCGAATAGACGCCGGATTGGCGCAGGATCTGCGGCAGGGAAATGTCGAAGGGTTCCAGCGGGCCCCAGCTTCGGTGCAGGAAGTTCAGCCGCCCGGTGTGCAGGTCGCGCCGCGCGGGCATGCAGGGCAGGCTGCCGACATGGTGGGCATCGAAGGTCACCGCCCGTTCGGCAAGCCGGTCGAAACCCGGCGTTGCCACCTGCACCCCGCCGTAGGGGCCCAGGTTGTGGCGGTTCAGCGTGTCGAAAAGTACGAAGATGGTCCGCATGGCGTTTCCGGGGGTTGTCCGCGTCATTCATGGCACATTGGCCCGTTCAGAAGAAGGCGTGATCGACCCCGGATGGGCTTCTGCGGCGGGTCGGGCCGGACAGAAGCGACAATTTGCCTTCCCGGGCGCGTTTGACTTCGGCAGGATAAGACATCATTTTGAGTATGCTTGTCGGAACACGGGTGGAGCTGGATGAATCACGGGCGCAAGGCCACCCTGAGCGAGATCGCGCGGCTGGCGGGCGTGTCGAAGGCCACCGTTGACCGGGTGATGAACAACCGTGGTTCGGTGCAGCCCCAGACGCGCTTGATCGTGATGCAGGCGGCCAGCCGTGCCGGCCATCCCGGTGCCACCGACCCGCTGCCCGAGGTTGCCAGCGCGGTTGCACCGCCCGTCACCGTCTTGTTGCCGCAACTGAACGCCGGGTATCTTTCGACGCTGACGCGGAAATTGCAGGACAGCCACGCCGCAGGAACCCTGGCCCCGGACATCGTGACCGTCCCGCGCGTATCCCCCGAGAACTATGCCGCCGCCATTGACCGGGCCGAAACGCCCTATCTGGCCATCATCGCGGTTGATCATCCGCTGGTGCGCCAATCCTGCGCTGCCTATGCGCGGCGCGGTGGCAAGCTTGTCACGCTGCTGTCGCGGATTTCGGATATCCCCTGCCTAGCCCATGTGGGCGTGGACAACCGGGCCGAGGGGCGCCTGGCCGCATGGTTTGCCCAGGTCTTTCGCGGCAGCGGCACCGGAGAGATCGCGTTTCTGCACGGACTGAGCACATTTCAAAGCCAGGAACAGCGCGAACTTGGCTTCCGTTCGGCAATTCAGGAGTCCGGCAACCTGTCGATCACCGCAGCCTTCGAGACGGCGAACACCACCTCGGAGGCGGTGATCGACGCGGTCACCAATCTGCTGGCCGGGCATCCGAACCTGACGATCCTTTACAACATGTCGATCAGGAACCGCGAAGTGGCCGAAGCCGTGGCGCGCAGCGGTCGCAAGGTGGTTCTGATCGGCCACGACCTGACGGATACGACCAAGCAGCTTTTGCTTGAAGGGCGCATGGCCGTGGTGCTGGATCAGAACATCGGAATGCTGATCGACCAGCTTGGGACGGGCATCGCCCGGGACCACGCCGGGCTGGCCTGGCCGACCGAGAGAATCGAGCCGCGCTTCTTTTGCCGCGAGAACCTTCCGATATAACATCAAAATGATGCTCATGCACCTCTTGTTGCGCGCGAGATGGCGGCGCAATCCCTGTAATCGTTGGCAAATTTGCCAATCATGCTGAAATGTGCCGTCTCAGACATGGTGTGTTGACCTCAAGATGATACTTCGCATATCAATATGATGTAAGGCGTGCGCATGACACGTCATCGGGAGGAAAAGATGTACAAAACCGTTTCAATGGCGTCGCTTCTGGCAGGCCTTTTTGCAGGGCCGGGTTTGGCCGAAACCGAGGTGAGGTGGCTGCACCTTGAGGGCGACGGTCCGGTTGTCGAGTTCATGGAGGAACTTGAGGCCGGGTTTGAGGCGAAGAACCCCGGCGTGGACGTCAAGATGCAATTCCTTGGCCCCGAAGCCTTCAAGGCCCGTCTGACCACCATGCTCCAGTCGGATGACCGTCCGCACCTGTTCTATACCTGGGCAGGTGGCGTGATGCGCGCGCAGGCCGATGCGGGCTTTCTGAAGGACATCACCGCCGATGTGGAAGGTGCCTGGAAAGACAGTTTCAGCCCCGGCGCGCTGAGCGCGTATGAGTATAACGGCGCCTATTATGGCGTGCCGCAAGAGATCAACCAGGTTGGGTTCTGGTACAACCGGCGCCTGTTCGACGAAGCGGGCGTGGACCCCGAGAGCATCAAGACCTGGGACGATCTGCTGGCCGCTGTTGCCAGGTTCAAGGAGGCCGGGATCACGCCGATTGCCACCGGTGGTGCCGACAAGTGGCCGTTGCATTTCTACTGGACACATCTGGCCGGGCGCATCGGCGGGAAAGAGGCCTTCGATGCCGCCCTTGCCGGTGAGGGCGACGGCTTTGCCGCCGCGCCCTTCGTGGCTGCGGGCGAACGCTTTGTCGAACTTGTGACGCTTGAGCCGTTTCAGGACGGGTTCCTGGCTGCCGGCCACAGCGATGCCGCCGGGGTATTCGGGGATGGCCAGGCGGCAATGCAGCTTCAGGGCAGTTGGAACCGGTTCTCGCAGGTCAGCAACAGCGCGAATGGCAAGGGCCTGCCCGAGGATGAACTGGCCTGGATGCCATTCCCCATGGTCGAAGGTGGCGCGGGTAATGCAACCGACACGCTGGGCGGCATCAACGGCTGGCTGGTCGGGGCAGGCGCCCCGCAAGAGGCGGTGGATTTCCTGCGCTTCATCACCTCGCCCGAAAATCAGCGCGAAGCCGCCGCGCGGGGGCTGCATGTGCCGCCGATGAAAGGCATGTCCGATGTGATCGAGGATCCCTTCTCAAAGCAGTTCGCTGAGAAACTCGCCGCTTCGACCTATCACCAGATCTTCTGGGATCAGGACCTTGGCCCATCGGTCGGCCGGGTCGTCAATGATGTTTCGACCGAACTGGCAGCAGGATCGACAACGCCCGAACAGGCGGCGCAAACGATTCAGGATGCCTGGTCGTTCGAGAACATGTGACCGCACAACGGCGGGCTGGGAACGCCCGCCGAACCACCACGAAGGAAAGAACGATGAGCCAGACCAGCACCTCCGCCCCGCGGACCCAATCCGCCTGCGCGCAACCCGTCGCAGCCGGCACGATCCCAAGCCAGGCAAGGGCCGACTACGAGCAGACGGGATTTTGCGTCCTGCCGGGGATCATTCCCGCCGAACTCCTGAACCTGCTGCGCGACGAATGCAGTGGTTTTATCGAACGCAAGCATGCGGAAATGGACGCCGCCGGAACCGACTCGGTCGGGATCAGCCACCGTGGCCGGCGCTATTTCGTTGAACGGACATTGCAACAGAATCCGCGCATGGCCGAATTCCTGTTCAGCCCTCTCATGGCGGGGATATGCCGTGACATCCTGGGCCCCGATGCCTGGCTGTTCTACGATCAGTATGTCGTGAAAGGGGCCGACCCCAACAGCCGTTTCGCCTGGCACCAGGATTCGGGCTATGTGGCCGCCAACGGGGGCGATGCCGCGCACAGGCCCTACCTGACGTGCTGGTGCACGCTGGACGACGTGACCGAGGAAAACGGCACCGTCTACATGCTGCCCTATGACAAGGCGGGCACCCGAGATCTGGTCCCGCACCGCAAAGACCCCGAGATGAACGACTGGGTCGGCTATCATGGGGATGAACCGGGAACGCCGGTGATCGCGCCGGCCGGGTCGATCGCGCTGTTCAGCTCGATGACCTTTCACCGCAGCGGTCCCAACCTGACCACCAACATGCGCCGGGCCTATCTGGCGCAATATTCGGCCGAGCCGATCATGGCGACCGGGGGCGACAGGCTTTGGGGGCAGGCGGTGCCGTTCCTGAAGGACGGCAGCAACATCTCGGGCGGCGCGGCATGACCGAGCGCGGTGGCCGAAGGGCTGCGCCAGCCAAGTCTCCATGACCATGCTGGAGGCATCCCGATCGGGCCGGGCGCCGACCAGGCGGCCCGGCCTGCGGGCCCGGCTGATGAAGTCGGACCGGTTTGTCACTGCGGTGGTGTTTCTTGTGCCGGCGCTGACGCTGTTCACGCTGTTCGTGATGATGCCGATTGGCGAGGCGGCCTGGTACAGCCTGTTCCGCTGGAACGGTTTCGGTGCGCCGACGAACCATGTCGGGCTGAAGAACTTCCAGATGCTGATGCAGATGGATGCCTTTCACACCGCGCTGAAGAACACCGGCCTGATCATCTTCTTTTCGCTGATCGTGCAACTGCCGCTGGGGCTGTATCTTGCGTTGATCCTGTCGCAGAAGTTTCGGGGCGTGGTTCTTTGGCGGTCGCTGTTCTTTCTGCCCTACATCCTGGCCGAGGTGGCAACCGGCCTGATCTGGAAGTTCGTCTATGACGGCCGGCATGGCCTGGCAGCCGGAATCACCGATGCGCTTGGCGTCGATCCGGTCTATGTGCTGGCGGATCAGGAGCTTGCCGTCTACGCGGTGATCGTGGTGCTGGTGTGGAAATTCTTCGGATTCCACATGATGCTGTATATCGCCGGCTTGCAGAACATTCCGCGGGATGTGGTGGAAAGCGCGCAGATCGACGGGGCAAGCTGGTGGCAGATTGCCCGCCGCATCAAAATTCCGATGATCGCCCCGGTGATCAAGCTGTCAGTGTTCTTTTCCATCCTCGGCGGGTTGCAGGTGTTTGATCTGGTATGGTCGCTGACGCGCGGCGGTCCGGTCAACTCGTCGCATACGGTTGTCAGCTTTCTCTATGACTTCGGCATCATGCGGATGCGCATCGGCTTCGGCAGCGCGGTGGGCGTGGTTCTTTTCGTCGTCTGCGTCGGGTTCGCCTTCAGCTATCGGCGCATTTTCATGAAGGAGGATTAGATGGGCATCGGCTCTGGACGCGCGCACAGGCTCTATCACGATCTTGCACTGGTTGCCGTCGGCATTTTTGTCGCCACGCCGTTGCTGGTGACGTTTCTCGGCGGGTTCAAGGATCAGGGCGAATTGCGCGCCAACCCCTTTGGCCTGCCCAGCACGCTGAACCTGTCGAACTTTGCGCAGATCCTGTCGCAGCCCGACATCTGGGTCTATGTCGGCAACTCGCTTGTGGTGGCCGGGATGACGGTTGCCCTGACGCTGATCATCGGCGCGATGGCCGCCTTTGCCTTTGCGCAGATCCGGTTCTTCGGGTCGCGGATGCTGCTGAACTATGTGCTGCTGGGCATGATGTTTCCCTTTGCCACTGCAATCTTGCCGCTCTTCGTGCGTCTGCGGGATTTCGGGCTTCTCAACTCCTATGCCGGGCTGGTTCTGCCGCAGGTGGCCTTCGGGCTGGGGTTCTCGATTCTGCTGATGCGAAGCTTCTTCAAACAACTCCCCTCCGAGCTTTGGGAGGCCGCGCAGATCGACGGGTGCAGCTATGCCGGGTTCTTCTGGAAGGTCACCCTGCCGCTTTCCACCCCGATCCTTGCGACGGTGGGCGTTTTCGTTCTTGTCCAAAGCTGGAACAACTTCCTGTTGCCACTTGTCGTGCTGAACGATGAATCGCTTTACACTTGGCCCATCGGGATCATGCAGTTTCAGGGTGAATACAACACCGAGTGGAGCCTGATCCTGGCTTTTGTAACGCTGACGCTGATTCCGGCCGTGATCTTCTTTGCCTTCGCGCAGAAATACATCGTCGAAGGCCTGACCGGCGGCGCCGTCAAGGGCTGACGCCGGATCGCCAGGGCGGAGGCCCGTTCTACCCTTGTTGCGCAAAAATCTGGCCCGGTCCCTGAAAAAGGGGCCGGGCCTTTTGGTGGGCGGGGCGGATCACCGCGCCCGCCCCGTTGGCGAAATCAAACCTCGTTCTCGAAGTCGAACCATTCGAAATCGGCGGCGTGGCCACGCCCGCCGATGTCATGGGCGGCCATCCCCACGAATGCCCCGGTAAAGTTGTTGCCTTCACCGACGCCGCCTTCATCCGACAGGATGCTGGCATCCAGCACCGGACCGACATCCTGCCATTCGCCATCTGTGGTGCGCCAGGCAAATTGCTGGGCGGCATCCGTCACCGTGACCCGCAGATCAAGCGGCCCATCGGGAACGGCAACCGGATCGCAGGCGAACTGGACCTTGCCGAAGGGAAAGTCGCCAAGCGCGGACATGATCCGCAAGGCCCGCGTTCCGTCGTCCTCGCGGCAGATTGCCAGGTAATGATACTGGCAGGTATTGTACCAGCAGATCAGGCCCGCGAAGGTCTGGAAATCGACAGGGTCGTAATGAACGCGCGTCGAAGCCGTATAGCGGTGTTCGGTCTGGCGTCGCGCCAGTAGCGCGTGGTCGAACTTGCTCCCCGGGGACTGGCGGCCGAAAATCCGCAACCTACCCGGCGCGGCATCAAGCGAAAACAGATAGGCCGGATCGGGCGTGCGCAGCCACTGAAACGCCGCGGGCAGAGCGCCGGGCGCAAAGGTTGTGTGTTCCTTGACGCGGACAGGGCCCGCAACGCTTTTGCCGCCGGGCGCCGGTGTCGTCAGGCCTTGGGGATAGTTGCCGCCTTCGGCCAGGCGCAACCAGCCGTCCGCGTCCCAGCGCATTTTCTGGATTCCCGTTTCCCGCCCGAGGGGCGAGCGGTATTTCGACACTTCCGAACCAGGCAGGGTGCGCCGGTATTCGGCGTGGCCCAGCGTTCCCTCGACGTTCAGTGGCCGGGAACACAGATGCACCATGTAGGTTTCGCCCTCGGGCGTATCGACGATGTCGGCGTGACCGCACCGTTGAAGCGGGGCCTGGGGCGCATCCTTTGTGGTCAGAACGTGAACATCCGGGTGCATTTCGTAGGGGCCGAACAGATCGCGCGACCGCGCCATTGTAACCGCGTGGCTATAACCGGTGCCGCCTTCCGCCGTGATCAGGTAATACCAGCCATCGCGCCAATAAAGATGCGGCGCCTCGGTCAGCTTCAGGTCGCTGCCGGCAAAGATATTGCGGATCGGCCCCACCAGGCGCTGTTCCTCGACCGAGTATTCCTGGCAGACGATCCCGGCAAACTGGTTGCCGTGACCCTTGGTGCGGTGATCCCAAAGCATGTTGACCAGCCATTTGCGCCCGTCCGGGGCATGAAACAGTGACGGGTCGAAGCCGCTGGAGTTCAGGTAGACGCGGTCGCTCCACGGGCCTTCGATGGACGGTGCGGTCGTCAGATAGTTGGGCGCGTCCTTGAAGCTGCCGCTCAGCCGCTTCACGTCGGTGTAAATCAGCCAGAACAACCCGTCGGCGTGGGTCAGGCAGGGGGCCCAGATGCCGCCGGAATCGGGATTTCCGCGCATGTCCAGCAGGTCGGCGCGATCAAGCGGGCGGGCCGCAAGGGTCCAGTTCGCAAGGTCGGTCGAATGGTGGATCTGCACGCCGGGCGCATATTCGAATGTCGACGTTGCGATGTAATAGTCATTGTCGACCCGGACGATCGACGGATCGGGGTTGAACCCGCGCAAGATCGGGTTGTGAATCACTGTATCTTTCATTCTACTCTCTGCTGGTTTTTAGTTTTGGGTTTCGGCGGGATCGGCCCGGCCTTGCGGGCTAGGCGGTTTCGCCCCGGATCAGGCTGAACTTCACGTCGATCCGTTTTTCGGTGGGTTGGCCGCGCAGGCGTCGCAGGATCTGTTCGGCGGCGACACGGCCGATTTCCTCGCGGTTCGAACTGATCGTGGTCAGCGGCCGGGGCAGGTTCTGGCCCACTTCCAGGCCATTGAACCCGGCAATGGCAATGTCGCCGGGCACGTCCAGCCCCTTGACCATGCATTCGAAGAAGCCGCCGACGGCCATGTCGTCATTCGAGAAATAGACAACCCTCGGACGCTCGGAGGTCTCCAGCGCCCGGGTGATCCCCTTGCGGCCCAACCCGATGGACGAGGGTTCGTCCATCAGAATGGTTTGCTCCAGCACCACGCGCGCCTCGGCCAGGCCGTGGCGGAATCCGTCAAGCCGGTCCAGCGCGCGTCGGTCGATTGAAATGTCATGGCCGACATAGGCAAAGCTGCGATAGCCCAGCCCGGTCAGATGGCGCGCCGTCTCCTTGCCGGCGTCGAAGTGCGACATGCCCACGGAAATGTCGATGGGATCTTCGGCCAGCCCCATGATCTCGACAATGGGCAGCTTCGCGTCCCGCAGAAGACGCCGCGATGCATCGGTGAGGTTGGACGGCGCAATGACGATTCCGGCCGGGCGCCAGGACAGCAAGCTGCGGATCAGCCGCTCTTCCTGGTCGCGGTCATAGTGCGAAACCCCGAGGACGGGGTGAAAATCGGCGGTCTCAAGTTCGGTTTCGAGGCCTTTCAGGACGTCCGGGAACACGATGTTCGACAGGGAGGGCAATATCACGCCGACCTGGTTGGACGCCGCGCCAGCCAGTGCGCCCGCCACCCGGTTCTGGACATAGCCGATAGCCCGTGCCGCATCCTGCACCTTTGCGGCGGTCTTGGACGAAACGTTTGGCGCGCCGCGAATGGCCCGGCTGGCCGTGATTTCGCTGACGCCCGCAAGTCTTGCGACCTGTGCCAGTGTAGCTGCCATCGCAACGCTCCTGCGTGGGTGGGTGGCGACGTCAAACAGGCGCCGACAGACTCAGTATAGGGAGAATGCTAGGCGCTGTCACGAGTTCTGGCCCGCAATTCTTGCAATTATGAAATGGTCTTGACAGCGCTGTCAATTAAATCGCTACATGTGCGCGCATCGTTTGAGGCGGGCGCAAGGCCGGTATCGTCCTGTGGCTGGCCCGGGTGCGAACAGGATACAGATCGGAGTGAGGCCCTATGAGAACGATTGGCATTGTCGGCGTTGGCGGCATGGGTGGGGGCGTGGCCGAGCGTCTGCTGGACGAAGGGTGTGGCCTTGTGCTGTGGAACCGCTCGGGTGCCGCGCTTGATCCTTTCCGGGGCCGTGATGCCGTGGAAATCGCGGCCAGTCCGGCCGAGGCGGCCGCGTCGGGGGTCGTCATCTCCTTTGTCGCAAATGACGCCGCGTTGACGGACGTGACCGAGTCGGAGGATGGCATTCTGGCCGGTCTGCCCGCGGACGGCTGCCATATCTCGATGAGTTCGGTCAGTCCGAAGCTGGTTGGAGAGCTTGTCGGCAAACATGAAGTTGTGGGCCGCCAGATGATCGCGGCGCCGGTATTCGGGCGCCCAGAGGCCGCGCAGAAAGGGCTTTTGTGGGTGGCCGTGTCGGGCGCGGCGGGTGCCGTCGCCACTGCTAGGCCGGTGCTGGAGTGCATATCGCGGTCGATTACCGACTTCGGCGAGAACCCGGTCAATGCCGCCAGCGTCAAGATCGCAGGCAACTTCATGATTGCCTCGGCCATCGAAGCAATGAGCGAGGCCTTCGCCGTGCTGGAAGCGCAAGGAATCGATTCGCGCGCATTTCACGAGATGATGTCCGAAACGATTTTCGGATCGGTCATTCATCAGAACTATGGCCGGATCATCCTGGATCAGGCCTTCATGCCGCCCGGGTTCAAGCTGGCGCTGGGTGGCAAGGACGTCGGGCTGGCGCTGGATATGGCCGCCGCCGCGGATACCCCGATGCCCTTCGGAGAGATCCTTCGCGACCGGTTTGCCGCGGCCGTTGCGGCCGGGCGTGGGGATGAGGACTGGAACGCTATCTCAACCGAGGTGCGGCGTGGGGAGTCCGGCGATTAGGGCGTCGTCGGTCGGAATCTGGATGATTCCATTGACATCAAGAAATGAAAAAGAAAAAGATAGTAATAATAATAGGTTAAATAGTAATTCTGGTATCCAACTCCGTTGTTGACATTTATGACAGCGCTGTCATAGATGAAATCGCACGCCGCCGCAGGGAGAGTGGTGAGCTGCGCCAACAACAAGACCGAAGAAACGTCGGCGTGGGGGCTGCCCTCCACTGCCATTGGTCGCGATCTCAATCGCACGAACGGGAGGATAAGATGAATTCGAGACTGGCTAGTTTATTGACCGCGCAAACGGTTTCGGCCTTTGCGGTGGCCGCGATCCTGGCAATGCCGTCGGCGGCTGTGGCTTTCACCGAAGCGCCTGAACTGGGCGAGGCTGTGGCCTCTGGTGCCCTGCCGCCGGTGGATGACCGGCTTCCCGAGACTCCCTTGACCGTCGAGGTCGTCGATTCGATAGGGCAGTATGGCGGAACCTGGCGCAACGCCATTCTGGCCGGTGACAGCCACCAGTGGGTCTATCGCAACCTTGGCTACGAACAGCTTGTCCGCTGGTCCAACGATTTCACCAAGGTCGAGCCGAACATCGCTGAATCCTTCGAAGCGAACGAGGATGCGACCGAATTCACCTTTCACCTGCGCAAGGGCATGCGGTGGTCAGATGGCGCGCCGTTCACTTCGGCCGACATCCGTTTCTGGTTCGACGATATCGTCAGCAACGCCGACGTAACCCCGACCTTCCCCGCCTGGCTGATGGTCAACGGCGAGCGGGTGACGGTGGAAACGCCCGACGAACACACTGTGATCTTCCGGTTCGCCAACCCGAACGGCTTGTTCATGGCGCAGATGGCCGGGCAGAATGGCCTGGGCGTGGCCATGGCGCCGCGCCACTACCTGGAAAAATTCCACATCAAGTACAATCCCGATGGCATGGATGCGCTGGTTGCGGAATCCGGCGCCAACAGCTGGGTGACGATGTTCACGGTGACGGCCGGTATCGGCGACGGGTCGCCCAGCACCGGCAACGACATGTTCTTCGACGAAGAGCGCCCGGTGCTTTTCGCATGGAAGCCGGAGAACAGCCTGGGCAGCGGCGAGCGGTTCACGCTGGAGCGCAACCCCTATTACTGGAAGGTCGACGCCGAGGGGCAGCAGCTGCCCTATATCGATGACGTGGTCTACAACGTGGTGGGCGATGCCGAGGTCATGCTGCTTCAGGCGCTGAACGGTGAAATCGACCTGATGAGCCGCTGGATCAACGAACTGTCGAACAAGCCCGTGCTGGCCGAAAACCGCGAGCGGGGCGACTATCGCTTCTTCACGCTGGGCGAAACCGGTCAGAACTATTTCGTCCTGTCGCTGAACCTGACCAGTGAAAACCCGGTCCTGAACGAGGTGTTCAACAACAAGGATTTCCGCATCGGCCTGTCCCATGCGCTGAACCGGCAGGAAATCATCAACCTGGTCTTCCTGGGGCAGGGGACGCCGTCGCAGATCGCGCCGCGCCCCAACAGCACCTTCTATGACGAAGAGCATTCGACCCAGTACACGCAATACGATGTCGATCTTGCCAACAAGCACCTGGACGATGCCGGTTATGCCGATCGCGACGCCGACGGTTTCCGCCTTGGCCCCGACGGCAAGCGGATTTCCTTCATCGTCGAGGCCTATTCCTTCATGGGGCAGTGGGCGGACGCGCTGGAACTGATCGAAAAGTACTGGAAAGCCGTCGGTATCGACATGCAGTATCGTACCGTCGATGGCGGCCTTCTGGATGAGCGGATGCGTGGCAACCAGCACGACGCCAACCTCTGGTGGAGCGGTGCGGGTCTTCAGGACATCCTGCTGGAGAACTTCAACCACGTGCCGAAAGAATGGTCTTCGACCTGGGCCGTCGGCTGGGGCAACTACATTCAGGGCGCTCCGGGTGGTGTGAAGCCGCCGCAGGCCGCGCTTGACCAGGTGGCCCTGATGGAAGAACTGCGCGCCGAAGCCGACCCCGACGAACAGAACCGCCTGATGCGCGAAGTGCTGCGCATCTCGAAAGAGCAATTCTACAACATGGGAATCAGCGTTTCCGCGGATGAATACGGCATCGTTTCGAACCGGTTCCAGAACGTTCCCGACTATATCGTTGGCGTTCCGGCCATCGGCCCGGGCCAGGTTGCGTCGTCCCAATTCTGGATCGACGAGTCCAAGTAACCTTGTCTCCGCTCTCCGGCCACTGGCCGGGGGGCGGCTCGGCCCCCCCTGCGAGGAGCGACCCGTGTTCGCCTATATTCTCAAACGGCTGCTCTATACGATCCCGACATTGTTCGCGATCTCGATCATGTCGTTCATCATCATCCAGCTTCCACCCGGCGACTACTTCAGCGTGCTGGCGTCGAAGATGGCCAAGGAAAGCGACACGATCGCCAATACCGCCGCACTTGAGGCGATGGGCGCGCGCTATGGCCTGAACGAACCGCTGTATGTGCAATACTGGAAGTGGATTTCCGGCATCGTCCTGCGCGGCGACTTCGGGCAGTCCTTTGAATACAACCGCCCGGTCAGCGTGCTGTTGTGGGACAGGCTGGGGCTGACGTTCCTGCTGTCGTTCTCGACGCTGATCTTCGTGTGGGCCGTGTCCTTTCCCATCGGTATCTATTCGGCGGTGCGCAAGTATTCGATCGGGGATTACCTGGGCACGTTCATCGGCTTTGTCGGGCTGGCGATCCCGAATTTCCTGATGGCGCTGGTGCTGATGTATGTCTCGTTCAAGTACTTCGGGCGCAGCGTGGGCGGGCTTTTCTCGCCCGAGTTCGTCAATGCCGAGTGGAGTTGGGCGCGGCTGATGGATTTTCTGGCCCACCTGTGGATTCCGGTGATCGTGCTGGGCACCGCCGGGACCGCCGGTCTGATCCGCATCATGCGGGCCAACATGCTGGACGAGATCTATAAACCCTATGTCGTCACCGCGCGGGCCAAGGGGCTTTCCGAAATCCGGCTGTTGTTCAAGTATCCGGTTCGGGTTGCGCTGAACCCGTTCATCAGCACCGTCGGCTGGGTTCTGCCCGAACTGGTGTCCGGCGCGACGATCACGGCCATCGTGCTGTCGTTGCCCACCACCGGCCCGCTGTTGCTGCGATCCCTGATCAGCCAGGACATGTATCTTGCCGGGTCCTTCATCATGATGCTCAGCGTTCTGACCGTTCTGGGCACCCTGATCTCCGACATTCTGCTGGCGTGGCTCGATCCGCGCATCAGGTTCAAATAGAGGCGTCCCCACCATGACCCCGACCAAAACCACATCGGACGTCACCGACAGCCGTGACGCCGGCCTGGCCATTCCTGCCGACGATCCACCCACCAGCCGCCGCCATGACGACCGCGACATCGACCGTGCCGACGATCTTCCGGTGGCGAACGAGGACCGCACGGTTCTGGTTGCCGGTCAGTGGAAGCTGATCTGGTGGAAATTCCGCAAGCACAAGCTGGCCATGCTGGGCGGCATCATCACGCTGTTCATCTACTTCGTGGCAGTCTTCGTTGAGATCCTGGCACCCTTCCCGCCGGATCAATACAATTCGACCTACCCCTACGCCCCGCCGCAATCGTTGCACCTGGGGCAGGTCGAGGGTGAATTCGGTCTTTACGTCAACGGCTATGCCGTGTCGTTCGACCCCGAAACCCTGGCCCGAACATTCGTCATCGACGAAGAGGTCCGCCATCCTGTCAGCCTGTTTGCCAAGGGCGCGCCCTACCGCCTTTGGGGCCTGATCCCGATGGAGCGTCACCTGATTGCCCCCGACGATCCATCGCATCCGATGTATCTGCTGGGCGCCGACCGCCTGGGCCGCGACATGCTCAGCCGTCTGATCCATGGCACCCGGATTTCCATGTCCATCGGCCTGATCGGCGTCGCCATCAGCCTGTTCCTGGGCGTGCTTCTGGGCGGCATCTCGGGCTATTACGGCGGGGCGACCGACAACCTGATCCAGCGGGTCATCGAATTCCTGAACTCGATCCCGAAAATCCCGCTCTGGATGGGCCTTGCGGCGGCGATCCCGCTTAGTCTGCCACCGCTGCACGTCTATTTCCTGATCACGCTGATCCTGTCACTGATCGGCTGGACGGGGCTGGCTCGGGTGGTGCGGGGGCGGTTCTTCTCGCTCAAGACCGAGGATTTCGTCACGGCGGCCCGCCTGGATGGCAACAGCGAGTTGCGCATCATCATGCGCCACATGGTGCCATCCTTCACCAGCCACATCATCGCGTCGATTTCTCTGGCGATCCCGTCGATGATCCTTGCAGAAACCTCGCTCAGCTTCCTGGGCATCGGCCTTCGCCCACCGGTCGTCAGCTGGGGCGTTCTTCTGGAAGAGGCGCAGAACGTGCGTTCCATCGCCCAGGCTCCGTGGCTGTTCTGGCCGGGCGCCGCGGTTGTGGTTGCTGTTCTTGCAATGAATTTCCTTGGCGACGGCCTGAGAGACGCGGCAGATCCCTATGCATGATACAACTCCCCTGATCGAGGTGAATGGCCTCCAGACCCAGTTCTTTACCGACGAAGGCGTTGTGCGTTCGGTCGAGGGGGTCGATTTCACGATCCCCGCCGGCAAGACGCTGTGCGTGGTCGGCGAAAGCGGCTCGGGCAAATCGGTGACGGCCCGCAGCATCCTGCGGATCGAAAACCCCGGCCGGATCGTCGGTGGCGAAATCCTGTACCACAAGGATGGCGAGGTCATCGACCTTGCCAGGATCGGGCCGAAGACGAGGCAGATCCGCCAGATCCGCGGTCGTGACATCGCCATGATCTTCCAGGAACCGATGAGCGCGCTTTCGCCCGTCCACACCATCGGCGATCAGATCGTCGAGGCGCTGACCCTGCATTTCCCGATCTCGAAGGACGAGGCCAAGCGCCGCGCCATCGAGGTTCTGGGACGGGTCGGCATCCCCAAGGCGGCGGACCGGTTTGGCGCCTATACCTTCGAACTGTCGGGCGGGATGCGTCAGCGGGTCTGCATCGCCATGGCCCTGTCCTGTGAGCCCCGCCTGTTGATCGCGGATGAACCGACAACGGCGCTGGATGTGACGACCCAGGCCAACATCCTGGACCTGATCGCCGACCTTCAGAAGGAAACCGGGATGGCGGTGATGTTCATCACCCATGACCTGGGCGTGGTGGCCGAAATCGCAGACGAAGTGGCCGTCATGTATCTGGGCCAGGTGATGGAGCGCGGCGACGTCGACAGCATCTTTCACGACCCGAAACATCCCTACACCCGGGCGCTGCTGGATTCGATCCCGCGGCTGGGCCAGCGCGGTGCCCATCGGCTTGCCTCGATCCGGGGCATGGTGCCGCATCCGTTCGACCGGCCCTCGGGCTGTCCGTTCCATACCCGGTGCGACAGCTACATGCCGGGGCGCTGCAACCGGATCGACCCGCCCGCCGTCAGCTTCGGACCGGGCCGCGAGGCGAAATGTCTGCTTCACACGAAGGAAGAGGGTGTCGCATGACCGTCAAGACCGGCAAAACCCTGATGGAGGTGCGCAATCTGAAGATGCACTTCCCGATCACCAAGGGATTCTTCAAGCGCACCATCGGCCATGTGAAGGCCGTTGACGATGTGTCCTTCGACATCATCGAGGGCGAGACCCTGGGCGTCGTGGGGGAATCGGGCTGCGGCAAGACAACGACGGGCCGTTGCCTGATGCGGATCCTCCAACCCACCTCGGGCGAGATCCTCTATCGCCGTGAAGATGGCGAAGTCGTCGATCTGACCTCACTGTCATCGCGCGACCTGAAGCCCTATCGCCGCGACATCAGGATGATCTTCCAGGACCCGCAGTCGTCGCTGAACCCGCGGATGCCGGTGGTGGAACTGGTGGGCGAGGCCATGCGCCTGAACGGGATCGCCGAGGGAAAAGAGCTGGAGGACCGGGTTGCCGAACTGCTGAAGAAGGTGGGTCTGCGCCCGGAATACATGCGCCGTTTCCCCCATGCGTTTTCGGGCGGCGAACGTCAGAGGATCGGAATCGCCCGCGCCCTGTCGCTGAATCCCCGACTCGTGGTGGCGGACGAGGCGGTATCGGCACTGGACGTTTCGGTGCAGGCGCAGACCCTGAACCTGATGCAGGATCTTCAGGACGAATTCAAACTGACCTATGTGTTTGTCGCCCACGATCTTTCGGTCGTCGAACATATCGCCGACCGGATCGCGGTGATGTATGTCGGCAAGCTGGTCGAGATCTGTTCGACCGAGGCGCTGTTCGACCGCCCGATGCATCCCTATACCGCCGCGCTGCTGTCGGCGGTGCCAAAGCCCGATCCGCGCCTGCGCGGCAAGGGCAGCCGCACCCGCCTGACCGGCGAGGTCGCCGATCCGTCGAACCCGCCGCCGGGCTGCCCGTTCCATCCCCGCTGCAGCTTTGCCACCGATCTTTGCAAAACCGACGTGCCGCCGCTGCGCAGGGTCGAAGACGGCCACATGGCCGCCTGCCACTATGCCGGCGATCTGCCGATAAAGGGCGTCGCCGCGCTTGCCGGCTGACCACCTCATCCGACCGAACCATATCTGAGAAAGGGCCATACATGGCGACCATGACCGAACCCCAACGCGATCTGCCCATTGCAGGTGAATACGATGTTGTCGTCTGCGGCGGGGGCACCGCGGGCGTTCCGGCGGCCATCGCCGCGGCCCGGCAGGGGGCCAAGGTGGCCCTGATCGAACGCTACGGCTTTGTCGGCGGCGTGCCGGCCTATTCCATCATGCCCTGCTGGCATGGTCTGCGCGGCAACCATTCGGGCATCCTGACGGAATTCGTCAACCGCGTGGTCGAATTTGGCCAAGGCCCGAACCCCCTGACCGAACACGATCATATGGAGCCCGAGACGGTCAAGATCATCGGGCTGAAGATGCTGCTGGAAGCGGGCGTCGAAATCCACCTGCACAACTGGCTGGCCGGCGTCATCAAGGAGGGCGACCGCATCGTCGCCGCGGTGACCGAAAGCAAGTCGGGGCGCCGGGCGTTCAAGGCCAAGACCTTCGTGGACGCCACCGGTGACGGCGATCTGTCGGCCTATGCCGGGGCCGGATTCACCAAGGGCGTCGATGGCAAGATGCAGGGGGTTACGCTGCGGTTCCGCATCGGCCATGTCGATTTCGACCGCTACTTCGACTGGGTCGGAGAGAACATGGAGTACTACAAGACGATCTCGACCGCCGAGGACGTCGCCCGCCTGCGCCAGCATTCAAAGGATGGCACCGCGTTCTACCTTGGGGCGGATCTGACGCCGCTTTACAACGAACACCCCGAACGCGACCTGCCCGCCCATACCTATTTCAACTGTTCGTCCATCCGGCCGGGGGAACTGTCGGTGAACTCGACCCGGATCTACGGCATCGACGGCACCATCGAGGAAGACCTGACAAAGGCGGAAATCACCTGCCGGCCCCAGGCCTATGCCATCTGGCAGTTCCTGCGGGATTTCATCCCCGGTTTCGAAAAGTCGATGATGGTCGATGTTCCGGCCCAGGTGGGGGTGCGCGAAACCCGGTCGATCATCGGCGAATACATCCTGAGCGAGGCCGAGTGCCGGGCCAACCAGGAATTCGAGGATTCGATCATGACCGCGCAGATCATGTTCGATGCCCACGACATCGACAGGTATCTTCTTGAGGTCCTGAAAGGCGCCGTGGACATTCCAATCGGATGCTTCCTGCCTAAGGGAACCGAAGGCCTCGTGGTCGTGGGGCGGTGCATCTCGTCCGACCACATCGCCAACAGCGGTATCCGCAAGATGGAAAGCGTGTTCCAGACGGGCCAGGCGGGTGGCACCATCGCTGCCATGGCCGCGCTGAAACAGCAGCCGCTGCGCGATCTGGATGTCACCGAAGTTCGTGACGTTTTGAAGAAAGGCGAATTCAGGGTAAGTCAGGAGAACCGATATCTGCATCAGGACGATGTGATCGGGTTGAAGCGCGAAACCTGGCTGGCCAACCGCAAGCCCAAGAAATGGGCCAATGAGATGTTCAAGGCCGAATGACCCGGCATCGCGCCGGGCCGCCCCGAAGGATGGCCCGGCGTTCGGAAGATCTGCCTGTGTGACGCACCAGCAGACAAACTGGAATTTGGAGGCTGATTTGGCACGAATCGTTGTTGTCGGGCTTGGATCGATGGGCTTGGGCATGGCCCGTGTCCTTGTCGGGGCCGGCCATGAAGTGTTCGGACAGGACATAAGCGCCGAAAGGCTGGACGCCTTCCTTGCGTCCGGCGGCAAGGCGGTGCCCGACAACAGGGCGGATGCCGCGCCGGATGTCATTGTCTGCGTCGTGCTGAACGCGCAACAGACCGAAGAGGTTCTGTTCGATCCCGAAAGTGGCTGGGCCGGGCACATGGCGCCGGGATCGGTCATCGTATCCTGCGCAACCGTTCCCCCGGGCTTCGCCTGCGAAATGGAGGACCGCGCCACCCGGGCGGGGCTGCTTTACCTTGATGCACCGATTTCCGGTGGCGCGGCCAAGGCGGCGAAGGGGGCGCTGTCGGTCATGGCATCGGGAAGCGAGGCCGCGTTTGCCAAGGCGGCCGGGGTGCTGGATGCCGTGGCAGAAACGGTTCACAATCTGGGCCCGAAGGCCGGCATGGGGTCGGCGATGAAATCCGTCAACCAGCTGCTGGCCGGTGTCCACATCGCCGCCATGGGCGAGGCCCTGGCCCTGGCCGTGTCCCAGAACCTGGATCTGCGGCAGGTGGTCGAGGTTGTCTCGGCGTCGGCGGGCACGTCATGGATGTTCGAGAACCGCGCCCCCCACGTTCTGGATGGCGATTATACACCGCGCTCGTCGGTCAGCATCTGGCCAAAGGATCTGGGGATCGTTTCGGATATTGCGGGCGGTGCGGGATTGCCGGTTCCCATGGCGCGTGCCGCGCTGGAACAGTTCAAAGCCGCAGCGATGGCAGGTGATGCACAGGCCGACGATGCAGCCGTGACACGGGTTTACGCCCGGGCGGCCGGTCTTTCCCTGCCAGGAGAAGGCTGATGCTGCTTGGATGTATCGGAGACGATTTCACCGGTTCCAGCGATCTGGGGAACACGCTGACCAAAAGCGGGTTTCACACCGTCCAGTATGTCGGCGTGCCCGGCGAACCGGCCGCGCCGGGGGTCGAGGCGGGGATCGTCGCGCTGAAATCCCGCACGATCCCGGTCAGGGATGCGGTTGAGCAATCGCTGGCCGCACTGGAATGGCTGCGTGCGCAGGGCTGTACGCAGTTCATGTTCAAGTACTGCTCGACCTTCGATTCAACGCCCGAAGGCAATATCGGCCCCGTGTCCGAGGCGCTGGCCCAGGCACTTGGTGCCCGCAAGGTCATCATGTGCCCCGCCTTTCCCGCCGCCGGGCGGTCGATCTGTCAGGGCCATCTCTTTGTGGGCGATCGCCTGCTGAACGAAAGCGGCATGCAGAACCACCCGCTGACGCCCATGGTCGATGCCGATCTGCGCCGTTGGCTGTCGTCCCAGATCGACGGCACCGTCGGCCATCTGCCGATCGAGGTGGTGTTGCAGGGCCCGGCGGCGATCCGCGACCGGCTGACGGCCGAAGATGAGGCCGGGCACCGGCTGATCGTGGCCGATGCGATCCGCGACGACGACCTGTTCGCCCTGGGCAAGGCGGTGCGCGATCTTCCCCTGCTGACCGGCGGATCCGGCATCGCCATGGGGCTGTTCGATAACTTTGCGGAACACATCGACAGGTCCGGACAGGGTGCGGCCTGGAGAGGGCAGGGCGGGCGGGCCGCCATCCTGTCGGGGTCATGTTCGACCGCCACCCAGAACCAGGTCGCCCTGCACCGGCGCGACAATCCCGCGCTGGAAATCACCGCCGCCGATGTGATGGCGGGCCGCATGACCGGTCAGACCATCGCCGATTGGGCCATGGCCCAGCCGGGTCTGCCCATCGCCTATTCCACTGCCGATGCCCAAGCCGTCGCCAGCGCCCAGACCGCGTACGGGAAGGACGCAGTCGCCCACCGGATGGAGCAGGTCTTTGCCGAGGCTGCAAAGGCGCTGGTTGCGGCGGGCGTGACCCGGCTGATCACGGCGGGTGGCGAAACCTCGGGGGCGGTGGTCGAGGCGCTGGCCCCCGGATCGCTTGCCATCGGCCCCGAGATCGACCCGGGCGTGCCCATGGTGCGGGCCAGCGAAACCCTGGTGCTGGCCCTGAAGTCGGGCAACTTCGGCGCACCCGATTTCTTTGCCAAGGCCGCAGCCATGATGGACACCCAACCATGAGCGATGCCCGCCTGCGCGAGGATATCTGTTACTGGGCGCAGTCGATGTTCGCGCGGGGCCTTACCGGGGGCGCTTCGGGCAATATATCGGTGCGCACCGAAGATGGCGGGCTTCTGGTCACGCCGACGGGCTCGTCCTTCGGGCGGCTCGATCCGGCCCGGCTAAGCCGGTTCGACGAGCGTGGCCAACTGATTTCGGGCGATGCCCCCACCAAGGAAATGCCTCTTCATACCGCCTTTTACGAAACGCGGTCTTCGGCCGGCGCCGTGGTGCATCTGCATTCTACCCATTCGGTGGCCCTGTCGATGCTGCCCGACACCAACCCCGACGATATGGTGCCGCCGCTGACGGCCTATTCGGTGATGCGGCTGGGGCGGGTCAAGCTCTTGCCCTACTTCCGGCCCGGCGACGCGGCGATGGGGGATGCGGTGCGCAGTCTGGCGGGGCGGCGTTCGGCGGTGGTTCTGGCCAATCACGGACCGGTGGTGGCGGGCAAGGATCTTGAAGCGGCGGTTTTTGCCATGGAAGAGCTGGAAGAAACCTCGAAGCTGGCATTGCTGACACGGGGGCACAGCCCCATCGGTCTCACCGATCCACAGATCCGTGACATCGTACAACATTTCAAACTGGACTGGGACGCATGAATTTTTCCGCCAACCTTGGTTTTCTGTTCACCGAGCTGACACTTCCCGAGGCGATCCGCGCCGCAAAGACGGCGGGGTTTGCCGCGGTTGAATGCCACTTTCCCTACGATGTACCGCCCGCCGACGTGAAGGCGGCACTTGATGAAACCGGCCTGCCGATGCTGGGGCTGAACACACGGCCCGGCGACACGGCCAGCGGCGATTTCGGGCTGGCGGCCCTGCCGTCGCGCCGCGACGAGGCGCGTCAGGCCATCGAACAGGCCGTCGCGTACGGGGCGGCCATCGGGGCGCGGAATGTCCATGTCATGGCTGGCAAGATCGGTGTCGCGGGCGAAGCCACCTTTCATGAAAACCTGGCCTTCGCCTGTGATCTGGCGGCAGGCCATGACATCGGCATTCTGATCGAACCGATCAATCAGCGCGATGCGCCCGGCTATCACCTGTCACGGGTCGAACAAGCCGCTGATGTGATCGCCGCCGTCGGCAAGCCGAACCTGCGGATGATGTTCGACTGTTATCATACACAGATCATGCAGGGCGATCTGACCCGCCGGATCGAAAGGCACCTGCCGCTGGTCGGGCATATCCAGATTGCTGCGGTGCCGGACCGGGGCGAACCCAATGAGGGCGAGGTGAACTTTCCCGCGCTGCTGAACAGCATCCGCGCGCTGGGGTATACCGCGCCCATCGGGGCCGAGTACAGGCCGCGTTCGGGCAACACGCACGACGGGTTGGGCTGGCTGACGGCCTATCGGCCTTAGCGAAGACACCGCGCCACGGTCTGCATGACATGAAAAAGCCCGGCCTTTCGGCCGGGCTTTTCCTGCTTGGGGTCTGATCCGATCAGAATGCGGGTTCCACGTCTTCGACGTTTTCCTTGGTCACGACGGTCAGCGGGATCGGCAGGCGGGCGTCCACCTCTTTGCCGTCCAGGATATTGGCCATGGTTTCGATGGCCAGCTTGCCGTCTTCCACCGGCGATTGCACGATGGTCGAATACATCTCGCCCGAGCGGATGGAATCGAAGGCGTCGCGCTGGCCGTTGATGCCTACGATCGGCGGCGTGGGCTTGTCGCCGTGGGCCTCTTTCCAGGCGTCGATGAAGCCGCGGGCCATGGTGTCGTCGTTGGCATAGACGCCCATGATCTTGTCTCCGAAGCGGGTGATCAGGTCGCGGCTGGCCACCAGCGCCTTCTGCTGGTCGAAATCGGCGTTGACGGTGTCGAGGATCTCGATCTTGCTGTCCAGTTCCTTCAGCCGGTCGACGAACCCGCCCACGCGCCCGATGGTGGTGCCATTGCCGGCCTGACCGGCAATCACGATCACCGAGCCTTCGCCGTTCATCGCATCGCTGAGCGAGTCGGCCGCCAGCGCGCCCTCTTCATAGACATCTGGGCCGGTGAACGACTTGATGAACTCGTTGGCCTGCTCGCTCATGGGCGAGTTGATGAGGATCGACGGGATGCCGGCCGCCTGGGCGCGAGCCAAGCCGGGGATATAGGCCTGCGGGTCGAGCGGCCAGAGGATGATGCCGTCGGCCTTGCGGGCGATGCAGGTGTTCAGCTGCTCGGTGCCGGTCTGCACGTCGAAGTTCTGGCTGAGGGTCAGAACCTCAAGCCCCAGTTCGTCGGCGCGGGCCGACAGCGCCTCGTTGGCCGGGGTGGCATAGGCGTGGGCATCGGCGGCCGTGACATAGCAGACGGTCTTTGCCTCTGCGGTGCCGACGGCGGCCATCAGCGCAAGCGCGCTGACCAATGATGTGGTGATCCGATGTGCCATGTTATTCCTCCTGTTGATGGCGACGATTTTGATGTTCACGGGGCGGGCGCGCCAGCGCTGTGGGCGCGCGTGCGCGGTTTGACTGTGCGGTCAAGGACCACCAGCAGGATCAGGATGAACCCGGCGACGACCTGCTGGAAATAGGCGGGAACGGATGAGAACTCCATCGCCGTGGTCAGCGAGGCGATGGTCAGAACACCGCCCAGCGTGCCAAGCGCCGATCCGCGCCCACCCTCAAGCCGGGTGCCGCCGACGACGACCGCGGCGATGACCATGACCGTCAGTTCCGACCCGAAGACCGGCGATCCGGTGTTCGTGGCAAGGCTTTGTAACACGCCCGCGACGCCCGCCATGGTGCTGGCAAAGATGAACCCGGCCGCCATGGTCCAGCCGACGGAAATGCCGCTGGCCTCGGCCGCGGGGGCGCTGGACCCGACGGCGAAAAGGTTGCGCCCGGCGACCGCGCGGGTCAGCCAGATATGCAGCAGGACGATGCCGACAAGGAACATCGCGCTGCGCACGGTGAAGAGGTTGAGATAGATCTTCGCCAGCGTGATCGAGAACATGATGTCGGTGCCCGCCACCGGCTGACTGTCGGTCAGCCAATGGGCGATCGAGCGGAAGATCAGCATGGTGGCCAGCGTTGCCACCAGCGCGTTGACCTTGAAGACCACCGACAAAAGCGCGTTGAAGGCGCCACAGGCGGCCCCTGCCAGAACGCCCACCACCGCCGCCGGGCCAAGGCCAAGGCTGGGTTGCAGTGTAACGGCGACGATCCCCGACAGGGCAAAGACCGAGCCGACCGACAGGTCGATCTGGCCGGCGATCAGAAGCACGGTCAGCCCGATGGCGATCAGCCCGATGGTCGAGGCGCGGTCAAGCCCGAGGCTGAGCGTGGTGAGGCCGAAGAAACCCGGCACCAGGGCCGAGGCGACGATGATCGTCAGCCCCAGGATGATCCCCACACGGTAGCGGACGAATTGCGACAGAAGATCCATTACGCCACCCCCCGGCGGCGCAGGGCCACATCGGCGGCCACCGCCACGGCGATCAGCAGCCCCAGAACGAAGCCCTGGGTGGGGGTGCGTACGCCCTCAAGAACCATCACGTTGGTCAGGACCGATACGAAGATCAGCCCGACAATCGCGCGCGGCACCGAACCAAAGCCCCCCATGATCGACACGCCGCCCACGACAACGGCGGTGATGGCGCTGAACTCGTATCCCGTGCCCACCAGCGGGCGCGCGCTTTGCAGGGTCAGGCCCAGCAGGCCGCCGCTCAGCCCCGCGCAGAGGCCGGTGATCACGAAGGCGCCCGCCTTGACGGCCCGCACCGGAACGGCGCTGGCCTTGGCGGCGTTGGCATTGCTTCCGGTGGCAAAGGTCCAGCGGCCCCAGGTGGTGCGCCCCAGGACGAAATGCCCGACCAGTGTGACCACAAGGAAGATCAGCACGATGGTCGGTATGCCGAAGACCCGGCTTTTCACGAAATCGGCCGAGGCCGGGTTGGTGCCATAGACGATCACGCCCCCCACGGCGGCCTGAACGATGCCCAGAACGATGGTGCCGACGCCAAGGGTGGCGATGATCGGGTTGATGCCGACATAGCCCACCAGAAGCCCGCTGATCAGCCCGCAGAACCCCGCCAGCGCGATGGCCAGCGCAAAGGCGGGCACAGCACCGATGCTGGGCTGCAACGCCAGCGAAAGGATCGCCCCGCAGGCGATGGTGGCAGGCACCGAAAGATCGGCCAGCCCGCCGACCACCAGAACGAATGTCATGCCCACCACGACGATTCCGACGATGGCCATCGAGGTGAGGATGTTCACCATGTTGCCGGTGGTGAAGAACACCGGACTGCTGAGCGCGCCGTAAAGGATCACCACGAGGATCGCGAGGCCAAGCCCGGCCTTTGACAGCAGCTCGAGCATGGCCGAGTTGCGTTGAAAGCGGCTGCCGGTTCCCTGTGCCGGTTCGCTCGCACTGCTCATGCTGTCTCCTCACCTGTTGCAAGTGCCATGATGCGTTCCTCGCTGAGTTCGGCGCGGTCCAGCGGCGGCGAGGCATGGCCGTCGCGCATGACGACGACCCGGTCGCAGACGCCCAGCACCTCGGGCAGTTCCGATGAGATCATGACCACGGCCATGCCCTGGGCCACCAGTTCGCCGATGATGCGGTGGATTTCGGCCTTGGCGCCCACGTCGACGCCGCGGGTGGGTTCATCGAGTATCAGGACCGACGGATTGGCGGCCAGCCATTTCGACAGAACTGCCTTCTGTTGGTTGCCCCCCGACAGAAGGTTGATGCGCCGTTCCGGGTCGGGCGGCGCGATGCCCAGATCGGCGGCATATTTCGCCGCCAGCGCCTTGTCGGCCTTCAGGCTGACATAGCCCAAGCGCGACAGGTGTTTCAGAACCGGCAGGCTGATGTTTTCGCGCACCGACATGGCGGGCACGATACCTTCGCCCTTCCGGTCTTCGGGGACATAGACGATTCCGGCTTCCACCGCCGCAGCGGGCGAAGTGATGGTCACCGCCTTGCCGTTGATTTCCAGCGTGCCCTTCGCCACGGGCAGCAGGCCGAAGATGGCCTTGGCCACCTCGGTGCGCCCGGCACCCACAAGGCCGGTCAGGCCGAGGATTTCACCGGCCCGCACATCAAAACTGACGTTGTCGAAGCTGTCGCCATCGCCCAGCCCCGTGACCTTCATCACCGGCGCGCCGATTTCCGACTGGACCTTGGGAAAGACGTTCGCCACCTCGCGCCCCACCATGAGGCGGATCATCTCGGCGGCGGTGATGCCTTCGGCGGGGCGGGTCTCGATCATGGCGCCGTCGCGCAGGATGGTGACGTCGTCGGCGATGTCCAGCACCTCTTTCAGGCGGTGGCTGATATAGATGATGGCGATTCCCGCCGCCTTCATCTTGCCCAGGATGCGGAACAGGGCGGCCGCCTCGTGTTCGCTGAGGCTGGAGGTGGGTTCGTCCAGAACGATGATGCGCGGCGAAGCGGCATAGGCCTTGGCGATCTCCACCAGTTGCTGCTGGCTGATAGACAGGTCGCCAAGCCGCGCGGCGGGGTCGATGGTGGCGCCGATCTCCGACAGGATTGCCCGCGCGCCGCTGATCATCGCGGCACGGTTCGCCAGGCCAAGCCGGCGCGGCATCCGGCCCAGATAGACGTTTTCGGCAACGCTCAGGTCAGGGGCAAGGTTCAGTTCCTGGTGCACCATGCGGATGCCGTGGCGTTGGGCGTCGGCGGGCTTGCGCATCCGCACCTCGGTGCCCGCGATCTCGGTCGTGCCGCTGGTGGGAAGGTAGATGCCGCTGAGAATCTTCATCAGCGTCGACTTTCCGGCGCCGTTTTCGCCGACGATGGCATGGACGCGGCCGTAGTCGACCTGGAAGTTCACATCCGACAGCGCCTTGACCCCCGGAAACGTCTTGGTGATGCCCCGCATCCTGAGGGCGGTCGTCTGGTCTTTCACGAAATCCCCCCGGCGTCACGCCGTCCTCGCCTTCATTTCCGCTTGGTGTTACACTAATATAATGCCAAGTCAACTCGGGGAGGCAGGCTCCCCGCTGAACAGGATCAAGCGTCATGCCGCCAAGACCGGAAGCCTCGGGCGATCAATCCACCCTGAACGGATACCTCTCGGGAGTCAGCCTGAACCGGGCGGTGCCATTGCGCGATCAGATCTATCTTCTGGTGCGCCGGGCGATCATTACCGGCAAACTGGCCCCCGGCGCCCCGATCAACGAGGTCGAGATCGCGGCGAAACTGGGAACGTCCCGCACGCCGGTGCGCGAGGCGGTGAAGAAGGTCAGCGACGAAGGGCTGGTGAATGTCTTTGCGCAGAACGGCACCTTCGTGGCCGAGATCAAGCGCAACCAGGTGGAAGAGGCCTATATCATCCGCATCGCCCTGGAGCTTGAAAGCATTCGCCGCGCGGCCAGCGTCATCACCCCCGAACAGATACAGGATCTGGAAGACATCGTTCATGCCCACGAGGTGGCCTTCAACCGCGCCCGTTTCGACGAGGCAATCCTGCGCGATGACGATTTTCACCGCTATATCGCCGAGGTGAACGATCTGGCGATGCTGTGGAAGGTGGTGGATGTGTCGAAGGCGCAGATGGACCGTTGCCGCCTTCTGACCCTGCCCTCAGAGGGGGCGGCGCAACAGACCATCGCCCAGCACCGGATCATTCTCGAAGCGCTGCGGCGAAACGATGTGGCGGCTTCGACGGCGGCCCTTCAGACCCACCTGGAAACCTCGCTGCACAACACACAGACCTATCTGAACAGCCTGTGATCGGTTGCCCCCGCGCCCCGTAAGGCGGGCGCAGGGGCGGTTCGTTTCCGCGCGATCAGTCGAGATCGGGGATCAGCGCGGTCGGGATGTTCTGATAGCAGACCGGGCGCAGGAAGCGGCGGATCGCCAGCGTGCCCACCGACGTGGCGCCGAAGTTGGTCGAGGCGGGGTAGGGCCCGCCATGCACCATGGCATCGCATACCTCGACCCCGGTGGGGAAGCCGTTGGCCAGAACCCGGCCCGCCTTGCGTTCCAGCAGGGGCATCAGGCCCGAGGCGATGTCGTGATCGGCCTCGTCCATCTGCAGGGTCAGGGTCAGCTGGCCCTCAAGACCGCGGGCGATCTCCTCGGCCTGGGCGGCGTCCTTCACCAGCACGACAAGGCCAAGAGGGCCGAAGACCTCGTGATGCAGATCGGGGTTGGCCAGCCAGTCGTCGCCCGAAACGGTGAACAGGTAAGGGGCGGCGGTGCGGTCGGTGGTGGCGGTGCCGGCCTTCTGTTCGGTCTTGCCGTTGTCGGCGATCTGCGCGGCACCCTTGCGATAGGCATCGGCCATGCCGTCGGTCAGCATGGTCTGGGGGGCGACCTCGGCCAGGGCCTCGACCGTGGCGGCAATGAAGGCATCGGCCTGGGGTCCGGCCTGCACCACGGCGACGCCGGGGTTGGTGCAGAACTGACCGGCACCCATGGTCAGCGACCCGGCCCAGCCCTTGCCGATCTCGGCTGCGCGGTTTTCCAGCGCGGCGGGCAGCACGAACATCGGGTTGACCGACCCCAGTTCGCCGAAGAACGGAATCGGGTTGGGGCGCTGTGCGCACAGATCGAACAGCGCGCGACCCCCACCCAGCGACCCGGTGAACCCGACGGCCGAAATCAGCGGATGAGTGACAAGGGCGGTGCCCACGTCACGCTTGCCGCCCTGCACCAGGCTGAACACGCCTTCGTGCAGGCCACAGGTCTTGCGGGCGGCGTCGATGGCCTGGGCCACCAGTTCGCCGGTGCCGGGATGGGCCGAGTGGCCCTTGACCACGACGGGGCAACCGGCGGCCAGTGCGCTGGCGGTGTCGCCACCGCCCACCGAGAAGGCCAGCGGGAAGTTCGACGCACCGAAAACCGCGACCGGGCCGATGGGCCGCTGCACCATCCGCAGGTCGGGGCGGGGCAGGGGGGCGCGGTCGGGCAGGGCGGCATCGTGGCGGCGATCAAGGTAGTCGCCCTTTTCGATGTGATCGGCGAACAGTTTCAGCTGGCCGGTGGTGCGGCCGCGTTCGCCCACAAGGCGCCCTTCCGGCAGGCCGGATTCCTGTGTGCCCAACTCGGTGATCTCATCACCGCGGGCGTCGATTTCCTTGGCGATCTCGCGCAGGAAGGCGGCGCGTTCGGCGCGGGTGGTGGCGCTGTAGCTGGCAAAGGCTTCTTCGGCGGCCTTGACCGCGGCATCCACCAGGTCAGGGGTGCCGACGGCGAAGTCACGGGCCGGGCCGTGGGCGGGTTCCGAGGAGAAGGTCGTGTTGCCGTCGCGCCATTCGCCCGCGATCAGGTGTTTTCCAGTCAGCATGATAGTCCTCTTCAGATCAGGTTGCGCGCAGCCAGGTTGCGCATCATTGCGGTGGGTCCGAACGTCCATTCGGGGCATTCGGTCGACAGGCGCACCGTGTTAACAAGCTGCCCCAGTTCGGGGCATGACACGGTAACTACATCGCCAAGCTTGTGAGTAAACCCCTTGCCGGGGGCGTCACGGTCCTTGGTGGGGGCGAAGAGCGTGCCCAGGAACAGCACCAGGCCGTCGGGATACTGGTGATGGCGCCCGATGGTCTGCGACACCAGGTCGGCGGGATCGCGGCTGATCGCGCGCATGGCGCTATGCCCGTTCAGGACGTAACCGTCGGTGCCCTCGATGGTCAGTTCGATTTCAAGGCCGCGCACGGTGTCCAGCGTGAAGGCGTCGTCAAACAGGCGGATCATCGGCCCGATGGCGCAGGAGGCGTTGTTGTCCTTGGCCTTGGACAGAAGAAGCGCCGAGCGGCCTTCGATGTCGCGCAGGTTCACGTCGTTGCCCAGGGTCGCGCCCAGGATGCGACCCCTTGAATCGACGGCCAGCACCACCTCGGGTTCGGGGTTGTTCCAGGTGGAGGAGGGGTGCAGCCCCACGTCGGCGCCATGGCCGACCGATGACAGCACCTGCGCCTTGGAGAATACCTCGGCGTCCGGGCCGATCCCGACCTCCAGGTAGGCCGACCACAGGCCCTCGGCCATCAGCGCCTTCTTCACGTCCATCGCCTCGGGCGAGCCGGGGGTGATGTTGGACAGGCTGTCGCCAATGCGTGCGGCCACGCGCTTGCGGATGCCATCGGCCTTGTCGGGGTCGCCCGCGGCCTGTTCCTCGATCACGCGTTCCACCATCGACCCGGCGAAGGTGACGCCGCAGGCCTTGACGGCCTGGAAATCGCAGGGCGCCAGCCAGGACCAGTCGCCGGACACAGGCGTGCCTTCGGCGGTGCGCACATGGTCTGCCGGGTTGTCCAGCTCCAGCACGTCGCGCACCGTCGGCGCGGTGGCCGAGGTGATGTCGACCAGCGCCCCGTCGCGCAGGGTGACGACGCAGGGGCCGCCCCCCTCGCGCTCGATACGGCCCAGAAGCAGGCCCTCCGAAGGGAGGTGGGAATAGGTCATGACATTTTCTCCGGAAGCTATGACTTGGGCGGGTTGGTCGTTCGGGCGCAAGACTTTGGGGAAATCACACCCCTTGTCAACCGGCGCTGCGGGATTGTCTGCGGGAAACCTTGCCGTGCTCCGCGTCCCGCGTTTCAGGCGGGCAGGTGCCTTGGGCAATGTGCCGCCAAAGCGCGGATAGGATGTTGTGTAGCCCCCCATCAGCTTCTGCCCCTCGCCCTCTGACAGGCGATGAACTGGGGTCGGGTGACGCAGGCGGTGCGCTTCGACCGGCAGGGGCATATGCGCCCGAATGCGGTGGGGCGCCCCTTTGATGCGGACATCAACCGTCAGGCGCGCGTCCGGGCGCGCCTGACGGTGTCTGGTGATGGCGGCGGTGGGCCGGACTCTCGGTCAGCCCTGCTTCACACCTTTTTCGATACGCTCACCAAGGGTCTGGTCCACGTTGCGCCAGTATTCGAACGCGCGTTCCAGCACCTTGTCGGACACGCCCCCTTTCAGATGGCCGACGATATTGCCCACCAGCCGGTCGCGGGCGGCATCGTCGAGCACGTCGCGCACGAGGGTGCCGGCCTGGCCCCAATCGTCGTCATCCTCGCGCAGGGTATAGGCGCGGCGCACCATGTCGCCGTCGGCGTACCACAGCCCGGCGTCATCGGTCAGCGACGGGTCGGCGGCGGGGCCACCATAGGAATTGGGCGCATAGACCGGGTCCGAGACATTCTGGACCCGCATCGCGCCATCCTTGCTGTAGCTGTGCACCGGGGATTTCGGCCGGTTGACCGGGATCTGCTTGTAATTCGCGCCGAGCCGCGCGCGGTGCGCGTCCGAATAGGAAAATCCGCGCCCCAGCAGCATCTTGTCGGGGCTCAGGCCGATACCGCGCACCAGGTTGCTGGGTTCGAAGGCGGCCTGTTCGATCTCGGTGTGGAAATCCGTCGGGTTGCGATCAAGCGTCAGCTTGCCCACCTCGATCAGCGGGTAATCGGCGTGGGGCCAGACCTTGGTCAGATCGAAGGGGTTGAACCGATAGGTCCGCGCCTCTTCGAAGGGCATGATCTGCATGTGCAGGGTCCAGCTGGGGTGATTGCCGTCGCGGATGGCGTTGAACAGATCGCGGCGGTGATAATCGGCATCCTCGCCGGCGATCCTGTCGGCCTCGGCCTGGGTCAGGAACTCGTTCCCCTGATCGGTCTTGAAGTGATACTTCACCCAGAACTTTTCGCCCTCGGCGTTCACCCACATGTAGGTGTGGCTCGAGAATCCGTCCATGTGGCGCCAGGTTTTCGGGATGCCGCGATCCCCCATCAGCCAGGTGACCTGGTGTGCGGATTCGGGGGACAGCGTCCAGAAATCCCACTGCATGTCATGGTCGCGCAGGCCGGAATCGGCGCGCCGCTTCTGCGAGCGGATGAAATGCTGGAACTTCATCGGATCGCGCAGGAAGAAGATCGGCGTGTTGTTGCCGACCATGTCATAGTTGCCCTCGGTCGTGTAGAACTTCAGCGAGAAACCGCGGGGATCGCGCCAGGTGTCGGGGCTGCCCTGTTCGCCCGCCACGGTCGAGAACCGGATCAGCGTTTCGGTTTTCGTGCCCGGCTGGAACAGCGCGGCGCGGGTGTACTTGCTGACATCATGGGTCACCTCGAAATGCCCGAAGGCACCGCCGCCCTTGGCGTGGGGCTGGCGCTCGGGGATACGCTCGCGGTTGAACTGGGCCATCTGCTCGATCAGGTAGTGATCGTGCAGGACGATGGGGCCGTCCGGGCCAACCGTGAGCGAATGTTCGTCACTCGCGACGGGGCTTCCCGCATCGGTGGTCGTGGGTTTTCCGGGTCCCTTGGTCATGGTCAATTCTCCCTTTCTTGCGTCGGATCGCCTGCATCGTCGCCGGGTCGGGCTGACGGCAGCAGGTGTTTCACCAATCGCCCCGAGTGTGTCGCAATCGCGATGGAAAGCCAAGCTTGGCGGCGGTCACGAAACGCTGTCGGCGGGGCGGCGTCACTCCATCCGCGACAGGTAGGGCGGCACCACCCCCTCGGGCGGTTCCGGCCGGCGCGAGATGTAGGCGATTGTCGTACGTTCGCCCTGAAGAAGGTGGCGGCGCATCTGGTCCTTCGTTTCAGCCACCCGACCGCTGGCGAGGGTTTCAAGGATGTCCTGGTGATCGTCCAGGACGCGCAGCATCTCTTCGGGGTTGTCGTAGCGGGCAAGGGCCATGTGGGATGCGATCAGCGGCAGCTGGCTGCGGTGGATCGTGTCGCGCATCTGCGGATTGGGGCAGGATTGCACCAGCGTTCCGTGCAGGTCGCGTTCGATGGCGCTGATGGTGTCGAAGTCATGGTGTTTTTTCAGCCGCGCATCCTCGATCCGCTTCAGCGCCGCCGCGACGATACCGGGGTCGGGGTCGGCCATCACGTCTTCCAGGGCGGCCGGTTCCAGAAGGCTTCGGATCTGGTAATGGTGGTGGACGCCGGTTTCCGTCATGCGCGGCACGATCCAGCGTCCGTTGGGGGCCTGTTCCACCAGGCCCACCCGTTCCAGCCGGCTGAGGATTTCATTCGAGGTGGTGCGGCTGACGCCCAGGTGACGGGACAGAGCGACACCGCTCATGGTGAAGGTGCCATAGCTCATGCAGCCGGCGACGATGGTTTCCACCTGCGGATAGAGGATTTCCCGCCAGTTGCGCGTGTCCAGCGGCCCGGTCCGCTGTGCGGCTTCGGCCAGGGGGGTGTCTTCCAAGGGGGTGCGGACGGGCTCTCGCTCGCTGGTCCCGACCATGTAGCCGCGCCCCTGAAAGCGGAACACGAGGTTCTCGTTCTCAAGCCAGGCCAGCGCCTCGGACGCCGGGGCGCGGCTGACATTGAACAGGCGCGCCAGGCTGCTTTCCGTCAGAACCAGCCCGACAGGCAGCTTGCCCGCCACCAACAGCGCCCGCACTGCGGCGAAAATCTGGTGATTGCGCCGCAGCGGTTCTTTCGGGTGCCGTTTTTCGTTCATGTCACCTGGCCCTGGGCAGATCCCGCCTAGTTGAAGGCCGGCAATTCATCCATTTCAATCTGCGCAATGATGTCGAGCCCATTGTGATACTTCAACGGCAAAGTCAGCAGCAGGTTGTCGTCCTTGACCTGCCAGTCGATCTTGCCTTCGGTCAGAAGCGTGACAGACCGCACCGATGCGCCGTTCAGCCGCAGGGTGAGGGTGTCGTGCATTTCGGGCCAGGCCAGCGCATGCAGGAAGACGGTATTGCCGCGATGGGTGGTGCCGCCCCAGACCCAGCGGGGCCAGGGGCCGCCACGGGTTTCATAGATGGTGTGCCCATAGTCGCGCAGCCAGGCGCCGACGCTGTCCATCACGCGGGCCTGTTCGGGCGGGACAAGGCCGTGCCGGTCGGGGCCGATGTTCAGCACGAAGTTGCCGCCGCCGCAGGCGCATTTCACGATGCTCTGGATCACCTCTTCGGCGGGCTTGACGATCTCGTCGAAGGAATAGGCCCACTGGGCGCCCAGGGTGATCGTGCTTTCCCAGGGGTTTTCGGTATCGTAGGGGCCGACGCGCTGCTCGGGTGTGCGGAAATCGCAGGGCAGGGCGCAACGCTCGTTGATCACCATGTCGGGCTGCCATTTGCGCATCTTGCGGATCAGGTTCTCGGAATCCCAGCGTTCGGGCGCGGGGGCAAGGCGATAGGGCTGGGGCGTCGGAACCCCCTGGATCTGGCTGTCACCGGCCAGACCGTCGAACCACCAGGCGTCGATTTTGCCGTAGCGCGTGCAAAGCTCTTCGACCTGGGCGTGCAGGTAGGCGATGTAGCGGTCGTGGTTCTCGGTGCGGTAATCGGGGTGGTGCCAGTCGGGTTGCGAATAGTAGACCCCGAAGCCCATGTCGGCGGCATGGCAGGCATCGGCCAGTTCCCGTGTCAGGTCGCGGCCCGCCGGACATTCCGGCGCGGTGACCTTGTAGTCGCTCTGGTCGGTGTCGAAGTTGCTGAACCCGTCGTGGTGCTTCGTCGTCAGATAGATATAGCGGAAGCCCCAGTCCTTCGCCCTGCGCACCAGCGCCTCGGCATCCCAGTCCGAGGCATCGAAGTATTTGTAAAGGCTGTCATAAAGTTCGGCCGGAACGCTGACCCGCGGATTGACCTCGCTGTTGCGGGTTTTGTTGAAGATCTCGGGCTTGTCGCATTCGCGTGACCAGCTGATTTCGTGGCCGACGACGCTGGAGGGGTTCCAATGCAGGAAAAGCCCATAGCGCCAGTCCATGAAGGTGTCGATCTGCGGGGTTGCTCCGAATTCGTTGGCCATTCTTCGTCCATGTGTTGTGGGTCGGCACGACCCGGGGTGGAAATCGATTGCGTTGCCGTCGGAGACGGCGCCGCGCCTTGCATCGGTCAGGTGATCGGGCTGGCGCATGCCGCCCGACGCCTGCCCGCGCCCGGCACCATCATTGAGAAACCGCCGGTTTGGTGGCGCGAAAACTGCATCATGCGATCCTCGATCGTATCGGGGTCTTGTGGTCCGTCATGTTGCGGTATAAATCTTTTGCATAGTGCACGCAATACTCGGAATTAGTGAATGGCCAAAATCGAACATGTCGAGATTTCCCTCGTGAACCTTCCTCCGAAGGTTCTGCGCGAGGATGCGACCCAGACCTTCGAACTGCAGGAAACCCCGATCGTCACCATCACCGACAGCGACGGCGCCCAGGGCACCGGTTACAGCTACACGATCGGGACGGGTGGGCATTCGGTTGTGGCGCTTCTGGAAAAGACGCTGGCACCGGCGCTGATCGGGCGCGATCCGGCCCGCATCACCGGGCTTTGGCATGACCTGCTGCGCCGGACCAATGCCACCTCGGTCGGGGCGATCACGTCGCTGGCCCTGGCGGCGATCGACACCGCGCTTTGGGATCTGGCCTGCCGCAAGGCGAACCTGCCGTTGTGGAAGGCGGCCGGCGGGGCGAGGGACCACATCCCGGTCTATTCGACCGAGGGCGGCTGGCTGAACCTCGAGACATCGCAACTTGTCGAGGATGCGGTCGAGAAAAAGCGCCAGGGCTTTCGCGGCTGCAAGATCAAGATCGGGCGGCCCCTGCATGAAGACGCCGCCCGCCTTGCGGCCATGCGCCAGGCGGTCGGCGATGACTTCGAGATCATGGTCGATGCCAACCAGAGTTTCAGCCTGTCAGAGGCGCTGCGCCGCACCTCGGTTCTGGAGGATCACGGGGTCGGCTGGTTCGAAGAGCCGCTGCGTGCCGACAATGTCCATGCCCATGCAACGCTTGCCCGGTCCACCCGCGTTCCGGTGGCCGTGGGCGAAAGCATGTATTCGCTGTCGCAGTTCAACGAATATCTTGCGGCCGATGCGGCCTCGATCATCCAGGTGGATGTGGCCCGGATCGGGGGAATCACGCCCTGGCTCAAGGTTGCGGCCCTGGCCGAGGCGCATGGCGTGACGGTCTGCCCGCATTTCCTGATGGAACTGCATCTGTCGCTGGTCTGCGCCATCCCGAATGCGCAGTGGTTAGAACATATTCCGCAGCTTGACCTGATCACCACCGGCGAAGTCGCCATCGTCGACGGCATCGCCCGCCCGCCCGAAACCCCCGGCATCGGCATCGACTGGAACCCCGAGGCCATCGCGGCCCGGTCCGAACTGACCCTGCACATAGGAAAGGCAAACACATGAAGCGTATGGGAATGGCCATCGGTATCCGCCCCGAGAAGATCGCGGAGTACAAGCGCCTGCACGCCGACGCCTGGCCCGGCGTGCTGCGCCAGATCCGCGAAAGCAACATCCGCAACTACGTGATATACCTGCTGGAGCCCGAGAACATGCTTTTCGCCCATCTCGAATATCACGGCGACGATTTCGACGCCGACATGGCCCGCATGGCCGAAGACCCGGAAACCCGCGAATGGTGGACCCATACCGATCCGTGCCAGACCCCCCTGGCGCGGGCGGGGCAGTTGGGCAACTGGGTTCAGCTTGAAGAGGTTTTCTTTACCGAATAGGGCGCTTGACCGATTGCCGAAAGGGCCCGGACCGTTGTTGCGGTCCGGGCCCTTTTTCCTGTGCGGTTCCGTGAGGGGGGGCGGCGCGCGGGCCCTACTTGTTCATGCCGGCAAAGGCGCGCACGAAGTATTTCTGGCTGACAAGGTAAAGCAGGATCAGGGGCACCATCACCACGTTGACCACCGCCAGGATGCGGGGCCAGTCGCTGCTGTATTCGCCCTGAAACTGCATGATGCCGGTGGTCCAGGGCCGAACCTCATCGCCGGTGGTCGAGATCGAGGCCCAGAGGAATTCGTTCCAGACGTTCACCGTCTGCAAGATCACCACGCTCAGCACCACCGGGGCCGAAAGCGGCAGCACGACCGAGAACAGGATGCGCCAGGGCGAACAGCCGTCAAGGCGCGCCGCCTCTTCCAGTTCGGCCGGGAAGTCGCGGAAGAACGAATAGAAGATCATCACGCTGAACGGGATGCCGATGGCGATATTGGGCAGGATCAGACCCGCGAAGGTGTTGAGAAGCCCCAGCGCGTCGACCATCCGGTAAAGCGGCACCAGGATCGAATGGAACGGGATGGCGAAGGTCAGCACGATGACCACATAGACCAGCCGCCGCCCCAAAAAGACCCGCCGCGCCAGGACATAGCCCGCCATCAGGCTGAAGATCACCATGGGCACCACCGACCCGACCGTGATGATCACCGAGTTGGCGATGTTCGCGGGAAAGGCGGTTTCCAGGATCTGGGTGTAGTTCTGCCATTGCGGAACCGCAGGCAGGCCCAGCGGTTCAAGGAAGACCTCGCGCCGGGTCTTGAGCGAGGCCAGCACCACCCAGACAATCGGGATGAGGATGGCGATGCAGACCAGGATCAGCGCGCCATAGGCCATGCCGCCGCGCAGGCGCCGACCGAACCAGCGCTTCTTGCGGCCTGTTTCGCGTTGCGGTGTCATCTGGGTCGCGGCGCTCATGTCTTCACCTTGCTTTCACGGTTGTACACCTGAAGCGAGCCGAAGAGGATCGCCACCAGAAGCACGATCACCGACATGCCCGCGGCATAGTTGGGCTGGAACACCAGGAAGGCGCTTTCGACGATGTAGGTGCCCAGGACCTGGGTCGCGTTGCCCGGTCCGCCGGCGGTCAGCACATAGACCAGTTCGAAAGTCTTGAACGACCCGACGATCACGATCAGACCGCAGAGCACCAGCGCATAGCGCACACCCGGAAGGGTGATCGAGATGAACGTCTGCACCGCCGAGGCACCGTCGATCCGGGCCGCCTCGTAGACATCCTTGGAAATGCCCTGCATGGCGGCCAGCATGATGGTCATCATGAAACCGACGTAGTTCCAGACGCCGACGCCGATGATGGCGGGAAAGGCCAGGTAGGGGTCGCCCAGGATGCCCTGGGTGGGGAAGGGAAGGCCGATGCCGTCGGCCAGTTGCCGCAACAGCCCGAAGTTCGGCTCGAGGATCATCTTCCACATCACGCCGATGGCCACGGGCGCAATCACCAGCGGGGCGAAGATGATCGTTCTCATCAGGGTCGATCCGCGCCGGATGCCCCGATCAAGGATCGCCGCCAGCACGGTGCCAAGCCCGACCTGGAGCACCAGGTTGGCCAGGATGAAGATCAGGTTGTTGCGCAGGGCGATCCAGAACACCGGATCGCCCATCATTTCACGATAGTTGCCCAGCCCGATGAAGGCGCCGCCCTTGGTCGGTTCGGCGAACAACGAGGTATAGAGCGTCTGGATCGCCGGCCAGACGATGAAGACCGAAAACAGGACCACCGCCGGGCCGATCATGATGTAGTCGAAGATGGGCCCACGCAGGGCGCGGTTTATCGTGCGTGTCGATGCCATGGTCCGTTTCCCGTGTTCCTGTCCTCTGGCCGGCGTCATTTCAGGGCCTTGCCGCTTTCACGGCGGCGTCACGCACACGCTGCATGAAATCCTCGGGCGTGATCGTGCCGTTGACCAGATCCTGACCCGACTTCAGGGTCACGTCGCTGACCGTGGTTTCCATCACGGTGTTGAGCGGCGGCGACGAGACCGAGGATTCCGCGATCATCTGAAGCAGGCGGGTGTTGGCCGCGCCCAGCAGATCCTCGGGCACCATCGACCCGTTGGCGGGAAGCTGGCCGACCATCTCGACCATCAGCGCCTGCTGCTCGGGTTCGTTCATGAAGCTGAGGAAGCGCATGGATTCCTCGGGGTATTTCGAAGCCGCCGAAATCTGATAGCCCGATGCGCCGACAAGGATGCCGTCCTGCACCCCGCCCGCGCCCTCGATGGCGGGGAAGTGGAAGGGCGAATAGCGGCCTTCGAAACCCTGCTCATCGAATTGCGGCGGGCACCAGCTGCCGCAGAATGTCATCGCGGCCAAGTCGCTGGCGAACATGGCGCGCGAAACTTCCGGCGTGACCGAGTTGATGCCGGCATTGAAGCAATCGGCATCCACCATTTCCTGGAAATCCTTCAGCGCCTCAAGATAGCCGGGATCGGTATAGAGTGCCTCGGCATCCCCTTGCAGCCGGTGATCGGCGGCAATGCGGGCCGGGTCGACATGGCGCTGGAACAGCACCGTCAGATAGTGGTTGATGGTCCAGCTTTCCGAGGCGCCAAAGGCAATCGGGGTCATCTGCGGATCGATCTCGCGCACCTTCGAGCAGAGGCCGAGAAGTTCGTCAAAGGTTTCGGGTGCTTCCAGGCCGTTATCGGCGAAGAAGGAATCGTTCTTCCAGAAGGCCTTGGTGTAGATCCGCGTGGGAATGCCCCACAGACCCTCGGGATTGCGGAACTGGTCGGTGATCGACATCGGCATGTCGCGGGTCCAGCCGTCGCCGCGGGTTTCGGATTCGGACAGGTCACGCACCACGCCGGCATCGACGAAATCGAAAACCGTGGTGCCCGCCCAGTTGAAGAAGACATCGGGGGGCGAGTTGGAATCCAGCATCACCTTGATACCGGTCTTGTAGGGTTCGTTGGCCTGCCAGATGTAGTTGACCTTGATGTCGGGATTGGCCGCTTCGAACTGGCGGACGATCTCTTCGTTGAACGCGATCCGCTCGGGGCCAAGGTCCATGTAGGTGATCTGGGTCTGGGCCTGGGCCACGGCGGGCCCAAGAAGCGCGGTGCCCAGGATGGCCGCGGCCGAGATGCGGCAGATTCCGGTTTTCATTGTACGAGTCCTCCCTTTGGTTTTTCAGTTGATGCGTGCGCCGTCGGCCGCATCGAAGACGTGCAGCTTCGACAGGTCGAAATTGAAGCTCAGCCGTTCCCCCGGCGCGACGGGCCGCGGGCTCAGCATGCGCGCCGTCCATTCCTTTCCGGCCAGTTCGAAGAACAGCAGCGTCTCGGCGCCCAGCGGCTCGGAGATCGAAACCGGCACGTCGAGCGACCAGGGCGCCGCCATGTCGAGCCCATGGCCCGCCGGTGCGATGTCTTCGGGGCGCAGGCCCAGCAGCACCTTGTCATGGGATGCCGGAAGGGTGCGCAGCGTCTCGGGCAGGGGCAGCCTGGTGCCCCCGTCCAGCACCAGCGCATCGCCTTCCACATCGGCGCCCACCAGGTTCATCGGCGGCATGCCGATGAATTCCGCAACGAAGCTGGTGGCGGGGCTGGCATAGACCTCGGCGGGGGTGCCCACCTGTTCGATCCGCCCGTTGTTCATCACCACCACGCGGTCGGCCAGGGTCATCGCCTCGATCTGGTCATGCGTGACATAGATCGTGGTGGCGCCGACATTCTGGTGGATGCGCTTGATCTCGGTGCGCATCTGGACGCGCAGCTTGGCATCCAGGTTGGACAGCGGTTCATCGAACAGGAAGACATCGGGCCGGCGCACGATCGCCCGCCCCATGGCGACCCGCTGTCGCTGCCCCCCCGAAAGCGCGGCCGGGCGACGGTTGAGAAATTCGGTCAGCCCGAGGATGCGCGCCGCCTCGTTGACGCGGCTGTCGATCTCTTCGCGGGGGCGGCCGGCCACCCGCAGGGCGAAGGACATGTTCTTTGCGACGCTCATGTGTGGATAAAGCGCATAGGACTGGAACACCATGGCGATGCCACGTTCGTCGGGCTCCAGATCGTTCACAACCCGCCCGTTGATCGAGATCGTGCCCCCCGAGATTTCCTCAAGCCCGGCGATCATGCGCAGGGTCGTGGATTTGCCGCAGCCCGAAGGCCCGACCAGCGCCACGAACTCGCCGTCACCGACCGAGAGCGAGATGTCGGGGACAACCAGAAGGCCACCATACCGCTTGGACACATTCGAAAGTTCTAGCTCAGCCATTCATCAACGCCTATTTTCGACTTTATTCAATAATCCATGTATTGCCTACTGTCGTCAAGATGCATTAAGTGACAGGCCAAAGGTTGATCAGATCCCGAGACTCCCGGAAGGAAACCGCCCATGGCCAGCTGCCACCCCCTCACCGCCCGCATCTCGCCCTGCGGGCATTTCTTTCGGCGGGGCGATGACAGCCCGCTGTTCTTGGCGGCGGATACGGCCTGGCTGCTTTTCACCCGGCTGAGCGATGACGAGATCGAGCACTACCTGGCCGATCGCGCCGCCAAGGGGTTCGCTGCGGTGCAGGCCTGCGTCTTCCGCGACCTACACGACCCCAACACCGCCAATATCGAGGGCACCCGCCCGTTCGCCACCGAGGCCGACCTTCAGGCGGTGCAGATGAACCCCGACTGGATCGCCCGGGTGCGCCGTATCGTCGGACGTGCCGCGGCCCACGGGCTGATCGTCGCGCTGCTGCCCACCTGGGGCGACAAATGGAACGATCATTCCAATTCCGTCGGACCGGTGATCATGAACCGGGCGCGCGCACAGGCCTATTGCCGGTTCCTGTCCGACGAACTGGGGGATTGCCCCAATGTGATGTGGGTGCTGGGCGGCGACAGCCCGATCCAGACCACCGAACATGTGGCCATCATGCGCGCCATGGCCGAGGGTCTGCGCGCGGGGCGTTCGGCGGACAAGCTGATCACCTTCTACCCGACGGGCCTTGGGTCATCCGAGATTTTCCATTCCGAGCCCTGGCTGGATTTCAACGCGCTGCAGACCGGCCATTACAAGCCCAATGTCGCCGGCTATGTCTTTGTCGAACGGCTGTTCCACACCTTGCCGCGCAAGCCGGTGATGGACATGGAGGCGAATTATGAGAACGCCGGCATGTTCGCCATGTGCGCCCGTACCGAAAGGCACGGTTTCGCCACGGGGCATCTGCCCTGGCTGCCCCGTTTTACCGCCTACGACACCCGCAAGAGCCTGTGGCGTACGGCGCTGGCCGGGGCGGCCGGGTTTTCCTATGGCCACGATTCCGTGCGCCAACTGTTCCGGCCGGGCGACCGTGTTCATGCCTACCAGGATGCGGACTGCCTGCCGTGGTGGGAAGGGCTGACCGCCCCCGGCTCGGGGCAGGTGCGGCTGGTGGCCGACATTCTTCTGCCTCGCGCCCCGGAAACCCGCCGGCCCGCGCAGGACCTTCTGAAACCCGTGCAACTGTCCGGTGCCTGGCCCGACAAGCTTTCGGTCGGGCTGCCGTTTGTCGGGCAACGCAACGAAGATCCGGTGGCGCGTGTTTCTGTCATGGCGACGGATACCGCGATCATCGCCCACGCCCCGGTACGAACGATGATCGATCTCGACACCACGTCCCTTGGTGCGCGGCTTTCGGTATCGGTGTTCGATCCTGAAACCGGCGAATGCCAGCGCCACTACGAAACCGCCAACAAGGGCGAGCTGCGCATCACCCCCGACCGCGATCTCGATTCAGTCGTGGTGATCGACACGATCTGAACCCCATCGCCGGGGCAGGGGCCAAAGCCCCCGGCGCATCGACAGCAAGAGGCAGGACAGATGACAGGAAAGCGGATCTTCTTCACCGGTGGGGCAGGCAAGGCGGGGCGTCATGTCACGGCCTGGCTGCTGAAACAGGGCCATCACATCCTCAACGTCGATCGCGTCGCCTCGCCGGTGGCGGGGGTCGACAACCTGATCGCCGATATCACCGATGCCGGCCAGATGTACGACGCGATGAGCGGCCATTCGAACCTGTCCGAGCTTGCCCGCGCCGATGGCCCGGCGGGCTTTGACGCCGTGGTGCATTTCGCCGCCGTGCCGCGCATTCTGATCACCACCGACGCCGAGATGTTCCGCATCAACACGCTGGGCACCTACAACGTGATAGATGCCGCGCTGAAACTGGGCATCCGCAAGGTGATCATCGCCTCCTCCGAAACCGCCTATGGCATCTGTTTCGCGAATGGCCGCGTCGCCCCCCAATACCTGCCCCTTGACGAAGACCACGATACCGACCCGATGGATGCCTATGGCCTGTCCAAGGTCGTCGGCGAGGCGACCGCCCGCAGCTTTGCCCGGCGCAGCGGCGCCGACATCTATGCGCTGCGCCTGGCCTACGTGGTGGCACCGGATGAATATCCGACCTTCACCAGCTTCCGGGATGACCCCGACAGCCGCTATCGCAGTACCTTCAGCTATCTCGACGCCCGCGACCTGGGCCAGATCGTGCATCGCGCGCTGAAGACCGACGGTCTGGGCTTTCAGGTGTTCAATTGCGGCAACGACGACAATTCCTCGGATATCCCCACGGATGGCCTGCTTCGGCGGTATTACCCCGGCGTGCCGGTGACCCGCCCGATGGGAGAGAACGAGGCGCTCTACTCCAATCGCAAGATCCGCGAACAACTGGGCTTTCGCGAACAATACAACTGGCGCAACCCCGCACCGGACTAGGGCGCCCCAGTCTCGATTGGTGAAGTGCCCCATCGGCGATTCCGTCCCGGACGCCGCGGGGCGGCCCATCGCGATCTGGATTCACCTGTGCAGCGGCGGGGCCGAACCTTTCGTGCCCATCCTGTTGTCCATCGGCTGGCACATTACGGGTTCTGCCCGATCGATAGAATACATAAGACGGATTATTATTAAGGATGCATTAACCTAGTCACCTGGAACTGAATTTGGCATCATTGATTTGATGTAAGTTCGGAGTTTAGACGATGCGTGGACGGGAGTCGGTTGTCATTGACCTCAGCGTTGAGGAGCGCCGCTTTCTCGAATCTCAGTTGCGCCGGCACAAGGCGGCGCGGTCTCTGTCGGACAGGTGCCGGATCGTGCTTCGATGCGCGGATGGTCTGAACAGCAAGGAGGTCGCGGCTGAGCTTGGTCATTCGGAACATACTGTCGGCAAGTGGCGGCGGCGCTTTGCGGAGCATCGTATTGAAGGCCTCTCTGATGAGTATCGCGCAGGCCGACCGCGCACTGTGTCTGATGAGCAGGTTGCCGACGTCATCACCCGCACATTGGAGACCACACCGAAGGACGCCACCCATTGGTCGATCCGTTCCATGGCTGCGGCAACGGGGCTTTCGCACACCACCATTCGCCGGATCTGGGTCGCATTTGGCCTGCAACCGCACCGGAGCGAGACGTTCAAGCTTTCCACCGACCCGCTGTTTGTCGACAAGGTGCAGGATATCGTCGGCCTTTACATGTCACCGCCGGACCGGTCCATCGTCCTGTGCGTAGACGAAAAATCGCAGTTCCAAGCGCTCGATCGGGAGCAGCCGGTATTGCCATTGGCACCGGGCGTCGCGGAGCGCAGGACCCATACCTATATCCGCCACGGCACGACCTCGTTGTTTGCCGCACTCGACATCGCGACCGGGGCGGTGATCGGCAAATGCTACAAGCGCCACCGCTCGGCCGAGTTCCTCGCCTTCCTGAAGCAGATCGACACGGCGATGCCGAAAGATCGGGATGTGCATCTGGTGATGGACAACTATGCCACGCACAAGACGCCCAGGATCAAGGCCTGGCTCGCCCGCCACCCGCACTGGCATGTCCACTTCACGCCCACATCGGCATCTTGGATCAACCAGGTCGAGCGCTGGTTCGCGGAACTCACCCGCAAGCAGTTGCAGCGCGGCGTCCATCGCCCGACTGCCGAACTGGAGGCCGACATCGCCGCCTTCATCGAAGCCCACAACGAAAATCCAAAGCCCTATCGTTGGGTCAAATCCGCCGATGAAATCCTCGCTTCCGTCAAGCGGTTTTGCCAGAAGACGATGGCAGGGACTTCCGATTCAGGTGACTAGGGGGTGCGCGCTCCCTGGAAATGCGGCTGCCACTGCAAGCCAATGGGGTGTCCAGTCAGGAGACTGTGCCGTGGAACCCGTTTTCTCACTGACGATGCCGCCCACCGACGCCAGCTTTCTGCATTGATGGTGCGGATACGCGCCCCGCATCATCGCGGCCTTCCGGCAGGGTCCGGTATCGTCGGTGGATCACTCCCTCCGCACCAGCCGGCCTGCTGCCTGCGTTTGGAATTGCACTGATTGTTGACCGCCCGGAGTTGACCTAGTAGGACCGTTTGGAACGTTCCATACTGCCCTGACCCGAGGGGCGAGGCATCGCAGCGAGAGTGGATTCAATCGTGAAAGACAGTATTCCCCAAGCCATCCTCGACGACCTTACCGATGTCGGCATGCCTCGTCTTCCGGAGGAACCCATCTTCGACCACAGCCTTGAGATGGGCGATCAGGCGCTGCCCATGCGGCGTTGCGGCTGTGTCGTGGTGGGCAGCGGTGCCGCCGGTCTGCGCGCGGCGGTCGAATTGAAGCGACGGGGCGTTGATGTCACCGTCATCAGCCAGAGCGCATGGGGCGGCACATCGGCCTGCTCGGGCTCGGACAAGCAGACGTTGCACACCGCCAACACCTCGGACCGGGGTGACGATTACCGCGCCATGGCCCGGGCCATCGGTGCGGGCGGGGCGATGGACGAGGACATCGCCTATGTGGAATCGGTCGGGTCGGGCCGGTCCATGGCATCGCTGCAGTACCTGGGGCTGCCGCTGCCGCAGGATACGCTGGGCGGCACCCTGAGGTATCAGACCGACCACGACGAGACGGGCCGCGCCACAAGCTGTGGCCCCCGCACATCGCGTCTTATGGTCAAGGTGCTGGCAGACGAGGCGATCCGCCTGGGCGTTGCGATCCACAACCAGACGACGGCTCTGCGCATCCTGACAGACGGCACCGGCGATGGTGCGCGAACGGTTGGCATCCTGGCGATCCGCACCAGGGACCGCAGCGCCGCAAACCCCATGGGCCTGGTCGTTTTCCACGCTCCGGTGGTGGTTCTGGCGGCGGGTGGCCCGGGTGAGCTGTATCGCGACAGCGTCTTTCCCAACGGCTGCTTCGGTTCGCTGGGCATGGCGCTGGAGGCGGGGATCGAGCTGGTGAACATCACCGAAAGCCAGTTCGGCATCGGCACCCGGCGCGAAGGATTTCCCTGGAACCTGTCGGGGACCTATGTTCAGGCGATGCCGCATATCTACTCGGTGGACGATGCAGGAAAGGAACACCATTTCCTGGCCGATTACTACCGAACGACGCAGGAACTGGCCAGCAATGTCTTCCGCAAGGGGTATCAGTGGCCGTTCCATTCGACCCGGATGCTGGATTTCGGCTCCAGCCTGGTGGACCTGGCCATCTTCCGCGAGGGCGAGGCGGGCCGGCGCGTTCTCATGGATTTCAACCGCAACCCCCTGCCCGTTCCCGGCGACCGGCCCTTCAGCCTCGACCGGCTGGACGACGATGTCGCCACCTATCTGCGCACGGCGGGTGCGGGGCAGGAAATGCCCATCGACAGATTGCGTCACATGAACCCATTGGCGATCGAGCTGTACCGGCGCTACAAGATCGACATTGCCGCCGAGCCTTTGGAATTCGCGGTAAACAACCAGCACATGAACGGTGGCGTCGCGGTCGATATCTGGGGTCAGAGCAACCTGCCCGGCGTCTATGCCATCGGCGAGGCGGCCGGTACCCACGGCGTGACGCGCCCCGGGGGCTCGGCCCTGAATGCCGGACAGGTCTTCGGCACCCGTGCCGCCGAACACATCGCTGGCACAGGCAAGGCGCTGCCCCCGTCAGAGCAAAATGTCGAAGGGCCGGTGGCCGATGCGCTGGCCGCCATCTCGGCGGTGCTGCGCGACGGCAGCCCGCTTTCGGCCGACGCCCTGCGCAGTGAAATCCAGACGCGGATGAGCGAAAAGGCCGGTATTCTCTGCCGTCCCGACGAGGTGCGCGAGGCACTGGCCGGGGCGCGGGCCCTCTGTGCGCGGATCGATGCGCAGGGTATCGCCCCTGCCCGCCCGTCCGAAGCGGGCCGGGTCGTCCAGTGGCAACAGATGGCGTTGGCCAGCCAGGCGGTTCTGGCGGCCCTGGATCACTTCATAGCAGCGGGCGGCGGCAGCCGTGGCGCGCGGGCGATCTGCGATCCGGCGGGCGAATGCGTTCCCAGCGTGCCGGGAAAAACCCTGGAAGGCTACCGCTTCCGCATAGAAAAGCCCGAGCACCAGGACGAACAACTGATCGTGCGGATGCAGGGTGGCGAAATCCAAGTCACCCCCCGCCCCGTGCGCCGGATGCCCGGCGATGCCAAGTCGTTCTTCGAACGGGACTGGCCCGACTGGCTGACCGGGCGCATTCACGATTGCACGGGTGCCGGTCCGCGCTAACGCACCCGCAGCCGGGGCGCCAGGATGATGGCCAGCCCCGCGAGCGCGGCCAGCACCGCGAAGGACACCCGCAGCCCTGTCACCTGGGCGATGAACCCGATGACCGCGGGACCAAGAAGCATCCCGCCATAGGCCAGCGTCGCCACCGCCGCGATGGCGGGACCGGGGCGCATTCCGGGTTCGCGGGCGGCACGGGAAAACACCAGGGGCATCACAACGGCATAGCCCACCCCGACAAGGGAAAATCCGGCCAGCGCGGGGACAAGGCGATCCGACAGGATGGCGATTGCCAGACCGCAGAATGCCACCGCCCCGCTGGCCCGGGTCACCGACACCGGACCGAACCTTTGCACGCCGATGTCTCCGGCAAGCCGTGTAGCCACCATCGCCGTGCTGAACACCGCATAGCCAAGCGCGGCCTGTGCCTCGGTCGCGCCGGTGGCAAGGCGCAGGAACACCGCGCTCCAATCCGCCATCGCACCTTCGCCCATGGAGATGGCAAAGGCGATCAGACCGACAAGGAACAGCGGCCCCGTGGGCAGCGCGATCAGCGGCGTATCCTCGCCCGGGACAGGCCCTGCGCCGACCCCCCGCGCCGCCGGGATCATCGCCGCAAGGGCAAGCACCCCGCCCGGCATGGCGACGACGGCGAAATGCGCCAAGGGGTCCAGCCCCAGGCGCACGGCCAGGAAACCACTGGCCGCGCCCAGACCGGCCCCGAGGCTGAACAGCGCGTGAAAAACCGACATGGTGCTGCGCCCGAGGCGCGTCTCGACCCGCGCAGCCCAGCCGTTCATCGCCACATCCATCGCCCCGTGAAAGGCGCCGAACAGGAACAGTGCCCCGCCAAGTGCCAGCGGGCCAGGCATGAGTGCCAGCAGGACCAGCGCGGGCACATAGCCCATGGCGCAGCGCACCGACAAACGCTCGGGACCCCAACGCTCGGACAGGAGACCGGCCAGAGGAAAGGAGAGGATCGCCCCCCCGGCAAGCGCCAGCAACAGGAACCCAAGCGCGGCAGGTTCAAGCGCAAAGCCCTCTTTGAAGGCCGGAACCCGCGCCGCCCAGGCACCGAACAGCAGGCCGTTGAGCACGAAGGCAGCGGCGACCGCCCGCCATCCGGCATCAAGGAACAGGGGGCGACGCGGGTGGGCGAGGTCTGACATGGAACTGTCCTGCATACGGAAAGGGGTTCAGCGCCCGAGACTCGACTCGCGCAGGGCGATGGTAACCGGGCTGCGGGTTTCGGGCGGCGGCGTTTCGCCGTCTTCCAGCCAGCGCAACAGGGTGTCGGCGGCACCTGCGCCGAACCCCGCGATATCGCAGCGCACCGATGACAGGGGCGGAAAGGCCTGCGCCGCCTCTTCGATGTCGTCAAAACCGACGATTCGAAAGTCGCGCCCGGCCCGTACCCCCGCCGCGTTCAGCCCCGAGAGCATTCCCAGCGCCACAAGATCGTTGAAACAGACCGCGCCGTCCACCTGCGGATGGTCCGCCAACAGCCGCTGCACGCTTTCACGCCCGAACCTGCGGCTGGACCGACCGGTCAGCACCAGGGGTTCCAGCCCAAGGCTGGCAACCACTTCGCGGTAGCCGGCCATGCGTTCTTCGGTGATGCCGCGCCCGTCAAGGCCCCCGACAAAGGCAATGTGGCGTGCCCCCAGATCCACGAGATGCCGGGTGGCCTGTCGGCTGCCATCCAGATAATCGGGTGCGGCGAAGGGAAAGCTGGCCAGACGCGGATCGACGCCGCGCAGCATCTGCATGGCCGGAATGCCCGCCCTTGCGATGGCGTCGAACGTTTCTCCGCCGTCGCCATAGGTGGGGCACAGGATGAAGGCCGACACCCCGTGTTCGATCATCGACACCACCACCTGAACCTGAAGCGCGGGGTTCTCATCGGTATTGGCCAGAACCGTGGAATAGCCCCGTTCCGACAAGGCCATCTGAAGCGAGGTGGCGAATTCCGTGAAAAAGGGATTGCGCAGATCGTTGATGACCAACCCGATCAGCCCGCCGTTCGCGGCCCTCATGTTGGCCGCCGCACGGTTGTAGACATAGCCGAGGTCGGCCATGGCCGCGCGCACAAGGTCGCGGGTGTCAGAGCGGACCGCCTCGCTGTTGCGCAAGACAAGGCTGACCGTGGATTTCGACACCCCGGCCTTTCTGGCAACGTCGATGATGGTGGGGCGTCGCTGGGGCATGGGGGTCTAGCCTTCCGTGCCGAGTCCGTGGTCGGCCTTGATCATGTCTGCCGCCTTTTCCCCGATCATGATCGCGGCGGCGTTGGTGTTGGACGAAATCACCTTTGGCATGATCGAATTGTCGACGATGCGCAAGCCGTCGATGCCGTTGAACCGCAGGCGCGTATCGGCCACCGCGCCATCGTCCGGCCCCATCCGGCAGGTACCCGCGCAATGGTGCGAGGTCTTGGAATGGGCGCAGATGAAATCGAAATATTCCGCGTCGCTGCGCACCTCCGGGCCAGGAAGACGTTCGGCCAGAATGTATTTCGCCAGGGGCGCCTGCGCCAGGATCTGCTGGGTCAGCTTCAATCCCCGGATCGACATTTCGCGGTCCAATGGTTCGGACAGGTAGTTCGGATCGATCAGCGGCGCTTTGGCGGGATCGCTGCTTTGCAGGCGGACCGTGCCGCGCGACCGGGGGCGCAGGTGGCAGGAGTTCAGCGTGATCCCCCCCTCGGGCATCGCCGCCACGCCGTGTTCGATTCCGGTGCCCAGCCCCAGATGCAGCTGGATGTCGGGCGATCGGGCGTCCGGGTCGGCATACCAGAAACCGCCCGTTTCAAACAGTGACGAAGCAACCGGCCCCTTGCGCGCCAGCATGTACTGCAATCCGGCCAGCACCGCCCAATGGGGTTTTGCATAGCGGTCATAGCTGTGCGGCCCGCTGAGTTCGCAGATGCAATAGAGGTCGAGATGATCCTGAAGGTTGGCCCCCACCTGCGGCTGGTCGCAAACAACCTCGATCCCGAGGTCCTCCAGGTGGTCGGCCGGGCCGACGCCCGACAGTTGCAGCAGGCGTGGCGTGCCGATGGCGCCGCCGCACAGCAAGAGTTCGCGCGCCGCGAGAAAGCGGGTGCCATCCATCAGTTCGGCTCCGACAGCGCGGCCCCGCTCCACCACGATCCGGCGCACCTGCGCCCCCAGCTTGACCGTCAGGTTCCTGCGGTGGCGGTTCGGCGCGACATAGGCCATGGCCGCGGATGAGCGGCGCGTGCTGCGCTGGGTCAACTGGTAATAGCAGACACCGTCCTGCGTTGCGCCATTGATGTCGGGATTGCGCGGAATGCCAAGCGCTGCCGCGGCTTCGAAATAGGCTTCACAGATCGGCAAGGCTGCCCTGGGCTCGCTCACCCCCAGGGGCCCGCCCTGACCGTGGAATGCGTTGTTCCAGGTTTCGTTGTCTTCGGCCTTGCGGAAATAGGGCAGCACATCGTCATAGCCCCAGCCGGTACAGCCCATTTGCCGCCAGTCGTCGTAGTCCTGCGCATTGCCGCGGGTGTAGATCTGGGCGTTGATCGCGGACCCGCCGCCGATCACCTTGGCCTGGGTATAGCGGAACACCCTGTTCTGCATGTGCCGTTGCGGCACCGTTTCCCAGCCCCAGCTTCCGATACCCTTGGTCATCTTCGCAAAACCGGCGGGCAGATGGTAGAAGGGATGCCGGTCGCTGCCCCCCGCCTCAAGCAGCAGGACGCTGACCGCCGGATCCTCGGAAAGGCGCGCCGCCAGAACCGCGCCCGCGGATCCGCCCCCGACAATGATGAAGTCATATCCCGTGGCCATGGAGCCTCCTCAGGTTGCCAGCGCGCTTCGTTCGATGTGCCGGGCCGTACGCAGGGCCAGGGCCGCCACGGTCAGCGAAGGGTTCACCGCCGCCGAGGTTGGCAGGACCGAGGCATCGGCTATGTAAAGGTTGGGGTGATCGTGGCTGCGGCAATCGGTGTTCACCACGCTTTTCGCCGGATCGCGCCCCATCCGTGCCGTGCCGCACTGATGGGACGGGGTGCGCCGGTCGAACCCGCGCGACAGCAGGATGGGAAAGCCGGCCCGCCGCAACGCCGATTTCAGCGCCCGTACCAGGGCGTCATGGGCCTTCTGGTTCGAGCGTTTCCAGTCCAGAACGATTTGCCCGCCACGCAGGGTGACCCGGCTTTCAGGGTCGGGAAGGTCTTCGGACATGGCATAGAAATCCAGCGCCCGCGCGGCGATCCAGCGGGCGGCGACCGCGGGCAATGCCGAATTGGCCGCCAGGATCGTGCCCGAGATCTTGCCCAGCATCTGCACGTTGCCCATGGGCGTATCTCCGGGTCCACCGCCCAGATAGAAATCGTTGAACATGAGGGTTTTCTGATAGATGGCGGTGTTGCGCCGCAGGGGATGCAGCGCCAGCACCGCCGAGGTGTTGTGGTTCATGAAGTTGCGCCCCACCTGGTCAGACCCGTTGGCCAGGCCCCGGGGGTGGCGCTCGTCCCCCGAGGCAAGCAACAGTGCCGCCGACTGGACCGCCCCCGCGGCCAGAACGACGATGCGCGCGCCAATCGTTTCGCCGCTCTCCAGCCTCACGTCGGTGATCCGCCCTGAACCATCGGTCCTTAGCCCCACCACCCGGCACCCCGTGCGCAGGGTCACGTTGTCATGGGCCAGCGCGGCGGTCAGCCCCACGGTTTCGGCATCCATCTTGCCGCCACAGGTATCTGGAAAGGCATCCCAGGGCGTGTTCCCCCCTGCCAGCCAGCGGTCGATGTCGACGCCCAGCGGGATCGGCGCGGGATGCAGCCCGACGGCCGCCAAGCGCTTCGCCAGATCCGCGATGGCGGGTTCATGGGGCACGGGCGCATATGCATAGGGCGTGGAATGGGGCGGCTCCGTGGGATCGTCGCCAAGGGCTCCCCTTACGCGGTAAAGGGTTTCGGCCGCGCTGTAGAAGGGTTCCAGCGTGTCATAGGAAATCGGCCAGCCCGGAGTGCGCCCGCCGGCATGGGCAACGGGCGAAAAATCCTCGGCCCTGTAACGCATCAGGACCGCGCCGTAGAATTTGGTATTGCCCCCGACGTGGTAATAGTTGCCGGGGTTGAACGCCCTGCCCTGCCCGTCCAGCCATTCTTCGCGGGGACGGAATGCGCCACGGGCGAAGATCGCCGCTTCGTCGCGGTCATCCGGGCTGGGGCGCAGGCGTTCGCCCCTTTCAAGGATCAGGATGCGCGCCCCGCTCGGGGCGAGGGCCGCCGCCAGGGTGGCGCCCCCCATCCCCGAGCCGATGACCACGACATCCGGCCGGCTCATGGTGCGATCCGGTCTTCCGTTTCGGGGTCGAAGGCCACCGCCTTGTCCATGTTCACGGCGAATTCGAAATCGGCGCCGGGGGCCACGTTGGCGTCGGCCCGCATCCGCGCGACGATATCCTTGCCGCCCAGTTCCATGGTCACATAGGTATCGGCACCCGCAGGTTCGGTCACGCCGATACGGTTGGTCAGGGCAACGATATTGCGCGAATTGCGGTCGGCGCCGTCAGGATCGGTGATCGCTTCGGGGCGGATGCCCAGCAGGATCTCGCGCCCCTCCCAGGCGGCCATGTTGGCCTGGGAAAACTTCAGAAACCTGTTCGCCCCGTCCCGAACGGCAATTTCGGCGTGGGGCACGCCATCCCGCATCGTCACGCGGGCGGGCAGGACGTTCATCGCCGGACTGCCCATGAAGGTTGCGACATAGACATTGGCCGGCGCATCGTAGATTTCGCGCGGGGTGCCCAGTTGCTGCACGTATCCCCTGTACATCACCGCGATCCGGGTCGACAGGGTCATCGCCTCGATCTGGTCGTGGGTGACATAGACGATGGTGGTCTTCAGCTTTTCATGAAGCTTCTTGATCTCGGTGCGCATGTCGACGCGCAACTTGGCATCAAGGTTGGAGAGCGGTTCGTCGAACAGGAACACATCGGGATCGCGCACCAGGGCCCGGCCCATGGCCACCCTCTGGCGTTGCCCGCCCGAAAGCTGCCCGGGCTTGCGGTCCAGCAGGTTCTCGATCTGCAACAGCCGTGCCACATCGGCCAGCGCCTTTTCACGCTCGGCCTTGGGCACGCCGTGCATTTCCAGACCGAAGGTCATGTTCTGGCCCACCGTCATGTTCGGATAAAGCGCATAGCTTTGAAACACCATGGCGATGTTGCGTTTCGACGGATGCACCCCGTTCACCACCCGCCCCTTGATGGCGATGTCGCCCGAGGTGATGCCCTCAAGCCCCGCGATCATGTTCAGCAGTGTGGATTTGCCACAGCCCGAAGGGCCGACCAGCACGAGGAACTCGCCCTCTTCCACCTCGATGTCGACCTGGTGCAGAACCTTGACCGAACCATAGGACTTGGTGACGTTGCGGATATCGAGAAAACCCATGGATCAACCTTTCACTGAGCCGGCCATCAGGCCCCGGACGAAATAGCGCCCGGCGACGATGTAGACGACAAGGGTTGGCAGCGCGGCAAGGATCGCGCCGGCGAAGTGGACGTTGTATTCCTTTACCCCGGTCGAGGATTGCACGAGGTTGTTCAGCGCCACCGTCATCGGCTGGCTCTGGCCCCCGAAAGAGGCCCCGAACAGGAAATCGTTCCAGATGTTGGTGAACAGCCAGATCACCGAAACGACCGTGATCGGCCCCGACACCGGCAACATGATGCGAAAGAAGATGCGGAAGAACCCGGCGCCGTCGATCATCGCCGCGCGCACCAGTTCGGTGGGAAAGGCGGCATAGTAGTTGCGGTAATACAGGGTGGAAAACCCGATGCCATAGACGCAATGGACCAGGATCAGCCCCGGTATCGATCCGGCCAGCCCCAGTTTGCCCAGCACCGTCGCCATGGGGATCAGGACGATCTGGAACGGGATGAAACAGGTGAACAGCAGAAGCCCGAAGATGATCCTGTGGCCCGGGAAGGTCCATTTGGTCAGGACATAGCCGTTCAGCGCACCCAGCACCGTGGTGATCGCCACGGCCGGAACGACCATCAGGAGGGAGTTGACGAAGTAGGGTTTCAGGCCGGTTGGCTGCACCCCGATCTGGGCCGATGACCAGGCCTGGCGCCAGGGTTCCAGTGTCCAGGCGCGCGGCAAGGCCATCATGTTTCCGTCGGTGATTTCAGACAGCGGCTTGAGGGAATTGACCAACATCACGAAGAAGGGCAGAAGATAGAACAGCGCGAAAACCAGAAGCACGACATAGATGAAGGTTCGTGCGATCCGGCCGGTGTGCACGGCGGTGTCCTGCTGGGCGGGGGCCATCACGTCTTCTCCTTCAGCTCGGCATAGAGATAGGGCGTCATGATTGCCGCGATGGTCATCAGCATGATCACCGCCGAGGCGGCGCCGATGCCCATGGAATTGCGGGTGAAGGTATAGGAATACATGAACGTCGCGGGTAGTTCGGTGGCCCGCCCCGGCCCGCCGCCCGTCAGCGCGACGATCAGGTCGTAGGATTTGACGGCCAGATGGGCGAGGATCACGAAGGCCGACAGGAAGGCCGGGCGCAACAGCGGGATGACGATGCGCCGGTACAGGCTCCAGCTTGAGGCGCCGTCGATCTGCGCTGCCTTCAGGATCTCGTTGTCGATCCCGCGCAGCCCCGCAAGAAACATCGCCATGACAAAGCCCGAGGTCTGCCAGACGGCGGCGATCACCACGGTGTAGATCGCCATGTTCCTGTCCTTGATCCAGTCGAATTCGAAACTGGTCCAGCCCCAGAGATGCATCGAATTCTCGATCCCGATGCCCGGGTCCATGATCCATTTCCAGGCGGTGCCCGTCACGATGAAGCTGAGCGCCATCGGGTAGAGGTAGATCGGTCGCAACATGCCCTCGCCGCGGATCTTCTGATCCAGGAAGATCGCAAGGACCAGGCCGATCGCCGTGCAGGTGACGATGTAGAGCGAGGCGAAGATGCCCAGGTTGACGATGGCCGTCCACCAGGCCGACAGGCCCCAGAGCTTGGCGTAGTTCCCGAAGCCCACCAGATCGTAACTGGGCAGCATCCGTGAATCCGAAAAGCTGAGGTAGACGGTGAAGGCGATGAACCCGTAGACGAACACGACCATGGCCGCGACCGAGGGTGACAGCACCAGTTTGGGTATCCATTCCTGAAGACGGGTTCGAAAATCCGGCTCCCTGGCGGCCTGGGCCATGGGGTCTCCTTTCCCGCGCGGGCGGGTATTCATGGGGGAACGCAGAGTGGGAAGGCGGTTTACCGCCTTCCCGGCGCGGATATGTTACTGTGCGGCCTCAACGGCGTTGACCAGTTCGTCGGCGGCCTCCTCGGCCGTGAATTCGCCGTTGAAATGTGCCGTGATGACATCGTACATCGCGTTCTTCACCGCGGCGCGGTTTGCATGGCCGTGGCCCATGGACCCCACCAGGCTGCCGGATTCGCTGGCTGCGGCCAGTTGCTCCATGCCCTTCTGCGCGCAGCTGTCGAAGGGCGATGCATCGACATCGGTGCGTGACGGAACCGAACCCTTCACGGTGTTGAAGGCAATCTGGAACTCGGGTGACATGATGGCCGAGGCCATCTTCGCCTGTGCCTCTTTCGCCGCATCGTCGCCCTGGGCGAACATGGCGAACTGGTCGGACAGGAAGGAAACCGCCCCATCCGATCCGGGCACCCGGAAGCACAGGAAATCTTCGCCCGGCACCTTGCCGGCATTCACGAACTCACCCTTGGCCCAGTCGCCCATGATCTGGAAGGCGGCATCGCCGTTGATCACCATGGCCGAGGCAAGGTTCCAGTCGCGCCCCGAGAAGTTGTCGTCGACGAAGGACCGCAGGGTGCCCATGCGGTTGAAGGCCTCGACCATCTGCTCGCCCCCCAGGGCCTCGGCGTCGAGATCGATCAGGGCCGCGCGATAGAATTCGGGGCCGCCCACCGAAAGGACCACGCCGTCAAAGATCGTGGCTTCCTGCCAGGGCTGTCCGCCATGGGCCAGGCCGGTCTTGCCCGCATCCTTGGCCGCCTGAAGTGCCGCGACGAACTCCTCCCAGGTCTTGGGCTCTTCGATGCCCAATTCGTCGAGCACCGCCTTGTTGGCCCAGACCCAGTTGGAACTGTGGACGTTCACGGGCGCCGCCACCCAGTTGCCGTCATACTTGGAGAATGCCTGAAGCGCCTCGGGAACCACAGCGTCCCAGCCCTCGGCCTCGGCCACGTCATTCAGGTTGCCCAGCACGCCTTCGGCCGCCCAGTCCTGGATATCGAAGCCCAGCATCTGAACCGCGGTCGGCGCATCGCCCGAGGTGACGCGCGCGCGCAGCGTGGTCATCGCCGCCTCGCCGCCACCGCCGGCGACCGGCATGTCGATCCAGCCGATCTCTTCCGTCTCCAGGTTCTGCTTCAGCACGCTCAACGCGGCCGCCTCGCCGCCCGATGTCCACCAGTGCAGAACCTCGACATCCTCGGCCTGTGCCATTCCGGTGGTTGCCGCCAGTACGGCGGCCATCGCTGTGGTCTTTCCGAACGTATTACGCATTTGGTGTCCTCCCTTGTTGCGTATCGCGATTGCCCCCGGTCGTCAGGGGGCCTTTACCCAGGGCGTGCGGGTCTTCCCCACCCGCATCACCACAGATTTCAGTTCCATGAATTCATCCAGCCCGTATCGGCCCAACTCGCGCCCCTGGCCCGATTGCTTTACCCCGCCGAACGGGACGTCGGGGAAGCCATCCATCCAGGTGTTGGTCCAGACCGTGCCCGCCTGCGCCCGCCGGGCGAATTCCAGGCAGGTATGGACGTTGTCGCTCCAGATGCCGGCGGAAAGGCCATAGGTGGCATCGTTGGTCAGGGTGATGGCCTGGTCCAGGGTCTTGAACGTCTGCACCGACAGGACAGGCCCGAACACCTCTTCGCGGGCGATGGCCATGTCGGGCGTAACGCCCCGCAGCACCGTGGGCTGATAGAACTGGCCGCCGATCCCCGGCACATCAAGCGCCGCGCCGCCAAGGCAGACTTCTGCACCAGCCTCGACCGCGCCCTTTACATGGGCGTCGATCTTGGCTTGGTGATCCTTGGTCACGATGGCGCCGACCTGGGTGTCCGGGTTCATCGGATTGCCGAAGGCCACTTGGCGCGACAAGGCGACCACCCGTGCGACGAAATCATCGGCGATATCTTCGTGCACGATGATCCGGCTTGACGAATTGCAGCATTGGCCGACGTTGAAATACACGCCGAAGGTCACCGCATCGGCGGCCTGTTCCAGATCGGCATCGGGGAAAATCACCTGCGGGTTCTTGCCCCCCAGTTCCAGCGCCACCTTCTTGAGCGTATCGCCAGCCGCCTTTGTGATCGTCTTGCCCACGCCGGTCGAGCCGGTGAACGTGACCATGTCCACGTCGTCGTGCCTGGCCATCAGCGCACCCACCGGATCGCCATGGCCAAGGACGATGTTGCACACCCCGGCGGGCAAGCCCGCTTCGGTCAGCATCCCGGCCAGCATGGCGGTGGTCGATGGCGTCATCTCGGACGGCTTGACCACGCAGGTGCACCCGGCGGCCAGCGCGAAGGGCAGCTTCTGGCCCAAAATCCAGAACGGGAAGTTCCACGGCGTGATGATCGACACCACACCGATGGGTTCCTTGAGGACCATGGCAAGCATGTCATCGCCCAGGGCGTTGTGGCTGTCGCCCTGCACCGTGCGCGCAAGCGAGGCGGCATGGCGCCACAGATCCGCCGCGCCGCCACATTCGCCCCGCGCCTGGGTGAGCGGCTTGCCGCTTTCCAGTGTTTCGATCACCGCCAGCCGCTCGGCGTTCTGCTCGATCAGGTCCGCCACGCGGTTCAGCACCTCGGCCCGCGCCTTGCCGGAAAGGCGGCTCCAGCGGCCATCGTCGAAGGCGCGGCGCGCGGCCCCGATCGCCGCCTCGGTTTCACGCGGTCCGCCCAGGGCGGCGGTGCTGACCAGAACCCCGTGCGAGGGCGAAATCCGTTCGGACGTGGCGCCATCTGCGCTGTCGCAGGCGGCGCCGTCGATGAAATGCCGCGCGTGGTAGGGTGACGCCGGCAGCGCCACGGTCTGCTCGCTCAGGACATTCAGGTCTTTCATCGTCAGTTCCCCGTGAAATCTGGTTTGCGTTTTTCGCGGAAGGCGGTGACGCCTTCGTTGCGGTCTTCGCTGGCCGAAATCGCGGCACTTCCCAGTGCCTCGACCATGGCGGCCCGGTCTTCGCCCTGGGCCGCGTGGATCATGTGCTTGGTGATTTCCACGGCCCGCGGCGAAAGGGCCACGGCCCGTTCCAGCAGGGAAAGGGCGGCGGCGCGCGGATCGTCGTCAACGGCGGCAGCAAAGCCGAAGGCCAGGGCACGATCGGCCTTGATCCGATGACCGAACAGGGCCATCTCCTTCACCACCGGTTCGGGCAGCAGGCGCAACAGGCGCTGGGTGCCCGACCAGCCCGGAACGATGCCCACCGCCGGTTCCGGCAGGGCCAGCGCCGCCTTGGGCGCCATCACCCGGATATCGCAGGCGGCGGCCAGCTCCAGCCCCCCGCCGAAGGCATGGCCGTTCAGAACCGCAACCGTCGGCTTGCACAGCCGCGCCAACCTGTCGAAAATCCGGTGCCCGTTGCGCACCCAGTGGCGCGAAAATTCCGCGGGCGTCAGATCGCCCCAGCCGTTAATGTCGGCGCCCGTACAAAAGGCACGCTCGCCCGTCGCGGTCAGCATCACGGCTGCAATGCCACGGTCGCGTTCGACGGTCTCAAGATGATCCGCCAGTTGCGCCAGCATCTCGACCGTCAGCGCATTCATCTTGTCGGGGTTGTCGAGCCGCAGTTCGGCGACGCGGCCCTCGGTGGTCAGGTGAACAGCGCTCATGCCGGCCACCCCATGCGCCCTTCGGTCAGCAGAGAAAGGGGCATCGTCACGGCATCATCCGCAATGCGCACCCGCCCGTCCGAGGCCGCCACGATGTCGCGCTCCGGGTCGATACCCGGCATGATCTCGGTCGCCACGAGGCCGCTGTCATCCAGGACCATCACGCAGCGTTCGGTGACATAGATCACCTCCTGCCCCAGTTCGCGGCCCCGCCGACCCGAGAAGGTGACATGCTCCACCGCCTCGACCATCTTGGTGAACTTGCCCTGCGTGGCGATGTTGACACCGCTCTTGGTCAGTTCGACCTTGGCGCCTGCCTCGAACCAGCCGGAAAAGACGATCTTTTTCGCCCCCGAGGTGATGTCGACGAAGCCGCCGCATCCGGCGGTGAGGTACGGCTTCTTGCCCAGTTTCGACACGTTCACGTTGCCCTCCACATCGACCTCCATGAACGACAGGAACGACACGTCGAACCCGCCCCCCTGGAAATAGATGAACTGTTGGGGTGAGGGGACGAAGGCATCGGCGTTGGACGCGCAGCCGAAGGCGAAACCGGTCAGCGGCATCCCCCCCACCGCGCCCTGTTCGATGGCCCAGGTCACGGCTTCGGGGTGGCCTTCCTCAAGCAGGATGCGCGGCACCATGGCGCTGATGCCGAAACCCAGGTTGGCGGCCATGCCGGGCTTCAGCTCCATCGCTGCGCGGCGGGCGATCACCTTTTCCACCCCGTGTTCGGCCAGGGTGAAACTGTCCCAGGGGCGCATGATGCCGCCTGAGATCGCGGGATCGTATGGCGTTTCGGTGGTTTGTTTCTGATCGGCATCGACGACGACGCAATCCACCAGGTGGCCCGGCACCCTCACATCATGGGGGCGCAGCGATCCGCGGCGCGTCACACGCTTGACCTGGGCGATGACGATGCCGCCGTGGTTGCGCACGCAGATCGCCTGCTCCAACCCGCCAAGGTAGGCGCCTTCGTGTTCATAGGTCAGGTTGCCGTGTTCGTCGGCGGTGGTGGCGCGCAGGATGGCGACGTTGGGTACAATGTTGGGAAAATGCAGCCAGGTGTCGCCCGCAAACTCCACCCGGTCGACGATGGGGGTTTTGGCCGCGCGGTCGTTCATGGCGCAGCCCTCGCGCCGGGGATCAACGAAGGTGTGCAGCCCCACCTTGGTCAGAACGCCGGGCCGGCGCGCCGCTGCCTCGCGGGTCATGTCGAACAGGATGCCCGACGGCACGTTATAGGCGGCCACCCGGTTGTCCACGATCATCTTCCAGATCTCGGGCATCGGCATCGACGAAGGCCCGGAAGGATAGGAGCCGCCCAGGATACGCGACAGCAGACCGTCCTTCGCGATGTAATCAACGCCGCGAACGCCGTACATGTCGCCGGCGGCAATGGGGTGGATCGTGGTCAGATCGCGGGGATGCCCTTCGGCATCGAACCGTGCGCCGATGGCTTTCAGCACCGCGTCCGGGCAACCAAGGGCCGAGGACGAGGAAACCGTCACAACGCTGTTGTCGGGGATCTGTCTGACGGCCTCTGCCGCGCTGACAACCTTGCTCATGTCGTCTCTCCATAATTCACCCGTATGCGCCGGCCCCCTTCGGCCGCCTCGCGCACCGCGATTGCCACGGCCAGGGATTTCACACCGTCCGCACCGCTGGCAGCCGGCTCGCCTTTGCCCCGTGTCGCGGCCAGGAACTGTGCCACGCCAGTCGTGTAAAGATCGCTGTTGTCGAAGGGCACGGCGATGCGGCCCGCTTCGGTCACAAGTTCGATTTCGCCCAGGGGGCGCTGGGTCATCACGCCCCGCGCAAAGATCGACCCGGCACTGCCGTGCACTTCAAATCCCGAGCCCGCGAAGGGATGCGAGAAGCTTTCATGGCTCATCACCATCGCGCCCGATGGCATGGACCAGACCGACATGGCCGAATCCTCGACCCCCTGCCCCATCCCCGAAACGCATTTCTGCGCCACGACGTTTTCGGGATCATCGTTCAGGAGAAACCGCGCCACATCTGCATCATGCACCGTGATGTCCGGGATGACCCCGCCCCCCGACGCCGGATCGTCAAGCCGCCAGCCCCGCAGGTGCTCGGGCAGGTGAACGGCGTGAAAGATGCGCAGCGACAACACCCGGCCGATCCGTCCGTCGCGGATCAGCGCGCGCACCGCGCGGTGGCTTCCGGAACAGCGCAGGTGATGGTTCGTGGCCAAGATCACGCCGGCAGCGCGGGCGGCCTCAACCATCTCGTTCGCTTCGGCCACCGTCATGGCCAGAGGTTTCTCGCAGATCACATGCTTGCCCGCCGCGATCGCCGCCAGCGTCTGGGCGCGGTGCTTCTCGTTGGTGGATGATATGTAGACCGAGCCAACCTGCGGATCAGTGAGCGCCCGGCCGAGATCGGTTGTCGCGCCATCGATGCCGTTGCGCGCGGCATAGGATTCGGCATGGGCTGCATCTGAACTGACCACCCAGCGGATGCGGTTGCCCGCCTGCGCGCGGATGGCGCGGATCATGTGTTCTTCAGCAATTGTGCTTGCCCCGATCAGCGCCCAGTTCATTGCGGCCTCATTGTTTCCGGGAACGTTCCAAAACATGTCAACATCTTCACGCCACGGGTGTTTCATCACCCGCTGACCAGTCGCGGAATGAATGTGGTAATTCCCGGCACGAAGATGATCAGCAAAAGGATAAGTGCCGTGACAAGGAACATCTTCATGGTGTCGACGATGGCCTGGTGCATCTCGATCTTGCCGATGGCGCAGGCGATCAGCAGGCACAGGCCGTAGGGTGGCGTGATAAGCCCCATGGCCAGCGCAATGCCCGCCACGATTCCGTAATGCACCGGGTCGACCCCTGCCTCGATCATAGAGGGAAGGAACAGCGGCCCGATGATGATGGCGATGACCAGCGCATCAAGGAAGGTGCCCAGCACGATGCAGAGCAGCGCAAAGATCGGCAGAACGGCCCAATAGGGAAGGCCCGATGTCCAGGCGAGCAGAAGATCGGGCAGTTGATAGAAAGCCAGAAGCCAACCGAACAGCCCTGCCGAACCGTAGCAGAACAACGACAGGCTCACCAGTTTGGCGCTGTCCGACAGCACGTCGATGGACCGTTTGATCGTCAGGTTGCGATAGACGAAGAACCCCAGCCCGAAAGCGTAAAGCACGGCAAGGATGGATGCTTCGGTGGGCGTCGCGAAGCCGAACATGATCCCGCCGACGATGATGATCGGCGCCCCCAGGCCCAGGATCGCCCCCCGAAAGGCGGCGACGAACTCGGCCCGGTCCGCGCGGGGCTCTACCGGCCAGCTTTCGATCCTGGCCCGCCGCGCCACATAGGCCATCTGCGCCAGGGCGATCATCAGGCCGGGGATGATTCCGGCGGCGAATAGCTGCGCCACCGACGTGCCCGTGATCGCGCCCCAGATCACGAAGAAGATGCTGGGTGGAATGATCGCACCCAGAACCGATGAAGCGGCCGTTATCGCCACCGCCACCGATTGCGAATATCCCTTGCGGCCCATCGCCGGGATCAGCACGGCGCCCACCCCGGCGGTATCGGCGGTGGACGACCCCGACACGCCCGCAAACAGCATGCTGACCACGATGTTGATATGGGCCAGCCCGCCCCGGAAGTGCCCGACAATGGCATAGGCGAAACGGATCAACCGCTCGGTGATCCCGGTTTCGTTCATCAGGGAACCGGCCAGCAAGAACAGCGGCACCGCCAGCAGGACGAAGGAATCGAGACTGGAATAAAACCGGCGCGCCAGCATGAAAACGGTCAGATGCGGTTCGATAACCAGCACGGCGGCCGAGGCCGCCATCAGCGACACCCCAATGGGCACTCCGATGGCAATGCAGACGCCGATGATGATCATCATGAGAAGGACAAGTTCCATGGCGTCACTCTCCTCCGATGCGCAGGGGGCCGCCCCGCGCCATGCGCAAGGCATTCACGCAGATCGCCACGCATCCGATAAGCGCCCCGACCGGCAGCGCGGCATAGCTAGACGCCTGCGGCAGGCCGGTGACCAGGGAGTGGCGGCGGAACCCCTTGAGAAAGAACTCGTATCCTGACCAGGCGAAGAAGATCATCACGGCGAGGGTCAGCACGACGATCACAAGCCCGAGTGAGCGTTGCGCCCCGGCGGGCACGGCGCCGATCAGGAAGTTGAACGAGAAATGCGTGCCCTCGACAAACCCATAGCCCGCCCCGATCATGACCATCCACATGAAAAGCAGACGTGCGATTTCCTCGGTCCACAGGAACGGAGGGATAAAGGGGATGTATCGGGCGAAAACCTGATAGGCCACCAGCAGGCAGAGACCCGCCAGCATTGCCGCCAGGGCTGCACGAAATATTCGTTGGATCATGGCAGGCCCTCCCTTGCGCTGCGCCACAGGACATATGCGACCCCCGTTACACTCGTCCCGGTGCGCAAAATGCTGCCTGATCGTTTAAACGATTAATCTTATCCTGTCCACAGGGCAGAATGCGACGGCAGCAAGTGCCGCAATATATGGCAGGGTTCTGGTTTAACGGTTCATCGAAACCCCTCACCAGCGATGGATCCGCCGTTCCGCCCTGGCCCTCGTCCCCTGATTTGCTGTTGGGACCGTAAAACAAGACCGGTGGACAACCGTTGGCGCCGCGGCACCCATGGCAGCGAGGTCTGGTTGTCAGAGGATCGTCCAGCTGATCTGTGGCGTCGATACCGATCGCAGGCCTTTGCAGGTGCTTCCCGAAGCCAAAGGGCGACACTGGTGGCGAATCACCGGCGGGCATGGTCTTTCACTGGGCGAGGTGCATTCGCAAAGCCATGTCCCCTACCGGTTCGGCCGCCGTCCAGGGCGTGGCGTGATCGTCAGGGTGCGCGTTGAAATCCGCACCTTGGATATTTTCGCCGAATCTGGCCGGCAAGACTTTGTTTTCCGGCCAATACCATGCAGACTGGTTAAACCTTTAAGTAACCATCCGCCCGAATTCTCAGGAGCAGGAGCGATGAAGCCACGCGTCAGCATCAAGCAGGTAGCCGCGAAGGCCGGGGTTTCGGCCGCGACCGTATCGCTTGTGCTGAACGACAAGGGTCGCATTTCAGAACAGACCCAACGGAAGGTGCGCAAGGCTGCGCAAAGCCTCGGCTTCATCCTCAACAAGAGCGCGTCGCGTCTTCGGTCGGGGCGGTCGCTTCTGATCGGGCTGGTGGTGAACGATATTTCCAACCCGTTCTTCGCGGAACTGTCGTCGGACGTGGAAACCATCGCCGCCGAGAAGGGCTATCTTTCCGTGATGGCGAACACCCGCGACGACATCGAGCGCCAACACGCCGTGATCGAAACGATGATCGGTCAGGGGGTGGCCGGGCTGATCATCAGCGCTGCAAGCGGATCGGATGATCGGTCGTTCAAGCTGATCCGCGACCACGGCATTCCCTATGTCCTCTGCGTGCGTGAAATCAAGGATTATGCGGCCGACTTCATCGGTTTTGACAATCACCAGGCAGGGGTGATTGCCGCCGAGCACCTGATCGCCCAGGGTTATCGCAACATCGCCTTCATCGGTGGGATGGAGCACAACGAGAACCGCCGCCGCAGGTTCGAGGGCGTTTCCGATGCCCTGACCCGTCACCGGTTGACCATGCCCGAGTCCTGGGCGCTGTCCGGCCCCGCCACGCGCGAGTTCGGCGCACAGGCCGCGACGGCCCTTCTGTCGCACCACCGCGAAATCGAGGCGCTGGCCTGCTTCAACGATTACGTGGCCCTTGGTGCCTACGAGGGTATCAACAACGCTCGCCTGACCATCGGGCGCGATATAGGTGTGATCGGGTTCGACAACGTGCCGGAGTCTGCCTCGTGGATGCCGCCGCTCACGACGGTCGAGCTGTTTCCCCGCGCAATCGGGCGGCGCGCGGCCAAGGCGCTGCTGACCGCCATCGACAGCCCTGACGAGGCCCCCGAACGGGTGTTTCTCGCCCCTACCCTCATGCGGCGCAAATCCTGCTGACCGGAACCGTCACGCCAGGCGCAGAGCGCCCGAAACCTCGATCCGCGCGCCCGGGTCCAGATGATCGGCCGTCACGCTGCCCTCACGGCACAGGATCGTTGCGCCCGCGCTGCCGGTGACACGAACCGTGCCCTCGGGGGTGGTCAACAGGATGTCGTCGCCACCGCCGCCAGGGTGGACACCCGCCGCCCAGATGCGATGGTCAGGCAGGGCGACCAACCAGGCGGGGGCCGGCCCACAGCGCAGACTGGCCGACGCCAGCGTCACCCGGCCTGTTGCCGTCTGCCTCGCAATTCGCGAGTCCAGCATGGGCAGGCCCACCGGCGCGCCCCCGGCCCAGTCGGCGATGCGCCGCCAATCGTGCAGATCGATTGTCATCCCGAACGCCCGCCCGTCGCGTTCGTATTCCAGGGTCCAGTGGCGCTGGCCCGTACCGGGGCGGCAGGGGGGATCGGCCTGATCGGTGAAACGGCCCGACGCGATCTTCTTGACGAAATCCGTCAAATCGCCCTGCGCCGCCTGGGCCTCGATAAAGAACCCGGCGCGGATATGGCCATGGAAGAACGCGCCCGGCCGGGCCTGCGACCAGAATGTGCGCGGTGTTCCGTGATAGTCGCGCAATTCGACAGCCAGCATGCCGTCCCGTTCGACGATGCGGTTGGTCAGGCCGGGCTGAAGTTCGCCCGAGGAAAGCGGCCGGATCACCAGATGCACCGGCCCAAGGTCGATCCCGATAGCCGCGTCGCGCGGAGCCTCGACCGGCCAGGACCCAACCTTTTGCCCGCCCACCCACAGCGCGCGTACATCCTTCGCCCGTGCCACCACGATGCAGGCCTTGGCATCATGGGTGGCATCCCAGGCATTCAGCCTGCGAGGGCGGTAGGCGCCGAACATGCGCGGCCCGTCCTGAACCCCCACGAATGCCCCGTGATCGAAAAACACCTGGCGGCGGGGGCGCGACGGTGTGGTGGCGTATTCGCCAAGCCACTGATCGTTCCAGATGTATTTGCAGAACACCGTGCCCGGCGCCCCGCCCCGTCCGGCATAATGAAGGGCAAAGGCGGTGGATTGCGCGGCGATATAGCGGTTGTTCTGGGTGTCCAGCTCGCGCGATGCGGTGCCGAACGAGAACCGGGGCTGGTGGTGGCTGACCAGGTGGGTGCCCCGGGCCGCATCAGAGGTTTCGCGCACCTGCCCCTTGGCGGGGTCGGTCAGGTGAAGCACCCAGTCCGGCGCCCAACCCCGGGCAATCCAGTCTTTCAGGATGTCGAGATCGCGGCGCGTCTCGCCCACCAGAAACGGATGATATGCCCGGCAATGGGGCGCGGCCATACGCCCCGTGGCGCCATTGACATGAAGCGCGACACTCAGGATCTGGCGCAGGGCCACCTGCCCGGCCCGGCGGGCCAGTGACCGATCCTCGGCCAGCTCCCCGATCAGGCGCAGCGCGGTGACGGTCATCTGGGTGTAGACGGGCGAGTTGAACTCATGGGCCAGGCCGCTTTCGTCGATCAGTGCCATCCAGGCCCGGAACCGTGCTGCCCCCAGATCGCGAAAGTGGGCATCGCCCAGATACTGCCCTCCGACGATCAGGCTCGCTACCGACTGGCTGATGATGTTGGTATATTCCGGGCCAACATCGATACGTTCGATCGCGGTCAGTACCCGGTGCAGGGTTTTCCCCACTGCACCGCGCGCCGTATCCGGCAAGCGGTGCGCAAAGCGGTGCATCATCGGGGCGATCCGCACCGCGTAAAAGACGGCGGCGTTCAGATCCTCGACACCGGGGTCTTCCCGCTCCCACCGGAAATTGCCGAATGTGGGCGATGCGGGGTCCTGATCCTGAAGCTCATCCAGCGCGGTCAACACCGCCACCGCCCGTTCGATCTCGGCCGTGCCGCCATGTTCGAGCAAGGCAACGGCATGATCGGCGGCAATCCACATCGTGTGGAACGGATGCCCGTCGATCAAGGTGCGCGGCATGGCGATGGCTTCATCCCATTCGGCAACGTCGGGCAAAAGGGCGTCAGGGGAACTGTGCATCTGGGCCTCGTTCGCAAAGAACGCCGCCGGCCAGAAAATCCCGGCCGACGGCGCATCCTGTCATTCCATCATTTTACTTTACGTCGCGGATCTGCTGAACCGCCTCGACAAGGCCCAGATCGGCGATCACCGGCTCAAGTGCCGCGGATACCTTGGCCTGGATGTCGTCCTTGTCGACCTGCACGATGTTCACGCCGTGCTCGTTTTCCAGTGCCGCCTTGGATTCCGAGTCGAACTTGTGCTCCAGCGCGCGCTGGAATTCGGCGGCCTGGCGTCCTGCCTCGACCACGGCCTCCTGCTGTTCGAGGGTCAGGCGGTCATGGGCCACCTTCGAGAACAGCAGCGGACGGGTGACATATTCATGTTCGGTCTGCACATAGTACTTGGCCTGTTCATAGAACTTCATGCGCAGTACCCACTCGGCCTCGTTCTCAAGCCCGTCCACCACGCCCAGCTGAAGGCCGGAATAGATTTCGTTGTAGGCCATGACGGTGGGCACAACGCCCAGGGCCTCCCAGGCCTTCACCTGCACGGCAGCCGGATGAAGGCGCACGCGCAGCCCCGCGATGTCGGCATTCGTCTCAACTTCCTTCGAGCTTACCAGGTTGCGGATCGACCCGCCGAAGTATCCCAGAACCATGGCGCCGGTGTTGTCGGCCACGTTGGCGGCCAGATTAGATCCCACCTCGCCGCTGACCACGGTTTGCCAATGGTCGAAGTCGCGAAACACGAAGGGCACGACAAGGGCCTGAACCGCCGGCGCGAATTCGGCAAGATAGCCGGGCGCCGTCGTCAGCAGGGCAACCTGTCCGTCTTCCAGCAGCTCGAATATCTCGGCGCCGGTGCCGAGCTGTGCGTCGGGAAAGACCTTGACGGTCACTTCGCCGCCGGTGAGCTCGGACAGGATCTCGCCGAATTTCAGCATGCCCTGCCCCTGCCCCGTCGAAAGCGGCCCATCGATCGAAGCAGCCAGTTCAACCGCGCCCACATGGGCCGGGGCCAGCGCCAGACCGGCGGCGCAAATCCAATGACGTACAGACAGCATCTGTTTCCTCCCTGCTGTAAAAACGTTTAACCAAACTTATGCCGTGACGCACTCTGCGGGTCAACATGTTTCACAAGGTTGCGCGGTACCACTCATCCCATTGATTACTGAAGAAATTAGCCAAACGTCAGAGCAATTGACTCGATCTGGTCAACTGGTGGATCGCCAATATTCGCCTGATTCGTCGCATGAAGCGCCTGTTAGATCCCATTCCGGCCCGAAATGCCGAATCTGCTGACAGGGCACTTTGTAGGCGCAGGAAGGGACCTCAAAGGTTTTGTGACGTCTCCTGCCGGGTTCGATCTGCTTGCTGCCAAGGCTCCAAATGCGGGTTTGACAAGATCAAACGTTTTATCTTAGCGTTCGGTCAACTTCCCCCATTTGGTGAGTGTCATGCTGCATCTGCCCAAGAACGATCCTGAAACCTATGCGCAACTTGCCGACATGGTGCGCGACTTTGCCGATGCGGTCATTCGCCCCGCGGCGGGCCGCCTCGATCAGAACGCCGAGTTCCCCCGCGACATCTATTCTCAGATGGCCGACCTGGGCCTGTTCGGCGTTACCGTTCCCGATGATCTGGGCGGCGCGGGCATGGACGTATTGGCCTATTCCCTGGTGATGGAGGAACTGGCGCGCGGATATGCATCGGTCGCCGATCAATGCGGCGTGGTCGAGCTGATCGGCACCCTGCTGGCGCGATACGGCACGCCGGCCCAGCAGAAGGCGCACCTTCCCGGCATTCTGAGGGCGGAAACGATCATCGCGTATTGCATCACCGAGGAAGAGGCCGGATCGGATGTCGCCGGGTTGCGCACCACGGCCACGCGCACCGAAGACGGTTGGCGGTTGAACGGGTCGAAGCTGTGGATTCACAACGCTCCCCTGGCCGACCTCGGGTTCGTCCTGGCCCGGACCGACCCCGCGGCGGGGCATCGCGGGATGAGTATCTTCATTGTCGATCTTCATGCATCCGGCGTGGAGCGGGGGCCCAGAGAGCACAAGCTGGGCCAGCGCGCCAGCCAGATCGGCGCGCTGTCGTTCAGCGATGTGGCCCTGCCCGATGACGCCCTTCTGGGCGAGTTGAACAGGGGCTTCCACATCATGATGAGCGTTCTTGAGAAGGGCCGTGTGGGTATTGCCGCCCTGGCCACCGGAATTGCCCAGGCCGGGCTTGAGGCGGCGCTTGACTATGCCGGTCAGCGCAAGCAGTTCGGAAAGGCGCTGGTCGATCACCAGGGATTGCAATGGATGCTGGCCGACATGGCAAAGGACATTGCCGCCGCGCGCGCACTGGTTCGGGATGCGGCTCTCAAGCTGGACAACGGTGCACAGGCGGGCATGGCCTGTTCCATCGCCAAGTGCTTTGCCTCCGACATCTGCGTGGCCCAGACGGCCAACGCGCTCCAGATCTTCGGCGGCTCGGGCTACATTCAGGGGTTCGAGGTCGAAAGGCTGTATCGAGACGCCAAGATCACCCAGATCTATGAAGGAACCAACCAGATCCAGCGCACGATCATCGGGCGCGAACTGGTCAGACACGGCCCCCGGGCCTGATGGGAGGATTCATGAACTACGCGCTTGTCACCGGCAGCAGCCGGGGGATCGGGCGGGGCATCGCGCTGGCGCTTGCGGACCGCGGATTCGACATCGTGGTAAACGGCCGGGCCGAGACCGCACAGATGGCCGAAACCTGCCGCGAGATCGAGGCGCGCGGCAGGCGGGCCGTCGGCCTGGCCGCGGATGTCTCGGACCTTTCGGCCCAGGCTGCTCTCATCGCCCGCGCCGAAGACGCGTTGGGTGCACCGCTGACCGCCCTTGTCGCCAATGCGGGCGTCGGCCCCCTGCGCAAGGCCGACATCCTGGATACCCGCCCCGACAGCTGGGACCATGTGATGGACTGCAACGCAAAAGCCGTGTTCTTCCTTGCCCAGACCTTTGCCCGCCATCTTCTGGCCCGCGACCGTGCGCCCGGAGTTTGCCATTCCATCTGCATCGTTTCGTCGGTCAGCGCCTTCGCCGCATCGACCGACAAGGCCGAATACTGTGTCTCGAAGGCGGCGGCGGGGATGGTCGCCAAGACCTTTGCCCAAAGGCTTGCCCCCGAGGGGATTCAGGTGTTCGACATCCAGCCTGGCATCATCGAAACCGATCTGTCCCGTCCGGTCCTGGAGCAGTACGGTCGGATGATCGAGGAACAGGGCATCACACTGGTTCCCCGCTTTGGTCAGCCCGACGAGGTGGGCCGCGTGGTGGCGGCCGCCGCCAGCGGCGACCTGCCCTACTGCGTCGGTCAGACTCTGCGGCCAGATGGCGGGCTCACACTGCAACGGCTCTGAAAGGGCTGCCCTGGCTGCCAGGGGCGGCTGAACGCGCGGCGATGGACAGGCACTCGTGCCTTGTCTTCGTCAATCGCGGTCATGCGCCGCTAGTCAATCCGTGATCCTTTGGCCGCCTGGCAAAGGTCAAAGGATTAACTTGCCATAAAGCCGCCCCTTGCATGGGCCGCTTTCAGACAGAAAACAACAGCCGGTCAATCGTTCCAGTTGCACTGCGCCGGAACTTCGCATACCTATAATGATCATCGATGCTCATACTCGACATGACAAAACCTGTGCGAATGAGGCAAGAAACATGATCGGCCCTCTTTTTGACGGTGTGCTCCTCCTGCTTGACTGGTCGACGCTGGGGTACCTCTTCCTCGGAATCCTTGTCGGCATATGGCTGGGCGCAGTCCCGGGTCTTGGCGGCGCGCTGGGTATTGTCCTGGCGCTGCCCTTCACCTTCAGCATGGACGCGCCCGATGCCATCGCCCTGTTGCTGGCGATCTATGCCGTCACCTCGACATCCGACACGATCTCGTCGGTGCTACTTGGCATCCCCGGAACGGCGTCTTCCCAGGCAACCGTTCTTGATGGCTATCCCCTGGCCCAGCAGGGACAGGCCGCGCGGGCCTTTGGGGCGGCCTTCACCGTTTCAGCTTTCGGCGGGGTGTTCGGCGCGATCGTCCTGGCGGTCTCCCTGCCGATCATCATGCCCATCATTCTCAAGTTCAATAACCCCGAGCTTTTCATGCTGGGCCTTGTCGGGCTGGTGATGGTGGCCAGCCTGACGGGTGCCTCCATCGCCAAGGGGCTGATTGCGGCGGCGTTCGGCCTGCTGATCTCCACCGTCGGATATGCCGATGACGCGGCGATCCCGCGATTCTGGATCGGGCAAAGCTATCTGCTGGATGAACTGCCTCTTGTTCCCGTGGTGCTGGGGCTGTTTGCCCTGCCCGAAATCATGGACCTGGCCCTGCGCAACACCTCCATCGCCAAGGGGGTGCCCGATACCGGGGGCTTTGCGCAGCTTCGCCAGGGCATTGGCGATGCCTTCAGAAACTGGTGGCTGGCCGTGCGTTGTTCTGCCATCGGCGTTTACGTCGGCATGATCCCGGGTCTTGGCGGCGCCGTCGTCGACTGGATCGCCTATGGCCATGCCGTCCAGTCCAGCAAGGACAACGAGAATTTCGGAAAAGGCGACATCCGCGGTGTCATCGCGCCCGAGGCAGCCAACAACGCGGTGCGGGGTGGCGCCCTGATTCCGACCGTCGCCTTCGGCATCCCGGGAAGTGCCATGAACGCGCTGCTGCTGTCGGCCCTTCTGATTCAGGGGTTGCAGCCGGGCAAGGCGATGCTGACCACCAATCTCGACATCACCTTTTCCATGGTCTGGGCCATCGCCATCGCCAATATCGTCGCCGCCGGGCTGTTGATGCTCTGGAGCAACGGGATTTCCAAGCTGGCCTTCATTTCCGGGCACCTGGTGGTGCCGGGGGTCATGCTTTTCATCCTGATGGGGGCATGGACCACGAACGCCGCGCCCGGAGACTGGATCACGCTTTTGATCTTCGGTGCCATCGGTTTTTCCATGAAGCGTGGCGGCTGGCCGCGCCCGCCGGTCATTCTGGCCTTTGTGCTGGGCGGCATGATCGAGAATTCGTTCCTGCTCAGCTGGAAGATCCACGAAGGGCTGGGCTGGTTGAATCGCCCCATCGTGCTTGTCCTGCTGGCCATCATCGTTCTGACGCTGGGCCTGTCGATCCGGTCGGGCTTCCGGATGAGGCAAAGCAGGCAGGATCCCGAGGCGAAGCAGTCGTCGAACCTGAGCGATGCGGATGCCGACGCCGATCCGTTGCTGTCGGTTGCCGTCTGGCTCATGATGTTTGCCGTCTTCGTTGCGGCCATCTGGATCTCCACGGACTGGCCGGTGCTGGTTGCCGCCATGCCCATGCTGGCAGCCGCACCCGCGCTGATGCTGTTGGCCGTGATGGCCGCCAACGGGCTTTGGCAATCGCGCCCCCTGGGGCCGTGGCTGTCGCGTCACGCCGCGATCAGCACCGCGGATCCGATCAATCGGCGCGCGGTGGCCTTCTTTGCCTATCTCGGCGCGATGCTGCTGGTCGCCGTGCTGGTGGGCCAGAAGATTGCCATCGTTGCCTTTGTACTGGCCTATCTCGTGCGCTGGGGCGGCTACCGTGGCGGGCGGGTTGCCCTCTATGGGCTGGCCTGCTGGGCGGTCCTGATCCTGTTCTACGACAGAATCGTTCACATCTTCTGGTTCCGGCCGGTTTTGGGGCCGGCAATCAGCGCGATCCTGCCCGACTGGTTCCCGGTCTGGCTTGTAATCTGATTATCTTGAAGGAGGAGGAGACAAGATGAAACTCAAGACCATACTCACGGCAGGGGCGGCCGTCCTGTTCAGCGCGATAGCGGCCCAGGCGCAGGATCTGGCAGGCAAGACTGTCACAATCATGGTCGATGTACCGGCCGGATCGGGCGGTGATCTTCATGGGCGCATCTTCGCCAAGAACCTTGGCGCGCACATCCCGGGCAACCCCGATGTCATCGTGGTGAACAAGCCCGGTGGCGGCGGCGCTACGGCGATGAACACCGTGTTCGAACAGGGGGCCAAGGACGGCACGATGCTGTGTTATTGCGGGCTGGACGCCGCAGGGGTGATCGCCGGGGCCCCGGGGATCCGCTATGTCCCCGAAGAGATGGCCCATATCGGTTCGGCGGCAGACAGCCTGGCTTTCGTGGCAAGGACCGACAGGGTGGGCAAAGCCGAGGATCTTCGCGGCGACGAGGCGATACTGATCGGCGGCCGGGGCAAGGCCGTTTCGATGGATATTTTCGGCAACCTCGGGCTCAAGGTTCTGGAGGCGAACTATCGCTATATCGGTGGGTTTGGCGGCTTCTCGAAGATCGCGGCAGCGATGCTGGCCGACGAGGTTCATGCCGGTCACGCCGGGCTGTCGGGTTTCGTGCGGTTCTTCGGTGACAACGACACCGCCAAGCCCGTTTACTATCACCCGTTCTTCGACACCGACGGCGCGCCCCTTCCCCCGCGGGAAGGGATCTTCCCCGACGGGGTGCCCAGCATCGTCGATGTCTATACCGAACTGAACGGCGAAGAACCCTCGGGCGACTGGTGGGATACCTACGTCTGGTATCGCAGCAACATCATGTCGGCGGGTATCGCTGTCACGGCGCCTCCGGGGATGGAGCCTGCGATCGTAGAAATGCTGCAACAGGCCTTCCAGGACACGGTGAACGATCCGGCCTATCTTGAGGAATATCGCGCCGCCATCGGCGAACCGCCGTTCTTCAATTCGACCGCGCTGACCGAAAAGATCTTCACCAGCTTCCGAAATGCGCCCGAGGCTGTGAACGCCAAGCTCGAAGAGCTTTTGGCCGAATGATCGAAAGCGGGCGCCCCTTCTGCCGGGCGCCCGCCCTTTCCTGCCCAGAGGACCCAACATGCAACCCAATATTCTTATCCTGATCACCGACCAGCAGCGTTGGGACAGTCTTGGCTGCAACGGCAATGTCTTTGCCCACACGCCGAACATGGATGCCATCGCCGCGGACGGGGTGAATTTCGACAATGCCCATACGCCCTTTCCGATCTGCACCCCGGCCCGGGCGACGATGTGGACGGGCGTTCTGCCCCATGCCCATGGTGTGACCGAGAACCGCTATGGCGTGCAGGACGTGCTGTCTTACGAAAGCAAGGTGAACGAAACGGTTTTCGAACCCCTGCACCGGGCCGGTTATACCACCGCCTATTTCGGCAAATGGCACCTGGGCGAAGACAGCTCGGAACGGTTTGACATCTGGGACGGGTTCAATTCACGCGGCGGGCATTGGGAGGATGGACGGCAATCATTCCAGGGGGGCACCTACAAGCCCGAGATCCAGACCGACCGGATGATCGAATTCCTCGACAGCGACCGGGCCAAGAAGGCGCCGTTCGTCGCGGTCCAAAGCTGGTACCCGCCCCACAACCCCTTCACCGCGCCGCTGGAATATTACGAACACTATCGCGGCAAGGGCGTGCCGTTTCCGGGTTACTATGCCGCCATTTCGGCCTTGGATGATTACATCGGCCGAATTCGCCGATCGCTTGCCGACAACGGGCTGGCCGAAAACACCCTCGTGATCTTCTTTTCCGATCACGGCGAAACCTTCAATCTCGACCCGCTGGTTCCGCACAAATGTTGCTGTCTAGACACCGCTGTGAGGGTGCCGTTCCTGATGGCGGGTCCGGGCGTTCCTCAGGGCAGCCTGCGCGTTTCGGTTCCTGTCGGGCTGGAAGATCTGGCGCCGACACTCCTGGCGGCAGCCGGACTGCCTGCTCCTGACCACTACCAGGGGCGCAACCTGTTTGACGCCATAGAGGGGGCCGATGACTGGCGGACATCCTATTATATCCAGAACGAGATGGTGAAGGTGCACACATTGCAGCGTGCCCTGCGGACCGACCGTTGGAAACTGATCCTGTCCTGGGACGAGGCGCATGAACTTTACGACCTGAGGAACGACCCCGAGGAATTGTTCAACGTGTTCAATACCCCCCGTGAGCATTTCCACGACGAATACAGGCATTTCCCCGACTTCAGCGCTGACATCGTGACCCTCTGCCACGAATTGCACGACCATGCCGAACGCGTGGACGACCCCGTAGGGCAGGAACTTGCCGGGCGGGTGCTTCGTCAGAAGCGCCCGGCCGCAGCCGTCAGCTAAGCGGTCCCGCCCCCGGTTCTCCCAGCAGATCGGCCGAGGGCGGCGCCCCCGCGGCGCGCCTCAGTACGGCGGGGTTCAACTCCCGCCCCCATCCCGGCCCCGTGTCGACCGGCACGGTCCCCACATGGGGGCTTGCCGGTTCGGGCAACATGATTTCGTGATACAAGGCGTTTTCGCGGTACTGGCGTTCGATCATGAAATTCCCTGGCACACAGGCCGCCGCAGACTGCGAAACCTGATCCAGAACCGGGCCTGCCGGATTGTGGATCGAAAATTCCAGACCCCGGCGGGTCACTTCATGGGCGATCCGCAGGCATTCCCGGATACCGCCGCAATTGCGGATGTCGGGCAGATAGACATCCCAGGCGCCCGCATCCAGCAGTTCAATGACGTCGCCCATGCCGCGCACCGTTTCGGCGCCCGCCAGCCTGATCCCTAGGTCCGATGCATGCCGACGCAGGTTGCGTAGATCCATGCGCCGCGTCGTGTCATCGGCAATCGGGCTTTCGATCCAGAACACCCCCATGGCGGCGAATTCTCGGATAACATCGCGGGCCGTGACCATCGAAAACCGGCTGTGGCAATCCACGTTGATCGACACGTCATCGGGCACGCCATCACGTACGGCGGCCACGCAGGCGATCCCATGTGCAAGCTTTCTGCGGGCCTCGGAGCTTGTCTGGTCGATCGCGGTCAAGCCGTCGAAGGGCGCCAGCTTCAGCGCAGTGTACCCGTCCGCAACCGCAGCGCGGGCGCGGATGGCCCAGCCTTCGGGGCTGCGGTCGGACGTGCCACGATTGATGTTGGCATAGAGCGGCACGCGATTGCGCCTGGCGCCCCCCAGCAGTTCGGCCGCGCCCATGCCACGCAGGCGGGCAAGCGCATCCAGGACCGCCTGTTCAAAGCCGCTCAGCACCAGTTGCGGCAGCGCCTCTGTCATCTGCATCTGCCGGTCCGCAACAAGGCCCGGCAGCAGCGCGATGTCGGTGCCGTACAGGGCCGGCGCCATGCTTTCAATCAACTGGATGACACCATGTTCCTGACCGAACCAGGTCACTTCGCCAAGGCCGGTCTGACCCGTGGTCAGCTTCAGTTCCAGAAACAGCCAGCAGGATTTGCGCGATACGGGCACGACATGAAGAACGTGGCTTTCAATGGATACAGACATTTCGCTGCCCCCGGCACAGGATTGGCACTGGTATGATCATCGATTATCATTTACGGAGTTCCCTACGTCAATACCAGCAATTCCCGGGACAGCGCCATGACCGATTCAACCGCAGGCCGTATCACGATCGAGGATGTCGCCCGCAGCGCCGGCGTTTCGCGCGCGACCGTCTGGCGCGCGCTGAACCAGCCCGAAAGCGTCAGCACCCGCACCTCTGACAAGGTGAAACGCGCGGTCGCGGATGTCGGCTATTTTCCCGATATCGTTGCCCGGTCGTTCCGTACAAGCCGCAGTTCGCTTGTCGCCATCGTGGCGCCGACATTGCATCAGGCATTTTTCAGGGCGATTCAACGGGCCGGTGTGGTGGCCTCGCGGGCGGGATTCGAAACCGTACTCGGGATCACCGATTACGACCCGCAGGTGGAATATGACATCGTCACCAAGATGCTGGGTCGGCGTGTGGGCGGGCTTCTGATTGTGGGCAGCGACCAGTTGCCCCAAACCCGCACCGTGATCGAGCGGACCGGAACACCCGTCGTCCAGCTATGGGATGTGGACGGTGAACCGATGCGGGCGATGATCGGCTTTTCCAACCGCGCGGTGGGCCGGGCCGCGGCCACGCATCTTCTTGAACGCGGCCGGCGCTGCATCGCCATGTTGCATGACCCAGAACGCCCCCGCGCCCGCCGCCGGATCGAAGGCATGCAGGAAATCTTCGGCCGCGCCGGCCTGCCCGCGCAGAACTGCATTGCCGTGAACATCGGCAACGGGGCCGAACCGATCAGCAGCCACCTTGACCGCCTGTTCCAATCGCGCGGCGACGTCGATGCCATCTACGCCAACGGCGACCAGCTTGCTCTTGAAGCGGTGCATTGGTTGCACGAAAGCGGGCGGTCGGTGCCCGGCGACGTTGCGGTCCTGGGCTTTGGCGACGATTCGTTCTCGGCCTTCGTGTCGCCTACCATCTCGACCGTTTCCGTCCCCGAGGTGGAGATCGGCGACCGGGCAATCGCCGCCCTGTTCGCCATGATGGAAGGCGGCGAAGACAACCAGCCACAGCCCGTCTGCGACCTGGGCTGCCACATCATCCAAAGGGAAACGACGTGATGGAATACAAGGGCATATATACCATCCTGCTGACACCGTTCGACAATGAGCTTTGCATCGACGAAGTCGGTCTGCGGCGTGTGATCCGCTTCAATCTTGACTGTGGGGTCAACGGTCTGGTCGCCAACGCGAATGCATCGGAAGTGGGATATCTTAGCGATGCCGAACGTCGCCGTGTGGCCGAGATCTCGGTCGAGGGCTGCAAGGGTCATTGCCCCGTCGTCGTGGGGGTTTCTACCGCCCATGCGGTGTTGTCCGCCGGGCTTGCCCGCCATGCCGCGGATATCGGGGCCGATGCAGTGATGGCAATGCCGCCCACCTACCACCCCGCAACCCAGGATGAGATCATCGGGTATTACTGCCGGCTGGGGGACGCCACTGACCTGCCGATCGTTCTTCAGAACGCGGTCGGTCTTGGCATGACGCCCATGTCGCCCGACCTGATCGGGCGCATCATGGACGAGGTCCCGACAGTGACGATGATGAAGGAGGAAACCACATGGCCGGCCCTTACCATGGGTGCGGTCCTGGCGGCGGACCACCCCAGGCTGGTCGGGATCATGGGCGGGCGAGGCGGAAAGACCTTCATGGAGGAGCTTCGTCATGGGGCTTGCGGCACGATGCCCGCCTGCCAGTATGCGGATGTTCACATGGCACTGTGGCGCGCGGTCGAACGGCAGGATATGGAAACCGCCGGCGAGATCTTTCGCCGTCTTCTGCCGCTTCTCGACTTCGAAATGTCCTATGGGATGCCTCTCTACAAAACCATGCTGAAGGCAAGGGGCCTCATTCGCCACGCCACCTGGCGGCAGACGGGATTCCGCGATCTCGATCGGCATGCCCTCGCCGAACTCGCGGCGTTGCTTGATGCCGTCGCTCCGTACACCCACCCGGACCACGCACCCGTCTTTGCAAACGTACGTTGACCACCGTGACGACTGACATCGGCGCCGCCGGATCGCCTGGCCATGGTGCGGCATCGGCAAGGCCGGGCAGCACCGGATCACGGGAGAGAACGTGAACCCAAAGCCAAGTCCGGAGTTGTGTGCATCAAGAGAATATTTGCTACACACTCGCCCTCTCGTGTATCAATATCGTATTTGATGCACACCCGCAGACCCCAGGCACCCCATGGAACTGAAATCGCATTCCCGCACGGCCCAGGTCGCCTACCAGGACTTGCTCCGCATGCATCTTGACGAGGCTGCATCTGAAGTTGTCGGCAGCATCGAGGAGCGAAAGCGCAACGGGCGGATCTATCTCTATGACCGGTTCCGCATCGGGACCGAGATGAAAAGCCGCTACCTTGGCGAGGACAGCCCCGCCCTGCGCGACCGCCTGGCGCGGGCGGCTGAACTGAAGGCCGAGGCACAGGAACGAAGGACGCGCATGTCCCGCCTGGCGCGTGTCCTGAGGGCCGAGGGGATGATCGGAACCGACCGGGAGACAGGCTCGCTGCTGCTGGCCTTCGCGCGCGCCGGTGTCTTCCGCCTGGGCGGCACCTTGATCGGGACGGGGGCCTATGCGCTTTACCAGGGGGAACTTGGCGTTCGCTTCGATTCCGACGAGCTTGCCCAGACGGGGGATATCGACTTCGCAAGCTTCGAGCGGCTCTCCGTGGCCCTGGGCGACCGGGTCGAGGAAGAGCCGGGAGACATCCTGCGGACGATGAAATTCGAGGCCGTACCCGGGGTCTTCGATCGGCAGATCTGGAAGTGGCGGCAAAGCGGCGGCGCGGCGATGGTCGAGTTCCTGACGCCGGCCTTCGGAGACGAAGGGGTCAAGCCGCTGCCGGCCCTGGGCGTAAGCGCACAGGCGCTGAATTACCTCAATTTCCTGATAGCAGAGCCGATCCATGCGCTGGCGATCTACCGCTCGGGCGTCCTTGTGCAGATCCCGCGCCCCGAACGTTTCGCGATACACAAACTGATCGTGGCCAGCAGGCGGCGGGGCGGCCCGGACGAGGCCAAGGCGCGCAAGGACCGGGCCCAGGCCAGGTTCCTTGTCCGCATCCTTGGGGAGGATCGCCCCGAGGATCTTGCCGAGGCCTACGAGCAGGCCCTATCCCAGGGCCCCAGATGGCGGGACAGGATCGCTTCCAGCCTGGACCGCATGCCAGAGACAAGGGATATCCTGAACGGGATATCCTGATCGGGCGGGCCCTGCTGGCCCATTGCGACGCGCCCTTTGCGATCACCTTACCCCATCAGGCCGCTGCGGGGGGGATCGTCACGGCTGGTAGTCGGGGAACCAATCCGGGAACACGCAACCGTTGTCCGGAATGGGTTCGATGTCAGGAAGACCCCCGCAATCACTCATTCCTTCCCGCCGGTCGATGCGACAGAGGTGGAGTAATAGCGCTGCAGAATGGTCAACACCACCATCGGGATGATCGAGATCACAAGGGACGCCGCGAAGATCAGACCGAAATTTGCCTGGTATTCGTTGGAGAACTGGGCAATCGCGACCGCCGCGACCTTGTACTCAGGCGATGGTGCGATCAGCAATGGCCAGAGATAGGCCTGCCATTGGAATACGAAGAGGATCAAGGCCGCGCTGAGCATCGCGGGGCCGGACAGCGGCAGATAGATCCGCCAGAAAATGCCGAACCACCCCATGCCATCGACGAAGGCCGCTTCGCGAAGATCTTTCGGGATGCCGATGAAGAACTGGCGTAGCAGAAAGACGGCCAGCCCATTGCCGATGCCGGGCAATATGAGGCCGGTATAGGTGTTCTGGAGGTCGAGAAGCCGCATGATGCCATAGAGCGGTACCGCGATGGCATCGAAGGGGATCAGGAACGAGATCACCATCACGAAGAATACCGACTTGCGGAACGGAAAATCGATGACCGCAAGCGCGAAGGCGGCCGTCGAACAGACCGCCAGGCCCCCGATCACCGTGACCAGCGTGACGAAGATCGAGTTGAAGATCGCCCGCCCGAAACTGCCCTGCCAGATGCCCAACATGTGTTCGGCCGTCCATTCACGGGGCAGGAAGCTCCACGGGCTGAGGGGCGAGAGATAGCGGAATATGGCATCGCCCGGCCGCATCGCGCTTACGGCCATCCACCACAACGGCAGGAAGAACAGTGCCGCAATCATCACGATGACGGCCAAGCGCAGCCAGCGCAGGCGGGAATGTTCAGTCATGGCCATCCTCCGTACGCATCATCCGGAACTGCAGGATCACGATCAGCAGCACCACCGCAACCAGAACCACTGTCGAGGCCGCGGCGCTTTCGGGGTCGGAAATGATGAAGGCCTGGGTATAGACCGTGTTCATGATGAGGTCGGTTGATCCTTCGGGGCCGCCAGCCGTAAGAATCTGGATCGGGGCGAAAATCAGGAAATTCGCAACGGTATTTGCCACGAGAACGAAGGTCAGCGGACGGCGAAGCTGCGGCAGGGTCACGAAGCGGAACCGTTGCCAGGGGTTCGCGCCGTCGATTGTCACTGCTTCGTAAAGCGATTTCGGAATGTCTTGAAGCCCGGCGAGGATGAAGGTCATCCAATATCCGACACCGATCCAGCTCACGATCAGGATGATCGAGGCCAATGCCTGATCGGGCGAGGTCAGGAACCGCTGGGGCTCCATCCCCAGGGCAACCAGGACCGCATTGACCAGACCATCGGGGCGCAAGGCGACCCCCCAGACAACCGCTGACACCGATTGCGGGATTGCCACGGGAAGCAGGATCACCGTGCGCCAGAACCCGATCAGCGGCACGGCGGTGTTCATCAGCAGCGCCAAGGCAAGCGAGATGGCGATCTGAAGCGGGTTGACGATGACCAGGAAAACCAGCGTGACCTTGAGACTGTTCAGGAACACCGGATCGGTAAAGATGTAGCGGAAATTATCGAGACCGTAGGTATCGCTGCCCGGAGGAATCAGCGACGTGTTCACGGCCACCGCTGCGGGCCAGAGGCGCAACAGGAACACCGACACGAGCGCGGGCATCAGAAAGGCGAGGGCGGCCAGGATGGCGCTGCGTTTCGTCATGGCATCGTCCGTTGCCTAGAGTGCGGGGCTGAAATGGAGTGACCGGGCCCCGGGGGGCCCGGCCTTGCTTTGGATCTTACTTGATCCGGCCCAGAGCGCGCTTGAGCTGGCGTTCCGCACCGTCGAGCGCCGATTCCGCATCGGTACCGTTGCGGATGTCGCTGAAGGTCCGGTTCATGATCGTCTCGAAGGTGACAAAGCCCCGGCTTCGGGGCCGCCCGGCCGCGGTGTTCTGCGTCTCGTGGCTGATGATGCCGATGGCCGATCCGATCTTGTCGGTCAGCGCCTCCATGTCGGCGGCGTACTTCTTGTAGGCTTCGGCATTGACCAGCGTGTTGGGGTTGCCTGCGATCGACAGATATACGCCCTCGGGATCCAGGGTGACATATTCGGCAAAGGCCCGTGCCGCGTCCAGTTTCTCGGAGTTGGGGTTGATTGCCACCGACCACGACCCGGTCGGTGTCGACGGTTTGCCGCCCTCGAAATACGGCACGGGGGCGACGCCGTAGTCCAGGTCGGGGTTGGCATCATAGCGGGCGATCGCCCAGGGACCGGCAATCATGAAAGCGACTTCGCCGTTGATGAACAGATCGTCCGTCTGTTCGGGGGTCACGCCGCGCGGCGCCAGGCCGTTTTCATAGAGATCGCCGTACCAGGCCGCGGTCTTGACCCAACCTTCGTTGGTGATGTCGGGCGTGAGCATGTCGTCACCGGTAAGCCCCGAGCCTGCGCCAGCGGATTCAAACAGGAACTGAAGCTGGTAATAACGGTCGACCTGCTGAAAGGTCAGCCCGTATTTCACCCCGTTCTCCTGAACGGTGCGGGCCATGTCCAGAAGCTCTTCCCAGGTCAACCGGCTCTCGGGATCGTCCGAGGGCATCTCCAGCCCGGCATCCTCAAGTATCTTGCGGTTGAAATACATCATCTGCGTCGAGGTCCACTGCGGGTAGGCATAGATGCTGCCATCGTAGCTGACCTGTTCGATGTCCACGGCGTTCGGGACGGCGGCTTCGATCACGTCCCGGCGGTCATCGAGGTTCAGAAGATACCCCTGCGAGGCGAAGGCCGGAATGCGCGGCGTATCGGCATGCAGAACGTCGATGCTGGTATCGCCCTGGCCAATTCGCGATTCGGTGGCGGCGTTCAGGTCGTTGAACGGCACCGACTGGTGGATCACCTCGATGTCGGGGTGGGCCTTCTCGAAGCCTTCGATCATCGGCTGGATCACCTCGTCGCGTTGCGCGCTCAGGAAATTGATCGTCGTCTTGTCCTGAGCCGTCGCGGCCGTGCCCGCTGCCAGAAGCGCCGTTCCGGCCACGAAGGCCCCGCGCATCAGGGTCCGCCTGTTCATTCCGTGCATGATTTCACCTCCCAGAGAAATTCTGCACAAGTGTGCAGACCCGCCCAAAAACTGTCAACAGGGAACGTCGCCCTCCCCGCCCTGGGCTTGGTCGACCGACGAGGCACGGATGACCAGTCGGGCAGGCACCTCGATGTGATGGGGCGCCCGCGGCTCCAGCCGCACGGCGGCGCCAATGTGTTCGACGGCAAGCGCGATCATCTCATCCACGTTCTGATCGACCGAGGTCAGGGCATGGGACGACCAGTCAGCCAACCCCGAGTTGTCAAATCCGGTGACCTTGACCTGCCGGGGAATTCGCAGGCCGAATTCCTTGCGGGCGACATCCATCACCGCAAAGGCCATCATGTCGTTGGCGCAGGCGATGGCATCCGGAAGCGTGTCGCCACCAAGGATCTGACGGGCCGCCGCGGCGCCACCGTCGTGAGTATAATGGCCGGTGACGATCCCGGCGGGCGAAAGGCCGCGCGCCGCCATCTGCCGCAGGAATCCGTCTTCGCGGTCCCGGCTGCTGGAGGAATCGGGATGACCGGCAACAAAGGCAATCCGTCGGCAGCCAAGGTCGGCCAGATGATCCACCACCGATTGCATGCCTGACCGGTTGTCGCAGGTGATCGAGGTGATTTCATCCTGCGCCATGAGGCGGTTGATCGCGATGATCGGCTTGTCTTGCGCCGCAAAGCGGACGGCCATCCGCGACGACAGGGTTGCGTTCGTCATCACCAATGCGTCCACCCGATAGGACATCATCTGGGTGATGTGGTGATCGGTGCTGTTCTCGTCGCCGAACAGGACAAGCGGTGCAAGCCCGGCCTTCTGCAATGCGGTGCCAAGTTTCTGAAGAAGGGCGGCGTAGAACGGGTTGTCCAGATCGGTCGAAACGACGCCGACAATGCCCGTGCGCCGTGTGATCAGGCTGCGGGCCATGGCGTTCGGCGAATAGCCCAGCGTTTCGGCCGCATGCAGCACCCGGGCGCGGGTTTCGTCCGAAATATAGGCCCCGGGCGTATAGGCACGCGAGACCGCCGAGCGGCTGACCCCGGCCAGCCGGGCGACATCCAGCGATCGGACCTGAGATCCGGATTTCCCTTTCATCACCCATGTCCTTCTTGACCTGCACTTCCCGTACAATATGGTGCACTCGTGTGCATAAGGGAATTGCGATTTCAGATCGCCTTGGTCGAAACCGGAAGGACGCGCAAAGCATGAGCACTGTGGAACTCGTCGGGTTGAAGAAATCCTATGCGAACGTGGAGGTGATCCATGGCGTCGACCTGTCGATTGCCGATGGCGAGTTCCTGGCCCTTGTCGGTCCGTCCGGCTGCGGCAAATCCACGCTTTTGCGGATGATCGCGGGTCTGGAAAGCATCACCGCGGGCGAAGTGCGTATGGACGGTCAGCGGGTGAATGAAAGCACCCCGAAGAAGCGCAACGTGGCGATGGTGTTCCAGAACTACGCGCTTTATCCCCATATGACGGTGCGCGAAAACGTGTCGCTGAACCTGCGTCTTGCCAAGGTGCCGAAAGCCGAGATCGCACAGAGGGTCGAAAATGCCGCCCGTCTGCTGGAGATCGAGCCAATCCTCGACCGCAAGCCATCGCAGCTTTCGGGGGGACAGCGCCAGAGGGTCGCCATGGGCCGCGCCATCGTGCGCGATCCGAAGGTCTTTCTTTTCGATGAACCGCTGTCCAATCTCGACGCCAAACTGCGGGTGCAGATGCGGGCCGAGATCAAGACGCTGCACCGCAAGGTCCGCACCACGGCCATCTACGTCACCCACGATCAGATCGAGGCCCTGACCATGGCCGACAGGATCGCGGTCCTGAACGCCGGGCGGATCGAACAGCTTGGCACCCCGATGGAGCTTTATGCGGCGCCGGTAAATCGCTTTGTCGCCGGGTTCATCGGTTCGCCGGCAATGAATTTCCTGCCGGCAGTGGTGCAGGGCGACGCTCTGCATCTGGACGGCGGAGCGGGGGTGCTGGCCCTCCCGCAGGGGCACGGCCTGGAAGACGGGCGCGCGGTAACCGCCGGTCTGCGCCCCGAACACCTGCGCCGCCAGGATGGGGCTGGCGCTTCGGACCACGGCCTCTCGGGCAGCATTGAGCAGGTGGAACCCACCGGCTCCCAGACCCATGCCGCCGTGCGGTGCCACGATCACCTTTTGCAGGTGGTCTTCGAAGGGATGATCCCCCTGGTGGTGGGCGATCCGGTTACACTGGGCGTCGATACCGCCAACCTCTATCTCTTCGACCCCGACGATGGCCGCGCCCTGTTGGATGGTCCCGCCGGTGCCACGCCCCCGACGCAAGGAGTTACCCCATGACCCATCTTGGCGATGCCGAACGCCTGCGCCTGCTGACCCCGCCCACCGGCAAGGTCCGCGCCGTCTTGGACACCGACACCTACAACGAGATCGACGATCAGTTCGCCATCGTGCAGATGCTGATGTCGCCTGACCGGATCGGCCTCGAGGCGATCTATGCCGCACCGTTCCACAACGCGCGCTCGAAGGATGCAGGGCACGGCATGGAACTGAGCCATGACGAAATCCTGCGCCTGCTGGAGCGCATGGACCGCAGCCCCGAGGGATTCGTCTTTCGTGGTGCCACCCGGTTCATGGGGCCGGAGAAGCGCGCGGTAACCTCGGATGCGGTCACCGACATGGTGAAGCGGGCCAGGGCCGCGACGCCGGAAGATCCGTTGTATATCGTCGCCATAGGGGCGATCACCAATGTCGCCTCTGCCCTTTTGGAGGCGCCCGAGATCATCGATCGCTGTGTCGTGGTCTGGCTGGGCGGCCATGCATTCGACTGGCCCCATGTGCGCGAGTTCAACCTGAAACAGGATGTGGGCGCCGCGCAGGTGGTTCTGGACAGTGGCGTGCCGCTGGTCCTCCTGCCTTGCATGGGTGTCGTGTCGCACCTGCTCAGCACCGTCCCCGAGATCGAAGCCCACGTCGAACCCCATGGCGAAATTGGCAGGTTCCTTGCGCAGCGTTACAAGGAATACAGCGACGACCACATCGGCTGGTCGAAGGAAATCTGGGACATGGCGCCGGTCGCCTGGCTGATCGACCCGAAGATGTGTCCGTCCGATCTGGTGGCAACTCCGGTTCTGACCGAAATTCCCACCTGGAGCGTGGACCGCTCGCGCCATCTGATGCGCTATGTGCACCACGTCGATCGCGACGCTATCCTGAAGGATTTCTTCCGCAAGATCGCCGCCCATGCGGCGTAACGCAGCTGAAAGGAAAGGGTCATGGGGCTGAGCGACCGGGAACGCGAACTGCGGCTGGAACCTCCGAAGGGCCGGGTTCGCATGGTGCTGGATACCGATACCTTCAACGAGATCGACGATCAGTTCGCGGTGGTCCAGATGATGTTGGCGCCAGAGCGCCTGTCGGTCGAAGCGATCTATGCCGCACCTTTCCGGAATGCGCGTGCATCAACCCCCGGAATCGGGATGGAGCTGAGTTACGAGGAGATCCTGCGCCTTCTGGACCGGCTTGGTGTTGCGGCGGAGGGGGCCGTTCACCGCGGAGTGACCCAGTATGTCGGCCCTGAAAAGGTCGCCCGCGATGCGCCCGCCGTCGACGACCTGATCGCCCGGGCCAGGAAGGACAGCGAAAGCCCCCTTTACGTCGTCGCCATCGGCGCCATCAGCAATATCGCGTCCGCCCTGTTGAAGGCGCCGGATATTGCAGACCGGATCGTCGTCGTCTGGTTGGGCGGTGACGCATTGGACTGGCCTCGCAGTTTTGCGCGAAACGCCGAATTCAACCTGATGCAGGATGTCGGAGGCGCGCAGGTGCTGTTCGACAGTGGTGTGCCCCTGGTGCTGATCCCGGCCATGGGTGTGACTTCGCATCTGACCAGCAGCGTCCTTGAGATCGAGAAACACGTCGAGCCCTGCGGCGAAATCGGTGCCTTTCTGGCCCGCCGGTTCAAGGAGTACTCTGACAATCACACCGGCTGGACCAAGGAAATCTGGGACATGGCCGCGATTGCCTGGTTGCTGAACGCCGAATGGGCCCCTTCGATCACGATTCCCACGCCCGTTCTGACAGACGATATCGGCTGGAAGGACGGCGGGACGAGGCACAGGATGCGCTATGTCCGCCACGTCGAACGCGATCCGATCCTGAGGGATTTCTTTGCCAGGCTGATCGGCTTTCAGGATGGCAGGATCAGCCCCGGCTTCCGTTGACCCCCTCTGCCGCTGACCCTGAGGGAGAGGCATTGCAAAGGCCCGGGCCAAGACACGGAACCTTGCCCCGGCAAGTGCAGTGATGGGATAACATTTGCAAAATCCCACGGCCCGGAGTCTAACATGGGGGTATCGATGATCCGGGGAGCTGGAAATGTCCGTCTACATGGAGAAGATCGAGCCGGAAACGAACTGCTACCGTTTCTATGAAATCCGCATCGAGCCGGACCTGTTTGCCGAGAGATCCCTCGTGGTTTCGTGGGGCCGCATCGGGCAGCGCGGGCGCATGGCGGTGCGCGGGTCTGGGGACAGGCTGTCGGTCGAATGCCTGGCCGCGACGATCTGCAAGACCCGGCTAAAGAGGGGCTACAACGCAATTCCGCCGTGTTGATGGCAGATTCGGCGTGTGGGGAGGCAGCGCCCTGAATGTAATGATCCGGAACAACGGCCAGCCCGGCTGTACCGATTTGCGGCGCGAACCCGGGTTCTGACGGTCCTGCACGATGGAGCGTTCAAACAGGCGCCGAAACCTGTCGGCTGTCTTCACGATCGCAGTTCGCCCAATGGGCCATGATCTGCGTCGAAGCGGCGGCAACCCCCGGCACAAGTTCCACCGGAATGCCGGCGGTCCGCGCGGCGCGGATTTCTTGGTCGGCGCGGCCAAGAATACCCGGATCGCCCGATTTCAGCCGCACCACGCTGCGCCCCTTGCGGGCCTCGGCAACGATCATTCGATTGATCCGATCCTGCGGCCATGGATGTGCACCTGGGTGCTTCCCGACGAAGATCCGTTCGGCATCGCGGCGGGCAAGATCCAGCATATCGTCGTCGACCTGGCGGTCGTGAAAGATCACGTCGGCCTCCTGCAACCGCTCCACCGCCCGCAGGGTCAGCAGATCCCGCGCACCCGGACCGGCCCCGACAAGGGTGATCCGGCCGGTGCCCGCGCCTTCGAGCCGGCCTCCGGCACCGATCGCATCCTTGATGGAACGCGCGGCCGCGCGCTCGGCCCCCCGAACCCAGGCTGCGCGGGGTGCGCCCTTGAACACCCAGGCCCAGAAGGCGCGCCGCCCTTCCCGGGGTATGGCATGGGCGACGCCGGGGCGAAGCCGCCCGGCCAGCGCGGCCAGACCGCCGATGTTGGGGGGCAGCATACGTTCGATACCGGTGCGGATGTCGCGCACCAGCACAGGCGCCGTGCCTTCGCTGCCGATGGCCACGACCACCGGATCGCGATCGACGATGGCCGGGGTGGTGATGTCGCACAGCTCGGGGCGATCTACCACGTTCACCGGGCACCGCGCCGCTCTGGCCAGCGCCTGCGCCGCGGCGTCCAGCCCGGGACAGCCGGTTGCGACAAAGGCCATGGCCGCATCATCGAAGACCTGCGCCGTCAGTCCCCTGACCTGCCGCGCCCGCCCGGTGACGACAAGGCGCTGCAATTCGTCATCCAGCGCCGCGGCAACCAGCACCAGTTGGGCATCGGTCCGCAGCAGCAGGCGCGCCTTTTGCGCCGCCTGTTCGCCGCCGCCCACGATGATCACGCGGCGCCCCGTCGTGCGGATGAACATGGGAAAGGCTTTCATGGGATCTCTCCTGTCAGGCAGGGTGGCGCGCGTGGCGGGATTGCCACAGGCGGGCGGCAGCGTGGCGGCCTTCGGGCACGCCGAGGGTTTCAAGGGCAAGCGCGGCGGTTTCGGTGACAATTTCCACGTCATGCCCCGGCGCGGGCCCGGCCTGCGCGGCATGGGGCGGCACGCTGCCCTGCCAGGGCGCCCCATCGCGTAGCCCGAAGGTGACGGTTTCCTTTGCGGGGTTAAGCTCGAACTCGCCCCCGCCGCCTTTGATCACGGTCAGGCTTTTCCAGCCCAGCAGCGCCGCCGCATCGGCCTGAAGCAATCGGTATGAGGGGTGGAACACGCCCTGAACGCCGGCAGGTGCGCGCGCGGGGTTCAACATCCGGCACACCGTGTTGACGCAGGACCGCAGGCCCAGCACCTCGCGCAGGGTCAGAAGGCGGAACAAGGCCGGATGGGCGATTTCGAGGGGCAGATAGGCAATGCCGTCACGGTCCAGCAGTTCGGCGCTCTCGTCCACACTGCGGGCCCGGGCGATCCCGGCCACCGCCAGCCCGTCGCGCACCTTCGGATCGGTCCCGTTCCAACCGTGCAGCATCACCCGCCGCCCCGAGTCGGCCACCAGCCGGGCCGACATCAGGAACCAGGGTGCGCCCCGGGTGCGTCCGGCGGCATAGCTGGGCCAGTCCAGATCGGCATGCGGGCAGCCTGGCAGGGCGGCCTGCGCGGCCGCGGCAAGGCCCGCGATCTCGTCTGGGGTTTCGCCCTTCATGCGCAACAGCATCAGCAAGGCACCAACGGCTTCGGGGGCGGTATCCGCCGCCAGCATCAGCGCCATCGCCTCCTGCGCCTCGGCCCGGGTCAACGAACGCGAGCGTCCCGGCCCCCGGCCCAGGATGCGGACATGTTCTGCCAGGCTCATTCTGCGGCCTCGCGGTGGCGGGTGTTCCGAAGCAGTTCCGCGATCTCCGAGCGGCAGGAGCCGCAGTTCGTGCCCGCCCCCAGCATATCACCGATCCGCTCGACCGTGGTGCAGCCCCGGGTTTCGATCGCGTCGACGATGCTGTTCACGCCGATGCCAAGACAGGCACAGAGCACCGGCCCCGGGTCGGGCCGGTCGGCAGGCGGGCGGCCGGTCAGGGCCTGCGCATTGTCGGTGCCGGGCAGGGTTGCCAGATAATCCCGCATCGCCGCAACCGGCCCAGACGCCGCGAAGAGGGCGCCAGAGATGATCCCATTCCGGTGCAGGACGATCCGGGCCGCGCCCCGTCTTTCATCGATGACCGAGGCCGCCTCGGCATCCGGCAGCGCCAGAAACCGCCGCGCTTCCGCTTCCCAATCGGCAACCGGCGTGCATCCTGCCAGTTCCGCACGATACCCGGTGTGGGTCCGGCTTTGGGCCCAATAGGTGCAGTCGGGCGCCATTTCCCCCCGCGACACCGCGAAGCCGTACCAGGCGGCGGCAAAACGGGTTACGGCCACGACCGCGGCCTTGCTTTCGGGCTGACCCGAGAGAGGATCGGTGGCGGCCGCGATCACGGCATCGATGCGGGCGGTGGGGGCCGTTTCCGCGGTCCAGTGCATCGGGGCAAAGACCTGCCCGGGTTGCACCGCGTCCGAGATGCGCGCGCGCAGGATCGCGGTGCCCTCGGGGCTGGTCACCTTTACCAGGTCGGCCGCGCCGACCCCCAGACGCCCTGCGTCACCGGGATGGATTTCCAGGAAGGGCTCGGGCAGATGGGCCGCAAGGCGCGGGCTGAGGGCGGTACGGGTCATGGTGTGCCACTGATCGCGCAACCGCCCCGTGTTCAGCCGGAAGGGAAAGCGCGCGCTTGTCCGGGCGGCGGGCGGCTTCCATGCCACAGGCAGCATGCGGGCCTTGCCGTCGGGATGGAAGAACCGCCCGTCACCGAAGAACCTGCCGCCTCTGCGCCCCCTGGCAATCGGCCAGCGTTGCGGGGCAAGACAATCGTATTCCGCGTCGGAAATCCGGGCGAGCGCGGAGATGTCGAAATCCAGCCCGAACCCGGCGGCAATTCCGGAAAGTGCGGCATGTTCGCGGAAGATCGCGGACGGCCCGGCATAGTCGAAAGCCTGGCCAAACCCCATGCGGCGGCCCACCTCGGCCAGGATGGCCCAGTCGGGGCGGGCCTGCCCCGGCGGGGGCAGGACACTGCGCTGGCGGCTGATGGTGCGGTCGGAATTGGTGACGGTGCCGTCCTTTTCGGCCCAGGCGGTGGCGGGCAGCAGCACATCGGCCAGCCGGGCGGTATCGGTGCCGGCGGTGATGTCGCTGACCACGGTGAAGGGGCAGGCGGCGATGGCATCGCGCACCGCGTCGGCATCGGGCATGGATACGGCGGGGTTGGTGTGAATGATCCAAAGAGCCCGGATCTGCCCGCTGCCGACCGCGCGAAACATGTCGACAGCCTTCAGCCCCGCACCTCTGGGCACACGGGGCACCTTCCAGAATTCGCAGACGGCGGCGCGGTGATCGGCGTTTTCCAGGTCCAGATGGCAGGCCAGGGTGTTGGCCAGACCGCCGACCTCGCGGCCGCCCATGGCATTGGGCTGCCCGGTGACCGAGAAGGGGCCGCAGCCCGGCTTTCCGATCCGCCCCGTGGCCAGATGGCAGTTCAGGATGGCATTTACCTTGTCGGACCCGGAGCTCGACTGGTTCACCCCTTGGCTATAGACCGTCACGACCTTCCGGGTTTCGATCCAGAGCCGGCAGAAGGCCGTGATCTGCGCAGGCTCCAGCCCGGTGACGGCGGCATCGTCCTGCCGCGCGGTGGCCAGGGCCGCCGTGGCCCCTTTGACATGGGCGGCAAAGGCATGATCGATGGCGCCGGCGTCCGCGATCGCCGCCAGAAGCGCGTTGAACAGCGCCACGTCGCTGCCCGGTTGCAGGGCAAGGTGCATATCCGCGCCATCGCAGCTTGCCGTGCGGCGGGGGTCGATCACGACGATCCTGGTGCCCCGCGTCCGGCGTGCGGCAAGCAACCGCTGGTAAAGGACCGGATGACACCAGGCAAGGTTCGAACCGACCAGGACGACCAGATCCGCCTCGTCGATATCCTCATAGGTGCCGGGCACGGTATCGGTGCCGAAGGCGCGCTTGTGGCCCACGACCGAGGACGCCATGCAAAGCCGCGAATTGGTGTCGATGTTGGCCGATCCGATGAAGCCCTTCATCAGCTTGTTGGCGACGTAGTAATCCTCGGTCAGCATCTGGCCCGAGACATAGAAGGCCACGCTGTCGGGCCCATGCGCGGCGATGGTGTGCGAAAACCTGTCCGCCACCCGTTGCAGCGCGGCATCCCAGCCCGCAACGCGCCCGTCCATGCGCGGCGTCAGAAGCCGTCGCCGTGGATCCAGCGTTTCACCCAGGGCCGCGCCCTTGGAACACAACCGCCCGAAATTCGCCGGATGGTCCGGATCGCCGCGCAGGTGCAGCCCCCCCTGCCCGTCCGGGCGCAGCAGCACGCCGCATCCCACCCCGCAGTAAGGACAGGTCGAGCGCGTTTCGGGCAGGCCCGCCCCGTCCATCACGCGGCGCTCCGCGCGGTGAGCCGCGCCCCCTCGATCAGGACCCGGCCCCGTTCGATCCGCACCGGGAAGATGTCCAGCCGGCCGTCCTCGCCCTGCGCCTGCCCGGTGTTCAGGTCGAAGACCCAGTTGTGCAGGGGGCATGTCACGGATTGTCCATGCACGATCCCCTCTGACAAGGGCCCGCCCCGGTGCGGACAACTGTCCGAGGCGGCGAAAATCTCGTCCGCTCCGGTGCGGAACACCGCGACGCAGCCCAGTGCCGTCTTGATCCTGCGGGCGCCGCGCAGGGGAATGTCTTCCAGTGCGCCGATGTCGATCCAGTTCATTCCGCAGCCTCCAGTGTCAGGTCGGCCAGCGGCTGGAAACGCTGCGCCTCTTTCGCTTGTTCCGCCCAGGGGTCCTTGCGGTAGATGGATTGCGACAGTTCGAAGGCCGCGATCAGGCGGGCGCGTTCTTCCATGTCGTCGACGACCCGCGCCCGGACCCATTCCAGCCCGACCCGCGCCACCCACTTGTAAGGCCGGTCCAGATACCTGGCGTTCTCGCGGTAGAGCTGCACGAAGGCCACGGTCAGCTCGATGGCCTCCTGTTCGGTGGTCGCATCTGCCAGGCGTTCGGTTTCCTTCACGTCCATGCCCGCCGCGCCCGCGACGCCAACCTGGTATCCGCTGTCCACGCAGATGATGCCGACGTCCTTGCAAGTCGCCTCGGCGCAGTTGCGCGGACAGCCCGACACGCCCAGCTTTACCTTGTGGGGCGTCCAGGACCCCCAGAGGATCTGTTCCAGCCGGATGCCAAGACCGGTGCTGTCCTGCGTGCCGAACCGGCAGTGATCGGTGCCGACACAGGTTTTCACCGTGCGCAGCCCCTTGGAATAGGCGTGACCGGACACCAGCCCCGCCTTGTTCAGATCGGCCCAGATGTGGGGCAGATCCTCGCCCTTCACGCCCAGCAGGTCGATACGCTGGCCCCCCGTAACCTTCACCGTGGGCACGTTGTACTTGTCCGCCGCATCGGCGATGGCGCGCAGTTCTGCCGGGTTGGTGATGCCGCCCCACATGCGCGGCACGACGCTGAAGGTGCCGTCCTTCTGGATGTTGGCATGCCGGCGTTCGTTCACGAAACGGCTTTGCGGATCGTCGCGATACTCCTGCGGCCAATCTGCCAGAAGATAGAAATTCACCGCCGGGCGGCAGACATGACAGCCGTTGCGCGTTCTCCAGCCCAGTTCTTGCCAGACCGCTTCCTGGCTTTTCAGGGCCCGCGACTTGATCAGCCGGCGCAGATCGTCGTGGGTCAGATCGCAGCAGCCACAGACCGGCTGTGCCGCCGGTGCCTGGAAATCCTCGCCCAGCGAAACCTGAAGCAGCTGTTCGACAAGCCCGGTGCAGGTTCCACAGGACGCGCTGGCCTTGGTCCGGGCCCTTAGCGTGCCCAGATCCCTGGCGCCCGCTTCGATCGCGTCGATGATGGTGCCCTTGCAGATGCCGTTGCAGCCACAGATTTCCGCATCACGCGGCAATGCTGCAACGGCTGAGAGAGGGTCCGCGGAAGAGCCCCCCTGAAAGGACGGCCCGAAGATCAGCGTCTCGCGCATCTCGTCGATGGGTGTGGCGTCCTTGATCAGCTGGAAGAACCAGTTCCCATCGGCGGTGTCGCCATACATCACCGCACCGACAAGCCTTGTCCCCTCGATCACCAGCCGCTTGTAGATGCCGCGGGCGGGATCGCGGAACACGATATCCTCGCGCCCCGGCGCCTCGGCGAAGTCGCCCGCGCTGAACAGGTTGCATCCCGTGACCTTCAGCTTCGTCGCCACGTCCCGCACGACGAAATCCTCGGCTTCTCCCAGAAGCGCCCGCGCCAGAACCCTGGCCTGTTCGTAAAGCGGCGCGACCAGGCCGAAGAGGTGGCCGTCGTATTCGGTACATTCGCCCACGGCGTGGATGTCGGGATCGCCGGTCGTGCGCATCTGCGCATCGACGACAATTCCGCGCCCCACCTCAAGCCCGGCATCGTTGGCAAGCCGCGTTTCCGGCCGGATGCCGACGGCCATCACCACCAGATCGGCCTCCAGCATCGTCTTGTCTTCCAGCAGAACGCCCTCGACGCGGGTGTCCCCCAGGATTGCCGCCGTCGAGGCCTGCGTCCTGATGGCAATGCCCCGCTTTTCCAGGTCGCGGCGCAGAAGATAGCCCGCCGCCGGGTCCAACTGGCGTTCCATCAGGTGGCCCATTAGGTGCAGCACGGTGACTTCCATGCCCCGCTGGGCCAGCCCGGCCGCCGCCTCGAGGCCCAGAAGGCCACCGCCGATCACGACGGCCTTGCCCCCATTGCCGGCCGCTTCGATCATGGCGTTGGTGTCGTCCAGATCGCGGTAGGTGATGACCCCCGGCAGATCCTTGCCCTGCACCGGAATGATGAAGGGCGCAGACCCGGTGGCGACGATCAGCTTGTCATAGGGAACCGGCCCGTTCTGCCCGATGACCAGTTTCTCGGCCCGGTCGATCCTGACGACGTGTTCGCCGAAACGACAGGTTATGCCCTGCGCCGCGTACCAGTCATCGTCATGGGTGACGATATCGGCATAGGTCTGTTCGCCCGACAGGACCGGAGACAGCATGATCCGGTTGTAGTTTCCGCGCGGTTCGGCGTTGAACAGCGTGATGTCGTAGGCATCGGGTGCCGTTTCGACCAGGTGTTCGATGACACGGCCCGACGCCATGCCCGCACCGATGATGACAAGTTTCCGTTTCATCGCGTTCACTCCGCAGCCATGGCCCCGGGGGCCGGTTTCTTCGGCTTTGCGCCGTGTTCGTAGTCTTCGAGGAATTCCAGCACCTGCTGCCGGTAGTCGTAGTAATCGGGGTGTTCGAGCAGGGCCTTGCGGGTGCGTGGGCGCGGCAGATCGACCTTGGTGATCTTGCCGATGGTCGCCTGTGGCCCGTTGGTCATCATCACCACCCGGTCGGCCAGCAGGATCGCCTCGTCCACGTCGTGGGTCACGCAGATCGCGGTGACCTTGGTACGGCTCCAGACCTCCATCAGAACCTCCTGCAATTCCCAGCGGGTGAGGCTGTCGAGCATGCCGAAGGGTTCGTCCAGCAACAGCAGCTTGGGCGACAGGGCGAAGGCGCGGGCGATCCCGACGCGCTGCTGCATACCGGTGGACAGATCGCAGGCGGGCCGGTCCATCGCCCCCGCCAGGCCGACCCGTTCAAGATAGTATTCGACCACGTCCTGACGCTCGGCCCGCGAGGCGCGCGGATAGACCTTGTCGACGCCGATCGCCACATTCTCCTTCGCGGTAAGCCAGGGAAACAGGTTGGGCGACTGGAAGACCACGGCGCGCTCGGGGTCGGCGCCCTGCACATGAAAGCCATCCAGCCGGATCGCCCCCTTGGAAATGCCGTTCAGCCCCGCCGCCATGGTCAGCACTGTCGACTTGCCGCAACCCGAATGGCCGATCAGCGAAATGAACTCGCCGCGGTCGATCTTCAGGTCGAAATCCTCGACCACGGTCAGCGGTCCGCGCGGCGTGGCATAGACCTTGTGCAACTGGCTGAAGTCCAGAAAGCGGTCGTCGATCATCCCCTTCTGCGCATCCTTCACCGCCGCCGGCACCCCATGGATCGGCGTGACATCGGGCAGGGTCCGGGTGCTCTCGATCCGCGCTTCGATGCCCATGTCCACCAGGTAACCGGTGACATCCGCGCGCAGGCGTTTGAACGCCGGATCGGTGTTCATCTTGGTCCGGTCGCGCGGACGCGGGAGGGCGACCCTGAACTCCTTGCCCAGGGTGCCGTCCGGGTTCAGGGCGATGATCCGGTCGGCAAGGATGATCGCCTCGTCCACGTCGTTTGTGATAAGGACGCATGTCTTGCGCTCGGACTGCCAGATATGTTCGATCTCGTCGGCCAGGTTGGCGCGGGTCAGTGCGTCGAGGGCGCTGAGCGGTTCGTCCAGCAGCAGCATCTCGGGGTTCATGGCCAGCGCACGGGCCACGTTGACCCGCTGGCGCATCCCGCCGGACAGTTCCGCCGGGCGACGGCCCGCCGCATGGGTCAGCCCCACCATGTCAACGTAATGCGCGACCTTCTGCGCCTTCTGGTCTCTGGACAGTTCGGGGAATACGGTGTCGACCGCCAGCCCCACGTTGCCCGAAACCGTCAGCCAGGGCATCAGCGAATAGCGCTGGAAGATCACCCCGCGCTCTGGCCCCGGCCCCGTCACCGGGTCACCCTTGAACGTCACCCGGCCCGATGTGGGTTTTTCCAGTCCCGCCATGAGATTGATCAGCGTTGTCTTGCCGGTGCCCGAGAACCCGAGAAGGACCAGGAATTCGCCGTCCGCCACCTCAAGCGAGATGTCCCTGAGCACATGCGACGCATGGGTGCCGGTGCCGAAACTCTGCGATACGTTTTCGAATGTAAGAATGCCCATGCCGCTTACCTGTTGTTCGTGAAGGTGAAAAGCGATTGCAGCGCGAACATCACCCGATCCAGCAGGAAGCCGATGATCCCGATGGTCAGCACCGCGACCATGATCCTGGCCAGCGAACTGGACGATCCGTTCTGAAACTCGTCCCAGACGAATTTGCCAAGTCCGGGGTTCTGCGCCAGCATCTCGGCCGCGATCAGCACCATCCAGCCGACACCCAGCGACAGGCGCAACCCGGTAAAGATCAGCGGCAGGGCCGAGGGCAGGACCAGCCTGGTGATCTTGGTCCAGGTGTTCATCTTCAGAACCTTCGAGACGTTCACCAGATCCCTGTCGATCGAGGCGACCCCCAGCGCGGTGTTGATCAGCGTCGGCCAGAGCGAGCAGAGCGTCACCGTGATGGCCGAGATCACGAGGCTCTTGGGAAGAAGCCCCTCGCCCGTTGCGGACAGCGCCGAGACGATCATCGTCACGATGGGCAGCCAGGCCAGCGGCGACACGGGTTTGAAGATCTGGATCAGCGGGTTGAGCGCGGCATTGGCGGTGGGTGACAGCCCCGCCGCAATGCCCAAAGGCACGGCAAAGGCGGTGGCGATCACGAAACCGACGAAGACCGTCCCGATCGAGGTCAGGATCTGCTGGTAATAGCTGGGCGCGCCGGTATAGCCGATGGTCTTGACCTCGTCGGCGCGGCCGGCTTCGGCCAGACGCTGGTTGCGCTGTTCGACCATGGCTTCGAACCTCACACGCTTTTCGGCCTTGGCCTGCGCATCCTGGTGCAGGTTCACCACCTCGGCCCAGACCTGCGCCGGGCCGGGCACCGCCCCGAGCGAGGTTTGCACACGCGGCGCAAGCATGCCCCAAAGCAACAGGAACGCCGCAATGGCCAGCAGCGGCACCGCCAGCAGGCGCCATATCTCGCGCAGCTGCGCCGAGGGATTGTCACCGGCAGCCGCCCTGAGGACAGGGGTGATCCAGGACAGCCCCAGCACCCGGAACCATTTGTCTGCGGTGTTGATCCGGGTAAAGAGCCGGGCGCGGCGCGCGGTGCGGTCGGCGGTTTCGGAAAAGTCGGGATTGGCGGTCGTCATCGGGGAATCCTCGGCGGTCTGGAATGGAATGCGGTCGGTGGCGCGGAACGGGATCAGCCTTCGACACCCGAGCCGACGACCCGTTGCGCCCCCTTCAGCCCGATGGGCAGGCTGTCGAGATAGGCGTTTGGTCTGCGGCCGTCGTAGGGAATGCCGTCGATGATGTCGGCGGCGGGGGTCGGGGCCTTGTAACCGTCGCTGTCCCAGGGAAAGTCGGCCTTGTCCGCCAGCCCTTCGTCCACCAGAAGACGGGCCGCCCTGAGATAGATTTCCGGCTTGTAGACGCTGCGCGCCACCTCATCGTACCAGCTGTCGGGTTTGGGCCCGTCGATCTGCCCCCAGCGACGCATCTGGGTCAGGTACCAGACCGCATCCGAATAGAAGGGATATGTGGCGTGGTGCCGGAAGAAGACATTGAAATCGGGAATGTCGCGCCGGTCGCCCTTCTCGAATTCGAAGAACCCGGTCATGGAGTTCGCGATCACTTCCCGGTCGGCGCCCACGTATTCGGGGCGGCTGAGGATGTCGACAGCCGCAGGGCGGTTGGCGTTTTCGTTCTCATCCAGCCAGATCGCCGCACGGATCAGCGCCTTGGTGATGGCCAGCGTGGTGTTGGGATATTGCGCCGCGAACTCGGCGCGGATGCCGAAAACCTTCTCGGGATTGTTCTTCCAGACCTGGTGGTCGGTGATCACCGGCACCCCGATGCCCTTGAACACGGCCTGCTGGTTCCAGGGTTCGCCCACGCAATAGCCGTGGATCGTGCCTGCCTCGAGCGTGGCAGGCATCTGCGGCGGCGGTGTGACCGAAAGATAGACATCGGCGCCGATCTGGCCGGTCACGTTCTCGGAGCTGTAATATCCCGGGTGAAGCCCCCCTGCCGCCAGCCAGTAGCGCAGTTCGTAGTTGTGGGTCGAAACCGGAAACACCATGCCCATGTTGAAGGCCCTGCCCTCCTCGCGGAACCCATCGACGACAGGCGCCAGGGCCTTGGCGGAAATGGGGTGCTGCGGTCGGCCATCCTCCAGTTTCGGGATGTGGGGCAGCATCTTTTCCCAGACCTCGTTGGACACCGTGATGCCGTTGCCGTTCAGGTCCATCGAGAAGGGCGTGACGATATGCGCCTCGGTGCCAAAGCCGATGGTTGCCGCCAGGGGCTGACCGGCCAGCATATGCGCCCCGTCCAACTGACCGTCGATCACACCGTCCAGCAGGACCTTCCAGTTCGCCTGGGCTTCGAGCGTGACGAAGAGGCCCTCGTCCAGGAAATAGCCGTTCTCATAGGCCACGGCGAGTGGCGCCATATCCGTCAGCTTGATGAAGCCGAAGGTGAGTTCGTCCTTTTCGAGTTCGGCCATCTGGGCGAGCGCGGGGCATGTCCAGGCGACAGATGCCAGAAGCCCCAGAAGAAGGTTTTTCATCGCTTGTCCTTTCGGTGCACCGGGCGCGAAGGCCGGCACGATAAACGCAAAAAAGCCGTTCACTGACCGCCGATGGTTTCGGCGGAAAGCGAGCGGCTTTGCTCAGGAATTCCCTGACATTGGGAGGAATTTCGTGTCACCCCACGCCATTGCAGGGCGACATCCTTTTTATGCGGCAGCGCAGCATGGCAGAAAAGCCGAATGCGGCATTGCCCCCCCTTCGGCGGGGCGGATTGCCCAAGATTTGCTCACCCGGGCCGGGAAGGATCAAAAATCAGTCCGTCGAAGAACGCATCGGGCAACAACGACAGGTTTCCTCGGACCGCGGGCACCAGCATCGGCTGGCGAATCGAACCTTCCACCTTTTCCGATGCGCCGGGCAGTTCGCACCCGGTGCCCGCAAGATGCCGCCGGTGCAGATCCGAGCGGAACACAAGTGCTGCATCGTCCCGCGCCGCGCGCGTGGTTGCGGGATGCGCGCGCCCCAGATGCGCGGCGATCCACCTGGCCTGGCTGCGCCAGGGAAAGGTTGCCGCGCCTTCGTGAAATTCAAGGAACCGGTCGACCCGCCGCTGTTCGCCCCGTCGCGACAGGGTCAGATGCCCCGAAAGCGCACGGTCGATCAGCTCGGGCGGGACGTCGAGGTATGTCCGGCGCGACAGGATCTCGGCGGTGGCGGCGCGGCTGTCGGGGTTCGACACCCATCGCCCGGCCCGCCAGACCGCGCGCATCAGCCGGCCCAGAAGATCCGGCTCGGTTTCGGCCCAGGCGCTGCGCACCGCCAGCACCTTTTCTGGGGCGAAATTCCAGATCGCCCGCCCCGGCAGCAAAAGCGCCCCGGCCCCCTGCTCTACCGCGAAGGACCCCCAGGGTTCCCCCACACAGAAGGCATCCACGTCCCCCGCCGCCAGCGCGTTCGCCATCAGCGGCGGCGGCACCGTGCGTATCTCGATCCCACCGGGGCCAAGGGCTGTACCGGCGGCCCAGTACCGCAGCAATTCCACATGCATCGAAAAGGGAAAGGGAACGCCAAAGGTCAGCGGCCCGCCACCCACCCGGGCAAGTGCCGCCGCCGCGCGCAACGGGTCGGAGAAATCGAACCGGTATCCATCGGCCCGAAGCCTGTCTTCCAGCCCCCTTCCCACTCCGATGACATTACCGTTCACCGACAGCACGGAAACGGCGGAAACAGCGGTGGTCACGCCCCCCAGCCCCATGGCCATGGCGACGGGAACCGGCGAAAGCAGGTGTGCGGCATCTACCCGGCCAAAGGCCAGCATGTCGCGCACCGATGACCAGGACGGCGCGGCGATCAGTTCAAGCGATATGCCCTCGTCCTCGGCAAACCCCATTTCCTGCGCCATGATCAGCGGCGCCGCATCCACCAGAGGCATATAGGCAACCGGAAGCGATACCGCCTTCATCCCAGAAGCCTCGCGGCGGTTGCCAGCGCCTCGGCCACCTCGGCCACCCGGCGGCCCTGGTCCATCGCCGCCTTGCGCAGCAGGGCATAGGCGGCATCCTCGTCGATGCCCTTTGCCTTCATCAACAGCCCCTTGGCACGGTCGATCACCTTGCGTTCTTCCAGGGCGCGGCGCGTTTCGGCCAGTTCGTTGCGCATCTGGCGCACGATCCTGAACCGGGCAATCGCGGTGTCCATGATCGGCTTGATCCTCTCGGGTGACAGGCCATCCACCACGTAGGCCGAGACCCCCGCCTCGATCGCCGTCTGCGCCAGGCCACCCGCGGCCCCGGAAACGAACATGGCGACGGGCCGGTCCAGCGGCCCCGAGGCAAGGGTCAGTTCCTCCATCATGTCGCGTGTCGGATTGTCGATGTCGATCAGCACGATATCCGGCGCATGGGCCGCGATCTTGCGCGCGAGGCCGCTGGAGTTTCCGATCACGAAGACATCGCAGTCACCGGCATCCTTCAGCGCATCGACGATCGCCATCGCGCGGGCGCGATCCTCTTCGACGACAACAATGGTAAGCCCTCCGGTCATGTTCAGCGGTGTGAAGCCGGACAGCGGAAACGACAACGGCCAACGTCATCTCATTCACGCATTGACGCGGTTGCCCGCCCGATGCCCAAGAAATCATCCCTTGCGGCGCAAAAAGCGCCGCTTGCCGCACGCATCCGGGACGAACCGCCCGGGTGACGTCGCCCTGCCCGTTCCGTTCATCCTGCTGTTCACCGGGTCGACCATTTGCGCGGTCCGGATGAAGGCCCCGTCCAATGGCAGAGGTACTTCGGCCAAGGCCGGCTTTGAATCGTTCACCTGCCCGGATTGCGCGACCGATCGCGGCTTCGGAACGCGGTCGGGGTCACACCAACGTGCCGCACGAAAGCATCGTAGAACCGGCTGAGCGATCCGAAGCCGCAGTCGAGCGAAATCTCGATCACCTTCCGGTCGCTGGTCAAAAGCAGGTAGCAGGCAAAAGCGATGCGCTGTTCCGTCAGAAACGCGATGGGCGTCCGACCCGTCTGCCCCTTGAAAACCTGGCCGGCATAGTTCCGGTGAAGCCCCGCCGCCGACGCGATATCGAAAAGCGTGATCGGGCTGGCCAGATTCCCGAATATGAAGCTTTTCATACGGGCCGTCGCAATCGAGGCATCCCGCTGGTGCCGGTTTGAATCTTTGGGCGTGACCATGCGGTTCTGGTGCCGTTGAATGGCCATGCGCACGATTCGGGCCCGCATCTCGAGGATCGCCACCTGAAGGAGCTTTGGATGTCCCGACTTCATGTCGGCAAGCCAGGTCGCAAGCTGCTGCTTGTCCACTTCAAGCGAGCGATCGCTGCGTTCCTCCAGCAAGACGCCTGAAAACAAGGCGTCCAGGAACCATTTCGGAAGTTCCCAGCGGTGCAGGAACACGGCGGGCAGGGTTATCCACGTCAGGATCGTGCCTTCCGCAATCGACACTGTGCGATGGGGGGTCACACCGCTGAAGATATACATCTTGCCGGGGCCACAGGTCACACGCGTGCCAAGGAACTCGTATTCGACCTGACCGGATTCCAGGTAGTTGATTTCGATATCGGAATGGGTGTGCCCTTGCTCCATCAACAGGGGCGGTCCCCGGCGGCCCCGAAGTCCGGTTTGTTGAAAAATGTAGGGCTGGTCGCCGGCTTCCTCTTCCATATCTTAATATACCGGACCTCTTTTTGATTATTCAAGATGTCTTCATCCAGACAAGGGACCACGCTGTATCCACCATCAGGGGAGGTATCATGGGTCTTAAGGTAGGAATCATCGGCGTCGGGGCATTTGCCCGGGAATTCATCCCGCTGTTCATGGCACATCCGCAGGTCGACGAAGTAGGCGTGACGGACGTGGTCCCCGAGCGCGTCACCCGCGCACAGAGCGATTTTGGCATCAGAACGGCCTACGGCAGCGAGGCTGAAATGCTGGCCGCTGACATTGACGCTGTGGCGATCTTCACTCAAAGGCACCTGCACGGGCCAAGTGCCATCCGTGCGCTGAAGGCTGGCAAGCACGTTTACTGCGCGGTGCCGGCCGCCGTCACCCTGGACGAACTGCACCAACTGACCGAACTGGTTGCGCAAACCGGGCTGACCTATGTGCTGGGCGAAACCAGCTATTATTATCCCTCGACCATCTTCTGCCGCCGCAGGTTCCGCGCCGGCGACTTCGGCCGCTTCGTCTATGGTGAAGGGGCTTACTATCACGACATGGCACACGGGTTCTACGAAGCATTCCAGCACAGCGGCGGCGCCGAGTGGAAGCGCGCGGCGGGCTTTCCCCCGATGCTTTACCCAACACATTCCACGTCCATGGTGCTGTCGGTCACCGGCGCGCGTGTCACCTCGGTTTCCTGTCTGGGGTATCTCGACCGGCACGAGGACGAAATCTTCCGCGTCGGCGCCAACGACTGGGACAACCCCTTCAGCAACCAGACTGCGCTTTGCAGAACCTCCGACGGCGGAATGCTGCGGGTCAACGAATTCCGGCGGACAGCCGGGCCGCGGGGGCCCCATGGAGGCGTGATCGGTTCGATTTATGGAACCCAGGGCGTGCTGGAGCAGAACAGCCGCCATTCGATCTGGTGGGAGCACGAAGAAAGCGCCACGACCGAAGCCGAACTGCTGAAGCGGTTCACCTGCGACAAGGCATATATCCGCACCGAGGAATGGCTGGAAAGGCAACGCACGGGCGCACAGGAGGAGTTCTTTTCGGGAAAGGCACCGGAACATCCGACCGACGCGCTTCCGCCAAGTTTCACCGGCCTGCTGGACGGCCATATGGGCTCGCACCAGTTCCTGGTTCACGATTTCTGCCGCGCGGCAAGCGCGGGAAAACAGGCGCCCAACAACATATGGGATGCAGCGCGATACAACGCACCCGGCATCGTGGCCCGCGATTCAGCGCTGGCGGAAGGTGAGATGATGCCGGTGCCCGATTTCGGCGAAATGCCGAAGGGATTCTCGAAGGTTGCCGATATCGATGGGAGCGATGACGGCAGTGTGAAACAAGCCCATCAAATGGCACCCAAACAAGGTGCATGACGACCCCGATCAAACAGTCATCGGGAAAAACGGGAGGATTACATGCGACATCTGCTTTTGAGCGCCGCATCGGCGCTTGCGATTTCGGTTCAGCCGACCGGAGCAACGGAAATATTGCCAGAAGCCGAGAGCCTTTCAGGTCTGAAGGCCGACCTGCTGAGCCGTGACGAAATCTATGTCTATCGTGCACTGGAGACTTACCGCCAGGCCCCCTTCCTTGACGGCATGGTAGCCTCCGGCGCCCTGCCCCCCCTTGCCGACCGGCTGCCGGCCGAGCCTTTGGTCTTCCTTGAAGGCGCGATGTCCGACGGTACAGGCGAATACGGTGGCGTGTTCCGCCATGTCATCGGTGGACGGCCGGAAGGCTGGAACTGGGTCGCCGGACAATCCCAGGGTTGGGGCGGCATCAACATGGCCATTCAGGAATGCCTGGTCCGCCAAGGGCCGCGCTGGCAGATCAAGGCCGAAGACCAGGAAGGGCCATTGCCCAACCTCGCACGATCCTGGGAATGGAATGACGTCAGGACGGTCCTGACCATGTCGCTTCTTCAAGGTGTGCGCTGGTCAGACGGCGATCCGTTCGACGCCGAGGATGTGCGCTTCTGGTGGGAAGACAACGTCGAGGATCCGAACGTATCGTCGCGTATGCCAGCAGGCAGTTTCGGTTCGGGCACCAAACTGCGCGTCGTCGACGATCACACTGTCGAATTCTCGTTCGATGCCCCGCAGGGGCCGACCCTGATGGAGAGCCTTGCCTTCCCCCTGGGCTGCCCAGGTCCTTCGCATATCCTGAAGGACAAGCATCCGCGCTACAACGACAAGGCCGATTACGACAGCTACCGCGAGGCGCAGCCGGCAGAAAAGCTCGTCGATGTACCGGTGCTCGGTGCCTGGGGCCCGGCACAGTACCGGCCCGACGAACTGGTGGTTTTGCGGCGCAACCCCTATTACTGGAAGGTGGACGAGGCAGGCAATCAGCTGCCCTATTTCAACGAGGTCCATTTCAAGCTGGCCAGTTGGGACGACCGCACGACCCAGACCATTTCTGGTTCGGCCGACTTTTCGAACCTTCAGAACCCCGCCAACTATGTCGAGGTCCTGAAGCAGGCGCAAAGGCCCGATGCTCCGGTGACGGTCCAGTTCGGCCCGCGGGTCCTAAGCTGGCGGCTTGACCTCAACCTGTCCCGCAAGGGCGATCTTTCGCCGGTCGACGCCGAAATGCGCGACTTCTTTCGGAAACTGGAATTCCGCCTGGCACTGAGTCATGCGCTCAATCGTCCTGCCATCGGCAACGCGGTGGCGCGCGGTCCATTTGCCCATCCCTTCAGCGGAGGGTTCGCCATCGGATCGCCCTACTTCGACCGGGACAGCACGGTGTTTCATCCCTTCGACCAGGACAAGGCCAGGGCGTTGCTCGACGGTCTCGGACTTGCCGATACGGATGGCGACGGATACCGCAACCTTCCCGGCACGGGCGACAACCTGATCATCGATGTCATCTATCTGCCCGACCGTCCCGAGGACAGGAAACAGCTTGATGCCGTGGTCGCGCAGCTTGCCGAGGTCGGTATCAGGCTTCTGGTGCGGGGAACCGACTCCACGAACCTGAACACCATGCGGCAAAGTGGCAATTTCACCGCCGCGTTCGAGCGTGTCCCCATGGTGATCCCCACCCGCGACACCTGCGCCAGCCTGCCGGTCGGGCCGAATTGCCCTTCCTATCACCAGACCGACCCCGACCAATCCGACAGGCTTGACTTCGAAGGCGAACTGGCAACCGCCTACGGTGCCTTCGTCGCTGCGCCCGATGCCGGGGAACGCGCAGAAATCGCCAAACAGATCCAGCGGCTGATTACCGAGAACGTCTATACCATCGGCACGGTGCAGTTCCCCGGCGCGCTTCTTGTCAACAAGCGTATCAGGAATGCACATCCCGACACCCCGGTGTTCATGTTCGAATGGGCGGAAGACAGTGTGATCCGCGAAAGGCTCTGGACGCCCGAGGACGAGCAGATCGGCGAACTGCTGCCAGAGACCATCACGGGGGGCTGAGCCCCCCCTTTTCCCTGATCCCCCAGGAGGACGAATGGCTTTCCTGCATTTCTTGGCAAAGAGGCTGATCGCCACGATCCCGCTGTTATTCGGGGTGTCGCTGGTGTCGTTTGCGCTGATCTACGCCGTGCCTGGCGATTATGTGGACCGGTGGATGTCCGAGACCATGGGCATGACCGGCCAAAGCGCCGATGACCTGCGGCCTCAGGCCGAAGCCATGCGCGAACGTCTCGGTCTCGACAAGGGTTTTGTCGGGCAATACACCGACTGGCTGGGCGGGATCGTCCTGCGCGGAGACTTCGCAATGTCGTTTGCGCAATCCCGCCCGGTCACGGATGTCATAGGGCAGCGCCTGCCCAGGACGATCGGCCTTGCGCTCATCACACTGATCGTGGGGCAGGCCCTTGGCACCCTGCTGGGTATCTACGCCGCGACGCATCAGTACCGGCTGGGCGACAACCTTGCAACGCTGGTGGCCTTCGTCGGGATCGTCATTCCCAAATTCGTGATGGCGCTGGTCCTGCTCTACCTTCTCGCTTTTGTGTGGCATTCACCCTACATCGGCGCATTCAACTCTCCACGCTATCTGTTGCAGGACGGTTTCTCATTCGCAAAGCTGTGGGATCTTTTCCTGCATGTCTGGCCCATCCTTCTCATCTCGATCTGGGCGGGACAGGCCTATACCACCCGCATGATGCGCGGAAACCTACTTGATGTCATGAACATGCAATACATCGAATCCGCGCGGGCGAAGGGGCTGTCGCGCCGCAAGATCGTCTTTCGCCACGCGGTTCCGAATGCGCTGCACCCACTCATAATGAACATGGGCACGCGGTTCGATTACATGATCAAGGGCGAGATCGAGATTGCGATCGTGCTGGGGATTCCCACCCTCGGCCCCCTGATCCTGAGCGCGGTCGCGGAACGCGACATGTATGTGGTCGCTGCGATCTTCATGATGGTTGCGGTGTTTCTTATCCTGGGGAATGTTCTGGCCGACCTTGCGCTGGCTCTCCTCGACCCGCGCGTCCGCCGCGCGACATTCGGAGGACAGACATGAAACCTATCAGCGGAAATGCCGACCAGGCCACCGGCACGCAGGATCTGCCCGAGAGGGAAAGCCTGGGCTACTGGGCCTTGGTGTGGCGTCGGCTGCGCAGGAATGCCTATGGCATGGTTGGCATGATCATCTGCGCCTTCGTCGTTCTTCTTGCGGTCTTCGCCGGATTCATCGCGCCCTACAGCCCCGAGAACTCGGACCCCGATGCGATCTACACGCCGCCCCAGGTCATCCGGGTTCTGGATGAGAACGGAAGCCTGACGGCGCCCCATGTCCTGCCGTTCACCGAGGAATTCGACAAGCAGACCTACGAACTCATCTTCGCGCCGGACAGGTCGCGCCCTCTGAAGATCAGGTTCTTCGTTGAGGGCGACCCCTGGACGCTGGCCGGACTGACGTTCGACACGCATCTGATCGGTACCGAGTCGGGCGAGCACGTGCATTTCCTTGGCACCGACAGCCTGGGGCGCGATGTGCTTTCACGTCTCATTCACGGAACTCGCACGACCCTGATGATGGGCGTTCTGGTCATGCTGGCCTCTTGTGTGATCGGCACCTCGATCGGCATCGCTTCGGGCTATTTCGGCGGGATGTTCGATCTTGTCGTCCAGCGGCTTGTGGAATTCGTCAAGTCCTTTCCCGATCTGCCCCTGTATCTTGCCCTTGTCGCCGTGATGCCGCGCAGGGCGGAACCCATCGCGGTATTCCTCATGTTCGCGGTGATACTCGTGCTGCTCAGGTGGGCAGACCTCTCGCGAGAAATCCGGGGCAAGGTCATCTCCATCCGCGCAACCGAATACGTCGATGCAGCGATTGCCGTCGGGGCCGGAGACCGGCGCATCATCTTTCGCCACATTCTTCCCAACACGTCGTCCCATGTGATCGTCTGGGCAACTTACCAGCTTCCCGAAGTCATCCTTCTAGAATCCTTCCTGTCGTTTCTGGGGTTGGGCGTCCAGGCGCCCATGGTGTCCTGGGGCACCATGCTCAACCAGGTGCGCGATTTCCAATCCCTGAACGCGGCGCCGTGGATGCTTGCGCCCGTTGCAATGATCATTCTTTCGGTGCTTGCCTTCAACGCCTTTGGCGACGGGCTGCGCGATGCAATGGACCCATATTCCAATGACTGAAACCGCTCCCGCCCCTTTGCTTGCCCTGTCCAACCTCTCTGTCACCTTCCGCACGGTGACCGGCAGCGTCGAGGCCGTCCGCGATCTGAGCTTTTCACTGGCAAAAGGCGAAACCCTTGCCATCGTGGGCGAATCCGGCTCAGGGAAATCGGTAACGGCCCGCGCGATCATGGGAATGCTGGCCCCCAATGCCCGCATGAGCGACGAAAGCAGCGTGCAGTTCAAGGAAAGCGAGCTGACCCGCTACAGCGATGAAGAGATGCAGAAGCTGCGCGGCAACAGCATCTCAATGATTTTCCAGGAGCCTCTGACAAGCCTCAATCCCGTCTATCGGATCGGCGAGCAACTGGGCGAAATCATCGCAACCCACCGCGACCTGTCCAAGGCTGCGATCAAGGCCCGGGTCATCGAGTTGTTGCGCGAGGTGCATCTGCCAGACCCCGAGGCAAGATTCGCCCAGTATCCACATGAAATGTCCGGCGGGCAGAGACAGCGTGTCATGATCGCCATGGCCCTGGCGAACGAACCTGACCTTCTCATCGCGGATGAACCGACAACCGCGCTGGACGTGACGGTGCAGGCAGAAATCCTTGGTCTTCTGAAATCGCTTCAGAAACGGCACGGCATGGCCATGCTGCTGATCACCCACGATCTGAACGTCGTCCGCAAAATGAGCGAGCGCGTTGTCGTCATGCGCCACGGGCAGTTGGTGGAACAGGGCGACACCGCCGCGATCTTCGCCAATCCGCAAATGAGCTATACCCGTCACCTCATTGACAGCGAACCCAGCGGAGAACCGGACCCGATTGCCGGCGATGGTGAAGCCGTCCTCCAGTGCCACGACCTGAACGTCCTGTACCGGATACGCCATGGCGGTCTGTTCGCCCGGCGGCATCTGGACATCGAGGCGGTCAAGGATGTCACCCTGCGCCTGTCCCATGGCGAGACGCTGGGCATTGTCGGCGAATCCGGGTCGGGGAAAACGACGCTGGGAATGAACCTTGTCCGCCTGAGAACCCCGACGTCCGGCAGGATCGAGTTTCAGGGAACCCCGATCGAGCGGTTGACCCGGTCACAGATGAAACCCCTGCGCCCCCGCATGCAGGTGGTGTTCCAGGATCCCTTCTCGTCACTGAACCCCCGGATGATCGTGCGGCAGATCATCGAGGAAGGCCTTATCGTGAACGGTATCGGCCGGACGACTGCGGAGCGGCTTGAGCGGGTCAAGGCCGCGCTTGCGGATGTGAAGATGCCGCTCTCGGCGCTCGACAGGTTTCCGCACGAATTTTCCGGCGGGCAGAGGCAACGTCTGGCCATCGCGCGCGCCATTGCGCTCGCCCCCGATTTCATCCTGCTGGATGAGCCGACTTCAGCGCTCGATTTGTCGATTCAGGCCCAGATCATCGAACTGCTGAGGGATCTTCGCCGCAAGCATAACCTGTCCTACCTGTTCATCAGTCACGACCTGAAGGTCGTGCGGGCGCTGTGCCACAATGTGATGGTGATGCAGAACGGCCGCGTCGTCGAAGCGGGGCCGACGGCGCAGGTGCTGGAACGCCCGAAGACCGAGTACACGAAACGACTTGTCGACGCCGCCTTCCGGATCGTGTCGCCCGCCTGACAATCGGGAACAGCAACTCAGGAGCCCCCGGCAGCCTGAGCATCGTCCCGATGTCAAGGGCCCCATGGGCACCGGCAAGGCGCAGGGTGGCACCAACGTGATCGTCGCCGCAATCACCGGCGTGGCCATGCTCCGGGGGGTTGGGGTCGCCATGGCCCAAGGAACGTCTCGTATCCCGGGGGCGCGCCGGTTGCATTGGGCGGGCAGCGGCCCGCCGCACTGGCCTGCGAGAGTGGTGGTCGTCGGTCGACCGAACCCTATGCCATGCGCAATGCGGATTGCCGGGCAGCCGGGCGGGGGCTTATGCGTTCTTGTGCGCGGCCAAAGGATTTTCTGACGCGCTGCGTGCGAATGCCGTGGGGAACGATCGGATTCCCCACCTGCACCTCTACGGGGATATGGGGGCCAAATGCCGATCTCGCCGTCAAGGCCCCGAGGGCGCCGCGCAGGTCGGCCTGCAGCAGGCAACCAACCGGCAGGTCCAGGCCGCGCGTGATGCACATGAATGTGCCCTCGCCCGTATAGGCCATCAACAGCCGAGAGGTTGAGACCACTCCGGCCAATGCCCCCACCACACCGGCCAGCACATCCACGAATGCACGGCTGTTGCTGCGATGATAGATCTGGTCGATATCTTCGATCCGCATTGCAAAGATGCGGCAGACCTCGATCTCGCTGGCCGGAAGCTGGGTCAGGTAATTGCCAAGAGAGAATGGCAGGATCAACCGGTCGACACCGCTGATCCGAAAACTCTGGGACAGGTCGAAGGGGTGTCGTCCGGCAGGATCTCCAGCCCCGAGAAGGGCCGGATCCACGGTCAGGTTCGCGTCGCTCTTTGACAGGAAGCGCTCGGCCACATGCACCCGGCTGGTGAAAGCCTTCATGTCGAAACGCTTGATTATATAGTCGTTTGCCCCGGCCGCGAAGGCGCGTTCGATCGAGGGGCCGTCGGCGCGGGCGGTCAGCATGATGATCGGTGTATCCCGGTAACGCGGCATTTGCCTGATGCGCGCGCAAAGCTCGATCCCGTCCATGCCCGGCATTTCGATATCAAGGATGAGACAATCGAAGGCGGCAGACGGATCGTCGAGAATGGCAAGGGCCGCCGAGGCTGAATCTGCAAGCTGAATGGGGGGGTAGCCGGAGGTTCTGAAAAGACTGGGCAGCAGCGCCCGAACAAACTCGTTGTCGTCAACGGCCAGAATTCTCATCGTTCCCTCCTCGGTCCGGCAATTCGCTTCTTATGCGGAAGGCACCTGGAAAAATGGCGCGCCCGCGTGGCTTGCGCCTCACCCCCGAATGGCCATCGGCCTTCCCCGTTGCGGTTGCCGCATGTTGCTCGGGCCTTGTTTCGCGGACAAAGCGGCGCCGGCGATCCGCTCTTTTCCGGTCTGGGGAGCAACGTGAAAATTCGGCACTGACCTTACGATCTTGGCATAAATTGCCGCCGGTTCAGTCAGTGCCGAGAGGCAGGGAAGTATCCAGGTGAGGGGTGTCTGACCCGCATATGCTGCGGATCAGACCTTCGTTTCGTGAGCAGAAGAATTAGGCCATTCCGTTATCGTCGGAATTGAAGAGGCCCCCAAGCAGACCGCCGACCAGGCCATCGTCGCCAAGGACGCCGTCCGTCACGCCGCCGTCGAGCAAGCCGCCAACCAGGCCGTCGTCTCCGACGACACCGTCCAGCAGGCCATCGCCCAGCAGGCCGCCCACCAGACCGTCGTCGCCAAGGACACCGTCCGTCAGGCCACCGTCGAGCAAGCCGCCAACCAGGCCGTCATCTCCGACGACACCGTCCAGCAGGCCATCGCCCAGCAGACCGCCGACCAGACCGTCGTCGCCAAGGACACCGTCCGTCACGCCACCGTCGAGCAAGCCGCCAACCAGGCCGTCTTCTCCGACGACACCGTCCAGCAGGCCATCGCCCAACAGACCGCCCACCAGACCGTCGTCGCCAAGGACACCGTCCGTCAGGCCACCGTCGAGCAAGCCGCCAACCAGGCCGTCATCTCCGACGACACCGTCCAGCAGGCCATCGCCCAGCAGACCGCCAACCAGACCGTCATCGCCAAGGACACCGTCCGTCAGGCCGCCGTCGAGTAGGCCGCCAACCAGGCCGTCGTCGCCAAGGACACCGTCCGTCAGGCCACCGTCGAGCAAGCCGCCAACCAGGCCGTCGTCTCCGACGACACCGTCCAGCAGGCCATCGCCCAGCAGACCGCCAACCAGGCCGTCTTCGCCAAGGACGCTGTCCGTCACGCCGCCGTCGAGCAGGCCGCCAACCAGGCCGTCATCGCCGACGACACCGTCCAGCAGGCCATCGCCCAGCAGACCGCCGACCAGACCGTCGTCGCCAAGGACGCCGTCCGTCACGCCGCCGTCGAGCAGGCCGCCAACCAGGCCGTCATCGCCGACGACACCGTCCAGCAGACCGCCGACCAAGCCGTCATCGCCAAGGACACCGTCCGTCAGGCCGCCGTCGAGCAAGCCGCCAACCAGGCCGTCGTCTCCGACGACACCGTCCAGCAGGCCATCGCCCAACAGACCGCCCACCAGACCGTCATCGCCAAGGACACCGTCCGTCAGGCCACCGTCGAGCAAGCCGCCAACCAGGCCGTCTTCTCCGACGACACCGTCCAGCAGGCCATCGCCCAACAGACCGCCGACCAGGCCGTCATCCCCAAGGACACCGTCCAGAAGGCCGCCAGAGGCATCGGGATCCGAGGCGCCTTCGCCGATCGTACCCGTTCCGGTCAGATCACCCACCAATCCGTCCGCTCCGGTCACATCAGAGAGCGTCCCGTCGTTGCCAACCAGATCCCCCAGGAGACCGTCGGAACCCGTGATGTCCCCAAGCACACCGTCATTGCCGGTGATGTCCCCAAGAAGACCTTCGTCTCCGATAAGACCATCGGTGAGACCGACATCGGGTGTGATCGTTCCGTCTCCCAGGACCGGCTGGCCCAGAAGATCTTCGGCCAGATCACCGATGGGCGATTCACTTCCGACCAGATCGCCCAAGAGCCCGTCGGACCCTGTGATGTCGCCGAGCAACCCGTCGTTGCCGGTGATGTCCCCAAGCAATCCGTCGTCTGCAAGGATCGGATCGAGCAGACCCTGGTCACCCATGTCCGTACCATTGGTGGGGTCTGTTACATCGGTGCTGTCCGTACCATCGGTGCTGTCCGTCCCGTCGGTGCCGTCCGTCCCGTCGGTGCTGTCCGTCCCGTCGGTGCTGTCCGTCCCGTCGGTGCCGTCCGTCCCATCGGTGCTGTCCGTCCCGTCGGTGCCGTCCGTCCCATCGGTGCTGTCCGTCCCGTCGGTGCTGTCCGTACCATCGGTGCCGTCCGTTCCATCGGTGCCGTCCGTACCATCGGTACCGTCCGTCCCGTCGGTGCTGTCCGTTCCGTCGGTGCTGTCCGTACCATCGGTGCCGTCCGTCCCATCGGTGCTGTCCGTCCCATCGGTGCTGTCCGTACCATCGGTGCCGTCCGTTCCGTCGGTGCCGTCCGTCCCATCGGTGCCGTCCGTCCCGTCGGTGCCGTCCGTCCCATCGGTGCCGTCCGTCCCGTCGGTGCCGTCCGTCCCGTCGGTGCTGTCCGTCCCGTCGGTGCTGTCCGTCCCATCGGTGCTGTCCGTTCCGTCGGTGCTGTCCGTACCATCGGTGCCGTCCGTACCATCGGTGCCGTCCGTCCCATCGGTGCTGTCCGTACCATCGGTGCCGTCCGTTCCGTCGGTGCCGTCCGTCCCGTCGGTGCTGTCCGTCCCGTCGGTACTGTCCGTCCCGTCGGTGCCGTCCGTCCCATCGGTGCTGTCCGTCCCGTCGGTGCCGTCCGTCCCATCGGTGCTGTCCGTCCCGTCGGTGCTGTCCGTCCCGTCGGTGCTGTCCGTACCGTCGGTGCTGTCCGTTCCGTCGGTGCTGTCCGTACCATCGGTGCCGTCCGTTCCGTCGGTGCTGTCCGTTCCGTCGGTGCTGTCCGTACCATCGGTGCCGTCCGTCCCATCGGTGCCGTCCGTACCGTCGGTGCTGTCCGTACCATCGGTGCCGTCCGTTCCATCGGTGCCGTCCGTACCATCGGTACCGTCCGTCCCGTCGGTGCTGTCCGTTCCGTCGGTGCCGTCCGTCCCGTCGGTGCTGTCCGTCCCATCGGTGCTGTCCGTACCATCGGTGCCGTCAGTGCCGTCGGTGCTGTCCGTACCGTCGGTACCGTCCGTCCCGTCGGTGCTGTCCGTCCCGTCGGTGCCGTCCGTACCATCGGTGCTGTCCGTCCCGTCGGTACCGTCCGTCCCGTCGGTGCTGTCCGTCCCATCGGTGCCGTCCGTACCATCGGTGCTGTCGGGATCACCACTGCTGCCACCGCTCATTGCCAGGCCAAGACCCCCGGCCCCGACAAGAGCAGCCATTGCGGCTTGTTGATCCTCCATCGACAGGCCAAGGCCGCCTTCGCCGTCAAGTTCGCCGCGAATGCCGCTGTCCGTCGAATCGCCAAGGATCAGGCTGTGAAGCGAGCCGTTCTCGGCCGGTGTATAGAAATCATTGATCAGGATACGGTCGCCATTCTTCAACTCGACGATCAACGTATCCCCTTGGCGGGAATAGCGGGCAATATCGCTCGAAACCGCATTAATTCTGATGCCGATTGCGGGTCCAGCCTGGATCACCTTTTCTGACATGGATTCTGTCCTCTCATGGCCTAGGAGCGCTCTGTGTGAAATATCGAAAGTCTGGTAGACAAACTTAAGTATGTACTAACCAGACGAAAGGCTGCGAAGTCAACAAACTTTTGCAGTGAACGCCAATGAATGCCCAATCTGCTTTGCGACCTGGGATCGTGCACAAAATGGAAGCAATCTCATTGCGCGCGGGGATATCGGGATAACCTCAGGCACCGAAACTGGCGGCATATGCCAAAGCCCTGTTGCCTCTGCGCATCATAGAAATGGGCGCTGGCTTTCGACTGTCCGGAAAGACACAGGGCGCAGGGCGGCAGGGAATCAGGCGGAAAACAAAAAATGCCCCGGTTTCCCGGGGCATTCTTCATTCTTTTCACGTTTGCCCTTAAAGCGCGGCAATCAGGTCAGATGTCGTCAGCAACAGCGTCAAGCCCGGCCAGAAGATTGCCAGTGCTCAGAGTGTCGAGAGCACTGTCGACCAGCCCACCTTCGCCCAGGATGGGATCCAGCAGGTCGTTCAGCGCACCGCCGGACCCGTCGCCGTCACCCAGCAGACCAGTGCCCAGCAGATCGCCGACAAGGCCGTCCTCACCCGTCACCTCGCCAAGGGCGCCGTCATTGCCTACGAGATCGCCAAGTGAGCCCTCGGAACC
>NZ_JACNMM010000007.1 GCF_020529025.1 Oceaniglobus trochenteri
CCTGCAGGTCCCGGAGCTGCTTCTCGTATTGCTCGCGGATATCGAGCGGGTTGGCGCGCAGCGAGTTCTCCATGCCGCGCTTCGCTTCCTCGACCCAGCCCTCGATCTCGGAGGGCGTCAGGTCAAACGACCGGCTCGCCTCCGACACGGTCGTCTTGCCTTGGATGATCTCGATGACGAGCGCCGTCTTACGCTTCGCCGTCCACCGTTTGATGCTGTCGTCCATCGTCATACTCATCGCTACGTTCTCCCTTGTAGCATGAGCAGGTTTTCACTGGGTCGATACAGCCGCGTGCAGAATGTCAGCGAACCTGCGCCGGGCGGCGAATTCCGGGCTGTCGGCGCGCGAGATCAACACCGTGTCCTGCCAGCACCAGGGCTCGGGGATGTCGTGCAGGCGCACCGTGTCGCGGTTCGCGATGTTCTCGAGCGCCGAGAGCGGCAGAACCGTGATTCCGATCCCGGCGGCGGCGAAGCTCAGCCGCAGGCCGATGCTGGGCATTTCGATGATGCGCAACTGGGGATAACCGCTGCTGGCCCACCATTGTTCGATGTGCTTGCGTTGCGCGCCACCTGCCCGGGCCGCTAGGAAGGTGGAATCCCGCTGTCCGAACGGATCGCTCACACGGCGGGCCGAGGCCAGCACCAGGCGTTCGCGGCGCACCATCTCGATGTTCAGGGCCGGGTCGGCGGGTTGCGTGTTGATGATCGCACAGTCCAGATCATGGGCCTTGACCAGCGCGATCAGCTCGCTTGTCACGGTCGAGGTGATCTCGAATGTCACGTCGGGATAGGTTTCGTGATAGCGGGCGAAGACTGGCGGCAGATAGATGGTTGCGGCGGTATCGGTGGCCCCCACGCGCAGGGTGCCGCGCGGTTCGGCATCGTGGCGCACTGCCTTGGCCGCTTCGTCGAACAGCTTGATCGCCTTTTCCGAATACTCCAGCAGGATCCTCCCCGTGGGTGTCGGCACCATGCCGCTGCTTTCGCGTGTCACCAGCTTCTGGCCCACTTCGGCCTCAAGCTGTTTCAGCCGCGCCGTGACGGCCGACGGCACGCAGTGCAGGCGCGCCGCGGCCTTTGTCACGCTGGCGGTATCGCAGACGATCTTGAGCGTGGTGAGGTTGGCAAGGTTCATCGCACCGCCTTTTTCCAGGTGAACCGGCTGTGCGATACAGTTTCAGATTTTTTGAATGTCCAAGTCAACAATGATCATTTGTGGTGCATCGCAAGCCTTCGTAAGTTGCGGCATGAAGGCGGCAGGCGACATCTGCCGGTCAACAGGGAGGAGATTATCAATGCGCATCGTTTTCGCGGCGGCCTGCGCCGTCGGCATGTTTGCAGGTGGGGCCGCTCTGGCCCAGAATGCGATCACCGATCCGGAGTGTATCGCTCCGGCACAACCCGGCGGCGGGTTCGACCTGACCTGCCGCGTGGCCCAGGACGGATTTTCCGAGGTCCTGTCAGAACCGATGAAGGTTTCCTTCCTGCCGGGCGGGTCGGGCGCCGTGGCGATCAACCAGTTCAACACGACCCGCACCGACGATCCCAACGCCATCGTCGCATTCTCGACGGGGTCGCTTCTGAATATCGTGACCGGCAAGTTCGGTGAATGGACAGAGAACGACGTGCGTTTCGTGGGCACGGTCGGGGCCGACTTCGGCGCCGTCGTCGTGCGCGCCGACAGCGAATGGCAGAACCTCGACGATCTGGTGGCGACCCTGAAGGAAGACCCGACATCGGTGATCTTCGGGTCGGGCGGTTCGGTCGGATCGCAGGACTGGATGAAGGGCGCGATCTTGCTGGATACCGTCGGACTGGATGCCAAGACGATCCGCTATGTCGCCTTCGACGGCGGCGGCGAGGCGATCGCGGCCCTGCTGGGCGGCAACACCGATGTCTTCTTCGCCGATATGGGCGAAATGACGGCCCACATGGACACGGGCGAAATGCGCATTCTCGCCTCGCTGTCGCCCGAGCGGCTTCCCGCCCCCTTCGAGGAAATCCCGACTGCGATCGAACAGGGCTATGACGCCGAGTACACGATCATGCGGGGCTTCTACGTGGGCAAGAACGTTTCGGACGAAGCCTACCAGGAATGGATCGACGTGTTCCGCTCCGCCTATGAGAATGACCACTTCAACAAGGTGGTTGCCGAGAAGGGCCTGCTCAAGATGCAGATGGCCGGCGACGAACTGAACGCATCCATCGCCGACCGCGTGGACCGTCTGCGCGGCATGGCGCAACGCGCGGGCCTGATCCAGTAAACGGCACCGGACAGGGCGCGCGCCCCTGCGCCCTGTCCCCCCGAAACGCCCACACCCGGAGGCGAACCATGGCCGAACGGCTTTTCTACGGCGCCCTGTTCATCCTGACGCTCGGCTATCTCTATTTCGCCTTCGTCACGATCAAGGCCCCGATCCAGTACGACCCCCTGGGGCCGGAAACCTGGCCCCGCCTTCTGGGGCTCTTGATGGCGGTGGCCCTTGCAATCCGGCTGGTGCGGCCCTCGGGCGTGGCTCCGGACGTGGCACGGAAAACGATCATCCGGCTGGCAGTCGTCGCGGGGTTTCTCCTGCTCTATGCGATCCTGTTCCAGCGGCTTGGCTTCATCCTGTCGACCTGGGGCTTCTGTTCTGCCGTGACCTGGCTTCTGGGCACCCGGCCCGTGAAGGCCGTGATCTTCGGCGCGGTGGTCAGCACCGTCACCTTCTTCGTCTTCACCGATCTTCTCGATCTCAACCTGCCGGGCGGTTTGCTCGAATTCCTGGACTGATCTAGATATGGAAACCGTACTTTCGGGCCTTGCCGGCGGATTTGGCGTCGCGCTGCACCCTTTCAACCTGTTCCTCGTGCTGGTGGGGTGCTTTGGCGGAACCCTGATCGGCGCCCTGCCCGGAATCGGGCCCACGAACGGCGTGGCGATCCTGTTGCCCATCGCCTATGGCCTAGGACTGCCGGTGGAATCGGCGCTGATCCTGCTGGCCGGCATCTATTACGGTGCGGAATACGGCGGCAGGATCTCGTCGATCCTGCTGAACGTGCCCGGTGATTCAGGCGCGGTGATGACCACCCTCGATGGCCACCCCATGGCGGTGAACGGCGAGGCGGGGCGCGCCCTTTCCCTGTCGGCCGTCGCATCCTTCATCGGGGGCACCTTCGCCGTTGTCCTGATGAGCGTCTTCGGCCCCCTCCTTGCCTCCTATGCGATCTCGTTCTCACCGGCCGATTATGTCGCGCTGATGGTCTTTGCCTTCGCCTCGCTGGCCTCACTTGTGGGCAAGGACCCGCTGAAAACCCTGATCGCCGCACTGATCGGGCTGATGCTGGCCACGGTCGGCATCGATGCCTCGACCGGGATCAAACGGTACGATTTCGGCATCCCCGACATCCTGGCCGGGATCGATTTCCTGGTCGTCATCATCGGCCTTTTCGGCATCGGAGAGCTTCTGCACCTTGTCGAACAGCAGGTGACGGGGCGCATGTCGCTTCTGAAACTCGACAAGAGCTTCGTGTCGAAGGCCGATCTTCTGCTGACCAAATGGACCATCGCGCGCGGGTCGGTCATCGGCTTCTTCGTCGGCATCCTGCCGGGCACCGGCGCGTCGGTCGCTTCGGCGGTCGCCTATGGAACCGAGAAACGGCTGGCCCGCGACAGCGAAAAGTTCGGCACAGGCGATCCGCGCGGCCTTGCCGCCCCGGAAAGCGCCAACAATGCCGCCGCCGGCGGGGCCATGGTGCCCATGCTCACCCTCGGGATTCCCGGGTCGGGCACCACGGCGATGCTTCTGGGGGCGCTGCTGTTGTTCAACGTGCAGCCCGGCCCGCTGATGTTCCAGCAAAGGCCGGAAATCGCCTGGGGCCTGATTGCGTCGATGTATATCGGCAACGTGGCGCTTCTGGTGATCAACCTGCCGCTGGTCGGGCTGTTTGCCCGGATGCTGACGATCCCGCCGCGCTATCTGACGCCGCTTATCGGGGTGCTGGCCTTTGTCGGGGTCTATGCCGTGATCGGCAATACCTTCGATCTGAAACTTGCCATCGGCCTCGGGATTTTCGGCTGGATCCTGCGCAAGCTCGATTTTCAGCTGGCCCCCGTGATCCTGGGTTTCGTGCTGGGCAGCCTCTTCGAAAACAACCTGCGCCGCGCCCTGTCGATGTCGGGCGGTGACTGGTCGATCCTGCTGGAATCCTTCGACAGCCAGGCGCTCTATGTCCTGACGGCGCTGACCATCGTGATCCCGGTGATCGTGGGGCGTCGCCGGCTGCGGATGGCGGCACAGAAGCAATGAGCGTTGAAGTTCGCTGGCCGCGGGCCTTCCGGTGTGCCGACGTCACGCTGAACGTCGAAGTTGCGGCAGGGCCAGGCCGGGCACCGACGCTGGTGTTCATCAACTCTCTCGGGTGCGATCTGAGGATCTGGAACCGGGTGGTTCCGGCGCTGCGCCCGCACCTGAACGTGATCCGCTACGACAAGCGGGGGCACGGCCTGTCCGGCAGCGGCACGGGCGAGTGCCGGATCGCCACCCACGCCGCCGACCTTGTGGCGCTGATCGCTGAATTCGCCGAAGGGCCGGTGTTTCTGTGCGGCTTGTCGATCGGCGGTCTTGTCGCCATGGAAACCGCGCTTGGCCAGCCTGAGCTGGTCCGGGGCCTGATCCTCTGCGATACCGCCGCGCGGATCGGCACATCCGCGCGGTATCAGGACAGGACGAACCGAATCCGCAAGGGGGGCATAGGGGCCATCGCCGACGAACAGATGGAGCGCTGGTTTTCCCCGGCCTTCAGGGAAAATCATCCCGGCGAGGTTGAAATCATGCGCAACATGCTGGTGCGCCAATCCGACGAAGGCTACCTGGGCAGTGTCGCGGCCCTGCGCGAGGCCGACCTGACCCAGCGCATTGGGCAGATTTCCGCCCCCACATTGTGCCTTGTCGGCGAGCATGATGCCTCGACCCCGCCCGCCGTTGTCAGGGCCCTGGCCGACGGCATCCCCGGGGCGCGGTTCGCGGCAATCCCGGCGGCCGGCCACCTGCCCTGCATCGAAGCGCCCGAAGCGCTTGCCGATCATATCCTCGGTTTCTCGGGTGATTGCGCATGAGCGTCTCTGTCTTCGATCACCCCGTGCTGTCGGGCTGGGCCGGCGACGAGGCCACGCGCCTGGCCCTTTCCTTTGAGGCCGACCTCGCGGCGATGCTGCGGTTCGAAAGCGCGCTGGCCCGGTCACAGGCCGACCTTGGCCTTGTGCCCGACTCCGCCGCCGTGCGTATCGGGCAGGCATGCGCGGGGTTTCAGCCCGATATCGCGGCCCTGCGTGCCAGTACCGCGCGTGACGGGGTTGTCGTTCCGGGCCTGATCGACCAGCTGCGCCGGGCTGTCGACGCCCCCGCAAGGCAATATCTGCACATGGGGGCCACCAGTCAGGATGTGGTCGACACCAGCCTGATGTTGCGTCTGAAACCGCTGCTGGCGGGATATGAAAGGCAGCTTGAAGCGCTTGAAACCGAGGTCGGGGCGCTGGCCGACCAATGGGGCGACCGCCCGCTGATGGCGGTCACGCGGATGCGCGCCGCCCTGCCCTTTTCCGTCGGCGACCGGCTTTGTACCTGGAAACAGGGGCTTGTCGCGGCGCGCCACCGCCTGCGCGGGATGCAGGACACTGGCCTGGCGCTGCAATTCGCCGGACCGGTGGGAACGCTTGACAAGTTCACGGATGGCGGTGGCGCCCTGCGGGCCGCCCTGGCCGAACGCCTTGGCCTGCCCGATCCCGGCGGGCCCTGGCATGTAGAGCGGAGCAGGATGTTCCATCTGGCGACCACGCTGGCGCAGACGACGCAGGCCACGGGCAAGATCGGCATCGATGTTGCCTTGATGGTGCAGGACGGCATCGATGCCCTTGCCCTGACAGGCGGCAGTTCGTCCTCGATGCCTCACAAGGTCAATCCGGTCGATGCCGAACTGCTGGTCGCCCTGGCGCGGAAATCCTCGCTGAACCTTGGCGCCGCAGGCCTGTCGGCGGTTCACGAAAACGAACGCTCGGGTATTTCCTGGACGCTGGAATGGCTGTGCTTTCCAGATCTTCTGGCCTCGACCGGCGCGGCCCTGGGCGTGACGGCCCGCCTGCTGCGTTCGTTCCGACGCATGGGGCCCGAGCGACCGGCCAATCCATAGCGATCCGGTGCGCCTCAGGCCCGCGACTGCCATTCCAGTTGCATCGCGAATTCCAGGGTCGCGCCATGGGCAAGGCGTTTCAGGCCGGGCATGCCTGCCATGTTGTGGGCATCCACCGGATGGCTCACCGGTTCGAAACAGAAGAATCCGCTCTGCGCGCCCGGCGAATAGACAATGGCAGTATCAAGGTCAGTGTCCGCCGTCATCCGAAGATCGATCCCCAGGTGCGGCTGTGCGATCGTCACCGTGCCGGGCCATCGGGTGAAGGCGTTGTTGATCAGCCCCTCGGGCAGGGGCGCGCCGCTGGCGAAGGCGGCCTGGCCCCATTCGGCGGCCGAAACTTCGCGGGTCGGAAGGTGCTGCGCATCCTCCAGCCAGACGCCCTTGTGATCGAAGGTCAGCCGGGTTTCGGCGCCACGCGGGAACCAGGGATGGAAACCGCCACCGAAGGGCAGTTCACGCCCCTTGTTCGTGATCCGCAGTCCAGCGTGAAGCGTGCCGTCGTTCAGCCGATAGGTTGCCTCGGCGCTGTAGCGGTAAGGCCCGATTGCGCCGTCCTCAAGCGCCAGCACCGCCTGCGTGGCGCTTTGGCTGACGACCTGCCAGGGTTTCTGGAAGCCATCGCCGTGAATCGGAAAAGGCTCGCCCGTCAGGTTGGGCGCGAGGGGATGAAATGTTTCACCCTCGCCCGGATCGAAGGCGAAGCCGCCCCCCGATATCCGGTTTGAAAAGGGCACCAGCAGGTTCATCCCGACCCCGAAGACGCCCGCCTCCGTCCCCGGCCAGGGGCGCAGGACCGGCTGTTCCGTGCCATCGGGCAGCCGCGCCTGCATATCCGCCACGGCCCCGCCAAGGGCGGGCACCAGGCGCAGGCGGCTGCGCGCGTCACTCAGTTCCAGGAGCCTTGCCACCCAGCCATCCCCCATCGATGCCGATATTCTGTGCCGTGATCATCGCCGCCCCCGGCGATACCAGGAACGCCACCAGTCGCGCAACGTCGGCGGGTTCGATCCGGGTTTTCAGGCATTGCTGTTCCAGCACCCAATGGGAATATTCCTGTGCCTTGTCGGCAAAGACCCGCGCCTCGGCCTCGCTGACGATGGCGCCGGGCGCAACCGCGTTGACGGTGATGCCGTGGGGGCCAAGTTCGCGCGCAAGGCTGACGGTCAGCCCCAGCATCGCACCCTTGGATGCGATGTAGGGCACATAACCGTCGATCATCCCCTTCAACGTGACCGAGGTAAAGTTGACCACCCTACCCCAGCCCTGCGCCTTCATGTGTTCGGCGCACACCGCCGTCAGCGCGAAGGCCGCGGACGAGTTCACGCGCACCTGGTCTTCGTATTCGGCCATGGTAAAGGCCGAATAGGGGCGGTTGATGATCAGGGCGGCGTTGTTGACCAGGATGTCGAAACCGCCCGCCTGGCGCACGGTGTCCTGGGCAGCTTCGAGATCGTTCAGATCGCAGGGCAGGAAGCTGGCGCCCAGTTCGCCCGCCCGCGCCGCGCCGTCCTCATACTCGGGCCGTTCCAGGATGGTGACCTGCGCGCCCCGCCCTGCAAGTTCCTGCGCCTGGGCCCGCCCCAGAGAGCCAAGCCCCCCGGTGAGGAGAACCCTCTTTCCGTCTAGTTCTGCCATGGTTTCCTCCTTCACAGGGCCGAATGGATTTCTTCCATGTTCGTCTCTTCGGTGCGGCGGTCGAGAACCACCTCGCCGCGCGCCATGGCCACGATCCGGTCGCAGCATTCGAAGACATGATGGATATTGTGGCTGATGAAGATCGCGGTGATCCCCAGTTCCTTCAGCGATTGCACGAAACCGATCACCTTCTGCGTTTCCTTCACCGCAAGGTGGTTTGTCGGTTCATCCAGGATCATCACCTTGGATTTGAAGTGCATGGCCCGCGCGATGGCGACGCCCTGCCGCTGGCCGCCCGAAAGTTCGCCCACAAGGGCATCGGGCGATCGCAGGTGCAGATCGACATCGGCGATGGCCTGGACGCTTTCCTCGGCCATGCGCTTGCGGTCCATGATGCCTACGCCCATGAACGACGCCTTCAGCGGCTCGCGGCCGATGAACATGTTGCGCGCGATGCTCATGGTCGGCACCATCGAGTTGTACTGGTAGATCGTCTCGATCCCGCGATCCATGGCATCGCGCGGGTTGCGGAAGTTCACCTTTTCGCCGTCGATGGTGATTTCGCCCTCGTCGGCCTGCTGGATGCCCGACAGGATGTTGATCAGCGTGGATTTGCCGGCGCCGTTGTCCCCGACAAGGCCAAGCGCCTCGTTCGGCTGGATGTCCAGCGACACCCCCTTCAGGGCGTGCACGCCGGAATACCATTTGTGCAGGTTGCGGATCTTGATGATGGGATCGGCCATGTCAGGTCTCCACCTTCATTGCCTTGGCCTTCTTGCGCAGCCAGGAGTTGAGGATGACGGCGAAGATGGTCAGCGAACCGATCGCCAGCTTGAACCAGTTGGCATCGACCTGCGACAGCACCAGCCCGTTGTCGATCACCCGGATCAGGGTGGCGCCGATGATGCCCCCCAGGATCGTGCCGATCCCGCCGGTCAGGGCCGTGCCGCCGATCACTGCCGCCGCGACGGCCTGAAGCTCCAGCCCCTCGCCGATCGAGGGCAGCGGCGCGCCAAGGCGCATCACCTGGATGGTGCCGGCGAACCCCGCCAGCAGCGAACACAGCATGAAACACGCGGTCTTCACCCGCGCCGTGGGAATGCCCATGGCCTGGGCCGCGGGCAGGAAACCGCCCGTGGCGCGCACCCAGTTGCCGAAGTTCGTGCGCGACAGCAGAAGCGATACCACCACCGCCACCAGGACGAACCAGACAAAGGACATGCGGAACAGATCGTTCGGCCCGACAAAGGATGTGAACATCCCTCGCGGCAAGGCGTCGCGCGGCAGGACCGGCGGGAAGCCCCCGGAAATCACGACGGTGATCGACCGCGCGACGAACAGCATCCCAAGCGTGGTGATGAAGCTGGGGATCTGGAAGCGGATGGTCAGGAAGCCGTTGACGAATCCGATCAGAAGCGCCGTTGCCATGCCGGCCATGATCGCGGGCAGGAAGGGCCAGCCGTCCTGAATGAGAACCGCCATCACCATGGGCGTCAGCGCGAATACCGACCCCACCGAGAGGTCGAATTCGCCGCATATCATCAGCAGGGTCACACCGATGGCCACCAGCGCCATTTCAGGCAGGATGCCCAGGATACCCTGCATGTTGTAGGCGTTCAGAAACGCGCCGTCGGTCTGAAACTGGAACACCGCCGCCAGCAGAAGCAGGAACACGATGCCCGCCAGCTCTGGTTTTTCCATGTAGATCTTGAGTAGTCGTCGCATGAAGCCCGTCCGCCCCCTTGGTTCTGAAGGGGGCCGCGGTGCGTTGCCCGCGACCCCGGATCGTCAGATGCTCAGCGCAGGCCCTGCGCGGCGAGGTCTTTCAGGGCGGCAACATCCTCTTGCAGGACAAGGCCCTGACCGGTGTCCACATCGGTGGGCGACAGGCCGAAGTTGTGGGCCAGGTAGGCCTGTACGACCGGCATGAACCCCTGCATGTAGGGCTGCTGGTCGACCTGCACCTGGATATAGCCGGCCTCCATCTGCTGCAGCACTTCGGACACGATGTCGAAGCCGCCCATCAGAACGGTGCCCGGTTCGATCCCGCGATCGGCCAGAACCTGCGCGACATAGGCGTGCCACAGCCCGGTGTCGAAATAGACCGTCGTGTCGGGGTTGGCGTTGATATAGGCGCCCACCCGTTCGGCCACCTGCGCACCGTCGGTGCCGGTGTCCAGCCGTTCGATGTTGACGTCGCGGCCGGTTTCCTCGGCCCAGGCCTTGAGGCCCTCGATCACGCCCTGGCCGCGCTGTTCCGACCAGTTCTGGCCGGGCGCCGAAATGCCGACGACCGCGTTGATCGGGCCTTCCTCGGGGAAGAACTCGGTCATCTTGGCGGCCAGCGACCGGCCCGCCGGCACGAAGCCCTGACCGATGAAGGCCGCGCGGGCGTTGCCTGCGGCGCCTTCGCTGTCGTCCACGTTGACGGCGACGGTGATCACGCCGTCATCGACCGCACGCTGGATGATCTCGTCAAAGGCGTTGTTGTCGACGATCGAGGTCAGCAGGGCGTCGGGGCTGCGCGCCAGCGCGGTCATCATGTTGGCGGCCTGCTGGTCGATGGCGCCTTCGGTCTGGGTAAAGACCATCTGGCAGTTCGCCTCGATCTTTTCGCAGGCGTCGTCAAAGCCCTTCTTGACGGCCTGCCAGAACGGGTTGGATGCCGACGAGTGATGCGTGAAAACGATGTTCATCTTGTCGTCCTGCGCCATGGCCTGACCACCGGTCAGCGCCGCCGCAAGGGCGATGGTGGATACGAGTTTCTTCATGTCTTCCTCCCTTGGTAAATCTTGCGGGTCAGATATCTGCCCCGGTCGTCATTCGCCTTGTCACGTCAAAGGCACGGGCAAGCTCGGGGTTGAGCGCCATGCCCAGCCCCGGCCCCGGCGGCACCGTGATCATGCCGTTGGTTACCGTCGGCAGCGCGGTCACCAGATCGCGGTACCAGGTGTTGTAGAAGGCGCGCACGCTTTCCTGCACCAGCGCGTTGGGCGCATTCAGCGACAGATGTGTCGATGCCCCCAGAACCACCGGCCCGGTGCAATCGTGCGGCGCAACCGGCAGGTGCCAGGTTTCGGCCATGGCGGCGATCTTGCGCGCCTCGGACAGGCCACCGCACCAGGAAATGTCCAGCATGACAATACCCGCCGCACCGGTTTCCAGCAGGTCGCGGAAGGCCCAGCGGCTGCCCAGCGTTTCCGACGCCGAAATCGGGGCGCGGCTGACGGCGGCATAGCGGGCCAGGTCGCCCAGGCTGTCCATCTTGATGGGGTCTTCGTGCCAGAAGGTGCGGAACTGCTCCAGCTCGCGGGCGATTTCCATGGCCGGCAGCAGTTGCCACATCGAATGGAACTCGACCATGATGTCGATCTTGTCGCCCACCGCGTTGCGGATCTTCTCGAACGGTTCAAGTGCCGCGCGCATGTCCGGCCCCGAGATGTACTGACCGCGGGTCTTTTCGGCGGCCATGTCGAAGGGCCAGATCTTCATGGCGGTGATGCCATCTTCCAGCAGCGATTGCGCCAGTTCGTCGGCGCGGTGCAGGAAACCGTTCAGGTCGTCATACTGCCCGCGCGTCTCCAGCCCATAGTTCCCCGACTGCTGGCCGGTGGCCTTCTTGATGTATTCGGTCCCGGCGCAGGTGTTGTAGGTGCGGATCTCGCGGCGCGAGAAGCCGCCCAGAAGCTGGGCAATCGGCTGGCCCGTGGCCTTGCCGAAGATGTCCCACAGCGCGATGTCGAAGGCGGAATTGCCGCGCACCTCGGCCCCGGTGGACCGGAACCCCAGATAGCCGTTCAGATCGGCCGCCAGCAGGTCGATCTGCAGCGGGTCGCGCCCGATCACCTGCGGCGCGATGAATTCGTGGATGTAGGTTTCGACCGTTTCGGCAAGGAAGAACGTCTCGCCCAGGCCGGTGATGCCTTCGTCGGTGTGCACCTCGATCCACAGCAGGTTGGGCCGTTCGGCAATGCGGATGGTTTCGATTCCGGTTATCTTCATGTTTGCCTCACGCTATTCCGGCCGCGACCAGCGCGCGGACACTTTCATCGAAATGGAGCGACATCAGTTCGCTCGCTCGTTGTGGATTTCCCGTCTGTATCGCCTCGGCCAGGTCGCAATGCAGCCCGACAACCTTTTCCTGCTGGCTGCGCTCGGTACGGCTGCGCCATCCGATGGGCCAGGTCTGGCGGGTGATGCCTTCGAAGGCGCCGACGATCAGCGTGAACACCGGATTGCGCGCCGCCTTCGCGATCGCCAGGTGGAAAGCGATGTCGTGTTCCAGCATCCGGTCCAGATCATCGTGCGATTCGGACATGACCTGCGAATGCGCCACGATCTGCGCGGCCTCATCTTCGGTGCGCCGCAGCGCCGCCAGGGCCGCGGTGCGCGCCTCGATCGTGCGGCGCACGTCATAGATCTGCTGGATCGATATCTGATCGATGTGGACACCGTGTTCGATGAGCGGCGACAGCGAGGCATAGTCCAGCCCCGCCACCGTCGCCCGCTTGCCGGTGTTCTGTTCGATCAGCCGCATCGCCGCGAGCGAGCGAAAGGCCTCACGCACTGTGGTGCGCGATACGTTCAGCTCCCGGCTCATCTCGATCTCGCTGGGCAGCCTGTCCCCCAGGCCAAGATCGTTTACCCGGATATGCCGCGTGATGGCGGCGATGGTTTCGCCGACCAGGTTCTGGCTACCGGGAGTTTTGACGCGAGGATTCACGGGGTTTCCAATGCAGATTCGCCAAACTTGTAGGACAGGTTTATTGAAAATGATTGTTACCTATCCCGATTGTGGTCTGTCAACATCCATTTCCACTTTTTCGGGCACCCCGAATGCGGCCCCGCAAGGCTGGTTTCTTGCTGGCCGGCGCGCCGGGCTTGCCGACAGCCATTTTCAGAAAAGGGATTGACAGAATCCCTCGTTACTTTACTCACTAAGTAAACAAAAGGAGGGCGACATGACGGCCATCGGCAACATCCTCAGCCTGCTGCGCGATACCGAAGGGCTTTCCCGGGCCGATATCGTGCGCGCCACGGGTCTGTCCTCGGCCGCGACCACGAAGATCACCGCCCAGATCCTTGCCGAGGGCTATGCCCGCGAAACCCGGGCCGAGGATTTCACCGGCATCGGCCGCCCCCCCGTCACGATCAGCCTTTGCCCCGATGCCCGGCTGGTCTGTGGCATTCACCTGTCGGCGGGCAAGGTGGCCATCGCCCTGACCAACCTGCGGCTGGAGCCGGTAGCCGAAACGCGGTTCGGTTTCGATACCGCCTCGTCGCCTGACGAGGTGATCGAACGCACCGTCGCCGCCGCCAACGACCTGTTCGAACGCAACGGCACCCTGCGCCAGGATATCGTCGGGGTCGGTGTCGGGGTTCCCGGTCGGGTGGACGCCGCTCAGCGCATCAACACCCATGCCGTCGCAACCGGTTGGTACGACGTGCCCTTCGCCGACCGCTTCGAGGCCGCCTTCGACCTGCCCGTGGCGCTTCAGCACAACGCCACCGCCATCGCCCTGGCCGAAACCTGGTTCGGCGCCGGGCGCACCGCCGAAAGCACCCTGCATGTCTTCATGGGGCGCGGCACCGGCGGGGGCCTTGCCTATGCCTCGCGGGCGCTGGCTCCGGCGCGGATCGGCGGCCCCATCGAACTGGGCCATATCGTGATCGACCAGAACGGCGCGTCCTGCGCCTGCGGCGGGCGCGGCTGCCTTGAAACGGTCTTTGCCGAACGCCCGTTGCTGAAGGCCCTGGGCCTTGACGAAGTGCCGCCCGAAGGCCTGATCGCCGCGGCCATGCGCACCCCCGAATGGGACGGCATCTACGATGCCTTCCTGCGCGCCCTGGCCACCACCGTCACCCTGATCGCCCCCGAGGCGGTGGTGCTGGGCGGACACCTGGAAGTGGCGCCGCCCGAATTCACCGACCGCCTGCGCCAGGATCTGGGCGGGCGCATCATGCAGCAGCAACGTGTCGGCCTGACCATCGGCCCGACATTGCTGGGCCCCGGTGTCGGTGTGCGCGGTGCGGCCTGCGTGGGGCTGGACCGGTTCTTCTATGCCGCCGGCCCGTCGCGCCAGCGCCCGGCGCATCACCGCGTCACGACATGAATCGCAGAAAAGGCCCGGCCGTGGCCGGGAAGGGAGAGTAACAGATGTCCGTCATATCCGACGCCGAACCACCCGATCAGAAACGCCGCGGCGTCCCGCCCCGCGCCCTTGTTCTGGGTATCATTTCCTTCGCGGCGGGCATCGGCCTGTGGTGGCTTGCCACGGTGTCCGGGCTGTCGGTGCTGCCCAACCCGCTTGCCGTCGCGATCCGCTTTGGCGAGCTTCTGGCCAACGGGCAACTTCTATCGGATGCCGGGGCGTCGCTGGCGCGGGTGTTGACCGGTTTTGTCATCGGCACGGCCGTTGCCATTCCGGTCGGCTTCCTGATGGGCTGGTACAAGACCGCGCGGTCGCTCATCGACCCCTGGATCCAGTTCTTCCGCGTCGTCCCGCCGCTGGCGATCATCCCCCTGGCCATCGTCACGCTGGGGATCGACGAAAAGCCCAAGATCTTCGTCATCTTCCTGGCGGCATTCCTGTCGTCGGTGGTGGCGACCTATCAAGGCGTCATCAGCGTCGACAAGACCTATATCAACGCCGCCCGGGTGCTGGGCGCGTCGGACCGCACGATCTTTGCCAAGGTCGTCATCCCGGCCTCGACGCCCTTCATCCTCGTGGGCTTTCGCATCGGGCTGGGCTCGGCCTGGGCGACGGTGGTGGCGGCCGAACTGATCGCGGCCCAATCGGGGCTGGGGTTCAGGATGCAGCAGGCGCAGCTTTACTACGATTTGCCGACGATCTTCGTGTCGCTGATCACCATCGGAATACTTGGGCTGATCATGGACCGCGTCGTCGTCTGGAGCGACACCCGCCTTACCGGCTGGCAGGAAAGGATGTGATCATGGACACCCAGGACCCCAAGATCCGTTTCGACAATGTCACCAAGGTGTTCGGTGAAGGCGTCGATGCCTTCACCGCCCTTCGGAACCTGAACCTGGATATCGCCGATGGTGAAATCGTCACCGTCGTCGGGCCCTCGGGCTGTGGCAAATCCACCGCTATGAATATCGTGGCCGGGTTGCAGGATGTCACATCCGGCCAATGTCTTGTGAACGGAACCGAGGTGCACGGCCCCGGCCCCGACCGTGGCGTGATCTTCCAGCAATATGCGCTGTTTCCCTGGCTGACGGTGCGCAAGAATGTCGAATTCGGCCTCAAGCTTCAGGGGCTGGGCAAGGACGAAAGGCGCAAGCGGGCCGAACACTACATCGCGCTTGTCGGTCTGTCGGATTTCGCCGACACCCTGCCCAAGAACCTCTCGGGCGGGATGAAGCAGCGCTGCGCCATCGCGCGGGCCTATGCGGTGAACCCCAGTGTTCTACTGATGGACGAACCCTTTGGCGCGCTGGACGCGCTGACGCGGGTGCGCCTTCAGGATCAGCTGCTTGATACCTGGTCGCGCGACAAGCGCACCATCATGTTCATCACCCACGATGTCGACGAAGCGGTCTACCTGGCGCACCGGGTGATCGTTCTGGCGGCGCGCCCCGGGCGCCTGCAGGAGATCATCGAGGTCGACCTGCCCTTTCCCCGCAACGAGGACATCCGCCTGTCGTCCGAATTCACCAAGATCCGCAATCGTGTCTGGCACGCGGTCTATACCCGTTCCGACAAAGAAACCGCATGAAGAGGAGGAACATCATGCAAATCACCAAGCGCAACTTTCTGGGCACCACCGCCGGGCTGATCGCCCTGGCCGCGACCTTCGGCACCGCCGCATCGGCCCAGGACATGACCGAAATCCGCATGGGTTACATCGCCGATTATTTCGGCACCTCGATGGTGGCCATCGCCACGGAAAAGGGTCTGTGGGAAAAGCACGGGCTTGACGCCGACACCAAGGTCTTCACCAACGGCCCGATCCAGGTTCAGGCGCTGAACGCCGGTTCGCTGGACTTTGCCTATATCGGCCCCGGCGCGCTGTGGCTGCCCGCCAGCGGCCAGGCCAAGGTAATCGCCGTCAACGCCCTGGGCTATACCGACCGCGTGATCGCCCAGCCCGGCATCGACGGGATCGAAGGGCTGAAGGGCAAGAAGGTCGGCGTGCCCGAAGGCACCTCGGGCGACATGTTGCTGCGCCTGGCGCTGGATCGCGCCGGCATGACCACGGATGACATCGAAGTCGTCAAGATGGACCCCAGCACCATCGTCACCGCCTTTGCCTCGGGGCAGATCGACGGTGCGGGCATCTGGTATCCCTTCGTCGACGTGATCAAGCAGCGCATCCCCGACCTGGGCGAACTGACCTCGAACGAGGATTTCTTCCCCGAGATTGCCTTCCCCTCCAGCTTCATCGTCAGCGACGCCATGGCCGGCAACGAAGAGGCGATCCTGAAGGTCAATGCCGTCATCAAGGAAGCGCTGGATTTCCGCCGCGACAACCTGGACGAGGCGGTTTCGATCACCGCCAAGTTCCTGGGCGTGCCCGAAGGCCCCCTGAAGGCCGAGGCGGTTCAGGCCAAACTGCCTTCCAGCGCCGAGCTTGAGGAGCTGACCCGCAACGGCAACGTCGGCAACTGGTTCGACACGTTGGCCAATCTCTATGCCGACTTCGGCAAGATCGACGAACCGCTGCCGGCTTCCGAATTCTACCTCGGCGATCTTTACGCCCGCTGATGCCCATCCGGCCGGCCGCAGCCAGGCGGCCGGCCCCCACCCTGCCTTGAGGATACCCATGACCCGGCCCAACATCCTGTTCATCATGTGCGACGATCACGCCGCCGCCGCCATTTCCGCCTATGGTTCGGGGCTGAACTCCACCCCGCAGATCGACCGTATCGCGCAGAACGGCATGCGGATGGACCGTTGCTATGTCACCAATTCGATCTGCACGCCTTCGCGCGCGTCGATCCTGACCGGCACCTACAACCACGTGAACCTTGTCACGACGCTGGACACCCACCTCGACAACCGCCTGCCGAACGTGGCCAAGCACCTGCGTTCGACCGGCTATCAGACCGCGATGTTCGGCAAGTGGCACCTGGGCGAAGGCCCGGCGCACCAGCCCAGCGGTTTCGATCAGTGGTCGGTGGTCCCCGGGCAGGGCGAATACTTCGATCCCGTGATGATCGGTCCCGAGGGCGAGACCGTCGAAAAGGGCTATGCCACCGACATCATCACCGACAAGTCGGTCGATTTCATTACGAACCGCGACAAGGATCGCCCGTTCTTCCTGATGTGCCACCACAAGGCGCCCCACCGCCCCTTCGTGCCGCACCCGCGCCACAACGATCTTTACACCGACGACCTGCCGGTGCCCGAAACCTTCGACGACACCTATGAAAACCGCGCCGTCGCCGCCGGTGCCGCCAAGATGCGCGTGCGCCGCGACATGAGCTATACCGACCTTGGCCTGGTGCAGCCCGAGGGCGGCAGCGAGGTGGGCGAGATGGTGATGCCCGGCGCCGACCTGCGCACCGTGCCCGACGATCACGAGGGCCTGCGCCTGATCGACCGCGCCACCGGCGAAACCTATACCTTTGAAACCAAGCGCGAATTGGACCTGTTCAAGTACCAGCGCTACATCAAGCGTTACCTGCGCACCGTCGCGGCCATCGACGAAAGTGTGGGCCGTCTGCTTGATACGCTGGACGCCGAGGGCCTGACCGACGACACCATCGTGATCTATACCTCGGATCAGGGGTTTTTCCTGGGCGAACATGGCTGGTTCGACAAGCGCTTCATGTACGAGGAATCGCTTCAGATGCCGTTCCTTGTGCAATACCCCCGCGCCATCGCGCCCGGCAGCGTGTCCAAGGACATTGCCATGAACGTCGATTTCGCCCCGACCTTCCTTGACTATGCCGGTCAGACCTCTCCGACCTACATGCAGGGCAACAGCCTGCGCCCGGTGTTCGAAAGCACGGCAGGGGACGATTGGCAGGAGGTGGCCTATCACCGCTACTGGATGCACAAGGACGATATCCACAACGCATTCGCCCACTACGGAATCCGCAGCGCGCGCTACAAGCTGATCTACTGGTACAACGAACCCCTGGACCAGATCGGCGCCAACGCGGGCGACGAGCCGCCGGAGTGGGAACTTTTCGATTGCGAGGCCGACCCGCACGAGTTGAACAACCTGGCCCATGACCCGGCCCATGCCGAAGTCTTCGCGACCATGCTGCACAAGCTGGACGCGAAAATGGCCGAGATCGGGGAAGAGCCCCGCCACGATACCGCCGCGATCCTGCGTCAGGCGGTTGCGGCCTGAATCACGGCGGGGCCGCACGCCACCTTTCGCGTGCGGCCCCGCCAATGACGGGTGCGCGACTGCGCGCAGGTTCCGGCGCCGACGCTCAGCGCCCCATCCAGCCCCCGTCGACGACAAGGATCTCGCCGTTCACATAGTCCGACGCCGCCGAGGCCAGAAAGACCACCGGCCCGCCGAAATCCTGCGGCTGACCCCATCGTCCGGCCGGAATCCGCGCAAGGATGGCCTCTGACCGTTCCGGATCATCGCGAAGCGCCTGCGTGTTGTCGGTGGCGATATAACCCGGCGCGATGGCATTGACGTTGACACCGCGCCCCGCCCATTCGTTGGCCAGCGCCTTTGTCAGCTGGCCGATACCGCCCTTGGACGCCGCATAGCCCGGCACGGTGATCCCGCCCTGGAAGGTCAGAAGCGAGGCGGTGAAGATGATCTTGCCCCGGCCCCGTTCGATCATGCCGCGCCCGATCTCGCGGCTCAGCACGAATTGCGCCGACAGGTTCACCTCTATCACCTCGTCCCACCAGTCGTCGGGATGCGCGGCGGCGGGCTTGCGCCGGATGGTGCCCGCATTGTTGACCAGGATATCCGGCGCGATGCCATCGGCTTCCAGCCGCGCGGCAAGCCCGGTCACTGCCGCCCGGTCCGAGAAATCGCATTGACAGGGCGTGAACCGCCGACCCAGTGCAGTGACCGCCTGTTCCACTTCGGACCCCGGGCGCAACGACGCGCTGACCCCCACGATATCGGCGCCGGCCTGGGCCAAGGCCTCGGCCATGGCGCGCCCGATGCCGCGATTGACCCCGGTGACAACGGCTGTCTTGCCGCCAAGGTCAAAGGAATTCAGAACACTCATGCCACCTCTCCCACCTTGATCAGGCTCTTGAGCGCGGTCGGGCTTGCGTCGAGGGCCTCGAACGCCTGCTGGATCCCGGCCAGCGGGCTGACATCGGTGATCACGCTTTCGGCGGCGATGGCGCCCCCGGCCACCAGCGAAATCGCCTTGTCGTAGTCTTCCGGCTCATAGACGCGGGCGCCGACAAGCTGCAATTCGCGCCAGAAGAACCGGAACATGTCGACCTGCGGCTTCTTGGCATGGATGGCGACCATGCAGATGCGGCCGCGGGTTGCGGCCACCGCCGTCATCGCATCGACGCCTGCCTGACTGCCCGACACCTCGAAGACGACATCCGCACCCTTGCCATCCGTGCGCGCCATGATGGCGGCCTGCAGATCTGCCGTCGCGGGGTTCACCGTATCAAAGCCCAGGGCATCGGCGATGGCCCGGCGCGTTTCGTTGACCTCGGAGATCACCACCTTGCCGCCGGCATCGCGTGCCACCATCGCCACCAGCACCCCGATCGGTCCGCCGCCGATCACGACCACGTCCTCGTCCGGTTGCAGCCTGGCCATGCGCACGTCATGGCAGGCCACCGCCACCGGTTCGATCAGCGCGGCATGATCCAGCCGCATGTCATTGGGCAGAACATGCAGGGTATGGGCGGGCGCGCACCAAAGTTCCTGCATGGCACCGTCGGTGTCCAGGCCAAGGAACGCCAGATTGTGGCAGATGTGGCTATGGCCCGCGTTGCAGGCCGGGCAGTCGCCGCAATGATCCAGCGGGCGCACCACGACCTTCTGACCGGGCTTCACCCTGTCCACGTCTGCCCCCACGGCTTCGACGATGCCCGACATCTCGTGGCCCACGATCCGGTTCAGGCCGACGCGGGCATCCATGTTGCCGTGAAAGACATGCATGTCGGTGCCGCAGATGCCGCAATAGGCGACGCGCAGCATGACCTGGCCCGCCGAGGGCGTCGGCGCCTCGACCTGCTCGACGGCAAAGCTCTTGTTTCCGCGGTAGAAGGCGGCGGCGATCATGGTCATCTGTGCATGTCCTCGTGTGCTGCTTGAAGTTTGTCCCAGTCGAAGGCGACACCGATGCCCGGTGTGTCCGGGGCCACGGCCAGGTGGTTCTCGACCACCAGGGGGCGGTGGGTGTATTCATCGATGGGGAAGGAATGAACCTCGATCCAGCCCGGGTTGGACTGTGCCGAGACAAGGCTGACGTGCAGTTCCTGCATCCCGTGGCTGCAGACCGGAATGCCGTGCCGACGGCTCAGCCCGGCCACCTGAAGCCAGCCGGTGATACCGCCGCAATTGCTGGCGTCGGGCTGAATGAAGGACAGGCGCGCCTCGGCGAAGGCCTGTTCGAATTCGTGGATGGTGTGCAGGTTCTCGCCCATGGCCAGCGGCATGCCGGTTTCGGCGGCAATCTTGCCGAAACCCTTATAGTCGTCCGGGATGGTGGGTTCTTCGAACCAGGTGATGTCGTGGGGGGCAAAGGCACGGGCGGCCGCGATCGCCTGGTCCACCGTCATCGAATAGTTGGCATCGACCATGAAGGCCACGTCGGGCCCGACAAGTTCGCGCACGGCCTTGATGCGGGCGATATCCTCTTCCAGGGTCGGCTGACCGATCTTGATCTTCACCCCGTCAAAGCCCCGCTCCAGGTATCCCTGCACGCTGCGCAGAAGCTTGGGCAGCGGAAAGTTCAGGTCGATCCCCCCGGCATAGGCGCGGCAGCGGTCTGACGTGCCGCCGGCCATCTTCCACAGGGGCTGGCCGCTGCGCTTGCCGCGCAGATCCCAGAGCGCGATGTCAAGCGCCGAGATCGCGAAGGCGGCAATTCCACCACGCGCTACATAGTGCACATGCCACTGCATCGCATCGTTCAGCGCCTCGACCGCCCCGCCATCCTGCCCGACGAGGAAGGGCGCCAGGTCGTGTTCGATCATTGCCGCGATGGCCCGCCCGCCCCGCCCGCCGGTATAGGTGTAACCGGTGCCGACACTGCCGTCGGCAAGCGTGACCGTGGCGGTCACAAGTTCGAAGTGGGTGTGATCGCCATGCTTGGCATCCGAAAGGACCTCGGCCAGCGGCACGTCGAACAGCCGGACCCTGACGCTGGTGATATCGCTCATTCCGCGGCCCTCCGGGTTCTGGTTGTCAATTGCGATTGCAGAAGGATGACCGCGAAAAGAAATCCGCCGCGAATGACCATCTGCCAATAGGCACTGAGGCTGATGACACCCCGCCCGTTTTCGAAGTTCAGGATGTTGAACACAAGGCCCAGCAGCAGCGCGCCGGCGACGGTCGCCGCGACCGAACCCATTCCGCCCGTCAAGAGGGTGCCGCCCACCACCACCGAGGCGATGGCCGAAAGCTCCCAGCCGACCCCTTCGAGGGGCTGCCCCGCGCCAAACCCCGAGGCCAGGAACACCCCGGCCAGGCCACCGCAGCCACCGCTGAGGAGATAGACGAAAACCTTGGCCCGCGCCACGCCAAGCCCCATCATCATCGTCGCGTCCTCGCCCCCGCCGACAGCCAGGACGGTGCGGCCCAGCGAGGTGAATTCAAGCACGATCCACAGGGCGACAACCACAACCGCGGTGATGACGATGGTCCAGGGCAGCAGGCCAAAGGCTTTCTCCATGCCCAGCTTGGTGAAATTCGACTCCCAGTCGATCGCGATGGTCTGAGCGCCCGAAATCACCAGCGCCCCGCCCTTGGCACCCAGCATTGTCGCCAGCGTGGCGATGAAGGGCGGAATGCGCATGGCCACCACGAAGAAGGCGTTCAGCCCGCCGATGGCCAGCCCCGCCAGCACCGCACCCGGAAGCGCGACCTGGATCCCATAGGGCGACAGATAGGCCGCGACAACCGAAGTGAAGGCCGCCACCGACCCCACCGACAGGTCGATCCCTCCGGTCAGGATCACGAAGCACATGCCAACCGAAATGACGATGAACATGGCGTTGTAGTTCAGGAACGACGAAATGTTGTAGGCACCGCCGAAGTTGTCGTAGCGCATGAGCCCGAAAAGCACGACGATGACCAGCGCCGCCCAGACCCCGAAGGAATGCCCGCCGCCTTTCAGGTAGCGCCGCAGATCGAATGTGTTCGTGTCCGCCATGACTTACTCCTTGCGGGCTTGTTGCAGATAGACGGCCGCGATGATGATCCCGGCCTTGGCGATCAGCGCGACCTCATCCGCGATGCCATTCGCCAGAAGCGTGTATTTCACCAGTTGGATGATGACCGCGCCCAGGATGGCGCCGAAGATCGGCGCGCGCCCCCCCTGCAGCAGCGTGCCCCCCACCACGGCGGCGGCGATGGCGTCCAGTTCCATCAGGGTTCCGATCCGCGCGGCATCAGAGGCCGAGTTGATCGCCACGACGATCAGCCCGGCAAGACCCGACAGCCCCGCGCAGATGACATAGGCCCCGATCTTGACCCGGTTCACCGGAATACCGGCAAGTCGCGCAGCACGTTCATTGCCCCCCACCGCCAGAAGCTGGCGACCGAAGACCGATCGCGTCACGACCCAGAACAGCACCAGCGCGATCACCAGCACCAACCAGCCCTGGAACGGCAGGCCCAGCACCTTGCCGGTGCCAAGATAGCTGAACGAAGGGTTCGAGAAGGTCTGCAGGTTGCCATTGGTCAGCACCTGCGCCAGGCCGCGCCCCGAGATGAAGAAGATCAGGGTTGCCACGATGGGCTGGACATTCAGGTAAGTGACCAGCACGCCATTGAAGACGCCGCAGCAAAGCGCGACAAGGATCGGCACGACGATCGCGGCCAGAAGCCCCAGCGCAGGATTGGCCGTGGCGAAATCGGACAGGAAGATCAGCGGCGCCAGCGCCCCGGCCAGCGCCATGATCGCACCGACGCTCAGGTCGATGCCACCTGTGGCAATGACAAGCGTCATTCCCATGGCCACGATGGCAATGGTCGCCACCTGGCTGATATTGACGAAAAGCGTCTGCGCCTGAAGAAAATTGGGCGTCACCGCAAGATTGAAAAGAAGGATGACCGCCAGCGCCACAAGAGCGCCATGGCGCGACGGATCGAACCGCTGCTGCAACTGAGCAAGGGCCTGGGTCACGCGACGTTCCTTTCATGCTGATGGGCAATGGCCCCGATGAGGGCGTCTTCGGTGACGCCGGGGTTCTGCAACTCGCTTACCGAACGGCCGTCCTGCAGAACCACGATCCGGTCCGCGCCCTCGACCAGTTCCTCGAACTCGGAACTGATGAGCAGCACCGCCAGCCCCTGGGCAACCTGCTTGCGGATGATCGACTGGATCTCGAATTTCGCGCCGACATCGACACCGCGTGTGGGTTCGTCCAGGATCAGGATCTCGGGCTCCAGCGCCAGCCAGCGGGCCAGCAGGACCTTCTGCTGGTTGCCCCCCGACAATTCGCGGATCGGCTGCTCCATGCCCGCGGTCTTGATCTGAAGCGCGTCGATGTAATGCTGCGCCAGCTTGCGTTCGCGCGCCCGATCGACCGCCCCCAGCCGCCTGAGCCGTGGCAGCAGGGCCAGCGAGATGTTCTCGCGCACCGACATGTGCGGGATGATGCCGTCGGCCTTGCGATCCTCGGTCAGGAATCCCATGCCAAGCGCGATGGCCTGGGCGGGGTTGTCGATCCGCACGCCGCCGTGATGGACGACACGCCCGCCGGTCAGGGGATCGAGGCCAAAGATGGCGCGCGCGGCCTCGGTCCGCCCCGAACCGAGAAGCCCGCCCAGCCCGACGATTTCACGCCTGCGGACAGTCACCGAGGCCCCGCGCAGACCCGTGCGGCTGCGCATGTCCTGTGCTTCCAGCAATACCTCGCCCGGCTGGCCATGCCCGCCCGACAGCGCGGTCAGTCCGACGGCCTGGATCTCGCGCGCATCCCGGCCCAGCATTTCGGACACAAGCCCCAGCTTTGTCGTCTGCGCCACATCGTGGGTGGCCACCGTCCGACCGTCGCGCATGATCGTGACCCGGTCGCAGATGCGGTAAAGCTCGTCCAGGAAGTGCGAGATATAGAGCACCGCCACGCCCGACTCCCTGAGATTGCGCACCACAGAAAACAGCGTCTCGATCTCCTGGTCGTCCAGCGAGGATGTCGCCTCGTCCATGATGACCAGCTTTGCCTCCAGCGACACCGCCCGCGCGATGGCCACAAGCTGCTGGATCGCGGTCGAATAGCTGCCCAGTTGGCGGGTGACATCCACCTTCACGCCGAAACGGGCCAGGATCTCGCGGGTGCGGGCATGGGCCGCCTTCCAGTCGATCAATCCCAGCCGATTGCGCGGTTCGTACCCCATCACGACGTTTTCGGTCACGCTGCGCAGGGGCACCAGGCTCAGCTCCTGGTAGATGGTCGCGATCCCGGCATCCTGCGCCTCGCGCGGGGTGGAGATGGCCAGCGGTTTCCCGTTCATCCGCACTTCGCCCTCGTCGCGCCGATAGACCCCCGTCAGAATCTTGATCAGCGTGGATTTTCCCGCGCCGTTCTGACCGATGATCGCGTGAACCTCGCCGGGGCGGATCGCGAGGCTGGTGTTCTGCAAGGCGATGATTCCGGCAAAGGATTTACCGATGCCCGTCATCTGGATGAGGTCATTCATGTCCTGTCCGATCGTGAGAAGAGCGGGGGGCGCGCATGCGCGCCCTCCCGGTGCGAAACCTCAGTAGGCTTCGTCGATGTGGTCGGCCGCGTTGTCGCTGGTGAAAACCCGGTCTTCGACCTGCACCCAGCCCGGGATCTCTTCGCCCGCCGCGTATTTCTTCATCACCTCGCAGGCCAGCGGGCCAAAGAACGGAGAGCTTTCGACCGTCACGCCCATCTTGCCGTCGATGATCGCCTGAAGCGCGTCGCGGGTGCCGTCGATCGAAACGATGGTCACGTCCTCGCCCGGCTTGCGCCCGGCCAGTTCCAGCGCCTGGATCGCACCAATCGCCATCTCGTCGTTGTGGGCATAGACCACGTTCACGTCGGGATGCGCCTGAAGCAGTGTCTCCATCACCTGCCGGCCCATGTCGCGGGCGAAATCGCCGGTCTGGCTGGCCACGATCTCGAAGCGGTCATCCTTGGCGATGCGGTCGTCAAACCCCTTCTTGCGGTCATTGGCGGGGGATGACCCGGTGGTGCCCTCTAGCTCGACGATGACGCCGGTGTCGCCCTCGAAGTTCTCGATCAGCCATTCGGCGGCGCGCTTGCCCTGTTCCACGAAGTCAGACCCCAGAAAGGCCACGAAATGTTCGCCCGGCTTGGCCACGGCAGGATCGACCGACCGGTCGACAAGGAAGGTCGGAATGCCGGCGGCCTTCGCCTTCATCACGGCAGGAAGAAGCGGCTTTTCCTCGCGCGGGGGCAGGAACAGCACGTCGATACCCTGCGCGATCATGGAATCGACATCGGCAACCTGCTTGGCCGCCGAACCGGCGGCATCGGTCGCGATCAGATCCCAGTTGCAGGCCTCGGCGGTCTCGTGGAACGATTTGGTTTCCGCGATCCGCCAAGGATTGTTGGATTCCATCTGGGCAAAGCCCACCTTGTAGCGTTCCTTCTGGGCAAGGGGCGGCGTTTCGGCCGTGGCCAGCCCGGCAGTCAGCGCCACCAGCCCCGACAGGGCCGTGCCCAGCAATAGATTGCGTCTTTTCATAAGTCTTCCTCCCAAAAGAACGACCGGACAGACCCGGCCGCAGCAAACCGGGTCAGGCCCAGTTCATGTAAAGGGTCTGCTTGCGCAGATACCCGTCGAAACCGTATTTTCCGTCCTCGCCCCCCAGCCCCGAGTGGCCCCAGCCGTTGTGAAAGGCCTGAAACTGTTCGCCGTTGGCCCGGTTGACGTAGATTTCTCCGAAGTTCAGCCGATAAGGCGTCTGCATCAGGCGGCGGTGATCCTGCGTGAAGACATAGGCCGACAGCCCGAAATCGGTGTCGTTGGCCATTTGCAGCGCGGTATCGAAATCGGGCACGCGGACGGCCGGCACCACGGGGCCGAAAACCTCCTGCCCGATGACCGGAGATGTGTTGTCCCTGAGTTCAAGAACCGTGGGCGCATACCAGTGCCCCCTGGCATAGTCGCCCTCGCGAAGCGGCCCGCCCTCCAGCAGAACCTCGGCCCCCTCGGCCACCGCGGCGTCGACGATCGCCTTCACCTTCTCCACCTCGGGCCCGCTGACCTTGGGGCCGATGTCGGGGTCGTTCATCGGATCGCCGATGCTCAGCGCCGCCGAGGCCGCGACGAATTTCTCCAGGAATTCGTCCGCGATGTCGCGGTGCAGGTACATCCTTTCGTTGCAGGTGCAGATCTGACCGCAATTGGTGTAGCGGGCCGTGACCGCCGCGGCGACAGCCCGGTCGATCTCGGCGTCCTCCATCACGATGAAGGGGGCCTTGCCGCCCAGTTCCAGCCGCAGCACCTTCATACCGTCGGCCGCCGCGCGAAAGATGTCGCGCCCGGCCCGGTTGCTTCCGGTCATGGTGATCAGGCCGGTATCCGGATGTTCGACCAGCGCCTGGCCCACGACGGCGCCCCGCCCCGTCACCACGTTGACGACCCCGGCGGGAATGCCGGCCTGTTCGGCAAGGGCTGCGATGAAAAGCCCCGAGAAAGGCGTGATCTCGTGGGCCAGCAGGACAAAGGTGTTGCCCGCCACCAGGGCCGGACCGATCTTGCGCGCCGCAAGCGCCGCCGGATAGTTCCAGGCGGTCAGGCCGACGACCACGCCATGGGGGTGACGGCGGATATGGATCTCCTCGTCCGGGTTGTCCGAGGCGATGATGTCACCCTCGATCCTGCGGGCATTCTCGGCGGCGTATTCCAGGAAACCCACGACGGCCCCCACCTCGCCGCGGGCCTGGCCGATCGGCTTGCCCTGCTCGCGCGTGATGAGCCTTGCCAGATCCTCGGCACGGTCACCGATCAGCCCGGCCAGCCTGCGCACGGCGCGGCCCCGTTCGATGGCGGGGCGCGCGGCCCAGGCGGGCTGCGCCGCGCGGGCGGCGGCCACGGCACGCGCCGCATCATCGCGGGTGCCATCGGGAATCGTGCCGATCACCCCCTGGTCTGCCGGATTCTCGACCTCGATCCGCGCCCCCCGGGCCGGCGCGACCCACTGACCGCCAATCAGCATCTGCGCTTCGAGGGCTTTGGAGAGAGCGAAATCCATCTTCATTCCTTTGGTACGACCAAACTATGGGGAACATTCACGCAAATCTGCCCCGCGTCAACAGATTTTTCCGATATTGCCATTTTTCAGGATATATGCCCAGAATAGCCCGTGCATTTGGTACGTCTAAATGGGGAGAGTCCGGGTGGAAGAGTTTGACCATATCGTCATCGGTGGCGGCGCCGCGGGGTGCGTTGCGGCAGGACGACTCGCCTCGGAGGGGGGCGCGAAGGTGCTGCTGCTGGAGGCCGGATATTCCAACCGCCACCCGCTTCTGGACATGCCGCCGGGCATCTTCAAGATGATCAACGGCACCCGGTTCATGCGCTATCACAAGACGGTGCCGCAGGCGCATCTGGACGGGCGGGTGCACGACATTCCGCAGGGGCACGTCCTTGGGGGCGGGTCTTCGGTCAACGCCCAGGTCTACATGCGCGGCCGCCCGTCCGATTACGACGCCTGGCAGCGGCTTCTGCACGGATCGAACGATCCGGTGGATTGGGGGTGGGATGCGGTTCTGCCGCATTTTCGCCGGATGGAGGGCAACAACCGCCTGCAGGACGAACGCCATGGCGCGGACGGCCCTCTTCTGGTGTCGGACCCCGGACATATCGACGGCCTGTCACGCCTTTTCGTTCAGGCGGTTCAGGGGCTGGGCCTGCCTTTTACCCATGATTTCAACGGGGCGCGGCAGAACGGCGTCGGCTTCTACCAGTTCATGAACCGCAACGGGCGGCGCTCATCCGCGGCCTATGCCTATGTCACCCCGCAAGAGAACAACCCCAACCTGACCGTCCGGCTCCGCTCGGAGGTGTCGCGCATCGACATCGAGAACGGGCGCGCGGTCGGTGTCACCTATCGCGACGGGTCTGGCGAACACCAGGTGCGCTGCGGCGGCGAGGTGATCCTTTCGGCCGGGTCGCTTGTCACGCCCAAGGTGCTCATGCTGTCGGGCATCGGGCCGGCGGCCCACCTGGCCGATCACGGGATCGATTGCATTGCCGATCTGCCCGGCGTCGGCCAGAACCTTGTCGATCATCCCGAGGTGCCGATCACCGCGCGGGTCAACGGGCCCTACGGGTATTACAAGCAGGGCGAAGGCTGGCGCATGGTGCGCAACGGGTTGCAGTTCAAGCTGTTCGGCTCGGGGCCCGTCACATCGGCAGGGGTCGAGGCGGGCGCCTTCGTCAACCCCGACAACCCCGAGGGCGAGCCGACGATCCAGGCCTTTTGCGTGCCCATCGTCTATGTCGACCGCGACACCCGTGACCTGGTCGAGGAAGGTCACGGCCTGACGGTCACCACCGTCGTCGTCAAGCCCCGGTCGCGCGGCGAGGTGCGGCTTGCCTCGGCCGACCCGGCAGCGATGCCGCTGGTTTCGCCCAACCTGCTGAAGGATCCGGCCGACATGGAAGCGATGATCGCGGGGCAACGGTATTTCCTGCGGGCCTTCGAACAATCACCCCTGGCCGGGCGGATAGACCAGGTGATGCTGCCGGCACAGGGCCAGCGCGACACCGAAGGCCTCAGGGCGCATTGCCGCCGCTTCGTGAAGACCAACTATCACCCCGCCGGGACCGCCCGCATGGGGCGCGACGGCGATTCGATGGCCGTTCTCGATCCGCGGATGCGGGTGCGCGGGATCGAAGGGTTGCGCGTCTGCGACCTGTCGGCGATGCCTGACATCAATGCCGGAAACACACAGGCCCCCGCGATGATGCTCGGGGACAGGTGCGCCGACCTCGTGATGGATGTATCGTGACGCTCAGCCAGAGACGGAGACCGAAACCTTGATGCCAGAGACCAGCGAGAACGGAACGGGCCGCGCCGCCGATTCGGTGGTGCGCCGGCTGTCCGCGAAAATCCAGGCCGGCGAATATTCCGACGGCACCCCCCTGCCCCCCGAACGCCTTCTGATGGAGGAATTCGGCATCAGCCGCACCGTCGTCCGCGAGGCGGTGCAGGCCCTGTCAAAGCAGGGTCTTCTGGAAGCCCGCCCGCGCCATCGCCCCATCGTGCGCAAACCCGGCTATGACGCCGCGATCTCGGCGCTGGAGACGGTGGTCAGCCACCTGTTGAAGAATGCCGGCGGCGTGAAGAACCTGTTCGATACCCGCATCCTTGTCGAATCCGCGCTGGTCCGTCAGGCGGCGCAGCAGGCCCAACGCGACGATATCGCGGCGCTGAAGGCGGCGCTTGAGGCGAACGAGGCGGCCATCGACGACAGCGATGAATTCTACCGCACCGACCGGGCCTTTCACGCGCTGCTGTACGAGATTCCGCGCAACCCGGTGCTTCCCGCCCTGCACAAGGCCTATGTCACTTGGCTTGCGCCGCAATGGTCACGGATGCCCCGGCTGCACGAACGCAACAAGGCCAACCATGGGGCGCATGTCCAGATCCTGGACGGCATCCTCATGCGCGATCCGGACGCCGCCGAAGAGGCCCTGCGCCGGCATCTCGAACAGGCCTGGACCCAGGTTTGCGAGACATTCGGCGAAGACCTCTGAGGCAGGCCGGTCCGTTACTGCATGGCCTCGGCCCCCTGGGGCGCCACGATCAGCCGCCGCGCGTTCCGGGTCTGCACCGCGCTTTCAAGGTGGAAATCCAGCATGGCATTCAACAGGCCCTGCTTGATCTCCCCCGCCCCGGGATCGTTCCAGAGGTTCCGCCGTTCGCCCGGGTCGGCGACCAGGTCGAAAAGCTGCCCCTCGTCCGATCCGCGAAACCGCACCAGCTTGTGCGTTCTGGAACGCACCATGGTCAGATAGCTGGCGCCGGTCATGTTCACATCGCCCGCCTGTTCGCAAAAGACGTGGCTGCGGCCCTCGAAGGGCTTGCCCTCAAGGGCCGGGTTCAGCGAAACGGCCTCGTACGAGCCATCGGGCGTGACGCCGGCCCATTCAAGGATCGTCGGCCCCAGATCGAAAAGCTGGACCATCTCTTCGACATTGCGCCCGCCGTCAAAACGGTTCGGCGCCGAGATGATCATGGGAACACGGGTCACCTCGTCATAGGGCGCCCACTTCTGGCTCAGCCCGTGATCGCCCAGGTTGTCGCCGTGATCCGAGGTGAAGATGACGATGGTGTTGTCCATGTTGCCGCGTTTTTTCAGGCGGTCCAGGATATGGCCGACCTGGGTGTCGATCATCTCGCAGTTGGCATAGTAATAGGCGCGCATCCGCTTCAGTTCGTCTGTCGTGGGCTTCAGCTTCCAGGCCACGCTGTCATGATCGACCTCGACATCATGACTGCGCTTCTCGATCCATGGCGCGGCCAGGTTTTCTAGGTCTTCGTCCGTGACATCGGGCAGCGGCACATCGCGCGCCATGTATTTCTCGGCCATCTCGGGGGTCGGGTCATAGGGCGGATGGGGCCCGGGAAAACCGACGACAAGGAACAGCGGCTTTTCGACCGGCTTGGTTTCCAGCCACCAGCATGTGGTTTCGCCGATGAAGTTGTCCGATTGCAGCGCGGGCGCAAGATCCCAGGTGAAGGCGCCCAGCCGGTCCTTGTAATCGGGCCGCTTGCGGTATTCCTCGCGCTGCTGCTTCTTCAGGCCGTGGGTGGCCAGCGCCTTGTCCCATTCATCGAAGAACCAGCGCCCTTCAAGAAACCGGTCCTTGTTCTCGACCACGAACCTTTCGTGGAACCCGGCCTTGGCGTCATAGGGAATCGTGTGCATCTTGCCGATGTTGACACAGTGATACCCCGCATCGGCCAGGTCCGACACCCAGGTGCGGCTCCAGGGCTGGCCGTTGGCCAGAACGCCGTTGGTATGCGGGTAATAACCGGTGAACAGGCTGGCGCGGCAGGGCACGCAGGACGGCGCGGTCACATGGCATTGTTCAAAGTTGACACCGGTTTCCACCAGCCGGTCGATGTTGGGCGTATCCATGTGCGACGCACCCAGGGCGCGGATCGTGTCATAGCGCTGTTGATCGGTGATGATGAAGACGATGTCGGGAGCATTGGACATTGCAGGTCCTTCAGAGTTTGAGTTCGTAGAAGCGGTTGGCCAGGACATCCAGGTGCGATTGCATGGCGGTGCGGGCCGCATCGGGCGACCGACGTTCGAAGGCCCGCAGGATGACCCTGTGATCCTCGACCGACTGGCGGCGGTTGCCGGGATGGCGGGTCTGATCGTACCAGAAGGCCCACATCTTGCTTTCGCGCATGCGCCAAAGCTGTGACACGAAGCCTGAAAGCACGTCGTTGCCCGCGGCCTCGGCGACGCGCTGATGAAAGAGGGCGTCGGCGGCATCGAAGCGGGCGATATTGTCGATGTTCGCGGCCATCCTTTCGTTCGCCTCGTGCATGGCTTCCAGCTGGGCGGGGGTGGCGCTGCTGGCGGCAAGCGCGGCGGTTTCCGCCTCGACCAGGCGGCGGGCGGCCAGAACCTCGGAGGGCGCGGCCGAATCCGGTTCGGCAAGGTCCCCGCGCGCCCGCGCCGAGGCATCCAGAACATAGACCCCCGCGCCGACCTTGATTTCGATGAACCGCATGATTTCCAGCGCCAGCAGGGCCTCGCGCACGGTGGTGCGGCTGACATCAAGGGTCTGGGCAAGCTCGCGCTCGGGTGGCAGGCGTTCGCCTGAGGCATAGCGGCCATTCTGGATTTCGCCGGCCAGTTGGCGGGCGATCTGAAGATAGCGGCGGCTGCCCGTGGGCAGGTCCAGCAGGCTCATGACGATTCCCCCTTCGCGGCGTTTTCACCCTTTCTCATCCGGGCGAAGACATAGGGCCAGGCGACGGTCAGGATGGCCAGCGCCAGGAACAGCAGCGCATAGGGCCGCGAGAGGATTTCGGTGACATCGCCATCCGACATCATCAGCGAGGCGCGCAGCTGTTCCTCGGCGATGGGGCTGAGCACGAAGCCGATCACGAAGGGGCCAAGGGGCACGCGGCAGAACTCCAACCCCAGGCCGATGACGCCAAAGGCCACCATGACCCAGACATCGGCAAAGCTGGAATTCACGGCGTAGGAGCCGGTGACGCAGAACACCAGGATCACCGCCATCAGCCCCGAACGCGGAAGGCGCACGATCTGGGCGATATAGCGCACCGTGCCCCACATCAGCATCAGCATCAGCACATTGGCCACAAGATAGGCCGCGATGATGCCATAGGCGATCTCGGGGGCATTCTGAAACAGCAACGGGCCGGGTTGCAGGTTGTGGATGGTCAGCGCCCCGATCAGGATCGCCTCGGTGACGCTTCCGGGGATGCCCATGGTGATCAGCGGGATCAGCGCACCGCCGATCGAGGCGTTGTTGGCGCTTTCCGCCGCGATGACCCCGGGTTCATGCCCCGTACCGAACTTCTCGGGCTCGGGTGAAAGCTGCTTTTCCGTGGAATAGGACATGAGCGCGGCAATGTTCGCGCCGATGCCCGGCAAAAGCCCGATCCAGGTGCCGATCACCGAACCGCGCAGAAGTTTCCCGGCATAGCGCACATCGCTGCGATAGATCGGCAGGCGTTTCTTGGGAATCGCCATTGTCGTGCTGCTTTGCGGGGTGGCGGCATCGCGCAGGATCTGGCTGATCGCGAAGGCCCCGATCAACACAGGCAAAAGCCCGAACCCCGACAACATGGTGCTGGACCCGAAGGTCAGGCGGGCCTGGCCAATGGAACTGTCGATCCCGGGCAGGGCAAAGGCCATGCCCAGCGTCGCCGCCAGAAGCCCCTTTGTCAGCGACCCCTGCGACAGGACGGCCAGCATCACCAGCGCCATCAGCACCAGCGTGAAGTATTCCCAGGGCCCGAACTGCAGCGCAAAGCGCGCCAGCGCAGGGGACATGCCCGCCAGGAACCCCCAGGAGATGATGCCACCCACAACCGAGGCCATGATCCCCAGCGCAAGGGCGCGTTCGGCCTTGCCCTGCATCGCCATGGGATAGCCGTCGAAGGTGGTCACGATGGAGGCGGGCGTGCCGGGCATCCTCAGAAGGATCGCGGTGATCAGCCCGCCCGAAATGCCGCCGACATATTCGCCGATCAGCAGCGTCACCGCGCTGACCGGGTCCATGTGGAAGGTCAGCGGCAGCGTCAGCGCGATCAGCATCGAGGCGGTCAGCCCCGGAATCGCGCCCACGACGATGCCAAGGGCGGTTCCGATGAAAAGGAACAGCAGGTTCTGCCATTCGAAAAGAAGGAAGAAGGCGTCGACCATCGGTTATCCGATCGTGATGAAAAGAAAACGGCTGAGGATCGTCGAGATCGCCAGCGAAAGGACAAGCCCCAGTCCGGCAAAGACCAGAAGGTTGCGCCAGTTTCTTGCGCCGATGCTTAGCCCCACCACCACCACGAAAACCGTGGTGGCCGCAACGAAGGGAACCCGCAGCACGTCCAGCGCCAGAACATAGAGGATCAGCGCCAGCAGCACCGCGAACCCCTTGCGCGGGTCGGCGCCGTTTACCTCGGCCTTGGGCGCAACCCAGCCGCGGTGCAACCGCAGCCCGGCGCGCAGGGCAAGGATCGCCGCGAACAAGAGAAGCAGGGCGCCCAGAATGCGCGGCAATGCGGCGGAACCCAGGGGTTCAAAGCGCGGCGGCGGCAGGTCAGCGGCCCCGATGAACAGGATCACCGCCCCACCCGCCACCAGAAGCGAAAGGACCAGATCGGCGATCGAGCGGCGCGTGGCTTCTGTCATTCATCGTCCTCCGGCAGGCGGGCCGCAATCGGCCCGCCGCTTGGTCAGCTCAGTTGATCGTCTCGGCGATGGCCTTGAGCGCGTTGAGTTGCTTGGTTGCGTCCTCCATCGCCTCGGCGCCCGGGGTCCAGTAAGGCTGAAGCGTGTTGCTTTCGAAATACTCGATGATTTCGGGATCGTTGATCGCCTTTTCCAGCGCATCGGCCAGGATGGCAACATTCTCATCCGGGGTGGATGCCGGAGCCAGCCACCAGTTGGGGTTGGCCCAGGACACGTCATAGCCAAGCTCGATCGCCGTCGGCACATCGGGCAGATCGGGCAGGCGTTCGCGCCCGAAATAGACCAGCGGACGCAGCCCTTCGCCCTGGGCCAGGTATTCCGACGCGGCGAACAGCGCGATATCGGCGTTGCCCCCCAGGATCAGGCGCAGGCGGTCGGCCCCCGAGTTGGCCGTCACATAGCGGGTTTCAAAGCCGGCTTCCTTGGCCAGCATGGCGCCGACGAAATGCGGGATGGTGCCAATGCCCACCGCTTCCACCAGGCTGCGCGGATCGGCCTTGAGGTGCGCGACCAGGTCTTCCATGGTCTGGAATTCGCTGTCGGCATTGACCACCCAGACCGGGCTGCCACCGCCGGTATAGCCGATGGACTTGAAGTCATCGAGGCTGAAGTCGCCCAACTCCATCGCCATGGCGATCAGCGCCTGGTGGTGCCAGTGAACGATGGTATGGCCATCGTCATCGCCGCGCTGCATCCGGTTGACCGCATTGGCCCCGGCCCCGCCATCGGCGTTCACCACGGCCATGGGCTGCGACAGCCAGCCGTTTTCCTGGATCTTCTCACCCATGAGACGCGCCACCACGTCGGTGCGGCCACCCGGCTTGAACGGCACGATCACCTCGATCGGCTTGGCCGGGAAATCCTGGGCTGCGGCGGCACCTGCACCAATTGGTCCAACCGGCATGGCCAGCGACAACGCCCCTGCCACCGTCGCAAGAATTGTTCTTCGTGAAATTCCGATCATTCTGGGCTCCTCCCGTTGATTACAGCGTCTTCTTGTCATTATTGGACCAACCAATATGCGAGAATTCGGAAATTGTCTAGACCAGAATTGGGAGTGTCGTTTGGCAGCGCGGGACAAGCGGCTTGCCCTGCCGGGCGCGAACTGCCATCAAGGGCGCGATGGTTCTCGGCATCCAAAGCGGTGCCGGGATGAAAAGGGAATACGGTGAGGAAAAGCCCAGAGGCGCCGAGACCGTGACTGCCCCCGCAACTGTGAGCGGATAGCGAAGCCAGACATGCCACTGGGACAGTTCCCGGGAAGGTTGGCCAAGCGATGACCCGCAAGTCAGGAGACCTGCCATCAGGTGTTAACACATTCGGACGGGGCGTCCGAAGGAGACAGCTGATGATGGACCATGTCCGTGCCAGACCCTGTTTGCCCGACCCGCCCCGCGGGAGAGCACGGTGCAGGCCACCCTTTATCTGATATCGCAATCCTACGTGAGCGGGCGCAGGCTGCGCGCTGTCATGGACGGCATTTGCGCCGCAACCGAGGGGCACGCCGCGGCCATCCGGCTTGAGCGTGACGGCATGGGCCTGTGGCAGGCCCTGGCGGCCCTGCTGGCCGAGGGGGTGCGCGACATCACCCTGCGCCCGGTGGGTCTGCCGTTTTCCCAAAGCCTGATGACATGGCTGCCCGGTGCGGCGGGCGAATGGCTGGCCCGGCCCGAAAACGCGAACTGCCGCCTGTGGATCACCGACGACGCGTCGCAGGACGACGCCGTTCTATCGGCGCTGGTGCGCGCGCCCGTCACGCGGGTGCCAATCGCCCCCATGCCGCGCGGCAGCGCCGGCAAGGGGTGGGATGCCCCGCCCCGCCACCGCCACCACGTTCTTGTCTGCACCGGGCCGCGATGCCACCTGCGCGATGCCCCCGATCTGCTGGGCCTGCTGAAGGCCGAGATCAGCCGCCTTCGGATCGAGGACGACTGCCTTGTCACCGCCACCGGCTGTCTTTTCCCCTGCAACGCGGGGCCTGTCGTCGTGGTCTATCCGCGCGCCGAATGGTTTCGCCTACCCGACGCCCCGGCGGTGCGCCGCTTTGCCGAAGTGGTGCTGCGCCGCAACCGCCCCCTGCCCGACCTTCAGACCTTCACGACAGGAGAACCCCATGAAATTGCGTGATGTCGTAGCGGGGGCCATCCTTCTGCCGCTGGTGTCCACCGCCCTTGCCGCGCAAGAGGCCAGCGTGCAAAGCTGCGGCGGCAGTTTCACCTTCGACACGCCCCCAGAACGCGCCGTGACCCTGAACCAGCAGGCCACCGAGGTGATGCTTGCCCTCGGGCTGGAAGACCGCATGGTGGGCACCGCCTACATGGACGACACGATCCTGCCCCGCTGGAAAGACGCCTATGACAAGGTCCCGGTTCTGGCCGAACGATACCCCGCGCGCGAGGTCGTCATCACCGCGCGGCCGGATTTCCTTTTTGCGGGCTTCGGTTCGGCCTTTTCCGAGGACAACCTGGGCCCCGAGGCGGAATGGCACGCGCGCGGCATCGGCACCTATCTTGTCGATGCCTCGTGCGACGCCACCAACCCCAAGGATGTGCCGCCGACCACTGCGCCGATCCTGAAGGACATCCGCGTTATCGGCGACATTTTCGGGGTCGGGGAACGGGCCGACCGGCTGATCGCGCAGACGCAGGCGCGGCTTGACGCGGCATCGCGTAACAACGCCGGCGACGGGCGCACCGCCTTCATCTATGACAGCGGCGCGGAAACGCCCTATTCCATCGGCTGTTGTGGCGGGCCCGGCGTCCTGGTCGAAACCGTGGGACTGGTCAACATTGCCGCCGACCTTGAGGGGCGCTGGGTCGATCTGAGCTGGGAGCGGGTGGTGCAGGACAACCCCGAGGTGATCGTTCTGATCGATGCCGACTGGTCCGGCGCCGCCGAGAAACGCGCCTACATGGAGGCCGACCCGGTGCTTTCGGAACTCGACGCCGTGCGCAAAGGACGCTTCGTCACCCTGCCCTTTTCCCAGACCGTGCTGGGAATGCAGTTCGCCGACGGGCTTGAAAACCTGTCGGCACAGCTTGCCGCCCTGCCCTGAGCCCATGCGCCGCCCCACGTTCATCACCACGCTGGTCCTGGCGCTGGCCATTCTGGCAGGCGTCTTCTTCGGCACGGCCGAGGCCTCGTGGTCCGACCGCTGGGCGGCGCTGATGCGCACCGCCGATGCACCGCGCAGCCTGTCGCTGATCCTCTGGGAATGGCGCCTGCCCCGGGTTCTGGCCGTGGCCACGGTGGGGGCAAGCCTGGCCCTGGCGGGGGTGATGATGCAGACCGTGCTGCACAATCCGCTGGCCGATCCCTACCTCATGGGCCTGTCCTCGGGCGCCTCGGCGGCGGCGGTGGGGGCAATCCTGTGGTTGCCGCCTTGGGTTGCCGCCACGATGGGGGTGCCGCTGATCGCCTTCCTTGGCGCGCTTCTGGCCTTCAGCCTGACCCTGGGCCTGTCGTTCCGGCGCGGGGCGATTATGGCGCCGCTGGTGGTGATCCTCGCGGGGGTCGCGGTGTCGCTGATGTTCCAGTCGCTGACGGCCTTCTTCCTTTACGTCGGCGATCCGCGCGCCACGCGCTCGGCGCTTGGCTGGCTCATGGGAACGGCGGCGGGCACCGGCTGGCGCGATCTTTGGCTGCCCGTCGCGGCGCTGGCCATCGTGACGCTTTTCGCCGGTGTCCGGGCGCAGACGCTGGACGCGCTTCTTCTGGGCGATGAACGCGCCATGGCCCTGGGCGTTCCCGTGCGCCGCTTCCGCCTGATCGTCTTCGGCGCCGTGGCGCTGCTGGCCGGGCTGTCGGTGGCGACTGTGGGCATCGTCGGCTTCGTCGGGCTGATCGTGCCGCATATGGCACGGCTTCTGGCGGGCGGGCGGCACCGCGCGCTGATCCCGCTTGCGCTGGTGCTGGGGGCGCTGGTGCTGGTGGTAGTCGACCTGCTGTGCCGCGTCGTCCTGGCGCCCGAAGAAATGCCCCTTGGCGTGTTGCTGGCCATTTTCGCGGCCCCCCCCTTCATCCTGATCCTGCGGCGGGTGCGCCATGCCTTCTGATCCCATGGTTCAGATCGAGGGGCTGAATGTCTCGTTGGGTGGCAGGCCCCGGGTGCGGGATTTCAGCCTGACGGTGAAGCGCGGGTCGTTCCACGGCCTGCTGGGGCCGAACGGGGCGGGCAAGACAACCCTGCTGCGCGTGCTTTACCGCGCGCGGGCGGCGGATGCCGGGCTTGTGCGGATCGCGGGAACCCCGATCAATGACTGGGCCCGCCCCGATTGGACCCGGACAGTGGGCGCGCTGGTGCAGGAGGGCGGCAGCCTTCAGGGGCTGACGATCCGCGATGTCGTCGAAATCGGGCTGATGAACCTGCCGCTAAGCCCCGAGGACCGCACCGCAAGGATGGACGAGGCCCTGCACCTGACCGGGCTGCACGACATGGCCGACAGCGAGGCGGCGCTTCTGTCCGGCGGAGAGCGGCAGCGCACCCATATCGCCCAGATCCTGGCCCGCGATCCCGCGCTTCATATCCTGGACGAACCGGCCAATCACCTTGACCTGTGCTATCAGATCCTGCTGCTTGATGCGATCCGGGCGCGGGGCAGCACCGTGATCGCCACCTTTCACGATCTCACGCTGGCCGCCCGCTATTGCGACACCGTCACCGTCATGCACGAGGGCCGCCATGTGGCGACCGGGCGGCCAGACGAGGTTCTGACCCGCAAGATCATGCGCGAAGTCTTTCGCGTGGACGGCGCGCTGGAAGACGGAGTGATGCGGATCACCGGCGCCTTGCGGTAGGGTGAAAGCCACCGATGACGGCTCAGCCCTCGGCGGGTCGGCGTTCGACGATGTAGATATGCTCGCAGGCCAGCACCACTTCGTCGTGCTGGTTGATCACCTCGACCTTCTCGAACAGGCGGCCCGAGCCGGGGCGCTTGGGGTCGTCTTCCTTGCGGTCGAACGTGAGGCGGGTGCGGATCGTGTCGCCAATGAACACCGGCCGGACGAACCGCAGCCGGTCATAGCCATAGGAAAACGCCAGCGGGTTCACCTCGGTCGCGGTGAGGCCGATGCCGATGGCAAAGATCATCGTGCCGTGGGCGATCCGGCCGCCGAATTCCGATTTCGCCATGAACTCGGCATCCATGTGATGCGGGAAGAAATCGCCCGTATGCCCGGCATGGACGACAAAGTCGGTTTCGGTGATCGTGCGCCCCATGGTGGTGCGGCCATCGCCGATCTCGTAGTCTTCGAAGTGGCGGGGGCGTTCCATCAGGGCAGGTCCTTCAAGGGGGTCATGGGATAGGCCGAGGATTCATAGGCCGCCTCGACAAGGGCCATGGTGCGCCAGGCGTCCTCGACCGTGGCGATCAGGGGTTCTTCGCCGCCCGCGGCACGTTGCAGGTTGTTCATCCGGCCCAGGAACCCATGGGGGAACCAGGCGCCGGTCAGGTCGACCTCGTGCCAGTCGCCGCCTTTGGGCTTCAGGCGCAGGCGGTCAGGCTCACCACGCGGGTAATCCAGGTTGACGCCCATTTGCAGCCAGGCCGCGCCCTCGGTGCCCGCGACGCGCAGTTCGCAAACCTGGTGGTCGCGCCCGAAGGGCCAGTCGTGGTTGACCGAAAGCGTGCAACGCACCTCGTCGCCATAATCCAGAATGGCCGAGGTGCGGGTCTGCGACACATCATGGTTCGGATGGCCGATGGTCTTGGCCTGGACTCCTGTCGGATCGCCCAGGAAATGGCGGATCAGGTCAAGATAATGGATCGAATGCATCGTGATCTCGATCCGCGGCAAACCTTCAAGGAACTTCCAAAGCCCCCAGGGTGTGTCGAGAACGCCGTGCATTTCCACATCGACGATCCGCCCCAGCATGCCGCGATCGACGGCATCCTTCAGCGCCACCATCATCGGCGCGAAACGCAACTGGAAATTGACGACCGCCTGCAATTCGCGCGCGCGGCAGACCTTAAGAACCTCGGTCGCGCCGGTCAGGTCGGCGCCCATGGGTTTCTGGATCAGCGCCGGCGCCCCCTTGGGCAGCCGCGCCAGGATCTCGGCGTGGACGGCGGGCGGGGTGGCCAGGTCAAAGACCGCATCCTCGACCGAAAGGGCCTGGTCCAGGGTCAGGGCGCGGGTGCCGTTCGCTTCGGCCAGGCGGGCGGCCTTGTCCATGTCGGGGTCGTGGATGCCCGCGATGGTGTAACCGCCCATGGCATAGGCGGGCAGATGGGCATCGCTGACGATGGACCCGGCGCCGAAGATGACGATGGGCCGCTTCCTTGAAGGGGCGGGCCAGCTTTGGCGCAGGTCGGCATCACTCATGGAAGAACACTTCTTCCATGGGGGCCCACCAGTCGTCTTCCCCGGCGGTGTCCAGCTTGCGCTGTTGAGGCATGCAGATTTTCCACCAGTCCTGCGTCACCGGATCGGCGGCCATCTTTGCCGCGTCGGCCGCCCAGTCGTCACCGTGATATTCAAAATGCGCGAACAGCAGGTTTTCCGGTTCGCGCAGGTAGATGACGTAGTTGCGGATGTTGCATTCGCTGATGGTTTTCAACACGCCGGGCCAGACATCGGCGTGAAGGCGTTTGTATTCTGCGATATGTTCAGGGCGCACCCCGATGACCGATCCCATTCTGACCATTATTTTCCCTCCCGGATGTCGCGGTTGAATTCCTCGACGGCGCGGGCCTTCAGGGCGTCGTGATCCCAGTCGATGCCGATGCCCGGTGTCTCGGGGGCCTGGGCCATGCCGTCCTTGATGGTCACACCGCTGTTGGTGATCTCGTTCAGTTGCGGGATGTATTCGACATAGCGCCCGTTCTGCACGGCGCAGACAAGGCTGACATGCAGTTCCATCAGGAAATGCGGGCAGACCGGAATGTCGAAACACTCGGCCATATGCGCCACCTTCAGCCAGGGCGTGATGCCGCCGATCCGGCCCGCATCGACCTGGATGATCGAGGCCCCGCCCCGGGCGATATATTCAGCGAAATGACGCACCGAATAGAGGCTTTCGCCCACGGCGACGGGCATGGCGGCGGCGGCGGCCAGATCGACATGGCCCTGGATGTCGTCGGCGGCCATGGGCTCTTCGATCCAGGCCAGATCGAAGGGGCGCAGCGCCTCGGCCCGGCGGCGGGCGGTGTCGCGCGAGAAGGCCTGGTTGGCGTCGGTCATGATCTCGTAACCGCTCCCGAGGGCGTCGCGCATGGCCGAGATGCGGGCCACGTCCTCGGCGGCGGTGGGCTTGCCGATCTTCACCTTCGATCCGGTAAAGCCCTTTTCGCGGGCGGCCAGGGCATCTTCGATCAGGGCTTCGGGGGCGATGTGCAGCCATCCGCCCTCGGTGGTGTAACAGGGCGCGGCAGGGTGCGCGCCCCCGGCCATCCGCCACAGGGGCAGCCCCGCCTTGCGGCAGCGCAGATCCCACAGGGCCGTGTCGATGGCCGCCAGCGCGATGGAGGTGATCGCGCCGATGGTGGTGGCATGGGTGGCGAATTCCAGTTCGTGCCAGATCGCCTCGACCGCGCTGGCATCCTTGCCCAGAAGGCGCGGGCAAAGGTGATCGGCCAGCAGGCGCATGACCGACGATCCGCCGGTGCCGATGGTATAGGAATACCCGATGCCCGTCGCGCCATCGGAATCGGTGATCGTCACCATGGGCGTTTCCTGGGATTCGAAGCTCTGGATCGCGTCGGTGCGTTTCACCATCGGCACCAGGTCGACCATGGAAAGCTGGATTCGTTCGATGCGGGCCATCAGGCGTCCTTTCGCAGGCTGACGCCGCTGGCAGCGTCGAAAAGATGGGCGCGCGACAGGTTCAGACGGAAGGGCAGGACCGTGCCACGCCGCACATCGCGCGGGTTCAACATGCGCGATGTCCATTCCGCACCGCCGACCGAGACGAAAAGCAGCGTCTCGTTTCCAAGCGGTTCGGAGAGCGACACCTCCAGATCCTGCTCGGCCAGCTCGCGGCCCTCGACGGTGTCGATGCCATGGCCCTCGGGATAGATGTCATCGGGGCGCAGCCCGAACACCACCTCGCGCCCATCGGCCACGTCGAACCCCGGCGGCATGGGAAGGTGCGATCCGTCAGGCAGGCGCAACCTGCCGCCATCGACCGTCGCCTCGGTCATGTTCATGGGGGGCGAGCCGATGAAGCCGGCCACAAAGCGCGAGGCGGGGCGGTTGAACACTTCGTCCGGGGTGCCGACCTGTTCGATGTTGCCATCCTTCATGATGACGATGCGGTCGGCCAGGGTCATCGCTTCGACCTGGTCGTGGGTGACGTAGATGATCGTCGATTCCAGCCGCGCATGCAGGCGCTTGATTTCGGTGCGCATCTGGCCGCGCAGTTTCGCGTCGAGGTTCGACAGCGGTTCGTCGAACAGGAACACGTCGGGGTTGCGCACGATGGCGCGGCCCATGGCGACGCGCTGACGCTGACCACCCGAAAGCTGGGCCGGGCGGCGATCGAGCAGCGTCTCGATCTCCAGCACCCGCGCGGCCTCGGCCACGGCGGTGTCGATCTCGGACTTCGGCTTGCCCGCGATTTTCAGGGTGAAGCCCATGTTCTCGCCCACGGTCATGTGGGGGTAAAGCGCATAGGACTGGAACACCATCGAGATGTTGCGCGCCCGCGGCGGCAGGTCGTTCACCACCCTGTCACCGATACGGATCTCGCCGCTGGTGATGTCCTCCAGCCCCGCGATCATCCGCAGGGTCGTGGATTTGCCACAGCCCGAAGGCCCGACAAGCGCCACGAATTCCCCGTCCTGCACGGACAGATCTATTCCCTTAACCGCGTGGAACGCGCCGTAGTTCTTGTCTAGCTTGCTCAGCGTCAGATCGGCCATGTCATTTCCTTGATCGAATTCAGTGGGCGTCAGCCCTTGATCGCGCCCGAGGTAAGGCCCGAAACCAGATGTTTCTGCACCGCGTAGGTCAACAGCAGCGCCGGGATGATCATCACCACGGCCAGCGCACACATGCCGCGCCAGTCGATGGTGAATTCGGCCGTGTAATCCAGCAGGCCCACGGGAAGCGTCTTGCTTGCGGTCGAGCGGGTCAGCTGGCTGGCCAGGGCGAATTCGTTCCACGAGGTGAGGAAGGCGAAGATGCCGGCCGAGGCGATGCCGGGGCGGGCCAGCGGAAATTCGACCTGCCAGAAGGCCTGCCAGCGGGTGCACCCGTCGATCTGCGCCGCCTCGGCCAGATCCTTGGGCACCTGGCGGAAGAAGCCGTCGATCAGCCAGATGGTGAAGGGCACGTTCATCGCGACATAAACCAGGATCATGCCGAAGTGGCTGTCGATGATCCCCAGCTTCGCATAGACGAAGAACAGCGGCAGCGACAACGCGATACCCGGAACGGTGCGCGTCAGCATCAGGCCCAGGAACCAGCTGCTTTTGTAGGGGAAGCGGTAGCGCGCGAAGGCGTATCCCCCCGCCATCCCGATGGCCAGCGCGATCACCGTCGAGGTGACCGAAATGATGACCGAGTTGCGGAAATAGTCGATCACCGGGATGCCGCCCTGCCCGATGCCCGAGAACATCGCGATATAGGCGTCGAAGTTCATCTCGCGCGGGATCCAGATGGCGGGTTTCGCCATGATCTCGACCGTCGGGCGGAACGAGTTGAGGACAATCCACAGCCCCGGCAGGCAGATGATCGCCATGGCCAGGAACAGAAGGAAATTCAGGGTCCAGCGCGTCAACAGCTTGTTGGCGCGGGCGGTGCGGTTGGCGTCCATCACCAGTCTCCTGCAACCTGGGCGCGGGCCTTCGCCAACTGGCGGAAGAACATCGCGGTAAAGGCGATCGAAAGAAGGATCGCGACATAGCTCATGGCGTTGGCCATCCCCATGCGGGAATCGCCGTAACCGGTGCGCGCGATCAGGGTCCACAAGACCTCGGTCCGCCCGGCCGGGCCGCCGTTGGTCATGATCTTGATGATGTCATAGGCCCGTGCCACGTCGAGTGACCGGATGGTCATGGCGATGAAGGCGAAGGGCATCAGGAAGGGCCAGGTGACATAGCGGAAGGTCTGCCAGGGGGTGCAGCCATCGACGCGCGCCGCTTCGATCGGGTCGCGCGGCATGGCCATCAGCCCGGCCAGGATGAAGATCGCGAAGACGGCGGTCGAGGTCCAGACCTCGGCGGTCATGATGGCGAAGAAGGCAAGCTGACCGTCGATCAGCCAGGGAATGGCCCTTTCGGTCAGCCCCAGGGATTGCAGGGCGTTGTTCACCAGGCCGACGTTGTCGTTGAAGATGAACTTGAACTGGAACCCGACAAGAATGGGCGAGAACATCATCGGGAACATCAGGATCGTGCGCAGGATGCGCTGGCCGCGGCTGGCCCGTTCGACCAGAAGCGCAAGGCCCAGGCCCAGCACCATTTCAAGGTTCAGCGCCACCGTCAGAAGCAGCACCGTGCGCCCGAAGGCCCACCAGAAATCGCTGTCGGTGAAGATGCGTTCGTAATTGCGCAGGCCCACGAACTGATAGATCGAATCCGGCCGGGTCAGCCGGAACGGCGTCAGGCTGGACCACAGCGACAGGATCAGCGGAAACAAGACCACGGCCGCCAGCACGATCACGGCAGGCAACAGCAATAGAATGTGCGGAGACAGGCGTGTCGCCTTCATGGATCATCCAATCGTGCTGAGAGACGTGAGGGGCCGCAGAAATGCGGCCCCTGCTTGGGTTGGGCGATCAGAGTTCGCCGGCATCCTCGAGGATGATCGTCGCCTCTTCGGCGGCGTCATCCAACGCTTCCTGGGGCGTCTTGTCACCCAGGATTGCGGCCTGAAGCTCGGGGAAGATCATGTTCGAGATCTCGATCCAGCTTGCGGTCTGCGGCACGGCGAAAGCGGTATCGGCAGCGGTCTGGAACGCGGCCAGCGCTTCCGAGCGGTAGGCGTCGCCCTTGGCGGCTTCGATCACGTGATCCCACACCGCAGTGCGCGAGGGCAGCGGACCTGCCGAGCTTTCCAGCTTCTGGCTGTCCTCGTTGGTGAGGAACCAGACCAGCGATGCCGCGGCCTCCTTGTTGGCGCAGTCCTGCGTGACCGAGAAGCCGTGGAAACCCGACCAGCCCGAACGCACCCCGGCCGACCCCTTGGGCGGCGGTGCAACACCGACGTTGCCCGCGATCTGGCTGGATTCCGGATCGTTGTAGAAGCCGATCCAGCCCGGCCAATCCAGGTTCAGCGCCACGGTGCCGCTGGCGAAACCGGTGCCGATGTCATCCCACAGATAGTTGGGCACACCGACCGGAACCGCCTTGGCCTGGTAGAGGTCGACGAACCACTGCAGCGCCTCGACACCCGCGGGCGAGTTGAAGGCCGGGCGGCCCTCGTCATCCAGGTACTGACCGCCATTGGCCACCAGCAGTTCATAGAAGCGGCCGTTGATCGCCTCGTCCTTGCCGGCGTACTGGGTGCCGTAGAAATCGGGCGGATTGGCGAAGAAGATCGCCTGGTCGCGCACCTCGTCCCAGGTTTCCGGCACGGCCAGCGGATAGCCGTATTCCTTTTCGAAGGCGGCGGCCTTGTCGGCGTCTTCGTAGAGGTCTTTCTGGTAATAGAGCGCCGAGACGTCGAACTGCGCGCGCGGCAGCATCACGAGGTTGCCGTCGATCGTGGCGCTGGTGATGTTGCCCGGCACGAAAGCCTCGATCTCCGAGGCGGGCAGCAGCGCGGCCAGGTCGGTGTAGATGCCCGGATACTGCGGCGCGAAGGACGAATGGTTCGATCCGACGCACCAGCTCAGGTTGCCGGTGGCGATGTCCGACTTGATCTCGCGGTCCAGCTCGAAGTGGTTCTTCTTGGACACCACGTTGACCTTGGCACCCGTCGCCTCTTCCCACTCGGTGATGCGGGAATACAGGTTTTCGTACTGCTGTCCGCCGATCAGCTTGGCGTCGATGGTGACACCCTCGAAGCTGCCCGGCAGATCCTGTGCAATGGCCCCCCCGGCAAACAGCGCGACGGCGCAGCCGGTGCCAAGCAGAGTTATCCTTGAACGACTCATCATGGTTTCTCCTCCCCTGAAGCCTCTCTGGCCTCGCTAGTCTGTTCACCCATATTTGGGCGACGCTTTCATATACAAATTAATGGGCTGATCCTGTCAAGAAACTTCTGGTCTTTCTTCTGTAATCTGCATATATGAATGCCTAGCTTCACGGAGAACGCTAGTGAGTGACACCGACCGATATCGTGCGCCCGCCCTGGACAAGGGGCTGGACATTCTGGAGCTGCTGGCCGGGGTTGAACACGGGCTGACCCAGGCCGAGATCGCCAAGCAACTGGGGCGCAGCCCGAACGAATTCTACCGCATGCTCGACCGGCTTCAGCGGCGCGGCTATGTCGCGCGGGTGGATGGCGAACGCTTTGCCCTGACGCTGAAGCTTTTCGGGCTCGCGCAGCTGCACGCGCCCATCCGCCGCCTGGTCAGCTTTGCCACGCCACTGATGCGCGAATTGGCCAAGAAGACCGAACAGGCGAATCACATGGTCGTTTTCGACCGGGGCCGTGCCGTGGTGGTGGCCCAGCAGGAAGCGCCGACCTACTGGGGCTACAGCATCCGTATCGGATCGCAGATCGGGCTGTTCGACACCGGGTCGGGCCATGTCATGCTGGCCTTCGCCTCGCCCGAACAGCGGGCCTCGATGCTGGATGCCAACCGCACCGCACACGAACCCGACACGATTCCGCCCGACCTTGAACGCCGGCTGCACCGGATTCGCGAACAGGGCTACGAAAGCATGAGCAGCGTGCAGACCGCGGGCGTGTTCAACCTGTCGGCGCCGGTCCTGTCGACCGACGGCAGCGCCCTTGCCGCGCTGACGATTCCCTTCATCACCCACGTCAACGCCCCCAACGCCCCCGACCCTTCGGATGCGACGCATTTCCTGACCGAAATCGCCACCCGCCTCTCCGAGGGCATCGGCGCCCAGCGGGCCAAGCCCGACGCAACCCCCCAGGATCTTTCCCAGACCACGAGGCCCAGACCATGACCCCCGAGCTGATCACCGACACGCACCTGCACATCGTCAACCGCGCCAAGATCGATTATCCGTGGCTGGGCGATGCCCCGGCCCTGAACCGCGACTGGACGCAGGACGACTATGCCACCGAGGCGCGCAAGGTCGGCATCGGCCGGGCGCTGTTCATGGAGGTGGATGTTGCGGGCGACCGGATCGGCGACGAGATCGACCACATCAACGACCTGGCCGATCAGCCCGGTTCGATGATCGAAGGCATCATCGCCGCCTGCCGCCCCGAATCCGACGGTTTCGCGGCCGAGCGGGAACGGGCCGTCGGCCACGACCGGATCCTGGGGTTCCGCCGGGTGCTGCACGTTGTGCCCGACGACGTGTCGCAGGGCGAAACCTTCCGCAAGAACGTTCGCAGCCTTGGCCAGACCGACCTGACCTTCGACATCTGCATGGCCGCGCACCAGTTGCCGCTGACCATGGAACTGGTGGATTCCGCGCCCGAAACCCGGTTCATCCTGGATCATTGCGGCGTGCCCGACATCGCCGGCGACGCCTGGGACGACTGGGCGCGCAACATCACCGAACTGGCGAAACGGCCCAATATCGTCGCCGCCAAGATCAGCGGCATCTGCGCCTATGCCGCCCCCGACTGGACCGCCGCCACCCTGGGCCGCTGGGCCGGTCACGTCGCCGAAAGCTTTGGCTTCGACCGGCTGGTCTGGGGCGGCGACTGGCCGGTCTGCACCCTGGGCGGCGGCCTGTCGACCTGGGTCGGGGCCAGCCGCGCGATCTTTGCCGGATGCAGCGCCGATGAACGCGCGGCGCTGCACGATGGAAACGCCGCGCGCATCTGGGGGCTGGCGCCGCTCAGCTCCTGAACGACTCGTCGAACAGGCGCTGCAGATCGTCCAGGGCACCGTCAAGATCGCCATCGCGCAGCGCCTGCGACACCCGCGCCGATGCCGGCCCCTGAAAGCCCATGTAACCGTCATGGCGGGGCCGCATCCAGGCCCCGTCCAACGTGGCCAGCGTGCCGGAATAGAAATGGCCCGCCGCCCGATCGACGCTGTCGTCGGTCCAGGCGGCCCGGTGCCCGGCCTGCCCCCCCGATGAGACAAAGCGCGCGGCCTGAACCTCGGGGCCGGCAACATAGCGGGCAAAGGCCAGCGCCGCCTCGGGGTTCCTGGAAAACGCCGAAACCGCGATGCCCGTACCGCCAAGCGCAGACCCGGCCACCCCGCCACCCGGCGCGACCGACGGAATGTCATGGAAGGTCACCGGATTGGCCCGGAACCCCGGCAGGGAATAGTTGATGTAACCATAGATCAGCGGCGCACAGGCGATTTCGGTTTCCGACATCCTTTCAAGCACGGCGATCGGGTCCATCTCGTAGGCGTCCTGATCGACCAGCGCGGCCAGATCGCGCAACCGCTGCAAGGCCCGCCGCCCCGCCGCCCGGTCGACAAAGGCGCCCGGCCCGTCGGCGCGGCAGGGATGGCCATCGTTGGCCACGAGGGTGAAGAACGCCATCAGGGCATGGGGATCACGCAGCGGGATCAGAACCTTGCCCTGCTGCGCCAGCTCCATCACCGCGGCCCAATCGCGCGCCGGACCATCGGCCAGGTCGGGGCGGATCGCCTGCACCTGCGCGGCGGCGTCGATCGGCCAGGCCCAGCGTTCGCCCTGCCAGCGATAGCTGTCCACCGACTGCCCCACGCTTGAGCCGGTGATTTCGGGCGCCTCGGGCAGGGCCAGAAGGCAACCTTCGGCAAAACACTGCCCCACATGGGGATGGTCGATCACGATAAGATCGTATTCGCGCGCCAATTGCTCAACCGGGAAACTCTCGAACCCCTGAAGCGAACGCTTGTCCCATTCGATCTCGGCCCCGCCCCGGGCGGCCCAGTCGGCGCTGCAGGCGACCATGGGGTCGTATCCGCGCGGGTGGCTCCAGGTCATGCCTTTCAGTTTCGTCATCTTGTGATCACCTCCACGATCATGGGCGTGCCGACCTTCAGTCGCCCGCCGGTTTGCTGCAATGCGCCGCTTTCGCCATCCCGGCGAAAGACGACAATCTCGTCGCTGTTCTGATTGGCCACCAGCACATGCCGCCCCGAGGGCGTGATGGCGAAGGACCGCGGCGTCGCGCCGCCGCTTGCCACATGGCCCCGCGCGGTCAGCCCCCCGGTCGCGGGGTCGACGGCAAAGATGGCCAGTGAATCATGCCCGCGGTTGGACACGTATAGATGCCGAAGGTCCGGTGACAGATGGATCGCCGCACAATAGCTGTCGCGCCAGCCCTCGGGCAGGGCCGGACAGGTCGATACCATGGTCAGCCCGCCCGCACCGTCGTGTCGGAAGGACTGCACCGTGGAGTTCAGCTCGTTCACCACGAAGACAAGCGCGCCATCCGGGCTGGCGGTCACATGGCGCGGCCCCGCACCGGCGGCGACAGGGGTTTCACCAAGGCGCGTCAGCCCGCCATCCCGCGCCAGCCGATAGGCCAGCACCCGGTCGATACCGAGGTCGGCCACCAGCACCACATCGCCCGCCTGTTTCACGCAATGGGCATGGGGGCGTTCCTGACGCTGGGCATTCGGCCCCCTGCCGGTATGGGCAACGCTGGCCACGGCCGTGCCAAGGGTGCCATCCGCAAGAACGGGCAAGACGGCCACCGATTTGTCGGGCCCGCCTTCGCCCATGGCGTAATTGGCCACCAGAAGATGCCGCCCATCCGCCGCAACCGTGGTGTGGGCCGCAATGCTGCCGAGGGTCGGCTGCATGTTGCGATAGGTCAGCCGGCCGCTGGTGCGGTCCAGGCCATAGGCCGAAACGGTACTTTCCCTGCGGTTGAATACCTCGCTCGTGGCGAAGAGGCTGTCGCCGTCCGCCGAAAGGCCAAGATAGGTCGGGTTGTCGATATCGTCGGTTTCCGACAGCAATTCACCCTGCCCCGTGGCATCATCGAAGGCGAAAACGGCGATTCCCCGGCCCCTTGCGCCCTGCAGATAGGGGGCGTCGCGGTTCAGGCATCCCGCGATCAGCAGCAAGGCGTCACTCATGTCCCGTCTCCTTGTGATGGGTTGGCCGGATTGATGCATATACAAATAGCTCACTCAAGTAAGAATATTCATGGCCGATCCATTTCCGAACATCCATCAAGGCCGAAGCGACCCGACCTGATGGCGGCCCGGAACATCGCCGCATTTAAAAGGGCAAGGCCGGTGAGAATTCAAACCTGCCCTGAAAACACGTCGATTGACAACATCCTTCACTGGTGAAACAATTCTTCAAATTGCATCGTGCCGTGAGGAGACGCCATGACCGATTTCGCCCCCACCGTTGGAGTTTCGTCCACCCACCCGAAATCCATGCCCAGCGACCACGCCGAGATCCCGGTCTGGAACGCCGAGAACTGGTTTTACGAGGATTGGCCCGTCGGTCAGAAGATCCGGTCGCTGCGCCGCACCATCAGCGAGGGCGAAAGCCACCAGTTCAACATGCTGGTGACCGACATTCACCCCTATGTGCAGGATGCCATCTTCGCCGAAACCGAAGGCGTGTTCGACCGCCGGCTGGTGGCGGGCGCCTTCGTCTTTTCCGCCGGTCTGGGGCTTGTCGCGACGAACTGCATCAACGCCTTCTCCTATGGCTATGACAAGATGCGCTTCATCAAGCCGACCTTCATCGGCGATACGATCTACACCATCCGCACCAACATGGAGAAACGGCCCAAGTACAAGGAAATGGGCCTGATCCGCGCCTCTTACGAGGTCTACAAGAACGAAGGCGAACTTGTGCTCTACTGCGAACACCTGCAAACCGTGAAATACAACAACCCTGCCGATTTCGCCGGCAAGACCGAGGCTGACACAAATGGCAAATGAACGCCGCCTGCCCCTGAACGGCATCACCGTCGTGGACATGAGCCAGTTTCTTTCGGGCCCCTATTGTTCGCTGCGCCTGCTGGACCTGGGCGCGCGGGTGATCAAGGTCGAACGCCCCGATGGCGGCGACCTGGCCCGCCGGCTGTACCTGTCGGACACCGAGATCGGCGGCGACAGCACGATCTTTCACGCCATCAATCGCGGCAAGGAAAGCTTGGCCATCGACCTGAAGAACCCCGACGACATGGCGATCCTGCGCAAGCTGCTGGGCCAGGCCGACGTGATGATCCAGAATTTCCGCCCCGGCGTGATCCAGCGCCTGGGGCTGAGCTATGAGGAGGTGCGCCAGATCAATCCGCGCCTCGTCTATGGCTCGATCACCGGTTACGGCACCGAAGGCCCCTGGGTGAAGCGCCCCGGTCAGGATCTTCTGGCCCAGGCGCGTTCGGGGGTGATGTGGCTGAACGGCGACGAAAGCCACGGCCCGGTCCCCTTCGGGCTGGCGGTGGCCGACATGCTGGCCGGGGCGGCCCTGTGCCAGGGCCTGCTGGCGGCGCTGGTCGGGCGCGGTGTGACCGGCGAGGGCGAACATGTGGAAACCTCGCTTCTCGAAGCGCTGGTCGATCTGCAGTTCGAGGTTCTGACCACCCACCTGAACGACGGGCGCCGCCCGCCCCGCCGCTCGGACCTGCGCAGCGCCCATGCCTATCTTTCGGCCCCCTATGGCGTCTATCCCACCGCCGACGGGTTCATCGCCATCGCCATGACCCCCATCGGCAAGCTGGCCGATCTGCTCGGGCTTGAGACGCTGGAACCCTTCCGCGACGATTCCGCCAGCTGGTTCACCAAGCGTGACGAAATCAAGGCGATCCTCGCCGCCCATCTTGCCACCGACACGGTAGCCAACTGGCGCGCCCTGCTGGAGCCGGCCGACATCTGGTGCGCCGAAGTGCTGGACTGGCCACAGCTTCTGGACAGCGAAGGCTTCAAGGCGCTGGACATGCTTCAGACCGTCACCCGCGAAGACGATGTGAGCATCGAAACCACCAAGTCGCCCCTGCGCATCAGCGGCCAGCGGTCGGGCATCCGCACCGCCGCCCCCCGGATCGGGGAACACAGCGCGACCATCCGCAAGGATTTCGCCCTCTAGGGTGCGCGCGCCCCGGCCCGTCTGCCGATTGCCAAGCATGGCCCATTCGTGCACCCATGGGCCATGCATGCCACCGGAGGACAGCATTTGACCGATCATTACCAGCAAATCCTCGATCTCTGCGCCCCCCTGCCGCCGCTGAAGACGGCGGTGGTGCATCCGGTCAAGGCCAATGTCCTGGGCGCGGTTGTCGATGCCGTCACCGAAAACCTGATCCTGCCGGTGCTGATCGGGCCGCGCGCCCGGATCGAATCTGCCGCCGCCGAGGCGGGCATCGACATCGCCGCCTTCGAGATCGTCGAAGCCGAACACAGCCACGAGGCGGCCCGGAAGGCCGCCCAGATGGCGGCGGCGGGCCGGGTTGCGGCCATCATGAAGGGCGCGATCCATACCGACGAACTGCTGGGTGCGGTGGTGCGGAGCGATGCCGGGCTGCGCACGGAAAAGCGCATCTCGCACGCCTTCCTGATGAGCATCGAGGACTATCCCAAGCCCTTCATCATCACCGATGCCGCCGTCAACATCATGCCCGATCTGGCGATCAAGGCCGACATCCTGCAAAACGCCATCAACCTCTGGAAGGTCGTCTTCGGCTTCGACCAAACTCCGAAGGCCGCGATCCTGGCGGCGGTCGAAACGGTGAACCCGCGCATGCAGCCGACGCTGGACGCCGCCGCCCTGTGCAAGATGGGGGACCGGGGCCAGATCACCGGCGCCATCATCGACGGCCCGCTGGCCTTCGACAACGCCATCAGCGCCGCCGCCGCACGGCAGAAGGGCATCGTTTCGCCCGTGGCGGGTGAGGCCGACATCCTTCTGGTGCCCGATATCGAGGCGGGCAACATGCTGGCGAAACAGCTGATCTTCATGGGCGGCGCGGATTCGGCGGGCATCGTCATGGGCGCGCGGGTGCCGATCATGCTGACCAGCCGCGCCGACAACCGGCGCGCGCGGCTTCTGTCCTGTGCGCTGGCGGTCCTGGTGGCCGGGGCGCGGGCGCGGGGCGATCTGAAATGACCGACACGCTGCTGGTTCTGAATGCCGGGTCGTCCAGCCTGAAGTTCAGCATGTTCCGGCAGGGCGACCTGGGCCTGCTGGCCAGGGGGCAGGTCAGCCGCATCGACGGCGCCGCCACCTTCACCGCCGGGCTGACCGGCAAACCGCCCGAAACCCGCGACATGGCCAAGGGCGCCGATCATGTGGCGGCCCTTGAATCGGTCCTCGATTTCATCGACCGGCACGACGACTCCTGGCGCATCGCTGCCGTGGCGCACCGCGTGGTGCATGGCGGCAGCGATTTCACCGGCCCCATCCTGGTGAACCCGCAGGTCATCCAGGCGCTGGCCGCGCTGACGCCCCTCGCCCCGCTGCACCAGCCCCATAACCTGGCGGCGATCGACGCCGCCGGGCGGCTGTTGCCGAAGGTGGCGAACATCGCCTGTTTCGACACCGCCTTTCACACCACCCTGCCCGAATTGCACAGCACCTTCGCCCTGCGCCGGGAGCTGCGTGACAAGGGCATCTGGCGCTATGGCTTTCATGGGCTGTCCTACCGCTGGATCGCCCGCGTCCTTTCCGAAGATCACCCACAGCTTGCGGCGGGGCGGGTGGTGGCCGCGCATCTTGGCAATGGCGCCAGCCTCTGCGCGATGCGGGGCGGCGAAAGCCTTGACACCACCATGGGCCTGACCGCGCTGGACGGGTTGACCATGGGCACCCGCGCGGGCGCCATCGACGCGGGCGCCGTCCTCTACATGCAGCGCGCGCTGGGGATGAGCATCGAGGACACCGAGGACGAACTTTACCGCCGCTCCGGGCTGCTGGGCCTATCGGGGCTGAGCAACGATGTCGAAACCTTGCTGGGGTCAGACGATCCGCGCGCAGGTTTCGCACTGGATCATTTCGCGCTGAGGGTGGCCCAGTTCAGCGCGAAGATGGCGGTGTCCATGGGCGGGCTGGACGGAGTCGTTTTCACGGGGGGCATCGGCGAACATGCCGCGCCGGTGCGCGAGGCCATTCTTGCGCGGCTGGCTTTCCTTGCCCCCTTCGAGGTCCAAATCATTCCCGCGAACGAGGAACGGATGATGGCCATCGAGGCGCAGGCGGTTCTGTCGGCCACGGGCTGAACCCCTGCCCGGCCAACGACAGCACCGGCTATTCCGAGATGAAGCGGCGCTGCATCTCCATCTCCTGCCCGCGCATCAGGGCCCAGGCGGTTTCCATATGCGCCTTCATGATCGCCCGCGCAGCGCCGCCATCGCCCTCGCGCAGGGCCATGACCAGCCGCACCTGGTAATCCCGCCCGCGCGCCCAAAGCTCGGCGTTGGGCGGGGCGTAAAGTTCGCGGTGCACCGTCAGGTCCGACAGCATGTTCACCATGAAATCGATCACGAAGCTGAGAAGCGGATTGTCCGATTGCGCCGCCAGGATCGCGTGAAAGCGCAGCGAGGCGACATGCTGCCGGCGTTCTTCATCCAGCGTGCGGGCGGGGTGGGAATATTGCGCGGTATTCGCCTCAAGCTCGGCCAGCACCGTTTCGGGCAGGTGGCCTGCCAGCCCCGCCACCAGTTCGGGCTCCAGCGCCAGGCGCAGCTGGTAGATGTCGCCGATGGTCAGATCCTTGAAGTAGAAATAGTTGCCCAGAAGCGCCTTGGCCCTTTCGCGGCTGACCTCGTGCACGAAGCTGCCCCCGCCCGGGCCGGTGCGGGTCTTGATCAGGCCCTGCGCTTCCAGAATGCGCATCGCCTCGCGGATCGTGCCCTTGGACATCGAGAACCGCGCAATCATCTCGACCTCGCCGGGCAGCCTGTCACCCGGGCGCAGGCCTTCCTCCACGACCCAGCTCTTGATCGCCTCGGCCACCTGCACCGGGCGGCTGAGCTTGGGTTCAACTTTCGATGGGGTGGTGACAGGCGGCAAACTGATCCTCTTGCATCTGGCGCAGCGCCGGGTCTTCGGCGCGGCAAATCTGGGTGGCACGGGGACAGCGGCCCGCAAAGGCACAGCCCGGCGGCGGGTTCAGCGGATCGGGAAGCTCGCTCCCCTTCTGCTCGGGTGCCGTCAGGGGGCGGCCCACCACCGGCGCGCTGTCGGCCAGAAGTTTCGTATAGGGATGTTTGGGCGCGCTGAAAATCGTCTTTGCGTTGCCGATTTCCACCACCGCCCCGAAATAGAGAACCACCACCCGGTCGCTGACCGCCTCGACCACGGCCAGATCGTGGCTGATGAACAGATAGGTCAGGTCGAATTCGTCGCGCAACCGCGCCATGAGGTTCAGCACCTGCGCCTGAACCGACACGTCCAGCGCCGACACCGGTTCGTCCAGAACGATGATCCGGGGGCTGGCGGCAAGGGCGCGGGCGATGCCGATACGCTGGGCCTGCCCACCGGAAAATTCGTGGGGATAACGATCAAGGAACTCCTCGCGCAGGTTCACGCTGTCGAAGATTTCGGCAATGCGGGCGGTGCGTTCGGCCTTTTCCATCCCGTAAAGCCGCTTGAGCGGCGTTTCCATGATCTGGCGAATGGTCTTGCGAGGGTTCAGGCTGCTGATCGGGTCTTGAAAGACATACTGGATCAACCGCCCGAAGACCGCCGGATCGGCATTGTCCAGCGCCTTGCCGGCGATTTCGATATGGCCCGTGGTCGGATCGAGCAGCCCCACCAGCATCCGCGCCAGGGTGGATTTGCCGCAGCCGGATTCGCCCACGATGCCCAGGGTTTCGCCGCTTTCCACCGTGAACGACATGGGCCGGACCGCCCGCACCCCGGGGCGCGCCGGGCCGAACAGGCGGCGCGGCAGGGGGAATGTCTTCGACAGATCGGTGACGGCAAGGGCGGTCATGTCACGGGCTCCTCGGGGAACAGGCAGCGCACGGCGCGGGGGGCTTGCCCGTCCAGCGGAATGTCACCGCGCCGGCATTCGTCGCGCGCCTTGTCACAGCGCGGAGCGAAGGCGCAGCCCTCGGGCAGGTTGTCCACCACCGGCGGCAGGCCCGGAATCGCGGCCAGTTCACGCTGCCCGCCGCCCAGTTCGGGCACACAGGCAATCAGGCGTTTCGTATAGGGATGGGCGGGGGCGTTCAGCACCGTATCGGTGGGCCCCTGTTCCACGATGCGCCCGGCATACATCACCGCCACGCTGTCGCACAGCTGCGCCACGACGCCGAAGTCATGGGTGATGAACACGATGGCCAGACCGCGTTCGCGCCGCAGGTCATCAAGCAGCGCCAGTATCTGCGCCTGCACGGTCACGTCCAGCGCGGTGGTCGGCTCATCCGCGATGATCACCTCGGGGTCGTTGGCCAGGGCCATGGCAATGCCCACGCGCTGACGCATCCCGCCGGACATTTCGTGCGGGTAATTGTCCAGCCGGCTTTCGGCATTCGGCATCCGCACCGATTTCAGCAGGTCCAGCGCGCGGGCGCGGGCCTCGCGGTCGCTCGGCTTGTGATGCACCTGGATCGCCTCGGCCAACTGGTGGCCGACCTTGTAGAGCGGATGCAGCGTCGCCAGCGGGTCCTGGAAGATATAGGCCACCTTCTCGCCCCGCTTGGCACGCAGGGTTTCATATTTCGCACCCAGCAGATCCTCGCCCTCAAGCCGCACCGCGCCGCCGGTGATGACGCCGGGGGGCGACGACACAAGCCCCATGACAGACAGCGCCGTCACCGATTTGCCCGACCCGCTTTCGCCGATCACGCCCAGGCATTCGCCCGGCTTGACCGCCAGAGACACCCGGTTCACCGCGCGATAGATGCGCTTGCCGACGTGGAACTGCGTCTCAAGGTGCTGAATCGCCAGCAGATCGTCGGTGGCGGGGGGCACGTCGCCCCTGCGGCGCACCTGCGTCATCGGCAGGGGGCGCGACAGGGCGCCGGATTTCAGGCGCGGGTCAAGGGCATCGCGGATGCCGTCGCCCAGAAGGTTCACGCTCATCACGATGAGGAAGATCATAACCCCCGGAACGAACGAGGTATGGGGCGCCGAGATCAGCGCCGCCCGCGCCTCGCCCAGCATCGAGCCGAGATCGGCCTGGGGCGGCTGGCTGCCCAGCCCCAGGAAGGACAGGCCCGCCGTTTCAAGGATCATCCAGCCCACGGTGGTGGACATGGCGATCACGATCACGGGCAGGACGTTGGGGAACAGCTCTTGCAGGATGATCCGGGTATGGCCCAGCCCGGCAAGGCGCGCGGCGTCGATGAATTCGCGTTGCGCCAGCCCGGCGGTGATGCCGCGGATGTTTCTGGCAAAAAACGGGATGTTCACCGCCGCCACGGCGATCAGCGCGTTCAGCAATCCGGGGCCAAGGGCCGCAACGATGGCCAGCGCCAAAAGGATATAGGGAAAGGCCATCAGCATATCGACGCCACGCATGATGATATTGTCGATCCGCCCGCCGAAGTACCCCGCGATGATCCCGATGGCCGACCCGATGCTGGCGGCAATCAGCGCCGCAACCACCCCCACGGCCAGCGAAAGCCGCGTGCCGTAAAGCAGCCGCGACAGGAGATCGCGGCCCAGGTGATCGGTGCCCAGAAGATGCCCCTCGCTGAAGGGCGGCTGAAACCGGTCGGCGGTGGCGATCACGTCCGGGTCGGGCAGCGGCAACAGCGGGATGGCCAGAACCAGCAAAAGGATCGCCCCCAGAACCACGGCCCCCAGGGCGGCAAGGCGGTTGCGGAACAGAAGGCGCAGAAAGGCGCTCATGTCTTGATCCTCGGGTCCAGCAGGCTTTGCGCAACGTCCACCGCGATGTTGAACAGCACATAGCAGGCGGCCACGAAGACCACGCCGCCCTGCACCAGGATGATGTCGCGCTTGAGGATCGCATCCACCAGCATCCGCCCCACCCCGGGCCACTGGAACACCAGTTCGATATAGACGGCGCCGGACAACACGAACCCGGCCTGGATGCCCAGAACCGGGATAATGCTGACCATGGCCGCGCGCAGGGCATGGCCCATCAGCACCCGGCGTTCGGGCACCCCCTTGGCGCGGGCGGTGCGGATATAATCCTGGCGCAATACTTCGAGCATGGCCGAGCGGGACAGGCGCGCGATCACCCCCGTGGCCACGGCGGCCAGCGCAAGGGCTGGCATGGCAAGGTGGCGCAACAGGTCAGGCAGATCGCCGCCGCCATAGATCGCGTACATCCCCGACACCGGCAGCCAGCGCAGGTTCACCGCGAAGAGAAGGATCATCATCATGCCAAGGAAGAACGACGGCACCGAGATGCCGATCAGCACGACGAAGGTGATCGCCTTGTCGGCAAGGCCATACTGCCGCGCCGCCGAAACCACGCCCGCAAGAATGCCCAGAAGCGAACAGAGGACAAAGCTGGTACCGGCCAGAACCAGCGTGGCGCTGAACCGTTCGACAATCTCGTCCAGCGCCGGGCGGTTCAGGGAAAACGACCGCCCGAAATCGCCGGTCAACATGTTGCCAAGCCAGATGAAATACCGCTGCACCAGGGGCTTGTCCAAGCCCAGGTCTCGGTTCAACTTGGCGACGTTTTCGGGGGTGGCATAGCTGCCCAGAATGGCGGTGGCCGGATCGCCCGGGATCATCGCCATGATCAGGAACACGATCACCGTGATCCCCAGCAAGACCGGGATGGCCGACAGCAGGCGTTTCAGAATGTATCGGCCCATGGTTCCCCCCGGATGGTCGGGGGGCGGCGCACCGCCCCCGCCGGTTTCAGTTCTTCACGACATCCGCAAGCTGCAGCAGGAACGACGGTTCAAGGCTGAAACTCTCGACCCGGTCGTTTGTCACCGCGTTCTGTTTCCAGTGGGCGACGAAGACCCAGGGCGCATCCTCCTGCACGATCTTCTGCATCTTCTGGTACAGTTCGGCGCGCTTGCCCTGATCGGTGGCGGTGCGGGCCTCTTCCAGAAGGGCATCGACCTCGGGGTTGGAATAGTAACCCGAGTTGAAGCCGCCCTTGTCGGGCCAGGCATCGGTGCGCAGCGCAAGATAGGGCAGCGTGTCGGGGTCGTTGGTCATCCAGGCCATTTCGGCCATGTCGGCCTTGCCCTCCAGACCCGGGTTCACTTCGCCAAGGAAGGTGTTCCATTCGTAGGTTTCGATCTTCACGTCCAGACCCACGGCGGCCAGATCGGCCTGGATCGCGGTGCCCATGGCGATCGGGTCAAGCATGCCGGAGCCGCCCTCGGTGACATAGAAGGTCAGGCTTGCGCCCTCGGCCCCCGCTTCGGCCAACAACTCCCTGGCGCGGGCGGGATCGTAGGGATAGGGATCGAGATCAGCGTTATAGGCCCAGGCGAAGGCGGGCGGCGTCGGGCCTGCGGCCACGGCGGCGGTGCCTTCCAGCACGTCGTCGACGATCGCCTCCTTGTTGATCGCGTAGTTGGCGGCCTGGCGCACGCGCTTGTCGGCGAAGGGGCCTTCCTTGGCGTTCAGGATCAGGAACCAGACGTGGGGCCCGGCCTGTTCGACCACCCTGAATTCATCGCCCTGGAATTGCCCCAGCGCGGTTGGCGGCACCTCGACCATCATGTCGATCCCGCCCGCCAGCATTTCGGCAACCCGGGTGTTGGCATCGGTGATGGGACGGAAGACGACGGCCTGGGTGCCCGCCGGATCGCCCCAATACTCGGGGTTGCGTTCCACGACGACCGCTTCGTTGCTGCGCCATTCGGCGAACTTGAAGGGGCCGGTGCCCACGGGGTTGCGCCCGAAATCGGCGCCCCCGGCTTCGACCGCGGGCGGGGAAACCAGCAGGCCGGTGGGATAGGCCAGGTTCGACAGGAAGGGCGCGTAGGGTTCGTTCAGGGTGAATTTCACGGTCAGGTCATCGACCGCCTCGGTTTCCTGCACGGCACTGAAGAAAAAGGCGAGCGGAAACGGCCCCGTGTCGTGGAAGGGGTGCGATTCGTCCAGCATCCGGTCGAAGTTGAATTTCACCGCCTCGGCGTTGAATGGGGTGCCATCGTGAAACGTCACGCCATCACGCAGGGTGAAGGTGTATTCGGTGCCGTCTTCGCTGATCTGCCAATCGGTGGCCAACTGCGGTTCAACCTCAAGCGTGCCGGGCTTGTAGCGCACCAAGCCTTCGTAAAGGTTCACAAGAATGCGGAAATCGTTCACCGCCGTCACTGCCGCCGGGTCCAGCGATTTCGGCTCGGCGATCTGGCCGACGATCAGCACGCCTTCCGGGGTCTGCGCGCTGGCGCTCAACGGCATGGCCAGGGCAACGGCCCCCGCCAGAACGCCCCGCCGCGTCCAATTCAAAAGCTTCATGAGGTCCACTCCCTGATCTGATTATTGCCCTCAATTTATCATGATAATTTGCGCCGGTCAATTTTTCATGATAAATACGGAACAAATGTTCAGAGGCGGCCCATGACCTTTTCCATTCTTGCGCAAGACCCCGAAACCGGCGCCATCGGTGGCGCCGCCGCCACGGGAAGCCTTTGCGTCGGCGGATGGGTTCTGCGCGGGCGGCTTGACGCGGGCATGTCGGCCAGCCAGGGCGCGGCACCTTCCACCTTCTGGGGCGAGGATGTTCTGACCGGCATGGCCAAGGGCGAAACGGCGGGCGATGCGGTGGCGCGGATCACCGGGGCCGACGCGGGCCGCGCCGAACGCCAGCTTTCGGCCCTTGACCTTGTCGGCGGCGGTGCGGCCTTTGACGGCACCCAGAACACGCCCGAAATCAACAGCAGGGTTTTTGAAAACGGCGTGGCGGCGGGCAACATGCTGGCCAGGCGACAGGTCATCGATGCGATGGTGCGCGCCTTCAAGGCTGCGGAGGGTTCCTTTGCCGCCCGGCTGATCGCCGCCCTGCGCGGGGCCGAGCGGGCAGGCAGCGACAGCCGCGGATTGCTTTCGGCCGCTCTTCTGGTTCTGCACCCGGACAGTGCGCCCCTGACCCTGCGCATCGACCATCACGCAAGCGACCCCATCGGCGCGCTGAGCGATCTGCACAGGCGCGCCACCACCGGCGACTACGCCGGGTGGGCCACCCAGGTTCCCACCCTGAACGACCCGCAGCGGGGGCTGGATTAACGGCCCAGCCGCGCAAAGCGCGCGCGGTGGCGCGTGACGAAATCCTCGATCGGCTCGGGCGGGCGGTGCAACAGCGCCGGGATATCGCTGCAATCGTGACGGGGCCTGCGGGTGAACCGCGGCAGCCAGTGCAAAAGCAGCATCACGAAGATCATGCCCCAACCGGTACCATCGCGCCGGGACCGACGGACATAGGCGAACAGCCCGGCGGGAACATAGCGCAGATCGGTGCCGGCAATCCGGTTGATGATGGCGCAAACTTCGTCAAAGCGTAAAAACCGGCCCGAACAGACCGTCACCACCGGGCGCGATACCTGGCCCGTCAGCGCCAGCGCGCAGAGGGCGGCGATGTCGCGCACCGACACCCAATCAAGCGCCAGTTCGCCCGAGGGCAGGTAGATCTCCCCGTCACGCTCCAACTCCGGCCAAAGCGTGGTCAGCAGGTTCTCCATGAAATAGGCGGGGCGCACGAAGACATGGTCAAAGCCCATTTCGACGATCCGCTTTTCGATCTTCGCATGGGGCAGATAGCCCGCCTCGCCCGCGCCCTGCACCGACAGGAACACGATCCGGGTGGCACGATCCAGCGGATCAAGGAAGGCGGCGAAAAGGTCGGGGTCGGTCAGTTGCGGCGGGCGCATGAGGAACACGGCATCATAGCGCCCCGTCGCCCCCTGCCCCGCCGCGAAATCCACCGTCACGGGAGTGGCCCCCGGAACCGGGGTGCCATCACGCACCCCGGCAAACAGGCGGTGGCCGCTGCCCGCAAGCTGCCCGATCACCTCGGCCCCGACGTTGCCCGTTGCTCCGGTGATCAGGATGTCCATGACCGGGCCTGTCAGGTCTTCTTGCGGTCGTCGATGATGTTCATGCTGCCAAGCGCGCTGTTGCCCAGTTCGATCGAGGCGAAGGGCCCGCCATGGCACATGTCGCCCGGATCGGTCGGGTCCAGCGGCCCGGCCTTGGCGAAGACCTCCTTGGCGAACTGCTCGGCGTTGTCCTTGGGGCGGTATCCCAGGAACGAGGCCTTGGAGTTGTCCACCGGCGCGCGGTCATTGTTGGACACGCCATAAATCACGCTGAATCCGGTGACGGGGGTGTCGATGGCCCGCGTGACCAGCTGGATCAGATCGTCATAGGACAGCCAGCTTCCCACGGCGCGGGGGTTGCCTACGTTGGCACAGGACAGGATGCGCATGCAGACCGATTCAAGCTGGCGCTTGTCCCAGTACATGCTGGCCAGATCCTCGGCAAAGCACTTGGCCAGGCCGTAGAAGGTATCGGGGCGATGGGGGGCGTCGATGCCGATGAACTGGTTCTTGGGGTGCATGCCCACCGCGTGGATCGAGCTGGCATAGACGACACGGCGCAGCCCGTTGCGGTGCGCGGCCTCCCAGATGTTGTAGGCGCCGATGAAGTTCGGGCCGAGAAGCTGTTCGAAGGGGGCTTCGTCGACAATGGCGCCGAAATGCACCACCATGTCGGCGCCTTCGGTGATCGACAGCATGGCGTCCAGATCGGCCAGGTCGGCGCTTACATAGGTTTCGCCATCGTAAAGCGTGCCGATGTCCTCGACGATGTCGGTGGAGACCAGCGTGTCGCACATCTTCGACAGCGGTTCGCGCAGGTAGGACCCAAGACGCCCGGCGGCCCCGGTCAGCACAAGTTTCTTCATGTCGTGGCCTTTCGTTTTTCGCGTTCAGATGACGGCCTTTTCCACGAAAGGCGCGCCGCGTACAATGCGACCGTAATGGAACGGGCTGAGATCGAGGGTGCGATAGGCACCATGCACCAGCATTTCCGCCGTGCCCCGCCCCATGGCTGGCGATTGCTGAAGCCCGTGGCCCGAGAACCCGTTGAGGAACAGGAAATTCGACACCTCGGGATGGGGACCCAGGATGGCGTTCTGATCGAAGACGTTCCAGGCATAATGGCCCACCCATTCGTGGCGTACCTTGATCGCCTCGAACTGGGGAATGCGGTTGGCCAGGGCCGGCCAGATCTTGTCTTCCCAGATGGCGTGATCCATGGCGAAATCATCGGGTTCGACCGCCGGATCGTGGTCGGCGTGGCCCCCTGCCATGTAATACTGCGTGCCTTCCTGGCGCACATGCACCCCCGAGGGATCGATGGTCAGGGGCAGAGGGCGGTCAAGGGGCCTGGCAGCCTCGAACACCCAGGTGAACCGCTTGCGCGGCTCGATCGGCACGGAAATGCCGGCCATGCGCGCGGTGCGGGCCGCGCGCGGGCCGGTGGCGTTCACCACCTGCCCGCAACAGACCGTGGCGCCCGATTTCAGGTGAACGCGCGTCACCCGCGTTCCGCCTTGCGAGAGGTCCATCTTCACCACCTCGTCGGCGATGAATTCGACACCCTTCGCCTTGGCGCCCTTGCGCCAGTGATCGAACATGGTGCTGCCGTCGAAATAGCCTTCGTCGACGGTGTTGTGGCTGGCCAGCAGGATATCGTCCAACTGGTAGAAGGGGAAAGCCGCGGCCAGTTGATCGCGGTTCAGCAATCTGGTGCCGGCCCCTGCGGCCACCTGCACCTTGTGGCTGGCGCGCAGGGCCTTGGCGAAGGCCGGATCGTCGGCCAGATAGAGATAGCCGAAATTCTGGATCTTCAGGTTCGGCACATCCGGATCGCCGCCCATGTGGCTGCGCAGGTTCTGGACATAGTCGGCCCCGAACTGGGAAATCCGCACGTTGATCTCGGTTGAAAACTGTTGGCGGATGCAGCTGTTGGTGTGGCTGGTGGAACAGTTCTCATAGGTCGGGTCACGCTCCACCACCAGGACACGTCCGTCGAAATCGGGTTCTTGTGTCAGGAACCACGCTGCCGAAGACCCCATGATTGCCCCACCGACAATCACCACGTCATAGCTTTGATGTTGCGCCATTATGCGACCTCACCATGCCTTTCTGAGTTATCACGGCCAGTTGAACGCCAGCCTCCGGGCAATGACAAGGGGCAAAGCAAGATCAGTTCCCCGACCACCGGGGCGGGCTGTTCGACAGGAAGGCGGCAATGCCGTGGGCCGCTTCCTCGCCCTCCCAGGTGTCGGCCAGGCGGGTGATGGTGTCGTCGATCACCGCCGCGTCGATGCGCGGGCCAAGGGCGCGGGCCAAGGCCTTGGCCGCCCCCACAGCTCCCGGTGCCACCGACAGATAGGGCTCGACCTCGGCGGCGATGGCGTCTTCCATCTGCGCAGGGTCAAGACAGCGGGCGATCAGGCCCAGGCGTTCGGCCTCAGGCGCGTCAAAGACACGGGCCGACATGAAGACCCGACGCGCCCGGCCCTCGCCCATCCGGGCAATCACATAAGGCCCGATCGTGGCAGGGATCAGCCCCAGCCGGGTTTCCGTCAGCGCGAACCGCGTGCCGGTTTCGGCCAGCGCCACATCGGCCACGCAGGCCAGCCCGATACCGCCGCCATAGGCCCCCCCGTGCAGGCGGGCAATCAGGGGGGTGGGCATTTCGTTCAGCGCCTTCAGCATCATCGCAAGGCGGCGCGCCTCGGCCATCCGCCCGGCGCGGTCGGCTTCGATCTGCGCCTGCATCCACGTCAGATCGGCACCGGCACAAAACACCTTGCCCGCCCCCGACAAAACCATGGCGCGCGTGGTATCCGCAGCGCCCACGGTCTGGGCCAGGTCGGTCAGTTCGGCGATCATCAGCGCCGACATGGCGTTGCGCTTTTCCGGCAGGTTCAGTGTCACCCGGGCAACGCCGCGCCTGTCGATATCGACTGTCAGTGTCTGATAATCGCTCATCCCTGCCGCAGCCCCCTTGCGAATGTCGCCGCCCGCGAGAGACGGGTTTCGTCGATGCCGGTGGCAAACCCCAGGGCGTGGAGCCGCGCCACCACGGCTTCGGTCGCGACGTTGCCCGCCGCGCCCGGCGCATAGGGGCAACCGCCAAGCCCGCCAATGGCCGCATCAAAAACCCGCAGGCCCCGCGCCAGGGCGGTTTCGATATTGTCGAGCGCCCGCCCGCCGGTGTCATGGAAATGCCCGGCAAGGGCCTGGGCGGGCAGCACGTCAAGAACCGCGTCCAGCATTCCGGCGGTGGTTTCCGGCCTCGCCTGCCCGGTGGTATCCCCCAGCGAGATTTCACCGCAGCCCATGTCATGCAGCACGCCTGCCACCCGCGCCACGCATGCCGGGGGCGTCGGGCCGTCATAGGGGCAATCGGTCACGCAAGAGACATAGCCGCGCACCGCTATACCGGCGGCTTTCGCGGCCTCAAGGACCGGCGCGAAACGCTCAAGGCTTTCGGCGATCGAACAGTTGATATTCGCTTGCGAAAACCCCTCGGACGCCGAGGCGAAAACCGCGACCTCATCAACCCCGGCGGCAAGCGCGCCCTGAAGACCGCGCAGGTTGGGGGTGAGGGCGGCATAGCTGACGCCCGGCGCGCGCCGGATCGCCCCCAGGACGCCGGCGGCATCCGCCATCTGCGGCACCCATTTGGGGCTGACGAAACTTGTCACCTCGATCTTCGCAAAGCCGCAGTCCGACAGCATATCGACCAACTTCACCTTGTCGGCGGTGGCGATCTGCGCCTTTTCGTTCTGCAACCCGTCGCGCGGGCCAACCTCGTAAACCGTGACCGTTTCAGCCATCCTCGTCCTCGAACCGCAGCAGAAGCGCGCCGTCGTCCACCTGATCGCCCTCGGCGGCCAGAACCTCGGCCACCCGTCCCCGGCGCGGCGCGGTCAGGGTGTGTTCCATCTTCATCGCCTCAAGCACCAGCATCGCCGCGCCTTCCTCAACCTCCTGGCCCGGGGTGGCCATCAGCCGCTTGATCAGGCCCGGCATCGGCGCGATCACCACATCGCCCCCTGCCCCGGCCTCGGCCGCATCCTCCAGCGGGTCAGGCACGGTGAAGCGGTGGGTACGCCCCTCGTCAAACACGGTGATGCGGGCCCCGTGGCGCACGAGGTGCAGGCGTCGCCCTGTGCCGTCGATGGTGACATCGAAGCCGCCCGCGCCATCGCCCCGCACCGCAAAAGCGGTGTCGTCAACGCGAAAGGCCCCCTGCCCCAGAACCGTCACCCGGTGGGTTTGCGCCGTTTCAAGGTGGATCAGCGTCGCATCATGCACCGCTTCGCCCCAGGCGCGCCATCCGGTCAGCGCCTGCCAGGGGTCGGGGCCGCCGGGCCGCCCGAGCAGCCCCAGCGCCGAAAGGGCCGCGAGGCCGCGAACCGCCGCACCGGGCGCGGGGGAGGCAACAAGGCCGTCGATGTTGCGCGCAATCAGGCCGGTATCGACATCGCCCGCAACAAAGCCCGGATCGCGCGCCAATGCGGTAAGTAAATCGACATTCGTCACCGTTCCGGCCACATGCGCCCCGCGCAGTGCCGCGCCCAGCTGTTGCAGCGCCGCCGCGCGGGTTGGCCCGTGAACGATCAGCTTGGCGATCATCGGGTCGTAAAACGGTGTGATCTCATCGCCCGGGCGCACGCCACTGTCGATCCGCACCGCGCCGCGTTCGAATTCGCTGCCGATTGGATAGGACAGATGGTCAAGCCGCCCGGTGGCGGGCAGAAAACCCTTCGGCACATCCTCGGCATAGATCCGCGCCTCGAAGGCATGGCCCTTGATCGCCAGATCGTCCTGACCGAAGGGCAGAGGCTCACCAGCCGCGATGCGCAATTGCAGTTCCACGAAATCAAGGCCGGTGATCGCCTCGGAAACAGGGTGTTCGACCTGAAGGCGCGTGTTCATCTCCATGAACCAGAAGCCATCGGGGCGCAGACCCTCCGACCCGTCGACGATGAATTCCACCGTTCCGGCGCCTTGATAGCCCACGGCGCGCGCCGCTTCGACCGCCGCCTGGCCCATGGCGCTGCGCATCTCGGGAGTCATGCCGGGGGCCGGGGCCTCCTCGATCACCTTCTGGTGGCGGCGTTGCAGGGAACAATCGCGCTCGAACAGATGCACGACATTGCCATGGGCATCGCCGAAGACCTGAATTTCAATGTGCCGCGGCTTGGTCACATAGCGTTCGATCAGGACGGCAGGATCACCGAAGCTGGCCTGCCCTTCGCGCTGCGCACCCTCCAGGGCGGCGGCAAAATCCCCGGGGTGTTCGACAAGGCGCATGCCCTTGCCCCCACCCCCGGCGCGCGCCTTGATCAACACCGGATAGCCGATCTTCGCGGCCTCTTGTGCCAAAAGATCCGCCCCCTGCCCCGCCCCGTGATAGCCGGGCACGACAGGAACGCCCGCCTGCTCCATCAGAGCCTTGGCCGCATCCTTCAGCCCCATGGCGCGGATCGCATCGGCGGGCGGGCCGATGAAGACCAGTCCGGCCTTGGTGACGGCATCGACGAAATCGGGGTTCTCGGACAAGAAGCCATAGCCGGGGTGGATCGCCTGCGCCCCGGTCTCCAGGGCCGCGTCGATGATCGCGCTGCCCTTCAGATAACTTTCGCCCACGGCAGCCGGGCCGATGCGCACCGCCACATCGGCCATCTGCACATGGCGCGCCCCGGCATCGGCATCGGAATGAACCGCCACGCAGCGCAGCCCAAGACGGCGGGCGGTGGCGATGATGCGGCAGGCAATCTCTCCGCGGTTGGCGATCAGGATGGTGTCAAACATGGCGCGGCCTCACATGCGGAACACGCCGAAGCGCGTCTCGGGGATGGGGGCGTTCAGGGCGGCCGACAGGGACAATCCCAGCACATCGCGCGATTTCCGCGGGTCGATGATGCCGTCATCCCACAACCGGGCGGACGCATAGAGCGGATGCGACTGGCGTTCGAACATCTCGATCGTGGGTTTCTTGAAGGCGTCTTCCTCGGCGTCGCTCCATGCCCCCCCTGCCCTTTCGATACCGTCACGCTTGACGGTTGCCAGAACACCGGCCGCCTGTTCGCCCCCCATGACGGAAATACGCGAATTGGGCCAGGTCCACAGAAACCGCGGATCGTAGGCCCGCCCGCACATCCCGTAATTGCCCGCCCCAAAGGACCCGCCCACGATCATCGTGATCTTCGGCACCGACGTGGTGGCCACCGCCGTCACCAGCTTGGCGCCGTCCTTGGCGATGCCGCCGGTTTCGTATTTCCGGCCCACCATGAAGCCGGTGATGTTCTGAAGAAAGACCAGCGGAATGCAGCGTTGCGAACAGAGCTCGACGAAATGCGCGCCCTTCAGGGCCGCCTCGCTGAGCAGGACACCGTTGTTGGCGATGATGCCAACCGGAATCCCGAAGACATGGGCAAACCCGCAGACCAGCGTCGTGCCATAGCGCGCCTTGAACTCATCGAACCGCGACCCGTCCACCAGCCGGGCGATCACTTCGCGGATGTCATAGGGCGTGCGCAGATCGGCGGGGACGACGCCGAGGATTTCGGCCGGATCATAGAGCGGCGGCTCCACCGGGGTAAGCGCGACGATGGCGGGTTTGTCACGGTTCAGGTTGGCCACGGCGCGGCGTGCCAGGGCCAGGGCATGGACATCGTCGCGGGCAAGATAGTCGGCAACGCCTGAGAGACGGGTATGCACATCGCCGCCGCCCAGATCTTCGGCGCTCACAACCTCGCCCGTTGCGGCCTTGACCAGGGGGGGACCGGCCAGAAAGATCGTGCCCTGATCGCGCACGATGATGGTCACATCCGACATGGCAGGCACATAGGCCCCGCCTGCCGTGCAACTGCCCATGACGACGGCAATCTGCGGGATGCCCTTCGCGCTCATCCTGGCCTGATTGAAGAAGATCCTGCCGAAATGGTCTCGATCCGGAAAGACCTCATCCTGGTTGGGCAGGTTGGCGCCGCCGCTGTCCACCAGGTAGATGCAGGGCAGGTGGTTGGCCTCGGCAATTTCCTGCGCGCGGAGGTGTTTCTTGACGCTGAGGGGATAGTAGGTGCCACCCTTCACCGTGGCATCATTGCAGAGGATCATGACCTCCTGTCCCGAAACGCGCCCTATTCCGGCGATGACCCCGGCCCCGGGCGCCACTTCATCGTAAAGACCATGGGCCGCGAAGGTGCCGATTTCAAGGAATGGTGCGCCCGGGTCGAGAAGCCCGGCAATCCGGTCGCGCGGCAAAAGCTTGCCGCGCCCGACATGGCGTTCGCGGGCACGCTGACCGCCGCCTTCGATGGACCTTGCGGCCGCCTGCTGCACCAGGGCCAGGGCCGCAAGGTGCGCTTCGACGTTGCGGGCAAAATCTTCGGAACGTGGACTTGCACCGGATTTCAGTATAGCCATGTCCCCTCCCCTGACTCGTCCAGGGTCATGAGGCAACGAATGACGTCAAAGCGCAAGGGTTCTGCGCAAAAGGTCAGGTGTTGCTGTCGATCCAGCGCGACATCAGACCCTTGTCACGAAAACACTCATCCGGGACATTGCGCCGCTTCAGCCGCGCGATCTTTTCCGCAAAGGCAACCTGTTTCGAGGTGGGATAGTGACTGAACCGCCCCGCCTGGGCCTGCGCGGCGCCGCGGTTTTCGTCGATCCACCGTGACAGGGCGCGGCGATCCTGCCGGGTGTCGGCGGGAATGCTGCGCCCCAGGCGCTGCGCGATCTGAAGCGCGAAGCGAAGCTGTTTCTCGCTCGCGGGCAGGCGGTGATAGTCATTGCCGCCCGAGGCATGTGTCTGCTCACTGATCATGATCGTCCCCCTGACTTTCGCTCTCTGTTCACCATATTTAGAACAGAGTGAGAACATTGTCAAGATGGTGGGTGACCTGCAGATTTCGACACTATATAATGTGTCTTGCTGATGGGAAACACTAGGCACTGATCCGCAACCGCGCCGTGGGGCCATATACGGCGGCGAAGACCGGCATCAGAACCTTGCCCAGGTGGGTTTCGATATAGCGGCCGACAAAGGCACTGCTGGCCTTCACATGCACCTCGGGGGTTTGATCGCTGACCAGTTCCAGCTTGGAAAACCAAGTCTCGAAGGTGGCCCGATCCTGGGTGTCGAGGTGCGAAAGCACCCTGCCCCATCGCCCCGGCACGTTTTCAGGCACTGACACGGCGTCGGGCGGCGCGGGCGGCGTGAACGACAGCGTGGGCGCGCTGGGGGCGAAACCCTCCATCCGTTCGACGAAATCAGGGCCTACCGAGGCCCAGGAGGGTCGTGAACGGGTGCAGATTTCCCCAATGTCGAGCCGATAGGCCGCCACCCGCCCCCGCACACCGGGGCGCAGGCACCCAAGGATCTGCATGTCGGTCAGGCGCTTCACCTCGCGTTTCGCCGTGCGTTCGTTGACCGCCCAGATGCGGGCCATATCGCGCTGCCCGATGCTGATCTCGTCACGGGCCCAGTTGTAGCGCGCCGTCACCAGAACGCTGAGCCGCGCCATGGAAACCTGTTGGGATGCCGTGCCATGCAGCCCGATCAACCCTATTGCTGTCAGCAGATCGTACTTGAGCGACCCGACGCCTGCGCCGGCCAACTTGCGTTGCAGCCCCATGTCCTGTCCTTTTCTTTGCCCCAGCGGCATCGAATCTTTGCGTCCGATTCCCGCTTGCGCTGATTAAGGCTCAAAATCGCGTAATCTGTCAACAAGCCTGTTTTGACGGGATCGACTGGTCACCTTTCAAATCTTATTTGAGAAGAAGGTGAAACAGGTGAAGGGGGGCGCCTGTCTGTCACTATATCAGCATAATTTGTCACCAAATAGCGAGAATGACCGTCGATCCTGTCACCATATTTGCATGGGGTGATTGCGGCCTGGCGGGTTTCCTCCTGTTTTTGCCGCTCAGGCGCCGAGGAACAAGACGAAAAAATTCAGAATGGCCGTTCCGTGCTTTTCGCGTTATTCAGGGTCAGGGAACAAAAAACAAGAGTAGTGCCATGCGTGATCATTCCGACCTGCAACAGATGAACGAACGCAGCCTCGTACAGCAAAGCGCCGTGCGCAAGGCAACGTTTTCACCCGGGGAGGTGAAGACGCTTCGTCCCTTCTCGATCTGGGAAATCAGCCAGTTCATGTTCCATGTGCCGGCCGACACCCTGCGCAAGAAGCTGGCCGAAGATCCGTCCCTGCCCCAGGGCGAAACCGAGGAGGACGGGCGCCAGCGCTGGTTCACCCTGGCCGAGATAAATGAGCTGCGCCGCCGGGTCAGGTTCCGCGGCAAATCTCTTTTGCCCAAGCGGCCCAAGGGGCGGGCGATGCGCGTTGCGGTCAGCAACTTCAAGGGCGGCGTGGGCAAGACCGTGGTTGCACAGCACCTCGCCAATGCCGCCGCGCTTGACGGATACCGCGTGCTTTGTGTCGATTTCGACCCGCAGGCGACCCTGACGCACTCCATGGGGCTGACCGAGGTGAAGGAGTGGAACACGGTCTGGGGCATCATGTGCCGCGATCTCTGCCGCGAAGCGGACCGCATCGCCGACGGATATGACGACCCCGACGATTGTCCCTACCCCGCCAGTGACGAACTGCCCCAGGATGTGCAGTCGATCGGCGCGCAGCGGGTTCAGGATTTCATCCAGTCCACCTGCTGGCCCACCATCGACATCATTCCCTCCTGCGCCAATGCCGCCTTCGTGGAATTCGCAAGCGCGCAGTACCGGTCACTGCACAAGGCCTGGAGCTTTTTCGGCTGCATGGCCCGGTACCTGGATGAACTGCCCGACGATCAATATGACCTCATCGTTTTCGATTGCCCCCCGGCCATCGGCTATCAGTCGCTGAACGCGGCCTTTGCTGCCGATATCCTCTATATCCCCTCGGGGCCGGGATATTGGGAGTACGATTCCACCACCAGCTATCTGGGCCAGTTGGGCGATGCGATGAACGATATTTCCGAGGGCTTTTCGGAGCTGGCGGAAGATGCGGGCATCACCCTGCCCAAGCAGTTCCGCGATATCCGCCTGTTGATGACACGGTTCGAGCTGAACAATCCGCTGCACACCGCGATGATGGATGCCTTCCGCAATGTCTTTGGCGAGGATCTGTGCGACAGCCCCATCGAGATGACCCGCGCCGTCGAGCAATCGGGGCGATTCCAGATGTCGGTTTACGAGCAGGACTATCGCCAGATGACGCGCGAGACCTGGAAGCGTGCCCGGCAGAGTTTCGACCGGGCCTATGACGAATTCCGCGACACGGTTCTGCGCGCCTGGGCGGCAGACAGCGCGCAGAAGGAGGAGGTGTAAGATGGCTGGCAAGAACAGGTTCGGCTTCGGACCGCTGGAAACCGACGGGGCGAAACCGCGTCGTGAACGTTCGGTGGGGCCCATGGGCGCCGCGGTGCGCGACGCCGCCGAGAGCCTTCAGGAGACCACCGAGGCGAAGGTGGCGCAGCGTCGCCAGAACGCGGAAGAGGCCAAGGCCTTCCGCGAAGCCTCGGCCGAGGGGCGGGTGCTGATCGCGCTGCCGCTTTCGGAGGTTCACACCGACGCCCTGCCCCGCGACCGGCTGGAGCTTGAGGCGGTGGCCAGTTCCGACGAGATGGAGGAACTGAAGGCCTCGATCCGCGCGCGGGGTCAGAAAGAGCCGATCGAGGTCTATGTCGCGGCTGACGGGCGGCGGCAGTTGAAGAAGGGCTGGCGGCGCCTGACCGCCTTGACCCAGCTTTACGAAGAAACCGGCGACGCGCGGTTCGCCAGCGTCACGGCCCGGATCGACCAGAGCGAGGAAGACCAACTGGCCCGCTATGTCGACATGGTGGAAGAGAACGTCGTGCGCGAAGACCTGTCCTTTGCCGAGATGGCGCAGGTGGCGATCACTGCCGCAGGCGATCCGGCGGTGGAAGGGCAGGGGGCCGATGCGCTGGTGGGGCGGCTTTACGGATCGCTTCACAAGATGAAACGCTCCTACATCCGCAGCTTCGTTTACCTTCTGGAAACGCTGGGCCCCGCGCTGCAATGGCCAAAGGACGTGGCGCGCAACCTGGGCGTCGATGTGGCGCGTGCACTGAAGGCGGGACACGGCAATGCCGACAGGCTGCGCGCCGACCTGGCGGCGGCAAGCCGGCGCGAGGACCAGGCGCGCATCCTTGCGGCCTTCATTGCCAAGGAGGCAAGTCGCCCCGCCAAGGCCGCAACCGCACGCGAGAAGTTCGAGTTTCATGTTGGCGAGGTGAAGGTGACGGCCCGCAAGGGCGAGTGCCGGATCCTGAGCCGGATCGATTTCACCAGCGTTCCGCGTGACAAGCTGGATAAGGCCATTCGCGCATTCGAGGCGGTATTGCGCGAGGAAGGGTAGGGGGGGTAACCCACGGGTTATCGGCGCGCACGGCGCAGTAACCCGTGGGTTACAATTGGCAACTCCTTGCCTGGATGTTCATCCTAAGTAGCTGTATTTAAATAATAAATCTTGAAATAAGTGCTCGCTGAGCGCTGCGTCGCCTGCCCCGGTTACATCTTCGCCAGAAGCCGCCGCCCAATCCCCAATTTCAACCCAAACCACCGGCTTCGCACGGCTGCCGTGCTCTCTTCCCTTGCCGAAAGCCGCCCGGCAGGCCACCACTTGGGGCAGGATTCGTCGCAAAGGAAAGCCCGGCCATGACCCGTCTGTTGTTTGACATGCCCCCTCCCAACGCCATCCCCGTCGTCGGGGAGGATGCCGCCTATCCTGTCGGGCGCATCTTCTGTGTCGGGCGAAACTATGTCGCCCATGCCGAAGAGATGGGAAATACCGTTGATCGCGACGCGCCCTGGTACTTCACCAAGTCCGCTCCGAACATGTGCGCCAGCGGGGCCACCGTGCCCTATCCGCCGGGCACCGAGAATTACCATCACGAGGTTGAACTGGTCATGGCCCTGGGACGCCCGGTGTTTCAATGCGACCGGGCCGAAGGCGAGGCGGCGATCTTCGGTTATGGCTGCGGCTTGGACATGACGCGCCGGGATCGCCAGCAGGACGGCAAGGATTATCGCCGCCCCTGGGACCTGGGCAAGGACGTCGAGAATTCCGCCGTTCTGGGCCCGCTGACCCCGGCGGCCAAGGCCGGCCCGCTGAAGGGCAAGCGGATTCATCTCTCGGTGAACGGTGAAATCCGCCAGGATGCCCTGCTGGATGAAATGGTCTGGAGCGTCGGTGAGATCGTCAGCCACCTGTCGCACTATTATCACCTGCGCCCCGGCGATCTGATCATGACCGGCACACCCGCCGGTGTCGGCCCGGTGGTGGCCGGCGATCATCTGAGCGGCGGAATCGACGGGCTGGGCGAAATCTCCCTGAGGCTGGGCGCGGCAGAATAGGCCGCGGCCAGAAAACGGGGTGACAAGCGGGGGGGCAATGTGCATCACATCCCCAACCGCACGAAGGATACCTCGAGGGAGAGCGATCAGATGACCAACCACGGCGCAATTCTGGGGGCCCTCTGCGCGCTGGCCCTTTCGGCCATCACCACGACCGCCGCCCTGGCGCAGGAGGTCACGCTGAAGCTGCATCAGTTCCTGCCCGCCCAGGCGAATGTTCCCAAGGACATCCTGGATGTCTGGGCCGACAATATCGAACGGGACTCCGGGGGGCGTATTGCCATCGCGCGCTATCCGTCCATGCAACTGGGCGGCGCGCCCACCGAACTGATGGACCAGGCGATTGACGGCGTGGCCGATGTGATCTGGACCGCCGTTGGATACACGCCCGGGCGCTTTCCCAGCACCGAGGTTTTCGAACTGCCCTTTCTGGTCAGCGATGCATCCGCCGCCTCATATGCCTTCTGGAACCTCTATGAATCGGACATGCAGGAAGAGTTTCGCGATGTTCGCATCCTGGCAACCTGGGTTCACGGCCCGGGGGTGATTCATGCCTCGGACCCGGTTCTTGCCCCCGCCGATATGGAGGGCATGAAGATCCGCGGTGCATCGCGCCAGGTGAACGCCCTGCTGGAAACCCTGGGCGCCACACCTGTCGGCATGCCGGTGCCCGCAATCCCCGAGGCGCTGTCGAAGGGCGTGATCGACGGCACCACCATCCCATGGGAGGTGACGGAATCGCTGAAGATTTCCGAACTGGTGGAGTATCACACCGAATTCACCGGGCCGATGCTCTATACCCTTACCTTCGTCCTTGCGATGAACAAGGAGGCCTATCAGGCGCTGCCGGATGATCTGAAACAAGTGGTTGATGACAATTCGGGCCTGGATTTCTCGGTCTTCGCGGGCCGGGTTCAGCAGGATGCCGACGCGCCCGCCCGCCAGATTGCGCTGGATGCCGGGAACGAGGTGGTGACGCTGGATGCCGCGCAATCGGCCGAATGGGCCCGCATGGCGCAACCGGTCTATGACGACTGGCTGGCCGACATGCAGGGCAGGGGCATCGACGGCCAGGCGCTGATCGACAAGGCCAGGGCCCTGATGGACGAATTTTCCGCCGCTCACTGACGACGGAGGCGCGCGATGCATGGCTTCTTCCTGACCCTGTCGCGCGCCATGGCCTGGCTTGGCGGGCTGGTTCTTCTGGCGCTGATCCTGCTGACTTGTGTTTCGGTGACGGGGCGGGCGCTGAGCGGGCTGTCCCCTGGCATTGGGCCGGTGCGGGGTGATTTCGAACTGATCGAGGCGGGGATCGCATTCTGCATCTTCGCCTTCCTGCCGCTTTGCCAGATCACCGGTGGCCATGCGACGGTGGAAATCTTCACCACAAGATGGAGTGGTGCCGCAAATCGTTGGCGCCAGATGTTGACCGATGTCACCTTTGCCGCGGTGCTGATCGTGATCGCGATCCAGCTTGCGGCGGGCATGGAGAGCAAGCTGCGCAGCGGGCAGACGACCTTCCTCCTCGAATTTCCCTTGTGGTGGGCCTATGGGGCCAGTCTTGCGGGGGCCTGCGTCGCGGCCATGGTGGCAACCTATATCGCAATGCTGCGCCTGGCCGAACTTGCCCTGCGCCGCCCGCTTCTTCCCGCTACGACGGACCCCGAGGCATGAGCGACCTGGCCATCGGCCTTCTGTCGTTTCCCGCTCTGCTGGGGCTGATCTTTCTGCGGGTGCCCATCGGCCTGGCGATGTTCCTGGCGGGCTTTGCCGGACTGGTCCTGGTCAGCGGCGATGCGGGCCTTCCGCTGGCACGGCTGAAATCGGAAACCTTCACGACCTTTTCCAGCTATTCACTGTCGATCATCCCGATGTTCCTGCTGATGGGGCAATTCGCCAGCCTTGGCGGTATGTCGCAGGCGCTGTTCAACGCGGCAGCGGCCTGGCTGGGGCATCGGCGGGGCGGGGTGGCCATGGCGGCGGTGGGGGCCTGTGCGGGCTTTGGCGCCATCTGCGGCAGCTCACTTGCCACGGCGGCCACCATGGGCCGCGTGGCCCTGCCCGAACTGCGCCGCCATGGCTATTCCGGTGGGTTCTCGACGGCGACGCTGGCGGCGGGGGGGACGCTGGGCATCCTGATCCCGCCCTCGGTGGTGCTGGTGATCTATGCAATCCTGACGGAACAGAACATCGCCAAGCTGTTCCTGGCCGCCGTGATCCCCGGTGTGTTGGCGGCCCTCGGCTACATGCTGGCGATCTCGCTTTACGTCCGGCTGAACCCGGGAACGGTTGCGGCAAGGCCGCCCTTGCCCCTGGCGGCGCGTTTCGCGGCGCTGGGGGCGGTCTGGCCGGTGCTGTTGGTCTTTGCGCTGGTGGTGGGGGGCATCTATCGCGGTTGGTTCACCCCGACCGAGGGTGCGGCCGTGGGCGCGCTTGGCACCGCCGTCATTGCCTGGGCCAATGGCGGGCTGACCCTGACCAGCCTCACGCAAAGCTTCATGGTGACAGCCCGTTCCACCGCGATGATCTTCTTCATCGTGCTGGGCGCGGCCTTCTACAACGGTTTCCTGGCGCTGACCCAAGTGCCGCAGGAGGTGGCGGCCTATGTCGCCGGGCTGGGCCTGGGGCCGCTGGTGATCTTGCTGGTGATCCTGCTGTTCTATCTCTTGCTGGGCTGCCTGATGGACAGCCTTTCGATGATCCTGCTGACGATCCCGATCTTCTGGCCGGTGGTTCAGGGGCTTGATTTCGGCTTCGTCTCGATGGCCGACCTGCACGCCGCCCGCGCGGCCGAGGCGCTGACCCAGGGCCTGGCCCTGGCGCCCGACGTTCTGGCGGGCATCAAGGGCGCACTGGCCGAGGGGGGCGAACTGACCCGCGATCAGTTGCGCGCGCTGGAGATCCGGGGCGCCAGCCCAGGCGCCCTGGCGCGGATCAACGGCGAGCAGGTGGCGATCTGGTTCGGAATCCTGGTGCTGATCGTTGTCGAAGTGGGGCTGATCACGCCGCCGGTGGGCATGAACCTGTTCATCATCAACACCATGGACCGGGAAACGCCGATTTCCGACACCTATCGCGCGGTGGTCTATTTCGTGCTGTCCGACCTTTTACGGGTGGCGCTGCTGGTGGCCTTTCCGCTGATCACGCTGGTGTTCATCCCGATCTGAACCGTTGCGGCGCCGGGGGGGGCCGTCCCCCCCGAGTATTCGGGCAAGAAAGAGGGCAGGGGCCCTCAGGCCGGTGCGGTTGTCGCGATCCAATCGTGGGTGCGTTCGATGGTGCGCGTCATGCGCTGCACGATCTGTGCGACGTCATCACCCGTCACCACCAGCGGGGGGCACAGCGCCAGCGTGTCGCCAAGCGCCCGGGTGATCAGCCCTTCCTCGGCGGCGATGGCGGCGGCCTTCATGCCCACCTTGCCGGCGGGATCGAAGGGACGGCGCGTGGCCTTGTCGGCCACCAGTTCCACCGCCGCGATCAGGCCGGTTCCGCGCACCTCGCCCACATGGTCGTGACCCGCGAGATCGCGCAGCCCCTTCTGGAAGGCGACACCCTGTTTCGCGGCATTGCCCACCAGGTCGCGTTCCTCGATGATCGCGAGGTTTTCCAGCCCCACGGCACAGGCCACCGGATGGCCCGAAGCGGTATAGCCATGGCCGAAGGTGCCGATCCCGTGGCTGTTGTCGGCGACGGGGGCATAGATCTCCTCCGAAAAGAGGACGGCGGCCAGCGGCATGTAAGAGGAGGTAAGCTGTTTGCTGAGGGTCATGATGTCGGGGGTGAAGCCGTAGTGTTCACAGCCAAAGCGGCTGCCCAGGCGCCCGAAACCGCAGATCACCTCGTCCGCCACCATCAGGATGTCGTGCTTGCGGCACAGCGCCTCGACCCCCTGCCAATAGCCTTCGGGCGGAGGCATCACGCCGCCCGCGCCCATCAGCGGCTCACCGATGAAGGCGGCGATGGTGTCGGGGCCTTCGCGTTCGATCACCTCTTCCACCTCGGCGATCAGGCGGGCGCAGAAATCGGCCTCGCTCTCGCCCTCCTGGCCGAAGCGGTAGTGGTGCGGGCAGGTCAGGTGATGCACCGGGATCGCCGGCAGGTCGAAATCGCGGTGATTGCCCGGCAACCCGGTAAGCGACCCCGAAGCGACGGTGATTCCGTGATAGCCCTTGGTACGGGCCAGGAATTTCTTCTTTTTCGGCCGGCCCATGGCGTTGTTCATGTACCAGACCAGTTTCACCACGGTATCGTTCGCCTCGGACCCCGATGAGGTGAAGAAGGTGCGCGTCAGGTTGGCCGGTGTCATGTCCACCAGCTTCTGGCTGAGGGTGATGGCCGGTTCATGGCTCTTGTGGGCGAAGATGTGCGAATAGGGCAGCTTTTCCATCTGCGCATTGGCCGCCGCGCGCAGCCTGTCTTCGCCGTACCCCACGGCCACCGACCAGAGACCGGCCAGCCCGTCGATATACTGCCGCCCCTCGGTGTCCCACATGTGGATGCCCTTGGCGCGGTCCATGATGACGGGGCCCTGCGCTTCGTGCGTGCGGGCGTCGGTATAGGGGTGCAGCATGGTGGTGACATCGCTGTGGTGCAGCGAATTGGGCTTCACGTTCATCTTGGGCTCCTGGCGCGGATCAGTGGGAATTCCACCCGATCATGAAGGCGGAAAGATTGGCCGACAAGTGCCGAGAAAGATAACCGCCTTCCTGCACGATCGCCGTCGGCAGGTTTGCGCCCGCGATCAGCCGCGCGGCGGTGCCGAAGGCGGGCGTGGTCACCGCAAGGCCGCGCAGGGGGTCGGCCTCGTGCGCATCGAGGCCCAGCGACAGGACCAAGGCGCCGGGATTGAAGGCAGCGATCCGCGCCAGCGCCGTTTCGATGGCGGCACACCAGGCATCGTCGGTTTCATCCCGGGGCAGGGGGATGTTCAGGTTTGCGCCCTTGCCGTCGCCCTCGCCGGTTTCGTCGGCGTAGCCGGTGAAGAAAGGGTAATAGGCCGAGGTTTCGGCATGGACCGAAACGGTCAGCACATCGCCCCGGGTCCAGAATATTCCCTGGGTGCCGTTGCCGTGATGCACGTCGATGTCGAGAACCGCCACCCTGTCGTGATGGCGGCGCAGGTGCTGCGCGGCGATGGCGGCATTGTTCAGCAGGCAATGCCCGCCCGCAACCTCGGCCAGGGCATGGTGGCCGGGAGGGCGGCACAGGGCATAGGCGGCGCGCGCGCCATCCACCACGGCCTGCGCGGCGGCCAGCGCGGTATCGGCCGAGCGGCGCGCGGCGGCCCAGCTGTGCGGCCCCATGGGGCAGGCGGCATCGGCCATGTGCCAGCCCGCGCGCCCGACGATGCCCTTGGGATAGGCGCGCACCGGCCCGGCAGGGTGCACGTTGGCCACCACCTCGGCGCCCTGATCGGGCAGGGCCTGCCATTCGGCATGGGCGTGGCGCAGGAAATCGAGATAGCGGTCACTGTGAATGGCCGACAGGGCCGCCTCGGGGAAATGGGCAGGGGCTTCGGTGGTCATCCCGGCCTGGGCCAGCCCTTCGATCAGAAGGGCGGCCCGCTGGGGCAGCTCCTTGTTGGCGGCGACCTGTCCGCGCACCAGATAGAAGCGCGGGTCGTGGGCATCGGTTTCGGGGGCGAAAAAGCATCTCATGGGGCAACCTCGGCGATGATGGCGCGGCTCAGCATCTGGCGAAACAGTTTGGCGCCCGCGTCCAGCCCCAGGTCGATCGCCGGTGTGCGGGGGGTCTTCATGCCCCGGTGCACCGCTTCCAGAACCGTCCTGTCCTCCTCGAAGGCCATGCGCGCCCCGGCGTTCATCTTGTCGGAAATCTCGCGGTCCTGCGGGTCGGTGTTGCGGTGCTGAAACCAGAAATAGCGGGTTCTGTCGCCGTCTATCGGGGTCATGAAGTTGTAGGAAATGTTCACATAGGTTTCCGGCGTAGGTGGCGCATCCGGCCCGCCGGTGCCCGCGGGGGTATAGACGGATTTGTTCAGGGCGATGCCGGGCAGGAACATTTCGTAATGCTGCAACCGGTCGCAGGGGCCGTCGAACCGGACCAGCCCGGCGTAATAGGGCGATGGCGGCTTGCCGTAGATCCAGCGTGACACGATCACGCCACGGTCGGTGCGGGCAACCTCGAGCGGTTCGTCATCGGTGCCCGCCCCGGCGAAGGAGGTGACGTGCACCCAGGCGACATGGCTGGGATCAAGCAGGTTGTCGCAGACCCAGAGATAGTTGCAGTCGATGTCCAGCACCCCGCCATCGGAGGAGCCCCAGGCGGGGTTGTCGTAATTCTCGATGGGAAAGATAAGCGCCGGATCGGCCAGCGCCGGGTCGCCCATCCAGATCCAGGTGAGGCGATAGCGGTCGACCACCGGGTAGGCATGCACGACGGCGCGGCGCGGAATCGCATCCGGCTGGGTGGGGGCGGCGACGCAGGCACCAGTGCAATCGAAGGTCAGCCCGTGATAGCCGCATTCCACCGTGTCGCCCCTGAGGTTGCCCTGCGACAGGGGCAGCTTGCGGTGCGGGCAGGCATCCTCCAACGCGACAGGCGTGCCGTCGGCGCGCCGGTAGAAAACGATCTTCTCGCCCAGCAGGGTTTCGGCCTTCAGACTACGGTCGAAATCCTTGCTCCAGCCGGCCACGTACCAGCAGTTTCTCAGAAACATCCCGTCCTCCGTCATGCGCCGCGCCCCTTCGTTGCTTGGGGCGGTTCGCCGTCAGCATAAGCCGCGCTAATGGCCGCTGGCAATCGGGGTTGCGTGGCCACCTCGTGGCGCAGCCAGTCCATGAACATCCTGATCTTCGGCACCTCGGGGGCGTGGGGCGGGCAGACCAGCCAATAGGACAGCGGCGAGGCGGCGATCTGATCGAAGGGGCGGACCAGCCGCCCGTCGCAGAGCGCGTCGATCACCAGCGGTTCGCGCCCCAGCGCCACGCCCAGCCCCTCGATCGCGGCCTGGATCACCATGTTCGATTGGCCGAAGCGGCGCGGCGGAAGGCGGTTGTGCAGACTTACCCCGCATTCCTGCGCCCAGTAATCCCAACTGGGCTGCGAGATGCCGAAATCGGCCAGAACGTCATGCAGCAGGCGGTTCTTGGCCAGAAAGGTTTCGATATCCGCCCCCGATCCACGGGTCAAAAGGCTGGGGCAGCAGACCGGGAAAAGCCGTTCCTCGATCAACCGTTCGACATGCAGCCCCGGATGATGGCCAAAGCCGTAACGGATGGCCAGGTCGGCCTCGCCCGCAGCCATGGGTGCGGCGCCCCTGTCGGTGCTGATGGAAATGGTGATGTCGGGATGGGCCAGGTCGAACCGCACAAGGCGGGGGAACAGCCAGGTGAAGGCGAAACCGGGCAGGCAGCTTATGACGATGGTATCGTCGGCGCGCCGACGGTCGCGCAGATCGGCGCAGACTTCGGAGATGCGCCCCAGACCTTCGGAAATGGCGCGGGCCAATTGCTCGCCCTCGCGGGTGGGCAGGGTACGGCGGGCGCGACGGGTCAACAATTCCTGGCCCAACCACTCTTCCAGCGCCTTGACGTGCTGGCTCACCGCGCTTTGGCTGACCCCCAGCTCGCTGGCGGCGGCACTGAACCCGTTGCAGCGCACGACAGCCTCGAAGGCGCGCAGGGCGCCGAAGGGAAGGTTCAGGATCATATTAGCAAAACTAATGCCACCTATTACGTCTTTCAAATGGTAATCGCGGGCATCGGGGCGCAGCATCGCACCATGACCCCATCTGCAATCGAAACCTCGGCCGCACGCGGTGCGCGCAATCTGCTTGTGGCCTGTGCCGGCGCCAGGGCCGGGCAGCGCCTGCTGATCCTGCGCGAATCTCCGGATTTCGGGTATTACGAACCGGGGCTGGCCGAATGCGTGGGTGCCATGGCCCGGCGGTTGGGCCTTGAGGTCACGATGGTCGATGTGGGGTTTTCCCCCGAAAACCCTGGGCTTTCGCCGCGGCTTCGGGCGCTGATCGAAGGGGCCGACATCACGCTGTTCCTCTCGCGGCTGGGCGATCAGCTTCGCTTTGCCGAGGGTTTGCCCGAAGGGCGGATCGTTGTCTGTTTCGTCATTGGTGAAGGCTGCCTTGGGTCGGCCTTCGGCACCGCCGATTACCGGGCCTTCGTGGCATTGAAGAGCCTGGTCAATCGCCACCTGGCCGAAGCGCAGCAGGTGCGCGTGACCTGCCGCGCCGGAACCGATTTTTCCGGCAGGCCCGAGATGGGCGATTTCGCCGATACCAGCGTGAAGCGGTTTCCGGTGTCGGTCTTCGCCCCGGTGCCCGGAGAGGCGTTTTCGGGCACCGTCGCCCTGCCGGGGTTTCTGGCAGGCACGGGATCGCGGTATTACGATGGCTACATGCAGCGGTTTGACGGGCCGGTTCTGGCGCGGTTTCGCGCGGGGCGGCTTACCGGCTTTGACGGCAGCGCGCGCGACGTGGCCCGTGCGCAGGCGCAATACGACAGGGTGGCGCGGCGATACGGCATCGACCGCGACAGGGTGCATTCCTGGCATGCGGGCATCCATCCCGGCTGTGGCTTTCCATGGGACGCGACCCGGCAGATGGAACGCTGGAGCGGCGCGGCCTTCGGCAATCCGCGTATCCTGCACCTGCACACCTGCGGCGACCAGGCCCCCGGCGAGATCAGCCTGAACGTGATCGACCCAACGGTTATCATCGACGGCGTGAAGGTCTGGGAAGATGGGGTGTTCCACCCCGAACGTCTGTCGGGCGGTGGCACGATCCTAAGGGCCTGGCCCATGGTGGCCGAACTCTTCGCCAATCCCGACCGGCGGATCGGGATGGCCCCGCCTAGCGCTGCCGTTCCAGCCGGCGAAACAGCATCGACAGGGTGAAGCATATGACAAAATAGAAGGCCGCCGTGGTCAGCCATGCCTCGAAGATCAGCCGGGTGGAGGCGACAAGTTCAACGGTCTTGTAGGTGAGTTCCTGCACCGAGATCAGCGAGATGATCGAACTGTCCTTGATCAGGGTGATGAACTGGTTCGCCATGGGCGGGACGACCTTCTTCATCGCCTGTGGCAGCACGATATAGCGCATTTCCTGCAGCCGGCTCATCCCGATGCTGCGCGCGGCTTCGCGCTGGCCCTGCGGAATGCTCTGGATGCCGGCGCGGACGATTTCCCCCACGAAGGCGGATTCGAACAGGGCCAGAACGATCACCCCGGCGATCAGCGAGGGAAAGCGGCGCATTTCGCCAAAGAAGAACTCCCAGATATGGACGTTGTCGCTGCGCGCGATGCCCCGCGCCCAACGGTCGAGGTTCAGCCAGTCGATCAGTTGCTGTGACAGAAAGAAGAAGAAGATGAAGACGATGACCACCGGCGGGATGTTGCGCAGCAGTTCAAGATAGGTACGGGCCAGCATCCGCACCGTCAGGTTTTCGGCGGTGCGCGCTATTCCCAGGATGGTGCCCAGGATCAGCGCCAGGACCGAGGCGTAGATGCTGATGCGGATCGTGTTGAACAGACCCTGCAACAGCAGATTGGCGAACCACACATCCTGATCCTCGCGGTAGCGCAGGATATAGTTGGGGATAAGCTCCCACCGCCATTCATAGTTCAGCTTGCCCTCGACCGTAAGGGCGACGTAACCGAAGAACGCGACCAGGATCGCGGCGATCACGTAATCCGCGATCTTCAGTTTCTTGAGGAACGAGGGCAAGCTGCGGTGTCCTTACTGGCTGACCTGGTCGGCCCATTCGTTGCCCTTGAACCAGTAATCGTTGCGCTGCTTCAGCCAGCCGCTGGCGGTGCGCACGCGGATCCAGTTGTCGAAGAAGTTCAGCGCGTCGATGTCGCCCTTGCGCAGGGCAAAGCCTTCGCCGGTGGCCAGGAAGGTCTGATCGAAGGGCACGTTCACCACGTCGGGATACTGGCGGGCGTCGGTGCTGGGGGTCGGTTCGGCGCCCATGGTGGCGTGGGCATTGCCGTTCAGAACCTCTTGCGTCGCGGCGCCGTCTTCGTCGAACTGCAGCAGTTTGGCCTTGGGAAACAGCTGTTGGATGACGGTCGAGGGCGTGCCGCCGCGCCGTGCGGCGAAGGTCACGTCGGGGCTGTTGTAATCCTCAAGCGTGAAGCCTTCGGTCATGGCGGTATTGGCGAGGATGGTCAGCCCCGAATAGGCATAGGGCGTGGTGAAGTTCACGGTCAGGTTGCGCTGCGGCGTGATCGACATGCCCGAGATGATGACATCGAAGTTGCCCGCGACCAGCGCCGGTATGATCCCGTCCCAGGCGGTGGGCACGAATTCGACGTCAACGCCCATGTCCTCGGCCAGGGCCTTGGCGACGTCGATCTCGAACCCGATCAGTTCGCCGTTCAGGTCGCGCATGGCCCAGGGCACGAAAACCGAAAGGCCGATGCGGATCACGCCTTCTTCCTTGATCTGCTCGATCACGGATTCGCTGCTGAGGTTCTGGGTGGCGGTCTGGGCATTGGCGGCCAGGCCGGTGGCGGCGATGGCCGCAAAGGCAAGGCCAAGTGCGCGGCGGGTCAGTGACATGGTGGAAACTCCCTTGGGTTGGTCATTGGTTGGTGGCAAAGCGTTTTTCCAGACGCGAAACACCGATCGACAGGATCAGCGTCACCACGAGATATACGGCGGCGACGGTAAACCAGATTTCAAAGCTCATGAAGGTTTCGGAAATGATGTTGCGCCCCACGGTGGTCAGTTCGGCCACGGCGATCACGCTGACGATGGCGCTGGATTTGATGAGGTGCACCATTTCCCCGGTGAGCGGGGGCAGCATGAAGCGCACCGATTGCGGCAGGATGATCCAGCGATAGGCCTGGGCGCGCGACATGCCGATGCTGGCCGCCGCCTCCCACTGGCCCTGGGGTACGGCGTTGATGGCGGCGCGGAAGATTTCGGACACCAGCGCGCCGTGAAAGACGGCCAGAGTCAGGATCGAGGCGGCCCAGCGATCCAGCCCGAAAATCGGGCCAAGGACGTAATAGAACAGGTACAGCAGGACAAGCAGGGGGATGTTGCGGATCAGCTCCAGGAACCCGACCGCCACCGCCGAACCGACAACCAGACCCGACAGGCGCAACAGCGCCACCACCAGTCCGATGACCACGGCCAGCACAAAGGCCGAAACCGACAGCACCACCGAGGTTTTCAGCCCCACCATGATTTCGCCGAACTGGAACCCGTCCTCGGTGAAGGTGAACAGGTACTTGGGCACCTGGTACCATTGCCAGTTGTAGCCCATGTTCTGGGCGCCAACATACGACCCCCAGACGATCACCCCCATGATCGCAAGGTACAGCGCGACGGCGACGGGCCGGGTGTTCATCAGCCTGGCAAAGGACATCGGGCGGGGTGGGGCCACGCCTAATGCTCCAGGATCTGGTCAAGGAACAGGCGGGCGCGGGCACTTTCGGGGTTGGTGAAGAAGGTTTCAGGCGGGGAGGTTTCGACGATCCGCCCCTGTTCCATGAAGACCATCGTGTCGGCCACCTTGCGGGCAAAGCCCATTTCGTGGGTCACCACCACCATCGTCATGCCCGACTGGGCCAGTTCCACCATCACGTCCAGAACCTCGCCGATCATCTCGGGGTCGAGGGCGCTGGTGGGTTCGTCGAACAGCATCACGCGGGGTTCCATGCACAGCGAACGGGCGATGGCCACGCGCTGTTGCTGCCCGCCCGAAAGCTGCCCGGGCTTCTTGTCGGCCTGTTCGGGGATGTGCACACGGTCAAGATACTTGCGCGCCGTTTCCTCGGCGGCCCTGCGCGACAGCTTGCGCACCTTCATCGGCCCGATGGTCAGGTTTTCCAGCACGGTCAGGTGCGGGAACAGGTTGAACTGCTGAAACACCATGCCGACGTTCTGGCGCAATTCGCGGATCTTGGGAGAGCCCTCGTGAAGCTCCACCCCCTCGACGGTCAGGCGCCCGGCGTCGTGGTTTTCCAGCCCGTTGAAACAGCGGATCAGCGTCGACTTTCCCGATCCGGACGGCCCGCAGACCACCACCCGTTCGCCCTGGCGCACCGTCAGGCTGACATCGTCCAGCGCCTTGAAGGTGCCGAAGAACTTGTCGATGTGGTCGGCCTGGATGATGATTTCGCCGGGCATTTCCGTCTTTCGCTGCTGCGTCGAGGCACCATGATAGAGTGTTTTCTCCGGGGGCAAAGCCGTGATGTGGATTTTCCTGCGGTGGCGTGGTCGAATACACGAAACCGTGTTGAAAGGATGCACAATGGCCGCATGGATCAGGATGATTCCCGATGACAAGGCCGACCCGGGCCTGCGCGACGCGCTGAACCTGGCCCGCACGCCGCACGGCACCGTCGACAACGTGATGCGGGTGCATTCCCTGCGTCCCAACACCATGATTGGCCATGTGAAACTTTACCGCGCCTGCCTGCACGACGACGCCAACACCCTGCCCACCTGGTTGCAGGAGGTGATGAGCGCCTATGTCTCGGTCCTGAACGAATGCCCCTATTCCTATGCCAACCACTGGGCCAACGCGGCGCATCTGATCGGCGATCCGGCCCGCGCCGGGGTGGTCGAGGCGGCATTGCAGGCGCGCCGCCCACAGGATGCCTTCGCGGGGCGTGAACTGGCGCTGTTGCGCTATACCGAAAAGCTGACGCTGCACCCGGCGCAGATGGTGCAGGGCGATGTGCAGGCGCTGCGCGATACGGGGCTGGACGATGGCGAAATCCTCGAGGCGAACCAGATCGTCGGCTATTTCAACTACGTCAACCGCTTGCTGAACGGGCTGGGCGTCACCACCGATGGCGATGTCGTCGGTTATTACGCGGCGGAGACCTGAGCCATGATCCTTGATCCCTTCGGCATCGACACGACCCATTGCCTGATCGGCGGGGAATGGGCACCCTGCAAGTCGGGCGAAACCCTGGCGTTGCACGACCCTTCCGATGGCAGCCCCCTTTGCGCCATTGCACGCGGTGACGCGCCCGACATCGACTGCGCCGTCGCGGCGGCCGACATGGCGATGGAGGGCGAATGGGGCCGGATGGCCGCGGCGCAAAGGGGCCGCATCCTGCACCGGATCGGCCTGCTGGTGGGCGAGAACATCGAACCACTTGCCCGGCTCGAGGCGCAGGACGTGGGCAAGCCGCTGAAACAGGCGCGCGCCGATGTGATCGCCCTGGCACGCTACATGGAGTTTTATGCCGGGGCGGCCGACAAGATCCATGGTGCGACCATCCCCTATCTTGACGGCTACACCGTCTATACCCTGCGCGAACCCCATGGCGTGACGGGCCATATCATCCCGTGGAATTATCCCATGCAGATCATCGGGCGGTCGGTGGGGGCGGCGCTGGCCATGGGCAACGCCTGTGTTCTGAAACCTGCGGAAGAGGCCTGTCTGACCGCGCTGGCCTTTGGCGAACTGGCCCGTCAGGCCGGGCTGCCCGCCGGGGCGCTGAACATCGTGCCGGGGCAGGGGGGCGAGGCGGGCGCGGCGCTGGCCGCCCATCCCGGTGTGCGCCACCTGTCCTTTACCGGATCGGTTGCGGTGGGGCGGCGGATACAGGCGGCGGCCGCCGAGAACCTTGTTCCCGTCACCCTGGAACTGGGCGGGAAATCTCCGCAACTGGTGTTCGCGGATGCCGATATCGACGCCGCGCTGCCGTTTCTTGTGAATGCAGGTATTCAGAACGCGGGTCAGACCTGTTCGGCCTCATCCCGCATTCTGGTGCATGAAAGCCGGTTTGACGAGGTGGTGCGCGCCATGGCCGAACGCTACCGCGCGCTGCGGGCCGGTCCGGCGCTGGCGGACTTCGACCTTGGGCCGCTGGTGTCGGCGCGGCAGAAATCCATCGTCGAGGGCTATCTCGACAAGGGGCGCGATCTGACCGTGGCCGCCCGGGGAACGATCGACGGCGACGCCCCGGCAGGCGGGGCCTATGTGGCGCCGGTCCTGTTCACCGGTGCGGCGCCCGATCATGTGCTGGCACAGGACGAGATTTTCGGCCCGGTGCAGGTGGTCATCCCCTTCGCCGACGAGGCCGAGGCGCTGGCCATCGCCAATGGCACGCCCTTCGGGCTGGTCGCTTCGGTCTGGACGGCGGATGGCGCGCGGCAGATGCGGCTGGCCCGCGCCTTGCGCGCCGGTCAGGTGTTCCTGAACAACTATGGCGCGGGGGGCGGGGTGGAACTGCCCTTTGGTGGCACCGGACTGTCGGGCCATGGCCGCGAAAAGGGGTTCGAGGCGCTTTACGGCTTTTCGACGCTGAAGACGGTGGCGGCGCTGCACGGCTAGCGCGGGGGCAGCGGGCGAACACGCTATCGTCAACGCCGGTGTCTTGGTGTTCCACCGCATCGGGAAGACATTGCCTCCCGCTGGGATTTCACCATGGCCGGTCAAGTGCCCGGACGTTCAGAGGCTGGACCGGCCATGGTGGCGATGGGGTGGGATCAGGCCAGCCAGGGCTTGATCTCGGGGCGGTCGAGCACGGCGCGCATGTGGGCCTCGGCCTTGTCTTCAGGCATGCGCATGGACATCGGCGCGCGGGTCGGTCCACAGTCGATACCCATGACGCGGAAGGCGGCCTTCATGCCGGGCAGAACGCCGGTGTCCAGCAAGGCCTCGACGAAGATCTGCGAGGCATCCTGCAATTCCTGCGCGCGGGGCAGGTCACCGGCCCGCAGCGCGGCGTCAAGCGCGACGTATAGCTTGCCAAGGATGTTGTAGGTCGTGCCGATTCCGCCATCCGCACCCAGCACGCCGCCGGTCAGGTAGATTTCATCGAAGCCGAAGAAATAGCTGCTGTCGGGGCGACGGCGGCGCAACATCGAGAACTTGAACAGGTCAGTCGAGGTGAACTTGATGCCGGTGACGTTGGGCAGGTCAAGAATGCGCACAAGCGATTCCAGGGGGATCGGGCGGCCGGTGCGCACCGGCACCTCGTAGACGATCAGCGGCAGGTCGGTGGCCGAGGCGAGGTCGCGGTAATAACCTTCGATCTCGGCATCGCCGAAAGGATAGGAATGGGGCGGCAGGGCCGACAGCCCGTGATAGCCAAGATCGGCGGCCCGTTCCGCCAGACGCACCGAATCGCGCAGGTTGGGCATGCCGACATGGGCGATCAGGGTCGCATCGCTGCCCTTGGCACAATCGGCAACGATGCCCTGCTGCGCGAAAAGCTCGTCATAGTTCAAAAGCCCGGATTCGCCGCTGCTGCCGCCCACGTAAAGCCCGGCCAGACCTTGCTTGAGAACATGTTCGGTCAGGGCGCGCTGGCGCGATTCGTCGAATTCGCCCGAATCGGTCAGGCCGGTCATCAGGGCGGCATACATGCCAGTCAGTCGTTCACTCATCGGTGGTCTCTACCTCGTGCATTGCCGTGCTATAGCAGGGCAAGATTAGTTCTTCTGGACTTACTAACAGGAGCGTCGTCCGATGAATTGAAGCATACATTCGCGTTTCAGTTTGACAATAAGAATATGTGGTAATACCAAATGAACAGGAAGGGAGAACCGATGCCCGATAGCGCCGAAACAGAAACCGCCCAGCGGCGGACGCCGGACATGATTGCCGACACGCTGATCGCCGAGATCAGGCGCGGCGATTTCCTGACCGACGCCCCCCTCCCGACCGAGCGTGACCTGTGCGAACGCTTCTCGGCGTCGCGGCCCACGGTGCGCGAGGCGCTGGCGCAGATGCAGATGCGTGGCTATGTCACCGCCGGTGCGGGAAAGCGGCCGCGCGCCGCGCTGCCCTCGATCGGCAGTGTTCTGCGCGGCACGGGCGATCTGATCCGCGAAATTTTCGGCGATTCCGAAAGCGGCGCCCAGTTGGAACAGATGCGCCAATTCATCGAAACCGGCGCCACCCGCGAGGCCGCAAAGCGCGCCGATGCCATCCAGCTGACCAAGCTTCAGGCCGCGCTGGAATGCAATTTCAAGGCCATCGGCACGGCCCAGTTCGCCCCGACCGACATTGCCTTTCATCGGGCGTTGGTGTCGGTCGTCGGCAACCAGGTGATCCTGACGCTGCACGACATGTTCGTCAGCACCATGATCGCCCATCGCCCACCCACCGATGACCCCGAACGCCATGACCGGATCGCCTATGGCGAACATCGCGAGATCTTCCAGGCGATCCTGGATGGCGATGTCGTCGCGGCGACCGATGTCATGGACCGGCACCTGGCGCGATCCTATCGCGCGCGCCTTCGGGCGCCGAGCCTGACAAGGGACGGCCCGACCGAGTGACATCGGCGGGCCTGTCCGAACCCATCGACAACCAAGGAGGAACCCCATGAAACATTCCACGACACTTCTCGCCTGCGCGGCGATCCTGGCCCTGGCCGCCCCGGCCCTGGCCGAGCGCGAACTGACCTTCGGCCTTCAGGACAACGAAGCCAGCAACGTCTACAAGGGTGCGCAGGAATTCGCATCCAAGCTGGAAGAGCTTTCGGGCGGCGAGCTGACCGTGAACCTGTTCCCCTCGTCGCAGCTGGGCGATTTCAAATCCATGGTTGCCCAGCTTCAGGCGGGCGAGCTGGACATGGTCATCACCGGCTATCCCGATATGAGCTATACCATCCCCGAATTGAACCTGATTGGCGCCCCCTATGTCGCCGATGATTTCGACCACCTGAAAGAGATCATCGCCGGTGACTGGGGCCAGAAGATGGCCGACAAGTTCCGCGAACAGGGGGTAGAGCTGCTGGACGTCTGGTATTACGGCACCCGCCAGACCACCTCGAACCGGGCCATCGAATCCATCGAGGACATGAAGGGCCTGCGCCTGCGCACCCCCAACGTGCCTTTTCTGATCGCCTACGCCGAAAACGTCGGCGCCACCCCGGCCCCCGTGGCCTTTGCCGAGGTCTATCTGGCGCTTCAGACCAACCAGGTCGACGCCGAGGAAAACCCCCTGCCCACCATCGAGGCCATGAAGTTCTACGAGGTGCAAAGCCACGTGGCCATGACCAACCACTTCATCGCATCCTCGGCCCTTCAGATGTCAAAAGACCTGTGGGACAGCCTGAGCGACGAGGAAAAGGGATGGGTGCAGGAAGCCGCACAAGCCGGTGGCGTGCTGAACAACAGCCTGACCGAAAAGGCCGAGGAAGACCTGATCGCCACCTTCGAAGAGCGTGGCCTGACGATCACCCGTCCCGACCTGGCCCCCTTCCGCGCGGCGATGCAGCCCTACTACGACACGCTGGAAGATCAGTTCGGTGAAGGCGCCATCGCCCGCGTGCGCGGCGAATGATCCGGTGCCCGGCGGGTGGTGAAACATCCGCCGGGCATTTCCGAAGCCACGAGGGGGAGCCATCCGTGAAAGAACCGCGCAAGTACAGCATCGAAGGCATCGTCGCGTCGGTGTTCTTCATTGCTCTGATCGGTGTCGTGCTGATCCAGGTCTTTGGCCGCACACCGCTGTTTCGTGGCCCGGTCTGGACCGAGGAAACGGCCCGCTGGCTCTGGGTCTGGATGGCCTTCATCGGCATCGCCGAGGTCGAGCGTCAGGATAGCCAGCTCAAGATGGCATTCTTGGCCGAACTGCTGCCCGAAACGGGGCGCCGCATCCTCTATACCCTGATCGACCTGGTTTACCTGGGCATCGTCGGCCATCTGATCTGGATCGCCTACAAGACCGTCCTGCGCACCTGGAACAACGTCACCGTCACCCTGCCCACCACCGACGCGGTTCTCTATGCCTCGGGGCTGGTCGCCGCCATTCTCATCCTGCACCGGATCCTCCGCCGCATTCTTGGCCGCCGTGATGTTTCCGTCAAACGGGAGCCTTCGCTATGATCCTTGCCACTGTCGGCATTCTCTGGCTGATCTTCGTGCTGATCGGCGTGCCCATCGGGGTCGCCATGATCTTCGTGTCCATGGGATACTTCTATTACACCGGCATGGGCCTCAGCTTCGCCATGCAGCGTATGACGGACGGATTGAACAGCTTTCCGTTGCTGGCGGTGCCGCTGTTCATCCTGGCCGCCGGGGTGCTGAACTCGGCCGGGATCACCAATCACCTCTTCGGTTTCGCGCGCAGCCTCGTGGGCCATATCACCGGCGGCTTGGGCCATGTGAACGTTCTCGCCTCGTTGTTCTTTTCCGGCATGTCCGGCTCGGCCCTGGCCGATGCCGGGGGGCTGGGAAAGATGGAGATCGAGGCGATGCGCGAGGCGGGGTACGACGACGACTTCGCCGGTGCGGTCACCGCCGCCTCGTCGATGATCGGCCCGCTGGTGCCGCCCTCGATCACCATGGTACTTTATGGCGTCATCGCCAACGTGTCGATCGGCAAGCTGTTTCTCGGGGGGATCATTCCGGGGTTCCTCTGTGCCGTGGCGCTGATGGTCATGGTCTGGTTCATTGCCCGCAAGCGCGACTATCCCCGTGATCCGCGCAGCAGCGCCGGGGAAATCGGAACGCTTTTCGTCAAATCCCTGCCCGCGCTGATGACACCCGTCGTCATTGTCGGCGGCATCTTCTCCGGCCTGTTTTCGCCCACCGAGGCGGCGGCGATCACCGTGCTCTACGCCATCCTGATCGACCTTGTGTTCTATCGCGAGCTGACCTTCCGCAAGCTGTGGGATTCGATCTATGAGACCACCGTCACCTCGGCGTCGATCGCCACCATCGTCGCGGGTGTCGGGCTGCTCAGCTTCATCATGGCGCGCGAACAGGCCCCCCAGCAGATCGCGACCTTCTTCCTCTCCATCGCCGACAGCCCGCTGACCTTCCTGATCGCGGTCAACGTGATGATCTTCGTCCTGGGCTGCTTCATCGAGGCGCTGGTGATCCTGCTGGTGGTGGTGCCGATCCTGGTGCCGGTCGCCGCCGGCTTTGGCATCGACCCGGTGCATTTCGGAATCATCACCGTGCTGAACCTGATGATCTCGATCCTGACGCCACCCATGGGCATGGCCCTTTTCGTGGTGGCCCAGGTCGGGGGAATCCCGTATCAGCGGCTGGCAAAGGCGATCCTGCCCTGGCTGATCCCGCCTTTCGTGGTGCTGATCCTGGTCTGTGCCTTCCCGATCCTCTCAACCGGCCTGCCTGGCCTGATGGACTGATGCACGTGACGATACTCGATTCCCTGCGCGGCGGCCTTGTCGCCTCGTGCCAACCGGTCGATGACGGCCCGATGGACCGCCCCGACATCGTTGCCGCCATGGCCGCTGCGGCGGTGGCGGGCGGGGCGGACGGGCTGCGCATCGAAGGGGTTGAAAACCTGGCCGCCACGCGCCCGGTTGTCGGGGTGCCGATCATCGCCATCCTGAAACGCGATCTGGACGACAGCCCGGTGCGCATCACGCCTTATCTCGCGGATGTCGAGGCATTGGCGCAGGCGGGGGCCGACATCATCGCCTATGACGCCACCGACCGAGCGCGCCCGGAAACCACGGCGGCGATCCTGGCCGCCATCCACGGAGCGGGCAAGCTGGCCATGGCCGATTGTTCCACCCTTGCCGACGGACAGCGCGCGCTGAAGGAAGGCGCCGCGATCCTGGGCACCACACTTTCGGGCTATACCGAGGAAACCGCCCACCGCCCCGATGGCGTGGACACCGACCTGATCGCCGCCTTCCGCGATCTGGGCGCCTTCGTCATGGCCGAGGGGCGGATCAACACCCCCGAACTGGCCGCACAGGCCATGGCGGCGGGGGCCGATGCAGTGACGGTGGGCACTGCCCTCACGCGGCTTGAACATGTCACCGGCTGGTTCAAGGCTGCCGTCGAGGCGCGATGATGGAGCGCACCGAACTTGCCGGGTTTGCTGCCGATCTTGGCGGCACGAAACTTGCCGCCGCCCGGATCGAAGGGGGCGTGGTGGTCGAACGGCTTTTGTCGCCGACCGATGCCGCCGCCGACCCCGAAGCGCAGGTTGCCGCCATCCGCGCCCTGCTTAACCGGTTGGGCCACAGCCGGGGCGCACCGCTGGGCGTGGCCGTTGCGGGGCGGGTCGATGGTGCGGGCGCCTGGCACGCGGTCAACCGCGGCACCCTTCCGGCGATCCTGGGCTTCGCGCTTGAGGCGGAGATGACCCGCGCCACCGGGGCTGCCACCTGCGTGAACGACGCCGCCGGCGCCGCCCTGGCCGAGGGGCTGTTCGGCGCCGGCAGCCGCAGCGAAAGTTTCGCCTATCTCACCGTTTCCACAGGGGTTGGTGGTGGGCTGGTCCTTGGCAACCGCCTCCTGTCCAGCGCGAATGGCATGGCCGGGCACGTCGGTTTCGTCTCCAGCCGCCAGGCCAGCGGCCCCTGCGGCAGCGGGCGCATGGCCACCGTCGAAAGCATCGCGGGCGGACGCGGCATCGCGGCGGCCGCGGCCGCAGCGGGCCATCCCGACAGCGACGCGCGCGCGGTCTTTGCCGCCGCCGCCGAGGGGCAGGATTGGGCCGGGCGCATCGTCGCCACCTCCGCCGCCGCGGTTGCTGCCCTGATCGGCGATCTTGCCGCTGTTCTGGGCCTCGATACCGTGGCATTGGGGGGCAGCATCGGCCTGGCCCCGGGATACATCGACCGTACCCGCGCCGCCCTGGCTGATGAGCCCGAGCTGTTCCGCCCGATTCTGGTTCCGGCGGCCCTGGGCCATGACGCACCGTTGATCGGCGCCCTGGCGGCGCATCTGAGAAAGGAAAATCCATGAAGGTTCTGATCCTTCCCGACGAAAAGGCCGCCACGCAGCGCGCGGCCGATATCGTTGCCCGCACCGTCACCGCGAATCCTGCCGCCGTTCTGGGGCTGGCCACCGGTGGCACCATGCTACCGCTTTATGCCGCACTGGTTCAGCGCCACCGGGACGACGGCCTTTCCTTCGCGCAGACCACCAGCTTCAACCTCGACGAATATATCGGCCTGGCGCCGGATCACCCCTGTTCCTATCACACCTACATGAACGACGCCCTGTTCTCGCATGTCGATATCGACCGCGCGCGCACCCACCTGCCCAGGGGCGACGCCGCCGATCCGCAGGTGGCGTCGGATGAGTATGAAGACCTCATCGAAGCGGCGGGCGGGATTGATCTGCAACTTCTGGGGATCGGGCAGAACGGCCATATCGGGTTCAACGAACCGACGGCCAGCCTGGGGTCGCGCACGCGGATCAAGACGCTGACCACCAGCACCCGCCGTGCCAACCAGCAGTATTTCGCATCCTACGAGGAAACGCCCCGCTACGCGATCACCATGGGGGTTGCCACCATCCTTGCCTCGCGCAAATGTGTGCTGGTCGCCACCGGTGCGGCCAAGGCCGAAGCGGTCGCGCGGATGGTGGAAGGGCCACTCAGCGCGGCCTGTCCCGCCTCGGCGCTGCAACTGCACGCCAAGGCCACGGTCATTCTTGACCAGGCCGCTGCCGAGGGGCTGAAACTGACCGACTATTACGAAAACGTCCATCCGCAGGGGCAAGACAGTGTCTTCGATTGATCCGCAAAGCCCCACCCGCATCGTCGCGAACCGCCTTTACGACGGGATCGCGGATGAGCCTGTCCGCGACCGGTTGATCGAAATCGCCGATGGTCGGATCACCGCCATCCGCCCCGCAACGGCGCAGGATGCGCGCGAGGGGGCAACGCGCGAATTCGACATGGTGGCACCCGGCTTCATCGATCTTCAGATCAACGGGGCCGGTGACACCCAGTTCAACTTCAACCCCGATGCCCAAGCGCTTGGCCGCATCGCGCAGGGCGCGCGGCAGGGGGGCACCGCCTATCTGCTGCCCACCTTCATCACCGCACCGGGGCGGGACTACGCCCGCGCGATTTCGGCCGTGGAAACGGCCATCGCGCAGGGCGTGCCGGGCATCCTTGGCGTGCACCTGGAAGGGCCCTTCCTGTCGCAGAGGCGGCCGGGCATCCACGATCCCTCGGCCATCCGCACCATCGACGCCGAAGATCTTGACGCCCTGACCACGGCCCAGGCCGGTGCGGTTTTGCTGACCGTCGCGCCCGAAGACCTGCCCGAGGGCGCGCTGGCGCGGCTGACCTCGGCCGGTGTGCGCGTCTTTGCCGGCCATACCGAGGCGACCGCCGATCAGATCGATCAGGCCGAATCCGAGGGCCTTGTCGGTGTCACCCACCTGTTCAACGCCATGTCGCAGATGACAGGGCGCGAACCGGGTGTTGTCGGCGCGACGCTGGCCTCGCGCGGGCTTTTTGCGGGGATCATCGCCGACGGGCACCATGTCGATTGGCGCAACATCGCAATCGCGACGCGCGCCATGCCCGACCGGCTGTGCCTTGTCACCGATGCGATGCTGACCCTCGCGGGCCAGGAAACCGGGTTCGAGCTGCATGGTGTGGCTATCCAGCTTCGCGATGGACGGTTGACCAACAGCGAGGGCCGCCTGGCGGGCGCCCACGTCAGCATGATCGAAAGCCTGCGCAACATGCTGGACAACGGCATCTGCGATCTGGCGCAGGCGGTGAAGATGGCAACGGCAAACCCGGCCCGCGCCCTTGGGCTTGAGGGCGAGGTGGGCGTATTGCGCCCCGGATGCCGCGCCGCGCTGACCTGCCTGTCACCGGAACTGGACGTGGCGGGCGTCATGGTCGACGGCCAATTGTTCGCCCCCCTGCCGGGCTGAACGGGACGCCCTGCTTATCCGGGCGCCCGGTCGTGAAGGCCGCCGACGAAGCGTTCCATGCAGCTATGGCGCGGCAGGTGGTCCTCCATGGCGCGAAGGTCCGCCCGGATCAGGCATTCTGCATCCGCGCCGGGGCCGCATCACCGCAGGGCCATCCTGGTATAGCGGGCGCGCAGGGCGTGGGGCGACATGCCGTAGGCCGCCTTGAAATGGGTGTAGAACTGGCTGATGGATTGAAACCCGGAGTCCTCGGCCACCTTGGCGATGGCAAGGCCGCTTTGTATCAGAAGCGCCCGGGCGCGCAGCAGGCGCATGCGGATCACGAATTTCTTCATCGACAGGCGCATGGTGCGCGAGAACAGCGAAAGCGCATAGTTCGGATGCAACCCGGTGACGGCGGCCACCTGGGCGTTGTCGATCGGCTCGGCCAGGTTGTCGAGGATGAAGCGCACCATGGCGACAACATGCCGGATATGGGCCGAGGAGAGGCTGCGCCCCTCGTCGGCGCGGGCCAGGGGGGGGCGCAGATAGTGAAGATCGCCGGTCTGGGCGCGGCGCAGCATGGCGTTCAACTCCATGCGCATCACCTCGATCCTTTCGAAATCGCGGCTGCGGTAATCGCGGTACCATTGCGGGATGCGGTCAGGCGGGCAAAGCGTGCTGTCCAGGCAGACGACCGCGCCGCCCAGCAGCGCGACCTGAAGTTCGGCGATATGGGGCATGAACAGGAAGGTGTCGACGGGCAGGTAGATGTTGGCCAGCTTGGGTGAACGTTCGCCCAGGGGATGCACATCGGTCAGGCGGTGCGGGATGCCCGCCCAGAACAGCGCCAGCCGCCCTTCGGGCACCTCGATCGGGCAACCGTCGACGTCATAGCTCATGGTGGCGCCGGTCAGGAAGTTCGCTTCGAAGTGGCCGTGCCAGTGGGCGGTCTCCATGGCGTAGGGGGTGAAAATCCGCATGCCGAACCGGCCGACGGCCCGGGTGAGGCCGTAAAAGTGCCTTTCGTGGCTGGGGGTGCCTTCAAGGTGATCGTAGCTGGAAGAAGATGCCATGTGAATTCGCCGATCTTAAGAATCCGGAAGTAAATGCGGGTTTTCGCCATTGTTGTAAAGCGTGGCAAATTGCAGGATGCGGCAAGACGTCCGCTGTCGCGGGAAAACCTGCGGCAGCCTGGCGCAAGCGAGGCCCGGGAGAACCGGGCCCGGTATTGGTTTTTTTGGGAGGACCAGGATGAAAAGATTGTTGACCCGTGCCGCCACCGCGGCGCTTCTGACCGGGGTGGCGCCCGTGATGGCGCTTAGCCAGATCGTCGAGCCGACAGCGGTGCCCGAAGCGCCGGTGTTCGCCGCACAGGGCGAGCCGAATTTCGTGAAGCGCAGCGATGTCTTCGAATATCGCGCGCTGGACAGTTATTCCGAGCCCGATTTCGTCAAGGAATTCGTCGAAGCGGGCAAATTGCCCCCGGTGAAAGACCGTTTGCCGCGCGAGCCGCTGGTCTACAAGACCGCCAACATGCCCGACGGCAACGGTGTTTATGGTGACGTGATGCGCCATGTGATCGGCGGGCGCCCCGAGGGCTGGGCCTATATCGCGGGCAACGGACAGGGCTGGGGCGGCATCGACATCGGGCTTTACGAATGCCTGACGCGGACCGGCCCGCTGTTCATGATCGAATCCGAAGACCTGGCGCCGATGCCCAACCTGGCCCGCAACTGGGAATGGTCCGAGGACGGAATGCAGTTGCAGGTGAACCTGATCGAGGGCGCCAAATGGAGCGACGGCGACCCCTTCGATGCCGACGACCTGGTGTTCTACTGGGATCATCATGTGATGGATCCCGAAATCACGCCGCTGAACGGTGCCACCCAGGATACCTTCGGCAAGGGCACCACCATGGAGAAGACCGGCGAGTTCCAGGTGACCTTCACCTTCACCACGCCGCGCCCCGAGGCGGTTCTTTACGCCATGGCCTATGGCACCTTCTGCCCCGGTCCCAGCCATGTGATGGCACCGCTGCATCCGGCCAATTCCGACAACACCTACGAGGAATACCGCAACGCCTTCCCGCCGGGGTACATGAACTATCCGGTGATGGGTGCCTGGGTGCCGGTGGAACATCGCAGCGACGACATCGTGGTTCTGCGGCGCAACCCCTATTACTGGAAGGTGGACGAGGCGGGCAACCAGCTGCCCTATCTGAACGAGATGCACTATCGCCTGTCCACCTGGGCCGACCGCGATGTGCAGGCGGTGGCCGGCACCGGCGATTTCAGCAACCTTGAACAGGCCGAGAACTATGTCGAAAGCCTGCGCCGTGCGGCCGATCCGAACAGCCCGGCGCGCCTGGCCTTCGGTCCGCGCACCATCGGATATTCGATGTATTTCAACTTCTCGGGCAACGGCTGGGGCGAACCTGACGACCGCCGCCAGGCCATCCGCGAGCTGAACCGCAACCCCGAATTCCGCAAGGGCGTGACCCAGGTGATCGACCGGGTGCGCCTGGGCGAAAGCCTGGTGAAGGGGCCCTTTACCGCGCAGTATCCGGGCGGCATCTATGCCGGCACCTCGTTCTATGACGCGGATTCGACGGTCTTCTATCCCTACAGCCTGGAAAGCGCCAAGGCGCATTTCGCGGCGGCCGGGCTTGAGGATACCGATGGTGACGGCTTCCTGAACCATCCCGCCGACGTTCTGGGCGGGGCCAATGTGCAGGTCACGCTTCTGGCCAGCAATTCCTATCAGACCGATGCCAACCTTGCCGAAGGCGTGGTGGCCATGATGGAAGAGGCGGGCATCCGCGTCGCTCTCGACATGCTGAGCGGCCCGGATCTGGACGCCACCCGCGATGCCGGGCGCTATGACTGGATGGTGCGGCGCAACTCGTCGGAATACATCACCGTCGTGCAGCGCACCACCGACCTGGCACCGGTCGGCCCGCGCACAGCCTGGATGCACATGGCCAACGACGAGGGCGAACTTGACCTGATGGATTTCGAGGCCGAGATGGTGGAGACCGTCAATGCCTTCATCGCCACCAACGATGCCGCCGAACGGGCCGAGCTGATGAAGAAATATCAGAAGCTGCACACCGAGAACGTCTATTCGGTGGGTCTGACGGCCTATCCCGGGGCGCTGATCATCAACAAGCGGTTCAGCAACATTCCTCCGGGTGCGCCGATCTTCATGTACAACTGGGCGGAAGGGGCCGTGATGCGCGAACGTGTCTTCGTGGCCGAGGATGCACAGGCCGATCACGAACTGTTCCCCGAAACCCTGCCGGGCGAACCGGGTGGCGATGGCCCCGTCACGGTGAACTGACCCCGAAGACGCGACAGGGCGGCGGGCGGGGTCGATGATCCCGCCCGCTGTCTTCCCCATACCTTCCCCGCACCTTCCGTTGTGACCCGAAAGGTCCGCTGATGATCCGTTTCCTTTCCATCCGGCTGCTTCAGGCGATCCCCGTGCTGATCGTGATGAGCATGATCACCTTCGTGATCATCCAGGCGCCGCCGGGTGACTATGCCGACTATATCCGCAGCCAGATGATTACCCAGGGCAACGCGACCACCGCCGCGGCCGACATCGCCGCCGCCCAGTACCGTGAACAGCACGGCCTGAACGATCCGATGGTGATACAATACCTGCGCTGGGTCGGCGGCATCGTCCTGCATGGCGATTTCGGCCATTCCTTCTATTACAACAAGCCCGTGTCCGAGGTGGTGGGCGAGCGTCTTCCGCGCACCCTTCTTCTGGCGCTGGCCTGCCATTTCTTCGCCTCGCTGTTCGGCATCACCTTCGGCATCCTGGCCGCCACCCGCCAATACAGCTGGACCGACACGATCCTGAGCTTCGTCAGCTTTCTTGGCATGACGATCCCGCGGTTCCTTCTGGCGCTGATCATCCTCTACGTGCTGGCGTTCAAGCTGAACGTCCAGGAACTGGGCAGCTTCTATTCCTCGCGCTATGGCGGACAGCCCTATTGGCTGGGCTTTCTCGATTTCAACTGGGCCAAGCTGTGGAACCTGATCGAACATGTCTGGCCGGTGGTCTTCATCGCCACCCTGGGCGGGCTGGCCTATAACATGCGGGTGATGCGGGGCAATCTTCTGGACACCCTGAACCAGCAGTATGTCGAAACCGCCCGCGCCAAGGGTCTGCCCGAACACCGGGTCATCATGCGCCACGCCGTGCCCAATGCGCTGCACCCGCTGGTCGCCTATCAGGGCGTGATCCTGCCCTACATGCTGACCGGCGAAATCGAGGTGGCCATCGTGTTTTCCCTTGCCACCGTGGGTCCGGCCATCGTGGGGTCGATGGGGCTGGGCGACGTCTATGTCACCGCGACGCTGCTTCTGGTGCTGGGCGCGACCCTGATCATCGGCAACATCATCGCCGACCTTCTGCTGGCCGTCCTCGACCCGCGCATCCGGGTAGGGAGCGATTGAATGACACGTAATCCGAAAGACACCCCCGGCGACGACGAAATGGAAGTGCGCGGCGTGGGCGACATGGCCCCGGCCATTCCCACCGAAACCCTGTATGACGACGAAGGCGAGGATCAGCGCCTGTCCACCGTCAGCACCGAAAGCCAGAGCTATCTCAGCCTGGTCTGGCGGCGGCTGCGCAAGTCGGTGCCGGGGATGCTGGGCCTGATCCTTGTGGTCGCGCTTCTGGTGGTGGCCCTGCTGGCGCCCTTCTTTGCGCCGGTCGATCCCAAGCAGCCCAATGTCGGCTTTGCCCCGCCCGACCGGATTTCATGGCATGTCCCGGGCGAGGGCTGGCGGTTGACGCCCGTGGTCTTTCCCATCGTGGAAAGCGACGAACTTGACCCCGTCACCTATCAACCCCTGACCGGCCCCGACTATGAGAACCCCCGGCCCATCGTGCTTTTCGCAAAGGGTTGGAAATATTCGCTGTTCGGCATCCCGATGGAGCGTCATTTCATCGGCGTGGCCGATGGCAGCCCGCTGCATATCCTGGGCACCGACAGGCTGGGCCGCGACATCCTCAGCCGCGGGATCATCGGCAGCCGCATCTCGCTGGCCCTGGCGCTGGTCTGCATAACGCTGATCACCATCATCGGCACCCTGGCGGGCATCACCTCGGGGTATATCGGCGGGCGGTTCGACATGTGGTTCCAGCGCTTCGTCGAAATCATCCTCGCCTTCCCGCAACTGCCGCTTTACCTGGCGCTGGCCTCGCTCATCCCGGTGACGGCACCCTCTCCGGTGTTCATGGCCTTTGTCGTGGCGGTGATCGTCGGCCTTGGCTGGGCGCAGCTTAGCCGCGAGGTGCGCAGCAAGACGCTGGCGCTGCGCCGGGTCGATTATGTGCGCGCCGCCATGGCCGTGGGGGCAGGGGACGGACGCATCATCACCCGCCACATCCTGCCCAACGTCATGAGCCATGTCATCGTGGCGATCACCCTGGGCATTCCCACCATCGTCCTGCTGGAATCCTTCCTCGGGTTCCTTGGCTTCGCGGTGAAGCCGCCGCTGATCTCATGGGGGCTCATGCTGCAGGACGCCGGGACGTTCTCGGTGATCGGGTCCTATCCCTGGATCCTGTCGCCCGTCGCTTTCGTGTTGCTGACCGTCTTCGCCTTCAACGCTCTGGGCGACGGGCTGCGCGATGCAATCGATCCGTACTAGGAAGGCCCCAAGATGAGCGACAGCAAAGTTCTGATCGATGCACGAAACGTCGGCGTGACCTTCAAGGTCGACGGCGGCGAGGTCGAGGCGGTGCGCGATGTGTCTTTCACCCTGCGCGCCGGGGAAACCACGGCTTTGGTGGGCGAGTCGGGCTCGGGCAAATCGGTGACGGCGCGGGCGGTGATGCGGCTTTTGTCCAAGCGTGCCACCGTGGCCGACCGCACCCGCATCATGTACGGCGACCGCGACATGGCGCATCTGTCCGACCGCGAAATGCGCGGCCTGCGCGGCAATCGGATCTCGATGATCTTCCAGGAGCCGATGTCGTCGCTCAACCCCGTCTACAAGGTGGGCGCGCAGATCGTCGAGGTGCTGATGCTGCACCAGAAGCTGAGCAAGAAGGCAGCCTGGGCGCGGGCGGTCGAACTGCTGGACGAGGTGCGGATCCCCGACCCCGAAAGCCGGGTCAACCAGTATCCGCACCAGTTGTCGGGCGGGCAGCGCCAGCGCGTGATGATCGCCATGGCCCTGGCCAACCGCCCCGATGTCCTGATCGCCGACGAACCGACGACGGCGCTTGACGTGACGGTGCAGGCCGAAATCCTGCACCTGATCGACGATCTGAAGGCGCGGTTGGGGATGGGGGTGATCCTGATCACCCATGACCTGACCGTGGTGCGCCAGTTCGCCGATCAGGTTTACGTGATGCAGCACGGCGAGGTGCGCGAAAGCGGCACCGCCGAAGAGATTTTCGGCACACCCCGCCATCCCTATACCAAGCGGCTTCTGGCCTCGGACCCCAAGGGCGTGGCCAATCCGCTTGAGGCGGGGCGCGATACCGTGCTGAAGGGCGAAGGCGTGCGGGTGCAGTTCATGCTGCGCAAGGGCGGGGCGTTTCGCGGCACCTATTCGCCGCTGGTGGCGGTGGATTCCCTGAACCTGGAGCTGCGGCGGGGCGAAACCCTGGGCCTTGTGGGCGAAAGCGGCAGCGGCAAGACGACCTTCGGGCAGGCGCTGATCCGGCTGATCGACATGGGGCAGGGGCAGGTCACCTTCTGTGGCGACCGGATCGAGGACAAGAACCGCGCCGCCATGCGCCCCTATCGTTCGCGCATGCAGATCGTGTTCCAGGATCCTTTCGCCTCGCTCAATCCGCGCATGTCGGTGCGCCAGATCATCGAGGAAGGGCTGATCGTCAACGGCATCGGCGCCAATGCGGCCGAGCGTTACACGCGGATGCGCCAGGCGCTGCGCGATGCCGGCCTGCCCGATACCATCGCGCACCGTTTTCCCCACGAATTCAGCGGCGGCCAGCGGCAGCGCCTGGCCATCGCCCGCGCCATCGCGCTCGAGCCCGAATTCATCCTGCTGGACGAACCCACCAGCGCGCTGGACCTCAGCGTTCAGGCCCAGATCATCGAGTTGCTGCGCAAGCTGCAGCGCGAGAAGGGGCTGAGCTATCTGTTCATCTCGCACGATCTGAAGGTCGTGCGCGCGCTGTGTCACCGGGTGATGGTGATGCAGCACGGAAAGATCGTCGAGGAGGGTCTGGTCAAGGACGTCCTCGTGAACCCCGAAACCGAGTACACCAAGCGGCTTGTCCGCGCAGCATTCGAGATTGCAACATGACCACCATTACCTTCATCGGTGCCGGCAGCACCGTCTTTGCCAAGAACATCGCGGGCGACATCCTGCAAAAGCCGGCCCTGCGGGGCGCCACGATCCGGCTGATGGATATCGACCCCAAGCGCCTGGAGGAATCCGAGATCGTGGTGGGCAAGATGGCCACCACCCTGGGCGTTCCCGCGAAGATCGAAACCTATACCGACCAGACGCGCGCCATCGCGGGCACCGATTTCGTGGTCTGCTGTTTCCAGGTGGGCGGCTATGACCCCTGCACCATCACCGATTTCGAGGTGCCCAAGAAATTCGGCCTGCGCCAGACCATCGCCGACACCCTGGGCATCGGCGGGATCATGCGCGGGCTGCGCACCGTGCCGGTGCTGTGGAGCATCTGCGAGGACATGCGCCAGCACGCGCCGGGCGCAATCATGCTGCAATACGTCAACCCCATGGCCATCAACACCTGGGCGATCGGCGCCAGGTACCCCGATATCCGCCAGGTGGGCCTGTGCCATTCGGTGCAGGGCACGGCCGAGGAACTGGCCACCGACCTTGCGATCCCGGTGGATGAAATCCGCTATCGCGCGGGGGGGATCAACCACATGGCCTTCTACCTGGCCTTCGAACACCGCCAGCCCGACGGCAGCTATCGCGATCTCTATCCGGCGCTGCGCCAGGGCTATCTTGACGGCCGGTTCCCCACCACCACCAGCCATTCGGGCCGCTGCCCCAACAGGGTGCGCTATGAGATGCTGATGCGGCTGGGGTATTTCGTGACGGAAAGCAGCGAACATTTCGCCGAATACACCCCCTATTTCATCAAGCGCGACCGCCCCGACCTGATCGAGAAATACGGCGTGCCGCTGGATGAATACCCGGTGCGCTGTGTCGAACAGATCGCCCGGTGGGAAAAGCAGGCCAAACAGTACCGCGAGGCAAACGAGATCACCGTCGCGCCAAGCCATGAATATGCCGCGCGGATCATCGATTCTGTGGTGACGGGCGTGCCTGACGTGATCTATGGCAACATTCCCAACCGCGGTTACATTCCGCAACTGCCGCAGGGTGCGGCGGTCGAGGTGCCGGTGCTGGTGGACGACAGCGGCCTTCAACCGACCGTGGTGCATGACATTCCGCCGCAGCTGATCGCGCTGATGCGCACCAACGTGAACGTGCAGGAACTGACCGTCGCGGCCCTGGTCGAGGAAAAGCGCGAACACATCTATCACGCAGCGATGCTTGACCCGCATACGGCGGCGGAACTGGACCTGCACCAGATCTGGGCCCTGGTGGATGAGATGCTCGCGGCCCATGGCACCTGGCTGCCCGAATTCGCCCGCACGCCCGAGCGCAAGGCATCATGACACAGGCGCCCGCCCGCATCGTGATCGTCGGCGGAGGCACGGCGGGGTGGCTTGCCGCGCTGATGCTGGCCGACCAAGCCCGCCGGGCGGGGCAGGCGGGCGAGATCACCGTGGTGGAAAGCAGCCGGATCGGCACCATCGGCGTCGGTGAAGGCACCACGGCGGTGTTCCGCCAGATGTTGCAGCACCTTGGCATCGACGAGATGGCCTTCCTGCGCGAAACCGGGGCAACGGTGAAATACGGTATCCGCCACCGTGACTGGCGGCGTGTCGGCCACAGCTATGATGGCCCCATCGACGATATCGCCCAGGTGGCGGGGCCGGGGTTGGACACCTACGCCGTGGCCAGCGGGCGCAGCGTGGCCGAGGCGCATCTGTTCACCCATCTCATGGCACGGCGCCGCGCGCCCTTTGGCGAACGCGACGGGCGACGGGTGGCGGCGGGGCCGTTCCATTTTGCCTATCACTTCGATCAGGCCCGTGCGGGCGCCTTCCTGAAACGCCATGCGCCCGGCGTGCGCTGCATCGACGACCAGGTGAAGGGCGTCGAGACCGGCGAGGATGGCATCAAGTCCCTCACGCTCGAAAGCGGCCAACGGCTGAGCGCGGATCTCTATGTCGATTGCACCGGGTTCGCCCGCGCCCTGATCGGCCCTCTGGGGGCGCAGTGGATCGGGTTTGGCGATGTGCTGCCGGTCAACCGTGCGATGCCCTTCTGGATCGACCTTGCCGAGGGCGAAGAGATCGACCCGGTGACCCTGGCCTGGGCGCAGGGGGCGGGGTGGATGTGGAAGATCCCGACGCAAGAACGGTACGGCTGCGGCTATGTCTATTCCGACGCCCACACCACGCCCGAGGCCGCCCAGGCCGAGATCGAGGCGGTCCTGGGCCACAGGATCGAACCGCGCCGCGACATCCGCATCAACGCCGGTCGGCTGGACCGGGCCTGGATCGGCAATTGCGTGGCGCTGGGGCTGTCGTCGTCCTTTCTTGAACCGCTTGAGGCGACGTCGATCCATGGCACCATCGTGCAACTGATGCTGCTGACGGGTCTGCCCGAGGCTGGGCGCGCCGCGGCCTACAATGCGGCGGTGGCCCGGCAGGTGGATGATTTCCGCGATTTCATCCGCATGCATTACGTCAGCGAAAGGCGCGATACGCCCTTCTGGCGCGATGTCGCCGCCAGCCATCCACCGGCGGTGACCGACCGGCTGGCCCAGTGGGCCGAGGCGATGCCACAGCGGCGCGATTTCACGCCCTTTCCCCTGGGCCTGCCCCATGTGGAGCAGCAGCTTTACACCCCCGTTCTGGATGGCCTGGGGCTGTTGTCACAGCGCGCGGCCAAGGCTGCGCTGGCCAATGATCCGCGCCGACGTGCCGCCCTGCGCCGCACCCACGGGGCGCTGGTTTCCGAATACCGCCGTGCGGCGGGAAAATGCCTGCCGCACCGCCCGTTTCTTCAGTCTTTACAAGAGGATTTCGCCATATGACCGACTTCAAGATCTGTATCATCGGGGCCGGCAGCGTCGGGTTCACAAAGAAACTGTGTTCCGACATCCTGCGGGTGCCCGAGTTCGAGAACATCGAGATCGCGCTGACAGACATCAACGCCCACAACCTTGACATGATCCACCAGATCATCACCCGGATCGTCGAGGTCAACGGGTTGAAGACCCGCGTCACCGCCACCACCGACCGGCGCCGCGCGCTGGAAGGGGCGCGTTACGTGATGAACTGCGTGCGCATCGGCGGTCTGCCCGCCTTTGCCGACGACATCCGCATCCCGCTGAAGTACGGGGTGGATCAATGCGTCGGTGACACCATCTGCGCGGGCGGCATCATGTACGGTCAGCGCGGCATTCCCGCCATGCTGGATTTCTGCGCCGACATGCGCGCGGTATCCGAACCCGGCGCGAAGATGCTGAACTATGCCAACCCCATGGCGATGATGACCTGGGCCGCCCTGGACCACGGCGGCGTCGACGTCGTGGGCCTGTGCCACGGGGTGCAGAACGGCCACCGCCAGATCGCCCGCGCCCTGAAGGTGCCGATGGAGGAGGTGGACATCATCTGTTCGGGCATCAACCACCAGACCTGGTATCTGGATATCCGGCACAACGGCCGCCAGATCGGGCGCGACGAACTGATCGCCGCCTTCGAGGCGCATCCCGTCTTTTCCCGCCAGGAAAAGGTGCGCATAGACGTTCTGAAGCGGTTCGGATTCTATTCCACCGAAAGCAACGGCCACCTCAGCGAATACCTGCCCTGGTATCGCAAGCGCCCCGAGCAGATCATGGACTGGATTTCGACTGATGACTGGATCCACGGCGAAACCGGCGGTTACCTGCGCTATACCACCGAAAACCGGAACTGGTTCGAAGAGGATTTCCCGAAGTTCCTGGACGAGGCGGGCAAACCCCTGACCGGGCCGCGCACCGACGAACACGCCAGCTGGATTCTGGAAGGTCTGGAAACCGGGCGCACCTATCGCGGCCATTTCAACGTGAAGAACGGCGGGATCATCCGCAACCTGCCCGACGACTGCATCATCGAAAGCCCCGGCTTTGTCGATCGCTTCGGCATCAACATGGTCGAGGGGGTCGAACTTCCTGCCGCCTGTGCCGCCACCTGCATGGCCAGCGTCAATGTCCAGCGGATGGGCGTTCAGGCCGCGATCACCGGCGATGTGGAGCTGTTGAAGCAGGCGGTCCTGCACGATCCGCTGGTGGGGGCGATCTGCACCCCCGAAGAGGTGTGGCAGATGGTGGATGAAATGCTGGTGGCCCAGGCCGAATGGCTTCCGCAATATGCCGATGCCATTCCGGCGGCGGCCGAGCGGCTGAAGTCGCCCCGCGTCGCCACCCGCGACTGGGCCGGCGCGGCGCGGCTGAACGTGCGCAGCGTCGAACAGATGCGCGAGGCGGGGGCGAAAAAATCCGCCGAGGCGCATGACCTTGGCACCAAGGTGATGGAATAGGCTGAAAAAAACGCGCCCCGCCGGACTGGGCGGGGCGCGTTCCGGCAGCGGCAGGCCGCCCCACCCGCGGGAGAGAACGGGTGGGGCGGCCTTTTGCCGTGCCTATCGGTGGGCGATTTCCACCATCTGGTGCGCCCAGACCTTCGGCACGGTAAACCGCACCCGGCCACCTTCGGCCTTGAAGGGCAGGTCACTGCCTTCGGGCACGAGGCGCACCGATGCGGGGGCCTCGGATTCGATATCCACCTTCACGTCATGCAGCGGCACGACGTCCTGGATCGGCTGGATCCGGTCGCGGCGCAGCACCCCACGCTGAACCGGGTTGGCGTGGCACAGGTGCAGTACGTCGCGCCCGTCCTGCCGGCGCAGGGTGGCACGTCCGGCGGTGGGCATGTCGGTGCGGATCATCCGCTCCTGCCCCAGGGCGCGGTCGATCACACGGCCCACCATTTCCACCATCGCCACGGCCCCGACCCGGTAATAGATCGAGAAGACCGGATGGGCGAGCCGCAGAACCGCACCATCCTGCGCCCCCAGGACATACCCGTTCGGATCGGGGCGGTTGGGCGCGTTCAGGTGGCCGCTGAAATTCGGGCCCGACCGGTCAAGATAGGGGTCATAGACCTCGCCCAGGCTGGTGCCGCCATCAAGGGTCAACTGCTGGGAGGGTGCATACATGAACAGCGGTTCATCCACGAACGAGGCGCGCAGGTCTTCCACGGGCAGGGCGAAATCGCCGCCGGTGAAGGGCGCGGTGCCATGGTGGCGGGTGCCGGCGGGATAATGCATGGTGTCGCCGTCGATCCCGCTTTGCCCGGTCAACAGCAGCTTGCCGCCCTGCGCCAGGTAGGCATCCAGCCGCTTTTTCAAGGCCGCGTCGATATGGATGGCATCGGGCAGGATCAGCAGGCGATAGGCGTCGAAATCGCCGTCTTCGCCCAGCAGGTCGAAGGTGAACCGGTTTTCCAGCAACAGGCGCACACAGCCGTCGTCGATGGTTTCGTGGTGGCCGGGAAAGCCGCTCCAGGCCGGTTTGCGCAGGGCCTGATCGCTGAGCACGCCGATCTCGGCCCGGTTGCGCGATCCTTCGCACCAGGGTTCGCGGGCCTCGATCCATTCATAGGCCTGGCCCACGCCGGCATAGGTTGACGGATCGACGCGGCCCGTGGGGTGCAGGTGATCGCCGATGCAGACCTTGGCCCCCTGGGCCAGCATGGCGCCGCATTCATAGATCATCGCCTCGGGCTTCTTGTAGCCGCCGACCTCGCCCCACATGTGGTGGAACTTGCCGGTCATGCCCAGCATCTCCATGCCCAATCCCTCCATGTAGCGGGCCGAGACGGGGAAGTGTTCGTATCCCCAGGACCCGGTGGGCAGGCTTTCGATCTCGATATGGCTGAAATACTTGCGCAGGATTTCGGGACGGCCCCGGCGCAGGTGGCCGAAGTTGAAGAACACCGGGCAATCGGCGCGGTCGGCAATGCCCTTGACCCGTTCTAGATAGCGGAAGGTCACACGCTCGGCGTAAAGATCGCGGTGTTCGGCGTCGGTCCAGTCAAGGCCCTCGGCCTCCATACCGTCCTTGGCGAAGGGGCTGATCGAGGGCAGTTGGAAGTTGATGTCCATCCAGATGCCATCCAGCGGCGAATAGCGCTGCACCACCTCTTCGATCTGCGAACAGAGGTAATCCTGATAGGGCGACGACAGGTCAAGGAACTTCCACCCCGCCTCCATGTCGTTGCCGTGCTGGACGGGGCGCGAATTGTCGGCCGAAACCACCCGCCACTCGGGGTGGCGATAGGCGGCCAGTTCATCCCACAGCGCCGAGACATAGACCGGCGCCAGGATGTCGCGCGCCTGAAGCGCCTTGATCTGTTCGCCCAGCAGGTCGAAATCAAGCGAAGGGTGCTGCATCCCGATCTCGGTCGGGTGGTAGGAATAGCCGTGATGGCATTTCGAAAACAGGTTCACGGCATTGACGCGGGCATCGCGGAAGGCATCGCCGAAGGCGTCGGGGTCGAAGCGGCTTCCCACGCCGTCGATCTGGCCAGCGGTGTGGAAATCAAGGTGGATCTGGCGAAAACGCATGGTCTTCCTTTCAGGGGTCAGTGGTCGTTGGGAAAGCTGCGGGTCAGGCCCGCGTCGTCGAAGATGTACAGCGCCGAGGCCGACAGCCCGATGTCGATGGTCTGGCCGGGGCGCACGTCCTTCTGGCGGGCGAACTGGATCACCAGGTCGCCGTCCTCGGCATCGGATTCGTCCGAAACGAAGCCCTGCGGCGTGCCATAGACCAGGGTTTCGCGGCCCAGATTTTCGACCACCCGGATCTTGAGCGCGAAGCGGCGCCCAGAGTCTTCGGGCGGGCCGAAGGCCTCGGGGCGGATGCCGACGAAAACGGTATCGCCCTCGCGCAGATCCTTGCCCTTGGTCACGTCCAGCGGGCGGGTCATGTCGTCCAGGCCGTCGATGGAAACGGTGATCCGGTCACCCTCGCGCCGGGTCAGGCGGGCGGGGACCACGTTCATGCGGGGCGATCCGAGGAAGCCGGCGACGAAGCGCCCGACGGGGCGGTTGTACAACTCGCGCGGGCTGCCCACCTGTTCGACAAGGCCGTCGCGCAGCACGACGATCCGGTCGGCCATGGTCATCGCTTCGGTCTGGTCGTGGGTGACATAGATCATTGTCGCGCCCAGATCGGCATGCAGCCGGCCCAGTTCCACCCGCATCTTGGTGCGCAGGGCGGCGTCGAGGTTGGACAGCGGTTCGTCGAACAGGAACACCTCGGGCTGGCGGGTGATGGCGCGGCCGATGGCGACGCGCTGTTTCTGGCCGCCCGACAGCGCCTTGGGCTGCTTGTCAAGGTGATCGCCGATGTTCAGGATGCCGGCCGCGCGTTCGACCGCCGCGGCGATCTTGTCCTTGGCCATGCCCGCCATGCGCAACCCGAAGCTCATGTTGCCGCTGACGTTCATGTGCGGGTAAAGCGCATAGTTCTGAAACACCATGGCCACGCCCCGGTCGGCGGGTTCCTCGTGCGTCACGTCGCGCCCGCCCACGGCGATCGCGCCTTCGTCTGCGCCCTCAAGCCCGGCAATGGTGCGCAGCAGGGTGGATTTGCCACAGCCCGAGGGGCCGACCATCACCACGAATTCGCCATCGGCCACCGTCAGGTCGACGCCCTTGATTGCCTCGAACCGGCCATAGGACTTGCGCAGGCCGCTGATTTTCACATCGCTCATGGTATGTTCCTTATTTACCCAGCCCGGCCAGGCTGCGGACAAAGTATTTCTGCGCCAGCACGAAGAGGATCAGCAGCGGCAGCGTTGCAAGGGTCAGCCCGGCCAGGACGGCGGGCCAGTCACTGGTGAATTCGCCCTGAAGATCCAGGATGCCGACAGGCAGGGTTTTCAGCCCCCGGCGCGTGAGAACCAGCAGCGCCAGGATGAATTCGTTCCAGATGAACACCGACTGGAAGATCGCCGCGCTGGCGATGGCGGGTCCGGACAGCGGCAGGATCACCCGCACGAAGGCCTGAAAGCGCGAACAACCGTCCAGGCGGGCCGCTTCCTCCAGTTCCTTGGGAAAGTCGAGGAAGAAGGCATAGAACAGGATGACGGTGAAGGGGATGCCATAGGCCGCATAGGGCAGCACCAGCGCCAGGCGCGAATTCAGCAACCCCGCCCCCGACATGATCTGGAACACCGGCACCAGCACCGCCTGCACCGGGATGGCAAAGCCCGCGACGATCATCAGGTAGATCGCCTGACCGACCCAGCCGCGCATCTGCGACAGGGCATAGGCCGCCATGCCGCTGACGATGACGATCACGACGACCGACAGGAAGGTGACCAGCAGCGAGTTCACCATGAACCCGCCGACACCCACGCCCCAGGCGCGTTCGAAGGTTTCAAAGCTCAGGCTTTCGGGCAGGGCGAGGGGCGAGACGAACATCGAGGTTCGCGTCTTGAAGGCGGCCATGATCATGTAGATCACGGGCAGCAGCACGATCAGGCTCATCAGGCCCACGAAGCCGTAGAGGACAAGGGTCGTGGCATTCAGGCGGCGGGTGTTCATTGTGCTCTCCCTTACGCGCGGCGCGATGATTTCAGTTGCGCCCAGCCCAGCAGCACCGCGATGGCCAGAAGGATCACCGAGATCGCATCGGCATAGCCGGTGTTGCCCAGGTTGAAGGCCTGGAAATAGATCCAGGTGCTGAGCACCTGCGTGGCATTGGCCGGGCCGCCCCCGGTGGTGACGAAGATCAGGTCGAACACCTTGAACCCGCCGACGGTGGTGATCAGGACGGCAACGATCAGGATGTTGCGGATGGCGGGCAGGGTGATGTGCCAGAAGGCCCGCAAACCGGTTGCCCCGTCCAGCGCGGCAGCCTGGTACAGCTCTTTCGGGACGGCCTGAAGCCCGGCCAGGATCAGCACCATCATGAAGCCGGTGTACTGCCACGAGGCGATGCCCAGAACGACCCAGATGGAAATCGACGGATCGCCCAGGAACCCAAGGCGCGGCGGCGTCAGCCCCATGGCCTTGACCAGGCTGACCAGCGGCCCGACGTTGGGGTCGAGGATGATCAGCCAGATCAGCCCGACCGCGACCGATGAAATCACCATGGGCGCGAAGATGATGGTGCGCAGAACCGTGTTGCCCACGGTGATGCCGCGATCCAGCACCGCCGCCAGCAGGGTGCCGAAGCCGACCTGAAGAACGATGGAACCGACGACGATGATGATATTGTTGCGCAGGGCGATCCAGAACACGCCGTCACCCATGGCGCGGACATAGTTGGACAGGCCGACAAAGGTCCATTCGGCCGAGGTGAGCCCGAAGCGGAACAGCGAGCCGTAAAGCACCAGCGCGACCGGCACGAAGACGAAGATCGACAAGAGGACGATGGCCGGAGAAAGCATGGCGGCATAGGTCAGCCGTCCATCCGACCTGGCGGTACGGGGGCGTTGGGGCATTGTTGCTGTCCGATTTCAGGAAGGGCAGGGTGCCCGGGCCGCGGCACGTTGCGCGGCCCGGAACGCAGGGTGCGCCGTTACTGGCGGTTCTTCACCTCAAGCGCGGTCTGGCGAACCGAGTCCATCGCCTCTTGCGGGGTTTTCGATCCGTTCAGAACCTCGACACCGGCGTTCAGGTAGGCTTCGGAGACGTTGTTGTCCAACAGCACGTCCAGCACGTTGATCGGCGCGGTGACGGAAGCCACGTCGTTGGCGATCCACTTGAAACTGTCGGTCAGAGATTCGCTTTCTTCCAGGCCCGAGGGGTTGGAGGGCACGCGCGACATCGCCTCGGCATAGCCACGCCCACTTTCCGGCGTCACGAGGAAGCTGAGCCATTTCACGGTTTCTTCCGGGTGCTTCGATTTCGCCGAAACCTGGTAGCCCTGGATGATCACGAAGTTCGTGCCGTCGGCGCCCTTGCCGCCTTCGACGGGGGGCATGCGGAACATGGCATAGTCGGTGAACCCGTCACCATCGAAGATGCCCGCACACCAGGACCCGCAATAGATCATCGGGGCGGCCTGAGTCGAGAACATCACATAGCTGAGTTCCGGTGCCGTGGCGTTGGGCGCATCCTCGAAACAATCGGCATCGCGCAGTTCGACAACCTTTTCCCAGGCTTCGACATAGCCGGGATTGGTGAACAGTTCGTCATCGGGGGCCGACAGGCTGTAATCGACCGAGGTCGCCTCTTGCCCGACAATGCGTTCGTTCAGCATGGTGATCCAGTGGATCAGCTTCCAGCGTTCCGAGTTGCCCAGCGGCAGGGGCACCAGGTTGGAATCGATGGCGCGGATGTCGCGGCACATCTGAACGACGTCGTCGAAGGTTTCCGGCACCTTCAGATCGTGTTCCTCGAAGAAGGGCACGTTGTAGTAGAAAAACTTCGACACCGCCTCAAGCGGGACACCGTAAAGCCCGCCGTCCTGGCGCATCGACGACAGCCAGCCGTCCGACAGCAGCGACTGGAACCCGTCCGGCCCGGTGCCATAGTCGGAAATGTCCATGGCCAGGCCTTCGCGCACGAAACGCGAACTGTCCTCGCCCACCCAGTTGTAGAAGGCATCGGGCGGCTCGGACCCGTTCAGCGCGACCTGGATCGCGGTCTTGTAGGCTTCGTTCGGGAAATCCTCGTAGATGATTTCGATTCCCGGGTTGGCTTCCTCGAAGGCTTCGACGCGGCCGGCGATGAATTCGTCCATGCCGGGGTTCTTCAGCGTCCAGAACTTGACCTGAACCTTGTCCTGCGCGGCGGCGGGCATTCCCAGCGGAAGCGCCACGGCAAGCGCGGTCAGCGTTTTCATCCAAATATTCAACTTCGATCCTCCCATCAGATCAGTTTGTCCCCGGATCGACGGTTTATCGAACCGGTTCGATTGCGAAGGTAACCGAGATTCGGTAATTTTGTGAAGCAAAATCTTTCTGTCCTGATTTTATTCTGCCATAACAGGGATATCGGATCGAAACGGTTCGCATGAACAGCACGGCGGGGCGCAGATGTCTGGACGCAGGAAGAATTTCACCATCGCGGATGTCGCTGCCCAGTCGGGGGTTGCCAAATCGACCGCCTCACTGGCGTTCAGCGCGCCGGAACGGGTGGCCGAGAAGACCCTTGCGCGCGTTCTGGAAACCGCAAGCAAGCTTGGCTATTCGCCCAACGTCATGGCGTCGAGCCTGAAAAGCGGGCGCAACAACCTGATCGGGCTGCTGGTGGCCGACATGCTGAACCCGCACACCGGCGCGATTCTCAAGGCTGTTCAGGCCGCCTGCCGCGCGCAGGGGCAGATCGTTATCACCGCCACCAGCGATCAGGACATCGCGAAGGAAGAGGAAATCCTCGAATACTTCCGTTCGCTCAGCATCCGGGGGGTCATCCTGCTGGGGTCGGGGTCGGGGGATGGATACATCGCGCGGCTGAAATCCAGCGGCGAAACCTTCGTGACCTTCGACCAGCATCTGCCGGGCCTGGGGGCCGATCACGTGGGGCTGGACGATCGCGCGGCCTCCCAGCTTCTGGTGGAGCACCTGGTCGGGCTTGGCCATCGCCGGATCGGGCATATCGCCGGCACCGAGGGGCTCTGGAGCGCGCATGAGCGTCTGGCGGGCGTCGAAGAGGCCTGCCGCTCGGCCGGGTTGGACCCGGCGCATTGCCCCGTGGCGCCGGGCGACTACCACGCCGAAGTGTCGGAACAGGCCGCGCTTGCCTTGCTGGACCGGCCCGACCGCCCGACCGCCCTTGTCACGGCGAACAACATGTCGGCCATCGGCGCGCTGCGGGCGATGAAGCGGCTTGGGTTGCAATGCCCGGGCGATGTATCGCTTGCCTCGATCGACTTTCTGCCCTGGGGCGATCTGATCGAACCCGACGTGACCTGCACCGTGCAGCCCGTGGCGCAGATGGCCGAACTGGCCACCCGCTGGCTGATCGAACGCCTGACCCGCAAGCCGGGCAAGGATGTCGCCGTGGCCCGCAAGACGCTCTATGCGCCGCAGCTTCATATCGGCACCTCGACCGCGCCGATCGCCTGATCTGCCTCCCCGGGGGGCCAAAAGCCTATTGCAACATGCCGTATTGACGGTCTGGCGGGCCATCGCCCGGCCGCGTAAAGGGCACGACGAATCTTGACTCGCACTTTTTATCGTCCTACTGAAATTTCACAGGGAGGTAATAACATGCAAAGCAGACGTCAGTTTCTAGCGACAACATCCGGTGCGGCGGCATTGGCCATCGCGGGCATTCCCAGACAGGCCAGGGCCGCCGGCGCGGTCAGCTATTGGCACCACTTCACCAGCCAGACCGAGATGGCCGGCCTTGCCGATGTCGCCGCTCTGTTCGAGGCGGCCAGCGGCGCCACCGTCAGCTCCGAGGGCATTCCCAACGCGCAGTACATGTCGAAGGTGACGACGGCGAGCGTGGCAGGGGGCCTGCCCGAAACGCTGATGGTGACAAGCGAACGCCTCCCCGACATTGCGGCCCTGGGCGCCATCGCCGCCGTCACCGACCGGATCGACGATTGGGCGCACAAGGACAATTTCACCGCCGACGCCTGGGATGGCATTTCGCTCGAGGGCGAGGCTTACGGCGTGCCCGCCTTTTCCTTCGTCAATTGGGTCTACTACCGCAAGGATTGGTTCGATGAGCTGAACCTGAAGGTGCCCGACACCTATGAAGAATTTCAGGAGGTGGCGATTGCCCTGTCCGACCCGTCGAAGGGGCGCTACGGCTTTGGCCTGCGCGGCGGCGACGGCGGGCAGAACTATCTTCTGGACGTTCTGGAAAGCTATGGCGCGCTGAACTACGCCGATGGCAAGGCCACCCTGGATACCGATGCCGCGCGGGCCGCGATGGGTTGGTACGCGGGGCTTGCGACGGAACACAATGCCGTTCCGCCCAGTGCCGCAAACGACAGCTATCGCCAGATGATGGAGGGGTTCAAGACCGGCCAGACCGGCATGATCTGGCACCACACCGGATCGCTGATCGAACTGTCCGAGGCGATGGAAGAGGGGCAGATCGGCACCATGATGCGCCCGGCCGGGCCGGCGGCGCGGATTGCGCGGGTGAACTATCTCTACAACAGCATCAGCGGCAAGGGCGACATGGACGCCGCCTGGGACTGGATCTCGTTCTGGGCCGAACCGGATGCCGCCATCGCCCTGCTTGAGGCGACCGGATATTTCCCGGCGACCTCGGCCGTGGCTTCGGACCCGCGGATCACCGGCAACGACATCTACACGGCCGCTCTCGAGACCCTCAAGATCGGGGTGGGTTCGCCCAAGATCGTCGGGTTCTCGGGCTGGCTCAGCGGGACGGTCCTGTCGGAATTCCAGAAGATCCTCGTCGGCACGTCGAACGTCGAGGATGCCGTCGACCGGATGGCGCGCGAACTTGACAAGGAAATGCGCTGAACGCGCCGCCCCTATCGGGCGCGCCGGTCCTGGCGCGCCCCACCGCACAAGGATAGATCATGCGAATTACCGACATCCGCTGTTACCTTCTGGAATCCCGCAACCGCAGCGGTGATTTCCGCTGGCGCGCCGGGCTGCCCGGATCGGGCGACGGCACGCCGGCCCCCGACCCCGAACATGTGGCGATCCTGCGCATCGACACCGACGCGGGCATCACCGGCGCGATCGAGGTGGACCGCGGATACCAGGTGATCGACCTGACCCGCCGGCGCCTGAAATCGCTGATCGGGCAAGACCCGCTGATGACGGAAAAGCTCTGGCATCTGATGTGGGAGCTTGACCGGCTGGAAGAATTCCACATGACCCACCTGGGCCTGATCGACCACATCGCCTGGGACATCAAATCGCGGGCCGCCGGGCTGCCCATCCACCAGCTTCTGGGGGGCTATGACACGGCGGTGCCGGCCTATGCCTCGACCGTGACATGGGACACGATGGAGGAATACGAGGCCAACATCAAACGCTGCATGGATGTCGGGTTCAAGGCGTTCAAGCTGCACGCCTGGGGCGACGCCAAGGCCGACGCCGAACTGTGCCGCCAGTTGCGGATCTGGACCGGACCGGACGCAGACCTGATGTTCGACGGTTCGGCAGGGTGGGATTTCGTCACCTCGCTGGAGTTCGGCCGCGCGCTCGAGAACGAGGGCTTCCTGTGGTACGAGGAACCGATGCGCGAATTCGACCTGCGGTCTTACACCAAACTGACCGAGCAGCTGGATATTCCGGTCCTGGCCTGTGAAACCTCGGACGGATGCCACTGGAACGCTGCCGCCTGGATCGACATGGGCGCGCTGGACATGATGCGCACAAACACCAAGTACAAGGGCGGTTTCACCGGCGCGCTGAAGATCGCGCACCTGGCGGAATCCCACGGCATGCGCGCCCAGGTGCACGGCATGGGCCACGCCAATGCCCAGCTTTGCGCGTCGATCCCGAACAACGACTATTACGAGCAGTTGATCTTCGATGCCGACCATATCGCCCAGCTCGACAAGATGGGCGACCTGTCGATCATCGACGGCATGCTGCATGTTTCATCAACACCCGGGCTGGGCGAGGCCGAGTATGACTGGGCCGACATCGAGAAGCGCGCGGTGCTGACCGTCTGATGGGCGTGGGGGTGGATAGCGGCCGGCGCCCGTTCACGGGCGGGCGCCTGGGCCGGGCGATCGGGGCCATGTCGGAAACGCGCTCGTGGCCGTTCCTTCTGATCGTGCCCAGCCTTCTCGTTATCCTGCTGGTGGTCCTTTATCCCACGCTGCATGGCATCTCTCTCAGCTTTCGGGAAATGCGGCTGACGCGGCCCGACCTTGGAACAGGCTTCGTCGGCCTGCGCCATTACGTCGACCTGTGGCATGACGACATCTTCTGGCGCTCGCTGGCCAATACCTTCAAGTGGGTGACGCTGGCCGTTTCCCTGGAACTGGCCATGGGAATGATCAGCGCGCTGGCGCTGAACCGCGAAGGCCCCTTGATGCGGATTTGCACGGTCCTGGTGCTGCTGCCCTGGTTCCTGCCCAATGTGGTTGCGGCCAACATGTGGGCGCTGATGCTGGACGCCCGCCTAGGTGTGGTGAACGAATTGCTGGTGCGCATGGGGCTGATCGACAGTTACGTCGCCTGGTTCGCCACGCCCACCTCGGGCCTTCTGGCGGCGGTCTTCATCGAGGCCTGGCACGGCTATCCCTTCTTCACCCTGCTGATCCTTGCCGGGCTGAAGGCGATCCCGAAAGACCTGTACCAGGCCGCCTCGGTGGATGGTGCCGGTTCCTATCAGGCCTTCCGCAACATCACCCTGCCCATGCTGCGGATGATCGTCGTGACGGCGGTGATCCTGCGGGTCATCAGCCTTGCGAATTCACCGGAACTGTTGCTGATCCTCACGGGTGGCGGGCCGGGGGATTCAACGCAGGTCATCTCGCTCTATGCCTTCAAGACCGCCTACGAGAGTTTCGATTTCGGCTATGCCGGGGCGCTGTCGGTGGTCACGCTTCTTCTGCTGATGGTGTTCTGCGTCATTTACCTGCGTGTCTCGCGCGTGTTGGAGAAATAAGCCATGGCCGTTTCGCGTCACACCCGCCGGATGAACCTGATTGCCCATGGCGTCGGGCTGGGCTTTGCGCTGTTCAGTGTTCTGCCCATCGTCTGGCTTGTCATCACCTCGTTCAAGACCGAGGCCGAGATCGTGACCGACACGATCACCTTCCTGCCGCAAAGCCTGCAATTGCAGAATTACCGCGATGTCTGGGCGCAGTCGAACTATCCCTCGCTGATGTGGAACAGTATCGTGACCACCTTCTATACCGTCACGATCTGCATGGTTGCCGGATCGCTTGCAGCCTACAGCTTTTCGCGCAACGCCTTTCCGCTGCGCCGTGAACTGATGCTGTTCTACCTGGTGGTGCGGATGTTTCCGGCTGTCCTGATCATCATTCCGCTGTTCCTGATCCTGCGGACCGTGGGCCTGCTGGACACCCGGTTCGGCCTGTCGCTGGCCTATGCCAGCTTCCTGTTGCCGCTGTTCGTCTGGATGATGAAGGGCTTTTTCGATGCCGTCCCGCCCGACCTTGAAAGGGCCGCCCGCATCGATGGTTGCACCCGGATCGGGGCCATGGTCCGGGTCGTGCTGCCGCTGGTGAAGGGGGGGCTGGGGGCCTGCGCCGTCTTCGTGGCGATCGGGGCCTGGAACGAGTATCTTTTCGCGCTGATGCTTACCTCGTCGGCGGGGTCGCGCACCTGGCCTGTGGGCCTTCAGATGATGGTGGGCGAATTCCAGCTGCCCTGGGGGCTGCTGGCCGCCAGCGGCGTCATTTCGATCCTGCCGGTGGTGGCGCTGTTCGCCATCGTCCAGCGCGCCATGGTGCGCGGGCTTACGGTCGGGGCAATCAAGGGATGATCGGCATGAACGCACTTGCGATCCGCAACATTCAGAAATCCTTCGGCGCGCTGAAGGTGCTGAACGGGATCGACCTGACCCTGGAAGAGGGCGGGTTCCTCGTTCTGCTTGGCCCCTCGGGCTGCGGGAAATCCACGCTGCTCAGCATCATCGCGGGGCTTGAGGATGCCAGCGCCGGTTCGATCGAGATCGGCGGACGCGAGGCGACGGGCCTGCATCCGCGCGACCGCGACATTGCCATGGTGTTCCAGTCCTATGCGCTCTACCCCTCGATGCAGGTCGAACGGAACATGGGCTTCGGCCTGGAAATGCGCGGCGCCGGCGTGGACGAGCGCAAGGAGAAGGTGGGTGCGGCGGCCGATCTTCTGGGCATCGGGGCGCTTCTGGAACGCAAGCCCGCCCAGCTTTCGGGCGGTCAGCGTCAGCGCGTGGCCATGGGGCGGGCCATCGTGCGCAAGCCCCGGCTGTTCCTGCTGGACGAACCGCTTTCGAACCTGGACGCCAAGCTGCGCACCAAGATGCGGGGCGAAATCAAGAAGCTGCATCAAAGCCTGGGCGCCAGCATCGTCTATGTCACCCATGACCAGGTCGAAGCGATGACCCTGGCCACCAAGGTTGCCGTCATGCGCGGCGGCACGATCGAACAGATCGGCGCCCCGATGACGATCTATCGCGAGCCCGATAACCTGTTCGTTGCCGGCTTCATCGGGGCGCCTCCGATGAACTTCGTGCGCGGCCGGATCGTCGAGGGCGGAGGCTTTGCCCCCGATGGCGGGGGCGATCGCATCACCATGCCCGCAATGGAACACAGGCTGGAGCCGGGCCGCGAAATCGTGCTGGGGGTGCGGCCCGAAAACCTGCGCCCGATCCCGCCCGGTGTGTCGCCCGAGGGCCTGCTCAGGTTCAACGCGGTGCCCGACGTGATCGAACCCATGGGCGCCGATACCATGGTGCATTTCCGCGTCGGCCAGTCCGAGCTGATCGCCCGCCTCGACGGCCAGACCGAGGTTTCGGGCAGCGCGCCTATGGAACTGGGATGCGAGGCTTCGGCGCTGCACCTCTTTGACGCCACGACCGAACAAAGGCTGCGGCCCGCCTGAACTTGTGAGCGTCCGGGCTTTGCAGTATCACCCCGTGGGTCGTGCCCGGCACGGCAGACGGAACCGGGCAACCAGGACGAATTGGACGACAGATGCCAAGCCTTCGCAAAGCGGCCTATACACGGTTCATGGATGCCCTGCGCAACAAGGAACTGGTGCTGGGCGGGAATTACACACAGGCCGAATTGTGCCGTCAGCTTGATCTTTCGACCAACCCCCTTCAGGCGGCGCTGAAGGTTCTGGAAAGCGAGGGTTTCGTCGAAATCCGGGCGCGGGCGGGCGTGACCGTCAAGCGCCCCGACCTGACCGAGTTCCGCGAATGTCAGCAGTTTCGCCAGTTGCTGGAGATGGGCGCGATCCAGCAGTTTGCCGGCACCCACAGCCTTGAAGACCTGGCCGCACTGCGCGCCGAGGTGGTGGCGCAACGCGAACGCACCGAGACACGGGCCAGCTCGGCCGATCTGGCGAAGGCCCATGATGCCATCGAACGCTGGCTGCATGGCGGGATCATCCAGTCGCTGAACAATGCCACCATCATGCGGATCTACAAGACGAACATGAACAAGGTGGCGATGATGCGCCGGGAAAGCACGAAGTTGACGAACGAACATTTCGCCGCAACGTCGGACGAGCATCTGGAGATCATCGACGCCGCGCTGGACCGTGACGTGGCGGGGGCCGCCAAGGCGCTTCAGCAACACCTGACCGCATCGCTGCAACGCGCGATCATCACAAATCTCTACACGACCGAATTCTGAACCCAGCCGGCCCTGCCGTGGCGGGCCGGGTCAGATCAACCCGTTGCGTTTCAGGAAATCGCGCATCACGCCCTCTTGTCGGTCGCTCAGCGGCCAGGCCGAGGGCGGGCGCGTGGGGCCGCAGTCCTGGCCCATGGCCTGAAGCGCGGCCTTTACCCCGGTGACATTGGTGCCGTTGAATTCCTGCGCGCGTACCTTTTCGAAATCGCGCATGGCGGCGACCAGGCGCCGGGCCCCGGCCCAGTCGCCGGTCTCCAATGCCTGGTGGATGGCGACCGAATGTTCCGGCCAGATGTTGATCAGCCCCGAGGTGAAGCCCCGCGCGCCCACGGCATAGAAGGGCGCGGCCCAGACCTCGGCCAATCCGCCCACCCAGGTGATCGCCGGATCGCAGGCCTCCATCGCCTCGGCAAGGCGGTCGGGGTTTGGTACGGCCCATTTCACTCCCTTCACGCCGGGCAGGGCGCAGAGTTGCGCAATGCCTGCCGGCCCCATGGCATCGTTGCGCAGGTAAAGCATGGCGGGCAGCCCGCCCGAGGCGTCGAGGATCGCCTTCACGTAGTCCACGGTGCCGCGCGGCGAAACGAAAGGGTCGGGCGGCTGATGAACCATCAGCGCCGCCGCACCCGCATCGGCCGAAGCGCGCGCCAGTTTGCAGGCGTCGTGAATTCCACGCCCCACGCCCGCCAGAAGCGGTGCGCGGCCGTCAACCATGCCCGCCACCTCGCGCACCATGGTGCAGGCCTCATCGGTGGTGAGGGCGTAGAATTCGCCGGTGTTGCCGTTGACAACGGGCATGTGCATTCCCGCGCCCAGGGCCCGGTCGATGATCGGGGCCAGTCGTTGGGGCGCGATTGCCCCGGCATCGTCAAAGGGCGTGACCAGGATACCGGAAATTCCGGCAAGCGCGGTGTCAAGATCATGGGGCATGGTGGGGCAATTCCTGTGGGATTGGCGGCTCAGACGTCGGGCAGATGTGAAACCAGCCGTTCGACATGGGCGATGATCGCGGGGTCGGCGGTACCGGGGCCGGGGCTGCGTCCGGCGCAGCGGGCCAGCCCGATCCGCTCGCTCAGGGCGATCTTGCCCAGCAGAAGCTGTTCCTCGACGGTGGGACGTTCGCGCAGGAACTGCATCAGCGGCAGGATCTGGCCGTGCAGCTCCAGCGCACGGGCAAGCGCGCCCTCGCCACCTGTCAGCGCGGTATGCAGGGCCACCTGTTCGGGCACGAAGTTGGGCGCCGGGATCAGGCCGTGGGCGCCGTTTTCGACGAAGAACGGATATTCCACCCCCCAGTTGCCGGTCAGGATGCGGAAACGCCCCCCATGTTCGCGCGAGAAGGCGGCGATGTCGGCGCTTCCGGTTTCGGCCTTGACGCCGACAAGGTTGGGCACCCGGTCCTGCAACGCCGCCAGCGCGTCGTTGTCCAGGGTGGTGCCGGAAATCAGGGCGTTCTGGATGATGATCGGCAGGTCGGTGGCGCCGGCCACGGCTTCGATCATGCTGACCCAGTCGGGCGAACAGCCCGGAGGGCTCATCGGGGGTTGCAGGATCACCGCGTCCGCCTTCACCGCTTCCGAGGCGCGGATCAGTTCGATCTGGCCCTCGGTGGTGGCGTCCATCACCGTGACGGCCAGAAGGCCGCGCCCGGCCAGCGCCTCGGCGGTTTCGGCAAGGGCGCGTTTCTTTTCGGCGAAGGACAGGCGATAGAACTGGGTGACATATCCAAACAGCACGACGCCACCGGCACCCGCATCAAGGCAATGGTCGGTCTGGGCGGCAAAGCCGCCGGGGCGCAGCCCGCCGCCTTCGTCGAAATAGCTGTAGAGGACGGGCAGGATGCCCCCGAGGCGCTGTGTGATGTCGTTCATGGCAATCTCGTCATGCTGAGGGTGTGCGGTCGTGGCGGGTTCAACCTGCCGCGTTCAGGACAAAGCCGGCGCTTTGTCCGCGGATGATCTGGCGGGCGTCCCATCCGGCGCGGTCGGGTGCGCCGGTGCCCCAGTGGCGGTTCGGGTCGGGCCAGGGGATCGCATCGACAAGTGACCGGGTATAGGGGTGCTCGGGGCGTTCGATCACGTCGCCCGGCAGCCCCGCCTCGACGATCCGCCCCTTGTGCAGCACCAGAACGTAGTCGCTGACGTGATAGGCGGTGGCCAGGTCATGGGTGATGTAGATGACCGAGATCGAGAAGCGGTCTTTCAGTCGTTGCAGGTTGCCGAGGATGGTCATGCGCAACGACGCATCGACCATCGAAACCGGTTCATCGGCCACCAGCATGCGCGGCCCGATCATCAGCGCGCGGGCCACCATCAGGCGCTGGCGCTGACCGCCCGAAAGTTCGTGGGGAAAGCGGCCCAGAACCTCGCCCGCATCCAGGCCAACGGCCTCGCAGGCCTCCTCCATCCGGCTGCGCGCGCTGCCGCCCTGGGTGGTCAGTCCGAAGTTGGCCAGCGGCAGGGAAAGGGCGCGATCAACCTTGTAGAAGGGGTTGAACGATCCGTAGGGGTCCTGGAAAATCGCCTGCACCTCGCGCCGGTAGGCGCGCCGTTCCTCGGCCCGCATGGCCGCCATCGGTTTCCCGCGATATCGGATTTCACCGGTGCTGGGGGTTTCGAACCCCAGAACCATGCGCGCCAGCGTCGTCTTGCCCGACCCCGATTGCCCGACAACCGAGATGATCTGCGGGTGTTCGTCGGCCAGGCGGAATGAACAGGTGTCCAGAGCGCGGACCGCGTCGTTGCCGAACAGCCCGCCGCCGAAGGTTTTCGATACCTTGTCGAATTCCATCAGGCTGGCCGCCTCGGGCTTGGCGATCACCGCAGGCGCCGCGGTTTCGGCCCGTTTGCCCAGGGTCGGCACGCTGTCGATCAGCATCCGCGAATAGGCGTGCTGCGGGTCGGTGAAGATCCGGCCCACCGGCGCATCCTCGGCGATCAGCCCGTGCTGCAAGACGATGACGCGGTTCGTGGCCTGGGCCATCAGCCCCATGTCATGCCCGATCAGTAGCAGGCCACAGCCGATTTCCTCTTGCGCGGCGATCAGCGTGGCCATCACCTGTTTCTGCGTGATCACATCCAGCGCCGAGGTGGGTTCGTCGGCGATCACCAGGTCGGGTTTCATGGCGATGGCGATGGCGATGCAGGCGCGCTGCTTCATCCCGCCGGACAATTCATGCGGATAGGCGCGGGCCAGGTCGGGCGACAGGCCCACCCCCTTCAGCGCCCCCGCCACCAGGGCATCGGCGGCCTTGCGGTCAAGCCGCTGACCGTGGTCCACCAGCCCGTCAAGGATCTGTTCACGCAGCCGCAACACCGGGTTCAGCGAATTCATCGCCCCCTGCGGGATATAGGCGACATTGGCCAGCCGCGAGGCGCGCACCGCATCGCCGCGCAGGGCCAGAAGATCGGTGCCGTTCAGCTTGGCGGTTCCGCCGACGATCTTGCCGGGCGGTTCGATCATCTGCATCAGCGCCAGGGCGGTCGTGGTCTTGCCCGACCCGCTTTCGCCCACCAGGGCCACCCTTTCGCCGGGGGCAACGTCGAAGCTGACGCCGCGCACCGCGTGGATCACCCGTGTCGAGGTGAAATAGTCGATGCAAAGATCGCGTACCTCAAGAAGTGTCATGGCTCAGGTCCTTTTGCGCAGGCGTGGGTTGGCAAGTTCGTCAAGCCCCGCGTTCAGCAGGTAAAGCCCGACGAACAGCACGATCAGGATCAGCACCGGCGGCAGGATCCACCACCAGAGCCCCAGCAGGAAGGCCGAGAACTGCATGATCCAGTAAACCGTCATGCCGAGGGTGGGTTCGTTCTGCGGGCCAAGGCCCATCGCCTCAAGTCCGACACTGGCAAGGATCGCCGCCGCGACCGCGACGATGAAGGAGGAGATCAGGTAGGGCATGAGATTGGGGGCGATTTCCTTGAAGATGATGGAAAAGCCGCTGGAGCCGGAAAGCTTGGCCATTTCCACATAGCCCGCCTCGCGCATGACCAGGATCTGGCTGCGCACCTGGCGGGCCGGTCGGCGCCAGGCCAGAAGCGCGATAATCAGCGCCATCCCAAAGGATGTCAGCCCGTTCTGAAGCATGGCCGAGATGATGACGAGAAACAGGATGGCGGGCACCGTGAGCAGGACATCGACGATCCAGGTGATGATGCGATCCGCCCAGCCGCCGTAGTACCCGGCGACAAAGCCCACGGCCGAGCCGGCCAGGATGCCGATGAACCCCGCAATCACACCGGTGCGGATGGTCAGCCAGGCCCCCACCACCATCACCGCCAGAACGTCGCGCCCCTGCGGATCGGTGCCCAGCGGAAACTCGGCCGAAGGCGGCTGGCTGGCCGGGCCGGCCAGGGGGTGCGCCCCGGCGATATCGACGAACAGCCGCCCGATGGTGGTAAAGGCGACTAGCCCCAGCAGCAGGATCAGCCCGACGATCAGTTGCGGATTGCGGCGCAGATAGCGGCCGACGCCCAGAATCACGCCCCGCAGGCTGCCGGCCTCGGCCTCCTCGGCGATGGTTTCGACACGCGTTTGCACTGTGGGTGAGGTGGTCATGGGAACTCCTTACGCGCGCACACGGGGGTCGATCAGCGGATAGATCAGATCAACCAGCAGCATCGACAGCGCGATGGTGACGATCAGGATGAAGACGATGCCGTAGATCGTCGGGTAGTCGAACAGGGTGATGGATTCGAGCAGCAGGTTCCCCATGCCGGGATAGCCGAAGACGATCTCGACCAGCACGGCGCCGGTGACGACCTGCCCGAAGAACAGCGCCAGCGTCGTGACCTGGGGCAGGACCGCGTTGCGCACACCATAGCGCAGGAAGACGCGCCGGGGTTTCAGGCCCTTGGCCTTGGCGAAGACCATGTAATCCTCGCCCTGCACCGTCACCATCATGCCGCGCATGCCGATGGCCCAGATCCCGATCGAGGCGATGGCGATGGAGAGCGCGGGCAGAAGCGAATGGTGCAGCACCTCAAGCGCGAAGGACCAGTTCCAGCCGGGGATCGAGAACAGCGAATAGCCCCCCGAAATCGGAAACCACCCGCCCTTGGCCGCCAGGAAATAGATCAGCACCAACCCGATCAGGTAGAAGGGAATGGCCGAGAAGACCATCAGAACCGACGACACCGCCTGCATCAGCAGGGAATCGCGACGCCAGGCCGCATAGGCCCCCACCAGCGTGCCGATCGCGAAGGACACCAGCGTCGTGGTGATCATCAGCCCCAGCGTCCAGGGCAGTGCCCCCCCGATCAGATCGCCGACCCGCGTCGGATAGGACGAGATCGAATAGCCGAAATCGAAGGTCGCGATGTCGTGGAGGTAGTCGAAATAGCGTTTCCACAATGGCTGATCCAGCCCGAAGCGTTCGTTGAAGGCCTCGGTCAGGACGGCAATCTGGTTGCCCGAAATCCCCGAGGTTTCGGCAAGCTGGGTCAGCTTTTCCGTGATCGGGTTCTTGGGGGCCAGTTGCGGCAGGAAGAAGTTGAGCGTCGCCGCGGCCCAGATGACCGCAAGCAACGTCAGGATGCGTCGCAGGATGCGCTGGATATACATGGAATTCGCCTGTCTGTGCCGGGTTCGGGCCAGAAGCGGCCCGAACCCCGTTCGCGATCAGTTTGCCGGTTCAAGCTGGTGCATCACGTAGCCGAACTGACCCGAGGTGTACCAGAAGGCCGGCTGGAGATAGGGGTTCTCCTCGGTGGGCCAGTTGGTCCAGTAGGTCGTGTTCATCGGAATGCGGTGATACCATTCCTGGATCGGCACCTCGACCGCCTCGCGCATCCAGATTTCCATGGCCTGGGTCGTCAGGTCCAGGATCTTGGCGTCGCCCGGCTGCAACGCTCCGATCTGTTCCACCAGCCCGTCGAATTCGGCATCGCACCAGCGGTCCATGAACAGGGTCGGCTGACCTTCGGACAACTGGTTCTTGCAGGTGTACATTTCCAGCGTGGCATAGGGATCGGAGATCGAACCGCGGTGGCCGAACATCGCCATGTCGAACTTGCCGTCGCGCATGATGCCGCGGCTTTCCGGGGTCGACCGGAACGAGGCGTCGATCCCCGCCTGGCGCAGTTGCTGCGACACGACAGGCGCGACGGCATCCAGCACCGAGATCGTCTCGATCTGGACGGTCAGTACCTCACCGTCCTTTTCCCACATGCCGTCGGCGTTCTTGGCATAGCCGATTTCCTGCATCAGGGCATCGCCCTTGGCCTGATCGAAGACGCCGATGCCGTATTTCTCGGCCAGGGGCTGGGCCGCATCGATATAGGGTTTCAGCGATCCGAAGCCGGGGAAGGGGGTGTTGGCGCTTTCGCTGGCACCGCCATAGACGATGTCGCTGATCTGGTCGCGGTTGACGTAATAGTTGATCGCGTGGCGCAACTTGGGGTCGGCCCACTTTTCCTTCAGGTTGTTGAAGTACAGCGAGGTGGGCCACCAGTCTTTCGATCCATAGGGCGGCTTGTCACCGCTGAAGGTGCTGATCTGGGGGGATTGCGACACGATCTGCTTGATCACGCTGGCCACCCCGATGTCGGCGGTGATGTCGACCTGGTTGGCCGAGATAAGCTGTGCCATCCGGTCGCGCGTGCCACCCGGAACTGTCACGATACGCTCCATCGCGGGCAGGTCGGCAAAGCCCGATTGCGCCGCCCAGTAATCGTCGCGCCGGTCGATGAAGACCTGGGTGTCGGTGAAGCGCACCAGTTTCCAGGGGCCGGTCGTCAGGGGCCAGCCCTTTTCAAGGTCGAAGTTGGTGAAGGCGGCCTTGTCCTCGATATCCTTCCAGACATGTTCGGGAACGATCTGAAAGCCGATGTCGAAATAGTTGATCAGGAACTTGAAGGCAAAGCGCGGGTCGGGCCGTGTGAGGGTGAACTTCACGGTGTTCTCGTCCACAGCCTCGACCGACGCGACCGAGTCGGTCACCTTCGTGGCCTGGATCAGGTCTTTCTTGCCCGCGCCGTTTTCGCGCAGCATTTCATAGGTGAAGGCCACGTCGGCGGCATCGAAGGCCTCGCCATCCGACCAGGTCACCCCTTCGCGCAGCTTCACCGTCACTTCGGTGAAATCGTCGTTGTACTCGAATCCCTCGGCCAGCCAGGGGATCAGCTCGTCCTTGTTCGAGTTGTAATAGAACAGCGGTTCGAACATGTTCAGGATCGAGCCGCGAATATCCTCGTTGTTGATGGTGTAGGGGTTCGCGATCCCCACGTTGCGATAGTTGGGCGCCTCGGTCTGGTGGGCCACCACCAGCGTCTTTTCGCGGGCCACGTTGGCCAGGCTCTGGGCCATGGCCGTGCCCGCCAGAAGCGAACAGACCAGCCCCCCGGTCAGCCCGCCCAGCAAAGTCAGATTTGCAAGTTTCATCGATTTTCCTCCCTTGGTCGATTGGCGTTCCCGCTAGTGCGGGGAATCGTCGGTTGCGTCGGGCAGCACGAAGCCGTGCCGTGCGTCGCTGGTGAAGCTGCGGATATGGCTGCCGCCCGTCGCGAAAAGCGTGGCGCCGGTCACGAAACCGGCGTCGCGTGACAGGAAATACAGCGCAGGCGCTGCCATCTCGGCGGGCTGGCCGGCCCGTTGCATCGGGTTTGCCCCCTTGCAGGCCTTTTCCCAGGTCGCCATGTCGCGACGGCGAAAGGCATTGCGGTCGGTCTGGACCAGACCGGGCGACAGGGTGTTGAAGGTGATTCCGTCGGCGCCGCCCTGAAGGGCCAGGTTCTCGAACAGGTTCACCAGCGCGGCCTTGGTCATGGCATAGATCGGCATTTCGGCAGACGGGACCTGCTGTTGCACGCTGCCGATGGCCAGTACCCGGCCGAAACCGGCGCTGACCATGTCGGGCAGAAGCTGCTGAAGCAGTTCCAGGTTCGTCGTGATGTTGATGGCGATCTGGCGGGCGATATCGTCGCTGCTCTGGCACAGGAATGGTTTGTGGATCTGGATCGAGGCCGACAGGACCACGCTGTCCACCGGGCCACCGGCCCGGGCCTTTTGCGCCAGGGTGCGGCCCGCGCCGGTGTCTTCCAGGTTCTGTTCGATCAGCTCTGCGCTGCCACCGGCCCCGGCGATGCGGCTGGCCAGGGTCTGGGCGGCATCGCCGCGCCCGGCCGCGTCGTCCGCGGCTGCCGAGTGGTTCACGATCACATGGGCCCCGCCCTGGCCCAGGGCCAGGGCGATTTCGGCGGCGATACCGCGGCTGGCGCCGGTCACGAGAATGCGGCGGTTTTCGAAGGGTCTGCTCTGGGTCACGGGAATGTCCTGCAATGATGTCTTCTGGCTAGGCGTCCGGCCCGGCGCCCGGTATGCCCGCAAAGGAAAGAACCTGCGGCTGGGCGGCGCTGGCGGCGCGCTGCATGGCGTTGGTGTCGACGTTCAGCCCCGATCCCGGCCCCTGCCCAAGCCCGACCTTGCCATTCTCGATCTCAAGCCGCCCTCCGGCGATTTCGGTATAAAGCGGGCTTTCGCGCACCTGCCGTTCGAGGATCAGGAAAGAGGGCAGGGCGGCGGCGACATGGCGGCTGACCGCATCCAGGATCGGACCGACAGGATTGTGCAGGCTTGCCTCGACGCCGCAGCTTGTCGCCAGTTCAAGGATTGCCATGCCGTTGCGCACCCCTGTCAGCCGCAGGTCGGGCAGGATCACATCGAAGGCGCCATCGTCCAGAAGACGCCGCGTGTCGCCCAGGGTTTCAAGCGATTCACCCCCGGCCAGCCGGATGCCCTGCTGTTGGCCCAGGCTGCGCAACTGGCGCTGATCGCGGGCGGAAAACCGGGTCGCATCCACCGGGTCTTCGATCCAGAAGGGCGACAGGGGGGCCGTTTCGCGTATGACCAGGGCGGCGGTTGCCGGGTTCAGGCGCGAATGGCAGTCGATCAGCAGCCTGACATCCGGCCCGACCGCATCGCGTACCGCACCAATCCGTGCCAGCCCGGTGTCCAGGGCCGCGCGGTCGGGGGCGCTATCCCACGAGAAGCCGTCGAAGGGCGCGATCTTCAGTGCGCCATAACCTTCGTCGGCGATCACCGCACGCGCCTGCGCGGCAAAGCCTTCGGGGCTACGGTCGGGGATGCCGCGGTTGATGTTCGCATAGGTCGGCACCTGCTGGCGATAGGCCCCGCCCAGCATCACGGCGAGGGGGATGTCGCACCGCCGCGCCATGGCATCCAGGATGGCCTGTTCGAAAGCCGCGCTTACCGTCTTGCGGGCGATCGAGACATGCTTGCCCGCCAGAAGCGAAAGCGCCGGAGCGATAGGCGCCGGGCGTTCCGAGGCCACCACCTGCGCCAGAAGGGCGAGGGTGGATTCGATGGCGGCCGCATTTGCGAAATCGGTGGCTTCGCCAAACCCCTTGGTGCCGTCCGAAAGGGTGACGGAGACAAAGATCCAAGTGGTCTTGGCCGAAATGGCGACGCGGGAAAACGAAAGTTCGTCCACCGTCAGGTTGCTTTTGGTACTCATGCGCCGCATCTCCGATAGGTGTTCCATATAGTGAGAGATGATCTTTAAAAGTCAAACAAAGTTTCAAACTTTTTCTGGATTGCCGACTGGCTTGCCATTAGGCTTTTGCCCATGAACGATTTTCCTGCCGCCTCTCCCTCCGCCGCGAAGGCCCCGACCGACACCGCCAGTATCGACGTTCCTGGAACCCAGGCGCTGATGCGGGGGATCGACGTTCTGATGGCTGTCAGCATGACGCCCCAGCCGCCCCGGTTCGGTGAGATCCACGCCCGGGTGAACATTCCCAAGGGCACGCTGCACCGGCTTCTTGCCGCGCTCGTGCAGCGGCGGCTGCTGCGCTATGATCCGCGCACCCGGCGCTATTTCACCGGGTCGCGGGTGTTCGAGCTGGTGCGCCGGTCGATGGATCAATCGACGGTCGGGCGTGCGGCCAAGCCGGAACTCTCACGCCTGGCGGCCCTGTTGCGCCAGCCCGCCTGTCTTTACGCCGCCGATGGCGAAGATGTCTTCGTGATCGATTTCGAAGACCCCGACGCCTCGCAGACGCGGATGGTTCGGGTCTGGCCCCGGGAAAAGGCCGCCGAGACGGCGGCGGGTCAGGCCATCGCGGGCAACCTGCCGCCCGAAACGCGCAGCAAGGGCGTGCCCGCCGAGATCGGCCTTGCGCAGGCGCTTGGCTATTGCATCCATCCCGGCCGGACGGAAACGCAGGCCACCACCGTTGCCGCGGCCATCTGCGACGAATCGGGCTTTCCGGTCGCTGCCATCTCGGTCGCCTTCGAGGGCGAACCGGTAAGCGCCGAAAAGCTTCACGAGGCAGGCCGCCTTGTGGCCGAAAGCGCGCGCCGCGCCTCGGGCAATGTGGGCGATGCCGCGATCCCCGACATCGTGGCGCCACAGGCCGCCGCCCCCCCCGACAAGGACCTGCGGGATCTGCAGACAGGGCGCGATTTCATGGGCGAGAACCCGATCTGGAGCGCGTCCGAAAATCGGCTCTATTGGCTTGATATTCTTGCGCCCGCCCTGCGCAGCCTGAACCCCGACACCGGCGAAACCGACCGCATCCTTCTGCCCGAGGTCACAGGCGGGCTGGCACTGGCCGCCGATGGCCGGCTGATCCTGCTGGGCCAGAACGGCGTTTCGCTGTTCGATCCGGCCACCCACGACCGGCGGCTTCTGGTCGATCCCGAGGCCGACCGCCCCGACAACCGGTTCAACACCGCCATGGTGGCGCCCGACGGGGCGATCTGGGCCGGCACCATGTCGTTGCGGCACGCGCCGGGGCAGGGGGCGATGTATCGCATCGCGGGCGATCTGTCGGTCACGCGGGTCTTGTCGCGGGTGGGCATGCCCAAGAACCCGGCCCTGTCGCCGGACGGTGGCACGCTTTACGTTTCGGACGGCCCGCGCGAGGCGATCCTGGCCTTCGACCGCGATCCGGAAACACACAAGTTGACCAACGAACGCGAATTTGTGCGCGGTGGTTCGGGGCGGGGGCGGCCGAACGGGATCGCCTGCGACGCCGAAGGCCACGTCTGGGCGGCGATGATCGGCGGGTGGTGCCTGCACCGCTATGCCCCAGATGGCACGCTGGAGCGGATCGTACATCTGCCGGTGCCCATGCCCACGTCCATTGCCTTTGGCGGCCCCGAACTGCGTACGCTGTTCATCACCAGCACCTATCTGCGCCTGCCTGCCGGCTTCTCGACCCTTGCGCCACAATCGGGCAACGTCTTTGCCATCGACGTCGACGTGCCCGGACAACCCGTTTCATATTTCGGTGCCGCACGATGAACGTGACACAAGTACATGCCGCCGGGGCGTTGACCGGTGAATCCCCCCTTTGGGATCGCGCGCGCAATGTCATGTGGTGGATCGATATCCAGGGCCAGCGCCTTTTGGGCCATGGCCTGGGCGGGGGGACCGATTTCGACATTCCGCTGCCGTCGATGCCGGGCTTTGTCTGCCACGCCGATGACGGGCGGCTGATCGTCGGGCTTGAGGACGGGTTGTGGCTGGTGGCCCCCGAGAGCCGCGCGTTCGACCTGCTGTGCCCGGTCGAGGCGGATGAGCCGCGCACCAGGCTGAACGACGGCAAGGTCGATGGGCGCGGCCGCATCTGGTTCGGCTCGATGGACAAGACCGGCAGTGGGCTTGTCATAGGTGCGCTATACTGCCTGACGCCGGGTCGCGAGTTGCATGTTGTGCGCCGCGCGGTCGCCGTGCCCAATGCAATTGCCATCTCGCCCGATGGCGGGACGCTGTATTTCACCGATTCCCCCACCCGCCGGATCGAGCGGTTCGAACTGGACGCCGCCAGCGGCGCACCCGTGGCGGTGGATTGCCTTGCCGTGCTGCCCGAGGGGCACAACCCCGATGGCGCCTCGGTCGACCGTGACGGCGGGCTTTGGATCGCGATTGTGGGGGCCGGGCATCTTCTGTGCCTGAGCCCAGACGGCAGCGAGGCGGGCAAGATCGCCCTGCCGGTTTCGCGCCCGACCATGCCCGCCTTCGGAGGGGAAGACCTGGCCACGCTTTTTGTCACCAGTCAGCGGCGTTTCCTGACCGCCCCCCAGTTGCGCGAAGAACTCTGTGCCGGCAATCTGCTGAGCCTGCCCGCCCCGGTGCCGGGCCTGCCGCCCCCTGCCTTTCCGATCTGAGGGCGGGCAACACCCGCGCGCGACCGCCGAAACACCTGCCCCCTTCGAACGAAGGGGGACGGATCCCCGGGCAAGACCTATGCTACGGTGCCATCCAGCCCCAAGCATGATGGTGATGCCCATGAAGACCGCCCCTTTTGCCAAATTCGCCCCCCGCGCCACTGCGCCCGCGGGCAATGCCCTCGCCGGCCTGACCATGGCCGTCGCCTTCCTTTTCGCCGCCACGCCCGGCCTTGCCGCCGATCCGGGCGGACGGGTTTCAGGCATGATCGATGGCGAAACTGTCGAACTGTCGGTTCTCCCGTCGCAATCCGACTACGGGAACATGCATATCTCGCTTTATGTTGTCGGCCCGGGCCTGACACAGCGTGGCCTGGGCGCGATGACCCTGGGTGCGGAATGGATCGGGACGTTCGATGGCACATTCGCGGCTGGCGATGTCAGCATATCCATTCCCGCAGGCGATCCGCCCCGCGTCTATCGCGCCGATCTGGACGACGGCCTTGCCCTGAGCGTGACCCGTTCGGCCATTGTCGAGGGCAAGCTCGAGATTTCCGTCAGGGCAGAGGGGGTTCTTGTCAGCATGGACCGTATGGGCCTGCGCAACCCCGACCCCGACGATACCCTTGCCATCGACCTTACCTTCGACGCCATCGTCGAATAGCCCGCCATCGCGCGGGTTCAGTCCGGCAGATGAAGGGAAACAGGCGGTGCAACCAGTCCGCCTGCTTCTTGCGCCCGGTGGCGGGCACGCCTTTCCCCAAACTTCCCAGCGCCAATGCTCCTTGGAATTTTCTTGACAGACTCGATATGCGGGCGCTCTATTAACTAAACGTTTAGTTAGCAGAGGAGGATCATATGAATTTCACGTCTAGAATCGCGTCCCTTGCCCTGGCCGCGCTGGTGGTGCCGGCCGTCGCCAGCGCACAGGAGTGGAAGCCAAGCGAACCGGTCACCATCATCGTGCCCTGGTCGGCCGGCGGATCGACCGACACCGTCACCCGCGTGGTCGCCGGTGAGCTGAGCGAGGCCTTTGGCCAGAATTTCGTGATCGTCAATCAGCCCGGCGCCTCGGGGTCCACCGGCACCCGTGCCGTCTGGGATGCGCCCCACGATGGCATGACCTTCGCCGCCGGTGCAGCCGCCGATCTGGGCGCCTATCCTGTGCTGGGCAGCCTTGATGTGACGCTGGATCAGTGGCGCCTATACCTGCATGTTGCCAACCCCAGCATGATCTCGGTGCGCACCGACAGCGAATTCCAGGACTTCGGCCAGCTTCTCGAGGCGCTGAAGGCGGGCGAGGTCACGGTGTCCTCCGCTGGTCTTACCTCGGCCGGGGCCATTGCCCTTCAGGCGATCGAGGCGGTCGAACCCGACATCAAGTATCGCCAGATCGTCTATGAGGGCGGCAACCCCGCCGTGATCGCCACCGTGGCGGGCGAAACCCAGTTCACCACCCAGACCGCGACCGAACAGGTCGACATGGTGCGCGCCGGTCGTCTGCGCCCCCTGGCGGTGGTCGCCGATCAGCCGCTTGAACTGGAAGGGTTCGGCACCGTTCCCCCGATCACCGACTGGATCGAGGGCGTGGCCAGTGCGCCGAACTATTTCGGCATCTTCATCCCCGCCGACGCCCCGCAAGAGGTGCTGGATTCGATGGATGCCGTCTGGGCCGACAAGATCGCCAATTCCGAAGTGATGAAGAAGTTCGCCGCCGAGCGTGGCGCGCTGTTCAACGCCACCTCGGGCGAGGCGGCGGCCAAGGCCGCGATGCCGATGCTGTCGATCAACGCCTGGCAGCAGTTCGACAGCGGCGCGGCACCCAACGATCCGTCGCAGTTCGACATCCCCAAGCCGTAAGGCGCGGTCGATACCGTCCGGTCCGGTTCCTCTCCCGGCCGGTCCGGACGGTTTTTCCCTTCTGAACGATCAATCCTGGCAGGATCATGGACGGACTTTCACAATTCCTGAACGCAATCCTTGCGATCGGCCTTTCCGCCGACATCGTCACCGTGTTCTGGGCGACGCTGCTTGGCATCGTGGTGGGCATGATACCCGGCCTGACGGCAACGCTCGGGGTTGCGCTTGTCACCACGCTGACCTTCTCGATGGAGCAGAACACCGCGATCCTCGTGCTGATCTGTGTCTATATCGGCGCGATCTATGGCGGCGGTCGCACGGCGATCCTGCTGAACATTCCGGGCACACCCGCCAATGCCGCCTCGGCGCTGGACGGTTTCCCCCTGGCCAAACAGGGCCGTGCGGGCGAGGCGATGGCGGTGGCCACCACCGGATCGTTCCTCGGGTCGATGATCGGCATGATGGGGCTGGCGGTGCTGGCGCCATGGCTGGCCGAATTCGCGCTTGATTTCACGTCGTTCGAATTCTTCTGGCTGGCGGTCTTCGGCGTGGTGCTGTGCGGGCAACTGACGGCCATGGACGACCCGCTGAAAGGCTGGATCGCTGGCTTCTTCGGGCTGTTGGTCGCGCTGGTGGGGCAGGAAAGCCTGCATGCCTATTCGCGCTATACCTACGGATTCACCAGTCTTGAGGCCGGATTCGGGCTGCTGCCGGTTCTTGTCGGGGCCTTCGGCTGTGCCGAGGTATTTTCGGTCATGCGCTCCGAAGCGACGCAACTGGTGCGCGCGCGCATGGGCAACGTGATCGGCGCGGCCTTTTCGTCGCTGTCCTATGCGCGCACCTGGGTGCGTTCGGGCGTGATCGGCACCTTCATGGGCGTGGTCCCGGGCGTGGGCGAGGACATGGGCGCCTGGGTGTCCTATGCGGCCGCCAAGCGGGCATCGAAAACACCGGATGAATTCGGCAACGGGTCGGTGGACGGGTTGCTTGCCGCCGAAACCGGCAACAACGCCGCGGTGCCCGGGGCGCTGATCCCGGTGCTGACCCTGGCCATCCCCGGATCGGCCCCCGCCGCCGTGCTGTTGGCGGCGATGGTCATTCACGGGCTGCGCCCCGGGCCGCTGATCATGATCACCCAACCCGATTTCTTCTATTCCGTCGTGGCCATAGTGTTCTGGGCCACCTGCGCCATGCTGGTTCTGGGGCTGGCACTGACCCGCCCGCTGCTGTGGGTGCTGAAGGTGCGGCGCGAATGGCTGATCGGGATCATCTTCGTTCTCTGTGCCGTGGGGTCGTTCGCCATCGCCGGCCGGCTGTTCGATGTCTGGGTGATGATCCTCTTCGGGCTGATCGGCTTCGTGATGCGCGAAACCGGGTTTCCGGTGGCGCCGATGATCCTGGGGGTGGTGCTGGGGCCGATCCTGGATGCGAATTTCCGCCGCTCACTTTCGCTGTCGCGGGGCGATCCGGTTGATTTCGTCACCCGCCCGATCAGTGCGGTGATCGCCGCGCTGGTGCTGCTGATGATCGTGCTGGCGCTGCCGCCGGTGCGGCGCGGGATCGCGCGGATGATGGCGCAGCGCCATGGGTGACGCGGTTTTGATCTGTGGCTTCGGGGCCTTCGGGCGGCTGCATGCCGACGGCTGGCGGCTGGCCGAACCGGGCCTGCGGCTTATGGTCAGCGACCCCGATGCCGGGGCGCGGGCGGCGGCGCTGTCCATGGGCATCGCGCAGGGCGATGTTGCCGCCACGCCGGAGCCGTTGATCGAACGCGCGGCGCTGGTCGATATCGTGGCCCCCCCGGCGCAGCACATGCCCCTGGCGCGGATCGCGCTGGCGGCGGGGAAACCCGTGCTGATCGAGAAACCGGCCGTCGAAACCGTGGCCGAGGCCGATGAACTGGCCCGCCTGGCGGGGGATCTGCCGGTGCAGATCGGTCATGTCCTGCGAGCGCATCCGCTGGTGGCGCGGGCGCGGGCCCTGCTGGCCGAGGGCGCCATCGGGCGGCTTTTGCGGCTGGAGGGTGAATCGGCCGGCTGGAAAAGGATGCGCGCGGATTCCGGCCTGATCGCCAATGATGGCGTGCACCTTCTGGACCTGATGCGCCACTGCGCGGGCGGCGCGATCACCGGCGTGGACCTGCACGAGGTGCGCGCGCTTAGCCCCGATATTGCCGACGACCTGCGCATCACCCTTTCCCTTGCGGGCGGGATCAGCGCAACCCTGCGCCTGGGCATCCTTGTGGCGGGGGCGCGCGAAGATGGCTTCATGCCTGGCGCGCTGACCGAAAAGCGGCTGACGCTGATCGGCGATGCGGGCAACCTCGCGCTGGATTTCAACGCCGGAACCCTGCGCCACGCCCGGGTGAACTATGCCCGGCAGGGCGATGTCTTTGCCGTGACGCCGGGGGCCGTGGTGCAGGAAATGGCGATCGGCATCACGCCCGCCACGCTTCTTGCCCGCAGCTTCGCCATGTTCCGCGCCGCCATGGCAGGGCGCGGGCCGGTCCTGTGCAACATCGCCGAGGGCGCACGGGAAATGGCCCGCGTCATGCAGGCCCTGACACCAACCCAACGCCCCCTGCGCCCCATAGAAGGAGCCGCCTGATGAGCATTCACCGCACCGATCTTTGCGCCGGGCTGGTGGTATCGACCATAGGCATCGCCGCCTTGGCAGGCGCGCTGGCCATGCCCACCTTTGCCGACCGGAACGGAGATCCGCTGACGGCGCCGGGCATCACGCCCGGAATCATCAGCGGCGTGATCGCGGTTCTGGGCATCGTGCTTTTGCTGCGGGCGATGGCCGGGCGCGGCCCACGGGATGTTCCGGTTGAAACATGGCCCCCCGGGGCCGCGCTGCGCACGGTCTTCACCATCGTCACCGCCCTGATTTATGGCGTCGTGCTGTTCGGGCAGGTGCCGTTTCTTCCGGCCACCGCCGGATTTGTCTTCGTCTTCACCCTGGGGGCCGAACTGATGCACCCGGGGCGCAGCCGCAGCATCGTGGCGCTGTGTCTCTGGGCGGCACTTCTGGCCGGGGTTTCGGCCCTGGCGATCCAGTATCTTTTTACCGACCTGTTCCTGGTGAGGCTGCCCGGATGACCTTTCGAATTTCCCTGTGCAACGAAGTGATCCGCGATCTGCCGTTCGAGCGGCAATGCGCGCTGGCGGCCGATCTGGGCTATGATGGGCTTGAGGTGGCGCCCTTCACCCTGTCCGGTGATCCGGCCCGCCTGAGCGGGGCCGAACGCGCCCGCGCCCGCCGCGCCGCCGCGGATGCGGGGATCGAGATTACCGGCCTGCACTGGCTGCTCAGCGCGCCCGACGGCCTGTCGATCACCAGCAACGACGCCGCGATGCGGGCACGCACGCTGGATCATCTTCGCGCCATGGTCGATCTCTGCGCCGATCTTGGGGGCAGCGTCCTGATCCACGGCTCGCCCCCCCAGCGGCGGTTGGGCGATGCGCCCTCGGCCCAGGCGGGGCTGGACAACGCACGCGAGGCGTTCCGCGTCGCCGGTGAGGCGGCGGGCGACGCTGGCGTCACCTATTGCATCGAACCCCTGGCGCCGGCCCTGACCGATTGCGTCAACACCATTGCCCAGGCGGGTGAGATCGTCAAAGCGCTTGGCCTGCCCAACCTGACCGCCATGATCGACACATCGGCGGCCTGGGGCGGCGAGGACGACCCGCCCGAGGCATTGATCCGCCGCCACATGCCCACCGGGCTGCTGGGCCATGTCCATTTCAACGAATCCAACCGGCGCGGGCCGGGGCAGGGCGCCCACGCCTTCGCCCCCATCGTCGCCGCGCTGGTCGAGACAGGCTATGACGGCATCATCGGGATCGAACCGTTTGACTATCATCCCGACGGCGTGACATCGGCGGCCCGTGCCATCGGCTTTGTCCGGGGCCTTGTGGAAGGGGTAACGACATGAACGCACCGATCCTGAAAACCGGCGTCGCGCGTCTTGGCATCGACAATGCCTTCGCGCGGATGCCCTTCCGCTTTGGCGTGGTCACGATTGAGGCGGCGGCCTCGCTGACGCTGGCGCTTGATATGACGGTGAACGGCACCCCCGTCACCGGCTATTCCTCGGACCTGCTGGCCTACAAGTGGTTCGACAAGCGCCCGGAAAAGACGCCGGCCGACAATGTGGCCGATCTTTTGTGGGTGGTGGAACAGGCGCTTGAGGTGGCGCAGGGCCTTGATGCGGGGCCGCTGTTCGACCTGTGGCGACAGCTTGACGCCGAGGTGGACAGGCGCGCCGTGGAGGGCGGGTTCAACCGGCTGGGCGCGGGCTTTGGCGTGTCGATGGTGGAACGCGCGATGATCGACGGGCTGGGCCGCGCCCTTGGGCAGGGCTTTCACCAGATGGTGCAGGGCGATGCCTTCGGGATGCGCCCCGGCGATGTCTTCGGTGAACTGCAGGGTCTTTCCTCGGGCGACGCGGTGCTGGCTGCGCCGCTGAAACAGGTGCATCTGCGCCATACTGTCGGCCTTGTCGATCCGATCGGGGCGGGCGATCTGGCGGGGCTGGACCTGCCAGACGACGGGTTGCCCCACACGCTGGAGGATTACCTGCACCGCGACGGCGTGCGTTACCTGAAGATCAAGGTCAGCGGCGAACGCGACGCCGATCTCGACCGGTTGGGCAAGATCGCCCACAGCCTGGCGCGCCTGGGTGAACCCGTGCAGATCACCCTGGACGGCAACGAACAATACCGCGACCTGGCTGATTTCGCGGCCCTGATCGGGGATCTTCGCCAAAGCCCCGCACTGCGCCCCCTTTACGATTCGATCCTGTTCATCGAACAGCCGCTGGAACGCGGCGTGGCGCTGGCCGGGCCGCTGGACCCGGCGGCGCTGGAGCTGATCGGCAAGCCCATGCTGATCGACGAATCCGACGGCTGGACGGGGGCCTTCCACGAGGCGATTGCCCTTGGCTATCGCGGGGTCAGCCACAAGAACTGCAAGGGGGTGATCCACTCGCTGCTGAACGCCCTACTGGTGCGCCGCCACGAGGGGTGCTTCCAATCGGCCGAAGACCTGACCTGCCTGCCGGTGGTGTCGCTTCAGGCCGATCTGGCGGTGGTCGCCGCGCTTGGTATTTCCCATGTCGAACGCAATGGCCACCACTATTTCCGGGGTCTCGATCACCTGCCCGGGGATGAGGCCGAGGCGGCGCTGGCGGCCCACCCCGACCTTTACGAACGCAGCGGCGGCGGCATCCGGCTGGCGAATGGTGGCGGCGTTCTGAACCTTGGTTCGTTGCAGGTGCCGGGCATGGGCTTTGTGCCGCTGCCCGATCTTTCACGGCGCATCGCGCCCGCAGACTGGGCCTTCGACATGCTGCGCGCCCCGTCCAAAACAGGAGAACCGAAATGAACGATCTGCCCGATACCATCGCAGACGACGAAATGCTGGACGATCTCATGTCGCGCCCCTCGGATGCCCTGCGCGAAAGCCTTGCGAGGCTTGAGGGCGACATCACCATCCTTGGCGTGGCCGGCAAGATGGGGCCGACCCTGGCGCGCATGGCCAAACGGGCCGCACCCGACAAACGGGTGATCGGCGTGGCGCGGTTTTCCGACCCCGCCGTGCGCGACAAGCTGGAAGGCTGGGGCATCGAAACGGTGCAATGCGACCTGCTGGATCGCGCGGCGGTCGAGGCCTTGGACAAGACGGCGAACGTGGTCTTCATGGCAGGGCGCAAGTTCGGATCCGAGGGCAACCAGTCTCTCACCTGGGCGATGAACACCGGTGTGCCTGCCCTGGTGGCCGAGGCTTTTGCCCAGTCGCGGATCGCGGTGTTTTCCACCGCCTGCGTCTATCCCTTCGTGGATATCGCCCGGCAGGGCGCGCGCGAGGATCTGCGCCTTGATCCGCCGGGGGAATATGCCAATTCCTGCGTCGGGCGCGAACGGATGTTCGAACACGGCGCGCTGACCCGTGGCACCAAGGTTTCGCTGATCCGGCTCTCCTATGCCATCGACATGCGCTATGGTGTGCTGCACGACGTGGCCAGCGCGGTGGCCGAGGGGCGGCCGGTGGCCCTGGAAAGCGGGCATTGCAATGTGATCTGGCAGGGCGATGCCAATGACGTGGCGCTGCAAACCCTGGCCCGCGCCGACACGCCGCCCTTCGTTCTCAACCTGTCCGGCCCCGAACTGGTCAGCGTGCGGCGCCTGGCCGAGAAGTTCGGCGAATTCTTCGGACGCGAACCGGTGTTTTCGGGCACCGAGAACCCCACCGCCTGGATCGTCGATACCAGCCTGCAACAACGCCTCTATGGCTATCCGACGGTGCCACTGCCCCGCCTGATCGAATGGACGGCCCAATGGATGCAGGGCGGCGGCGGCTCTCTGGGCAAGCCGACCCATTTCGAGGTGCGCGATGGCAGGTACTGACGCCCTGCCCAAGCCACCGCCCCGGCCCCCGGCGGCGCGCCAGACCCGCGATGCCGTCGCGACCCGTGCCCGCATCGTGCGGGCCGGGCAGCGCGAATTCGCGCGCGCGGGTCTTCAGGGCACCCGTATCGAAAGCATCGCCAAGGCAGCCGGGTGCAACAAGGCGCTGATCTATCACTATTTCACCGGCAAGGAGGACCTGTTCCGCGAGGTTCTGGAAATCACCTATGGCGACATCCGCACCGCCGAGCGGCAACTGAACCTTGAGGGCGAAGCGCCCCTTGCGGCGATGGAAAAGCTGGTGGGCTTTTCCTTCGACTACGTCAGCCGCCACCCCGAATTCATCGCCATCATCAACGACGCCAACATGCATGGCGGCGCCCACCTGACCGACACCGACACGGCGCGCGCGCTGAACTCTCCGCTGGTTGCGCTGATCGACGCGATCCTGGAACGGGGTGTGGCGCGCGGTGAAATCCGTGCCGGGATCGACCCGGTGCAGCTTTACATCTCGATCGCCAGCATCTGCTATTTCTTCATCGCCAACCGGGCCACGCTGTCGGCGATCTTCGCGCTTGACCGCTCCGAGGCCGGGCTGGCCGTGCGCCGCGCCCATGTGATCGAGGTGATCATGGGCTATCTGCGCCCCGACCCTTCCCAGAAAGGCCCCGCATGAACATTTCCGACATACCCGCCGCCCCCCTTGCCGCCCTGCGCCGGGGCGGGGTGATCCCGGCCCATCCCCTGGCTCTGACCGAAGAGCGCAGCCTTGACGAACGCCACCAGCGCGCCCTGTCGCGCTATTACCTCGACGCGGGGTCGATCGGGCTCGCGGTTGCGGTGCATACCACGCAGTTCGAAATCCGCGATCACGGCCTTCTGGAACCGGTCCTGCGCCTGGCTGCCGAGGAGGCGTCGCGCCACGGTTCGACCCCCTTCATGGTGGCCGGTGCCGTGGGTCGCACCGACCAGGCGGTGGCCGAGGCCGAACTGGCCCGCGACCTGGGCTATCACGCCGTCCTGCTGGGCCTTGCCGCCCTGCGGAACGAGGATGAGGATGCCCTGATCGCCCATTGCGAAAGGGTGGCGCAGGTGATGCCGCTGATCGGGTTCTACCTGCAAACGGCGGTGGGCGGTCAGCCTTTGTCCTACAGCTTCTGGCGCCGCTTCGCGCAGATCGAAAACGCGGTGGCGATCAAGATGGCGCCCTTCAACCGGTATCGCACGCTGGACGTGGTACGCGCGGTGGTGGATGCCCGGGCCGAGGATCGGATCACCCTTTATACCGGCAACGATGACCATATCGTTGCCGACCTGCTGATGCCCTTCACCTTCATGCGCGACGGTGAACAGGTAACGGTGCGCATCAAGGGCGGTCTTCTGGGCCACTGGTCGGTCTGGACAAGGCGCGCGGTGCAACTGCTGGACGAGATACGCGAAGCCCCCGGGGGGCGCAGCGCGCTGGAATGGCTGGCCTTCGATGCCCGCACCACGGATGCGAACGGTGTGCTTTTCGACGTGGCGAACGATTTCGCCGGCTGCATCGCCTGCCTGCACGAGGTTCTGCGCCGCCAGGGCCTGATGCGCGCCACCTGGTGCCTGAACCCGGACGAAACCATGGGCCCCGGCCAGATGGAGGAACTGGAACGCATCCTGCGCGATTACCCCGACCTGACCGACGACGATTTCGTGCGCCAGAACCTGGAGCGCTGGCTGGCCTGAACCGGTTAGGGCGAAAATAAACACGCTTTTTTAATGAGTTGCATTTTTTCAAGGTGCCGCCTTTGGCGGCGCCTTTTTTGTTGTGCCGGGGGGCTGACCCCGGCCCTCGGCGGCAAAAATATTTGACTCATACAAACAAATCTATTTAATCATACAAAAGAGGGAGAATCATAGTGCGTATAACCGGGATCAGCGCGACGGTGTGTAATGCCGAGATGCGCAACTGGGTTTTCGTGAAGGTCGAAACCGATGTGCCGGGCCTTGTCGGCTGGGGCGAAGCGACCCTGGAATGGAAAACGCGGGCGATCACCGGCGCCATCGCCGATCTTGAACCGCTGCTTCTTGGGCAAGACCCGCGCGATATCGAACAGTGCTTCCAGATCATGACGCGTCACGGTTTCTGGCGCCTTGGCGTCATCGGCATGACGGCGGTCAGCGGGATCGAGATCGCGCTGTGGGACATCCTGGGCAAATCTCTCGACACGCCGGTCTGGCGTCTGCTGGGGGGCAAGTGCCGCGACCATCTGCGCACCTACACCCACCTTGGCATGGGGGACATGTCGGCGGTCTATGACACCATGGACGGTGACTCTCTTGTGGAACGGGGGCGCGCGGTGGTCGAGGCGGGCTATGACGCACTGAAGGTCGTGCCGATCCCCTATGTTCATTACATCGCGCCGAACCGCGCCGTTGACCGGGTGGGCGAGGCGATGTCGGCCCTGCGCGATGCCGTCGGCCCGGATGTCGATATCATGGTCGATTTTCACGGTCGCCCCGCGTCGGCCGCGCTGGCGCGCGATTTCCTGAACGCGATCGCGCCCTGTCGCCCGCTTTTCGCCGAAGAACCCGTTCCGCCCGAAGACATGGACGGCCTGGCCGAGTTGACGCGCCACAGCGGCCTGACCATTGCGGCGGGCGAGCGGCTTATCGGCCGGGGGGCCTTCGCCGAGGCGATCGCGCGCCGTGCCTTTCATATCGCACAGCCCGACATCTGCCATCTTGGCGGTCTGTCCGAGGCCAGGAAGGTGGCGGCGATGTGCGAAACCGCGGGCATGGGCGTTGCTCCGCACAATCCCCTTGGTCCCATTGCCGGCATTGCGGCCCTGCATTTCGGGATTTCGACGCCGAACCACATCATTCAAGAGGAAATGGTGGGCGCGGTGCCCTGGTACGACGATGTGGTGCAATGGCCGATAACCCTGCGCCCCGGCCGTTGGGATCTGCCCGAGAAGCCGGGCCTCGGGCTTGAGGTGAACGAGGCCGAGATCGCGCGCCACCCCTTCAAGCAGGAAGTGCTTCATGCACGCAACGCGGTGCTGTCCGACGGCACCATCGTGGATTGGTGATACCCATGACCGGACGTTTGAAAGACCAGGTTGCCATCGTGACCGGTGCGGGCCAAGGCATCGGGGCTGCCATCGCCCGGGCCTTCGCCGCCGAGGGCGCGCAAGTGATCGTGGCCGAACGCAATGCCGAAACGGGCGCCGCCGTGGCCGAGCAGATCGGCGGGCTGTTCCAGCCGACCGACGTGACCGTCCAGGACGATGTGAATGCCCTGGCAAGGCTGGCGCAGGACAGGTTCGGCCGGGTCGACATTCTGGTGAACAACGCGGGCGCGAACGTGTTCCATCGCCCCCACGAGATGCCGCGCTCGGAATGGGCGCGCTGCATGGCCCTTGACCTCGAGGCCTGCTGGGCCATGGCCGAAAGCGTGCTGCCGATGATGCGGGCGCAGAAATCGGGCGCTGTCGTGAACATCGCAAGCTGCCATGGGTTCAAGATCATTCCCCACACCTTTCCCTACCCGGTGGCCAAGCACGGGCTGATCGGTCTGACACGCGCCCTGGGGATAGAATACGCGGCCGAGGGCATCCGCGTGAACGCGATCGCGCCGGGCTATGTGGATACCCAGATCGCGCGCGATTATTGGGCCGGCTTCGACGATCCGGCCGCCGAGCGGCGCAAGGCCGAAGACCTGCACCCGCCCCGCCGTATCGGACAGCCCGAAGAGGTGGCGATGACGGCGGTTTTCCTGGCCTCGGACGAGGCCCCCTTCATCAACGCCGAAACCATCGTGATCGACGGCGGGCGATCCGCACTTTTCCACGACTGAAGACCATCAAGCAAACCACGGGAGGAAACACCATGAAACTTCGTACTCTGGCGACCACGGGCGCTGCCGCGCTTGTCCTGCTGCCGATGGCGGCCCAGGCCCAGGACGCCCCCAAGATCGGCTATATCAACAAGATGGGGGATCACCCCTGGTTCGTGGCCGAGGTGGCCGGCGCCGCCGAGGCGGCAAAAGAAGGCGGCGCCGAATTCGTCAGCCAGGACGTTCAGTTCAACGCCGACCTCACCATCACGACCCTGGACACGATGATCGGCGACGGTGTCGACGGGATCGCGATTGTCGTTCCCGACCGCGCACTTGGCCCAGTGGTTGCCCAACGCGCGAAAGAGGCGGGCGTGCCGCTGATCGCGGTGGACGACGACATTGTCGACGGTGACGGCAAGGACGTTCCCTATGTGGGGCTGAACGCCTTCTCGATCGGTGAGAACGTCGGGCGCGAGCTGGCGAATTTCTACAAGGAGGCCGGATGGGCCGCGGATTCGGTTGGTGTCGTGTCGATCGAGGATCGCAAGGCTGACACCTGCATGCAGCGCAACGGCGGGGCCGAGAAGGCGCTGCTGGAAAACTCCGACCTTTCCGAAGGTCAGATCATCCGCGCCGCCTATGACAACACGATGGTCAACGCCATCGACGTCATGACAACGACGCTGACCGCGAACCCGCAATACGACAATTGGATCTTCTATTCCTGCAATGACGATGGCGTGCTGGGCGCCGCGCGGGCCATGGAGAACTCCGGCTATCCGGCAGAGCAGGGCATCGGTATCGGCATCGATGGCAGCCGCGCCTGCGATGCTTTCGGCAACGGGCGTGAATCGGCGTTCAAGGGCACGATGTGGCTGAACTCGGCCAATCACGGGCGCGACGCGGTCAAGCTGCTGTTGGCCGCCATCAAGGACGATGCCGAAATCCCCAAGAAAACCTATTCGGACCCCGAATTCATCACCATGGACAACTTCGGCGATTACAAGGGCGCTTTGTGCCAGTGATCCCTGCGGCGGGCGCCCCGGACCGGGCGCCCGCCCACCCTCGCCAAAGACAGGAAAGCGAATTGCATGGCTGAACCGTTCCTGCGCATGAAGGGGCTGACCCGGCATTTCGGGCCGGTGCAGGCCCTCAACGACGTGACGCTTGATGTTCATCCCGGCCAGGTTCTTGCCCTTGTGGGTGAGAACGGCGCCGGCAAATCCACCATGATGCGTCTGATCGAGGGCGTGTTCGAACCGACCCGTGGCACGATCGAGGTGGCGGGCCGGTCCGTCACCTTCGATCAGCCCCGCGATGCCCATGCGGCGGGCATCCGCGTCATCCATCAGGAACCCGAGATCGTTCCCGATCTCACGGTGGCCGAGAACATCTTTGCGGGCAACCTGCCCCGGGTGGCGCGGCATTTCCTGTCATGGCCCACATTGCAGGCGAAAACCGCTGAACTTCTCGCGGCATTCGGGATGGCGCATGAACTTCGCCCGCGCCAGATGTGCAGCGGGCTTGGCCCCGCACAGCGCCAGATGATCGAGATCATGCGGGCGGTCCAGGCGGGCGGCAAATTGATCGCCTTCGACGAACCCACCTCGTCCCTGACCGACGAAGAGACGCGCCGCCTGTTCGCCATCATCAACCGGCTGCGCGACGACGGTGTCGCGATCATCTACATCTCGCACCGCCTGGCCGAGATCACGGAACTGGCCGACCGCGTCGCCGTCCTGCGCGACGGGGCCCTTGTCGACGATCTTCCCGCCGAGGGGCTGACAGAGGAACGCATCACGCATCTGATGGTGGGGCGCCCGCTGTCGGACATGTTTCCCGACCGCGACCCTTCGACCGGCGACGTCGTCCTGAAGGTCGAGGGTCTGACGACCGAACATGTCTCGGACGTGTCGCTGGAACTGCGGCGCGGCGAGGTTCTGGGCATCGGCGGGCTGATCGGCGCGGGGCGGTCGGAACTGGCCAAGGGCATCTTCGGCTTTCACCGCCGCCTGTCGGGCCGCGTGCTTCTGGACGGCAACGAACTGCCGTCGGGTGACACCGCCGCGGCCATTGCCGCCGGAATCGGGTTCGCGCCCGAGGACCGCAAGGAAGAGGCGCTTCTGCTGATGCAGACGATCCTCGAAAACGCCGTTCTCTGCGTTCCCGAAAAGGTTTCGACCGGCGGGTTCTTCAGCCGGTCCAGGGCGCTGAAGCTGATTTCCGACATATCCCGCCAGATGCGGCTGAAGGCGTCGTCGCTGGATGCGCCGATCACGTCGCTGTCGGGGGGCAACCAGCAGAAGGTCGTGCTGACCCGCTGGCTGGCCTGCGATCTGAAAGTCTTGATTCTGGATGAACCGACGCGCGGCATCGACGTGGGCGCGCGATCGGAAATCTACGATCTTATCCGCAATCTGACCGACAGCGCCGGACTGGGTGTCATCGTCATCTCATCCGAAATGACCGAGCTTCTGGGGCTTTCGGACCGGGTTCTGGTGATGGCCGACGGCCAGATCCGCGGCACATTCGACCGGGCGGAAGCGACCGAGGAAAAGGTCATGCGCGCCGCGATCCCGCAGGGGGCCCACGCGGCGCCGGACAACAATGCATTTTCGAAAGGAACAGACCGATGAGCGATCGATCCGCAACCGCCCCGGGCGGATTCACCCTTCACCGCGTCGTCGAACGCATCGGCATCCACAACATCAGCCTGCTGACCGCGCTGATCGGATTGCTTCTGATCTTCGGAATTCTTCGCGGCGATGTCTTCTTTTCCACGCGCAACCTGCTGAACATCGGCATGGGGGTGGCGATCCTGGGGGTGCTGGCCATTTCCCAGACGGGCGTGATCGTATCGGGGGGTCTTGATATTTCGGTCGGCGCCATGGTGGGCCTGACGACGGTCGCCACGGCCATGACCATCCAGGCGACGGAAATGGCCGGGCTTGGCATTGTTGCCGGTCTGTTGGTCGGCGGGCTTGCCGGGCTGGTCAACGGAATCATCATAACCTACGGACGGATCAACGCGGTGATCGTGACGCTGGGCACCATGGCCATCTTTCGCGGCGTTGCCTTCATCCTTTCGGACGGCCAGTCGATCTCGATCTTCAACGATTCCTTCCGCTGGATCGGCACCGGGCGCATCCTGGGCCTTCCGGCGCCCGTCTGGATCCTGCTGGCTGTCGTTGTCGGCTTCTATATCTTCCTGCACAAGAGCATCGTTGGGCGCAACTATTACGCCATTGGCGGCAACCCCATCGTCGCACGCCTGTCGGGCCTGAACATTCCGCGCTATCGGGTCGCGATCTATGCCGTCTCGGGTGTCATGGCCGGGATCGGCGGCATTCTTCTGGCCGCGCGCACGGGGTCGGGGCAGCCGATTTCTGGCTCGGACGGCCTGGAGCTTGAGGCGATCACCGCCGCCTTCCTTGGGGGGTGTGCAATGCAGGGCGGGCGGGGCACGGTTGTGGGTGCGCTGCTTGGGGTGGCCATCATCGGGGTCTTGAACAACGGCATGATCCTGACGGCCGTTCCGACCTTCTATCAGATGCTGGCCAAGGGCACGCTGTTGATCGTGGCCGTCTTCCTTGCCGAATTCCGTCTGAACAAGGCCTGAGGCGCGGGATGGACACCGATGACTTCATCGCCGCGTCGCCCCCCCGCCTGCGCGAGCATGTCACCAGCACGCTGGCGAAGATGATCCTCTCGGGCGAGGTGGGGCCGGGCAGCCGCCTGCCCACCGAGGCAGAGCTGGGCGAGCAGATGGAGGTCAGCCGCACCACCCTGCGCGAATCCGTCCGCATGCTGGCCGGCAAGGGTCTGGTCGAAAGCCGCCCGCGCATCGGTACGGTGGTGCTTCCTTCCAGCCAGTGGAACCATCTCGACGGCGCGCTGCTGGCCTGGCGGGAGGAGCTGCCGCCCGACCCCGAATTCATCCGCGCGCTGACCGAGGCGCGCGAGGTGATCGAACCCGCCGCCGCGGGCATGGCGGCGGAACGCGCCACCGGAACCGACGTGGGCCGCATCAGCATGGCCTATGAACGCATGTACGCCAGTCGCCGCGAAGATATAGGCGAGACTGTCGCGGCGGACGAAGCCTTTCACATCGCGATCCTGATGGCGTCGAAGAATGCCATCTTCGGCAATTTCGGCGCTGTCATCGGCGCGGCGCTGCGGGCCAGCTTCCGGCTGACTACGCGGGCCTCGGAAGATTTCCCGGCGGCGCTGGACATCCACGGCGAGGTTCTGGAGGCGATCCGCCTGCGGGACGCGGGGCGGGCACGCGCGCTCATGCATACTCTTATCTCACTTGCCGCCCGTGATCTGACGCAGGCCATGGCCGAGCACGCCAAAAGGGGCGGGCCGTAAGGCGGCAGCACGACGATATCGCCTCCATGGGGCGCGCGCAGATTCAAACGTGGAATTCCGGGCGGTTTTGCGGTATGGTGGAACCATTGATTTAAGAACTTCCGTTTCAATTTTCTTGCGAGCGGTGTTTGTATGCGTGGTTTTGCCATGCGGATGTCGCCTCTCTGGCGATCCGTAACGTTTCTTGCGATCTGTCTAAGTCATTTTTCCGGCGGTGCCTTTGGCGCCGTTTTTCCCGTGATTGCGCCGGGCGATGCCCTGCAGATCGACTTTCTGGATGACGATGCGGCCCCTCTGCCGCTGGACGTGGGCCGCGACGGGACAGTGCAACTGCCCTTTGTCGGCGCGCTGGCCATTGCCGGGAATGATCTGGACCAGGCGCGCAGCCTGATCTCCGAGCTTTACATCGCGCGCGAGGTTTTCATCGCCCCGCGGATCGAACTCTCCTTCGTTTCCATGCGCCCGCTTTCGGTTCTGGGCGATGTGCGGCAGCCGGGGGTCTACGATTTTCGCCCCTTCGTGACGGTCGAACAGGCAATTGGCCTTGCGGGCGGGGTCATGCGGGCCGGCGACAGCGAAGAGGGCCGCTCGATGCAACGGGCCGCCCTGCGCGGCGAACTGGACCGCATCGAAGGCGATTTGACGCGCGAGGCCGTGGTGGCGGCGCGCCTGAACACGCAGCTTGAGGATGGCCAGGCCATCGACCCAGACAGCGTCAAGGTGATGGGCCTGAATGCAGCAGACCGGCAGTTGATCGATACGCTGGTCGTTCAGGACAACGGGATCATCGCCGCCGAACGCGGCCATTTCGATGCCCAGAAGGCGCTTCTGGGGCGGGCCGTCGTGGATGCCCGCCTTCAGATCGGGTTGATCCAGGATCAGATCACGGCGCAGGAGGCGCAGATCCGGTCCTATGACGACGAGTTGAAAGGAAACGCCGATCTGGCCGACCGCGGCCTTGTCGCCGCTCCGGTGCGCGCCCGGCTGTTGCGACAGGTGGCCGACGAAAAGACCGACCTTCTGCGCCTTCGCACCAACCTTGCCGCGGCGCGGCTGCAACTTGTCGGGTTGGAACGTCAGCAGCTTGAGCTTGACTATCAGCGGCGGCAATCCTGGCGCCTTGCCCTGTCGGACAGCGCGGTGCGTGCCGCGCAACTGCGCGCCGGGCGACAGGCGACACTGGATCGCCTTGAGGTGGTCGAAGGCTGGTCCGCCCGCATGTCCGAGGCCGAGTCGCAGGCGGAACTGTCCTATCTTGTCCGCAGGCGCCTGCCGGATGGCCGCCGTATGACAAGCGAAGCAGGCGAAACCGACGAACTTTCACCGGGTGACGTGCTGATCGTGCGCATCACCCCGGCCGAGGATCTGGCGCAGGCCCGCGCCGGGCCACGCCCGTGACCCTGCATCCGCAAAAACACCACCCCTTCTCCCGGCCGCCAGCCCAGCGGGCCCTGCAACCCGATGGTGACGGGATCGAGATGCGCGCGCTTCTGGGGGCGCTCAGGCGCAACAAGTGGCTGATCCTGGCCTGCATCCTGATTGCCGGATCCCTGGCCTTTGCCGTGCTCAAGTCGATCCGCCCCAGCTATTACTCTTACGTCGAGGTTCTGCTGAACACCCGGCAGGAACGTGTCGTCGGGGTGGAGCAGGTGATTTCCGATCTCAACGTGACGAATTCGGTGGTAGCCGGTGAAATCGCGGTCCTGCGCTCGAACCTTCTGCTGGGGCAGGTGGTGGATGACCTGGACCTGATGACGCATCCCGATTTCAACCCCTACGAGGTGGCCGAGCCGGGCCTGATCGAACGCCTTTCCGACATGATCCGCGCAAGGCTTGCCCTTCTCGAAATCGGGATCGCGGCCCCCGAACCCAAGCCCGAACCCAGCGGCAATGATGCGGGGGCCGAAAGCGGGCTTGGCCCCGACGATGCCCGCAACCTTGTCATCTGGCAGGTGCGGCGCAACCTTGTCGCAGTTCAAAGCGGCATTTCCTATGTCATCTCGATCTCGATGCGGGCCCATGATCCCGATATCGCCGCCGCCATCGCCAATGCCGTCGCCGACCGCTACATCAAGGACCAGCTGGCGACGAAACTGGCGGCGACCCAGCGCGCCATCGCCTGGCTTGACCGGCGCCTGATCGAGCTCGAGACCCAGTTGCGCAGCGCCGAGGACGAGGTGGTGGAGTTCCTGGCCCGCCAGGTGCTGGAAGAGGGGGGCGACAAGGACAGCGTGTCCCAGCAGCTGGCCGAGATGAACCGCGCCATCGTGACCGGCCGCAACGACCGTGCCGCGGCCGAGGTGCGCCTGTCGAACGTGCGCCGCCTGATGGCCGAGAACGGCCCCGAGGGGGCGGCCTCGGTACTGGATACGCCGCGCCTGGCCAGTCTTGATGGCGAACTGGCCGACCTTGAGCGGCGCCGTGCGCAACTGGCGACCCGACTGGGGCCGCGCCACCCCGAGATGCAGGCCCTGGACCTGGCGCTGGGGGACCTGGTGCGCGACCGGGCAGCGGCGATCCGTGCCGGTGTGCGCGAACTTGAGGCGACGCTGGAACAGGCCCGAGGGCGCGAAGGGGCCATCCTTGACGAGATCGACTCGGCACAGCGGCGCCAGGTGGAACTGTCGCGTTCCTCCGTGCGGCTGAGCCAGTTGGAGCGTTCGGCAAACGCCATGCGCCAGGTCTACGAAAGTTTCCTGTCGCGGTTCCAGGAAACCACCCAGCAGTTGGAGTTTCAGCGCGCCGATGCCCGGGTGATCACCGAGGCGGTGCCCGCCCTGGCCCCGGCCCGCCCCCGGCGCCGGCTGATCCTGGCGGTGGCGCTGTTCCTTGGGGCGCTTCTGGGCGTGGCGCTTGTCCTGGCGCGCGAGGCGGTGAACCAGATCGTGCGCACGGCCCCGGAACTGACCCGCATCACCGGCCTGCCGGTGCTGAGCACATTGCCACGCGTCCGCACCAGGGGCAGTAGTGGCGCCTGGCAACTGGCGCAACTGCGCCGCCCAAGGGTTTCGGGCTATGGCGAGGGGCTGCGCATGCTGTCCTTCGGCCTGCTGCGGATGCTGGATGGCCCGACGCCCCACGTCGTGATGCTGAGCGGGGCGGAACGCGGCGTCGGCTGTTCGACGACGGTTCTGGGGCTGGGCCGGGTTCTGGCGTCGCTGGGCCATCGGGTGGCCATTGTCGATGCCGATTTCCGGCATCCCCGGCAACACCGCCTGCTGAACCTCGCGGCCAGCGGCCCCGGCGTGGCGGAATATCTTGCCGACAAAGCGACACTGGCCGAGATCACCATCGACGCGGCCGAACCGCGGCTTGCCCTTGTCCGCGCCCGCAAGCAGGCCGGCAATACCGCCGACATGGTGTCGGCACAGCGGTTTGCCACCCTGATCGGCGAACTGGGGGTAGATCACGACATGGTGCTGATCGACGCGCCGCCCACCCTGGGGCAGGCCGACGCGCCGGTTCTGGCCGGTCTCTGCGATGCGGTCGTCGTGGTGGCCCGGGCCGGATTTTCGCGCCGCCCCGACATGATTTCGGCCATCGCCACGCTTGAGGGGGCAGGGGGGCGGGTCGTGGGAACGGTGCTCTCCAACACCATCGGCAAGGCAACATCGGCCACCGCCCCCCGGGCCGAGCGGGCCTACGAGATGGAGGCCTGATCCGGTGGCGGGCGGGCAGGGCAGGTTGCCGCCACCCCGACGCGTCGCGCTGGTGCATTACTGGCTTGTCGGGATGCGCGGCGGTGAAAGGGTGCTGGAAGAGATGCTGCGCCTCTACCCCGAGGCCGACATCTTCACCCATGTGGTGGATCGCGACCGGATCAGCCCGCTACTGGCGGCGCGGCCCATCATCGAAACCGGCATCGCGCGCCTGCCCGGTGCGCGGCGGCATTACCAGAAATACCTGTCCCTGATGCCCCGCGCGCTCGAGGAACTGGACATGGGCGCCTATGACCTTGTGCTGTCGTCCGAATCCGGCCCGGCCAAGGGGGTGATCGCCCGCCCCGACGCCACCCATGTCTGTTATTGCCATTCGCCCATGCGTTACATCTGGGATCATTACCCCGCCTATCGCGCGGGGCTGGGCGGGGTGAAGCGGCGGGTCTTTTCGCACCTGGCCCATGGTCTGCGCCAGTGGGATGTCACCTCGGCCGCGCGGGTGGACCGTTTCGTTGCCAACTCGCGCTTCGTGGCCGGGCGCATCCATCGCGCCTGGGGGCGGGAGTCGGTGGTGGTGCATCCCCCCGTCGATCTTGAGAAATACGGCCCCGAACCGGCCCGCCCCCGCGATCATTACCTTTTCGTGTCCGAACTGGTGGCCTACAAACGTGCCGATCTGGCGGTCGAGGCCTTTCGCGGGCTGGACCTTCCGCTCAAGGTGGTGGGCCAGGGCGAGGAGTCTGCCCGTCTCGCGCGCGACGCCCCGCCCAACGTCGAGATGCTGGGCCGTGTCGGCGATGGCGCGCTGGCCGATCTCTATCGCGGCGCCAGGGCGCTGATCTTTCCGGGCGAGGAGGATTTCGGCATCGTCCCGGTCGAGGCCATGGCCTGTGGCACGCCGGTCATCGCCTTTGGACGCGGCGGGGCGCTGGATTCGGTCAGGGCGGGGGTGACGGGCACCTTCTTCGAGGCACAGGAGCCCGCGGCCCTGCGCGCCGCCGTCACCGATTTCGACGCCCGGCGCAGCGATTTCGACGCCGGGATCATCGCCGCCCATGCCCGCGGTTTTGGCGCCGAGAGGTTTCGCCGGGAACTGGCAGTGGTGATCGAAAGCACCCGCGCGGCTCAGTCGGCGCGGTTTTCCGGTTGAACCGGCAAAACCAGAACCGAGCGCCCGGCGCCGAAATGCACCGTGTTGGTTGCCACGCGCGGGACGGTGTCCAACTGGTTCGGCCCCGGGCCGTTCAGGTTGCGTTCAAGGCGCGGAAAGCTGGCCGAAGAAAGGTGCAGCCCGATCCTGTGGCCCCTGGCCACTTCATGGGCGATGGGGGGAAATTGCACCGTGGCCGACACGGTTTCACCCGCGATCAGGGGGGCGGGCGCATCGAAACCCTTGCGATAGCGCAGGCGCAGGGCCCCCTGCTGGATTGTCACCATCGCCCCGTCCGGCGCGATATCGGTCAGGATCGCCACAAGGTCGGTATCCGGGGCATCCGAGGAAAACGCGATCTCGGCGCGGATGTCACCGGCAATGGCAAGGGGCGCCTTCAGCACGGGCGAGCGGAAGGCCAGCAGGTCTGCCCGCCCGTCGTTGGGGCGCTGGTCCAGCGGCCCGGCGCGCAGGGCAAGCCCGCCGGTGCAACAGATCGGCCCGCCGATGGAGGGCACCGGATCGGCGGGGTTGTGGCGATAGGTTGCGCTGCCCTCGGCGGGCCTGCTGCGCGACAGGGTGCCATCGCCGCCAAGATACCAGGCTTGGGCTTCGGCATCGGGGGGCGGCCATGTTGCGGACCTTTGCCAGCGGTTCGCGCCCGTCATGTAATAGGTGTACTGCGCCAGATCCGGCATCGGGCCATCGCGCAACCAGTGATCCAGCCAGCCCCGATAAAGCGCGGTATAGTCAAGGTCGGCCCCCTTCCTGACCGCCAGGTCCCCCACCTTCCCGGCAAGGAACGGCGCGGCGAAATTGCAATGCAGGCCCGGCCCGATCAGAACGTGCTGATGGGCGCGGGCGGCTTCAGTCACGGCGTTGCGCCGCATCAGGGCGGCGGCCTCGAAGGTGCCGCGCAGGGCGATGTCGTGCCAGGAATTGACGTGCAGGGCCGGGGCGGCAAATTGATCGTCGGCGGCAAGATACCCCAGGGCGCGCCAATAGGCCGGATCCTCGAAGCGGGCCATGAAATCCTCGTAATCCGTCGGGTCTTCGCGGTGGCGCGACACCAAGGTGCCGCTGGGCAACGCGCCGATCACCTGTGCCGGATCGATGCTGGCGGGCTGCATCCGGTCGGCTGTCTTGCCCCCTGCCGCCGAGAACCAGCCATAGGCGGCGGCAAGGTTCGGGATGCCGCCCTCGTAGATGCCGAAATAGCCGCGGGATGCCCCGCCATCGCCGATGGCGCCGCCCGCCCCCTCGGCGATCAGGGCCGAAAGGTGGGGATTGCGGGTTTTCGCCTGGATCAACTGAACCTCGCCCAGGGCCGAACAGCCCGCCGTCGCCACCTTGCCGTTCGACCAGGGCTGTGCCGCGATCCAGTCAAGCGTCGCCGCGCCATCCTCGGCGCCATGGGCATAGGGGGCGAACACCCCGCCCGAGCCGTAGCGCCCGCGCAGATCCTGCACGACGACGCCATAGCCTTCCGCCGCAAAGGTACGCACCCACCAGAGCGCGCCCTCAAAGCCGTTCTTTCCATAGGGCAGGCGGATCAGCAGGGCCGCCACGCCCTTTGCCGCACCGCGCGGCAGGTAAATGTCGCTGGCAAGGCGCACGCCGTCGGGCATGGTGATCATCACGTCGCGCTGCACCTCGAGTCCGTCGCGCAGCGTCTGGATGCGCAGGGCGGCGCCGTGCCAGAATCCGCGCAGCCGGTCGCGCTGCATCACGGCAAGGCCCGCCAGGATGGCAAGCGTGGCAAGCAGGGCCACCGCCAGCTTCACGGCCGACCCCGGAGCGGACGGCATTGACCGCCACCGTAGACCTGTGGCGCTGGCGGCTGGATGATCCCGACCCGCGCAGCCTTTCGCCCGACGAACGCGCCCGCGCTGCGCGCTTTGTCCATGACCGCGACAGGGATCGCTTTGTCGCGGGGCGGGCGCGGCTGCGGGCGATCCTTGCCGGGTATCTGGGCTGTGCGCCGGGTGACATCGCCTTTGGCTACGGCGCACATGGGCGGCCCCGGGTTGCGGGGGTGCATTTCAACCTCAGCCATACCGGCGACCTGGCCCAACTTGCCGTGTCGCGGGACTTGGTGCCGGGGGTGGATATCGAAACCGTCGCGCCGATCGACATGGCGGTGGCGCGGGCGCATTTCTCCGCGAACGAGGTGCAAGCGCTTTGCGCCCTGCCCGAAGGGGCCCGCCTTGCCGCCTTCTATCGCTGCTGGACCCGGAAAGAGGCGTTCCTCAAGGCGCTTGGCACCGGCCTGTCGACGGACCTGCACAGCTTTGCCGTGACACTGGCACCAGGCGAGCCGCCGGCAGTGCTGAGCTGTGCGGGCGGTGATGCCGGGGCCTGGCGGCTGTTCGATCTGGCGCCCGCACCCGGGGTTGCGGGGGCGCTGGCGCTGCGCTGTGGCGGGCGTGATGTGAGGCTGGCCCACCATGGCTAGACCGCGCAGAGGAAGAAGTCGGCGAATTCCACTGTGCCCTCGATCTCGGTAAGGTCCAGCATCAGCGCCACCTCGCCAAAGCCATCCGGCATCCGGCCCAAAGCGGTCGAGGCCGGGTGGGTGTTGGCGGTGTTGTTGCGAAAGACGGTCCAGTCGGTATCGACCGTGACGGGCCAGGCATCGCCCAGGGGAAGGCGCGCATCGCCGTTGAAGGATTGCAGCCGCGCCAGGACATTGCCGGGGGTGCTGCTGCGCAGGCGGAAGGACACGCCCACCTCGCCCCCCGGCTGCGCCCGCCCGAACAGCCAGATATGGCGGAACATCGGCGACACCCTGAAGCTGGTGACATCGGAGGGAAACCGCTGGAACGGCCCGGTGGCGGACTCGCTGGTGCGCAGGTCAATGGGCCCCGCGCCAAGCAGGTTGCGCGCGGCGTCGAACTGCACGATGGGGGCCATGTGCCGGGGGCGGCGTCCGCGCAGCAGGGCGGTGTCCAGCCGCCCCGCGCCCCCCGCCAGGGCACCGCTGCGGCTGCGCAGGTTGTAACTGGCCACCTCGCGCATCGAGGCCGTCGCCATGGGCGAGCGGAGCAGGAAGATGTGATCGCACTGGTTGCCCGCGTCGAATCCGGCCCCCGTCACCCCGAAAGACCCGCCCGAGATCGCCACGTTCCCCTGTCCCAGGTCGATCAGCGGCCTGTCGGCCAGCTTGGGGCGGTTCACTTCGAGGTGGCAGCCCTGCAGGGTCAGGCGGCCCGAACCGACGAAGACCTGATCGACGAAATCGACCGCCGTGCCGAAGAGTGCGACCTCGGCATCATTGTTCAGAACCGCGATGCGCCCGCCGTCGATCACGCCACCATAGCAGGAGATCAGTTCGCCCGCGTCGCGCGCGCCGCCAAGGAAGTGCAGCCCCACCGCCTCGCAGGCGCAGCGCAGGCCGGTGGCGCGGACAAGATAGGCGCGGTGCGAAAACACCATGCCGGTGTGAAACCCCTGAACGGTCACATCCCGCAGAGCCAGACGCGAGGATCGCGCCTCGGCCATGGTTTCGAACCGCATTCCGTGCAGCCGTGTTCCCAGTCCGGGGCCCTTCACCTCCACCCCCTCCATCCAGAGGTGGCCGTACTGCGGACTTGTCTCGCCCGAGCGGACCAGAACGGCCTCGCGCCTTCCGTGGTGGTCGATGACAAGGGAATCGATGGTCACGGCGGCGTTGGTTTCGATGATCAGGCGGGCGCCGGGCTGGGGGCCTTCGACCTCGAAATCGTGAAACCCCGGGGAAATGGCGGCGATGCCCCCCAGGGGGTGCGGGCCGTCGCCCCTGACGGTCAGTTTCAGCACCGGAAAATCGGCATGGCCCGACAGCGCGCTGACCAACAGCGACACGCGGTAGCGCCCGGGCTCTGCCAGGTTCAGGGCATGGGTCAGCGTGGCGATGCCGTCGTCGGGGCGCGCCAGCGTATCGCCCCGCCGCGTCCAGCCGTCGGCGGGCAGAATATCCCGAAGGGTGGCAAGGGGGTCGTGCAGGGCGGGTTCGGACATGTTGGAAAAATCAAGCACGGCCCCGGCTCCGCGCAGGGCCGCGCGCGTCGGATCAAGGGTCAGCTGCGTGGTGCAATGGTGGCGGGCATTGCCAAGGTCGATGACGAAGGGGCCGAAGCGCGCGGCGTGATCGCAGGCCCGTTGAATGGCCCGTGCGGCATCGGCGCCATCGCCCGAAGCGGCGAACCAGCCGGGCCGAAGAACACCCTCGCACCCCATCCGCAACCAATGCCGCCCATCGGGTCCGGCCAGGCGCATCACGCCATCGGGCGTACCCTGGGGCGCGACGCTTTCGAACCAGCCCTGGCCGGGCAGATGAATGGGGGCATCGGTGGCGGGCAGGCTGGCAAGGCCGGCAAGATCGGCGGCGCCATCCCCCTGCGCGCGCGCAGGCAGCGCCAGCGCGCCACCCAGGGATGTGGCGACGGCCCCTGCAAGGCGGACGACCCCGCGCCGCGAGATCATCGGGAGCGCCCCCGAAGCGGCTGGCACGGATCAGGACAGGGCACGGCAATCCTCCGATACAAGATCGGCGTACAGATCGGTATGGGCGGCAGCCCAGGTGGGCAGGTCGTTGCCCAGGGTGGCGCCCTGCGCACGCGCCCTGGCGGCCAGTTGCGCGATCAGGGCATCGTCCCCCAGGGCGCAGGTCAGGGCGCGGGTCAGGTCGGTCACGTCGCCCGCCCGAAAGCCCAGGGCCAGGCCACGTTGCACCAGATCACCCGCCGCCAGGATCGCATCCGACAGGACCAGCGGAACCCCCGTTGCAAGGCTTTCGAAGGCGGCAAGGCAGAAAGGCTCGGGGCTTTGCGTGGCGACCACCACGACGCGGGCCTCTTGCAGGTGGCGCGCGATGTCCTCGCGCGAAGTGAAACCATGCCAGTGATGTTCGGGAAAGCCCGCCCGCAGAACCTCCAGATCCTCGCCGTTTCCGAAGAAAGAGACGGATAGGCCCAGCCGCCGCCCGGCCTGCGCCAGATCGTGGACCCCCTTCAGCCGCTGAACCTGCCCGATATGCACGACCCCGTTCTGGGTTTCGGGCGCCCTGGCGGGGGGGCCGAAGGGCGTCACCGGATTGGCAATGGCGATCAGGTGTGCCGGGCGGATCGCGCGGGTCAGCCAGGGGCGCATTGCCTCGTTTATCATGACGAAACGGGCCGCGCGCAGGTGTGGGCCCAGACGCGAGAACAGCATCCTGTGCCGGGTCGCCCGCCAGACCTTGTGGGCATAGGCGCGCTTGTCGCAGTTCGTCGTCAGGCAGCCGGGCGACAGGGGTACGCGCTGGCAGACCTCGGCGCGCGGAAAATCCAGGTAGCTGCCGTTCGGGCAGGCCAGGAAGAAATCATGGGCATGGATCACGCAACGCCGGGCCACCGGGGCCAGGGCATCGAAGATCGACGGTGACAGGATGTTGGACCAGTTGTGCAGGTGATAGACGGTGCGCGGGGTATCGTTGCGGGCGATCCAGTCGCGCGCCCCTGCGGCCGCGGCGCGGTTGTAGATGCCGCGCATGGCCGCCCGCCCCGCCGACCCGACCAGCAGGGGCATCCCCCCCAGCGCCAGCCAATCGATGCCCGCCGGCGGATTCGCAGGGCCGTTGTCGCCCGCGATAAAGGTCACGGGCAGGCCCCGCGCCGCCATTCCCGCCGCGAGGGTGGTTGCAAGATAGCCGGCCCCCCCGGTGGCCGAGGAAAAGTCGTTGAGGATGACGATCCGCTCAGGGCTGGCCATGGCTGCCGCTTTCCAGGGTCAGGACCCGCTCGGGGTGAAGCCGTCCGCGCAGCAGATCGCCGAACGCGGCCAGATTGCCGCCCAGGCGCCCGCGACGATCGACCCAGGGTTCGGGCCAGGGGGATCGGGCGATATTGGCGGCGAGGTTGCGGGCGATCATCCGCAGGGCATGGCCCCGGCGCATGGTCCGCGCTGCCGCCAGGTAGACCGGGTTGGCCACCTGGCTATAGCCCAGCCGCCGCCCGCTGGTGCGCCCGCCCTTGGTACCCAGATGCACGCCCAGAAGGTCGCGCGCCTGCACGCATCGCCCGTATCGGGCCGCCCGGCGGGAGAAATCCACATCCTCAAGCCAGCCATAAAGCGGCAGGCGTTCGTCAAAACGCAGACCATGGGCGCGGATCGGCGCACAGCGGAAGGCCATGTTGCAGCCGTATGCGTTGTTGACCTCGACAAGGGAGGCGTCGCGCGGCGTGGTCATGGCCCGTTCCAGGATCTGGTGTGCCTGACCCATGTTCAGCCCCGCCGTGCCGATCCCGTCGGCCAGAACGTTGCCGGTGACGATGCCGACAGCGGAATGCGCGCCCAAGAGGGCGTCAAGCCGGGCCAGGTAATCCGGGGCCATCACGAAATCATCGTCGAGGAAAAGCACCACGTCGGCATCGTCCAGCGCGGCCAGTACCGCGTTGCGCTGACGTGTCAGGCCCCTGGGGCCGGTCAGAACTTCGACACCGGGCGGAACGGGGCCCGTGTCTTCCGGCCCCGTGGCCGAAAGGATGATCCGATCGGCAGGCCGCCCCTGATGGGCAAGGTCCGCAAGGGCGCCCTGCACCACGTCAGGCCGCCCCGTGGTGGCAATGGCGACGGCGATCTTCATTTGACCCCGCGCCATATCGGCAAAACCCGCCGCATTGGAAATACGCAGAAAAAAGGCATTCGCACCACCGTGAAATTCAATGTCTACTGAAATCGGCACCTGCGGCGCCGGGTCGGTCGCGATTCGCTTTGGCAATAATTTGACCATAGCGCATTTTTGCAAAATTTGTTAGCGTGTCGGTGATTGCACGGCTTCGAATTTCAAGGTCGCCCGATTCAGATCATTCAATCCACGGCGCAATTTCCAATTCAACAGGGGCGAAGAATTCATGTCAGTCAGTGCTCCTTTCGAAACCGATGTCGTTTACACGACAGATCCCGGTTTCGCATTGCCCACCCTTGCGTCCATTTCATCCTTGCGGCGCTGGGTTTGCGCAGGGGCCCTGCCGGTTCATGTCATGACACTGGGGTTTTCCCGGGCCCAATCCGAGGAATTTAACCGGATGGCTGCCGATCTCGGGGCCAATGTCGTTGCCATGGATGCCGCGCAGTTGGAGGAATTCAGCGATGAGCGGTTCAACAAGACCCATGTTCCCCCCTCTTGCCTGGCCCGGTTCTTCCTGGCCGAGAACCTCTCGGCCCCGGGGGGGCGGCGGATGCTCTATGTCGATGGCGACACCCTGTTCCTGGCCCCGCCCGCCCCCCTGCTGCGCCTGGGGGTCGCGCAGGACAAGCTGCTTCTGGCCGAGGATCAGTCGTTTTTCTATCGGCGCGATGCCGGGCCGACCGGCGCTGCCGTGCGACGGTACTTTGGCGATCTGGGGATCGATGGTGACAAGGGCTATGGCAATTCGGGCGTCATCCTGGGCCATTGGGAGACCTGGCGACAGCTTTCGGTCGAGGCCCTGCACTACCTGCGCGAAAACCTGGCGATCTGCCGCTACCACGATCAAAGCGCGATCAACGCGGTGATCGGGGGGCGCCGGCAGCGGCTTTCGGCCAGCTGGAACTTCCTTGTTCCCTTTCGCGACTGGGGGGTGCAGCGGGTGGCGCCGCCCCATCTGATGCATTTCGCCGGGGCCGAGAAGCCCTGGAAGGGGCGGTTGCGCAGCTCGGCCAACCACCATGCCACCTATGGCGATCTTCTGGACGGGTTGGATTCCGAGCATTTTTCGCGCGGGCTCTGGCCTGAAGAGGCGCGCAAAGGGTTGGAGCGCACGATTCTGCGGCAGCGGATCAAGAATGCGACGGTGCTGCGCCCCCGGATGCGCGCGCGCCGCCGGATGTTCGCCGAGACCGAGGCCGAGGCCCTGAAACCGGTCTAGCGTGTCTGCGCGGCGGGCATCAGTGGCAGGGCCGGGGCAACCGGCTGGGGCTGTCGCGCCGCAATGGCCAGTGCGGCTAGAAAGATCAGCGGCACACCCGGATCGGGCACCGTTGCCGCCAGTAGCATCGACACGATGACCGCCAGCGCGCCGACCCGGGCCGCCGCCAGCGTTGCCGCCTGACCGGGGGCGGCCCGTCCGCCGAAGGCCAGCCACAGGAAGACCACGAAACAGGCGGTTCCGATGATCCCGACACTGCCCAACAGCACGAAGGGCAGGCCGTTCGACCGCAACGATCCCGTGCCCGCCCCAAGGCCCCAGGTGTCGCGCAAGGCCTCAAGCCCGCCCATGGCCCAGGCCGTCCGCTCGATCCCCGAGGAGCTGCCCGATTTGTCGAGGATCAGATCGTCGATCACCGAGGAGATCATGGCCGGGGCGTCGGTCAGGGTCAAGACGGCGGCCACAGCCAGCGCTCCGGCGGCAAGGGCAAGTGCGCCTGCCAGAACGTGGCGTGGCGCGATCCGCTGCGGCATGCCAAGGATCAGCCGGGGGGTCAGCACCATGACCACAACGGCCAGCGCGACGATGCCTGTCGAGGACAGCGCGAGCATGGCAAAGGCGCCGTTTCCCAGCGCCAGCACCCCGTCACGCAAGCGGCGCGAACCGGTCCAGGCCGAGGCGAAGTAGCCGCAGAACATCGCGCTGGCCGAGCCGAAGCTGGCCGCCTCGGAAAACCCGCCGATCACCCGGGGGATGCCGCGCACCGATGCCTCGTTGGCCAGGGAATAGCTGGCGGTGCGCACGACCGAGAGAAGCGGATCAAGCGCCGCGAGATCCAGCAGCCCAAGCGCCAGGTTGACGCCGGCCGCCAGCGCGAAGCAGCGCGCCCCGAAAGCGGCGCCCCGGCGGCACAGGATTTGGCTGGCGACGATGAAGAACCCGCATGCCAGAAGGACATAGAAGGTCTGGGATATGTTTGAACTGCTTGGCCCCAGCCAGACCTTTCCCCATGAAAACTGCGTGCTGACCTTGACGCCCACCGCCCCGCGCGACAGGGCAAAGACCATGGTCTCCCCGGCAAACAGCCGCACGAGGACGGTGGCGGAAAACACCGCGTAAAGGGCAAAGGCCAGCAGGGCGAAGGTTGCCGGCGCAATCGCAATTGCCTGCCCGCGCATCAGCCGCGACAGCAGGATCAGAACCCCGCCCGCCACCAAGGCGGCCGCGGACAGGTTGACCGCCAGCAGGGAAAGCCCGCCCACCGCCGGCAGGCCCACCACCGCCAGCATCCCGAAGGGCATCATCGCGCAGAGGAACATCAGAAGGCGGTGCATTCCCCCCATCGCGCAGAGGCCCATGGCGACGAAGAACAGGGGAGAGATCAGGTAGAATTGCAAATCTCTCTCCCTTCCTGTCGCCCGGCCCTGAAAACAGATGATTCGCATTCAGCGATCGCAATTTACAACCCTGGGTTGAATCCTGGCAGGGCACATCCGCAGGGCATTCCGGCTGTCGGAATATTCTGGAATATTCAGGCATCTGAAACAAGGCGATAATTCGGATTCGACCCGGCGCGGCAAACGGTTTTTTGTTGACCGTCAGGCATTTCCTGATGTTAACTCTGTTTGCAGGTTTAGAATTTTCGGGCTCTTCGACAAAGGGCCAAGCCGAACCGACCCCACACAATGTAAAAATCCAGCCCCGAATTTCTGGAAAGCTGGTGGCGTTGATTTCAATACTGATGGCGCATTTCCAGGCTGATCAGTCAATATCATAAGGCAGGTTTCCTTATTCGCGCTTTTGCGCGTTCCTAGATTATTGGTTATCGCGATGAATGATTTCCATTCTCTTTCTGCAATTGATGTTTCGCATCATCATCATGATCCAGCCGCGACAATCGGCGCCCTTTTCCTGGGGCAGGTCCGGCATCGCCCTGACAAGATTGCAATTATCGAAGGGCAGCGCCGCGTCACCTATCATGCCCTTGCCGGGCAGGCCGCCGGAGTTGCGGGGGCCCTGCGCGCGGCGGGCATTGCCCGCGGCGACAGGGTGGCCATTCTGGCACGACGCAGCATCGAAACCGTGGCGGCGCAACTGGGGGTGACGGCCATCGGCGCGGCTTTCGTACCGCTCGACCCCGCCGCGCCCAGGGGGCATCACCGTGCCGTAATGGGCGAAGCGGGGGCAGGGGCGGTTCTTGTTCACCCCGATCAGGCGGCGATGACCTCGGATCTGGCTGCCGGTCTGCCGATGCTGGAACTTGACGGAACGGCGGCGCAAACCACCGGTTTCGCGGCCCTGCTGGAGGAACCCGCCTGTCAGATCACCGCCGAAGATCCGGCCTATGTGATCTATACCTCGGGTTCGACGGGGCGGTCCAAGGGCGTGATGGTGGCCCATCGCGGGGTCTGCCGCCTTGTCCGCGGCCAGGACTATGCCGATCTTGGCCCCGATCAGGTGATGCTGAACATGGCCGCCGTCGGCTTTGATGCCAGCATCGGTGAAATCTACAGTGCGGTTCTGAACGGCGGAACGCTGGTGGTGCTGCCCGATGCCGCGCCTTCGCTGGACCGGATCGAACAGGTGATCGCCGAGGGCGATGTGACCATCGCCTATGTCACTGCCGGGCTGTTCCACATCATCGCCGAACACCGGCCACAGCTTCTGGCGCCGCTGCAACAGGTCTTTCCCTGTGGCGATGTCCTGTCCGAGGTGCATGTCAAACGCATCCGCGCCGCCCTGCCACATCTGCGGATGATCAACGGCTATGGCCCGACCGAGAACACCGTTTTCACCTGCTGTTTCCCCATAGGCGACGATTGGACCGGCGGCCCGGTTCCCATCGGGCGCGGGTTGAACCACGATCGCCTTTTCGTGCTGGACGACGATCTTCGCCCCCTGCCGGATGGCGAAATCGGCCAGCTTGCGGTGGGCGGGGCGGGGGTGGCGATAGGTTATCTCGGGCGGCCCGACCTGACGGATGCGGCCTTCGTCACGCTGACGGCGGGCGGGTGTTCCGGGCGCGTCTACCTGACCGGCGACCTTGTCATGCGGGGCAGGGACGGCGTGGTGCATTTTCACGGGCGCGCCGACCGGCAGGTCAAGATCAACGGTCAGCGGGTCGAACTGGACAGTGTCGAACACGCCCTGCGCGCCGATGACGCGGTCGAGGATGCCGTCGCCGTCGCCCTGCGCCGTCCCGATGGCAGCCGACGGATCACCGCCTTTGTCAAACCGCTTGGCCCGGTCGATGACCCGGCCCCGTTCTGCGATGCGCTGCTGGGGCGGTTGCGCCGGGGGATGTCGGCCGCTGCGGTGCCCGCCCGGGTTGAGCTGCGGGGTGCCTTCCCGCTGTCGTCCTCGGGCAAGGTCGATCGCAGGGCGCTTGTCGCCACGCTGGATCAGGCAGCCGCCCCGCAATGCGCCACCGCGCAAAGCCTGCGCAGCACGATCCGCCAGGTCTGGCATGACGTGTTGGGTGGCGATCTGCCCGATGAAACCCGCACCTTCTTCGATCTTGGCGGCACCTCGCTGCAATTGATTACCGTTCATGCGCTGTTGCAGGAAAGGCTGGGCCGAAGGTTCGATATCGCCCTTCTGTTCGAAGCGCCGCGCATCCGTGATCTTGAAAGGCGGTTGGATGAGCGCGCAGCGGCACCCGACCCGATCGCCGCCCGCCGCGCCGTCATGGCCCGGGCGCGCCGCCGCAACAGGGTGGCCGCGCCATGACACAGGGCGCATCTATCCCGGACGATCTGCAAGGCGCCATCGCGATCACCGGCATCGCGGGCCGCTTTCCCGGTGCCGCCTCGGTCGAGTCCTTCTGGAAGGCGGTGCGCGAGGGGCGCGATCTGATCCGCCCCCACGCCCCCGAAACCCTGGCCGACAATTTCACCGATGCCGAGCGCGCCCGCGATACCTATGTTCCGGTGCGCCCCGCCATCGAAGGCGCCGAGATGTTCGACGCCCCCTTCTTCGACATGCTGCCGCGTGAAGCGGCGCAGACCGATCCCCAGTTCCGCGTCTTCCTGGAAACCTGCTGGCAGGCCCTTGAGGATGCGGGACACGACCCCGCACGCCCCCCCGGTCCGATCGGGGTGTTCGGCGGCGCGTCGATGTCCACGTATTTCCTGAACAACCTGATGTCCGACCGCGCGAAGATCGAGGATTTCGTCTCGACCTATCAACTGGGCGACTATCAGCAATTCATGGGCGCGCTTGGCGATACCCTGGCCACCCGCGTTGCCTTTCGCCTGGGGTTAACCGGTCCGGCGGTGACGGTTGCCACGGCCTGTTCGACATCGCTGGTGGCCGTGGCGCAGGCCTGTCAAAGCCTTGATGCCTTCCATTGCGACATGGCGCTGGCGGGGGGCGTTTCCATCACCTTTCCGCAGGAGCGGGGCTATTTCTACCAGGAAGGGGGCATGGTGTCGCGTGACGGCCATTGCCGCCCCTTCGACGCCGGGGCAACCGGCACCGTCTTTGGCCATGGCGCGGGCGTCGTGGTGTTGCGCCGGTACGAAGATGCCCTGGCGGACGGCGATCAGGTCTATGCACTGATCCGGGGGGCGGGGCTGAACAATGACGGGGCCGACAAGATCGCCTTCACCGCGCCCAGCGTGACCGGGCAGGCCATGGCCATTGCCCAGGCCCAGGGCGCGGCCGGGGTCGATCCGGGCAGCATCGGATATGTCGAATGTCACGGCACCGGCACGCCCCTGGGGGACCCGGTGGAATTCGAGGGGCTGAAGAAGGCCTTTGCCGGGGTGGCGCCGGGGCGGGTGTTCCTTGGGTCGGCCAAGGCGAATATCGGCCATTGCGATGCGGCGGCGGGGGTGATCGGCCTGATCAAGACGGCGCTGATGCTGCGGGACCGGACCATCCCGCCCATGGCGAATTACATCGCGCCCAATCCGCAGATCGACCTTGACCCAAGCCCCTTCCGCATTCCGACCCTCGCGCAGGACTGGGACGAACCCGGCCCCCTGCGCGCCGGGGTCAGCGCGCTTGGCGTGGGGGGCACCAACGCCCACCTTGTTCTTGAAGAGGCACCGGCGCAGGTTCAGCCGGCCCGCGATGGCCTGTTCATCCTTCCGCTCTCGGGCAAGGACGGGGCCGCCCTTGCCTCCCGCGTGGGCGATCTGGCCGAACGGCTTGGCCGTGACGGTGCGCCGTCGCTGGCCGATGTCGCCTTTACCCTGCAACAGGGGCGCTGCGCCTTCGATCATCGCCATGCCGTTGCCGCCACCTGCCACGCCGATGCCGTCGCCGCCCTGCGCGCGCCCTTCCGGGCCGGGATTGCCATGGGGGATGCGCCGCCGGTCATGTTCATGTTTCCGGGGCAGGGCGCGCAATATCCCGGCATGGGGCAGGGCCTGCGCGCGTCAGAGCCCGGGTTTGCCCGGATCATCCGGCAAGGCAGCGAAATCCTGCAACCGCTGATCGGGCTTGACCTTGACGATCTGCTTTACGCGGCCCGCGATGGCAAGGCCGCCGCCCGGGTGCTGCGCGACACGGCGATCACGCAGCCCGCGCTCTACCTCGTGGAATATGCCACTGCGCGGCTTTGGCAGGCGCGTGGCATTTCCCCTGCCGCGATGATCGGCCATTCGGTGGGCGAATTCACCGCCGCAACGCTGGCCGGGGTGATGAGCTTTGAAACCGGGCTGCATCTGATCGCGGCGCGGGGGCGCCTGATGCAGGACCAGCCCGCAGGCGCCATGCTGTCGGTGCGGTCCGGGTTCGACCGGGTGGAACCGCTGCTTTGCGATGGCGTGGACCTTGCCGCGCGCAATGCGCCGCAGATGATCGTGCTGGCCGGCCCCGATGCCGAGATCGGCGTGGTCGAGGCGCGGCTGCACAAGGCGGATATCCCCTGCAAGCGGCTGCACACTTCCCATGCCTTCCACTCGGCGATGATGGACCCGGTGGCGGCGGCGCTTGCCGATGAGGCGGCGAAACATGCCTTTGGCGCGCCGCAGATCCCCTATGTTTCTTGCGTTACGGGCACCTGGATCACCGATGCCGAAGCGATGGATCCGGCCTATTGGGCACGCCATTGCCGCGCGGCGGTGAATTTCGATACGGCCCTGCACAGTCTTTGCGCCGGCAATGCCGCGCCCGTTCTGGTCGAGGTGGGGCCGGGGCGCAGCCTTGGCGCCTTTGCCGCCCAGGCCGTGGCCCGCGAGGGGCGGCGCGCCATCCTGCAATCCTTGCCCGACCACAGCGAAGCCGACCGCGACCGCGAAACGATGGGCACCGCCCTGGGTGCGCTCTGGTCGCAGGGGGTCAAGGTGGACTGGTCGGCCGGATCAGCCACGGCGGGGCGGCGCGTGTCGCTGCCCGGCTATCCGTTCCAGAAGAAACGCCACTGGATCGACGCGCCCCTGCCGCTGGCCCGCCAGGGCGCAGCCGCACCCGAAACCGCCCTTTCCCAGACCAGCGAGACGAGTGTTGCCATGTCCACGCCCTCTGCCCCCCGTGATCGCACCGAAACCCTGACCGCCCGTGTTCTGGCCCTGCTGTGTGACCTGTCGGGCGACAGCCTGACGGATGATGACAGCGATTGCACCTTCCTTGAACTGGGTTTTGATTCACTTCTTCTGGGGCAGGTCACACAGCGGCTTCAGCGCGACATGGGTGTCACGTTGACCTTCCGCCAGTTGATGGGCGACCTGTCCACGGTGGGGGCGCTGGTGGCCCATCTCGACGCGACGCTGCCGCCCGAGATGGCCGCGCCCGAACCGGCGCCGCGCCCCGATCCCGGCCCGGCGCCGGGCAAGGTTTCCGCCGCTTCGGGCGATATCGGGGCGCTGATGCAGGCGCAGACCCAGGCGATGCTGTCGCTTTTCGAGAACCAGATGCGCACCATGGGCGCGGGCGGGGCGGCACCGGTCGCCCCCCCGTCCCCTCCTGCTGCCGCAAGGGTGGGCCGCGCGCCCGTCGCGGCAACCGGCCCCGAAGCCGGATCGCGGCACGACATGAACCGCCGCGCCACGGCTCAGGCAGAGTTCACGCCGGAGCAATTGGCCTTTGTTGGCGATCTCTGTGCTGAATACGGCGCAAGGTTTCCCACTTCGAAGGCCCGCGCCCAGAACGGCCGCCGCGCGCTGGCCGATCCGCGCACCGCCTCGGGCTTTCGCGCCGAGTGGAAAGAGCTGGTCTTTCCGGTCATCGCAGAAACCTCGAAGGGCGCACGCCTGACCGACCCCGACGGCAACAGCCTTGTCGATCTTGTGAACGGCTTCGGGCAGACCGCCTTTGGCCATGCGCCCGATTTCGTCACCCGTGCCATCGCCGCACAGATGGAAAAGGGCTTTGCCATCGGCCCGCAGACCCCGCTGGCGCACGAGGTTGCGGGCAAATTCCTGGCCATCACCGGGCACGAGCGCGTGACCTTCTGCAACACCGGCTCCGAGGCGGTGATGGCGGCGATGCGCCTGGCCCGCACCGTGACCGGGCGCGATACCGTCGTTTGCTTCAAGGGCGATTACCACGGCCAGTTCGACGAGGTTCTGGTGAAGGGCCGTGCATCGGGCGACCCCACGGCGCTGCCTGCGGTGGCCGGGGTGCCGTCGCTTTCCGTGGCCAACATGGTCGTGCTGGAGTACGGAAGCGAGGCCGCGCTGGACTGGATCAGGGACAATATCGGTGAAATCGCCGCTGTCCTGATTGAACCGGTGCAGAGCCGCCATCCCGAACTGCGCCCGCGCGCCTTCTGCGAAGAGGTGCGGCGCATCACCGATGACGGTGGCGCGGCGTTCATCCTCGATGAAATCGTCACCGGGTTCCGGGTGGCCCGCGGCGGCATGCAGGAACTTTGGGACATCCGCGCCGACATGGTGACCTATGGCAAGGTCGTGGGCGGGGGAATGCCCCTTGGCGTGCTGTCTGGGTCGGCGCGGTTCCTCGACGCGCTGGACGGCGGGTTCTGGGCCTTCGGAGATGAGTCGTCCCCCGAGGTGCCGCCCACCTTCTTCGCGGGCACCTTCGTGCGCCACCCCCTTGTCCTTGCGGCCCTGTCGGCGGTTCTCGATCATATCGACGGCGAGGGAAGCGCGCTTTACCACCGGGTGGCGCCGCGCACCGACGCCCTTCTGGGGCAGATGAACGATATCCTCGAAGATCGCGGATTGCCCCGCGCCGTCACCGGGTTTTCAAGCTGGATGATCGTCAACCTGTCCGAACATGACCCGCGCGCCGCGCTGCTCTACCCGCTGATGCGTCTGGGGGGGGTGCATGTGCATGACGGCTATCCCTGGTTCCTGACCACCGCCCATTCCGAAGCCGATTTCGAAACCGTCGCGCAGGTTTTCGCCGCCGCCATCGACCGCCTGCAGGCGGTCGGCATCCTGGCCGGGGACACGCGCCGCGACGCTCTGCCGGTCACGCTACCGCTCACGGAACCGCAGAAAGAGGTCTGGATGGCCGCGCAGCTGGGCGCGGCGGCCTCGGGGGTGTTCATCGAAAGCGTCAGCCTGCGTCTGGCCGGGGTGCTTGATGCGACGGCGCTGGAACAGGCGCTGAACGCTGTCGTCGCGCGCCACGATTCCCTGCGCCTGCGGTTTGCCGCCAGCGGCGAGGCGGCCGAGGTGATGGCCCGCCTGCGCCTGACGCTCGATCCGCAACCGATGGACAAAGCCGCCCTGTCCGCCCTGATCGCCGCCGACGCCCGCCGTCCCTTCGACCTGGTGAATGGCCCGCTGGTGCGCGCCACCCTGGCGCGGCTTGGCGACGAGGATCACGTTCTGATCCTGACCACCTACCACATCGTCTGTGACGGCTGGTCGACCTACCTGATCGTCGAGGAACTGGCCGCGCTTTACAACGCGCAGCTTTCGGGGCGCGATGCAAAGCTGCCCCCGGCGGCGCGCTTTGCAGAATACGCCCTCAGCCAGGAGGGCCGCGCGCCCGCCGATTCCACGCTGGAATTCTGGCGCAATGAATTCCCCGAGGCGCCCGATCTGCCCGACCTGCCCTTGGACCGGCCGCGTCGCGGCGCGCGCGGCTTTGACGGGGCCACCCATGTTCACCTGATTGACGCCGACCTTGCAAAGCGCCTGAAGCGTGCCGCCGGACGCGAGGGGGTGACGCTGTTCGCCGCTCTCTCTGGTGCGCTGGCCGCGATGCTGGGACGGATCGGCGCGGCATCGCGCGTGGTGCTGGCCGTGCCGACGGCGGGCCAGACCCTTCTGCCCGATGACCGGTTGGTGGGCCATTGCGTCAACCTGCTGCCGATTTCCTTCACCTGTGATGGCGGCGAAAGCCTGCGCACCCACCTGAAGCGCTGCGCGGGCAAGGTTCTGGATTGTTTCGACCATGGCGATACCACCTATGGCGCCATCCTGCGCACCGCCGGTCTGCGCGGTGACATCAACCGCCAGCCGCTGAGCGAGGTGCAGTTCAACCTAGACCAACAGCCCGCCGATTTCGGTTTTTCCGGGCTGAACACCGCGATGGAGGCCAACCCCCGCGCCCATACCAACTTTGATCTGATCTTCAATGTCACCGAAAGCGGCGCGGGCCTGCGGGTCGACCTGACCTATGCCAGCGATGTGTTGGGTGCCGATACCGTGGCGCGCTGGTGCCGTCAGTACCATCGCCTTCTGGCAGCCATCGCCGATGACATGGACACTATCCTGGCCGCCGCCCCCCTTCTGTCGCCGGACGAGGAGGTGGCGCTGGCTGCCCTGGGGAACGACACCGAAACGGCCATGCCGCCCCATGCCCGGGCCGATGCGATGATCGCGGCCCAGGCCCGCGCCACGCCAGATGCCCCGGCCATCGAGGATGCGGCGGGCACGCTGGACTATGCCGGGCTGATGGCGAAAAGCGACCGTCTGGCCGCGGCCCTGCAACGCCGCCTGCCACGGCCCGGCGCCCCCGTGGCGGTGATGATCGACCGGTCCGCCGACCTGGTGGTGGCCCTTCTTGCGGTGATGAGGGCCGGCCATGCCTATGTGCCGCTGGACCCGCAGCATCCGCCCGCCCGTCTGCGCGCGGTGCTTGAGGCATCGGGCGCGCGCGGGCTGATCCACCGGGGGGCCGCGCCCGACGTGGCGGGGGGGCTGGACCTGGCCTGCATCCCCTGCGATGGCCATCTCGCCGAAGCCGCGCCGCTGCCACTGGACGAACAGGGCGATCCGGCGGCCTATGTGATCTTCACCTCGGGCACCACGGGCACGCCCAAGGGGGTCGAGGTGCCCCATTCGGCGCTGGCCAATCTCCTGTCCTCCATGGCCGGGCGCCCCGGGTTCGGCGCGCACGACAGCCTGCTGGCGGTCACGACCGTCGCCTTCGACATCGCGGCGCTGGAACTGCTGCTGCCCCTTACCCGGGGCGGGCGCGTCGTCATCGCCGGAGAGGATGAGGTGCGCGAGGCCTTCCCCCTGGTCGAACGGTTGAAGCGGGGCGACATCACCATGCTTCAGGCCACGCCCACCCTGTGGCAGATGCTGCTTGAGGCGGGGTTCAGCCCCGATCCCGCGCTGAAGATCCTGGTCGGGGGCGAGGCGCTGCCGCGTGACCTGGCCGACCGTCTGCTTGCCGGGGGCGGGGCCGTCTGGAACATGTATGGCCCCACCGAAACCACGATCTGGTCCTCTTGCGGTCCGGTGGGTGCCGGGGCCATCGACATCGGCACCCCCATCGCCAACACGGTGATGCATGTGCTGGACGACAACGGTGGTCTTGCCCCCGTCGGCGTGGTGGGTGAGCTGAACATCGGCGGCGCGGGGCTTGCGCGGGGCTATCTGAACCGCAGCGACCTGACCGAGGCCGCCTTTCGCACCGTCGACCTGCCGGGGCAGGGGGCCGTGCGGCTTTATCGCACCGGCGATCTGGCGCGCCGGGGGGGCGATGGCACGATCACCCTTCTTGGACGGCGCGACGGGCAGGTAAAGCTGCGCGGCTTCCGTATCGAACTGGACGAGATCGAAGCCGCGCTGCGCGATATCGACGGCATCCGCGCCGCGGCCGTTGACCTGCGCGACGGCCCGGCGGGGCCGCTTCTGGCGGGGTTCTACGTGGCCGAGGCGGATCGCGACGATCTTGGGCCTGCCCTGGGGCGGGTTCTGCCCGGCTACATGGTGCCGACCCGGTTCCAGCGGATCGCGGCCCTGCCCGAAACCGCCAATGGCAAGCTGGACCGCCGCGCGCTGCCCGATCTCGAACCCCTCGCGCCGCTGGCCAACCTGCGCGAGATCACCGCACCCCGAAGCGCGCTTGAAAGTACGCTGGTGGAGATCTGGCGCGATGTTCTGGGACTCGAGGCCTTGGGCATCACCGACAACCTGTTCGAACTGGGGGCGGATTCGCTTTCGATCTTTCGTATCGCCGCCCGGATGCTGGAACGCGACCTTGGCATCGAGGCGCGCCACCTGATGCAGCACCCGACCATCCAGGGCGTTGTCGCCTTCGCCGAAAGCCGCACCGAGGAGCCGCGTGCGCCATCGCTCAAGGATTTCCGCAACGGTGCGCGGCGCAAGACGGCGGTGTCGGCATGACGCTGCCCGCCACCCCTCCGGCCCATGCCGACAGCGATGGGATTGCCTGCTTTCCCTGTTCCGCCACGCAGGAAAGGTGCTGGTTCCTTGACCGGCTGAACCCGGGCAACCCGGCGCTGAACGTCGCGATCCGCTGGAATGTGACCGGGCGGTTCACTGCGGCGGGCTTCGAGGCGGCGTTTCGCGGCGTGATCCTGCGCCATGAAATCCTGCGCACCCGCTTTGCCGAACAGGACGGCCGCCCCGTGCAGCAGGTGATGGAAACCGCCGCCTTTCACCTGTCCGAGATCGACATCCGCACCACGCCCGAGGGCGAACAGGCAAAGCGAGTTGAGGCCATCGCCTCGGAAAGCGCGGCGCTGCCCTTTGATCTGACCCGTGCCGGGGCGATCCGTGCAACGCTGATCCGGCTGAACAACGACCGTGCCATCCTGGCAATCACGGTGCATCAGATCTGTTTCGACGGCTGGTCCATCGGCGTGTTGGGGCGCGAGATTGGCGCGCTGGCCGCTGCCCATGACGCGGGAACCACCGCCGATCTGCCCGACCTTCCGCTGCAATACGGCGATTATGCCCTTTGGCAGCAGGAATATTTCGCCAGCGATGCCTTTGGCGAAGACCTGGCCCCCTGGCGCAAGCGGCTGGAGAACCTGCCCTACTTCGAACTTCAGCCCGATTTTCCCCGCCCGCTGGAACGCAGCGCCGCCTGCGCCATGGTCACGACCGACCTGCCCCCCGCTTTCGGCGAGGCCCTGAACCGCGAGGCGGCGAAACGCGCGATGTCGCCCTTTGCCTACGGTGCCGGCGTGCTCAGCGCGATGCTGTCGCGCTGCGCCGATACCCCCGAAGTGACGATCGGCACCCAGGTGGCGGGCCGCACCGAGGTTGACCTGGAGCCGCTGATCGGGGTCTTCATCAACAACGTCGTGCTGCGCTTCGCCACGCCCGCAACCACCACCCTGAACGATCACCTGGTCCATGCCCGCGCCGTGGTGCAAGAGGGGCTGATCGGCCAGAACGTGCCCTTCAACAAGCTGGTCGAGATGGTCAATCCGCCGCGCGATCCATCGCGCACGCCGCTGATCTCGGTGAATTTCATCCTCCAACAGGCCTTCATGGAAACCGCGCGCCACGGTGGTTTCGAGCTTTCCAGTGCGCCGTCCCATGCGCCGGGGGCGATCTATGATCTGGGGTTCGTCCTGATCGGGCGGGCAGGCGGCTGGCGCATGACGCTGGAATACAACGCCGATCTTTTCGACGCCCAGACGGCGCAGGATCTTCTGGCGCTGTGGCAGGCCACGTTCCGCTTTGCCCATGACCATGCCGACCAGTGCCTGTCGCAGATGCCCGGCCCCCGTCACCGGGCCGAGCACCGGCGCGAGGATGCGCGCCAGCTTCAGCGGATCGAAACCGCGCTGACCGATCACCCGATGGTGACCGAGGCCGCGGCCCTGCCATGGTCGGGAACCGGTGGCGCGCGCCGCATCCATGCCTTCGTGGCCCCGGCCGAAACGGTCACCGTGCCGCTGGAAACCCTGCCCGGCCTTCTGGGCGAACACCTGGCCCGGACGTCCGGTCTGGCCTGCGACGGCATCAGCGTGCTGCTTGCGCTGCCGCGCGACGGGGCAGGGCGCCTGGTGAAATCCAGGCTCCCGCTGGCCGGCGCGGTGCAGGCCACGCAAGGGGCCAGCCCTGCCGCGCCGATGGATACAGCCCGGACCGAGGCCCGTCTGGCCGCCATCTGGGCCGACCTTCTGGGTGTCGATTCAGTGGCGCCCGACAGCGATTTCTTCGCCCTCGGCGGGCATTCCCTTCTCACCGTGCGGATGCTGTCGCGCATCGAAAGCACCTTCGGCCAGCGGCTGAGCCTTGCCACGGCCTATCGCAGCCCGACCCTGCGCGCGCTGGCACGTCATCTGGCGGGGGGCGATACGGCTCCGGCCGTCAGCGACGCGGGCGAAGGCGATTGGCGGGTGCTGGAGCTGCGCCCCGAAGGGCGGGGCATTCCGATCATCGCGATCAACAACGCCAGAACCGTCTTTGCCATCTCGGGTGAATTCGAAACCCCCCGCCCGGCGCTGGCGGTGCGGATCTATGACAAGGCGCGCGGCATCATCCTGACACCGCGCCCCTTCGAGGAGATTGCCGCCGACTACGTCGAGGCGGTGAAAAGCGCCCGCCCCCGGGGGCCCTATGCCCTGTTCGGCGTCTGCGTGCACGGCAACCTGGCAATCGAGGTCGCGCGCCTGCTGAGGGCCGAGGGCCAGGAGGTTGCCGCCGTCATCCTCAAGGACGTGTGGGAGCCGCGCTATGGCGAACGGGTGGGCGCCGACCGGCGGATGGCCCTGCTGAACCGGCTGCATTTCCTGCGGGTGCGGCTGCGGTTCCTGCGCCGGGGCGACATTTCGGTTTCGGCCTTCCTGGGCACCTTCCGGGTCTTCCGCAACTCGGGCCTGTTGGGCTGGGCGGTGCGGGTCGGGCTGATCGACAGGGTACGCCACACCGATCTGGACCAGGAGCAGGAAGACTTCATCGCCCATCTGTCAGAGGCGCGCAACCGGCATCGACCAGCGCCCTATGACGGGGATGTCCTGCATTTCGTGACCGGCGAATCCCCTTCGGGCCGCATCTTCGACCCGACCATGGGCTGGGGCCGGATCGTCACCGGTCAGCTGATCACCACGCCCCTGAACGACCTGAGCGTCGCCCATCCGCAGAACGGCGGCATCGCGGCGGCGGCCCGGGCAATCGAAGCGATGTTGCTGGAACGCGAGGCCCGCGAGCCCGAGGCTCAGGAAAATGCATAAAAGGCGACCGCGCCCCAGAACAGCACACAGGCCAGGATCGCCAGGATGCGGATGGTCCGCCCGCGCATCGGTGCGCGTTGCGCCGGTTGGCTTTCGGATGTCGGGCGGGTGTCATGGGGCTGTGCCACACTGTCTGGCCGTTTCGGTGTCTGCACGGACCATCCGCCCCCTGTTGTGTTCGACCGGGCCGACCTGCGGCGCGCGAACGGTGTCTTTCGGGGTTCGCGATACACCAATCGCCAGCAATTTGCAGCATTTGATTCAGATGCCCTGCCGCTTTGCGCGGCGAAGTGACCCGCAGGCGCCGATGCCGGCGCCCGGGGTGCCGCGCCGCGCGCCCGGGCCGGACCGGGGGCAGGGCGGCGAAACGGAAGGCAACCGGCAACATTCGAGGGGTTCTTCGTGGGGGGGAATTATGGACAATCCAGTCAAGAACATGACCGTGCAAAGATCGATCGACCGGTCGATCGGGCCGGGGGCGGGGCGCGGCATCGGTTTGCCGATGCGCCGCTCGGGGATGGACCTTTGCAAGCGGCTGGTCGATATCGTCGGGGCCAGCTTACTTCTGGTGTTCTTCATGCCGCTGCTTGCCGTGATCGCGGGGGCGCTTTTCGTCTGCCATGGCGGAAACGTCCTGTTTCGCCACCGGCGCGTGGGCCGTGACGGTGTGCCCTTCGATTGCCTCAAGTTCTGCAGCATGCATGCCGATGCCGACCGCCTGCTTGCCGAATGCCTGGAAAGGGACACCCGCCTGCGGATGGAGTGGCACCGGAACCGCAAGCTGGCCCGCGATCCGCGGGTTCATGCCCTGGGCCGCCTGCTGCGCAAATCCAGCCTGGATGAGCTTCCGCAGTTCCTCAACGTGCTGCGCGGCGAGATGAGCCTGGTGGGCCCCCGCCCCGTGGTCCGCGAAGAGGCCGGGCGATATGGTGGCAACTTCGCCTTCTACCTGGCGCTGCGCCCCGGCATCACCGGCCTTTGGCAGGTCAGCGGGCGCAACGATACGACTTATGACGAAAGGGTGGCGCTTGACGTGCGGTACTTCCACGAACGCTCGCTCTGGTTCGACATCCGGATCATGCTGCGCACCCTCGTGGTGGTCTTCACCGGCAAGGGCGCCTGTTGAACCGCTTGCGGGCGAGTCGGCGGAAGGCCCCATCACATGCACCAGGCGGTTGACGGTATGCAAAGCGACGGCGAAAACCAGGGTGAAACAGGGGCGGGCGGGCGGAAGCTGTTCGGTGACGCCCTGTTCAGCGTGTGCGAAAGGGTCGTGTCGCAACTGGCGCAGCTTGCGGTCTTCATCCTTGCGGCGCGCCTTCTGGGACCGGCCGAGTTTGGCCTTTTCGCGCTGGTTTCGGCCTGTGCGATCCTGCTGCTGAAGGTGGCCGAAGTCGGCTGGTCGCCCTTCATCATGTCGCATGCCGGCGATGAAACCGTGCCCTTGCAGGTCTTGTCGGTGGCCATCGCCAATGGCATTGCCCTGGCCTTCCTGGGGGCGCTGGCCGCGCTTGGGGCGGGGCGCTTCGGCGTAGGGTCGGACACTGTCCTGCTGTCGGTTCTTTTTGCGGTCTGGGTGGCCCTGGCCAATGCCTCTTCGGCGCAGAAGGGCATCCTGATCTGGATGAAGCGGCTGAAGGGCGCTGCGATCTGCGACATGGCGGGCGAACTGACCGGCCTTGCCGTGGCGGTGGCAACGCTTCTTGGGGGGGCGGGGGTTTTCGCGCTGGTCTATGGGCGGCTGGCCAGTCAGACGGCGACGCTTGCGCTCAGCTTTGCCATGACGCGCCATGCCCCGAGGGGGGGCATCACGCGGATGCTTCTGCACGATCTCTGGGCGTTCTCCAGCCGGATCTTCGCCGCCCGCATGCTGGTGCATCTTCGGCTGCATTTCGTGACGCTGATCGTCGGAGGGTTCCTGGGCCCCGCCGCGGTGGGGGTCTTTCGCGCGGCGGACCGGCTGGTGGGTGCGGTGGCCGAGCTTGTGTTGGTGCCCGGTCAGCTTCTGGCCTGGACCGAGCTTCGCCGGGCGCGTGATGGCGGCGACGCTGCCGGTCTGGGCGACCGGCTGAACCGGCAGGTGGCACGCCATCTCAAGATGCTGGTGGTCTTCGGCGCGCCGCCGTTGATCTGGCTGATCGTGATGAACGAGGAACTGGTGCGCGGCGTGCTGGGCGAGGATTGGCAGGCAGCGGCGCCGCTGGTGGCGATCCTGGCCCTTTCGCGGCTTCTGCTGTTCCCGGGCATCCTGACCGAACCCCTGTTGTCACTGGTCGGTGCCGCGCGCCGGCTGCCTGCCTTCATGGCCGGTATCATGGTGGTGTCGCTGGTGCTTACCTTCGTGGCGGTGCATTTCGGGGTGCATGCCGTGGCCTGGTCGCAGGTGGCGATCTCTGTGGTTGTGCTGGTGGCGACGGTGGGCCTGTTCACCCGCCACGCCGGCATCCGGTGGGGCGGGGTGGTGGTTGCGCTGCGCGGCAGCATCCTGCCGCTGGTCTGCGGGATCGCGGCAATCGTGCTGCTTGACCGGGGCGGGGCGGGCCTGGGCCTGCCCGACCTGGCCGAGGCGGTGCTGTTCGGCCTGGGCGGTCTGGCGGCCTATGCCCTGGCCCTGGCCATCTGCGAGCCGGGGTTGCGCGCCGAAATCGCGGCGATCCTGCGCCGCCGCCCGGTCGCCACATGACCTGGCGGGGAAGGGCGCGCCGGGTGCTGAGCCTTGGGGCGGCCCTGCCGCGCGCTGGCCTCGCGCGGCTGCTGCCGGAAGGGCGCCGCGCCCCCCGTTTCGCCGGTGCCTGGCACGACAGGGCAGCCGCCGTCGGCGCCAGCGGCCCGCGCGGGTACGATGACGACCGGATTGCCGGGGTGTCCTTTGACGTGATGTGCGTGCGCGCCATCTGGGACTACCCACTTCTCTTTTGGTTGGATCGCCTCTTGCCCGATCACCCCGTGGTGATCGACGCGGGCGGGCACATGGGGACCAAGTACATCGCGTTCGCCGACCTTCTGAACCTGGCCCCGGTGCGCTGGACGGTATTCGACCTGCCGGGCATCGTGCGCGCGGCGAGGGTGCGACAGGACAGGGGCGACATCCCTGCGGCCATCCACTTCGCGGACAGGCTGGACGGCCTTGCACCCTGCGATGTGCTGATCGGGTCGGGCCTGCTGCAATATCTTGATCGCCCCTTTTCCGATTTCGTGGCGGCACTGGCCGAACCGCCCGAGTATATCCTGCTGAACAAGGTCGCACTGCGCGAGGGGCCGGCGGTTTTCACGCTCGAGCGGATCGGGGCCAACCGTGTTCCCTATCACATCCGCGACCGGGCCGCATGGGAGAGTGAGATTGCCGCCATGGGATATGAGATCGTCGATGGCTGGGCGATCCCCGAGCTTGGCCATGTCATTGTCACCCATCCCTGGCTGGGCCGCAGCGAAAGCCGCGGCTACGTTCTGCGCCGCCGCCCGCAGGGGTTGCGGGTGGTCTGAGCACAGCCAGCGCCCACAAGAGCGGCGCGGTGATTGGGTGAATGTGGCCAAGTCAGCATGCTGCACGTCGTGGAAGGCCCAAGGGGCGCGTTCAACTGTGTCAGGCTGTCGCTTGGGGGTTAGGCAGGTATCGCGCGGCTGGCCAATATGCCAGATCAGTCGGGGTGCTGGTCATCGTCCAGGAAATAGTCTGGAAACTCTTCCTTCAGGCCCGCAAGATTGGGCAGGACCTGGCGCAGGTGGTTGCGCAGGCTTTGCTGGATCTGCCCGCCGTCCCGCGCGCAGATCGCCGCGACGATGCTTTCGTGTTGGCCAATCAGAACCGAGAACGACCGCGCATCTTGCAGGCTCAGGGTTCTGACCCGGTCAAGGTGCACCTTCGCCTCAAGCACATGTTCCCAGACAAGGGGCAGGCCGGCAATCTCGGCGATGACGCGGTGCATCTGTTCATCCGCGCGATAGAAAAGCCCGGCCCGCCCTTCCTGATCGGCAAGGCGCTGTTCCTCGATCGCCTGGCGCAGGCGCAGTTCACCGTGGGCATCGATACGTTCGGCCGCCTGAAGCGCGATGGAAACCTCAAGCGCCTCGCGCACGAATTGCGCGGCGATCACCGCCTCGGTGCGAATTGGCGCGACAAAGGCACCACGGTTCGGGATGAGTTCCACCAACCCTTCCGAGGCGAGACGGACAAGCGCCTCGCGGATGGGGGTGCGGCTGACATTCAGCTCGGCGGCAAGCCGCTGTTCCCCCAGCGAACTGCCCGGGGTAAGCGACATTGAAAGGATGCGCTGCTTCAATGCCCTGTAGGCATGCAGTGGGCTTGCCTGATGTTCACGTTGGCGCGCCATCTGTGATCCCGGACCCCCGGCGTGGAAAATCAATTCTGGGTAGGCACCCGCCCGCCCGTTGACAATACTGTTCCAGATTGCATACAAAAATACAATATGAAATGACGATGAGATCGGACCGTGCCACGCGAAAGACCATCGGTGGCGCAGAGCAATGGGAGAGAGACATGGGGTCAGTTGCGCTTGTCACCGGCGCGGCCAAGGGGATCGGCGCGGCCGTCGCAGAGCGGCTGGCGGCCGATGGTGCATCCCTTGTCTGCCTTGACATCGACGCCGACGGGTTGCTTGCGACCGCCGATGCCCTGCGCGCAAGCGGCGCACAGGTCGAAACCGTCACCGGGTCCGTCGCCGACCCCGAAACCTGCGAAGCGGCGGTTGCGCGTGCGGTCGGTACCTTCGGGCGTCTTGACCTGCTGTCGCACAACGCCGGGATTCAGCGCTATGGAAGCGCCGGTTCAACCACGCCCGAAGACTGGCGCGAGGTGATCGAGGTGAACCTGTCCAGCGCCTATTACATCACCCATGCCGCCCTTCCCGAGCTTTGCAAAAGTCGCGGCGCCATCGCGCTGATGGCCTCGGTCCAGGGGCTGGCGACGCAGAAGAACGTCGCCGCCTATACCACGGCCAAGCACGGGCTGCTGGGTTTGGCCAAGTCCATCGCCGTCGACTATGCCGAACGGGGCGTGCGCTGCAACGCCGTCGCCCCCGGGTCGGTCGACACCCCCATGCTGCGCGACGCTCTGGCCCTGGCCGAGGACGAGGCTGCCGCCTGGCAGACGGTGCGCGACATGCACCCCCTTGGACGCCCCGCCGAGCCTGCCGAGGTTGCCAATGTCGTGGCCTTCCTGCTGTCCGATCAGGCCTCTTTCGTGACCGGTGAGGTCATACGGGTGGACGGCGGATTGTTATCCATCATCGGCGGATCACCGAAGGAGCGCCCCGAATGAAACCCGGAACCAGGATTGCCGACATTCGCGCCACGACAGTTGCCGTCCCGCTGGAGGCGCCTTTGCGCCATGCCAACGGCGCGCATTGGGGCCGCTTCGTGCGCACCCTCGTGGAGGTGATCGACGAGGAGGGGCGCTCGGGTTGGGGTGAGATGGGTGGCGGTGGCGAAAGCGCCGAAGCCGTGTTCCTGGCGATGAAGCCCTACCTGGTGGGGCACGCGCCGCTGCAGCTTGAACAGTTGCGCTGGAAGCTGATGAACCCGACCGCCAGCCTCTACAACAACCGGATGCAGATTCACGCCGCGATCGAGATGGCCTGCATGGACCTTGCGGGCAAGCAGCATGGTCTGAGGGCCTGCGATCTGCTGGGCGGTGCGATCCGCGAAGAGGTGCCCTTCGCCAGCTACCTGTTCTATCGCTACACCTCGGAAGACGGCAGGGCAGGCGGTGAGGTGACACCTGACGAGATTGTCGCCCACGCCCGCGCGCTGAAGGAAAAGCACGGCTTCAAGGTGCACAAGCTGAAGGGCGGCCATTTCGCGCCCGACCACGATATCGAGGTCATGGAAGCGCTGGCCCAGGCCTTTCCCGACGACAGGCTGCGGCTTGATCCCAACGGTGTCTGGTCGGTCGAGGAATCGCTACGCGTGGCCGAGGCGATACGGCACCTGCCGAACGACTACCTCGAAGACCCGACCTGGGGCCTTGAGGGCATGCGCCGCGTGCGCGAAAGGATCACGATTCCCACGGCCACCAACCAGGTCGTGGTCAACTTTGAACAACTGGCCCAGTGCATCCGGCATTCCCTGGTGGACGTGATCCTGCTGGACACGACGTTCTGGGGCGGCCTGCGCCAGGCCTACAAGGCGGGCACGGTCCTGGAGACTTTCCAGTTCTCGGCGGCGGTTCATTCCTCGGGCGAACTGGGCATCCAGCTGGCCTCGATGCTTCACCTTGGCGCGGCGCTGCCGAACCTGAACTTCGCGGCGGATGCGCATTATCATCACCTGGTCGACGACATCCTGGTGGGCGAGCCGATGGCCTATCGCGACGGTGCGATCGCGGTGCCGACGGGGCCGGGGCTGGGGGTCGAGGTCGACCGCGAGAAGGTCCGCCAATATGCCGAGCATTTCCGCGAGGTGGGCGGCTATACCTATGACCGCGACCCCGGGCGCCCGGACTGGTTTGCCATGGTGCCCGAAACACGCTTTGCCGATCCCTCGGTGAAATCCGTTGGGGGGACCTGACGGTTGAGGTTGGCGTTCGGGCGGTTCCTTAAACGCGCCTCCTGTTGGGATTAAGGGCAAGCGTGTCGGCCGATCGCTGCCATCATCTTTTCGCGGCAGACTTTTGCTGGCGTTTTCCCTCCGAGGCATTGGCAGGTGTAGGGGTGTATCGTCTTCTGGCAGATCCGGTTGTTCGCTCCTTCAAGGATCACCCGGCTGCCGGATCAGACGTCTCTGCACGGACTGGTGCTTCCATGTCCTTGACCGGGCCATATGCCCGAAGAACCCGCTCAGTTCTTCCGAAAGGCACTTCAAGGTAGCGCGCACCCCCGGGTTAACAGAGGCTTAATAAGCATGATTATGTATCATTCGGCTTCCTGAGGGCCTCTCCAAATGCCCCTTGCCGGTATCATGGCCTGGTTGGCGGGCAAGGCAACCTGATGCCCGGAAACATCGCGCTGGCCTTGGCGTGGCAAGTAGGCGAACATGCCGGGGAAGCTGTTGACCGGAGATCGGTGTTCATGAAGATCGAAGCGATTGAAACCTTCCTTGTCCATGCCGGCGCGCCCGGGGAAACTGCATGGTCGGGCAATACCGGAACCCGGTCGGGCGGGATGAGCATGGGAACGACGCGGCACTGGTTGTTCGTGCGCGTCACCGTGGAGGGCGGGCTGACCGGTGTGGGCGAAGGCAGCGGCTGGCCCCGCGTCGTCGAAACGGCAATCAACGATCTTGCGCCACTGCTCATCGGTCAGGATGCCCGCCATATCGAAAGGCTCTGGGGCATGATGCATCTGGCCACCATGAGCCATGGGCAGGTCGGCACGGTCGGGGGTGGCGCCGTCGGGGCCATCGACATGGCCCTGTGGGACATCAAGGGCAAGGCGCTTGGCGTGCCCGTGCACGAGCTTTTGGGCGGCAAGATCCGCGACAGCCTTCCCGCCTATGCCCATGCCTCGACCCCTGAAATGGCCCGCAAGGCATGGAACATGGGGTATCGGGCTTTCAAGTCGGGCAATGTCAAGGGAACCGTGGAAAAGGTCGCGGCCCTGCGTGCGGAGCTGGGCCCCGAGGCCGATCTTATGGTCGATCTGCATGGTCCGCCCTGGCTGACCGTTGCCGACGCGATCGCCATGGGCCGGGCGCTGGAGCCCTATGGCCTTCTGTTCCTTGAAGAGCCCCTGCCGCCCGAGAACTTTGAAGGCTACGCCCGCGTTCGCGATGCCGTGGCCCTGCCGCTGGCGGCGGGCGAACGTCATACAGGCAACCTTTGGTCTGCCGCGCCCCTTGTCCAGCGCGGCCTGGTCGACGTGGTTCAGCCCGACACGGGGCGTTGCGGCGGGATCACGCACTTCCGCAAGATCGCGGCCATGGCCGAAGCGAATTTCGTTCAGGTGGCGCCCCATGCCGGCACCCTCGGCCCTGTGGCCGAATTCGCGGCGCTCCACTCCATGGCGGCGATCCCCAATGCCATGATCCTGGAAAGGTTCGCAAAGGACTGGGAGGGGCGCTACCAGGTCGTCACGCGCGAGCCGGAGATGGTCGGGGGAAGGTTGATCGTGCCCGACGAACCCGGTTTGGGGGTGGATCTGAACCTTGACGAGATCGCGAAGTATCCCGGCGGGCATAATGCATCGGTGCCGAACACGGTGTCCTATGCGGAAGGCACCGAAAACGAATACGTCTATGTCCAGCCCCGCTGGCAGCGCACGACCGCCTTCGGGCGCGAAAGCAACTGACAGGTGCACCCCCCTGCCCCTCGGGCCTGGGGGTGCCTTCGCGGCCCTAGGATGCGATCCGGCGGCGGGGCCTCACCGGTGGGCGCAAGGCAAGGTTCAGCCCGGCAGAAGCGTCAGCCGCACCTCGCCCGACAGGCTTGCGCCGGGGGCAAGGCGTGCCATCTGCGGCGCGGCGTCCATGTTGGGCGCATTGGTCAGGTGGCTGACCGGCTCGACGCAGGTATAACCGCGCGGATTGTCATGAATGACCAGGTGGTCCATTCCCACGGGCGCCGTGATCCGCAACTTCGCCCCGCCCGACAGGGCAAGATCGACATAGCCCCACCCCGAGAGCGAGCTCGTCGCAGCCTGCAGGGGGCCGGGGCGGTGACGCTCACCCGTGGGCAGCCCGTCGTCATCGTGGGGCCACTGCCAGCGCGCATCGGAGACGATGGTTTCGGCCCTTGGGAAATAGGGATGCCAGCCGACACCTGCGGGCATGTCCCGGTGATCGCGGTTGATGATCTCAAGCGTGACGGACAGCCCGGTTTCATCCAGCCGAAACACCTGCCGGGCCTCGAAGGACCAGGGCCAATCCTCGTCGGCGGCATAGAGGCAGCGCAGCGTTGCCCGGTCGGTGCCGTGATCGTCAACCTCCCAGGGGGTCCGGTGCGCGGGGCCGTGCAGGCTGTGCGGGGCGGCATCGGGATGGGCGGCAAGCCGGGCCTGCCCGCCGTCCCACGGAAAGGCGGCATTGCCCATGCGCCCGTGATAGGGAAACAGCGGATAGCCGCCGCCCTTGGGCCAGCGAAGGCGATCGAAGCTTTCCGCCGCGCAGGGATAGAGCAGATCGCCTGCCGACGCATGGATCAGCCGCAGCATCCGCCCGCCCCAGTCCGGGGCCAGGATTGCCGCAAGGTCGCCGCAAGAGATCTTCACGACCAAAGCGTCCGCTCGGCGTCGCCGTCGAAGCCGTTGCCGGCAAAGGCCCCGCCCTGAAAGCGATCGGCAAGCGTTTCGGCCGCCACCTCACCCTGAGCGGTAAGGGCATGGGCGCGATGATCCTCGGCGCGGTGGGCCGGGCGATACCCAAGCTGGAAGGCCTCCTGGTTGTCCCAGAAGGTGCGGACGTTGTCCGAGACACCAAAGACGACGGCATGGTGCAGCTTCGGATGCTCAAGCCCTATGGCGCAGAGTTGCAGCAGGTCCTCGGGATGGAGCCAGACCGAAAGGCGGCGCAGATCCAGAGGTTTCGGCGCAACGTTGCCGATGCGGATCGACAGGCACCGCATCCCGTGCTTGTCGGCATAGAGCGCCGCGACCGCTTCGCCGAAAACCTTGCTGAGCCCGTAATGGCCATCGGGACGCACGGGTTCCTTCGTGCCGATGCGGCGATGGCGGGGGTACATGCCGATGGCATGGTTCGAGGATGCGAAGACCACGCGTTCGACACCTGCGCGCCGTGCGCCTTCGAACAGGTTCATGACACCCTCGATGTTGGGCGCGGCAACCTCTGCCCAGGTGCCGTCGTTCGGCCGGCCGCCAAGATGGATCACGCCGGTCACGCCGTCGCAGGCGCGGCGGATGGCATCGACATCGCCAAGATCGGCCTGGCGGAACACCTCGCCTTCCGCCAGGTCGGCGGGTTCGGTCCGATCAGACAGGACAAGCCGTCCGTACCTTTGCAACAGCAGTGGCCGAAGCATGACCGCCACCCGTCCGGCAGCTCCGGTCACCAAGATCCTCTGGTCCATCGTCCTGGCCTTTCCTGGGCGTTGCGTCCTTTCGCGATACTGCTTTTCGGCTCGCTTGTCAAAAGTGGTCTTTCCATTTCCAGCCCTGATTGACAACTTATGACCCCTCTGCCTATCCTGCGGTTGAAAAGAGGTCGCCCATGACGCCGCACAGCAGGAATTTCGCCGAAGACCCCGATCAGGACGACAACGACGGGCCCGAAGAACTGCGCGAGTCGCCCCTTGCGGATCAGGTCTATGAACGCATCCTGGAACGCATCATCGACGGCGATTGCCCGCCGGGCACGCGCCTGCCTGCCGAACAGGCATTCAGTGCCGAACTGGGGGTGTCGCGCCCCGTCCTGCGTCAGGCGCTCAGGCAGTTGCGCGCCGATGGTCTGATTCAGTCGCGGCGCGGCTCGGGTTCTTACGTCCAGAAGCGCCCCGATCGCGAGATGCTGCGCTTTGCCCCGGTGGGAAGCATCACCGACCTGGGCCGCACCTTCGAATTTCGCGCCACCGTCGAAAGCGAGGCGGCGGCACTGGCCGCCGAACGCTGGCAGCCCGAGGGGATGGCACGGATCGAGGCAGCCCTTGCGACGATGGACCGCACGGTTGCCGAGGGGAAAATGGCCGCCAAGGACGATGAGGAACTGCATCTCGCAATCTGTGCCGCGGCGGGAAACCACTATTTCCTGGATGCGCGGCGTTCCTTGCACGACCAGATCCTGACGGGCATGAATGTCGCGCTCAGCCTCTCGCATGCCAAGCCGCGCGCGCGGCTTGCCCTGGTGCAGGGCGAACACCGCAAAGTCGTCGAGGCGATCCGCCGGCGCGATGGCGATGCCGCCCGTGATTCCATGCGCACCCACATCGAGAACGCGCGCCAGCGTGTCTTTGGCGGCTAAGTCACCGGCCCCGCCCCGTCCGACCGAAAGAAGACAGGAAACGCCATGAAGATCACAGCCATCGAGACGATCCGAAACGAGGAATGGTCGAACTTCCTTTGGGTCAGGGTTGAAACCGATGCCGGGCTGGTGGGGCTTGGCGAAACCTTCCGCCATGTCACGCCCATCGCCCGCTATGTGCATGACCACCTGGCGCCCTGGCTTCTGGGGCGCGATGCGGGGGCGGTGAACGCCCACGATCACGCGATGCGCCGCCACGGTGGATTGCGCTTCAGCGGCTATCCCACCCGCTCGGTCGAGATCCGCGCCAACTCGGCTGTCGATATCGCCCTCTGGGATCTGAAGGCACGGGCGGCCGGGATGCCGCTCTGCGATCTGCTGGGCGGGCCGGTGCGCGACCGTATCGCGATCTACAACACCTGCGCCGGTCCGTCCTATAACTGGCAATCGGGGGCCGAACGGGCACGGATCGTCCAGGACGGCGACGCCGCCCTTGCCGGCGATGTGCCCGACGATCTTGCCGCCCAGGCCAGCGACCCCGGCGCCCTGGCGCAATCCCTCCTGGAAGAGGGCATCACCGCGATGAAGATCTGGCCCTTCGATGCAGCCGCCGAGGCCTCGGGCGGGCACCGCATTTCGGGCGACGAGATGCGCGCGGCCCTGTCGCGCATCGCCGCGATCCGCGACGCGGTGGGTGACCGCATGGATATCCTGCTGGAGTATCACGGGTTGTGGAACGCCGCGCCCGCCCGCCGCATCCTGGCCGAGGTGGATGAGTTCAACCCCTTCTGGCACGAAGACCCGATCCCCATGGAAGAGATCGCCACCCTCGCCGAATTGCGGCGCGGCACGAAGACCCCGATCGCCGGCAGCGAAAGCCACGGCACCGCCACCTGGATCCGCGATGCCTTGGCGGCGGGGGCCGTCGATTACCTGCATTTCGACATCGGCTGGACCGGCGGCATCAGCGAGGCGCTGCGCATCGCCCACCTGGCCGCGGCCCACGACCGCCTGATCGCACCCCATGACTGCACCGGCCCCGTCGTCTGGATCGCCAACCTGCATCTGGCGATGAGCCAGCCCAACGCGCTCTGGCTGGAAAGCGTGCGGGCCTATTACAAGGGCCTGTACCGCCGGTTGGTGACCGAACTGCCGAAGATCGAGATGGGCAATGCCCTGGCCATGCAGGGGCCTGGCCTTGGCACCGAACTGTCCGAAGAGCTGCTGAACCACCCCGCAACCCATATCGAACGCACCACTGGCTGAGGACCGAAGATGACCAAGGATAGCAGGCCGAACATCATCTTCCTGATGCCCGACCAGATGCGATGGGATTTCGTCGGCGCCTATGGGGCGCCCCATGCCCGCACCCCAAACATGGATGCGCTGGCCGCGCGCGGGACCGTCTTTGAAAGATGCCTGTCCCCCTCGCCGGTCTGCATCCCGGCCCGGGCCTCGATGCTGACAGGGCACAATCCGCTTTCGACCGGCGTTCTGGACAACAACCACTGGCTGCGCCCCGATCATGACGCCTGCGGCGTGCCCAGCTTTGCCACACTGCTTTCAAGGGCGGGCTATCACACCGAGGCGATCGGCAAGATGCACTTTATCCCCTGGGACAGCGCCGAGGGTTTCGACCACCGGGTCATCGCCGAGGACAAGCGCCACATTCACATCCGCGACGATTATCACGATTACCTGGAGCGGAACGGGTTGCGGAAATATGCCGGCGCCGAAGAGCCGGGCTATGTCGAAGGGCGCATGGCGTCGATCAGCCTTGTGCCAGCCGAACACCAGGTCGATGCATGGGTTGGCAATCACAGCGTCGATTTCCTTGAGCGCCACGACGGCGACGGGCCGTTCTTCCTGTGGGCCGCCTTTCCCGGCCCCCACGATCCCTATAACCCCACACCCGATCTGCTGGCCCAGGTCACCGAGGATATGCCCGAGGCCTTCGCCGCCACCCCCGAAACCGAGCCCTTCCGCCCCGGCATGATCGAGGCGCATCTCAAGGGGTCGTCCGGGGTCGACATCTCGGATTTCGACGACGCGACGAAGCTGCGGATCCGGCGCCATTACCAGGCCCTGATCCGCCTGATCGATGCCCAGGTCGGCGCCATCGTCGCCGCCGCCGAGGCCCGCGACGACGGGCGCGAAACGTTGATCGTGCTGTCCTCGGACCACGGCGATTTCCTGGGTGATTTCGATTTCCTGGGCAAGGTGCTGTTCCATGAATCCTCGATGCGGGTGCCGATGATCGTGGCCGGGGCCGGCACGCCCGTCGCCCGGTCGGATGCCCTGGTTTCACTGACCGATGTCTTTGCCACCTTCTGTGCCGCCGCAAGGGTGCCCGCCGCCTGCCAGGACAGCCTGCCCCTGCCGGGCATCGGCCTTGGCGACAAACGGCGCGGGCATCTCATGGGTGCCACCGACAAGGGCTATTGCATCGCGGATGCCCGCTGGAAACTGTCGCGCTATCGCAACGGGGTCTGCACCCTGCACGACATCGTCGAAGACCCCCGGGAACAGCACAACCGGTGGTCTGACCCGGCCTGCAGCGACCTGCGCGAAGCGCTCGACCGCAAGCTGACGGCATGGCTGATCGCCTCGGCCATGGATGGGCACAAGGACAAGAGCTATCCCTACATGACCATGACGCCCGACCATCCGGGCCACGGGCGGGGGTGGAAACGAACCTATCCTGCCGACCCGTGGAGCGGGGATCTGCCCCGGGGGTTGCATTGATGCGCCGGGCGGGCGCGCTCAGCCTTCCATGACGGGAAGCGGAACGCCCTGAACGCCGGGAACGGTAAGCGCGAAAACCCCACCGGCCTGCGGCTGTGCCGGATCGTCCGCGGCACCGATCGAGGTGCAATAGAGGGTGCGCATGTCCGGCCCGCCGAAGGCCGGCCGTGTCGGACGCGCGACCGGCATCGGGATATCCATGTCGATCCGCCCCTCGGGCGTCAGGCGCAGCAGATGCCCGCCACCCACCCCGGCCATCCAGTAACAGCCATCGGTATCGATCGCCGCCCCGTCCGGGCGGCCGGCGACAGCGCGGGTATCGAAAAACAGGCGCCTGTTGCTCCATGCGCCGTCGTCGGGGTCATAATCATGGGCCCAGATCAGGCGCACGTCGGGAAAACTGTCCGAAACATAGGCCGTCCGCCCGTCCGGCGAAAAGGCCAGCCCGTTGATGGTGTGAAAACCGTCCATCACCCGACGCGCCGGGGCGGTCCCGTCGAATGAATAGAGCGTGCCGCTGCTGTCTTCGGGTGTGGGGCCCGTCAGCGGCATTGTTCCGGCCAGGAAACGCCCACGATGATCGACCGAACCGTCGTTGAAGCGGTGGCCACGCTCGGCCGGGCGGGGGCCGGACAGGAATTGCAGGTGGCCGGTTGCAGGGTCGAATTCGTGAAAGCCCTCGGTCAGGGCCACCACCACCCGGCCATTCGCGCGCAGCGCAAGGCATCCGGCGGGCATCCCCATGTCCCAGCTGGCGTTTTCGCCCCGAGCGGGATCGTGGCGGTGAAGCCGTTTGCCGGCGATATCGACCCACCAAAGCGCCTGTTCGGCCACCGACCAGATCGCGCCCTCGCCCAGTGTCGCGCCGACATCGACGACGCAGTCAACAACCGGAGCAGCCATCACGACACCCCCGCGTCTTCATAGCGATGACGCAGATGCATGCTGCGCGCCGTCGGGTCAGGATGGGGAACGGCCGAGATCAGCGCCTTGGTATAGGGGTGCTGGGGGTTGTCGCAGACCTGGCTTGCCGGCCCCATCTCGACGATCTCGCCCTTGCGCATGACGGCGACGCGATCGCAGAAATAGCGCACGACGCCGATATCGTGGGCGATGAAGACAAAACTCAGGTCCAGCCGCTCTTGCAGGCGGATCAGCAGATCCAGAACCTGACTGCGGATTGACACGTCCAGCGCCGATGTCGCCTCGTCGCAGATGACGACACGCGGCTCCAGCGCGATGGCGCGGGCGATGCAGATACGTTGCCTCTGGCCGCCCGAGAAGGCATGGGGATAGCGTTCGGCCACAGCGGCGGGCAGGCCGACCTGCTCCAGCAGGTCGTAGACCCGGTCGCGCAGCGCGTCGCCCCTGGCGATTCCGTTGTTGAGCAGGGGTTCTGCCACGATCTGACCCACGGTCATGCGCGGATTGAGCGAGCCATGGGGATCCTGGAAGACCATGCGCACCTGGCGGCGATAATTGCGCAGCGCCTCGCCCTCCAACTGCCCGACATCGCCCCCTGCCCCGCCGTTTTCATGAAACCGGATGCCGCCTTCGCTGGGGCTGAGCACGCTGGCAAGCACGCGACCCAGGGTCGTCTTGCCCGACCCGCTTTCCCCGACGATGCCAAGGGATTCCCCGCGGCGCAGATCGAAGGACACGTCGTTCACCGCGCGAAACCCCCTTGCCGGGCCTTTCCGCTTGGGCCCGCGAAGGGGAAACACCACGCTGACGTTCTTCACCGACAGGATCGGGTCGGTCTGTTCGGCAAGCACCTCGGCTTCGGGGCGCTTGATCTCGGCGCGCTGTTCCAGCTTGACGACCGACTCCAGCAGCCGCCGGGTATAGGCGTGGCGCGGGTTGGCGAAAATCTCGTTCACCTCGCCGGTCTCGACGACCTTGCCGTGGCGCATCACCACCACATCGTCGGCGATCTCGGCCACGACGCCCATGTCGTGGGTGATGAACATGATCGCCATGTCGTGCTTTTCCTGAAGGCTGCGCATCAGGTCCAGGATTTCGGCCTGGGTTGTCACGTCCAGGGCGGTTGTCGGTTCGTCCGCGATCAGAACCTGGGGGTTGCACGACAGGGCCATGGCGATCATGGCGCGCTGGCGCATCCCGCCCGAGAATTCGAAGGTGTACTGATCGATGGCCTTCTCCGGCTCGCGGATTTCGACCTGGGCCAATAATTCGATGGCGCGGGCGCGGGCCTCGGCCTTGGTGACCTTTTCGTGCAGGCGGATGGATTCGATGATCTGGTTGCCGATGGTATGGACCGGTGAAAGCGACGACATCGGTTCCTGGAAGATCATCGCGATGTCACGCCCTCGGATGGCACGGATCGCGCGCGACCGGGGGTGCAGGGTGGCGATGTCCACCTCGCCCCCGCCGGTCCTCAGCGCGATGGTGCCACCGACGATCCGCCCCGGCGCATCGACGATCTGCAGGACCGAACGCGCCGTGACGGACTTGCCCGACCCGCTTTCACCCACGACGCAGGTGGTCTTTCCACGCCGCAGTTTCAGCGAAACGCCATCGACCGCATGAACCGTCGCGTTGCGCATCGGAAAATGTGTGGCAAGGTCGCGAATATCCAGGATGACATCCCCGCGCGCATCCACCTTGTCCTCGACGCTCGTTTTCAGCATGCGATACCCTCAGTTGTAGGGATCGGCCGCATCGCGCAGACCATCCCCCAGAAAATTGAACGCCAGCACCGTGATCACCACGGCGACGCCCGGCGCGAAAAGCCATGGGCCAAGCACGATCGACCGCACATCCTGGGCCTCCTTCAGAAGGACGCCCCAACTGATCGCGGGCGGCATCAGGCCAAGCCCGAGAAACGACAGCGAGGTTTCGGCCAGGATCATCAGCGGTACCGCCAGCGTGACCGAGGCGATGATGTGACTGGTGAGGGATGGCAGCATGTGGCGGAAGATGACCCGGCGCTGGGGCGCATTGTCCAGCACGGCGGCGACGACGAAATCGTCGTTCTTGAGGCTCATGAACCGCCCCCGGACGACCCGGGCCAGTTCGGTCCAGCCCACCAGGCTGACGATCAGCGTGATGAAGAAATAGCGCGTCTCTGTCGACCATGTCGCCGGCAATGCGGCCGCCAGCGCCAGCCATATCGGGATCGTCGGCAAGGACAGCACCAATTCGACCGACCGCGAGATGACGGTATCGACCCAACCGCCAAGATAGCCCGCAAGCCCGCCCAGGGTGATACCCAGCACCAGCGAGAACGCGACCCCGATCAGCCCGATGAGAAGCGACAGCCGCGCGCCGTGGATCGTGCGGCTCAGCATGTCGCGACCCAACCTGTCGGCCCCCAGCAGATAGAACCGCTTGTCCGGATCGACCGGCGTCAGAAGATGGCGGTTGCCCGGGATCAGCCCCCACAGCTCATAGCTGTCGCCCTCACCGAACCAGCGAAGATAGGTCTTTTCGCCGGTGGCCTGATAGGTGCTTACCAGGGTGCGCGGATCGCGCGTCAGTTCGGTTTCCCAGACCCAGGGCCGGATCGTGAGGCCGCCCTCTTCGGTGCGGTCGATCAGGTGCACCGCCTGGGGCGGGTGAAATCCGCCCTTGCGGTCATAGGAATTCGGATCGAAGGGTGCCAGGAACTCGGCGAAGGCCGCGATCAGGTAAAGAATGACGACGACCGTCAGACCGGCCATGGCAAGCCTGTGACGGCGGAACTTCCACCACATCAACTGCCATTGCGAGGCGACGGCCGTGTTGCGTCCATCGGCCAGGGGCGGGCCATCGGCCAGCATGCTTTCGTCACCGTCAGTATCGGCGGGGGTGTCGTCGTGCAGGTGTTCAGTCATAGCGAACCCTCGGATCAAGCAGTGCCAGCAGGATGTCCGAGATCAGCATCCCGACCACCGTGAGCGAACACATTATCATCAGAATTCCGCCGGCCAGGTGCATGTCCTGCGCCAGCAACGACTGGAGCATCAGCGGCCCCAGGGTCGGATAGCCAAGAACCACCGCCGTCACCACGGCCCCCGAAATGAGGGCGGGGAAATAGATTCCGATGATCGAGATGAACGGGTTCAACGCGATGCGGACCGGATACTTGAGGATCAGTTTCCATTCGGCCATGCCCTTGGCGCGGGCCGTCGTCACATAGGGTTTCGACAGTTCGTCCAGCAGGTTGGCCCGCATGATGCGGATCAGGCTGGCCAGGATCGCCGTTCCAAGGACAAGGATGCCGATCCAGAGATGCTTGTAGAGGTCGATGACCTTGGCCAGCGACCAGGGCTCGCCCTCGTATTCGTCCGAGAACAGCCCGCCCATGTGAACCCCGAAAAACCGCACGCCGAGGTAGAGCACCACGAGGGCCAAAAGGAAGTTGGGCGTGGCCAGGCCAAGAAAGCCGAAGAACGTCACGACATAATCGCCCACGGTATATTTGCGCACCGCCGAATAAATGCCGATGGGCAACGCCACGCCCCAGGCGAAGATGAAGGTCGACAGCATCAGGACAAGGGTAAGCGGCAGGCGGCTTTTGATGACGCTCCATGCGGATTGGTTCCACTCGAAGCTCTGGCCGAAATCGCCGACGGCAAGACCGGAAATCCACTTCCAGTACTGAACCGGCAACGAACGGTCGAGACCGTATTGCTCGCGCATACGCTCAAGCGTTGCCTGGTCGATGCCTTCGTTCGACTCTGCCATTTTCGCGACGTAGGTGGTGAGGAAGTCACCCGGAGGCGCCTGGATCAGGGCGAAGACCACGATCGAGACCACGAACAGGAAGGGGATCATCCAGAGCAGGCGTCGGATGAAATAGCGCAGCAACATGACAATGTTCCCTGGGGTGGGGGCAGGTGGTAGGCGCGGCGAAGAACCCGCCGCGCCGCCGGAGAATGTTACTTCTCGAAGTAGTACTGTTGCGGCAGGGTCGGGCCCGGATCGGGATACATCCACGCCGCCGGGAAGGACATCGGCACGTTCTTCAGCTTCCTGCTCTTGATCCCGACCTTGTTGGCCGGAAGCGCGACGCCGAACACCTCGAAGGCATCCGCCGCTTCCTGGTGGATCTTCTCGAAGATCTCGAGCTGCTTTTGCAGATCGGCCTCGGACTTGAACTCGGCGAAGAGGTCATAGCGCCGCTTCATGCTGTCGCTGGGTTCCATGCCGTCCTTGCCGCCCGACAGATACCACTTGGCCCATTGCAGGGCGAAACGGCTGCCCTGGGGATGCACGGCCATCACGTTGCGCGGGCTGAGCGTGGGGTCGAGCCCGCCGGGAGCGTTCCAGACCTGCATCTCGAAATCGTTGCTGTCGCCCCGCTCGTAGTAGAGGGTCCGTTCGACGGTGTTGGTGGTGGTCTCGATCCCGAGGGCCTTCCATTGTTCGTTGACCAGTTCCATCGCATCGACCCATTCGACCTGAAGGGTCGGGATCACGTCGACCTGGAACGACAGGCGCTTGCCATCCGGCAGCAGGCGATAGCCTTCGGCGTCGCGTTCGGTCAGGCCCAGGCCATCCAGAAGTTCGTTCGCGCGGTCGGGGTCATACTCGGTGAACTGACGGCCCAGCTGTTCGTTGTACAGCGCGTGGCCCGGACGTGCGCCGATCTGGAAGGGTTCGCCCTGCCCCAGGTAAACAAGGTCGATGATTTCGTCGCGGTTGATGCCAAGGCTCAGCGCGATGCGGAAATCCTTGGAATTGAACACCTTGTTCAGCTCGGGGTCTTTCTCGTTGAGGTTGAGATAGAAGCCCATGGCGTTGGCATCCGAGTTCAGGCGCTCCAGGATGTCATAGCCTCCACGTTCCTGGTTCTCGTAATAGACCGGGATGTTCTTGGAGGCGTCCAGATGGCGGGCCTGCATGTCGATCTCGCCGGCCAGCACCTGAAGGACCAGGCTTTCCGCGTCCTGCTCCACGCTCCAGCGCACCTTGTCGACATAGGGTAGCTGGTTGCCCTCGGTATCGACCTGCCAGAAGTAGGGGTTGCGTTCAAATACGACGCGGGTGGCGTCGCCGGTATAGGCCTCGTCGGTCGCCACCCAGGGATCGAGCGTCGGCCGGTCGGGGTTGCCCCAGCGCGCCGGGATCTCCAGGTCGCCACACTTGCGGCGGAACAGATCGGCCCAATCGGCCGCGCCCTCGGCGTCGACCATGCTCTGGACATCGGAATTGTAGGTGGGGTGGAACTGCGAGCAGTAATGCTTGGCCCACAGGACCGGTTCCTGTGCAAGCGGCGTTGCCAGTTCCTGAAGGAACTGCCCGTAGGGCGCAACGAAGCTGAGCTTTACGGTGTAGTCGTCGATCTTCTCGGCCGTCATCGGCTGGCCCTCGATGACAAAACGGGCCGGCGGCGCCGAACCGTAGAAGTCTGCGTTGGTCAGCAGGTCGTTGACGAAGAACAGCACGTCATCCGCCGTGAAGGGTGCGCCATCCGACCACTTGGTGCCTTCGCGCAGATGGAAGGTGTATTCCGACGCGTCGTCGCTGACCTCCCAGCTTTCGGCGAGGTTTGGAACGACCTCGGTGAAATCGGGGTTCCAGCGGGTCAGGCCCTGCGGCGACAGGAAGCGCAGGATGTTGTTGTGGTCGGAAGAACCGCGCAGACCGCGGCGGATCGTGCCGCCATAGGTCCCGATCTGTTCGACCGGGGTGATCACCTCGGGTTTGGCGGGCAGACGTTCGGCAACTGGCGGCAGTTTGCCGGCCTTAACGGCCTCGGCCAGCGCCGGAGCCTCGTTGTAGTCCTGCGCCCAGGTTGGCGTCGTGACCAACCCCAGCGAGAGCGCCAGCGCACCCATTTTCCAGTAAAGTGTCATTTCTTGGTTCTCCTCCCTTGAATTCACTCTTCGGTGTTTTCGCAATCCCTATGCCGTCGTGTTCAGAAGCCCCTCCGCCCGCAGTGCCTGAAGCTGTGCCGCGATATACCCATAGCAGAACGCGAAGGCGGTATTCTCACCGTCACGCCCCGAGATTTGCGGCACATGGTCCGGCATCACCATGTATCTGTAGCCCGTTTCGGCATAGAGTTTCAGCGCCGCCCACATGTCCATGTCACCCTCGTCGGGGAAGGTTTCCATGAACGACAGGCGGCGGCCCCTGATATTGCGGAAATGGACGTTGAATATCTTGCCCCGGGTGCCGAACCAGCGGATCACCTCGCCGATCTCGCGCGCCGGGTCGTCCAGCATTTCGCCCACGGTGCCCTGACAGAAGTTCAGGCCGTGATAGGGGCTTTCATGCAGGGTCACGAACCGCTTCAGTCCCTCGACGCTGCCCAGCACGCGGGTCACGCCACGATAGCCGGGCGGCGTCGGCGGATCATGGGGATGGCAGGCAAGACGCAGGCGGTTGGCCGTGGCGACCGGCACGACACGGGCCAGAAAATAGTCGATCCGTTCCCAGATCTCGTCCTCGTCCAGGCTGCCGGCAAGGCCGGGCGCCGCGGCCTGATCCATCCTGTCCCAGCGGAAGGCGGCATTGCGCGCCCCTCCCCTGCCCTCTTCGGGGGCGCTGCGGGGGATGCCGATGAAATTGAAGTTGTATTTCGCCGCCCCGATGCCGGCCGCGGCCAGCCGTTCGATCAACCGGCAGATGGAGTCGATCTGTCGGTCTCGATCGGGCCCTGCAAGCACGATGTCGGGGCTTTGCGAATCTTCCACTACACAAGAGGCCAGCGGCAGTTGAACCATATCGAGGTTCAGCCCGAAACCTGCGATCCGGTCGCGATGACGCTGAAGCACATCCAGCGTCCAGTCATGCGGATTGCCATCGGGATCGGCGCAGACATGGGTCACCCCCAGTTGCGCCATGACGCGATAATCGTCGTCGTCACGCGCCCTGAATTGAGTGCCAAGCAGCATGACGGTCCTCCCGCGGTGCGGTTGCGAACAGGGTGCGAGGCGTCGCGAAATCCACCCCGACCGCATCGCCGAAACAACAGACACGCATCGCCGGGCGTCCTTCACGTTGTTCCGCGGTCATGGCACCTCACAGGTTAATTGGTAGTTATCGGTAAAGTTATCATATAAATCTGTCAAACTTTTTTCATCAGCGCGGCGACGCGCATCTCGCGATAGCGTGCCATGGCGTTGGTCAGATGTGTCCGCATGGTGGCGCGCGCTGCATCGCGGTCCTGCGCGCTGACCGCCTGTAGAATCGCCATATGCTCGGCGTGCTGGGCGGTTTCCCAAGTGGCGTCGCGTTTTTGACCGGGCAGGGAATTCCGCGGGATGGCCCGGGCGCCAAGGCCGTCCATCAGGCGGGTGAAATACTTGTTTCCCCCGGCCGCCGCCACGGCACGATGAAAGGCCCAGTCGGCCTCGTCCGAGGGCGATCCGGCTTCGATGCACCGCCGCATTTCGACAAGGCAATCGGTCATCGCGTCAAGCTGGGAGGGGCTACGGCGCATGGCGGCCAGGCCCACGGCCTCGACTTCGATGGCAAGTCGCAGCTCCAGGCAATCCAGGATCTCGGCATGGGTGGTTGCCGTCAGGAGCACGCCGTTCCCTTCGGCCTGGGCGTCCGACACATAGACACCCGAGCCCTGTCGCGACGATACCAGCCCCATCGACCGCAGGGCGGCCAGCGCCTCGCGCACGCAGACCCGGCTGACATCAAAGCGTTGTATCAGTTCACGTTCGGTTGGAAGACGCGCACCGACGGGGTGTTTTCCGCTGCGAATTTCCTCGCGCAGAACGGCGAACACGTGATCCGATCTTGACGCATGTTTCGGAGCCATGTTGCCTCGATAGCCAGAATTTGTCAGTCAGATTACCCCGATAAACCCCACGATGGCAAGGGGAGCCCGACAGGCGGGCGGCCCTGCCAAATGCAATTCGACCGGCCGGAATATTCCGGCCGGTCGAAAAATGGAGCGGAACACTCCGAAACCGGATGATCCGCCCTGCGCGGTGCGGAAAGCCTCAGGCGAATTCGGCGGCCCGGGTCACTTCGCTGTTGGCGGTTTCAAGATAGCGTTCGAGAAGCTTGAGCGTCCGCGGCCCGGGCTTGCCCGCGCCGATCCGCCGGCCGTCGATTTCCGTCACCGGCACGATTTCGCAGACGGTGCCGGTCATGAAAACTTCGTCGGCGCAATAGAGATCGCCCAGCGAAATGTTGTCCTCGACCGCCTTCAGGCCGAAATCGGCCGCGATCTTCAGCATGTAACCGCGCGTCAGGCCCGGCATCAGGGCATCGACCTTGGGGGTGCGCAGGGTGTCGCCCTCGATCATGAACAGGTTGGCCGAATTGGTCTCGGCCACGAAGCCCTGCATGTCCAGCATGATCGCCTCGTTCGCGCCGGCGTTGTTGGCTTCGATCTTGGCCATGATCTGGCCCAACTGGTTCAGGGTGTGCAGCTTTGGGTCAAGGCATTGCGCGGGCATCCGGCGCACGCTGGACGTGATCAGGCGCAGACCGTCCTTCGGAAAGCTCGGCTTCTTGGGTTCGATGATGATGACAAGGCAGGGTGGCCAGTCTTCGCCGATCTTGGTGTCCATGCCGGTGGTGGGCTTGTCGCCGCGGGTCAGGGTGATGCGGATATGGGCATCAGATGTCAGGCCGTTCGCCTCGACCGTTTTCAGGATCGCCTTGCAGATGTCATCATGGGTCATCTTCAGGTTGATGCGCAGGGCATGGGCACAGCGGATCAGGCGGGCAACATGTTCATGCAGGCGGAAGACGCCGCCATTGTAGACGCGCAGGCCTTCATAGACGCCGTCACCGCTCTGGAAGCCGCGATCCCAGACGGAAATCTTGGCGTTCTCGCGCGTCACGAGATCGCCGTTGATATAGACAAGCTGTTCGGTCATTGGTTCTTTTCTCCGGAAGTATGAGGTCGCGGGTGAAGGCCCTGGAAGGGCTCAGCGGGCGTCGAAGACATTGGCGACGGTGTCGTCCACACCTTCGACGAGGATGCTGTTGTCGGGGTGCCAGTGCAGGATCACGGCGTCGCCATCGGCGGTATCGGAAAAGGCGCCGATCTGTTCGACCACCTGGAACCGGCCATTCGCGCCGCAATCGACCACCAGCCGCCGCACCGAACCCATGAAGGCCGATGATGCCAGTTTCCCGGTGATCCGGTTGTGCCCATCGGGCACCGCGCCATCCGCGGCGCTGACCCGCAACTGGCCGGGGCGCACCAGAAGGGTCGCCGCGCCGTCACCTGCATTCGGGCCTGCCTGATAGTCCTGATCGCGGGCGCGGAACCTGCCCTGCGCCATGGCACCGGGGATCAGGTTCGATTCACCGATGAAATTGGCCACGAAGGGGCTTTGGGGGGCCTCCCACAGGGCGCGGGGCGTTCCGATCTGAAGGATCTGGCCGTCGTTGAAAACCGCGATCCGGTCCGACAGGGCCAGGGCCTCTTCCTGGTCGTGGGTCACGAAGAAGACGGTCACACCGATGCGGCGATGCAGTTCCTTCAGCTCGTATTGAAGTTCTTCGCGCAACTGCTTGTCGAGCGCGCCAAGGGGTTCGTCCATCAGCAGGATATGGGGTGAAAAGACGATGGCGCGCGCCAGTGCAACGCGCTGCTGCTGGCCGCCCGAAAGCTGCGCGATGTTGCGATCGCCCAGATGCCCCAGCTTCACCAGATCCAGCGCCGCCCTGGTTTTTTCGGCGATGTCCTGTTTGGCCATCCGCCGTTCTTCCAGCGGGTAGGCGACATTCTGGGAAACGGTCATGTGCGGGAACAGGGCATAGTGCTGAAACACCATGCCCATGTTGCGCTTGTGGGCGGGCAGCCTGCCGATGGGCTGATCGTTGACGAAAACTTCGCCCGCCGTGGCCTGTTCAAAGCCCGCGATGATGTTGAGCGTCGTGCTCTTGCCGCTGCCGCTGGGGCCCAGCAATGTCACGAATTCGCCGGGCTTCACGTCAAGGTTGACGTTCTCCACGGCAATGACGTCGCCGTAGCTGCGCTTGACGCCTTCAAGTCGAACCGCGGCGCCCTGCCCTTCGGAATTGTCAGCTAATATTTTGGCCATCTTTTCTAAACACCAGGTTCAATATGATAAGGATCGACGCCAGCGCCAGGATGAGGGTCGAGGCGACGGCAATCGTCGGATCGATCCGGTCCTGGATGCTTGAGAACATCAGCACCGGCAGGGTTCGCAGGAACGGCCCCTGAAGGAAGAGCGAGATGATGACCTCATCGAAGGACGTGATGAAGGCCAGCAGGGCACCGCTGGCGACGCTGGGCCAGATCAGCGGCAGCGTCACGCGGCAGAACCCGCGCAGCGGCGACGAGCCGAGTGATTGCGCCGCGATCTCAAGCCGCGGGTCCAGCGTCTTGACCGCCGCCGACACGATGACGACGACGAAGGGCACCGCGAGGGCCGTATGCGCCATCACGAAACCCGTGGTCGTGGCCGTAAACCCCCAGACCAGGAACACCGCATAGACGGCCACCGCGACGATCACGGTGGGAACGATGCGCGGCACCAGGATGATGCCCTGCGCCCAGCGTCCGAAACGCGAGCGGCTTCGCACGATCCCGAACGAGGCCAGCACGCCCAGCACCGTGGCGCAGACCGTCACCAGCCCCGCGATCTTGAGAGAGTTGGTCAGCGCCTCGATCCAGTCGCGCGACGAGAAGAAGTTGGCGTACCAGCGCAGCGAGTAGGATTCGGGCGGAAAGACGAACGAGGCTTCGTTGGTGAAGCTGAGCGGGATCAGCACCATGGCCGGCCCCACCAGGATCATCCCCACGATCCCCGAGAAGATCACCAGCGCAACCGGCCTGCGCCCCGAAAGCGTCTCGGCGCCGCGCGGCGAAAGAACATTGGTGGACCCGAAGGTTTCCGTTGATCCGCCGAATTTGCGCGCCGACAGTAGGATAAGCGCCGTTGCCAGGAACAGGACAACCGCCATGGCCGATCCGATCCCGAAGTTCAGCCGCACCGAAACCTCGTCCACGATCAGCTGCGACAGAAGTTGCTGGCGCGGTGAGCCCAGAAGTTGCGGGATGAGATAGAAGCCAAGCGACGAGACGAAGACAATCACCGACCCTGCCACGATCCCCGGCACCGTCAGAGGCAGGATCACACGGCGAAAGGCCCTGAGCGGCGGAGAGCCAAGCCCGTTGGCGGCGACCAGAAGCTTGCGGTCGATCGAGGCCAGCGCGGAAAAGAGCGGCAGGATCATCAGCGGCAGCATCACCTGGGTCATCGCCAAGAGCACGCCGATCAGGTTGCCGGTCAGGTAATAGGGCCCCAGGCCGAACAGGCCAAGCGCCTGGTTCACCAAGCCGCTGGGTTGCAGCAGCACCATCCAGGCAAAGGTTCTGACGACCGCGCTGGTCCAGAACGGAATGAGGATCGCCCCCACCATGACAAGCCGCCAGCGCGCGCCCACCAGCGTCATCAGATAGGCATAGGGAAAGGCGATCAGCAGGCAGGCCACCGTCACCAGAAGCGCGGTAAGGATGGTTCGCACCAGAATCCGCACATAGGCGTCGCGCGCGAAGAATTCGACATAGTTGCCAAGCCCGAGTTCGGGCTTGGCAAAACTTGTCCAGATCGTGTTGCCCAGGGGCAGGATCACCACCACCATCAGGAACAGCAGGGCCGGAATGACCGCAAGTTTCCACATGTTCGGTGACTTCATCGTTTCACCCGCCCTCGCGTTTTCGCAGTGCCCGGTTGGGCGTTACTGTGTCGACCAGTTCACCCAGGCATCGCCCATCTCGCCGATGTGCTGCCAGCGCCACGACGGATCGAGATCGACAGCGTTGGTCGCGGAACCGGGATAGTTCTGCTTGAGCGTTTCATTCGCGAACTCGGTCGGGTTCACGTCCTTGCGGGTCGGGCCCTGCGGATAGGTCGAGACATGGCCCAGCTGCGATTCCTGCGAGGTGACGAAGCGGATGAACTCCAGCGCCTCTTCGCGGTTCGGCGCGCCCGTCGGGATCATGAGCTGATTGTAGATCATGATCGGTTGGTTCATCACGGGAACATAGGCATCGGCGCCGTTGATGATGGCCTGCGTCGCCGCCGGCCCCCAGCCTGCCACCAGATCGACCGACCCTTCCTGCATCAGCTGAACCAGCTGCGCGGCCGTGTTCCAGTAGATGATGTCATCCTTGATGCCGTCGAACTTTGCCAGCGCCCTTTCGAAATCCAGCGGATACAGGTCTTCGGCGGCAACGCCATCGGCGATCAGCGCCTTTTCGAAGTTCGTTCCATAGCCCGAGTTCCAGACCGCGCGCTTGCCCGGGAACTTCTCGGTGTCGAAGAAATCGGCCCAGGTGCTTGGCACGTCACCGGTGAACACGTTCTTGTTGTAGAAGAACGGGTGGGTGAAGGTCGCCTGCGGGATGCCGCATTCGTTGCTGACGTATTTCGGATCGAAGACCGACATGTCGAATTCGTCGGTGATCTTCTCAAGCACGGTGCCGCAGAAGCGGATGGCGAATTCCGGCGCCCATTCCACCACGTCGATCTCGACCCGGCCAACCTCGACCTGGGTCTGGATCTTGCCGAAATCCACGGGGGCCACGGTGACGACGCGAATGCCCGTCGCTTCTTCGAAAGGCTCGATGAAGGCCTTCTTCTGCGCGTCCAGCAGCACGCCGCCCGAACTCATCAGCACCAGCGCGCGGTTCTGCGCGGTGGCTTCGCCCGCCACCAGCGGCAGGGCCGCCGCAAGAACGGCTGCCATCGCGCCCTGTTTCACTTTTCCGGTAATCACTCCCATCTCCTCCTTGTTGGGACGCTAGTCGCGATAATCATAGTCGCGGGCGGCGCCCTCTGATGTAATCAGACCTTCCTTCAGATCCTCCGCGATCGCCGCGCGGTCGCGCTCGGACGGGTTGCCGCAGCCCCCGCCACCGGGAACGACCACCGTGACGACCTGACCGTGCTCCATCCGCTGTGAACGGCGCCGGTCGGCCTTCTGCCCCTCGATCCAGAAGCCGCCGCCGCGCCCGGCCTGGCCGCCGAACAGGCCGAAGGGCGGGTTGTCGACGCGGTCGTTCGTGCCGGGCACGAAATCGACGGGAACATCGCTCAGCACCTTGATGGCAAAGGCCTGGCCCACGCCGCCGCGGTATTTTCCGGGGCCGCCGGTGTCGGGCTCCTGGCGTTTGTATTCGAACAGGATCGGCGCGCGGGCCTCCATGATCTCGACCGGGATATTGGCGCAGTTGACCGGCATCGAAATCGTCGAATGCCCGTCGGAATCGGGCAGCGCGCCCGCCCCCCCATTGGCGAAATAGGCCTCGGTGAAGGTGGCGTTGACCTGGGGCGGGCCGCCATTGGCATAGGCGGCGGGCACCTTCGGATAGGTTCCGCGAAAGCGCACGGCCCAGATCCCGCCGAAATGGGCATGCAACCGGTTGGGCGCGATATGTTCGGGCACCAGCGGCGCAAGCGCCTTGAAGACCGCGCCATAGACGTTCTGCACCACCGTCACCCTGATCATCGTGGGCGCGGGGCGCAGGGGGTTCAGCACGCAGCCCTCGGGGGCTGTGACAGTGAAGGGGGCGACGGCACCGTCGACGACCGGAACATCCGGGGCAAAGGCGATGCGCAGGGCATAGAGCGTTTCGGCCCGGGTCAGGTTGAAGGGGGCATTCAACCCCCAGCGCACCTGGTCCGAGGTGCCGGCATAGTCCACCGTCACCGTATCGCCCTTGACCGTGATCGCCACGTTCAGCTTCAGCGGGGCATCGGCGCCGTCCGAGGTGGCGCTTCCGGTATAGACCCCGTCGGGAACCTCGCGTATGCGTGCGCGCACCGCCTTTTCGGCCCGCGACTGGATCTGGTCGCTGAAGCCGGTCAGTTCGTCCAGCCCGTATTCGTCCATCAGCTCGCAAACCCGCTGGGCCGCCATCTTGTTGGCGGTGTTCAGCGCGTGCAGGTCGCCGTTGACGTGGGTCGGCAAGCGGCTGTTGGCGGCGATGAAGGCCAGAACCGTGCGGTTCATCTTGCCCTTCTCATAGAACTTGATGGGCGGAATGCTCAGCCCTTCCTCGAACATGTCCGCCGCCTCGGCCGAGACCTTGCCGCCCAGGTCGGCCACATGGGCCACGTTGGCGGAATAGCCGACGATCCGCTCGCGATAGAATATCGGGCGTATCATCACGATATCGGGCAGGTGCCCCGCCCCGATCCAGGGGTCGTTGGTGATGATGACATCGCCGGGCGACAGGGTTTCGGGCGGGAAATCCTCAAGAAGGCGCCGGAGGGCGGTGCCCAGGATGCCGATGAAGGCCCCCAGGGCGCGCGGTGTCTGGGCGATCAGGCGGCGCTGCGCATCGAACAGCCCGGCCGAAAAATCGGCGGCCTCGGCAACCGTCGATGAATAGGCGGTGCGCAGGATCGTCGCCTCGCTCTCCTCGGCGATACTGACAAGGCGCTGGCGAATGATCTCGATATGCAGGGTGTCGATCTCAGACATTCTGACCTCGGCTGGTATCTTCATGATTGATGGAAATGACGAGATTCCCCAGGTCGTCGACTTCCAGGCTGTCGTGCGGGCCGATGAGGGCGGTCGACATGCGGTCTTCGACGATAGCCGGACCGGGGGCCCGGAAACCGGGCTCCAACTGGGCGCGCTGATAGACCTTGCCGACAACCCCCCCGGTGCCTTCGAACCAGAGCGTGCGCGTCGGCACCTCGCCCGCTTGCCCGGCAACCGTCTCGGCGCGGATGTCGGGGCTTTCCTGGCTTACGGTGGCACGGATGCGCCAGTTGCCGGATTCAAGGACCGTCGGCTCCAGCGGCGCGCCGTAGATGCGCGTGCATTCCGCGTTGAAATTCTCGACCGCGGCCTGAGCGAATTCGCTGCCCGTGTCGCAATCAGGCAGCGGCGTTTCGACGGAATGCGTCTGGCCGACCCAACGGAAATCGGCCCAGCGTTCGATCCTGATGGCATCGGCAGGCACGCCCGTGTCGGCCAGCGTGGCGCGCGCTTCGGCTTCCACCTCCTTCAGCATCCGGAACAGCCGGTCATAATCGGCATCCGGCGTTAGGCGGATGATGTGCGAGCGCACCAGGTCGATCGCGGGGGGCGTGACCAGCAGCCCCACCGCCGAAAGGACGGCGGCGTTGGCAGGCACCAGGACCTTGCCGATGGACAGCTTGCGCGCCACGCGGGCGGCATGCAGCGGCCCGCCCCCGCCCGAGGCCAGGATGGTGGCGCGGCGCGGGTCAAGACCGTGTTCGGCCAGGTGCACACGGATCGCATCGGCCATGGATTCGTTGATGGAATTGACGATGGCCAGGGCCGCATCCTCGACGCTGGCCTCCAGCGGCTTGGCCAGGGTGGCGATGGCATCGCGCGCGGCGGCGAGATCCAGCTGCATGGTGCCGCCGGCAAAGCCCTCGGCATCGAAATACCCAAGGACAAGGTTGGCGTCGGTCACCGTCGGCTTGGCACCGCCCATCCCGAAACAGGCCGGACCGGGGCGCGACTCTGCGGATTGCGGCCCGACCTTGAGAAGCCCCAGAAAATCGGTATGCGCGATGGACCCGCCCCCGGCGCCAATCTCGATCAGGTCGACACTGGGCAAGCGGACCGTGATGCCGCTGCCCTTGGCAAAACGCCGGGTGCGCGCCACTTCCAGGCTGGCGGTGCGCTGTGGCCGCCCTTCGGTGACCAGGCAGGCCTTGGCGGTGGTGCCGCCGATATCGAAAGCCACCAGCGCCGGGTTGCGATCGCCCGAGGAATAGCCCGCCGCCGCAAGCACGCCCGCCGCAGGCCCCGATTCCAGCATCCGCGCAGGAAACTTCGATGCCACGCTGGCCGAGGTCACGCCGCCTTCCGACAGCATGACCAACAGTTGCCCCTTGTACCTGAGATCGGCCAGTGCCGTCTCGAAGCGGTTCAGATAGCCGCTGACGACGGGCTGGACGTAGGCATTGAGAACCGTCGTGGAGGCACGTTCGAACTCGCGGATTTCCGGCGCCACCTCGGACGACAGCGAGACGGGAAAATCATCTCCCAGCACCGACCGGATCGCGGCCAATGCCGCCTGCTCATGGGCCGGATTGGCGTAGCAATGCATCAGGCAGACCGCGACAGCCGAGATGCCGGTGCCCTTCCATTCTTCCAGGATGCGCTTCAACCCATCCAGATCGAAGGGTTCGATCTCGGTTCCGTCCGCAAGCATCCGCCCTGCCACGCCCCGGCAGTTGCGGCGCGCGACCAGCGGTTCCACCAGGGGCGCGTCGAGGTGCAGGGTGTCATATCGCGCCTCGCGGCCGATATGGATCAGATCTTCGAACCCGAGGTTGGTGATGAACCCGACTTCGGTTCCACGGCGTTGCAGGATGGTGTTGGGCACCAGCGTCGTCGCGTGGACGATCGATCCGACCTCTTCCAGCGTGACCTGCGCTTCTTGCACCACCCGTTCGATCGCCTCGATCGCGCCCTTGGTGGGGTCGGCTGTCGTCAGGGCCTTCGCGGTCCAGACCTGGCCCGAGGCGTCATGCAAAAGCACCGCATCGCTGAAGCTGCCACCGATGTCGATGCCGATGCGATAGTCGCGCTTCTTGTCCTGCACCCGTGCCTCCAGCAATCCGAATTCATCCCCGGCGCGCAAAGGGGGCGCCGCATGACTCGAAAGATTAAAGACCGTTGGTCAATTGTCAACAGTTTGCTGTTAGCTATAGACAGTCTATTGTTATTGCCCGCACCGGCACTATGCTTGACAGGGAAAATTGCAGGGCGTTCCATCGGCGATTGCGTCGGACGAACATCCGGACATGAAGGGGGAGGCATCGTGGCCAAGGCAGCCGGAATCGAGAGAATTCAACGCAGTACCTTCGGCGACCTCGTCCATGAGAAACTGCGCGAAGCGATCATGAACGGGTCATTGCCGCCCGGAAGCCAGGTTGTCGAAACCCGCATCGCGGCGGAATTCGGCGTCAGCCGCGGCCCCCTGCGCGAAGCCATCCGCGCGCTCAGCAACGAAGGTCTTCTCACCACCCGCTCTTTCGGAGGCGCACAGGTTGTCGCCCTCACCGACTCGGACGTGCGCGAGATGCATTCGCTTCGCACGACATTGGAGATTTTCGCCTTCGAACTGATCTGGGATCACCGGGATGCGGCCTTTCGCGCCGATCTGGTGGCCCGGCACGAGGAATTGCAAAGCTGCATTGACCGCCAGGACGACGAAGCCAGCCTTCTTGCCGAACTGGCCCTGCATTCCCTTGTCTACGAATCGACAGGGCACAACCTGCTGAAGACCGTCTGGCACAGTCTGCGTGGGCGCGTGCAACTCTACTGGGCCACGCTTCATCGGGCGCATCAGCGCCAGGGGCCCAAGCGCGACGCCCACGACGACTACGTCGCCGCAGCCCTGGGCGAGGATTTCGAGGTGATGAAATCCGTGATCCGCGAACACATGAAGCAGGGGCTGGCACGAACACCGACCGCCCCGGAGGCCGAAGCGCGATAAGCGGCAGCCCCAGCCCCCGCTCGTTTCACCAAAGCACATCTGCGATCCCGCGACCGATTGCTGACAGACGACAAGCGCCGCCTGTCAGCAGATATTGCGCGGATGCCTTCGCGCCCATTTCCTGCCCGTCACGGATTTGGGCAAGGGCGCGAAAACGCTGGCCAACACCGCTCAGGCCTTTTCGAGGGCCTCCATGAAGCGGTCAAACTCAGGGTCTGGCATCGGAACCAGGTTGCGGTCTTCGGGGAAGGCCCCGCTGTCGACATCGGCCACGAACTCCTGGAAGGCGGCGATGCGTTCCTGTTGAAGGCGGTCATATTCGCGGGCGAAATCGCGATAGACCTTGGCGTGGCGCGGAATGTGGCCGCGGGTTTCGCCCAGGATGTCGCAGGCGAAAAGGTATTGCGCATCGCACCCCGCCCCTGCGCCCATCGACCACAACAGGATGCTGGTGCGCCGGCTGATCGCCTCGGCAACCTTGGCGGGCACCACCTCGATCTCGACGGCGATGGCGCCTGCCGCCTCATAGGCCTTGACCTGGCGATACAGCTCAAGCGCGCTGTCGGCGGTCTTGCCCACGGCGCGGTAACCGCCCGTCCAGGTGGCCCGTGCGGGGACAAGCCCGACATGGCCGACGACGGGGATATGTTCGCGCGCCAGGTATTCGACCGTTTCAAACGACCCCGAGCAATAGACCGCATCGGCCCCGCCCGCGATGGCATTGCCGCACCAGCGCAGGTAATCCTCGGCGGTGCCTGCGGTCAGGTGTTCCTTGCCGGTCATGGCAAAGATGCCGGGGGCCAGGTCACGGAACCGGGGGTCGGCGCAAAGCTCGGGGATGACCGACCCGATCTCGATGCCCGCCGCCTCGGCGGCGGCGGCTTCGTCCAGTGATTCGATGCGCAGCATGGGAAGCTGACGCTTGCCCTTCTGGGCGCGAAGGTCGGCGACGGTGGGGCGCTTGCGGCTCATGTCAGCATCACGAAGACGCGGTCGCCTTCGACCTTGGTTTCATAGGTCGCCAGGTTGACGCAGACCGGGGCGCGCTTGGCCTCGCCGGTGCGATAGTCGAACAACCCGTTGTGCTTGGGGCATTCGATTTCGTGGTCCATCACCAGGCCATCGGCCAGGTGAACCTGTTCGTGGGTGCACAGCCCGTCGGTGCAGTAATACTCGTCGTCGGCGCTGCGATAGATGGCGAAGGTCCGCGTGTCATGGTCCCAGCGGATCACGTCCTCTTCTTCGACATCATCGGTGGCACAGGCGTCAATCCAGGGCATCTTTTCTTCCTTTTAAGTGCAGTGTCTTTTGCAGTCATGGAGGCGGGGCATCGGCGTTGCAATGCGTCGGAGCCGAGTTTTGCGTCCTTCGCGGGAAACCGCAAGCCATTCACGCCGGCGCATGCTGCGCGATCACACCCGGGGGCAGCCGATAGACGCGCCGCGCCGTTCCGGCAAGGATCATGTCCAGTTGCGCAGGCGACAGATGATCCAGCACTTCGGTCAGAACGGCAATCTGACGGGGAATCGTACAGTTCAGCGTTTCGATCGGCGCGTTGCTGCCATAAAGAAGCCGCGACGGGCCAAGCCGGGCGCAGGCATGCCGAAGGTAGGGCGCGAGTTTCTCGGCGCGCCAGGCAAGGTCGATGGTCCAGAGGCCCGAGATCTTCATCGCGATGTTGGGATGGGCGGCGATGGCATCGACTCCCTTTTCCCAGGGCGTCCGCGTCGCCGGTTCGGCGGTACCAAGATGGTTGATGACGATCTGAAGCTCGGGCATCCGCGCGGCAAGGGCTGCGACCTCGGTCAGCTGATCGGGCACCACCACCAGATCAAGCGAGAGGCCCAGACCGGGCAGCAGGGAGGCGGCCTTCAGGAAGGCCGGTTCGCCCATGACGCCGGGGCGGTTGGCAAAGCAGAACCGCCCCGATGGATGCCAGGACACCGGCGCGCGCACCCCCCGCGCGATGGCAAACCGGGCATTCGCCGCAAGGACCGACGGCGCATGATCCGCGCTTAGATCGGCGTGAAAGACCGCGGCCTGGGGCGCGCCCTCTGTCCGGGCCAACTGTGCCAGCCAGGCCGTTTCGGCAACGGGGTCGGACGCGCCGCATTCTGCCTGGACATGCACCCATTGTACCACCGGCATGTCGCCGATGGTGCGGCGGTGATCGTTGGGCAGGTAGTCACGCTTGATCGCGGTATGATCGCCGAAGGGGCGCGGCGGGGCGTCGGGGGCAAGCCAGGTGTAGGGAAAGCGCCCCAGTTCCCACAGGTGGTGATGGGCATCGACAATCGCGCGCGGCTGGTGTCCGGCCATGGCTCAGCCCTCCGCCCCGGCGGAACGATGGTAATAGGGCAGGATCAATAGGTCGCCCGCCCGCCCGAAAGATCGAAGGTGGCCCCGGTGGTAAAGCTGTTTTCCGGCGTGCACAGCCAGACGATCATCGCCGCGGCCTCGTCCAGCTCCAGGAACCGGCCCCGGGGAATCTTGCTGAGCATGTAGTCGATATGCTCCTGCTTCATCTGGTCGAAGATGCGGGTGCGGGCGGCGGCGGGCGTCACGCAGTTCACCGCGATGTTCTTGCCGGCCAGTTCCTTGCCCAGGGATTTCGTCAGCCCGATCACCCCGGCCTTCGAGGCGGAATAGGCCGAGGCATTGGGGTTGCCCTCTTTCCCCGCGACCGATGCGATATTGACGATGCGCCCGTAGTCCTGTGCCTCCATGCCCTTGACCACCACCTTGTTGACCATGAAACAGCCGTTCAGGTTGATGGCGACGATCTTCTGAAACTCTTCCACCGGGTAGTCGGCCACCGGAGCATTGGCCCCCGCGATGCCGGCCGAATTGACCAGAACGTCGACCCGCCCGCAGGCCTTAATGGTCGCGTCATAGGCGGCCTGCACGCTGCCCCAGTCGGAAACGTCGCATTTCACCGCGACGGCGCCGTTGCCAAGGGTGTCGGCCGTGGCCTGGGCCAGGGCTTCGTCCATGTCCCAGATCGCGACGCGCAGGCCCTTTTCGGCCAGTTGCGCGGCAACCGCGCCGCCGATGCCCTGGGCACCGCCGGTGACGACGGCAATCTGCTGGTTGAATTCGGGAGCGCTCATTCGGATGTTCCTTTTGATGTGATGTCGATGACCTGCCCCTCGGCCCGCGCCGATGCGACAAGCGCATGCAGGGTTTCAACGGCCTTCGCGCCGATGGCGCCGCCGCTTTCGTTCGTGCCCTGACCCAGCGCCAGATCGACCAGCGCGTTCGCCGGGCCTTCGCAGGAATAGAACCAGGCGCCCTTGGGCACCTGGGCCTCTTCCCGCGTGCCGCCGGGCAGTTTCAGGATCAGCCGTTCGGTTTCGATGTCCAGCAAGACAGACCCGCCCTCGCCGTAGATCCGCAGATCCACCTCGAAGCCATGGCCGTCGGGCACGCCGCAGGTGCCGGAAAAGACGCCCGTGGCGCCGCCGTCAAAACGGGCAACGGCGGCATCGTGCAGATCGACACCATTTTCGGCGTTCAGGGTCTGCGCCCGCACCGAACCGACCCGCAGGTCGGTCAGCCAGAACAGCAGGCCCAGTGCATGGCTGAGTTGCCCATAGGCATAGCCACCCCCGGCATCGGCATTCTGCCAGGTTTCGGCCTGGGGCTGGATCTTGATATGCGCCCACCGCCCGGCGCCGCCACTGCCCGCAAAGACCGACCGGGTGAACGACCCCATGTGGCAGACCACATGTTCGATGCGCCCGATCCGTTCGATCATCGCCCGGGCGTCGGACAGGCCGGGCTTGTAGTGCCAGCCATAGGACACCACCAGTTCGCGCCCGACGGCGCGCGCCTTTTCCACCAGTTCCCAAGCCTGAACCGGATCAAGACACATCGGCTTTTCCACCAGAACGTGACAGCCCTTGTCGAGAAAGGCCATCGCCTGTTCGTAATGCAGGTGATGCGGCGTCGCGATCACCGCGATGTCGATGTCGCGCTCCAGCACGTCGCGCCAATCCTCGGCCCCGAATTCAAAGCCGAACTCCTCCTTGATCAGCTTCAGGGGCTCGGCGCCGCGCCGGCAGACACTGTCCAGCACCACTTCGGGGCGGGCGGCCAGCACGGGGATATGGACGCGATAGGCGAAATGCCCGGCGCCGATCACGGCGGCGCGGACGGGTTTCTGTGAGGCAGTCATGCACTTTCCCTTATCATCAGATCGAAACCGACATCCTGAACGGTGTCGGAGATTTCATCGCCGGCCAGCCGGTCCAGCACCATGCGCGCGCTGCGCTCGCCGATCTCGCGCGCCTTGATGCGCACCGTGGTCAGCGGCACGGGCAGAAGCGCCGACAGGTTCAGATCGCCGAACCCCGCAATGGCCACGTCACCGGGCATGGACACCCCGCGCGACATGCAGGCCATGACCGCGCCAAGGGCCGGGATTTCCGCCTGGAAGAACACCGCGTCGGGCCTGACCGGGCCGTCCAGCAGGCGGTTCATCGCTTCGCCGCCGCTGTGCATCGTGGTCGGGTTGGGCACCGAGACGACGAATTCGTCACGCACGCTGCGCCCGGCCTCGGCCATGGCCGACAGGAAACCGGCGTGGCGATCCACCGCTTGGTCGTTGTTTTCAAAGGCGCCGCCCACCATGGCGATTTCGCGATACCCGCGCTTGATCAGATAGCGGGTCATCTCGGCCGAGGCGGCGAAGTTGTCATAACCCACCGTCATGTCGATGGGTGCGCGGCGGGTGTTCCACGTCTCGACCACGGGGCCGTCAAAGGTCTCCAGCAGCTTCAGGCAGGCCTTCGAATGGGTGAAGCCGGTAACGATGATCGCATCCGCCTGGCGGGCGATGAAGGTGCGCACCGCCTCGGCCTCAAGATCGACCGAGCGTTCGCTGACGCCCAGCAACATCTGCACATTGTCCCGATGCAGCGCCCCGGCCACGCCCTGGGCGAAATCGGCAAACAGCGAACTGGTGAGAATCGGGACGACGACACCGATCATCCCCGAACGGTTCGACACCAGCGAACGTGCGGTCAGGTTCGGAACATAGCCGATATCGTCGATCGCCTTCATCACCTTGGCCCGCGTGGCAGGCTGCACGGTGTCGGGAAGACGCAGGGCGCGCGACACCGTGATCAGCGACACTCCCGAGGCTGCCGAGACATCCTTGAGCGTCACCTTTCGCTTTTTGTCGGTCATCTGGCATCCCTGACGCTTTGGCTTCGAACCCGTTGACATACGAATATCATTCCGCTAGTTCCGGTGCAACAGCATATGACATTCGTATGTCATTTCTGTTCCCCAACCTGTCGGGGACATCTCATGGGAGGAAAGACTGATGAAAACTGATATTGGCCGCCGCGGCTTCCTTGCCGGAACGACAGCGCTTCTGGCGCTGGCGACAACCTCGATTCCGGCCCGCGCCGCATCGGGGGCGCTTTCGGTCTGGAAATTCGGCGGCACCCCCGCCGAGGTCGAGGCATGGCCCGCCGCGAACGACAAGTTCCTGGCCGCCAACCCCGACATCGACCTGAACTATTCCTTCTTCAACGGGCAGATCCGCCGTCAGAAGATCCTGGCCGGGTTCCAGACCCGCAAGCTGGCCGATGTGATCATCGCCTTCGGCCAGGACATTCCCGAATTCGCCGGTTTCGGCATGATCCAGCCGTTGGAAGAGATCGCGGGCGACAAGCTGGAGGGTTGGAAGGACCGTATCGTTCCCGAAATCCTGTCCTCGGGCATGCACGAGGGCAAGCTTTACGGCCTGCCCACCTATGTCGACATGGCCACCTTCATCGCCATCGACACCGATGCGATGAAAGAGGCCGGATACGACCGCCCGCCCGAAACCTGGAGCGAGCTGCGTGAATACGCCAAGAAGCTGACCACCGCCGACCGCCCGGGCATCGCCTTCCCGGCCACCACGGCCCCCGTCGACATCAACATCTTCGAAGGCATCGCCTATGCCAACGGCGGGCGCATCTTCGACGAGGAAACCGGCAAGGTCACGCTGAACGACGCGGGCGTCGTCGGTGCGCTGCAACTTTACGCCGACCTGATCGCCGATGGCTCCACCCCCTCGGGCAACTCGATGACCGAAACCAACTTCCGCGACACCGCGCAGCTGTTCGGTCAGAAGCGCGCCGCCATGTGGATCGGCCTGTCCTGGCTGAACACCCCCTGGGGCGTGATGGAGGGCATGAACTGGGCCGGCGCGCCCTTCCCGAAACCCGACGCACCCTCGGGCGCCTTCCCGCCCGTGGCCGCGATCATGGACGGCACCGCCGTTCTGATGGTGTCCAGCAGCACCAAGAACCCCGAGGCCGCCATCGAATACCTCGATTTCTGGTCGCAGAACGAGCAGCTGAACACCTGGGGCGGCAACCCCGAGATTGCCCGCGTTCCCGCCGGCAAGAGCGCCTGGAGCGAACAGGGCCTGGCCGACGCATGGCCTGCCTGGGTTGAATCCTACAACGCCGGCACGCTGTTCGACGGCGCCGAACCGATGCCGCGTTTCATCGGCGTCTCGGCCGTGGAATCGGCCCTGGCAACGGCGATCCAGCAGGTGGTCCTGGGTCAGAAGACCCCGCAAGAGGCCGCAGACGAAGCAACCGAGGCAGCCCAGGCGCAGATCGACCTGCTGCGCGGCTGATCGCCCGGAAAGGATAAAGATATGAACCGTCGCAGCGACACATGGCTAGCCTACTTCATGATACTGCCCGTCGTTGCGGCGGTTCTGGCCTTCGTCATCGGCCCGACATGGGATGTCGGAACCCTGTCCCTGACCAGCGTGGTCATGGGCCAGGAAAGGGGGTTCGGCACATTGTCGAACTTCCGCGCGCTTTTCGCCGATCCGGTCTTTCCCACGGTGGTAAAGAACACCGCGATCTGGATCCTGGGCGGCACAATCCTGTGCGTGATGACAGGGCTTGCCGTGGGCATGTTCCTGGCCATCGATTCGAAGATGACCATGGGCCTGCGCGCCATCATTCTGTTGCCCTGGGTCCTGCCCGACGTGGTGACGGCGATGGCCTGGAAATGGATGCTGCACGGCCAGGTGGGCGTGATCGGCGACTATATCTCGCGCATGGGGCTGACCGACGGGGCGATCTCGTTCCTTGGCAACCCCGACCTTGTGATGTGGATGCTGGTGATCGTGCTGATCTGGCGCAAGATGCCGCTGGTGGCCCTGATCCTCTGCGCCGCGATCCGTTCGGTGCCTTCGGAACAGCTTGAGGCGGCGCGCATGGATGGCGCCAACGGCTGGCACCGGTTCCGCTTCGTGGTGGTGCCCAACATCGCCTTTTCTCTGACGGCGGTGACGGTGATCTCGATGATCTGGATCACGGCGGAATTCACCCTGCCCTGGGTCATGACGGGCGGTGGTCCGGCCAACTCCAGCCAGATCATGTCGACCTACATCTATCAACAGAGCTTCCAGTTCTTCAACTGGGGCGTCGGCTCGGCCATGTCGGTGGTGAACCTGGTGTTCCTGATGACGGTCGTCGGCCTTTACCTTTACATCAACCGCCGGTCCTGGGCCGCAGGGGGTAACTCATGAATCCGCAGCCGCGCCCGCTTTACTGGATCGGCCTGTCCATCTTCGGTCTGGTGATCGCCACCTATGTGCTGTTCCCGATCTTCTGGCTGTTCCTGGCCTCGTTCAAGACGACGGGCGAACTGGCTTCGTTGCCGCTGACCTTCTGGCCCGTCGCCCCCACAATCGAGGCCTATACGGCCCTGTTCGACACCACGTCGCAGTCCAGCCAGATCCTGAACTGGCCGCGGCTGATCTCGAACAGCTTCCTTGTCTCGGTCAGCTCGACCCTGATCGTGCTGGTCTTCGGTACCCTGGCCGGCTACGCCTTCAGCCGGATCCAGTTTCCGGGCCGCGACCTGATCCTGGGCGGGCTCTTGATCAGCCGGATGTTCCAGGGGGCGGCGCTGCTGCTGCCCACCTACCGGCTGATGAACAACCTTGGCCTGCAAGACAGCCTTCTGGGCCTGACGCTGCTCTACTCGGCCTTCGGCTTGCCTTTCGCCACCTGGATCATCGCATCCTCCCTGCGTGAAATCCCCTTCGAGCTTGAGGAATCCGCGATGATGGACGGGGCGTCGCGTCTGCAATGCATGGTCAAGATCGTGCTGCCCCTGGCCACGCCCGCGTTGATCACCGCCGCCATGTGGCATTTCGTCGGCGCATGGTCCGAATTCGCCTTCGCCTCGATCCTGATGGAAAGCTCGGACAGCAAGACCGTGACCATCGGCCTGGCCAGTTTCGTCGAACTCTTCACCATCGAATTCAACCGCGTTGGCGCCGCCGCCAGCCTTGTGGCCATGCCGATCATGTTGGTCTTCTTCTTCGGCCAACGCTATTTCACACGCGGCCTTCTGGCCGGGGCGGTGAAGGGATGAAGATCACCTCGATTCAGGCCCGCGCCGTCGACATGGGCTTTCAGGCGCAAAAGCTGCAAACCACGCGCGTCGCCTCGCCCATGTCGCGGTTTCCGCAGTTCGGCGAGAAACGGTCAAGCTGGATGTGGCCGACAAAGAAGGTCTTCGTGCGCATCGAAAGCGACGATGGCCAGGTCGGCTGGTCCGCCACCAACGGCGGCGAGATCGTGGCGATGATCATCGAACAGCACCTCTCGCGCCTTCTGGACGGGGTCGAGGTGACGGACATCTCCGAAGTCTGGGACCAGATGTTCTTTTCCCTGCTTCCCTGCGACAGATCCGGCTTTCCCATGATGGCGATTGCGGGCATCGACATCGCCCTGTGGGATCTGAAGGCAAGGACCGAAGGCAAATCGCTGGTCGATCTGCTGGGCGGGGCGAAAACCCCCGATCTGGCCGTCTATTGCACCACCCCCCAACCCGAGGCGCACGGCGGCGCGGAGTGGTGGGGCATCAAGGCCGCCATGCCCTTTGAACCCTCGGCCGGCGATCAGGGGCTGGCCGAGAACGTGAAATACATCGCCCAGTTCCGCGACGTGGCCGGCAAGGGGCGCGTGATGCTCGACAGCTTCATGGCCTGGGATGCAGAATATACCCTGCGCTTTGCCGAGGCGGCGCGCGATCTGGATGTCTACTGGATCGAAGACCCCCTGCCGCCCTACGATCTGGACGGGCTGCGCCGCATCCGTGCCGAGGCCGGCAGCGACATCCGCCTTGCGCTGGGGAACTTCTGTTTCACCCGCTGGGATTGCGCCGAACTGATGCGCGAGGATCTGTGCGACCTGCTGCAACCCGATGTCGCCTGGGCCGGGGGCATCACCGAGGTGCTGCGCATCCTTGACATGGCGGCAGAGAAATCGGTGCCGGTGATCCTTCACAACACATGCGAACAGCCCTGGGCGCTAGCGCTGGCCGCCGCGCGCCAGACCGACGCGGTGGTTGAATTCGTGGATCGCGGCGAAACCTCGCCCTTGTACGAACTGACCGGCCCGCGCGCCCGGATCGCCGGAGGCCGGGTTGCGGTGCCAACCGCCGGCAACCGTCCTCCCGAACATATTTCGGCACTTTTCGACGGCGAATCCGCCCGTCCGAGCCAAAGCAGGAGCTAACCCATGGGGTCCGTCACACTTCGCAACATCCGCAAATCCTATGGCCCGGTCGAGGTGCTGCATGGCATCGACCTTGACGTGGCCGACGGCGAATTCGTCGTTCTGGTCGGCCCGTCCGGCTGTGGGAAATCCACGCTCCTGCGCTCGCTTGCCGGGCTGGAGACGATCAGCGCCGGCGACATTTCCATCGACGACAAGGTGATCAACGGGCTGGAACCCAAGAACCGCGACATCGCCATGGTGTTCCAGAACTATGCGCTGTACCCGCATATGAAGGTGCGGGAAAACATGGCGTTTTCCCTCAAGCTCAACAAGGTTCCCAAGGACGAGATCGAAAGCAAGGTCGCCAAGGCGGCCGAGATCCTCAGCCTGACGGCGATGCTTGACCGCTATCCCAAGCAGCTTTCGGGCGGCCAGCGTCAGCGGGTTGCCATGGGCCGGGCCATCGTGCGCGACCCCAAGGTGTTTCTCTTCGACGAACCGCTGTCCAACCTCGATGCGAAACTGCGCGTCCAGATGCGTTCGGAAATCAAGGAGCTGCACCAGCGCCTTGGTACCACCATCGTCTATGTCACCCACGACCAGATCGAGGCGATGACCATGGCCGACAAGATCGTGGTGATGAAGGACGGCCACGTCGAACAGATCGGCGCGCCGCTCGATCTTTACGACACGCCCGCCAATCTTTTCGTGGCGGGGTTCATCGGGTCGCCCTCGATGAATTTCATGTCCTGCACCGCCCAGGGGGGCAAGGCGGTTCTTTCCAACGGTCAGGTGCTGGGCGCGGCCCCCGCCGGGCTGGGCGAGGGACAGGCCTTTACCGCCGGGGTGCGGCCCGAACATTTCGTCATCGGCAGCGGCGCGCTTGATGCCCCTGTCACCCTTGTCGAACCGACGGGCGCGGAAATCCAGTTCACTGTCGATATCGCGGGCGATCATGTGCTGATCACCACGCGCGACCGGGTCACGGCCCGGCTGGGCGACACCCTGAACCTGTCGGTCGAACCGGGCAAGCTGCACGCCTTCGACCCCGAAACCGGCGCACGCCTTGGCGGAGTCTAGGCCATGAAGATCACCGATGTCCGCGTCATCACCTTCCGCACCCATGCGGACCGGTGGGACATCGGCCATGGCCGCCTGTTGCCGAACGCCGAGGTGACGCAGACCGTCACCTGCATCGACACCGACGAAGGGCTTTCGGGGTATTTCCTGGGCGGCGGCAAGCATGGCGATCAGGACGGGCTGAACGTGGTCGAGGCGGGGCTTCTGACCGGGCGGATCAGGGAGCTGTTGCTGGGGCAAGACCCCTTCGACCGCGAGATGATCTGGAAATGGCTCTGGGTCGCCAATATTCCCGAGGTTGTCGCCTCGGTCGTCGATCTGGCGCTGTGGGATCTGGCGGGGCGCGCCTTTGGCCAACCGGCCTACAAGGTGATGGGCGGCGCGCGCGACCGGGTCAAATGCTATGCCTCGACCTATCCCAACATCGGCGCGCCGCAGGTCTATGCCGATCACGCGCTGGAATGCCAGGCCCAGGGCTATACCGCCTACAAGATCCACCCCCATTATTTCTGGAACCCCGAAACCGGCACCCCCACGCCGGGCCGCCCGTCGAACATCAAGGCCGATATCGAAACCTGCCGCCTGGTGCGCGAGGCTGTCGGCCCCGACATGGTGCTGATGTACGATGTCTGGGGCACCTATCACACGCTGGAAGAAACCATAAAGGTCGGGCGGGTGCTGGAATCGCTAGATTTCTACTGGTTCGAACATCCGATGCCGGAATATCGCGTGGAGAGCTATGTGCGCCTGTGCCGCGAGTTGTCGATCCCGATCCTGGCGCCCGAAATCGCCGCCGGCGGCGTCTTCACCCGCGCCGAATGGATCCTGCGCGGCGCGAGCGACATGAGCCGGATGGACGTGCGGCGCGGCGGGCTGACCGGCTGCCGCAAGACGGCGGTGGTCTGCGAGGCCTACGGCATCAAGTGCGAAATCCACATGGCCGGCTGGGGCAATCTTCACGCCATGGGCGCCACCAGCGAGGATACCAGCGAATACTACGAAAAGGGCCTGCTGGCCCCCGGCGTGGATTACGACGCGCCCCACCCCTATCTGCGCGCCAACTGCGATCCGATGGACCCCGACGGCATGATCACCCTGCCCACCGGCCCCGGCCTGGGGTATGATATCGTCTGGGATTACATCGACGACAACGTGATCGCCCGATGACGCGCCGCGCCTGGATCATGACCCTGAAACCGGGCTGCGCGGCCGAATACAAGGCCCGCCACGATGCCATCTGGCCCGAGATGCTGGACCAGATGCGCAAGGCGGGCGTGTCGCGCTTCACCATCCACCGCCACGGGCTGACCCTCTTTGCCGTGCAAGACCGCGACGGCCCGGCCCCGGGCGAACCTGATCCGGTGATGTGGAAATGGTGGGCACACATGGCGCCCCTGATGGAGGTTCACCCCGACACGCGCCCAATCCAGACCGATCTGGAAACGATGTTTGATTTCAACGCTTCTTCCTGACGAGGTTCCCATGGAAAACCCCGACTTCACCGGCATCATCCCGATTCTGGTCACCCCTTTCGACGGCCAGAACCGTATCGACGCCGACAGCCTGCAATCGCTGATCGAGTTCAACATCGACGCGGGCGTGCATGGCCTGGGCATCGCCATCGGCAGCGAGCTTTACAAGATGGACGCGGCCGAGCGGGACGAGATCCTGAAGCTGACCGTCGCCGCGGTGCGCGGCCGGGTGCCGGTGGTGATGAACGTCTCGGCCCAGGGAACCGACCTGACCGTGGCCCAGGCCCGCCGCGCCGCCGAACTGGGCGCCGATGCGCTGATGCTGTTTCCGCCGTCCTTCATGCCCACCGGGCCGGACAGCGGCGCCGATTGTTTCGAGGCGGTCGGCCGCGCAACCCCCCTGCCCCTGATCCTTCAGGACGTGGTGCAGGGCCCGATACCGGCCGCCATGGCCCGCGCGGTTCTGGCGCATTGCCCCACGGCACGGGCGATCAAGGTCGAAACCATGCCAACCGTTTCACAGGTGGGCGCCATGGCCGCCCAGGTGGCCGACAGCCTGACGGTGATCGGCGGCCTGGCCGGCACCTACATGATCGAGGAATTCCGCCGTGGCGCCCGTGGCACCATGCCGTTTTGCAGCCAACCCGCCGCCTTCGTCTCGGTCTGGGATCACCTGCTGGCGGGGGACGAGGCAGCAGCGCGCGAGGTGTTCGACCGTGAGATCATGGCCGTGAACCGGCTGGGCGCACAGCAACATGACCTGTTCTACCACGTCCACAAGCAGATGCTTGTGAAGAAGGGCGTGATTGCCCGGGCGGATGTGCGCGCGCCGACCGCCCTGCCCGACAGGATCACGCAGGGCGAAATCGACGCGCTGATCGGCTGACGCTCAGAGATCCCAGACCTTGATGACCTGCCCGCCCTCGCGCATCGCCACAAGATCCGCGGCGGTGGGCAACCCTTCGGGCGCGCCATCGGGCAGCGCCATGTCGCGCCCCGCCCGCACCCATGCGGCCAGCGACCAGGTGCCGGGCGTCAGGGTGCCGGTCAGCTGCGGCACCCATGACTGCGGCCAGATCACGTTGCTGTTGGGTTCGGGCGTGATGATCCGGGGGGTACGGGACACCGGGTTTTCAAACGGCGCGGTGCCATCGACGATGCAACTCATGTCACTTTGCGTCGCGATGCCGGCCATGGGGCCGATCGGCGCCGGTTCGGGGTTGCGCGCCGGGGTCGGATCGTAGCGGCGAATGGCAAAGCCCCCTTCCACGGTTTCCACCTCCCGCCCGGTCACGATCCGGTGGATGCGCAGATGCCAGGGGGCGCGGGCGATCAGCCAGGTTTCAACCTCGACCTCGGGCATGGGCGACCAGGCCGAGAACAGCCAGTCATCGCCGATCCGCGCCATGGATTCCCGGCTGCGCAGGGCGGCCAGTTCGCCGTTTTCGGAAAAGGCCAGCATGTTGTCGAAGGTGCCATTGGCAAAGCACCGCCCCTCGGGTTCGGCGCTGAAGCCATAGCGGGTGGAATAGGCGAACTTGTTGTACTTCTCGGCGGTGCGCCCGAAGGTCGGCGATTGCTGCCCGCCCGACAGGACCGTCACATCGCCCTTGTCCTCGTATTTCACCATCCCCGGTTCGGGCAGGGACACCACGCCGTCACGCTCCTGGGCGGGGGTTTCCTCGGCCGTCCAGAACGGGTGGGTTTCGGGCAGGGCCAGCGGGGCAAAGGCCTTGAACGCCCAATAGGGCGAGCCGGGGGAATTGTACCGCTCGGCCATCGACAGTTGCGCATAGCCGTATCCGATGGACATCACGCCGGTGCGGTCGGTGATCGGCTTGTCCGACCACCAGCGCAGGTTGCGCGCCCAGTGACCGCGGATTTCACCCCAGGGCAGGGCCTCTTCCCCCGCCAGGGCCAGCGCGCCCCAGATGCCGCCATGGGCAAATCGGTAGGTCAGCGACCGCCCATAGGGCAGCGCCGAACCGTCGGCCCCGTACCAATGGGCGATCTGCGGCGCAAACAGGCGCGCGCGTTCGCGAAACCTTTCGCGGCGGGCGGCGTCGGCCTCGGGGCCGTATTGCGCGTAGATCAGGCCATAGAAATGCATGGCGAAGGGAATGTAATGGTCGGCCTGCCGCTGGTCGCCATCGCGATACCATCCATTGCCCATGTCCCAGGTTTCCAGCCGGTCCAGGTTGCCCTTGATGATCGACAGGTCATGGTCGACTCCGACCCGGGTCAGGCCCAGCGATACGAGGACATGGAAAAAGTTCCAGTTGTTGGGTGCGGGGGTCTGTTGCAGCGAATGCAAAAGCCAGTCGCGCAGGCAATCGCGCCCCCTGCCCGTCAGCCCATCCCAGAAGGTTTCGGGCGCCAGCGCCAGCGCATAGCCAAGGGCGGCGGATTCCACCATCCTTTGATCCCGGTCGGCCACCGGGCCCCAGTATTCGGGATGATCGGGATCGGCGCCGTTGTTCACCCCTTCGACAAACAGGTCGATCCCGTCAAACGTGCCGCCCCCCGCCAACAGCGGTGCCAATCCCCAGAAGGGGCGCGACAACCCTTCAAGATGCGCGGCGGCGGTGTGGAAATGCGCCGCGCTGGTGCCCAGCTCCACCCGCGCGCGCCCGGGCGAAAACCCGGCCAGCAGAGGCGTAGTCAGGTCCTGCACGGCCCTTTGCACATCGGCGCGGGTGGCAAAGGGATTGCCGTTCATCGGGTTGGTCATCATGGGAGCGTCTTTCGTTCAGCTTGCCGTCAGGTGCCGTTTGCGCGGATCGGGGATCGGCACGGCGGAAATCAGGCGTTGGGTATAGGCCTCTTGCGGGGCGTCGCAGATCTGCACGGCGGTGCCGGTTTCCACTACCCGGCCCCGGTGCATCACCGCCACCCGATCGCAGAAGTAACGCACGACGCCGATGTCATGGGCGATGAACAGGATCGACAGGTCCAGCTCGGCGCGCAGGTCCAGCAGCAGATCGAGGATCTGCGCCCGGATCGACCCGTCCAGCGCCGATGTCGCCTCGTCCGCGATGATGATCCGGGGGTCCAGCGCGATGGCGCGGGCGATGCCGATGCGCTGCCGCTGGCCGCCCGAAAAGGCGTGGGGGTATCGCTCCATCGCGGTTGCGGGCAGCCCGACACGTTCCAGCAATGCGCCGACCCGGCGGCGCAGGTCGGCGCCCTTCAGCAGCCCGTTCACCAGAAGCGGTTCACCGATGATCTGCTCAACCGTCATGCGCGGGTTCAGCGAGCCGTAGGGGTCTTGAAAGATCATCCGCATCTCGCGGTAGACCTGCCCGTCGCGAAAGCTGGCCTTGTCGGTCAGATCGCGGGTGCCGCCGTCGCGCATGTGATAGATCGCCTGCCCCGACTGCGGCTGAAACCGCCCCATGAGAACCCGCGCCAGCGTGGTCTTGCCCGAGCCGGATTCACCTACGATGCCCAGAATCTCGCCCTTGCGCAGCTCGACCGACACCCGGTCCAGGGCCTGCACTCCGGCAACTCTCTTGAACAGCTTGCCCTTGCTGGGAAAGGCCAGCGAAAGATCGCCGGTTTCGATCAGCACCTCGTCCGAGGGCGTCTCGCGCCGCCGTGCGGGGGCATCATCCAACCCCAGCGCGGCCTTGAGCAGCTTCTTGGTATAGGCGTGTTCGGGGGCGTGAAACACCTGGTCGACCGCACCGGTTTCCACGACCCGGCCATGGAGCATGACGACCACCTGATCGGCGATTTCGGCCACCACGCCCATGTCGTGGGTGATGAACATCACCGCCATGCGGCGGCTTTCCTGCAAACCACGGATCAGGCGCAGGATTTCGGCCTGGGTGGTGACATCCAGCGCGGTTGTGGGTTCGTCGGCGATCAGGATGTCGGGTTCGCACCCCAGCGCCATGGCGATCATGGCGCGCTGGCGCATCCCGCCGGAATATTCGAAGGGATACTTGTCGATCGCCTGTTCGGGGTCGGCGATCTGCACGGCGCGCAGCGCCTCGATGGCGCGGCGCCGGGCCTCGGCCTCGTCGACATCCTGATGCAGCAGGATCGCCTCGGTGATCTGCTGACCGATGGTATGAACCGGGCTGAGCGATGACATCGGTTCCTGGAAGATCATCGCGATGCGCGCCCCGCGCACGGCGCGGATCTCGGCGCCGTCGGGGTCAAGGCCCGAAAGCTCGATCTTCTGGCCCGCCTTCACGTCGACGAGGTGAATCGCGCCCTTCTTGATGATCGCCGGTTCCACGATGTTCAGAACCGCCCGCGCCGTCACCGATTTGCCCGACCCGGATTCGCCGACGAAACAGGTGGTTTCCCCCAGCTTCAGGTCGAAATCCACGTCGGCAATGGCCGTGGTGTCCCCCTTGCGGCCCGGGAAATCGACGCTGAGGCCGCGCACTTGAAGAATGGTGTCGTTGCTCATGCCGGGCCTCTCAGTTTGCATAGGGGTCGGCGGCATCGCGCAGGCCGTCACCGACGAAGTTCATCGCCAGAACGGCAATCACGATGGCGGCACCGGGCACCAGCAGCCAGGGCGCGGTGGCCAGGGTGCGGATGTTCTGCGCCTCTTGCAGAAGCACGCCCCAGGAAATGACCGGCGCCTGAAGCCCGAGCCCAAGAAAGGACAGCGCGGTTTCCGCCAGGATCATCCCCGGCACGGCCAGCGATGCGGCGGTGATGATGTGGCTTGTGAAGGCGGGCACCATGTGGCGCACGATCACCCGGCCATGGGAGCAGCCGTCATAGCGGGCGGCGGCAACGTAATCTTCGCCGTTCAGCGCCAGGAACCGCCCCCTGACCACCCGGGCCAGTTCGGTCCAGCCCAGGAAGGACAGGATCAGCGTGATGGCGAAATAGGTTTGCAGAGGCGACCAGCCGCTGGGCATGGCCGCGGCCAGCCCCATCCACAGCGGAATGGTAGGCAGGGATCGCAGGAATTCGATCACCCGCTGCGTGGCGGCATCGAACCAGCCGCCGAAATACCCCGCCGCCCCGCCGATGATGACGCCGAGGACCAGGCTCATGATGACGCCGACAAGGCCGACCGACAGCGAAATCTGCGTGCCATAGGCCACCCGCGAGAACATGTCGCGGCCCAGCCTGTCGGCCCCGAAGATGTAAAGCGGATCGCGGGTCTTTTCCGGGCCGATCAGGTGCAGGTCGGTGGGGATCAGGCCGAACAGCTTGTATTCCCAGCTGCGCTTGAAGAAGGTCAGGTAGATCTTCTTTTCCTCGTCGATCACGAAGGTGCGGCGCAGGGCCACCGGGTCGATCTCGACGTCGTAGCCATAGACATAGGGGCGGAACGACCAGCCCTCTTCGGTGCGGTCGATGAAATGCAGCCCCTGGGGCGGCGCGAAGGTATAGCGCGCCTTGACGTCACCCGGATCGTTGGGCGAAATGAAGCCGGCAAAGAGGGCGACAAAGCCGAACAGCGCCAGGATCACCAGGCTGATCATCGCCAGGCGGTGCTTGGAAAAGCGGCGGCGGATCAGTTGCCATTGGCTTTCGGTGCCGGCATTGCCATCGATGCGCGGGTCAATGTCGCCCGAGGGCGCCTCGAGCCGGGTGTCGGGGCTGTCTGCGGGGGGAATGATCGACATCAGTTCGCTCCTACCATGCCAAGCCGGATGCGCGGGTCGATCCAGGCCAGCAGAAGATCGGAAATCAGCGTGCCCACCAGCGTCAGAAGACCCATGAAGAGGATCAGCGCACCCGCCAGATACATGTCCTGGCTCAGCAACGCGCGCAGAAGGATGGGCGACAGGGTGGGCAGGTTCAGCACGATGGCGGTCACGAAAGAAGACGAGATCACCGTGGGCAGCACCCAGCCGATGGTCGACACCAGCGGGTTCATGGCCACGCGGACGGGATAGCGCCAGATCACCTTGCGCCGCGCCAGACCCTTGGCGCGGGCGGTCAGGACATAGGGCTTGTTCAATTCATCCAGCAGGTTGGCGCGCAGCACGCGTACCAATTGCGCCGCGCCGGCGGTGGAAATCACCAGGATCGGCGCCCAGACATGGCTGGCGAAATCCAGGAACCGGTCAAGCGACCAGCGCGCGTTCATGTATTCGGCCGAGAAGAGGCCGGTGATCGTGACCCCGAACCAGTTATAGCAGACATACATCAGGATCAGCGCGAACAGGAAATTCGGGATCGCAAGGCCCAGGAAGCCCAGGATCGTGGCGACGTAATCGCCGATCGAATACTGGTTCACCGCGGAATAGATGCCGATGGGAATGGAAATCGCCCACATCACCACCACGGCCGTCAGTTCGACCGCCAGCGATATACCGATGCGCTGCGAGAAGATCTCGCCAACGGGGCGCTGCATTTCAAAGCTGTAGCCGAATTCGCCGCGCAGCAGATCGCCCAGCCAGGCGGCGTATTGGACAAGGACCGGGGAATCCAGCTTGTAGCGTTCGCGCAGGGCGATGATCGTTTCCTGGTCCACGCTTTCGCCCGCCGCCGACAGGCTGGCGATATAGGAGGTAACGAAATCCCCCGGTGGCAGCTGGATCACGACAAACACCACCACGGACAACGCAAGAAGCGTGAACACCATGGTCACAAGCCGACGCGCGATATAGCCAAGCATCCGTTTCCCCCCTGTTCGGTTCCGGGTCGGACGGGCGCGGAAAACCCCGCGCCCGTCGCCCTGTCACTTCTTGTAGTAAAGCTGAGCCGGTTCCATCGGGCCCGGCTGCGGATAAAGCCAGGTATAGATCTGACCATCCGGCACGTTGCCAAGGTTCGATTTCGCTACCACATAGCCGTCGGCGGGCAGGACCGTGCCGATGACATAGAACTGATCTGCGGCGATATCCAGGATCTCGCCGAACAGCTCTTTCTGGCGCTCCTTGTCGGCGGTTGCCGTCATTTCAAGGTACAGATCCATCTGCTTCTGCACCTCGGCGGGCGGCGCTTCGGCCAGGGTGCTGCCGCTTTTCATGAAATGCTGCGCCCATTTTTCGGCATAGGCCGATTCAAGGTTGAAGGGGAAATAGAAGCGCGGATCGAGAAGCGCGTCATTCAGCCCGCCATCGCCCCACCAGATGTGCATGTCGTGGCTGTTGTTCTGCACCCTTTCGTAGACCAGCGAACGTTCGGCGTTGCGCGCATCGAGGTCGATGCCGATCTCCTTCCACTGCTCGACGACAAGCTGGGCCACGTCGTTGAACTCGGACTGGTCCGAGGGCGACAGAAGCTGGATACGGATCGGCTCACCGTCATACCCGAGGCGGATGCCATCGGCGTTGCGCTCGGTCAGGCCCAGGCCGTCCAGAAGCTCGTTCGCGCGGTCGGGGTCGTATTCGGTGAACTGGGTCGCCAGTTTTTCGTTGTACAGCGCCGAAGTGGGGCGCGGTGCGGCCTGATAGGGTTCGCCCTGCCCGGCGAAGACCACGTCGATGATTTCTTCGCGATCCATGCCAAGGCTCAGCGCGGCGCGGAAATCCTTTTCGTTGTACAGCTTGCGCTTGTTCTCGTCCTCGTGGGTCAGGTTCAGCTGGAAGATCGCGTTGTTCATCCGCGCATCGACCGTCGACTTCAGGGTGTAGCCTCCGCTTTCCTGCGCGTCATAGATCACCGGCTTGTTGGCCACGGTGGCGAAGTGACGGTTGGAAAAGTCGATCTCGCCCGCGACGACCTTCAGCACGATGTCCTCGACGCTTTCGGTCTGGATCATCTGCACGTCGTCGATATAGGGCAGCTGCTGACCCTCGGTATCGACCTTGAAGAAGTAGGGGTTGCGCTCCCATTCGATCAGCTGGTTCAGCCCGTCATAGGGCGTGGTCTGGCGCCAGGCGAAAAGAAGCGGGCGGTCTTCATCGACGAAGTTGAAGAAACAGGTCTGTTCCACAGCCTGGCTCCAGGATTCGTACCCGTCCGCCTTGGCGTTGTCGTTCGCCGCTTCATCCGTTTCGGGGAAATACTTGCCGCAGTAATGCTTGGCCGCGTTCACGATGAACATGCCCTCGACCGAAGCCAGACGCTCCAGCAAAAAGCCGTTGGGTTCGGTCAGGGTGATCTTGAAGGTCTGCGGATCGATGACCTCGCCCGTCATCTTCTCCCACTCGAAGCCGCTGGCCTTGCGGCCGCCATAGGCGGGGCTTTTCATCAGGTCGAGCGCGAACTTCAGGTCTTCGGCGGTGAAGGGTTCACCGTCCGACCACTTGTGACCCTTGCGCAGATGGAAGGTGAACTCGGTCGCGTCGTCGTTCACTTCGAATTCTTCGGCAACGTTGGGGAAAACGCCGGTCCATTCCAGATCATAGGCCACCAGGGGCTCATAACCCACCGAGCGGCGGATCCAGCCGCTGTCATAGGTGCCCTTCAGCGCCGAACGCCATGTGCCGCCATAGGTGCCCACCGATTCAATCGGCGTCAGGACATAGGGGTTTTCCGGCAACCGCTCGGCCACGGGGGCCAGATCGCCGGCCTCGACCGCCGCGTCCAGTTCAGGCGCCTGGGTATATTCCTGCGCCAAGGCCGGCCCGGCCATGGCCAGGATCGCCACGAGCGATACGCTCATCCGATTTCTCAACATCATGTTTCTCAACCTCCCATTGATTTCATGCTGGTTTCATCTTCGCCCCGGGTGCCGCAAAGGGCGTGCAGATGGCGAATGTCGTCGCGGAACCGTGCGGTCGTGTCGTCCTGCACGAATTCCAGAAAGGCGGTGCGCGGGTGGGGCCAGGCATCGGCCACCTGCCAGCGATGGAACAGGGCGCGCCAGTCTTCCACACCTTCGGCCAGAGGGCGGCGCTTCTGGCCCTCGTCGGTCATGATCCAGTGAAAGACATGCAGATCGCCCAGGTGGGGCGCCAGCAGGTCAAGCTCGGCCTGCCACCTTGCAAGGCCACGGCCCGGCACCGGCTGCCAATAGGTAAAGAGGTTCGGATGCGCGGCGGCCTTCAGCAGGGCCAGGGTATCGGCGGCCTCTTCGGTCAGGGAATTGCGGTGGTATTCCACGCTGACGGTGATGTTCCTGTCCTGCGCCAGGGCGGCCATATGGGCCAGGTCGCCGGCGGCCGTGGCAAAGGCATCCTCGCCCGCCTTGTCGCGCCGTGCCGTCCCGGCCCAGACGCGGATGTTTCCCGCACCAAGGGCGGCCACCGACTTCAGCACGGTTTCAAAATCCACGCGCGCGCCTTCGTTGCCTGCGCGCACGTACGACCCGTACGAACACGAGTCGATTCCCCGCGCCGCGCCCGCCGCACGGATCGCGGCGGCGCGGCCCATGTCGCCGGGGGGCAGGTGAACGTCGCCACCCCATTCGATCGCGGCAACACCGGTTTCGGCGGCAAGGTCGATCACCGCGTCGGGCGACAGGTCGCGGAAGGTCACGGAACAGAGACCCGGGCGGATCATGCCAGACGCTCCCAATCGCCGAAGGCCACTTCGTTCTGAAGCGGCTCACCCCGGCAGAACCTTTCGATGTCCGACAGCACCAGCTGCGTCATGTCGCACACCTCGTGCCCGAAGGACCCGGCGATATGCGGGGTAAGCTGGACGTTGTCCATGTCCCAGAGGGGGGAATCGTCGTTCAGCGGTTCGGGGTCGGTCACGTCGATCACGGCGCGCAGGCGCCCGTCGGCCATGGCCGCTTCCAGCGCGGCGGTATCAATGATCCGTCCGCGCGCGGTGTTGATCAGCAGGGCGCCGTCGCGCATCCTGGCGAATTCGGCAGCCCCGAACGACCGTTCCGTGTTGGGCAGAAGCGGCTGGTGCAGGCTGACCACATCGCTTTGCGTCAGCAGTTGCTCCATGGTCGCCTTCGTTGCACCCAGGTCGCGCACCTCGTCTTCGCTGAGGAACGGATCGTGCAAGAGCACGGAAATCTGGTGCCGCCGCAAATGGCCGATCACCAGCCGCCCGATGCGCGATGCCCCGACGATCCCCACGGTGCGCCCGCGGTTGCCCACCAGGGCCTGCATCGGGTCGGTGCGGGTGGACATGGCGCTGCGCCGTTCGCGGTAGATGCGGCGCCAATCCTCGACCCGCTTCAGGTGCAACAGGATATGGGCGACGGTGAATTCCGACACCGGGCGCGCATTGGCCGCCACGGCATTGACCACCCGCAGGCCGCTGTCGGCGATTTCGGGCGTCAGCAGCGCCTTTACCGTGCCCGCAAGATGGGCGATCAGTTTCAGGTTGGGCATCCGGCGGCGCAGGTCGGCATCCACGGGCCGCGACCCCCAGCCGGTGATCAGGATATCGACCTGCGACAGGGCACCGTCAATTTCGGGCGCGCGCAGGTCGGCAACCGGGCCGGGCGCAAGAAGTTCGGTCATCGCGGCGAGGGCCGAGAGGTGGCCATCGCGGCAGGAGGGCGGAAAATGGATGTCGAACTGCTGTGGCTTGAGCTGGATCAGTGAACGGTATCGCAAGTCTTCCTCCCGGCACGCATCTGCGCTTGCGGGTGAAAGTTGCATGACTTGCACTAACGCGCAAGTTTTGCAATTTCTTGCACAAAACCGGCAAATGGCCACAACCATACCCGCCAAGTCATTGAAGCGGTTACCTCAATTCACATCGGCCACGGAGTTGCGATCCTTCAGCAGAACTTCGGTCTCTGTCTTTTGCGTAGGTCGGCGAGGTTCCGCGTGGCGCAACAGCAAAAGCCGAATCGCCTCGGTCCCCAGATACTCCCAATCGACGGCCATGGTGCTGAGCAGGGGCGAGGACATTTCCGAATGCGGCAACCCGTTGAATCCCAGCAACGACACGTCGCCCGGCACATCGAAACCACGCAACCGCAGCGCCTGCATTCCGCTCAGCGCGACGTTGTCGGCGGCGCAGAAGATCGCCGTATAGGGAAAGGGCCGCTGGTCCAGCAGGGGCGCCAGGGCCTGCAATCCCTCGCGTTCAGTCACGTTGGCCATGGTGACGTAATCGCAATGAATGTCTTTTGGCGCCGCATCCTCGATCGCCTGGCGAAAGCCATCGGTGCGGGCGCGCAGGGTCCAGCGGCGGCTGGTGCCCAGGTGCAGGATGCGCCTGTGCCCCTTGCGGATCAGGTATTCGGCCGCCATCCGTCCGCCGAAGAAATTGTTGGGCGCGACGTGATCCAGCGTCATCGTCGGGTCAAGCCCGTTGACCATCACCGCCGGATGCCCCCCGGCCACAAGCCGCTGCATCAGCCGCTGCGACGGATCGACCCCGGCCAGAAGAACACCGGTTTCCGCACCGCCCAGGATCAGGTCGGGAATGTCGCCGTCATCCCCCAGCAGCGAGAATTCGATGGGCAGGTCGGCCTCCCTTGCGGCCTTGCGCAGACCCGCGGTCACGAAATGATAGATCGAGGCCGAGCCGCTGTTGGTATCCACCTGGTTCAGGAACAACAGCGCGCGTTTCAACCCGTGGCCCCGCGCCGCCTGTTTCGCACCAAGCGGACCAGGCACCTGGGTGCCCATATCCGAGGCCGCCCGCAGGACACGCGCCGTTGTGGCGGGGCTGATACCGGGGGCGCCGGACAATACCCGCGACACCGTTGAAACCGACACGCCGACCGCGCGCGCAATGTCTTCCTGCTTGATCCTTGGCTGTCGCACCCTGCCCCCACTTGCCCTGCGACACCCTGAAACGGCAATCGCCCCACCGTTGTTCACCGAACAGCGCCGCGATGCAAGTATCTTGCATGATTTGCACGATCTGCAGCTCTCCAGAGCGCGGGCGGCGGAGCAATCAGTGCGTTTCAGGACATCCGGATCCCGCCGATCTGCGTGATCAGCCGGATAATCTCGCCCACGCCTTGCCGGTTTCTCAGTTGCGCGAAAAGGTAGGGCAGGTCGCGGCGCATGCGCTTTGCGTCGCGGTCCATCACGTCGAGGTTGGCGCCCACATGGGGGGCAAGGTCGGTCTTGTTGATCACCAGGATGTCGGATCGCGTGACAGCGGGGCCGCCCTTGCGCGGAATTTCCTCGCCCGCGGCGACGTCGATGACATAGATCGTCAGGTCGGCCAGTTCCGGGCTGAAGGTCGCCGAAAGGTTGTCTCCGCCACTCTCGATCAGGATGATCTCGATCCCGGGGTGGCGTTTTTCCATCTCGGCCACCGCGGCAAGGTTGATCGAGGCATCCTCGCGGATCGCTGTATGCGGGCAGCCGCCGGTCTGAACCCCGATGATCCGGTCGCCGGCCAGCACCTGCATCCGCATCAATGCCTCGGCGTCCTCCTGCGTGTAGATGTCGTTGGTGATCACACCGATGGAATGGCTGTCGCGCAGGGCCTCGCACAGGGCCGCGGTCAGCGTCGTTTTGCCTGCGCCCACGGGGCCGCCGATACCGATGCGCAGGGGGCCGTTGAATTCAGTCATGTGCGGAATATCCTGGAATACTGGGTTTCGTGATGCATCGACGCGATATCGGTCAGGAATGCGGTGCCGGACAGGTCGTTCAGATCGCCGTCTGCCGTCGTCTGGCCGATCTCGCGGCACAGCGGGGCCAGATCGTGGATAAGGCGTTGCGCGTCGGTTTGACCAAGGGGCAGCAAGCGCTGCGCCGCCGCCGCAAGGTTGCTAATGAAGGCCTGAAGATACATCAGCGATCCGGTGACCTGGTCCAGCCCGGCCAGCCCGATGGCGCGACCCACCGCAACCGGAAAGGTCAGCGCGTGCAGATCAAGGCCCCAGACGGCGCGGGTGACATCGCAAAAGGCGGCGCCCTGCAAATCCGTCTCGCGCAGGCGCTCCACCGACGGGGCAAAGGCGCGGGCGGTCTGGTCGATCTCGTGAACGCGCGCCCTGGTGTCGGCGCGGCAGGCCGCCGCCAGGCACAGGGCATCGAACCGCCCCGCCCCGGCCTGCAACACGTCGCGCAACCACGACGCCAGGCTGTCGGCATCGACCACTTCGCCCCGGTTCACGGCGGCCTCCAACCCATGTGAATAGGCAAACGACCCCACGGGATAGGAAGGCGACAGCCATTGCGCCAGCGTCAGGATGCCCGGGTCAGTGGGCGTGGTCATGGGTCCGCCCCATCCCGTAGGCGCCGCCTTCCGGTGTGAAGGGCGCGCTTACCTCGCGCAGGGTTGCGCCCAGGGTTGCCAGCATGTCGTGCAAGACGTGGTCGCGCTGGATCAGCAGGCGGCGCGCTTCGATCTGGCAGGGCTTGTGACGGTTGCCGATATGCCAGGCCAGCCGGGTCAGGTGGTCGCCGGTGATCTCCAGCAATTCCTCGGGCGCGGCAATGACCCCGATCAGGCGGCCATCCTCCAGTTCGAACGCATCCCCGTGATCAAGCGAGGTGGTATGGCCCAGGTCCACCAGAAACCTGCCGCCGCTGTCGGTGTGCAGCACCTTGCGGCGCAGGAAACGCCCGTCATAGTCAAGCGACACATGGTCGGCGGCACCGGACCAGTGGCCGGCATGCCGGATCCGGCGCGATGCAGGAAGGGTCATGGTCATACCTCAGAACAGGAAATAGCGTTGCGCCATGGGCAGAACCTCGGCGGGTTGGCAGGTCAGCAGTTCGCCATCGGCGCGCACCTCGTAGGTTTCGGGGTTCACCTCGATCTGCGGCAGGGCGTTGTTCAGGATCAGATCCTTCTTGCCGATGTTGCGGGTGTTTTGCACCGGGACGGTCTGCTTGGCCAAGCCCAGCGTGGCGCGGATGCCGGCCGCGTGGGCCGCGCCCGACACGAAGGTCACGGCCGAATGCCCGACGGCCCGCCCCATCGCACCGAACATGGGGCGCGAGTAAACCGGTTGCGGCGTCGGGATCGAGGCGTTGGGATCGCCCATCTGGGCACAGACGATCATGCCCCCCATCAACACCATTTCCGGTTTCACCCCGAAGAATGCCGGGCTCCACAGCACCAGATCGGCGCGCTTGCCCTCGGCGATGCTGCCAATCTCGCGCGATACCCCATGCGCAATTGCCGGATTGATGGTGTACTTGGCGATATAGCGGCGGACGCGGAAATTGTCGTTGTCGCCCGTCTCTTCGGTCAGCCGCCCGCGTTGCTTGCGCATCTTGTCGGCGGTCTGCCATGTGCGGATGACCAGTTCGCCGACCCGCCCCATCGCCTGACTGTCCGACGCGATGACGCTGAAGGCCCCCATGTCGTGCAGAATATCCTCGGCCGCGATGGTTTCACGGCGGATGCGGGATTCGGCGAAGGCCACGTCCTCGGGAATCGACTTGTCCAGATGGTGGCAGACCATCAGCATGTCGAGATGTTCCTCCAACGTGTTAACGGTGAAGGGGCGCGTCGGGTTGGTCGAGGAGGGAATGACGTGCTCCTCACCGCAGACCCTGATGATGTCGGGGGCATGACCGCCGCCCGCACCCTCGGTATGAAAGGCGTGAATCGTGCGGCCCTTCATCGCGGCGACGGTATGTTCGACAAAGCCGGATTCATTCAGCGTGTCGGTATGGATCATCACCTGCACGTCCATGTCGTCGGCAACCGACAGGCAGCAATCGATCGCGGCGGGGGTGGTGCCCCAATCCTCGTGCAGTTTCAGCGCACAAGCGCCACCGTTCACCATTTCCACCAGCGCCTCGGGGCGCGAGGCGTTGCCCTTGCCCGACAGGCCGATGTTCATCGGCACATCGTCGATGGCCTGCATCATCCGCCCGATGTGCCAGGGGCCCGGGGTGCAGGTGGTGGCCAGCGTGCCATGGGCCGGGCCGGTGCCGCCGCCCAGCATCGTGGTGACACCCGAATGCAGCGCATCCTCGATCTGTTGCGGGCAGATGAAATGGATGTGGCTGTCAAAACCGCCGGCGGTCAGGATGCGCCCTTCGCCTGCGATGATCTCGGTTCCCGGACCGATGATGATGTCGACGCCCGGCTGGGTATCGGGGTTGCCCGCCTTGCCGATCTTGCCGATGCGCCCGTCCTTCAGGCCCACGTCGGCCTTGAAGATCCCTGAATGATCGACGATCAGCGCATTGGTGATCACGGTATCCATCGCGCCGCCCGCGCGCGTGACCTGCGATTGGCCCATGCCGTCGCGGATCACTTTGCCGCCGCCGAATTTCACCTCTTCGCCATAGGTGGTCAGATCGCGTTCGACCTCGATGATCAGATCCGTATCCGCCAACCGCAGACGGTCGCCGGTGGTGGGGCCGTACATGGCGGCATAGTCGGAGCGGGAAATCTGTGCAGGCATGTCTTAATCCACTTTCAAGCCGCGTTCGCCCGGACGGCGTGTTTCTTCAGGAAGGTTCCATCGACGGGTTTCGACAGGGCTGTCACGCTGTTCACCGCGGCGATCATGTGACCCCATGGCGCCTTGCCCCGTCCAGGGGCCGGGTTGCGGGGATGCGTTTTCATAGATCCCCCATGACCTGACCGTTGAATCCGAACACCCGCCGCGCGCCGCCAATCGGGATCAGCCGCACCTCGCGGCGCTGGCCGGGTTCGAACCGCACGGCTGTGCCGGCTGCGATGTCAAGGCGCATGCCACGCGCGGCGATGCGGTCAAACTCCAGCCCCGGGTTGGACTCGGCAAAGTGATAGTGACTGCCGACCTGAACCGGCCGGTCGCCGGTATTGGCCACCATCAGCGTGATGGGCACGGCACCCGCGTTCAGGGTGATCTGGCCTTCACCGGTCAGGATCTCACCCGGAATCAACTGTTTCATGGCATCGCTCCTTAGCGGATCGGGTTGTGTACGGTGACAAGCTTGGTGCCATCGGGGAATGTCGCTTCGACCTGAACTTCGGGGATCATCTCGGGGATGCCGTCCATGCATTGTTCGCGAGTGACGATCTGCGCGCCCGCCTCCATCATGTCGGCGACCGAGCGCCCGTCGCGTGCGCCTTCGACCACCGCGTCGGTGATCAGTGCGATGGCTTCGGGGTGGTTCAGCTTCACGCCGCGGGCCAGGCGCCTGCGCGCCACCTCGGCGGCCATGGCGATCAGCAGTTTGTCTTTTTCTCTGGGGGTCAGTTGCATGGGTCAGATCATCCAGGTTCGGGGAAGCGTGCCGCCGTTCAGACGGTTCAACACGGGGACAAGCGATTGGCGCAGGACAAAGCTGTCAGGGGCCAGAATGCGAATGGCCATCAGGCCGTCACGGATCAGGCTGGCCCCCGCTGTTTCGGGCAAAAGCGCCCGCACCGCATCCAGATGGGCGGCAGCGTCATCCGCCAAGTATACCAGCGTCGCCATTGCCCTGGCGCCTGCCGCTACGCCGGGCCGCGACAGATGCGCGGCAATGTCGCCCTCCAGGGCGATCCGATCCAGGTAAAGCGGCCGGCCCCGGCTGCAGATCTCGATTCGGTCGGAGAATTGCCCGCGGCGCAGGACTTCGCCCATGCTGGTACGCCCGAAGACCAGCGGCTCGGTCAGCAGCAGCGACGCACCGGCGGCAAGATCGACCGTCAGCGTCCGGTTCAGTGCACAGCCGTCAAACAGGATCGTTTCCTGCGGCAGCCAGTTCAGCCGCGCACCTTCCTCCAGGCAAACGCGACTGTGCATCTGCCCCACCTGGCCGGGCTGCGCACGATAGGCACGCTCGGCCGCCTGGGTGGTGACGGTCAGATCGGTGCCCGCTTCGGCGCGCAGATCGATGGAAAAGGCATCGCCGCCGGTGATCCCGCCCGCCGTATTGACCAGAACCGCCTGCATGTTCGGCGGGTCGGCACGCGGAAACAGGCATTTGAGAGATCCGGATTGCCGCAGCCCCGCCAGGCAGGTGCCGCGCGGTCCGGTCTTGGCCGACAGAACGACAGCCCCCCGCGCGCGCGGTTGATCCTGCACCGTGGGCATCGGGGCCGTGGGGGCCAAAGGAGGCTGTTGAACAAGAATGGTCGGGGTCCGTGTGCTTTGCGGTGGCCCCTTGCTCATCACCATGTTCACGCGAACAGGCCAGCCCATTCCGCCGCAACAGCGCCCGCTGGCTGGCGGATTGCCCAAAGATCAGGTGAAAACCTGCGCAACGCACAAAAAACAGGCAACACACGGCAACGCGCCGATTATTTGGCTGTTAAAGTTGTATCCGCCGCCGCATCGCAGAAACGATGACCCTGCCAACTCTGAATGAATGAGTGGGTGTGTGACGACTGGGTGAATTGAGCCTCAGACCAGCCGCCACACGGATGCAACAGAAGTTGCAGGGTAAGGGTATGGTCGACGGTGCGATGCCGCAAGGGCCGACCCCCGCCCTGCGGGGAGAACCAGATGAATTTCCTGAGAACCACACTTGCGGCCCCGATTGCCCTTGCCGCATTTTCCGCACCTGTCTGGGCCGCAGATTGCCCGATCAAGGTGGGTGTCCTGCATTCCCTGTCCGGCACGATGGCGATTTCCGAAACCACGCTGAAAGACACGGTTCTGATGCTGGTGGACAAGCAGAACAAGGCCGGGGGCCTTCTTGGCTGTCAGATCGAACCGGTGGTCGTTGACCCCGCCTCCGACTGGCCGCTGTTCGCCGAGAAGGCCCGCGAACTGCTGAGCGTGCAAGAGGTCGATGTCATCTTTGGCGGCTGGACCAGCGTGTCGCGCAAATCGGTGCTGCCGGTGATCGAGGAACTGAATGGCCTCATGTTCTATCCCGTGCAGTACGAGGGCGAGGAAAGCTCGAAAAACGTCTTCTACACCGGGGCCGCGCCGAACCAGCAGGCAATCCCGGCGACGGATTACTTCCTGGACGAACTGGGCGTCGAGAAATTCGCGCTTCTGGGCACCGATTACGTCTACCCACGCACGACCAACAACATTCTGGAAAGCTATCTTGCGTCCAAGGGCGTATCCGAGAACGATATCTTCGTGAACTACACACCGTTCGGGCATTCCGATTGGTCGAAGATCGTGGCCGATGTCGTCGCTCTTGGTGCCGACGGCAAGAAGGTCGGGGTGATTTCCACCATCAACGGCGATGCCAATATCGGGTTCTACAAGGAACTTGCCGCTGCGGGCATCAATGCCGACGACATCCCCGTCATCGCGTTCTCGGTGGGCGAAGAGGAACTGTCGGGTCTGGATACCACCAACCTTGTCGGGCATCTGGCCGCGTGGAATTACTTCATGTCATCGGACACGCCCGAGAACGCCGAATTCGTCAAGGACTGGCACGCATTCATCGGTGACGAAAAGCGTGTCACGAACGACCCGATGGAAGCCACCTATATCGGTTTCAACATGTGGGCAAATGCGGTGACGGCAGCGGAAAGCACCGAAGTGGATGCCGTGCGCGCCAAGATGTACGGGCAGGAATATCCCAACCTGACAGGCGGCACCGCGGTGATGAACGGCAACCACCACCTGTCCAAACCCGTCCTGATCGGCGAGATTCAGGAAGACGGTCAGTTCGACATCGTCAGCCAGACCGATGTGGTTGCGGGCGACGCCTGGACCGATTTCCTGCCTGCCTCGGCGGTGTTGAAATCGGATTGGATGGAGCTTGGCTGCGGGATGTACAACACCGAAACCGAGACCTGCGTCCAGATCAAATCCAACTACTGATCAAAACCTGACGAAACGGGAACGGGGGGCCTGCCCCCCGTCGCCTGATAGGAAACATCATGAAAATCAGAGTTTTGGCCGCCCTCGTGCTGGGGCTGGCCTGCGGGTCGGTTGCCGCACAGACCGCCCGAACCGCGCCAGACGGCCTTGAACCGGTGCAAACCATCCTGCAGGAGAACCGCCTGCTGATCGAGCAGGGTTCGCGCACCACCATCGGCCCTGTCATCGACGCGCTGGCCAACAGCGGCCTGCCCCAGGCCCAGGCCGTCCTGCAGGCATGGCAGGCCAAGGATATGTGGCAGCGCAAGTCAGACGGGTTGTTCTTTGCCGGGCAGAAAGCCGACGGCAGCTATACCCTGACCGACTTCGACAGCGGCGAAACAGTTGGCCGTGCGGACAAGAACGCGCTTGACCAGATCAAGCCGAACTCGGGTATCCGCGCGCTGATCGGTGCGGCGCTGGTGCAGTTTCAGCTCTCTGATCCCGATCCGGCGTTGCGTGCCGATGCCGTGGCCACGATGGCGCGCAGGGCCGATGCGTCGATGCTGGCCCCGCTGCGCGCGTCGATTCCCGGTGAAACCGACCCCGCCCTGCTGGCACAGAAAAAGCGGCTCGAAGCGCTTTTGACCATGGCATTCGACCCCGATGATGCCGCGCGCGTTGCTGCGATCGATGCGGCGGGCAGCGATCTGGGCCTTGATCTGCGCGCCACGCTGAACCCACTGGTCGCCACCCGGCGCGCGGTCTCCGCGGGGGCCGTGCCCGAGGGCTTGAACATTGCGCGCCAACTGACCCCAGGCACCGACGCCTTGCCCCGGGCCGAGGCCTGGGCGATGCTGGTGCAGGCCGGGCTGGCAGCGCCGCTGAAAACTCCCCATGACCGCAACGCCGCGCTGGAACAGCATATCGAAAAGGGCAAGGTCGGCGGCGTTCCTCTGGTGCAGCTGAACAGCGAGGCAAAGCGCGATCAGGCCTATGCCAATCTGGCGGCGGCGGGCCTTGTGACAGGGTATGTCCCGGCTGAGGAACAGGCCAGAACACTGGAAAGCCACAGCTTTTACGATGAATACCTTGAACCTTCCGCGCCCGTCACCGAAGCGGCGCAGGCGGCGCTGACGCGGATCGCCCTGAAGGTCGGCGCCAATCAGGCGCTGGATCTGGGGCTGGATGCACTGTCGCTGGCGTCGATCTATTTCCTGGCGGCAATCGGACTGGCGATCACCTTTGGCGTCATGGGCGTGATCAACATGGCCCATGGCGAATTCATCATGATGGGTGCCTATACCGGCTATGTCGTGCAACAGGTGGTGCCGGGGCACACCCTGTCGATCATCGTGGCGATCCCGGCGGCCTTCGCCGTCACCTTCATGGCCGGCGTCGCGCTGGAGCGGCTAATCATCCGGCACCTGTACCAGCGCCCGCTGGAATCGCTGCTGGCCACCTTCGGTGTCTCGATCGTATTGCAGCAGTTGGCCAAGAACATCTTCGGCACCCAGGCCCGTCCGCTGACGGCGCCTGCCTGGCTTGACGGCGCTTGGGTCGTGAACGACGTCGTGTCGATCAGCTTCATCCGCATTGCGATTTTCGTGCTGGCGCTGCTGTTCCTTGCGCTGTTCCTATTCATCATGAAGCGCACGCGCCTTGGCCTGGAAACCCGCGCCGTCACGCAGAACCCGCGCATGGCCGCATCCATGGGGATCAACCCGGCGCGGGTGAACATGCTGACCTTCGGGCTGGGGTCGGGCATCGCCGGGATCGCGGGTGTTGCGATCGGGCTGTTTGCCAAGGTCACGTCGGAAATGGGCGGCGGCTATATCGTCCAGAGCTTCATGACCGTGGTGGTCGGCGGCGTCGGCAACATCTGGGGCACGCTGGCCGGGGCTGTCATGATCGGATTCACCCAGAAAGGGATCGAGTGGTTCAACCCCTCGAACACCCTGGCGGCCCAGACCTACATGATCGTGTTCATCATCATCTTCATCCAGTTCAAGCCCCGGGGCATCATCGCCCTCAAGGGCCGCGCGGCGGGGGATTAAGACCATGCAACGCTCGTTCTTCGCCCGCAATCCTTCGGCCCTGGTGTTCATCAGCATCCTGGCCATAACGGTTCTTCTGGTCACGATCTTCTCGGATGCCTTTGGCGTCGGGCCGATTTCAACATCCTTCGTCAAGACCCTGGGCAAGACCCTTTGCCTGTGCCTGGTCGCGCTGGCGATGGATCTGGTCTGGGGATATTGCGGCATCCTCAGCCTGGGCCATTTCGCGTTCTTCGGCCTGGGCGGCTACATGATCGGCATGTGGCTGATGTATCGCCGCACCCATGACATCGTGGTGGCGTCGATGGCCGAAAGCGCCCTGCCCCCCACCCCGCAGGACATCACCGATGCCATCGCCAACCAGATCTTCGGCGTGGTCGGGTCGGCCGATTTTCCGCTGATCTGGTACTTTGCCGACAGCCTGTTCCTGCAACTGGCCCTTGTCGTGCTGGTTCCCGGGCTGCTGGCGCTGGTGTTTGGCTGGCTGGCCTTCCGCAGCAGGGTCGCGGGTGTCTATCTGTCGATCCTGACACAGGCCATGACGCTGGCCCTGTCGCTGTATCTGTTCCAGAATGACAGCGGCCTGCGGGGAAACAACGGGTTGTCCGGCCTGCAGAACCTGCCGGGGCTGGACCAGGTGCCACAGTCGGTGGTGTCGGTCTGGTTCCTCTGGGGCTCGGCGCTGGCGCTGGCGCTGGGGTATTTGCTGGCCGCTTGGCTGGTGTCGGGAAAGTTCGGGTCGGTCATGCGCGGGATCCGTGACAACGAGGCCCGCGTGCGGTTCCTCGGCTACTCGGTCGAAACCTTCAAACTGGTGGTCTTTACCCTGACCGCCTGCATCGCCGGTATCGCGGGGGCGCTGTATTACCCGCAGGCCGGCATCGTGAACCCCGCCGAGATCGCGCCGATTGCCTCGGTCTATCTCGCGGTCTGGGTGGCCATCGGCGGGCGCGGCCGGCTTTACGGCGCGGTGATCGGCGCGGCCTTCGTCAGCCTTGTGTCGTCGTGGTTCACTGGCGGTCAGGCCCCTGACGTGCCGCTGGGGTTCTATACCATCAAGTGGGTCGACTGGTGGCTGATCGTACTTGGGCTGTCCTTCGTTCTGGTGACGCTTTTCGCGCCCAAGGGCATCGGCGGTCTGGTCGATCTTTGGGTCCACCGCAAAAGCCCCGACCGCCACGGCGCGGATCTGGGGCCAAGTGCGGGTGCGCTGCGTGAACAGGAGGCCTCGGAATGAGCACGCTTCTCGAAGTATCCGGCGTTTCCGTCAGCTTTGACGGGTTCCGCGCCATCAGCAACCTCAGCTTCCGGATCGCCAAGACAGAATTGCGCGCCGTGATCGGGCCGAACGGGGCCGGCAAGACAACGTTCATGGACATCGTCACCGGCAAGACCAGGGCAGACGAGGGCCGCATTTCATGGGGCGATGAGGGCACATCCCTGCGCGGTCTGTCCGAGGCCCGCATCGCGCGCATGGGGATCGGGCGAAAGTTCCAGAAACCCACCGTGTTCGAGGATCAGACCGTGCAGGAAAACCTGCTGATGGCCCTGAAGAACAAGCGCGGCGTGTTCGGCGTACTGTTCTATCGCCCGTCGGATCGCGATCTGGACCGCGTGGCGGAATGGGCAGGTGAAATCGGGTTGGCCGATCATCTGCTGCGCAAATCGGGTGAACTGTCGCACGGACAGAAACAATGGCTGGAAATCGGCATGTTGCTGGCGCAGGACCCCCGGCTTCTGCTGATCGATGAGCCTGCTGCCGGCATGACGCCGCAGGAGAGGGAAAAGACCACCGACATCCTGGTGAAAGCCGCCCGGACCCGCGCGGTTGTCGTGGTGGAGCACGACATGGATTTCGTGCGGCGGCTGAACTGCAAGGTCACGGTGCTGCACGAAGGCTCGGTCCTGGCCGAGGGCAGCCTGGACCACGTCACCGCCAATCAGGCGGTGGTTGATGTATACTTGGGACGCTGAATCATGCTGGAAATCGACAATCTCACCCTGCACTACGGCCACAGTCAGATCCTTTACGACATTTCGCTACGGGCGGAACCCGGCAAGATCACCTGCGTGATGGGCACCAACGGCGTTGGCAAGACCAGCCTGATGCGCGCCATTTCCGGCACCCACCCCCGTTCGGGCGGCGGTGTCAGCCTTGATGGCGAACCGCTGGGCAAATTGCCCGCCCATGTGCTGGCGAACAAGGGCGTGGCCTATGTCCCGCAGGGGCGCGAGATATTTCCGCTGCTCACCGTGCGCGAAAACCTCGAGACCGGGTTCAGTTGTTTGCCCAAGGACGAACACGTCATTCCAGACGAGATCTACGAGCTGTTCCCCGTGCTCAGGCAGATGCAGTCCCGGCGCGGCGGCGATCTTTCGGGCGGGCAGCAGCAACAGCTGGCCATCGCCCGCGCCCTGATCCTGAAGCCCCGGTTGCTGCTGCTGGACGAACCGACCGAGGGCATCCAGCCCAACATCGTTCAGCAGATCAGCGACGTCATCCGCCACCTGCGCGACACCCGCGACATGATCATCGTCCTGGTCGAGCAGTATTTCGACGTGGCCTACGACCTGGCCGACCGGTTCCTGGTGCTGCGAGGCGGGCGCATGATCCTCGACGGAGACCGCGACACCATTACACGCGGTGAATTGCTGGCTGGCGTTTCGGTCTAGCCCGATCCTTGGTGGCCTGCAAACCAGGCGGCTTGCCCGTATAATGCGTTGATTGCCCATGCTTTACATCAACCGGGCATTCGTGCGGCGGGCGGGGCCAGAACCTTCCCATGGCAATTGCCGCCAGATCTTTCCAACGCCATGGACCCGCCGGACCCCGGGCCGCAATGCCTGTCCGCCTCAACACCGACCGGCGTGTCGTAGAACGCGGATCGGCTGAGCCGATCCAGCTTGCCTTGCCGACTGATGCCCAGTTCAGGGTCATCCAGTTTGCTCATCGCGCGTTTCTTCACGGGGCGCACCGCTTCTGCCCTTCGGGCAAAAATCTGTTCTCGACCGCCAGCCTCCCAATCTTGGCATGGCGTTCATTGATTTCTGCTTCTGTCGGTCCTTCCGGTTTTGACTCCACAAGCAAGAACTTCGGTCATGCCTTCAACAGCCTGATGCTTTCATGCGCGGATCTGTGCTTCATCGCAGACGAAGCGTCGATTCATCCGACCTGCCCGCAGATCGTTTTCGGCAATCGCGGTATGTTGCACGTCCGCGCTCAGGTGCGCATTGCACGTCTGGATGTGCATTCCGGCACCTACGGCGGGGTGATGCCCAATGCCGCCAACCGCCTCATCGGGTTTCTGGCCGACCTGATCGGTTCTCCCCGGCCACCCGGCTCATCCGGGGATGTCGGGCAGTGCGCGGGCATTCTTGCGCCAGATCAGCCCGATGCCCGACCCGACGATCACGGCGGCTCCGGCGATCATCGCGCCGTCGGGAACATCGCCGAACACCAGCCACCCCATGACCACAGCCCATGGCAGGATCGTGTACTGAAATGGCGTGATAAGCGCCGCATCACCCAATTTCAGCGCGCGGTTGACGCAGACATGCGCCAGCATCGCCACCACTCCCAGAAAGCCCAGCAGCGCGAAATCGGGGGCCGTGGGCGCCACCCATGTGGCGGGGCCAAGGACAAGCCCCGCGACCAGCGCGCCGACGATCTGCCAGAACACCAGCACCGTGTCGGGCGTGCCGCGCAGGCTTCGCCCGGTGATCATCATGCCGGCAAAGCTGGCCATGCCGATCAGCGCGACGATCATTGGCCATGGGTCGATCACCCCCGCCGGGTCCAGCGCGATCACCACGCCGACAAAGCCGATGGCGATGAATGACCAGCTGCGCCAGCCCACAGGTTCCTTGAGCAGGAAGGGCGAAAGCGCTGCAACCAGCAGCGGCACGGCCAGCCAATAGGTCATCACATCGGCCAGCGGCAGGAACCGCACCGCCCAATAGAAACAGAACACCTCAAGCGTGGAAAAGACCACGCGCAGCGCCTGAATTCCCGGCCGTTCCACCCGCACCAGCCGCCTCAGCCCGAAACGCCAGAGGATCGGCGCCAGAACGATCAGGGCAACGACGCTGCGCACCAGAAGAACCTGGCCAACCGAATAGGTGGCAACCAGCCATTTGCCCATGGTGTCATTGGCGGCAAACAGGAACATCCCGACCAGCATAAGTGAGACGCCCAGAAGTGCTGGGGAAAGACGCCACCAGCTGGGGGCGGAAACGGTGGCGGTACTCATGGATCGGCAAGCCTCACATGCGGGCGGCGCCCCCGAGGGGACGCCGCAATCGGGGTTTGGGTCGGCGATCAGCCGCGGATTTCGTCCAGCTTCGCGCGGATCGCCTCGACCACGTCAGAGCCGATGGTTTCCGCGTGCTTTTCATAGACAGACTGTACGGCTTCGCGAATGCGCTCCATCTCGGCCGGATCGACCTCGTTGAAGGACATACCCGCCTCCTGCACCGCGGCAAGCGATTTGCTGGACAGGGCGCGGCTTGCGGCGCGCTGTGCGTCTCGGCCCACGGCGCCGCATTCCTTCAGGATCGCGTGCTCTTCATCGGAATAACTGTCCCAGATCGGCTTGGAGAACAGCAGCATGAACGGCGTGTAGGCGTGGCGCGTGGCCGACAGGTAATCCTGCACCTCGTAGAACTTCGAGGTATCGATGGTGACATAGGGATTTTCCTGCGCGTCGATGGTCTTGGTTTCCAGCGCGGTGAACACCTCGCCAAAGGCCATGGGCATGGCATTGGCGCCGAGGTTCTGGAATGTGTCGAGGAAGATGTTGTTCTGCATCACGCGCACGCGCATGCCTTCGAAATCTTCCAGCTTGGTCACCGGGTGCAGCGAGTTGGTGAGATTGCGGAAACCGTTCTCCCAGTAGGCCAGGTTGATCAGCCCCGAATTTTCCATCTTGCCCGAGATCATGTCACCGAAATCGCCGTCCAGCACGGCGTCGGCCTCGGATTCGTCGGCGAACAGGAAGGGCAGGTCGAACACGCCAAGGGCCGGTTCGATCCCAACCAGCGGCGAAGTCGAGGTGATGACCATCTCCTGGGTGCCCGAGCGCAGCGCCTGGGTGGCCTGAAGGTCATCGCCCAGCGACGAGGACCAGAAGGCGTTCAGCGTCCATTTGCCGTCGGTCTTGTCGACGATGCATTCGCGCATGGCCGCCACGCCGTCGGCGACGGGGTGGGTTTCGGACACGCCGTTGGACAGGGTCAGGGTGCGTTCCTGGACCTCGGCCATGGCCGGCAGGGCAACGCCGGCGGCCAGGATGGCCGTCAGACTGAGGTTGGCTAGGGTCTTCATGTTGGTCTCCTCCACATGTTCTGTTTGGTTCTGGTTCTCACCCTGTCACCGCAGGAATTCCAGCGGCACGAGGACGATCTGGGGAAAGGCGATCAGGATCATCAGCACGATCACCTGCGACAAGAGAAAGGGCGCCACGCCATAGATCACCTGGCCCAGGGGCACCCGGGCCACGCCGCTGACCACGTTCAGCACCACCCCCACGGGCGGCGTGATCAGCCCGACGCAGGTGGTCATCACGAAGATGACGCCGAAGTAAACCGGGTCGATCCCCGCCTCGCGCACCAGGGGCATCAGGACGGGCGACAGGATCAGGATCGTCGGCGCCAGATCAAGAACCGTACCGATCACCAGCACCAGCAGGACGATGACCAGCATCAGAAGGCGCGGCCGGTCGATCAGCGGCTGGATCAGCCCGCCGATTTCCGCCGGAATGTTGGCCCGCGTGATCAGCCAAGATGTGACCAGCGCCGAGGCCACCAGGAAAAGCACGATCGAGGTGGTCTTCGCCGCCGTGACGCAGACGCCGTAAAGATCGCGGATCTTCAGTTCGCGATAGATGAACATGCCGACGAACAGGGCATAGACGGCGGCGATCACCGCGGCCTCGGTGGGCGTGAAGATGCCGAACCGGATGCCCCCCAGGATGATGACGGGCATGAACAGCGCCCAGATGGCATCGAAGGCGGCGCGCCCGCGCGCCTTGCCCGACTGGCGCGGCAGCGTCTTTACCTTTTCCTTGCGGGCAACGAAGGTCCACATGGCAATCAGGGCCGTGGCCATCATCAGGCCGGGCACGATGCCGCCCATGAACAGGCCGGTGATCGATACATTGGCCGCCACGCCGAAGATGATGAAGGCGATCGAGGGCGGAATCACCGGGGCGATCACCCCGCCCGCAGCCATCAGCCCCGAGGCACGCGGCACGTTGTATCCTGCATCGCGCATCATCGGAATCAGGATCGCCGCCAGCGCCGCCGAATCGGCGGCGGCCGAACCCGACAGGCTGGCCATGATCACGGCGGCAAAGATCGCCACCAGCCCCAGCCCGCCGCGGATGTGCCCCACGCAGGCAACCGCGAAGCCGACGATCCGCTTGGATAGCCCGCCGGCGTTCATCAGTTCGCCCGCCAGAAGGAAGAAGGGAATGGCCAGCAAGGTAAAAGTATTGGCCCCCGAGATCATGTTCTGCGCCACGATCTGGGTGTTGAAGATACCCATATAGCCCATCAGGACGATGCCGCAGAACATCAGCGCAAAGGCCACCGGAACGCCGAAGGCCAGGGTGCCGAACAGGGTGACGAGAAAAACGCCGATGGTCATCGCGTCACCTCTTCCTTCGGGCTGCGCAGGTCTTCGGGCACCAGTTCATTGGGGTCGATCTCGCCGGCGAAGCGGGCGATCTCGGCCTCACTCATCCGGCCGGTGACGATGCGCAACAACCGGATAACGGCAATCAGCCCGATTCCGAGCGAGGTGAAATAGCCGACACCGAAGACCCAGATCATCGACATGCCCACCACCGCCGCCGTCATCGAGGCGTTGATGTCGTGCTGTTTCCAGGTGCCCCAGAAGAAGACCGCCATGCAGATCAGCACCACGATGTTGCTGACCGCCATGCAGGCCAGCCGGCCGCGCCGCCCGAACAGGCGCACCATGGTTTCCACCCCGATATGCCCGTGTTCGCCAAAGGCCAGAACGGCGCCGGTGAAGGTGAGCCAGACGAAGAAATACCGTGACATCTCTTCCGAGAAATTCAGCCCCGAGTTGAACGCATAGCGCAGCACCACGTTGCCGAACACCATGATGACCATTCCCACAAGAAGCAGGACAAGAACCGCCTCGATCATGCGTACCAAGGCTTGGGTCAGCCGTTCCATCGCCGACTCCGATGAACCTGTGTCTTGATGTCCTGCACCAGGTGTCCTCCCCAAGGCCGTGCGGTCATTGGCATTTTTCTGACAGGTTCGCGCCACGGTTGCAACGCCAACAGCAGCCTCCTCTGACCGGGATTTTGCACCGGCGATCCCGACCGGCGCGGCGCGCGGGCTTTCAACCGGCGCGCGCCGGGGTTAGGGATTGGCATCGCCAGTCAGAAACCCGCAGGACACAACCCATGAAAATTCTCGTTATCGGCGCCGCCGGCATGATCGGCCGCAAGTTGACCCAGGCGATTCTCGATCAGGGCGGGATCGGCGGAGGCAGGGTCGATCACATGCTGCTGGCCGACGTGATCGAACCCGTTGTGCCCGCGGGGGCCCCGGCCACGGCGCTGGCCGTCGATCTTGGCGATCCCGGCACGGCAGCGCGGCTGCTGGCCGACCGGCCCGACGTGATCTTTCATCTTGCCGCCGTGGTATCGGGCGAGGCCGAGGTGGATTTCGAGAAGGGCTATCGCGTCAATCTCGACGGCACGCGCGCCCTGCTGGAAACCATCCGCACTACCCCGGACTACATGCCCCGGCTGGTCTTCGCCTCATCACTGGCCGTGTTCGGCCCCCCCTTCCCCGCCCGCATTCCCGACGATTTTGCCCCGACCCCGCGCACCAGCTATGGCATCCAGAAGTTGATGGCCGAATCGCTGATCTCGGATTATTCGCGCAAGGGCATGGTCGAGGGCGTATCGCTGCGCCTGCCCACCATCTGCATCCGCCCGGGCAAGCCGAACCGCGCCGCTTCGGGCTTCTTTTCGGGCATCCTGCGCGAACCCCTCATCGGACAAGAGGCCGTGCTGCCCGTGCCGGACAGCGTGCGCCACTGGTTTGCAAGTCCGCGCAGTGCCACGGGGTTCTTTCTTCATGCGGCAACGATGGATCTGGCGCCGCTGGATCATCGCCGTGCCCTGAACATGCCCGGTCTCTCGGCCACCGTGGCCGAGCAGATCGAGGCCCTGCGCGCCGTGGCGGGCCAGGCGGCGGTCGACCTGATCCGCCCCGAACCCGACGCGCTGGTGGCCGGCATCGTCGAGGGCTGGGCCAGCGATTATGACGCCACCCGCGCCCATGCCCTGGGCTTTGCCGCCGAAACCGATTTCCAGCAGATCATCCGCGCCCATATCGAGGACGAGTTGGACAACCAGGCGTCAATTTCCGGCTGAGAAAGTCCCGCCACAGCGCGGGAAAGATCGCGACAGCCCCAGAGAGGAACCGGCCGCCCAAGGGCGCGCCCGGTTCCGCCAGCCCTGGCATGGCGGGCATGTTCGCATCGCGCGCTGTCGCCTAGGCACCGGGGGGCCGGCCATTTCCGGCCTACCGCGCCATCCAGGTCTGGTTGAACCAGCCCGAAACCTCGCCCGGCCATTCCATCGCCCTGCCCTTTGTGTCGCGAAGAACGCCGCTGTCGAACAGAAACTTCGCCATCGTGGCGAAACGGTCTGCATCTATCGTGCCCATCGGCGTGCTGCCCTCTTTCATGTAGCCGCCTTCGACGATCTTGGTCATCGAGCCCCGCACCAGTTCGGGGCGGGGAAAGTCGCCCGCCGCGATCAGCAGATCCGCCGCCTCGTCGGGGTGTTGTTCGGACCATTCGTAACCGGCCTGGGTTGCCGACATGAAGGCCGCCACCCGTTCCGCATCCGCGCGCAGAACGTCGCTTCGGGTGCCGATATATCCGTTCTGCTGATCGGGGACGCCGTAGTCGGCATAGGTGAACGAAGACTGATCGCGGCCCAGAAGCTCGCTGTTCACGCCCTCCCATGTTGCGACTTCAAGGGTGAAATCGACCCGCCCGGCCGCCAGGGCCTCGTAAGCGCCGGCGCCCAGCGTGACGGTGTCATAGACCGGATCGCCGCCGTCGTGGTCGATCATGGTACGGATCAAGGCGTCTTCCCAGGCGCTGCCGAAGCCTGCATAGGTCTTGCCCGACAGATCGGCGGGCCGGGTGATTTCGGCATTGTCGCTGTTGTAGACCAGCCGCCCGGTTTCGTGCTGCATCGTCGCCCAAAGCGCCGTCAGGTCGGTGCCGGCTGCCCGTGCGCTCATGAATCCCAGGGCTGTCATATAGGCGAAGTCCGCAACACCCGAGGCCAGAAGCGCGGTGGAACTGGTGTCGGAATAGGGCAGGATTTCCACCTCCAGCCCCGCCTTTTCGTAAAGCCCACGGTCACGGGCCGCGATCAGGCCGACGTGATTGGTGTTCAGGGTCCAGTCCAGCGCGATGGTCACCCGGTCCTGCGCCTGGGCGGATATGGGCAGGGCAGTGCAGAGGGCCAGGATCAGGCTGCGAAATGTCATGGTCAGGTCTCCAGAAGCAGGTTTTTCAGGGTGGTCCGAATCTCGGCCAGGGCGGCCTCGCTCCGGTTTTGGCGGGGGGTGGTGATGGGGATGTCGGCCGCCAGGGGGCCGGGGCCGGCCGACATGACAAGAAGGCGGTCGGCCATCTGTGTCGCTTCGTGCAGGTCGTGGGTGACCATCAGCACACCGCGCGGCACCCGGGCCAACCTGTCGCAAAGCCAGCCCTGCATTTTCAGCCGCGTCACCGCATCCAGCGCCGAGAAGGGTTCATCCAGAAGAATGAACCGGCTGTCCTGCACAATGGTGCGCAGGAAGGCCGCGCGTTGGCGCATGCCGCCGGAAATCTGGTCGGGGTACAGGTCTTCGCAGGTTTCAAGGCCGAAATCGGGGAAGAACGGCCGCACCTTTGCCCGCGCGGCGGCGGGGCCTGTGCCCGCCACCTCAAGCCCAAGCGCGGCGTTGCCCGCGATGGTCAGCCAGGGAAACAGGGCGTCGCTTTGGGGTTGATAGGCAAGGGCGCAATGCGGGCGCGGAATTGCCTGCCCGTTAAGCAGAAGCGCACCTTCGGCGTCGATCCCGGGGGCCAGGATACCGGCCAGCCATTTCAGGACCGAGGTCTTGCCGCAACCGGAAGGCCCGATCAGGCAGGTGATCTGCCCCACCTCAAGGGTGCAGGAAAAATCGGTGACAAGGGCGCGCCCCTTCACCGACAGCGTCAGCCCCTCAACCCTCAGCATTGCGGCTCTTTCGCTGGGCCGGGTCGGTCAGGCCTTCGATCAGGCGCAGCGCCGCCAGCAACGACAGGGTAAGCCCGGCCGAAACCACGACAGCCGCCAGAACCAGATCGGCCCGAAAGCTGTTCTTCGCCGTGAGGATGTAGATGCCCAACCCCTGCCGTGCGCCCGCGTATTCGGCAAAGATGGTCGCGACGATGGCATAGGTCGCCGAAATCTTCAGACCGGCAAAGAAGGAAGGCCGCGCCGTGGGCAGGGTGGCGCGCCGAAAGATCGCCCAACTCCCTGCCCGCATTGCCTTCAACAGGTCAAGATAGGCCTGGGGTACCCGGCCATAGCCCGACAGCAGGCTGACAAGGATCGGAAAAAAGGTGACAAGGATGACCAGCAGCACCTTGGGCAGGATGCCAAAGCCGAACCACAGGATCATCAGCGGCGCCAGCGCGACCAGCGGAATGGTCTGGCTGGCGACAAGCAGCGGCATCAACCCGCGCTGCAACCACGGGCTGAAGTGAAGCGTGACAGACGCAACGAAGGCGAAGGCGACCGAGGTGGAAAAACCCAGCGTCGCCACCCCGATCGTGCTGATGGCATGGGGCGCAAGGGCCGCGCGTTCCACCACAAGGGCGCGCAGCACATCCGTTGGCGCGGGCAGGATCAGGGGCGAAACGGCCGCCATGGCGCAATAAAGCTGCCACGTCAGAAGAAACGCGGCGCCCAGCAACAGGGTCGGCAGGATGGATTTCACAAGCGGCATGGAATCTCCGGGCGCGCGGCAACCGCGCAGCGTCGCAATCAGACGGGAGAGGCGCTGGGGCTGTTGGCCGAAGCGGTCAGGTCGATGGTGACATGGCCCTCGGCGGGGCCGAACCGCAGGAAAGCCTGGCGGACCGTCTCGAAGACCGCGCCGGCGTCGCCGCGCAACCGGGTGCAGAAGTTCTTGGACTTCAGGAAGGTGCCCGAATCCTTCAGGAAGGCGATGCAGCCATAGATTTCGTCCATGTGCCGGTCCTGCCCCAGCACGTAGAGCGAGAACTGGATGTCCACCACCACCCCGGCGGCGGGCGCGGCACCGACGGCCTTCAACGCCTGTGCCGTCCTTTCTGCAAGCGTCTGATCCTGCGCCCGCACCAGTGTTTCGCAATGGCAGGACGGGTCATCGGGTTCGCCCGGGCATCCCCGTGACAGGGTGACATGCATGGTGACGTGATCGGGCTGGCGCGCGGCCGCGGCGAAAAGATCGCGGATCGCGTCGAACAGCGGGTCGGGGGCGCCGACCATGAGGGTCGAGATATCGTCGGTCTCGATCCGCAATTCGCCTTGATAGGGGGCCAGGGCGCTAAGCGCCGATGTGATGACCTCCACGAAACGTGAGGTCATCGGATAGAGTGACACTTGCGCGCCTATGAACATATTCCCTCGCTCCGCCGGCATTATCCGGATCAGCTGTGAAGGGTTCGCGCGGCCTGCGCATCTCAGCCCCGCTTGGGGCACCCCTGGTCATGATGTCGGCATTTATGGCGGGCTGAGGATCGGTGTCAACCCGGTCGGCGGAACCGGCAGACGGGAAAGGGGAACGGGCTGAAACCTTCAAGCAAGGCTGATACAACTGGGCTTCACCGCCATTAGGTGCAGAAAATGCAATCAAACCTTTCATTTTTGCAATTTTTACATCTGGCGACCCGCGTTAGAGTTGGGATCACAACAAGGGAGGAACCAATGAAAGTTCAACGCTGGCGCAGCCTCTGCGCCGCGAGTGCCATCGCACTTGCCACGTCCTTCGCTCCCGCTCATGCCGGCCCCGAGGACGATACCCTCCGCGCCGCCATGGCCGAAGAGATCCTGAACCTCGACTACAACTATACCACCAAGCGCGAATACATCATCCTCGCGCAGCTGACAGACGCCACGCTGTTCAACCTCGACCCCGAAACGCAAGAGGTGAACCCGTCGATCGCCACCGCGTACAAATGGCAGGACGACATGACGCTGGACGTGACCCTGCGCGACGATGTGAAATTCCACGACGGCAGCACGCTGACGCCCGAGGATGTCGCCTATACCTACAACTGGATCGCGAACCCCGAAAGCGAATCCAACGCGACCGGCGTGGTCGAACGCTGGCTGGACAACGCCGAGGTGACAGGCCCCAATACGGTGCGGTTCCACCTGAAATCGGTCTATCCGCTGGTCCTGCGCGACATGGCCAACCGGATCATGATCCGCAAGGCCGGCACCTATGACCCCGACGGCAAGATCAACCGAGACGCCATGTCCAGCGATCTTGTCGGCACCGGGCCTTACCGGGTTGTCAATTTCGAACCGGGCACCGAACTGGTGCTGGAGCGGTTCGGGGATTACTTCGGAGAGGCCCCCGAGATCGGCAATATCGTGGTGCGCAACATTCCCGATGTGGGCACCCAGCAGGCCGAACTGATGTCGGGCGGCATCGACTGGATGTTCAAGGTGCCGCTGGACCTGGCCGAAAGCCTTGGCGCAACGCCCATGGCCACCCACCTGAGCGGCCCCGATCTGCGTGTCGGCTTCCTGGTGCTGGACGCGGGCGGTTATACCGACCCGGACGGCCCCCTGACCAACGTTCTGGTGCGCCGGGCCATAAACCATGCCCTGAACACGCCCGAGATGGCCGAATACCTGATCGGCGGCTCGGCCGAGGCGATCCACACCGCCTGCCATCCCGCGCAGTTCGGCTGCGATCAGGAGGCGGTGGCCTATCCCTATGACCCCGAGAAGGCAAAGGAGCTTCTGGCCGAGGCAGGGTATCCCGATGGTTTCCCGCTGGAGCTCTGGGCCTACCGCGACAAGGCCGCCTCCGAGGCGATCGCGTCGGACCTGGCAAAGGCGGGCATCGACGTGACCCTGCGCTACGTCAAGCTGGAAAGCCTGAACCAGGCCCGCGCGGCGCGTGACATCCCGGCCTATTTCGGCACTTGGGGCTCGGGCGGAACCGCCGACACCGCCGCCATTGCGCGCATTCACTTCTCGGGTGAATCCGACCGCGACATGTCGGGCGACAAGGATCTGGCCGAACTTGTCCTTTCGGCCGAACAGACCGCCGACCAGGAAAAGCGCAAGGAGATCTATTCGGAAGCGATCGGCAAGATCGCAGACCAGGCCTATTGGGCGCCGCTGTTCTCCTACTCGGCCAACTACCTGGTGTCACCGCAACTGGATTTCCCGCTCGACCCCGACGGGCTTCCGCGGCTTCAGAATTCCGCCTGGAAGTGACACCTTCCCCGCGGGGGCCATCCCGGGCCCCCGCACCGGCGCCCGCGCGCCAGAAAGGACCACCGTTTCATGTTGCGTTACATTGCCCTGCGCGGCCTGCTTGCCCTGCTTGTCGCCTTCACCGTCTCGCTTGCGGCCTTCCTTCTGCTGAACGTGGCCGCGGACCCCGCACAGGCCATCGCCGGCGAGGACGCCACCCCCGACGTGATCGAAGCGATCCGCGCCCGCTACGGGCTCGACCGGCCGCTGTCGGTGCGTTACTTCGACTGGCTGGGCGGCGTTCTTACGGGCGACTTCGGCGAAAGCTATTACTGGCACAAGCCGGTGGCGGAACTGGTCACCGACCGGGCCGATGAAACCATCACCCTTGCCCTTTCCGCGCTGGCCGTCACCATCGTCATCGCCATTCCGCTGGGCGCCATGGCCGCGCTGAACCCCAACAGCTGGATCGACAGGTTTGCCCTGGGCGTGGCCGTGTCGGCCCAGGCGGTTCCCAACTTCTGGCTGGGGCTGATCATGATCATCCTTTTCGGCGTCATGGTTCCGATCTTCCCCGTTTCGGGCGATGACAGCTGGAAACACTTCGTGCTGCCCGCCTTCGTCCTGGGCGCCTCCTCCGTTCCGGCCGTCATGCGGCTGACGCGCACCGGCCTGATCGAGGTGATGGGCGCCGACTATGTGCGCACCGCCCGCTCGAAGGGGTTTCGCGGCTGGCCGCTGCTGCGCCGCCACGCCATGCGCAACGCCCTGCTGCCGGTGATTTCGGTGCTGGCGGTGCAGCTTGGCCAGAAATTCGGCGGATCGGTCATCACGGAATCGATCTTCGCCATCAACGGACTGGGGCGGCTGGCACTTGAATCGATCCTCGGCGCGGACATCCCGACCGTGCAGATGCTGATCTTCGTCTTCGCCATCGTCTTCGTCGTCATGAACCTTATCGCCGATATCCTGAATGCGGCGCTTGACCCAAGGATCCGGATCGGATGACCAGTACAGACCAGACCTTCACCGCCGACCCCGAAGACGGCACGACCTTCGCCCTGACGCCCGGCCAGATCTTCCGCCGTCGGATCTTCGGGCATACCGGTTTCCTGATCGGGGCCGGGCTGATCCTGGCGATCGTCCTGATCGCGATCTTCGCGCCGCTGCTGGCCCCCCACGATCCCTATGCGCAATCGCTGTCGGCACGGATGCTGCCGCCCGTCTGGTCGGACGGGGGCAATCCCGATTACCTGCTGGGCACCGATCAGAACGGGCGCGATTACCTCAGCCGCCTGATCTATGGCACCCGGGTTTCCATCACCATCGGCCTTGGCGCCGCCACGGTCGGTCTGCTGATCGGCGTCACGCTGGGCGTCATGGCCGGGTATTTCGGCGGCTGGATCGACCACGCCATCAGCTTCCTGCTGACCGCGCAACTGGCCCTGCCGGGGCTTCTTCTGGCCATGGCGCTGGTCTTCATCATCGGGCCGTCGATCTGGGTGGTGATCGGTATCGTCGGCGTGCTGCACTGGACCTATTACCTTGTCGTCACCCGCGCCGCCACACAGCGCATCCGCAGCCAGGATTTCGTGGCCGCGGCCTCGGCTTCGGGCGCCAGCCCGCGCCAGATCATCTGGCACGAGATCATGCCGAACCTGCTCAGCTCGATCATCGTGATCTTCACCTTCGAACTGGGCATCGCGATCCTTGCCGAAAGTTCGCTCAGCTTCCTTGGGGTCGGCATCCAGCCCCCGACACCCTCGTGGGGCCTGATGATCGCCGAGGGCAAGCAGGCCATGTTCTATCGGCCTTGGCTTGTGGTTCTGCCGGGCATCTGCCTGTTCCTGCTGGTCATCGGCGCCAACCTGATGGGCGACGGGCTGCGCGACATCACCTCGCCGGAGGGCCGCAACGAATGAGCACGCTTCTTGATATCCGCAATCTGCATGTTTCGCTGAACATTCCCGACGGACAGTTGCGCGCGGTGCGCGATGTCTGCCTGTCGCTGGACAGTGGCCAGTCACTTGGCATCGTCGGCGAAAGCGGGTCGGGCAAATCGCTGACCGCGCTGGCGCTGATGCGGCTGCTGCCCCGCGCCGCCGATTGCCGCGCCACGCGGATGCAGTTCCAGGGGCAGGATCTGCCCGCCCTGTCGGATGCCGCCTTCGCCCGCGACATCGCCGGGCCACGGATCGGGATGATCTTTCAGGAACCCATGACCTCGCTGAACCCGGTCTATACCATCGGGCGCCAGATGACCGAAGCCGCCATCGCGCGCGGAATGCTGTCCGGGCCCGACGCCCGCAAGAAGGCGATCGACCTTCTGGACCGCACCGGCATTCCCGACCCCGAGGCGCGGCTGGCGCAGTTCCCGCACCAACTGTCGGGGGGGCAGCGCCAGCGCGTCATGATCGCCATGACCCTGATGCTGGACCCCGACCTTCTGATCGCGGACGAACCGACAACCGCGCTGGACGTGACGGTGCAGGCGCAGATCCTTGACCTGCTCGACGATCTGCGCCGCGAACGCCGGATGGGAATGATCCTGATTTCCCACGACCTTGCCGTGGTGGCCGAGCGCAGCGACAAGGTTGCCGTGATGTACGGCGGCGAAGTCATCGAACAGGGCACCTCGGCCGAGGTGCTGCGCGCACCGGCCCATCCCTATACCCAGTCCCTGCTGCGCGCCATTCCGCACCTCGGGGGGCCTCCGGGGCGGCTGGGGGCCATTCCCGGCACCGTTCCGTCGTTGCTGCATCCGCCCCGGGGCTGCATCTTTGCGCCGCGCTGCGCCCACCGCTTGCCGGAATGTACCACCGCGCGCCCGCCCCTGCGTGGCACGGGCGACACCCACCGCTATCTCTGCACGCTGGATCACCCGCCGCAGGTTCGCCTGACAAGCGACCCCCTGATCGGCAGCGGCGCCGTCGACGGGGCCGAAGACGTGATCGCGGCCTCGCACGTTACGCAGGTGTTCCAGACGCGGAAGGGCCTGTTCGGCCCCAAACGCGAGATCCGCGCGCTGGACGATGTTTCGCTGTCGCTTCGGCGTGGCGAAACCCTGGCGCTGATCGGCGAAAGCGGGTCGGGCAAATCCACCCTGGCACGGATCATGCTGGGCCTTTCGGTGCCCACCCAGGGCCAGGTGACGATGCTGGGGCGGCCCGTTTCCGAAATCTCGGGGACCGAGCGCGCATCCTTCGTGCAGCCGGTCTTCCAGGACCCCTATTCATCGCTGAACCCGCGCCGCCGCCTGGCCGAGATCATCGCCCGCCCGCTTGTCCTGCGCGGCGATGGCGATGCCGCCGCCCGCAAGCGCGCGGTGGAAGAGGCGATGGACCTGGTGCGCCTGCCCGCGCGCCTGTTGCACGCCTATCCTTCGCAGCTTTCGGGCGGCCAGCGACAGCGCGTGGCCATTGCCCGCGCCCTTGTCACCCGGCCAAAGGCCCTTGTCTGCGACGAACCGACCTCGGCGCTGGATGTCAGTGTTCAGGCGCAGATCCTGAACCTTCTTGACGACCTGCGCGCAGAAATGGGGCTGACCTGCCTGCTGATCACCCATGACATGGCCGTGGTTCACCAGGTCGCCGACCGGGTGGCGGTGATGTACCAGGGCCGGATCGTCGAGGAAGGCCCGGCCCGCAACGTTCTGGCCAACCCTGCCCACGATTACACGACCCGCCTTCTGGCCGCCGCGCCCCGCTTTGCCAACGATGCCCCGGTGCCGGAGGTGGCGCAATGAAGATCGCCCATCCCGACCTGACCCCCGCAACCCTGTTCGCGCGCGAAACCCTGTGGCAATCTTGGCTGGATATCGAAGCGGCCCTGGCCGAGGTGCAGGCCGAGATGGGGATGATCCCCGGCCCCGCCGCCGAAGGCATCCGCGCCGCCGCCCGGCTTGACATCATCGGGATCGAGGCCCTTGCCGCCGACATCCGCATCACCCATGCGCCGGTGCTGTCCCTGACGCGGCTTCTGGCCCGCGCGGCGGGCGAGGCTGGCGCCTGGGTGCATTGGGGGGCCACCACGCAGAACGTCGTTCAGACGGGGCGCATCCTGCTGATCCGCAGGGCCGACATTGCCATACGCCGCGCCCTTGGACAGGCCCTGGATCAACTGGCAGATATGGCCGCCACCCATGCCGAAACCCTGATGGTCGGGCGCACCAACCGTCAGCACGCCTTGCCCATGACCTTCGGCTTCAAGGTTGCCGGCTGGATCGAGGAACTGTCGCGCGCGGTCGATCGGCTGGATCACGGCGGCCGGCGGCTTTTCGTACTGCCCTTCGGGGGCGCGGTGGGCGCGATGCATGCCTTCGGCCCCGATGGCGAAGACCTGAACGCCCGCCTTGCCGCCCGTCTTGGGCTGGGGCAGCTTCTGGTTCCGGGCCGCGCGATCAACGACATCTTCGCCGATCATGTCGTGCAACTGTCGCTGCTGGCCATGACCATCGAACGCATCGCCTCGGAACTTTACCTGCTGATGACCGAGGAAATAGCAGAGATTTCCGAAACGCTCGATTCCGGCACGGTCGGGTCTTCCACCATGCCCCACAAGGTGAACCCCAAGTTCGTCGTGGGCGTTCTGGCCGAAGCCGCCGAGTTGCGCGGGCTTGCGGCCTCGGCGTTGGAAACCGGCGCCTCCAGCCACGAGGGGGACGCGGTGCGCAACCAGTTGGTCAACGCCGTCCTGAACCGTGCAGTGCCCCTGGCTTGGACCCTGAGCGAAGGCTTCGACGCCCTGTTGCGCCGCATCTCGGTCAACGCGCCGCGCATGGCCCGCAATGCACAGGCCAGCGGCGGCGCCATCGCCACCGAACGGTTGATGATGATGCTGGCCCCCCGGGTCGGGCGGGCCGAAGCGCACGACATGATCCACCACGCGCTTGACCACCGGCAATCGGGGCAATCGGTGCAAGACGCCCTGCTGGCCCATGACGCATTGCGCAGCCATCTGACGGAAAACGAGATTTGCGAAGGTCTGGACCCGGCTGGGTATTGCGGCGACAGCGCCCGCATTGCACGCGCGGCTGCCGTGCTGGCCCGCGATCTGGCCGCCGGGCTGGCGGGGGCGAAGGACGGTCAGATCAGATAGACGCTTTCGGCGATGCCGGGTTCCGCCGCGCGGCGGGCCTCCACATGGGCGGCGATCCCGTCAAGAAACACCTCGGCCAGTTCGGCCCTTGGCCCCTTGGCGTGAACACTGGCGTAGGTGATCCAGTGCTCGCCCGCCAGAGGGCGAAGCGCCATGCCCTGCATCGTTGTCGGCGTCATGACCATCGCGTCGATCAGGGTCAGGCCAAGCCCCTGCCGCGCCATTTCAACCGTCACCATGGTTGACCCCGTCTCGAAGGCGATGTCGGGGCGCAGGCCGGCCGTTCCCATCACCTCTTCCAGGCGGTCGCGCCAGCGCTGGCCCGCCGCCAGGGACACCAGGGGTTGCGCGGCGAACTGTTCGATATCCACCTCGCCCTCCCGCTCCAGCGGATGGCCCGCCGGCATCAGCACGCACAGCCGCGAGCGCAGGATCGGCATGATGTCGATCGGGATGATCTCGTTCTCGACGGGAAGCGAGATCAGCCCCATGTTATACCCCCGCGCGGCGACCTTGCTTTCGATCTCGAAGCGGCTTTCGACGTGGACGGTGCATTGCATCTCAACCCCTTCGCGGCGCAGGCGGGCGATGGTGGGCACCACCAGCCCGTTGGCCAGCGGTGCGGCCGTGACGACCGAAAGCCAGTTGCGGGTGCGGCTGCGGATGTCGCGGGCGATCACCGGGATTTCGTCGATCCCGTCCAGCGTGTTGGAAATCTGTTGATAGAACAGCGCGCCCTCTTCCGTCAGCTCCAAATTGCGCCGCGAACGCGAGAACAGCGAAAGCGACAACTGACGCTCGAGCTGGGTCAGCAGGCGGCTGGCCGCCGAGGGCGACAGGTTCAGCCTGTCCGACGCTTCCGACAGCGAACCGGTGGCAACCACATATCGGAAAAGACGCAGCCCTTTCAGATTCATTGCCCATACCTTTGATGCGAATGGTGCAATTGATACCGGCAAAGGTGCGATACAGTCAACAAACGTAGGAGAGATCAGAGCGGGCGGCATCGCAACCCGCCCCTGGCGCGATGCCCGCAACCGCATCGGCAAAGGCACGGCCCGCGATGCTCTGACGTTCGGTCATTTCAGAAAGGGGTTTGGCCGTGCCTCAAAGGAAGATCTGCGAAAGATCGTGGGTCGGTCTTTCCTGCCGGGTCAGGTCCAGATCGCTTTCGATGTGGGTCAGGTGGGCCCGCATGCTGGCGATGGCGCCTTCCTTGTCGCGGGCCTCGATCTGGTCGACAAGGGCCGAATGCTCTTCGGGTCCGCAATCGTGCAGGGCGGCCTGCCGATAGATGACCGTGATAAGCGAACTTCGGGTGATGAGGTCATGCAGGACACCACGCAGGAAGGACGACCCTGACAGTTCGGCCAGAAGCAGGTGAAAATGGCCCGAGAGACGGATCGCCGCGGTCTTGTCGGCGCGCGCGGCGGCGGCGTATTCCTTGGCGGTGTGTTTTCTCAGGCAAGCGACCTGTTCGTCGGTGATCCGCTCGATCACGCGTCCGACGATACGCTCTTCGATCTGCTTGCGCAGGAAGAACACGTCGCGCGCCTCGTCCACATCAGGTTCCGACACGAAGGCACCCCGGTTGGGAATGATGCAGACAAGCCCGTCCTGTTCCAGGGCGGTCAGCACCTGGCGCACCCGCGCGCGGCTTACCCCGAAAACCTCGGACAGCTGCTCTTCCTTCAGCCGCGTTCCGGGCCGAAGCTTGTTCTCGGCGATCGACAACCAGATACGCTCGCAAATCTCGGCGGTGGTCGCCTTGCGGGCTGGTGCATCCTGGCTCATTCATATCTCCCTGCTTGGGTCAGAGTGGGCGAGGCTCTTGCAATTCTGACCAAAAATCAACATATAACTTGACTACAAAATTGTAGACAATAATGTACACCAAGACTGATGCGGCCCTTCGAAGATGTCGCCGGCAGCAGAAATTCCTTTCGGCCTTGACCGACGACTCGGAGGACTCCATGGATTTTGACTTCACGGCAATTGCGCCCCAGGACCGCTATCGCCTGCTGACGAACTTCATCGGCCCGCGCCCCATCGCCCTGGTGTCCACGCGGTCGCCCGAGGGGCAGAACAACGCCGCGCCGATGAGCTTCTTCAACGTCTTTTCCCATGATCCTGCCATCGTGATCCTGGGCATCCAGACCCGCCCCGACGGCGCGGAAAAGGACACCATGCGCAACATCCGCCAGACCGGCGATTTCGTGGTGAACATGGTGGACATGGCCCTGGCCGATGCCATGCTTGTCTGCGGCCTGGGTGTCGGCCCCACGATTGACGAAATCGCGCTGGCCGGGCTGAACGATCGGCCCGGCACCCAGGTATCGGCCCCCCGTGTGGCGCAATCGCCCTGCGCGATGGAATGCCGGGTCGAACGCCTGATCGAATACGAACGCCGGGTGATCGTTCTGGGGGAAGTGGTGCACATGCATGTCCGCCCCGATTGCCTTGACGCGGCGGGGCGGTACGTCAACCCCGAGACCTATCAACCGATTGCGCGGCTTCATGCCGACAACTACATCACCTCGGACCGCCAGTTCGAAATGCCCTCGCCGGGGCTGGACGCGGTGCGCGCCCGCCTTGCCGAAATGGAGGGCTGAGCCATGCGGATCAACGTGATCAACCCGAATTCGACGCCATCGATGACCGCCTTGATCCGCCGCAGCGCCGAACGTGTGGCCTTTCCCGGCACCGTGATCGAAACGCACAACCCGCTTTCGACTCCGGCCAGCATCGAGGGCCACGCCGACGAAGCCATGTCCGTTCCCGCCATGCTGGACCTGATCCGCGCCGGAGAACGTGCGGGCATCGCAGGCCATGTCATCGCCTGTTTCGACGATCCCGGCCTGGGCGCGGCGCGTGAAACGGCGCGCGGTCCGGTTGTCGGCATCTGCCAGGCGGCCGTGCAGGTGGCCATGACTGTTGCGGCGCGGTTTTCTGTGGTGACCACCCTGCCCCGGTCGGTCCCCATCATCGAGGATCGGGTGGAAAGCTACGGCGCGGGCCACCGCTGCCGCGCGGTGCGGGCGGTGGACATGCCGGTTCTTGCCCTGGAAGAGGACGGCGAAGACGCCATCGCACGGCTGGTGCGCCAGATCGAGGCCGCCCGTGACCAGGACCGCGCCGAAGCCGTCATCCTTGGCTGTGCAGGCATGTCCGATTTCTGCGCCACGCTGACAGCGCGCACGGGCGTGCCGGTCATCGACGGGGTGATCGCCGCCGTGAAAATGGCCGAGGGGCTGGTTCATGCCGGGTTCCATACGTCGAAACTGGGCAGCTACGATTTTCCGCGGCCAAAGGCCCCCGCTCACGGCGCGGCGGGGGCCGGGTCCATCGCCTCGGCCACTCGGTGACAGGCGACGCGGCTGCCGTCAGGGTGGCTTAGCATTGCCGGGCGCTCGGCCTGGCAACGTGCGTCGGCCAGCGGGCAGCGGGTGTGGAAGGCACAGCCCGAAGGCGGGTTCAGCGGGCTGGGCACCTCGCCCGAGGGTGCTTCGCGGCGGCGATGCGGGTTGCGTACGTTCGGAATCGTTTCCAGCAGCATCCGCGTATAGGGGTGCTTGGGTTCGGCAAACAGGGTTTCGGTGGGCGCCTGTTCGACGATCCGGCCCAGGTACATCACCGCGATCTGATCGGACATGTGGCGCACCACGCTCATGTCATGGCTGATGAACAGATAGGTCAGGTTCATTTCGTCCTGAAGCCGGCGCATGAGGTTCAGGATCTGCGCCTGCACCGACACATCCAGCGCCGATGTGGGTTCGTCGCAGACCAGGAACCGCGGCTCGCCCGCCAAGGCACGGGCGATCGAAATGCGCTGGCGTTGACCGCCCGAGAATTCATGGGGGAACTTGCGCGCATCCTTGGGTGACAGGCCGACAGTGCTCAGCAGGTCGGACACCCGGTCGGAAATTGCCGCGTCACCGTCGCGCAACTTCAATTCCCGAAGCGGTTCGGCGATGATGTCGAACACGCGCCAGCGCGGATTGAGGCTTGCATAGGGGTCCTGGAAGATCATCTGCGCCGCCAGAGGCTTGCCCGCCGGGTCGGTCGAAAACCGCAGGCTGCCCCGCGTCGGGCTGTAAAGGCCCGTCACCAGCCGCGCGACAGTGGATTTGCCGCAGCCCGATTCACCGACAAGGCTGAGGCACGACCCGAAGGGCACGTCGAAACTGATGTCGTCGACCGCCCGCAGAAAGGCGCGCGGCTTGCGTTCCACCACCCGGTTCAGCCAGGGCGCCGAAACGTCGAATTCGCGGGTCAGGTCGGTAACGGAAAGGGCAGCAGTCATGCCACATCCTCCTTGTCGTTCAGCCAGCAGGCGCTGGCGCCACTGCCGCTGACCACCAGTTCGGGGCGATCGGTGCGGCACTTTTCCATGACATGCGGGCAGCGCGGATTGAACGCACAGCCCCGCGGGATCGAATCCAGACGCGGCATCGATCCGTCGATCTGGGTCAGCATCGGCTTACGCGCGCCCAGCTCGGGGATCGATCCCATGAGCCCGGCGGTATAGGGGTGCTGCGGATTGCCGATCACCTCGACCACCGGGCCGATTTCCACCAGACGCCCGGCATACATCACCGCCACCCGGTCGGCGGTTTCGGCGATCACGCCCATATCGTGCGTCACCAGCATCACCGCCGTACCGTGATCGTCACACAACCGGCGCAAAAGTGCGGTGATCTGGGCCTGGATCGAAACATCCAGCGCGGTCGTCGGTTCGTCGGCGATGATAAGCTTCGGGCGCGCCGCAAGGGCCAGGGCAATGACGACACGCTGGCGCATGCCGCCGGAAAACTGGTGCGGATAATGATCGACCCGTTCATCGGGCGCGGGAATGCCGACTTCGGCCAAAAGTTCGACGGCCCTTTGGCGCGCCTCGCGACGTCCAAGGTCCAGATGCTGCCGGATGGTTTCAATCAACTGCTGGCCGACCGAAAACAAGGGATTCAGCGAGGTGAGAGGGTCCTGGAAGATCGCCCCGATCTCGGCCCCGCGCACCTTTTCCATATCACGATCCGAAAGCCGGTCGATCCGCCGGCCCGCCAGGTGAACCTCGCCGCCCGCGATGTGACCGGGGGGTTCCAGCAAGCCCTGAACCGCCAGGCCGGTCATGCTTTTGCCGGCGCCGGATTCACCGACGACGCCCAGAATCTCACCGGGCTGGATTGACAGCGAGATACCGTCAAGGGCCGTCAGCGTGCCGTGGCGGCCCGGAAACTCCACGCTGAGCGCGCGAACGTCAAGAACGGGGGTATCGCTCATCATGTGTCCTTCGCCATGGGAAAGCTGGGCGGGAAGATTTCGGCCAGGGGCGGATGGCCCCAGCTGCGTTCGGGGTATTTGGCCACCACGCCGTCGTATTGCGCCTGCGCACGCGACTGGGCCTTTTCCAGGTCAAGGCCGGCAACCTGACCGTTCGCCATCGAAAGGCGGCCGTTCACGAAGACGGCGCGCGTCACCTTGCCCGAACCGCCGGCCACAAGGGTCGTGATCGGATCGATCGCGGGGGTCATGACCGGATCGTCAAGGCCGAACACCGAGATGTCCGCCGGGCCGCCCACATGCAGGCGCCCCAGATCGGGCCGCCCCAGCGCATCGGCGCCCCCCAGTGTCGCGGCGTTCCACAGGTCGGCGGAACTGGCGCCCTGCGGGCCGCCTTCCACGATACGCGCGGCGATCAGGCCCACCAGCAGGTTCAGCAGCATGTCGGGCGGCGTGGTATCGGTGCCCATGGCAATGTTGATGCCCCGCGCCTTCAACCCCGCGAAAGACCGCAACGCCGATCCGCCGCCCCGGCATGACACCAGCGGGCAGTGAACGACGCTGACACCATGCCTTGCGTAAAGCTCCAGATCCGCGTCGGTGGCCACCGTGGCATGGGGGGCGATCAGCCGGTCGCTCAGCAGGCCCAGGCTGGCCAGCCAGCCGGGGGCGGTGTGGCCATGCAGGCGCTGCACCACGTCGCGTTCCATCGTGCCCTGCGCCATGTGCAGGCGGAACCTGACCCCCAGGTCACGCGCGGCATCGTCGGTGCGGCGCAGCAGGGTTTCGGTGCAGGTTTCCACCCGGTCGGGGGCCAGCATCCCGTTCACCAGGCCATCATGGCGGCCCGACTGCGCGCCTATGAAGGCGACGGCATCGGCAAGCCCGGCCAGACCGCGTTCTTCATCAAAGACGGGTTCCATGCGGTCGGGCGCCTCAAGAACCATGCCCCCCGCGCGATAGGCCGGAGACAGGAACACCCGAAGCCCCAGATCGCCCGCGGCATCGGCGGCGGCGTTGAATTCGCCCACCGTTTCGCCCCATTCGCGGTAGAACAGCGAAGCGATGGGCGCCGCCGTGGTGATACCGTTCAGCAGAAGCTGCGCGAAGGCATAGCGTTTCTGAAAGGCCAGTTCTTCCGGCGAATACATTTCGTAGGGGCCGCTTTCGACGTAGGAGCGCGGCCAGACCCGCCCCTTGGCCCAACCGGGGTGATTGTCGATGCCCAGAATGGTGGTGTCCAGGTCCGACAGGGCGTCAAGGTCGATCAGCCCCGGAGAGATCAGCGATCTGCCCATGTCGATCCGGCGCGCCACCTCGCCTCCGAACCGCTGACCGATGAACAGAACCTTGCCGCCCTCGATCACCACCTCTGCGTCCCGGATCAGTTGGTGCCCGTTGTCGCCGTGGCCCAGCACCCAATCGGCGCGCAGCGCGGTGCGGCCCCCGGGCCTTTCGCCCAGCGTCAGTTGCGAAAGGTCGGTCATGGCATGGATACTCCTTCAACGCAGAATTCGCCGCTCCGGGCCACGACACGGCCCGCCTTGACGACAAGGGGCCGGGGCGCGGTTTCGACGACCGCATGGGCCAGGGTTTCACCCGCAACCAGCGTCAGATCGGCAGGCGCGCCAACCTCAAGGGTGTGGTCGGCGATTCCGATGGCGGCCGCCCCGCCGGTGGTGGCGGTATCCAGCAGCGCGACCAGTTCCTCGTCACGGCGCAGCTTGTTCTTCATGCCCACGATGCGGGCTCGGTCCAGCATGTCGGGCTGCCCCCAGGGGCCCCAGGTATCGCGGATGCCGTCACAGCCGATGCCCACCTTCACCCCCGCCGCCCGCAACGCCAGAAGCGACGGGCAGGTCGCCGAGGGCGCGCCGGTGGTGAAGATCCGCATGTCGAGCCGCGCCAGGCGGTCGATCAGGCCCGCAACCCGCGCCTGATCGGGCATTCCCAGGCAAAAGGCATGGGAGATGCCGACGCGCCCCTGCAATCCTTCGGTTTCGGTGCGGTCCATGATCATCTCCATGGTGAAGGCGCCCAGCTCGCCCGGTTCGTGCAGGTGAATGTCGATGGGTTTGCCGTGCTTCACCGCCAGCGCGAATGTCGTGTCCAGCGATGCCTTCGGGTCGCGGTCAAACGACGACGGATCAAGCCCGCCCACCACGTCGGCCCCGGCAGACAGAGCCTCGTCCAATAGCTCGGCCGTGCCGGGGCGCACCATCAGGCCGGATTGCGGAAAGGCCACGATCTGCATGTCGACGGCACCGGCCAGCGCGTCACGCGCCCGCATCTTGCCCTCAAGCAGCGAAAGGCGATGGTCGGTGTCCACGTCCACATGGCTGCGGATATGGGTGGTGCCGGTGCGGATCAGGCGGATCGCGTGGCGCATTGCCTGGCGGTGCACGTCGATGCCCAGCGGAATGCGCGAATGGCGTTCGTTGTCCACCAGATCCTGCAGGGTTCCGCCCTTGCGCCCGTCATACCAGGGCATGTCCCACATGGTCTTGTCCAGGTGGGTATGGGTTTCGGCCAGCCCCGGTATGGCGATGGCGCCGGCGCCGTCCTCGATGGCCACGCCCGGTGCGTCGATGCCGGGGGCAATGCGGGCGATCCGCCCGTTTTCGATCAGCATGTCACAGGCATCGTTCGCCATGGGCCGCAGATTGCGGATCAGAAGATCGGACATTTCGATTACCTCAGTTTCGGGTTCAGGGCGTCGCGCAGCCAGTCGCCCAGCACGTTGACCGACACCACGATCAGGCAAAGTTGCAGCACCGGGAACAGAACGACCCACCAGATGCCGGAAAACAGGAACTGGTTGCCCAGGCGGATCAGGGTGCCAAGGCTGGGCTGGCTTGGCGGCATGCCGATGCCCAGGAACGACAGTGTCGCCTCGGTCAGGATGGCCAGGCCGAAGTTCAGCGTCGCCGCCACCATGATCGGCGTCAGGGTATTGGGCAGGATGTGGCTGACCATGATGCGCCGCGCGGGCACCTTCAGAAGCTGCGCCGCCTGCACGTATTCCTTGCCCCGCTCGACGGTTGTCTGGGCCCGCACCAGGCGCGCATACTGAACCCAGCCCGACAGCGCGATGGCCAGAACCAGAACCGCCGCGGCGCCCACCTCGCGCAGGTCGGGCGGCAAGGCCTGCATCGCCAGCGCGCTGACCAGGATGGCGATCAGGATCGTGGGGATCGACAGCAGGATGTCGCCAAAGCGCATCAGGACATTGTCGGTGATGCCGCCGAAGTATCCGGCCACCAGCCCGGCCGTCAGGCCCACGGTCAGCGACAGGATCACCGACGCGATGCCGATCAGGATCGAGATCCGCGAGCCATAAAGGATCGCCGAGAGCATGTCGCGCCCCTGGGTGTCGGTGCCCAGCAGGAAGGGCATCTGCCCCTCGTCCATCCAGATCGGCGGCAGTTCCGAATTCCACAGCGAAAGCTGGGCAGGGTCATAGGTGTCCTGGGGGGCGATCCAGGGCGCCGAGAATGCGGCCAGCACCACCAGGAGCAATACAGCCGCCGCGATCATCGCCGGTTTGTTGTGGGTAAAGGAATACCACAGGTCGCTTTGGCGCAGCCGCGCGAACCGCGACGGGCGGGCGATGGGCTGCGCCGGTTTGGCACTGGCGACGGTATCGCGGGAAACGGGGCTTGGCATGGCGGCGTCCTCAGCGTGTGGCATGGCGCAGGCGCGGATCGATCACCGCATAGGCGATATCGACCACGGTATTCAGCGTCACGAAGATGAACGAGATGATGCACAGGTAGGCGGCCATCACCGGAATATCGAGAAATGTCACCGCCTGGATGAACAGCATCCCCATGCCCGGCCACTGAAACACCGTTTCTGTGATCAGCGCGAAGGCGATCAGGGCGCCGACGTTCATCGCCGTCATAGTGATGACCGGCATCAGGCAGTTCTTCAGCGCATGGCGGAACTGGATGCGCCAGCGCGGCACACCCCGGGCGCGGGCGAACTTCACGAAGTCGGATCGCATGACCTCCATCATCTCGGCCCGCACCAGGCGCATGATCAGCGTGATCTGGTACAGCGACAGCGAGATCGCCGGCAGCACCAGCGCCGCGCGCCCCGATGGCGTGAGCAGCCCTGTCGACCACCATCCAAGATCCACCACCTCGCCGCGCCCGAAGGCGGGGGCAATGCCCAGGATCACGGAAAACACGAGAATGAGAAGGATGCCGACAACGAAGGACGGAAGCGAAACACCGATGATCGACACGAACTGAAGGGCCTCGGCGTGCCATCGCCCCCGGTGAATGGCGGTAAGAACCCCAAGTGGAATTCCGATCACCAGGGAAAGGATCGTCGCCACCAGAACCAGTTCCATCGTCGCGGGGAACCTGTCGGCGATCAGGCCCAGCACCTTCTGCCCGTTGCGATAGGAAATGCCGAAATCGCCCCGAGCCGCGTTGCCGACGAACCGGAGATACTGGGTGACGAAGCTGTCGTTCAGGCCAAGACTGTCGCGCAGGGCCTCCTTGTCCTCGATCGACATCTGGTCGTTTGCCATGATCTCGACCGGGTCGCCCGCGGCACGGAAGATCAGGAACGCCAGGAACGCGACCGCCAGCATCACCATGGCTGCGTTGAACAATCGCTTGAGGATGAAGACAAGCATACGTCCGCCTTTCAGGGATAGGGGCCCCGGCCCGTTGCGGGCCGGGGCATGTCGTCGGGGTCAGTCGGCCAGCCGGGTCAGCCAGTGGCGCGGCTTGTTGTCGGCACCGATGGCGACATCCTCGACCTTGTCGGTCATCGCCCAGGCCATGGGCTGCTGGTGCAGCGGCAGCATGATCAGTTCATCCTTGGCAAATTGCATCGCCCCGGTTTCGATCGCCAGGCGCTTTTCGCGGTCCAGCTCCAGCGCGGCCTTCTTCACCATCTCGTCAAGTTCGGGATAGGACCACCCCCCACGGTTCGACACGCCGGCCGCCCCTTCGCGGGTCGAAAGCACCTGGCTGAGGATCGAGTAGGCATCCAGCGTCGGTTCGTTGGCCCAGCCCATCAGGAACATGTCGGCTTCGCCATTGTTGCGCTTGGGCGCCTGGATGGCCCGCGGCCCGATGTCCAGCGTGGGCTTCAGGCCGATCCGGGTGAACATCGAAATCAGCGCCGAACAGACGTCTTCCTCGTTCACGCTTTCGTCGGTCATGCACAGCAGGGTGAATTCGGCCCCCGTTGCCCCCGCTTCTTCAAGCAGCGCCTTGGCCTTCTCGACGTTCACCTCGGTCAGCTTGTCCAGTTCCTCGGTATAGCCGGGAATTTCCGGCGCGATCAGCGTACCTGCGGCGCGCGACATGTCGCGCATGACCCGCTTCTGGATCAGCTCGCGGTCGATCGACATGTCGATGGCCTGTCGAACCCGCAGATCGTTGAAGAAGTTGTCGCGCCCGTCCTTCAGGGTGTCACGACGGTTCATCCCGATCAGCACCGTGCGCAGTTCGGCCCGTTGCACAACCGTGATGTTCGGCTGCGCCTCAAGGCGGGCCACGTCCTGCAACGGCGCGCCGTCGGTCAGGTCGATCTCGCCCGACAAAAGCGCCGCCACCCGGGTCGAGGGCGACGAGATCGGCATGAATTCGATCATGTCCAGGTTGTGCTTCTTCTCGTCCCACCAGTTGTCGTTGACCTTGAGCACCGTCTTGCTGTCGGGAACCCGGCTGACCAGTTCGAAGGCACCGGTGCCGTTGGTGTTGTGGGTGGCAAAGCCCTCGACCTTGGCACCAACGTCGGTGGGCTCTTCGGCACCGTTGTCCTTCAGCCAGTCGGCATCGAACATGAAGATGTTGGTCATGTCGTTCAGGAACAGCGCACTGGGCGAGGTCACGGCGATGTCCACCGTGTAGTCGTCAACCTTGGTCACATCGGCATAAAGCGGGATGTTGCCGCGCAGGGGCGACTTGGGGTCGCTGACCCGTTTCATCGACGCGACAACGTCATCGGCGGTGAATTCGGCGCCGTTGTGGAATGTCACGCCCTTGCGCAGGTTGAAGCGCCAGGCCTTGCCATCGTCGATCAGTTCCCAATCGGTGGCAAGGGCCGGAACGATATCGAAATCGGGCGTATAGCGCACCAAGCCGTCATAGATATGGTTCAGGAACGCCAGGTTCGACGTGCTGCCATAGGAATAGGGATCCAGCGAATAGATGTCGCGCGGACTGCCCCAGCGCAGGGTTTCGGCACTGACCGAACTGGCCAGCATGCACGACACCACTGCGGCGCCGATGGTGGCTTTTGACGTGAATCTCATTCGTAACTCCTCCCGATCATCATTGTTCAAGCTCTTCTTCTCAAGGAAACGAGGTGCGCCCATAATTGTCAATCATTTTGTCAACATTTTGCTCTACAATCCTCGGAGCAGGCGCCCTGCGCGAAAAAAACAGGCGCCGAAACATCGGCTGCCGCACGAACGGGCGGAAAACCGACAAGGCGCGGCGCCCCCCCCCGGGGCAGCGGTTGAGTGTTGCGCCTTGGCTCGGTACGACTTGAACAGACAGTGGTGAAGGGGAACTCATGCGCGGGATGATCGGGCAGGCCGTCGGCTGGATGATCGTCGTCCTGGCCAGGCTGATAACGGCGGTTCGGGGCATCTGGATGGGGATCGAACCCTCGTCGCGGCAGCGCATCTATTTCGCCAACCATGTCAGCCACGGCGATTTCGTGCTGATTTGGACGACACTGCCCACCCATCTGCGCCGACGGACCCGTCCCGTCGCGGCGGCCGATTACTGGAATGCCTCGGGCATGCGCCGATTCATCGGGCGCGATGTCTTCGACGCGGTCCTGATCGAACGGCCAAAGGTGCCGCCCGACGCGAAAGGCCCCGATGCCATCGGCATCATGTCCCAGGCGCTGGAAAGCGGCGATTCCCTGATCCTGTTCCCCGAGGGCACCCGCAACACCACCCCCGAACCCCTGATGCCCTTCAAGTCCGGCCTCTTCCGCCTGGCCCAGGCGCACCCCGAGGTCGAACTGGTGCCGGTCTGGATCGAGAACCTGAACCGCGTCCTGCCCAAGGGAGAATTCGTGCCGGTTCCCATCATCTGCACCGTGACCTTCGGAGCGCCGCTGCATCTGAAGCACGGTGAGGAAAAGGATGCCTTCCTGGCCCGCGCCCGGGCCGCCATGCTGAACCTGCGTGTCACCGAGGAGCCCGCATGACCGATGTCCAGACCGACCTTCTGAAGGTCATCGGCGGGATCGCCGTGATCCTTGTCTTCGCATCTCTCATCGGCTGGGCGCTGCGCCGCTTCGTGGCACCGGGCGGGACGGACGATGCCATCGCCAACCTGAACGAACGGGTCCGCGCCTGGTGGGGGATGGTTCTGCTGCTGTCGCTGGCCTTTCTGGCGGGGCGGACGGGGGTGATCGTTCTTTTCGCGCTGTGCTCCTTCGCGGCGCTGCGCGAATTCACGACGCTGACCAATTTTCGGCAGGCCGACCACTGGGCGCTGGCCGCCACCTTCTTTGTCGTCCTGCCGGTCCAATATGTCCTGATCGGCATCGGCTGGTACGGGCTCTATTCGATCTTCATTCCCGTCTATGTCTTCCTGCTTGCCCCGATTGTCGTTGCCCTGCGCGGCGATACGCAATCCTACTTGGTACGCGTGGCCGAAACCCAATGGGCGGTGATGATCTGTGTCTTCTGCGCCAGCCATGTTCCCGCCCTTCTCAACCTCGAAATTCCGGGCTTCGAGGGGCGGAATGTGCTGCTGATCGTCTTCCTTGTCGTGGTCGTCCAGATGAGCGATGTCCTGCAATACGTCTGGGGCAAGCTGTTGGGGCGGCGCAAGATCGCGCCGCGCCTGTCGCCATCCAAGACCGTCGAGGGTTTCGTCGGCGGGGTTGCCAGCGCCACGACGCTGGGGGGCTGCCTTTGGTGGATCACGCCCTTCGGCCCGCTTGGTGCAACGCTGCTGGCCTTCGTGATCGCCCTCATGGGGTTTTTCGGCGGGTTGGTCATGTCGGCCATCAAGCGTGATCGGGGAGTGAAGGACTGGGGGCAGACGATCTCGGGGCATGGCGGTTTCATCGACAGGCTCGACTCGGTCGTGTTTTCGGCGCCGATCTTCTTTCACCTCGTCCGCTACGGATGGTCGATGACATGAACGCCGGTTTCCGCAAAGCGGCCCGGCATCCGGCCACCCACGCGGGCGTTGCGTTCCTGTTGATGGGCGGCTGGGCGATGATCGCCAACCACGGCCATGCCCTTGACCAAAGGCTGATCTCGGGCGCCGCGCAGGGGGCCATGTCGGCGGCGATCACCCTGGCGCTGAAATCCGCGATCGAGGCGATTTCAGCGGGATCTCGCGGGCTAACCGCGCTCTGGGCGCCGCCGCTGGCCTGTTTCGCGGTTTCGCTTTGCCTGCTTGTCGCCATACACGCCGCACTTGGCACGCCGGAAATCGCGGCGACGATTGCGGTGCCGCTTCTTACCTCGACGACCTATGGCGCGCTTTACAGCTTCACGCTCTGGCGCATGGCACAGAAAGGGACCCGATGACCGAAGAACAGCCCGCCGCCCGCCGCCCTCTGGCCAGCCGTCAGACCGGTTGGGCCAGGGCCGCCGCATCATGGCTGGCCCGCACGCCCCTGACGCCCAACCATATTTCCATGCTGGGCATCCTCTTTGCCGCGCTGGCCGGTCTTGCCCTGGCGGCCAGTGCCTGGTGCGATGGCGCCGCCCGGCCCGCCCTTCTTGTTGCCGCGATGATCGGCATTCAGCTTCGCCTGTTGTGCAACCTGCTGGATGGCATGGTCGCGGTCGAAGGCGGCAAGGGCGCGGCCGACGGTTACTTCTGGAACGAGGCGCCAGACCGCCTTTCCGACATCCTGATCCTTGTGGGCGCGGGTCTTGGCGCGGGGTTGCCGATTCTGGGCTGGGCCGCTGCCACCTTCGCGGTGCTGACGGCCTATATCCGCGAACTTGGCCATGCCGCCGGGCTGGCGCCGGACTTCGCCGGCCCCTTGGGCAAACCGCAACGCATGGCGCTGTTTACCCTGGCCGCCCTGCTGGCCATGTTCGAACCGGTGCTGGGCCTGACCCAGGGCGCCATTCTTGCCCTTGCGCTGTGGATCGCCATTGCCGGAACCGTTCTGACCGCACTGCGCCGCTCGGCCCGCCAGATCGCGGCTCTGCGTTCGTGGAAGGGCTGAGCGCCCAAAAGATGGCCCTCCGTCAGGTGCCCGCGGCATCGCCAACCGGGTGCCGCGCCGCGCCCGTTTCGCGCCGCAGCCGTGCCGATGCCATTCCGGGCGCAGCCCCCCATACCGCGATCCAGCGGTAGAACACCGGCGTCAGGAACAGGGTGAACACCGTGGCAAAGCCAAGACCGCCGACGATCACCCACCCCACCGCGATGCGCGCCTCGGCCCCCGCGCCCGAGGTCAGGATCAGGGGAAGACCGCCGAAAACGGTTGATACCATCGTCATCATCACCGGCCGGATCCGCAGACGCAAGGCGTCGCGGATCGCGCTGTCGATATCCTGCCCCGCCTCGCGCAACTGGTTGGCGAATTCGACGATCAGGATGCCGTTCTTCGCCATGACTCCGATCAGCATCACCAACCCGATCTGGCTGTAATAGTTCAGCGACCCGCCGGTCAGTGAAATCGCCATCAGCGCGGCGGCAAGGCCAAAGGGCACGGTCAGCATGATGACGACGGCACTGGCGATGCTTTCGAACTGTGCCGCAAGAACCAGGAAGACCACCAGAAACGCAACGCCGAACACCAGGTACATGCCCGCCTGACTGTCGCTCAGCGTCGCTGCCTCGCCGGTGAACAGGATGCCCATGCCGTCGGGCAGCGTTTCATCGGCAAGCTCCGAAAGGCGCGTCATGGCGGTGCCCAGATCAACCCCCTCGCCCAGGTTGCTTTGGACCGACACGGCAAGCGATCCGCCTTGCCGGCTGATCGACGACCGGCTGACGACGGGTTCCAGCGTTGCCGCCGAGGACAGCGGCACATAGGCCCCGCCGGGCTGTCGCAGGAAGATCGATTCAAGGTCCGAAGGATCGTTGATCGGCGGGCCGCCCGGCACGACGTTCACGTCGGTTTCGGTATCGTTCTCGAAGACGCTGACGGCGACGTTTCCCTGAACCATCGCGCTGACCGTCCGCGTGATCTCGGATTCGGTCAGGCCAAGAACGCTGGCCATGTCGGGATCGACGCGCACCTCGAACTGGGCCTGCACGCTGTCGCCCGAAAGCTGCGGGTTCACGAACGCGCCGTCCTGCGCCATGGCCGCCACCAGGTCGTCGGCGGCATTGGTCATGGCATCGACATCGCGGCCCGTCACGGCAAACTGCAACCCCCGCCCCGCGCCCCGGATGTTCAGGCTGTTGGTCGAACGGGCGCTGACCTGGACACCGGGCACCATGGCAAGTTCACCGCTGATGCTTGCGATGATCTCCGATTGCGTGCGGTCACGCGCGCCCCAGTCGGGCAGGCGCACGATGATGAAGGCACTGGTGCCGCCGCCGATGCCGATGATGCTTTGCACCGCGGCGATTTCGCCGCTTTCGCGGTAGGGGGCCAGGATCGATTCGATCTGGGTGACCTGGGTATCCAGGTATTCGACCGTGGTATCGGGGGCGCCGCGCGCCTGGACAAGGAAGAACCCCCGGTCCTCGTCCGGCGTGATGCTGGAGGACAGGCTGCCGACCGCCCCCGCCGCGATGATGGCAAAGCCGCCTGCAACGGCAAGCACGATCAGGGGCGCGCGGATCGCATGATCCATCACGCGGTCAAAGGCCCGCGACGCCCACCCCAACCCGGCCTTGGCCGCTGCCCGCGCATCCGGCTTGCCGGGGTCGAGAAATGCCGCCATCACCGGCGCAAGCGTCAGCGCGGTGATCGACGACAGGGTGACGGCAAAGGCCAGCACGAAGCCGAACTCCGAGAACACGCCACCCGCCTGCCCCGGCAGGAACGAAATCGGGATGAAGACCGCCGCCAAGGTCGCCGTGGTCGAGATGACGGCGAAGAACACCTCGTTCGTTCCGGCGGCAGCGGCGGCAAAGGCCCCCATCCCCTGCTTGCGCTTGCGCACGATGTTCTCGATCACCACGATGGCGTCATCGACCACCATTCCCGTCGCCAGCACCAGGGCCAGCAGGCTGATGGTGTTGACGGAAAAACCGGCCAGCCAGATCGCGGCGACGGTGCCCACCAGGGCAACGGGGATCGTGACCGCCGGGATGATCGTTGCCCGGGCCGAACGCAGGAAGGCAAAGATCACCGCCACGACGATGACCGTGGCAAGGCCGATGGATTTCACCACCTCGTCGATCGACCCTTCGATGAAGGTGCCATCGTCCGAGGCGACGATCAGTTCCACGCCCTCGGGCAGCGCGGCGCGCAACTCGTCCACCGCAACAGCCACCTGACGCGAAATGGACAGGGTGTTGCCGACCGATTGCCGGGTGATGTCAAGGCCGACGGCCACCTGCCCGTTGACGCGGGTCAGAACGTTGCTCTCTTCGGGGATCAGGCGCACGAAGGCCACATCGGACACGCGCGTATTGGCGTTTATCGGCACCTGCCCCACGGTTTCGACCGTGGCATTCGCATTGCCGACACGCAAAGCGACGGTTTGCGAGGGTGTTTCCAGATTGCCCAGCGGTGTGTCGTCGCGCAGCGCCTTCAGGGCATTCGAGACATCGAAGATGGTCAGCCCGCGACTGAGCAGTGCGGGCATGTCCAGCGTCACGCGAAATTCGTTGGACCGGTTGCCGCGCACCGAAACCTCGGCAATTCCGTCGATGGTGGACAGCCGGTCATAGACCGGCCCCTCGGCCAGCGCGGTCAGGTCATCGAAACTGGCATCCCCCAGAAGGGCAAGCCGGATGATGGCATCGGCGTTGCTGTCGCTTTTCGATACGGTGGGATCGTCGTCAAGGTCGTCGGGAAGCCGGCGCAGGGTGCCCGAGACGATCTCGCGCGCGGCGTTGGCGGCCACATCGACATCGGTGCCTTCGGACAGGTCGATGGTGATGCGGCTTGACCCGGTCGAAGAGGAGGATTCCATGTAGGATAGGCCCTCGAGCGCGCTGAGGGCGTCCTCAAGCACCTGTGTGACCTCGCGGTCGACCGTCGACGGCACCGCGCCCTCATAGCTGGTGCGCACGGACAGGACGGGGCGGTCGACATCGGGCATCTCGCGCACATCGACCGACACCAGGGCGGCAAGCCCCGCGATCAGGATCAGCAGGTTGATGACCAGCCCGAAGATCGGGCGGGCGACGAACAGATCGGCAAGGCCCGACCGGCGCTGGTGCGATGGCGCGCTCATGTCGGCTCTTCCGTGGCGGGTTGCGGGCGCGGGTCTGCCCCCGCGCGTTGTCCGCCCTCACCCGGTTGCCGGCCACCCTTGCCCGCCTCGCCACCGCGCGCTGCGGGCGCATCTTCCGAGGTGCGCGGGCCGCGTTCGGTTGCGGCGGGGCGGCGGCCCCGGCCCTCTTCGCCGCCCGGTGCGATGATCCGGGCGCCGGGGCGCAGCTTTTGCGCGCCTTCCGTCACCACCATCGTGCCTTCCGCGATTTCGGCATCAAGCCAGACACGTTCGTCCTGCCGGAACAGGATCGTGACCGGCACCTGCCTGGCCAGCCCATCCTCCTCGACCCAGACGGCCGACCCGGCCCGCGACCAGGTGATCGCCGTGGATGGCAGGGACGGGAGCGGTTCGCTCTCCTGCATCAGGCGGACGGCGAAGGTCATGCCCGGCCACAGCTCGCCCTTTGGGTTCTCGATCCGGGCCTTCACCGTCACGCTGCGCGTCACGCTGTCGATGCGGCTGTCGAAGGACACGATCTCGCCCTCGAAAACCCGCCCCGTGAAGGTCGATGTGCTTGCCAGAACCGTGCTTGCCCCCGAAAGCAGGCCAATGGCCCTTTCCGGCAGTTCGAATTCGACAATCAGCGCGTCGGACTGGTCGATGCTGGCAATCGCCGTGTTTGTGGCAAGCATGTCGCCGATCCCGACATCGCTCAGCCCGATGCGCCCTGTGATCGGGGCGCGGATCGTGCGGTCGTCCAACGCGACCTGCGCCAGCCCCACGGCGGCCTCGGCAAGCCTCAGGTCCATCCTGGCCTCGGACAATGTCACCTCGGTGACTGTCGAGTTGCCGTTGCTGCGAAGCCGTTCATAACGCGACACGGTATCCTGGATCTGGTCCAGCCGGGCCTGCGCAATCTCCAGGTTCAGCACCTGGGTGCGCGCGTCCAGACGCACCAGAACCTCGCCCGCCTCGACGGTCCTGTTGGCGGCAAGGTTCGCCTCGACGACTTCGCCCGCCGCGCTTGTCACCACATCGACACTGCGCAGGGCCCTTGCGGTGCCGATGGAGTTCAGGACGCTTTCATGGGGCAGCATTTCCAGCGGTGCCGAGACGACGACCGTTCCGCGCGCGCCGCCGCCCGGGCCACGACGCCCCCCCGCACGGGGCCCGCGGGCCGGCGCCTCGGGGGCGGCTGCGGTCGCCGTTTCGGCGGCGTCAGGTTCGGCGATCATCGCGGCGATGGCGGGGGGCAGACCATAGGTCACCACATAGGCCCCGGCAAGGATCGCAACCGCGACGATCAGCGTCAGAAAAGTGCGCATGCGAAGAATCCCCTTGTATTGTCCGAACCGATTCCACCTGTCATCACTCTGTCCCCGACCCTTTCGAACAAGACGCACCCGGCCCCGCGGTCGATGACTGCGACGGCAGGCCGTCATATGCTACCGCTTCTTTGTCGCGGTGTGTCGTACATTCGCGGCCTGATACATCTTGCGACAATTCCTGTCTTCGATTCCGGGCCGATCGCTTGATTTTTCCGCACGAACAAGAGCTTTTGGGGCAAAGCCAAGCGCCCAGTGCGCCCAAGGAGACTTGCCATGACGGACCCCATCGCGCCGCAGATCCTGATTGTCGATGACGCCCGCGACATCCGCGAACCCCTTGGCCAGTATCTGCGCAAGCACGGCTTTCGCACGCGGTTGGCCGCCCATGCCGCTGAGGCCCGCGAGGTGCTGGCCGAGGCCGCGATTCACCTTGTCGTTCTCGACATCATGATGCCGGGCGAAGACGGGTTGAGCCTGTGCCGCTGGCTGGTGGCGCACAACGGCCCGCCGGTTCTGTTGCTGACCGCGATGGCGGATGAGACCGACCGTATCGTGGGGCTGGAACTGGGCGCCGACGATTACCTGGTAAAGCCGTTCAACCCGCGCGAATTGCTGGCCCGCGCCCGGGCAATCCTGCGGCGCGCCCCGCCCGAACCGGGCAGGCCGCCGCGCGGACGGCGTGCGTTTGCCGGGTGGGTGCATGATCCCGATGCCATGACCCTTTCGGGAACGGACGGCAGGACCGTCGACCTGACCACGGCCGAGAACCGGCTGCTTGGCATCCTGCTTGACCAGCCCCGCGCGGTCCTCAGCCGCACGACCCTGCTTGACCTTGCGGCCGGACGCGAGGCAAAGGCCTATGACCGCGCCATCGACAACCAGATCAGCCGCCTGCGCCGCAAGATCGAAACCAACCCGAAGAACCCGCGGATACTGGTGACGGAATGGGGCGGGGGATATCGTCTGGTGGCCGATGTGACGGACGCCGGATGATGCGCGGTCTGAAACGCCTGCTGCCCGATGCCCTGGCGGCCCGTATCGTGCTTTTGCTTGCCATCGCCATTGTCATCGCGAACATGATGGCCCTTGCGGTTCTCAAGTTTCAGCAGCAGCGTTTCGACCAGCAGGCCAGCGAAGACCGCGAGATCGAAAGGATCGCCGCCCTCATCCCGGCGATGGATGCCGTTGACGCCCAGGTGCGCCAGGTGATCGCGCGGGATGCCTCGACCCGGTTTGCCCGGGTGCGGGTTGAACCCGCGCCCATGCTGACCGAGGCCCCCACCGAAGGGCGGGCCACCTATATCGCCAGCGAACTTGCCACCATGTTGGGCCGCGCGGATGTTTCGGTGGCCATCATCGATCGGCCGGTGAAACCCGGCGCCCCCGGGCGGCAGGCCGAGTACCGGACCGACCAGGTGATCGCCATCACCATTCCCCTCTCGCCCCGCGACGGGCAGAGCGAATGGCTCAACGTCGTGACAAGCGGCGCCGCGCCGCGCGCGGGCCATGTGGATGGAAGGCCCTTCCTGACCATCCTTTCCCTGTCGCTGCTTTGCGTCCTGGGCGTTGCGATTGTTCTGGCCCGCCGGCTGACCACCCCGCTCAGGCAGCTTTCACAAGCGACCCGCGCCGCCGGGCGCGGCAACCGCGCCGCGCGCGTCCCCGAAGAGGGTGCCCGCGAAATGCGCGACGTGGCCCGGGCCTTCAACGCCATGCAGGCCGAAATCTCGCGGTTCGACGCCGAGCGCATGCGGATGATCGCCGCCGTCGGCCATGACCTGCGCACCCCCATGACCAGCCTGCGGATCCGCGCCGAAATGGTCGATGACGACGAACAGCGCGACGCCATGGTGCGCACGCTGGACGAAATGACCGTGATGGCCGACGGCCTTGTCAGCTATGCCCGCGAGGGGCAGGATACCGAGAAGATGGTGCCGCTTGATCTGGGCGTCCTTCTTGAACGGCTTCGCGCGGATCGCGGGGTGCCATGCGCGGCCGCCCCGGGGATCGAGGTGATGGGCCGCCGGGTCGGGATCGGCCGGGCCATCGGCAACCTTGTCGACAATGCCCTGCGCTATGGAAAGGAACCCGTGGTCACCCTGACCCGGGACCAGCGCCATGCCATCGTGACGGTGGACGACTCCGGGCCCGGCATCCCGCCCGAGCGGCTGGACGAGATGTTTCAACCCTTCACAAGGGGCGACAACAGCCGCAGCCTTGAAACCGGAGGGGCGGGCCTGGGTCTTTCCATTGCCCGCACCGTCATCGTGGCCCATGGCGGCGAGGTGCGGTTGGAGAACCGGCCCGAAGGTGGGTTGCGCGCGCGCATCACCCTGCCGCTGCGGGATATCATGGAGACGGCCAAGGGATAGGCGGAAATGATCCCGCACGCCGCGCCTTCAGTTGAAGCCGAACCTCCAGACCAGCGCCGGAACCCCCAGAAGCAGGACCATCGCGGCGACCACCAGCCCGCCGTCGCGCGTCAGCAGCCCCGCGGCAAAGACCGCGATCACCGCCGAGGCAAGGGAGCCCGAGGTGGGGATCAGCTCCATGAAGGGCATGAACAGCGTCAGTCCCAGGATCAGCAGCAGCGGCAGATAGAACCACGGCCGGTGGAACAGGAAGGTCAGACGCTCGTCCAGGAACCGTTCGACGAAGTGCAGCGGCTTGCGCAGCCATTCGATGCCCTTGCACAGCTTCTTGGCCGACAGGCGTCGGCGGGTGATGACATCGGGCAACCACAGGTGCCGACGCCCCAGGATCATCTGCGCCACCAGCAGGAACACGATGGCCGCCACCAACGCCGTGACCCCGGGAATGGCGCTGGCCGGCGAGGTCGAGATCAGCGAAAACACCAGCATCAGCGAGGCAAAGGAATTCTCGCCCAAAGTCTCGATGACCTTCTGCACCGATATATCCTCGCCGCTGACCGCAGCTTCGAGTTGGTCGAGAACATCGCTGAGCGCGCGTTTTTCAGTCATGATCCACCCCGGGGCGATTTCCAAAGAAGCCCAACGCGTCGCGTGGCAAAATGGGCCCGGAATTTTTCGGTCGGGGCGATATCACTGGCCTGTCTCGGCGGGCAGGCTGGCATAATAGGCCACCAGCGCCGCGATATCGCTGTCGTCAAGGTGGCGGGCCGCCTTGCGCATCAACCCGGCCTGGGGGCCACCGCCCCGCCTACCGTCACGCCACAACCCAAGCTGAGTGCGCAGATAGGGGGCGGGCAGCCCGGCCAGATTGGGGAAGAACGCCGATCTCTCGGACCGGTCGGGGCCATGGCAGGCACGGCAGGCCGGCACATCGGGATCGCCGGTGTCCGCATGGACCAGGGCGCGGCCCCGCTCCACCAGGTCGGCCGGCATGTCCTGTGGTGGGATGGGCGCGACGGGCTGTGCCGCGAACCAGCGGGCCAGATCGCCCATCGTTTCGGGCGGCACCTCACGGGCAGCCTGGGCCATGATGCCGCTGGCGCGCGTGCCACCACGATAGGCCTGCAACGCCATCTCAAGATAGGCCGCCCCCTGCCCGTTCAGCGGCGGCACCTGCGCCAGTCCCCCGTCACCATGACACCCGAGGCAATAGGCCAGGGGCGCTTCTTCATCGGGCAACCGGGTGAGGGTGCCGTAGTCGGCGCCCTCCATGCCCTGCTGAACCGATGAAAGGAAGGCGACGACCGGCCAGACATCGTCTTCGCGCTGCGCTGGCCAGGGGGGCATGCCGCTCATCTTGATGCCGTTGGCGACGATCCAGTGCAACTGGTACGGCTTCCAGCCCTGCACGGCCTGGCCGATGGGCGGCGGCGCGGGCACCATCGCGGCCATGGTGGCGCTTTGCGCCTCGCCCGGGGCGGCATGGCAGGAACGGCAGGCGGTGTCATAGTGGCGGGCGCCCAGCTCGATCAGCGCCGGATCGGACAGATCAGGCATCTCGGCGGGGCGCGCGGCGCGCAGCCGCACGGAATTGCGAAAGGTGGTATGCAACACCCAGGACACCCCCTGCAGATGTCCGACCCGGGCCGAGACGTTGTAAAGCCCAAGGCCCACCACCGCGCCGCCCGCAAGGCCAGCCAGCACCGCCAGCGCCGCCAGGGTCTGCAAGACGCGTTTCATATGCGTTCCTCCGTTCGGCCAAGGGCGCGCCCGGTCAGGATCAGCCCCGCCACCAGATAGATCGGCGTTCCGATCCCCAGCATGAGAAGCCCGCCCAGTTGCTGGCCGCCCAGATCGGGCGCCAGGCCGCAGATTTCGGAATAGAGATCGCGCGGCGCCAGCACGATCAGCGCCCCCAGCAGCGTCATGTGCATCGAGGTCAGCAACAGCCCCCCCGCCCCCAGAAGCGGCTGTTCGGCCCGCAGGCACCCGGCCCAGACGACAAGCCCCGCAACAAGGAAGCTGGCCTGTTCGGCGACAAGGCCGAAACTTTCCAGAAAGGCGAGCCCATAGGCGCCGGGAAGGTGCCAGGCCCAGACCACGACGAATTCGACCGCCGCCGCCACCATGGGCGACAGGGCCAGGCGATCGGCAAGGCGCGGCGCGCCCAGCACCAGCAGCGGCGGGATGACCGCGACCAGCATCATGTGGCGCAGCATGTGGGCCGGGAAGGCCGCCCCGAACCATCCGTTCAGCGGTGCAATCCAGATCGCGCCGGCCAGGGCCAGGCCTGAAACAAGGGCCGCAGGTCTCATCGGCAGGTCTCCAGCAGCAGCACCGGCAGCGCGCCATAGACCACACCGATGGCCGAGATCAGCGCCAGCAGGACGGCGGCGTGGCCCAGGAACTGGTGGCGGTCCTCGGCCTCGCCCCGGGCATTGGTATAATCGCCCGTGGTGCGATAATCCCATTGCCGCCAGGCGCGCCAGCCCAGCCAGGCGATCACCGCCAGCGCCAGAAGCGTGGCCAGCCCCAGCCCCCCGCGCGTCATGCCCAGCAGGCCGGGCGCCTTGGCGCAGACCAGCGCGACGATGCCATAGCTTGTCACGAAATGCGCCACCCAGGCGACCGGGGCCAGGGTGATGCGCCACAGGCTTTCGGCCTCTTCGCGGAATTCGTGCCGTTCCTCGTCGGGGCGTGGTTGGCGTTCGTCCTGCATCACAGAACCCTCGGGGCCAGGCCCATCACCGCCGCGGCCACCAGGACCGTCAGGCAGAGAAAATGCCAGAACAGCGTGATGTTCCAGAGATCGGCATCGTAGCGTCGGGTCAGTTTGCCGGTCAGGCTGCCCGCAAGGCAATAAAGCTGCATGATGATCCCGACCGCGCCGTGGGCCACCACCCAGACCGTCAGCGCGCAGATCACCGCCGGATAGACATGCTGTGTCGGCTCAAGGGCCTGCACCGACAGGATCAGCGCCGCGCAGCCACCGGCGGCCAGCAGGGGGGCGGCGATCAGCGCCGCGCGCGCCACCCCGGCCCGCCCGGCGCCGTTCCAGTGACGCGCCCCCAGCGTCAGCGCCCAGGACGCGACAAGGGCACCAGCGGCCAGCGCCACCAACCCGGGCGTTGCATGAAGCGCGCCTTCGGGCGGAAAATCGGGGCGGGCCGTCCAATAGAAGAAGAACCCGAACACCACGCTGGCAAAGGCCGTGGCATCGCCCAGCATGGTGATCCAGACGGCCCACCATCCGACGGCCTTGGGCCCCGAGGCATAGGTGGGCAGGCGCAGGCCCAGGCCCGCCTCGCGCATGTCGTGTTCGGGCGGGCGCGCGGTCGAGGTCCAGAGCCAGTAGAGGATGCAGACCACGGCAAAGGCCCCCGAAACGATGGCGGGCGGATACATGTGGAAGGTCGGAAAGATGAAGGCGCCACCGGTGAAGGCCGCCGCCCAAAGCGTGATCCAGGTCGGCCCCGTCACCCGCTGCACCAGTTCGGGGCTGGCGTCGATCACGCTGGTCACCATGGTTTCGCGGTGGCCATGGGGGCTGTCGGGCAAGTAGTAGCGCCCGGCGTCCATCCGCTCGACCAGCTTGGGATCGTCCCACAGCGGATAGCGCGATGTGATATGCGGGATCGACCGCGCGCCCCAGTATTCCTCGGGCACGTCATGGCTCCACTCCAGCGTTCCCGCGTCCCAGGGGTTGCGCGGCACCTGTTTCTGGTTCCCTTTCGGGCGCAGCAGATCCCAGACGAAAACGGCAAACCCGGCGGCGATCACGAAGGCCCCAAGTGTCGAAACCAGGTTGAGCCAGCCCCAGCCCGCCGAGTCGGGATAGGTGAAAATCCGGCGCGGCATGCCCAGCAATCCGGTCAGGTGCATCGGCAGGAAGGTGACGTTGAAGCCGGTGAAGATCAGCCAGAAGGCCCAGCGACCCAGACGTTCGCTCAGCATCTTCTTGCGGATGAAGGGGAAGAAGTAATAGACCCCCGCGATCACCGGAAAGACCATGCCGCCGAACAGCGTGTAATGCAGGTGCGCCACGATGAAATAGGTATCGTGGACCTGCCAGTTGAAGGGCGCGATGGCCAGCATCACACCGGTCAGCCCCCCGGCGGTGAAGATCGCCAGCGCCCCCGCGATCCAGAGCATCGGCAGGCTCATCTTCACCCGCCCCACGATCAGCGTGGCGGCAAAGGCGAAAAGCTGAATGCCGGTCGGGATCACCACCGCCTCGGACGCGGCTGAAAAGAAGCCGAGGCTGATGTTGGGCAATCCGGTGGTGAACATGTGATGCACCCAGAGCCCGAAGGACAGGAACCCGGTGCCGACAGCGGAAAGCACGATCCAGGAATAGCCGACGATGGGGCGGCGCGCGACCGTGGGCACCACCATGGCGGCGATGGCGATGGAGGGCAGGAAGACGATGTAAACCTCGGGGTGGCCGAAGATCCAGAACAGGTGTTGCCACAGCATCGGGTCGCCGCCGCGGGTGGGGTCGAAGAAGGGCCAGTCAAAACTGCGCTCAAGCTCGAACAGGAAATCGCCGGCGATCAGCGGCGGAAAGGCGAACAGGATCATCCCGCCCACCACCAGCACATACCACGCGTAAAGCGGCATGATGTTCACGCGCATCCCGGGCGGGCGGCATTTCAGTGCCCCGACGATCAGTTCGACGGCGGCGGCGATTGACGCAATCTCGATGAACGACAGGCCCAGCAGCCAGATATCGCTGCCCGGTCCCTCGTCCTGTGTGGCCAGGGGCGGATACATGAACCACCCGGCAGTGGGGGCGGAATTGAACAGCAGCGATCCCATGACGAAGACGCCGCCGATGACGAAGCACCAGAACCCGAAGGCCGACAGGCGCGGGAAAGGCATGTCGCGACTGCCAAGGAAGGCGGGCAAGATCAGGATGGCAATCGCCTCGAACATCGGGACGGCGAAGAGGAACATCATCGCCGAGCCGTGCATCGTGAAGAACTGGTTGAAGCGGTCGGCCGAGATAAGGTCGTTGTCGGGAACGGCCAGTTGCAAGCGCATCACCAGCGCAAGGACCCCCGCCAGCAACATGAACCCGAAGGCCGTAAGGGCATACCACAGGCCGACTTCCGAATTGTTCACCGCCGTGAAATAGCGCCAGCCCCTCGGGGCCTCCCAGGCCGCGCGCAGTTCGGTGGCCGTGCGCTCCTGCTCTTCGGGCGAAACCGGCTCGGCCAGCATCGCCTCGGTCGGTGGATAGGGGCCGCTGGGGCCGGTCTGGTCTGTGTCGCTCATTCCAACCCCTTGAGATACTGCGCAAGATCGGCCAGGTCGGCGGTTGTCAGATGGTCATATCCGGGCATTTCCACCTCGGGCTTGATCGCGCCGGTATGGGCGATCCAGGTCTCGAAATCCTCAAGCGTGGTGCCCAGCGTGCCCGCCCCCAGGCTGAGGCGGCTGCCCACATGGGTCAGGTCCGGCCCCACGGCCCCGCGCGCCTCGGTGCCACGCACCGCGTGGCAGGCGCCGCAGCCTTCACGCGCGAAGATCCGCGCGCCGCGCTGTGCGGCGGCATCGCCCGGGGGCGTCGCGGGGGCGGCCTGCGCCTGCAACCAGCTGTCGAAGTCGTCGGGGGGCATGGCCACCACCTCGAAAGCCATCAGGGCGTGGCTAGCGCCGCAGAACTCGGCGCATTGACCCCGCCAGTTTCCCGCGCGTTCGGGCTTCAGCGACATGCGGGTTTCGCGCCCGGGAAACATGTCCATCTTGCCCCCCAGCGCCGGAATCCAGAACGAATGGATCACCCGGCCCGCGTTCAGCAGGATTTCGCTGCGCTGGCCCGCGGGCAGACGAATTTCGTTGGCGGCGACGATGGGTGTATCGGCACCTTCGGGCCAGTATTCCACCCGCCACCACCATTGTTCACCGGTCACCCGCAGGGTCAGCCCCTCGCCGGGGGCGCGCTGGTCGGGCATGATCGACAGGCCCCAGGCCAGCAGCGCCCCCAGCACCACGGTGGGAAAGATCACGCCGCCGCCGATGATCAGCCCATCGGCAAAACGGCGTGACATCGCCCCGCGATTGATCCGCATGACATAGAAGAAAAGGCCGTTGACCAGCAGCCACAGGATGACAGCGCCCGTCAGCATGACCCAGAACAGGCTGTCCAGCACCCGCGCATCGGCCCCGGCCGGGGCCAGCACCGATTGCCGCCCGTCACAGCCCGCCAGAAGCGCAAGCGCAACCAGCGGCGCCAGGCGTGCCCGGGGCCTGCCAGGCTCTGCGCTTATGGGCCTGCGGCTTTTCCCAGCCATGCTGGTTTTCATGACAATCTCAACGTCGCGCAACTTTCTCTGGCCATCGGTTTGCTTCAGCCTAGTGGTCAACCCGAGGCTCCTGCAACGTCTTCTTCGGACAAGGCCCTGTCATGCCCACCCCAGCGTTGGCGCAGGTAGTTGACCAGCGCGGCAAGCTCATCGTCGTTCAGGCGATCTGCGAAGGCGGGCATTTCCTGCATCCGCTGATAGCCGGTCAGATGGCGGGCCGGGATGCCTTCGCGGATGATGCGCACAAGGTTGAGCGGGTCGTCGAACATCGCGCTGGTGTTGCCGCGCAGCGGCACCGACCCGAAGGGTTGCCCCTGCCCCTCGGCCCCGTGGCATCCGGCGCAAAGACCCAGGTATAGGGCATGGCCCGGGGCATTGTCGGTCAGGGCGCCATCGTTCGGGGCGGGCGGTGCGGGTGCCGGTGCCCCCTCGGTCAGATAGGCCGCGACGGCGCTGACATCCTCGGGCGAGAGGTATTTCGTCGAATGGCTGAGAACCGGGAACATGCGGAAGGTCATCACCCCCTGGGGCGACAGGCCCTCGGCCAGGAAATCCTCAAGGTCGGCGGCGTTCCATCCCCGCCGCGCGAGGGCACCCGGCGTGATGTCGGGGGCCAGCGCATCTTCGATCACGGTGCCCTGAAGGTGTGCGTCGGGTTTGCGGGCATAGGCCAGGTTGCGGGGCGTATGGCATTCGCCGCAATGGCCCAGCACCTCGACCAGGTAGCGGCCCCGCGCGACCGGATCATTGCCGGTGTCCGCACCGGTCAGCCCCGCCACCGGTTGATCGGGGGGATCGGACCGGAAGATGAGGTTCCAGAAGGCCACCAGCGGACGCAGGTTGAAGGGAAAGATCAACTCGGCCGGGCGGTTGGGCCGTTCAATCGGGTCCTGCGCCATGAGCCAGACCCAGAGCGCGTCGCTGTCGGCGCGAGAGATCGCGTGATAAGAGGTATAGGGCATCGCCGGGTAAAGATGGCCGCCGTCCGGCGTGATGCCGTAAACCATCGCCCGGTAGAGATCGTCGGCACTGTAATCGGCGATGCCATGGTCGCGTGACGGCGTTATGTTGCTGCCGAAGATTGATCCTACTGGTGTTTCCATCGCCGTACCGCCCGCCAGGGCCAGCCCGTCGGGCGACTTGTGGCAGGCCACGCAATCGCCTGCCCGCGCGACGTATTCACCGGCCTCTTCCATCTGGGCGCGGTCTTCCCTGGACAGGTTCGCCAGATCGCGGCTGGCCGGGGGAATGTCGCCCGGCCCGGTAAAGGCGACATAGACGACGCCCGCCAGAATGACGACAAGGGCCAGAAGCCCGGCGAGGATCAGCGCCACCCGTTTCATGACGGGTTTTCCTCCGTCACGGCGGCCCGGGTCAGACCGGGGGTGTTGAGGATCACATCCCGCGTCGCTTCGAGATAGCGGACATAGCCGGTGCAGCGGCAGATATTCTCGTTCAGCGCGTCAAGAACCACATCCTCGACATCTTCGGGCGCGATCGGTGCCGCTTCCAGACGCTCGACAAGGGCCGTAGCGGCCGCCACGAACCCCGAGGTGCAATAGCTGCACTGGAACGAGAAATGATCGAGAAAGGCCTGCTGTACCGAGGTGAGCTGCGTCACGTTTCCATCGTCGTCGCGGGTGGCATGTCCCTCGACCGTGCGAAAGCTGCGCCCGTTGGCCCAGGCAACACCGGTGATGCAGGCGGGAATGGGCTCGGCCCCGGCGGCACCGTCGTGAATGACGGCACAGGCCCGGCAGACGCCCTGCCCGCAGCCATAGCGCGTGCCGGTCAGGTTCAGGTATTCGTGAAGGTATTCCAGCAACATCAGGTCTTCGGGAAGATCGACGGGGCCGGTTTTTTCGCCATTGATCCGCATCGTGACGGATATCATCCGGTCGCTCATGACAGCGCCTCCTTTATCCGGTCGGGGGTCAGGGGGGTTTCGTGAAACCGCGCCCCCGTTGCATCGTGCACCGCGTTGACGATCGCCGCCACAACCGGGATCATCACCACCTCGGCGATCCCCTTGGGGGGGTCGGTCGCGGACAGCGGTTCGATCACCTCGCCCTGTTGCGACCAGACGGCCACATCGCGGGCGCGGGGCAGACGGTAACGGTTGAAATTCCAGGTGCCGTTGCCCGGACCGTCTTCGTAAAGCGGCAGTTCTTCGTAAAGGGCATGGCCGATGCCCATGGCGATGCCGCCCTGCAATTGCCCCGAGACAAGTTCGGGCACGATCATGTTGCCGCATTCCATCCAGGACTTGTGCGACAGGATCTGCACCTCGCCCGACCCCGGGTTGACCGACAGTTCGACAATCGTTGCAAGGGGCGCGTAGTAAACGACCGAGGCATTGTTGCGCTGCACCGGCGGATAGTTCACCTTTTTCCGTGGCTGGAAGGCATAGCCGCCGTCGCGCATCCGGGCCTTTTTCGCAGTGCTCGCCCCCTCGCCCCATTTCACCGACAGGGCATCTATGGCACCCGAAACCCTCTCCCCGTCCACCTCGAATTCACCCGTCGCCCAGGCCCAGCGGTTGAAGGTGTGAACCGTGACACCGGTGATCAGCCCGCGGTCATGGGCGCGGCGGGCTAGCTCGGCGAAGGACAGGGGCTGCAACCCGCTGGCCACCAGATGGCCATCGCGCCATTCGGCCTGATCGCGGCGGATGGCAAGGGGGGCCGCCTGACCGCCGCCGATACCGTCCTGCCAGATGCCGAGCGCGGCCTGCCAGAGCCCGAGATCGAACAGCAGGCGGGCGGCCTCGTTTGTGGCGTGGCTGAAATAATAGGCCGAGTTCGAGGCACTGCGCGGCGAGGTGATGCGCGGCACCCAGTGGGGATCACTGGCCGCCTCGTCCTGTTCTTCCTGCGACATCGTATAGGGTTCGTCGTTGCTTTGCAGGGGCAGGCTGGGCCAATCCGTTACCGCGAAATCGACGCTGTCGGCATAGCGGCCTAGGTGGCGTTCGGTCATCAGCATCTGCGACGTGGTCGAGCCGCAGCCGATCTCGGAGGCGACGTGTTTCATGTGCAGCCTGCCGTCGGGCGTGATTTCAAGCTGGACCAGCGCCGCTTCGGCCCCCGTACCGTAATCCTTCTGCACGCAGGAAACCCCTACGCCGTAGAGATAGCCGGGGTTGTCGACCTCGAACTGGCGCTTGCGTTCGGCCCTGCCTGTCCAAAGCGGGTCGGCCTGTGCGGCGTCCAGCAATTCGCCCGCGCGCAGTGTGCCTGCCGGAATGGCGCCCTGGGTGTTCTTCATGCCGCTGTGCATCAGGTTGCGCCGGCGAAGCTCGATGGGGTCAAGGCCAAGATCCTCGGCCACTTCATCCACCAGCAGTTCGAAGCCCACCATGGATTGCAGCGTCCCGTATCCGCGCATCGATCCGGCGGTCGGCGCGCGTGAGGCATCGACCTGAACGGCAATGTCGGATTTCGGGAAATAGTGGATGCCCTGCAAAGCGCTTGCCGCGACCTGGCCCACCGAGGGGCTGAAGTTCTTCACGCCGCCGCCATTGGCCCGCAGATCGGCGGCCAGCGATTGAAACATCCCCGTTTCCCGATCAACGGCCAATGTCATTTCGGTCTGGAACGGATGCCGCTTGATGGCCCCCTGAAAATGCGAATAGCGATCCAGGGCAAGCCGCACTGGCCGCCCCTCGCCATAAAGCGCGGCCAGTGCGACGTAATAAGGCAGGACATGGTGTTCCTTCTGTCCGTATCCCACCGTGTAACCCGGGTGCAGGCGCAGTTCCGACAGGTCAAAGCGGCTGTTGCTGACCATCTTTTCGATGTGATCGGCGTTGGTGAAGGGCGATTGCGTTCCCACCACCACATGCAAAGCGCCATTTTCCGGGTCATACCAGGCATTGCCATTGTCAGGTTCAAGCGCCGCAGGGTCGACATATTGCGAGGCGTATCGCCCCTGGTAGACCGCCCAGTTTTCAGGGGGGCTTTGCAATTCTTCGCGCAGGGCCTTTGCATGGGCCATGGCGCGCCCGCCTGCATCGCCTTGGGCGTCGGCGTCGGGCCAAGGCGAGGCGTTTTCGAAATCAGCAAAGACAAGGGTGTCGGACAGGGGCGAAAAGCGGTCGGGCGCGTCGGGTGTCTCTCCACCGATCCGCACGAACCGCGCGCCGCCATAGGGCGCCATTTCGGGCAGTTCAGCGTCACCCCCCCAAAGCAGGGCATCGGGGTTGAACTGCAACTGCCCCTTCGCGCGCCGGAAACGGGCATAGTCGTGATAGATCAGCACGGCCACCGGTTGGCCCAGATACCGCGGCGCCTCACCCCTGGGCAGGAACAGCCGGCCATAGAAATCCTCTTGCGTCATCGTGACACCGTCACGCTGCACCTCGGCGTCGGTGACGATGACATCGGGGCGCAGATCGTCAGGCAACAGCGCGTCGTTGAAGCCTTCGAAACGCCGATCCGCCCTGTCGGCGCGCAGGATCAGGGCATGGGATTGATCTTCGGGCCACCCCGGCATGTCGCGTGCCCGGATGTCGATGGCGAAAACCTTGTTTCCCGTAACCTTGGGAATGCCGTCCTGGCGAAACCTGATCCTGCCGCCACGAATCCAGTTTGGCGGCTGATGCTGACGCTCGGTCTGCAGTTCGGCCAGGGCCTTGTGCAACGGCACGACGTGAATGGCGACGGCAGTGGAAGCCGCAGTCTGCAGGAAATTCCGGCGCGAGAAATTGGCCATGTTTTCTACCTCCGCTTGAATGAAACGAACGGGCGGCCCGCTGGTTCCTGCGAAAGTCGTGCCGTGCGTGCAGCCTGCCGGCCACCGGATGGCCCTTCGACCCTCTCAGCCGGATCGAAACCGGCAAAACGCGCCAGTGACGGCAGAGGGGGCGAGGCCCGACCGATTCAGAGGTATGATCAGAGGCAGTTTGCCGGGCCAGAGCTGAATGGCACCGATCAGCGCAGGCGCCGACCTGTTTCAGGATCGAAGAAATAGGCGTGTTGCATCTGGAGCGTGAAGGAAACCTCTTGGTTCGGTGTGATCCGCGTGCGTCCACCCGTCTTTCCGATCATTTCATCCGGCCCGAGGCTGAAGTGAACCAGGTTTTCCGTGCCCAGTTGCTCGATCAGATTGACATTGGCGCTGATCGAAACGCCCTCGAACCCGTCTTCCGCCGGGCGGATATCGTCCGAGCGGATGCCGAACACCAGTTTGTCGCCCGGCCTTACTGCCGAAGGCATATCACAGGCGATCTCGACGCTGGGCAGCTTGATGCCTTTATCGGTGGCGAAACATTCGATCAGGTTCATCGGCGGGCTGCCCATGAAACCGGCGACGAACAGGGTGTCGGGGTCGTGGAACACCTCGTCGGGGGTGCCCTGCTGCTCGATCCGTCCATCCTTCATGATGACGATCTTGTCGGCCAGCGTCATCGCTTCGACCTGGTCGTGGGTGACGTAGATGATGGTGTTCTTCAGCCGCTGGTGCAGGCGCTTGATCTCGGCGCGCATCTGGCCGCGCAGCTTGGCATCGAGGTTCGACAGCGGTTCGTCGAAGAGGAACACCTCGGGGTCGCGCACGATGGCCCGGCCCATGGCAACGCGCTGGCGCTGACCACCTGACAGGGCGCCTGGCTTGCGATCGAGCAGGGGTGTAAGTTCCAGGATTTCGGCAACATCCGCGATGCGTTTCGCGATCTCGGGCTTTGGCATCTTCGACAGTTGCAGCGAGAATGCCATGTTGTTGTAAACCGTCTTGGCCGGGTAGAGCGCATAGTTCTGGAACACCATCGCGATGCCACGGTCCTTGGCCTTCAACCCGTTGACGACACGGTCACCGATCACCACATCGCCGCCCGATATCGTCTCAAGCCCGGCGACCATGCGCAGCGTCGTCGACTTGCCGCAACCGGACGGGCCGACCAGCACGCAGAATTCACCCTGCGGGATCGAAATGTCGATGCCATGGAGCGCCTGATGCTCACCATACCTTTTGACCAGTTTCTTGATCTCGATTTTTGACATGCCCTTGCCTCCCTCGGCTTAGATCTTCTGCTTTTCGTTGCGCAGATAAAGAATGGTGAATGCGGCCGAGATGATCAGGATCGAAACCGCCGTGGTCGCTGCCTGCGAGAATTCGAAATCCACGAAACCCTGTCGGAAGGTCATCGTCGACAGAACCTCGGTCGACCGTCCCGGCCCGCCCCCCGTCGTCAGCCATACCAGCGGGAACAGCTGGAAGGTCCAGATCAGGTCAAGCAGCGCGACGCCGTAGATCACGGGTTTCAGTTGCGGCACCGTGACATGCCAGAACTTGGCGAAGAACCCGGCGCCGTCAATTTCCGCCGCCTCGTAAAGCTCTTTCGGAATCGACTGCAAACCGCTGAGGAAGCTGACCATGATGAAGGGGTAACCGCGCCATGTGGAGATCAGCAGCAGCGCCCACATCGCAAAGGCGGGGTCGCCAAGCCAGTCGATGGGCGTGTCGATAAGGCCGATTTCCGTCAGGCCGTAGTTGATGACGCCAAAGGGGTTCAGCAGAAGCTGCCAGTTCAGCGCGACGACAACCGCCGTGAAGATCCACGGCAGGATCAGCAGCGACCGGAACACCGTCTGGGCGCGCGGGTGGATTTCGGCGTTTACCAGCAGGGCAAGCCCGGTGCCCACGATGATGTGGCCGATGACCGACCCCAGCGTAAAGATCAGGGTGTTGACCGACGCGCTCCAGAATGCGCTGTCGGTCAACAGGTTGGAATAGTTCTGCAACCCCACGAAGGTTGGGTTCCGCTCGACGATGACATTGTCGTAGAGGGAATATTCGACGACCTTGTAAAGCGGCACCGACAGCAGCGCGCCCAGGATGACGATACAGGGCAGCAGAAAGAAATACGGCGTTCCGTTCTCTTTCAGGCCGTTGATGACGCGTGACATTGCAGTCTCCTTGTGGTGGTCGCCGACGGTGTGAACCGTCGGCGGGTGGTTCAGTCGATCAGGTCAAGCCAGCGGGACTGCACCTTGGTTGCGGCCTCTTGCGGGGTCTGGTCGCCGCGCAGCATGGCCTGCATTTCCTCGGTCATGAGCGACCAGCTTCCGACTGCATTCGGCGCCTGGCGCAGTTCTTCCACGGGTTCGTCATTGGCGAGGATTGCGATTTGCGACTGCATGACATCGCCCGCACCCTCACCGACAATATCGAGGGCCGACAGGTTGCCAGGCAGCGCATTCGACGCAGCCGCGACACGGGCGTTCACGTCCTTGCTGAGAAGGAAGTTGATGAAGGTCCAGGCCTCATCCTTCTTGTCGCTGCCAGACGAGATGCCCAGCTCCCAGCCGTGAACGCGATAGGCTTTGGTGCCGTTGTTCGGAACCGCCGCCGCCACATAGTTGAGATCCGCGTTGCGCCCTTCGATGGCCTGGGCATGCACGCCGGGAGAAATGAGGAACCCCGTGCGGCCCGCGATGAATTCTTCAAGATCGACACCGCCGGTGCGCGATGCCGCGCCGGGGGCCAGTGCACCCGCATCGTTCAGATCGGCGATGTATTGCAGCGTCTCGACCACTTTGGGGTTGTCGAAATTCGGCGTTGTGCCGTCCATGATGCGCCCGCCGTTCGCATAAAGCAGCGGCAGGAAGGTCAGGATCGGGCCATTGGCCGGGGGCTGTGAACTGAGTGGAATCCCGAACCCCGAGATGCCGTCGCCCAGGGCGGCAATCGCGGTCGCCTGCTCGCTGAATTCCTCCCAGGTGGTCGGCGGCGCGGTGAAGCCGGCCTGTTCGACCAGGTCCATGTTCACATGCATCACGAAGGGGAAGGCGTTGAGCGGGACCATCCAGACCTGCCCGTCAATCTTGCCGATGGGCGCCTGAACCAGATCGGCGGTGGCAAAGGAATTGTCGTCGCGCGCAAGGTAGTCGTCCAGCGGTTCCAGAAGCCCGATTTCAAGGAATTCCGAGGTCCAGGGCATGTTCAGGCCCAGAACGTCCGACCCGAGGCCGATGGCGCTGTCGGTCACGATGCTTTCACGGACCTTGCCAAAGGGTTGCGTCACCAGCTTGACGGTGATGTCGGGGTGCGACGCCTCGAATTCCTCGACCAGGCTTTCATAGAAGCCGTCGACATTCTCGGCCGCAAACCATTGCAACCATTCGATTTCGGTCTGGGCACTGGCCGAACCGGCACAGAGCATGGCGCCCGCCATCACCGATTTCATAACACTTGGAAACTTCATGTCGTTCCTCCTCCGGTCGTGTCACCGCGCCGGTCCTGGCGTGGTGTTGTCATTGATTATCCCTTGATCCCGCCCGCCGAGAGGCCCGAGACCACGAAGCGCTGAACAAGCATGAACAGGATCAGAACCGGCAGTGATCCGATCACGGAAAACGCCATCATCTCGTCCCACTTCAGGCCGAATTCACCCACCATCATCGAAATCCCCACAGGCACGGTGCGCATCTCGATTGACCGGGTAAGCGCGAGGGCGAACAGGAATTCGTTCCAGGACAGCAGGAACGTATAGACGGCTGTCGAGATGATCCCGGGCATGGCCACGGGCAGCAGCACGCGGAACAGCACACCCAGCGGGCCGCATCCGTCGATCGTCGCTGCCTCGTCGAAATCCTTGGGGATCGTGTCGAGGTAGCCGTTCATCATGATGACCGCATAAGGCAACGAGAACGTCAGGTAGGTCAGGATCAGACCCCAGATGGAATCGTAAAGCCGCAGCCACACGATGACGCCGAAGAACGGGATCAGAAGGGTGATCGTCGGCACCATCTGGGTGGTGATGACAAAAAGCTTGGCGGTCTTGTCCCCGAAGAAGCGGTAGCGCGAGAAACCGAAGGCAGCCAGCGTTCCGATGACCAGCGACAGCAATGTCACCACAAGCCCCAGGATGTAGGAGTTCAGCAGGAAGCGCCGGAACTGCGGGTTCTCCAGCACGCGCACGTAGCCATCGAAACTAAGGGTTTCGGGAATGAGCCTTGGCGGCAGCGAGAAGGTTTCGACCGTGGGTTTCAGCGATACCGACACCATCCAGATGATGGGAAACGCCAGGATCAGCGTCACCACGGTCAGCGCGACATAGACCATGACCCGCCGGTAGAACTTCTGCCGTTCCTCGTTGACCGAGGCATGGTTCGTCGCTGTATCTGACATCTGTCGGTATCCTTGTTCGACACGTTTGGAAAAGCGGGGCGGCAGGTTCACCAGTTGGTGACGGAACCGTCGTGTCGCCTGAGCAGGGGTGTGGCCTGAACATCGCGCGCCGGAGAGGCACGCAATGCGTCTTCGTCAACCTCGACCCCCAGACCGGGGCCTTGCGGGACGACATATCGCGCCCCCTCCAGAGTGGGGCCGACGGGAAAGAAGCCGGGCGCGTCAAAGCCGCAGCGTTCGACCGGCGTGTCGCGGCATTCAAGCCAGGCGAAATTCCCGATGGCAGCGCCCAGATGCACCGAGGCCGCGGTGCACAACGGCCCAAGCGGATTGTGCGGCATCAGATCGAGGTAATGCGCCTCGGCCCAGCCCGCGATCTTGACCGCCTCGGTCAGTCCGCCAACGACGCAGACGTCGATCCTCAGGAACTGAGTCAGGCCCGTCTCGATATAGGGCAAGGCATCCCATTTCGACGAAAACTCCTCTCCGATGGCGAAGGGAACATCCGTCATGCCCCGCAGTTGCGCATAGGCGGCGGGGGTCTGCGCGCGAATGGGTTCTTCAAGGAAATCCAGCGTTGCCGGGGGCATGCGCTGACAGAACGAGGCCGCCTCGGCCACAGACAGGCGGTGGTGGTAATCGACACCCAGCACCACGTCCGTGCCCAGTTCTTCGCGGGCGCGGATCATCCAGCGCGCAGTTTCGGCGATCGAACGGCGCGGATCGAAAACCTCGTCGGTATAGTGCTGCGACGGGCTGAGCCGGATGCAATCCCAGCCCATGGAAACCAGTGTCCTTGCTTCTTCGATCATCTGGGCATCGGGTTCGCGGGCGGTCGAGGCGAACGCGGGAACATGGGTGCGCTGTTGCCCGCCCAGCAGTTCGAAGACCGGAACGCCCAGCCGTTTGCCCTTGATGTCGTGCAGCGCGATGTCGATGGCCGAAATCGCAGCCGTGATGACGCGCCCGCCCTCGAAATACTGGCTTCGATACAGCATCTGCCAGATCCGGCCGATGGCATCGGGGTTGGCCCCGACCAACAGTGGCGCGAAGTGGTCGATCATGCCGACGATGGCCTTGTCGCGCCCTGTCAGCCCCGCTTCGCCCCAGCCGGATGTGCCGTCCTCGCAGGTGATCTTTACAAGGCACAGGTTTCTTTGTCCGACGTGGGCGGCGATGGGCTCCACCTTGGCGATGCGCGTGGCCTTCATGGTGCCGTCGCGTGGCGCAACCGGCGCCCTTCCCTGTCGAAGAACCGCGCGCGTTCCGGATCGAACCCGACCGTCAGCCGATCGCCCGGCCGCGGGATCGTGTCGTCACGGGTTTCGGCGATGACCTGCTGCCCGCTTGCCGTGCTGCCATAGACGTACCGCGTGCCGCCAAGGTTCTCGACGACCTCGACGGTGATCTCGAACTGTACAGGAAAGCCGGACCCGACCTGCAGGTGTTCGGGGCGAACCCCGAGGTCAAGCGTCATGTCCTTCGACCAGCCGTCCCCTTGGGGCACAACGTCAAGCCGGTCGATCTCTGCCCCGCTCAAGCGCAATCCGCCGCCCTGCGCCGTCGCCTTGACGGGGATGAAATTCATCTGCGGGCTACCGATGAAACCGGCGACAAAGGCATTTGCCGGATCGAGGTAGAGTTCCATGGGCGTGCCCGCCTGTTCGATGGCTCCGGCACGCAGGACGACGATCTTGTCGGCCAGGGTCAGCGCCTCTGTCTGGTCATGGGTGACATAGATCATGGTCGCGCCGATCTGGCGGTGCAGTTTCGCCAGTTCGACGCGCATGGTGACGCGCAATTCGGCATCGAGGTTTGACAGCGGTTCGTCGAAAAGAAACAGCTTCGGCTCGCGTACGATGGCACGCCCGATGGCAACCCGCTGGCGCTGACCGCCCGAAAGCTGCGAGGGCCGGCGTTTGAGAAGCGGTTCGATCTGAAGTGTCTGGGCCGCCTCGCGGACCCGGCGCGCGATGTCGTCCTTGGGAAGCCCCAGCATCTTGAGGCCGAAGGCGATGTTCTTCTCGACGCTCATGTGGGGATAAAGCGCATAGTTCTGGAACACCATGGCGACGCCCCGTTCAACCGGCGTGGCATCGTTCACGCGGGTGCCGTCGATACGCAGCTCGCCGTCCGTGATCTCTTCAAGACCGGCGATCATCCGCAGCAGGGTGGATTTTCCGCAACCCGAAGGGCCGACGAAGACGGTGAACGACCCCTCTTCCACCGTCAGCGCCAGGCTTTCGATAACCTCGACGTTGCCGTAGCGTTTGTTCAGTCTATCAAGCTCAAGCGTCGCCATCAGATGTCCTTCCAGTCTGTGCCCACGCCTTGAATCGCGATGGCGCGGTGTATGTGCAAACCGTCGATTTCCAGCGTCACGGTGCCGTCCGACCACTGCCAGGCAATGTCGCTGTCGGTCAGGGCATCGAAAACGCGGGTTGGCTTGGTCCGGAGCGTGATTTCTGCCGTTACGGGCCCGAGATGCGGCACATCCTCGATGACTTCGATGTGGCGCACACCGTGTTGCAGATCGTCGACCGCGACGCCGCGCACCTGTGGCCCGCCATACAGCAGATGAAGGACAAGCCGGTCCTGGTCGGACTGGTGTGTCAGGCTGGTGCGCCCGCCGCTTGGCAGGGTCACGCGCAGCGTTCGGCGCCCAGTCAGCCGGTCGATCAGTCCGGCGATGATGTGCTTGTAGATCGGCTGTCCGATACGCTTGTACATCGAGAACAGCGGGTAGGAGACGTAGGCCGTCCGCGGCGTCACGACAACGGCAGGGCAAAGCGGATCGGCGCCCGGATCGTCGGGGGTATGCTGGTGCGATGAGAACTGCCGCCACGACCGCTGGAAATAGGGACGCCGCACGTCGGCAAGCGTTTCGCCGCCATCGACCGCGACCTTCAGCGCGGTGCCATACATGACGGTGGCGTTCCCGGGCACGGACGCCCCGAAGCTGGCATCGACAGGCACGAAATAGGACGGATCGAAAGGCACCTCGCCCAGGTGGGACACCCCCATGTCGAAGGCAAAGCCCCCCTCCGGAGACAGACCGGACTTTCCGGTAGCGATGATCGCGCCGCCGCCATCGGTATAGGCCTTGAGCCGCGCGGCAAGTTCGCCGGACACCGGGATCTCGTCGGGAAGGATGATCAGCCTGTAGCGTGCGAAGTCCGCGTCGGCAGTGATGATGTCGAAGGGGATGTGCAGCTCCAGCAACATCTGCGCCGCGCCGTCGTCGGCCTGCGTGCTGCGCGCGCCGGCGTCGGGCACCACATGTTCGACCGGAAGGATCGCGATATCGCTGACCTGCTGCGCCCCCTCGAGATAGGGCTCAAGCGCTGCGATGCGCGCATAGGCCGGGGCGATGCTGGCATAGGTGTCGGCGTTCATCCTGCCGCTGGGATGCAGCTGGTCGCCGATCAGGCACTTGGTGCCAAGGGCGGCCATCTGCGCGCATTCATAGACAAGTGCATCGCTGCTTTTATAGCCGCCGAATTCGCCCCACAGGGTGTGGAATTTCCCGGTTTGACCCAGGGTGTCGAAGCCAAGGGTGCGGGCGAACCGCGCGCTGGTGGGAAAATGGTCGTACCCCCACCCGCCCGTCGGCAGGCTTTCGATTTCCAGGTGTGAATAGGCGTCGAAATGGCCGGCTGCCCGTTTCGGAACATGGCCTGCGTTGTAGAAGGTGCGCATCTCCGGATGCCGGTCGCGAACGGCCGCGCTTATCCGGGTGCGGAAGGATGCGGCAAGTTCCTGATCCTTGATCGCCCTGTCGGCCGGGTTTTCCGCATCCAGCCCCATCTCGTCGAGTTTCGCCAGACACTTGGGACAGACGCAATCGAACCCCGTCACGATGTCGAAAAACAGGCCGGGCGGGTCATAGCGATCGGCAACCTCAAGGGCCGTGTCGCGGACGTATTCGAACAGCCCGTCATGGGAAAGGCACAGCGAATGCCAGGTTGCCGTCAACTGCCCGCCCGCCGACAGATCGGCCGCATTGGGAACCTGAAGCCGGTTCGTTCCGCCCATGACGCGCCATTCGGGCCGCGTTCTGGCCAGGTGCTCATCCCACTGGACCGTGATGTAGATCGGCGCTTCGATGTCGGCCGCACGACAGGCGGCAACCATTTCGCCCAGCAGATCGGGCCGTGCCAGGTTGGGGTGTGCGGGGCCGATAGTGCCGGGATAATACGCCCAGCCGTGATGGCAGCGCGCAAACAGCGTGATACTGTCGACATGCGCGTCTTGCAGTGTCTTCACGAAGTCGGCCGCGTCGAAATCGGCCCCGACATTCGGAATATCCTCGGAGGTGTGAAAGTCGAGGTGAACCTGGCGATACCGCAAGGGGGGGAAGTTGTAGGTCATTCCTTGCTCCCTGATTTTGTCTGCGCCCCGGCGGTGAAGAAGCGCTGGAAGATGATGAACACCAGCAACGGGACAATGGTGGTGATGATCGCGGCAACGGCGACCTGATCCCAGTTGCGGTCATAGACACCCTGGATCCGGGCCAGCAGCGCGGGCAGTGGCAGTTCGTCGCGCAGGAACACGACCGGAAGCAGAAGCCCGTTCCACGTCCACATGAATTGCAGGATCCCGACCGCGGCGATGGGCGTCAGCGAATTGGGCAGGACGATATAGAAGAACCGGGCCAGCGGGCCGCAGGCGTCCACCTGCGCCGCCTCGATCAGATCGTAGGGGAAGTCTTCGAGATAGTTCTTGACCAGGAACACAGCCCAGGCAAACGACAGCCCGGCAAAGGGGATGATGACCGACCAGATATTGTCGATCATGCCAAGATCGCGCCAGAGGCGGAACAGCGGGATGATGACAACCTGGTTGGGCAGCACGAAGGCGTTGATGATCAGGATCAGGATCAGCCGCCGAAACCGGAACTTCAGGAAATGGAACGCATAGGCCGCAGCCGGGGCCAGAAGCATCGGAATGGCGGTCGAGATGATCGCGATCTTGCAGGAAATCCAGAAGGCATAGGCCAGGGGATACTTGTCCCAGACGACGGTCCAGGCATCCAGGGTCAGGGTGAATTTCTCAAGGGACCACCAGCCGAGGATGACCTCGGAAATCGGGCGCAGCGAGGTGACGACAAGACCGATGATCGGCACGATCCAGATCAGGGCGATCAGCCCGACAATCGGGACGATCCAGCGCGGGGTACGGCCAATCATTTCGCGTCTCCCGTACGTTTCATGATAAGCGGGATCGATACGATGAGAACGGCAATCAGCAGGATGACGGTGCTGGCCGCGCCGTAGCCCAGTTTGAAGTTCAGCATCGATTCACGGTACATGAAGAAGCCGACCGTTTCGGTGCTGCGCACCGGTCCGCCGCCCGTCAGGATGAAGATCAGATCGAATGCCTTCAGACTGTTGAGCAGGTTGATGAAAATCGCGACCCGAACGCCCGGCATGGACAGCGGCGCGATGATGTGGCGCATGACAGAGCCGGATTTCGCGCCGTCGATATAGGCCGCTTCGAAGAGGTTCTTCGGGATCGACTGGATCGAGGCGAAACAGGTCATCAGCGGCAGTCCGACCTGCGTCCAGACATAGGCGACGATCACGGCGCCCAGGGCCGTCGAGGGATTGCCAAGCCAGGGCTGTGTCCAGCCCGACAGGCCGATGCCTTCGAGGATACCGTTCAGCAATCCATAATCGGGGCGGTAGATGCCAAGCCACATGAACCCGCTGACCGCTTCGGACACACCGTAGGCGGCAAAGATCATGACCCGGAAAACCAGCGTCTTTGCCGGGTTCAGCGAACACAGCATCGCAAGGCCCCAACCGATGGTCACGGAAAAGAACGTGGCGCTGATCGCCCAGATGAAGGTGACCTTGAGAGAGGTCAGGAAATTCGGGTCGGAGAACAATTTGACGTAGTTCCGCCAGCCGTCGAATTTTTCCGGCGCAAGGCCGCGAATGTCATAGAACGACAGACGGATCGTTTCGATGACCGGATAGACCACCGAGATCGCAAAGAAGATCAGCAGCGGGGCCAGCAGGAACCACGCAGCCTGCGTATCGCTCAGCTGCTTTGGCACCTTGATCCGCAGGGTGCCTTTGGGCGGGCCGTTTGGCCCACCCATCTCGGTTGTTTGCGCGATCGACACCTTAGTAGACACCTTTGGCGACGTTCGCCAATTGCGCCGTGATCGTGTCGATCGTTTCGTCGCTGGGCTCCTGCAGGAAGCGTTGCAGGGCCACCCGGTATTCCGAGCCAAGATCCCCCGGCAGCAGATCGCCAAGAACGAATTGCAGCTTTTCGGCCGAATTCACTTCGGAGACCGAGCGCTGGATCACCGGATCGTAGATCGACAGATCCACCTCGGTGCTGGGCGAGGCAAGGCCGTATTCGGCCATGATTGCCGCCGCATCCGCCGTCAGCATGTAGCTGATGAAGGCATCAGCCGCTTCGCGGTTCTCGACCGAGGAAAGGATGTTGAACTCCTTGGCATCCACCATGGATTCATCGTCATGGCCCATGCCGAAGGTCGGGAACTGAAATATGTCGAAGTCGGCCCCCGGGGTGTCGCCATATTCCTGCTTGGCCCGGGTGTTCAGCCACATGCCCATGAGGACATAGGCCGCATCGCCGGTCTTGAGCGCCGCATCCACCGAGATGTCCCAATCAAGGGCCAGCATGGTATTGCCATCGTCACAGCAGTTTGCGGCCAGCATTTCCTGCCACTTCTGCAGGGCCACCTTGACCTCGTCGTCGGTCCAGGAGGCTTCGCCATTGGCAAGCCGGGTCATGTATTCCGCGCCCGCCGTCCGCAGCAGCAGGGATTCGAACCATTCCGCATGTGCCCAGACTTTCGCCGGCACCGAGATCGGCGTGATGCCGGCATCGTTGAGCGTGGCAAATCCGCCGATGAATTCCTGGTAGGTCTCGGGCGGTGTTATGCCCGCCTTCTCCATGGTGTCGGTGCGATACCAGATGCCGCTGCGATCACCGAAGGTATAGGTCACGCCGTAATTCTCGCCGTTGACCGTGCTGAGGGCCTGCCAGCTTTCGCCCAGCTTGTCGCCCCAGTCGGTGCTGGCATAGCTGTCGTCCAGCGGCAGGATCAGGCCCGCCTCGATCAGTTCGGCGCGGAACGCGGGCCAGGTGTTGATCAGAAGATCGGCCTGCTCTCCGCCCATCAGGACGGCGCGGATACCACCGCGGGCATCGCCCCCGGCCTGGGGCACGACATTGCGCACCGTCACGTCCGGGTACTTGGCTTCGAAGTCTTCCTGAAGCTTGCTCATCATCTCGCCCTGGGCACCGCCCAGCCAGTTGATCATCACCAGCTCGCCTTCTTGCGCCATGGCCTGGCCGGTCAGGCCGGCCAGGATCGCGGCGGTTCCCAGAAGCGTGGTTTTCGAACGTGTTTTCCGATGTTTCATGATGCCCTCCATTTGCAGTTTCGCAGTCGTTCTTCCTCCGCGGCGCCCGGCCAAACCGGCCCGGCACCACCCCTTGGTTCTTGAACGTACACGCAGTCATTTAACTTTAATACTGTTTTTTTTCCTTTTTAGACAGTTTTTTAACGGGGATAAACATTACGTGAAATTACTAAATGTCAGTATGTTAAGTGAATACCCCGCCAGATTCCTTACCGATGCTCGGGAATGTCTCCGATGTCATCCATCATCGAGTCGAGCTCGGCCAGCATCTCTTCGCGCACCCCGGCATAGGCCGAATCGTCATGGATGTTGAACAGTTCAAGCGGGTCTTCCTGGCAGTCGAACATTTCCCATTCCGGCGGTTCGTCGCCCTGGAACGCACCCGGCTGTCCGAGGGCGTCGTTGTACCAGTAGATCAGCTTGTAGCGCTGGTTGCGGATGCCGTAGTGGGCAAAGGCGTTGTGGCTTTCGTCCTTGTGCATCCAGTAGCGGTGATAGACGACCTGCCGCCAGTCGGGCGGCGTCTGGCCTGCCAGAAGTGCGCCGAAATCGCGCCCCTGCATATAGCTGGGCACCGGCGCGCCGGCGTAGGTCAGAAGCGTCGGCGCGAAATCGACGTTGCACACCAGATCGTCACAGATCCCGCCCGGGGCGATGGCCGCCGGATATCGGATCAGGAACGGCATCTGAAGGGATTCCTCGTACATGAACCGCTTGTCGAACCAGCCATGCTCGCCCAGGAAAAAGCCCTGGTCGGACGTATAAATGACAATCGTGTTCTCGGCCTGCCCCGTCTCGTCCAGCCAATCCAGCAGGCGGCCGACACTTTCGTCGATGGACGCGACCGTCTGAAGATAGCGCTTGATGTATCGTTGGTACTTGAACTGGTCGAGCTGCTGCTTGCTGTCGAAGGTGAACCGCTCGCCGGTATTCACATCGACCAGAACCAGGCCGCTTACGTCGTCCGGGTCAGGCACCTTGCGACCCGGCTTGCCTTCCATGTGGATGACACCCACCTCCTCGCCGCCCTCGGGTTGGGCAAGGCCCAGATCCTCGTACTCGAAATCCGACCTGATCCGCATTCTGGCATCCCGCGAGGCCCGGGCGCGGTTCTTGTAATCGTCATCGAAGGTGTCCGGCAGGGTGATCTCTTCGCCCTCGAACATGCCGCGATTCTTCGGGTGGGGCGCGAAATTTCGGTGCGGCGCCTTGTGATGGCACATCAGGAAGAATGGCTGGTCCGCGTCGCCTTCGGCCAACCAGTTCAGGCACTTGTCGGTGATGATGTCGGTGACATAACCCGGCTCGCGCCCCTCGCCATCGGGTCCGATGAAGACCGGATCGAAGTAATCCCCCTGCCCGGGCAGAACCGACCAGTAATCGAACCCGGTCGGTTCATGGGCGGCCCCTTCGCCAAGGTGCCATTTTCCGACCATGGCGGTGCGGTAGCCCACCTGTTGCAGGTGCTTGCCCAGATGCGGCGCGCGGTTGTTCAGCCCCGTCACCAGAGTCGTCACACCGTTCACATGATTGTAGGTGCCCGTCAGGATCGCGGCGCGGCTGGGCGTGCAGATCGAATTGGTCACATAGCAATGGTTCAGTCGCATACCCTCATCGCCCAGGCGGTCGATGTTAGGTGTGCTGTTCAAGCCGTGGCCATAGTGGCTGATCGCCTTTGCGGCGTGATCGTCGGCCATGATGAAAATGATGTTGGGTTGACGGTTGGCCATGATGGACTCTCCGAGGATTAGAACAGGCGATCGGCCAGAGCGGCCGGAAAACCGGCCTCCAGCGCGTCAAGATTGCGTGTCAGGGACGAGACTTTGCCGGTGCCGATCAGCACGCTGGCCACGCCGGGGCGGGTGAGGCCGAATTGCATGGCCGCTGTTGCCAGCGGAACGTCGAAGCTGGCGCAGACACGTTCCAGCCCGCGCACCTTGTCCAGGATGTCTTCGGGGGCTGGCCCGTAATCGTAATGCGCGCCATCCGAAGCGCCCGTCGCCAGAATACCCGAGTTGAAGATGCCGCCCAGCACAAGGCTTGTTCCCCTTTCAAGGCACAGCGGCACCAGTTCGGCTTCGGCGTTTCGGTCCAGCAGTGTCCAGCGGCCCGCCAGCAGGATCACATCAAGATGGTGGCGCGCCATGACATCCAGACAGACCTGCGTTTCGTTCACGCCCAGCCCGATCGCCCCGATCCGCCCCTCGGATTTCAACCGCTCAAGTTCCGGAAAACCGGTTTCCAGAAGGTCGGTGACATGCCGCGCGTTGTCTGCGCCATGGGTCAGCGTGCCGATGTCATGGACATAGACGATATCAACCCGCTCAACGCCAAGGCGGGCACAGCTTCCCTCGAAGCCCTCGCGGATGCCCGCGCCCGAGTAATCGTAGTGAACCGCATTGGGCAGCGGCGAGATGAACCCGTCGGCCTTGTCCAGCGCCGGACCGGGGCGCAGAACGCGGCCAACCTTTGTGGAAAGCGTGAATTCGCCCCTCGGCTTGCCTGCCAGAAAACTGCCCAGCCGCGTTTCCGCAAGGCCCCGCCCATAATGCGGCGCGGCATCGAAATACCGTATGCCCCGCGTCCATGCATAGCTCAGCAGTGCGGCCGCATCTTCCTCGGCAACCTCGACATAGAGATTTGCGATGCCGCTGCACCCGAGGGAGATCGCGCTTGCCATGACTTTGGTGTCGGCGATCCTGCGTTGGTCAATCATCTTGCTTCGCCCGCTTGATCGTGGCGTTCAGGCGCGGCTTTTCGGTCTGGTCGCCGTGCGATTGCGCCCAGGTCAGGAACCCCTCGATCCGGCGCGTGATCTTTGCGGCGTGGTTCTGGGCAATGTCGCTCAGCTGATGGTGCAGGAAAGGATTGCGATAGCGTTCGATGGTGGCTTCGACATAATCGCGCGCCTCCGGCCCCATCCCGGCGGCGTCAAACCCCGGCAGCACCTCAGCAGAATAGAGGTCGCGCAGATCATCCAGCACCGACTGAACGTCCAGCAGACCGGCGACAGTGGCGGGCGCCCCGTCCATCTGCGACCACCTGTCGACCAGCCAGCTGTGCCCCAGGTTCAGGATAAAGAGCTTAAGCGCCGCGATTCCGTCGAGATCATCGACCATCTGAATGGCAGGGTGCTGACACGGCGGGATCAGGCCGGGCGCGTTTTCGATGGCCCACAAGGCATAGGGTTCGGCAATCGCGCCCGCAGGTTGGATCGGTTCGGAAACGATGCGATCAACCAGCGAATTGGCCCATATCACATCATTTGCCAACCAGCCGCGATAGGCCGCATCGCCGCCGGCAAGCTCAAGCACCCGCGCCTTCAGGACATCGCCGTTCCGCACGACCAACTCCATCGGCATGATCGTCACGGGCCCGCCCTTTGCGTCAAACCGGGCGCGCAGCAGCAGTTGCAGTTTCGCGGGATAGGACATGGCCTGATCGAAACTTGCGACACTGTCGGCAGGCTGGGCGTCAAAGCCGCGATCTCCGGTATTTGACAGGATGTATCGGGCCTCCTGCGAAACGACCCGCACCAGCGTATCCCAATCCGTCGCCGTCGAAAGGGTGCGCCGCACGCTGCGCACCTGCTGGGTCCGGTCAACGACCTGACCCTTCTCCAGCCCGCGAATGTGCACCGGGTATCCGCCCGGCGCCGCCAATGCCGCGAGGCGGGCCGCGCGCGCGGGGTCGCCGCTGCTCTGGACAACCGCAATCGGGCCGCAATCCTGCCCGCTCTGGCGCGCCTCATCCACCATCAGGTCGGCATGGGCCTGAAGAAACCTGCTGGTTCCGAACTGAACGATCGGGCAGGTCACGGCCTGCTTGGGCTGGTCATGCGTCATCGCTTTCCCCCTGTGCTGTCTATAATATAAAAAGAACGCTTGACCGATGGCAACAGTATTTTTATCTATTAAGAACATTTTTGGTTTGACCGGCCTGCCGCCTCCCTGGCGGGCCGCCGATAATCTGGGCGAAAACACCTGTGCCGGCCCGGCTGCAAGCACAGGACAGTGACGGGAAAAGTTCATGGAAGCACTAGTCATCACCGACATCGGGTCGACCGAAATTCGCGAGGTCGATTCCCCCGTTTGCGACCCCGATGGCGTTATCCTGTCCGTGGGGCATGTCGGTCTGTGCGGGTCTGACCTGAACACCTATTCCGGGCTGAATCCCCTGGTCAGCCTGCCCCGCATACCCGGCCACGAGATCGGCGGCACGATCATCGAACGCGGCGCCGATGTTCCCGAAGCCTTCGCCCTCGGAAAATCCGCGATCGTGATACCCTACACGACCTGCGGGGCCTGCTCCTCGTGCCAGGCCGACCGCCCCAACGCCTGCCGCTATAACCGCACCTTGGGCGTTCAACAGGATGGTGGCATGTCTGCCCTGCTGAAGATTCGCCATGACCGCCTGATCCTGAACGACACATTGCCTGCCCCCCAACTGTCGCTGGTCGAACCGCTGTCGGTCGGTTTTCACGCGGTGGCCCGCGGCCGTGTGGCCAAGGGGGAAACCGTCGTCGTTTTGGGCGGCGGCATGATCGGTGTCGGCGCGATGCTGGGGGCTTTGGCACACGACGCGAAGGTCATCATGGTCGAAGTCAGCGAGTCGAAACGCCAGACGCTGCTGGATCTGGGCGCCCATGCGGTGATCAACCCCGAGACGATGGATCTTGCGGACCAGGTGTCGAAACACACCGACGGACAGGGCCCCGATGTCGTGATCGAAGCCGTGGGCCTGCCCCAGACCTTCCGCAGCGCAGTCGACCTTGCCAGCTATGCCGGGCGGGTCGTCTATGTCGGCTATGCCAAGGAAGAGGTCAGTTACAACACCTCCCTCTTCAATCTCAAGGAACTCGACATCATGGGGTCGCGCAATGCGACCCGTACCGATTTCGAAGAGGTCATCACCTTCCTCGAATCCAACCCATCGGCTGGCAACATGCTGATTTCCCGAACCTTTCCGTGGTCGCAGGCACAAAACTCCTTCCAGCACTGGAAAGAGAACCGCAACGAGACCTTCAAGGTGATCATTGATGTCACGGCCGGATGATCCGCTGACATTTCACCTTGCTTGATGAGGCGCGGGCGGCTGATATGTACTTTAAAATCATAAAGACATAAGGCAGCGCACTCCGTGTCCCGAACCAACAGCGTCTACAAAGACACCTACAATTCGTGCCTGGATTTCATCAAGAAACTGGGCGCCAACGCGTCCCTGCCGCCAGAGACCGTCCTGGCAAAGAAATGGGATATCAGCCGCACCACTGTGCGTTCCGTTCTCGAACATCTGGACGAAGTCGGGATCATCAGCTGGCAAGGGCGGCAGAAAACCGTTCTTCGAAGACCGCGCAAGGGCGATTATTTTTCGGCCGAAGAAACCAAGTCGGCCGGGAAGCGTGTTGAAACCGCCTTCATGGAATATGTTCTCGGGGGCGACCTGGCCCCGGGGACAATTCTGCGCGAGGCCGAACTGGTGCGCGAATTCGGGATCAGCACGTCAAGCGTACGCGAATTCCTGATCCGGTTCTCCCGCTTCGGATTGATCGAGAAAAAACCCAACCGCCATTGGGTTCTGAACGGGTTCACCCGCGACTTTGCCGCGGAACTTTTCGATGTGCGCGAGATGTTCGAACTGCGGGCCTTTCGCGCCTATTGCGGCGGCTGGCCGTCGCCGACCGAGAAACAGACAATGACGACGCTTGAGCAGGAGCATCTCGACATCCTTGCCCGTATCAACGACGATTATCTTGAATTTCCCGCTCTGGACGAGAAGTTTCACCGCGTCTTTCGCGGCGCCCTGTCGAACCGCTTTGTCGACGATTTCTACGAACTCATCTCGCTGATCTTCCACTTTCACTACCGCTGGAAAAAGACCGACGAACGCGAACGCAACGAGGTGGCGGCGCGCGAACACCTTGCCGTGATTCAGGCCCTTCTGGCCGACGATACCAACGCCGCGCGCGCCGCACTTGAACTGCACCTGGAATCGGCACGGCGAACTCTGATGAATTCGGTCACCTGGGACTGACGCTGCCCCAAGTGGCGGCTATCGCCCACCCGCGCAATGCTTGATGGCCTGCTGGAGCAACCGCCGCCTCACATCCTGCCAAACACCGGCGCCTGAATGACCGACCTCGCTGAACTCTTCCAGTGCGGCCTGCAGGATCGCCGCCCGTGTCACACTTGGGTTGCGCTGCGGTTCTTGCGGATTGGTGAAACTTGTCTGGTCATTCGCACCCGGTCATCTTCCCAACGTCAAGGCATGTCGCCCCGCGGGCTTTGTGCACCCTGCCAGTCCGCCCCGGGCCAGTGGCCAGACGTTCCGCCACCGCGCCAGGCTGTCAGATGGCGCGTCAGGCGGTGGGCGGGTCGAAGGCCGTGTATTGACCCAGCTGAATCTGCTCTGGTTAAGCCGCTAATGTGAATGCCTCGGCAGGCGTGCGCATGGCAAGGGCCTGATGAGGGCGGCGGTTATTGTAAAAGGCAATCCAGTCACCGATGACGCGCATCGCATGTTGGATGCTTTCGAAGCGGTGGCGATGCACGCACTGCTCCTTGAGCGTCCGAATGAAGCGCTCGACCATGC
>NZ_JACNMM010000008.1 GCF_020529025.1 Oceaniglobus trochenteri
TATCGCCGACGCGGCACATCCGCAGCAGAGAGGACTTCGATCTCGGGTCTGAACTTATGGTCGGCCATAAGGTCGGACTTAGCACCGACGCCGAAATCCCGTCAGACGGCCTCCGCCGCAGGGATACCCAGCAACTCGCGGGTGTGGCAGTCGATCACCAATGCCAGGGAAGCCCAGCCGTCCTTGCCCGTCCAGATACGGGCAAGATCGGTCGACCACCTCTCGTTCGGCGCAGCCGCAACCGACGGCACGGCCTGGATACGGGGCCGCATGCCCACGGCACGCTTGCGCACCTGCCAGCCTTTGATCTGGAAGATCCTCTGCACCGTGTTCTTGTTGAAGCCCAAGAGCCAGGCCACGGTTCGATAGCCGAAGGACGGCTCTTCCTCGATCAGCTTCTTGATCGGCTCGCAAAAGCGGGCCTCGACCTTAGGCGCAGCCTTCACCGGCTTGTAGTAGACCGTCCGCCTCGGGATGCCGAACCAGGCACACAGCTTGGCGACCGACACAACGACGCCCTCGGCAATGAGGCCCTGCTGGATGCGACGGATCAATTCCCGTCCTGCGCATCCAGCAGGGCCTGCAGCTTTTTTCGCGCCCGCAGCTCCAGCATGGCCTCTCCATAGGCTTCCTGCAGGTCCCGGAGCTGCTTCTCGTATTGCTCGCGGATGTCGAGCGGGTTGGCGCGCAGCGAGTTCTCCATGCCGCGCTTGGCATCCTCAACCCAGCCCTCGATCTCGGAGGGCGTCAGGTCGAAGGACCGGCTTGCCTCCGACACGGTCGTCTTGCCTTGGATGATCTCGATGACGAGCGCCGTCTTACGCTTCGCCGTCCACCGTTTGATGCTGTCGTCCATCATCTTACTCATGGCTACGTTCTCCCTTGTAGCATGAGCAGGTTTTCACTGGGTCGATACAGAACACCGCGCCGAAATGCGGCGCGATCTGGTCGCGCTGGTATTCCTGCCAGAGGATCAGACCTTTGCTCGGAGCGACCGGTGCAGGGGCTGCATCTTCGGCGGCTTTCGCCAGACCGGTGCCCTCGGGCATGTCATATGTCACATCCCGCGCCTGGAGATATCGCAGCAGCCGCCAGTCCACGAGTTCCGAGGCGAGCGCGGCGAGGGCCGCGGTCTCGCCCTCGGTAAACGTGGTCTCGAACGTGCCCGGCCCCAACTGGAACCACTCCGTCTCGGCCAGGATCTTCAGCGGTTGCTGCATCACGAGCGCGCGCAGCCGGGGCACGTCGTCGGGACCCGCGCTCAGGTCCGCCTTGATCTGCGGGTTGCGCCGGGCCAGACGGGCAACGCGCTCCACCAGATCGCTCAGCGCGATCCGGCCCGGGAAGGCGCCCGCTTCGATCATCGCGCGCAGGATCAGCATCTTGTAGCTGCGGGTCATGCGGGTTGTCTCGATCTCGTCTAAAAGCGCGCGATGCGCGGTCCATGCGCTTCGCTGCGCGTCCGACACGTCTCCCATGTCGGCAACGAACCCGAGCCAGCCCGCATGCCCCGTGCGGCCGGCGTTGAAGCCCGCGTGCTGCACCTCAGACGCTGTGGGCCGTGTGCCGTGGCGCTCGCGGAAATCGCGGTAGAAGGCGGCCAGTTCCTCGCCATCGCGTGGCTGGCGGATCAGGGACCGCAAGATGTCGAGCGCCTGCAGGTCATAGGTCACCTCGCAGCCTACGGGGAACTGGATCAGCTTGTCGGTCAGCCGCTCCAGCGCCAGACGCAGCGCGCCGTCGCCTGCGCCTAACTTAAGGAGCGTGCGGAACTTGGTCAGGAAAATCCGGTGGTTGCCGATATAGTCGATGACGGCCAGATGCGTTTTTCCCGCCGACCTGCGCAATCCACGCCCCAATTGCTGCAGCCAGATCACCGGGCTTTCGGTCGGGCGCAGCATCAGCACGGTGTCGATCGAGGGCACGTCCACGCCCTCGTTAAACATGTCGACGGCAAAGACGATGTCGAGATCGCCGTCCTCCAGCGCCTTCAGCGCGCTCGCGCGGGGGGCGGAGGTGTCGCCTGAATGGACCGCCACGGCGCGGAGCCCTCGGGCCTGCGCGAAATCGGCCATGAAATCGGCATGGCGGCGGGACACGCAGAAGCCGATGGTCTTCGTGCCGCCGCGCTTGGCAAGCTGCTCAAGGGCGTTTTCGGCGCGGGCCTGGGTGGCGACCGCTTCGGTCAGCGCGGCCTCGTCGAAACGCCCGCTGCGCCAAGGGATCTGGGAATACTCGACCGGGTCGGGCACGCCGAAATAGTGGAACGGCGCCAGAAGCCCCCGGTCGATCCCGGACCAGAGATCGCATTCGTAAACGAGGTTTTCTTCGCAGAGACCCAGAAGGTCGCCACCATCGCTGCGGTCGGGCGTGGCGGTCAGGCCTAGCAGGAAGCCGGGCTGGAAATGATCGATGATCCGCCGATAGGTGGCGGCGGCCGCGTGGTGGAATTCGTCCACGACGATGTAGTCGAAGGCCCGCGGATCGAACCGGGTCAGGTGCGCGGCGCGCGCGAGGGTCTGGACAGAGGCGAAGACGATGTCAGCCTCGGCCTCCTTCTCCTCACCTGAGTAGCGCCCAAGCCGGGCGCGAGGCCGGACAGCGCGGAAGGCGGCCATGGCTTGGGTCAGGATTTCCTCGCGATGCGCCACGAACAGAACGCGGGCCGCATCCGCGCTGTCGAAGGCCGCAAGGAAGGTCTTGCCCAGCCCCGTGGCCAAAACCACCAGCCCGGCACCATAGCCCTTCGCCCGGGTCGCGCGCAGGACCGCCAGCGCCTCGGCTTGAACCTCGTGCGGGGTGGGGGCGGTTTCCGGGGCTTCCACCGGTGCGCCGGTGGCCGTGGGCTGGGGTGCGATGCGGCGCGCCTCGTAGGCGTCAATCCAGGCGGGCGTCAGTTCGGTCACCTCGGGCCGGGCCAGCAGCGCCTCAAAGGCCTCGCGGGCGGCCAGAAGCGGGGCGGGATCGACCGGATCGACATGGCGCAAGTTCCATTCGATGCCGTCAGTCAGCGCCGACCGGGACAGGTTCGACGACCCGACGATTAGCGCCCTGCCGTCGCCTGTGAAGGTGAACATCCAAGCCTTGGGGTGGAACGGGATCTGTGCGGCCTGGAACACATGCAGCCTGCGCGCGCCCTCAAGGTCGGAAATCAGCCGAAGCGCCGCCGGTTCCGTCACGCCCAGATAATCGCCGGTCAAGAGCCGCTGCTCGCCGCCACGGTCTAGCAGATCGCGCAGATGCGGCAGCACCAGCCTGACGCCGGAGGTCATCAGGAAGGACACCGACAGATCGACGGCGCGCGCCCGGTCGATCAGCGGGCGCAGATGGGCATGCAGCGCATCCTCGCCGCCCGAGATCAGCGGGCGATCATGGGGCATGCCCGGCAAGGGGCCGGGTGCCGCCAATGGCGGATCGAGGCGCAGGTGGACATGGCCGCCGGTCTCGACCAGCGTCACCCGCGTGGCCGTGCCCTCGGTCTCGAGGAGGGCCTGCGCCGCCCCGATCCTGGCAGCAAGGGCCGCTTGATCTGCGGCGGAAAGCTCCCGCCAGCGGGCAACATGACGACGGGGCGCAAGGGCAAGACCCGCGCCGTAACGGATCAGGATGACCTGGGCGTCGCATTCCACGATGGCGCTGGCGGCGGCATCGCAGACAGCACAGCCTGGGTTGCTTGACCCCTCAGCATCAACACCCGATCCGCCGGTCACGTCTTCTTCACCACTGCATTTACCCACACCTCCGACGTCCGATCCGGGCGACAATCACGGCTTTCCCAGATGTCAGGTTCATTGAACGCGCCGCATCCGTCCAGGAGCGCATCCAGACTTTCCGCCGTGATGTCGGTGAAGCGCCGTCCGTCCTTCACCCGCTCGCCGGTGCCGCGCTTGAAGGACAGGTAGAGCGCGCCGCCGGGAACCAGATGGGCAGCAAGGCGGTCGACGACTCCGGGCAGGTCCGCATCGGCCACATGCAGCAGCGAGGCGCAGGCCCAGATGCACTCGAACGAATGTTCCCAGGCGAAATCCTCGAAACGCATCAGTCGGGTCTCGACTGCCGCATGCGCTTGCGTGGCAGCAACCATGGCGGGCGAAGCATCGAAGGCCTTCACATCGTTGCCCAAGACGCGGAAAGCCAGCGCATCGCACCCCGACCCTGATCCGGCATCGAGAATTCGTGCTGGACCTTCCGCACGCGCAGGCACAGCCGCCAGAAACCGCTCCCTTGCGTCTGACATGTCGACGTCGCGCGTGGTCGCGATGAAGGTGATGGCGTGGCGGTCGTAGTAGTCGGCCAAAATGGCGCTCCAATCGGTCTGATCTCATATCTTCGCCAGAAATCAGAGATTTGACCAGGTGTGGTGCAGCGGTTTTCTTATCAAGGCCGAGTGCCATGCGATTAGGGGCACAAATGGGCAAATATGCTCTGCGGGTCATAATCATGGTTTATGATCAAGACGACATGGGTGAGACCTGTATAGCCTAGCCTATCCGCGCCTAACGCTCAGGCCGATGATGCGCGCCCTCGCATCTTCGAAACAGGCCATTAGTGCTTCTTCCCGGCCACCAAGGCCCTGCGCGCAATAAGGATTCAGAAACTGCCGCCCGGCAAAGAGCTTGGCATCCACGGGGCTCAGCGCCGACTCGTCGCACAAAGCTGCCCAGTTTTCAGAAATGGTCTCGATCTGGCCTGCGATGATCGCGGCAGCATGGTCTTCGCTCAATTGGAAATCGGTTGCCGCCGACAGGCAGGCGGCGAGTGTGCTCATCCGCGCCTCGTCCTTGATCAGCATCGCTTGGGTCGCCTCGTTGCCTGCGCGGCCCTGGGGGCAGATGTCATAGGCGGGCGTCAGCGTCAGCATCCTGCCGTCCCAGAACGCGGCATGGTTGCGCGCGTGATCGTCGGTGTTCCCGCATAGCACGTTGAAACAGATCCGGCCGTAAAGCTCACGCAGCGTTTCCTTCGGATCGGTGAAGCGGTGGCGGATCAACTCGGCAAGGTCCTCGTAGGACGCATAACGCGCTTCCATTTCGCCCAGACCCAGAATGGTCAACGCCGAGACCATGGCGCGGCGGTGCCATCCGGCCCCCGCCTTGATCCGGTCGAAGCGTTCGATCAGCAGCACGTCCTTGCCCGCCGTCTCGAAAATCGCGACAGGGGCCACTTTCAGCCCGGACAGCGCCGCCAGACGCATGGCCATGAATTCCGCCTTCACGACGCTGTAGACGTCCTTGCTGGACGAGAATTTGGCGATCAGCTTGCGGTCGTTATCGTCGATCAGGGCTTTGGGTCGCGCGCCACCGATCGAGGTGCCATGATGGATCGCCTGGTCCAGCGTTGGCGTCAGGGGCAGGCCCTTTTCCACGCGGTCCGCAGCCTCAATCAGCTCCTGATAGCTCGCCTGCGTCGACAGGCGCGGGATGTATTCGCTGGCCGAGTGCTGGAAATCCAATGCGCCGATTCTATCGGAGCCGGACTCGAGCAGATAGGTAAGTTCGTTCAACTCGCCCGCGCCTTGATCAGCGGCTTTTGGGCCGACGAGCCGGTTGATGATCACACGGCGGCCCCAGGCGTCTGGCGATCCGTCGCGCAGGCAACTGGCCATTTCCATGTTCGGCGGCGGATCGATCCGGCCGCGCTGGAGGGGTAGCTCGGGCGTGTAAAGAGGGATGGCATTTGCTCGGTCCAGATAGCTGGCACCATAGTTGAAGGCGTAGCGGTCGCCCTCCAACATGATGCGACCGGCCACGACTGGCTCGGTCTCGCCCGACAACCAGACCCAGACGAAGGCGCTGTCGGGTGTCCTGCGGTCAGAAGTCATCATCGACCTCCGTACGGGAAGGGCGGACGCTCTTGGGCAGAAGGGTCAGCTTTTCGGCAAGCCGGGCGTTTTCCGTGCGCAGAGCCGTGTCGTCCTGGTCGAACAGGCGCACGCCTGACAATGCGGCGGCCTCGAACACGGTGCCGATCTCGGGCCCCGGCGCGCCCCTCTCAATGTTGTAAAGCGTTGTGCGGCTGATGCCGACGCGGTCGGCGAGTTCTTGCGCCGTCATCCCGCGCTCCATGCGGCCGATCCGGATCAACTTGCCCAGAACTGACAAGGCTTCACGCGTCTGGCGCGCGTAGGTTCTTTTGCGCTTCATAGTCGGCTCCGGACATACCGTTCAGTTTGATGGACGTGAGCTTTCCTCGTGTCCGCTTAATTGAACATCGTTGGCGGGACTTAATGCTATTGTCAAGGGCGTTGTTCGGTTAAATGAACATTTGGCATCTTTGTGTTTACTTAAATGGACGTCATCAGTCCATTTGGGTCGATAGAGGGCGTTGCGCGACTTCAAATTCCGACTTGGCCGTCCGAAGTGAGACATGTTCCTCGATGACCAAGGCAGGTCGGCATTCAATCACCTGCCTCGCCGACGCGACTGATCTCTGCTTCCAGTCCGTGGATTATATAGCTCGAGCGCTATATTCTCAGGATATAGCGCATGAACTATAGGTGCCGACCGATGGACTTGTCCTTGTTTCCGATCCGAAGCCTGCGCCAAGCAGGTGTTGCGCTCCGCGCCCGGCGGATCGCGCGGCAGCTCAGCCAGAAGGAGTTGGGCAAGATAACCGGCACCGCACAGTCTACCATTTCGGACGTCGAAAATGGCGTCTTGTCCGTTAGCCTTGATGTCTATCTGCGCCTTCTCGAGGCTCTTGGTGCCGAGCTGTCAGCCAAAGACCGTCAGGTTGGCGGGGCGAAGCCCTGATCGCGTAAATCGCCTTGATTTGCTGACATAGCTCAACAATCTTGGGTCCCGACCCCGGCGATCAATGGGACGCAGGCCCCTTCGATTGCAACCCCTCCAGCGCCTTGTCGACCTCGCACTTCTTTGCGGCCAACTGTGCCTCCCACAGGATGTGGAACGCGTCGGCGAATTCCTCCAAGCCCCCGGCGAAGGTGCGGATCGTGGTCATGTCGTCATCCGTGAAGGGTAGAGGGCGGCCGCGCAGCTTGGCCTCGTTCAGCTTGCGGGCGATGTGGTTGACCGCGGCGCCTTCGGTCGCGACCTGCGCGCCCCAGGCTTGCAGGTGGTCGAGCACGACCGGATCGACCGGGCGCAGCGGGATGTCGGCCGCCCCCATCAGACGGCGCAGGGCGGCGGGTTGGTCGGTGATGCCGCGACGTGCCAGTGCGGCCTGAAACCCTGCCAGCTGGCGCGCGCTCAGGCGGGTGCTGATTGTCGTGGTGGGGCCAGGGCGCGTGCCTTTGGCCCGGCTCAGCGTGCTGTAGATCGTCCGGGTCGAGACGCCGAAGCGGCGGGCCAGCACGGCGGCTGAGGTGCCCCCGGCGCGAGCCTCAATGATCTGACTGCGTTCGTCGTCGGTCAATTTGCGATGGTGGCGCATGTGAAGTTTACGTTCCTATTTCTTGCCAACTTCCTCCAAGCTCCACGTCTCCCAGCGTCAGCGGAGGCGGGTCAGGGGCTTGGAGTCTGTTTCAGTGGTTTTGCTAGGCGGGCTGGGCTGCGGGATGGGCGATGCTGGAAACGCGATCCGCGCAACACGGGGCGGGAAACGCGGCGCACAGGACGCGATGCGTGATGCAAAAGGCGCGGCGCAGGGGACGCGGGACACAACGCGCGGTCCAGAATCCGCGATGCACGGGACGCGATGCGCAATGCATCTCGCGGAAAACGCGCCGCTCATCCCGCCAAACCCGCCGCGCGAAGCTGGCCATCGGTCACCAGCCCCGCAGCCACCAGAGCCGTCACCTGCGGGGCGGTGATGTGCTTGCACATCGGGCTGCGGTCGCGGACCCACATGGCTAGCCGGGCGTGGTGATCTGCGGCCAGCGCCGTCCGCGCCTGCCGTTCCTCGGCCATCACCTCAAGGAAACGCTGCCAGCGCCGCGACTGAAACCAGTTGTCCGAAAAACAGACCTTGGAGCGGGTGAAGCCCGCGCTCTCGGTCGCATAGGCCTGCACGGCTCGTAGCAGGTCGTCCGGGTCGATCCCCTCCTGCGCGGCCTCAGCGATCCGAGCGAGAGACGCCTCTTTGCTGCGCTGCCGGTCCTTTGGGTACGCTGCCCAGATCTTCTCAAACCTTTCATCCTCAACCGCCGCCGCTTCCGCGCACTTGCGCGTAGGTGGTTTATGGATGGTTTCAGGGTGGTTTGGGGTCCACCGTGGACCCGGTACCCCGTCCACCCTGGACCCCCTACCCGGGTCACGCTGGGCGGGGTCCACTGTGGACCCCGTCCCCTCGTCGGGCTCAACCGAGCTTTCCAGCGCCATCACGCGGTCCAGCACGATCCGGTAGATCACCGTGAATCCGTTCTTGCAGGGCCGCCGCCCGGTCTCGACCAGGATGCCCTCGCGCAGGAAGTCGGTGATGGTCCGCTTGACCGTGCTTTCGCCCAGTTCGGTGTGGCGCTGGATCGTGCCCTTGGAGCACCAGATGCCCGAGCCGTCATCGCTCGCCTTGTCGGCAAGGAACATGATGATCTGCTTGCGCGCGGCGCTGCCGAAGATCCGGTCGGCGCAGAGATTGGCGACCTTCCAGCTCATGCGCAGGCCCCTGGAACGGGGAAGCGGCGGCGCGTCAAAGGCGGCGCATCATACCGCTTGACAGACCGGAAAACGCCGCCGCACCATCCGCCAAAAGCCCCTTTCCGGGCACGCAAATGGTTTGACAATCGGCTGCTAAGTGCCTGATTTTTCGTGGTGGGTTTGACAAAAATTTCGCCCGTAACCGCCTGATCTTCTATCCACAATTTGGGATTGAAAATCCTCGTGTCGGTGGTTCGATTCCGCCCCCGGGCACCACTTTTACAAGTCGGTAAAATCTAGTGAATCAGATTGCGATTGGGCTCTCGTCTCGCGCCGCTTTTCCAGCTGAGAGTGCGATGGCTTTGCGCGGCTGACTGTCGGGTGGGGCGGTGTGCCTTCACCGTCGTCAAGGCGCCGATGGCCATGTCCGATGCCGACGGCAGGGAGCGGCGGCGGAATTCTAGAAGTTTCACGGATAAAAACCAGCCTCTAAATGCGCAAAAAAGCCGTTGCGAAAGTGGGGAGTTTACGCAACGTTAAGCGGATAAGGCAGCTTTGCGGTTTGCCGATACGACTGGGAGGGTCGTGGCGAACCGGCGAAGCCTGCGTTGTTTTTGGGAGGTTTCTGCAATGAAAATCGCTGTAACGCGGCTGACGGCCGCTCTTCTGGGCTCGGCCATTGCCGTGCCTGCCCTGGCCGAGGAAGTGGAGGTCGTTCACTGGCTGACCGCGGGGGCCGAGTCGGCGGCCATTCAGGTTCTGGTGGATGGCGTCGAGGCGCGCGGGACGACCTGGATCGACCTTGCGACGCCGGGCGGCGGCAGCGATGCCCGCGCGCTGTTTTCATCGCGTCTTGCCGGGGGCGATCCGGTGGGCGCGCTGTTCATGTCGATCGGGCCCGAGGCGATCGAGCTGGGCGAACAGGGCGTCGTGCGCGATGTCGAGGGCTTCGCCCAGGAGAACGATCTGATCGCGAGCGTTCCCGATTTCGCGCTTGATATCGCCCGGGGCAGCGATGGCGAACTGTTCGCCCTGCCGGTCGCGCTCGAGACGCAGAACTTCATGTGGTATTCCCTCCCGGCCTTCGAGGCGGCGGGGATCGAACCGGCAACCACCTGGCAGGGCCTGATCGATGCCGCCCCGGCGCTGAAAGAGGCCGGGATCATCCCGTTGGCCATGGGCGCGCAGGGTTGGCAGATCGACATCCTGTTCACCGCCGTCATCGCCTCGGTCGCGGGGCCCGAGAAATACCTGGCCATCTACCGTGACCGCGATGCCGATGCCGCCGCCAGCGACGATGTGCTTGAGGCCTTCCGCATCATGCGCGCCCTGTCCGAGTTGCAGGACGAAGGGTCGTCCAACCGGGCCTGGAACGACACCCTGAACCTGGTGGCGCAGGACAAGGCGGCGGTGCAGGTCATGGGCTCCTGGGCGGGGGCCGAGCTTGCCTCGATGGGCGAAACCTATGGCACCGACTGGGGCTGTGCCCTGGCGGGGGGCGGTGGGGCCATCGTCGGTTCGACCGGCTTTGCCTTTCCGGTCCTGAGCGAGAACGAAGGCGGTCAGAACGATTTCATCCTCACGCTGATGGACCCGGCGGTGCAGACGGCCTTTTCGGTGCAGAAGGGCTCGATCCCGGCGCGCACCGATGCCAGCACCGAGGGGCTTTCGGAATGCGCGGTCGTCGCGGCCGAATCCGTCGCGGCCGGCAACGGGATGCCCAACGTGAGCGCGGTTCTGAACCCCGATTCCCGCGGGCAGATCAACGACATGATGGCCAACTTCTGGTCCAACCCGTCGATGAGCCCCGAGGACGCGGCCAAGACCTTTGCGTCGCTGATCGGCGGTTGACCGCATCCTGACGGCCGGTGATCCGCCCCTTGCACGGGGGCGGATCAGCCATGACGTTTTCCAACAGGTTTCCCCCATGCGTATCCGCCCCCAGACCCTTGCCCGCCTAGTCCTGGTGCCGACGATCCTGCTGACCGTGATCGGCGTCTATGGCTCGATCCTCTGGACCGTGAACATCTCGTTCACCTCGTCGGGTTTTTTGCCCACGGGCAAATATGTGGGGCTTGACCGCTATTACGAACTTTGGGGCCAGGCCCGCTGGCGGGTGGCCTATACCAACCTTTTCGTCTTCGGCGGGCTTTACATCTTCTTCTGTATCGGGGCCGGCCTTCTTCTGGCCATCGCGCTGGACCAGGGGGTCCGGGGGCGGAGCTTTTTCCAGACCATTTTCCTTTATCCCATCGCCTTGTCCTTCATCGTCACCGGCCTGGCCTGGCGCTGGATCCTCAACCCCACCACGGGGCTTGAGGCCTATGTGCGGGGCTTGGGCTATGAAGGCTTCAGCTTTGGCTGGCTGTCCGATCCCGACATGGCGATCTTCACGCTGGTCATTGCCGGGGTCTGGCATTCGGCGGGGCTGATGATGGTGATCATCTTTGCCGGGCTGCAATCCATCGACGGCGAGATCTGGCGCGCGGGGCGGGTCGACGGCATATCGCGGTTTCACATGTACCGCGGCGTGGTTCTGCCCATGCTGTTTCCGGTCTTCGTCACCTGCCTTGTGCTGCTGGCGATGAACGTCGTGCGCAGTTACGATCTGGTGGTGGCGATGACGGGCGGCGGGCCGGGGTATTCCACCGACGTTCCGGCGAAATACATCGTCGATCACCTGTTTGACCGGGCCAATATCGGACGGGCCTCGGCGGGGGCGACCATGCTCTTGCTGACCGTCATGGCGATCATCGCGCTTTCCACCTATCTCGGGCGGAAGGAGACCCGGCGATGAAGGACCAGAACGCCATCGCCATGGCCGCGATCTATGCCTTTCTGGCCATCGCGGCGGCCTTTTTCGCCATTCCGCTGATCATCATGCTGCTGACCTCGTTCAAGACCGCCGAAGAAGTGCGCGAGGGGTCGATCTTCTTCCTGCCCGAAAGCTGGAGCCTCGCGGCCTGGGGCAAGGCCTGGGGCGAAGCCTGCATCGGGCGGGTCTGCGAAGGGATCGGCGGCAATTTCTGGAATTCGGTGCTGATCACCGTGCTGGCCACGTCGATCTCGCTGCTCTTGGCCTCGCTCAACGGGTTCGCCCTGGCACAGTGGCGGCTGCGCATGTCGGGGCCGATTCTGGGGATGCTGCTGATCGGGGCCTTCATTCCCTACCAGATCATGATCTATCCGCTGGTGCGCCTTTTCGCGACGGGCGGAATGCACCAGACGCTGGGTGCCATCGTGACGGTGCATGTGCTGTTCGGCTTGCCGATCCTCACGCTGATCTTCCGCAACTTCTATATCGGTTTGCCCGAGGAACTGATCAAGGCGGCGCGGGTGGATGGAGCGGGCTTCTTCCAGATCTACGGCATGATCATCGTGCCGATGTCGGTCAACGTCTTCCTCGTCGCTGCGATCCTTTCGATCACCGGGGTCTGGAACGACTATCTGCTGGGGCTGATCTTCGCGGGCCCGAATTTCCAGCCGATGACGGTCAGCCTGCAGAACCTGGTGGGCACGCAGATGGGCCTGCCGGAATACAACGTCAACATGGCGGCAACGATCCTGACGGCACTGCCGCCCCTGGCGGTCTACCTGCTGTCGGGGAAATACTTCGTGCGGGGCGTGACCGCCGGCGCGGTGAAAGGGTAGGGCGATGACGAGGGTGGAAATCGACGGGGTTGAGCGCGCCTATGGTGCGGTGAAGGTGCTGAAGGGGATTCACCTCGATATCGAACCGGGCGAATTTGTCGTGCTGCTTGGCCCCTCGGGCTGTGGGAAATCGACCCTGCTTGCCTCGATCGCCGGGCTTGATCCGGTGCAGGGCGGCGAGATCCGCTTTGACGGGCGCGACGTGGCGCGTGACGAACCTTCGGACCGCGAGATCGGGATGGTCTTCCAGTCCTACGCGCTTTACCCGACGATGACGGTGCGCAAGAACATGTCCTTCGCGCTGCGCGTTGCGGGCATGGCCAAGCCCGAGATCGACGAAAGGGTGAACTGGGCGGCGGGCGTGTTGCAGATCGAACCGCTGCTTGAACGCAAGCCTGCCGCGCTTTCGGGCGGCCAGCGTCAGCGCGTCGCCATCGGGCGCGCGCTTGTCCGCAAGGCCAAGGTGTTTCTGTTCGACGAACCCCTGTCGAACCTCGACGCCAAGCTGCGCGGCGAAATGCGGGCCGAGATCAAGGCCCTGCACGAGAAGCTTCAGACCACCTTCATCTATGTCACCCATGACCAGATCGAGGCGATGACCCTGGCCACCCGCATCGCCGTCATGTCCGGTGGCGAGATCCAGCAGTTCGGCACGCCGGATGAGATTTATCGCTTTCCCCAAACCCGGTTCGTCGCCGATTTCATCGGTGCGCCGTCGATGAACTTTGTCGATGCGGTGCTGCGCGTCGAAGGCGGGCGCGCCAGCCTCGAGATGGGGCAGGTGCGGGTTGAACTTGACGATTATGCCTTCGCCGCACCGCCCCGCGACGGGCAGCCCGTGATCTTCGGCACCCGCCCCGAGCGGATCACCCTGCAGGGCGATCCTTCGCCCGGTGCCATTCCGGCGCGCGTCACGGGGGTCGAGCCGATGGGCGCCGATACGCTGGTCTGGCTTGATACCGATGGCCACCGCTGGTCGGCGCGGGTGTCGCCGGAAGAGGCAAACGCCCTTGGCCGCGAGGTGCACGCCCGCCCCGACCCGCAGGGCATATCGCTTTTCGAACCAGAGTCGGAACGGCGGCTGTAACCCGCCCGAAGCAGGAAGGATAATCGCGTGTTTATTGGCACAAATGTCTATGGCTGGACGCAATTGGCAAAGGAAGAGGGTCGGGAGTTCGACCGCACCCTTGCCATGAAGCAGGCGAAAGAGGCCGGTTTCGACGGATGGGAAGATATCTGCCGTTCGGCCGGGGATGTGGCCACGGTGGCCGCCGCCGCGTCCGGGGCGGGGATCGAAATGCGCTCGGCCTATGTGCCGGGCAACTATGTCGATGCGTCCACGGCAGGCGCGGCGATCGACAACACCCTGGCCGTGGCCGAGGCCCTGCGCGACATCGGCATCACACGGCTGGTGGTCAACCCCGATCCGCTTTCCGACAAGGGCCTGAAGTCCGACGCGCAGCTTGCCATTCAGGGCCGCGCGATGGACGATCTGGGCGCCGCCCTGCGCAAGGCGGGATCGACCCTCCAGTTCCATTCCCACGCCCCCGAGATGGCGGCGGGTGCGCGCGAATTCCACCATATGCTGGCAGGAACCGATCCGCGCAACGTGCGGCTGTGCCTTGATGTGCATTGGGTGTTTCGCGGTGCGGGCGACAGCCACATCGCGCTGGACGACATCATCCGCCTGTACGGCGACCGGGTGGACGAGGTGCACCTGCGCCAATCCGTGAAGGGTATCTGGAAAGAGAAGCTGGGCGAGGGCGATCTGGATTTCCCCCGCATCGCCGGCCTGGTGGGCCAGCGGGCGCAAAAGCCGCTGATGGTTATCGAACTGGCCTATGAACCGGGCATGACCCGCGAGCTTGACCCGGTCGAGGCGCACCGCCAGGCCGTGGCCGATGCCCGCCGTCATTTCGACGGTCTGGGGGAAGACTGACATGGCGCGCAGGGTTCATATCATCGGGGCGGGAGCCATTGCCCATCATCACGCCGATGCCGCGCGGCTTCTGGGGCTGCCTTTCGCCGCCTGCGATCCGGGCGCTTCTGCCCTTGAAGCCTTCGCCGCGGCCTTCCCCGAGGCGCGCACCTATGCGGATGTCGATGCGATGCTGGCCAACGCGCGGGATGGCGACATCGCGGTTGTCGCGGTGCCGCCGAAACTGCATGTGGCCATGGCGCAAAAGGCCTTTGCCGCCGGTCTGCACGTCGTCTGCGAAAAGCCGGTGGTGCGGGATGGTGCAGAGTTGGACGAACTGACCGGTGCCGCCTGCGCTGCCGACCGCCGGCTGGTGGATGCCAGCGTGCGTTTCACCGGCTTGCCCAGCCAGGAGCGCGCCCGCGCCCTGCTGAACGAGGGTGTCGTCGGCACACCCTATCTCGTGCGGATGGTGAACCGGCGCAACCGTGCCCGTCCGGGGGTCGAATACCAGCCGACCAGCCGCTGGTTCATCAATCGCGACGCGGCGGGCGGTGGGGTGCTGATGGATTGGGGCGTTTACGACCTTACGCAGCTTTTCCACGTCCTGCGCCCCGTCGCGGCCGAAGTTCTCTGCGCCACGGCGAAAAGCGTGCAGACCGGCGCCGACCCCGAGGATGTGGCGATCGAGGTGGAAAGCCATGTCGCCGCCACCCTGCGCCTGACGCTGCCGGGCGATGAGGCGGTCGATTTCATCTATGAACGGGCGAACGGGTGCCACGGGCCCGAGCTGTCGGAACTGACCGTCGAAGGCAACCGTGGCGCCCTGGCCTGGCAATGGCTGCCGCCCTATCCCGAGGGTGCGATCACCGTCGATCTCTGGCGCGATGACGCCGGGAAGATGATCCGCGAAACCGAAACCCTGCCCATGGGCGCGCATCCGCATTTCCACCACGTTCCCCTTCATGCCATGCACGACGCACTTGAGGGGGGCGCGCAGGACAGGGTGGATCTGTCGCGCATCGCCTTCAACTTCGCGGTGATCCAGGCCATCTATCGCACCGCCGAAAGCGGCAGACCGACGCAGGTGGCGCTGACCCCCGGCGGGGCGGGATGATGGCCTGGCCGGGTTCGGCCATCCCGACCGCCAGGCGCGACCCTTCGGCGCGCGAATAGATGCCGAAGCTGGCCTTGCGCCCGGTGGTGCGTTCGCGGCTGAGCTTGGCGATGGTGTAAAGCGGTTCGCGTGCCACTTCGGCGGTTTCGCGGCTGATGTTGGGCAGCACGCAGCGCACCGAGGCTTCCTTGAGGATCAGCCTGGTTTCGCCAAGGTCGATGCAATCGCTCTCTTCTTCCTGCCAGGCCCGTTCGGCCGAGAATATGACATTGGGGCGGAAACGCTCGATCTCGACCAGGGGCTTGCCCTCGTCGGCCAGCCGGGCGTTCAGGGCGGCGTGGGATTTGTCGGAAACGCTGTGCACCGGGTTGACCTTGGGCCACTGATGGGCTGAATCGCCGACCCGCACCAGGCGCACCGCATGGCCGATCCAGTCGGAAATCGCCTGCGCCATCTCGTCCCCCGCGTCCACGGCCGGGAAATCGAAGCCGTATTGCGTGACGACGCGCCGCGCGCCGTCATGGTCGGCGGGCACCGCCACACGTTCGCCCGCCTTGTTCGACAGGCCCAGAACGCCGCCGCCGTAATCCGCCGACAAGAGGGTAAGCTGCGGAATGTCACCCTGCCAGCGCATTTCCCCGGCGTCGTTCACCACGATCCATTCCCGGTCACCCTTCAGCGACCCGGTGGGCGTGATCTCGGCGCTGTCGATGGCGATTCCGCCCACCGATTTGACCGGGTAAAGATACATCGCTTCAATCTTCATGGCTTGTCTCCGGGGTTCGGGCCTTGTCGGTGCGAAAGAACTCGGCGTCGGGCAGCGTTTCAAGGATGCGCTGGTGGCAGGGGGCGCCGGTGCGGTCCCCGGTCAGGCGCAGCGCCATGGCCACCGCCCCGACGACCGGCACCGTGCGCTTCTCGATGCGGCGGGCGCCAGGGAAGCGGGCCGAGAAGATCTGCCAGATCCGGTCGGTCATGAGCGAGGAGTCGGCCTGGAACACCCCGCCGTTCATGATCAGCGCGACAGGCGCATCGGCCGGAAGCGACACCTTGCGGGCGGCCGCCACGGCATAGCCCGCCAGCGCCTCGGCGTGGTCCAGCACGATCCTGCGCGCCACGGCGTCGCCCGCATCGGCGCAGGCAATCAGCAGGGGGGTGAAGGTTCCCACGTTGCGGGTATTGCGCCGCTTGCGGGCCGTGAACAGATGCAGCAGGCCTTCGACATCGGGGCAGTCGAAATGGGTCACGGCGGCCTCGGTCAGGGCCGTGGCGGCGCCGATCCCGAGATCGGCCAGGTAGACGGCATCAAGCGCGGCCTCGGCCATTTCCAGCGACCCCTGGGTGCGCTGCCAGAAGCTGGAGTGCCAATAGGCGCCATCCGTGCCCCTTGCGCTGACCGCGGCGCCGGTGCCGCAGACGACAGCCACGGCGGCGCCGTCCTCGTCCAGCGCCTCAAGCCCGCCGATCCCGTCGTTGACCACGCGCCAACGGTCGTCGGGCAGATGGGCCAGCCCCAGGTCGGCGCGCCGGTTCAGCCAGTGGTCGATATCCTCGGGCCAGTCGGCGCCGATCAGGCTCAGCGCGGCCGCCTCGATCTGGCCGCCGGTTATCCCGGCGTCGGACAGGGCCCGGACGATGGCCGTCGCGACATGGCGTTCGGCGTCGGGCGTCTGGTAAATGTCGGCATTGTCCGACCGCCCGGCGCCGACAACGGTTCCGTCATCGGCCCGGGCGACAAGGGCGATGGTCTTGGAGGCGCCGCCATCGACACCCAGAACGTGACCGCCCGCCATCATTCGCCGACCCAGGCCGCCTTGTCGGCCAGCACCACGGTGCCCGGGTGCGACTGGAACAGCGAGGCCGGAACATCGGGGGTTGCCGGGCCTTCGACGGCGCGGCGCAGGATCTTGTGCTTGTGCGCGCCCGTCACCACCAGGATGACCCGCCGCGCGGCCAGAAGCGGCGCCATGCCCATGGTGACGCCATGGGCCGGCACCTGGTCAAGTCCGCCCCAATACCCGGCGTTGCTGTTCAGGCTTTCGGGCGTCAGGGCGACGGTGCGGGTGGGGGCATCGGCGGGCGAGGGCGGTTCGTTGAACCCCACATGCCCGTTCGGCCCCAGCCCCAGAATGGCCAGCCCCAGCCCACCAGCCGCCGCGATGGCGGCGTCGTAGCGGCGGCATTCTGCCGCGATATCGGGGGCCATGGCATCGATCTTCTCGACCCGGTCGGGGCTGATGCCCAGCGGGGTCACGAAGGCACGCTCCATCCAGCCCCAGAGCGAGCGGCGGTCGTCGTCCGGCACCCCGAGATAGGTGTCAAGCTGGAAGGCCCGCATCTGCCCGGTGTCGGCGCGCCCGTCCTGTTGCATCTGCGCCAACTGTTCGTACAGCGCGATGGGCGAGCGCCCGGTGGCGATGGCCGCCGCCATCGCCGGTTCCGCCGAAAGGGCATCGGCAAAGGCCTGCGCGCCCGCGACGGCAAGCTGTGCCGCGTCGGGCAGCACCCTGATTTCCATCAGCGGGGTTCCTTTTCGACAAGGCGGGCGGGCAGGTGGTCGCGATGGGCCTCGGCCATCTCGTCGTACAGCGCTTCGGCCACGGGCAGCGAGGGCACCAGCGGGTTTGACATCAGGGCCTGAACGGCATCGGCGCGGGTGCCGTCCCATGCGGCCTTGGCCGTCAACACCTGATAGTTGGCAAGCGCGGCGACAAGGCCCGCCACGTTCTGCGGCACGGCGCCCGAAACGATGGGCCGCGCGCCCTGCTTGTCGACAAGGCCCGGCACCTCGACCACAAGGTCGTCGGGCAGGCCGGCAATCGCGCCCTTGTTCGGCACGTTGACCGGCCAGACCTCGGATTTGTCGTTGGCGATGGCATCCATGACATCGACCGCGATTTCCAGCAGGTCCATGCCCCCCCGGCAGCGTTTCGGATCAAGCCGGGGCACATCGGCATCGGCCTGTTCGGCGTAGTGGGCCCATTGGTCGGGCACATCGGCCAGGATGTCGTCGGCGCGGGTGGTGTTGGCGGCCTTCAGTTCCTCGACGATCTCGTCGCGGAAATAGTAGTACTTGAAATACTGGGCCGGTACCGAACCGAAGGTCGCGGTCATGTGCATCAGGCGGCGTGACTGGGGCGACAGGTCGGCGTCTCCCTTGCGCTTGTCCCAGACGGCGCGAACCTTCTCGACGAAATCCTCGCCGTCGTGATCGTGGTGCACCGACCACGACCCGTGGTTCAGCCCCACCATGGTGACATCCAGCTTTTCCGGGTCCAGTCCCGCTGCTTCGGCCACTTCGCGCGGAAAGATGATCGGCCCTTCGCACAGCGAGATCACCTGCCGCTTGGCATGGCTGGCGATGGCCTGGGCCACGATGTTCACGGGGTTGGTATAGTTCAGCAGAACGGCGTTGGGGCAGACCTCGTCCATGTCGTCCAGCATCGGCTTGATCGCCTCGATGGCCCGCAGTGCCATGAAGAAGCCGCCGGGCCCCTGGGTTTCCTGACCGATCAACCCGTGGCGCAGGGGAATCGTCTCGTCCTGGCGGCGGGCCTCGAAACCGCCGGGGCGGAAGCTGCTCAGCACGATATCGGCATCCTTCAGTCCGGCGCGCCGGTCGGTGGTGGCGCTGAAGGTGATGTCGGCGCCCGCCGCCTGGGCCATCTTGCGCGACAGGCGCAGGATGATGTCGAGGTGCGCTTCGTCAAGGTCGATCAGCACGACCTGCGATCCGGCAAAGGCCTTGGCGCGTTCGATGATGCCCCGGGTGACGGCAGGCGCGCGGGTGCTTCCCCCGCCGATATAGGCGATCTTGATGGCGGTCATGGCTCGGATGTTCCTTTCCCCATTGGAAATGGTGGCACTATGCACTCTGGCCGTCCGGTGATGGCCGGGCAACCTTTCTTCGGTGGCGTCGCCCGGCGCAGCGGCCCGGCGTTCGCCCGTTCTTCCTGTCGGACTCACGGGTGGTTATAACAGGTTATGTCGGATGCGGTCAAGCTGGCCCCCACCGGGGCCGCCGCGCCCGGTCAGGCCAGTCCCAGTTCGGCCAGGACCGCCCCGCTGTCGTGTTCGGGGACATCGCCGATATCGGCCATCCGCCTGTCAAGCTTGCCCAGCATCCGGCGGAACACCTCGGCATGGGCGGGGTCTTTGGCCAGGTTCTGCATCTCGAAGGGGTCTTCCTGGCAATCGAACAGCTCCCATTCCGGCTGGGCGTCGTTGGGGCGGGCGCCAAGCTGGCCCAGGTCGTCGTTGTACCAGTGGATCAGCTTGTAACGGTCGTCGCGCACGCCGTAGTGCGCCCAGGCATGGTGGAAGATGTCGTTGTGCATCCAGTAGCGGTGATAGGCCAGATCGTCCCAATCCTCGCCCAGCCGGTCTTCGAACATGGGCCGAAGGCTGTTGCCCTGCATGTACGAGGGTACGGGAAGGCCGGCGTAATCCAGGAAGGTGGGCGCGAAATCGACGTTGCAGGCGATGCGCCGGGTCGTGGTTCCGGCGGTGATGCCGGCGGGATGGCGCACGAGGAAGGGCGCCTTGAGCGATTCCTCGTACATGAACCGCTTGTCGAACCAGCCGTGTTCCCCCAGGAAGAACCCCTGGTCCGACGTGTAGATCACCAGCGTATTCTCGGCCTGGCCTGTCTCTTCGAGCCGGTCCAGCAAGCGCCCGACGCTGTCGTCGATGGCCTGCACCGTGCGCAGGTAGCGCTTGATATAGCGTTGGTACTTGAACCGGGCCAGTTCGGCCGGATCGTCGAAATGGAAGATTTCCCCCGACTCGGCACAGAGAAGGTCGATGCTCTCGCCCTCGGCCAGGTCGGGGATCAGCCGCAGCCGCCCCTCGGACCACAGCAATTCACCCACTTCGGCGCCGCCCTCGGGCTGGACCAGGCCAAGATCCTCGTAGGTCATGTCGCGGCGCACCCGCATGCGGGCGGCCTCGGCTGCGGCGGCGCGGTTCGAATAGTCGTCGTCAAAGTTCTCGGGGATCGGCAGATCCTCGTCCTGCCACAGGTGGCGGTGGCGGGGGTGGCACTGGAAATGACGATGGGGCGCCTTGTGGTGGCACATCAGAAAGAAGGGCTGATCCTTGTCCTGCGCGCCGTGCCGGTCGATGAAATCGAGGCACTGGTCGGTGACGATGTCGGTGGCATAGCCGGGCACCGTGCGCGGGCCGTCGCGGTCGATCATCACCGGATCGAAATAGTCGCCCTGACCGGGAAAGACGCACCATTCGTCAAAGCCAACGGGTTCGTGCGCAGGGCCTTCGCCCAGGTGCCACTTGCCGAACATGCCCGTGCGATAGCCCCCGGCGCGCAGGTGGCGCGCGACATTGGGCAGGCGGTTGTCCATGTGGGTGTCCAGCGTCGTGACCAGGTTCACATGGTTGTAGGTGCCCGTCAGGATCGCGGCGCGCGCGGGCGTGCAGATGGAGTTCGTGACATAGCAGGCGTCATGGCGCAGGCCGTCCCGGGCCAACCTGTCGATGTTGGGCGTATGGTTCAGACCCCCGCCATAGGCCGAAATCGCGCGGAAGGCGTGATCGTCGGACATGATGAACAGGATGTTGGGGCGGTCGGTGGTCGGCATGGTTCAGTCCTTGGCGGGGGCGATGGACACTTCGGGCAGGGCGATGCCGTCGGCGTCGAAGAAATGGGTCCGGCCCGACAGGCGCAGCGCCAGCGGTTCGTCCGGGTCGGGCGTGGTGCCGCCGGGAAAGCGCACCGCGATCTCCTGGCCCCATTCGGTGCGCACCCAGGCGAAATCGGCGTCGCCCAGCCGTTCGACCACGGCGACGACACCCGTCAGCGGCGCATCGCCCTGGGCGCGCTCCAACTGGTCGGCGCGCAGACCCAGGGTTTTCACCTGGTTGGCCTGGGCCCCGGAAAGACGCAGGGTGCGGCCATCGGGCAGGGTGGCCACGGTCTCATCGCCCTGACTGCGGGTTTCCACGGTGATGAAGTTCATCTTCGGGCTGCCGATGAAACCGGCCACGAACAGGTTTGCCGGCCGATGGTATAGGTCCATCGGCGTGCCCACCTGCTCGATCCGTCCGGCGCGCAGCACCACGATCTTGTCGGCCAGGGTCATCGCCTCGACCTGGTCGTGGGTGACATAGATCATCGTCGCGCCGTCAAGCTGGCGGTGCAGCTTGGCAATCTCAAGCCGCGTTGCCACCCGCAGTTCGGCGTCGAGGTTGGACAGCGGTTCGTCGAACAGGAACACCTCGGGGTCGCGCACGATGGCACGGCCGATGGCGACACGCTGGCGTTGCCCGCCCGAAAGCGCCTTGGGCTTGCGCTTCAGCAGGTCTTCGATCTGCAGGATGCGGGCCGCCTCGCGCACCCGCTTGTCCACCACGTCGCGGGGGACGCCGTTCATCCGCAGCCCGAAGCCCATGTTCCGCGCCACGGTCATGTGGGGATAAAGGGCGTAGGTCTGGAACACCATCGCGGCGCCCCGTTCCGAAGGATCGACATCGTTCACGACACGTCCGCCGATCGAAAGCTCGCCGGCGCTGATCTCTTCCAGGCCGGCGATCATGCGCAGCAGGGTGGATTTGCCGCAGCCCGACGGCCCGACGAAGACGCAGAATTCGCCGGGGGCAATGTCGATGTCCACGCCCTTGATCACCTCGGCGCTGCCGAAGTTCTTTCGTATACCCTTCAGGCTCAGTCCGGCCATGGCGTTATCCTTTCACAGCGCCCGCAAGGCCGGCGATGAAATAGCGTTGAAGAAACAGGAACAGGATCACCACCGGCAGGATGCTGATCGTCGAGGCGGCGGTCATGCCGCCCCAGTCCACGAAATTCTCGCCCTTGAAGGCATAGACCCCGACCGAAAGCGTGCGGATCGCAGGGTTGGCCAGGGTCACGACCAGCGGCAGAAGAAAGTCGTTCCAGGCATAGAGCGTCTGCATCACGATGACGGTGACGATGATCGGTTGCGACAGGGGCAGCATGACGAACCAGAAGGTCTTCACCATGCCCACGCCGTCCATCCGCGCCGCCTCTTCCAATTCGTCGGGCATCTGGTTGAAATAGCCGGCGAATAGCATGACGAAGATCACGAAGGACCCGCCGCAGGTGGCCAGCATCACCCCCCAGAGCGACTGGCCCAGCCCGACCGCGCTGAGCAGGCCCAGCACCGGGATGATCGTATAGCCCTGGGGCACGAACAGCGTGAAGACCAGCAACCCGAAGATCAGACCGCGCCCCGGAAACTGGCGCCGCCCAAGGACATATCCCATCATTGCCGCCGCGACGGTGACGATGATCACCGACCCGATGGTCACGAACAGGGTGTTGAAGAAATAGGCCCCGATCCGGGCCTCGGTCCAGGCGCGGAAGTAGTTCTCGATCGTGGGTTCCGAGGGGATCAGGCCCGGGTCGGCAAAGATCGCCGCATTGGTCTTGAGCGAGGCCGAGACCATCCAGAGCATGGGATAGATCCAGGCCGCGCAAAGCGCCGCCAAGAGGATCGACACGACAAGGCGGCGGCGACGCGGTGACAGCAGCGAAGGCCGCCGCCGGCGCATGGGTGTGCGGGATGCCGTGGTCATTGGTCACCTCCCTGCCGCCGGGCCTGCCGGAGTGCGAGAATCTGGAACACGGTCAGCACCATGATCGACAGGCCGAAGAAGACGCCCGCGGCGCTGGCATAGCCGAGGCGCGGCACGGTTCCGGCGGCCGAGGCAAAGGCGGTGCGGAAGATGTAAACTTCCATCACCTCGGAGGAATAGAAGGGCCCGCCCTGGGTCATCGCCTGGACCAGCGGAAAGACGTTCATGGCGGAAATCGCCGAGATCAGCGCGATCACCACGGCGAAGGGCGCGATCATCGGCAGAACGATATACATCGTCACCTGCCGCCCGGTTACGCCATCCAGACGCGCCGCCTCGAACAGTTCGGCAGGCACGGTCTGCAGCGCGGCCAGCCAGTACACCATGGTGACCCCGACCCATTTCCAGATATAGATCACCGCCAGCGTCCAGAGGACAAGGCGCGGCGAGCCGAGGAAATCGATGGTGCGCTGGGTCAGGCCCCAGTCAAGCAGCGCCATGTTCACCGGGCCGTTGAACGGGCTGAGCATCAATGTCATCACGATGCCGATCACCGCCACCGGGGTGACCACGGGAAGAAAGATCAGGGTCCGGTACAGCGACGACAGCTTCAGCAGCTTGTCGTTCAGCATCACCGCCAGAACCAGAGAGATTGCCATCTGTGCCGGCACTGTCGCCAGCATGAAGATGAAGGATCGGCGGAAGGCATCCCAGAAATAGGAATCGCCCAGCAACTCGCGATAGTTGGCCAGCCCGACAAAGACCGGGTTGGCATCGAACCCCGACCAGTCCAGCAGCGAGTACCACTCGGAGGCGACCAGGGGCCACAGGATGAAGGCCCCGAAAACCATCATCCCCGGAACGAGAAACAGGTAGACCAGCGCCGTCTGGCGCATGCGGCGGGCCTTGCGATGGGGGCGTGCCGGAAGGGCGGCGTCAGTCATCGGAGAATCCTCGCAACGTCATTGTCGCGGCACCCGGCGGGCGGCCGACGGTGATGGGCAAATGGGCGCCATGAAGGCGCCCATCCAGATCAGAGTTCGGCGTAGTCGGCGGCGACGTAGTTGCGCGCCGGATCCCAGTTCGGAAACACCATGTCGTCGCGGCTGACGTTGGCGCCATTGGCGCGGGCCTCGTCGAAGGCCTTGTCCAGCGCGGCCTCGGTCGCCTCGGTCAGGATGTCGAGGTTCTCGCGCACGCCGGTCAGCTGGCCTGCGAACAGGCCCTGGACGGTGCTGGCAAGGCTCGGTGTCGGTTCGACATAGGCCTTTGCCACTTCCGAAAGTTCGGGGTTGCGGGCAAAGGGGTTGGGCCCGACGCGGACGATGTCGCGGAACATGGACAGAACCGCCGTCGACCGCTTCGACATGCTGGAGCGCTCCAGCGCCTCGGGGAAGAGCGGCGGGTCCGACGGGCCGACGACATTGGCCCAGGCGGTCTGGCCCTCGACCGTGCCGAGGTAGTGAACCACATCGGCCACCGCCAGCGGGTTCTTGGCCTTGGCATTGATGAACATGGTATTGCCCGGTTCGGCCAGTTCGCCGGTGATGATCTTGCCCGTCGCGCCTTCGGGGGCGGGGGGCGGGGCGATGCCGAAGTTGAAATCGGGGTTCTCGCGTTCCCACACGGGGATGTTCCATGGCCCCTGCAGGATCATGCCCGCCGCGCCCTGGGGCATGAAGGCCCGCGCCTGGGGGGCGGTCATGCTGAGCGATCCGGGGAAGACGCTGCCATCGTCGTTCATCGCCAGCAGCAGTTCGACGGCGGCGACGAATTCGTCGGCGTTCCAGATCACCTTGCCGGTGCGGAAATCCACCCCCGCGGCGATCGACACCTTGCCGCAGGCCGCGCCGGCCATCTGGCCCAGCGTGCGCACCACTTCTGACCAGCGGCCCACCTGGGCGCCGCCGATGATGAAGCCATAGGCCCGACCGCCGGCGCTTTCGGTGATCTTGCGTGCGGCCTCGCGGAAGCCGTCCCATGTCAGCGGCTGCGCTTCGGGGTCAAAGCCCGCATTGGCCATCATGTCGCGGTTGAACAGAAGGTGCGCGCCGCTGACCAGGGCGCTGGTATAGGGCACGCCATAGGTCTTGCCCTCGAAGACGTTCAGCCCTTCGATGAACGAACCGTCGGGGAAGTTGCCCTTCCAGGCTTCCAGATCGGGGATCAGCCCGTCGTAGGGCTGCACCCAGCCGTCGCGCACGGCAAAGGCGGGCGGAACGCTGGAGGGCAGGACGAAGGCATCCTGCGCCGTGCCGTTGCGGATGCCCAGCGGCACCACGGTGTTCAGTTCCGACCAGGGCAGGCCGTCGTAAACCACGTCGACGCCGCGTTCGGCGGTGTAGCGGGCAAAGAAATCGCGGTAGAAAACCGCCTTCTGATCGCCCGTGTCGATCCAGCGCATGGGCGCATCGGTGGGAATGTCGGCAATCGGCGCCGGAATCGTGATGTCCTGCGCGCGGGCCGCGCCGGTAATTCCCAGCGCGCCAAGCGCGGTGGTTCCGGCAAGGAACGTTCGCCTGTTCATGGTCGTGATGTCGGGCATTTCTGTCTCCTCCACAGTTGGGTCGTGCTGGCCGGGTGCGGTGCCGGCCTTCGTCCGGTGTCGCGGCAGGAACCTGCGGTGGGTCCGATCCGCATCCGGTGGTGCGGGGCGCAGCGCTTTCCTTGCAACTTGGTCCGTGCTAGTATCAGGCATTACTGGTCATAACAAGTGGTATCATCCAGACCGCTTGGCTTTGCGTGGAAAGGTGGGTCGGAATGCCGTCATCGAAACTCGAAAATTCCTCGGGTGCTCAGGCGCTTCCGCTGCACCTGCGCCTACGCCAGGCGATCCTGGATGAAATCGCGGCGGGCACCTGGAAACCCGATCAGCAGATCGCGTCCGAGCGGGAACTTTGCGAACGCTATGGCATCAGCCGAATCACGGCGCGACGGGCAATCGCCGACCTGGTGAACGACGGGGTTCTGGTGACGGCCAGCGGCAAGGGCACCTTCGTGGCGGGCAAGCCGCTGAAGCAGGAGTTGCAGCCCCTTGTCGGTTTTGTCGACGACATGCGCGAACAGGGCTTCGAGGTGCATTCGCGCCTCTTGGACCTGCGGCGCATCGAGGCTTCGCCCGACCTGGCCGAGGCGCTTGAAATCGGGGAATATTCGCCGGTGGTGCACCTGAAGCGGCTGCGCATGTCGGGCGCGCATCCCTTGGTGATCCAGTCATCCTATCTGCCTGAACATCTGTGCCCCGGCCTGCTGCGGTTGGAGTTCGACAACCGTTCGCTTTACCAGACGCTGCGCGACGACTACGGCCTGCATCTTGTCAGCGGCTCGACCACCATCGAGGCGGCCATCGCCACCGACGACGAGGCGGGCCTTCTTGGGTTGAAACCGGGCGGGGCCGTCCTGCGCACGGCACAGACGACCCGGCTGGAGGGCGACGAGGTGATCGAGCTGTGCAGGGCCAGCTTCCACGGCGGGCGGTTTCAGCTGACTGTCGGCGGCAAGATGCGGACCGGGCTGCACCACGTGGAATAGCCGCCGGGCGCCAGCCCGGCGGCCCGGCGATCAGAGGATGCGCTTTTCGGTTTTCGGATCGAACAGCATCACGTCCCCCGGCAGCGCCGACAGGCCCGTCTTGTCTCCGGGTTCAAGCGTGGTGCGATCACTGACCGAAATGGTGATCTGAACCTCGCCCGCCTGAAGCATCAGCATGGTTTCCGCGCCGGTGGGTTCAACCTCCAGCACGTCCCATTCAGAGCCGCCGGGGGAAAGGCCCAGCTTGTTGGGCCGGATCGCCGCCACGGCGTCGCCTTCGGGGCCGTCGCTGGCAAAGCTCAGCCCGCCGATGCCATGGAAGGTGCCATCCTTCAGGGTGCCGGGAATGAAGTTGATCGAGGGGCTGCCGATGAACCCGGCCACGAACATCGACTGCGGGTTGTCGTAAAGTTCAAGCGGCGTGCCGATCTGCTGGATGTGGCCATCGCGCATGATGACGATGCGGTCGGCCATGGTCATCGCCTCGACCTGGTCGTGGGTGACATAGACAGTGGTGGTTTTCAGCCGCCGGTGCAGCGCCTTGATCTCGGCGCGCATCTGCACCCGCAGCTTGGCGTCGAGGTTGGACAGCGGTTCGTCGAACAGAAACACCTTGGGGTCGCGCACGATGGCGCGGCCCATGGCGACGCGTTGCCGCTGTCCGCCCGAAAGCTGCCCGGGATAACGATCCAGCAGGGCGCCCAGCCCGAGGATGTCGGCGGCGTTCTCGACCTTGGCCTTTGCCTCGTCCTTCGATACCCGCGACAGGCGCAGCGAGAACCCCATGTTTTCCGCCACGGTCATATGCGGGTAGAGCGCGTAGTTCTGGAACACCATGGCGATGTTGCGCTCTTTCGGCTCCAGGTCGTTCACCACCTCGTCCGCGATGCTGATGGTGCCGCCGGAAATCTCCTCCAGCCCCGCGATCATCCGCAAGAGGGTGGACTTACCACAGCCCGAAGGCCCCACCAGCACGACGAATTCGCCGTCTCCAACGTCGATATCCACGCCGTGGATAACCTGCACTTCGCCGTATTTCTTGACGGCGTTCCTGATCTCGACCGATGCCATCTCAGCTTTGCGCCTTCTTCCGGGCCTGTTCCATGTCCTGGAAGGGGCGGCGGAACAGGGGGATGCGGTCGGTGACCGGGGGCAGGGGTGTTTTCAGCGGGCGCGCGGCATCGCCGTACCAGAAGGCCACCGACGACATCGCGTCACTGCGCCGGTTGGCGTGGCCGCGCTCGATGGTGGCGCGGATGTACTTGTGAAACACCACCGGATCTTCGATGTGCCAGCGGTAAAGGCAGACCGGATCTGTCCAGTTCGGACCGCCCCCCGCTATGATGCCGTGATAGGGCGCCGAATAATCCTGGGTCGGGCACCAGGCGGTGTTGAAGTAATCCTCGGTTCCGGTGCCGTGCAGGGTGGGGGGCCAGGCGTCGTTGGCGCCGGGGGCGGATTCGGGGCGGGGTTCGATATAGGGGGCCAGTTCACCCACCTGCACCACGCCTTCGGGGCGGTTCGGCACCTCGAAACCCTGTTCGCCGTCAATGAAGAACATGTCGTCGCCCTCGCCGTACCAGTCCCATTCGTTTGACCGGCGCCGGGAAAAGACGTTGTGGATCACGCCGATGTAATGGCCGTGACCCTCGGCCTCCATGAAGGTGTAATTGTCGGCGCCATCGGTGGTTTCGCCGCCGAACAGAACCTCTTCGTTGGTCAGGCCGGTTTCATCGAAGGCCTCGGGGATGTCCTGGCGGTACTGGGCGTGCAGGCGGCCCATGTCATCGTCAAGCTGGGCGTGCATCTCGAAATCGACGTAGTAGTAGAACAGAAGTTCGTCCTCGGCCTCGTTGGTGACGGTGAACTTCATCCCCTTGGCGAAGGGCATGGGCAGATAGCAGTTGAAGGCCTTGCCGTCCTGGGGACTGGCCTGCATCGGCAGGCTGGCATAGTTCCGGGTCAGCCCGTTGCCCATGCCGAAGAAATCGCCCAGCGGCGCCTCGATCGAGGGGTGATCGGCGCCGTCCCAAAAGGCGCGCAGCACGATCTTGCGCAGGGCGTGCACGCTGTTGCAGGCCACGGTTACCCAGATGTGGGTGACGATGCCCGCGCCGTCGTAGTCGGCGATCACCGCCGTCTTGCCCGGCGCGATGTGCAGACGGTCGTCGTTGCCGCCGGTCGGATCGAAGCTGGAGAAGCGGCGCGTCTTGCACTGGCGCAGTTTCGCCAGGCCGCGCAGGGGAGAGTTCGTGTCGTTGGTCATGTCTGTCACCTGTGGATTACTTGAGACCCGACGTCTTGAGCGAGTCCATGATCTGTTTCTGGAAGACGATGAACAGCACCAGCGTCGGGATCGCCACGACGGTCGAAGCCGCCATCATGTAGTTCCAGGACGCCGCGTACTGGCTTGAGAAATTCGCGATCCCCACCTGCACCATCCACAGCGACGGGTCCGACGCGATGGTCAGCGGCCAAAGGAAGGAATTCCAGTTGGTCAGGAAGAACAGGATCGCCAGCGCCGACATGATCGGCTTGCTCAGCGGCAGGATGATGCTGAGGTAGATCCGCCAGTAGGACGCGCCGTCGATAAGTGCCGCCTCTTCGATCTCGCGCGGGATCGACAGGTAATACTGGCGCAGCAGGAAGATGCCGAAGGCGTTGAAGATCGCCGGGATGATCAGGCCGGCATAGCTGTTCAGCATGCCCATGGATTTCACGATCACGAAAAGCGGCACGATGATCACCGGCAGCGAGACGAGGAAGGTGGAAAAGATCGCAAGAAAGATGAACTCGCGCCCCGGAAAGCGCAGCCGCGCCAGCGCGTAACCGGCCATGGTGTGAAAGAACAGCGCGATCACCGTGACCATGGTGGACACGAAGAAGCTGTTCCACATGTAAAGAAGGAAGGGCACTTCGGTGAAGACGTGAACGAAGTTCGCCAGCGTCGCATCGGGGGCGATCAGTTGCGAGGTGAAGGTCTGTTCGCTGGTGCGAAAGGCGATCGACACCATCCAGAGCAGCGGAAACAGGATGAGAATGCCCAGGATGCCCGAGACGATCATCCAGATGATCCGAACCGTGGTGGCCTGGCCCTTGGTGACGGGAATGTGCTTGTTCCGTTTACTCATAGGTAAACCTGCCTCCGCGGGTCATGGCATAGAAAACCACGGTGAAGGCCATCAGGAACACCACCAGCGTCGAGGCGATGGCGGCGGCATATCCGAAGGCGCCAAAGCCGAAGGCCTGCTGATAGACATAGATGATGAGAACCGAGGTTGAATTCGACGGCCCGCCCTGGGTCATCACGTAGATGATGTCGAAGGCCTGCGCGCCGGCGGTGGCGGCCACGGTCGACACCAGGATGATGAAGAAACTGGTGGGCTTCAGCAGCGGCAGGGTGATGAACCAGAACCGCGCGATCGGCCCCGCGCCATCCACGCGGGCCGCTTCGTAATACTCCTTCGGGATGTCCTGAAGCCCGCCAAGGAAGATCAGCATGTAATAGCCCATCAGGAACCAGACGCTGACGATCACGACGGTGAACAGCGCGAAATCGGGGTTGCCCAAAAGCGACACGCCCGACAACCCGATAGCCGAAAGGAAGCGACTGACGATGCCAATCTTGTCGATGACCATGAACTGCCAGACCAGCGCCACCACCACGAGGCTGACCATGTGGGGCGCAAAATACATCAGCCGCACCACCGAATTGTACCGGTTCGTGCGCTGCACCAGCAAGGCCAGGCCAAGCCCGGTCACATAGGTCAGCGGCACCAGGAAGACCGCGTATTTCAGCGTGACCCAGGTGGATTGCCAGAACACCGGGTCGGCCAGCATCTGGCGGTAATTGGCCAGCCCGATGAACTGATAGCCGCCAAAGCCGTCGACGCGGAACAGGGCGATGACAAAGGACATCGCCATCGGGATGCCCAGGAAGATCAGCAGCCCAAGGGCATCGGGCAGCACAAAGAGATAGCCCGACAACCACTCGCGATGTTTGGCCGACAGTCTTGGCCGCTTGCGTGGCGGGCTTGGGGTGGCTGCCATGTTTCATGCCTCGTCATGGTCGGAAGAATGGAAGAGGCCGAAGCGCAGGCTAGCGCTTCGGCATAATGCCCCGGCAGGGCGATCAGAGGATCGGCGCGCCCCGGTAGCTGGCCAGGAAGGCGTCGATCTGTTTGGAGGCGGAAGAGGCCACGTCCTGCGGGTTCTGCCCGCCCAGTTGCGCGGCCTGGATGGCGTCGGAAATGATCTTGTAGACCTGCGGCGGCATCCGCGGTTCGGCCCGCATCGATGTGGCGATCTCGTTGGCGAAGGTGCCAAGGGTGCCCTGCTGGAACAGATCGCCCCCCACCTCGAACCCCGAGGTGCGCGGCGGCATGTTGGATTTCGCCTTGGTCACCCAATCGACCCCGCGCTGCACCGATGCCTCGTCTTTGGCCGCCAGGGCCCAGGCACAGAATTCGGCCGCGGTTTCCGGGTCTTTTCCGCGCGAATTCGCCGCGAAGGCCCAGCCGCCGCCGACGGTCACGTATTTGCCGCCCTCGGGCACCGGCAGGCGGAACACCCCGTATTCGAAATCGGGCGCATTGGCGCGCATCTGCGAAATGCCCCAGACGCCGCAGTTCTGGATCGCGCAATAGCCCGAGGCCAGGTTCGCGGTCAGATCGTTGGCACCGCCACCCAGCATCTGGCGCGGCGCGATGCCGGTTTCGATGGCGTCCTGCCAGAACTTCAGCGCCTGCACGGTGCCGGGCGAATCGAAGGCGCTTTTGCCGTCCTTCTGGAAATCGGCCCCCGTCTGCCAGAGGAAGGGATACCAGGTGAAGTTCTGGTAATATCCGGGCGCCGTATGGAACATCGCGCCGAAGCGGTCGCCATTGGTCAGCTTTTTGCCCAGCTCCAGGAATTCGTCCCAGGTTTTCGGGATGTCGTTCTCGTTCAGGCCGGCATCGTCGAAGGCCTTGACGGAATAATACATCGCCATCGGATCGACTTCCATCGGGATGGCATAGATCTTGTCGTCCACCTTGCGCGAGGCCATGACCTCGGCGGGGTAATCGGCCTGCACGGCGGGGTCGATATGCGGGGTCAGATCCTGCAGCACGCCGCCGTTGTAATAGCGCAGGAAATCACCCGGCGAGATGATGAAGATATCGGGGCCCTCACCCGAGGCAAAGGACGTCGCCAGCTTGGTGCCGTTCATGTATTCGGTGTTCGGCACATATTCGAGCTCGATCTGCTTTTCGTGGCTGGCGTTCCAGTCGGCCACCAGCTGGGTGAACCAGTTCACCTGTGATTCGACGCTGCCGCCCGGCGCGTAGAACTGCCAGAACTTCAGCGGCGCGCCCTGCGCATGGGCCATGCGGTTGATGTAGGGAAATCCCGAAACCGTGGCCGCCGCCGCGCCTGCGGCGATGATCCCGCGCCGGGTTGGCCCGCGCGATCCCTTGAAACCATTACTCATGCTATCTCCTCCTCCACAGATTGTCGGCAACGCCCCAGGTGTCGCGCATAACATCCTAATGTTAGGAACTTTGCAGGTTGCCAGATACGAGTCAAGCCTGCCGGGCAGGGCAGGCGCGCTTTCGTTGTCTTGTGGTGGGCAGTTAAATCGCAGGGCCAAGGTATCCCGATTGCCGGGATGGCACTTCTGTCAGGGGCGCATGTTCATGTCGAAGCGGATGCAATCGCCACGATAAGTTACTTTGGCGAAATACACCGCCCGCCCGTCCGGCCCGATCAGGGTGCGCCGGACATTGGCAACCGGATCGCCCATTTCATACGACAGCAGCCCGGCCAGTTCGGCGGTGCATTTGCCGATGGTGACGCTTTGGCGCCCATCGACGATCGGCACCTCCAGTTCAATCAGCAGCGGCAGGACAAGCTGCTTGCGAAACCGCTCGGGCGCCTGGTCATAGATGCCCTTCTCGATGAAAAGGTCGATCTGGCAGTAGGGCACACCGTCGCGGGTATGGACGCGGCGCATGTGGAAATAGGCCTCGGCGGCCCCGGCCTCGTCCGGGTTCAGATCGGGCTGGGCGAATCCCTCTTGCAGGTTGCTGATGTCGGGGATGTCGCCGCGATAGGTTTCGATCAGGTCGTGCAGCGATCCTTCGACGCGCAGGGGCCGGGTGGCGATCGACCCCTTCACGATGGTCCCCCGACCGCGCTGGGGCGATACCAGGCCGTCCCGGCTCAGCAGTTTGATCGCGTCGCGCACCGTCACCCGCGAAACGTGGAAATCGTCCATGAGTTGTTCGATGGGCGGCAGGAAATCGCCCTCGCGCCAGTCGCCGGCGGCAATACGGGCGCGCAGCAGATCGGCCAGCTGACGATAGAGCGGAGCGCCACCGGAGCGAATGAACGGGTCCGGATTCATGCAGGGGCTCCTTCGTGAACGGGTTCGGGACGGCTGTGGCGCCATGCAATAGCCGCTGAAACCGCCATGGGCCAACACAGATTGCACGGTTGACGAAAGGAAATCAACACATATACGTTCTAACATTAGAACTATTGATAGGATTGGCGGTGGCCGAATATGACTATGTGATCGTCGGCGCAGGATCGGCGGGGTGCCTTCTGGCCAACCGCCTGTCCGCCGACCCCGCGATCCGCGTTCTGCTTCTGGAGGCGGGGGGCGATGACCGCAACCTCTGGCTGCGCCTGCCGGTGGGGTATTTCCGTTCGATCAACGATGCCCGGTTCTCGCGCCATTTCCGCACCGAACCCTCGGAAGGCTCGGGGGGGCGGGCCATCGACTGGCCGCGCGGGCGGGTTCTTGGCGGCTCAAGCTCGATCAACGGCCTGATCTTCATTCGCGGCCAGCAGGGCGATTTCGACCGTTGGCAAGAGGCGGGCGCCGATGGCTGGGCCCATCGCGACGTCCTGCCCCATTTCCGCGCGGTCGAACGCTACGACGGCCCGCCCAGCCAGTCGCGCGGCGCGCATGGAGAATTGAGCGTGTCCGACCTGCGCAACGACCATCCCTTCTGCGCGGCCTGGTTGGCCGCCGCAGGGCAGGCCGGTTTGCCCGCGAACCCCGATTTCAACGGCCCGCAGGCCGAAGGCGTGGGCGCCTACCAGTTGACCATCGGCCGACGATGGCGCGCCAGTGCGGCGCGGGCCTTTCTGAAACCGGCGCAGGACCGGGCCAACCTGACGGTAAAAACCGGCGTCCAGGTTCAGCGCCTGCTTATCGAAGCCTCCGCCGGGGGCAGGCCCCGGGCGCGCGGGGTGATCTGGCAGAACGGCGAGGCGACAGCGCGCCACGAGGTCATCCTCTGCGCGGGCGCGATCCAGTCGCCGCAGCTTCTGCAACTGTCGGGAATCGGCCCCGGGGGCCTTCTGCGCGATCACGGGCTGAAGGTCTGGGTCGATCGCCCGGATGTCGGGGGCAATCTTCAGGATCACTACCAGATGCGCACCATCGTGCGGATGAAGCAGCGCCTCTCGCTGAACGACGAATTGCGCAACCCCCTGCGGGTCGCGGCCATGGGGCTGGATTGGCTGCTCCGCGGACGCGGGCCGCTGACCATCGGGGCGGGGCAGGTGGGGGGCGCCGCCTCGACGCCGCTGGCCGACCCGGGGCGCCCGGACGTGCAGTTCAACGTCATGCCCCTGTCGGTGGATAAGCCGGGCGAGCCGCTTCACCGCTATTCGGGCTTCACGGCGGCCGTCTGGCAATGCCACCCGGAATCGCGGGGCCGGGTCGATATCGCCTCGGCCGATCCTGCCGCCGATCCGGTGATCACGCCGAACTACCTGTCGACCCCGCGCGACTGTGCCACCCTGGTCGAGGGCATGAAGCTGTTGCGCCGGATCTATCGCCAGCCGGCCTTTCGCGACCTGTGGGAGGAAGAGATCGTTCCCGGCCCCGCGGCCCAGAGCGACGCCGAATTGCTTGACGCCGCGCGCCAAGGCGGCGGCACCGTCTATCACGCCTCCTGCACCTGCCGTATGGGATCGGACTCCGGGGCCGTTGTTGATCCGGCGCTGCGGGTGCGCGGCGTCGATGGGTTGCGGGTGGCCGATGCCTCGGTCATGCCGCTGATCACTTCGGCCAACACCAATGCCCCCACCCTGATGATCGCGCAAAAGGCCGCCGCCATGATCCTGCAAGACCGAACGGAGCACCGATGACCAACCCTTATGAACCCCTTGAACTTCTGATCGACGGCGCGTGGACTGCCGGAACCTCGGGCCGGACCGTGCCGGTGCTGGACCCGGCCACGGGCCAGGCCCTGGGCGCGCTGCCCCTTGCAGCCCCCGCCGATCTGGACCGCGCCCTTGCCGCCGCCGAACGTGGCTTTCAGACCTGGCGCAAGACGCCGCCCATCGAACGCCAGCGCATCTTGGAAGGCGCAGCGCGGCTTCTGGACGAACGGCTGGAGCCCATCGCCCGCAACCTGACCCGCGACATGGGTAAACCCCTGGCCGAGGCGTGGGCCGAGATGCAGTTCGCCATCGACGTGCTGCGCTGGTACGCCGAAGAGGGCAAGCGGATGTATGGCCGTATCGTGCCCGCCCGGGTGCAGGGCCTGCGCCAGATGGTGATGAAGGAACCGGTCGGCCCGGTGCTGGCCTTCGTGGCGTGGAATTTCCCGGCCAACAACGTCATGCGCAAGGTGGCGGGGGCCCTTGGCGCCGGCTGTTCGATCATCATCAAGCCCTCCGAGGAAACGCCATCGACGGCCATCGCCATTGCCCGGGCGTTGCAGGATGCCGGTCTGCCCGATGGCGTGCTGAACGTGGTCTTCGGCGATCCGGCCGAGGTTTCGGCGCATCTGATCGCCTCGCCTGTGGCAAAGAAGGTATCCTTCACCGGGTCGGTCGAGGTGGGCAAGCATTTGCAGAAGCTGGCCGCCGACACGCTGAAGCGCTGCACGCTGGAGCTGGGCGGCCATGCGCCGGTGCTGGTCTTTGCCGATGCCGATGTGGAACGGGCCGCGAAGCAAAGCGCGGCGGCCAAGTTCCGCAATGCCGGACAGGTCTGCATTGCGCCCAGCCGCTTCCTTGTCGAACGCGCGGCAGTCGGCCGTTTCACCGATGCCTTCGTGGCCGAGGCCGAGGCGCTGCGCGTGGGCCACGGGCTTGACGATGGTGTGACAATGGGCCCGCTGATCGGGGAACGGCGCATCGCGGTGATGGAGGATTTCGTATCCGATGCCGTGAGCCATGGCGCCAAGGTTCTGACCGGCGGCGCGAGGATCGGCAACCAGGGCTGTTTCTTTGCGCCGACCGTTCTGGGCGATGTCATCGACGCGGCCCGGATCATGAACGAAGAACCCTTCGGCCCCGTCGCCCCGATCTCGGCCTTCGACACGCTGGACGAGGCGATCACCCGCGCCAACCGGTTGCCCTTCGGGCTGGCCGCCTATGCCTTTGCGCGCGATGCGGGCACCCTGCGCGCCCTGTCGGACGGAATCGAGGCGGGGATGGTCGGCATCAACTCGCCCGTGATCTCCACCCCCGAAACCCCATTCGGCGGGATCGGCGATTCCGGCTATGGCTCGGAAGGCGGGATCGAGGGGTTGGAGGTGTTCACCCGCACCCGACTTGTCACCGAAATGCAGGGATAAGGGGCGTCAGGCCGGGGTGGCCATCGCCGGCCCGGCACCGCTGATGGTCCAGTAATCCGCCTCGTGCTCAAGGGGGAAAAGCGCGCTGAACCGGATGCCGGGTTTCAGGTTGACGGCCAGCCCGGCGGCAATGCTAAAGACGCGCGGCCGGCTGTCGCGCCCGCAGGCGACGGTCAGGGCGTGATCCTGCACCGTGGCGGGCACAAGGATCGTCCTTTCCCAGGGGTGCGAGGCCAGGGCGCGCGTCGCGGTGGCCGGGTTGAAGGGCTGCGCGCGGCACCGGCGCAGCCCGGGTTCGCCCAGCGTGACCCACCCGCGCCGCCGGATGCGGTTCTGGATCGAACGGAAGATGCGCGCATCCATGAGGTGATCGTCAACCGGCCCGGCCGGGATCAGTTTCCCGTAGGGTTCGAAGATCTCGGGGCAGGTGGTGCCCGGCTGCGCGGGAAGGTGTCGCCGTATCGAAGGTGTCATCGGTCATCCATCTGGTGGGGTCCGATTGCCGAGGCTAACCGCCGATCCGACGATCCATTACCCACAATTCATTGAAAGCATTTCGCCAAGGCGGGGCGTTTCATGGGAATTGGAGATGGCGTAGGTGACGCTAGGGCAGCGCCGGGCGGGTCTGTTCGGCGGCCAGCTTCCTGCGGCAGCGTTCCAGCAGAAAATCTATGAACAGCCGCACCTTGTTGTCCTGAAGCCGCCGGTGCGGATAAAGGCAGCCGAACATCGCCGGTTCGGGCGGCGTTTCGGCCAGAACCTCGACCAGGGCGCCGCTTTGCAGGTGGTCGGCGATGTCGATACGGGGCTTGTTCACGATCCCGCGCCCGGCCAAGGCCCAGTTGGTCAGCACATCGCCATCGTCGGAATCGTAGCTGCCGGAAACATCCATGCGCATCGGCCCCTGCGCCGTCGAAAGGGTCCAGAACCATTCGGGCGAACGGGGATAGCGCAGCAACAGGCAGTTGTGGCGGCGCAGATCGTCGGGCGCTTGCGGGGTGCCGCGCCGTTCCAGGTAGGCGGGCGCGGCACAAAGCACGCGGGGGGTATCCATGATCTTGCGCAGCTTCAGGTTCGAATCCGGCGGCCGCCCGATGAACAGCGCAACGTCCAGCCCATCCTCAAGCAGGTCGACCTTGCGATCCGACAGGCGCAGCCGCACCGACACCTCGGGGTATTGATCGACGAATTCGGGGATCAGCGGCGCAACCAGCCGCTTGCCCACCCCGAGGGGTGCCGTCACCTGCACCGTGCCGTGCGGGTTCTTCGAGAAATCCGAGATCGCCGCCTCGGCATCCTCCAGCGATTGCACGACCTGGCGGGCATGGTCATAGAAGGCATGGCCCACCTCGGTCGGGGAAAGCTTGCGGGTGGTGCGGTTGAACAGGCGCACGTCCAGCCGCCGTTCCAGCTCTTTTATCCGGTTGCTGGCGACGGCGGGCGTCAGACGCAGATCGCGCCCTCCAGCGGTGATGCTGCCAAGCTCCACCACCCGGACAAAAACCTTGAGGCTTTCGAGATAGGGCATCCTGCGCTCCGATTATCAACGATCCGTTGAAATAGAATAGCCGACTGCGCCGTATTTCAACAGTCGTGTTTGAGTCATAACGGCGCTGCCGACAGATTCATGACGGAGGCGTGGGAGGACACATGACAGCCAGATCCGAAATTCGATTTGTTCTGAACGATCGCGACATCGTGCTGGACAGCGTCGGGGCAAGCGATACCTTGCTGGATTTTCTGCGCATCGACCGGCGCTTGACCGGCACCAAGGAAGGCTGCGCCGAGGGCGATTGCGGCGCCTGCACCGTGCTTGTCGGCCGGCTGCGCGATGGCGCGCTTCGCTATGAGCCGGTGAATGCCTGCATCCGCCTGCTGGCCTCGCTGGATGGCTGTCACGTCGTATCCATCGAATATCTTTCCGGCCCGGATGGGCGGTTGCACCCGGTGCAACAGGCCATGGTCGAACACCACGGCAGCCAGTGCGGCTTTTGCACGCCGGGGTTCGTCATGTCGCTTTATGCCCTGTGGATGGGCAATGCCGCGCCCACGGAAACCGAGATCGAGACGGCGCTTCAGGGCAACCTCTGCCGCTGCACCGGCTATGAACCCATCATCAAGGCCGCAAAGGCCATGACCGCGCTGGGCAGCCCCGCCGAAGACACCCTGACCCGCGAGCGCGAGGCGATGACCGCCCGGTTGCGCAGGTTCCAGGACGGCGCGCGCGTCGTCGTGGCCAAGGGGCAAAGCCGCTGCATCCTGCCCGGGTCGGTCGATGACCTGGCCGAGGTTCTGGTGGAAACCCCGGGTGCGACCATGGTGGCCGGCGCGACGGACGTGGGCCTTTGGGTGACGAAGTTCCTGCGCGACATCTCGCCCGTGGTCTTCCTTGGCCATCTGGACGAACTGCGCCGGATCGAAACGCGCGACGGTGCCATCCGCATCGGGGCCGGTGTCAGCTATACCGACAGCCGCGCCGCGCTGGTGGCGGATTATCCGCACCTTGGGCCCTTCTGGGACAGGATCGCAGGCTGGCAGATCCGCAGCATGGGCACCATCGGCGGCAATATCGCCAACGGATCGCCCATCGGGGATACACCCCCGGTGCTGATCGCGCTGAACGCGACGATCACCCTGCGCAAAGGCGCTGAGCGGCGGACCCTGCCGATCGCCGATTTCTTCATCGACTACGGCAAGCAGGACATCGCCGCCGGCGAATTCCTGGAAAGCATCACCGTGCCGCGCCCGGGCGAAGGGGGGCGTCATGCCGCCTACAAGATTTCCAAGCGTCGCGACGAGGATATCTCATCGGTCTGTGCCGCCTTCAACGTGACGGTGGCCGAGGGGCGCATCACTGCCGCCCGGATCGCCTTTGGCGGCATGGCCGCCACGCCCAAGCGCGCCGCCCGGGCCGAAGCCGCCCTTGTGGGCGCCCAGTGGAGCGAGGCCGCGCTGATGAACGCCGCCGCAAAGCTGGGCGAGGATTTCAGCCCGCTGACCGATTGGCGGGCCTCGTCGGAGTATCGCCTGCAGGTGTCACGGAACCTGTTCCGCCGCTTCTGGCTGGAACAGCAGGGCAGCGGCGCGCCCGTACGTCTGAGCGCATGAGGGAGGAGAGCATCATGGATACCGGCAAGACCATCGAAGCCCCGATCGAAACCGACAAGCGGAAGGACCCGCCCGTCGCCCAGCACCTGGCGCGCGCCCAACAGGGCCGCGCCACCATCAGAGGCGGCGTCAACACCGACCTGCGCCACGACAGCGCGATCAAGCATGTGACCGGGCGGGCCGAATACTGCGATGACATCGCCGAACCCGCCGGCACGCTGCACGCCTATCTGGGCCTGTCGACCCGCGCCCATGCAAGGCTGCGCCAGGTCGATCTTGACGCGGTGCGCGCCGCCCCCGGCGTGGTGGGGGTGCTGACGGCGGCGGATATTCCCGGCGTCAACGACGTGTCGCCCACCGGGCGCGACGACGAACCGATCTTCGCCACCGACAAGGTGGAATTCTGGGGTCAGCCGATGTTTGCCGTCGTGGCCGAAACCCGCGACGCCGCCCGCCGCGCGGCCAAGCTGGCACAGGTCGATTATGACGATCTCCCCCACGCGCTTGACCCCGAGGCGGCGCAGGCGGCCGGCATGGGATATGTTACGCCGCCGCTGACCCTGAAACGCGGCACGGCGCAAGAGGCCATGGAAAAGGCCCCCCACCGCATCAAGGGCAAGCTGCGCGTCGGCGGGCAGGATCACCTGTATCTGGAAGGGCAGATCGCCTTTGCCATCCCCGGCGAGGATGAGGACGTGATGGTGCATTCCAGCACCCAGCACCCCAGCGAGGCCCAGCATATGGTCGCCCACGTTCTGGGCGTACCGTCCAACGCGGTGACGATCAACGTGCGCCGCATGGGGGGAGGGTTCGGGGGCAAGGAAACCCAGATGAACCTGTTCTGCGCCGTCGCCGCCGTGGCCGCGAAGAAATGGAACCGCCCGGTCAAGATTCGCCCCGACCGCGACGACGACATGTCGGCCACCGGCAAGCGGCACGATTTCGTCATCGACTACGAGGTGGGCTTTGACGACGAAGGCCGGATCACGGCGGTGACGGGCGAATTCGCCGCGCGCTGCGGGTTTTCGTCCGATCTGTCGGGCCCGGTTACCGACCGGGCGCTGTTTCATGCCGACAACGCCTATTACTATCCCAATGTCCTGCTGAATTCGCATCCGATGAAGACGAACACCGTCTCCAACACCGCCTTTCGCGGGTTCGGCGGCCCCCAGGGCGTGATCGCCGCGGAACGGATCATGGAGGAGATCGCCTATCACCGGGGGCTAGACAGCCTCGAGGTTCGCAAGCGCAACTTCTATGGCGACGAGGGGCGCGATCTGACGCCCTATCACCAGACCGTCGAAGACAACATCGCCCCCCGCATCGTGCAGGAACTTGAGGACAGCGCCGATTACCAGGCGCGCCGCAAGGCGGTGCTGGAGTGGAACGCCCGGGGCGGCACCATCCGCAAGGGCATTGCCCTGACCCCGGTGAAGTTCGGCATTTCCTTTACCGCCACCTGGTACAACCAGGCGGGGGCCCTGCTGCACATCTATTCCGACGGGTCGATCCACCTGAACCACGGCGGCACCGAAATGGGGCAGGGGCTGAACACCAAGATCGCCCAGGTGGTCGCGGACGAGCTCCAGGTCGATTTCGAGCGGATCAAGATCACCCGGACCACGACCGAGAAGGTGCCCAACACCTCGGCCACGGCTGCCTCGTCCGGGTCCGACCTGAATGGCATGGCGGCCCAGGATGCCGCGCGCCAGATCAAGGCGCGGCTGGTGGACTTCGCCGCCGAACGCTGGGCGGTCGATGCCGGGCAGGTGCGTTTCGTGGCCAATGCCGTAGAGGTGGGCGACAAGACGATCCCCTTCGCCGATTTCATCCGCGAAGCCTATATGTCGCGGGTCCACCTGTCGGCGGCGGGGTTCTACAAGACGCCGAAGATCCACTGGAACCGCGACACCGGCAAGGGGCGGCCCTTCTACTATTTCGCCTATGGCGCCGCCTGTTCCGAGGTGTCGGTCGATACGCTGACCGGCGAATACCGGGTTGAACGGACCGACATCCTGCACGATGTGGGCAAATCCCTGAACGCGGTGATCGACAAGGGCCAGGTTGAAGGCGCCTTCATCCAGGGCATGGGCTGGCTCACCACCGAGGAACTGTGGTGGGACAAGCAGGGGCAGCTGCGCACCCATGCGCCCTCGACCTACAAGATCCCGCTGGCGTCCGACCGGCCCCGGGTGTTCAACGTCGAACTGGCCAAGTGGTCCGAGAACCGCGAGAACACCATCAAGCGGTCAAAGGCCGTGGGCGAACCGCCCTTCATGCTGGGCATTTCCGTGTTCGAGGCGCTGAGCCATGCTGTGGCCAGCGTCGGCGACTACAAGGTCTGTCCGCGTCTTGACGCGCCGGCCACGCCCGAACGGGTGCTGATGGCCATCGAACGGCTGCGGGGCTGATCCGATGACGCTTTCGCGGTTCCTTGCCGATGAACGGGACGTCGTGAAACTGTGCCTGAGCGGCGTGCGCGGATCGTCCCCGCGCGAGGTGGGGGCCGAGATGTTCGTTTCGCCCCGGGGGCTGCATGGCACCATCGGGGGCGGGCAACTTGAATACATGGCCATCGACACCGCCCGCGCCATGCTGCGCGCCGGGCGGCGATCAGAAAGCATGGACGTGCCCCTTGGCCCCGAGATCGGGCAATGTTGCGGAGGGCGTGTCACCATCGACCTTGCGGTGATGACCGGGGCCGACCGTGACGCCGCGCTTGCCGCCGAAAGCGCCCGGCAGGCGGCGCGCCCCCAGGTGCAAATCCTTGGCGCGGGACATGTGGGGCGGGCGCTGGCGCGGTTCTTCCAGTTCCTGCCGGTGCGCTGCGTTCTGATCGACGGGCGCGCGCCGGAACTGGCCCTGGCCGATGCCGGGGTGGAAAAGCGCATCTCGGCCATGCCCGAGGCCGATATCCGCGCCGCCCCGGCGGGCAGCGCCTTCATCGTGCTGACCCACGATCACGCGCTTGATTTCCTGCTGACGACCGAGGCCCTGGACAGGGGCGATGCCGCCTATGTCGGGCTGATCGGATCGGCCACCAAGCGGGTGAAATTCGAACGATTCCACAAGGAACACGCCAGGCAGTCGGACTGCGCGGCGCTGGTCTGCCCCATCGGGGCGGCGGGCAGCACCGACAAGCGGCCCGAGGTCATTGCCGCCCATGTGGTGGCCGAGGTGATGACCGCCCTTGCCAGGGTACACGACACAGTCGGCGCCACCACGCGCTGATCCGCGAACGGCCCGCGCAACCGCCTGAGGAGAGCGGCGCGGGAAACGACATTTCCAGGGAGGAAAAACCAATAATGTCAGACACGACCTACAGTTACAGATTGTTCGCGCGAAGCGACTTCAACGCCTTCTGGGCGCTGTTCACCGACAACCTCGTCAATCTTCTCATCCTTTCGGGGGTGTGCCAGTTCGTCTTCCAGATGCCCGCCGAAATCGTCTTTGGCCGCATCGTGCCGGGGGCGGCGGTGGCGATCGTCGCCGGGGTCGTTGTCTATACGCTGATGGCGAAATGGGTGGCCAACCGGCAGGGCAAGGACGTGACGGCCCTGCCTTACGGCATCTCGACGCCGGTGATGTTCGTCTATCTCTTCGGGGTGATCGGGCCCATCTACTGGGTCACGAACGATCCGGTCCTGGCCTGGCAGGTCGGCATCGGCGCGGGCTTCATGGGGGGGATCGTCGCCGCACTGGGGGCCATCGTCGGCCCGTTCCTCAAGCGGATCACGCCGCGCGCGGGCATGCTGGGTACGCTTTGCGGGATCGCGCTGGTCTTCATCGGGTCGGTGCCCCTGGCCGAGATATTCGAGCATCCGCTGATCGGCTTCACCTCGCTCATGTTCATCCTCTGGGGGCTGATCGGGCGGTTCCGCCTGCCGGGCAACGTGCCTGCGGGCCTTGTGGCCATCGGCGTGGGGACGGTGATTGCCATTGCCCTTGGCAAATCCACCTTCGACACCGGCGGCATCGGGTTCTATCCGCCGGTGCCCTATTTCGGCGACATGATCGCCGGGGTGCAGTATCTTTTCGCCAATCCTGAACTGTTCCTGGTGCTGATCCCGGTGCAGATCTACAATTTCATCGAAACCATGAACAACGTGGAATCCGCCGAGGCCGCGGGCGACAGTTACCCGGTGGCGGTCTGTCAGGTCACCGACGGGGCGGGAACGATGATCGGGGCGCTGTTCGGGTCGCCCTTTCCCACCACCGTCTATATCGGCCATCCGGCCTACAAGCGGCTGGATGCGCGGGCGGGCTATATCGTCGGCGTGGCGCTTGTGATTGCCGCGGCGGCCTTCCTGGGGTTCCTGTCGCTTCTGGCGGGGCTGATCCCCATCGCGGCGGCGGCGCCGGTGCTGGTCTTCGTGTCGGTCAGCCTGATCACCAACACCGCCTTCGCGGTGAAGCCGGCCCACATGGCCGCCGTGACCTTCGCGATCCTGCCGCATATCTCGGGCTTCCTGATGACGAAGTGGGGCTCGATGATGAACGCCCTGCGCTCGGTCGGGGTCGAGGGGCTTCCGCCGCTGGGCGACGGCGAGTTGACGGCAGCCCTGCTGATGGAGGGCGCGCACTATGAGGGCCACCTGGCCCTGTCGCAGGGCGCGATCATCACCGGCCTGGTCTGGGGGGCCATCGTGGCGGATGTGATCGACGGGCGGTTCCGCACTGCCGGTGGCTTTGCCATCGCGGCGGCGGCGATGTCCTCGGTCGGGATCATCCACAGCTACACGCTCCAGCTGCCGCAGCTTGACGGCATCACCATCGGCTATCTGCTGATCGGGGCCTTCATGATCGTTTATCCGATGATCGCACCGAAAGAAGACCTGGAGCATCGGATCATCGTGCCGGACGAGCCCGATTTCCTGGACGACAACCTGCCCGCCTACGACCGGGCCTGACCCCCAGCGGCGGGGTGGCACATGGCTGCCCCGCCGAACCGACACCCCCAACAAAGGCAGTTCCCATGACCGAAACCCTGCTGCGCGGCCGCGTGCTGACGTTTCACCGCGAACCGACCGGCGCCGACGACACCGGGGCCTTCAGCTTTACCGAGGATGGCGCGGTCCTGATGCGCGACGGGATGATCGCCGCCTCGGGCGAATACGCCCAGGTGGCACAGGCAGCGGCGGGGGTGCGGGTCATCGACCACCGCCCGAACATCTTGATGGCGGGCTTCATCGACACGCATATCCACTTTCCGCAGGTGCAGATCGTGGCCAGCTGGGGCAGCCAGCTTCTGGACTGGCTGAACGGATATACCTTTCCGGCGGAAGCGGAATACGGCGATGCGCAACACGCCCGCGCCATGGCCGGGCGGTTCTGTTCCCTGCTGACCGATCACGGGACCACCACCGCCGTGGCCTATTGCTCGGTCCACAAATCCTCGGCCGAGGCGCTGTTTTCCGAAGCCTCGGACCGCAACATGCGGATGATCGCGGGCAAGACGATGATGGACCGCAACGCGCCGGATGCGGTTCTGGACACCGCGCAGTCAAGCTATGACGACAGCAAGGCGCTGATCGCGGCCTGGCACGGCAAGGGGCGTGCCTCTTATGCGATCACCCCGCGCTTTGCCATCACCTCGACCCCCGAACAGCTGCGCGCCGCCGGGGCGCTGGCGGCGGAACATCCCGACTGCCACATCCAGACCCACCTGTCGGAAAACCACGACGAAATCGCCTATACCGCCGAACTCTATCCGCAGGCGCGCGATTACCTCGACATCTACGAAGGGTTCGGCCTGCTGTCGGACAAGACGCTTCTGGGGCATTCGATCCACCTGAAACAGCGCGAAATCGGCGCCATCGCCGAATGCGGCGCGCATCCGGTGTTCTGCCCCACGTCGAACCTGTTTCTGGGCAGCGGATTGTTCGACGATGCGGGGCTGCGCGCCCGGGGCATCGCCAGCGGCATCGCCACCGACATCGGCGGCGGCACCAGTTTTTCCATGCTGCAAACCCTGAATGAAGGGTACAAGATTCTGCAGCTTCAGAACCAGTCGCTGCACGCCCTGCGGGCCTTCTACTGGATCACGCGCGGCAATGCCGAGGTGCTGGGCATGGCCGACAGGATCGGCACGCTGGAACCGGGAACCGAGGCCGATGTCGTCGTACTGAACGCGCGGGCGACCCCGGCCATGGCCCTGCGCATGGGGCGGGCCGAAACCCTGGCCGAGGAACTGTTCGCGCTGCAGATCATGGGCGATGACCGGGCCATCGCGCAGACCTATGTTGCGGGCCAGCCCCAGAAGGGCGGGGATCAGGCGCCGCTGTCGTAGACCCGCGAAAGCGCCTGTTCCAGATCCCAGATCAGATCGTCGACATCCTCGATCCCGATGGACAGGCGCAGAAGGCAGGGATGCACCGGGAAATCGGGGCCTGATACCGTCTTGCGATGCTCGATCAGGCTTTCGACCCCGCCAAGAGAGGTGGCGGGATAGAACACCTGGCAGAATCGCGCCACGTCGATTGCATTCTGTTCGCTTCCCTTCACGATCAGCGACATCATTCCACCGAAGCGCCCGTTGGTCTGGCGGCACGATACCTCGTGGCCCGGATCTTCGGGAAGGCCGGGATAGAGCACCGACTCGATGTGGCGGTGGCCCTGGAAATGGCGGGCGATGGCCATGGCGTTGTCGCTGGCCCGCTCGACCCGCAGGAACAGCGTGCGCATCCCCCGGATCAGCAGCCAGGCGTCGAAGGAATGCAGCACCGTCCCCTGCGAGGTGCGCAGGGTGGCGATCGCCTCCCACATCTCGTCGGGATTGCGCACCGCAAGAACCCCGGCTGTCACGTCGGAATGGCCGTTCAGGTATTTCGTCGCCGAGTGGAACGAAAGATCGGCCCCGTGGTCCAGCGCGCGGGTCAGGCAGGGCGGCGTGCCGGTGCAATCGGTCAGCAGAAGCGCCCCGGCGTCATGGGCGATCTTGGCGGCACCGGCGATATCCGTCACCTCCCAGTTGGGGTTGTTCGGCGTCTCGACCCAGACCAGCGCGGTTTCACCGGGGCGCATCGCTGCGCGCATCTCGTCCAGATCGCCGGCGGCGTAATCGCTGACCGAAAGGCGGCCCTGTCCTTCGTAGCGGCGGAACAGCGCCAGCACGCCATGATACATCACCCGCGGAATGACCACATGGGCGCCGGGCGGCAGGGTTTCGACCAGGGCAGTGCAGGCCGACATCCCCGAGGCAAACAGCATCGCATCCTCAGCGCCTTCCAGGTCGGCGATCACCGCTTCGGCGTGGGCGGTCGTCTGGCTGCCGTCGCGGCGATAGAAATAGGGCTTGCGCACCGCGTAGTTTTCATCGCGGGCATAGGTTGCCGTCGGCTGGATCGAGGGCACGACGGCGCCGGTTTCGGTTTCGACGAAATGCAGCGCCTGCACGGTCCGTGTCACGGACGAAGCCTTGCGGTTGGTGGTATCGGTCATTCGGGGTCTTTCGGTTTGGTGGCCGCCAGGCCAAGCCAGCGGCGGGCGTCGTCAAAATGGTCTTCGTCGAAATACCGGGTTTCGGCGCGCACGAAACGCGACATGACGCGTTCGGCCAGCTTCTGCCAGCCCTCGCTGCCCACCACCGCCACCTTGTCGGGGATGCGATAGTGATCGCGCACCAGCGACAGGTGGTCGCCAAGGGCCGAAAGCCCCTGCCAGCCGTCGAATTCGCGCAGGTCCAGCAACAGCTTCAGCCCGGCGTGGCCGTCGATGAAGCCGTCGATGCCCTCTTCGGCGCGGTCATAGGCGGCGCTGTCCAGCTTGCCCAGCAGGCGCACCTGAAGCGTGTCGTCGCCCAGGTCGTCAAGATGGATGCTGCCCAGGGATTCGCGCAGCCACCGGCGGGCCTCGTCCAGCTCGTCCAGATCGAAGACCTTGACGGGGCAGGGCAGGGTGAAGCCGAAGATCCTGATGCCATTGGCGATCCAGTCGGTATCGGTGACGACGGCCATCCTGTCGAAACCGCCCCAGTGGCGTATCCCCAGGCGGGCATCGTCGAACATGGCGCCGGGGGCATATCCTTCGAATCCCGGGCCGATCTGGGCCAGGCAGCGGATCTTGCCGCCGTCGGCCAGGGCCTCTTCGATGGCGGGCGAAAGGATGTTCTCATAGTCGCCGCCGGTGATCTTTCCGGTCATCCGGAATTCGAGCGGTTCGTTGCCTTTACGGGGTTCGATCTCGATCATGGGGGGGCTCCTTCTGGGTGCAGGCGCAGGGTATGAGAGTTTTGCAGCCGGTGGCAAGGTGGCGCAGTCCCACTTTGCCTTGGGGCGCCGGGCGGCTAGCATGGGGGCGACCAACCGCAAGAGGTGCGCCATGTCCAACGCCGATCCGATCGTCATCACCGGGATGGCCCGCACCCCCATGGGCGGCTTTCTCGGTGACCTGAAAGACGCCCGTGCCGCCGATCTGGGTGCCGCCGCGATCCGCGCCGCCGTGGCACGCAGCGGGATTGCACCCGAGACGGTGGGCGAAACGCTCTTCGGGTGCGTGCTGCCTGCGGGGCAGGGGCAGGCCCCCGCCCGTCAGGCCGCGCTGGGGGCCGGGCTGTCGCTGGCCTCGGGGGCGACGACGGTGAACAAGATGTGCGGTTCGGGCATGAAGGCGGCGATGCTGGCCCATGACCTGCTGATCGCGGGCAGCGCCGATGTGGCCGTGGCCGGCGGGATGGAGGCCATGTCGCGCGCCCCCTACCTGATGGAGCGGGCGCGCGAGGGGCTGCGCATGGGGCACGACCGGGTCATCGACCACATGTTCCTTGACGGGCTGGAAGATGCCTATGAGCGCGACGAAAAGGGCGGGGGCCGCCTGATGGGCACCTTCGCCGAGGATTGCGCCGAGGCCTATGGTTTCACCCGCGAGGCGCAGGACGATTTCGCCATCGCATCGCTGACCCGCGCGCAGCAGGCCATCGAAAGCGGCGCCTTCGACGCCGAGGTGACGCCGGTGACGGTGACGGGCCGCCGGGGCGACACCACCGTCGCCACCGACGAACAGCCCGGCAAGGCGCGGATCGACAAGATACCGCACCTGCGCCCGGCCTTCCGCGCGGGCGGCACGGTGACGGCCGCCAATTCCAGCAGCATCTCCGACGGCGCCGCCGCGCTGATGCTGATGCGGCTTTCCGAGGCGGAACGGCGCGGGCTGACCCCGCTGGCGGCACTTCGCGGCCACACCACCTTTGCCGACAAGCCCACCCTTTTCCCCACCGCCCCCATCGGTGCCCTGCGCCTTTTGCAGCAAAAGACCGGCTGGGCGCCCGGCGATGTGGACCTGTTCGAGCTGAACGAGGCTTTCGCCGTGGTTGCGCTGGCGGCCATGCGCGATCTGGACCTGCCCCACGACAAGGTGAACGTGCACGGCGGCGCCTGTGCGCTTGGCCATCCCATCGGCGCCTCGGGGGCGCGCATTCTGGTCACGCTTCTGGCGGCGCTGCAACGTCACGAACTGAAGCGCGGGGTCGCCGCGATCTGCATCGGCGGGGGCGAGGCGACGGCCATGGCCATCGAACGGCTGACCTGAGCCGTTGCTTTCACGGCCCGCGCCGCTAAAAGGGGCCGGTCTTAACCTGCGCGAAAGGCCCGCGATGACCGCCCCCGACCTGTCCATCGTCACCCCGGTCTTCAACGAACAGGACAGCCTCGCGCCGTTCTTCGACCATCTGCTGCCCTGCCTGCACGCCCTTGGAAAATCCTTCGAGGTGATCGCGGTGGACGACGGGAGCAGCGACGACAGCAGCGCCATTCTTGAGGCTCTGGCCGCCCGCATCCCGGAACTGACGGTCGTGACCTTCCGGCGCAACTTTGGCCAGACGGCGGCGCTGATGGCCGGGATCGACCATTCGCGCGGCGCGGTGATCGTCACGCTGGATTCGGACATGCAGAACGATCCGGCCGATATCGGCGCGCTTCTGGACAAGCTGGACGAAGGGTTCGACGTGGTCAGCGGCTGGCGCAAGTCGCGTAAGGATGCCGCGATCCGGCGCAACATGGTCAGCCGGGTGGCCAACCGCCTGATTTCAAAGGTGACGGGCGTGCATCTGCACGACTACGGCTGCACGCTCAAGGCCTATCGGCGCGAGGTTCTGACCGGCGCGCGCCTTTACGGCGAAATGCACCGCTTCATCCCCATCTACGCCGCGCAGATCGGGGCGAAGGTGACGGAGATTCCCGTGACCCACCACGCCCGCCAGTTCGGCGCGTCGAAATACGGGCTGGAACGCATCTTCAAGGTGATCCTGGACCTGATGGTGGTCAGCTTCCTGTCGCGGTTCTTTGCCCGGCCGATGTATATTTTCGGCGGCTTCGGGCTGGTGTCGCTTGTGGTCAGCCTGTTCTGTTTCATCTGGATGCTGGCGCTGAAGATCGGCTGGGGCGTGTCGATGATCCTCACGCCGCTGCCGGTGCTGGTCAGCATGACCTTCCTTGTCGGCATCATGGGGCTTTTGATGGGGCTTCTGGCCGAGGTTCTGGTGCGCACCTATTTCGAAAGCCAGGATCGCAAATCCTATGTCGTCTCGCGGGTCACGCCGCCGCGCGAATAGCTGTATTGCAGCGCCAGCCAGGCGAACAGGAACAGCCGGTGATCCGCCTTTCCGGCGCGATGGGCGGCGAAGTACTCCTGCGCCAGCGCCGGGTCCAGCCTGCCGATGGGCGCATCCGGCACCACCTTGGGCGTGTCGCGCAGCCAGCGCGCCACCGGAATGCCGAACCCCTTCTTGCTGCGATGCACAAGGTCGCGGGGCAGGTGGCGTTCGGCGACCTTCTTCAGCAGGTATTTCTGCACCCCGCCGCGCATCTTGAACCGCATGGGTAGGCGTTCGGCGAAATCGGCAAGGTCGTTGTCCAGAAACACCGCCCGGCTTTCCAGCCCGTGCGCCATGGCGGCGCGGTCGGTCTTCATCAGGATGTCGTCGGGCAGGTAGAAGCGGGTGAAATAATCGACCATGCGTTCTTCATCGCTGAGGTCGGGGCGGGCGTTCCAGGCGCTGATCGCCTCGGAATAAAGATCCTCGGCCCGCCATTCGCGCCCGGTGAGGCGTGAAATCTCGTCCGGTTGCAGGGGGGCCATCCAGGCGGGGGTGCGGCAGGCCATGGGCTGCATCTGGCCCAGAAGGAACCGCCGTGCCTTGAAATCCAGGCTCATGTAGCGGGCCGAGGCAGGCAGGCGCCCCGTGGCGCGGGCCATGGCACCGATCAGCGCGCCGGGCAGCCTGTTCAACCGGCGCGCGGTGGCCAGCGCGCGGAAGGGCGCGTATCCGGCGAACAATTCGTCGCCACCATCGCCCGAAAGCGCCACCGTGACGTGGCGGCGCACGAAGCGCGACAATTGCCATGTGGGCAGGATCGACGCATCGGACAGCGGTTCGGACATGCCACGCAGCACCGGTTCGATCAGATCGCGGGCGTCGTCCACCGAAAACACCTCAAGCCTGTGGGACGCGCCCAGATGGCGGGCCGCCTGTTCGGCAAAGGCGCTTTCGTCAAAGCTGGGTTCGTTGAACCCGATGGTGAAGCTTTCCACCGCCCCCGCACCCGCCCGCCCGAGACAGGACAGGATCAAGGAGGAATCGAGCCCCCCCGACAGGAACATCCCCAGCGGCACATCGGCCATGAGGCGGCGGCGCGTGGCCTGCACCAGAAGATGGTCAAGCTCGTCAATCAGGTCGGATTCGGGGCGGTCATCGACGGGGGCGAGCGTGAAATCGCGGTACTGCGATTGCTGGCGCTGGCCGGTGGCCAGATCGAACGTCATCTGGCATCCGGCGGGCAGCTTCTTCACCCCGGCAAGATGGGTGAAGGGCGCGGGGATGAACCCATGCGCCAGGTATTTCGCCAGCCCGGTATCGCAGGGCGCATCGCCGACGCCGGGGTGGGCCAGCAGGGCGGCAACTTCGCTACCGAAGGCGAAACCGCCGGGCAGATCGGCCAGGTACAGGGGCTTTTCCCCGAACCGGTCGCGCGCGAGAAACACCTTGCCCGCCGCCAGGTCGGTTATGGCAAAGGCGAACATGCCGTTCAGATAGGTGGGCAGCGCCTCGCCCCATTCGGCCCAGCCGTGAATCAGCACCTCGGTGTCGGAATGATCGCTGGCGAAACGATGGCCCTTCGCCTCAAGCTGCGAACGCAACTCGGCGTGGTTGTAGATTTCGCCGTTGAAGACGACGCCCACGGTGGCCTGCGCGTTCCACATCGGTTGCGCCCCGGTGGCGATGTCGATCACCGACAGGCGGGCATGGCCCAGGGCGACGCGGCGTTCGGGGGCGCGGAATGTGCCGGTGCCGTCGGGGCCGCGGTGGGCGATGGCCGCGATCATGGCGGCAAGGGTTTCGGGCGGGCAATCGGCCCCGATCACGCCGGTGATGCCGCACATGGCGCTACCTCGCGTCGCTGAAGGCAAAGGCGCGCGATCCGGCAAAGACCAGCGCGCTGAAGGTTACCATCGCGGCGATCTGCGCCCAGAGGAAGGCCACCTCAAGCCCCAGCAGAGCATAGAGCACGACCAGGTTCGCCAGGTATCCGGTGCCCAGAACCATCGCGTAGCGCGGCAGAGACCGGGCGGCGGGGGCGGCGCTGCGAAAGGTGAAGAACCGGTGCATCACATAGCTGAACACGAAACCGGCGGCATATCCGGCGCCGTTCGCGGGCAGCGGCCCCCAGCCCAGCAGGTGAAACGCCGCCATGGTCGCGCCGACACCCATCACGGTGTTCGCCACCCCGACAACGCCAAAGCGCAGCACCTGGCCGACCAATCCCTGCGTGTTCACGCGCATTGAAACATCCAAACCGACGCCCTATTCATCTGCCCGACGTGGCCCCCATACAATCATGGCCGGGGCGGGCATAGGGGAAAACGGGCGATGGATCGAGGCCGGCTTTGGTTTGCCGCACTTCTGGCGGTGAAATACCTGGTGCCGCTTGCGGTTCTGGGGGGTATCTATGCCTCGGCCCATGACAACCTGGACGGCGATGTCGTCTATTCCATCGTCATCGGGCGGTTCCTGGCGGGGGATGCGCAGGCCTTCGACGTTTTCCTGAACGGCGCGGTGGATTGGACGTACTTCATGCGGTCGTTCCAGCCGATCAGCCTGATTTACGCCGCGCTCCCACCCCAGCCCGCCTATGCCCTGACCGAGGCGTTCTTTCTGTCCCTCGCGTTCTTCGGGATGCGGCGGCTGATCCGCGATCTGGTGCCGGGGCAGGGCGATACGCTGATCCCGCTGGTCTATGCCTTCGGGCTGTCCTTCACGTCGTTCGGCCTTGGGCTGGCGGCGGCGCCCTGGGTGGTCTGGCTTGCCGGGCGCGACAAGGCCTTCGGCGGCTGGGCGGCCGTTGCGGTGTTCCTGATCGGGCTGAATTCGGCGCTGGCGCTGCATTCGCTGTTCCTGCCGGTGGGCACGCTTGTGTGCCTGCTGGTGCTGGGCTGCGGGGTGCGCTGGGGGCGGTTCATCCTGCTGCACGGCGTGCTTTACGCGGGGGCGGCGCTGGGATCGGTCGGGGTGCTCTACAACCTGGCCTTCGGGCCGCCCAGCCACCGTTCGACCTGGCCCGCCCCCGAGCCCGAGGGCATGGTTGGCCAGTTCATCCAATCGACTCTGGGCGATCTGTTCTTCATGAGCAGCCAGTACCACGCCACGGTCGTTCCCGCGCTTTACACCGCCTTCGTGATCGGTGCCGGGCTGTGGGCGGCGCGGGCGCGGGCCTGGCCGGTGCTGGCGCTGATCGCGGGGGGCGCGGCGCTGGGGGCGTTTCAGCCGGCCTATGACGCGCTGATGGTCGGCCCGCTGGGCAGCGTGCAGTTCGACCGGATCGGGCTTTATGCCCCGCTGGCCTGTCTGACGCTGGCGGCGGTGGTGGGGGCGCGCTGGTTGCGCTGGCCGCTGGGGATCAGCCTTGCGATGTTCGTTCTGGCGGGCATTGGCCTGTCGCCCTACACGCTGAAGCCGCTGTTGCCGCCCACCGCCCGCGAGGTCCTGCGCGAGGTGAAGGCATCGGGCGATTACGCCGCCCTGTTCGGCCCCCGTGCCATTGGTGGCATCGACCTGAGCCGTGACGCCCTGTTTCACGCGGCAACCGTCGCCGGGTATTACCGCGCGCCGGAATATGCCTGCCTGAAGACGGTGATCGGGGATGCGCGGGTTCTGTCCATGGGGCCGGACCCGATGATCGCCCCGGCCAACGACATTGCCGCGCTTGAGGGGTATCACAACCTTTATCCGCTGGCCTATCGGCAGGCCTTCCGCCCGGTGATCGCGGCCAAGCTGGCGGCAGATGCCGACCTGCGCGCCTATTACGACGACTGGGGCAACCGGGTTTACGCTTTTGGCGACCGGGCGCGCGACGTGGCGCCCGATTATGCCGCGGCGGCGCGTCTTGGTGCCGATTTCGTTATTGCCGACCGGGCGCTGGACGATCCGGCGCTGGCCGATGCCACGCCCGATTGTGCCGGTGACCTACGGCTTTACCGTATCGTCAGCCGCTGACCGATTTCATGAACCTGTCGCGGATCACCACCGGGTCCATGGTGATGACGGGCATCTTCGCGTTGCCGCTGTCGCATTTGCAGACGATCACGGTCATCTGGCCGCTGTCCAGCGCATCCCGCAACGCGTCGCGGGTTTCATGGCCGTGGCATTCCACCACGTTGTAACAGCCGCAGGCCGCCGCCACGGCGGCAAGCGATGTCTTGCGCCCGGCATAGGTGGGCTGGTCGCCGGTCGAGCCATAGCTGCCGTTGTCGATGATCAGCAGGATGAAATTATCGGCCACGTTGTTGGCGATGGTGGCCAGGGTGGCAAGGTTGGTCAGGACCGAACCGTCGCCGTCGATGGCGATCACCGGCTTGGGCTGTGCCAGCGCCAGGCCCAGCCCGATGGATGAGGCAAGGCCCATGGTGCCCAGCATGTAGAAATTGCTGGGCTGGTCGTCGATGGCGTGCAGTTCCTGGCTGGGAATGCCGATGTTGCAGACCACCAGCCGGTCACGCAGGACCGGAGCGATCTCGCGCAGGATTTCCGAACGGATCATTCGCCGTAACCTCCCCAGAAGCTGGCATCGGTCAGCACGGCGACCGGCTTGTTGCACATGAAGGTATATTTCAGGATCGCGTCGAACTCATCCGCGTCCGAAGGCTTGTGGAAATGGTAGGTGGGGATGTTCATCTGCGCCAGGATCGCCTTGGTATGCACCGCCATTTCCACCTGACAGGCGACAGGCTCGCGCAGCTCTCCGCGATAGGAAATCAGCATCGGCAGGGGCAGGCGGTAATACTGGATCAGGGTGGCCAGCGTGTTCACCGTGACCCCCAGCGCCGTGTTCTGCATGATGATCGCCGCCCGCTTGCCCCCCATGTAGGCGCCGGCGCAAAGGCCCATGCCCTCGTCCTCCTTGTTGGCGGGCACATGCATGAGGGCATCGCGCGTCTCGATCTCGTCTATGACGCCTGCAAGCTGCTTGCAGGGAACGGTGGTGATGAACTCGACCCCGTTGGCGACGAAATCATCCACAAGCCTTGCGCTGATCGACATTTCCGGCCCTTTCAGAAGCTGAACGGCGCGCAATCCACCCGGCGCCCCAGGGTCAGCGCGTCGGCGATATGCACCATGGGCGACAGATCGACATCGCTTTCGCCGTCGGCGACAAGCCGCGTCATCCGTTCGTAAAGCGCGGGGTATTCGCGGTTTTCGCCCACGTCCTGCGTGGCGCCGTCAATGGTCAGCGTCGCGCCGCCATCGGACAGAACCAGCGTCCCCGCCTCGGTTTCCAGCGCGATGTCCCAGGTTTGCGGGCCCGTCTGACGCCAGTCGAAATCGCCGCTGACGTTGTCGCTGAACTGCACCTGCGCGGCAATCGGGGTCTGGCGGCCTTGGGGGTATTCCAGCGTCGCCGCCGTCACATGCACCGGGCGGGGCAGGATGTGGGTAAGGATGGAAAGGGCGTTGCTGCCCGGATCGAAGACGCCCATGCCGCCGGGTTCGAACACCCACTCCTGCCCCGGGTGCCACTTCTTCACGTCTTCCTTCCAGGTGATGTGGGCCTTGGCAATGGTCTTGCCGGCAAGCCAGGCGCGCGCCTGTTCCACGCCCGCCGCCATGCGGCTGTGCCAGGTGGCAAACAGGGTTACCCCCTGCTGCGCCGCCAGCGCCGAAAGCGCGTGAACCTCGGCCAGGGTGGCGCCCGGGGGCTTTTCCAGCATCACGTGCCGACCGGCCAGAATGGCCTTGCGGGCATAGTCAAAGCGCGGCACCGGCGGCAGGCACAGCGAGATCACGCGCACATCGTCCCGCTGGGCCAGCATTTCATCCAGATCGGTGAAGGCCGGAACGCCATCGACAGTGCCCGAACGGCTGACCGTGGCGGCCAGTGTCCAGTCGGGGCTGGCGTTGATGGAGGGGACGTGCTGGTCCTTGGCGATCTTGCCGATGCCGACCAGGGCGATCTTCTGAGTCATGCGTGGGATTCCCTGCCGCTGTGGGTTTGCGGCATTTCAACAGATATTTCCGCCCTGCGCCAGAGCGTGCCGTCAGAGCGTTTCGCCCGGCAGCTGCGCGGCCTGTCCGATCCATCCGCGCAGACGATCAAGGTCGAATCCGCCGTCATCGCCCCAATCGCCCTCGTGGATGTGGAAATAGCGCGTGTCGCCCGATTTCGAGGCGACGGGCGGCACCGGATCAAGCGCCGCGCCGCGAAAGAAGGTGACCTTGACGTATCTGGCGAAACAGTGGAACGCCATGAACCAGCCATCCCCGGTCCTGCCATAAAAGGGCGTGTTCCATTTCACCGCCTTTTGCACATCTGGCACCACATCGACGATCAGGCGATCCAGCCGTCGCCCCACATCCTGCTTCCAGCCGGGCATTGCCGCGATATAGGCTTGCACCGGCGCGTCGCCATCGCCCTTGGGGATCTGCGGGTTGCCGCCGGACAGAAGCCGGGGGGCGTCGTTCGGGCGGTCGCTCATCCTCGGCTCCTCTGCTTGCGCCACAGCGACAGGATGGCGCGCGCTGGGGGCGGTTGGCAAGCTCTTGCAAAACCGCCTTCTGCCCCGGGGCGACTTGGGCTAAGACGGAACGGGGGCACCGGATGGCAAAAGCCGGGCCGTGGCTTCGGGAACGGAAAGGGAGAGAACCGGAATGACACTGAAAACACTCGCGCTGGCCATGGGATTGGCGGCAACCTCGGGCGCCGCTTGGGCCGAACCGGTCAAGGTGGGCATGATCACCACGCTTTCGGGCGGGGGTGCGGGCCTTGGCATCGACGTGCGCGACGGTTTCCTTCTGGCGCTCAAGCAATCGGGCAACACCGACGTGGAACTGGTGATCGAGGACGATCAGCAGAAGCCCGATGTCGCCGTGCAACTGGCCGACAAGATGATCCAGAGCGAAAAGGTGGACGTGCTGACCGGCATCATCTGGTCGAACCTGGCCATGGCCGTGGTTCCGGGCGCCGTGGCGCAGGGCAAATTCTATCTTTCGCCCAATGCCGGGCCTTCGGCGCTGGCGGGCAAGGGGTGCAATCCGAACTATTTCAACGTCGCCTGGCAGAACGACAACCTGCACGAGGCGGCGGGCGCCTATGCCAACTCGGCCGGGCTGAAGAACAGCTTCATCCTCGCCCCGAACTATCCGGCCGGGCAGGACGCCCTGACCGGTTACAAGCGGCAGTACAAGGGCGAACTGGCAGGCGAGCTTTACACCAAGCTGGGCCAGACCGACTATGCCGCCGAGATTGCCCAGATCCGCGCCAGCGGGGCGGATTCGGTGTTCTTCTTCCTGCCCGGTGGCATGGGGATTTCCTTTCTCAAGCAATATGCCGACAGCGGCGTCGACCTGCCGGTCGTCGGCCCGGCGTTCAGCTTCGATCAGGGCATCCTGCAGGCCGTGGGCTCGGCCGCGCTGGGGGTGAAGAACACCAGCCAGTGGAGCAAGGACCTGGACAACCCGGCCAATGCCGATTTCGTCGAAACCTTCGTGGTGGAATACGGGCGTCTGCCCTCGCTTTATGCCTCGCAGGGGTTCGACACGGCGAACCTGCTGTTGTCGGCGCTGGAAAAGGCCGAGGTGACGGATGCCGATGCCTTCCGCGCCGCCCTGAAAGAGGCCGATTTCGCCAGCACCCGCGGCGATTTCCGCTTCAACACCAACAATCACCCGATCCAGGACATCTATGTGCGCGAGGTCATCAAGGAGGGCGAGGTCTTCACCAACCGCATCATCGCCACCGCGCTGGAAGATCACGGCGATGCCTACGCCGCCGAATGCAAGATGTGATTGATCTGGCCCGGCGCGCCTGCCGGGCCACCTGAACGGGACGTGCCGATATGTCGTTGCTGCTGCTGGCCGAACAGGCCCTGAACGGGCTTCAGTTCGGGGTGATGCTGTTCCTGATGGCGGCGGGGCTGACTCTGGTCTTCGGGGTGATGGGGCTGATCAACCTGGCCCATGGGTCGCTGTACATGCTGGGCGCCTTCGTGGCGGCGGTGGTGGCAGGGGCGACCGGTTCGTTCCTGCTGGCGCTTGTCGCGGCCCTTGCGGCCGCGGCGGGGGCGGGGGCGCTGGTGGAAATGCTGGTGATCCGGCGGCTGTACGACCGTGACCACCTTGATCAGGTGCTGGCCACCTTCGCGTTGATCCTCATTTTCTCCGAGGGCACCCGCTGGGCCTTCGGGTCGTTTCCGCTCTACCTCGACATTCCGCCCTGGCTTTCGGGGCCGGTGATGCTGCCGGGCGGCATCCTTTACCCGGCCTATCGCCTGTCCCTGATCGGTGTCGGGCTGGCGGTGGCGCTGGCGCTTTACCTTCTCATCTCGCGCACCCGGCTTGGCGTGCGCATCCGCGCAGGCGCCGCCGATCGCGAGATGATCGCGGCGCTGGGTGTCGATATTTCCCGCCTTTACACCGTGGTCTTCGCTTTGGGGGCGGGTCTTGCGGGGCTGGCCGGTGCGCTGGTCGGGGCGATCCAATCGGTGCAGGTGGGCATGGGCGAACCTGTGCTGATCCTTGCCTTCGTGGTGATCGTGATCGGCGGTATCGGGTCGATCAAGGGGGCGCTGATCGGGGCGATTCTTGTCGGGCTGACCGATACGCTGGGCCGCCTTCTTCTGCCGCTGGCCTTCCAGACGGTCATGGACAGCAGCGCCGCAGCCTCGGCCGGGGCGGCGGTGGCGTCGATGTCGATCTATATCCTGATGGCGGCGGTGCTGATCTGGCGGCCATCGGGGCTGTTCGGGGCAAGGGGATGAACGAACGCTGGTTGAATGCTGCCGTGGTTGCGGGCCTTGTCGCCTTCCCCCTCTGGGCGCTGTGGATGGATGAACCCTTCCTCATCACGCTGGCCACGCGGGCGGTGATTCTGGCGCTGGCGGGGGTCGGGCTGAACATCGCCTTGGGCCTTGGCGGGCTGGTCAGCCTTGGCCATGCGGCATTCTTCGGGATCGGCGGCTATGCCATGGGCATCCTTGCCAGCCATGCCCAGGCCTATGCGCCGATCATGGAGTGGCCCTTCCTGATCGAGGGCACGAAATCCATGCCGGTGATCTGGATCGTGGCCATGTTGGCCGCGGCCCTTGCGGCCCTGGCGATTGGCGCGCTCAGCCTGCGCACGTCGGGTGTCTATTTCATCATGATCACGCTCGCCTTTGGGCAGATGCTGTACTATTTCGCCATTTCCTGGCCCGCCTACGGGGGGGAGGACGGGCTTTCGATTTATGTGCGCAACGGGTTTCCGGGGCTGAACACGCTGGCGCCTGCCCCGTTCTACGGGCTTTGTCTTACCGTTCTGTTAATTGCGCTGGCCGCGCATTGGCAGATCGCGCGTTCACCCTTTGGGTTGGCGCTGAACGCCGCGCGGCAATCGCCGGCGCGGGTCGAAACCGTGGGCATCGCGCCTTTCCGCCTGCGTCTGGTGGCCTTTACCGTTTCGGGGGCAATCACGGGGCTGGCTGGCGCATTGTTCGCGGATCTTAACCGTTTCGTCAGCCCGGTGATGTTCAGTTGGCAGACAAGCGGAGAGATCATGGTTTTCGTCATCCTGGGCGGGGTGGCGCGCCTGTTCGGTCCGGTTGTCGGCGCGGTGGTGTTCATCACGCTGGAACATTGGTTGGGAGGGTTGTCGGACTACTGGCACATCTACCTTGGCGCGCTGCTGCTGGGGGTTGTCCTTTTCGCACGGGGCGGCCTGATCGGGTTGGTCGCAGGGCGGGGCGGGCATGAGTGATCCTGTGCTGAACGTCGTCGGAATCAGCAAGCGTTTCGGCGCGCTTGAGGCGAGCCGTGATGTCACGCTTGATCTGCGGGCGGGGGAAATCCACGCCCTGATCGGGCCGAACGGGGCCGGGAAATCGACGCTGATCCAGCAGATCGCCGGCTGGCTGACGCCCGATGCCGGGCAGATCATGCTGAACGGTGATGACATCACCGGGCTTTCGGCGGCCCAGCGGGCGCGCGCGGGGCTGGGGCGCACCTTCCAGGTTTCGGCCCTGGCGATGCAGGACACGGTCTTGCAGAACGCCCTGCTTGGGGCCCTGGGGGCGGCGGGCCGGTTGTCGCTGTGGGGCAGCGCCATGGCACGCGGTGAAATCCGCACCCGCGCCGAGGCGGCGCTGGACCGCGTCGGGCTGGGCGGCGCGGCCGACATGCGGGTGGCCGACCTTTCGCACGGTCAGCGCCGCCAGCTTGAGGTGGCCATCGCCCTTACGCTGCGGCCGCGGGCCTTTGTCATGGACGAACCGATGGCGGGGCTTGGTGGGCAGGGCTCGCGCGAACTGACCGCGCTGCTGGACGGTCTGCGTGGCGAAGCGCCGATCCTGTTGGTGGAACACGACATGGATGCCGTCTTTGCCCTGGCCGACCGGATATCGGTGCTTGTCTATGGCCGGATCATCGCCACCGGCACCGTTGACGAGGTGCGCGCCAACGACGAGGTGCGCCGCGCATACCTGGGGGACGCGGCATGAGCCTCTTGTCGGTACAGGGGCTTTCGGCCCGCTATGGTGCGGCGCAGGCCTTGTTCGATGTCTCGCTGGAGGTGGCGCAGGGCGAGGTTCTGGCGCTGATGGGGCGCAACGGCATGGGCAAGACCACCACGGTGAAGGCCATCTGCCGGATGCTTCCGGCGCGGGGCATGGCCCGCTTTGACGGACACGATCTCTTGCGCCTGCCGGTGCACCGGGCCGCGCGTCTGGGCATCGGGCTGGTGCCCGAAGGGCGGCGCTGTTTCGCGCCCCTGACCGTGGCCGAGAACCTTCTTGCCGCCGCGCGTCCGGGCCATTGGAACGCGGCGCGCATCGGCGCGCTGTTCCCCCGGTTGGCGGAACGCAAGGGGCAGCGCGCGGCCTCGCTTTCGGGGGGCGAACAGCAGATGCTGGCCGTGGCCCGCGCGCTGATGACAAACCCTCGCCTTCTGATCCTGGACGAGGCGACCGAGGGCCTGGCGCCCCTGATCCGGGCCGAGATATGGGCGGCGATCGCCCGGTTGAAGGGCGAGACGGGCCTGTCCATCCTGGTGATCGACAAGTCCCTGCGCGAACTTTCGGCCGTGGCGGACCGCGCGACGATCCTTGAGAGGGGGCGCAGTGTCTGGACGGGGAAAATGACCGCGCTGAGCGACGACATCGCGGCAGAGCATCTTGGCGTCTGACCCAAGGGGGCAAAGGCCCTGGGTCAATCCACCGCTGGCGCGCCGGAACCTTCGCGCAGGCGCAGATCCACATCCTCGCGCGTGGTGCCGACCGAGAATTCGTCGTAATAGGCAACCATCGTCGGCTTCGGCCGCGCGCCTTCGCTGGCGTCCCAGCGTTCGGTGAAACTGGCGAAGATGCCGCGCCGGACAGTGGCGCGATCCCCCACTCCGTCGCCAAAAGTCGCCACCACGGGGCCGCGATAATCGCACTTCTGCACGTCGTTGACCCAGGCGCGAAGATAACCGTCGGGGCCAGCGGAAAAATTCGTGTTCACCACGATGTCCATCCATTGGCTGCGGGCATCGGCCATGCTGAACAACCTGCAGATGTGCCCGTCGTTCTGCTGCCGGGTCCAGCCCAGGTGTCGGGATACATCCACCAGTTGTATCACCACGTCGGCGCGCCGATCGTTGGTGGGGCGGCAGACAGTCGGATCGCAGCGCTGCCAGTTGCCTTCGTCCAGGCCGATCTGGACAAGCCGAAAGGCAGGGGGTGCGGTGCCCGACAGTTTCCACTGCCCTAGGACCAGACGCAGGGCGTTTCGTTCCGAGAACGACGGGATTGTCCCGTTGCGAAAGCTCCAGCCGTACCAGGCATCGTGCCCGACCCGCCCGACCGGTTCTTTCGAGATGATTTCGCTGCGATATCTGGGGTTTGAGCAATCGGAACCGCCACAATCGCCGTCGCGCAATTCGTATCTTTCGCCGCGCTTTCCTCTGCGAACGGGCTCGGGCGGGGTGACGAAGCGGAAGGCATGGGCATGGGGACTGAACAACAGGTCATGGCCCCGCGGCAGGCTGTTTGTCGCCACGCCAAGCCCGCTGCAACCGGCAAGCGCCAGCAAAAGGGCAGCGACAGAAATCCGAGGTTTGAGGCCATGCATCATCCCTGCCACCTTTCCGCTTTTCCGACGTAATTCATCGCCCATTCTATGTTCGCGGAATCGACGCAGCAAGGATCGCGGAAATGTCGGGTGAATTGCGATTGCAATACACGTTTAGGTTGAATTTCCGATTGGTGCGCATTTGCAACCGCTTTTGGCAATTTTCAGCTGAACAATCGAAAAACTTTACCGGATACAGGCGCTGCGCTTAGCAACGATCCTCAAAAGCGGCGACGGAACGCGCCCGAAAACAAAAACAAATGAGGCAGAAATGGCAAGGATCAGTGTCTTCGGCATTGGGTATGTGGGCGTGGTTTCGGCGGCCTGTCTGGCACGGGATGGCCACGAGGTGATCGCGGTCGACGTCGACCCAGGCAAGATTGCAGCGATCAACAGCGGAAAATCCCCGATTGTCGAGAACGGGCTGGACGCCCTTATCGCGCAGGTCGTGGCCGAGGGACGGCTGACCGCCACCGACGACGTGCAGCACGCCATCGACAATTCCGATGCCTCGTTCATTGCCGTCGGCACCCCCTCGGCGCCCGATGGTTCGGTGGGCCTTAGCTATGTCACCGCGGTCTGTGAAAACATCGGCCGGGCGCTGGCCAACAAGGATGGCAAGCATTCGGTCGTCATCCGAAGCACCATCGTGCCGGGCTCTTGCGAGGGCACCTGCATTCCGGCGCTGGAAAAGGCCAGCGGCAAGACGGCGGGCGAAGGGTTCGGCGTGGGCTATTACCCCGAGTTCCTGCGCGAAAGCACCGCGATCGAGGATTACTATGACCCCGGCCTGATCGTCTTTGGCGCGCTTGACGATTACACCACGCAGATCCTGACCGAGCTGAACCAGGGCCTGGGCTGCAAGATCCACGTCGTCGATCTGCGTACCGCCGAGATGGTGAAATACACCTCGAACACCTGGCGGGCGGTCAAGGTGACCTTCGCGAACGAGATCGGCAACATCGCCAAGGCCAGCGGGCTGGACGGGCAGACGGTGATGGAGATCCTGTGTTCCGACAAGAAGGTCAACATTTCCTCGTATTTCATGCGCCCGGGCTTTGCCTTTGGGGGGTCGTGCCTGCCCAAGGACGTGCGGGCGCTGCGTCACCTGGCCAGCGAGCTGGACACGCCGGCGCATATCCTGAATGCCGTGCTGGAAGCCAACGAAAGCCAGATCAAGCGGGCCGAGCAGATGGTGCTGGCCAGCGGCGCAAAGAAGGTCGGCTTTGTCGGCATCAGCTTCAAGCCCGGCACCGACGACATGCGCGAAAGCCCCCTGGCCGAACTGGCCGCCCGGCTGATCGCCAAGGGCCTGCAGGTGGAAATCTACGATCCCTTCGTTTTCGAAGCCTATGCCAACGCCAATTCCACCGCCGGGCGCGGCAATGACGTGATCCCCGACCTGGCCGACCGCATGGTCGAAAGCCTGGATGCGCTGATCGACGAAAGCGGCGCGGTTCTGGTGGGCAACTTCTATGGCGAGACGGTGCAGAAGCTGGAAGAGGCGGCCAAGTCGCGCCCGGTTCTCGATCTGACCCGCCTGAACCGCAAGATGGTATCGGGCGGGAACTACGAGGGAATCTGTTGGTAGGATAGGCGCAGCCGGTGTTCAACATCCTGACACATATCGCCTATTTTGCAGTGGTCATCCTTTTGGCATCGACGGTGCCGAAGGGATACCTCGGCTCGCTTGAAGGGGTCGAGGCGTCGCTGTTCATCATCGGCTTTCTGGGCGCCTGGCGGTACAGCTGGGCGACCCTGAACTTCACCCGTGCGATGTGGTTCCGCAAGGTGGCTTATCCCCGCCGCAAGGCCCGGGCGATCCGTGCCTTCCACAACGACGGACGGCGCAGCCATACCTATTTCCTTGTCACCTCGTACATGGTTGAGCCGGAAACCACCGTGCCCGTCTATCGCAGTGTGTTCGAGGCGGCAGCCCGGGCGCGCGACGGGGCCACCATCGTTTCGTCGGTGGTGGATGGGGCCGACGCGCGCCTGATCCGGGCGGTGTTTGAAACCATGCCCATGGACATGGGCGGAGTGAAGCTGGTGATCGACCGTATTCCCGCCAACGGCAAGCGTGACGCGCTGGCGCGAACGCTGCGCGTGATCGGCGCCGATGCCCCCAGCACGCGCGACATCCTGGTGTTCGTGGATGGCGATACCATGGTGCCGCGCGACATCGCGGCGCAATCCGCGCCCTGGTTCGTCGATCCGAAGGTGGGCGCGCTGACCACCGATGAAGGCGTGGTGATCGAGAAGAAGAACCTGTTTCGCGACTGGTTCATCATGCGTTTCAACCAGCGCCAGGTCATGATGTGCTCCATGGGGCTGTCGCGGCGGGTTCTGACGCTGACGGGCCGCATGTCGGTGTTTCGCGCCAGCCTTGCCACCGATCCCGATTTCATCGACCAGGTGCGTGACGATTTCCTCGATCACTGGCGGCTGGGCCGGGTGAAGTTCCTGACCGGCGACGACAAGTCGACATGGTTCTGGCTGCTGAAAAGCGGGTATCAGATGCTGTATCTGCCCGACGTGCGGTCCTGGTCGATGGAGACGCAGCCCCGCCCCACCTTCCTCGGGTCTTCCCAGGTTCTGATGACGCGCTGGTTCGGCAACATGATGCGCACCAATGGCCGCGCCTTGCGTGAAAGCCCCCGCAAGATCGGGCTGTTCACCTGGTGGTCGGTGCTGGATCAGCGGGTGTCGATGTGGACAACCCTTGTCGGCCCGATCACGGTTCTGCTGGCGGCGATGTTGCATGACGTGTCGGTCATTCCGCTCTACCTCGCTTGGGTGATGACGACGCGCTATGTGTTCTGCATCATCATATCGCTGTTTCGCGGAACCTGGTTTCCGATCACCCACCCGCCGATCCTGTATTTTTCACAGGTGGTCGGCGCCGCGGTGAAGACCTTTGTCTTCTACCGCCTCGACAAGCAGAAGTGGACCCGCCAGGGCGCGGGCGGACGGGCGGCCCTGACCACCGGGCAGCGCATCCGCGCGCGCGAATCCGCGGTCCATCATGTTCTCGCGCTCGTCTGGCTGACGCTGGCGATCCTTTATCTGACCAAAGTCTGATGTTTGACTTCGCAATTTCCGGAGACCGGCAATGAACGATCATTCCGATATTCCAACCGACGCCGCGGCGCCGATTCCGTCCGAATTCCTGTTCGACAAGGAACACCCGGTGCTGCCCGTTCCATTCACGGCACGCATCGGCGAGGGCAAGTTCGCGGGTTCGGGGCTGTCGCTGACCGCGGCCTATCTCTCGGTGCCGCTGGGGCGCGGCTATCTGCGGGTGGGGGATCGCCAGGTCGCCAAGCTTGAGTTCAACTTCGAGGGTTTCACCATCGACCTTTTTCCCGAGGTGCGCGTCGCCCAGGTGTCCGAAGACGAGGCGGTGGTGCAGTTCACCGACCCGACCGGCGCCCATCTGCCGCAGCTGCGCTATATCCTGAACAGCTTCATCGCGGGCGATTTCGTCTCGCTTGGTGCGATGCTCAGCTATACGGGGCCGGCGAAACCGAAGATCACCAAAAGCGACCTGGGCGCAAGCGAGGTGGGCGCGCGCAGCATCCGGCGGATCGGGGCGGTGGTGCTTTCGGTTCTTCTGATCGTGCTGGCGGCCGGGTCGATCTGGCAACGCTATACCACGTCCTATGAACCGCGCCCGGTGTTCATCGCGCGCAGCGGCGATGAGATGCGCGCCACCAGCGCCGGGCAGATCACCGTGTTCAACCCCGCCGCCAAGGCGGGCGAGGTGGTCTATGCCATCAGCGCCAACACCGGCGACACGTTGAACTTCATGCTGCCCTGCGACTGCGAAATCGCCTTCGAGGACGGCATCTTCGAAGGCGCCACTGTTCTTCCTTCAGACCCAATTCTGACAATCTTCGATGATAGTGCTGCCGTCAGGGTGCAAACCCAGATGAGCGTCGAGGGGCTGACCAAGGCGATGAACGGTGAACGGGTCTATCTCGATCTCAGCGACGGGCGCACGGTGCCGGTGCAGGTTGTCCAGACTTCGGCCACCAACGCGGCCGCACAGCGGGGCGATCTTTACATGCCCGTGGTGCTTCTGGCCGAAGAGGGCGCGCTGAGCGTCGGGGACGTGGGCAAACCGGCGCGGGTGCGGCTGGCCAGATCGCTGTTCGGCGGCGTGATCTGAAAGCGAGAGGAAGGGGTTCGACCATGACGGGGATTCATCCTCTCATCATCTGCGGTGGAAACGGGACGCGGCTTTGGCCGATGTCGCGCACCGAAAGCCCCAAGCAGTTTCAGCGCATCGGCGGCGAAGCCTCGTTCACGTTCTTCCAGACGGCGGTGCAGCGGCACCGGGGCGCCGGGTTCGAAGCTCCGGTCATCGTGTCGTCGGTGCGCCACCGCAACACCGTTGCCGGGCAACTGGCCCAGATCGGCTGCGAGGCCGAGCTGATCTTCGAACCGATGGGGCGCAACACCGGCCCCGCCGTTCTGGCCGCCGCCCTTGTCCTTCAGGCCCGCGATCCCGGGGCGATCATGCTGGTGGTGCCGGCCGATCACGTGATCGAGGGCGATTTGAACACAACCATCCTGTCCATGCGTGCGGCGGCGCGCGAAGGGCATATCATCACCTTCGGGATCAAGCCGCGCCATGCGGAAACCGGCTTTGGCTATATCACCGACGGCGGCCCGATTGCCGAACACCCCGGCCTGCACCGGGTTCACCGCTTCGTCGAAAAGCCGCCCCTGCGCAAGGCGCGGCTTCTGGTGGAAAGCGAAATCGCCTATTGGGCCTCGGGGATCAGCATGTTTTCAGCCTCTGTTCTTATCGAAGAATACCGCCGGTACGACCCCGAAAGCCTGGCCGCGGTGCAACAGGCGCTGGACAGCGGCAAGAGCAACGATCGCGGTCTTCTTCTGAATCCCGATCACTTTCAGCAGGCCGCCAGCCTGCCCACGGAACAGGTGGTCTTCGAGAAATCCCCCAGGGTCGCGCTTGCCCCGCTGGACGTTCAGTGGAGCGACGTGGGAAGCTGGTCGGCGATGTACGGCATTTCCCAGCCCAACCACGACGGAAACGTGTTGCAGGGCGACGTGATCGCGGTCGAGACCCGCAATTCCCTTGTGCGCAGCGACACCCGGCTGGTTTCGGTCGTCGGCCTGTCGGATGTCATCATCATCGACACCCCCGACGCCCTGCTTGTCACCCGGGTGGGCCATTGCCAGAACGTCAAGAAGGTGGCCGAACACCTGAAGGCCGCCCAGCGTTCGGAGGCGGAAAAGCACCGGACCAGCACGGCCGAGTGGGGCAGCTGCACGCAGCTTGTGGACAGGAACGGTCTGAACCTGTCGTCGGTCACGCTGAAACCCGGGGCAGGGTTCGAGATCGACCCGGCGGGCCTGCGCGAAATCACCATGGTGGCGGGGGCGCTGGACATCACCTCGGGCACGACGCGAACCGCGCTGGAGGAAGGCGGGCGCGCGCAACTGGACGCCAGCGCGATCAGCCGCATCGTCAACACCACGGATCGCGAGGCCGAGTTCGTGATCATGACGCAATCGGCCACCCTTGGCCTGATCGACAGCATCAACGCCTTGCCCGGTGGCGCAGCGGGGGCCGAGCCCGCGCAGACCCCGGGGCAGGCGACAGGGGAAGGTGCCGCGCCCGATGCCCGCAGTGCCTGACGCCCTTGGCACCCTGCTGCGCCGCCTTCTGCCCGGGCTGATCTGCTGCCTGTGCTGGGTCGGCCTTGCCCAAGCCGCCCCCGACCGCCCCGAGGGAAAAGTAGTGCGCGACGGGGTCGCGGCGCTGGCGGCCCTGCTGGACGATCCGGCGCGGCGCGCGGCATCGGCCCCCGCCCTGCTGCACGAGGCGGGGCTGGCCGACCGGCTGACCCCGCAGGCCCGCATGCCCGCCTTGCCCGGGCCCGTCACCTCGCCCGCGAAGGTCACCGCGCAGCCGCTGGACATGCGCCTTGCCATGACCATGCTCAGCCAGGTTGTGGGTGCAACCGATACCGGTGCCGTTCTGGCCGCTCAGGGTCCGGTGGGGGAGATGCGCGCGCTGGTGATCCAGAAGGGTGACGCGACCCTTGCCGATGTTGCCGCGATGCTGGCCGAACACGGGTTGCAACCGGCGACGGACGCGGCCGGGGGCCTGACGCTGCGGGTGCCGCTGGTGATCTGGGGCGAGGGCGCGCTGATCCTGTCGCCAGGGCAGATCCTGCGGCTCAGCCGGGCCGACGGCGCCTTCCTGATGAACTTCGGCCACCTGCAGATGACCGGCGCCGAGGTAAGCGCCGTGGGCGGTGAAAACCCGCACGAACCGCGCTTTGCCCCCTTCGTCACCGTGACGGGCAGCGGCAGCTTTCACATTGCCGACAGCCGCTTTGTCGACCTGGGGTTCGGGCTGTCGCGCACCTTTGGCGGCTTTTCGGTCATGCGCAACACGCTGATGATCGCGCGCAATGCCTCGTTCATCCGCGATAGCCTGTTTCTGCGCAACGCCTCGGTGGTGATCAGCGCGGCCAGCGGCGTGACGATCTCGGGCAACCGGATCGAGGGGGCGCGCGGCCCCGGGATGATCGTTGCGGGCAGCGCGCGGGCGCGCATCCTGTCGAACATCTTTGCCGGCGATGCCGAGTTCAACGCCCTTCAGGTGGTCGAAGGGTCGGTCGATGCGGTGATCGAGGGCAACGTGGTGATGGGGGGGGCACGCTCGGGCATCGTGGTGCGCAGCGCCAGCCACCGCCCCTTCATCGCGCGGAATATCGTGTGGCACCGCACCGGCGGCGGCCTGACCGTCGATAAATCGGACTGCGCCAGCATCCTGTCGAACATCGTTCTGGACAACAGCCAGAAGGGGATCGAGGTGCGCAGCAGCGAAGGCAGCCTGGTGCGCGACAACCGCGTGTTGTCCAACCGCAGTGCCGGGCTGTGGATTTCGGCACAGGTGCCGGGCGCGCGCACCTTTCTTGAGGGCAACGTGCTTCAGGGCAACCGCTCGGGGTTGGCGACGGCCACGGCCGGGCAGGTGGTGATGGCGGGCAATGATTTCCGCGGTCAGTTTCCGCGCTTCCTGTCGGGGGATGTGGCGGGGCAAAGCCGCCACATCGCGCTGAACCTCGATGGCAAGACGCCCTTCGTCCTGACGGCGGCGGGCATTGCGGATCGCCCCGGTGCCATCGCGCCCTGCGCGCAGGATTGAACGGGGGATGGAATGACATTTCGCCTGACCTGCCTTGCCGCCGCGCTGGCGCTGGCCCTCGGCTCCGGGGTGGGGGCGCAGGGGCTGCGCCTGTCGATGCCCCCCGACCCTGAATCCAGCGCGATCAGCGTCGTCACCGACCGGGGCCTGACCCGCACCACGCAACTGCCCACCAGCGCCCTGCGGGCCGCCCGGCGTGCCATGAACCGGGGCGCGCGGTTGGACACTGCCACCCTGCGCGCCCTGGCCGACAGGGGCGATGGCCTGGCCGCCTGGCGGTTGACCAAGCGTTTGCAGGCCATGGGCAACGATGCCACGCCGTCTGATGTGGCCCATTACGCCGCCATCGCGGCGGGGCAGGGGCGCGTCTATGCGCTGGACGACATGATCGTGGCCATGCGCCGCCTGGCGCCGGTGGGCGAACCGGCGGCGCGGCTCGACCGGTTGGTCCGGGTGCTTTACGCCCATGCCTGGGCGGGCAATGCCCTGGCGCTGGATGCGGTGATCGAATTCAACGGCGAAGGCCGGCTTCTGGGCGCGCTTTCCGATGCGACGCGCGACAGGATCATGGCCCAGGCCGCCACCATGGACGGGCGGGTCGAACTTGGCCTTGCGCTGAACCTGCTGGCCAGGGCGGCACCGACACCGGACGAGGTGGCGCAGGCGCGCCGCTATCTGGCGCGGGCGGCGCAGTCGCGAAAACTGGCGGTGATGACGACGGCGCAAAACGTGATCGCGCTGCTTGATGCCCGCACGGCGCAGGCCACTGCGGCGGAGAACTGAGGCTTGGAGACAGCGATGATACGACGGATGGTCCTGGCCCTGTTCTGCGGGCTGGCAGGCGCGGTCCAGGCGCAGGCGCAATCGGCCTATGGGTGCAGCAACCTGCCCGGACGGGGCGATCTTCCCGTGGTCGAGGGGCTGAACGGCGTGTTCTTCCGCGTGCAGCCGGATCTGCGCAACTTCTTTGATTTCTCGGACCAGACGGTCGAGAGGCTGGGGGAGTTCTCGGATGCCCTGGCGGCCAACGGTACCCGGCTGATCCTGCTGCCGGTGCCGACGAAAAGCCTAGCCATGCCCGGTTCCCTGACCGCCGAGACCGAGGATTTCGGCTTTGACCCCGACCTGGCCACGACGGTCTATCTTGATATCGTCAAGCGGCTTGAGGATCGCGGCATCGCCACCGCCGATGCCCGCCGCGCCATGGTGCAGGCCCAGGCCAGCGCGCCAGCCTATTTCCAGGTCGATCACCGCTGGACCGTGTCGGGCGCGCGCCTGGCCGCGCAGGCCGTGGCCGCGCGCCTGTCGGGGGTGACCGGGGGGCAGGGGGCGCAAATCGCCACCCGGCAAGGGGACGAGGTTGTTCTGCCCTCGCATATGTACGCGCAGATCCAGCAGCACTGCCAGATGATGGTGCCCCCCGTCGCCACGCCCGAGGTTCACGCCCAAGGCCCCAACGGTGTTCAGCGCCCCGAGGATACATCGCTGTTTTCGGGGCTTTTGAAGGGGGGCGGCATCGCGGTGGTGGGCACCGAATACACGGGTGAGCCAGTGACGAATTTCCCCGCCCTTCTGGCCGAAGCGACCGGCCAGGAGGTGGGCCATTACACCGTCGAGGGCGGCGGCGCCTTCGCCGCGATCAGCAGCTATCTGACATCGCCCGCCTTTCGCGCCGCGCGCCCCGCCGCGCTGGTCTGGGAAATGCCGGTGGTGGCCGAGCTGGCCCATGCCGGGGATCAGCCCATGCGCGAACTGATCGCCATGGCGGGCGATACCTGCACCGTATCGCTCAAGGTGTTCTCGACACCCGGCACCGACTGGATCAGCGTCGATCTGGAAGATCTGGACCCGGCGCAGGACCATACGCTGTTCCTGGATGCCGCGGGGGTGGCCAGCCGCGAGGCGCGGTTCATCTTCCGTGCCCGCAACGGCGAGACGCGGGCGCGCACGATCCTGCGCCACCCCGGCCAGGTGCACAACGGGCGCTTTGCCATGCCGCTGTCGGGGCTTTGGCCTGAAGGCGCCGTCTCGGTCGAAATCGAACTGCTGGCAAATTTCGGCACCGCGCCGCGTGTCCTTGCCTGCACCTACTCCGGGAAGGGCTGACCATGAAGCTGAACCCTCTTGGCGCCCTGGCCCTGGGCGCCTGCGTTGTCCTTTCGGTGCTGGCCCCGCCCCCGGCGCAGGCCCGCACCGTCGAGGTGGCATTTCTGCCGCCGCAGCTTGAACCGCAGGACATCTGCATCGGGTCGGGCCAGGACAAGCCCGACGATCTGACCGTCGAGGGGGACGAGGAGGAACTGACCAACCGCTTGCGGATCCTCTATCTTGGCCGCGACATCCGCCGCCTTCAGGCCGAGGATGCCGACCGCTGGTTCGATTTCATCGAAACGCTGATTGCCCGGCTGGCCGAATACGACGAAACCTTCGCGGGCACCGAAGAGCTTCTGGCGCGGGTCGCCCTGCATATCGACGCCGGGCGCTTTGATGCCCTGCGCGCTTCGGGCCTGATCGACGAACTGCGCCACCGCGACGATCAGCTTGCCGACAACGAACGGCTGGTCCTGGCGCAATACTACATGACCGGAATCGGGGTTGAACGGAACACCGACCTGGCGCGCGACCTGATCCTTGCCGCCGCCTTCGGGGGCAATGCCAACGCCCTGTTGCAGGTGGTGCGCATGGCGCTTGAGTGGCAGGCGGTCGAAGGGTGGGATGCACCGCTGGACCTGACCGTCGCCATGGCCTTTGGCGGGTTGCTGGGCCAGATGAACCCCGGCGTCTGTGCCCGGGCCGAAAGGATCGCGCGGGAATACCTGAACGGTGATATCGTCACCCGCAGCCCGCAGATCGCCTATGCCTGGTATCGCTTCGCCGCCGACATGGGCAGCGCCGAGGGCGCCTGGCAGGTGGTGGAATTCCACCTCTCGGCCGATGCCATCGACAAGGACAACGCCGTGATGCTGCATTACCTGCGGCTGGCGGCCCAACGCGGCATCGCGATATCCGAAGGCCAGGTCACCGCGCTGAAATCGACGGGGGCGGTGGATGATGCCGAATTGCAGGCGATCCTGGGGTTCAACCACTCGCAGGATACCGGCCGTCACCGCCCCGCGGTGTCGCCGCTGTTCAACCTTGCCGTGAACATCGACGGGATCGAGGCCGACGAGGACGATTCCCCCTACATGAAGTACCTGCGCGAACTGCTGACGCTGCCCGATGCACCCGGCTGGGTTCATACCGCGCTGGCCAAGGAGGTTCTGGTGCGCCGTGGCCGCTGGGCCGGCGAGGCCGAGGCGATGGCCCTGCTCGAGTCGGCCGTGCGTCTTCAGGATGGCGAAGGCACGCGGATGCTGGGCAAGATGCTAGTGCGCTACCGCGATGACAGGGCCAGGCTGGGCCGGGCCATCGACCTTCTGACCGAGGCGGTCACGCGCCATGCCATGCCCGAGGCGATGGACGATCTTGACGCGCTTTATCGTTGCCAGGTGAACGACGCCCCCCGCCTGCACGAGGCCGAAGGCTGGGCGCGCAGCTATCGCGCATCGCTGCACCAGACGGTGGGCGTTTCGGCCACCGACCTGATCGCGCTGGACCCGTTCAAGGAACCGCTGACCGTGGCGCAGATCCAGACCCAGGCGCTGGACGGGCGCACCCAGTCGCTGGCCAACTACCTTCAGCAGATCCAGGTGAAACCCTTCGTGCGCGACAGCGCCCACCGTCGCTGGGCCGACCGGCTGGACAATTCCGACCAGGCGCTGGAGGCCTTTGCCGAGCTTGAATTCGAACTCGCCACAAACCCCTTCGAACGCGCCTTGGCGGTTGAACTGTTTCGGCGGGTCTATCTGAACAACGGGGTGACGACGGCGCTTGACCTGGCCATCGCCCTGGTCGAGGACAACGCCAAGCACCCCGGGATCGCGGATGAGATCATCGACCTGCTGACCCGTGCCGGCAACCGGGGCGAGGGGGCCTCGATCCGGCTGAAGGCCCGCCTTCTTGCCCCCCGGGTCAGCGCGCAGAGCATCTACGAGGAGCTGGCCCAGATCATCGAGGACCGGGGCGATTTCCTGGCGCTGATGTTCGCGCTGCCCTTCGTATCCGACGAAAAGGCCGAGGATTACTTCGACCGCGCCGTTTCGCTGATGAACTGCGGCACCAAGGATATCGACGAACTGGGCGAGGCCCACGCCATCCGCGACACGCCCGCGCTGGCCTATCACTGGCGGCGCATATCGCTGGTTATCGAAGGCGGCAACGTCCTGTCCAAGCTGCGCCTGTCCGACCGTCAGTCCGAAGCCTTCGACGAGGGCGCCGCGCCGACCGACCTCGAGGTGCAACAGCGCGCCCTGGCGGATGGCGATCTGTCGGCCCACCGGCGGCTGTTCCGCCTGACCGCCGATCCCGACCTGCGCACCTATGATGCCGAGGCGGCGGGCGATCACCTTCTGGCGCTGACGAAAACCGGCGAACCGCGTGACCGCGCCTGGGTTCTGGCCGCCTATCGCAAGGCGGTGCGCCCCGTGCGCGAGGCGGCGGGCAGGAGGTTCGATGTTGCCGCGCTGTTTGAACAGGCATCGGGGGCGGGGGATACCGGCGCCAAGGTGGAACTGGCCATGCTGCTGCGCGAAACGGCGCGCCAGCCCGGTGACCTTGAACGCTCGGCCCGCCTTCTGGAAGAGGCCGCCGAGGCGGGCAGCGGTGTGGCGATGACCGAATTCGGCTATGTTGTCGGCTTCGGCATCGGGGTTGGCCGCGACATTGATCGCGCGCTTGGCTGGCTTGATCGCGCGGTCACCCTGGGCCACGGGCGGGCGGGCGAACTGGCCCGGCTGTTGCGCCTTGGGGTGACAGAATGATCCGGGCGGGCACGGTGGCGGCGGCGCTGATCCTGCCGGGGCTGGCCATGGCGCAGGGCTGCCCCCCGGCGCCCGAACCCGTGTTCAGCCTGGCCTATGGCAGCCGCTATGCCGAATCCGACGGGCCGGGGCGCATCCTGGACGAAAAGGCCGACCGCGAGGTTGACGAGGAACTTGGCCCGATCGACGATTTCCTGCGCGACCTGACCGACGATGCCAACCGGGTTTTTGCCGAAGACACCGACAGGCAGGCCATCGCCGATTGCGTCCTGTCGCGCATGGCGGTCTGGGCGCGGGCCGATGCCATGGGCGATCTGCGCTCGAATACGTCGCAACTGACCATCGGATCGCGCCTTGCCGCCTTCGGCCTCACGGCCTTGCAGGCCGCGCCCTTCGCCACGCGGCAGGATGATCGTGCGGTGGTGCGCGACTGGCTGCATCGCCGCCAGCGTGCGCAGATGGAATACTGGGAAACCGCCACCGAAGGTGCAGCACGGGGCAATCTGCGGGCCTGGGCGGCGCTGGCGGGCAGCGCAATAGGGGAACTGGCGAATGATGCCGCGATGCTGGGCTGGTCGGCCTGGTCGGCCAGCTATATCCTGTGTTCCGCGGCCCCCGACGGCAGCCTGCCGCAGGAAATGACCCGCGGCCGCTTTGCGCTGCATTACCAGTTGCACGCCATCGCGCCGCTGACCGTCACCGCCGCCCGCCTGAACCGGCTGAACCTGCCGATCACCGGGCAATGCGACGAGGCGCTGCGCCGGGCGGTGGGCTTTGCATTGGGTGATCTGGAAGACGGTGCCCAAACCCGCGCCATCACCGGCGAGGTTCAGACCTTCTTTGACGGCAGCGACGAGATCGAGGGTTTCAACCTGGCGTTTCTCGAAGCCTATCTCACGCTCTACCCCGATCCGGCGGCCGAGGCTCTGGCCGAGGAGTATCGCCCCCTCGGCCATTCCAAGCTGGGGGGCGATCAGACCGCGATCTGGCGGCGTTAGGCCGGTGCGGGCGCTGGCGTGCTGCTGTCGTCCTCAACCTGGCCGGCGGGCAAGTGGCGGCGCTTGCGCTTTTCCCCCAGCATCAGCATCGCGGGTGTCACCACCAGGGTCAGCACCGTCGCCACAACCAGCCCCCCCGCGATGGCCGAGGAAAGCTCGGTCCACCATTGGGTCGAGGGGGCGCCATAGACCACCTCGCGGGTGAAGAAGTTCAGGTTAACGCCGATCACCATGGGCATCAGCCCCAGCGCCGTCGTGACCGAGGTAAGGACGACGGGGCGCAGACGCTGGGCCCCCGTGCGCAGGGCGGCTTCCAGTGGTGACATGCCCGCGCGCTTGAGGTCGTTATAGGTGTCGATCAGAACGATATTGTTGTTCACCACGATCCCGGCCAGGGCGATCACCCCGATGCCGCCCATGACCACGCCGAAGGGCCGCCCGGTGACGATCAGCCCGAACAGCACCCCCGCGATCGAAAAGATGATCGCGCTCATCACCACGAAGGCCTGATAGAAGTTGTTGAACTGGATCACCAGGATCACGAACATCAGGAAGATGGCGGTGATGAAGGCGCCGATCAGGAAGATCATCGATTCCTGCTGGTCCTGCGCCTCACCCGCGAATTTGGCCTCGACGCTTTCGGGCAGGTCCAGCTTGTCGATGGCGGCGGTCAGCGCGACAATCTGGTCGTTGACCAGAAGGCCGGGGGCGACGTTTGCCTCGATGCTGACGACGCGGCGCTGGTCGATCCGCGTGATGGTGCCCGAGCGGGGCGCCGGTTCGAAGGTCACGAAGTTGGCGATGGGGACAAGTCCGGCGCTGGTGGGCACGCGCAGGCCCTGCAACTCTTCCAGGGTACGGTCGCCCGAGGGAAAGCGCACGCGGATATCGACCGTGCCATCCGCATCCGAGGGCCGGTAATCGGCCACGGTGATGCCACGGGTCAGAAGCTGCACCGCCTGGCCCAGGGTCGAGATGTCGGCGCCGAAACGTGCCGCCTCGCTGCGGTTCACGGCGATGCGCCATTCGACGCCGGGCAGGGGGCGGGTGTCGGTCACGTCGGTAAAGCCGCCGATCCGGTCCATGGCATCGCGGATCGCCTGCACCGCCTCTTGCTGCACCTGCGGATCGCGCGCCCGCACCCGCAGGCTGACCGGCTTGCCCGCCGATGGCCCGTTCGAGGCCGCCTGCACCTGCACATCGATCCCGGCGATGTCGGCCATCTGGTTGCGGATCTGTTCGTTGATCACCTCGGCCTTGCGGCGGGTGTCCCATTCGGTCAGCTCAAGCTGAATGGTGCCGATCACATCCTCGTCCTGCTGACCGCCGCCGCCGCTGGTCGAACGGGCGTAGACGCTCTTGATCTCGTCGTAGTCGAACAGCCGCTCCTCGACCCGGCGCACCAGGGCGTCCTTCTCGAAGATCGAGAAATTGTCGCGCGCGCGCACCTGGACCATCACGAAATCGGGTTCGACCGAGGGAAAGAAGCTGATGCCGTTGCCGAACTTGCCATAGGCCGCAAAGCCGCCCAGCAGAAAGGCGATGGCCATGATCAGGGTGGCCAGCGGGCGCAGGATCGCGAAGTTCAGGATCTTGACGTAGCCCCCGGCAAACCCCTTGAGATCGCGCGGATCGCCCAGTTCGGCGGCGTGCAGCTGGGCCTTGTCCCGCGCCGATTGCGGCGGGCGCTTGCCGATGATGCCCCCGGCCACGGGAATGAAGACCAGCGCCATGAAAAGCGAGGCCGTCAGCGTCAGGATCACCGTGATGGGCAGGAATTTCATGAATTCGCCCACGACCCCCGACCAGAACAGCAGCGGAAAGAACACCGAAAGCGTGGTGGCCGTCGAGGCGATGATGGGCCAGGCCATCCTTTTGGCGGCGATGGAATAGGCTTCGCGCGGCGGGCTGCCTTCCTGCAGCTTGCGGTCGGCCAGTTCGGTGGTCACGATGGCGCCATCCACCAGCATGCCCACAACCAGGATCAGCGAGAACAGCACGACCAGGTTCATGGTGTACCCCATGGCCCAGAGCACGGTCACACCGGCCAGGAAGGCCCCCGGAATCGCCAGCCCCACCAGAAAGGCCGAGCGTACGCCAAGCGCCCAGACGATGACGATCATCACGAGGATGATGGCGGCGATCACGTTCGCCTCGAGATCGCTGAGCATGGTCTTCACCTGCTCGCTTTCGTCCTGCATGTAGGCGACGTTCACGCTGTCGGGCCAGTCCTTCGATGCCTCTTCGATCAGGGCGCGCACTGCGGCGACGGTGTCGATGATGTTGCTGCCCGAACGCTTCTTGATTTCCAGGGCAAGGGCCGGCTGGCCGTTGATGCGGGCGAAACCGGTCGGGTCCTCGAAGGTGCGGCGCACTGTGGCGATGTCGGCGAAGGTGACGACGGTGTTGCCGCGCACGATCACCGGCAGGTTCATCACGTCTTCAAGGTTGGCGATCAGCCCCGGCACCTTCAGCACGATGCGCCCGGCGCCGTTCTCGATGGCACCGGCGGCGATCAGGCGGTTGTTGCGGTTGATCTGCCCGATCAGTTCTTCAAAGCTGATGTTGTAGGTTTCAAACACCGTCGGGTCGATCAGCACCTCGAGAAGTTCGTCGCGCGCACCGCCGACGTCGACTTCGAGAACGCCCTCAAGCCCTTCGATATCGTCCTTCAGGCTTTCGGAGATGCTGTTCAGGGTCCTTTCGGGAACGGGCCCCGACAGGATCGCCGTCAGTATCGGGAACAGGGCGGTGTTGATCTCGGTCACGGTCGGGTCGGTGGCGTCCTCGGGCAGTTCGCCCTTGGCGCGGTCGACCCCCTGGCGCACCTTGTCCAGGGCGATTTCGGTGTCGAACCCCGGTTCGAATTCAAGCTGCACGCTGGCGTGCCCCTCGCTGGCGGTGCCCGTCAGCTGTTTCAGGCCCGTCAGGCTGGACAGTTCGGTTTCCAGCGGTTCCACAAGCAGGCGTTCGCTGTCTTCGGGGGTGATGCCGTCCACCCCGGTCGAGACATAGAAGAACGGAATCGGAATCTCGGGCGAGCTTTCCTTGGGAATGGCCACATAGGCATAGGCGCCAACGGCCAGGATCATCACCAGCGACATGATGACGACCCGGGTACGGCTGAAGGCCGCGTCGATCAGGGTGTTCATTGGGTTTTCTCCCGGGCGGCCTCGATGATCGTCGCGTCGGTTTCCTTTTCCGGTTCGGGCACGGTGACGCCATCGGCGGTTTCGTTTGCGCCGGTGTCGGTTTTCGGCGCGGCCTCGGGTTCTTCCTGGGGTGCGGCCTTTTCACCGGCGTTCACGAAGCCCTGACCGATGGTGACGATCTGCGCCTCTTCGGGCAGGCCCGAAACCCAGATGCCATCGGTTTGGGCCCGCACGATCGAGATTTCGTGGAAGGCGACGATATTGTCGTCCTCGACCGTCTTGACCCCCAGCGTGCCGTCGGTGCCCAGCGACAGGATGGCGGGGGACACGAAATGCGCCGTGACCGAACCGGTGGGAATGCGCACCTTGGCGCTGATCCCGGCGGGCACGGCGCCATCGGCGTTGGGCACGCGGATCTCGGCGGTGAAGGTGCGGGTCTGGGGGTCGGCGCTGCTGCCCACGAAGGTGACTTCGCCCTTGGTTTCGGCGCCGGTGATGAAGTTCACCTCGGCCGACTGGCCCACCTTGATGTCCGAAAGCGATTGCTGCGGGATCTGGATGGTGATGGTCAGGGGGGTGTTGTCGACCACCCGGCCAATCTCGGTTCCGGTGGCGACGAATTCACCCTCGGCCAGGTTCAGCGCCTCAAGCCGCCCGGCGAAGGGGGCGCGCAGTTCGGTGTTGTCGGTGGCCTCTTTCGCCTCGGCGACCGAGGCCTGGGCCGCGGCCAGCGTGGCGCGCGACTGGGCCACGCGGTCGGCGGTGGCGACGCCGCGTTCCAGCAGGGCCTGGGCATTGTCGTAATCGCGTTGGGCGCGGGCCAGTTCCTCTTCGGCGCGGGCCAGGTCGGCGGCGCGGCTGGCCACGTCGATGCGGGCGATGATCTGCCCCTGGGTCACGTCCGCCCCTTTCGACACGAGCACTTCACCGATCTGCCCCGAGGTTTCGGCACGGATCATCGTGTCACGGTCGGGTTTGGCCTGGCCTTCGGCCACGAAGACCTGCGCCACGTCCTCGGCCACCGACCGGCGCACGGCCACGGCCACCGCCCGTTGCGCAGGCGTTTCGTCGGCTGCCTGTTCGGCGGGTTGCTCGGCGGGCAGGAAGAAACCGCTGCCCATCCAGCCGACAATGCCGATCACCAGCGCCGATGCCACCCACTTTGAGCGGGATGACCCTGCGTCATTGTCGAAGGCAAGGGTTTTAGGCTTGGCCGAGGAATCGTCTGCCATGGGAAATCTCCTGTCGCGTTGCCGCGCTTGTTCTGGTTTGTCAGGTATCGGCCGTTTCGAAACGCGAGATTGCGTCGAGGATGGAGGCGTCGATGGCTTCGTAGAAACCGGCGTATTCATCCAGCCTTCGTCGGATGGCATCGCTACCAGCGGGAAGTTCGGCGGCGGTCTGGCTGATCTCCGAGATCGCCCTCAGGGTTCCGGTGCGCGCATGGCGCAACATCGTGGCATAGGCATCTTCGGCCAGTTGAAAGTAATCCTGCCGCTCACCGGTCCGGTTCAGGCGCCGGATCAGGCCGCGCTCTTCCAGGAACCGCACGCTGGTGCTGATCGTGGCGCGGCTGACCTGCAGGCGCCGGGCCAGATCGCCGAAGGAAATGGCGGTGCCGTCGAAAACCAGCATCGCCAGGATCTGCCCGCCCATGCGCGGCATGCCCTCATGGTGGGCCACCATGCCCATGCGTTCGATGAACGCGGTGCGCACGGTCTTGATGTCTGCTTCCTGATCCATTCCGTGCTGTCGCCTTGTTCCGGGTTGGAGGGCAGCTAGGGTGATGAAGGCCGTCGGTCAAGTCTGTTCAGTTATTTCCGAACAAACTTTTTGTGACCGGCTGTGTGATGTCCCGGTTTGACGGGCGATGCGTCATGGATGGCGCGGCGCGCTCCGGTCGGGCAGGGGGATCGCATCGGGGGCGGTTGGCGCGGCCTGTGCCCTCTGCCCCACCCAGACGCTGAGGATGACCATGGCCATGCCCAGAGCCTGAATGGCTCCGGGGGCCTGGGTAAGGAATGCCCAGCCCAAGAGAACCGCCGCGACGGGGCTGAGCAGGCCAAGGGGCGCGGCGCGCGAGGGGCCCAGCAGGGCGATGCCCCGGAACCAGAGAACATAGGTCACTGCCCCGCCGATCAGCCCCAGATAGGCAAAGCCGGCAACATGCGCAGGCGTCAGCGCGGGCAGGGGCGGTTCCAGCAGCAGCGCGGCGGGCAGCAGGAGCATCCCGCCCGCCACAAGCTGCCAGGCGGTGAAGGTCAGCGCCGAGACGGGCGGTTGCCAGCGCCGCGTCAGAACCGTGCCGAAGGCCATGGAAACCGCCCCGCCCAGGGCCGCCGCGATACCGGGAATGTCCATCGCGGCGCGCGGGCCCAGCACCAAAAGCGCAACGCCCACCAATCCGCCCAGCCCCGCGATCACCGCCGCCGGGCGCACCGCCTGGTTCAGCAGCAGCCTGGCCAGGAACAGCACGATCAGCGGCTGAACCGCCCCCACGGTGGCCGCCACGCCGCCGGGCAGGCGATAGGCCGCCACGAACAGCAGCCACCAGAAGATCGAGAAGTTGAACATCCCCAGAACGACCGACCGCCAGATCCAGCCGCCGCGCGGCAGGGTGCGGGTCAGCGCCAGCAGCAAGAGCCCGGCAGGCAGCGCGCGCAGGGTCGCGGCGGTCAGGGGATAGCCTTCGGGCAGCATCTGGGTGGTGACCAGATAGGTGCTGCCCCAGATGCAGGGGGCCAGGGCGGTCAGCAGGATGTCGAGGGGGCGGATCATGGCGGCTCCATTTATCTTGATATCAAGATAAATCCATAAATCTTGAAGTCAAGATAAATGGAGCCTAATCTGCGCCCCATGGATGATGTCGACAGGATTCTGGACCAATGGCGCCTGGCGCGGCCCGATCTCGATCTGCGGGCCATGGGCCCGGTCGGGCGGCTGAGCCGGATCGCGCATCAGTTCTCGCGCCGGATGGGGGCGACCTTTGCGCGCCACGGGCTGAACGCTGCGGGCTTCGATGTGCTTGCAACCCTGCGCCGCGCCCCCGCGCCCCACGCCCTTTCGGCCGGGGCGCTGATGAACGCCATGATGATCACCTCGGGCACGATGACCAACCGGATCGAACAACTGGTCAAGGCGGGGCTGATCACCCGTTCACCCGACCCCGAGGACGCCCGGCGCGCCGTGGTCAAGCTGACGGATCGCGGCTTTGCGCTGGTGGAGGGCGTTCTGGCCGATCATGTCGCCACGCAGAACGCCCTGCTGACCGGCCTGAGCGCACAGGAGGCGCAACAGCTTGACCGGCTTCTGGCCAAGCTGATGGTCGCGCTGGAATCCGACGCGGGCTGAGGGGCCGGGTCAGAGGGTGACGCTCTCCATCACCTCGGGCGTCAGAACCTGAACGCCGGGCAGGGCGGCCACCATCTCGTCCGCCGATTGCGCCAGCAACGGGAAGGTGCGGTAGTGGCAGGGGATCACCGTCTTGAAATCGAAATACCGCCGGGCCGCCCAGGCCGCGCGCTTCATGTCCATGGTGAAATGGCCCCCGGCGCAAAGAATGCCGATATCGGGGGCGTGCAATTCGCCCATCCATTCCATGTCGGCCATGATGTCGGTGTCGCCGCTGACATAGATGGTATGGCCTTCGCCCGCGATCATGAAACCCGCCTCGCTTCCGGCGGGGCGCAACGTGCCGTCGAAATCGATGCTCGAGGAATGCACCGCGTTCACCATCGTGACGGCAACCTCGCCCAGTTGGATCGTGCCGCCCTTGTTGAACCCGATCACCTCGGCCCCCGCCGGGCCGAAGATGCCCTCGGCCAGCTCGTGGATGCAGGCCACCGGAACCCCCAACGCCTGGGCCAGGGGGGCGGTTTCGCTGGCGTGGTCGCCATGCCCGTGGGTCAGCAGGATGGCGGTGGCGCCTGCCGTCGCCTCGTCCTTGCGGCCCTCGGGGAAGGCGGGGTTGCCGTCGAACCAGGGGTCGATCAGCAGAACCTGATCGGCGATCTCGATGCGAAAGCTGCTGTGGCCAAGCCAGGTGATCTTCATCTTGTCCTCCGGGTGTTTGCCCCGCAGATTAGCAAAGCGGCGCGCGCGATGAAACGTCCGCGGTGCCGATTGATGGGCGGGGCGGGGCGGCAGATGCTTGATGCCGCACCCCACACCCGCTAAACGCCGGGTGGAACTGCATCGGAGCCGCCCATGTCCATCGACACCGAAACTGCCGCCAAGGTGGCAAAACTGGCCAGGATCAAGGTCGATCCCGCCGAACTTCCCGCCCTGGCGGAAGAGTTCAACACGATCCTCGGGTTCATCGAGCAACTGAACGAGGTCGACGTGACCGGGATCGAACCGATGACAAGCGTGACGCCCCAGCGGCTGAAGCGGCGCGACGACGTGGTGACCGACGGCGATCAGCAGGCCGCCGTCCTGTCCAATGCACCCGACGCCCGCGAGGGGTTCTTTGCCGTGCCGAAAGTGGTGGAATGATGAGCGATCTGAACAAACTGACCATCGCCGCCGCCCGTGACGGGCTGCGCAAGGGCGATTTCACCGCGACCGACCTGACCGAGGCGTGCCTGTCGGCCATCGAAGTGGCGGGGGCGCTGAACGCCTTCGTGCACCATACCCCCGAAGTTGCCCGCACCCAGGCCGCCGCCGCCGATGAGCGACTGAAAGGAAGCGAAGAGGCGCCCGCGATGTGCGGCATTCCTCTTGGCATCAAGGATCTGTTCTGCACCAAGGGCGTGCCGTCGCAGGCCGCCAGCGCGATCCTGGACGGATTCCGCCCCGAGTACGAATCCACCGTCTCGCAGAACCTGTTCGATGCGGGCGCGGTGATGCTGGGCAAGCTGAACATGGATGAATTCGCCATGGGCTCGTCGAACGAGACCAGCACCTATGGCAATGCCGTGAACCCCTGGAAGGCCGACGATGGCGCCCAGCGGACCCCGGGCGGCAGCTCGGGCGGGTCCGCTGCCGCCGTGGCCGCCGACCTGTGCCTGGCCGCGACGGGCACCGACACCGGCGGGTCGATCCGCCAGCCCGCCGCCTTCACCGGCATCACCGGGCTCAAACCCACCTACGGGCGCTGTTCGCGCTGGGGCATCGTCGCCTTTGCCTCCAGCCTCGATCAGGCCGGGCCGATGACGCGCGACGTGCGCGACGCCGCGATCATGCTGGGCGCCATGTGCGGCCACGATCCCAAAGACAGCACCAGCGCCGATCTGCCCGTTCCCGATTTCGAGGCCGCGCTGACCGGAGACATCCGCGGCAAGACCATCGGCATTCCGCGCGAGTACCGCATCGACGGCATGCCCGACGAGATCGCGAAGGTCTGGGAAGACGGCACCGCCATGCTGAAGGATGCCGGCGCGAAGATCGTCGACATCTCGCTGCCGCACACGAAATACGCCCTGCCGGCCTATTACGTCATTGCCCCGGCCGAGGCTTCGTCGAACCTGGCCCGCTATGACGGGGTGCGCTTTGGCCACCGTGCGAAGCTGGCACCGGGCGACGGCATCACCGAGATGTACGAGAAGACCCGCGCCGAGGGCTTCGGCGCCGAGGTGAAACGCCGGGTGATGGTGGGCACCTATGTGCTTTCGGCGGGGTTCTACGATGCCTACTACAACCGCGCCCGCAAGGTCCGCGCGCTGATCAAGCGCGATTTCGAGACGGTCTTCACCGATGGCGTCGACGCGATTCTCACGCCCGCGACGCCCTCGGCGGCCTTTCCGCTGGGCATGAAGCACGACGACCCGGTGCAGATGTACCTGAACGATGTCTTCACCGTCACGGTCAACCTTGCCGGGCTGCCGGGCATCGCGGTGCCGACGGGGCTGGATGGTCAGGGGCTTCCCCTGGGGCTGCAACTGATCGGCCGCCCCTGGGAAGAGGGCGATCTGCTGAATACGGCCTGGTCACTGGAACGTGCGGCCGGGTTTGTGGCCAAGCCCGCGAAATGGTGGTAAGACCGACGGTCGAAAGAATGGCGATGGGTAAGGGCGGAACACTGATGCAGAACACCGCATGGCGCGTATCGGTCGCAGTGGCGACCCTTGGTCTGGCCGCGTGTCAGCCGGCGATCCCCGACAGCGGCGCGGGCGTGGGGTTTTCCAGCTACGAAGCCTATGAGCAATCGCGCATCGACCGTGAACTGGCGCTGCAGCGGGGCGAATCGGTGTTTCCCCCCGGCACGCAGACCGATGGTGCAGCCACGGCCACCACACCTTCGGCCCCCAACCGCCCGGTGATTTCGGGCGAAGAGCTGCGCTCGGCCGGTCTGCCGGTGGCGGGCGGCGCGGATGCCGGGGCGGGGGCGGTTTCGCCGGGCGCACCGGTTTCGGCCACCACGCCGGGCACCACCATTCCCGCCGCACCTCCCGTGGCCACCACGCCCATCGGAACCAACAATCCGGGCATTTCCGACGAACAGGATTTCGGCGCAGTCTCGGAACGTCAGACCATCGAATCCGACGCCGAGCGTCTGGCGCGCCAGCGGGCGGCCTACAAGGTCGTGCAGCCCACGGCCGTGCCGACGCGCCCCGGCGACGATACGCCGAACATCGTCGCCTATGCCCTGTCGACCACCAACGCGGTGGGCCAGAAGATGTACAGCAGGGGCGGCTTCAACGCCGATTCCAAGTTCCTGCGCGCCTGTGCCAGCTACAGTTCGTCGGACAAGGCGCAAGAGGATTTCCTGCGCAACGGCGGCCCCCAGAAAGACCGCAAGGGCGTTGACCCCGACGGCGACGGCTTTGCCTGCTACTGGGATCCGACGCCGTTCCGCAAGGTCGCGGGCAACTGAGCAGCGGCGATACCGCCTGGCGCGCCTCGCCCAATTTCGGCGCGCGGCGCGGCGGGGTGCTGCCCGACATGGTGGTGCTGCACTACACCGCCATGGACAGCGCCCGCCGCGCCTGTGACTGGCTGTGCAACGGCGCCTCGCAGGTGTCGTCCCATTATCTTGTCGGGCGCAACGGCCGGATCACCCAGATGGTGCGCGAGGCGGATCGTGCCTGGCACGCCGGGGCGGGGCGGTGGGGCGCGGTCAGCGACGTGAACTCGCGCTCGATCGGGATCGAGATTTCCAATGATGGGGCCTCGCCCTTTCCGGCGGCGCAGATGGACGCGCTCGAGCATCTGCTGGCGGGCATCATGCATCGCTGGTCCATTCCCCCCGAAAGGGTGATCGGCCATTCCTGCCTGGCGCCGGGGCGCAAGATCGACCCGGGGCCGCGATTCGACTGGCAGCGCCTGGCGCGCCGTGGGCTGGCCATCTGGCCCTCGCCGCGCGAAGAGGGACCGGACGGGACCGATGAGGCCGCCTTTCGCGACCTCGCCGCAAGGGCGGGGTTCACCGCCGATGTCGATCACGCCACGCTGCTTGCGGCGGTGCGCCTGCGCTTCCGCCCCTGGGGGCAGGGCGCGCTCAGTGGCGGCGACATGGCCACCCTGTCCGACATCGCCGCCCGCTTTCCCGTTGACGCAGGGCGCGGCGAAGCCTAAGCCGGCCCTTGCGCGGATGGCTGGATGGCCGCGTGTTCCGAAGCCGCAAGGCGATGGAATGCGAGGAAAGTCCGGACTCCCAGAAGCAACGGTGCCGGGTAACGCCCGGGCGGGGCAACCCGACGGAAAGCGCCACAGAAAACAGACTGCCCCTGCACGCAGGGGTGAGGGTGAAACGGTGCGGTAAGAGCGCACCGCGCCCCTGGCAACAGGGGCGGCATGGCAAGCCCCACCGGGAGCAATGCCGAATAGGGATTTCACGGGGTTTCCCCAGGGCCGCTTCTGCCCCGAAATCCGGGTTGGCAGCTTGACCCCCCGGGCAACCGTGGGGCCAGAGGAATGGTCATCCATCCTTGGGGCAACCCAGGGGGGACAGAATCCGGCTTACAGGCCGTCCGCGCACATCTTCCCCGACGGCTCCGCGACACCGGCTTCGTGATCCGGCGGGCGGTGCCCCGCATGGCGACGGCACATAGTGCTGGCCAAGGCCCGATCCTGCGCGCAGGATCGTCCGAAACCACAGGAGAACGCGCGATGATCCATGCACAAGGCGGCTGCCTTTGCGGCCGGGTCCGGTACGAAGCCACCAGCCAACCCGCCAGGATGACGGTTTGCCACTGCCGCTTCTGTCAACGCGCGACGGGGGGCGCCTATATGGTCGAGCCGATCTTCGACATGCAGGAGTTCCGGATCACCGAAGGCACCGCCAGAATCTATTCCCATGTGTCCGAGGGCAGCGGCAAAGAGGTGTTCGTGCACTTCTGCGAGAATTGCGGCACGAAACTTTTCCTTACCTTCGAGAGGTTTCCCGGTTCCGTCGGTGTCTATGCCGGGACATTCGACGATCCCGACTGGTTCGATGTGCCCCCGGATGCCACCAAGCACATATTTCTAGGGGTGGCGCAGAAGGGCACGATCGTTCCGCCGCAGGTGAATACATTTACCGAACATGCCAGCACGCCGGACGGAACGCCCATCGCACCAAGGGTGTTCGACAGGCCGCATGTCATCGGTTCCCGCTGATCCTGGCTGGTGCCTTTATCCGGGGGGGCGGTAGAACCTGCTGCCGTCTCAGTGCAGCCGCGCGCGCACCTCGTATCCCACCACGCTGTCCTCGCCCAGGGCGCGCAGGGCCTCCAACCGGTGATAGCCCTCGATCAGGACATAGCCCTGCTTGGCCGAACGCACGGAAATCGGGGTTGTCTGGCCGTTTTCCATGATGTCTTCGGCCAGTTGCGCCACCTTCTGTGGGTCCAGCGTCTTCTTGCGTTTCACCGGCACCTGGATGTCGGCAATGGGAAGGGTGTGTTTCACTGGCATGGGGCGATCCTGCACCGGGATTGCACATTTCACCAGCCCAAATCACCGAATCCCGGTTGACAGCGCCCGAGGTCTGGGTAAAAGCCGGGGTTCAGGAATTCCATAGGGCCGCGCACCTGCGTTGGCCTCGTGTTGAGGAGAGACCAAATGGCAAAGCCGACCACCATCAAGATCCGTCTCAACTCGACGGCTGACACCGGCCACTTCTACGTGACCAAGAAGAACGCGCGTACCATGACCGAAAAGATGGTCGTGAACAAATTCGACCCCATCGCGCGCAAGCACGTCGAGTACAAGGAAGGCAAGATCAAGTAAGCCTTTCGACAGTTCGATGAAAAAGCCGCGCGGGGCATCCTGCGCGGCTTTTTCGTTGTCTCACCCCTTCGATCCGTCCCGCGCAGAAGGCCCCGCCGGCCCCGAGGGAGGAGACGACCGTGGACGAGACGACCCTGACAGCCCTGACATTCCGCACGGCCCACCAAGGCGATCTGGCGGCGGTCGATGCACTGCTGGCCCGGGCCATGCCCCGGCTGCTGCGGCAGGATTACGCGCCTGCGGTTCTGCAAGCCGCCTTGCCCCACTTTGTGGCGCTTCAGCCCGGCCTTCTGGCCTCCGGGCGCTACAGCCTTGCCTGCGATCGCGATGGCGCCGTGGTGGGGGCTGCGGGCTGGGCCTGGACGGCGCCGCAGGGCGGGCTGGGGCCGCCCGACATGGGCCATATGCGCCACCTTGTCACCCACCACCGGCATCTGCGCCAGGGCATCGCGCGGCGCCTGATGGGCGAGGTGCTGACCGGGGCCCGGGCCGCGGGGGTGGGGCGGCTCGATTGCCTCTCGACGTTGACGGCGCTGCCGTTCTACCGCGCGATGGGGTTCGCAACGATCGGCGCGGTCGAGGTGCGCCTTGGCCCCGGCCTGCTGTTTCCGGCGGTTCACATGCGGCGCAGTCTCGCCGAGTTGCCCTGAGCGCGGGGCGAAAACGAAAACACCCGGCGGAAGGTCCGCCGGGTGTCTGACATTTCAACGATGGATGGCTGTGCTTATTCGCGGTTGCCGAAAAGCGACAGCAGCATCATGAACATGTTGATGAAGTTCAGGTACAGGTTCAGCGCGCCCATGATCGCGGCCTTGCCCAGCCATTCCTGGTCCATCGCCTGGGCGTGGGCGATGTAATCGGTCTTGATCCGCTGGGTGTCATAGGCGGTCAGACCGGCGAAGATCAGCACACCCAGAACCGAGATCGCGAACATGATCGCGGGCGAGCCCAGGAAGATGTTGACGATCGACGCCACGATCAGGCCGATCACGCCCATGATCAGAAACGAGCCCCAGCCCGAAATGTCCTTCTTCGTGGTGTAACCCCAAAGCGAAAGCCCGGCGAAGGCGATCGAGGTCACAAGGAAGGTCTGGGCGATGGAGATGCCGGTGTAGGCGGCGAAGATATAGCTGATCGAAAGACCCATCATTGCCGAGAAGGCATAGAAGAACAGCTGCGCGCCGGCGGCCGACAGCTTGTTGATCAGCGCGCCGAAGGCAAAGACCATGATCAGCGGTGCGAACATCACCAGCCACTTCACGGGGGTGCCGAAAACGGCGGCGACCATCTGTTCGTTGGTCCCGACCGCCCAAGCCACACCGGCCGTCAGCAGCAGACCGACGGACATGGTGCCGTAAACCTTGTTCATGTGGGCCTTCAGCCCGGTGTCGATTGCAGCCGACCGGGTGCCAGCCCCGGAGCGGATCGTTTGAAATTCAGCCATGGAGCGCCTCCTGAAGGATACAGTACTCAGGACGGTCACTTTCTTGCGCAACCGTCCGTCCCCTCGAATATCGGGGGCGGCGGTTCTTATTTCAAGAACGCAATCGCGGAAAATACAGTGTTTCTGTCAGGATACCACGATCCCGGACGCGCCCTGTGGCTCAGGCGCGCCACTTGGCGGGCACATCCCAGGCGGGGCGGCGCGATTCGCGCTCGGCCTCGGCGCGGGTCAGGCCCAGGTCGCGCAGCTGGGCGTCGTCCATCTGGCGCAACTGGCGGCGCTGGCCATGCAGGGCCAGCATGGTGGCGAGACGGGTCATCAGGCCGGGGCGGCTTTGGGAAACGTGCATCGGGCGGGCGGCGGCGCGGGTCAGGGTTGTCACGGTCCTGTCCTTTCTGGTTTGTGAACTTGCATCTTTCGGGCATCATTTATGTTGATGCTTATGGGCGACTGTGATCAATATTGAAAACGAATGTTTTTGACTTCGCACATCAAGGATCGTGATATGCCCCGAAATCTCGACATGACCTCCCTGCGCTCGTTCGTGGCTGTCGCGGAAACCGGCGGTGTCACCAAGGCCAGCGGCTTTCTCAACCTCACCCAGTCGGCGGTGTCCATGCAGCTCAAGCGCCTGGAGGAAAGCATGGGGCTCAGCCTGATCGACCGCTCGGCGCGGACGGTTTCGCTGACCTCGGCGGGCGAACAGCTTCTGTCCTATGCCCGCCGCATGCTGGATCTGAACGACGAGGTGATGGCGCGGATGACGGCCACCTCGTTCGAGGGCGAGATCATCGTCGGGCTGCCCCATGACATCGTGCATCCCGCCATGCCCGCCGTCCTGCAACGTTTCGCCGCCGATTTCCCGCGGGTGCGGGTGCATCTGAAATCCTCGCACACGCGGCGCCTGAAACAGATGTTCGCGCGCGGCGAATGCGATTTCATCCTGACCACGGAAGACGAGGTGGAACCCGGCGGGCAGACCCTGATCCAGCTGCCGCTGGTCTGGTTCGGCGCGCCGGGCGGGACGGCCTGGCGCGAAAGGCCGGTGCGGCTGGCCTTCTGTTCCAACTGCATCTTCCGCGCCGGCGCACAGAGGCGCCTCGACGAGGCGGGCATCGCCTGGGAGATGAGCGTCGAATCCGATTCCGATCCGGCCATCGAGGCAACGGTCAGCGCCGATCTTGCCATCACCGCGATGATCGAGGGCACGGCCCCCGCCTATATGGAACAGATCGTCCATGGCGGTGCGCTGCCGGAACTCAAGCGGCAGAACATCAACCTCTATTCCGGCGAGTTGCCCCAGGGCGAGGTCGCGCGGGGCATGGCGGCCCTGCTGCGCCAGCACTACCGCCTGCTCTGATCCGCGCCCGCCCCATCTTTGGTCCTGCAAATATCCCCGCCGGAGGCACCCGACGCCGCCGCCCGTGCCGTCAGTCGATGGTGATCACCACCTTGCCGGTCGAGGCGCGGCTGCGCAGCAGCTCCAGCCCCTCGGCGGCGCGCGACAGGGGCAGGGTGTGGCTGACATGGGGCTTCAGGCGGCCCTCTTCATACCAGTCGTACAGCTGCCGCAGGCTTTCGGTCAGAACCTCGGGACGGAAGGCCATGTAGCCGCCCCAGTAGTATCCCATCAGGGTGATGTTCTTCACCAGCAGATGATTGGCCTTCACCTGGGGAACATCACCACTGGCAAACCCGACGATCACGATCCGCGCCTCTGGCCGGCAGGCCCCCATGGCGGCGCGAAAGGGCGCGCCGCCCACCGGGTCGTAAACCACATCGACGCCCCCCATCGCCCTGAGGGCGGCGCGCAGATCCTCGGTGTCGCTGTCGATCACCTCGTGCGCGCCGGCGGCCCTTGCTACGTCCAGCTTGGCCGCGCCGCGCGCGCAGGCGATCACCCGGGCGCCCATCAGCTTGCCGATTTCCACCGCCGTCAGCCCCACGCCGCCCGCGGCCCCCAGCACCAGCAGGGTCTCGCCCGGCTGAACACGCGCCTTGCGGGTCAGCGCCACATGAGAGGTGCCATAGGCCACTTGGAAGGCCGCCGCCTGTTCGAAGGGCATCGCATCGGGGATCACCACGCAGCGCCGCGCATCGAACACCCCCTGTTCCGCCAGCCCGCCACGCCCGGAAAAGACCGCCACCCGCGCCCCGACCCCGGGGGCCGCAACACCGGCACCCAGGGCCGTGATGGTTCCGGCCAGTTCCATGCCCAGGGTGAAGGGCAGGGGCGGGCGCTCTTGGTAGTGGCCGCTCGCCATCAGCAGATCGGCAAAGTTCAACCCGCAGGCCGCGATCCGAACCGCCACCTGGCCGGGGCCGGGCGCCGGAGGATCAACGGTGTTCAGGGCCGGTGGGGTGTCATGGTCGTTCACCTGGAAAGCCAGCATCGTATTCTCCGTGTTCCTCGGGACATCCTGCGCACAACCCCCGCGGGCGGTCGAGTCGGCATTTTCAGCCGGGGCGGGCGGCGCCTCAGCCTGTGGAAAAACACGCAAAAGGCGAGTGCAAAGGGGATTCGATTCAAAAAGTTCGGGTAATGGTCAGAGGTAACATATTGTAAATGAATGGATTTTAGAACGATTTCCGGCACCTGTCCGAAAAGTCAGGTTGAGTTGAAGGGCCGTTCCAAGTTCATTGGCATACAAGCAGAGGTTCAGGAGTAATGAGTATGAAACACCCCGTAGATGTACACGTCGGCAAGCGCGTCCGCCATCGTCGCTGGATGCTGGGCATGACCCAACAGCAACTTGCCGAACTCGTGGGCATCAAGTTCCAGCAGATCCAGAAGTACGAAACCGGCATGAACCGGGTCAGCGCTTCGCGTCTCTGGGATATCGCCGCGGCGCTTGACGTTCAGGTGGCCTATTTCTTCGAAGGCATGGACGAAAACGCCAGCGCCGAACTGGTGGGCAACAATGGCGTCAAGGGCGACATCCTTGCCGACCGCGAAGCCCTGGAACTGGTCCGGTCCTACTATGCGATCCCCGAAAACCAGCGCCGCCGCCTGTTCGAACTGGCGCGCGTGCTCAGCGACGTCGCCTGAAGGCGACACACCTCCCTTGACGCCCCAGTCTGCCCCCCTTACCCAAGTCCGGTAAGTGACAGGGCAGGGGGCGCAGGGATGGAAAAGGAAACCCGGACAGAGCTTCTCTCCTGCGCGTTGGCCATGGCCGATGCGGCAAGGCCTGAAACGCTCCGGTACTTCCGGGCAAACGATCTTCTCACAGATAACAAGGCCAGTGCCGGTTTCGATCCGGTGACCGAGGGCGATCGTGCCGCCGAACGGGCGATGCGCGACATTCTCGCGCTTCGCCGTCCCGATGATGCCATCATGGGCGAAGAATACGGCATGACCCCCGGCACCAGCGGCCTGACATGGGTGCTTGATCCCATCGACGGCACACGGGGCTTCCTGTCCGGCACACCCACCTGGGGCGTGCTGATCGCCGTGGGCGATGATGACGGGCCCAAGCTCGGGGTGATCGACCAGCCCTATATCGGCGAACGCTTCGTCGGCGGCTTCGGCGAGGCCTGGAGCGAGGGGCCCCAGGGCCACCGCCCGCTGGCCTGCCGCACCTATCGCCCGCTCTCCGAGGCGATCCTGTTCACCACCTTCCCCGAGGTCGGCAGCGATGGCGAAGGCGCGGCGTTTCGCAGGGTTTCGGCCCGGGCGCGCCTGACGCGCTACGGCACTGATTGCTATGCCTATGCGCTGGTCGCGGCGGGGCAGATCGACTTGGTGATCGAAGCCGGGCTTCACGCCTATGACGTGCAGGCCCCCATCGCCGTGATCGAAGCGGCGGGCGGCATCGTCACCGACTGGACAGGCGGGCCGGTGCATCAGGGCGGCCGCGTCCTGGCCGCCGCCAACCGCGACATTCACGCCGAGGCGCTGGCACTTCTTCAAGAGGCGGCGGGATGAGCCATTTCCTGATCCAGGCCGCCGACACGATCCTCACCATGGACGACAGCGACACCTTCGGGCGCAGCCTCCATGGCCAGGACATCCGCCTGCGCAACGGCGTGATCGACGAGATCGGCACAGCCCTGCCGCTGGAGGGGGCCGAAGCCGTCATGGCAAGGGGCGCGGTGGTGACGCCGGGCCTTGTGAACACCCACCACCACCTGTTCCAGACCCTGACGCGCGCCGTTCCGGGGGCGCAGGACGCGCTGCTTTTCGGCTGGCTGCAACGGCTCTATCCCATCTGGGCCCGCTTCGGCCCCGAAGAGATGCGCGTCTCGGCCAGCATCGGCCTGGCCGAACTGGCGCTCTCGGGCTGCACCACCAGCTCGGATCACCTCTATCTCTTCCCGAACGGCGCGCGCCTTGACGATACCATCGACGCCGCCCGCGAGATCGGCCTGCGGTTCCACCCCACGCGCGGCGCCATGTCCATCGGCGAAAGCGACGGTGGCCTGCCCCCCGACATCCTGGTCGAGCGTGAGGCGGACATCCTGAATGACACCATCCGCCTGATCGATGCCTTCCACGACCCCGCGCCGGGGTCGATGTGCCGAATCGGCGTGGCGCCCTGTTCGCCCTTCTCGGTCAGTCGCGACCTGATGCGCGACGCCGCCATCCTGGCCCGCGACAAGGGCGTGCGCCTGCACACCCACCTGGCCGAAAACGACGAGGATATCGCCTATTCCCTGGCCAACTTCGGCTGCCGCCCCGGCCAATACGCCGAAGATCTGGGCTGGACCGGCGATGATGTCTGGCATGCCCATTGCGTGAAGCTCGACAGCGCTGAAATCGCCCTCTTCGCCCGCACGCTGACGGGGGTGGCCCATTGCCCCTGCTCGAACTGCCGTCTCGGATCGGGCATCGCGCCAGTGCGTGCCATGCGTGATGCCGGCGTCCGGGTGGGTCTGGGGGTCGATGGATCGGCCAGCAACGACACGGGCAACCTGATGGCCGAGGCGAGGGTGGCGATGCTGTTGCAGCGGGTAGCAAACGGCGCCGACGCCATGCCGGGGCACGAGGCGCTCTGGATCGCCACGCGCGGCGGTGCGGCGGTGCTGGGGCGCGATGACATCGGCCAGATCGCACCGGGCATGCGCGCCGATATCGCCATCTGGGGCGGCGACGGGGTAGAACAGGCGGGCAGCTGGGACAAGGGCGCCCTGCTTCTGGCCGGCCCGACGAAGGTGCGCGATCTCTTCGTCGAGGGGCGGCAGGTGGTGCGCGACGGCCATCTCCAGACGCTGGACCTGCCCGCCGCGATGGCCGCACAGGACAGGCTGGTCAGACGCCTCGGGGAAACGCTTTAGGCGCGGCCCCCTATCTTTCTTGCCTGAAATACTCCCGCCGGAGGCGTCCCGCACTTCCGGCTTGCACCCCTGGTCAGTCAGGGCGCCCCATGCGGGCAAAGATCCGCAGGGCCTGCGCGGCATCCGTCGCCGCCACCGGCAGCAAGGGGTCATGGGCGGCGCGCACCACCGCGCCGATTTCGGGGCGCAGGAAGGTTTCGCCCCCCGGCCCCGTGGCCAGCGGCGAACGCTCGGCAAAGGCGCTGTCCGACCACAGCAGGATCACCTGAACCGCCTGCGACAGGGCCAGGGTCTCGGCCGGAATGTCGGACAGGTGCCGGTCCATCCGCAGGAAGACGAAGGCGGCCTTGATCCCGCCGTCGGCGTCGAACCGGAAGATGCGGTACTGGTTCGCATCGGCCGCGGTCAGACGGTCCAGCAGCGGCAAGAGGTCGGGGATCATCCGTTCCAGCCCGTCAAGCTCGCGCAACTCGGCCCAATCGCGCAGGAAGAACACCATGAGATTGGCGCCCAGCTCGGGGTCGGTCTCGGCCATCTTGTGGCCTGCCAGCGTCACCACTGCCTCGATCGCACCCTTGATGACGGGCAGCGTGGCATCGTCGACCCCGAAGACAACCGGCACGATGGGCCGCCCCCAGCGGGCGAAGGCAAAGCTGCCGTCGCGCCGCGTGAACAGGGCGGTCACCTCATCGGGCGTCATGGCCGGCGCATCGCTCACAGGGCCGCTGCCACCTCGTCGGAAATGTCGAAATTGGCGGTGACGGTCTGAACATCGTCATCGTCTTCCAGCGCCTCGATCAGCTTCATCAGCTTCTGGGCGTCATCCAGGTCCAGCTCGGTGCGGGTCTGGGGTTTCCAGACCAGCTTGGTGGACTGCGATTCGCCCAAAGCCGCTTCCAGTGCGTTGGACACGTCGTTCAGATCGGTGTCGGCGCAATAGATGTAATGGCCTTCCTCGTCGTGCTCGACATCCTCGGCGCCCGCCTCGATGGCGGCCATCATGATGTCGTCCTCGCTGCCGGCATCGGCGGGATAGGTGATCTCGCCCTTGCGGTCGAACATGAACGACACGCTCCCGGTTTCGCCCAGGTTGCCGCCGTTCTTGGTGAAGGTCGAACGCACGTTGCTGGCGGTCCGGTTGCGGTTGTCGGTCATGGTTTCCACGATGACGGCCACGCCGTTGGGCCCATAGCCTTCATAGCGGATCTCGTCATAGTTCTCGGAATCGCCGCCGCTGGCCTTGGCAATGGCGCGCTGGATCACGTCCTTGGGCACCGAGACCGATTTCGCCTCTTTCACCGCAAGGCGCAGGCGCGGGTTCTTGTCGGGGTCCGGGTCGCCCATCTTGGCGGCCACGGTGATCTCTTTCGACAGCTTGGAGAACAGTTTTGCCCGCTGGGCGTCCTGGCGCCCCTTGCGATGCTGGATGTTCGCCCATTTCGAATGGCCTGCCATGGTGCCTGTCTCCGCTCACGTCTGTGGATGATCGCTGCTCTCTACCGCAGGTCCGGGGTTTCGTTCAAGCCTTCTTGACGTGGCGGGGGCCATGCCACACCGCGTCTGGGCGCCAGCGGGCCCCGCCCCTGCGCCAGCAGGGGTGGGGGGCATGGCGTGGCGCCGCAAGGCGCCGCCGCAGGATCAGACCGGGCCGGAAAGCCCGAAAGCCACGGTTTCAACCTCGATCACCCTGACGCCGCCCCCCTCAAGGCGCACAAGAACGCGGCGCGGCGCAAGGGGGCCGGGGGGCAGCGTCACGTCATAGGCCAGAAGATGGGGGCAGCCCGAAAGCCGCCCGCTCCAGGATCGCGCGGCGCCGGGACGGGGGGCGACGCAAAGCGCGCCGTCCGAAAACTGCACCGTCACCGTGTCGCGGTAAAGGATGGCCTTCTGCGGCGCGGCCCCGGCCGGGGGCGTGGCCACCGGCGCGTTCACCATACCGGTCGAACAGCCCGTCAGGGCAAGGAACGCCGCAAAGGTCAGCGCGCGCATCACAGTGGCCAGATCAAGGGTATCGTCAGACATGCACTCAGCCCCAGGAGGATGTTCAACGGTATACCAACCCGCATGAAATCGGTAAACCGATAGCCCCCCGGCCCATAGACCAGCATGTTCGTCTGATACCCGATCGGGGTCGAGAAGGCAGCCGAGGCGGCAAACATCACCGCCACCACCAGCCCACGCGGATCAAGCCCCAGCGCGTGCCCCAGCTCGATGACGATGGGGGTGAATATGACCCCCACCGCGTTGTTCGACACCAGCTCGGTCAGGGTCGAGGCCAGAAGATAGACGCAAAGGATCACCATGACCGGCGGCAAGGCGGCCAGCCAGGGTTCAAGATACCCCACCAGAAAGGCCACCGCGCCCGAGCTTTGCATCGCCGTCCCGACTGCCAGCATGGCAAAGATCAGCGCCAGCAACCGCCCCTCGACAAACGAGAATGCCTCGTCCGCGTCGATGCAGCGCGACAGCAGGATCACCGTCACCGCCAGAACCGCCAGCGCGAAGATGGGCGCGACGTTGAAGGCGGCCAGGATCACCACGGCCCCCAGCGATCCGATGGCGATGGGGGCCTTGTTGCGGCGAAAGGCCTGGGTGGCGGGTTTGGACACATCGACAAGGTTCATGTCCTGCGCCAGGCGCTGGATGTCCTCGGGCGCGCCTTCCAGCAGAAGGGTGTCGCCCACCCGCACCACCACGTCGTCCAGCTTGCGGCCGATGTTCTGGTTGCGGCGATGTACGGCCAGCGGATAGACGCCGTAGCGGCGGCGCAGGCGCATGGCGCCAAGGCTGCGCCCCACCATCCGCGCGCCGGGGGTGATCAGCACCTCGACCGTCTCGGTCACGACCGAACTCAGCTTGTCCACCGGGCGCAGGTTCGGATCGTGCTGCAGGCCCAGAAGCTCGGCCATCTCGGTGCGCAGAACCACCCTGTCGCCCGCCTCCAGCACGACATTGCCCATGTCGCGGCGCAACGAGGCATCGCCGCGCAGCACGTCGATCACCCGCACGCCCTCGCGCTGGAACAGGCTCACCTCGGCGGGCTTCTCGCCGATCAGGTCGGAATCATGGGGCAGGGCGACCTCGGTGAAATACTTCATCTTGCGCCGGTCGCTCAGCAGAACGCCCATGGACTGACGCTCGGGCAGCAGGCGCCGCCCGATCAGCGCCATGTAGGTGCCACCAAGCACCACCTGCAAAAGGCCCAGCGGCGCGATCTCGAAGATCGAAAAGGCCGCCATGCCGTTCTGCCGCGCCACCCCGTCCACCAGAAGGTTGGTCGAGGTGCCGATCAGCGTGATCGTACCGCCCAAAATCGCGGCATAGCTGAGCGGGATCAACAGCTTGGACGGGGAAATGCCCATCCGCTTGGCCAGCTGCACGAAGACCGGAATCATCACCACGACGACGGGGGTGTTGTTCATGAAGGCGCTGCCGATGGCCACCACCACAAGACACAGCACCACGGTGTGCACCGGATGGCTTTCGGCGCTGCGATCGGCCTGTTCGGTCAGCCATTGCAGCGCCCCGGTGCGTACCAAGCCCCCCATGACCAGGAACATCGCCGCGATGGTCCAGGGGGCGGGGTTCGAGAAGACCTCGATTGCGTCGTCATAGGGCAGCAGGCCCAGAACGAACATGGCCGAGGCCCCGGCGATGGCCACCACCTCGGTCGGATAGACCTCGCTGGCGAACATCACCAGCATGCCGATGATGATGGCAAAACACAGGATCGCCTGCACCGTCGGATCGAAACTGAACAGATCCATCACTCGTCCCCATGGCACATGCGCCGTCCCCGACTTTAGCGGAGGCCCCGTCTCCGGCAAGCCCGGCGCGCAAAGAAATGTCCGCCGCCGCCGCTGCGGATATCACCGGCCCTTGTTGGCGCAAAGGGCCCTTCCATCTTTGGTCTTCAAATATCCCCGCCGGAGGCTCCTGTCCGCACAGCCCGTGGTGACGCCCGCGTCAGGGCGCGGCGGGTTGCAGCAATCCGCCGTCGCGCACCATGGCCACCCGTTTCGCCTTGCCCGTGGCATCGTCGGTTTCCACGAACAGCCCCGACAGCGTGGCCGGGCCGGCGGCCGGGGTGAACCGGCCCTTACTCATCCCGGTGATGAAGCGGTTCAGGGGCTCGGCCTTGTCCATTCCGATGACCGAGTTGTAATCGCCGCACATGCCCGCATCACTCTGATAGGCGGTGCCGCGCGGCAGGATCATGGCGTCGCCCGTGGGCACATGGGTATGGGTGCCGACAATGATGCTGGCCCGCCCGTCGCACCAGTGGCCCATGGCCATCTTCTCCGAGGTCGCCTCGCAGTGCATGTCCACCAGCGCGGCGTTCACCTGCACCCCCAGGGGGGCTGCCTTCAGCACGGGCTCGATGGCGCTGAAGGGGTCGTCGAAGGGGCGTTTCATGAAGACCTGGCCCAGCACCTGCGCCACCAGCACCTTGCGCCCGCCCGGCGCCGGGAACACCCGCGCACCGCGCCCCGGCGCGACCTTGGAGAAGTTCAGCGGCCGGATGATGCGCGGCTCTTCCTCGACAAAGCGCAGCATGTCCTTCTGATCGAAGGCATGATCGCCCAGGGTCAGGACATCGGCGCCCGCCTCCAGCAGCGCCTTGGCGTGGGCCGCCGACAGGCCTGCGCCGTTGGTGGCGTTTTCGCCGTTCACCACGACGAAATCCAGCTGCCATTTTTCGCGCAGGCCCGAAAGCCGCTCGGTCACGGCCGCGCGCCCGGCGCGGCCCATTACATCGCCCAGAAACAGTATTCTCATGGCGCTGCCCTAGACCGCCGGCGCCGCGATGACAAGTTGCCCGTCGGGGCGGGGCCTCAGCTTTCGGCCTCGCTTGCGGGTTTGGCGTTCAACTGGCCGTACTTCTCGGCGCCGATGGTGTCGTAAAGCTCGATCTGGGTTTCAAGAAAGTCGATATGCCCTTCCTCGTCGGCGATCAGGCTTTCGAACAGGGCCTTCGAGGTGAAATCCCCCACCGATTCGCAGTGCTTGCGCGCCTCGATATAGAGGGTGCGCGCGTCGTGTTCTCCGGCAAGATCCGCCTCAAGCGTTTCGCGAAGCGTCTGGCCGATGCGCAGCGGGTCAAGCTTTTGCAGGTTGGGGTGGCCTTCCAGGAAGATGATCCTGTCGATCAGGCGGTCGGCGTGGTGCATTTCCTCGATGCTTTCGGCGCGCGACTTGTCGGCGATGTGGCCATAGCCCCAATCTTCCTGAAGGCGGTAGTGCAGCCAGTACTGGCTGACCGCCGTCAGTTCGCTGCGCAGCGCGTCGTTGAGGTACTGGAGGACTTTCTTGTCACCCTTCATGTCGCGTTCACCTGTGTTGGGGCGCGACGCAGGCCGCGCAATTGCATGGGTACTTCGAAACTGTCACAGCCGCGCATGGTGTCAAGGAACAAGGGCAGGCAGCCGCCGCAATCGGCCCGTTTGCCAAGGGCGCGATAGATCTTTCCGGCGGTGATCAGGGTTGCGGGGTCGGATGCGCGCATCCAGTCCACCGCGCTTTTGATGTCGGTATCGGAGATTCCGTTGCAGTGGCAGACGATCATGGGGCGCTCCGCTGGCCGTGGTCTGTATCCCATCTGACAAAAACACTCAGGCTTGTCAATTCCGAGTATTTTGATCGGAAAGCGGTGGCGCGGAGGGGTCAGGGCGTCAGCACGCCCTCTTCGGTCACGATCAGGTCAAGCGGCTGGTCGGTGGGCTCCAGCGGCAGATCGTCGGTTTCCTGGGCCGCAAAGGCAAAACCGATGGCCAGGGTGGGGCGCGCGGCGCGCAGGGTTTCAAGGGTGCGGTCATAAAATCCGCCGCCATAGCCCAGCCGCCCGCCGCCACGCGAAAAGGCGACCAGCGGAACGATCAGGATCTCGGGTGTCATCCATTCCGGCGCGGGGGGCACCATCGCCCCGAAAGCCCCGGGAACCAGCGCGCATTCGGGCGACCACAGCGCAAATTTCAGGGGCTGTCCCGCCGACCGGATGACCGGAACGCCGACAGGGCCATGGGCCGAAGCCTCGGCCATGGCCGGAATCGGGTCGATCTCGGAGCGGATCGGCAGGTAACCGGCAAGCGGCACGCCGCGATACCCGGCCAGAACCGCGCTGAGGTGGCCCGCGGCCGCCGGCGGGGCCGCAGCGAAGGCCGCCTTGCGCCGCTGAAAGGCAGCCTTGCGCGCGGCGGCCTTGCGCCGTTCCTCCGTCAAATCAGCACGGCGGCGGCCAGGCCCAGGAAGGCAAAGAAGCCGACAACATCGGTGACCGTGGTGACAAAGGCCCCCGAGGCCAGCGCCGGATCGACGCCCACCTTTTCCAGGATCATCGGAATGGTGACACCGGCCAGCCCGGCCACCACCAGGTTGATGATCATGGCCGCCCCCAGCACGACGCCCAGCATGGCGGTGCCAAACCAGATATAGCCGACAATCCCCATGATCACCGCAAAGGCGCAGCCGTTCAGAAGCCCTGCCGTCACCTCGCGGCGCAGCACGCGCAGCGCGTTGGAGGATGTCAGGTCGCGCGTGGCCAGGGCGCGCACGGCAACCGTCATCGACTGGGTCGCCGCATTGCCGCCCATCGAGGCGACAATGGGCATCAGCACGGCCAGCGCCACAACCGCCGCCAGCGTCGCCTCGAACTGGGCAATCACCAGCGAGGCCATGATCGCCGTCACCAGGTTGACCGCCAGCCAGGGGAAACGGCGGCGCACGATCAGAAGGGTGCTGTCGGCCAGGCTTTCGTCGCCCACACCGGCCAGGCGCAGGATGTCTTCCTCGTTCTCTTCGCTGAGAACGATCATCGCGTCGTCGATGGTGATGATCCCCACCAACCGCCCGTCGTCATCGACAACCGGGGCCGAAATCAGGTGGTACTGGTTGAAGGCATAGGCCACGTCGGCCTCGGGTTCGTCCACGTCGAAGGTGCGGAAGCTGGGTTCGACGATATCGGCCAGTTTCACGACACGGGGTGACGACATCAGCTTGCCCAGGGTGACATAGCCGGTGGGGCGCAGGCGCGGATCGACCAGGATCAGGTGATAGAACTGATCGGGCAGATCCTCGTGTCCGCGCATGAAATCAATGGCCTCGCCCACGGTCCAATGCTCGGGCGCCATCACGACCTCGCGTTGCATCAGGCGACCGGCCGAATACTCGGGGAAGCTCAGCGCGCGTTCGACGGCCAGGCGGTCGGCGGCTTCCAGCACCTCGAGGATCGCGTCCTGCTGGGGCTTTTCCAGGTCTTCCAGAAGGTCGACCACATCATCGGATTCCATCTCGCGCACGGCGTCCGACAGAACCTGGGGCGACAGGGCGGCGATCACCTCTTCGCGGATGCCTTCGTCGAGTTCCGACAGGATCTCGCCGTCGAACTCCTTGCCGTAAAGCACGATCAGGCGCTGCCGGTCGCCGGAATCGATCTGTTCCAGAAGGTCGGCGATGTCGGCCGCGTGCAGCGGTTCCATCAGGCGCGTCAGGGCCTCGGCGTCGCCCAACTCGACCGCGTCGAGAATCGCCGCGACGGCGCGCCTGTCCAGCGCGTAGGCGTCCTCGTCGTCGCCCGTGTCTTCGGTGATCACGTCCTGGTCGCTCATCCGGTTGTCCTCCTGCACATCCCCGTGGGTTTTAGGGCAGGGGATGTTGCGCGACCAGTGGCGTTGGCAATTTACCTTGGCACTGCGTCGCCTTAGAAACACCTTATGAACACATCTCTCGCCCCCCGCCTGATCCTCGGTCAGACCCTGCAACTTCCCGTTGATCCCTTCGTCGCGCCGCCCACCGAAGGCGCCCGCCACGACCGCCACGGCGCCATCCTTGTCGAGGCGGGACGGGTCGCCGCCCTGGGCAGCGCCGAGAGCCTGCGCGCCGCCCATCCCCAGGCCGAGGTCGAGGACATGGGAGAGGCGCTGTTGCTGCCGGGGTTCATCGACGCGCACACCCATTTTCCCCAGACCGCGATGATTGCCAGCTGGGGCAAGCGGCTGATCGACTGGCTGAACACCTATACCTTCCCCGAAGAGGCGCGGTTTCACGATCCGGCCTACAGCGCGACGATCGCGGCGCGCTATTTCGACCTGACCCTGGCCCATGGCACGACGACCACCTGTTCCTATGCCACCTCGCACCCCGTTTCGGTCGAGGCCTATTTCACCGAGGCCCGTCGGCGCGGGCTGCGGGCGGTGGCGGGCAAGACCTGCATGGACCGCAACGCGCCAGACAACCTGCGCGACACGGCGCAATCGGCCTATGACGACAGCAAGGCCCTGCTGGAGCGCTGGCACGGGGTGGACCGGCTGGAATATGCGATCACGCCGCGCTTCACCCCCACGTCAAGCCGCGAACAGCTACATGCGCTGGGGGCGCTCTGGGGCGAATACCCCGATTGCCTGATGCAGACGCACCTGAGCGAACAGGTGGACGAAGTGGCCTGGGTGCGCGACCTGCACCCCCAGGCGCGGGACTACCTGGATACCTACGAGGCCGCCGACCTGCTGGGGCCCAGGGGGCTTTACGGGCATTCCATCTATCTTGAGCCGCGTGAGGTGGACCGCATCGCCGAAGTGGGTGCCGCACTGGTGCATTGCCCGACCTCGAACACCTTCGTCGGATCGGGGGTCTTTGCCATGGCGGCGATGAAGGCGCGGGGCATCCCCGTGGGGCTGGCCACGGACACCGGGGGCGGGTCGTCGTTTTCGATGCTGCGCACCATGGCCGCCGCCTATGAGATCGGGCAGTTGGCGGGCACCGCGCTGCATCCGGCGCAGCTTTTGTGGCTGGCGACGGCGGGCTCGGCCCGGGCGATGCACATGGACGACAAAATCGGGACGCTGGCGGTGGGCAGCGAGGCGGATATCGTCGCGCTCGACCTCGGCTCGACCCCGGCCATTGCCCAGCGGCTGGCCGAGGCCGACGACATCTGGGATGCGGTCTTTCCCACCATCATGATGGGCGACGACCGGGCTATTGCCGGTGTCTGGGTGGCTGGCAAACGGTGCTGACCTTCGCCGCGGCGATGTTCCTGCTGGTGCTGACGCCGGGGCCGGGGGTTCTGACCCTGGCCGGGGTGGGGGCCGCCTTTGGGCGCGCGGCGGGGCTGCGGTTCATGCTGGGGCTGTGGTTCGGCCACAACCTGGTGTCGGCGCTGGTCATCAGTGGCCTGGCCGCAGTGCTGCTGGCCGATCCGCTGCTGCGGGCGGTGCTGGCGGTGTTGTCCATCGGATACCTTTGCTATCTTGCCTTCCGCATCGCCTTTGCCGGCGCGCGGATCGCCTTTGTCACCCGGGCCAGGGCGCCCGGTCTGGCCGGGGGCGTGGCGCTTCAGGCGATCAATCCCAAGGCCTATGCGGTGAACACCGCCCTGTTTTCGGGCTTTGCCTTCCTGCCCGAAGATCCGGCGGGCGAGATCGCGCTGAAGGTCATGATCATGAACGCGATCTGGGTGGTGATGCACGGGGCCTGGCTTTGGGCGGGGATCGCGCTGAACCGGCTGGATCTGGCGCCGCGCACCCAGCGGATCATCAACCTTGCCATGGCGGGCACGATGCTGCTGGTCGTGGCCCTGGCGATCGGCGCGCAGATGCGGGCGTGACCCGGCGGAGCGCCTTCGGCGCATTCCATGCTATGCGGGCGCCCGGGGCGGGCGGGGGCGAAGGGGCCGGGAGGGGGCGTGGTGTTGCCGCTGTCGGAGCCTCCGGCGGGGATATTTGGAGGACCAAAGATGGAGGGTGACATGCAGGACGACGAGCACTGGTTTTCATGCCGGGTTCATTACGAAGACACCGACATGGGCGGGATTGTCTATCATGCCAATTACCTGAAGTTCATCGAAAGGGCGCGCAGCGATTGGGTGCGTGGGCTGGGCGTGGACCAGATGGCCTTGCGCGCAAGGGGTGTCGTCTTTGCAGTGGCGCGGATCGAGGCCGATTTCCTGCGCCCGGCGCAGTTCGATGATATCCTGGAGGTGCGCACGCGGGTCTTGCGGATGACGGGCGCGCGGGTGGTGCTGGCGCAGGACATCCTGTGCGACGGCACGGTCGTTTTCGCGGCCGAGGCGACGCTGGTGGCGCTGGATGGGGCAGGGCGGGCGCGCCGCCTGCCGGCAGAGTTTCGCCGAACCTGATGCCGGATCGCGGCAATGTTACGGCGCGAAGGCGATGATATTGGCTTTCGTTCCTACATTGCTGTACGTTGGCTGTTGGAGAAGGCCGACGCAGAACGGTCGAATGAGTGAGCAGGTCATATGGAAACGGAAACCCTCGCGCTGGCGCAGGACATCGATTTTTCGTTGCTGGGGCTTTATGCCCGGGCGACGCTTACCGTCAAACTGGTGATGCTGGTGCTGATCCTGGCCTCGTTCTGGGCCTGGGCGATCATCATCCAGAAGCATATCGTCTTTGCCCGGGCGCGGCGCGAACAGGCCCGCTTTGAAGAGGCATTCTGGTCGGGTGAGCCGCTGGACGAGCTTTACGACAAGATCGGGCCGGAACCGGCCGGGCGGGCGGAATCGGTCTTTGCCGCAGGGATGACCGAGTGGCGGCGCAGCCACCGCACCGACGGCGGGCTGATCCCCGGTGCCCAGTCGCGCATCGACCGGTCGATGGATGTGACGATCACCAAGGAATCCGACGGGCTGGAGAAGGGTCTTCCCTTTCTCGCCACGGTCGGGTCGACCGCGCCCTTCATCGGGCTGTTCGGCACGGTCTGGGGCATCATGAACGCCTTCATCTCGATCGCGCAGGAGCAGAACACCAACCTTGCCGTCGTGGCCCCCGGCATCGCCGAGGCGCTTCTGGCCACCGGACTGGGCCTTCTGGCGGCGATTCCGGCGGTTGTCTTCTACAACAAGCTGAGCAGTGATTCCGACAAGATCGTGCGCGGCTACGAGAGTTTCGCAGACGAGTTCGCCACCATCCTGTCGCGCCAGCTGGATTCCTGAGCATGGGCGCCGGGGTGATCCACAAGGAAGGCGGTTCGTCGCGCCGCCGCCGCCGCGCGCGGGCCAGACCCATGAGCGAGATCAACGTCACGCCCTTCGTCGACGTGATGCTGGTGTTGCTGATCGTGTTCATGGTGGCCGCGCCCCTGTTGACCGTGGGCGTTCCCATCGAACTGCCCAAGACCAGCGCCGAGGCCCTGCCGACCGAGCGCGAAGAGCCGCTGACCATCACGCTGACCAATGACGGGCGCGTGCTGTTGATGAGCAACGAGACCGAGAGCGACGACCTGATCGGCCAGTTGCGCGCCATTGCCGCCGAACGGACCAGCAACAAGGTGTTCCTGCGCGCCGACGGCTCCATCCCCTACGAGAGGGTGGTGCAGGTGATGGGGGCGTTGAATGCCGGCGGTTTCAGCGACATCGGCCTTGTCACCGACGTGGGCGGCCCGACCCTTGACGGCCGGGGAAACTGAGGAGCGGGGCGTGAAGACCGGCACCTACATTTCGGGCATCGGGCACCTGACGCTGATCGGCTTTGCGCTGTTCGGCGGCATGTTCGCGCGCGATCCCGTTCCGCCCCCCGACGTGGCCAATGTCACCGTGCTGAGCGAAGAGGAATTCGCCGCGCTGACCCGACCCGAGGAAGGCGCCGAACCCACCATCGTGCCCCCCGAGACGGAAACCCCGGCCGAGGAACTGGCCCCCGCCGTCGTGCCCACCCCCCCGGTTCAGCCGGAGCCCGCGCCCGAACCGGAGCCCGAGCCCGAGCCGGAACCGGTGCGCGAGCCTGACCCCGAGCCGGTGGTCGAGGCCCCGGCACCGACGCCCGAACCCGCCCCCGAGCCGGAAGCCCCCGCGGCGCCCGAACCGCTGCCGGTGCAGCCCCCCGCCGAAACCCCGCCTGAGCCGACTCCGCCCGTGGCCGAGCCGCGCCCGGCGGCGCCCACCACCACCCCGCGCCCGGCACGCCGGATCGCGAGCGAGGCGACGCCGCCACCCCCCCCCGACGTGGAAACGGCGCCCGAGCCGGTCGAGACCGTCGCGCCCGAACCGACACCCGAGCCGCCGGTCGAGGACGTGCCCGAGGAGGCCCCCGCCGCCCCCGAGGAGACCACGACCGAGATCGTGACCGAGGCCGAAACCCCGACCGACGAACCGGCGCAGGTGCCGACGCCCCCCGCGACGGCGCCCGAAACCTCGGCCCGGCCGGCGCGTCGGCCCGAACGCCCGACCCAGCCCGCCGAGGCACCGCGCACGCCGCCCGCCTCAAGCGCGGCGAGTTCCGAGAATGCCGCGCAACCCGCGCCCGAAACGCCTGCCGAACCCGGCGAGACGGCACAGCCCGATACCGCGCCGGTGGTGGCCGAACCCTCGGGGCCGCCGCTGACCGTGGGCGAGAAGGAAGCGCTGCGCGTTTCGGTGCAGAAATGCTGGAACGTCGGTTCGCTCAGCTCCGAAGCGCTGCGCACTACGGTGGTGGTCGCGGTGGCGATGAACCGCGATGGCACGCCTGTTTCGGCCTCGTTGCGGATGCTGTCCTCCTCGGGGGGCGATGCCACGGCGGCGCGCCAGGCCTACGAGGCGGCGCGGCGGGCGGTGATCCGCTGCGGGGCCTCGGGGTTCCCGCTGCCGGCCGAGAAATACGGCCAGTGGCAGAACATCGAAATGACCTTCGATCCCAGTGGGATGAGGATGCGATGAGCCTGTCGCGCCCTTGCGCCGGGGCCTTGCCCGGCCCGCTGTCTGCGAACCAATCATGCTGCGGGCGCGTTGGGCTGTCGTTCCATGCGCCGGGCGACCGGATTTGACCAAGTGAGGATTGCCATGACCCGTTTCCGTCTGCTGACCTGCGCGCTGGCGCTGATGCTGGCCCCACTGGCCACGCCGACCATGGCCCAGGATGGCCCCCTGCGCATCGACATCACCGAGGGCGTGATCGAACCCCTGCCGGTGGCGATACCCGATTTCATCGCCGAAAACGCCGGGGGCGGTGAATATGCCGCCCGTCTGTCGCGGGTGATCGCGGCCGATCTTGTGGGCACCGGCCTGTTTCGCGAGGTGCCGAAAGAGGCCTTCATCGTCCAGGTTTCGAACTTCACGCCCAGTGCGGACTATTCCAGCTGGAAAGCCGTGAACGCCCAGGCGCTGATCACCGGGGCCGTCACCGCCAGCGCCGATGGCCAGCTGAGCGTCAAGTTCCGGGTGTTCGATGTCTTCTCCGAGGCGCAGCTTGGCGAGGGGCTGCAATTTTCCGGCACCACCAACAGCTGGCGGCGCATGGCGCACAAGGTGGCCGATGCCGTCTATTCGCGCATCACCGGCGAAGGGCCCTATTTCGACAGCCGCGTGGTTTTCGTGTCAGAGCAGGGGCCAAAGAACGACCGCAAGAAGCGGTTGGCGATCATGGATTACGACGGTGCCAACATCCAGTACCTGACCGACAGCTCATCAATCGTGCTGGCGCCCCGTTTCTCTCCGGCGGGCGAGCGTATTCTTTATACCAGCTATGAAACGGGGTTTCCGCAGATCTATCAGTTGGACGTGGGCAGCGTCAGCCGCGTGGCCCTTCCGGTGCCCGCCGACAGCATGACCTTCGCGCCGCGCTATGCGCCCGACGGGCAGACGGTGGTCTTTTCGGCCGCGTCGGGTGGCAATACCGACATCTATCGTCTGCGCCCGGGTGGTCAGCCCGAACGCCTGACCAACACCCCCAGCATCGAAACCGCGCCGTCCTATTCGCCCGACGGCAGCCAGATCGTGTTCGAAAGCGACCGTTCCGGCACCCCGCAGCTTTACGTCATGGGCGCGAACGGTGGCGAACCGACGCGCATTTCCTTCGGCGCGGGGCGCTATGGCACGCCGGTCTGGTCGCCGCGCGGCGATCTCATCGCCTTCACCAAGCAGAACGCCGGGCGCTTTCACATTGGCGTGATGCGCACCGACGGTTCGGAAGAACGGCTTCTGACCGCCTCGTTCCTTGATGAAGGGCCGACCTGGGCGCCCAATGGCCGGGTGCTGATGTTCATGCGTGAAACCCAGGGTGCGGGCGGGCAGTCTTCGCTCTACTCTGTTGATATTTCGGGGCGAAACCTGAAACGGGTCGCGATCGAGGGCAATGCCTCGGACCCGGCCTGGTCGCCCTTGCTGAAATAGGGAGCGGTGTTGCGGCGAAGTTTCGGGCGATTCCCGGAAACCCGCCGCAACCGGCCTTGTGACAGGCTGACGTTTCCAAACCGGAAACGGAGTGATAGAATCGCCTCAAACGGGCAGTCGCAGAGACAGGACATATCAAGATGAAGAAAATCGGCACCGCACTTGCGTTGATTCTGGCCGTATCGGCCTGCACCAATGCCGACCGGTTCGGCGGCGGCGCAAACGACGGGGCGCTGGGTGGCCCCGGCGCGAACGGCGCCTATCCGGGAAGCGAAACCATCGGTCAGGGCGCGCTTGATCCGGCCTCCCCCGCCTATTTCAAGCAGACCGTCGGAGACCGGGTGTTGTTCGCCGTCGATCAGTCGACCCTGTCGGAAGATGGCCGGGCCACGCTGGCCGGTCAGGCGCTGTGGCTGTCGCGCAACCCCGAATATACCGCGATCATCGAAGGCCACGCCGACGAACAGGGCACCCGGGAATACAATATCGCCCTGGGCGCGCGCCGCGCCTCGGCAGCGCGCGATTACCTTGTGTCGCAGGGGGTCAGCGCGGGGCGCCTGCGGACGGTCTCCTACGGCAAGGAGCGCCCGATCGAGGTCTGCTCGACCGAGGCCTGCTATTCCAAGAACCGCCGCGCCGTGACCGTGATCGCGGCCGGGGGCCTGTCGTAACCATGTTGCGCGCCGCCCTTGCCCTGTCGGTGGCCCTGTCCCTGCCCGTATCGGTGCAGGCACAGGACAACACGCTGGCCGACATCCGCCAAGAGCTGTCGATCCTGCTGGTCGAGGTGCAGAAACTGCGCCGCGAGCTTTCGACGACCGGCACACCCGGCGTCGATCTTTCCGGCACCTCGGCGCTGCAACGGATCGATACGATGGAGGCCGAGCTGCGCCGCCTGACCGGCAAGACCGAGGAGCTTGAGAACCGCGTCAACAGCGTGGTGACCGACGGCACCAACCGGATCGGCGATCTTCAGTTCCGCGTTTGCGAGCTTGAGCCGGGCTGTGATATCGGCGCCATCGGCGAAACCAAGCCCATCGGAGGAGAGGCCGCGCCCGTCGCCGTGCCGGCCCCCGCCGATACCCCCCAGGGAACCGAACTTGCCATCGGTGAAAAGCAAGACTTCGATCGGGCCCGGGAGGTGCTCGATCAAGGTGACTTTCGCACCGCCGCTGACCTCTTTGCGACCTTCACCCAGACCTACACCGCCGGCGCGCTGACCGGCGAGGCGCATTTCTATCGCGGCGAGGCGCTTTCGCAACTGGGCCAGCGCGAGGAAGCGGCGCGCGCCTATCTCGAATCCTTTTCGGGTTCGCCAGACGGGGCAAAGGCGCCCCAGGCGCTGCTGAAACTGGGCCTCATGCTGAACGATCTGGGCCAGCCCGCCGACAGCTGTGCCATCCTGGGCGAGGTGACGACGCGCTTTCCCTCAAGCCCCGCCAGCATCGAGGCGCAGACCGCACGCGCGGGCATGACCTGCGGATGAGCGACGGACCGGCGCCGCTGGCCCAGCGGTTTGCCGAAGCGATGGGGCAGGCCCTTGGCCCCGATTTTCCCGAGGATATCGGCCTTGCCGTTTCCGGCGGCGGCGACAGCATGGCGATGCTGCACCTTGCCGCCGACTGGGCGCGGGTCTGGGGCGTGCGCCTCTGGGTTTGTACCGTCGATCACGGGCTGCGTGCCGAAAGTGGCGAAGAAGCGCGGATGGTCGCGGCTGAGGCGCAGGCGCGCGGTCTGCCCCATGCCACCCTGCGTTGGGAAGGCTGGGACGGGCGTGGCAATCTGCAGGACGCCGCCCGGCGCGCCCGGCAGGATCTGATCGGGCGCTGGCGGGGCCGGCTGCGCCATGTCCTCTTCGCCCACACCCGCGACGATCAGGCCGAAACGCTGCTTTTGCGGCTCCGGCGCGGTTCGGGGGTCGAGGGGCTTTCGGGCATGGCCGCGGTGCAGCGGGTGCACGGGGCGCCAACGGAGAACGACACGGTGCCGGGCGCACCGCCCCGCGCGCAGGAACCGACGCCCGACTGGCACATCGTCCGCCCCCTTCTTGAGGCTGAGCGGGCCGAATTGCGCCATTATAACAAGGTGTTGCGCATTCCCTACGCCGATGATCCCAGCAATGACGACCCCCGGTTCGACCGCGTGCGCATCCGCGCCCTGCTGACCACGCTGGGCCAGGAGGGGCTGGACACCGCGCGCCTGTCGGATACGGCGCAAAGGCTGCGGCGGGCGCGGGTGGCCCTGGGTCGGCGCGCCCATGATGCGGCGCGCGCAAGCTTGGTGCCCTGCGATGATCCGGGGGCGCGCGGCAGTGTCATCCTGGAGCGCGACACATTCGCCGAAATCGAGACGGACACGCAGTTGCGCATCCTGTCGGCGGCGCTGCAATTCGTCGCATCCGCCGATTACCGCCCAAGGGAATCGGCGCTGGAACAGGCGATGGACCGCTGGCTTTCGGGCGCAACCACCACGCTGCACGGCTGCACGATGATTGCGCAGGCCGCCCGCCTGATCGTGGCCCGCGAATTTGCGGCGGTGGCAGGAAGCACCGCACCGGCAGAGCCGCAAACGCCCTGGGATCGCCGCTGGGCCGTTTTCGGGCCTGAAACCCGTGGTTTGGAGGTGCGGGCGCTGGGAGAGGCCGGGCTGGCCCAGGCAGGCCCGCGGGACCGTGCGCCGCTGCCGCGCGCCGCGCTGCTGGCCCATCCGGCGCTGTGGGATGGTGGCGAACTGGTGGCTTGCCCCGCGATCGGCCATGGTCCGACTGTCCGGATCGACCTGCATCCGCCGGGCGGACATTTTCCTGATCGGCTGTTATCGCATTGAACAAATCGCCATGACCTCTATCTTAGGGGGAACCGTCGCACCGGCGACGATCTGACCTGTGACAGGAGAGTTTCCTTGGGGAATGCGCGCAATCTGGCCTTCTGGGCCGTCCTGATCCTGCTTGTCGTGGCGCTGTTCAACCTGTTTTCAGGTGGCCAGTCGTCGATCAACTCGCGTTCGATCAGCTATTCCGAATTTGTCGAATCCGTAGATGCGGGCAACGTTTCGGCCGTGACGCTGGATGGTGAGCGGGTGATGTTCCGCGGTGCCGACGGCAACGATTACGTCACGATCCGCCCGGACAACGGCGATGCCCTGACCCAGCGGCTGATCGACAAGAACGTGACGGTCAACGCCAAGCCGCAGGAACAGTCGGGTTTCACCACCATCCTGATGACCTTCCTGCCGTTCCTTCTGCTGATCGGTGTCTGGATCTATTTCATGAATCGCATGCAGGGCGGCGGCAAGGGCGGTGCCATGGGCTTTGGCAAATCGCGCGCCAAGCTGCTGACCGAGAAGCACGGCCGCGTGACATTCGATGACGTGGCCGGCATCGACGAGGCCAAGGAAGAACTGGAAGAAATCGTCGAATTCCTGCGCAACCCGCAGAAATTCTCGCGTCTTGGCGGCAAGATCCCCAAGGGCGCGCTGCTGGTCGGCCCTCCGGGCACCGGTAAGACGCTGCTGGCCCGCGCCATTGCGGGTGAGGCGGGCGTGCCCTTCTTCACCATCTCGGGTTCGGATTTCGTGGAGATGTTCGTCGGCGTCGGTGCAAGCCGTGTGCGCGACATGTTCGAACAGGCGAAAAAGAACGCGCCCTGCATCGTCTTCATCGACGAGATCGACGCCGTGGGCCGGTCGCGTGGCGTGGGCTATGGCGGCGGCAACGACGAACGCGAACAGACGCTGAACCAGCTTCTCGTGGAAATGGACGGGTTCGAGGCCAACGAGGGCATCATCATCGTCGCGGCCACCAACCGCCCCGACGTTCTGGATCCGGCGCTGCTGCGCCCCGGCCGTTTCGACCGCCAGGTGCAGGTTCCGAACCCCGACATCAAGGGCCGCGAGAAGATCCTGGGCGTGCATGCCCGCAAGGTGCCCCTGGGCCCCGATGTGGACCTGCGCATCATCGCCCGCGGCTGCCCCGGCTTTTCGGGTGCCGACCTGGCCAACCTGGTGAACGAAGCGGCGCTGATGGCCGCCCGGGTCGGCCGCCGCTTTGTCATCATGGAAGATTTCGAGAACGCCAAGGACAAGGTGATGATGGGGGCCGAGCGCCGCTCCATGGTCATGTCCGAGGATGAAAAGAAGCTGACCGCCTATCACGAGGCCGGCCATGCCATCGTGGGTCTGAACGTTCCGCAGCATGACCCGATTCACAAGGCGACGATCATCCCGCGCGGCCGTGCGCTGGGTCTGGTGTTGTCGCTGCCCGAGCGTGATCAGCTTTCGGTAAGCTGGACGAAGTACACCAGCAAGATCGCCATGGCGATGGGCGGGCGCGTGGCCGAGGAGCTGATCTTCGGCAAGGAGAACGTGACCTCGGGCGCGGCCAGCGACATCCAGCAGGTCAGCAAGATCGCCCGCGCCATGGTCACGCAGTTCGGCTATTCCGAGGAGCTGGGCTTTGTCGATTACGCCAACGAGCAGCAGTCGCACCTTGGCTCTTACGGGGGCGGGACAAGCCATTCGGCCGATACGCAGCGGATCATCGACAAGAAGGTGAAAGAGATCATCGACACCGGTTACGAAACCGCCAAGCGGATCCTTACCGAGAAGGCCGACGATCTAGAGCGGCTGGCGCAGGGGCTTCTGGAATACGAGACCCTGACCGGCCCCGAGATCATGAAGGTGGTCAAGGGCGAACCCCTGAACCGTGGTGATGACAATGACGATCGCCCCGATCAGGGCAACACGCCGTCGCTGACCGCGATTCCGAAGACCAAGAAGAACAAGCCCAGCGACAGCGGGCTGGAGCCTGAACCTTCGGCCTGACGCGCCGCGATGACCGACACATGTAAACGGGCCGAAATCTTCGGCCCGTTTTTCGTTTGGGAGCTAGTGGTTCGGGCGAAGATCAGCCAGTCGCGTCCAGCGGCCTGTCGTCCGCCTCCATCACTGGCATCTGAGAGCAGCGCCGGATGAGGCGCACCAGTTCCTCGGCCTGCTTGCCCTCGACGATGGGCCGGGCGGGGCGGGTGGCCTTCGGTTTGCTGCCAAGATCGGTGATCGGCACGGCGTCGGCTTGCGGGGCCGTGTAGTCCGTCAGAAGCAGGCTTTCGACCAGCGCGCCGTCGGCTTCGATCACCTCGTGGTGGTCGAACAGAAGATGGATGTATTCCACCGTTCCGGCGTTTTCGTGACGCTTGATGCCCGGCAGCAGGTCAAGCTTGTTCGCGGCCACCAGCACCTCGTCGGTCTGGTGGCGGCTGCGGGCCAGGGCGGTGCGCAGCATGACCCGGTGCTGGGCCGACAGGAGAAGATCGCGCGTGGGTGTTCCACAGCCCAGCCTGTCCTGGCGGATGCGCAGGGGCCGCAGAGCGGGGGTTTTGTCCTGCTCCTGCTGAGAGACCGACCGCTTTCCGATCCAGCGCACGGGCTGATAGTCGTGATCGGCCGTCCAGACCAGATCGCCGACCCGCAGATCGCCGGCCCGCTTGAACCCGCTGCGCGTGCGCAGGCGGGCATCGGCGGTCACGCAGAGCACGGCATCGCCCGAACTTTTGTTGGCAATGGTCCGGTTGCCCGCGATATCCCATTGATAGCTTTCGCCGTTTTGCAACGCGGTATGGTCAAGACTGTCATCCGACACGGCGTTCGTGGCCGCGCCCTGCTGTGCGGTGATCGGAGGAAGCGAATCGGCGCTGTAGAAGGACAGCACGTTGTTCGTCGCCCCCGAGGTATCGGTCAGCGAAACGCCGCTGGCCTCGTTCGAATCGCTTTTGGCGTTCCGGATGCCCAGGGGGATGACATAGACGGTAAAATCGGAATTGTCGGGGTCGGGCGACCCGGTCAGCGAGGACAGGCGCACCTGCCCCGAGCCGAGCCCGGAGGTGGTGTGAAGGTTGCCGTTTTCATCATAGGCGCTGAGGACGAAATCGGCCGGGTTGTCGTCGGGGCCCAGCACGATCTCGACAAATTCGCCGGAGTTGGCGCCGCCGCCGCCCAGCATGTTGATTTCTGAAATGAATGCCATCGTCTCGTTACCTCAATACTAGTTCTCGATACTGCGTCGCTTTTTGGTTTTTGGGGGCGATGTCGTTCAATCCGGCAGACCGGACAGGTTGACGCACCACTCCTTGGTGCCTCCGATCCTATTGCCTGAACGCCGAATTTCGGAACAAAGGTTAATTTCTGCCCTTTCTTTGCGCCAAATCTGTTGCGGGCGTGGCACGTTCGCCTCGGGCCGTGCAGGCGCTTGGCGTTGGTCAACGGGCCACTTGCGCGACGACCGGTCACCACCCTATGAGGCGATGGTTAACAATTCCTCAGGGCCGCCTTGCCCTGTCGCCCTTGCCGCCAGTGGGCGGCGCATGTGAAAGACCCCCTATGCCCGCCCTGATCGCCACCGAACATGTTGCCACCGTCACCTGGCTGGGCTTTGTTCCGCACCGCGATGCGCCTACCATCGAAACCGGCGCGCTGGCCGAAATGCCTCTGACCTGGGCCGGGTACGAGGACGATTGCCACGCCGGCGAAACCCGTCCGTCCTGCACCCGCGTCCTGACCCAGTACAAGCGCGACACCGAAATCCGCAACACCCGCCAGCTTGCCATTGTCAGCGCGCAGGAGATGGCCGAAATCGCCGCCACCCTGGGGCTTGAGGCGATCAACCCGCGCTGGCTGGGCGCTTCGGTGGTGCTGGACGGTATCCCGGATTTCACCCACGTCCCGCCCTCAAGCCGCCTTCAGGGCCCGGATGGCGTGACGCTGACCGTCGACATGCTGAACCAGCCCTGCCACTTTCCGGCCATGACGATCGAGGCGGCGCACCCCGGCCATGGCAAGGCGTTCAAACCGGCGGCCAAGGGCAAACGCGGAGTGACGGCCTGGGTCGAACGGCCCGGCATCCTGCGGCTGGGCGACCGCGTCACGTTGCACATTCCGGGACAGCGGGCCTGGCGCGCAGGCTGACCCCCAGACGTGAAAAAACCGGGCGAGGGAGCCCGGCTTTTCCACGTTACACCTTTTGAGAGTGGTGATCTTAAATCAGCAGTGCGCTGGCGAGAAGCAGGCCCATCATCAGGCCGCCGTGGATTGTGAGTGTTGCAGTACGCATCGTGATGCTCCTTGCTGTTGTGAAATCAACACGGACGCGCGCCTTCGGTTCCCGGGCGTTGCATTTTTTTTCGAAATTGGTTGGCCGGTGCTGCGGGGTGCGGGCGTACTGGCGGTTCCGCGGGCTGGAATGTCGCAATATCCCTCGCAAACCGGTGGCCTGCCGGGGTATGACCGGCGCAGATGGGCCGACAAGGCCGGCAAGAACAGGGACACCACAACAATGAGCCATAAATCCGACATCGAAATCGCCCGCGAGGCCAAGAAGCGCCCGATCCAGGAAATCGGCGCCAAGCTGGGTATCGCGTCGGAGGACCTGCTGCCCTATGGCCACGACAAGGCCAAGGTCAGCCAGGCGTTCATCGATTCGGTGCAGGAGCGTGAGAACGGCAAGCTGATCCTTGTCACCGCCATCAACCCGACCCCGGCGGGCGAGGGCAAGACCACCACCACCGTGGGCCTTGGCGATGGGTTGAATGCCATCGGCAAGAATGCGGCGATCTGCATCCGCGAAGCCTCGCTTGGGCCGAACTTCGGGATGAAGGGGGGCGCAGCCGGAGGCGGCTATGCCCAGATCGTACCCATGGAAGAGATGAACCTGCATTTTACCGGTGATTTCCACGCCATCACCAGCGCGCACAACCTGCTGTCGGCGATGATCGACAATTCGATCTATTGGGGCAATCCGCTTGAGATTGACACCCGCCGTGTCGTCTGGCGCCGGGTGCTGGACATGAACGACCGCGCCCTGCGCCAGATCACCGCCAGCTTGGGCGGCGTGGCCAATGGCTTCCCGCGCGAGGCGGGTTTCGACATCACCGTCGCCTCCGAAGTCATGGCGATCCTGTGCCTGGCGAAGGATCTGAAAGACCTCGAGAAGCGTCTGGGCGACATGATCGTGGCCTATACGCGCGAAAAGAAGCCGGTCTATTGCCGCGACATCAAGGCCGACGGCGCGATGACGGTGCTTTTGAAAGATGCGATGCAGCCCAATCTGGTGCAGACGCTGGAAAACAACCCGGCCTTCGTGCACGGCGGCCCGTTTGCCAACATCGCCCATGGCTGCAATTCCGTCATCGCCACCACCACGGCCCTGAAACTGGCGGATTACGTCGTCACCGAAGCCGGTTTCGGCGCCGACCTCGGGGCCGAGAAGTTTCTGAACATCAAGTGCCGCAAGGCGGGGCTGGCGCCCTCGGCGGTGGTTCTGGTGGCCACGGTACGGGCGATGAAGATGAACGGTGGCGTGACCAAGGCCGATCTTGGCGATGAAAACGTCGATGCGGTGAATGCGGGCTGTGCCAACCTGGGGCGCCACCTTGAGAACCTGAAATCCTTCGGCGTGCCTGTGGTGGTGGCCATCAACCACTTCGTCACCGATACCGACGCCGAGGTGCAGGCGGTGAAAGATTATGTGGCCACCCAGGGGGCCGAGGCGGTGCTGTGCAAGCATTGGGCCAAGGGCAGCGAGGGCACGCGCGACCTGGCCGCCAAGGTGGTGGAACTGACCGAAACCAAGGCGAATTTCGCCCCGATCTATCCCGATGACATGGGCCTGGCCGACAAGATCGAAACCATTGCGCGCAAGATCTATCGCGCCGATGGCGTGGTGATCGACGCCAAGATCCGCACCCAGTTGAAAGAGTGGGAGGAGCAGGGCTATGGCAACCTGCCGGTCTGCATGGCCAAGACGCAATATAGCTTCACCACCGACCCCAACGAACGCGGCGCGCCCACCGGTTTTTCGATTCCGGTGCGCGAGGTGCGGCTTTCGGCAGGCGCCGGGTTCGTCGTTGCCATCTGCGGAGAGATCATGACGATGCCGGGCCTGCCGCGCGTTCCTTCGGCCAATTCCATTCACCTGAACGATGCGGGGCAGATCGAGGGGCTGTTCTGAGCCATATCGAAAAATTGCAACTTTCGCGGGCAGGACATAGGGTCTGCCCGCGATAAATGTACGAACCGAGCAACCCGAGGATAACATGACCGCCCAGATCATTGATGGAAAAGCCTTCGCCGCCAGGGTGCGCGCCAAGGTGGCCAGCCACGTCAGCCGTCTGAAGGACGACCACGGCATCACCCCCGGACTGGCCGTCGTACTGGTGGGCGAAGACCCGGCCAGCCAGGTCTATGTCCGCTCGAAGGGCAAGATGACCACCGAAGTTGGCATGGAATCCTTTGAACATCGCCTTGATGCCGATACCTCGCAGGAGGAGCTTCTGGCGCTGGTCGACCGGTTGAACAACGATCCGACGGTGCATGGCATCCTGGTGCAATTGCCGCTGCCGGATCATCTGAACTCGGAACTGGTGATCAATTCGATCGATCCGGCAAAAGACGTGGATGGCTTTCACATTTCCAACGTCGGGCTGCTGGGCACCGGGCAGAAATCCATGGTGCCCTGCACGCCGCTGGGGTCGCTGATGATGCTGCGCGACCACCTCGGGTCGCTTTCGGGGCTTGAGGCGGTGGTGATCGGCCGGTCCAACATTGTGGGCAAACCCATGGCACAGCTTCTGCTGGGCGACAGTTGCACCGTCACCATCTGCCACAGCCGGACGAAAGACCTGCAAGAGGTTGTGCGCCGCGCCGATATCGTGGTGGCCGCCGTGGGACGTCCGGAAATGGTGCCGGGAAGCTGGATCAAGCCGGGCGCAACCGTGATCGACGTGGGCATCAACCGGGTGCCGAACGGTGAAAAGACCCGGCTGGTGGGCGATTGCGAATTCGACTCCTGCGCCGAAGTTGCGGGCGCCATCACGCCCGTTCCCGGCGGGGTGGGGCCGATGACCATTGCCTGCCTGCTGGCCAACACCGTGACGGCCTGTTGCCGCGCCAATGACCTGCCCGAACCCGAAGGCCTGACCGCCTGAGGCGGTCGGCTCAGCGCGCCCTGGCCCGCGCCCGCATGGGCAGGGGGTGGGTTTGCGGGCCGGTCAGGATGGCCATGGCCCCCGGACCCATCAGCGCCTGAAGAACCGGGTCACTGGCCCGAAGCCCGCCAGTATAGCTGCCGAAGGCGGGCAGGATTACCCGGGCGTCATCGGCCAGGAAACAGGGCCGTGTCACCTGCCGCCCGCCCAGCGAGATCGAGAATTTCGGGTGATAATGGCCCGAAACCTCGCCCCGTTCGGCGGTGGCGATGTGGCGAAACACCAGCGGCCCCAACCGCAGCGCCGCAAGATGCCGCCCCCCCAGGTTCAGCGGGCCGGGATCGTGGTTGCCCTCGATCCAGACCCAATCGCGCCCCGCCATCAGTCGGATCAGCCAAAGACGCTCATCCTCGGGAAGGGACAGGCCGGCCGCCAGATCGTCGAAGCTGTCGCCCAGGCACACAACCGTCCGGGGGGCCAGGGCGTTGATCTCGCGCTCCAGCCGCGCCAGGGTGTCGCGCGTGTCATAGGGCGGCAAAAGGCCACCGCCGCGCCGCGCCGTGCGTTCGGATTTGCCAAGGTGCAGATCGCTGACGCAAAGCAACCCCACCTCGGGCCAGAAGAGGGCGCCGCTGGGCCGCGCCACCAGATGGGCGCCGGAAAGCAAAAGAGGGTTCATGTTCTGTTCCATGCCGCAGGGGCGCCGCGAAATCAAGCGCTCAGAAGCCGACCCGCCAGCCGGGCACGGGTTCGACCGCGGCAAGACCCGAATCCTCCATCATCCCCGCCGCCGCTTCGGCCAGCAGACGTTCGGTGGCCGCGCCCTTGATCGGAACGCGCCCCATTTCCAGCATCAGCGGCGCCGAAAGCGGGCTGAGCGTGGGCAGGCGCAGAAGATCGATCCGCCCGGCCGTGCGCGCCAGCATCTCCTCGATCCGGCCGAAATCGACAAGGCCCTTCAGCGCCTCTTCGCGGGTGATCTGCATCAGCACATGGTCGGGGTCGTACTTCAGCAGGGTGTCATACAGGATATCCGACGAAAACGTCGCCTGCCGCCCGGATTTGCGCTGTCCCTGATAGGTGCGTTCGATGAGGCCGGAAATCACCGCACTGGCCTTGAAGGTGCGCTTCATCACCGCATTGCCCGCCAACCAGGTTTCAAACCCCTCGCGCAGGTTTTCGGCCGCGAACAGCGGTGCCGGATCGGTCAGCGGATCAAGGCCCCAGACCATCGTGGCGTAATCGGTGGCCAGAAAGCCAAGGGGGTTCAGGCCCAGGTCCTCCATCCGCTGGGTGACCAGAAGGCCCAGCGTCTGCATGGCGTTGCGCCCGGCAAACCCATAGATCACCGCATGTTCGCGCCCCTTCCAGGGAAAGGATTCGATCAGCAGCCGGTCAGGCTCGGGCAGGCGCGAGCGTTCGCGTTGCAGGTGCAGCCAGGCGCGCGTTGCCTCGGGCAGTTCCGGCCAGTCGTCCTGGGCGAACATGCGCAGGATGCGGTGGCTAAGTTGTGTTGATGTGGCGAACTTGGTGCCCATGAAGGTAGCAATTTTCGGCGGCTTGTCGGCGCGGCGCGTCACCTCGACCGTCATTTCGCGCAGGTTCTCATAGCGCACGATCTCGCCCCCGATCAGGAAGGTATCGCCGGGGGTAAGCGTGGCGGCAAAGCCCTCTTCGACCTCGCCCAGGGGCTGGCCGCCGAAGCGGTTCTTCAGCCGCACCTTCAGGGTTTCGGTGTCCTGGATCGTGCCGATGTTCATGCGGATCCGTTGGGTGGCGCGCGGATCGCGCAGGTGCCAGGCGCCGTCGATCAGCTTCAGCCGCTGCCAGCGGTCATAGGCGCGCAAGGCATAGCCGCCGGTGGCCACGAAATCGAGACAGGCGTCGAAATCGGCGCGGCTGAGCCCGGCATAGGCGCCCGCCGTCGTCACCTCGGCGAACAGGGCGTCGGCGGTGAAGGGGGCGGCGCAGGCGGCGATCAGGATATGCTGGCACAGCACGTCACGGGGGCCGGGGCCGCGCGGATCGCCATCCAGATCGCGGGCCTTCACGGCCTCGAGCGCGGCCAGGCATTCCACCACCTCGAACCGGTTGGCAGGCACCAGAAGCGCCTTGGAGGGCGCATTGTAGCGGTGATTGGCCCGACCGATCCGCTGTACCAGCCGCTTGACGTTCTTGGGCGCGCCGATCTGGATCACCAGGTCCACATCGCCCCAGTCGATCCCGAGGTCGAGCGAGCCGGTGCAGACGATGGCCCGCAGATCGCCGTTGACCATCGCCGCCTCGACGCGGGCGCGCTGCTGCTTGTCCAGGCTGCCGTGGTGGATGCCGATGGGTAGGGCATCGTCGTTGGCCAGCCAGAGGTTGTGAAAGAAGATCTCGGCCTGGGCGCGGGTGTTGTGAAAGATCAGCGTGGTTTTGTGACGGCGCACCTGTTCCAGCACGGCGGGAATGGCATAGGCGGCACCCCCGCCCGACCAGGGGGGCGGTTCGTCGATCTGCAACATGGTGATGTCGGGGTCGGGGCCGGGATCGGCGAAGAGAACCTCGCAGGGATCGGGGTGGCGCGCCAGGAACCGCGCTATGGCTTGCGGATCTTCCACCGTTGCCGACAGGCCCACCCGGCGCAGGCCCGGCACCAGCGCTTGCAGGCGCGAAAGGGCCAGCATCAACTGATCGCCGCGCTTTGATTCGGCCAAGGCGTGAATCTCGTCAACGACGACGCGTTGCAGCCCGGCAAACATGCGCGGCGCATCCGGATAGCTGAGCAGCAGGGCCAGGCTTTCAGGGGTCGTCAGCAGGATGTGGGGCGGATCGGCGCGCTGGCGCTTCTTCTGGGTTTGGGTGGTGTCGCCGGTCCGGTCCTCGACCCGGATCGGCAGGCGCATTTCGTCAATGGGCGTGCCGAGGTTGCGCTTGATGTCGGCGGCCAGGGCCTTGAGCGGGGAAATGTACAAAGTGTGCAAGCCCTGATGCGTTCCACCGGCCAATTCCGCCAACGAAGGCAGGAAACCTGCAAGTGTCTTGCCGCCGCCCGTGGGCGCGATCAGCAGCAGGGCAGGGGCATCGGCACGGTCCAGCATCGCCTGCTGGTGCGGATGAATCGACCAGCCGCGCCGCGCGAACCAGTCGTGAAAGGTGGGGGGCAGATTGGCCATGAAAGGCAGATAGGGCGCCGGCGTCCTAGCGCAACGGATCGGTGCGATAGAGCGCGATGCGCAAGCCGCCGTTCTGCACCGGGGGCAGGGGCGGCCGGAACCGCAGGCCGGTGGCCTTGGCCAGGCCCGCGTCGCTGGTGACGATGCCGACGCGCCAGCCTTTGAACCTGTCGACCAGCACCTTGCCCAGGCTGCCATAGAGCGCGAAGAGCAGCTTGCGCTGACCGATCCGCGCGCCGTAAGGCGGGTTGACCATGACAAGGCCGGGCGGCGTGTCGGGCGGCATCAGGTCGGATATCGCCGCGCGGGTGAACCGGGTGAAGCCGGACACACCGGCCCGTTCTGCATTGGCAGTGGCCGAGCGGATCGCGCCATCGTCACGGTCGCTGCCGAAAAAGCGCAGGGTGGGCTGTTCCGTCTTGCCGGATTTCAGCGCGGCCCATTGCGCGGGGTCGAAACTGCCCAAGTTTTCAAAGGCAAAGGCCCGGTCGCGCCCCGGAGCAAGACCGGCCGCGATTTCGGCCGCCTCGATCACGAAGGTGCCGCTGCCGCACATCGGATCGACCAGCGCCTCGCTGCCGTCAAAGCCGCATTGGCGCAGGAAGGCGGCGGCCAGGTTTTCGCGCAGGGGCGCCTTGCCCACCTGCAACTTGTGGCCGCGCTTGTGCAAAGGTTCGCCCGTGGTATCGAGAGAGAAGGTGCAGAGATCGTCCTCGATACGGGTCTTGAGGGTGACGGGTGCATCCTCGGCCAGGGTGAACCCCTGGGCCACCAGCGCGCCCTCGACCCGCTGTTTCGCGGCCTTGTCGTGATAAATGCGTGATTTCTGACAGCTTGCTTCGACCCTGACAGGCAGATCCTTGCGCAGAATGTCGGAAAAGGGAAACTTGCGCGCCCGCTTGTCCAGTTGGGCAATATGCATCACCCGGAACGAACCGATGCGCACAAGCACCCGCGCCGCACAGCGCAGGTGCAGGTTGCACCGCCAGACATCGGGCCAGCCACCGGTGACGGTTACGCCGCCGACACCCAACCCGGGCGCAAGGCCCAGTGCGCGCGCCTCGTCGGCCAGGGGGGCTTCCAGCCCTGGCGCGCAGACCAGAAAGATATCGAACGGTTCCATCTGCCTTGCCTAACCGCAAAGCGGGGGCTTGTCAGCGTACGATCTCTTCTTCCTTGACGAACATGTTGGCCCAGGCGCGGTCCATCAGTTCGGGCGTCATCTGATAGGGGATGCCTTCGAATTCGCAGATCGAGATCATCTGGTCGATCAGGAACACCGGCTGATAGTTGGCATAGACGTTGTCGATGGTCGGATATTTCCGTTTCAGTAGATGCACGAGTGTCTTTTCGTCCAGCGGCATCTTCTTTTTCTTGGCGACCAGCGCGAAGATCTTCAGGAAATCCGACTGCGACGGCCCGTCGATCTTGATCTTGTAGAAGATGCGGCGCAGCGCCGCCTGGTCGAAAATCTTGTTCGGGTGGAAGTTGGTCGAGAAGATCACCAGCGTGTCGAAAGGCACGGTGAACTTTTCACCCGATTGCAGGGCAAGGATGTCGCGCGATTCTTCCAGCGGCACGATCCAGCGGTTGATCAGCGCCTGGGGTGCGCTGGCCTGTCGGCCAAGGTCATCGACGATGAACACCCCGCCCGAGGATTTGAGCTGCAGCGGTGCCTGGTAGGTGCGCGAGGTGGGATTGTAGACCAGATCAAGCATTTCCAGCGTCAACTCGCCCCCCGTCACCACGGTGGGACGCTGGCAATAGACATAACGGGTGTCATAGCGGGTGATGCGGCGCAGGGCGTTGGGGTCTTGCTCTTCCTCGGCCACGCGGGTGTGGACGATGGGGTCATAGACCGTGATCACCTGCCCGGAATATTCAATGGCACGCGGCACATAGATGTTGTCGCCAATGGCATCGCGCACCCCGTTGGAAATCGAGGATTTGCCGTTGCCCGGCGGGCCGTACATCAGGATCGACCGGCCCGACCCGACAGCGGGGCCGAGATTGTCGAGAAGATCGTCAGGCAGGATCAGATGCCCCATGGCGCCGGTCAACTGCTGGCGGGTGATCTGGATGTTGCGGATCGACTGGCGCTTCATCTGTTCGGAATAGACCGACAGCGGCACCGGCATCGCGCCGTAATATTCCGACTGTGAAAGGGCATCCAGCGCCCGGGTCTTGCCGGCGTCCGACAGGGTGTATCCCATCTCCGAGCCCGACGAGGCGTGCAGCGTGCCCGTCGCCTCGACCAGTTTCTGGGTGCGGGCCAGATCAACCAGTTCCTGCGCCACGTTGACCGGCAGGCAGATCTGGGCCGCGATTTCGCTGACGTGTTCCAGGTTCATGCGGAACATCGTCTTCAACAGGATGTCGCGCATCATGACGATGGGCAACTGCATCTGGTCCAGCGTACGGGGCGGGGGCGGGGCCATGACGGCCGTGGTCTGCATGTTCATCGGGGCGCCTCAACTGCGTTTTTCCTGCCTTTTCCACCGGGGCGCCCGATTTTGGACACCATGGTTCGGCATGTCTGTGGGAAAAGAAGTGCCAGAGTATTGTGGCCAAATGATGGAATGAGGCAGAGATGAAGAGAGCGAACCCCGTCGGGCTTTTGTCGTTTGCAATCGCCACGATCGCCGTTCTGGGCGGGCTGGGCCTGTGGAAGGGCGGCCTTTACATGAACTGGTACGAGGGCGACGTTCTGCACCTGATCGAGATCGTCATGCGCATGGCCGGGGGGCAGGTGCCGCATCTTGATTTCATGACGCCGCTGGGCATCCTTTCGGCCTGGCCCATCGTGGTTTTCGTCAAGGCGGGGCTTGGCGTCGGCACGGCCTTTCATGCGGCGCAGATCGCCGTGGCGCTTGCACTGCTGGGCCCGATCCTGCGCGCCGCCTACAGCCGCTTTGCAGGGGTGACGGCATATCTTTTCGTTCTCTTGATGCTGGTTCTGCCCCTGGCGCTGGTGCACGGGGGAACGGATGTCAGCGTGTCCTTCTCGATGCATTACAACCGCTGGGCCTGGGCGTTCTCGCTGGTGGCACTGACGCTGGCCGTCCTGCCGCCGCTGGGCGCAAGGCGACAGTCGTTGGACGGCCTGTTGATCGGCGTGCTGCTGGCGGCGGTCGTGCTGATCAAGGTGACCTACCTTGTCGCCCTTACCCCTGCCGTCATCCTGGCGCTGCTGCTGCGCGGTGCGGCGCGCACGCTGGTTGTCGGGCTGCTGGCAGGGGTGGTCAGCCTTGGTATCGTGACGCTGTTCCTGGGCTTTGATTTCTGGGTCGCCTATGCACGGGATCTGCTGGTCACCGCGCAATCCGAGATACGGCCCCACCCCGACATGCCGCTGGGTGAAATGCTGACGGCGCCGCTTTTGCTGGGAGTGCATTTCCTGGCGCTGGCGGCGGTGGTTCTGCTGCGCCAGGGCAAACGGCGGAACGAGGGGCTCTTGCTGCTGGTCCTCCTGCCGGGGCTGATCTATGTCACCTTCCAGAATTTCGGGAACGATCCGCAGTGGGTTCTGTGGCTGGGTCTTGTGCTGCTGATGTGGCGCCCCGACCCCGGCGTTGCGAATGCCTGGGGGTGGGAACTGCGCCCGGCGGTGACGATGACGGCGGCGATGCTTCTGGCGCTGGGGGCGGCGTCATTCTCGAACCTTGCCTACAGCCCGCTGCGCCATGCGGCGGTTGCGACGGCAACCTATGTGCCGTTCTTTCCCCGCTCGCAAACCCACGACGATCTGTTCTACCCGCGCGAAATGGCGCTGGAGGTCCAGTTCGGCTTCAAGGCGGCCGAGCGTTCACCCCGCTTCGCGCTGGATTTCCACGAAGGCGATCCGGCGAAGCTGCCCACTGTTCTGGCGGGTGAGACCCTGGAAACCTGCCAGTTGCAATCGGGCATGCTGACCTGGTTCGATCAGACCGCGCGCGACCTTGAAAAGGCCGGCTTTGCCGATGGCAGCCGGATCATGGTGGCCGACCTTCTGTCGAACATGCCGCTGTTCAGCGACTCCATCGCGTGGGTCGAAGGCGGTGCGCCCTGGCGCTACGACGGGCTTCCGGGGATCGGGGCGGCGGATTACGTGCTGGTGCCGCTTTGCGCGGTGATCCCGCGGGTGCGCCAGTTGACGGTGGCGCAGCTGACCGAACGGGAAATTCCCCTGCGCGAGGTGTTCCGCAACGATCTGTTCATCCTGATGGAATCCGGCAACCGGGATCAGGCAATCGCCAGCAGCAGGTAGATCAGAAGCGTTCCGGCCAGGGGGAAGCCCATGGGAAACTTGCGGTTGGTCCAACTGGCCCAGTCGGGCACAAGATTGCGCAGCGGCGCAAAATGCTTGGCCCCGCGATGGGTGGCAAAGGCGGCCAAGGTGACGGCGGCGAACAGGAACAGAAGCGACGCCGCATCCTGCACCAGCACGAAAGGGGCGGCGGCGGCGGCGAATTTCGCATCCCCCGCGCCCAGGCCCCCGGCCATGTTCATCACGAAACCGACGGCCAGCACCACCACCAGGTTCAGCCATTGCCACAGCCAGAGTTCAAGCGGAAAGGCGATGGGCCCGATCACCAGGTAGACGGCGAAAAGGGCCATGACGGCCTTGTTGGGGATCTTCATGAAGGCCATGTCGTTCCAGGCCACCCAGACGCAAATCGGGGTGACGAAGGGCAGGAACCACCAGGCGGCCTTGGCGGGCAGAAGAAACTCCACGGGCCTAGTTCACCACGTTGGCGTCAAGCGCCCTGAGCGAGCGCACCGCAGCCTCGAAATGCTGGGGGTGGGTGTCGATCGCCTGTTGCAGCAGGCCCTTGCCGATCGCGACATCGCCCTGCTTGATCGCGGTCAGGGCCATGGTGTGCATCAGCTGGGCCTGTTCCACCTGCGTCATGGGAACGACGGGCAGGTCGTACTTGCGCTGGGCGCCGCGGGCCAGAACCAGGTTGTTCTTGGCGGTGAACAGATCTTCGTCATAGGTGATGGCCTGGGTGAACAGACGCTCGGCCTCGCCGTAATCGCCGCGGCTCAGCTTGGAATAGCCCCAGTTGTTCATCACGCTTGATGGCGTGGTGGTCAGCCCCACGGCGGTTTCATAGAAACTGTCGGCCTTGCTCCATTCCTTGTTGGAATCCGCGATCATCGCTTCAAGGCGGTAACGCTTGTAGGATTCATAGGTGGGCGGAACGCGGTCCAGTTCGGCCTCGGCCTTGTTCCAGTCGCCGTTGCGGATCAGGGCGTCGGCCAGGTTGACGCGGTCATCCTCGGTCGCCTCGGGGTGGGCGACGACGGTGGTCCAGGTGGTGACGGCTTCGGCGTTGCGCTTGGCGCGGATCAGCGATTGGCCCAGCCCGCGCTGAAGATCGATGCGGTCGGGGTTTTCGCCGCTGGCCCGGCGGAAGTAATTGACCGCCTCGTTCGGGTCGCCCACGGTCAGCATGATGTCGTTCAGGTTGGTTTCGTCGATCACGTTGACGTTCTTGATCGCGCGGTCGACTTCGGCCTGGTCGGACTTGCCGCAAGCCGACAGGGCAAGCGCACCGCCAAGGCAGAGCGCGAGAGTTATCGTGTGGCGCATGTGCCTGCGTCCTTTTTCCTGCTCGTCCGTGCCTTTGCTTTCAGATGCGGGACAGGATCCGGTAGTCGCCCGACCCACGCCGCACCAGCGCAAAGTTGCTTATATCCGGTGAATCATATGCGGGATTCTCGATCTTGGCGAGGGCCAGCGCGAGATTTGCCTTGATGTCGTCACTTTCGCCACTATCCAGCGCAAAGGCGGTGCGGAAGACGCGCTCGGCCTCGCCGAAATTGCGCCGTTCCATCAGCACCACGCCCAGGTTGTTCCAAGCGGGAACGAAGGTTTCATCCTTCTTCACCGCCTGGCGCAAAAGCCGTTCGGCCTGGCCCAGCCGCCCCAGCCTAAGGTTGGCCGAACCCAGCGCCGACAGGACATCGACGGTCGTGCCCTGGTTGCCCGCCGCGCGGTAATAGGCCTTGAGCGCTAGTTCGTATTCCCCCGCCTCCATCAGCCGGTGCCCGACAAGCAGGCCATCGACACTGCCATCGGCGCGCGCGACCCGTGGGGCATAGGGGCTGTCCTTGTCACGGGCAAGGCCGCCGGTGTTTCCACAGGCGGCCAGGGCGAGGATCAACAGGAACGGTATGGCGCGCATGGCCCCTACATTTTGAATTTGCCGAGCGTTTCGACGATGTTGTAGATCGACGGCCCCAGCAGGATGATCAGAAGCGGCGGCACCGTCAGCATCATTGTGGCAAGGGTCATCTTGGTGGGCAAGGTGTTTGCCTTTTCCTCGGCCCGCATCACGCGTTTGTCACGCATTTCGGCGGAAAAGACACGCAGCGCCTCGGCCACGGATGTACCGAAAGTGGCCGATTGGATCAACACCGTCACGAACGAGGCCACATCGGTGACGCCCGCCCGTTCCGACATGTCGCGCAGGACGGCCACCTTGTCCTTGCCGGCCTTGATCTCGTGGCTGACGATTTCGAACTCGTCGGCCAGGGCGGGAAAGCCGGCGCGGATTTCCTTGCTGACCCGCACGATGGACTGGTCCAGCGACTGGCCCGCCTCGACGCAGACCAGCATCATGTCCAGGCTGTCGGGAAAGCCGTTGGTGATTTCCTCCTGGCGCTGCTGCTGGCGTTTCGTGATCCAGTATTTCGGCGCCATGTATCCGACGGCCCCGGGCAGAAGAACCGACAGGATCAGGGCTTGGGTGCTGGGCTGGCCGGTGTTGCTGGTCAGGATCGCATAGAGAACGCCCACCACCAGCAGCCCGATGCCCAGGGCGAACTGCGCGAAATAGAAGGTGCGCACCGCATCCTTGCTGCGGTATCCGGCCTGCATCAGCTTCAGGCGGATGGCCGAGTATTCCTCTTCGTTCTGCGGTTCGAGGAAGTTGGAGTATTTTTCAAGCTTGTCGTTCTTGTTGCCCGAGCGCAGGGAAGGCCCCTTGCCGGCGGCCGACATCTTCGCCTCGCGCCGCAGCTTGCCCAGCTTGTCGAGAGGATCGGCCTTGCGCTTGAACAGGAAGGGCAGGGTCAGCAGCACCATCGCGACACCAAGCCCGCCGACCACGATCAGCGGGCCAAGGGGGCCAAGGTGACTGACGATCATTTCGTTCAGCATTTCCATGATGTTGGCTCCTCAGACCTTGATGTTCACAAGGGCCTTCATCACGAAGATGTTGACCACGAGGAACCCGGCGACGACCAGGCAGGCCGGGATGAAATAGGCGGTTTCCTTCACGTCGTCGTAATACTCCGGCGACAAAAGGTTGATCATCACCAGCGCGCCCAACGGGAAGACCGACAGGAACATGCCGCTCCACTTGGCCTCGGCGGTGATCGCCTTGACCCGGCGGAACAGCTTGAAGCGTGACCGGATCACGGCGGCAAGGCCGGCCAGGATTTCGGCCAGGTTGCCGCCAGATTGCTGCTGGATCGTGACCGCCACCGCGAGGAAGCGCAGATCCTGCATGTCCATCCGCTCGGCCATGCCTTTCAGCGATTCCCCCACGTTGCGCCCATAGGCCGCCTCGTCCGCGATCACGCCCATTTCGGTGCCCAGCGGATCGGGAACCTCTTTCGCCACGATGTTCAGCGCGGCGGTGAAGGGATGGCCCACACGCAGGCTGCGCACCATGAGTTCGACGGCATCGGGCAGCTGTTCTTCCATCAGGGCCAGCCGCTTTTTCGCCTTGCCGTTCACCCAGACGTAAACACCACCCACGCCCATGGCCACGGCGACGGCCACGCGGATCGGGGTGCTGGCGCTGGTCTGAAGGGTCAGGCCCACATAGGCGATCACCCCCAGAAGGCCCATGACCATCATCATCTGCACCGGGGTAAAGGCGATATTGGCCAGCTGAGCCTTCTTGGCCAGCATGGAATACAGCGGGATCTTCTGGCTTTTCATGTGCTGGCCCATCTCCTTGCGGAGCTGTTCCAGAACCTGTTCGCGGGCCTTGCCCTTTTCCAGCATGTCCAGCCGGCGGTTGACCCGGTTGTTCAGGCTGATCGACTTGCCGAAAACGGTCAGGTAGATGCCTTCGACCAGCACAAGAACGGCGACGAAGATCATCCCGTAGATAAGTGGTTCTGCGCTGATGACCATGGGGTTATCCTTTGGTGGGTTCGAAGATTTCGGCAGGCAGGTTCATCCCCCACATGCGGAACCGTTCCGAGAAGTGCGACCGCACACCGGTGGCGGTGAAATGGCCGATGATCTTGTTTTCGGGGGTCAGGCCGACGCGCTGATAGCGGAACACCTCCTGCATCGAGATCACGTCGCCCTCCATCCCGGTGATTTCGGTGATGGACGTCATGCGGCGCGAACCGTCCTGAAGGCGGGATGCCTGCACGATCAGGTTGACGGCGCTGGCGATCTGGCTGCGCACCGCCTTGATGGGCATTTCCATGCCCGCCATGGCGATCATGTTTTCCAGGCGCGATACGCCGTCTCGGGCGCTGTTGGCGTGGATCGTCGTCATCGAACCGTCGTGGCCGGTGTTCATGGCCTGAAGCATGTCGATAACCTCTTCGCCCCGGGTTTCCCCGACGATGATCCGGTCGGGGCGCATCCGCAGGGCGTTCTTGAGGCAATCGCGCTGGGATACCGCGCCCTTGCCCTCGACGTTGGCGGGGCGGCTTTCCATCCGGCCGACATGGGTTTGCTGCAGTTGAAGTTCGGCGGTGTCCTCGATGGTGAGGATGCGTTCGTCGTCGTCGATGAAGGACGACAGGGCGTTGAGCGTGGTGGTCTTGCCCGAACCCGTGCCGCCCGACACGATCACGTTCAGCCGCGTGGAAACCGCCGCTTCGAGATAAAGCGCCATTTCCGGGCTGAAGGCGCCGAAGTTCACCAGGTCCTGAATGCCCAGCTTTTCCTTCTTGAACTTGCGGATCGACACCAGCGAACCGTCCACCGCAATGGGGGGAACCATGGCGTTGAATCGCGAACCATCGGCAAGGCGGGCGTCGACATAGGGGTTGGATTCATCCACCCGCCGCCCGACCGCCGACACGATCTTGTCGATGATGCGCAGCAGGTGGCGTTCGTCCTTGAAGGTGATGTCGGTCAGCGTGAGCTTGCCGTTGCGCTCGACGAAAATCTGTTGCGGGCCGTTCACCAGGATATCGTTCACGCTGTCGTCTTTTAGCAGCGTTTCCAGCGGGCCAAGGCCCTTCACCTCGTCGTAAAGTTCCTGGTTCAGGTTCATCCGCTCGTCGCGGTTCAGAACGATGCCGATCTCGTCCAGCGCCTCGCTGGTGATCTGCATGATTTCCGACTTCAGGTCGGTTTCGCTGGCCTTGTCCAGGGCGGCAAGGTTCAGGTTGTCCAGAAGGCGGCTGTGCAGTTCGACCTTGATTTCGCCCAGGCGTTCGCGGCGCTTCTTTTCCTTGTTCTCGGGGGCGGCCTTTGCGGGCACGGCCTTGGGGACCGTGCGGGCGATCATCGGCTTGGGCGCGGCGGGGGCAGGGGCCTTGGCGGCGGCCGCGCGTGCCACTTCGGTCAGCGGCTTGGGGGCGGCGTTGCTGGCGGCCTTGGCCGGGTCCTGCTTCTTGTAGCGTGCAAACATGGTCTGGCCCTTACTTGGCTGCCGCAGCGGCGGCGCGGTTCAACTCGTGCGCCGAGGTGGCAAGTTTCTGGATTTCGCGGCGCAGGGGGTTCTTCTTGGCCACCTCGACCAGCGGCAGGCCGTGGTCGCAGGCCTGCACCACCTGGGTGCCGCCATCGGGAAGCTGCACCTCGATGGTGATGTCCAGGTTCTCGGCCAGGCGTTTGACCCGCGACTTGCCCGCGAGGTCGGTGAACTTGGGGGCGCGGTTCAGGATATAGCGCAGCCGCTCGACAGGCAGATCCTCGGCCTTGAGGGCGCGGATCAGGCGCAGGGCGTTCTGGGCGCTGCGCATGTCCATTTCCAGCAGCAGGAAATAGACGTGGGCGGCGTTCAGCACCGTTTCGGTCCATTGCACCACGGTCGAGGGCATGTCGATCACGACATAATCGAAATTGGCCCGGGCCTGTTCGATGATGCGCGCCACGTCCTCGCCGGTGATCAGGTCAAGCGGCAGCATGTCGACCGGGCTGGTCAAGACCTGAAGCTTGTCGTTGAAGGGCAGAAGGGCCTGGAGGAAGCTCTCGTTGTCCATCGTGTCGGTGTTGGTCAGCATCTCGAACACCGCCTCGCGGCGCTGCAGGTCAAGATAGGTCGACACGGCGCCGAACTGCAGGTCGAGATCGAGAAGGCAGACACGGGGCGCGTCGTCCTTGCTCAGCGTCGCTAACTCCCATGCCAGGTTCACGGCAAAGGTCGTGGCGCCCACGCCGCCCGAAAGCCCGTGCACGGGCAGGACCACTCCGTCGCGGTCGCCCTTGGGCCGGTTGCGCACCGGGGCCTCAAGCTCTTGTACCGGTTCGGGTTCGGGCGCGCGGATACGCTCGATCGCCTCGTGCAGGGCGCCTTCGGGCAGGGGGTAGGGAACAAACTCGCGCGCGCCCAGCTTGAGAAGCTGGTGCAGCACCATCGGGCTGACCTCTTCCGCGATGACGATCACCCGGATGCCACGCTCGACCGCCGTCTTGATCAGATCGGCGATGGTGTTGACGTTGGATTCGTCGTCTTCGTCGATGGCGATGGCCACGAACTCCAACGCCTCGGCCTCGGGCTGGCCCAGGAACACCGTCGCATCGGCAAAGCTGAGATCGCCCCAGCGTTCGCCAAGTGCGGCTTCCATGTCCTCGATCAGAAGGTCGAAGTTCTGCACATCCCGACAGATGGTGCAGGCCAGGATCGGTTCGGGATCTGCCTGCTGTGCCGCTGAATTCGTCATGCCTCGGTCCTTCCGTTGCCGAACCCGTCGGGGATTGGGCAACCGAAATCGGTCGCCAATACTGCCTGTCCCGGGGGGTCGTGCGCGTCGATAGAATCGCGCCGGTTCCTTGTGTCTCAGGGGATATTGGCGGGCAATATTGGCGACATTGAGGCTAGAAAATCATAATTATCCGTCAACCAGAGACATTTTCGGGGCGGTGCGCCAATGACGTACCGCCCCGGTTGTCCGGTTCATGAAGGGATCAATCAGCCGCCTGCCGACTGCGAGATTTCGGCAAGGCCGCCTTCTTCGCTGACCGGCAGTTCCGTGGCGCTTTCGACGTATTCCTCGAAGATCACCTGGGCATACTTGCCGTTCAGATCGCCCGAACAGCGGACCTGACCGCGCCGCGGCGTGGTGGTTTCCATGGCCGGGCTCTTGGGGTCGGGGTTCAGCACGACGATGTGTTCGGGCACGATGTACCCCTTGGGCTTGCCCACGCATTGGGTCATGGCGCGGGTGTTCATCATCGTGGCATTGCCGAAACCGCCTTCGTCGATGAACGATCCGGCGGGGTGGGTCGCTGCGGTCAGGAAGGTGGAATTCTCGCTGGTGCAGGCGCCCAGACCAAGGGTTATCGCGATGGCGATGAGCGGTTTGTGGGGCATTCTCATTCGTCTCACTCCATCACATAGCCGTAGGAACCGCCGAAGTCCTGCTTGGCGACTTCGCCAGCAGCGCCACGGGTGGGGCGGCGGCTGTTGGTGGTGCCGGCCGTCTTGCCGAACAGGAACAGTTCCGATTCGGTGGGCAGGGTCACGCGGTCGGTGGGCAGGGCCAGCGCTTCGCCCCGGGTGGGGGTGACAAGATGGGGGGTGACGATGATCACCAGCTCGCTCTGGCGGCGTTCGTATTCGGCGCTGCGGAACAGCGACCCGAGAACCGGGATGTCGCCCAGCCATGGCACCTGGCCCGACAGATCCTGAAAGTCGTCCTGCAGCAGCCCGGCGATGGCAAAACTCTCGCCGTCGCGCATTTCGACGACGGTGCTGGTTTCACGGCGCTTGAAGGCATTCACCGAAAACCCGTTGGCCTGGAAGGTGACGGTGTTGTCCAGCCCCGAAACCGCGGCCTTCAGTTGCAGGTTGATCAGGTCGCGGTCGACAACGCGGGGCGTGAAGGTCAGTTCGACACCGAAGGGCTTATAGTCGATGGTGACGCCGCCCTCTTGGTCGACCACCGGAACCGGGTATTCCCCACCCGCCAGGAACGACGCTTCCTGACCGGAGAGGGCGGTCAGGTTGGGTTCGGCCAGGGTGCGCACGACGCCCTTGCTTTCCAGCGCTTCCAGAAGAACCGCAAACTGCAGGCTTCCGGCGCCAAAGCCCAGCACAAGCGACCCTTCGCTTTCCTTGCTCGAGGTATAGCCCTGGCCGGTCAGGATGTTGGTGGCGTTGTTGTTCTGGCCGAGGGTGCCGGTGCCCATGGTCACGCCGGTGCCGCCACCGGTGACACCGCCCGCGGCCAGCGAGGCAGAAAGGCTCTTGCGGACAGAGCGGGCCATTTCGGCAAAGCGCACCTTCAGCATGACCTGCTGGGTGCCGCCGACGCTCATCAGGTTGCTGACCCGTTCGGGCGCATAGCGTTCGGCCAGGTCCAGCGCCCGGTCAAGCCGCGTAATGGAACTGACGACGCCCGACAGGACGATTCCGTCATTGGCTGTGCGCACCTCGATGGGTTCGCCGGGCAGGATCTGGCGCAGCCGTTCCTTGAACTCCGCGATGTCGGGGGCAACCTGCACCTCGACGTTGGTGATCAGGCGGCCCTCGGCGTTCAGCAGGGTCAGCGTGGTGCGCCCCGGAGCCTTGCCCAGCACATAGATCGTGCGGTCCGAGAGTGTGGAGATATCGGCGATCGAGGGGTTGGCGATGGAAAGTTCGGCAAAGGGAACATCGGATTCGACCACCACCGCCCGGTTCATCGGTACGTTCAGCGAACTGGACGCCGAGCCATTCATCACGCGCAACGTTTCGGCGCCTGCCGATGGGACAGTGGCCATGGCCACGGAAAAGCCCAACAGCACGGCCTTCAGAAATCTGTCAATTTGCATGTGATCCTGCCTCTCTGATCACGGATGGGATCGGGTCTTTTGCCCGAATTTCACGTCACCATGGGCGAAAACCGGTTTTTTTGCAATAATCAAGGAACTGCGGCCCGATTTTGATGTGGATAAGTCGCAACAGGCAATAGGGATAGCGCAGAGCGGCCGGCGCGGCCCCCAGATCGGGTATCCGCGCCGGCCGTTTCACTTATCGCTCAATTCGTGCAGGCGATCGGAATTTCCACCACGTCGCCGCCCTTGCGGGTGCGGATCGTGCAGACCTTCTCTTCCTCGACCTCGACGATCTTCTCGTCGATCAGGCCCAGCAGCTCGCGCTGGTCGATCTCGACATCCTCCGAGATGATGGTGTCGGCGGTGCCGACCAGGGCCAGCGACAGCCGCCCGGTCGATTGTGCCTGCGCCAGGCTTGCCACCTGGCGGCTGGTTGCCTCGACCGTGACGGTGCGCGCCACGGTGGGGCTGGAGCGGTCCTCGTCGGCCGACTGGTCGATGGCGACAAGGCGCACGCCGGTTTCGATCAGCTTCGTGACTTCCTGGCGTCCGCCGCGCGCGGCGGGCACGCTGCCGCTCCAGAAGACATCGACCCTGTCACCCGGGCGCAGGAACCCCGAAACGCCCGACGACACGTCGACGCTGATGGCAAAGGCCCGCATGCCGGGAGAGAGGCGCGACGAAACGCCGGCGTCCTCGCCCGGGTCGGTCACCTTGACGGCCAGCAGCGCCTCGTCCTTCTCCATCGTGCGCAGAATCGAGCGCGGCTTGGCGTTATCGTCGGGGAAAAGCACCGCAGCGTCGGTAAAGGCGCCCTCGGGGATGGCATCGACCGGCCATTGCACGGCGCGCACATCCTCGGTCGCCAGACGTTCGCCATAGCGGGCGGGGCGGTTCATGACGAAAACCTGCTGTGTCGGCACCGCCGTGACGCGGTTCGCGCGCTCAAGCTCGACCGCGGCCTGGTATTCCGTGATGTACCCGCGGGCCAGATAAACAGCGAAACCGGCCAGCCCAAGACCCAGTATCAGCACCATTCCGAAAACCAGACGCATCGTATGTCCTTTCCAATGTCGGCACCTGTTCCCGGATCGCGGAACGGTGCGCGGTAACTCGTGACCAGCATTGCGCAGATTTGAGGCAGAATGTTGCCGACAATGCGTAATTGTTGCGGTTGCGTGCGGAATATGACCCCGACGCACGCAAAAAGGGGCGCAGCGCGCCCCGATCGCCCCTGCGATGGCTGACTCAGAAGGTGGTGGTGATCGGCTTGGCGATGGCGGTGCTGACCGTCGATGAAATCTGCTCGGCCCCGTTGCCGTACATGCCCATGACAGCCAGGGTCAAAGACATGACGCCTGCCGTCAGCAGCACCCAGTCAACGGTGGTTGCACCGGTTTCATCCCTGAGAAACGTGTCGATGGCCTGCCGCATGCTTTCACCTGTGTTTCTTATCCGCAAGACAATGCCAATGCGGCGATCGTCGGAAAACCGGGGGGGCCGATGCCCCCCCTGATCCATCTTAGAACGTGGTGGTCACGGTGGTGCCGTTCAGGTGGGTCGAGATGTTCTCGGTCACGGTCTGGGTGCCACCGCGCACCGAGGCCAGAACGGCGACAGCCAGGCCGACGATGGCAGCGGTCAGCACGACCCAGTCAACGGTCACGGCGCCGTCTTCGTCGTTGCGGAATTTCTTGGCGATTTTGAACAGTTTCATTTGGTTGTCCCTTCAGGTTTCACTTTTTACAAACGCTCCGGGTGTCCATGCAGCGCTGCCTTGTGGCCGCCTCTGCTCCGTTGCGATGAACCAGTTCTGCCTGCCAATTCCGGCGGGAATGCGACGATTCTGGTCGAATTTGAAGGTGCTTTCATGGTGGATCGGGGCAATTCGGGTTGATCCCTGCCCAAAGGGGGCCAGAACGAAAAAGGCCGCACCCGGGGGCGCGGCCTTTCGACAGTTCCGTGGGACGGATCAGAACGTGGTGGTCACGGTGGTGCCGTTCAGGTGGGTCGAGATGTTCTCGGTCACGGTCTGGGTGCCACCGCGCACCGAGGCCAGAACGGCGACAGCGAGGCCGACGATGGCAGCGGTCAGCACGACCCAGTCAACGGTCACGGCACCGTCTTCGTCGTTGCGGAATTTCTTGGCGATCTTGAACAGTTTCATTTGGTTGTCCCTTCGGGTTGTGTGTTCAGTTCAGTGTCCGATCCGATCTGCAACGCGGATCGGTCTGATCTGTGACCGGCGCTTCGTTCGGAATGACCCTATAAAGCCGTTCAATCTGGGCATGATTTGGGCAGGGACGCGGCATTGTTGTATCGATATGAATTTTCCAAAGATTTGAGATTTAACCCGTTGATAACGCTTGTTTCGTAGCAGGCGAAAAACCTGTGTCGACGGGTCGAACGTTCCTGAAAGGCGACACCTGGTCACGATTCCGCAGGGCGCGGGCGCATAAAACTGGCGATTTCGTCGTTTCCTTGCAACAACAGGAAAAACACGAACGGGGCGGAGCAGTCACCGTATGAGGCAGAAATTTCTGACGTCGATCACGATCGCGGCCCTTCTGGTTGCGGCGCCGGCCCTGGCCGAGGGGCCAAAGCCGTTCCCCGAGTTCACCTTCAAGCGCATCAAGCCCCCCAAGGCGGGCGTCAAGAAACGCATCACGGTTCAGGTGGAACCCCAGGTCGCCCGCATCACTGCCCGTCCGGCCGATGACATTCCCGCCCCCGCGACGGACCTTGATGCCGGTGGGTTCGATTGGTTCTGGGGGCAGGTGAAAGGCGATTCTCCGGCCCTGCGCGTCTCCAGTGGCCTTCTTGCGTTGCAGAATGCCACGTCCAACGGTGTGGCAAGCCCGCGGTTGCAGAACCTGCGCGACATCGCCGATCGCCACGGCCCCGAGATATTGAAGGCCACCATCGGCACACGCATTTCCCCGGCCTTTGCCCTGGCTGTCATCGCCGTGGAATCGGGCGGGCGCAGCGATGCGCTCTCGCGTGCCGGGGCGCAGGGGTTGATGCAGCTCATGCCGGCCACCGCCGAACGCTTCGGTGTACTGGATCGCACCATCGCGTCCGACAACATCCGCGGCGGCGTCACCTACCTCGACTGGCTGATGGGGCAGTTCGGCGGCGATCCCATCCTGGCGCTGGCGGGCTACAACGCGGGCGAAGGCGCGGTGCAAAAGCACGGCGGCGTGCCGCCCTATGCCGAAACCCGCGGCTATGTGCCAAAGGTGCTGGCTGCCTGGTCAGTGGCCAAGGGGCTGTGCCTCACGCCGCCACAGCTGATTTCCGATGGCTGCGTCTTCGTGGGCAACCGAGCGGCCACCAATGGCTGAGTCCAAGCCGCTGGTCCTGGATGTCGACGGCACCTTCCTGCGCACCGACATGCTGTACGAAACCTTCTGGGCAGGGCTTGGGCGCGACCCCTGGGCGGTGCTGCGCCTCACGGTGCGCCACCTGCGCCAACCCGCGATCCTGAAAGAGAAGCTGGCCCAGAAGGTCGACCTGCGCATGGATCTGCTGCCGCTCAATGCCGAAGTGGCCGAAATGGCCGGCCGCGCCCGTGCCGAGGGGCGCGAAGTGATCCTCGCCTCGGCCTCGCCGCGCCGCCAGGTTCAGGATCTGGCACGCCAGCACGATCTTTCGGCCCGCGTCTTTGCCACGGCCCATGGCCACAACCTCAAGGGCGCCGCCAAGGCCGAGGCGCTGGTCGAAACCTTCGGAGAGCGCGGCTTTCATTACGCCGGCAACGAAGCAGTGGATCGCGCCGTCTGGGACAGGGCCGATGGCGCGGTGCTGGTCGGGCGCCACGATGCCACCGCAGCGGCGCTGCAAGGCGCCGGACATCCCGTGACAACCCTCGCGGGGGGCTGGCGCTGGCGCGATCTCAGGCGCGCGCTACGGCCGCATCAATGGGTCAAAAACACGCTGCTGTTGCTACCGATGATTGCAGCCCATGATTTCACGCTAACAACTCTTTTCCTGGTGCTGGCCGGGATGGTGGCCTTCTCGGCTGCGGCCTCCTCCATCTATATCGTCAACGACCTGCTCGATCTCGAGGCTGACCGCCTGCATTCCACCAAGTGCCGCCGCCCCTTTGCCACGGGCCGGGTTCCGATCCGCATCGGCATGGCAACCTGCGCCGGTCTTGCCACCGTCGCGCTGGGGATCGGGGCGGCGCTGGGCGGCGCCTTTCTTGCGGTGGTCGTGGCCTACATGGCGATCTCGCTGGCCTATTCGCTGAAACTCAAGCGCATGCGCTGGGTCGATATCTTCACCCTGGCGGCGCTTTACACGATCCGCGTGGTTGCGGGCGCGGCGGCCTCGCGGGTCGATGTCTCGATCTACATGCTGATCTTCATCTTCCCGGTGTTCATCTCGCTGGGCTGTGTCAAACGGATGACCGAACTTGCCCTGGCCAGTGACGATGCGCCGCTGCCGGGGCGCGGCTATGGTCGCCGCGACAGGGGCGATCTGCTGAACATGTCGGGGCTGGGCATCGTCGGGGCGCTGGTGATCTTCGCGCTCTACGCGGTCAGCGACCAGGGCCATGCCCTTTATCCCACGACCTGGATCCTCTGGCTGGCGCTGGTTCCCATCGCGATCTGGCTGATCCGCATGGTGGCGCTGGGGTTCTACGGCAAGCAGGATTACGACCCGATCGTCTTTGCCCTGCGCGACCGGATCGGCATCGGCATCCTGCTGATCATCCTGTCGCTGATGTTCTGGGCGGCCGGGCTCTGGGCCCAGTGGTTCGGCTGACCCGCCCCCTCTTTCTTGCTTGAAATACTCTGGGGGTCCGGGGGTGAAACCCCCGGCGGCCGCCACCTGGCGGTCAGATCGACATCTTCTTGAACACCCGTTCGGGGATCGCGCGAATGATCGCCATGATATAGCGCCAGAAGAAGGGGGTGTAGATCACGTCGCGCCGCCGGTCGGCGGCCTTCAGGATGTCGGCGGCCACCTTCTCGGGTGGGGCGACAAGGAACATGCCTTCGATGCCCCATGTCATGGCGGTGTCAATGAAGCCGGGCTTCACGGTCACCACATGCCCGCCCGCGCGCGTCAGCCGGTTGCGCAGGCCCGACAGGTAGGTATGAAAACCGGCCTTCGCGGCGCCATAGACATAGTTGCCAAGGCGCCCCCTGTCCCCCGCGACCGACCCGACGCCGACAACCACACCCGCGCCGCGCGCCTCGATCTCGGGGGCCAACTGTTGCAGGAACCGGGCCGGGCCGGTGAAACTGTCCATGACGGTGCCATCCACAAGCGACGGGTCGCTGTCGATATCACCCTGGTCGGGCATCGAGCCGACGAAGACGGCGGCATTGACGATCCGCTCGTCCAGGAGGTCGATGATGGGTTGGAACGTCTCGGGGTCGCGGGCATCGAAGGCCACCACCCTGGCATCGTGCGCACCGCGAATTTCGCAATCGGCGGCGGTGGCGGCCATGTCGTCCATGTCGCGGCCGGTCAGGATCAGGGCATCGCCCCGTTCAGCCAGCTGGCGGGCCATGGCGCGGGCCATGGCCGATGTCGCCCCCAGCAGAATCCAGACTTCGCCCTTTTTCACGGCCATCACACTGTCCTCAGGTCAAGTCGGCGGATCATGTCGGTGGCCAGCGCGCCGTCCGGGTCGGTCGCGTTCACCAGTTCGGCCCAGTCGCGTTGTTCGGGGTACATCGCCCGCAGCGATGCACCTTTGGCCAGCGAATCCTTGGCAAGATAGATACGCCCGCCCGCGGCCAGCGTATCGCTTTCAAGGTCGGCGATCATGCGCACGGCCCGCGCCCGGTTGGGGAAATCGACGGCCAGGGTATAGCCCTCCATGGGAAATGACATCATGCCAGCCCGGCCCGGCCCCATGCGTTTCAGCACGGCAAGCGGCGAGGCAAGGCCCGATCCCGCGATCCTTTCCAGCATGGCGCGCAGGGCAGGGGCCTGATCGACCGGCACGACGCATTGGAACTGGTGAAACCCTTCGCGACCGTAGAGCCGGTTCCAGTTACGGATGCGATCCAGCGGAAAGAAGAACTCCTGGATCGGTTTCACCACGGTACGGCCCTTTTGTGGCACCCGGCGGAAGTAGGCGGCGTTGAAGGCGCGCACCACGGCGGGGGCCAGCGCAAAGCCGGGGGCGTCGAAAGGCACCGATTTCGCCCGGCCCGGCGCGGTGACAAGGCCCGATCCGGTTTCGGCCTCTTCCAGGATGCCGCGCCCCAGGGCATCGCCCTGTGCGGTCGCGTCGATCCACCCCACGGTATAGCTGGCATCCGAGGCATCCAGATGCCCGAGGAATTCGTCCCAGCCCTCGATCCGCCGTTCGGTCACGACGATCACGTCGCCCTTGCACTTCAGCATCTGCAACTCGGCGCTGACGATCACACCCGTCTGCCCCAGACCGCCCACCGTGGCGCGGAACAGCGGGTGGTCCGGGGTGATGCGGGTGGTTTGCCCGTCGGGGCCGATCAGGGTCAGCGCCCGAACGTGCTGCCCGAACGAGCCGACGCCATGGTGGTTCTTGCCGTGAACGTCATGGGCGATCGCGCCTCCCACCGTCGCAAAGCCGGTGCCGGGCATGACGGCGGGCAACCAGCCTTGCGGCGCGAAGATGCGGGCCAGTTCGCCCAGTTGCATGCCTGCTTCGACGGTCACGATGCCGCTGGTGGGATCGAACCCCTTGATCCGGTCCAGCCGCAGCATCTGCACGGCCTTGCCGCCGGAATTCAGGCAGGCATCGCCGTAAGACCGGCAGTTGCCGATGGCCGGTGCCGGGCTTTCGCCCATCAGCGCGGCAAGGGCCGTCACACGCTCGGGGCGGGCCAGGTCGCCTGTCGCCCGCAGGGCGCGGCCCCATCCGGCATATTCAGTGGTCTTCCAGCGCATGTGCCGCCTTTCTTGAAATACGTTCCGCCACAGGGAAGGCGACAAGCCCCAGCGCGATGGCGAACCACAGGGTCGTCAGCCGGATGATTGCCGTTGCAGGCACCGAAACGGCCAGCGGCACGCCTTCAAGGCTGAGCAGGGCGATCATCGCCGCTTCGGCCCCGCCCAATCCGCCGGGCGCCCCGGTCAGCCCGCCGGCCAGCGTGGCGAAGATGAATATGGCGATGGCTTTGGCCAGGCCGATGTCATGGCCCAGCCAGACCAGCAGCAGGTGAAACGACAGCCCCTCGGCCAGCCAACCGACAAGGCCCAGCATCGTGGCTGCGCCGATGATTGTCGGGTTCGAGAACCGCGCCAGCGCCCGCGCGGCCCGGCGCAGCCGCACCATCAACCGCGCGAAACGCCCGGTCAGCCGATGAAGCCCCGTTGCGATACCCGACAGTAGCGCGGGCCGCGTCGCCACGAAAGCGCCGGTCAGCGCCAGAAGCGTCACCGGAAGCCCGCCCGCGATTCCGGTCGCCGAAAGCGACAGGGCAATGGCCAACAGAATGCCCATCGCCGCCAGGTCCGACGCCCGGTCGATCAGGGCAAGGGGGGCGGTGCGTTCAAAGCTCCAGCCGGTTTCGCGGTAAAGCCAGCGCATCCGCACCAGCTCCCCCACCCGGCCGGGGGTAACCGACATGGCAAAGCCGCCGATGAAATGCAGGATGTTGCGGTGAATGCTGGTGCGCAGCCCCAGGCGGCGGGCGAAGACATGCCAGCGCAGGGCACGGAACAGGTAATTCAGCAGGCTCAGCCCCAGAAGCGCGCCGATCTGCCAGGCTTCGATGCGCGCAATCTGGGCCGAAATCTCGCTCCAGCCGGTGCCGCCGGCCAATCCGGCCAGCCCGACCAGCAGCAAGACCACCAGCGCCGCCAGGATCAGGCGGTCGCGTGTGGGGCGGGCGCGGGGCGCGGGACTTGTGCTGCTCATGGTCATTGCCCGCCCGATTAGCAACGGAATGGGGCAATTCTATGGTTTTGTTTCCGAAACGCGAGGCAATCTTTGGCCGATCCCGGGGTCAGCCGGTGAAAACATCGGCCCATTCGGGATGCCGCCGGGCCTGGGCCGTGACGTACGAGCAGCGCGAGGTGATCTTCACGCCCTCGGCCTGGGCATCGCTGACCAGGCGGGCCACCAGTTTCGCGGCAATCCCCTGACCGCGAAAGGCATGGGGAACGCCGGTGTGGTCGGCGATGATGTGGTCAGGCGCCACGATGGAATAGGTCAGCTCGGCCTCGGCGCCGTCCTGTTCCAGAACATAGCGCCCGCGCGTCGTGCCCGTTTCGCGGCGGATCTCGGGGTCAGACAATGGTGGCCTCCGTCGCGGCGCGCAGTTCATCCTCGCTCACCCCTTCGGCGCATTCGACGATCTTCAGGCCGCCTTCGACCACGTCCAGCACGCCCAGGTTGGTGATGATCCGGTCAACGACGCCGGTGCCCGTCAGCGGCAGGGTGCATTCCTTCAGCAGCTTTGAATCGCCATGCTTGTTGGTGTGGTCCATCACCACGATGACGCGGCCGACACCGGCCACAAGATCCATCGCGCCGCCCATCCCCTTGACCAGCTTGCCGGGAATCATCCAGTTGGCCAGATCGCCGTTTTCGGCCACTTCCATCGCACCCAGGATCGCCGCCGCGATCTTGCCGCCGCGGATCATGCCGAAGCTGGTGGCGCTGTCGAAATAGGCGGTGCGGTCAAGTTCGGTGATCGTCTGCTTGCCGGCGTTGATCAGGTCGGGGTCTTCCTCGCCCTCATAGGGGAAGGGGCCCATGCCCAGCATGCCGTTTTCCGATTGCAGGGTGATGTCCTTGTCGCCGACATAGTTGGCCACCAGGGTCGGGATGCCGATGCCCAGGTTGACATACCAGCCGTCTTCAAGCTCTTGCGCGGCCCGTGCCGCCATCTGATCGCGATCCCAGGGCATCATGCGTCCTCCCGCTTGCGTGTCGTTACCTTTTCGATCCGCTTCTCGTGCTGCCCTTGAATGATCCGGTGCACGTAGATGCCGGGCAGGTGGATGTGATCGGGGTCGAGGCTTCCGCGCGGTACGATCTCTTCGACCTCGACGATGCAGACCTTGCCGCACATGGCGGCCGGCGGGTTGAAATTGCGGGCCGTCTTGCGGAACACCAGGTTGCCGGTGTCGTCGGCCTTCCAGGCCTTGACGATGCTGATGTCGGCGACGATTCCGCGTTCCATGATATAGGTCTCGCCGTCGAAATCCTTGTGTTCCTTGCCCTCGGCGATCACAGTGCCAACCCCGGTCTTGGTGTAGAAGCCCGGAATGCCACAGCCCCCGGCGCGCATCCGTTCGGCCAGGGTGCCCTGCGGGTTGAACTCCAGCTCAAGCTCGCCGCTCAGGTACTGGCGCATGAATTCGGCGTTTTCACCGACGTAAGAGCTGATCATCTTCTTGACCTGCCGGGTCTGCAACAGGATGCCGATGCCGAACTCATCGACCCCGGCATTGTTCGAGGCAAAGGTAAGATCCTTCGTGCCGGCCTTCCTGATCGCCTCAAGCAGAAGTTCGGGGATGCCGCAGAGGCCGAAACCACCCGCCGCGATGAACATTCCGTCGAAGAGAAGGCCATCCAGGGCCTCCTGCGCCGAGCCGTAAACCTTTTTCATCCCACGCTCCTTGCCGGTGTCACTGCCCTTGTTCTGGGCCGCGACACCGGTGAAGTCAATCAAGCTGGGCCTAGCCCTCAGACTTGGGGGCGGCCTTTTTCGCGGCCGGCTTTTTTGCCGCGGTCTTCTTCGCGGGCGCCTTCTTGGCGGCGGGTTTCTTGGCCGCGGTGGTCTTCGCGGCGGCCTTTTTCGGCGCGGCCTTGCGGCGCGTGCCCTTCTTGGCGGCTTTTTCGGCAATCAGTTCAAGCGCCTGTTCCACCGTGACCTTTTCGACATCGCTGTCCTTGGGCAGGGTCGCGTTCACCTTGTCCCACTTCACGTAGGGGCCATACTTGCCCTCCATGATGTCGATGGCGCCGCCCTCTTCGGGGTGTTCGCCCAGGCTGCGCAGGGTCTTGGCCGCACCCCGGGGCGCCCCGCGTGATGCCACCTTCTCGGCCAGCAATTGCACCGCGCGGTTCATGCCCACGGTGAACACCTCGTCGATGCTTTCGAGGTTGGCATTGGTGCCGCCCCGCTCGCTCGTGCTGGCGGCGTGTTTCAGGTAGGGGCCATAGCGCCCGATATTGGCCCAGACCATGACGCCGTCCTCGGGGTGTTCACCGATGGGGCGGGGCAGGGACAAGAGCTTCAGCGCCTGGGGCAGGTCCACCTCTTCGGGCGGCCATTCCTTGGGCACCGACTGACGCGGCGGCTTCTTGTTGTCCTCGGTCACCTCGCCGCGCTGGACATAGGGGCCGAAACGGCCCTTGAAGACATAGATCTTGTCGCCTGCGTCCTCGCCCAGAAGCTTGCCCTCGGGGGGGATGCCGCCCAGATCGTCGCCGTCTTCGCTGGGGGGGCCGAAGGGCCGGGTAAAGCGGCATTCGGGGTAGTTGGAACAGCCGATGAAGGCACCGCCCGACCGTGCGGTGCGCATGGAAAGCCGCCCGGCGCCGCAATGCGGGCACAGGCGCGGATCGCTGCCGTCTTCCTTGGGCGGGAAAAGATGCGGCTCCAGCACCTCGTTGATCTTGTCCAGAACCTCGCCGATGCGCAGATCGGCGGTTTCGGCGATGGCGGCGGAAAAATCGCGCCAGAAGCGGCCCAGCACTTCCTTGTAGTCACGTTCGCCCGCCGACACGTCGTCAAGCTGCGCTTCCAGGTCGGCGGTGAAATCGTATTCGACGTAGCGGTGGAAATAGTTCGACAGGAAGGCCGTGACCAGGCGCCCCTTGTCCTCGGGGAACAGGCGGTTGCCGTCCTTGCGCACATATTCGCGATCCTGGATCGTGGTGACGATGCTGGCATAGGTCGAGGGGCGCCCGATGCCCAGTTCCTCCATCCGCTTCACCAGCGTCGCCTCGGTATAGCGGGGGGGCGGTTGGGTGTGGTGTTGCAGGGCAAGGGCGGCCTGGTTGGCCGAGAGGATGGCATGGCCGTTCGACTGCGCCTTGCCGCTGTCCTTGCTGTCGTCGATCACGTCATCATCCTTGCCCGAAGCCTTCTGGAATTCAGGCAGGAAGGAGGTTTTGGCAAAGGCGGCCGGTTCGCCCTGCATGATCTGGGGCAGGATGCGGTCGTCGTCACCCTCGGCGATGTCGTCGCGCCCTTCGACATAGACCTTGAGGAAGCCTTCGAAGGCGATCCGCTGACCGGTGGCGCGGAAGCCGACCTGCTTGTCCTCGCTGAGGATTTCCACTGTCGTGCGTTCCAGGCGTGCCGCCGACATCTGGCTGGCCAGGGTGCGTTTCCAGATCAGATCGTACAGCTTGCGCTGGTCGTTGTCGGTGATCTTCAGCGCGGCGGCATCCATGGCCATGTCGGTGGGGCGGATGCATTCGTGCGCTTCCTGGGCGTTCTTCGCCTTGTTCTTGTAGATGCGCGGGCTGTCGGGAACATAGGCCTTGCCATAGCGATCGGTGATCGCGGCGCGCGCGGCGCTGACCGCTTCGGGCGCCATGTCGATGCCGTCGGTCCGCATGTAGGTGATGTGCCCGGCCTCGTAGAGGCGCTGTGCGGTGCTCATCGTGGCGCGGGCGCCCATGCCGAACTTGCGGCTGGCTTCCTGTTGCAGGGTCGATGTCATGAAGGGCGGGGCGGGGTTGCGGGTGCCTGGCTTGGCCTCGACCGAATCGATGGTGAACTTGCGCGAACTGACGGCCTGCACCGCCATTTCGGCGGCGGTTTCGGTCTCAAGCGAAAAGCGTTCGACCTTGTTGCCGCCCAGAAGCGTCAGCCGGGCTTCGAAATCCTGGCCGCGGGGCGTGGTGAAGGCGGCCTTCACGCTCCAGTATTCGCGGGGGCGGAATGCCTCGATCTCCATTTCCCGCTCGACGATCAGGCGCAGGCAGACCGATTGCACCCGCCCGGCCGATTTCGCACCGGGCAGCTTGCGCCAGAGCACCGGCGAAAGGTTGAACCCGACGAGGTAATCCAGCGCGCGCCGGGCAAGGTAGGCCTCGACCAGGGGGCCGTCGACCTGTCGGGGGTTCTTCATCGCCTCGGTGACGGCGGCCTTGGTGATGGCGTTGAACACCACGCGGCTGACCGGCGTGTCCTTCTTGATCGACTTGCGCTTGCGCAGCGTCTCTTCAAGGTGCCAGCTGATCGCCTCACCCTCGCGGTCGGGGTCGGTGGCCAGGATCAGGACATTGTCCTGGGCCAGGGCATCGGCGATGGCCTTGACGTGCTTGCGACTGTCGCTTGCCACCTCCCAGGACATTTCGAAATCGTTGTCGGTATCGACCGAACCGTCCTTGGGCGGCAGGTCGCGGACATGACCGTATGAGGCCAGAACCGTGAAATCGGGGCCGAGATACTTGTTGATTGTCTTGGCCTTGGCTGGCGATTCGACGACGACGACTGGCATGAATTTCCTTCCGACTCGGGGCTTTCCCGCACCGCCGCTAGATGTGGGGTTGAAGCCCGGGTTGTCAATCGGGCCTGTCGGAAGGCTGGATCGGGCCGGAAATCGCCGTGCCCTGACGTCAGCTATAGCTTGGTGAGAAGGCCGCCGGGCTGCCGGGCGATGCGCCCGTCCAGTTCCAGGCTCACCAGTTGCGGGGCCACTTCGCCGGGCGAAAGTGCCAGATCGCGGATCAGCTGATCCTCTGCAAGGGGGCTTGGCCCCAGCCGATCGAGGATCAACTGGTGCAGCGCGTTGGCCTCGCGCAGGGTGCTGGCCGGCTTTTTCGGCTTGGGCGTGGTGGTGGCAAGGCGGGGCTTGGCGGGCGTGGCATCGCGCACGTCGGGCGGCACAGGTTCGCTGCCCAGGGCCGCCAGCACGTCGTCGGCACCGCGCACCAGGGTGGCACCGTCGCGGATCAGCATGTTGCAGCCCGAGGCCCGCGCATCGAAGGGATGCCCCGGAACGGCCATCACCTCGCGCCCCTGGTCAAGGGCATCGCGTGCGGTGATCAGGCTGCCCGACCGCGCCGCCGCCTCGACCACGACAACGCCGCGCACGGTGCCCGAGACGATGCGGTTGCGCCTCGGGAAGTGGCGGGCCTGGGGTTGCAGGCCCATGGGTTGTTCCGAAAGGCGCAAGCCGCGCTCGCCGATCTCTTGCGCGAGAACGGCATTTTCGGCCGGGTAGATCACATCGACCCCGCCCGCCATCACGGCGACGGTGCCATGGGGCAGGGCGGCCAGATGGGCCGCGGTGTCGATCCCGCGGGCCAGGCCCGAGACGATGACATTGCCCGCCTGGCCCAGTTCGTCGGCCATGCGCCGCGCCATGCGGGTGCCAAGAGACGAGGCATTGCGCGCGCCCACCATCGCGATGCCCGGCCGTTCCAGCAGCGAAAGATCGCCAATGGCCCAGAGCAGCGGCGGCGGATCGGTCAGATCATAGAGAGCCTTGGGGTATTCGGGGCTGCCGAATGCGATCAGGCTGGCCCCGGCAAGGCGACCGGCCTTCAGTTCGGCCTGTACAACGCCCATCGGGCAGACCTTGTAATCGGAAACGCCTGCGGCGGCGGCGACGCCCGGCAGCGCGTCAAGCGCGGCCTCGGCCGAGCCATGTTCGTGCATCATGCGGAAGAATGTCGCCACGCCAACCCGGCGTGAGCGCAAGAGACGAAGCCAACCTGACCGAGCTTCCTCGGAGTGGGGTGGGGTGAGGGGGGTGAGGGAAGGGAATAAATCCAACGGTCAACCTGCCTTCGTCTACTTGCCCGACAACCATGCGGCGGGATTGGTTAAGAGATGGTGAAGGATTTATCGAAGCGGCTGCCCTTCGTTCAAGCCTTTGAAATTGCCCGGCAAGATTTCGGGCCGCCTTACCTCGCGACGCGAATCGCCGGCCCTTTCCAGGGGCCGTGCGGCGCAGGTACCACTGTTTTCACCACAAGCGATTCTCCTTGTGTAGCGCGACATCAGCTTCTGGACGGAATGACATCACCTTCTGGACGAATATCCTGAACTGGAGCGTCAGGAATTGGGTGGCGGGCGTGGTTCCTGACGATCAGCCGACGGCGCGGCCAACCGCCCATTTCATTGCTCGATGGCGCTGCTTGTGTCAGGATTCTTTAAAGGAGTACGCACATGGGCCAGAATTCAAAGATCGAATGGACAACTCACACGTTCAATCCCTGGTGGGGCTGCACCAAGGTTTCCGAAGCTTGCAAGCATTGCTACGCCGAAGCTTGGGCAAAAAGGGTTGGGCAAAATGTCTGGGGTCCGAAGCCTGAAAGACGGTTGCTTAGCGACAACCACTGGCGCCAGCCGTTCAAATGGAACCGCGATGCACAAGGTGCAGCGGAACGGCCAAGGGTCTTTTGTGCCTCGATGGCTGACGTGTTCGAGGACCGCGACGAACTCATCCCACACCGCGAGCGGCTGTTCAGGTTGATAGAGGAGACGGCCAATCTGGACTGGCTGCTTCTGACGAAACGCCCGCAGAATGTCCTGCGGCTGTCGCGCTGGGGGGACGAATGGCCGGACAACGTCTGGCTTGGGACGACCGTCGAGTTGCAATCCAGAGCGGACGAACTACTGCCGTTTCTGGCAGAAACACCCGCGAAGGTTCGCTTTATATCGGCAGAGCCGCTTCTCGGAGCACTGCAGATCGACCGATGGCTCGATTCGACAATTGATTGGGTCATTACAGGCGGCGAAAGTGGCCCACATGCGCGGCCTGCTTCACCGCTCTGGTTCCATGGTTTGCTTGCGCAGTGTATGCGAAACGAAGTCGCGTTCCATTTCAAGCAGTGGGGTGACTGGGCGCCAGGCGATGGGATCAACCTGCCAGCTGCACAGAAGGTGTCTCGTAGGACCGCCGACGATGGTACCGAAATGGTAAGGGTCGGTAAGAAAATTGCCGGGCGAACGCTTGGCGGCCAAGAATGGGATCAGCTCCCGGCTGCACGGCTTGTCTGCCAAGGATGAAACTGCCCTACTGGGTCTGATCTTTGGATAGGATGCGGGTTTGAAAAATCACTATTTCAATCGAGAACAGAGCGAAGCCAAGCACGATATTTTACGCCGATATCTCGTTCCGTTTGCAAACAAGATACTAAGCAAATGGCATAGCATCGACTACATCGATGGCTTTTCCGGGCCATGGAGGAATGTCGACACGGAGCGGCTCAGCGATACTTCGATCGGAGTGTCGTTGCAAACCTTGCACGAGGTCGCCGAAAAACGCGGACACACGAGACAAGATCGCCGCATCCGCTGCATTTTCAACGAAGCTGATCCGGCTTCATACGGCTTGCTCCAATCGTTTGTAAAAAGTGCTGATGTAGATTTTCCCCTTATCAAGGTGGTCACCTTCAACGGCAGATTTGCTGAAAACGCCAAGAGCATCCGCTCTGCTGCTGATCATACATTTCAACTGCTTTTCGTTGACCCGACAGGCTATTCGGGGTTCCCACCATCGTCGCTTGAGCATTTCAAGGGTCGCTCGAGCGAGGTGATCGTGAACTTCATGAGGTCGTTTATTGAGCGCTTCGTCGCTAGTGGGCACCGGGATCGAGATCAAAAACTGATCGAACTGCTGGGTCAAAAGCGAGCGCAATACCTTTTGGACACCGGCTTGTCGATCGAGACTGTCGAGGGCGAGTACCTACGGATGCTGCGTGGCGATCTCGGTTACAAGTTCTCTGGATACTCGCCGATCCACAACCCGGATCGCAACGAAATCCACTTCAATCTTGCCTATGCCACCAACCATTTCGAGGGAATGGAGGTTATGAGAGGAGCGGAGTTCGGGGCGTTGTCGTCGCATGACCGAAAACGGTTTGAAAAATCCGTCCGAAATGACGGGCCATCGCTGTTTGACGCGTTCAACGACGAAATGGAGATCCGTGGCCCCTATCTAACCGCGCGTCAAAATCACCGCGAACAGGCTTCGAAGATACTGCGCGATCTGGTGATCCAGCACCCGAGAGGCATCGCATTCGGTGAGTTCGCTGCGACCGCTCAGCAATCGCTCTTTCTAAAGCGCGCGGAGCTAGGCGACGTCATTGTGGAACTTGCAAAGCAGCGGGTGATTCAGGCGACTTGGCAGGAGCGTGGCGGTCAAAAGCCGGTGACTAACGATTTGATCCTTCCTTACGGATAACTTGAAAATTGGACGAGTGACGAACGTCGCCTTAAGCCGTTCACTTCCCCCGTGTCCTTTCCACCAAAAGCACCGAGTTCCGTTCGATCCGGTCCATGCGGTCGGCGACCTGTTCGACGGAGGCGGCGATGCGTTCCAGGGCGTCGGAGGAGCGGCGCTCGGCGTCGGTTTCCGGGCGGATCGCCTGTTGGACGATGGTGCTGGCCGAGGCTCTGCTGGCCTTGCCCCTCATGAGGAACGCGGCGACGATGGCGGCGACGGACGCCCCCAGAGCCGTGATCTGTTCGGGAGTGATGATCGTCCAGTCAGGCATGGGCACTTTTGCTTGAGATGTTGATAAGGCAATAGGCCGACCAGAAGGTCAGTACACCGTAGAGACCGGAGGCAAGGCTGAGCCCACTACTGGCGAAGAAGCCGGCCGCCAGGGCCGCAAAGGACCAGACCCCGAACACCGCACCCATGGAGCGGATCATCGGCGAGCGCTTCCAGCGGCCGTTGATCACCACGGCCGATAGCTGGCCCAGACCGAACATCGCGAAAACGACTGTCCAGACCGCTTCCGGGAGGAATGTGAAGCTGTTGTAACTCTCGCCGGTCATCATGAGGCCGGGGAGCGCAAGGGTGACGCCCCTTGCCAGCGTGACGCTTCCCAGAACAATTTCCAGAAGCCGTGTGTCCAGTGCCCAAATCCAGCGCAGCAGCGATTTCATGGCTAGGTCAGCCCGTATTTGCCGATCAGCCAGTCCTCGATCACCAGCAGGTCGGTTTCATTGCCTGCCGCGGCGAGATCTTTTGACAGGATACCCATATGGCCGATGTACCCCGCGAAGGTGCCGAACAAACCGATGGTGACCTGATCCATCGCACCCGTGGCGGCGGCGTTGGCGACCTGCACGCCGTTGCGGCGCAACGAATAACCCTGCCCGGTCGAGAAGGTTGCCATGATCAGCACCGCTTCGTCCTGATATTGCCCGGAGGTGTCCTCGCAGATCGTCGATGAATTCACGCCCTCGAACAGCTTCAGGTGACCGGACGTATTAAACCCGACGCGTGGTGCCAGCTGACCTGACGACGGGTTTGGGCGCGGTACCAGAATTTCGCGCACCGCGGCGGCGGTGGGCATGTGAATCACTGCAAGGAAAGTCCAGGCGTCGGGATTCATTGTGAAAGGCACAGTGTGGTCGGAGATCGAACCGTCGAGTGGACAGAAGATCGACGGATGGTTCGTTGTCGGGATGCTGCGCGTGGCAGGAAAGACGCTGGCGCCCGGGACCGGCATCGTGTCCTTCTCGGTCATTCCCGGCGCACGGTTCTTCAAGCCGTGATCCGACTTGAGATAGGCGTCTCCGCCCGAAAGCAGCATCTGCCATCCGGTCACTGCAGCCGCCGCCAGACCGGGCCGGTCGGTGTCGATCTTCCGCAGGCCGGTGGCGTGGGTCAGCGTAACGCCAACGTTGATTTTCGCGTGGGTCATACAGTCACCTCGATGCTTTGATGGACCGCCCAGTTGTGCAGCGGTCGATTGTCGTAACGTGATTTTCGAGTGTTGCCCGCACTGTCGCGGATGTTGCCGCGCGGGATGTTGGCGGCAGTGCGGGTGCCGGTTTGGCCAGCCAGCGCGTATTCCAGATATTCTCCGGTGCCGGAGGGGATGGTCCCGAGCGTCAGCTCGACGGTGCCGGTGCCTGACATGCCGGTGTCGGTAACGGTCACCGCGCTAATCGCGATCTCGCCCGCACCGTCCCAGTAGCGAAAACCCCTGACGTTGCGTTCGGCAACCAACGCGGTGTCGATGACCAAGGGGCCGACCGGGACGTGATAGGTCAGCGTCACCGTCGTGCCCGTCCGCGCGGCAGCGGTGATCATCACTGGCGACCAATCACGGGCACCCCAAAGGATGTTTTCCACCGCCGGGGCGATGAGTTCGCCGAGGATGAAATACCCCGGACCGGTCAAGTGAAGGTAGTCGCCGTCGAACGGAACTGTATAGTTCGGAGCCAGGACGAAGTGCTTGTCGCTGGCCTCATGCGCCGCCAGCATTGCTCGGATGCTTCGGGTGTGGGTCGTTCCGCCAATATGGCTGGAAGGCATGGACAGGAGGAAGGGCACGTCGGCGACTTGACCGGTAATCGCCCGGATATCCGTTTCAACATCGCCCTGCCACTCAATCAAGTCGGATTGATAGTCGGCATTGTCGCTGTCGGCTTCGCCATGGGCGATGATCATGGCGTCGACAACAACGGACCATCCGTTCGCCTCGGCCAGCGCCTTGGCCTTCGTCACCGCGATCAGCGTGTTTTCGTAATCGACAGTTCCCTGCTTCAGTCCGTCGTAATCGGTGGCACCGACACCTGTGACCATCCAAAGTGTGCGGTGCTGAGCGCCGATGTCGCGGGCGCGCTTCGTCATGCGGGGGGCCAAACCGCCTGCAATCGTCTGGCCTGCCACCCCCGCACCCTGGCCGGTCCTCGCCAGCAGCGCCTGAAACCCGGTGAAGTCGTCGGGGTCCAGCGCGACCACCTCGGCAAGCGTCGTCGGCAGGCCCAGCCGGATGTCCATCGTGCCATCACCGGCGGGCATCAGCATATCGTCCGGCCAGTCCGACCAGGTGGAGACAAGATCCTCGCCTTCGCGGCCCACACTCAAAGACTGGCCGTCAATGAGAATGATGTGCAGCACCCGGGTGTCGTCGGGGATCAACACTCCGCCTCCCGGCGCGCCGCTGGTCTGGGTTTGCGCGTACAGCCCCGGTCGCGTCACAAGAGCCCGGACCGATCGGCGCGAAAACGGGGCCATGGACAGAACCGTTTCGCCCGCACGGAGCGGCGCCACCACTTCGCCCGCCGCGCCTGCACAGAGGTTCGTGCCTGATACGAAAGGCATTGGGAACAGCCGCGTGGCAGGCGAAGTCTGAGCGCCATAGGTATCAACTTCGGTAATGACATTGCCCCCGGCATCCGTCTCGCAATGGATAGGATCGTCACCGCTCGCCAGGAACGTGGCCACACCCATGGCCTGAGAGCGAATCGTGACATTGCCAAAAGCGTCGGCGGACCAAAGAACCTGCCCTGCCGCGTCGGTTTCGACATGGGCCATGCCGTCCTCGCCAAGGAAACCGGTCAGCCCGGTCTGACGTGACAGGAAGTCGAGATACCCGTTCCGATCGGCCGACCACAAGATGCTGCCTACCGAATCCGTCTCGGCGTGTGTTACGTCACCTTCAGTCAGGAACGACGTCACGCCCATCGCGCGCGAGCGGATCGTCACATTTCCATAGGCGTCGGTGGACCATAGCGCATGGCCTGCGGCATCGGTTTCCACATGGATCAGATCTGCGGTTTCGGCGCCCTCATCGAAAATCGTTCCGGTCGGGATTCTGTCCGCCATGTCGGCGGCGGTCTGGAGTTCTGTTGCGACCAATTGGCCTGCCAGCAGGCCGAGCGGCCGGCCATTGTCGTTGGCCAAAAGGAGAACCTTGGTTCCCGTAACCACGCCCTCTCCGACACTCAGGAGATCGGCTTCGGTGATCGCCCAGCCGCCGGAATAGGTCTGCGTCGTGTCGATCAGGAATGCCCTGCCGCTGGCAAGAGGAGTGACCGGCAGGTCGGCGATGGGCTGGACGGTGCCAGTGCCGGAGAGGAGCGAGATATTGGCCCAGGTGACATGCATGACGGCTGCCGCGCCGACACCCCTTTGACGATAATCGAGACGCATCGCCGCGCCATCCGCGCTGTTTTGGCGGGTCCGTGACGCGACAGCCCATCTTGATAGACGGGTCTGGGTTTCGGCGTCATCGACACGCCCTCCAAGCAGCCCGAGACTGTCCGCAAGGTTGGTATCTGCGGAGATGCGGTCAGAGACTTCCGACAACAGGTTGTCGCGCAACCCAGCTACATCTGCCCCGCCCAGAAGCAGGTCGCTAACGTCCAGCCATTCGACAGACTGGACGCCCGTGATCGCGGTGTTGCCGTTGGTCACAAGGGCAGGGACACCGTAGCGGGCGGTCGCCGGGGTGGCGTAATCGATGCCCCCGCCATCCTCATTCCGACTGATCAGGGCCGTGAGGGTCAGGAGGCCATCGACGACCTTCGGGTTGTCCCAGGTCTTCAGAACTGCCTGGGAGATCGCGACCTTGTTCTTGTTCAGGTTCTGCCAAACCACCTGCACCGCATCGCCTGTGGGATCAGTGCTGTCGGCAATCATTCTGATCTTCACCCGCAGCCGATAGACGGCGTCGGCCGTCATCGCATACGCACGACGCGGGGCGATGACAGAGGATCCGGGCAGCGCCCAGACCTTGCCCGCGATGTCATCTACCGCCAGGGCGCCGGCGACGATGGCGGGACGGTCTTCGGGTTCGCCCGTCAGGGAAGATGAATATTGATCGGGCGCCTCGCCAGGACGGGTCACATCGGAGATGGCGATATGATCTATGCGTGCATCCAACGCTGACTCGCTGCCGGTTGCGCGGTTGATCTCCTCGGCGATGTCCTGTGTCAGGTCCGAAACGGCAGCGGCGCGGGTCGTCGCTTCGGCGGCGTCGGCGGCCGTCAGCGCGGCCTCGGAGGTCTGGGCGCGATTGATCTCTTCGGCGATATCCTGCGTCAGGTCCGAAACGGCAGCGGCGCGGGTCGTCGCTTCGGCGGCGTCGGCGGCCGTCAGCGCGGCCTCGGAGGTCTGGGCGCGATTGATCTCTTCGGCGATGTCCTGCGTAAGGTTCGCGACGGCAGCGGCGCGGGTCGTCGCTTCGGCGGCGTCGGCGGCCGTCAGCGCGGCCTCGGAGGTCTGGGCGCGATTGATCTCTTCGGCGATATCCTGCGTCAAGTCCGCGACGGCAGCGGCGCGGGCAACGCCCTCATCCGCGATGTCTTGTGCCAGCCCCGATGTTCCGGTATCGCCGATCCGCATCCAGCGCGACCAGCTTTCGTTCCAGGAATATCGCCCGGCGTTCGCCACGCTAGAGCCGTCATAGCCGGTTCCGGTCGCCGCGAAGTGAGAGCCGGTGTCGCTGTCGGGAACTTCGCCGCCCGCTCCGTCTGCCGCTCCGTCGAGCGCTGAAAATTCGGCCCAAGTGGCGCGGGTCAGCACCCCTGATGTGATCTGGCTGCGCAGTTCGCCAAATGCATCGGAAACCGGCCCGGCTGCCACCATCTGCATCCCCAAGCTGTCGAGGGCAACCCGCACCGTGCCTCCATCGCGATTACCGATGATTTCGTCGACCAGGGCCGATGTGTTCAGGAAGGTGCTTTTTACGCCTGCATTGGACACAATGCGATCTCCGTTGACTTCTGACTGAAACGCAGACGGCGTTCCTGCCCGAGGCTTACAGGATCAGGGTAGTGAACGGCCCGGACATTGGTCCGGTCGCCCCCACGTCGTTGGCAGGTCGGATATAGTAGTCATAGGTGCCCTGTGGCACCGAGGCGGCCGAGGGTTCGAAAATGACGATGCCACCGATCGTGCCGTCGAAATCCACATCGGCGAGCAACTCGAACGTGGCATTGCCTGTCTGTGCTGACAGGGTGTCGTGATGCCGGGCGATGTCATTCACAGCTTCGCCATTCACGGTCGTGCCGCCGGTAAGACGGGGGCGTACGGTTCCCGCGGTCCGCGAGATCACCTCGAATGAGACACGGAATGTTTGACCGGGCGTCGCCTCAAACGGCTGATGTATCGACCCTGCCGCGCCGGGCGAGTGTTGGTAAGCCTGTCCCGAAAGCGTCCAGTTCGTACCGGTCGTCCAGCTGCCGGCGAGGTTGGGACGGGTCGAGTCGCCGTCGATGTAAATGGCGGTCTGAACGGTGGAAACCAGCAACGGCGTGCCGACCCGGTGCAGGTCCTCGTCCAGATCCACTCCTGTCGGTACTCGAAAGATATCGACCTGCGTGGCGACCGATGTTGGCGAGGTGGCAATGCTGATCGTCGCGTTGCCGCGCCCCCCTGTGACAGATACAGCGGCAAGGTCGCCTGCCCCGGGAGCCTGCCCGTCAAGATACCCGATTTCAAACGTGACGACATCCGACCAGGCACTGTAGACGCCCCCGACCGAGCGGGCACGCAGCCGCAGATCGACAGTCTTCCCGTAGGAATAGCTTTCGATGCTTCCGCCCGCGGCTGCCAGAGGAACCACTGCCGTCGTCCATGGAGTGGTGCCGGTTTCCCGGTGCTCCAGCTCGAATTCGATGATTGGAACAGTTCCGTGTCCGGGAACGACCGCGAAGATGATCCGGCCCGGAACCTTGGTGCTTTCGGCGAATCCGCCCTGAACCGATGCAAATCGTGGCGTCGCCGGGGTGGTCAAGTCTGGGTCAAGGATCGTGCCATGGCGGCCGGTCCAATCTGGAATAACTGCCACGTCTGTAAGTGCGTCAATTTGCGGGGCGGCATCGACGAGGCGTAGGATGCAGCTCATGTTGTCGCCGTTTTCGACACTCAGAACCCGCATCTCGGCGCTTTCTTCATTGATCGGTCCGAACAGCACCATATCGCGAAGCAGTGGCGTCGGCCCCTCGCCGGTGAGCTGCAGGAGCGTCTGCGCACCGGCATTCGTTTTGATCGTCCGCAGGACAGAGTTGCCGATGGTATCAGGAACGCCGCCCGGAGCGGTGTCAGAAAATACCCGGAACCTGACGCCATAGTTCTGGCCTTCGACCATCTCGACTTCAGTGTCGATCGCGATCAGTGAGCCCTCGATCGCTGTCACCCGGCCTGCCTGCTGAACTCTGCTCAGCACATCGTGGGAGACGCGTACCAGATCGCCACGCGTGGCGACACGCACGGGGCCATCCTGGTTGACCCGATATGTATCAGGGCGGTGGATCGCCTCATAGGCGCGGCGCAGGGCTTCGCGATAGATTTCGTCAGGGTCGGTTTTACCGGGCAGCTCAAGTTGTTCGGTCAGCAGAATATCACCGGTGTGACCGGGCCAGGGCACAATGCGCTCGTCTTCCTCATAGTCCAGTTCGCCATTGCGGAACTTGATCCGAAACCCATCCGGCGCACGGAAATAGTTGCGTTCAACTTGAAATCCCCACGAGTTGCGTGGCGAGATGTGATCAACGACCAGATCCTGTGGCCGGTCGATGGTCACACCCCAGCGGATTCCGTCATGGCGTGGAGTGGCCCGCCCAGCCGCCGCGACCTGCGCCAGAGCCTCGCGCAGAGTGGTGTCCTGCTCACCAAGAACACCGTCAAACTTGAGATCCTTGGTCCGACAGAATTCATGCCAGTCGGCCAGCAGTTCGAGATCGATCTGCGCATCGGCGACGGCGAGCGGATTGCCAGGACTTTGCAGGATATAGCGAAAAAGCGAAGCAGGATTGCGCGTGGCCCGCTTGATCCAAGTCCCGGATACGTGATCCCAGTCAGGACAGATCCGAGTGACGAGGGCGTTCAGATCGTCAAGTTGCCCGTTCAGCTGATAGGTCGCCTGCATCCGCACCCCAAGCAGTGCCAGCGGCAGATCGGTGTTCAGGGGATACTCCGGTCGCAGTGTCTGAAGGGCCGCAAACATTATGCGGTCCTGTACCTGGGTGTTGGTGTTTTCGTCAGTCAGCCGTGTCAGGCGCACCTGCCAGCGGGCGCGGTACGGAAATTCGAACCGTTCGCGCCGATAGAAAGTTTCAAGCTTTGCCGCCAGGATGTCGAGCGTGCGCACCTCGGTCCAGACGTCGGTGCCGATCAGGGCGTATTCGATCTTCAGTTGAACGCGCTGATTTTTGGTCTTCCCTTTCTTGTCAATATAGAACAGCCCGGCAGGCCAGGCGAGGATCACAGCCGCACCGTCGGCATCGCGCCCAGTGGTGCGGATCACCGGCTTTTCAACGGCTGGATCGCCTTCAATGATCTCGCCGAAATCGTCGCGCGGCAGGGGGCGGGTCAATTCAGTGTTCACACCCTCCTCGACGATCTGGCTGGGATAGAGGCCGATGTGGGCATCGCTTTCCAGCCCCGCGCGCAACTCCAGTGTCACTTCGTCATATTCGTCGATAGGCGTGTCACCGATGCGGATATCGGTTATCTCGACTTCACCGATGCCGAAATTGAACAGGCTGACGACATACTGAAGATCGCCGACAATGTCTGTGTGGCTCGTCGCAGCGAAGGGGGGGGCAAACCGGGTGCGCCCCAGAACCACCGGCACGGCCCCATCCGGGTTCAGCCGGTTGCGCCAGCCGGAAATCGCATATCGGTTCTCGGGCTCCTCCGGCTCGGTTGGCGGGACCAGTGCGTTGATGAGCAGCGAACCGACGACGTTGACGCCGAGTGTGATAAGTGCACCAGCGAATTTGGCGCTTGTTCCGATGGCAGCGCCGAGAGTTCCGGCCAACGGTCCTGCGCCCAAAGCAATCGCGGCCACTGACACCAGAATGCTGAGAACAGAGCGAAGACCGTCTTCCCCAGGGACCAGTCGGATGACGACATGTACCCCCGGGTTTGGTCGCACCAGGTGCCAGTGATCCTGACGGATCGTGATCATATCGGTGGGGGTGACAAGCGCGATGCGCAATAGGCCCCGGTCGGTGATCTGCAGATCCGGCAAGGCCCGATGCACGATCTGCGCAATCGTCATGCCGTGCGGCACGTCCAGCGCCACCCGACCCATTTCCGGTTCAAACAACGCCGACACCAGAACCGGGACCGTTGGAGGGATCAACCGGCCCGTCACCCGCGCGCCCCGGCCGAAATCAGGTCTACGTGTCGCCAATAGCCGCTGAACCGGTTGCCCCATGCCCCGCCGGTGTGATCGGCCAGTTTGGCACAATCGCCCGCCGCCATGTGGATCATCAGACCGCGCCGGATCACGACGCCCAGATGGGTGGGCAGCCGCCCGCGTCGGAACACTGCAAGATCGAAGGCGACTGCCGTACCGGTGACCGGCACCCAGAGCGCATTGGTTTTCGCCCCTTCGATCAGCGCTGCGATTTCGCCATGATCCCCGACCGAACCATAGCCGAGATAATCTGGCAGCGTGATGTTCAGTTCCTCGCGGTAAATGACGCTGACCAATCCCCAGCAGTCGGCCCCTTCGCGGCTGCGACCGAACTCGGCGAAAGGCAGGCCGACAAAGCGGTTTGACCAGTGCCGGGTCATCGGTGAAGTCCCGGAAAGCGGCTGCGAGACATGCGAGGAGAGGGGAACCTCTCCATCTCAATCTCTTCGCGCGACAGGGACAGGGTGATTGCTCCCGCGTCGGCGGAAATGGACTGAACAACCAGATCATGCCACTCGGCCTCGATGTCGTTCGGAGAACTGGCAAGAACATCGGCCATCTGCACATGGGCAAGGTCGGTGAAAGAACGCAAGAGTATCAGGATATCTGTGTCGAGGTTCTCCAGAACGATGGATGCAGTGGTCGGGGCGTCTTCCAGATCGGAGGGCAGAAGGGCCGAGGCGACGACCCACTGGTAAGGTTCGCTCACCGGGTTGGCCCCCCGCCAGGTGGAGCGGGTGCCATAGATCAGAGGATCTGAGGACAACCTTTCGGTGTTGTCCGTGGAAAGGCGGATCGGGCTTTCCAGCGCAGCATGGGTGATCTCGAACAGGGCGACATGGATCTCGCCGGTCCCTTCGGCATCCTGCATGAGACGGGCATTCAGGCTCAGACGTTTCATGGCATCACCACCACGGAAAAGGTTTTGCGGAACTCGGTTGCCTGAATGGTCTCCGTGGGCAGCATATCGCCGAACAGGCACAGCCACGACGCGGCCAGCAGGATCGGCGAACCGCTGGCCGTCAGCAATGTTCCCCCATCGTCCGTCTGCGCTGCCCAGCCATCGGTGGTCGGGTCAGGCATCCGAAACAACAGACTTCCGTAGGCGGTTTCCGTGTCAAAGAAGTGATCGAAAACTGCTTTTTGCTGACGTGTCAGAACCAGCGAAAGGTTGACGGTGGTTGCTGCGCTGGAAAACCGTCGGCGAAACCCCGGCGGTCCCGTCTCGCTCTGCCGTTTGAGACGGGCTTCCTGGGGGGCCGACTGCCAGGAATTGCGCTCCGGGCGGGGCAGGCTGGTGGGCCATATGGCAATCATCGTGCGATCCCCGGGCGACGCAGGCGGTACTGTTTTTCCATCTGGCGCGGCATCGGATTGCCGGGTTGCGCGATGGCTGCCGCACCCTGCGCACCAATGGTCATGGTCACCTGCCGCCCGCCTTGGGTATCAGTGGTTTCTTCCTGCTCTACCGGCTGGCCAGTGAAATTGTTGACGTTGACAACTGTCGGTGCCGCCTGGCCCATGACCTGATTGCCCGGTCCCGTCGGAAAGGGCATGACGTTGGCGACATATCCGCCCGCGCGATAGCCCTTCAGTGCGCCGCGCCGCATGGCATCAAGATTGGCCACGCCGATCCGGGCAGTGGCTTTGGCGTCAAAGACGTATTCCTGCTCATGCACCACGCCCGCGACGCGGCTGGGATCGCTGCCGCCGGTCGGCCCGCCGGATGCGAAGCCAGCAGCCGGTGCCGCCGGGGCATTGGCGGCGGGCGCGTTGAAGCCTGGCAGGCCGATTCCGGTCGCCCAGCTGCTGACCAACCCGCCAAACAGATTGCTGGCGAAACCGCCGATGCCGCCGCCGCTCTGGATACTTGACAACGCGCTGCCAAACACATCGAACCCGTTGCCCAAGGTGCCGAGGTTCTGGGTCGCGGCCGAGGTGGTGGTGCCGAATTTCTGGAGCGATTGTTGCGCCGCCTCCAGACGCCTGTCGAAGTGCATGGCGCCCGACGGGTTCTGCCAGCTGAAGCCGCTGGGCCGTTCGAACCCTGCGAAGGCTTCGGTCGCGCCCCGCACATCGGTGGATTTCAGCAGGTTCTGCAAGGCCCGGTTTTCGCTGGTCTGCAGTTCCTTCCAGGCGAATTCCAACTGGGCGTTAACATCGCCCAAGTTTCCCTTGCCGCCAATGTGGTCGAACAGCTTGTGGCGCCGGTCGTTCCACTGAAACAGGCCGAAGGCATTGCCGCCGTCTCCAACAGCAGTGGGGTCGAACGCACTTTCCGCGCTGGCATTTCCCATGATCCCGGCGATCTGGTGTGGCTTCAGGCCTTTTGCGGCAAAGAACTCCCAGACCTGGCTCTGGACGGCGGGGCTGCCTTTCAGGTTGCCGCTGATCGGTGTGGTGGTGATCTTGTCATATCCCAACGCCGCGCCATTGACATTGGCCGCCGCGCTGGCGGGCAGGCCTGCCGTTCCGTTGACGATGACTGTCCCGGCCGAAACGGTCATTGCCGCGACATCCATGGATTTCGTGGACAATATGGATGCATCGGCTTTTGCCTGACCGGTCAGTCGGTCCCAGATGCCCTTCAAGCCACCGACATCATCAAGGGTTGCGTGATCGGTGCCGAGGATCGCATTCTTGAGCGGATTGCTGATCGCCAATTCCGCGAACATGCCTGTGATCTCATCCGCGATGGCATCGAGTGCGCCGGTGAAATCGCCTTTGCGCAGGCTCTCGACGATTCCGTCTATCGCGCTTTCCCCAGCGTTCTGCACCTTCTCCCAAGCTGAAATCTGGCGTTCCAGTTCGCGGGTCAGCTTGCTGCCTTCGACGGCCTGTGCGCGGATCGCATCGGCGGTTTGACCAGTAAGGCCGTTTTCTTCGATCGTTTGCTGTGCCTCATGAAGCGCCAAGATGCGGGCGCGTTGCTCGGCCGTCGCGCCAAGGAGCGATGCCTCAAGGCGCAGGCGGTCAAGTTTACGCTCCTGGTCACGCAGGATGTCGCGACCGACTCCTTCCCGCTCGATCTCGTTCAGGGCTGCATAGCCGTCGCGCAGATCCTTGATGATCCGGTTGAGACGTTGCTTTTCGTCGCCTTCGGCCAACGCCGCTGCCAAGACCAGGGGGCGCAGGGTGAGTTCCTCCTGCAGCACCTGGTTGGCCTCGTCACGGGTGATCGTCCCAGCGGCCACCTGCCCCGCAAGACGCTTGCGCACCTCGGCTTCGTCGCGCAGGCCCCGTGCCTGGGCGGCCGCACTGGCCAATGACCCTTCCAGCGAGCGCTGCCTTGCCCGTTCGGCCTCTGTGGCGATCTTCTCCTGCGAGATCTCTTCGCCGGCCAGTTGCAACCGGGCGCGGCGCGCCTCGAGTTCCGCGCGCAGCAGCGGGTTGCGCTCGTTCTGGATCTGGATGTCCAGCCGGTCCAGCCGCTGTTGGATTTCCTGACGCTGGATGAGACCCTGAAGGGCGTTGCTCTTGGCCTCGATCGCGGTGTCGATCCGGCTGCGCTGTTCTTCGTCCAGCCCCGGCGCGCCCCGTCCGGCCTCAAGGGCCTTGATCTCGTTGCGCAGCTTTTCCTCGCGCAGCGCGTTTTCATTGGCGCCGGACTTGTCGGCCAGGCCGATGGCCACCACGCCTTGCCGCTCAGCGCGCTTTCGCAGCGCCTGATCAAATTCGATTTGCTCCTGGCGCCGTGCGAAGCGTTCGAGTTCAGCGATCTCCGCTTCACGCTCGGCCAGATATTCCGGGCTGAGGCCGAGAACCCTCTGACCGTTGCGCTTGGCTTGCAACTCGGCTTTCTTCCGTTCGATCTGCTCTTCGAGCGACGCGCCATCAATGATCCGGTCGACGATCCGCCCCGTATTGTCGAGAACGTTCGATGTAGCGGTCGCCACGCCTTGCCAGACGCGGGCAAGGCCGGTCACCCCTTCGCTGGCATCGGCAAGTCGGCTGGGCAGGGCCTCCAGCAGGACCTTTTGCGCCTCGCTTTCACGGTTCTGGGCGGCGAGGTTGCGGGCCTGGCGGGCTGTGGCACCATCAATCAGCCCGTACTTCTGATACAGGACATCTGCCGCCTTGGCCGGATCGGCGAACATCTCGGCCAGGGCGCCACCGGCTTCGGCAGCATCGATTCCCATCGTGACCGCAAAATCCTTCGACAGGCCGATCAGTTCGTCGAAATGCTCCGATCCAATCCGCCCGGTGCGCAGGAAGCCGGCCTGCATTTCGCGCGCGGACCTGATCGAAATCCCGGCGGCCGCCGCTCCGGCCCGGGCGGCGGCTTCCATGTCGGCCGCACTGCCTGCCGTTGCCCGGCCGAGGCCCTTGGCAGCCGTTTCGACGGCCTTGGTGGACTGAAGATAACCATTGTAGGCGCTTGCGCCGAGCACGGCCGCACTGGCGACGAGGCCGATCCCGACGCGCACCGGCGTCAGGACGGATTTCAGGGCACGGAAGGTGTTGCCGAGGCCACCGTAAATCTGGGTGATCTGGGGGCCTTGCTGCAGCAATACCTGACTGGCCGGCATGCCAAGTGCGAAAGACTGAAACACATCGTTCAGCTGATAGGTCAGATTTTGCGCCTGGTGGGCGTTCAACTTCATTGCACGGCCGGTCCGGCCCAACTGTGCTTCGGACGCGGCGGCAGTCTTGGCGGCAGCGGCTTCTGCGGCTGCGCGCTGGCGGGCGGCTATGGCGGCCTCACGGGATGCGACTGCGTCCTTCTTGACGCTGGCGGTATGGGATTCGGTCGCACCGGTGGACGCCATCGTCGTGCCGGTGACGTTCTCGATTTCACGCTTGGCTTCGTTCGCCGCCGCCCTGACCTGTGCGGCATTGGCGCGAAACACCATGTCGATGTTGAAGGTCTTGTCCGACATCAGTTCTGCTCCCTGAACGCGTCCAGCGCCGCGTATTCCATTTCCTGAATCTCGCCGAAGACCTCCGGCGGCAGGTCCAGCCGGCGGATCACGACATCCACCGCCGGGTAGTCGAGGCCCAGCCATTGACCGCCGCCCATTCCGACCGAGACGCGCCACTGTGTCTGACAGGCAAGGAATGCGCCGACGGCGTTCCAGTTCTCCGGCCAGACATCGAATACGGCTTGGGGGGGCGGGCAAGTTTCGGAGGGATCGAAGCTCACCCCCATCTGGGCGAACTGGGACGTGAGGGCCTCGTCCAGGGCGGCGGGCTGGCGGGTGTCGGCCTTGCCCATCCGGGCCATGGCCCAGGCCCGCGCCGCCCCGGTCAGTTTCCCCGGGCGGCTTCCTGGCCGTTCTGGCTTTCCCCGAAAGCGGCATAGACGCCCTTGCGGAACCACTCCTGCTGAAGCGCTGCATCCAACCTGTCACGGGTGAACGGAACCGGTTTCTTGTCGTCGTCGATCACGTCGGCCCAGTCGCTGCAGATCCGCCGCAACTGTGCCTTCTCGTGATCATTGCGTTCGCTTTCGGACTTCAGACTGGCATAGACCTCCTGGGCCTCGACCACCTCGTCGTGCGGCATTGGTGTGAACAGGATCTTCAACTTCTGCACTTCGAAGGTGCCAGGCATGGTTTCGCTGGGGACGCGGGCGGTGACCGGCCACCAGTATTTCGGGTTTTCGACGAGCTGGAATTTCATCATCAGGCTCCTGAAGTGGATTGAGAGGGTTAGGGCACGGCGCTCAGCGAACGATGATCTCCAGTTCGTCCAGAGCGGTGTCGGGGCAAAGCATCAGCGGCAGCGAATAGTTGACGATGCCGTCGCTGGCGCCTTGGGTGGGCCTGCCGATCTCGACTTTGGGAGCAGCCAGTTCCACGATGTTGCCCGCCGTCGTGCCATGGATCAGTGACATGGCCGCACGAGAGCGACTGGTGGCAATGTCGAACCAGTTGATGGTGGCCAGGCTGCGGGCGACGACTACGGCGGTTCCGGTCGCCTGGCGGTTGGTGATGCGCACCGAATCCTCGCCGATCAGGGCGCGCCGGGTGACGGTGTTGCCCATGTCGATCGACAGGCTTTCGGCAACTGCCGACCAGCCATGCAGGGTCAGCTCGGTATTCGTGTCCGACACATGAAGCGGTGTGATCAGCGCTGCGGCGCTGACGGCGGGGTTGGTCACGTCGCTGATCGTTCCGAGAAGGCCAGTCATCGTGAAGCGGAACTGGGGATTGCCCTTGGCGTTCAGCGTCATCGTGACATTGCCCCGGCTGCCGAGCATGACATGCCGCACGCCGTCCATAACGAAATAGATCGATCCCGACTCCACGCCGTTCTCGATGATCGTATAGGTCACATCGGTGCTGGCAGTGACGGTCTCTGACCACCCGCAGATCCGCAGCGCGCCACCATATCGCGGAACGTCGCCAGCCCCGCCTGCGCCGGCCATTTCGATGTCAAATTCCAACCGGGCATAGGTTCCGGCCAGAGTGATCCCCTGCGAGCCGAAATGCGGCAGGATCAGATCGCGCGGGACGTCATCGCCTTCCATTGGTGAGAACGTGACATTCTGGGCAATCAGCGCATCGCCGACACCCGGTGTTGAATCGGTGGCATAGGTGCTTTCAACCTTGAGAAGGATCGCCAGCTTTCGTTCGAAACGGTCGGCCATTTATTTGCCCTCTTCGACGGTGTCGGGTTTGGAAACTGTCGCGGCGGTGGGCTTGGGCGCCTCTGTGGTCGGCTTTTCCACCTGCGACAGCTTCTTGGTTTTGGGATCACGGGCGAAACGCCCGCCAGTTTCGGGTTTCTTCATTGTCAGGCTCCTGTCAGGTAGCGGCTGGTTTCCCATGTCTGGGCGTAGATGCTGGTTCCATCGCCAAGGGCCGTTGCTTCGCCCCCGACCAGGGCGCAGCCCTTGCTTTCATCGCGCGGCGACCATCCGGCGAGTGCCGCTTCGATTGAGCTTTTGAAGGTATCGAATGCGGCGGCACGTTCGGCTCCTTTGGCGTCGTTGTAATGACGCACGACGAAGGCCACGACGATCTGCACCGTGACCAGCTGCAGGTGACCGCCGGAAGCGCGGACATTGGACATGGCCCTTTCCCGCCAGGGCACGACGAATGCGGTGCCGTGGGCGGCCTTGGTGCTGTTTGCCAGGGCGTCCAGATCTTCGGCCACCGCGACGGTGGTAAGGGCGGTGGCGTTGGCGGTCAGACGGGCGACGAACAGTTCGATCATTTCCAGCCCCGCAATGCCTGGTCGGTGAACACCTGGGCGGGCGAGGACGAGAAATGTTCGCCTGTCGTGGCCGGTTCGGCGCCGCTGGCGTCAGGAATGGCGATCAAACCGCGTGCCACGTCCTTCAGGGCGGCGATGGCGAACTTGTAATCGGCCTCGACATGTTCGGGAGCGCCGTCGCTGTGCAGCCGGTAGCGGGCGATCGATACCGCCCAGGTCACCAGCAGCTTGGGGGTGCTGGCCAGCGGCAGGGTGTATTTCGCGCCGATATAGCCGTCGATCTCGTGGTCGGCATCTTCCAACGCCGCGGCGATGACATCCGCGTCAGCCACGTCGTCGCCGTCGCGATCCGCGATCTGCAGGATCTCGCGTTCTCCGGCGCGTTCGGTCAGGTCGGTGAGCGTGGCATAGGGCATGGATCAGCTGTCCCGATTGTCGCCGGGCAGCTCGATGCGGCCGGGCTGAAAGATGGACCGGTTGAGGGCCATGAACCCCTGTTCGATCTGGGTCCGCCCGATGGCGAGCCAGCGCTTGTCGGTTTCGGAACGTGCCCCCAGCTGATCGATGACGCGCAACAGATGTTCTTCGATCTGCTTGTTGCATTCGACCAGTGCGATATTTTCGCCGCTTTGCGGACGATAGCCCGAGACAGGCAAGCCGGGATTGCGGGTGTCTGACATGTGATTGCCTTCCTGGATGATGAAACCGGAGCGGACGATGCCGCCCCGGCTCCTGAATCTGCCGCTCTTGCGGCGCGCCTACATCAGAACTGCGCGGCCTTGTCGGGGGCGCGGGGCTCGGCTGCCAGGAAAGTCAGATCGGCGATCCGTTGCATTGCCTGCCATTCGCCCGGATCGGCGCGCGGCGCGGCCAGCCTGGCCGTCAGGGTTTGCCGGAATTTGACGGCGGGATCGGAGAGTTGATCGGACAGAACGAAGATCGGGATGGTTTCGATGAGGCCGATGGCGAGCGCAAATTCGCTCTGGCCGTGAAGGCAGGTCGGATCGTGGGTGTGGGCGATCTCACGAGCCATGGCAGGTGCACAAAGTCCCAGTGCCAGGGTCGCGAGCGCGGCCAGTGTGGTGAAGAAAGAACGCATCTACGTTTCCATCTGTTGGGGGTTCCGGGTGCGGGGCGGCTTCATTGCCGCCCCGCACGAGGGCCACGCGGGCCTTGGGCTGGCGAAGTGTCAGCTCTTGGTCTTGGGCGCTGCACCCTTTTTCGGGGTGGTCTTTGCGGCTTCGCTCTCTGGGGGGGTATTCTTGGAATCGGCGTCGACCTCTTTGGCCTTGGTCAACTCGGTGTTCAGGCGTGCGACCTCGGCTTCCGCTTTCTCGGCACGCTCGAACCAGTCTTCGGCAAGGCGCTGCTGGTCCTTCAGTTCCTCGGTCAGCTTGTCGGCGCGGTCGTTGGCGGATTTTGCCTGCGCTTCGGCCTTGTCGGCCGTTGCGGTGATCTCGGCCAGCGCGGTGTCAAGCGCGTCGGGCAACATGGCCTTTGCGATCTCTTCGGCGCGGGCTGCGACGGCAGCATGGAACGCGTCATCGCCCTCGTGGATGACCGGAGCGCCGTCGATCATCGAAACGGCGTCAGCGGCGCCCAGTTCCAGCGCCTGGTCATAGCTGACGGTGACAATCGCGCCGACGCTCTCGCGCCGCCCTGCGATCTTGGCAGGGCCGGTGAGGATTACCTGGACCGGACCGTTCATTTCGGGACGCTCCATCACGCTGCCCCCGCGTTCTGAAAGAGGAAACCGCCCACGATTCCGGTGATGTAGGGGCGGCGCTCCACCGTCATCGGATGCACCCAGGAGCGGCGCAGGGTCTGGTATTCGCCCTTCTCGACCTGGGGATAGCCCATGAGCTCATAGGTATAGCCATAGGCCGGTCGCATGTAGTTTTCGCCCGCCGTCGGCACATAGGCCAGGATCGCGTCGTTGCCCCAGACATCGGTTGCGGCATCATCGTCGCCAGCGGTATCGGGCAGATAGACGGCCTTGCCGACAACGACCTTGTCGACCTTGAAATACCGCGCGAGCATCGCCTCGGTGATCGAGTCGGACGAGGTATACTTGAACTGCTCGCGGATCTTGGGATGCCGGCACAGCGCGTTGAATGCCGTTGCACCCAATTCCAGCGTGTTGGGATATCGCCCGATATAGCTGCGGATCGCTTCGCGGGCGGCGTCCATGTCGGACTGCGGATCGCTGGTGTCGTCAGTCCAGCGATCCGTGCCAGTCAGCACCAGCTTGTGGTTGCTGTCATAGCTTGCGGCGTTGCGTGCCAGATTGGCACATTCGACCTCGAGGCCAAGATCGATCACGTCCATCACCATGTTGATGGCATTCGAACTGAGATCGATGCCCGGGATCGACGCTGCCTCTTCTTGGTGCTCGACGGGAACAAGCGCCGCCAAGGCCTCCTGGTTGAGCGACACCGGATCCGAGGCATAGCCGTATTGCAGCACGGCCATGTCGGCGCCCGGGGCGCGACGGGTATTCACCAGCCGGAACGATTCCTTGCCGAAGGCAATGACCCGCATAGAGCGGTTGGGGATTGGCACCCGGGGGAACAGGGCGTCGGAGATCAGTTCGCCGTTGCGATAGCCGCGCGCGTGGGTCGACAGGATCGGGTCGATCACCCCGGCCGTGCGGTTGTTGAGAGGTTGGTTCATCGGGCGGTTTCCTTAACGGATGAGGATTTCGGTGAAGCCGCCGTCGGCAGCGGCGGTCAGGGCGGTGGCGAAGACATTCGAAGGTGTGCCACCGGCCACCTCGACACCGCCGCCGGAGGACGAAACCAGCTTGGCGCCAACGGTCACAGCGCCGGTTGCCTTCAGGCGGACCGTGCCGATCAGCATGATGGCGATATCCTGGCCGACTTCGGTCGCCGGGTTCATGGCGACACCAAGGACGGGCTGATCGTCGGCGGTGATCTTGCCGCCGGCGGGGCTGATCAGGTCGCCAGCGGCGAACACGCTGGCGGCCTTGATGGTGTAGGTGAGTACGGGCCGGAGGGTCATGAGCATGAGATGCTGTCCTTTCAGGAAACGGCGCGAACGGCGGCGAGATACTCGGTGCCAGGATGTTGGGCTTGGTAGGCCACCGCTTTGGAGTGGATTTCGAGCTGCTCGGCATCGACCTGCTTGCCGTCGGCAGCGAACTGGACCTGCGCGCCTTGGCCCGGTAGATCGCCAAGGTCCTGGCGTCCGAAGGCGACCGATTTGGGTTGTTCGGAGAGCACCTTGCGCAAGGCGGCCGCCGGCGTCAGCTTTTCGGCATTCTCGGCAAAGGAAACGCTGGCCTCACTGGGCAACGCGTCGAGGATCGACACGATCTGGTCGCGCGAGACGGCCAGGAGACGGCCATCCTCGACCAGCTGGTCTGCAAACGAGAGGTTGTCGGCATGGCGCTGCCGCTGGTCGCGGGCGTCCAGTTCGGCGGCGCGCGCATTGAGATCGGCTTCGCGGGCAGCGAAGTCGGAATTGGGCGTGTTGGTCACGACAGGGTCCTTTTTCGGTTCGGGTTCGGGTGCTGTGAAGCGGGGGCGATCGGCGTCGATGTCCATGTCGTCGAGCCATTCGATCGCATAGGTCGGCAGGGCTCTGTCTGCGTCTTCGATGCCGAATTTTTCGATGATGAAGTCGCGCAGGCCGCGCAGCAGGGTCGCCGTTTCACGAAAGCCGGTCTCGCCGAAGTTGGCCGTGAAAGTGACGGCTTCGGCGTTCGGGATCGAGAACTTGACGTTTTTCAGGCCCGCCACCGCCGGGGCGGCCCCGCCGAGAAAGCCGACGTGCTTCGGATACCAGGTGCCGGGCACCGGGTTGGCCGGCTGATCCGGGCCAAAGAACGACATGCTGACCTTCTTGTATCGCCCGGCCTTCACCGCCTGCGAGAATGCCGCATCGAGTTCGCCCAACGTTGCGTAGAGCCGACCGGCCGAAGCGTCGTAGTCGAAACCAGTGATCCAGCCGTAAGCCGGCGCGTCCGTGGTCGGGTGACCGACCACCACAGGGGCGGGCGCGGTTTCAAAGTCGTAGGCGTCGGCCACTGCGGCCAGGTCGGCCGCCGAATATGTCAGATTGCCGCCGCCCATGGGTGTAAAGGTGCCGGGGCGAAATACTTCGATGCGGGCAGTGGCGGCGATCTGGTCGGGCATTGAGTCATCCAGGCTGGTGCGTTGGATGGACCTTGCCGGACAAGGAACGGGCACTTGCCCCGGACACAGGTCCGGGTCGCGATCAGGCTGATCCCCACGTTAGGGTGGCCGGTTTGGGGTCAGCGCCACCACCCTGGGCGCGAGGTTGGGCCTGAGAGCATTCCTAACGGTGGTTTAACGGGGCTCTGGCGGTTTTCAGGGGGCGATGTGCCCGGCGGCGCTTCAGAGGCGCTCACAGGGCAAAAACGGGCCGCCCGACTATTCTTCGTTCAGCCACTCATCGGCGATCTCGATAATGATCCTTTCGTCCTCCTCCGAGACACCCAGATAGGGACGTGCGGGGATCGTGATCTGATGCGCCGGGATCGAGACGTTCTTCTCACCGCCCTTGATCCAGCTGTGCTTGCGCGCGGCTTTCTGGATGGTGCCCCCGAGCTGGTGGATCGCTGCGTATTCCTTCGGCGAACCAATCCGAACTTCAGTATCGGTGGGGCGCACATTGATCGACGCCATCAACCCTGTGTTCTTCGTCACCTGCAACTTCCTGATCGGCGTCTGCCGCTTCTTCTCGCGTGCCCGGATGGTCGAAGGTTTCAATTGTGCCCAGGGCACGTCTTGGGGCGAGGATTCCGCCGAAAAATTGTCGCGTGTGGAGTTCAGCATGTGCTCGCCGACTTGACGATAGAAGCCGATGGGGCGGTCCATCTGCTCGACCATCCTTTTCAGCCGCGCGCTGACCTCTTCGGTGCTGACCTGGATCTCGACGCTGATTCCGCTCATCTTGCATTTCCTTCGTCACAATAGCATATTGTCAGTGTCAGGCACGCGAAGACCGGTGATGGTCCTGGTAGCTCCCTGGCACGAAGGCCGGATCACCCCGGCCTTTTACGTTTTCGGCCTTTTCCATCGCAGCTTTCCGCCACGCCTCCGGTCGAGCAAGCGCAAGTCAGGTTCACCCTTCTTCGTGGTGGGCTGATAGGCAGTGATTGCCTCCCACCATCTGCGACCGATCTGGAAAACCACGACGATTCCAGACACCGGATCGACCCGGATATACCTTCGGTCGATGACCTGGTCTTCGCTGACGCCGTCCACCGGATCAATAGCGCGTGAAACGCCAACCCAGATTTCATCCGGATCCATGAGTGTTTCGGCCATCAGCGGCGTCAGGGTGGCCCGGTTGCGCTTGCCGATTTTCCAGTTGCCAGCGCGATCCCGGAACAGATCCGCCGAGATCGGGATCCGGTCTCCTGCGATGTCTTCATAGAGAACGGCCCCTTCCAAACTTGCCCCGAATGGGTCGAGGAACGCGCGCACGTAATCCTCGTCGCTCAATCCCACTTCAAGGGGAGCTGCCTTGTACGGCCGCGCGGCAGAAACGAGATCGGCCAAGGGCTCGGGGGTGTCGATTTCCACGACATGGCGGGGGTTGGTCAGGCTTTCCCCACCCGCCTCATCAATCAGCCGCGACGGCACCAGGCCACGCTCCCACTGGTTGCCGACCTGATAGTCCCAGCCATAACCGATGCCCTTCGGCTTATCCCCCGGCTTCCCGGTGGCCTTGTCGAAGATCGGCTCCATGACAATGTCGGGCGCCCGGTCGGGGCCGTCCTTGCCAAGGCGCCGAAGATCGCCGCGCGAAAGCGTTCTGACACCACAGCTGCACAACCAGTCGTTCGGGGGGAAATGTGTATCCCACCACGGATCGTCGTGCATCAGGATCAACTTGTCCCAGGCTAGATGGTGTGGGCGGGGATTGCGCGGCGTACCGGCGTCTCCATGGCGGTACTGCCAATACGGGCGTCCCTTTACCACATCCGGATCGCGCATTTGATGAAGGCGCCCGGCCATGAAGCTGGTGCGGATGTTGGTTGCGAAGATCGTCCTTATCCGCCATTCGCGCCCGCCGTTGTAAGACCAGCCGTGCCTCTCGACGATGGCGTCGAAATCTCTTGCAAACTGCTTTTCGTCCCAAGTGTCGACGGCTCGGGCGACGGCGTTCTGGAAGTCCTCGACCAGAGCAATGTCGGTTGCGCCGGCAACGACAAACTTTCGGTCATGGTCGCCTTTCAGCGTGTCGGTCCAGCTCTTGCTGGGCGCAGTGCGCTTCTGACGCATGAAATCGATCTGTTCCAGAAATGGTTGGCTGGAGACCTCGCTTGCAAACGCCGGCCCGTCGATGTCCAGAAACACGGCCTCGCGCCCGTGCCATGCCGCAAGCTCCAGGGCTTGGCCGATCACTCGGGCCTGGGCGTCCGGCGCCCATCGCGCCGCCAATTCCACGAGGTTGCGCATGGCCTGCATCGGATCGCTTTCGGCGACAGCCAGTCGAACGGCCCTTAGCCGCCGTTCGAAAAGCGGGCGGCTCTCGGCCAGCAGCTGCTCGGTGATCCTTGCAACCGGCCCGTTCTCATCGGCGAAACAGACGTGATTCAAGACTTTTTTTTGAGCGGGTCTTGGTCCAATGCGAACCTCGTGGTTTGCTCTGGCGCCTGGTCCGGCTGCCGGGCCGCGCCGATGAGGGCGCGGTTCGTCACCAGTCGATCGATGGCCTCGTCGGAAAGCCCGTCGGTCAGGTCGAAACTTGTGATGTATTCACGGGCATCGTCGTCGGCTTCAATCCGGGCGGCGGTCGCAACGATCTGCATCAGAGCCCTGTCGGAGGCGATGGCAGCATTGGCTTTGGCCTCGCGGCTCTTGGCGTTCTCGGTCTCATTTTGGGCGCGGGTGCGCCAGACCTTAGGGATTCCGGCACCAGGGACATTGTATTCGACGATCCAGGTCAGCAGCTGTTCACGCAGGCTGTCCGACAACAGATCGCCGTCGCTGTCCACAAGGTTGGCCAGCATGTCGGCATGTGTTTCCGAGGCCGCCCGGGAACCGTTGCTGCCGATATCCGTGGTCAGGGTCTCACCGTTCACGCAGATCGAGATCTGTTTGTCCCAGTAAGCGAGGAAATCCTGGTATGTCACGCTGCCCGATCGCGCCGCTTCCAGAAAATCCAGATCAGTGCCGATCGGTACGACGATCGACGATGATGTTCGGATCTGATCGAGCGTGTTGAGCATCCGGCGTTGTTCGTCCGTGCCCTGACCGTAGGGTGTTTTTGCGACAGCGGTTGGTCCGGCGTATTTCTCTAGGAAGTGCAGCCAGAAGGCGACCCCTTCGCGCTTGAAGAAGACGGGCCAGAACAGCCGTGTGCCCAATCCCAGGCCAAAAGGGTTGTTGCCCTTCACACCGTAGCGATGAACGATGAACTTGCGGTCCGGAAGTTCCTCGCCAGCCAACAGGTTGTTAAGCGTCAGAAGACGCGGTCGCCAGTCCAACCCAAAGGTGAAACGGCGCTGATCGTGGGACACGACATCTACTGGCCTGATCCGCCCGCCATCGCGACCCCAAATGATCTCGCTGATTGCATAGCCCTTCAACGTCGCGTCCAGAAGATCTTCGCAGATGCGATCGAAGGGAAGTGCTTCCAAGCACTCGCGAACGATCTCGGCGGCCTCGGCATCGATATCGGCGTCCGATGCCGGAACGACTTCCCACTCCCGCGCGACCAGCGTCTTCTTGCGCTTCTGCAGCATGGCGAAGGCGTGGGTGTCGCGCTCGATTTCGTCGTAGAGCTTCAGCCCTTTGCCGCCGCCCCGCTGGATCAGCGTATCGTCCTGATGCTGCAGCACCGTGCCGAAGAAGGGGATCGTGATATCGTTGCGTGCGTGCGCGATCAGCACGTCGGATCCCTTCGGCAGGTTCTTGCGGCCTTTCTTCACCTTTTCGGCCTTGATCTTCATAGCCTGTAGTCTCCCAGTCGTTCGGTTCCGCCGGAACGGCCGGCCTGAATTCCCCCGCTCTGGCCCGCCAGGCCGCCTGAATAGTGCAGGGCGTTCTGCCAGAGCATGTCGAGACAGTCCGGTCCGTCATCATGCGCGGCATTCGGCCATTGCTGCAGTTGATCGATCAGCGTCTGGTGTGCAGCGTTGAAGCGGATTAGTCCGGCGGCAACCGGCGGCTGCAGCCGTTCGATGCGCAGATGCTTGTCCGCATGGGGAACGATAGGCACAGCCGATATCCCGATACCCTGCTTCGCCGCCTCGCTCATCAGTGTTGTGCGCAGGAATTCCTGAAACTGCACCGACTCCACGAACCACAGCAACGCGCGGTACTCCCTCTGCAATGCAATGGTGTCCGAGACAATGATGTCAGGAAGCCGGCGCCGGATCGAGGCCTCGATGATGTCCATCTTGCCCGTCATCCGATCGAACCCGCCAATCAGAATTGCCGAAGGGTCTCGCCCCTTGCTCGCCTTGCCAAGCGACGGATCGATCGCGCCGAACATGATCAGCTCCGGTATCCGCAGGTTCCAGTAGATCAGTTTGGAAAACGGGTTCCCGTCGGAGATCGGCTTGTTCTGGTACTCGCTGGCGAAGGCGTCATGGGATGCCGCCCGCTCGAACATCAGGAAGATCAAGGGCTGCACCGAGGGCCAGTTGACCACGGCGCCAGCGTTCATTTCGGCCAAGTTGTCGACATAGAAGGTGCGTGCGGCTTCTTCGCCATCGTTCTGATAGATTTCCTCGAAGCGGTCCCAGAGATCCATTCGATCGGGCCATTTCACGATGGCCTGAAACTCGGTCACAGCCCAGACAGGAGATTTTGCCGCGCGCACCAGGACAGCATCGTAGTGCAGCACGGTGCCTACCCAGATCACGTCCATCGATCCATCGGGCGGCCCCACCTTCAGTGCGGCACGGGCAATCCATTTCTCCAGCTTTGCGCGTTGTTCGGGTGATACGACGGCCTCGTCGTTCTCCAGATCGTCGAAAAACATCAGATCTGGGCGATAGGGGCCATGGCGGCGGCCCCGGATTTTCTGCCCGGCGCCAAGACCTTCGATACGGATGTTGTTGCGGGTCACGATCTCGCCTTCACGCCAGATCCGGCCTTCACCGCAGACCTGGTCAAAATCGAAACGCAGGCGCACGTTCGAGGTCAGCTCGGCCTTGATCGCCTCGATCAGAAGCGCGGCTTGGGAATAGACGTCACAGACTTCGAGAATATAGCGCTTCTTGCCCAGCACGATGCAATAGAGCGCGAAGCCCAGCGAGAGATGCGTCGATTTTGACGATCCGCGCGGCGCGATGAAGAGATCGCGGACACCTTTTTCAGAGCCGAGGATGTTGGGGACACGTGAGAAAATGTGCTGGTGGAACAGGCTGTGTTCGCCCTTCACATAATGCGGCAGGTAGGTCTCCATGAAGTACCGGAACCCTGCTTCCGGATCGCGGACCCGGGCAAGTCGCTCGCGCCTGGCATTGGGGTCAGCGGGAAATGCTGAAACCGACAGGTCAATCCACTGCGCGAAACTGTCAGCGAGCGCCGTGAGCTTCTCACGGAACTCCTTTGGCGACAGGCTCGCCTTGAGCTTGGGCTTGCGGCTCATGAAGCGTAGATTTTCGTAAGACGCTCGGCGAATGGTTCGATCATCTCCGAAATCGCCGGGGCGTGCTGGGGGAAATTCTCCTGCACAAAAGACAGCAGTTCGTGCATCACGTCCTGGGCCACGCCCAACTCGGAGATTTTCGGAGCCAACTTTCCGGCTGCAGAGGTCATCTTCGTCATGGCATCGGCCAGCGACACGAGGTGTTTGACCTTCAGTTCGACCTCGATCTCACCATTCTTGATGTCTTCCAGCAGATTCTGGGCCATCATCATGAAGTCTTCGACGACGGAAGAAACGACGGTTTCGATGCCCTGGCCGGCAATTATCGATGCCGACCGCGCGGTATCCCAATTGTCGCCATCGGCCAGGGCGGCCTTTTTCCAACGCGCAAAGGTTGATGGATGAATGCCGTAAGCCATCGCGATGGTCGCGCCGTTCATGCGTCGATAGACATAGTCCGCTCGGGCCTTGCGGCGCTTTTCGTCAGAGGTCATCGTGCCATCCTCTTGCGACGGGAAACGCAGGCGGCCACCGCCCGGTATGGGCGATGGCGATCGGGCCAATGGTGATTGAACTGGAACATGCCTGGCTCGTGCCCATCCGATCAAAGCGTCTTTGCGTTGCGGTGATCTTCAAGACGGGCCTTGCCGGTGCGTGCCGATTGCCAGGCGATGAACAGTCCGATTGCGATAACAGCGCCCCCGACAACTGGGCCGTGCTCACTCAGCACACCCTGCAATGGGCCGACGATACCGTTGACGTCATCAACGGCGCCGGTCAATTCCTGCACCAGGGCGATCACGCCACCCCCGCTCAGCGCCAGCCCCGCAATTCCGTTCGCCAGGGAGCCGCGGGCAATCCGGCTTCCGCTGGTGGCCAGCGTAAGCAGAGAGGCCTTGGCCCGCTCCGGGGCTACCTGGCGTTTTGAGGCAAAATCGAATGCCTCAAGCGTGACCGGACCAACGATACCATCTGTCGCGAGGTCATTGTCTGCCTGAAATGCCAGGACGGCCGCGCGTGTTAGAGAGCCGAAAATTCCGTCAAGCTTTCCGGGCCGATATCCCAGGCTCATCAACTCGCGCTGGAGCATTTCGACGTCCGCCCCCCGGTCACCCGCACGCAGCCGCATGTTGGTCAGTGAACCCGGCGCCACAGGCGTCTTGTCAGGGGCGGCATAGCGATCCTGCAGTGCACCTTCCGCGACGGTGATTGCCATCCGCCCGTCGATCAGGCCGAGAACCCCGACATAGTCGAAGACCGGACAGGTCTTGTTCGACACCTCGCAGTGTCCGTGAAAGGTCACCTGAGCGCGGTAGGCGCGGTTGATCTGATCGCAGAGGCTGCTCAGGGCATCGAACTGTTCCTGGGAGAATTTTTCAGCGTCCAGACCGTGAAGACAGATCGCAATGCTGCCGACGTTGTTGCCGCGCTGTGCGGCGGGAACTTTCTCGATATCCCGGCCCGCCTCGATCGTCCCGTCCTTGCGGATGAAGTAGTGGTAGCCGATGCCGGACCAGCCGCGTTCACGGTGCCAGCGATCCATGGTTGCGGCGCTGTCGTGCTCGGGATTGTCGGAGGCCGAACAGTGGATGAAAACGCAATTGACGCGTCGCTTCGGTTTCTGAAAAGTCGGGGGCATGGGAACCTCGGGTCAGGGTGTGGTCCCGACCACTCTTGCCCCGTCTACCAACCGAACCGACCCGGACATAGGTCCGGTCAATCCCGCGGTGGCTCATCCTCGAACAACCTGAGCTGACGGCGGTCATCGACGCCACCGCGTCGGGCGAGACGGCGAACATGGCGTTCGGAGATGCCCAGCCGCCGCGCGATTTCAGTTCTCGTCAAGCCGCGCCGCGCCAAAGCGTCGACCTCGGGCTTGGCGTTGGTCGTTCTGCCGTGGGGAATGTAGATATCCTGTTTTGAAAGGAAGAAGCACAACTCCCGTCCGATCTTGTCCCCAAGAACAGACAGGATTGGGTGATCGTCATTCGGCTCAAGTGGAAACCGCATGTCGCGGCCCCCGAAATGCGCCATCAGTTTCAGCGCCACGGGAACGCCGAACACCTCGGCAACATCGATCATCGAGGCTGGCAGATCGTCAACGCGGACGGGCAGATTGCGGGGCGGTTGGTCACCCATGACGCTCCTCCTCTGAAACGAACCGATTGGTTTCGTTGCCCCAGACGTCGTTGCCGCTCCAGGCTTCCCGCGCGAAGAGTTCGCAGCAGAACTGACGCGGCAGAAGGCGTTCAATCATCCGGCGCATCTCTTCGGGTTTCCGGGAGTGTTCCCGGCGCTGGCTTTCGATACTGTCAGCGACCTGCTCTGGCGCGAGGATGATGTTGCGTTCACTGCGCGATGATATCTGGGGGGTGCCGATCTTTCCGACGAGGAATGGTTCGGTGGCAGACCGAAGGACATATCCTGTCCCCATGTTGATCTTCCATGTTTTTGTCCGCTTCAGCCAGCTCCCGCCGGTCACATAAGCGAACCCCCAAGCGCTCATGACCTCGAACGCCTGGGGCAGGTGTGGCCAGGTAGACCAAAGGAACAGATAGCAACTCGGCCCTGCCAGTTGCGCAACCGGCAGGGACTTGATCGCTTCGATGTCCATAGTGCTGTATTGGGCTTCGGGGCTTTTGGCATGGCCCTTCTCCGACCGCATGACATAGGCCCAGGGCGGGTCGGCCAGGATGGCGCCGTATTTGAACGGCGTCAGGGGAGCGAAGGGCCAGCCGGTCATCGCTTTCCAGCCAGCTTTTGCGGATCAAGCGCGATACCCTCACGCTTGCACCACTGCTTCAGTGCCTGGATCACAGCATCGATCTGGTCGGGATCGCGCATGCTGTCGATATCCATGGGGACGCTTTGCCAATGATCCGCGAACCGTACCCGAAGGAAAGCGTTCAGCCCTGCTCGGCCGGGCTTCGTCAGAACTCCGGCTTCGCCAAGCAGTCGCCAGAGGACATGGACGAGACGCAGATCGCTGCGGGGCGCGACTGGATGGGCCTTGCTCTTGCCGCTCTTGAACCCGAGACGCTTCAGCTCGTCGATGACGGCACCCTTGTCGCGGCTGCTCATCAGCTTCAAGGATGCCTTGCCGGTCACCCGCGTCAGCACTGCGCGATAGTCGTCCTCTTCAAGGCCCAACTGGGCCTTGGCGATATTGATGATGGCATTGTGGTTCATTGCAACTCGCGCTCCAGCGCACAGGCAATCTGGTAGAGGGGATGCAAATCCCAGGTTTGCGGATGGGTGCCGCAGGGGATCGACAGGCACCGGTCTTTTTCGTCGTTGTGCTCGATGTCGCCAACGCATTTCAGCGCATCTGCGAGAGCATCTTCAAGGATCGCCCGGCGTTCCATCATGTTGGCCTCCGCGAACCTAGCCACGGGCGCACCTTGCGCATTTGTCGGGGCTGGAATCCGACGGTGTGAACGGCTTGGCGCAGATGACGCATTCATCCTGCGCGCCGCCCGCATCGGCCTGAACGGTTCTGCAGTGATGCGCCCATTTTCCCCGAAGCACGCCCATGGAAAATCCCAGGTCATCAGCGACAACGCCGATTTTCTCACCGTTTCCAATGCGGCGGAATGCCTCCTGAATGGGTGTGCATCGCGAGGTTGACGCGCCCTCGGCACCAACCGGCTCCGCGCTTGCCTCCTCCAGTATCGGTTCAGGTTCGGTCGTTTCGGGTGCGGGCTGCCGGGGTTTCGGGGCCGCCGGTTGGGGCTTGGGATCGCTTGGCTTTTGCGCGGCTTTTTCCAGGGCGGCGGCTTGCACGGTCAGTTCACCGGCTTGATCGGCCTGGCTTGTCTTGAGCGCATCCGCAAACAGTTCCGCGTGGGCACGATCGCGAAACGACCCCAGCCGATTGCGGACAATTCGGTCAACGAATACATCACCGTCGCCGCTTTCTGAAATCAGGATATCGTTCATTTCGCCTTCTCCTTAGTTGGGGTGGATCGCAGGAATTTGACGTTGTGGCGGGCCGTCGCCATCGCAATGGCGACACGGGCACCGGCTGCACGGTTTTGGTCCATGACCTCGTTGATCTGGTCGGATGAACATCCCTGGTGCTGCGCCTTGACGGTCAGCCGTCCGGCAACCTTCGAAAGAACGGCCAGAAGAGTGAGCGCGGAAACGTCACGCATGGCGATTGAGACGTGGGCACTCAGATCGGCTTCGAGCTGAAGCATGGTGTCGTCCATATCTTTCCGAAACAGGGTCATGTGGCTGCCGCTTCGATCATCGAAATCTGCTCGATCGACAGGGGGCGGGTCTTGAACGGAAACATGCCCTGAAAACTGACGGTCAGTTCTCCATCCGCGGCGCGGTGGATGACACGGGCGCTGACAATGGCGCCGTTCGGCGTCATGACCGTCGCGAATTCATCGCGGCGCTGGCGTTGATCGAAGCCTTCGTTCATCGCACTCTCCTCATGCTGCTCATCAGGACCGGACCACAACACCCGGTCGACCGCCCCGGAAGGGGCGGTTTCGCGTCAAGGATCAGGGTTTCTTGACGGGCTTGCTCGCCTTGAAGACCAGGGCGCGGCTTTCGGCGATCTGGATCGATTCACCGGTCGCGGGGTTGCGACCGGTCCGGGCGGCCCGGGTGCGCATCTCGAAGCGCCCGAAGCCTGCCAGCGTGACGCGATTGCCCGCGTCGGCGGACGAAAGGATGTGGTCGATGAAGCTGTCGATCACGGCACCGATCTTGACCTTCGGAATGCCGTGTTCTTCTGCAATGGCTGCGATGATCTCGGTTTTCGTCGTGTTGCTCATTGGATCCTCCAGAGCGATTGGCGCCGGGCGGTATGCCCGGCTGCGGGGTGGTTTCAGGTGGGAAGGCGGAACTGGCCCCGGGCGGCGAGCGCCTCGGCTTGCGCCAGCCATGCGTCACGGGCTGACCACCAGGCTGGCTGAGCTTCGGTTTCACGCATCATTGCAATGGCGCGGTCACAGAGTTCCGCACTCTCGGCATCGATGCACTCGGGCTTTTCCCCAAAGTGAAAGAACATCTCGGCTTGAAGGGCGGCCTGGTCGGCTTTCCTGACCTCGGGCGTCATGAACGGCCCATCGACGCCCCAGGCTTCGCCGATCAGAACGTCGAGACGACCTTTTGCCTGGCTGATGGCATAGTCTACGGCCAGGGAGTCCAAAGGGGTCAGATCTCTGCGCAGAAACGCTACGGCGGGTGATGTGAGATCGCCGATGATGAACTCATGCGCGTCATGCAAAAGCCCATTGGCCTTCTGCGCAGGCGGGCAAAGCTGCGAAACCAGCACGGAATGGGATGCCACCGACCAGGGGCCACAGGTCCTTCCGTTGAACCGGTTGATCTTGGCCAGGGTGTCGGCAATTGCGAAGGGGCGGAAATCGCGTGGCTCCAACTCGGAGAGGTCAATCGTGCCAGTCTGGGTGTGAAACGGGATGCCCATGACAGCCATCACAGCTTGGCGATGTCGAGAGACACCGCCTTCATGTCACCGGTGCGTTCATCCTTCCGGTAGAACCGCACATAGGTGGCGCTGCCGTTGATCCTGACGGCGTCGTGGATCGCTTCCATTGCCCTGGCCCACTTCGGATCGGGCTTGCCCTCGTCGTCTTTCATGTCGAGCTTCTGAAGGCCGAGGATACGTCCGGTATCGAGCGCGCCCTTCTTGTCCACCTGGAAGGCGTGGTTGATCAGGGCCCGGGTGTTGTCGTTGCTGCCCCTTGTCCAGCTGGCGATGCATTCGTCGATCAGCCGCTTGGCTGCATCGATCTCCGGCCCGAAATCCATCGTCTTGTTGACGGCGATCCGGACCTCAAGCTTTCCGTCATAGCTCTTGAGGCTCATGTTGCCGCCGGAGCCGCCCAGGTTGACGCCATATTTCTCGAGGATGAGCTGCTTGGTGGCCAACGTCTCTTCAAATACCGTGGTCTTGAAGGCAGCCATGGCGCCCTGCAGTGCTTCGGCACCAGAAACGAGACGGCGCACAACGTCGTCTTTCAGTTTGTCCTCCGGCTTGACCCGGTCGATGGGGACCAGGTGGCCCTGGCTGTTTTCCCACAGTTCCGCGGTTTGGGGCGTATCGGTCATTTGGGTCTCCTGTTCGTGTTTTCAGTGTCGATGTTGGGGTTTTGCGGGCAGTCGCGGCAGGCCAGCCATTGGCGCAGCTTTTCGGGCCGACTGGTGGTCATCGGGGTGTTGGCGTGGGTGCGGCACAATTCGCCGGGAATGCCGGCCTGAACGTGCGGGCAGAATACCTGGGCCTTGTACTTGGCCAGGATGATCGCCGCGAATTTGCGCTCGATTTTGTCCAGACGCGCTGGATACTTGCCCGATACGAGTGTCGAAAGCGCGGGCCTCGACAGGCCGACCTCGGCGGCAACCTCGGTAATGGTCCGTCCCGATGCCACTTCGGTCTTCAGCAGGGTGAGCCACTCCGGATCCTGCAACTCCAGTGAGGTCAGGCTTTGCATGGCACGGCCTTTCCCACGTTGGGGTCCTGAAGCTGGCTGTGTTCCTCGCTGAAGACCGGCGCGATCGGGCCGGTGCGCTTGAGGAGGCGATACCGTTTGAACCCATTCGATCCGTTCTTCGTGCCTGGCTGCCGTTCCGCCATCTCGGCCACATATTCTGCTGCGATCAGCGCGCGCATGTATTTGGCCAGGTTGGACCGGCTTGCGCTTGCCCCCCGATCCGCATCAGCCATGAGGTCGCCAAGTGTGAAAATCTGACGGACGTGCATCGCAGCCCAGCACCGCTGGCGGAACGTGTCGCGGGGAGCCTTGCGTGGGCCAGCCAGAACGTCAGGGCCGGATGTGATTGTCACGCCCGACGCCAGCGCATCGAAACCTGCCTCGGTCAGTTGGTAGGCACCACGTCTGGGGATCTCGACGAGGCCCCTGGCCACCAGCTTGCCCACCGCGTCAGAGATGTTGCCGTGAGAACGGCCGCTCGTGGCCGCGACATCCGAAAGTGTGTGCAGGTCCCCATCCGACAGGATTTCGAGGATTGCATTGGCCACCTCGCCTGGCTTGCTAAGCTCGGGCATCACGCGCCCTCCGGCATCATGATCGGGCTTCCGGTATTGCGGTCGTTCATCAGAACCTGACCGGCCATGTCATACATCGTGATCCCGCCGTCCCCCGGATCGACGCGCCGCCCGAACCGCTCGATCCGTCCGATGGCTTCAAGGATTTCCCGATTGTAGCCGCGTGACATGCGCCAGACATATTCGGTCAGGTCAGGGGCCACCGGCACCTCGCTCAACCCGTTGATCAGTGCAGCGGTGTCTTCCCTCGTTGCCGGGGTGAACTGAATTTTTGACGACACCCGGCTTTCAACCTGCGGGAACCGGCGCAGGTTGTCGCGCAGGTTGCCCATGCCAACCAGGATGATCGGCACCTCGAGGCTGTCGGATATGCCGCGCAGGGTTTCGATCACCTCGCGGCGGCCGGAAATCAGGTCGCATTCGTCGACCACGATGCCAAAGCTGCGCCCCGACACCTGGTTCTGCATCTGACGCTCGCCGAAGGCGGCCACCAGCTTCTGATAGCGCTCGCGTTTGAGGCGTGGCGCTCGGATCGACATCTCGGCCAGAAGATCGGTGATCATCCACTGGTCATCCCAACCTTGAAGGGCACGGATATAGACGCTGCCTGTCTGGGCCACCCAGCGCGACAGGGTGGTGGTCTTGCCCAGGCCCGGAGCGCCGTCCAGCACCATCAGGCAGGCCTCACCAGCGCCGCGGCCCTTGATCGTTTCCAGACCGGCCAGAAACCGGCGGTAGTTGCTTGTCTCGACAAATGCATTTCGCATGTTATGCTCTCCTCTCGTTTCGTTCGATGTCAGGCGGCGATGGTTCTCAGAAGCGCTCGCAACGCTTCCACATCGATGCCTGACATTCGGAACACCGTTCTTGCGCTGTCGCTGCGCAAACATTCTCTCAACAGCTCCGCCTGCCGCGGCTTGACCTCGTCGGGATGGGCAAGCGCCCATTCTGCAAGGTCCTCGTCCGTGGCAAAGGTCTGACGCCGCGAACGGCGGGGTGCCGTCGGACCGGCGCGGTCGTTGACCACGTGAAGATCGACAACCTCTGGCGCGTGACCCGGCCCAACCGGATCCAGCGGGACAGTTGGTGAATGGTTGATCTGATGGGCGGTTGACTGTTCGGCCTCGACATCGCGTGCCTTCTTGCCCAGCCGCGCCAGCCGGCCCTTCATGCGCCGATCCTCGGCGGCCTTCTGGGCCGACACGGCCACATAGGCCCGGCGGTTTCCGCCAAAGGTCGCGACACAGATCAGGGGGCCGGGCTGGCCGCGCTTCATGTCAACTTCGCGCACCCAGACCCGATCGGCATCTGCGTGATCGTAGCCAACCATGACCCGCTCGCCGTGATAGGCCTCAAGGGCGGGGTGGAAATAGGTGTTGTTGTTCCACTGGACCTCGGCGCGCTTCGCGACTCGGAATTCATAAGGCCGGAACAGATCGTCACCGGTGCCCTCATCAACCCCGACGGGCTCAAAACCGTCAGCGACATGCTGCGCCCAGGCCTCATCGGGCGACAGATGGCGCATCCGACCGGTCTCGGGGTCCTGAAACCGGGGTAAGCCCCGATGGGGCGCGGCGTTGTACGCGGTAACGGCTTGGGCGCAGAGGTCGTAAAACTCCTCCCAGGACATTAGCCGGTGGCTGGCGCCGAATTCCTTGATGTCGGCCCTGGTGCTCTTGTGAAATGCCTGCTTGGCCTCCTTGTCCATCCCCTCGCCGAGGTAGGACGGAAGGCTGCGGGCCAGCTTGTTCCAGACCGTCTTGTTGAACCGTTCTACGATGCCCTTGGCCTGCGAATTGTAGGGCAGGGCATGCATCTTGGTGATCGACAGGCGGCCCATCAGGCCGTTCACATCGGCATCGAAGGTCTTGTTCTTATAGCCGGCGCCCCGGTCGGTATAAAAGATCGCCGGAATTCCAAAGTCGGTGGAAGCCTTGCGCAACGCCTCTGTCACCGCGACGGTGTTTTCCTTGCGGGACAAGGCAAAACCGACGCATTTTCGGGTCGCCACGTCGATGATCGACGTGATCTCGGGCTTGACCGGCAACAGCGTTTTCCAGTCGGCGACCTCCGCGTCAAACGTCTTGCCGTCGGCGGTGTAAATCGTGGTCGGCAACAGGTTGTCCGTGTCGCGGCGAATGAACGCCATGCGCGACCGCAGGGTCAGCAGCCCCTCGCGCCCGACATTCCGCTCGATATCGTTCAGCTTGACGCGCAGGGTATGACGGACCTGGCGCAGCGTCAGCCGGTGCGCCGGCTCTGCCGCTTGGTTGTAGTCCTCAAGCGCTTCGGTCACGCAGGGCTTCGTCGGGCGAGCGTAATACGCCAGGAACTCTCTGAAGCCGTCCGGAAGCGGGTCTTCCTGCTTGGTTTTGGACGGTGCCAGATGCACCACGCCGCCGGTCTTCTCGGCCTTGATCCAGCCGTAAAGGGTACTGCGCCCGATCTTGTGGCCGCCGTTGGGTCGATTGTTCGCTTGTGACATGATCCCGAGGGACAGGCCAAACCCGGCAGGCGGTGGAGCAAGCAAACGTGTTTCGCGGGTCAGCAGGATCGCTTCCTGCGCTGTCAGTGGTTCGCCTTGGTCTCGTTTCTCGACCGCCGCTTCGAAGGCACCATGCTCCTTCTGTGCCTGGACAAACGCACGCACCGCACCGGCCATGGTTTCGCCATGGACCACCTGATAGCCACGCAGGGCCAGCAGAATGGACGAGCGCGCCTCCATCGTCACCCTTTGGCGTGCGTCCAATGACATGACCGATGGCTTCTTGACGACACCGCGCCCTGTTTCTTCGGCCGTGGCAAGATCGGTTGCGGCGCTCGCGCGGATCGCGACATCGCCAAGGGCATCGCGAAGACCTTCGGGAAAGAGATCGCGGTGAAACTTATATCCGCCTCCGCGACCGCTTCTTTTCCGGCATTGGCTGGAGGGTAGGTCACGCCAACCTTCGCGCTTGATCCAACGGATCGCGGCGCTTTCGGTTTGCGGGAAACAATCAAGCCTCTGGCTTTTTGCCAGATCGGCCAACTCACGCGCGGTGAAGTATACCTGCCCCTTCATCGACGGGCCTTCCTGCGCTTGGCCAGCAGCTTCTGGCGCGCCTTCATCTCGGCGATCTGATCTTCCAGCAGCTGCTCCTCGATCAGGTCGGCATGTTCCGGCTGCACCACGGCGAAACCGAATTCGCCCGGCATGAACCCCAGAAGGTCGACAGCACGACTGGCCCGGACCAAGGCGATGAAGGCATCCATCGGGATCCGGTGATCGACCGAGCTTTCCGATGCGAACTTGTCCAACATGGCCGGTGAAACCGTCCGTCCGAGGTCCGCGCTCATGGCACGCGCCACGTCGGCCCGGCTCAGCCCGTGCCCGTCCTTCGCATCCCGCAGCGCTCGGGCGATCAACCGCGAGATGCGGATATCCAAGTGCCCGCGCCCGGCAACATCGGCGCCATAGCCAAGCGCCACCGAGGGTGGCTCCCAGCCAGCGTCGGCGGAAAGGGGAAGAGGCCGGGCACGGGCCATGCTCAGAGTGCCCCGACGCGTTTCAGCGCGGTGATCAGAAGGTCGGCATTGGCATAGGCCACCTTGTCCAGAACCATCTGATCCAGTCTCGTGAGCGATTTCGTGAAGGAATCGGCCTTCTGTTGGACCGAATTGGTCGGGCGACCGTTCTCGATGGTGTCGAGCGCCCCTTGCACGTTCTCAACACCGCTTTCGGGCGCAAGGATCAGATCCAGAACCTTGGCTTGTGTCGTGCGGGTCTGTTCGGACAGAAGCTTAAGTTCGGTCTGTTTGCTCGCCAGGGCCTTGCCCACAAGGCGGCTGCGGCTGTCGGGCGTCAGGTCTTTCCAGATCTTGACGGCAAGCTGAATGGTGCGGGTGTTCAGGCCGATCGCTTTGGCGGTGTCTTCTGCAAACGAAAAGATTTCGTTTGCAGCACCATTCTTGGCATTTGCACCGGCGACGCCCGCTTTCGTCTCCGGATGCAGCTTCTCATATACCCGTTTCAGCTCGAACAGGTGGCGGCAGCGGTCCAGCGCCTTCAGCTCGTGCCGTCCGAGGTTCTCCATCACCTCTTCCAGACGCGCCTCGTCGTCGCTCCGGGCGGTGGACAGGCGGGCCGCGATATGGGTTGCGCCGTTGCGCTGAACGGCGGCGATGCGGTGAAGCCCGGTGACCAGGCAATAGCCGGCCTCGCCGTCGCGCTGACGTACGGTGATCGGGTTGGTCAGCCCCTGTTCGGCGATGATCGCGGCCAATCCATCGGCCCAGGCCGGATCAAGTACGCGCGCCCGATCATCGGGGATGGTGATGTCGGCAAGCGGTATCGTGACCATCGTGTCCTCGCCCATCAAAGCACCCACCATGTGGCCAGCCACAGACAGATCAACGGCCAGATCGCCACCACAAAGACCACACCGGCAAGCCAGCCGAGGCCACGGCGCATCGGCACATCCGGCCCACAGTTGGGCCAGTCCATCAGGGTTTCGGTTTCGATCGAAGCCTCCTCCGCCTTGCGCTCCAGCGTCTCGAGAACGCGGGTGGCGGTATCGCGGTCCATCCAGTTTCCGCGAAGGATAAGGAATCGGGCGGCTGATCTGACCTGTGCGTCACTTGCTTCAGCGCTGCGCAGCGTCAGCTGCGCCTTGCAGATCATGGCGCAGGCCTCAGTCGTCGGCAGGATCGGGGCCTCGGAAGGACCGCTGACCGCAGGCATGTCCGAAGGGCGCGGCGGGGCTGACAGAATACCGGTCATTGCGCGGCGATCCTGTCAGATCCGCCGACAGACTTTTTCCTGTCCACCGGGGGATATTTCTTGGTATCCAGAATCCGGGGACCACCCTTGGGATACCGACTCGGCCAAAGGCTCTCGGGCTTGTAGCCCAGAAAGTCGGCAATCGCCTTCTGGGCCGCATAGTTGGTGGCGTTCTTGACCTTACCGCAGGCGGTGCGGGTCAGACCGGAACGAACGGACAGCTCGCCAAAGGTCATACCTTTGCGATGCAGGGCGGCTTTGATGCCTTCCCAGTCCAGGGCGGGGGTTTTGTCGCGGTCGTGCGATGACATGGGGGGTCTCTCCGATTGGGAGCGGGTGGTTGGACACCCGCTTCTTTTTGGCTCGATTGGCTAAACAGCGCCGCTCTTGAACGGCGCGCAACTATAGGGATAGCGGTTTTCTGCCACCAATCAAGCAGAAAAGCGTTAAAATGGTGATTTTCTGCCTATTGTTTCGAAAACTCTCGGCGATAGAATACGGGAATCTGCCGATAGATTGGGCGGTCTTGATGCGTTGGCCGACGCGATGGCCGCCACCAAGCGGCGGACCCTGACCGACTATGTTTCCAATAAGACCGAGCCTCGCGCTTCTGTGATTGCAGAAATCTGTGATCTAACAGGCGTCGATATCGACTGGTTGATCAGGGGCGGCTCTCACATATCTCCGCTTGCCGGGGCGCAGAAATCTGCCAGCGGCCTCATCGCCTCGGAGGCTCTAAAGCAACCTTCTCGCTTGCCGAAACTTGAAATTGAGAGATCGGATCTGGAAACTGGTCTGACCCGGATTCCCCAGTTTGACATCAACGCCTCCGCTGGTCCTGGCGCCTTGCCTGGGAACGAGGCCGTTGCAAGCGTCGTTTCCTTTGAGACAAGTTTCCTGCGTGATCTGGGCGCCAGGCCCGACGCGTGCTCGGCGATCTGGGTCAAGGGCGACAGTATGGAGCCGACAATCCCCGACCGTTCCGTCGCCATCATCGATCACAGTCAGACCTCCGTCAAAAACGGCTGCATCTACGTGCTGAACGTCCAGGATGATCTTCTTGTCAAACGCGTGCGCCGCAAGATCGACGGCACCATCGAGCTGGTGTCGGACAACGACCGATACCCAGTCGAGCCCATAGCCCCCGACCGCGCGGCCCAGCTCCGCGTCATCGGGCGTGTCGTCTATTTTTGCAGGGAGCCGTGATGTCGGAGAATCTAAGACCAGTACTGTGGTCAGGCTTGATGGTCTGGCTTCTCGTCGGGTGCGCAACTGTCACTGAAGATGAGTTTCAGCGCCAGCCGTTTGAAGCTGAGCAGGTAGTGACAGATGACTACCTTACAATCTATCGCCGTACGCTCAGTGGAGCACGTGTCTGTACCAGCGGAGAGGGATTGGACGATCAACTATATGAGGAAAAGCGTTACGGGGAGATCTATGTATTTGCTCACGTATTTGAGGTACATCCGAGGCTCTTAATCCGCATTGAAGATCGCGGCGGGCAAACAGCCATCAAGGTTAAGACCGCCGATACGGTGGGGCGCAAGGGCGCTCGTGAGCAGGGTTTTAAGTGGGCGAGAGGCTATCGGGGGTGCTAGTTGAAAATGACCTCGCTCTCTCCTCGGCACGCTGCCTCCGGTGAATGGATGGGCCGCAACGGAGGCGCGGCCCCCGATTTGACCCAGCAATCTACTTGATCCGGCGACACACAGAGCTCTTTGACACATCGGTCAAATGCTTGGTCGGCCTTGGCGGAGGCGACGTTTAGGGTAAGACCAGCCATGGCGATGGCAAATAGAAAACGCATCAGTTTCTCCATTTGGGGTGACGCCTCGATCATGAAATGGCCGCCGGAGTTAGTCCAGAAATTTGATAGGTCTGACCACAAACCCGCTTTCGTAAATCGTGCGACAAAACTAAATGTTCCTGCTATGTTCCTATTCGTAGCAGCAAGGAACCCACCCGTGACAATCGCCCCTCATCCCGTCGCCCCCATCCGACCTATCGCTCCCTGGCAGGGCGGCAAACGCAATCTGGCCAAACGGATCTGCACGCTGATCGACGCAACGCCGCACGACACCTATGCCGAACCTTTCGTCGGTATGGGCGGCATCTTCCTGCGCCGTGCATTGCGTCCGAAGGCCGAGGTGATCAACGACTACGGGCGTGACGTTTCCAATCTCTTCCGCATCCTTCAGCGCCATTATCCGCAGTTCCTCGATACCTTGCGGTTTCAGCTGACCACTCGCGCCGAATTCTACCGCCTTGTCGAAACCCCAGCTGAAACGCTGACCGATCTGGAACGGGCCGCGCGGTTCCTGTACCTGCAGCGGACCGCATTCGGCGGCAAGGTTTCTGGCCGAAACTTCGGCGTAACTCCGGATCGCCCCGGCCGCTTCAACCTGTCCACCCTGGAACCGATGCTGGAAGATCTCCACAGTCGTCTGGCCGGTGTCGTCATCGAGTGCCTGGACTATGCGGAATTCATCGACCGTTATGACCGGCCTGGCACCCTGTTCTACCTTGATCCGCCCTATTGGGGGTGCGAGGGCGACTATGGCAAAGCCATGTTCGAGCGCTCCGACTTCGACCGCCTGGCAAAGCAGCTGGCGGCGCTGAAGGGGCAGTTCATCCTGTCGATCAATGATGTGCCGCCGATTCGCAGTGCGTTTTCCGGTTTCGATCTGACAGAGCTTTCGGTCTCCTACACGATCGGGAAAACTGGACGTGGCAATCCTCGCGCCGAACTGCTGATCAGCAATCGTCCGCTGCTGTAAGAGCGACCGGCGACCGTCAGAAACTCGGCCGATTTCCATTTTTTGACGGTCAGTGTTTGGCCGTTGGCCGCGAGCGGTCAACGGCGCTATCTATCGCGCCTTTTCAATAGCTTGCGGGAACTCTGACCGACTGATTGAACTCTGACGCATCGGTCAGAGTTCAATCTTTGACCTACATGCTGATCTCATCCGCATCTCAGGTGGCAGAGGGTGCCACAGAAGCACTCAAACCCCTGTATTCATTGGCTGGCCTGATACTGTGCCAATGCCGTCTATTGCGCTTTGCAGGCCAACCTTTCGCAATCTCCCGCCGCGCGGACGCATGCAATAGCGCAAATTCCCGTCCATCACTCGCAGTGTGCCTCCCAGGCAGCAACCGCCCACTTTCCGCGCGATTTCAATGCCATACGCACTTCATGCTTGATTTTCCGCCTAGTCCAGAAGCTAGTGTCCCCCTACACGATTGCAGGGTGGGGCAGGATCGTTAAGCTGATCCCTGAAAACGCAGGAGTAGAAATCATGTCAGCCATCGTTCACGTCGTCGCCGTTCTGGAAACCAAACCCGGCACGCGCGATGCCGTCCTGGCCGCCTTTGCCGACAACCTGCCCGCCGTCCTGGCCGAGAAGGGCTGCCTGAAATATGTGCCCACCGTGGATACCGAAACCTCGGCCGCGCCCTATGGCCCGGACACCATCGTGGTGATCGAAGAGTGGGAAACCCAGGGCGATCTGGACGCCCACGCCGTTGCCCCGCACATGGCCAAGTTCAGCCAGCGCATCGGCGATCACATCATCGGGCGGCGCATCCACGTGATGACGCAGGCCTGACCATACAATGAAAGACGGCGCCCCGATTTCCCGGGGCGCCGTTCTGGTGCGAGGGGCCGATCAGGCCAGATCGTAGCGGTCGAGGTTCATCACCTTGACCCAGGCCTTCACGAAATCGCCCACGAACTTCTTCTCGCCATCGGTGCTGCCATAGACCTCGGAGATCGCGCGCAGTTGCGAATGCGACCCGAACAGAAGGTCGATGCCCGTACCGGTCCAGCGGGGGGCGCCGGTCTTGCGGTCGTGACCTTCGTAAAGGTTGCGGGTGTCGGCCACCGGCGTCCAGACGGTGCCCATGTCCAGCAGGTTGACGAAGAAGTCGTTGGTCAGGGTTTCGGGCCGATCGGTGAACACGCCGTGATCAGAATGGCCGGTGTTGGCGTTCAGCACCCGCAGGCCGCCGACCAGAACCGTCATCTCGGGGGCGGTCAGGTTCAGCAGGTGGGCCTTGTCCACCAGCATTTCGGCGGGCGAGCGTTCGATGCCGGCCTGCATATAGTTGCGGAACCCGTCGCCCTTGGGTTCAAGGAAGCCATAGGAATGCACGTCGGTCTGGTCCTGGCTGGCATCCATGCGGCCCGGGGTGAAGGGCAGCGTCACGTCGTGGCCCGCGGCCTGTGCGGCCTTTTCGACAGCGGCGCAACCGCCAAGCACGATCAGATCGGCCATCGACACCTTCTTGCCGTCGGTCTGCTCGCCGTTGAAGGCGCTTTGCACGCCCTCGAGGCTTTCCAGCACGCGGGACAGTTCGGCGGGGTTGTTCACCTTCCAATCCTTGGCGGGGGACAGGCGGATGCGCGCCCCGTTGGCGCCGCCCCGCATGTCGCTGCCCCGGAAGGACGCCGCCGACCCCCAGGCAGTGGCAACCAGTGCGCCGATGGAATGGCCGGTATCAAGGATGCGCTGTTTCAGTGCCGCGATGTCGGCCGCGTCGATCAGCGGATGATCGACCTCGGGGATCGGGTCCTGCCACAACTCGGGCTGGGGCGGGACAAGGGGGCCGAGGCTGCGCACGTAGGGGCCAAGATCGCGGTGGGTCAGCTTGTACCACGCGCGGGCGAAGGCCTTGGCGAACTCATCAGGGTTTTCGTGGAACCGCTTGGAGATCTTGGCATATTCCGGGTCCTCGCGCAGCGCGAGGTCGGCGGTGAACATGACCGGCGCGTGGCGTTTCTCGGGGTCGTGGGCGTCGGGGACGGTGCCCTGTGCCTCGGGGTTCTTCGGCTTCCACTGCTTGGCGCCGGCCGGGCTTTCGGTCAGTTCCCAGTCGTAGCCGAACAGGTTCTCGAAATAGTTGTTGTCCCACTTGATCGGGTTGGTCGTCCAGGCGCCCTCAAGGCCGCTGGTGATGGAATGCACGCCATGGCCGCCGCCAAAGGTGTTCTTCCACCCCAGCCCTTGTTCCTCCAGCGCGCCGGCTTCGGGCTCGGCGCCGACGTATTCGCCCGGGTTCGCGGCGCCATGGCCCTTGCCGAAGGTGTGACCGCCGGCCACCAGGGCCACGGTTTCTTCGTCGTTCATCGCCATGCGGCCAAAGGTCTCGCGGATGTCGCGGGCCGAGCCGAGCGGATCGGGGTTGCCGTTCGGACCTTCGGGGTTGACGTAGATCAGGCCCATCTGCACGGCCCCGAGGTGGCCCTCAAGCTCGCGGTCGCCGGAATAGCGCTGATCGTCCAGCCATTCGGTTTCGGGGCCCCAATAGATGTCTTCCTCGGGTTCCCAGATGTCGACGCGGCCCCCGGCGAAGCCGAAGGTCTCAAGCCCCATGGATTCCAGCGCGCAGTTGCCCGTCAGGATCATCAGGTCGGCCCAGGAAAGCGCCGCGCCGTATTTCTGCTTGATCGGCCACAGAAGGCGGCGGGCCTTGTCGAGGTTGCCGTTGTCGGGCCAGGAGTTCAGGGGCGCGAAACGCAGGTTGCCCGCCCCCGCGCCACCACGCCCATCACCCACGCGATAGGTGCCGGCGGAATGCCAGGCCATGCGGATGAAGAAGGGGCCGTAGTGGCCATAATCGGCGGGCCACCATTCCTGGGAATCGGTCATCAGGGCGAAGATGTCGGCCTTAACCTGGTCCAGGTCCAGCGTCTTGAACGCCTCGGCATAGTCGAAATCCTTGCCCATGGGGTTCGATTCCGGGGTGTTCTGGTGCAGCACCTTGATGTTCAGGTGGTTGGGCCACCACTTGCGGTTGGCCGCGCTGCCCGAGGACGCCTGCTGGTGGGCGGCGCCCATCACCGGGCATTTGCTTGCGTTGCTGACTGGGGCTCCGTCCATCGTTCTCTCCGATCATGTTGCGTCTGGCGGTTGCCAGACATTCCCCGCCTGCCTAGCAAATCGTGGCGATTGGTTTAAGTTGAATATTCTTATTGCGATGATAAGTTTTCCTGATGAGCAACGTCACCCTCAAGCAGTTCCGCTATTTCGAGGCTTTGGCCCGCCATGGCCATTTCGGGCGGGCCGCCGATGCCTGCGCAATCTCGCAACCGGCCTTGTCGATGCAGATTAAGGAACTGGAGGACGCCCTCGGCACCCCGTTGTTCGAGCGCGGCCCGCGACAAGTGCGCCTGACCAGCTTTGGCGAGGCTTTCGGCCAGCGAGTGCGGGACATCCTGCGCAGTGTCGATGAATTGACCGACCTGGCGCGCGCCGCGGGGGACGGGTTGGTCGGGCGGCTGCGGTTGGGGGTGATTCCCACCGTTGCCCCCTATCTTCTGCCACGGCTGATCGGCGATCTGGGGCGGGCCTATCCCGGCATCGACCTGCATGTGCGCGAAACCCTGACCCCACGCCTGCTCGAAGAACTGAGCGAGGGCCGTCTTGATGCCGCGATCCTGGCCCTGCCCGTGGCGGAACCTGCCTTGCAGGAGGAACCGCTGTTCGAGGAGGAATTCGTTTTGGTCCGCCCCCGGGCGGATGCGCACCGCCCGGTGCCGGATGGGGAAACCCTGCTTCGGATGCGCCTGTTGCTGCTGGAAGAGGGGCATTGCTTTCGGGATCAGGCGCTTGCCTTCTGCAATGTCCATTCGGGTTTGCCGCGTGACGGGCTGGACGGCAGTTCGCTGGCCACTCTGGTTCAGCTTGTGGGCGCCGGTGTGGGGGTGACGCTTATTCCGGAAATGGCGGTGCCGGTCGAAACCCGGTCGGCGCCGGTGGCGGTGGCGCGTTTCGCCCGGCCCCGGCCCAGCCGCACCATCGGCATGGTCTGGCGCCGCTCCAGTCCGCTTGCGGCCCAACTGGCGACAATGGCCGAGGTGGTGCGCCGTTCGGGCGAGGCATTGCGCAGCGCGGGCGCTGTCACGGATGGGCAGGCGCCCGAGTGACGATCGGCCGATACACGATTGTCTCAGCCCCCGATTGGGCCCCGCGCCGGGCTGTGGCCGGGTAGGGGGCGCGCCATGACGTGCCGGTCCCGGCGTGAAAGGCAGGAGTTTCGAGACCGGAAAACAGAAAGGCCGCCCGAAGGCGGCCTTGTCTAACTAACCGTGGGTATTCGGTTATTTTGGAGCGGGCGAGGCGATTCGAACGCCCGACCCTAACCTTGGCAAGGTTATGCTCTACCCCTGAGCTACGCCCGCTTCCTTGTGTGGCGGAATACTCAGTCTGGCGGGGGGCTGCAAGTGGAAATTTGCCCCGAAGGGCAAAAAATGTCGCTGCCCTGCGAATGACTGTTCCGGCGTGCGGAGGGGGCAACGAAAAACGCCCCGGCCTTTCGGTCGGGGCGTCGGAAAGCGATGTGAAATCCGCCTATTCGAATTCGATCAGAAGGTCCTTGGCGTCGATCTGTGCACCGGCGGTCACATGAACCGCCTTCACCGTTGCCGCGCGTTCGGCATGGATGCCGGTTTCCATCTTCATCGCCTCGATGGTCAGCAGAAGATCGCCCTCCTTCACCTTCTTGCCGGCCTGGGCGGCGATGGTGGCCACCACCCCCGGCATCGGGGCGCCAAGATGCGCGGGATTGCCCACCTCGGCCTTGGGACGCTTGGCGCTGGCGGCGCTGAACTTGCGGTCGGGCACGCGGATCAGGCGCGGCTGGCCGTTCAGTTCGAAGAACACCTTGGCCTCGCCCTCTTCGTTGGTCTCGCCGATGGCCTGACAGCGGATTTCCAGCGTCTTGCCCGGGTCGATCTCGGCGGTGATCTGTTCACCGTCCTCCATGCCGTAGAAGAAGGTATGCGTCGGCAAGACACGCACCGGGCCGTATTCCAGGTTGCGGGTGCGGTATTCGACGAAAACCTTGGGATACATCAGGTATCCGTTCAGATCCTCGTCGTCGATCGCCACATCGCCGCCCACGGCCTTGGCCGCCTCGGCGCGGGCCTGTTCCAGGTCGATGGGTTTCAGGTGCTTGCCGGGGCGGTCGGTGAAGGGTTTTTCGTCCTTGAGGATCTTCTTCTGGATCTTCTTGGGCCACCCGCCCGGCGGCTGGCCCAGCGATCCGCGCATCATGTCGATGACGGAATCGGGGAAGGAGACATCGACCTTGGGGTCTTCGACCTGATCGCAGGTCAGCCCCTGGGCCACCATCATCAAGGCCATGTCACCCACCACCTTCGATGACGGCGTGACCTTCACGATATCCCCGAACATGCGGTTTACGTCGGCATAGGTCTGGGCGACCTCGTGCCAGCGTTCCTCAAGCCCCAGGCTGCGCGCCTGCGCCTTGAGGTTGGTAAACTGGCCGCCGGGCATTTCGTGCAGGTAAACCTCGGAGGCGGGGGCCTGCATGCCCGACTCGAACGCCGCGTAATGGGCGCGGACGGCTTCGAAATAGTTCGAAATCTCGCGCACCGCGCCGATGTCCAGCCCGGTTTCCCGGTCGGTATGGGCCAGCGCCTCGACGATGGTGCCAAGGGTGGCCTGGCTGGTGTTGCCCGACAGCGAATCCATGGCGCAATCCACCGCGTCCACCCCAGCTTCGGCGGCGGCCAGGATGGTGGCGCAGGCGATGCCCGCGGTGTCATGGGTGTGGAAATGGATCGGCAGGCCCACTTCCTCTTTCAGGGCCTTGATCAGCATGGTGGCGCCGACCGGTTTCAGCAGCCCGGCCATGTCCTTCAAGCCCAGAACATGGGCGCCCGCCGCCTTCAGCTCCTTGCCCATGCCGACATAGTACTTCAGGTCATACTTGGCGCGCTCGGGATCCAGCAGATCGCCGGTATAGCAGATCGTGCCTTCGCAGACCTTGTTCGCCTCGATCACGGCATCCATGGCCACGCGCATGTTTTCGACCCAGTTCAGAGAATCGAAGACGCGGAACACATCGACACCCGACTTGGCCGCCTGCGCGATGAAGCTTTGCACCACGTTGTCGGGATAGTTGGTATAGCCCACGCCGTTGCTGGCCCGCAAAAGCATCTGAGTCATCAGGTTGGGCATGGCGGCGCGGATGTCGCGCAGGCGCTGCCAGGGGCATTCCTGCAGGAAACGATAGGCCACGTCGAAGGTGGCGCCGCCCCAGCATTCGACGCTGAAAAGCTGTGGCAGGTTGGCCGAATAGGCGGGCGCGGCCTTGATCATATCGATGCTGCGCATCCGCGTGGCCAGCAGCGACTGGTGCCCGTCACGCATGGTGGTGTCGGTGATCAGCAGCTGTTTCTGCTCGGCCATCCAGTCGGCCACGGCGGCGGGGCCGAACTCTTCCAGGATCTGCCGGGTGCCCGGACGCGGCGAATCGGTGCGCAGGGCGGGGGGAATCGGGGTTTTCACATCGGCGGGCGGTTTCGGCCGCCCTGCGGTTTCGGGATGCCCGTTCACCGTGATGTCGGCGATATAGGTGAGAATCTTCGTCGCCCGGTCGCGCCGCTTCTTGAAGTCGAACAGTTCGGGCGTCTGGTCGATGAACTTGGTGTGGTATTCGTAGTTCAGGAAGGTCGGGTGCTTCAGCAGGTTTTCCACGAAGGCGATGTTGGTGGACACGCCGCGGATTCGGAATTCGCGCAGGGCGCGGTCCATCCGCGCGATGGCGGCTTCGGGCGTCGGCGCCCAGGCCGTCACCTTCACCAGAAGCGAATCGTAATACCGGGTGATGACCGCGCCGGCATAGGCGGTGCCGCCGTCCAGCCGGATGCCCATGCCCGTGGCGCTGCGGTAGGTGGTGATGCGGCCATAGTCGGGAATGAAGTTGTTCTGCGGGTCTTCGGTGGTGATCCGGCATTGCAGGGCGTGGCCGCGCAATTGCACATCGTATTGCGACGGGGTGCCGGTGGCCTCGACCAGGCTCTTGCCCTCGGCGATCAGGATCTGCGCGCGCACGATGTCGATGCCGGTCACTTCCTCGGTGACGGTATGTTCCACCTGCACGCGGGGGTTCACCTCGATGAAGTAGAATTCGCCCGAATCCATGTCCATCAGGAACTCGACCGTGCCGGCGCATTCGTAGTTCACATGTTCGCAGATCTTTTTGCCCAGCCCACAGAGCTTTTCGCGCTGCGCGGCGGTCAGGTAGGGGGCGGGGGCGCGTTCGACAACCTTCTGGTTGCGCCGCTGCACCGAACAGTCCCGTTCCCACAGATGATAGATGGCGCCGTGCTGATCGCCCAGGATCTGCACCTCGACGTGGCGGGCGCGCATGATCATCTTTTCAAGGTAGCCTTCGCCGTTGCCGAAGGCGGCCTCGGCCTCGCGGCGGCCCTCGCGCACCTTTTCCTCAAGCTCTTCGGGGCCGTTGATCGGGCGCATCCCGCGCCCGCCGCCGCCCCATGACGCCTTCAGCATCAGCGGATAACCGACCTCTTCGGCCTGTTTGGCGATTTCCTTCATGTCCTCGCCCAGAACCTCGGTCGCGGGAATGACGGGCACGCCCGCCTCGATCGCGACGCGCCGCGCGCTGGCCTTGTCGCCCAGGGCGCGCATGGTTTCGGCCTTGGGGCCAATGAAGGTGATGCCGTTTTCTGCACATGCATCGACGAAATCGGGGTTCTCGGACAAGAGGCCGTAACCGGGGTGAATGGCGTCGGCGCCCGACATCTTGGCCACGCGGATGATCTCGTCGATGGAAAGATAGGCCGCCACCGGGCCAAGGCCCTCACCGATCCGGTAAGCCTCGTCCGCCTTGAAGCGGTGCAGGCACAGCTTGTCTTCCTCGGCATAGACGGCGACAGTTTTCTTGCCCAGCTCGTTGGCCGCCCGCATCACCCGGATGGCGATTTCACCGCGGTTGGCGATCAGGATTTTCTTGAAGTCTGCCATGTCTTTTTCTCGTTCCCATTTTGCAGGTGCAGAATAACGGGATGTGACGGCAGGGAAAGCGGAAAAATGAGAGGCCCCTCAAGGGCGGAACTTCGGCCGCCCAGCCGGTGTTTTCCTGAGGAAAGGAGAGATGTCATGGCCAGGTTTTCCGTAGGTGACCATGTCCGCTGGAATTCGGAAGCGGGACACGTCACCGGCAAGATCAGCAAGATCCACGAAAGCGATTTCACCTACAAGGGGCATCAGCGGCGCGCCAGCAAGGACGAACCGCAGTATGAAATCGAAAGCGACAAGACCGACCATGTCGCGGCGCACAAAGAGAATGCGCTGACGAAGATCGATTGATGGAGACCCGATTTGCATCGGTCGGCCATTCGAACCGGAGCCTTGAGGAGTTCATCGACATTTTGCGCGATGGCCGCATCGCGCGCATTGTCGATGTGCGGTCATTTCCGCGTTCGCGCAGCAACCCGGCCTTCAACACCGACAGCCTGCCCGATGATCTGGCAAAGGTGCAGATCGGTTATGTTCACATGCCTGCACTGGGCGGGCGGCGCGCCCGTCAGAAGGATGTGGGGGAAAACGTGAACGCCATGTGGCGGGTGCGAAGCTTCCAGGATTATGCGGATTACGCGCTGGGGGATGATTTTGCCGCCGCCTTTGACGACCTGTTGGCGCTTGGCCGCGAAAGCCGCTTTGCGATGATGTGCTCCGAGGCCGTCTGGTGGCGCTGTCACCGGCGCATCATCACCGACCATCTTCTGGCAAGGGGCGAAGCTGTCGATCACCTCATGGGCGCGGGGCGGATAGATGCCGCCGACATGACGCCGGACGCAAAGGTGCGCGGTGATGGCAAGGTCGTTTATCCCGCCGTCTGATCCAGGCCCGCCACCAGGCGGCCCAGCCCCAATTGGCCCATGTCGGCAATCAGCCCGGCCCGCAGCACATGCACGACGTGATCGACCCCCGCCGCGCCGAAGGCCGCAAGCCCCCAGTGCGGCGCACGGCCCAGCATGACGAAATCGGCGCCCATCGCCATCAGGCGCAGGATATCGGTGCCCGCCCGCACGGCGCCATCTGCGATCACCGGAAACGAGGGGCCCACGGCGGCGCGGATCGCGGGCAGGACGGTGGCAGGCGCGGGCCCGGCATCGAACTGCCGCCCGCCATGGCCCGACACCCAGACCGCATCGGCGATCTTGGAAATGCGCGCGGCATCGCCGGGGTGCAGCACGCCCTTGACCACCAGCGCGCCGTCCCATTCCCGGCGCAGGGTTTCAAGATAGGCCCAGTCGGGCGCCGTGCGCAGTTGATACCCGATATGTTCGGTACCACTGCGCGAGGTGCGGGTGTCGCCGTATTTCTCAAGCGTTTTCAGGGTGGGGATGCCGCTGCGCAGTGTGGCAAGCGCCCAGGCCGGATGCATGGCCGCCTGTGCCAGGATGCGGGGCGTCATGCGCATGGGGTTCGTCACCCCGGCGCGATGCAACCTTTCGCGGCGGCTGGGCACCGGAACGTCGGCCGTCAGAATCAGGGTGTGGAACCCCGAATCCCGGGCGCGGGCCAGCATGTCGCGCCTGATTTCGGGCTGGCCGGGGGCATATAGCTGAAACCAGCCCTGATCGCCGATATGGGGCGCCAGGTGTTCGGGCGTCTGCGCCGCCACCGTCGACAGGCCGAAGGGAATGTGATGGCGCGCGGCGGATCGGGCCAGCGTCACCTCGGCATCGGGCCAGACCAGGCCCGACATGCCCACGGGGGCAAATCCGAAGGGCAGGGGATAGTCGCGCCCCATCATGCGCACAGAAAGATCGGGCTTGGGTGCCCCACCAAGGGCACGCGGCACCAGGGTGATGGCATCCAATGCGGCCATGGCACGGGGCATCGCCGTTTCATCGCCGGTGCCGCTGTCCAGATACTCCCACACAAAGCGGGGCAGGCGCCGGCGGGCGCGGCGGCGGATGTCATCCAGGGCGGGAAAGCGATGATCGAGGCTCATGCGTTCTCATCGCCCGGAACCCCGACGCGGGCAAGTGGGCAGGCGCGGAAAGCTGCGGAACATTTGGCGAACAATGCTTTTCCTCGCGCGGCCCCTATACTATAGTATCCGCCATGAGCAGTTTTGACGAAAGCGATGCCTTCGAGGCCGCCGTGCCGCTGAGCCGCCAGGCCATGGCGGCGCGCCCCGTTCCCTATCTTGACGATCTGAACCCGGCACAGCGCCAGGCCGTGGAAACCATGGATGGCCCGGTTCTGATGCTGGCCGGGGCAGGCACCGGCAAGACCAAGGCCCTGACCGCCCGCATCGCCCACCTGATGATGACCGGCCGCGCCCGCCCGAACGAGATTCTGGCCGTGACCTTCACCAACAAGGCCGCCCGCGAAATGAAGGATCGCGTGGGCCGCCTTCTGGGTCAGACGGTCGAGGGGATGCCGTGGCTGGGCACCTTCCACGCCATCTGCGTGAAACTGCTGCGCCGCCATGCCGAACTGGTGGGGTTGAAAAGCAACTTCACGATTCTGGACACCGACGACCAGATTCGCCTGCTGAAACAACTCATCGTGGCCGAGAACATCGACGAGAAACGCTGGCCCGCCCGCCAGTTGGCCAATATCATCGACGGTTGGAAGAACCGCGCCTGGACCCCGGCCAAGGTGCCCGCCGCCGAAGCGGGGGCCTTCAACAACCGCGCGACCGAACTTTACGATTACTACCAGCAGCGTCTGAAAACCCTGAATGCCACCGATTTCGGCGATCTGCTGCTGCATGTGGTGACGATCTTTCAGGAACACCCCGATGTGCTGGAACAGTACCAGCGCTGGTTCAAATACATCCTTGTGGACGAATACCAGGATACCAACGTGGCCCAGTACATGTGGCTGCGCCTGCTGGCCCAAAGCCACAAGAACATCTGCTGCGTGGGCGACGACGACCAGTCGATCTATGGCTGGCGCGGCGCCGAGGTGGGCAATATCCTGCGGTTTGAAAAGGATTTTCCGGGCGCCCATGTGGTGCGGCTGGAACAGAACTATCGTTCGACACCCCACATCCTGGCCGCCGCCTCGGGCGTGATCGACGCCAACCAGGGGCGGCTGGGCAAGACGCTGTGGACGGCGGAAGAGGACGGCGAGAAGGTGCGCCTGATCGGCCACTGGGACGGCGAGGAGGAGGCCCGCTGGATCGGCGAGGAGATCGAATCGCTGCAGCGTGGCACACGGGGCATCGACCCGGTCAGCCTTGACCACATGGCGATTCTCGTCCGCGCCAGCCACCAGATGCGCGCGTTCGAAGACCGTTTCCTGACCATCGGCCTGCCTTACCGCGTGATCGGGGGGCCGCGATTCTATGAACGGCTCGAGATTCGCGATGCCATGGCCTATTTCCGCCTGGCCGTTTCGCCCGAAGACGACCTGGCGTTCGAGCGGATCGTGAACACCCCCAAGCGCGGGCTTGGCGACAAGGCGCAACAGAACATCCAGATCACCGCCCGCAACCATGGCGTTTCGCTGGTGGATGGCGCGCGCATCCTGCTGGCCGACAAGGGAATCACCGGCAAGGGCGCCAACCAGTTGCGCCATCTGATCGACAGCATCGCGCGCTGGCACGACCTCACCCGCCCGACCGTCGCCACGGATGCCGACGACGTGATCGAGGTTGACGCACCGGCCCGGCCCCCGGTCAGCCATATCGAACTGGCCGAGCAGATTCTCGAAGATTCGGGTTACGTCGCCCATTGGCAGAACGACAAGACGCCCGAGGCCCCGGGGCGGCTGGAAAACCTGAAGGAACTGATCAAGGCGCTGGAACAGTTCGACAACCTGCAAGGGTTCCTGGAACACGTCAGCCTGATCATGGACAACGGCAGCGAACAGGGCGGCGAAAAGGTGTCGGTGATGACATTGCATGCCGCCAAGGGGCTGGAGTTTCCCGTCGTCTTCCTGCCGGGTTGGGAGGACGGGCTGTTTCCCAGCCAGCGCAGCATGGACGAATCGGGCCTGAATGGGCTGGAGGAGGAACGCCGCCTTGCCTATGTCGGCATCACCCGGGCCGAGCGTCTGGCCACGATCAGCTTTGCGGCCAACCGGCGGGTCTATGGCCAGTGGCAATCGGCCTTGCCCTCGCGTTTCATCGACGAATTGCCGGCGGCCCATGTCGATGTCCTGACGCCCCCGGGGCTTTACGGGGGCGGATATGGCGCGGCGGGCATGGCGGCGCAGGCCAGCCCCAGCATCGCCATGGGGGCGCAAAGCACGATTCACCAGAAGGCGGCCGAGGCGAACGTCTACAACTCGCCCGGCTGGAAGCGGATGCAAAGCCGCAGCGCCAACCGCCCGATGAGCCAGCCGCGCGAAAGCCGGAACATGACCATCGATTCGACAGCAACGGCGGCCCACACTCAGGGCGACCGCGTGTTTCACACCAAGTTCGGCTATGGCACGGTCATGGGAATCGAGGGCGACAAGCTGGACATCGAATTCGACAAGGCGGGCGCGAAGAAGGTTGTCGCGCGGTTTGTCGTCGATGCGGCCCGGGCCGACGACGTGCCGTTCTGAAGAATTCGGCAGGTCATCCTGGCGGTTGCTTTACCCGAATCGTCCAGATTGGGTGCCGGACCGGAACCGACCCGTAGTAACCGAAGATGGATGTCTTGATCGTTTACGGCGATGCGACGGCGCGCGCTGGAAATCTGCGTTTGCGCGGGCAGGTCGCGGCGCGACCGCCAATCACAACCCTGACAATGCCCTGTCGCAGGTGCGCCGCCGGCCCTTCGATATCGCGCTGGTCGATCCCTTGTCCCGACATAACCGGAATTTCGCCATGTTGGCTCCGCCCGCCGATCGACACAAAAAAACGGCGGCGCCCGGGAGGAGGTGGGCGCCGCCGTTCTTCGCAGCGCACACCCTTAAGGGAGGAGGGGTGTGCGAACCGGCTGGGGCCGTGGCCCCTGAAACTGCGCGGTGACACCCGGGAGGAGGTGGGTGCCACCGCTTTCATCGACAGGCCCAATGGGAGGAGAAGACCTGCGGATCTGGTCGGGATGGGGGCGACTTGTGCCCGAACCCCTGAAACTGCGCGGTGACACCCGGGAGGAGGTGGGTGCCACCGCATTCATCGACAGGTCCAATGGGAGGAGAAGACCTGCGGATCTTGGTCGGGATGGGGGCGACTTGTGCCCGAACCCCTGAAACTGCGCGGTGACACCCGGGAGGAGGTGGGTGCCACCGCTTTCATCGACAGGCCCAATGGGAGGAGAAGACCTGCGGATCTGGTCGGGATGGGGGCGACATTCGCCCGAACCCCTGAAACTGCGCGGTGACACCCGGGAGGAGGTGAGTGCCACCGCTTTCATCGACAGGTCCAATGGGAGGAGAAGACCTGCGGATCTTGGTCGGGATGGGGGCGATCTACGCCCGAACCCCAGGAGAAAAATGCGGCGACACCCGGGAGGAGGTGGGTGTCACCGCAAGAAACAGAAGACCCCGGGAGGAGGTGGAGCCGTCTGATTCCTGAACCTCAGGCGCCGTAGGCGGCTTCGGTTGCAATGGTGTTGATCATCGCGCGGTTGATGCCCAGGTCGGCCAGTTCGCGCTCGCTCAGCTGCGACAGCTCGGTCAGGGTGCGGCGGTAGGTGCGGTACTGCTCCATGCGCTCGCCGATGTTCTTGAAGAAGGCGGCCGTGCGGCCCATGATGTCGGAACGGGCGGCGCCGTGGGTGTTCGTGATATAAGCCATGTCTCAAACCTCTTTGCGTATCTGGGCGCCGGTGCGCCCCGTGTTCTGTTGAGACTGAAAATAGGCATATGCTGCACCTGCGCAATCCCGGAAAGGCTCAATGCTGCTATGCAGCAAGTGCATACGTAATGTTGACCTAAAGTCAGGCACTTGGCGCCCCTGCCGCAAGCGGGCGATCCGGCTTGCCGTCAGGGTGCAAAGGTGCATGGTGAACCCGGTTTTCAGAAGGAGGCAGCATGTCGATCACGCGCGAAGAGGTTCTTGCAACCCTGTCCCGGCTGGGATTGCCCGATGGCCGCAGCCTTGTATCGGCCGACATGATCCGCGCGCTTGCGGTCGAGGGCGGCGCGGTGCGCTTCGTCATCGAGGCGCCCACCGCCGAGGTGGCCCGCAAGATGGGCCCGATCCGCGATGCCGCCGAAAAGCTGGTGCGCGAGTTGCCGGGCGTCGACACCGTGTCGGCGATCCTGACCGCCCATCAACAGCCGCCCGCCGCGCCCAACCTCAAGCTGGGGCGCCATCCCACGCCGTCCCAGGGCGGGCCGCAGGCGCTGCCGGGCATTGCGAATATCATCGCTATCGGGTCGGGCAAGGGCGGGGTGGGGAAATCGACCGTCTCGTCGAACCTCGCCGTGGCTCTGGCGCGTCAGGGCCGGCGGGTCGGCCTGTTGGATGCCGATATCCACGGGCCGTCTCAGCCGCGGATGATGGGCGTGAACGCACGGCCGGCCTCGCCCGACGGCAAGTCCATCGTCCCGCTGAAGGCACATGGCGTGACGCTGATGTCCATCGGCCTGATGCTGGACCCGGACAAGGCGGTGGTCTGGCGCGGTCCCATGCTCATGGGGGCCTTGCAGCAGATGCTGGGGCAGGTGCAGTGGGGCGAACTCGACGTCTTGCTGATCGACCTGCCGCCGGGCACGGGCGATGTGCAGCTGACCCTCTGCCAACGCTATGCGGTGACGGGCGCCCTTGTCGTGTCGACACCCCAGGACGTTGCGCTTCTGGATGCGCGCAAGGCGCTGGACATGTTCCGCACCCTGAAAACCCCGGTTCTGGGCCTGATCGAGAACATGTCGGTCTTCGTCTGTCCCCATTGTGGGGGGCAATCCCATATCTTCGGCGAAGGTGGTGTGCGGGCCGAGGCCGAGAAGCTGAGCCTTCCCTTCCTTGGTGAACTGCCGCTGAACCTCGATGTGCGTCTGGCCGGGGACAGCGGCACGCCCATCGCGGCGGGCCAGGGCGAGGCGGCCGAGGCCTATGCCGCGCTGGCCGCCCGGCTGGTCGGGCAGGGCGTTGCCTGAGATCTGATTTGGGAAACCATGGGTGCGGGCTGGGAGCGGCCCCCCGTTTCGCGGAATCGGACGGCGATTCCCGCCCGCGCCCCATGGCTGTGCCCCGATTCTAGGGCGCGAACCACGCTCAACCCCGAATCACGGCGCCGTGATTCCCCCGATTCCGGGGGAGTTGGCGGCGTGGTTTAATCGGATAGGTCGAGTCCTGCGGATTTCGGGCCGCATTGCACCCTAGGGGCGCGAATTTTCTGCAACACTATATTTGGTATGGATGCGGGTGTGCTTAGCCTAGGTTGTGTGCGTGGCCGCAGATTTTTTACAGAAAATGTGCCAAAATCGCCACAGGGAACGGCGCAACCGACCACCTGCGCGGCGATTTATAGTTGCTTCCCATGATTTCCCATGGCATCCCTTTCTACATCGAAGAGCAGGCGGGACGGAGCGACAAAGACTTCAACCGCAACCAATAAAAACAGAGGCTTAGCTTCATACAGGCACACACTTTTCTTCGACACACCGTCCGGTAACGGACAAACGAGATCCGGCGCGCGGGCGAGCAGACATCCCCCCAGGTGGCGCGCGCAGTCGGACAACCCCGGAAACGGGTAGAGGGCGGCGGACCGTACAGTGGCAGCAGTACGGTTCGCCGTTCGCCGTTTTCCGTTTCACGGGACAGCATACACGCATTCGGGGGCGGGACAAAGAAGGAAACAGGCCGTGTTTGGAGTGTTCATCGGCGAACACGAGAACAAGATCGACAGCAAGTTCCGCTTGTCGATACCGGCCGATTTCCGTCGTGAACTTGAAGAGGGCGACCCCAAGTGGGAGCCGGGCAAGAACGCGAGCATGGCCATCGTCTATGGCGATCAGCGCCGCAACTACCTGGAAGTCTTCACCATCAAGGACCTGATGGGCGTCCATCGCATGATCGCGAAGATGCCCCGCGGGTCGGCCAAGCGCGCGGCGCTTCAGAAACTCTATGCAACCCAGGCGGTTACCGCCACGCTGGACGATACGGGCCGGATCGTCCTGTCGGCCAAGCTGCGCGAGAAGCTGGGCATCGAGGGCCTGGCCGCAGTCGTGGGCAACGGCGAAACCTTCCAGATCTGGAAGCCCGAAACCTATGCCGCCGATACGGCCGCCCTGCTGCACGAGGATGAGGATTTCGATCCCGAGCTCGACCCCTCGGTCTATCTTCCGGGCCTGGAGGACTGACCCCATGGTCACCTCGCCGCCCAACGCCCAACCCCATGTCCCCGTCCTGCTGCGCCCGCTGCTGGCCGCCGTCGCGCCGGTATCCGGCGTCTGGCTGGACGGCACCTTCGGGGCGGGGGGCTATGCGCGGGGCCTGCTGGCTGCGGGGGCCGACGTGGTGATCGGCGTCGACCGCGACCCGATGGTCTTTGACATGGCGCGCGACTGGGCCGGTGAGCATGGCGAGAAGCTGCGCCTTGTGCAGGGCACCTTTTCGGACATGGACAGCCTGGCCGGTGAGCCGCTGGACGGTGTCGTGCTGGATCTTGGCGTCAGCTCCATGCAGCTTGACCTGGCCGAGCGCGGGTTTTCCTTCATGAAGGACGGCCCGCTGGATATGCGGATGGGCGATCAGGGCCAATCCGCCGCCGATCTGGTCAATACCGCGTCCGAGGCACAGCTTTCGGATATCCTGTTTCACTATGGCGAGGAACGGGCGGCGCGACGCATCGCCCGGGCCATCGTCAAGATCCGGGCGGAGGGTGCGATCGAAACCACCCGCCACCTTGCCCGGATCGTCGAAGGGTGCCTGCCCCGTCCCAAGCCGGGGCAGAGCCACCCGGCGACGCGCACGTTCCAGGCCGTGCGCATCGCCGTAAACGATGAATTCGGCCAGCTGGTCGCGGGGCTGGAAGCCGCCGAACGGGCGCTGAAACCGGGTGGTCAACTGGCCGTGGTCAGCTTTCATTCGCTGGAGGACCGAGTCGTGAAGCGGTTCTTCACCGCCCGCAGCGGCGGGGGCGGCAATGCCAACCGCTATGCCCCGGAAACGGTGTCCGAAAAGCCCCGGTTCGAAAAGCTGTCCAAGGGGATCGGTCCCGACGAACAGGAACTGGCGGAAAACCCCCGCGCCCGGTCGGCCCGGCTGCGGGTGGGGCGGCGCACCGAGGCGCCCGCCGGGGCGGTGGACCGCGCCGCACTGGGTCTGCCACGTTACGATCATCAGGGGGATGATACCTAATGCGTTCGATTTTCTTCATCATGTCCGCACTGGCCGTCATGGGCCTGGCCTTCTGGGCCTATCATGAGAACTACAAGACCCAGCAGGCATTGAAAGAGGTGGAGCGGCTTCAGCGCGAGATCGGCCAGCGGCGCGAATCCCTGGCGGTGCTGCGCGCCGAATGGGCCTATCTCAACCGCCCCGAGCGGCTGAACGATCTGGTGAACATGAACTTCGAACGTCTTGGCCTGCTGCCCCTGACCCCCGAACAATTCGGCCGGGTCGAACAGCTGGGCTATCCGCTGACGCCGGGCCGCATTCCGGGCGGCGTGATCGACAACTCGGTGAGCGTGCAGGGAGAACTGCCATGATCCGCACCCCGCTGCGCCCGCTGGCGCGCATCCTCAAGGCCCGCGAAACCGGCGAGAACCCCGATGCCATCGAGGCCGAAAACCTGCGCCTGCGCCACGAGGAAATGCGCGACAAGTCGCGTTTCCAGGCCGAGGGGCGGCTTCTTGTCCTGCTGGTGTTCTTCTTCTGCGCCTACGCCGTGGTGGGCGCGCGCATGGGGCTGCTGTCGGCCTCCGAGGCGGAAGAGCCGCGTGCCCGTGCCTCGGGTGCGGCTATCGTCGCCCAGCGGGCCGATATCGTCGACCGCAATGGCCGCATCCTGGCCACCAACATGTTCACCCATTCGCTTTATGCCCAGCCGCCCAACATGATCGACAAGCCCCGCGCGGCGCGCGAGCTGGCGGCGATCTTCCCCGAGCTGGACGAGAAGGAGCTGCTTGAGGATTTCACCGGCAAGCGCAAGTTCCTGTGGATTCGCAAGAAGCTGAGCCCCGAGCAGAAACAGGCCGTGCATGACATCGGCGATCCGGGTCTCCTGTTCGGCCCGCGCGAGATGCGGCTTTATCCCAATGGCAAGCTGGCCGCGCATATCCTGGGCGGTGCCAGCTTCGGGCGCGAGGGCGTGCATTCGGCCGAGGTGATCGGCGTGGCAGGCATCGAAAAGCAGTTCGACGATTATCTGCGCGACCCGGCCCAGGGCGGCAAGCCGCTGCAACTCTCCATCGACCTGTCGGTGCAATCGGCCATGCGGCAGGTGCTTTACGGCGGGATGAAGCTGATGAACGCCAAGGGCGCGTCGGCGGTCCTGATGGACGTGCACACCGGCGAGATCATCTCGATGGTCTCGCTTCCCGATTTTGACCCGAACGACCGCCCCGCACCCCTTCTCAAGGGCGATCCGGCGGACAGCCCGCTGTTCAACCGCGCGGTGCAGGGGGTCTACGAACTGGGCTCGACCTTCAAGATCTTCGCGGCGGCCCAGTCGATGGAGCTTGGCCTTACCAACCCCTCGACCATGGTGGACACGAAATCGCCCCTCTATTGGGGCAAGTTCCGGATCGGTGAATATGACGGCCACAACTATGGACCGGAACTTTCGGTCACCGACATCATCGTGAAATCCAGCAACGTCGGCACAGCCAACATGGCGATGGAGATCGGCGCGACCCGGCAGAAGGACTTCCTGCGCCGGCTGGGGCTTCTGGATGCCACGCCGGTAGAACTGGTCGAAGCCTCGGGCGCGAAACCGCTCTATCCCAGCCATTGGAGCGAGATCACCACCATCACCGCGTCATACGGCCACGGCGTTGCCTCGTCGCCGTTGCACCTGGCGGCGGCCTATTCCTCAATCCTGAACGGTGGCACGCTGGTGAAGCCCACGCTGATCAAGAAGGATGAATTCAAGGTGGGCGAACGCATCGTGTCCAAGCGGGTTTCATCTGCCGCGCGCGACATGCTGCGCGCCGTCGTGGTGCGCGGCACCGCCAGTTTCGGCAAGGTGCCCGGCTACGAGGTGGGCGGCAAGACCGGCACCGCCAACAAGCCAAAGCACACCGGCGGCTATTACCAGGACAAGAACGTCAATACCTTCGCCTCGGTCTTCCCGGCCTCTGATCCGCAGTACACGCTGATCGTGTCCATGGACGAGGCGTCGGACAACAGCGGCGACCGCCCCAAGCGCACCGCCGGCTGGACCGCCGTTCCCGTCGCCGCCGAGGTGATCCGCCGCACGGCCCCCCTTCTGGGGCTCAGGCCGATCATTGAAAAGGTGGGCGAACCTGAAGTAACACTCACCTCAAGCCAGTAATAAATGGAACGAGGCATGAGCGGCAGAACGGCAACCCTGGCCGACCTGGGTCTGACGGCACAATTGGGGCGCGAGGCGAAGATCACCGAACTGGTGGTGGACAGCCGCGCCGTACACGAGGGCGCGTTGTTCGCCGCACTGCCCGGCAGCCGGGTGCATGGGGGCGAATTCATCCAGTACGCCCTGCGCATGGGGGCCAGCGCGATCCTGACCGACCGCGAGGGCGCGCGCATCGCGGCCGAGGATCTTGCCTCGTCCTCGGCGGCGCTGGTGGTGGCCGAAGACCCGCGCCAGACGCTGGCGCTGGCCGCCGCGCTCTGGTTCGAACGTCAGCCCGAGGTGATCGTCGCCACGACAGGCACCAACGGCAAGACATCGGTGGCCACCTTCGTGCGCCAGATCTGGACGGGGCTTGGCCATGCGGCGGTGAACCTTGGCACAACCGGCGTCGAGGGCGCGTTCGAGGCGCCGCTGAAGCACACCACGCCCGAACCGATTACCCTGCACGGGATGCTGGCGCGCATTTCCGACGCGGGCGTGACCCATGCCGCGATGGAGGCTTCCTCCCACGGCCTGGCACAGCGGCGGCTGGACGGGGTCGCGCTCAGCGCGGCGGCCTTCACCAACTTTTCCCAGGATCACCTGGATTACCACGCCAGCTTCGATGAGTATTTCGAGGCCAAGGCGGGGCTGTTTTCCCGTGTGTTGCCGGATGATGCCATCGCCGTGATCAACATCGACGATCCGCGCGGCCCCGAGATGGCGGCCGTGGCCGAGGCGCGCGGCCAGGACGTTCTGCGCGTGGGCCGGGCAGGGGATGCCGCCATGCGCATCCTGGGCCAGCGTTTCGATGCCACGGGGCAGGATCTGCGGTTTTCCTGGAACGGGCAGGTGCGGCAGGTGCGCCTGAATCTCATCGGCGGCTTTCAGGCCGACAACGTGCTGGTGGCGGCGGGCCTTGCCATTGCCTGCGGCGATGAACCGGGCCGGGTGTTCGACACCCTGCCGGGCCTTCAGAACGTGCCGGGGCGGATGCAGCTTGCCGCGACGCGTGACAATGGCGCGGCGGTCTTCGTGGATTACGCCCATACGCCCGATGCCCTGTCCACCGCCCTGTCGAACCTGCGGCCCCATGTGATGGGCCGCCTGATTGTGGTCTATGGCGCCGGGGGCGACCGTGACAGGGGCAAGCGGCCGCTGATGGGCGCCGCGGCGGCGGCCAACGCCGATCTGCGCATCGTCACCGACGACAACCCGCGAAACGAAGACCCCTCCGAGATCCGCGCCGAGATCCTGGCGCAGGACCCCGACGCAAGCGAGGTGGCCGACCGCGCCGAGGCCATCCTGCGCGGCGTCGATGCGCTTGAGCCGGGCGATGCCCTGCTGATCGCGGGCAAGGGCCATGAAAAGGGCCAGACCATCGGCGATTCGGTCTTTCCCTTCGATGATGTCGAACAGGCCAGCGTGGCCGTCGCCGCCCTAGACGGACGCGTCGCATGAGCGCGCCGGTCCTCTGGACCTCGGCCGACGCGGCCGCCGCCACCGACGGCATGTCGATGCACCAATGGCAGGCCACGGGCGTTTCCATCGACACGCGCACCCTGAAACCCGGCGATCTGTTCGTTGCGCTTTCGGATGTGCGCGACGGGCATGACTTCATCCTGCAGGCGATGGAAAAGGGCGCCTGCGCCGCCATGGTGTCCTATATCCCCGACGAGGTTGACGAAACCGTGCCGCTTCTGGTGGTCGAGGATGTTCTTGAAGCGCTCGAGGATCTGGGCCGTGCTGCCCGTGCGCGCACCCGCGCCAGGGTGATCGGCGTCACCGGTTCGGTGGGCAAGACCTCGGCCAAGGAAATGCTGCGCACGGTCCTGTCGCGCCAGGGCCGCTGCCATGCTGCCGAGGCGAGTTACAACAACCACTGGGGCGTGCCGCTGACCCTGGCGCGGATGCCCGAAGACACCGATTTCGCGGTGATCGAGATCGGGATGAACCACCCCGGCGAGATCGCGCCGCTGGCCGGGATGACGGCGCCCCATGTCGCGCTGATCACCACCGTCGCCGCCGCCCATCTTGAAGCCTTCGACAGCATCGAGGGGATTGCCGCCGAAAAGGCCGCCATCTTTCAGGGGCTGGAGCCCGACGGTGTGGCCGTCATCAATGCCGACCTGCCCACCACCGACATCCTTGTGCAGGCCGCCCGGCAGGCCAGTGCCCGCATCCTGCGCTTCGGCAGGGCGGATACCGCCGATTACCTCCTGCGCGAGGTGACCGTGGGCGCGGATGCCACGGTGGTGCAGGCGCTGCGCGGCGACAGCCCGCTGTTGTTCAAGGTGATGAGCCAGGGGCGGCATTTCGCCATGAATGCCCTGGGCGTTCTTGCCTGCGGCGAGGCACTGGGCTGTGATCCCGACATCATGGCCTGCGACATCGCCACCTGGACGCCGCCGCTGGGCCGGGGCACGCGCGAGAGGATACAGCTCGACCCGCAGGATGCGGCCCTTTCGATCGACCTGATCGACGATGCCTTCAACGCCAACCCTACCTCGATGGCGGCCGCCCTTGACGTGCTGGCGGCCTGCCAGCCGGTGCAGGGGGTGGGGCGCATCCGCAAGGGGCGGCGCATCGCCATCCTGGGCGACATGCTGGAACTGGGCCCCGACGAGGCGGCCATGCACCTGGCCATCGCCGATGTTCCGGCCCTGGGCGCGGCGGATGTGATCCACTGCGTCGGGCCGCGCCTGAAGCCGCTGTTCGACCGGTTGCCCGAGGAAAAGCGCGGCCTCTGGTTCGACGCGGCGGGCGAACTGGTGGCGCGCGTCCACTCCCTGCTTGACGCGGGGGATGTGGTGCTGGTCAAGGGCAGCAAGGGAATCAAGGTCAGCCTGGTTGTTGACGCCATCCGCAAACTGGGCCATCGCGACGCCCAGGCCGGTGATGCACCGGCCAGAGAGGGCGCAAGCCGCGCCCAAAGGGGGACCGAATAAGTGCTGTACTGGCTCACCGAGTTTTCTGATGGCGGCGACGTCTTCAACCTGTTCCGCTACATCACCTTCCGGGCCGGTGCGGCATTCTTCACGGCGCTGATCTTCGGCTTCATCTTCGGGCGTCCGCTGATCGACCTGCTGCGCCGCCGTCAGCGCCATGGCCAGCCGATCCGCGACGACGGCCCCGCCAGCCACATCGAGACCAAGGCCGGCACCCCCACCATGGGCGGCCTTCTGATCCTGTCGGCGCTGGTGGTTTCGACGCTGCTTTGGGCCCGGCTGGACAACCCCTATGTCTGGATGGTGCTGCTGGTGACGGCGGGCTTCGGGCTGATCGGGTTCGCCGATGACTATGCCAAGGTGACCAAGAATACCCATGCGGGCCTCTCGGGGCGCGTGCGCCTGCTGATCGGCTTCACCATCGCCGCCGCCGCCGCCATCTGGGCCTCGTGGTTTCATCCGCCCGAACTCAGCTACAACCTGGCCTTTCCGATCTTCAAGAACGTGCTGCTGCACCTTGGCTGGTTCTTCGTGCCCTTCGCGATGTTCGTCATCGTCGGCGCGGCCAACGCCGTGAACCTGACCGACGGGCTGGACGGTCTGGCCATCATGCCGGTGATGATCGCGGCCGGCACCCTGGGCGTGATCGCCTATGCCGTCGGGCGGGTGGATTTCACCGACTACCTCGAGGTGCACTACGTGCCCGGCACCGGCGAGCTTCTGATCTTCACCGCCGGGCTGATCGGCGGGGGGCTTGGCTTTCTGTGGTACAACGCGCCTCCGGCGGCGGTCTTCATGGGCGATACCGGTTCTCTGGCCCTGGGCGGTGCGCTGGGGGCCATCGCCGTGGCCATCAAGCACGAACTGGTGCTGGGCATCGTCGGCGGGCTTTTCGTGGTCGAGGCGCTTTCGGTCATCATCCAGGTGCTGTACTTCAAGCGCACGGGGCGCCGTGTCTTCCTGATGGCACCGATCCACCACCATTTCGAAAAGCGCGGCTGGGCCGAACCCCAGATCGTGATCCGCTTCTGGATCATCTCGCTGATCCTGGCGCTGATCGGGCTGGCGACGCTGAAGCTGCGCTAGCCGCGATGACGGGGCGTCGTTCGGATGGCGCGCCTGTGGGGGTTTCACACCCCCACACCCCCGTGGGATATTTGTAGACCAAAGATGAGGGCCGATTCGGCTGCCTTTCGCCCGGGGCGATGGGCCGCAACGGCGTTGGAGGCGAAACAGGCATGATACCGGTAAGAGGATACGAGGGTGCGCGGGTCGCCGTTCTGGGGCTGGGCCGGTCGGGCCTTGCCACCGCGCGGGCGCTGGAGGCCGGCGGAGCGCAGGCGCTGTGCTGGGACGACAGCCCCGAGAGCCGCGAGAATGCCCAGGCGGCGGGGCTGATGCTGCACGATCTGTCCCGTTCCGATGCCTGGGATGACGTGGCCGCGCTGATCGTGTCGCCCGGCATTCCTCATCTCTACCCCGAGCCAAACCGGCTGATCGCGCGGGCGATGGAGGCGGGGGTGCCGGTGGACAACGATATCGGGCTGTTCTTCCGCAGCCTCGCCCTGGGCGAGTGGGACCAGCATGACAGCCCGCCCCGCGTGGTGGCCGTGACCGGCAGCAACGGCAAATCCACCACCTCGGCCCTGATCCACCACATCCTGACCGAGGCGGGCAAGCCCAGCCAACTGGCCGGGAACATCGGGCGCGGCGTGCTGGACATCGACCCGCCGGGCAACGGGGCGGTGGTGGTTCTGGAACTGTCCAGCTATCAGACCGACCTGGCCCGCGCCCTGACCCCGGACATCGCCGTCTTCACCAACCTGTCGCCCGACCACCTGGACCGCCACGGCGGCATGGGCGGATATTTCGCGGCCAAGCGGCGGCTGTTCGCCGAGGGCGGGCCGGACCGCGCCGTGATTGGCGTGGACGAGCCCGAGGGCGTCTATCTGGCCAACCAGCTTGTCGAACATGCGGCTGACGACCGGCTGATCCGCATCTCGGTCGAGCGCAAGTTGACCGGCCCCGGCTGGATGGTGCAGGCGCGCAAGGGGCAGCTTTCGGAATGGCGCAAGGGGCGGCAGGTGGCCAGCATCGATCTGCGCGGCGTTCCTGGCCTGCCGGGCACCCACAACCACCAGAACGCCTGCGCCGCCTATGCGGTGGCGCGCACCCTGGGCGTTGCGCCGCGGGTGATCGAATCCGCTCTGCACAGCTTTGGCGGTTTGCCGCACCGCAGCCAGCTTGTGGGTGAAAAGGGGGGCGTGCGTTTTGTCAACGACAGCAAGGCAACCAATACCGACAGTGCCGAAAAGGCGCTGCTGGCCTTCAGGTCGATCCGCTGGATTGCCGGGGGGCTGGGCAAGGATGGCGGCATCGCCGCCCTGGCGCCGCACCTAGGCGAGGTGAAGAAGGCCTATCTGATCGGCCACTCGGCCCGGGATTTCGCCTTGCAACTGGGCGAGACCCCGCATGAGATTTGCGAAACCATGGCCGAAGCGGTGCGCCGCGCCGCCGAAGAGGCCGAGGCGGGCGATACGGTGCTTTTGGCGCCGGCAGCCGCCAGTTTCGACCAGTATCCGAACTTCGAGAAGCGCGGAGAGGATTTCGTCGCCCAGGTCGCGCGCCTTCTCTGAGCGTCGCGCCGGACGGTGCTGTCGGATGCCTCCGGCGGGGATATTTCAGGACCAAAGATGGTGGGGCGGTTCAAGGAATTGTGCCGACGGCACCGGCGCGGGGCGTCAGCCGCCCTGCGCCGCGATCGCGGTTCCCGCGGCCCAGCCCGATGACCAGGCCCACTGGAAATTGTAGCCCCCCAGCCAGCCGGTGACATCCACCGCCTCGCCTATGGCGTAAAGGCCGGGCAGGGCGCGTGCGGCCATGGTGCGACTGTCGAGCCCGGCGGTGTCGATCCCGCCGAGGGTGACTTCGGCGGTGCGATAGCCTTCGGTGCCGGCGGGGCGCAGCCTCCAGTCGGTCAGCCGCGCCGCGAGGTCGCGCAGGCGGTCGTCGGAGCAATCGGCCAGGTTGCCCGAGAGGTCATGCAGGGCGGCAAGATGGGTCACGAGGCGGCCGGGCAGCAGGTCGGAGAGGTGGGTGGTCAGCGCGCGCCGACCGGTTTCGGCCCGACGTTGGCGGAGCAGCGCGAAAAGATCGGCGCCGGGGCTGAGGTTGACGGCAATCTCCTGCCCCTCGCGCCAATAGGACGAGGCCTGGAGGATCGCCGGACCCGAAAGGCCGCGGTGGGTGAAGAGCATCGCCTCGTCGAAGGTGGCGCTGCCCGAGGTGATGGCGACCGGCGCGGCGACCCCGGCCAGGGGCCTGAAGCCCACCATCACGTCGTCACCGAAGGTAAAGGGCACCAGGGCCGGGCGGGTTTCGGTAAGGGCAAGGCCGAACTGTTGCGCCAGGGTATAGGCCAGTCCGGTCGCGCCCATTTTCGGGATGGACTTTCCGCCGGTCGCCAGAACCAGGTTGCGGGCCGTGACGCCTTGGCTTTTGCCATCACGGGTCAGTTCTGCGGTGAAGCCGCCCCCTGTTTGCGTGACCTGGCCCACCGTGGTCTGCAACCACAACTCGGCCCCCGCGTCCGCCATCTCGGCCAGGAGCATGGCGATGATGTCCTTGGCGGAACGGTCGCAGAACAACTGGCCCAGCGTTTTTTCATGCCAGGGGATCGCGTGGCGCGCCATGAGGTCGAGGAAATCCCACTGGGTATAGCGCGACAGGGCCGATTTGCAGAAATGCGGGTTGTTCGACAGGAAATTGCCGGGCCCGGCGCCCAGGTTGGTGAAATTGCAGCGCCCGCCGCCGGAAATGCGGATCTTCTCGCCGGCGGCCCTGGCGTGATCGACGACCAGGGTGCGCCCGCCCGCATGGGCCGCGCACATCATTCCGGCCGCGCCCGCGCCGAGGATCAGGGTGTCGTAATCGCTCATGCATCCCTGTCACCATGTTGCGGGCGAGGGGGCAAGGGGGCAGGCGCGGCGAAGTGGGGGTGGGCTGCGCAAAACGCTGGCCAGAAGGGGCGTTTCACGTTAGAATCGCCAACAGACCCGGAAAACGGGCAACACCCGAGGCAGTAGGCAGCACATCCATGACTGAAATGGTTTACGGCACGGCTCCCGTGCAGAGCGGAGAACCGATTCTTCCGCGCTGGTGGAACACGATCGACCGCTGGTCGCTGTCCTGTATCCTCTTGCTGTTCGGGATCGGGCTTCTTCTGGGGCTGGCCTCGTCGCCGCCGCTGGCCGCGCGCAACGGGTTCGAGCCGTTCCATTACGTCAAGCGGCAGGCCGTCTTCGGCGGCGCTGCCCTTCTGGCCATGTGGATCACCACGCTGATGTCGCCGCAGCTGGTGCGGCGTCTGGCGGTTCTGGGCTTTGCCGCCGCCTTCTTCGCCCTCGTGATGCTGCCCTTCTTCGGCACCGATTTCGGCAAGGGCGCGGTGCGCTGGTATTCGCTGGGCTTTGCCAGCGTCCAGCCCTCCGAGTTTCTGAAGCCGGGCTTCGTGGTCGTGGCCGCCTGGATGCTGGCGGCGAGTTACGAGGTGGGAGGACCGCCGGGCAAGACCTTTTCGCTGATCCTCTGTGTGACGGTGGTGTTGTTCCTGGCGATGCAGCCCGACTTCGGGCAGGCGGCTTTGGTGCTGTTTTCCTGGGGTGTCATGTATTTCGTCGCCGGTGCGCCGATCACCCTGCTGGTGGGGCTGGCGGGGGGCGTCGTTCTGGCGGGCACCTTTGCCTACAACAATTCGGAGCACGTGGCGCGGCGGATTGACGGTTTCCTGTCGGCCGACGTGGACCCGACGACGCAGCTTGGCTATGCCACGAACGCCATCCGCGAGGGCGGGTTCCTGGGGGTCGGCGTGGGCGAGGGCGAGGTGAAATGGTCGTTGCCCGATGCGCATACCGATTTCATCATCGCGGTTGCGGCCGAGGAATACGGCCTTGTCCTGGTGCTGTGCATCATCGCGCTTTACGCCACCGTCGTCGTGCGCAGCCTGATCCGGCTGATGCGCGAACGCGATCCCTTCATCCGCCTGGCGGGAACGGGGCTGGCCTGTGCCTTCGGCGTTCAGTCGATGATCAACATGGGGGTTGCCGTGCGCCTGTTGCCGGCCAAGGGCATGACGCTGCCCTTCGTGTCCTACGGGGGGTCGTCGCTGATCGCCGGGGGAATTGCCGTCGGGATGCTGCTGGCCTTCACGCGCACCCGTCCGCAGGGCGAGATCGGCGATATCCTGATTTCACGGAGCCGCTGAGGTGGCGCGCGCTCCTCGCTCCTTTCGGTCGCTTGTCGAGGTGGCCAGGTGACGGCGCCTCTCATGGTGATTGCCGCGGGCGGCACGGGCGGGCACATGTTCCCGGCCCAGGCCCTGGCCGAGGCGATGCTGGCGCGGGGCTGGCGCGTCCAGCTGTCGACCGATGCCCGGGGTGCGCGCTATACCGGCGGCTTTCCCGATGCGGTGGACATCCGGCAGGTGCAATCGGCCACCTTTGCGCGCGGCGGGCTGTTGGCCAAGCTGGCCGCGCCGTTCCGTATCCTGTCCGGGGGTATGGCAGCGCGCCGTGCCATGCGGGCCGACCGCCCCACCGTGGTGGTGGGGTTTGGCGGTTATCCCTCGATCCCGGCGCTGATGGCGGCGGTGATGCTGAAGCTGCCGCGGGTGATCCATGAACAGAACGGCGTGCTGGGCCGGGTGAACCGGCTGTTCGCGCGCCATGTCGATGCCGTGGCCTGCGGCACCTGGCCGACCGAACTGCCCGGCGGGGTCGAGGGGGTGCATACCGGCAACCCGGTGCGTGGCGCGATCCTTGAACGCGCCGGAGCGCCCTATGACCCCGAGGGCCGCCTTTCACTTCTGGTGATCGGCGGCAGCCAGGGCGCGCGCATCCTGTCGGACGTGGTGCCGGGCGCCATCGCCGCGCTGCCCGAGGCCCTGCGCGCGCGGGTGCATGTGACCCAGCAGGCCCGCGCCGAGGATAGAGAGCGCGTCACGCGCTTTTACACCGATCACGCCATCGACCACGAGGTGGCGCCGTTCTTTGCCGATGTCCCTGAGCGGATGGCGGCGGCGGCGCTGGTGATCTCGCGCGCCGGGGCCTCGTCGGTGGCCGATATCAGCGTGATCGGGCGGCCTTCGATCCTGATCCCCTTTGCCGCCGCCACCAACGATCACCAGACCGCCAACGCCCGGGGCCTGGTCGAGGCGGGCGCGGCGCTCTTGCTGCCCGAGGACGGGGCGAGCGTCGATGCCCTGAACCGCATGATCGCCGAGGTTCTGGGCGACCCGGCCCGCGCCGCCGAGATGGCGCGCGCCGCCGCCGCCCATGGCCGCCCCGACGCCACCGAGCGTCTTGTCGCGCTGATCGAAACGCTGATACCGCCGGGAACAGTGCCCCATGTTTGACCTATCGAAAGAACACGCCATGAACGCCACCAAGCTTCCCACGGAAATGGGCCCGATCCACTTTGTCGGGATCGGCGGGATCGGGATGTCGGGGATTGCCGAAGTGCTTCTGAACCACGGCTATACCGTCCAGGGATCGGACCTGAAGGCCAGCAAGATCACCGACCGGCTGGAACAGCTGGGCGCGAAGATCTTCGTGGGGCAGAAGGCCGAGAACCTGGAAGAGGCCGAGGTTGTCGTGATTTCTTCGGCCATCAAGAAGGGCAACCCCGAACTGGACGGCGCGCGCCTGCGCGGTCTGCCGGTGGTGCGCCGGGCCGAGATGCTGGCCGAGCTGATGCGCCTGAAATCCAACATCGCGGTGGCCGGCACCCATGGCAAGACGACGACGACAACCATGGTCGCCGCCCTGCTGGACGAGGGCGGTATCGATCCGACCGTCATCAACGGCGGCATCATCCACGCTTACGGATCGAACGCCCGGATGGGGCAGGGCGAATGGATGGTGGTCGAGGCGGACGAGAGCGACGGCACCTTCAACCGCCTGCCCGCCACCATCGCCATCGTCACCAACATCGACCCCGAGCATATGGAGCACTGGGGCGATTTCGACACGCTGCGCCAGGGCTTTGACGATTTCGTCGGGAATATCCCCTTCTATGGCCTAGCCGTCTGCTGCACCGATCACGCCGAGGTTCAGGCGCTTGTGGGCCGGATCACCGACCGGCGCGTGGTGACCTTCGGCTTCAACGCCCAGGCCGACGTGCGCGCGGTGAACCTGCGGTATGAAAAGGGCGTGGCGCATTTCGACATCGCGCTTCAGGCCGAGGATGCGGTGATCGAGGGCTGCACCCTGCCCATGCCCGGCGATCACAACGTCTCGAACGCTCTGTCGGCGGTGGCGGTGGCCCGTCACCTGGGCATGAAGGCCGACGAGATCCGCGCCGCCCTGGCCGGCTTCGGTGGCGTCAATCGCCGCTTCACCAAGGTGGGCGAGGTGGACGGCGTGACCATCATCGACGATTACGGCCACCACCCGGTTGAGATTGCCGCCGTGCTGAAGGCCGCGCGTCAGGCGACCGAGGGCCGGGTGATCGCCGTGCACCAGCCGCACCGCTATTCGCGCCTGCATTCGCTGTTCGACGATTTCTGCGCCTGCTTCAACGAGGCCGACGTGGTGGCCATTGCCGAGGTTTTCGCCGCTGGCGAAGACCCGATCGAGGGGGCCTCGCGCGATGACCTGGTGACCGGGCTGATCCGCCACGGCCACCGCCATGCCCGCGCCCTGCATTCCGAGGATGACCTGGAACGCCTGGTCCGCGAACAGGCGCGGCCCGGCGACATGGTGGTCTGCCTTGGTGCCGGTACGATCAGCGCCTGGGCCAATGGCCTGCCGGCGCGCCTTTCGGCAGGCTGACGGCGTGGAACTGTCCTTCCTGACCCTGGTTGCGGCCTTCGGGCTGGGGTTCTGGGCGGGGTTCGGGCTGCCGTTTCGGGCGTCGTGGCTGCTGTCGGCGCTGGTCCTTGTCGCGGGGCTGGCCATCGGGGTGCTGACCCGCATGGGCATCGGCCTGCCCGACGGGGGCGAGCTGTGGTTGACGGTGGCGCCGGGGGTGCTGTTGTTCGTGATCGGGCAAGGGCTTGGTGCGCTGAAGCGGCGCGAAGGCGGCCCCTTGTGAGCGCGGCACTGATCGCCGCCTGCCTCTGGGTGCTGGCCGCCGCCCTGACGGCGATGCTGCCGCTTTCGGCGCAATACCTGCCCGGCCTGTCGCTTCTGGTGGCCGCGCCTGTCCTGGCCGGATGGATCGGCGCGGTGCATGGCCCCTGGGTTGCCCTCGCAATGCTGGTCGCGGCGGCGTCGATGTTCCGCAAGCCGCTGATCCACCTCGCGCGCCGGGTTGCGGGCCTGCCCGAAAAGCGCGCGCAAGCAAGCGATGAGGGCCGGTCATGAGCGGTTCCCTGATCCTCACCTGTCTCTGGTTCGTCATCGCCAATGTCGGGGCGATCCTGCCCAGCCGGCACAGCCATTGGCCGCTGGCCTGGGGTCTGATCGCCACCGGCATTCCGATCCTGGGCTATGTCTGTCTGCAACACGGCCCCTGGATCGCCCTGCTGGTCATGGCGGGGGGCATGTCGGTTCTGCGCTGGCCGCTGCGCTATCTCGTGGCATGGCTGCGCCGGTGGATGGTCAGGGGCTGAACATGGCGCGCCCCTGCCACGTCTTGCCGGGCCGGGCAAATTCACGCTAGAGCACGAAAGAAAACGCGAGCGGACATGATGAACACCCTTCCCACCCCACGCGGCACCCTGACGCCCGACCGTTCCCTGGCCGATCTGACCTGGCTGCGGGTCGGCGGGCCGGCCGACTGGCTGTTCCAGCCGGCGGATGCCGACGACCTGGCCCAGTTCCTGCGCGATCTCGATCCCGCGGTCGCGGTCTTTCCCATGGGCGTCGGCAGCAACCTGATCGTGCGCGACGGGGGCATTCGCGCCGTCGTCATCCGCCTTGGGCGCGGGTTCAACGGCATATCAGTCGAGGGCGACACCGTCACCGCCGGCGCTGCGGCGCTTGACGCCCATGTGGCGCGGCGGGCGGCGGACGCCGGGGTCGATCTGACCTTCCTGCGCACGATTCCGGGGGCCATCGGCGGGGCGGTGCGGATGAACGCGGGCTGCTATGGCTCTTACGTGGCCGATCATTTCGTCGGGGCCACGGCGGTGACGCGGGCGGGCGAGATCATCACCCTGACGCCCGCCGACATGCGCTTTGCCTATCGCTCCAGCCACCTGCCCGAAGGCGCCGTCCTGATCGAGGCGCGGTTCACCGGAGCGCCCGGCGACCCCGAGGCCCTGCACGCCCGCATGACCGACCAACTGGCAAAACGCGATGCCACCCAGCCCACCAAGGACAGGACCGCCGGCAGCACCTTCCGCAACCCGGCCGGGTTCTCCAGCACCGGCAAGGCCGACGATACCCATGACCTGAAGGCATGGAAGGTCATCGACGATGCCGGCCTGCGGGGCCACCGGCGGGGCGGGGCGCAGATGTCGCCCAAGCATCCGAACTTCCTGGTCAACGCCGAGGGCGCTACGGCGGCGGAACTGGAGGGGCTGGGCGAAGAGGTGCGCGAAAAGGTCTTTCAAAACAGCGGAATTCGTCTAGAGTGGGAAATCATGCGTGTCGGTGAACCGATGCCCGTGAAAAAGCAGGCAGAATAAACAGAAAACCGGCCGTCAATGGCCGGACAAGTGGCCGAAAAGGCCATGTGAGGCGATAAGTTGGGTATGTCGAGCAGGACAAACCCCAAGGTTGCGGTATTGATGGGCGGACCCTCGGCCGAGCGCGAGGTGTCGTTGTCGTCGGGGCATGAATGTGCCGCTGCGCTGCGGGGTGAAGGATTCGAGGTGGTCACGCTGGATGCGGGCCGCGATCTTCCCGCACGGCTGGGCGAAATCAAACCGGATGTGGTGTTCAACGCCCTGCATGGCCGCTGGGGCGAAGACGGCTGTGTGCAGGGTCTGCTGGAATGGCTGGGCATCCCCTATACCCACTCCGGTGTCCTGGCCTCGGCCCTGGCCATGGACAAGGAGCGCAGCAAGGTTGCCTTCCGCAAGGCGGGGCTGCCCGTGGTCGGATCGCTTCTGGCCGAGTCAAAGCATGTGCGCGCCAGCCATGTGATGGACCCGCCCTATGTCGTGAAACCCTATAACGAGGGGTCGTCCGTCGGCGTCTACCTGGTGCACGAGGCCGCGAACGGCCCGCCGCAACTGGCCCCCGACATGCCCGAATGGGTGATGGTCGAACGCTTTGCGCCGGGGCGCGAGTTGACCACGACTGTCATGGGCGACCGCCCCCTGACCGTCACCGACATCATTGTCGATGGCTGGTACGATTACGACGCCAAGTACAAGCCCGGCGGCTCGCGCCATGTGCTGCCCGCCGAGGTGCCGGCCGAGATTCACGCCGCCTGCCTTGACTATGCCCTGCGCGCCCATGATGCGCTGGGGTGCCGGGGGGTGAGCCGCACCGATTTCCGCTGGGACGAAACCCGCGGTGTCGATGGCCTGATCCTGCTGGAAACCAACACCCAGCCCGGAATGACGCCCACGTCCCTTGCCCCCGAACAGGCGGCCCATTGCGGCATGTCCTTCGGCAAGTTCTGCGCCTGGCTGGTCGAGGATGCCTCATGCAACAGATGACCTCTTCGTCGAACGCCCCGCGCCGCGATCCGGCGCCTTCGCGCCTGGCCTACCGGATGCAGCGGCTTTTGCTGACGCCCTTCTTCCGGCGCCTGCTTTGGGTTGGTCTTCCGGCGCTGGTGCTGTCGCTTGTCGTTGGCATCTACCTGTCTGACCAGGCACGCCGCGACGGCATTACGCTCTGGGTGAACGACCTGAAGGCGACGGTGCGCGAACGGCCCGAATTCATGGTCAAGCTGATGGCCATCGACGGGGCCTCACCCGGCGTTTCCGACGATATCCGCGAGGTGGTGCCGATCGACTTTCCGGTCTCCTCGTTCGATCTGGACCTGCCGCGCATGCTGCGCGATGTGATGGCGCTGGATGCCGTGGCCAAGGCCGATCTGCGGGTCCGCCCGGGCGGTGTACTTCAGATTTCGGTGGTCGAGCGTATTCCGGTGGCGATCTGGCGAAACGACGACACGCTTGACCTGCTGGACGACAAGGGCCACCGGGTGGCACCCCTCGCCGCGCGGGCCGAACGCCCCGATCTGCCGCTGATCGCCGGCCGGGGCGCCGAACGCGCGGTGGGCGAGGGCATTGAAATCGTCTCGGCCGCTGCCCCCCTTGCCGAACGGCTTCGCGGCCTAGTGCGGGTGGGCGAACGGCGCTGGGATGTCATTCTGGAGGGCGGTCAGACGATCAAGCTGCCCGAAGACGAACCGGTGCGCGCCCTTGAACAGGTGCTGGCGCTGGACGAGGCGCAGGATCTGCTGGCCCGCGATGTGTCGGACGTCGACATGCGCAACCCGCGCCGCCCGACGGTGCGCCTGGGCGAGGTCGCGGCCGAAACCCTGCGGGAAATACGTGTGATGGAACTGGGAGCCGATTGAGATGACAGACCTTTACCAATCCCAGCGCGCGATGCGGGCCATGCGGCGGGCCGCGATGCAGCGGGGGGTGATTGCCATTCTCGACGTGGGGACGTCGAAGATCGCCTGCCTCGTGCTGCGCTTCGATGGCCCCGAGGCCTTTCGCGACAGCGACGGCGTGGGGTCGCTGGCCGGGCAGAGCAGCTTTCGCGTGATCGGCGCGGCGACAACCCGGTCGCGCGGCGTGCGGTTTGGCGAGGTCGATGCCATCCAGGAAACCGAACGCGCCATCCGCACCGCGGTGCAGGCGGCCCAGAAGATGGCCAATGTCCGGGTGGATCATGTGATCGCCTGCCTTGCCGGGGGCGCGCCGCGTTCTTACGGGCTAGCCGGGCAGATCGAGGTCGAGGGCAGCACCGTCAGCGAACAGGACGTGGCCCGCGTCATGGCCGCCTGCGACGTGCCCGACTTCGGCGAGGGGCGCGAGGTGCTGCACGCCCAGCCGGTGAACTTCGCGCTGGACCATCGCAGCGGCATGGCCGACCCGCGCGGCCAGACTGGCCATCAACTGGCCTGCGACATGCACCTGCTGACGGTGGACGGCAACGTCATCGCCAACCTTCTCTACTGCATCAAGCGTTGTGACCTGGAACTCGCCGGGCTGGCCTCCTCGGCCTATGTCAGCGGGATTTCCAGCCTGGTCGAGGATGAACAGGAACTGGGTGCTGCCTGTGTCGACATGGGGGGAGGGGCGACCGGCATCTCGATCTTCATGAAGAAGCACATGATCTTTGCCGACAACGTGGGCCTTGGCGGCGATCAGGTCACCTCGGACATCTCGAAGGGGCTTCAGGTGCCCCTAGCGGTGGCCGAGCGGCTGAAGACGGTGCACGGCGGCGTCGTGGCCACCGGCATGGACGACCGCGACCTGATCGAGATCGGCGGCGAGACGGGCGACTGGGAGCTGGACCGGCGCACCGTTTCGCGGGCCGAGCTGATCGGGATCATGCGCCCCCGGGTCGAAGAGATTTTGGAAGAGGTGCGCGCCCGGCTGGATGGCGCAGGCTTCGAACATCTGCCTTCACAGCAGGTGGTGCTGACGGGCGGCGCAAGCCAGATTCCGGGGCTGGATGGTCTGGCGCCCAAGATCCTGGGCCAGCAGGTGCGCATCGGTCGCCCGCTGCGGGTGCAGGGGCTGCCTCAGGCCGCCACGGGGGCCGGTTTTGCCAGCGCGGTGGGCCTGTGCCTTTTCGCGGCGCACCCCCAGGACGAGTGGTGGGATTTCGAGATTCCCGCCGATCGCTATCCCTCGCGGTCGTTGAAACGGGCCGTGAAATGGTTCAAGGATAACTGGTGATCGCAATATGCGGTGGATTTGGCGAAATACCGCTGAAAACAGCGAGGAATTGGCCACATTTTGTGGTGAAAAGGTGTTTTTTGGGTGACGTCGCTTCTGCGAAACGCTAGAATCACTGAAAACGACGGCAGCAAACCCCGAAACGGGATCAGAACAGGCGGACAGACCAGATGACACTCAACCTCATGATGCCTCAGCAGGAAGAATTGAAGCCGCGGATCACCGTGTTCGGTGTCGGTGGTGCGGGCGGCAACGCCGTCAATAACATGATCGCAAAGCAGCTTGACGGGGTCGAGTTCGTGGTGGCCAACACCGACGCGCAGGCGCTGCAACAGTCCACCGCGCCCGCCAAGGTGCAGATGGGCGTGAAGGTGACCGAAGGTCTGGGTGCCGGTGCGCGTCCGTCGGTGGGTGCTGCCGCCGCCGAGGAAAGCATCGAACAGATCGTCGATCACTTGGCCGGTGCGCATATGTGCTTCATCACCGCCGGCATGGGTGGCGGCACCGGGACCGGCGCCGCGCCGATCATTGCGCAGGCCGCGCGCGAACTGGGTGTGCTGACCGTCGGCGTCGTGACCAAGCCGTTCCAGTTCGAAGGCTCCAAGCGGATGAAGCAGGCCGAGGAGGGTGTCGAAGCCCTTCAGAAGATGGTCGATACCCTCATCATCATTCCCAACCAGAACCTGTTCCGTCTGGCCAACGAAAAGACCACCTTCACCGAAGCCTTCTCGATGGCCGATGATGTGCTGTACCAGGGCGTCAAGGGCGTGACCGACCTGATGGTGCGCCCGGGCCTCATCAACCTCGACTTTGCCGACGTGCGCGCCGTCATGGACGAGATGGGCAAGGCCATGATGGGCACCGGCGAGGGCGAGGGCGAGGATCGCGCGATCCAGGCCGCCGAAAAGGCCATCGCCAACCCGCTGCTGGACGAAATCAGCCTGCGTGGTGCCAAGGGCGTTCTGATCAATGTCACGGGCGGTCACGACCTGACCCTGTTCGAACTGGACGAAGCCGCCAACCGCATCCGCGAGGAAGTGGACCCCGAGGCAAACATCATCGTCGGTTCCACTCTGGACGAGATGATGGAAGGCCGGATGCGCGTTTCGGTCGTTGCCACCGGCATCGACGCTTCCGAAGCGGTCCACGACATCCCCGTGCCGCGCCGCCGCATGGCCGAGCCGCTGCGCAACGCCACCAGCCTGGAAGAGGCGGCCGCACCTGCGCCCGCCGCGGCCCCGGCCGCTCCGCGCCCGCAGCCCGCGCCCCAGCCTGCAAGGGAAGTGGCCCGCATCGCCGAGCCCGAGCCTGTCGAGGAAGAGATCGACGATTTCTTCGCCGACATGAACCCCCCGGCCCAGCAGGAGCGGGTGCAGGACCTGTTCGAAGACTCCGCGCAGGACGCTGAGGACGACGTGCCGCCCCCGGCCTATCGCCCCCAGGCCCCTGCCGCGTTCCGCCCCCGCGATGAAACCCCGGCCGAAGCCTTCGTCGCGCCCCGCGCGCCCAAGCCCGGCGCCCCTTCGCCCGAAGCGATGGCCCGGTTGCAAGCCGCTGTTCAGCGCGCTCCGGGGCAGGCGGGCCAGCAGCGCCCGACGCCGTCCTCTGCCCCCGCTGCGGCACCCCGCCCGGCGGCCCCTGCCGCGGCCGACCGTCCGCGCTTCGGCATCAATTCGCTGATCAACCGGATGACCGGCCACCAGGAAGGCGGCGCGGACCGTGGGGCAGCCCCGGCTGCGGCACGTCGCGAACAGCCGCAGGTCAGCCGTCAGGAAGACCCGCAGGAAATGTCGCCCGACCAGGAGCGGATCGAAATTCCCGCCTTCCTGCGCCGTCAGGCGAACTGACGCAGGGTCACGATTTTTACGGGAAAGGCCAGCGCAAGCTGGCCTTTTTTCATTTATAACAGGGCTTTATCGGTTTCATGGCGGGCAGGGGGCGAAAACCCGCCCTTCGCGCGACGGCATGTTTCAGACCGTTACAAAGATTGAATTGTTTGTAACGGGCGGTGTGATTAGCTCTCTGTAACCACCGGGCACGACATCGGTGTGACAATAGCGGCGAGGCGGATCATGCAAACCACATTGAAGTCACCGGTGACATTCACGGGCCTGGGCCTGCATTCGGGCAAACCTGTGCGCATGACCCTGCGTCCGGCTGCCGCCGAATTCGGGATCTGGTTTCGCCGCACTGACATTGCAGATGGCAACACGCTGATCCCCGCCCATTGGGATGCAGTAATGCCTTCGCAGCTTTGCACCCGTATCACAAACAACAATGGCGTGACCGTTTCCACCATCGAACACATCATGGCGGCTGTCGCGGGGTGTGGCATCCAGAACCTGCTGATCGAGATCGACGGCCCCGAGGTTCCGATCCTTGACGGATCGTCCGCGCCCTTCGTCACCGCAATCCTGGCCCGCGGGCTGCGGGCGCTGGATGCGCCTGTCCGCGCCCTTGAGGTGCTTGAGACGGTCGAGGTGCGCAACGGCGATGCCTTTGCCCGCCTGTCGCCTGCCCAATCGCTTGAGATGGATTTCCACATCAGCTTTCCCGACGCCGCGATCGGCGTGCAGGACAAGTCGCTGAACATGGCCAACGGCACCTTCGTGCACGAACTTTGCGACAGCCGCACCTTCTGCCGGCAGGCCGATGTTGACGCCATGCGCGCCCAGGGGCTTGCGCTGGGTGGCACGCTGGACAACGCCGTGGTGGTGGACGGGGCGCAGGTTTTGTCGCCCGGCGGGCTGCGCCACGCGGACGAGGCCGTGCGCCACAAGATGCTGGATGCCCTGGGCGATCTGGCCCTTGCGGGTGCACCGCTTCTGGCGCGTTACACCGGCTATCGGGCAGGTCACGCGATGACGAACGCCCTGCTGCGGGCGCTGTTTGCGCGCCCCGGTGCGTGCCGCATGGTGATCTGCGACGCCCCGATGGAGGCGCGTCTGCCCGGTGCGGGCCTGTCGCGCGGCGATGCTCCGCGCGCGCTCTGATCCGGGGCGGTGATTTTGCCGCGCAAAGGCGTTTTGTACCGACTTTTAATATGCTAGACCAACCCGTAAGAGTGGGAACGCCCCGGTCGAACCAAGGGCGGCGTTGGAGGTATTTGGCATGAAGTTTTCCTCGGGCAGGCACACACCCCTTGCCGCCTTGATGGCTGCGTCTTTGATGCTGGGCGCTTGCGGTGATGCCTTTTCCAGCCGCGACCAGCCACTTGAGAGCTTTTCGGCAGAAGACATCTACAAGCGCGCCGAATTCGAACTGGAATCGCGCAACCCCGACGAGGCGGCGCGCTATTTCGGTGAGGTCGAGCGTCTTTATCCCTATTCCGAATGGGCCAAGCGCGCGCTGATCATGCAGGCCTTTGCCTATCATCGCGACAAGGATTACGAATCCGCCCGCTCGTCGGCGCAGCGGTTCCTTGATTTCTATCCCGCTGATGAGGACGCGGCCTATGCCCAGTACCTGATGGCGCTGTCCTATTACGACCAGATCGACGATGTGGGCCGTGACCAGGGGCTGACCTTCCAGGCCCTTCAGGCCATGCGCGAGGTGATCGAGAATTACCCCGACAGCGAATATGCCCGCTCGGCGATCCTCAAGTTCGATCTGGCCTTCGATCATCTGGCCGCCAAGGAAATGGAGATCGGGCGCTATTACCTCAAGCGCAAGAACTACTCGGCCGCGATCAACCGGTTCCGCGTGGTCGTCGAACAGTTCCAGACCACGACCCATACCCCCGAGGCGCTGCACCGCCTTGTCGAGGCCTATCTGTCGCTGGGCCTGAACGACGAGGCGCGAACCGCAGGCGCGATCCTCGGTCACAACTTCAAGTCCACCCCATGGTATCAGGACAGCTTTGCCCTGCTGACCGGGCAGGGGCTGACGCCCGAAGCCTCGGGAACAAGCTGGCTGCGCGATGTCTATCGTCAGGTGGTCAAGGGCGAATGGTTGTGATCCCGGGGCATCCTCCCGACAGGTGATCTGAGAATGCTGCGCGGTCTGGACATCAGAGACATGCTGTTGATCGACCGGCTGGAACTGATGTTTCAGCCGGGGCTCAACGTGCTGACCGGCGAAACGGGGGCGGGCAAGTCCATCCTGCTGGATTCGCTCGGGTTTGTCCTTGGCTGGCGGGGGCGGGCCGAACTGGTGCGCCAGGGGGCCTCTCAGGGCGAGGTCACGGCGTGGTTCGACCTGTCGCCGCAGCACCCGGCGCGCGCGGTGCTGGAAGAGGCCGGTTTTCCCGTTGCCGACGAATTGATCCTGCGCCGGATCAACACCGCCGAGGGGCGCAAGACGGCCTTCGTCAACGACAGGCGCACCAGTGGCGAGGTGCTGCGCGCCCTGTCCGACACCCTGGTGGAACTGCACGGCCAGCACGACGACCGCGGCCTGCTGAACCCCCGGGGCCACATGGCTCTGCTTGACCAGTTCGCCGGCGTCGATCTGCCGCTGGCCGCCACCCGCGCCGCCTGGCGCAGTTGGAGCGCGGCACGCAAGGCGCTGGAACAGGCGCAGAAAGAGATCACCGCGATCCGCGCCGAAGAGGATTTCCTGCGCCACGCTGTGGATGAACTGGACCAGCTTTCGCCCGAACCCGGAGAAGAGGCGACCCTGGATGCCGAACGGCGCCGGATGCAGGGGGCCGAGCGGATCCGCGACAGCGTGCTGAGCGCGGTGCGCGCTCTGGGCGCCGACGGGGCCGAAGGGCAGATGGCCGATGCCATGCGCTGGCTGGATTCGGCGGCGGGGCAATCCGATGGCTTGCTGGACGGCCCGCTGGAAAGCCTGGGCCGCGCCATGAACGAACTGGCCGAGGCCGAGCAGGGGGTTTTGGCCTGTCTCGACGCGCTGGATTTCGACCCACGCACGCTCGAGGCGACCGAAGAGCGTCTGTTTGCCATCCGCGGCCTGGCCCGCAAGCATGGTGTGCTGCCCGACGACCTGTCGGGCTTTGCCGACGGGCTGCGCGGCCGCTTGAATGCCCTCGACGCCGGCGAGGCCGATCTGTCGCGCCTCTCGGGCGAGGTTGCGGCCGCCGAGACCGAATATACCGCCGCCGCCGAGCGGCTGACGGCGCTGCGCCAGGAAGCGGCCGAACGGTTGGACGCGGCCATGTCCGCCGAACTGGCACCGCTGAAGATGGAGCGCGCGGTTTTTGCCACCCGCGTCGCCCCCGCTGAACCCGGCCCCGATGGCAGCGACAGCGTGGATTTCACCGTCGCCACGAACCCGGGCGCACCGGCAGGGCCGCTGGGCAAGATCGCCTCGGGGGGGGAGTTGTCGCGGTTCCTCCTGGCGCTCAAGGTCTGTCTGACCCGCAGCGATACCGGCCTGACCCTGATCTTCGACGAGATCGACCGCGGCGTCGGTGGCGCCACCGCCGATGCGGTGGGCCGCCGCCTGTCGTCGCTGGCCGAGGGGCAGCAGGTTCTGGTGGTCACCCATTCGCCCCAGGTTGCGGCGCTGGGGCAGCATCATTGGCGCGTGGAGAAGTCGGTTTCGGGCGATGTGACCACCTCGAACGTCGTGCCGCTGAACGCCGCGCAACGGGTGGATGAAATCGCCCGCATGCTGTCGGGCGACACCGTCACCGACGAGGCCCGTGGCGCGGCGGCGAAGCTGCTGACCGGTTAGCAGGTTGGGTGGCCCGGCGCCTGTGGCCCGTTTCTCATGTCACTCATCGGTATGTGCTCCGAATTGACGGGGATCAATTGTCTTGGGTGCTGTCGGTCCGGAACTGGTCGCCGCGAAGAACGAACGGGATGTCGCGATCAACGAGGTGTGCGAGAGCGTTTGCGCAGCGCCTTGTGAGGTAAATCGCGCCTGTCGGCCGGGCGAAACAGCGGACGCACTGCGTGCCAACGCGCCGCCCATTGGGGGAAGGTGCCAAGTGAGCAGTTTGATGCAGCGCAGAATGCAATGCGGCAACTCTGGCCGCTACACTCAGAATTGGTCGCTGGTGAATTGCGAGGTGGCTCGCGAAAAATAGGGAAAACCGACCGTCTTCCAATGATCCGCACGGCAAGGGGAAAATGGTGCTGTGAGAGAGGATTGAACTCTCGACCTCACCCTTACCAAGGGTGTGCTCTACCACTGAGCTACCACAGCATCTTCGTGGCGGGTGGATAAACGGTTGCGGGGAGGGGCGCAAGGGGGATCGGGCGGGTTTTTTCGGTCTTTTGGCAACTTGTCTGGCAAGCGCCCGAACGGCGGCAAAAACATGGATTCCGTCGCCTTTGGGCAGTCTCTCGTCGGGTCATCGCTGGCCCTGTCGGGCGGCCGGGTTGCATTCACGCCACCGCCCGGGCGGTCGGGCCGGGGGCGGGCTGTCGAATCTGGACCGCGGGCCAAGGCTGGGTTAGGAACGCTGCATGGCAAAGGCAAACGATCCGGGCAAGAATGCCAGACCGGTCAGCGACCGGGAAAAGCGGCTGAAGGCGGCGCTGAAGGCCAATCTGGCCCGGCGCAAGGCGCAGGCGCGGGCACGTTCGGAACAGGCAACGAAAACGGCGGACGACGATTCCGCCAAGGGCGAATGAAAAGGGCAGGCAGATGGATTCGATCATTGTAAAGGGCGGCGGTGAGCTGCGGGGCGAAATTCCGATCGCGGGCGCCAAGAACGCCTGCCTGACGCTGATGCCCGCCACCTTGCTGAGCGATGAACCGCTTACGCTGACCAACGCGCCGCGCTTGTCGGACATCGCGACGATGACGGCGCTGCTGCGTTCGCTCGGGGCCGAGGTCAGCAGCCTGCAGGACGGGCAGGTTCTGGTGATGTCGTCGCACAACCTGAACAATCACACCGCCGATTATGACATCGTGCGCAAGATGCGCGCCTCGATCCTGGTTCTGGGGCCGATGCTGGCGCGCGACGGTCATGCTGTCGTGTCGCTGCCCGGTGGATGTGCCATCGGGGCGCGGCCGGTCGATCTGCACCTGCGCGGGCTTGAGGCACTGGGCGCCGACCTGGAGCTGCGCGACGGTTACGTGCACGCCAAGGCGCCCGGCGGGCTGAAGGGCGGGACGGTCGATTTCCCGCTGGTCTCGGTGGGGGCGACCGAAAACGTGCTGATGGCCGCAACCCTGGCCAAGGGAACGACGACGATCAACAACGCCGCGCGCGAGCCTGAGATCGTGGATCTGGCCCGGTGTTTGCGCCGCATGGGCGCGCAGATCGAAGGCGAGGGCACCAGCACCATCACCATTCAGGGTGTCGAAAAGCTGCACGGGGCCACGCATCCCGTTGTCACCGACCGGATCGAACTGGGCACCTATATGCTTGCCCCCGCGTTTTGCGGTGGCGAGGTGACCTGCCTTGGCGGGCGGATCGACCTTGTGGGCGCCTTCTGTGAGAAACTGGACGAGGCCGGAATTTCCGTCACCGAAACGCCCCGGGGCCTGACCGTGGCGCGCAAGAACGGCCGCATCAAGGCCGTGAACGTCACAACCGAACCCTTCCCCGGTTTCCCGACCGATCTTCAGGCGCAGATGATGGCGCTGCTCTGCACGGCCGAGGGCACCAGCGTGCTTGAGGAAAAGATCTTCGAGAACCGCTTCATGCATGCGCCCGAGCTGATCCGCATGGGCGCCGATATCGAGGTTCACGGCGGCACCGCAAAGGTGAAGGGCGTGGAACGGTTGAAGGGCGCGCCGGTGATGGCCACCGATCTGCGCGCTTCGGTCTCGCTGATCCTGGCGGGCATGGCGGCCGAGGGGGAAACCATGGTCAGCCGGGTCTATCACCTTGATCGCGGGTACGAGCGGGTCGAGGAAAAGCTGGGCGCCTGCGGTGCGCGGATCGAACGGGTGCGCGGATGAGCGCCGACGCCCGTTTCGAGGATGGCGCCCCCCGCCCGCTGCGGCTTCAGGCGCTGAGCGAGGAGGATCTGACGATCCTGTCGTCGCTGGTGCAGGATGCCGTCTTTGCGGCGACTGACATGAAGTTCGACCGCGCCGCGGGCCGCTTTGCCATCCTGCTGAATCGCTTCCGCTGGGAGGACAAGACTGCACAGCCCGAACGTGTGCGCGCGGTTCTGTCCTTTGAAAACGTGACAAAGGTGCAAAGCAACGGGATTGACCGGCGCGATGCCGATGTCGTTCTTTCCGTGCTGTCGATCACGCTGGAGGGCGACGACCGCGCCATCCTGACCCTTGCGGGCGACGGGGCGATCGCGGTGGATGCCACCGCGCTTTCGGTGGCGCTGCGCGATGTCACGCAGCCTTATCGCGCCGTTTCCGGCAAGGTTCCGCACCACCCGGAATAAGACGCAAGCGGGCCCGGCCCATCCCGGGGTTGAGCCCGCTGCAGCGCGGCGTTATGCCTTTGGCGAACGGAGGTTCTGTCATGCCCCATATCCTTACCACGTCCGATGCCGATTTCGAGGAACGCTTTGCCGCGCTTCTGACCATGAAGCGCGAGGACAGCCCCGATGTCGATGCCACGGTGGCGCAGATCATCGATGACGTGCGCAAGCGGGGCGATGCGGCGGTGATCGAGCTGACCGCCCGCTTCGACAGGCTGAACCTGACGCCCGAGACCATGGCCTTTTCCCGTGACGAGATCGACGCCGCCTGTGCCAGCGTCGCCCCCGAGGACAAGGCCGCGCTTGAACTGGCCGCCGCCCGCATCCGCGCCTATCACAGCCGCCAGATGCCCCAGGACGAAAGCTGGACCGATGACTCCGGCGCCACCCTGGGCTGGCGGTGGACACCGGTTTCGGCGGCGGGGCTTTACGTGCCGGGCGGCACGGCCTCTTATCCTTCCTCTGTCCTTATGAACGCGATTCCCGCCGCCGTCGCCGGGGTTGAACACCTTGTGATCACGGCCCCCACGCCCGACGGCGTGGCCAATCCACTGGTTCTGCTGGCGGCGCGGCTGGCCGGTGTCGAAACCGTCTATCGCGTTGGCGGGGCCCAGGCGATTGCCGCCCTGGCCTATGGCACCGAATCCATCGCGCCCGTCGACAAGATCACCGGCCCCGGCAACGCCTTCGTCGCGGCCGCCAAACGGCGTGTCTTCGGCAAGGTCGGGATCGACATGATCGCCGGGCCGTCCGAGATCCTGGTCATCGCCGATGGCGACAACGATCCCGACTGGATCGCGCTGGATCTGCTGAGCCAGGCCGAACACGACGAAAGCGCGCAGAGCATCCTGATCACCACCGATCCGATGCTGGCCGAAGCCGTCGCCGAGGCGGTGGCCCTGCGTCTTGAAACGCTGGAGCGGCGCGCGATCGCCGCGGCGTCCTGGCGCGATTTCGGCGCCATCATCACGGTCAACGACCTGGGCGAGGCGGCCGCGCTCTGCGATCAGATCGCGCCCGAGCACCTTGAACTCTGCGTCGACAACCCCGAGGCCCTGGCCGCGAACATCCGCCACGCCGGAGCGATCTTCCTGGGGAAATGGACGCCCGAGGCCATCGGTGATTACGTCGGCGGGCCGAACCATGTCCTGCCCACCGCACGCTCGGCGCGGTTTTCCTCGGGGCTGTCGGTGATGGATTTCCTGAAACGCACCACCATGGCCAAGATGTCTCCCGGCGCCCTCAAGGCCATTGGCCCGGCGGCCGAGCGTTTGGCCACGTCGGAAAGCCTCGAGGCGCATGGCCTGTCGGTCCGCGCCCGGCTTGAACGGCTGAACCGGTGAGCCGGCTTCTGGCGGTCAGCATCGATGATGCCGGCCTGCCGCCGCCCACCCCCGAGATCGAACAGGAACGCCGCGTGGCGATCTTCGATCTTCTGGAAGACAACGCCTTTGCCCTGCCGGGGCGGGGCGCAGGGGGGCTGCACCTTCTGTTGTCGATCCGCGAAAGGCGGCTGGTCTTCGATCTGACAACACCCGAGGCCCAGAAGGTGGCCGAGTTTCACCTGTCGCTGGGGCCGTTCCGCCAGGTGGTGAAGGATTACTTCCAGATCTGCGAAAGCTATTTCGACGCGGTCAAGAAACTGCCCGCCAGCCAGATCGAAACCATCGACATGGCCCGGCGCGGCATCCACATGGAAGGCGCGCGGGTCTTGCAGGAGCGACTGGACGGCAAGGCCGAGATCGACATCGACACCGCGCGCCGCCTGTTCACGCTGATCTGCGTGCTGCACTTCGGCGGCTGACGTGGCCGAGGTTCCGCAGTCGGTCCTCTTTTGCTGCGATCACAATGCCGTCCGTTCGCCCATGGCCGAGGGCATGATGAAGCGCTTTCATGGCACGCGGACCTATGTGCAATCCGCCGGGGTGAAGGGGGACATGGAGATTGACGGCTTCGCCATTGCCGTCTGCCGCGAACTGGGCGTCGAACTTGAACGCCACCGCACCCGGTCATTCGACGAGATGGCGCAGTGGGGCGACGATCTATCCGGGTTCGACCTGATCGTTTCGCTCTCGCCCGCTTCGCAACGTCATGCGCTTGAACTGACACGGCTTTATCACCTCGAGGTCGAATATTGGCCGATCCTCGATCCGACGGGCCTGGGCCAGGGGCGCGAGGACAAGCTGCGTTCCTACCGCGAAAGCCGCGATCAGATTCACCGCCGGCTGATCGAACGTTTCGGCCCGCCCGGGCGGTGACGATGCCGCTTGCCGCCGGGGCCGCCGCGGGCTAGAACCTCGGCCACGCGGGGGTTTCATGCCGCACCCCGGACGTTGCAGCGCAGCATGACTGCAAGGCAATGTGCGATGAAGCCTTGAAAACCGGCGCGATAGGGCGCATTTAGTCGCTCGTCCGCAAATTTGGCGGGCACCCACATTATGGAGTGAACATGGCCAAGGAAGAACTGCTCGAATTCCCCGGTGTCGTGAAGGAACTCCTGCCGAATGCGACATTCAGGGTCGAGCTGGAAAACGGCCATGAGATCATCGCACATACGGCAGGCAAGATGCGCAAGAACCGCATCCGTGTTCTGGCTGGCGACAAGGTCCAAGTCGAAATGACACCCTATGATCTGACCAAGGGGCGGATCAACTATCGTTTCAAGTAAGCCATGCGCCTGATTCTGGGCTCCGGCTCTCCCCGACGGCGCGAGCTGTTGGGGCAGTTGGGCCTTGTGCCCGACGACATTCGCGCGCCCGACATAGATGAAACGCCGCGGGCGGGCGAACTGCCGCGCCCCTATTGCATCCGCATGGCGGCGGAAAAGGCCGCGGCGGTTGCCCTGGGCGAGGATGAAATCCTGGTTTCGGCCGACACCACCGTTGCCCTTGGCCGCCGCATTCTGGGCAAACCTGCCGATGCGGGCCAGGCGGCGGAATTTCTGCACAAGCTGTCCGGGCGCCGTCATAAGGTGATCACCGCCGTGGCGGTGCGCCGGGGTGCGCGCCTTTGGCAACGAGACGTGGTAACGGATGTGAAGATGAAGCGGCTGAGCGATGTCGAAGTGAACGGATACCTTGCCACCGGCGATTGGCAGGGCAAGGCGGGCGGCTATGCCATTCAGGGGCCGGCCGGGGCCTTCATCCCCTGGATTCAGGGGTCGTTCACCGGGGTTGTCGGCCTGCCTGTTGCCGAAACGGCCACGCTTCTGGCTGCGGCCGGCTATCCGGTGTTCGGCCGATGAAGGGGCGTTCGGTGATCCTTGACCGGCTGGGCGACCGGCTGGCGGCGGCGATGCTTGTCGATGGTGTGCTGGACGATCTGCTGATCGCGCCCCCCGAGGGTGTACCGGTGCCCGGCGCAATCTATCGTGCCGTGGTCGACCGCCCGATGAAGGGGCAGGGCGGGGCGATCCTGAAACTGCCCGAGGGGCGCGGTTATCTGAAATCGGCCAAGGGCCTTGTGCCGGGCACATCGATTCTGGTGCAGGTGACGGGTTTTGCCGAAGGCGGCAAGGCGGTGCCGGTGACCGACCGTGTGCTGTTCAAAAGCCGCTATGCCATCATCACGCCCGACGCGCCGGGCATCAACATCTCGCGTTCGATCAAGGACGAGGACCGGCGCGAAGAGCTTTTGCTGCTGGCCCACGAGGCAATGGGCGAGGCGGGGCGCACCGGCCTGATCCTGCGCTCGGCCGCCGCCACCGCCCCGGATGAGGCGCTGGCCGAAGACATCTTCGCCATGTCAGACTTGGCCGCGGCGATCCTGGCCGAAACCGGTGATTCGCCCGAATTGCTGGCCGATGGCCCCGATCCGCACACGCTGGCCTGGCGCGAATGGCCCGAACCCGATTCGATTTCGACCCGGGATGGCGGTTTCGGTGAACAGGGCATCGACGACATGATCGCGGCGCTGCATCAGCCCCTGGTGCAGCTTGGCGCCGGTTCGATGTATATCGAACCCACCCGCGCCCTTGTGGCCGTGGATGTGAACACCGGCGCCGACACTTCTCTTTCGGCTGGGTTGAAGGCCAATATCGCCTGTGTGCGCGCCCTTCCGGCGCAGTTGCGCTGCCGGGGCCTTGGGGGGCAGATCACGCTGGATCTGGCGCCCATGGCCAAGAAGGAACGCCGCGGGTTCGAACAGATCCTGCGCGCGGCCTTCCGGCAGGATTCGATCGAAACCATTCTGGCGGGCTGGACGCCTCTGGGCTGTTACGAGCTTCAGCGCAAGCGCGATCGCCTGCCCCTGTAAGGAGCCCGACATGGCCTGTCCGATCTGCGACCGTGAGACCGACCGCAAGTACCGCCCCTTCTGTTCGCGCCGCTGCGCCGATATCGACCTGGGCAAGTGGCTGACCGGCGCTTATGCGATCCCCGCCGATGACGAAGACGACATGGACGAGGCCGACCGCGCCCCCGCGCAACGCCCCAACTAGGGGCGGGGCGGCTCAGTCCAGGGTGGCGATGATCCCGCGCAGCACGTCGATGCCGGTGCCCTTGTCCGACGACGTGATCACGATTTCCGGAAAGGCGGCGGGATGGCGGGCCAGCATGTCGCGGGTGCGCGCCAGCGACGCCTCAAGATCGCGCGCCGAGGGCTTGTCGGCCTTGGTCAGGACAGCCTGAAAGGTCACGGCCGAGCGGTCAAGCAGGCTCATGATCTCGTCGTCGACCTCTTTCGCGCCATGGCGCCCGTCGATCAGAACGAAGACCCGGCGCAGGGTGGCGCGGCCCGACAGATAGGCCTTCATCAGACGCTGCCATTTTTCGACGGTCTTGACCGGAGCCTTGGCAAAACCATACCCCGGCAGGTCGACAAGATAATGGCTTTCGGCGCAGGTGAAAAAGTTGATTTCCTGCGTGCGGCCCGGCGTGTTCGAGGCCCGCGCCAGCGCCTTGCGCCCGGTCAGCGCGTTGATCAGCGTCGATTTTCCCACGTTCGAACGCCCCGCAAAGCACACTTCCAGCCGGTCGTCGGGGGGCATTCCATCCATGGCGACGACGCCCTTCAGGAACTCGGTTTCGCCCGCGAACAACAGCCGCCCGGCCTCGCGGGCGTCGTCGTCGATTTCGGCCAGGGGGAAGGGCAGGGTCATGTCGCGGTTTCCAGTGCGCTCAGGTCGGCGCCGCGGATGGCGCCCAGGTTGCGGGTGATCTTGTCGGTCGGCCAATCCCACCACGCGATGGCCAGAAGCGCCGCGATGGTGGCATCGTCGAATCTTTGTTTCAAGGGGCGGGCGGGGTTGCCCCCCACAAGGGTATAGGGCGCGACATCGCGGGTCACGACACTGCCTGCGGCAATGATGGCGCCCGGGCCCACCGTGACGCCGGGCATCAGTGTCGCGTGATCGCCGATCCAGACATCGGCGCCGATCACGGTGTCACCCTTCTGCTGCATCACCCAGGTGCCAGGATCGAAACCTTCCTCCCATCCCTCGCCGAAGATGTTGAACGGGAAGGTGGAGAATCCGTCCATGGCATGGGTGCCGCCGTTCATGAAGATCCGCACGCCATGGGCGATGGCGCAGAAGGGGCCGATGATCAGACGGTCGCCGATGAAATCGTAATGGTGCAACACATTGGTGTCGAAAAAATCGCGGCTGCGGTCGCGGTCGTCGTAATAGGTGAACTGCCCCACTTCGACATTGGCGCGGCCCTGCGCGAGCGGGCGCAGGAAGACGGTGCCGTCATATTGCGGCATCGGCGCAAGGGTATCGGGGTTCGGTCCTGTCATCTTCGGGTTCCTCCGGAACGAGAAACGCCGGGCGATCATGTCCCGGCGTTTTTCCTTTTGCGTCTGGCCCTCTGGCCTATTTCCGCTTCTTCGGCGTGTTCTTGTTGGCGGGCGCCTTGGTGTCGGGTTTTTCGGTCGATTTGCCGCGCTTGAAGCCGCTCATGATGTTGCCGAAGACGTCGGGTTTGTAACCCTGGCTGCGCATGATCAGGTACTGCTGGGTGAAGGTGATCGTGTTGTTGGTGATCCAGTAGAGGACCAGCCCGCTGGCAAAGCTGCCCAGCATGAACATGAAGACCCAGGGCATCCAGGCGAAGATCATCTTCTGTGTCGGGTCGGTGGGGGCCGGGTTCAGCTTTTGCTGCAGCCACATGGAGATGCCCAGAAGGATCGGCAGCACGCCCAGCGACAGGATGAAGAAGATCGAACCAGGCTCGGGCGTGGCCCAGGGCAGCAGGCCGAACAGGTTCAGGATGCTGCTTGGGTCGGGCGCCGAAAGGTCGCGAATCCAGCCGACCCAGGGGGCGTGCCGCAGTTCGATGGTGACGAAGATCACCTTGTAGAGCGAGAAGAAGATCGGGATCTGCAACAGGATCGGCAGGCAGCCCGAGGCAGGGTTCACCTTGTTCTTCTTGTAAAGCTCCATCATGCCCTGCTGCATCTTCTGGCGGTCGTCGCCTGCACGCTCTTTCAGGGCCTCCATCTCGGGCTGAAGTTCCTTCATCTTCGCCATGGAAACATAGGACTTGTACGCCAGCGGGAAGAGCAGCGCCTTGAGGAAGAAGGTCAGCGCAATGATCGACCAGCCCATGTTGCCGAAGATGGCATGCAGCCAGTGCAGTACGAAGAAGATCGGCTTGGTCAAGAAGAAGAACCAGCCCCAGTCGATGGAATCGATGAAGCCCTCGACGCCCTGATCGTTCTGGTAGTCGCGGATCGTGTCCCACTCCTTGGCGCCGGCGAACATGCGGCTGGTGGACTGCGCGGTGGTGCCCGCGGCGATGTCCATGGCGGCCAGGCGCGCCTCGGTCTGGTAGATGTCGGCGCCGGCGTTGTATTTCACCACCGAGGTGAAGGCGCTGCCCGGTTGCGGAACAAGTGAGGTCATCCAGTACTTGTCGGTGAAGCCCAGCCAGCCGTTTTCGCTGACCGAGATCACATCGGCATTGGCGCCCCAGCGTTCGTCGCTGGGTTGGTCGGGCATGTCGTCATAGTCGATTTCCTGCAACTCGCCGTCGGACATGCGCACGACACCCTCGTGCAGGATGAAGAAGCTGGACAGGTTCGGCGGATTGCCCTGACGCGAAATCGTGCCGTAGGGGGCCATGCGGACCGTGCCATCGGTGGTGTTTTCCACGCTTTGGGTGACGGTGAACATGAACTTGTCGTCGACCGAGATGTCGCGGCGGAAGATCAGGCCCTTGCCGTTGTCCCAGGTCAGTTGAACGGGGCTGTCGACCGTTAGGGTAGTGCCGCCGCTCTGGGTCCAGAGGGTATTGGGGCCGGGTACGTCCTCGAACCCCAGGGCGCCGCCGGGGGCCCAGCCGAAGACGGCGTAATAGGGATGGGCGGTGCCGACGGGTTGCAGCAGGTCGACCAGCGGCGCGTCGGGGGCCAGGGTTTCGCGGTAGGTCTGCAGCGAAAGCTGATCGATCCGCCCGCCAAGCAACGAAAGCGAGCCGACGAGGCTGGGCGTTTCCACGGCGATGCGCGGCGTGTCGGCATCGGCCACCATCAGCCCGCCGGGTGCGGCCGGTTGCGGCGCCGTGGCGGTGCCGGGCGCGGGGGCCGCCGTGGGCGGAAGATCGGCCGTCTGGCCCGCCACGGGGGCGTTGGGATCGGTGACCTGTTCCTCGGGCGGGAACAGGACGAACCATCCCAGGATCACGATAAAGCTGAGTGCCGTAGCAAGAATGAGGTTCTTGTTCTGATCGTCCATTCGGAGCGCCGCCTGTGGATTTCGGGTCAGGCAGGTTCAACAGGGCGTGCGGCCAAAGGTCAAGCCGTTTTGCCGCCAGAACCGGGTTGCGTTGCCCCGTGGGGTGGTTTTGGCGGCGCACTGCGGGGCGCGGGTGCGGCATCCCGGCGCAGCGCCCAGGCCAGAAGATCGGATGGCGCCATGGGGCGGGCGATGGCATGGCCCTGCACATGGTCGCAGCCCAGTTGCGCCAGTGTCGAATGCTGGCCCGGCGTTTCCACGCCTTCCGCCAGGACACCGACGCCAAGCTGCGCCGCCATGGTCAGGATGGCCGAGACCATGGCGTGCTGTTCCGGATCGGTATCGACGGCAGCGGTCAGGGAGCGGTCGATCTTGATACGGTCGACCGACCAGCGCCTTAGCGTGGTAAGTGAGGCATTGCCGGTGCCGAAATCGTCCAACTCGATCGGGCAGCCCAGCCGGACAAGGGCGCGCAGGTTGCGGGCGGCCATTCCATCTGGATCGAGGTGGGACAACGCGTTTTCCTGCAGCTCGATTGCCAGGCGGGCAGGGGGAAGCCCGTGCCGGTCCAGCGCCCAGGCAACCCGGTCGGCAAGGCGCGGATCGATCAGATCTTCCGGCCCGATATTGACCGAGATGCGTGGTATCGTCACACCCGCCCGATCCCAGCCGCGCAGGTGGTGCAGGGCACCGTCCAGCATGGTTTCGGTCAGTGTCATGCTCAGACCCTGATCGCGGACCTGGGCCAAAAATTGCGCCGGTAACAGAATGCCCGCATCCGGGTGATCCCAACGGGCGAGGGTTTCAACCCCGGTCAGTGCCCCGGTATCGGCGCATATCTGCGGCTGGAACCATGGCACGATCCGGCCCGCCTTGAAGGCACGGGCCATATCGTCGCCTTGTGCCGTTCTCAGGGGCGATAGAGGCGCATCAGCGCCGTCATGGGCGCGCAGGCTGCGCGGGCCCTGGCGTTGTGCCATGGCAAGGGCCGAAAGGGCCGCATCAAGAAGTGCCGTCGCCTTGCCTGGCGCCCCGGCCCGCGACGCGGTGCAGAACCCGGCGCAGGCGGTCAGGTGATGGCGCAACCCGTCGATGGCGAAGGGGCGGGCCAGGGCCGCCTGAAGGCGAAGCGCCGCCTGCACTGCCGATTCGGTATCGATCCGCGGGTTCGGGGGCAGGAACACGGCAAAGCGTCCGTCGCCGAGGTCGGCGAGAGTGTCGCCGTTGCGCACCTGGCCATAAAGCCTTTCACCCATCTGACGCAGCAGGCTTGCCCGACCACCGCGGCCAAGCTGCGCCGTCGATCGGTCGAAATCATCGATGGCCAGTGCAATGCAAAGCGAGTCGCCGCCGCGATCCTGCACCCGGCTGGCCGCCATCCGCGCCAGCAGGACATCGCGGGTCACCGGGAGATCCAGCGGTTGGGTGGCCAGGCTGCGCAGATGGAAGGGGCCGGGGCGGCTGGCCGTGCCCAGCAGGAAGGCACAGCCAAGGGCGGAGGTGAAAAGCACCCCTTCGGCCCCGCTGATCGCGGCCGAGGCGCCGACAACGCCCAGCAGGCAAAGGAAGAGAACAGGCATGCTCCAGCCGCTGCGCCGACTGCGGATCAGGAATTTCTGAAGGAGGCGCGCCATGGCAAGCGTTCTTTCGTCCGGGTCAATCCGTCCCAGACTAGGGGCTCGGCATCACCAGAAGGTTAACGCCGCCCGCTTCTTCGGCGGGGCTAGTCGTTTTCGCCGAAAGGCCCCGGCTGGCCGCGCATCAGGCCCGCGAAATCGAACAGCTTGGGGTCAAGAAGATGGCTGGGCCGGGCATTGGTGAGCGCGCGGAAGATCACCTGGCGGCGGCCGGGACTGTTGGCCTCCCAGCCATCAAGCATGCGCTTGATCTGCTGGCGTTGCAGGCCGTCCTGGCTGCCGCAGAGATCGCAGGGGATGATCGGATAGTTCATCGCGCTGGCAAAGCGCTCGCAATCGGATTCGGCCACATGGGCAAGGGGGCGATAGACGAACAGATCGCCTTCCTCGTTCAACAGCTTGGGGGGCATCGTCGCCAGCCGCCCGCCGTGAAACAGGTTCATGAAGAAGGTTTCCAGAATGTCGTCGCGGTGATGGCCCAGCACCACGGCGCTGCACCCTTCCTCGCGCGCGATCCGGTAGAGGTTGCCACGCCGCAGGCGCGAGCAAAGCGCACACATGGTGCGCCCGGCGGGCACCTTGTCCATCACGATGGAATAGGTGTCCTGATATTCGACGCGGTGCGGCACGCCCATCTTCTCAAGGAAGGCGGGCAGGACGGTGGCGGGGAAATTCGGCTGGCCCTGGTCCAGGTTGCAGGCCAGAAGATCGACCGGCAGCAGCCCGCGCCATTGCAATTCGTGCAGGATGGCCAGCAGGGTATAGCTGTCCTTGCCGCCGGAAAGGCAGACCAGCCACTTTTCGGGCGGAGCCCCTTCGGCGCGGCGGCTGGCCGCGTCGATCATGCCATAGGCCTCGATCGCCTCGCGGGTGTCGCGCACCAGGCGTTTGCGAAGCTTCTTGAACTCGGCACTTTTGGGGGCGCCGTAGAACAGGGGGTGAATATCGTCGGCATCATCCAGCATAGGCGGGATCTAGCGGTGTCTCGGGAGGGGGGCAAGGGTGTGTTGATTGACCCTGCGGCGGGAAGACGGGCATATAGGCCGAAATCGGCGCAACCGGCGCCCCAAGGAGGACAAGGGATGGATCTGAACCTGCTTTACGGGCGCACCGGCCTGACGGTCACCCTGCCCGAGGGGGCCAAGGCCCATGTCATCGACAAGCCGCCCTTTCCGAAGGTGGCCGCGCCCGAACGCCAGATTGCCGATGCCCTGGCCGCGCCGCTTGGCTCGCCCGCCCTGGCCGAGCTTTGCAGTGGGCGGCGTTCGGCCTGCATCCTGATCTGCGACATCACGCGCCCGGTGCCCAATCACCTGTTCCTGCGCCCGATGATCGAAACGATGATGGCCGAAGGCATCGCCGCCGAAAACATCACCGTGCTGATCGCCACGGGCCTGCACCGCCCCAACGAGGGCGACGAGATGGCAGAACTGGTGGGTGACCCCTGGGTTCTGGAAAACGTCAGCGTCGTCAACCACTTCGCCCTGCGTGACGAGGACCATGTCGATCTGGGTGTGACCCGTGGGCGGGGCGTTCCGGTCAAGATCGACCGCCGCTTTGCCGAGGCCGACCTGCGCATCGCCACCGGCCTGGTCGAGCCGCATTTCATGGCCGGCTATTCGGGTGGGCGCAAGGTGGTGGCGCCCGGCGTGGCGGGGCACGAAACCATCCGCACCTTCCATTCCGCCCGCTTCATGGAAGACCCGGCCGCGCGGGAATGCAACCTTGTCGAAAACCCCCTGCACGAGGAACAGCTTGAGATCGTGCGGATGCTGGGCGAGGTCTATGCCTTGAACACGGTGATCGACGACAAGCGCAACCTGGTCTTCGCCAGCTTTGGCGAGATCATCGAAAGCCACCTGGCGGCCGTGGCCTTCGTGCGGGATTACACCGAAATTCCGGTGGGCCGACGGTTTTCCACCGTGGTCACCTCGGCTGCCGGGTATCCTCTGGATCAGACCTATTACCAGACGGTGAAGGGCATGGTCACGCCGCTGGATATTCTTGAACCCGGCGGCACGCTGATCGTCGTGTCGCATTGCGCCGAAGGCGTGGGTTCACCCCATTTCCGCGCCGCGCAGGAACGCCTGGTGGCCATGGGGGCCGATGCCTTTCTGAAATCGTTGCTGGCCAAAAGCCTGGCCGATGTCGATGAATGGCAGACCGAGATGCAGCTGAAACCCATGCGCGCCGGCCGGGTTCTTCTCTATTCCGGTGGATTGCCCGAAGAGGACACGGCGGTAACAGGGGTCGAGCGGATCACCGACATCACCGCTGCCATCGCGCAATCCATGGCCCGCCACGACAGCCCCGACGTGGCGGTGATTCCCGAAGGGCCCTATGTCGTGCCGCTGGCCCGTGCGCCCCTGGCCGCAGAATGAGCGGACATATCCATATCGCCCCCCTTGGCGGGATTTCGGGCGACATGTTCGCCAGCGCGATGCTGTCGCTTCTGCCCGGGGCCGAGGCCGCGCTGCGCCGGGATCTGGGCGATGCGGGCATCCTGGACCACGTCACGCTGAACCTGGGGCAGGTGCGCAAGGCGGGTTTTGCCGCACTTCAGGTGAGCTTTACGCAATCCTCCGACGCGCCGCCGACGTCGCATTGGCGTGATATCCGCGCTTTCCTGCAAGGTTCGAACCTGCGCGCGCCGGTCAAGGCCCGGGCCATCGCGATCTTTGCACTGCTGGCCGAGGCCGAGGCGGCCTGCCACGGCATCGATATCGAAAGCGTGCATTTCCACGAAATCGCGGATTGGGATTCGCTGGCCGACATCACGGCTGCCGCCTCGCTGATCGAAACCTCCGGGGCCACGGGCTGGTCGGTTGCCCCCTTGCCCTTGGGGCGGGGCAACGTGCGCACCCAGCACGGGCCGATCCCGGTTCCCGCACCGGCCACAGCCCATCTGCTGCGCGGCTTTGCCGTGGTTGACGATGGCATCGCCGGCGAGCGGGTGACCCCGACCGGTGCCGCCATCCTGCGCCATCTTGCCCCCGAAACCGGTGTGCCGGGGCAGGCAACGCTGGCGCAAACCGGCACCGGCGCGGGGCAGCGCGATCTGCCGGGAATCGCCAACATCTGCCGCCTTCTGCACTTCGAAACCGCGCCCCAGGCCGACAGTATCTGCGAACTGGCCTTCGAAATCGACGACATGACGCCCGAGGAAATTGCCCATGCGCTGGATCACCTGCGCGCGGTTCCGGGCGTGGTGGATGCGGGCTATGGCGTTGAATATGCAAAGAAAGGGCGCATGCGCTTTGCCCTGCGCCTGCTGGTGTGCCCCGACAGCGCCGATGCCGTGGCACGGGCTTGCCTGGCCCAGACGACCACGCTGGGCGTGCGGATCGGGCAGGCGCGGCGGCTGATTGCGGCGCGCACGCCGACCGAAATCGCCGGGCGGCGCGCCAAGATCGCCCACCGCCCCACGGGCGACACGGTAAAGGTCGAGGCCGACGATCTTGCACCGCTGCCCACCCTGGCCGAACGGCGCAAGGCGGGGCTGGCCGATGTCTGAGGTTTCCGAACGGTTGCGCAAGGCGCTGGCCAAACACGACAGCCTGATCGTGGCGGTCAGCGGCGGTGTCGACAGCCTGACCCTGGCCAGCTTTGCCCACAGCATGACCCCGGTGCGCGTGGCCCATGCGGTTTCGCCTGCCGTTCCGCCCGAAGCCACGGCGCGGGTGCGCGACATGGCGCAGGCGCAGGGTTGGGACCTGCACGTTCTGGATGCCCGCGAATTCGACGACCCCGCCTATCTCCACAACCCGTTGAACCGATGCTATTTCTGCAAGACGAACCTCTATGCCCGGATCCGTGAAACGCTGCCCGAAGGGGCCATCGCAGCAGGCACCAATACCGATGACCTGGGCGAATACCGCCCCGGCCTGATCGCGGCCTCGGAACACGGGGTGGTGCACCCCTATGTCGAGGCAGGGGTGTCGAAAACCGCGCTGCGCGAACTGGCGCGGGGCCTTGGACTGGGCGATGTGGCGAGTTTGCCCGCCCAACCCTGCCTGGCCAGCCGGATCGAAACCGGAATCGCCATCGACGCGACGGACCTGGCCTTCGTGCACCGGATCGAAACGCTGCTGCGGGCGGAGACCGGGGCCGACAATGTGCGCTGCCGGATGACGGCAAGCGGCGTGAAGGTCGAGATCGACGGCGATCTGCCCGAGGGCCTGCGCCAGCGCGTCGCGGCGATCTGTCGTGAGGAAGGCCGCGATTTTCAGGGGGTTGCCCGATATCGGCGCGGCAGCGCCTTTGTCGGGGCGCCACAATGAGCGGTGCGCATACGGTGTTCGACTGGGCGCGTCAGGCGCGCACCGGCCTGCCCGAGGTGGTGCTGGCCGAATCGAAAACCATCCTGCAACTGCGCGACATCATCGAGGCCAACATCGCGCGGAAGGCCGCACTGCTGCTGACCCGGCTGACCGATGAACAGGCCGGCGCCTTGTCGGATTTGCCGCTGCAGTTCAACGCCATGGCGCGCACCGCAGCGTTGAACCCGCCCGCATCGGCAGAGTCGGGGCGACGAATCGGGATCGTCACCGCCGGCACCTCGGACCTGCCCGTGGCCGAAGAGGCGGGCGAGGTGGCGCGTTTCCTGGGCATGGAGGCCGAGATCTTTGCCGATCTTGGAGTGGCCGGGCTTTGGCGCTTGCTGGAGCGGGCCGAGGAGCTGAACGGTTTCGACCTTCTGATCGCCGTCGCGGGCATGGAGGGAGCCTTGTTTTCGGTGCTCTCCGGCCTTGTGCGGCCACCGGTGATCGCGGTGCCGACCTCGGTTGGGTATGGCGTGGCGCAGGGCGGGCAGGCGGCGCTCAGCTCGGCCCTGGCCAGTTGCGCGCCGGGGTTGGTGACGGTGAACATCGACAACGGGTTCGGCGCGGCCATGGCGGCGGCGCGGCTGTTGCGCGTCAACGGCTAGGGCGCGGCGGACGCGGGTTCGGGACGCCTCCGGCGGGAGTATTTCGGGCAAGAAAGAGAGGGGGGCGTCAATCCTCAGGCACGTTGTCGATGCCGCTGCCGCCGAAGGGGTTGCAGCGCAGGATACGCCGCAGGGCCAGCCAGCCCCCCCGCAGCCCGCCGTGGCGCTGCAGCGCCTCAAGCGCATAGGCCGAGCAGGTGGGGTGATAGCGGCAGTTGTAACCCACCCAGGGGCTGAACACCGCGCGGTAGGCGCGGACGGGCAGCGCCAAGAGGCGGGCGAGGGGGGTCATTTGTGCAGATGGGCGAGGGCGGCGGCCAGATCGGTTTTCATCCGGTCCAGCGGCACGTCGGCAGTAACGTCGCGGCGCCCGATCAGCACGTAATCCCAGCCATCGCGCCCCTGCGTGGGCAGGACTGCGCGGGCGATCTCACGCAGCCGCCGCTTGGCGCGATTGCGGGCCACGGCATTGCCAACCTTCTTGGAACATGTGAAGCCGACGCGCATGCCCGATGCCTCGCCCGGGGGGCGGCGGCGGGCCTGCAGCACGAAACCGGGCATGGGTTTGTACCCCGCCCGGGCGGCACGCAGGAAATCGGCGCGCTTCTTCAGAACCGTGAGGGGCGGACACGACAAAGCCGCCGGTGGGATATCCATCGGCGACAGTCCCGTTTCCATACCGGGCGCGATTACGCGCTCAACGATTTCCGGCCCTGGGCGCGGCGGGCGTTGATGATCTTGCGACCGGCCTTGGTGGCCATGCGGGCGCGGAAACCATGGCGCCGCTTGCGAACCAGGTTCGAAGGTTGAAATGTGCGTTTCATCGGCGTCTCTCCGTCTTAAGCGGCCCGCACCCCATTTCGGATTCGTGGACCGCACATCATGCGAAGCCCGGTCATTACGGCCCAACATGGCGCAAGTCAACGGCGCCGGGGCGGGAAAATGGGGGTCGGCGGGAAAATCCTGCAACATTGTTGGCCCCGATTGTTACAGAAATTCGTGAACAAGGCCAATCGGGGCGGTTTTCATCAATGCCGCGTGAGCGGGCTGTGCGAAAGGGCGGGTGTCGCGCATTTATGGTGCAGGGAACGGGCGCCAGGATGCCCACGCAGAGGAAAGAGTTGGAATGAGCGACATGACACAGGACAGCCCCCCCGACACTAGCCCCGCGCCGGGCAAATCGGGCTGGCTGCGCCGTCTGCCCCTGATCGCCATAGCCCTGATCGCGCTGGTGGGCGCCTTCACGCTGCGCGACTATCTGTCATTCGAGACGCTGGCGCAAAACCGCGAGCGTCTGATCGCCTTCCGCGATGCCAACTATGCGCTGACCGCGGGGGCCTTCGTGGCCGCCTATGTTCTGATCGTGGCGTTTTCACTGCCGGGGGCCACCATTGCCACCCTGACCGGCGGCTTCCTGTTCGCCACCTTTCCGGGCGTGCTGTTCAATGTCACCGGGGCCACCCTGGGCGCCATCGCGATTTTCCTCGCGGCGCGCTGGGGCCTGGGCGAGCGGTTGGCCGCGCGCATGGAAAGCGGCGAGGGCACGGTGAAACGGATCAAGGCGGGGATCGACGAGAACCAGTGGTCGATGCTGTTCCTGATCCGGCTGGTGCCTGCGGTGCCTTTTTTCGTGGCCAATCTGGTTCCGGCGCTGGTGGGGGTGCCGCTTTTGCGCTTTGCCGTCAGCACCTTCATCGGAATCATCCCCGGCGCGCTGGTCTATACCTCGGTCGGGGCCGGGCTGGGCGAGGTTTTCGCGCGGGGCGAGACGCCGAACCTGGGGATCATCTTCGAGCCCCATATCCTGTTGCCGATTCTCGGGCTTTGCGCGCTGGCCGCGCTGCCCATCGTGTTGAAGGCCGTCCGCGGCAAGAAAGGTGTATAGTATGAAGCGTATCAAGACGGACATCTGCGTGATCGGTGCCGGGTCGGGCGGGCTTTCGGTTGCGGCGGGGGCGGTTCAGATGGGCGCGCAGGTCGTTCTCCTGGAAGGGCACAAGATGGGGGGCGACTGCCTGAACTATGGCTGCGTGCCGTCAAAGGCGCTGATCGCGGCGGCCAAGCACGCCCATGCCATGGGCAGCGGCGCGCCCTTCGGCGTCGCCCCGGTGGACCCCGAGGTGAATTTCGCCAAGGCGAAGGATCATGTGGCCAGCGTTATTGCCCATATCGCGCCGGTCGACAGCCAGGAAAGGTTCGAATCGCTGGGCTGTACCGTGATCCGCGAATACGGGCGGTTCATTTCCCCGACCGAGGTGCAGGCCGGCGAGACGGTGATCGAGGCGCGGCGGTTCGTGATCGCCACAGGCTCGGGGCCCTTCGTGCCGCCGATTCCGGGCATCGAGGACACGCCCCACTATACCAACGAAACCATCTTCGATCTGCGCGAGCGGCCCGAGCATCTGATCATCATCGGCGGCGGCCCGATCGGCATGGAGATGGCCCAGGCGCACCGGCGGCTTGGCTGCGAGGTGACGGTGATCGAGGGCGCCAAGGCCATGGGCAAGGACGACCCCGAGCTTGCGGCGGTTGTGCTGGACACCCTGCGCGCCGAGGGCGTGACCATCGTGGAAGGCCAGCAGGCCGCGAGGGTCAGCGGCACGGAAGGGGCGATCAAGGTCGAAACCGATGGTGCCACCTACGAGGGGACGCATCTTCTGATGGCGGTGGGGCGCAAGGTGAACCTGGACAAGCTGGATCTTGAGCGGGGCAACGTGGCCCACGACCGCGCGGTGAAGTTGGACGACAGGCTGCGTTCGGTCAGCAACAAGCGGGTCTATGCGGTGGGCGATTGCGCGGGCGGTCTGCAGTTCACGCATGTGGCGGGCTATCACGCGGGCATCATCGTGCGCTCTTGCGTGTTGGGGCTGTGGTGGGCCAAGGCCAGCACGCGCCACATTCCCTGGGCCACCTATACCGACCCCGAACTGGCCCATGTCGGGCTGAGCGAGGCGCAGGCCCGCGAGGAACACGGCGCCAATATCGAGATCGTGCGCTTCCCCTACGAGGAGAACGATCGCGCCTTGGCCGAGGGCAAGACAAAGGGCCTGATCAAGGTTCTGGTGGTGCGCGGCCGCCCGGTGGGGGCCAGCATCGTCGGCGCCCATGCGGGCGAGCTGATCGGGATGTGGGCCATGGCCATCGCCAACAAGCAGAAGATGAGCGCCATCGCCGGCACCGTGTTGCCCTATCCAACGCTTGGCGAAATCAACAAGCGGGCGGCGGGGGCCTATTTCTCGCCCAGACTGTTCGAGAACCCGACGGTGAAAACGGTCGTGGGGCTGGTGCAGAAATACCTGCCCTGACGGTGGGCCCGGCGCGGCCGGGCCCCTGGGCAGGGGGGCGCCGGCGGTGCAGAACACCCTGTCTCGCAGCGCGGTTTGTTGCTATTGCATGCCCTGGCCCCGGAGATGACGCGCGGCACGGAGGGATGACGTGATGAATTCGCTTTCAGGTCGGTTCCTGATCCTGACCACGGTTTTCGTCATGCTGGCCGAAATCCTGATCTTCGTGCCCTCGGTGGCGCGGTTCCGGCAGGATTACCTTCTGTCGCGCCTTGAAAGGGCGCAGATCGCATCTCTGGCGCTGCTGGCCAACGACATGATCGACGAAGGGCTGGAGGCCGAGCTTCTGGAAAATGCCGAGGTTCTGAACGTCGTGCTGCTGCGTGATTCCGTGCGCCAGCTTGTGCTGTCCTCGCCGCTGCCGACCCCCATCCAGGCCACCTATGACCTGCGCGATCCCTCGCCGGCCAGCCTGATCGGCGATGCCCTGATGGCCGTCTTCACCCCCGAAGACCGGGTGATCCGGGTGATCGGCGATCCGGTGCGCAACGCCGGCATCCAGATCGAGGTGACGATGCCCACCGGCCCCCTGCGCACCGCGATGCTGGAATACGGGCTGCGCATCCTGGCGCTTTCGGCGGTCATCTCGATCATCACGGCGCTTTTGCTGTTCCTTGCGGTGCGCCGTTTGCTGGTGGTGCCGATCAATGGGGTGGTCCGCGCCATGAGCAGCTATGCCGCCGCACCCGAGGATACCCGGCGCATCATCACCCCATCGGCGGGGGTGCGCGAGTTGCGCGAGGCGGAGGAGGCATTGCAGACCATGCAGACCCAGCTGACCGGCGCGCTGCGCCAGAAGGACCGCCTTGCGCAACTGGGCGGCGCGGTGGCCAAGGTCAGCCACGATCTGCGCAACATTCTGACCACGGCGCAACTGTTCACCGACCGGCTGGAAAACAGCGCCGATCCCACGGTGCAGCGGATGGCGCCCAAGCTGGTGAATTCGATCAGCCGCGCGGTGAACCTCTGCGAATCGACCCTGGCCTTCGGCAAGGCCAGCGAACCGCCCCCCGCGCTGTCGCGGGTCGAACTGGCGCCCATCGTCAACGATGTGGTGGATGGCGAAAGGCTGGCCTGCGGCGATCACGACATCAGCTTTGCCGAGGATGTCCCCGCCGGCCTCTTGGTGCGCGCCGACGCCGAGCAGTTGTACCGGGTGCTGGGCAACCTGATCCGCAATGCCCGCCAGGCCATCATGTCCAGCGGCAAGCCCGGCGAGATCTTCATCCATGCCTGCGAAACCGAAACCGAATGGCGCATCACGGTACGCGATACCGGCCCCGGCCTGCCGGCCCGTGCCCGCGAACACCTGTTCACCGCCTTCCAGGGCGGGGTGCGCAAGGGCGGGGCGGGCCTGGGGCTGACCATCGCGGCCGAACTGGTGCGCGGGCACGGCGGCAAGCTGGAGCTTCTGGAGACCAGTGAAAAGGGAACGGCCTTCGTGCTTTGCCTCCCGATTTCGGTGGTCGATCTGGGGGATGGCGCCGACTGATTTTGCCCGGATGCAAGAAAGTACAAGATACCCCCTTGCACTCCCCCCGCGTGGCAGCTACATCCGCCCCACTCGCGCGCTGGTAGCTCAGTTGGATAGAGTACTTGACTACGAATCAAGGGGTCGGGGGTTCGAATCCTCCCCAGCGCGCCATTTCCTCCTTGTAAGACGTCAGACGAAATTGGCTTTTACGTCATAAACTGACCCAATCACCGCGAACCGGATGATTGTGGGCAAACCGCGAGTATCCGGTTCGCCCCCCCTTACGTGATGCTTCGCTAGATCTTTAGGACGGTGATGCACGGAAAGCGCTTATTTTATGCTGGGATGGCGGCAGGACCGGTTAAGTAACAACGGCCCTGAGCTGCCCTTGGCTTTGATAACTCGCGCTGCACTGCAGCTCTACAAGAGCAGACATTGGTTGGGAAGTGATACCCCACTTGCGAATTGGGCAGTAACTCGCAAATCTTAGTTGCCGACCTAGACGCGCCTGGATAAATTAGAACAAAATACAAACATTTCGAGCAGACACATGAGAGCTTTCATTTCTTACTCCCATCGAGATGCAGACGCACTTGACCGCCTGCATGTTCATCTTGCGAACCTTCAGCGGGAAGGTCGGATCGAAACATGGTACGACCGCGAAATCTTGGCGGGTGAGGTATTGGACGATGAAATCAGCGAAGAGCTAGAGGCGGCTGAGCTTTTTCTGTTGATGGTTAGCCCCGACTTCATAGCGTCCAACTATTGTGTCGAACGAGAGATGCAACGAGCCTTGGAGCGGCACGAAGCGGGCGCGGCACGGGTTGTCCCAATCATCGTCGAACCATGCGACTGGGCTGCAATGCCTCAACTCCGACGTTTGAAAGCAGTGCCGAAGGACGGTCTGCCGATCTCGGAATGGACGAACGCGAATACTGCATACCTAGATGTCATACAGGAAATTCGCCGGATAATCGATGCGGGTGTGTCGAATGCACTCGATTCAACTGCTGATAAAAAACAGCCAGCGACAACACCACAAGCCGCCCCTCGCTATCGCGTTCAACGCGACTTCGACGAAATCGACCGCAGTGAATATCGCGACGCGGCGTTCACTGCGATCAAGGACTATTTCAAGCTGGCGATTGGTGAGATAGACGCGGTCGAGGGGCTGCGGGGCAGATTTGTAGATCGAGGCGCAAACTCCTTTGGCAGCACCGTTGTCAATCGTGGCCGGCAGCATGGAACGGCGCATATCACAGTGCACTGCCGAAACGCGGGGTTCGCGTTGGGTGACATCTATTTTTCATTCAATGAGAACGCAGCAGACAATACGGCAAACGGCGGTTTTAACGTCTCGTCCGACGAATACGAACAATTCCTAGTTGTGACTATGTCAATGTTCGGAAATGAGCCTAACCGGCTAAATCCTGAGCAAGCTGCAGAGTACTTATGGAACCAGTTTATTGAGCAAGCAGGCATTAGTCATGCCTAAACTTGCTCGCTTTCGCTGCAACAATTGCGGTCACAGTTTCGAAACCGCGGTGCTTAGCAAGGACGAACAACGCGAAGCTCGCCGCGACAATCGCCCGACCAAAGCTGTACATTGTCCCGAGTGCCGCCGAACCGACATTCGAAAGGGTTGGGATTAGTGGAAATGCGAAAATCGAAACTGCAGGGCCATTCATGATCATCCCAGTTGTCGCCCACGGGCCATTATTCTGAGAGAAAGAAATGCTGTCGCCAAGTGAATTCACAGTCGGAAAAGTCGGTGCCGCAAAGCCGCTCAGCTTGATCCTGCCGACCTCAAAGTATGAGGAAACGTTGCTGGTTGGCCAACTCGAAGACCTGCCGACGGCGGTGTTTCTTTCAGGGCAGCATAAATCGATGTTCTTCAAGACCGAAGGCAACGAAAGCTGGGGTGGACTGATTATTCCATCGGTACGAATTGAGATCGATGAGACTAGCTTCGTTGACGAATACTCCTCTGAAGCGCCAATGCTTTCTGTGACTAGGACCGACACAAAACTTGTTGTGGCGGCGAGATCAGAAAGATCGTTCGGTCAAGTCCAAATCACCTTGCACGAAGGGCTGGTTTCATCGGGAGAAGCAAAGGCTAAGTTTGCGAATTGGCAGATTGTTCTTGGGGAGGGGCAAGACAAGCGTGTCTTGTGGACCGCGTCATGATCCACGTCCCATTTGAACGTCGTTTTGCGCCCCCATCAGAAGAGCAACTGCGTGATCCTGACTATTTATCTATCTGGGGGAGTTATGAGCACGGTTCCCTACGTTGGAGCGACCTCTATGCTTACCGCTGTGTCATCGTCTTGGGTGAGGGGAAGTGTGGCAAGACCCATGAATTCAAACAGCAAAAGCAAGCGCTCCAAGAGCAGGGACAAACTGCGTTTTTTGTCCCTCTTGAATTGCTTCGAGACGGAGAGTTTTTGGACTCAATCACCGCAGAGGAAGAGGAAGAATTTCAAGACTGGCTAAAGACGTCTGACGCAGAGGCAGTGTTCTTTTTGGACGCCGTCGACGAGTTGAAGTTGCGTAAGGGCACGCTGCGGCGTGCATTGCGAAAAATTCAGACTGCTATCGGTGCGCAGACACACCGGGCGCGCTTCTTCGTTTCATGTCGACCAAATGATTGGAATGACGAGCTGGATTTACAGGTTGTGACCGCTTTGGTTGCGCCGAGAGAAAGAGCCGCCGAGGTTACTGAAGCTCCCGCAGGTGAAGAAGTTTTCACGGCGGGGATTGCGCGCGATGGCGACCCAGCCCCAAATAATGGGGAGGAAACGACAGGCGGCAGGGAGGAACCTGTAAAGGTTCTGGCGCTTTTGCCGTTATCTAGAAATGAGATCGTTGAATTTGTGCGTCTCTACGCAGCAGATCACGCTGATGTCTTTGCCCAGCACTTGGAGGAAAAAGAGCTGTGGCACCTCTACCAATTGCCTGCGGACATCACGGCTGCGCTTGATCAGTTGGCGGCGGAAGGACATTTGGGTAACCTTCAAGAACAATTGGTCTTTGGTATTGACCAACGGCTTCGCGAAACCTCTGACAAAAAGCGTAACGATCTAACCGTGGAAAAAGGCATGGAAGGGGCGGAGCGGATTGCGCTTGCGCTATTTCTCATGAAGCGCAGGTCAATCTACTTTGCAGCGCCTGGGGGCGACAAAGAGGGGGTCAGTGTCGCCGACATCTTGCCGGATTGGTCGCACGATGAGCAGGTCGAGTTGATTGGCAAGTCCTTGTTTGACCCCACAGGCGTCGGTGCTGTGCGCTTTCATCATCGATCCACGCAGGAGTTCTTGGCCGCAAAACGTCTTCAGAAATTGCGTAAGCAAGGCCTTGCGACGAGCGACCTGTACCATCTGTTGTTCGCGAGTATTGGCGAAGAACGAGTGATAATTCCGAGCATGGAACCTGTGGTGGCTTGGTTGGCGTTGTGGAACCCCGACATTCTGACTGAAGTCAAAGAGCGGAACCCTCTCTTACTGTTCCGCCAAGGAATACCCGCGATTCTAAGCCTCGAACTGCGCGCGAAACTGCTGCGCAGGTTCGTTGAGCGATATTCTGGCAGCGAATGGCGCAGAGTCGGCGTCGGGCACGCTGAGTTAAAACGGGTGTCGGCGCCTGAACTGGCGCCGCTGGTGCGAGAGTTATGGGACCAAGCATATACAGGTCACGACACGCGAGAGCTGTTTCTCGAGTTGGTGTACCTGACGCCAATGGTCGATTGCGCCGATTTGGCATTTCAAGCAGCCTTCGACGAGAGCTTGGATTACCACCATCGGACATACGCTGTCTGGGCAGTTCTTAGATGTGGAAGCAGTCAGCAGAAACGCGAGATAGGGACTAGCATGGTGGCGGGCAATTGGCCCGAACGGGTTGTGCGCAATGCGCTGCCTGATCTTTTTCCTGAAGCAATTGAACTGGCAGAGTTTCTGGCTCTTGCAAGATCGCTGAACGAAGTACCGCGTTCCGTTCATGGCTTGGGCTATGCGCTGCTTCAGGCGATCAAGTCGGATGCCATGGGCGCAGAGCAAAGGGTCCAAGTCAGGGACGACCTGGTCGATGCAATTTGGGCGAACCGCACCGAAGAAAGTCGCGTCTACCAAGCCCATTCAAGTTATGATCACTTCGTCGATCCCGTGATAACGGCTTGCGATCAGACTCCGCCGCAATCCACCGTAGAAATCCCTCGTTGGGCATGGAGTGTTGCAGTGGCCTTTCACTTTGGAGAGCGCCGCGAAAGCATAGTCGCCAAAGAGGCAACCAAAAGGTTGCAAAAGGCATTGTCCGAGAGTGTTGCTTTGCGGGAAGGTTACTTTTGGGCGTGCTTCGACTTGGCAGAAGCTCTTGAAAAGCCCGAGAACGATTGGCATCGATTTGTACGATCCGACTATGGGCGGGTCCTACTACCTTTTACGGAGTTGGATTTCCCTTGGCTTCTTCGCGCACTTGCGAATGGAGCAATAGAGGGGCGCGCCCCGCACTACGATGGCGATGCGATCGCCTGGCACATGGCGGACCTTGCGGCGCAGGACAGGGCATGGGGGTGCTGGTTCGAAGGGCAGGGCATCGTTCCGCTGCGCCTGACATACGGTGCGCTGTCGCGTGATCCGCAAGGCGTGCTGGCGGATGTTCTCGGGTCTTTGGGGCTGGACAGGGTAGGGGCGCAGGGCGTAGCGCTGCCCGTCGCGCGGCTGGCGGATCCCACAAACCGCGCCTGGGCCGAACGGTTTCGCGCCAAAGGGCGTGCCTAGGCCGCGCTGCCGCCCACGGTCAACCCGCCAATCAACAGCGTCGGCTGGCCCACGCCCACCGGCACCCACTGACCCGCCTTGCCGCAGTTGCCCATGCCCGGATCAAGCGCCATGTCGTTGCCGATTCCGCGAATCTTCTGCAGGGCGGTCGCGCCGTCGCCGATCAGGGTGGCGCCCTTGACGGCGGCGCCCACCTTGCCGTTCTTCACGCGGTAGGCCTCGGTGCAGGAAAAGACGAATTTGCCGCTGGTGATGTCCACCTGGCCGCCGCCGAAGCCCACGGCATAGATGCCGTCCTTCAGGTCGGCCAGAATGTCGGCCGGGCTGGCGTCACCCCCCAGCATGTAGGTGTTCGTCATTCGCGGCATGGGCGTGTGGGCGTGGCTTTCGCGCCGCCCGTTGCCGGTGGCCGGAACGCCCATCAGGCGGGCGTTCTGCCTGTCCTGCATGTAGCCCACCAGCACGCCGTCCTCGATCAGAACGTTGCGGGCCGAGGGTGTGCCTTCGTCATCCACGGTGATGCTGCCGCGCCGGTCGGGAATGGTGCCGTCGTCCAGAACGGTCACGCCCCTTGCTGCCACCTGCTGGCCCATCAGGCCGGCGAAGGCGCTGGTCTGCTTGCGGTTGAAATCGCCCTCAAGGCCGTGGCCCACCGCCTCGTGCAGCAGGATGCCGGGCCAGCCGGGGCCAAGCACCACGTCCATGATCCCGGCGGGGGCAGGCTCGGCCGTCAGGTTGACCAGCGCGATTCGCAACGCCTCGCGCGCAAGGGCCTGCCAGTGGTCGGGCGCGATCAGCCCCGTCAGGCCCAGCCGCCCGCCGCCGCCCACGCCGCCGGCTTCGCGCCGCCCGTCCTGTTCGACGATCACCGACACGTTCAGCCGGGTCATGGGGCGCACGTCGCGCACCGAATGTCCCTCGGGGCGCAGGATCTCGACCTCCTGGATCGAGGCGGCCAGCGTTGCGCTGACCTGTACCACACGCGGGTCCAGCGCACGGGCGAAGGCGTCGATCTCGCGCAGGGTCTCAAGCTTGACCGGGAAGGTCGCGTCGCTCATCGGGTCGTTGTCGGTATAAAGCTTGGCATTGGTGGCGCGGGGGGCATCCGCCAGGGTTCCGCCGCCGTCACCCACCGCAAGGCGCGCGGTTTCGGCGGCCCGGGTCAGGGCGGATTCGGAAATCTCGGTCGAATGGGCGTAGCCCGCCGTTTCACCGCGCACGGCGCGCAGTCCGAAGCCTTCCGAGGCATCGTAACTGGCATTGCGCACACGCCCGTCATCGAACGCGATCACCTCGGAGCGGCTGCGTTCAAGGAAGAGTTCGCCATCGTCGGCCCCCGCGACGGCGCCGCGCAGGGTGGCCAGCGCGGCATCGGCGTCAAGCAGGGTATCGAAGGGGCGGAACGGGGTGTCGGACATGGGAACTCCTGTCGGATGGCAACATAAAACGCAAAAGCGGCCGAATGCCACATTGGTTTGGCTTGTCCATTTCCGTGTAATATGGTTTCAGAACGCGGGAACACAACGGGATTCCGCCCCAGGGCGGCGGCCCGGACGGGGCGGCGCCGTCGCCCACAGCCAAAGCAGGAACCGGATTATGCGCTTTCACACCAGAGTTGCGGGCCTTCTGGCCGGATTCACCACCGCCCTGATGGGCGCGGCCGCCTGGGCCCAGGACGGCCTGGAAGGCCTTGAAATCATCGGAAAACCTTCGCCGGGCGGCGTCTATTTCCAGCCCGCGGCGACCGAACTGGCCCGCGACATCCACTGGCTGGACGACATGCTGCTGTGGATCTGCGCGGTGATCGTGCTTTTCGTGGTGGCGCTGCTGGCGATCGTGGCGATCCGCCACAACCGCAAGTCCAACCCGACGCCCGCGACCTTCACCCACAACACGCCGATCGAGATCACCTGGACCGTCGTGCCGATTCTCATCCTGATCTTCATCGGGGCCTTCTCGCTTCCCGTGCTGTTCAAGCAACAGGAGATTCCGGCCGCCGACGTGACCATCAAGGCCACCGGTTACCAGTGGTACTGGACCTATGAATACCCCGACAGCGAATTTGCCTTCGACAGCTTCATGCTGAAGCGCGACGAGCTTGAGGAATACGGCTATTCGCAGGACGAATACCGCCTGGCGACCAACACCGCCATGGTCATCCCGGTGAACAAGACGGTCGTGGTGCAGGTGACGGGCGGCGACGTGATCCATTCGTGGACGATCCCGGCCTTCGGCGTGAAGCAGGACGGCGTTCCGGGCCGCTTGGCCGAACTCTGGTTCAAGGCCGAGAAGGAGGGCATCTACTTCGGTCAGTGTTCCGAACTTTGCGGCAAGGACCACGCCTTCATGCCGATCACCGTCAAGGTGGTCAGCCAGGAGGAATATGACGCCTGGCTTGAGCGCGCGACCGAGGAATTCGCCGGCACGCCCCGCCTTGAAGGCGGCGTGCAGGTCGCGCTGGCCGACTGATCTGACGATGTGACAGGGCGGCGCGATCATCGCCCGCCCCAACCAAACGGACAGACCCATGACCGATGCAACGATGATAGACCGCGACGACGAGGCCCAGTTCGGCGATTACTTCGCCCTGCTGAAGCCGCGCGTCATGTCGCTGGTCGTGTTCACCGCCTTTGTCGGTCTGATGGTGGCACCGGTGCAGGTGCATCCCATGATCGGATTCTGCGCCGTGCTGTTCATCGCGGTGGGGGCAGGGGCCTCGGGTGCTTTGAACATGTGGTGGGATGCCGATATCGACGCGGTGATGAACCGCACCCGCAAGCGCCCGATTCCGGCCGGCAAGGTGACCCCGCAAGAGGCGCTTGGCCTCGGGCTGGGCCTTTCGGGGCTGGCGGTGGTGATGCTGGCCCTTTCCACCAACCTGGTGGCAGGGGCGCTGCTGGCCTTTACCATCTTCTTTTACGCCGTGATCTATTCGATGTGGCTGAAACGCTCGACGCCCCATAACATCGTGATCGGCGGCGCGGCGGGGGCCTTCCCGCCGATGATCGGCTGGGTGGCCGCCACCGGAAGCGTTTCGCTGGAAGCCGTGCTGATGTTCACCCTGATCTTCATGTGGACGCCGCCGCATTTCTGGGCGCTCGCGCTGTTCCTGAAGAAAGACTACAACAACGCCGGCGTTCCGATGTTGACCGTGACCCACGGGCGGCGCGTGACCCGGGCGCATATCCTGGCCTATACCGTGATCCTGGCACCGCTGGCAGTCTGGCTGGGCTTCACCCAGATCGGTGGGCCAGTGTACCTGACGGTGGCGGTGCTGGCCAATGCCTGGTTCGTGAAGGGTGCGGTCGACATCTTCCGCCGCGACGAAACCATGGCCGAGGGTGATTCCTACAAGACGGAAAAGGCCTTCTTCCAGTTTTCGCTGCTTTACCTGTTCCTGCATTTCCTCGCGCTGCTGGCCGATGCGGCCCTGCGCGGGTTCGGGGTGATCTGATGGCCATCAAGGCGGAACACGAACTGCACAAGCGGCGCCTGTCACGCAACGTCGGTGTCGGGCTGGTGCTGGTCGCCTTTGTCGCGATCATCTTCGGCCTTACGGTCGTGAAGGTGAAACAGCTTGGCGCCGTCCAGGGCTTCGATCACGTCGTACGTCCGGAACTGGTGCCTGCAGCCAAGGATGAGAAATGATGGACCCGAAGAAGAAAACCGTTGCGCAGGCGGCTGGCGTGGTGCTGGTCATGGGCGGGCTGGCCTGGGCCTCGGTGCCGTTCTACAGCTGGTTCTGCAAGGTGACCGGTTTCGGCGGAACCACCGCCGTTGGCGCGGGCGCCGAACAGGTGCTGGACCAGACCATCAAGATCCGCTTCGATGCCTCGACCGACCGGGGCATGCCCTGGGAATTCCGCCCCGTCGAACGCCAGATGGAGCTGAAGATCGGCGAAACCGGTCTTGCCTTCTACGAGGCCTACAACCCCACCGACCGCCCGGTCGCCGGGCAGGCCACCTACAACGTCGCCCCCTACGAGGCGGGCGGCTTCTTCACCAAGATCGACTGTTTCTGCTTTACCGAACAGGTGCTTCAACCCGGTGAGCGGGTGCAGATGCCCCTGACATTCTACGTCGACCCGGAAATCACGACCGACCGCGACGGGAAGTTTGTCAAACACATCACACTGTCCTACACGTTCTATGAAATCGACCTGCCCGAAGAACAGGCGAGTCTGAGCGTGGAATAACAAGCCCGATCAACCGGGCCCGAGACGAGGGAACGCCCATGGCGCACGAGAAAAATCACGACTATCACATCCTGGCCCCGTCCATCTGGCCGCTGCTGGGCGCGCTGAGCGGTTTCATCATGCTGTTTGGCGCCGTGCTCTGGATGAAGGACATGGGGCCCTGGATGTTCGCCATCGGCCTGGTTGGCGTGCTTTACGTCATGTACGGCTGGTGGTCGGAAGTGGTGGCCGAAAGCAACGCCGGCGATCACACCCCGGTGGTGCGCATCGGCCTGCGCTATGGCTTCATCTTCTTCATCATGTCCGAAGTGATGTTCTTTGCCGCTTGGTTCTGGAGCTTTTTCAAGCATGCCATGTACCCCATGGGCCCCGACAGCCCGGCTGTTGACGGTGTCTGGCCGCCTGCGGGCATCGAAACCTTCGATCCCTGGCACCTGCCGCTGATCAACACGCTGATCCTGCTGTGTTCCGGCTGTGCCGCCACCTGGGCGCACCATGCCCTGGTGCATGAGAACAACCGCAAGGACATGGCCAATGGCCTGATCCTGGCCGTGGTCCTGGGTGTCCTGTTCACCATCTTCCAGGCCTATGAATACAGCCACGCGGCCTTTGGTTTCTCGGGCAACATCTATGGCGCCAACTTCTTCATGGCGACCGGGTTTCACGGCTTCCACGTGGTGATCGGAACGATCTTCCTGTTCGTCTGCTACATGCGCGTGCGGGCCGGGCATTTCACCCCGGAAAAGCATGTCGGCTTTGAAGCGGCGGCCTGGTACTGGCACTTCGTCGATGTCGTCTGGCTGTTCCTCTTCGCCTCGATCTACATCTGGGGCAGCTGATCAAGGGCTGCTGCGCAGCCCTGCCTTCGGCGAGGATATTTGAAGACCAAAGATGGGGGCGTCGGGGATACTCTCCGGCGCCTTCGGATTTTCGGGGATGGATGCATGCGGTTCGCGGTTCCGGTTCTGTGCGGGGTGGTCGGTTTTGCGGTGCTGATGGCGCTTGGCCTCTGGCAGGTGCAGCGGCTGGCCTGGAAGGAAGGCATCCTGTCCGAGATCACCGCCCGGATCGAGGCCGCGCCGCAGGCAATTCCGGCCAGCCCCGACCCCCAGCAGGACCGTTACCTCCCGGTGCAAGCGCGCGGTGTCATCAAGGACGAGGCGCTGCGGGTGCTGGTCAGCCAGAAGCAGGTCGGCGCCGGTTATCGCATCATTTCACCTTTCGAGACGGAGGGGCGCCGGGTGATGCTGGACCGCGGCATCGTGCCGGTGGACCAGGCCGCGCCGGTGGGGCATGCCGGGCCGGTAACGGTGGTGGGCAACCTGCATTGGCCCGAGGAAACCGACGGCTTCACCCCCGAGCCCGACCTTGACCGCAACATCTGGTTCGCGCGCGAGGTGGGCGCGATGGCGCGGGCGCTGGACACCGAACCGGTGCTGATCGTGCTGCGTGAACAGGGATTCGATGATGGCCCCGTCATGCCCCTGCCAGTGGGGGCCGAGGGCATTCCGAACGATCATCTGGGCTATGCCATCACCTGGTTTTCGCTTGCCCTGGCATGGGCGGGGATGACAGGGTTTTTCGTCTGGCGTATGAGGCGCCCAAAGACAGAAGGATAAGACAGTTGCACTATGTCTCGACACGCGGACAGGCGCCTGACCTGGGGTTTGAGGATGCGATGCTGGCCGGGCTGGCGCGCGACGGCGGGCTTTATGTGCCGGGCGTGGTGCCGCAGATGTCGGCGGGCGATATCGCGGCCCTCGCGGGGCTGCCCTACGAAGAGGTGGCCTTTCGCGTCATGCGCCCCTTTGTCGATCTGCCCGACGAGGTGTTCCAGGATCTGATCGCCAAGGCCTATGGCGGTTTCGGACATGCGGCGCGGGCGCCCCTGGTGCAACTGGGCTCGGGGCATTTCCTGCTGGAGCTTTTCCACGGCCCGACCCTGGCCTTCAAGGATTTCGCCATGCAGCTGATTGGCCAGCTGTTCCAGGAGGCCATGGCGCGCAAGGGCGAGCGGATCACCATTGTCGGGGCCACCAGCGGCGACACCGGCAGTGCCGCGATCGAGGCGTTCCGGGGGCTGGATGCGGTGGATGTGTTCATCCTGTTCCCCCACGGTCGCGTCTCCGAGGTGCAGCGCCGCCAGATGACCACGCCTTCCGAGGCGAATGTTCATGCCCTTGCTGTGGATGGCGATTTCGATGACTGCCAGGCGGCGGTCAAGGCCATGTTCAACGATTTCGACTTCCGCGATTCGGTCGGGTTGACGGCGGTGAATTCGATCAACTGGGCGCGGGTTCTGGCGCAGGTGGTCTATTACTTCTCGTCGGCCGTGGCCCTGGGGGCGCCCCACCGCAGCGTCAGCTTTACCGTGCCGACGGGCAATTTCGGCGATATCTTCGCAGGCTACATCGCCAAGAAGATGGGTCTGCCCATCGACCGGCTGGTGGTGGCCACCAACCGCAACGACATCCTGCACCGCACCCTGGCGACGGGGCGGCACATGAAGGAAGGCGTCGCGCCCACCATCAGCCCCTCCATGGACATCCAGGTGTCCAGCAATTTCGAACGCGCACTATTCGAGGCCTACGGGCGCGATGGCGGGGCCGTGCGCCAGTTGATGGCCGAACTGGGCGAGGGCGGGTTCGACGTGTCGCAGGGCGCGCTGGAAACCCTGCGCGAACATTACGATTCGGGCCGCGCGGACGAGGCCGAGACGGCCGCAACCATCCGCGCCATCCACGCCGCGACCGGCGAAACCCTCTGCCCCCATTCGGCCGTCGGCGTGAAGGTCGCGCAGGAGCATCTGCACGCCGATACCCCGATGATCACCCTGGCCACGGCCCATCCCGCCAAGTTCCCCGATGCGGTCGAGTCGGCGACGGGCAGCCGTCCGCCCCTTCCCAATCGCATGGCCGATCTTTATGACAGGCCCGAACGTATGACCCGGGTGGCCAATGCCCTGGGCGACATCCAGTCCCTTATGCGCGAGCGTATCTCTCAGTGACCGTCGAAATCCACACCCTGGCCAATGGCCTGCGTATCGTGACCGAAAACATGCCGGGGCTGAAATCGGCCTCGGTCGGGGTCTGGGTCAATGCCGGGGGGCGACACGAGAGGGCCGAACAGAACGGCATCGCGCATTTCCTCGAACACATGGCCTTCAAGGGCACGAAGCGGCGCAGCGCCCTGCAGATCGCCGAGGCGATCGAGGACGTGGGCGGTTACATAAACGCCTATACCAGCCGCGAGATGACGGCCTATTACGCCCGCGTTCTGGAAAACGACGTGCCCCTGGCGCTGGACGTAATCGCCGATATCGTGCTGAACCCGGTCTTTGACGCCGCCGAGATCGAGATCGAGCGGGGGGTGATCCTCCAGGAGATCGGGCAGGTGCTGGATACCCCCGACGACATCGTCTTTGATTGGCTGCAAGAGGTGGCCTATCCCGATCAGCCCATCGGCCGTTCGATCCTGGGGCCGGCTGAACGTGTCTCGGGGTTCTCGAAATCCGATCTGTCCGGGTTTGTTTCCGAACGCTATGCCCCGGGCGAGATGATCGTCGCGGCGGCCGGGGCCGTCGATCACGATGCCATCGTGAAGGCGGCGGAGAAGCTGTTCGGCCACCTTGAGGCGCGGTCGTCCGATCCGGCGTCGCCCGCCCTCTTCACGGGCGGTGAGCGGCGCGAGGGCCGGGCGCTGGAACAGGTGCATTTCGCCCTTGCCCTGGAAGCGCCGGGATATCGCGATCCGGCCTTCTATACCTCGCAGATCTACGCCAGCGCCCTGGGCGGGGGCATGTCGTCGCGGCTGTTCCAGGAAGTGCGCGAAAAGCGCGGGCTGTGCTATTCCATCTTCGCCCAGGCGGGCGCCTATGAAGATACCGGCATGATCACCGTCTATGCCGGCACCAGCGGCACCCAGATCGGTGAGCTGGCCGAGTTGACGATCGACGAACTGGCCCGCGCCGCAACCGACATGTCGCCCGAGGAAGTGGCCCGCGCACGCGCCCAGATGAAGGCAGGGCTTCTGATGGGGCTTGAGGGTCCGTCAAGCCGGGCCGAACGCCTGGCGCGGCTGCTGGCGATCTGGGGCCGGGTGCCCGACCTTGACGAAACCATCGCCCGCATCGACGGCGTGACCACGGGCGATGTGCGCGATTTCGCCGGCACGCTGGTGACACAGGGCAAGGCCGCGCTGGCGCTTTATGGTCCGGTCGACGGCGCGCCCGGTCTGGAGGCGCTGACCGCAAGGCTTGCTGCGTAATGCTGCTGTCGCGGCGCCGGGTGCGGATCGAAACCGACCGGATCAGCCTGCGCGCGCCGCAGCACGGAGATTTTCGCGCCTGGTCCGCGCTGCGCCAGGCCAGCGCCGATTTCCTTATCCCCTGGGAACCGACATGGTCGCCCGACCATCTGACCCGCAAGAGCTTTACCAACCGGGTCTACTGGGCACAGCGTTCGATTGGAAATGGCACCGCGCTGCCGCTGTTCCTGATCCGGCGCAACGACAGCACGCTGCTGGGGGCCATCACGCTTGACAACATCCGCCGCGGCCCCGCCATGGCCGGAACACTGGGCTACTGGATCGGTGAGCCTTTCGCGCGCCAGGGCTACATGGCCGAAGCGATTGCCGGCGTCGTGCATCACGCCTTCCACGTCATGGACCTGAGCCGGGTCGAGGCCGCCTGCCTGGCCGAAAACGCAGCCTCGCGCGCGACGCTGGAACGCAGCGGGTTCAAGTACGAAGGCGTTGCGCAAAGCTATCTGCAGATCAACGGGCGCTGGCGCAACCATGTGCTTTACTCGAACCTGCGCAGTGACAGGCGCGGGCGCACCCTGGTCGGATGAGGGGGCGCATTCTGCGGTTGCAGCGGGCCTGCCACTGGGGTTTGGTGATGCCATGCTGAACCCGATGACCGACCGCCTTGCCACCGATCTTGCCGCGCTTCTGCCCGAGGGCGCCCTGCGCCCGCCGCAACCCGCCGACCTGGAAGAACCGCGCGGCAAATGGCAGGGGCAGGCGGGCTGTGTGGCGCTGCCCCGATCCACCGAACAGGTGGCCGAGGTGGTGCGCTTTGCCGTCAGGAACCGCGTCGCAATCGTTCCGGTCAGCGGCGGCACGGGCCTTGTGGGGGGGCAGGTGATGACAGACGGCCCGGCGCCGATCCTTCTGTCCCTGGCGCGAATGGATGCGATCCGCGCTGTCTATGCCGAGGAAAACGTGCTGGTCACCGAGGCCGGCGCGATCCTGGCCGATGTCCAGGCGGCAGCCGAGGCCGAGAACCGCCTGTTTCCCCTGTCGCTTGCCGCCGAAGGCACCTGCCGGATCGGCGGCAACCTGTCGTCCAATGCTGGCGGGCTGAACGTGCTGCGCTATGGCAATACGCGTGAATTGTGCCTCGGGGTCGAGGCGGTGCTGCCGGACGGCTCGATCCTGCATGGCGCGCGGCGCCTTCGGAAAGACAACACCGGCTATGACCTGCGCCACCTTCTGATCGGGGCCGAGGGAACGCTGGGCGTCATCACCGCCGCCGCCCTGCGCCTGTCGCCCCGCCCCGCCCGCATGGGCGCGGCGATGATGGTGGCGGATGGGCCGGCGGCGGCGTTGTCGCTGCTGGCCGTGGCACAGGATGTCAGCGGCGGCGCGGTTTCGGCCTTCGAACTGATCAGCGGCATGGGCCTGCACTTCCTCCAAGAGGCCGGGCTGCCCGCCCGCCAGCCCTTTGCCGATATCCCCGACTGGTCGGTGCTCATCGATCTCGGAACCAGCACGGCACAGGACCCGGCGGCGCTGCTTGAGAAGATCTTCGAGATCGGCGCCGAAAGGGGCCTGGTCAGCGACGGGGTGATCGCCAGCTCCCTGGCCCAACGCGATGAGTTCTGGACAGTGCGCGAATCGATCCCGGCGGCCAACCGGCGGATCGGGGCCGTGGTCTCGAACGATATTGCCCTGCCGTTGTCGCAGGTGCCCGAATTCGTCCGTCGCGGGGCCGAGGCCATCGCCCGGATCGGCGCCTTCCGCATCAACGCCTTCGGTCACCTGGGCGATGGCAACCTGCACTACAACATCTTCCCGCAGAAGGGCGGCAATCGCGACGACCACGCCCACCAGGCCGAGGATATCCGCAGGGCGGTGAACGATCTCGTGGCCGAAATGGACGGTTCGTTCAGTGCCGAACACGGCGTGGGCCGGCTGAAGGTCGCCGACCTGGAACGTTACGGCGACCCGGCGAAACTTACCGCGATGCGCGCCATCAAGGCGGCGCTCGACCCGCTGGGCATCATGAACCCGGGCGCGGTCCTGCGGACCTGAGGCAGTCCGCAGCGAAAGAACGGTGACGGGACATCACCGCGCCCCGTCTCTTTCTTGCCAAAAATACTCGAATTCCGACAGTGGCCTCAGGCACCGTCAAAGGCGCAAAGGGCATGAACCTCCATGCCCAGCTCTTCCAGAACGGCGCGCCCGCCCAGTTCGGGCAGATCCACGATGAAGGCACAGCCGACGATCTCGGCGCCAAGGCGGCGCAGCAGGGAAATGCCCGCGGCCGCGGTGCCACCTGTGGCCAGCAGGTCATCCACCAGCAGAACCCGCGCCCCGGGCTTCAGGGCGTCGTCGTGAATTTCCATGATCGCCTCGCCGTACTCCAGCTTGTATTCCTGGCTGATCACCGCGCCGGGCAGCTTGCCCTTCTTGCGCACCGGCACGAATCCGGTGCCAAGCTGATGGGCGATGGCGCCGCCCAGGATGAACCCGCGCGCTTCCAGCCCCACGACCATGTCGATATCCTCGCCGGCGTAGGGATGCAGCATCTGATCGACGCACATACGAAACCCGCGCGGATCGGCGAAGAGGGTTGTCACATCGCGAAACAGGATCCCTTCGTGGGGGAAGTCCACGATGGTGCGGATGTAGTCACGGACGGTCTTTGCCATGGAGGCGCCTTTCGCTGATCGGGGAGGGGGGCGCTGCCCCCCGTCGGCTGCGCCGACTCCCCCCGGGATATTTGAGGACCAAAGATGTTCAGGCGAGCACGCGGCCCGCAACGGCGTCGAGTTTCTCCAACAGGGCCGGATCGCGTTTGTCGGGTGCGGTCATGATCGCATATTCCAGCGCCCGGTCGCAGCCATGCACACAGGGCGCGCGGGTCGCGCCGAGGAGGGAGGGCAACCGACCGACGAGGGCGCGGGCGTTCGCCGCGTTGCCGTTCAGGGTCTTGATGATCTCGGTGATCTCGACGGCCCCGTGATCGGGGTGCCAACTGTCATAGTCGGTGATCATGGCGACGGAAGCATAGCAGAGTTCCGCCTCGCGGGCGAGTTTCGCCTCGGGCATATTGGTCATGCCGATCACGTCGCAGCCCCATTGGCGGTACATCTTGGATTCCGCCACCGACGAGAATTGCGGCCCTTCCATCGCGAGGTAGGTGCCGCCGTCATGCACCGTGATGCCCTGGGCGCGGGCCGCTTCCAGGCAGGCGGCGCCCAGGCGCGGACAGGTGGGATGCGCCACGCTGACGTGGGCGACACAGCCGGTGCCGAAGAAGGATTTGTCCCGTGCGAAGGTGCGGTCGATGAACTGGTCCACGATCACGAAATCGCCCGGCGCCATCTCTTCGCGGAACGACCCGCAGGCCGAGATCGAGATCACGTCGGTGGCGCCGATGCGTTTCAGCGCGTCGATATTGGCCCGGTAGGGCACCGTGCTGGGCGAATGCACGTGGCCGCGCCCGTGGCGGGGCAGGAAGGCCACCGAAACCCCGTCCAGCGTGCCGGTCAGGATCTGGTCTGACGGAGCGCCCCAGGGAGAGGCGACATCCACCCATCGGGCCTCTGCCAGCCCGTCGATATCGTAAAGCCCGGAGCCGCCGATGAACCCCAACATTGTCTTCGCCATGGGTGCCGTTCCCTGTTTGCCTGTGCAGCATGGGTTTAACGCGGCGCCGGGCCTTTGAAAACCACGGATCGCGGCCCTGGGTGGCTGCCTTGCGGCCTTCCGCGGGGCGCCGGAATGAAATGTTATAAAAAACTCCGTGCCATTTCCGGCCAGCCTTGATAAGGGCAGCCAGCACATCAGACAATCTTGAACATCAGGCAGGGATATTTCCGTGGCAAGAAGACTTTTGGCAGCCGTAGGGCAGGCATTCGAACGCAACGAACGCTCGGTCGATCTGACCCCGGGGCGGTTGAAGATCGAGGTCCTCTCGGGGCTGACCGTCGCGCTGGCCCTGGTGCCCGAGGCCGTGGCCTTTGCCTTTGTCGCCGGTGTGCACCCCCTTGTCGGCCTTTACGCGGCCTTCATCGTCGGCCTCATCACCGCGCTGATCGGCGGGCGGCCGGGCATGATCTCGGGGGCGACCGGCGCGCTGGCGGTGGTCATGGTGTCGCTGGTGGCCCAGCATGGCGTGGAATACCTCTTCGCGACCGTGGTTCTGATGGGGCTGATCCAGGTCTTCTGCGGCGTCATGCGCTGGGGCAAGTTCATTCGCCTTGTGCCGCATCCGGTGATGCTGGGCTTTGTAAACGGGCTGGCCATCGTCATTTTCCTGGCCCAGCTGACCCAGTTCAAGGTGCCCGGCACGGCCGAGGTGTCGGGCCATGGCATGTCGGGGGGCGAATGGATGTCCGGCCTTCCCCTGGTGATGATGCTGGCGCTTGTGGCGCTGACCATGTTGATCATCTGGGTGATGCCCAAGATCACCAATGCCATTCCCGCGCCCCTTGCGGGCATCGGGATCGTGGCGATCATCGTCATCGCCCTTGGCATCGATGTGCCGCGCGTTGGCGATCTGGCCAGCATCGAGGGCGGTCTGCCCAGCTTTCACGTTCCCATGGTGCCGCTCAACCTCGAGACACTGACGATCATTCTGCCCTATGCCCTGATCCTTGCGGCCATCGGCCTGATCGAAAGCCTTCTGACCTTGAACCTGGTGGGCGAGATCACCGGCAAGCGGGGCGGCGCCAGCCAGGAATGCGTGGCGCAGGGCGTGGCCAATACCGTGACCGGCTTTTTCGGCGGCATGGGTGGCTGTGCGATGATCGGTCAGTCGATGATCAACGTGAAATCGGGCGGGCGCACGCGCATTGCCGGCGCGGCGGCGGCGCTGTTCCTGCTGGCCTTCATCGTTGTGGCCAGCCCGGTGATCGAGATCATTCCCCTGGCCGCGCTGGTGGGCGTGATGTTCATGGTGGTGATCGGCACCTTTGCCTGGTCGTCGCTGAAGATCCTGCGCAAGGTGCCGCTGACCGATGCCATCGTCATCGTCCTTGTCACCGTCGTCACCGTCTGGACCGATCTTGCCACGGCGGTTGTCGTCGGGGTGATCGTTTCGGCGCTGGCCTATTCCTGGCAGAATGCCAAGCGCATCCATGCCAAGACCTATGTCACCCCCGAAGGGTCGAAGGTCTACCAGGTGCAGGGTCCGCTGTTCTTCGGTTCGACCGACGGCTTTACCGAGCTTTTCGACCCCGAGAGCGACCCTCAGATCGTGATCGTCGATTTCGCCGACAGCCGGGTGGCCGACCAGTCGGCGCTGACCGCGATCGAGGCCATGGCGGCGAAGTATGAAGAGGCGGGCAAGCGGCTGCAACTGCGCCACCTCAGCCGCGATTGCCACTACCTTCTGACCAAGGCGGGCCAGCTGGTGATCGACAGCGACGACGACCCCGATTACGAGATCGCCACCGACTACGGCGTGCGCACCGGCCAGCTGGGCGCCGGGCACTGAACCGGGCGCGGCCGGGCGGCCTCAGTCGCCCGGGCGCTTCAGGCTGAAAAGCTCGTCCACGCGGGCATAGTCGCGATACCCCAGCCGCGCCAGCGGCTGGAAGGTGGTCACATCGAAATGACCGTCGCGCAGGCAATCATCGCGCAGGTGAATGCCCACCACCTCTCCGAAGACCACGAAATTCGATGCACCGGGCAGTTGCAGGATCTGCGTCAGGCGGCATTCCAGGTTGGCGGGCGCCTTTACCACCCGGGAGCAGGCGATGGTGTCGCATTCGGCGCGCGCGATCCCGGCCTTTTCGAATTCGTCCACGTCCTTGTCCCATGGGCCCGAGGACAGGTTCATCACGTCGCGCATGGCATGTTCCACCACGTTCACGCAGAAGACTCCTGTCTCGCGGATATTGGCCACCGAATCCTTGGTGTCGCCCCTGTCGGGCTTGGCCGAGGTGCTGGCGAACATCACCTGCGGCGGTTCATAGGCCACCGCGTTGAAAAAGGAATAGGGCGCGAGGTTGTCCTGGCCGTTCGCCCCCCGGGTGCTGATCCAGCCGATGGGACGGGGCGTGACGATGGCGTTGAACGGATTGTGCGGCAGGCCGTGGCCGTCGGCTGGACGATAGAACATGAATTCCCTTCCGGCGATGTGGTTTGAACCAGTGGTAGCGCCGTGCTAGGGGCGTTGCCAGTGCGAAGAGGGGGCGGTGCGGTTGATCCGGCTTGAGGAAGAAACGCCAGAAGACTGGTGGGAGGTCGAGGCGCTGTACGATCTTTGCTTTGCGCCGGGGCGCGAGGCGCTGTCGTCCTACCGTTTTCGCGATGGTGTGGCACCGGTGCGCGACCTGTGCCTTGTGGCGCGCGATGAAACCGGGGGCGTGGCGGCGGTGATCCGCTATTGGCCGGTGCGCATTGCCGGTGTCGCGGCCCTGTTGCTGGGGCCGGTGGCGGTGCACCCGACGCGCCATGGCGAAGGGCTGGGCGCGCTGTTGATGATGGAAAGCCTGTCTTTGGCCACCACCCTTGGCTGGGCGCGGGTGATGCTGGTGGGGGACGAACCCTATTACCGGCGCTTCGGCTTTCGCCGTCTTGACGAAGTGCGCATGCCCCCGCCCACAAACCCGGCGCGGGTTCTGGGGCTGGAGCTGCAACCCGGGGCCTGGCGGGGAATTGCCGGGCCTGTCGAAAAGGCCGATCACGCCTGACTTGCCAAACCTCGTGCCGCTGCCCATGTGATGGACATGGACAAGAACGATCTGAAAAACCCGCCCGACACCGCCGTCCTAGACGACGAGACCCGCGCCGCGCTGGAAAAGCTGGCGCGCCGGTTCCGCAACGCCGATGGCATCGGCATGCAGGTGCTGTCGATGGTGGGTGGCCAGGCCGAGGGGCTGCTGAGCAAGCTGCCCATGCCGGTGCGCCAGGGGCTGGATGGGGCGACGCGCCGCGCGTTGGAGGTGGCCTTCGATGCCGCCAGCCGGTCGCGCCTGTCGGTGCGCGACCGGGCCGATTGGCTGAACACTGTCGTGACGACGGCCATGGGGGCCGCCGGCGGGGCGGGGGGCCTGCCCACGGCGCTGGCCGAACTGCCCGTGACCACCACGGTGCTGTTGCGCGCGATCCAGGGGATTGCCGCCGACGAGGGGTTCGACCCCGCCGATGAAAAGGTGCGGATGCAGTGCCTGCAGGTCTTTGCCGCCGCCGGGCCGCTGGCGCGCGACGACGGCACCGACGTGGCATTCCTGAGTGCGCGGATCACCCTGACGGGCGCGGCGGTGCATGGGTTGATCGCGCGGATCGCGCCGCGCCTTGCAACGGTGCTGGGCCAGAAGCTGGCCGCGCAGACCGTTCCGGTGATCGGTGCCGTGGCGGGGGCGGCCACGAACTATGCCTTCACCAGCTATTACCAGGAAATGGCCCGGGTCTATTTCGGGCTGCGCGCCCTGGCGCGGGACGGCAGCGTGGATGTGGAAACCCTGCTTCGCGAATTCCGCCTGATGGTCAGCCCGCCCAAGACCCTGCGCTGAGGCGGCGCCCCTTCCGCCAGCGGTGGCGCGCCCCGCCGGTGCGGGAGCCTCCGGCGGGGATATTTGAAGACCAAAGATGAAAGGGACGCGTGCGCCTAGTTCTGGCTGCGCAGCCACTCCATCACGGCGGGGCGGACCGATTGATCGCCCGTGGTGCGGGCGGCGTCGATCACCGCCTTGGCGCCGTTCAGGTCGACCCGGCGCAGCAGGTGCTTGACCGGCCCGATGGAGGCGGGGCGCATCGACAGGGTGCGCAGGCCCATGGCGGCAAAGCACATCGCCTCGATCGGGCGGCCGGCGTCTTCGCCACAGAATGACACGGGCGTGCCGGTTTCGGCGCAGCGCCCGACGATATGTTCGATCATCGACAGGAAGGACACGTTCAGCGTGTCATAGCGCCGCCGCACCCTTTCGTTTTCGCGGTCGGCGGCGAAGAAGAACTGTTTCAGGTCGTTGCCGCCGATCGAGATGAAATCGGCCATCTCGAAGAACTGGCGCGGGGCAAAAGCCAGCGACGGGGTTTCCAGCATGGCGCCGATCTTCACGTCGGAGGGCAGGACATGGCCCAGCTTGCGTTCACGCTCAAGCTCGTTCAGGGCGTGCTGACGGGCCTCGCGGAATTCGTCGAACTGGGCGACGAAGGGAAACATCAGGGACAGGGGCCGACCCGCGCAGGCGCGGATCAGCGCCTGCAGCTGCATCCGCATCACCCCCGGCTTGTCCAGCCCCACCCGGATGGCGCGCCAACCCAGGGCAGGGTTCGGTTCGTCATCCTGTGGTTTCATGTAGGGCAGCACCTTGTCGGACCCGATGTCGAGGGTGCGGAAGATCACCGGCCGGCCCTTGGCCGCGTCCAGCACCCGCCCGTATAGCGCGGCCAGTTCGCCGCGACGTGGGACATGGCTGCGGATCAGGAACTGAAGCTCGGTGCGGAAGAGGCCCACGCCCTCGGCGCCCGAGCCTTCGAGGCTGGGCAGGTCGGCCATCAGCCCGGCGTTCATCATCAGCTTGATGGTTTCGCCGCATTTCGTCGTCGCCGGCTGGTCGCGGATCGAGGCATAGCGTTCCTGTGCGCTGGCCTGCATGGCGATCTTGTCGCGGAAGGCATTGGCGACATTGTCTTCGGGGCGCAGGTGCACGATGCCCTGGTCGCCATCGACCAGGATGCGGTCGCCGTTCAGCGCCTCGGCGGTGATGCGTTCGGCGTGGATGACCAGCGGGATCGCCAGCGCGCGGGCGACGATGGCGGCATGGCTGCCGACCGAGCCCTGTTCCAGCACCACGCCGCGCAGCTTGCGCCCGTATTCCAGAAGGTCGCCGGGGCCGATGTTGCGCGCGATCAGGATCGGGCGGTCGGGCATTTCGGCGCCGGTTTCGCCGCCCTGACCGGTGAGGATGCGCAGCAGGCGGTTGGACAGGTCATCCAGATCGTGCAGCCGTTCGCGCATGTAGAGATCGGGCACCGAGCGCAGGCGGGCGCGGGCGCTGGACTGTTCCTTTTCCACCGCCGCCTCGGCCGAGAGGCCGCGCGCTATGTCTTCCTGCATGCGGCGCATCCAGCTGCGCGAATTGGCGAACATCCGGTAGGTTTCCAGAACCTGGCGGCTGTCCTTGTCGATGATCTGATTTCGCCCCAGCATGTCGTCGACCGACTGGCGCAACTGGTCGATGGCGGCGGTCAGGCGTTCGGCTTCGCGCACCGGATCGTCGGCGATGGGGTTGGTGACCACGACGCGGGGTTCGTGCAGGTAGACATGGCCGTCGGCCGTGCCCTCCTGGCCCACGGTGCCGCGAAACATCACCGGGTTCTGGTGGCGGGCCGACAGCGCCGCACCCTCGCCCACGAAGGCGCCCAGTTCGGTCATTTCGGCCAGGACCATGGCGACGACCTCAAGGGCATAGACCTCGTCCTCGGAATAGCTGCGGGCGTCCTTGCTTTGCACCACCAGCACGCCCAGCCGTTCGCCCAGCCGCTGGATCGGTACGCCCAGGAACGAGGAATAGATCTCTTCGCCGGTCTCGGGCATGAAGCGGAAGCCGCGTTCCTGCGGGGCATTGGCACTGTTGATCGGGCGGGCCGTCTTGGCCACGCGCCCGACCAGGCCTTCGCCAAGGCGCATGCGGGTCTGGTGCACGGCGTCCTTGCGCAGCCCCTCGGTGGCGCAAAGTTCCAGCGTTTCGGAATCGCGGAACAGGTAGATCGAGCAGACCTCGGTTTCCATCGAGCCGGCCGTCAGGGCGGTGATCCTGTCAAGCCGTGCCTGACCGGCGCTGTCCTGGGCCAGCGCCTCGCGCAGGCGGCCGAGGAGTTTGCGGCTTTCGGTTTCTGTGCGGTCTGGCATAGGGGCGGTCTGTTCCAGGATGTCCGGGGCATTTGCGCGGCCCCGTGCCGGTTAGATCACAACCCGGGGCCGAGCGAAACGGATTTTGCGCCCGCCGCGTTTGCAGAGGCCTGCGTCTAACGGCCGCCGGCCACGTCCAGATGGGCACCGGTGACATAGCTGGCCGCATCGGTGCACAGCCAGAACACCGCCTCGGCCGTTTCCATGGCGGTGCCCGCGCGCTGCAGCGGAACAAGGGGGGCAATGCGGTTGATGCGGTCGGGTTCGCCGCCGCTGGCGTGGATGTCGGTGTCGATGATGCCGGGGCGCACGGCGTTGACGCGCACGTTCTGGGCCGCCAATTCCTTGGACAGGCCCAGGGTCAGGGTGTCGATGGCCCCCTTGGAGGCGGCGTAATCGACGTATTCGTTCGGCGAACCCAACCGTGCCGCCGCCGAGGACAGCAGCACCAGCGCCCCCGAGGGCCGGTCCATGGGCCGGGGCAGGTGGCGGGCGGCGGCCCGGGCGCAGTAGAAGGCGCCGAGGATATTGGTTTCCACCACCCGGCGCAGGCGTTCATCGCTCATTTCGGCCAGGGGGCTGGCGGGGGCGACGATGCCGGCATTGACGACTACGGCGTCGAGGGTGCCGAAGGCCTGCAACGTGGCATCGAACATCGCATCCACCGCGCCCGAGTCGGTCACGTCACCCTGAACCGTGATCGCCCTGGCGCCCAGGCCTTCGATCTCATCCGCCGTCTGCCGGGCCGCCGTGTTGTCGGTGCGATAGTTGACCGCCACGTTCCAGCCGGCCTGACCGGCCAGAAGCGCGGTCGCCCGGCCGATCCCGCGTGATCCGCCGGTGATGAGGATGGTTCTTGCCGTCACGGTCATTCCCCCCCGAGGTGATGCAGTGCGCCCTGTTCGGGCATGATGAAGCGCAGGCCCAGGGTGTCCATCTGCTGCAGCTCGTCAAGCACCTGCTCTTGCGGTGCGATGCCCTTCTTCAGCGAGTATTTTACATGACTGATGATCACCGGCAGATCCTTCAGGCTGCCTTCTTTGGCGAGGCTGGCAAGCTGGCCCAGTTCCTCGTGGACAAGGCGGGGGGTCAGATGGCCGAACAGCAGGTTGTCGGGCCGGTCCGAGGTGTAGGAGCTTTCGATGATGACACCCTTCAGCGCGCCGCTTTCGGCCAGCGGCGCAACGGCCTGCCACAGGGCCATGAGCGCGCCCGAGCCGTTCACGCTGTCGGGGCCGGTATCGCCGAGGCAAAGCAGGGCATCATCGCCGCTTTCCAGAAGAAAGGCGGTGGATTCCACGCCGCTGTGCGACAGGGGGAAGGCCGTGACCTGCATCGCCGTATTCTCGACAGCGGTTTTTTCGGCGGGGGCAAGGGTGGTGGCCGGGTATTTTCCGAGGTGCGGTTCGACGCCCGAGGTGCCGAAGTTGGGCCATGCCTGCCAGTTGAAATAGGTATCGCGGATGTCTTCCTGCACCGAGGCCAGGCCATAGATCGGCTTGCTGGAATCGTCGGGCGAGGCGGCGATCATCCCGGCGATATGATCGAGATGCGCGTGGCTGATCATGTAGCCCTTGATCACCTCGGTCAGTGCATATCCGATGCGGGTATAGTCCGACCCTTCGGGCGGGGTGATGGCATCGAGGCTGCCCTGCGACTCGGCGGCGATCAGGCCGGCGACAAGGGCGCCCGCGTCACAGGTGACGGCGCGCGGATCGCCGTGGGGCGCGATCATGAAGGCCGAGAGGTTGCCATCCTGGATGCCGCCGGTGGCGCCCAGGACGGTGACATCGAAGCCCTGCGCGTGGGCTGCGGGGGCGCAGGCCATCGCGGCAAGCGAGGCGGCAAGAATGCGGTTCATCGGCGGGACTCCGGGCTGGTTGCAGGGAACGGCCCGCCGATAGTGCGATGAAATCCCGGCCCGCGCCAGTGGCGATCAGGCCTTTTCCAGCTCGAAGCAATCGTGCAGGGCCTGCACCGCCAGTTCCATGTACTTGCGGTCGATCAGCACCGAAATCTTGATTTCCGAAGTGGTGATGACCTTGATGTTGATGCCTTCGTCGCGCAGCGACTGGAACATCCGGGCGGCCACGCCGGCGTGGCTGCGCATGCCGATCCCGACGACCGAAACCTTGGCGACATTGGTATCGGCCACCAGTTCGGAATATTCGATGGCGCCCGAGGCGCGGGCACCCTCCATCGCCTTCTCGGCGCGCTTCACCTGATCGACCGGGCAGGAGAAGGTCATGTCGGTGCGACCTTCCTCGGAAATGTTCTGGACGATCATGTCCACGTTCACCCCCGCCTCGGCCAGGGGGCCGAAGATGGCGGCGGCGATGCCGGGCTTGTCGGCCACGCTGATCAGGGTCATCTTTGCCTCGTCGCGCGAAAAGGCGACACCGGCCACGGCCTTGGATTCCATGATTTCCTCCTCGTCGCAGACAAGCGTTCCTGCGGTTTCATCGTATTCGTCAAAGCTGCTGAGCACGCGCAGTTTCACCTTGAACCGCATGGCCAGTTCGACACTGCGGGTCTGAAGCACCTTGGCGCCAAGGCTGGCCAGCTCCAGCATTTCCTCGAAGGCGATACGGTCAAGCTTGCGGGCGTTGGAACTGACGCGCGGGTCGGTGGTGTAGACGCCATCGACATCGGTGTAGATGTCGCAGCGCACCGCACCATGCGCGGCGGCAAAGGCGACGGCGGTGGTATCGCTGCCGCCCCGGCCCAGGGTGGTGATGCGGCCTTCCGGGCTGATCCCCTGGAAACCGGCGACCACGGCCACCTTCATGCCCTCGGCGAACTTGGCATCCATGTTGGCGGTGGGGATTTCCTCGATCCGGGCGGCGCCATGGGCGCCGTTGGTGATCAGCGGCACCTGCCAGCCCTGCCAGCTGCGCGCCGGGATGTCCATTTCCTGAAGGGTCAGCGCCATCAGTCCGGCGGTCACGTTCTCGCCGCTGCTGACCACTGCGTCGTATTCGCGGGCATCGTAGAAGGGCGAGGTTTCGTTGACCCAGCCCACAAGTTCGTTGGTCTTGCCCGACATGGCCGAGACGATGACGATCACCTCGTGTCCGTTCGCAACCTCGCGGCCGACCCTCTTGGCGGCGCGCTTGATCCGGTCGAGCGTGGCGACGGAGGTGCCGCCGAATTTCATTACCAGTCGTGTCATGTGGGCGGCTCTGCTTTGCAACGCGATCGCGCGGCTTTTACGGGGTCGCGGGGGGGGAGGCAAGGGCGGCTTCGCGCCGCATGCCCGCCCGTCGTTGCGCCTGCGGCGGGCGGGAAGGGGGGCTGTCTGCCCCCCGTCGGCTTTGCCGACTCCCCCCGAGGATATTTCGGGACCAAAGATGGATCAGAACGGGTGGGCGCGACCGTCCCAGGTTTCGAAACAGCCGGTGGTGGCCAGGGTGAGCGCATCGAAGCGCGCGCGCAGGCCGTCGGCGGCGGTCTTGGCGGTGAGATCGGCGCGCGCGCCGCCCATGTCCGTCTGCACCCAGCCGGGATGATAGATGCCCAGGGCGATGCCGTCCTTGCGCAGGTCGGTGGCAAGGTTGCGCCCGAGGTTCAGCACCGCCGCCTTGGAGGCACGGTAGATGTAGGAGCCGCCCGGCGCCAGGGTGTCGCTGGCCATCTGGCTGGAGATGATGGCGATCTTGCCGCGCGCGGCGCGCAGGTTGGGCAGCAGGGCCTGGATGGTGAGGAAGGCGCCCGTCACGTTGGTGGCGAAGGTTTCGGCCCAGAGATCGGGGGCATAGCCGGTGGCAAGATCATGCCCCTTGTCGAGATAGACGCCGGCATTGCAGACCAGCAAATCGAGCGGGGCATCGGCGAGGCTGTCGGCCAGCGCGGTGACGCTGGCCGGATCGGTCACGTCAAGCGTCAGCAGGGCGGGATCGCGCCGCCCGGTGCCCCGGGCGCTGTGCCCGGCATCGCGGAAGCCCTGCAGGAGGGCGGCGCCGATGCCACGGTTGGCACCGGTGACGAGAATGTCCATCGGGTGGCCTTTCAGTTGGTCTTGCGCGTCGGGATGAAGGGCAGGGGGGCCACGGGAATGCCGTCTTCGACCAGCTTGCGCGCTTCGTCCGGGCGGGCCTGGCCATAGATCGAGCGGGCCGGTTTCAGCCCGTCGTGGATGGCCCGTGCCTCGGACACGAAGCTGGAGCCCACGTCATCGGCGTTGGTTTCGATCATCCTGCGCAGCTTTGCCATGGCGGCGGCGGCCGGATCGTCGGGCAAAGCGGCGAGGGAGGGCGAGGGCGCCGGGGGATCGGTGCGGGTGGCGCCGCTGTTGACCCGGGGCGCCATCAGCGATTTCGAGATCTCGGTATCGCCGCAGGTGGGGCAGGAGATCATCTTGCGGGCGCGCAGGGTGTCGAAGGCCGCGCCGGAGGCGAACCAGCTGTCGAAGTCATGTCTGTTGGCGCAAGCCAGGGAAAAGCGGATCATCTGGTGTCCTGTCGTATGGGCTTTACCTAAGACTTCGGGCGCGCCGGTCAATCCCCTGCGCGGTCTATCCCGCCGCCTTCGGATCGAACCGGCGCAGGATCTGGCGCAGCTCGGGTTCCTGCACCTTTGCGGCGGCCTTTTTCAGGCTGAACCACTGGCGCTTGCGTTCCTTCGCCTCGGGCCAGTTGCGCAGCTTGCGGCTGACCTTCAGGGGAAAGACGGCCACGACGCAGGGCAGATCGTCGCCGTCGAATTCCTTGGTGTAGGTGTAGATGCCGAGGCAAACGTCGCTGACGGCGCCTTCGACGCCGGCTTCCTCGTAGGCTTCGATGGCGGCGGCGCCCGAGGGGCTTTGGCCGCCCATGGGCCAGCCCTTGGGGATCACCCAGCGTTTGGTGCGTCGGGTGGTGACCAGCAGCACCTGGACCTGGCTGTCGCGGCGCCGCCAGCAGAGGGCGCCGAACTGCGAGCGCACGTCGCGTTTGCGCGTCGGGTCAAGATCGAGCCTCTGCGTCTCTGCCTTTGCCATTCGCACCTGTCGCACCGCCTGTCGGTTCCCGCTCAGGGGGGGGCACCGTTCTGCATCCGCGAAACTGATAGCACGTTGGTTTTTCATTGCAAACGGCGTGGCAGGGCGATCTGTGGGGGATTGACGGGGGCGCAGGGCCGTCTAACTCTCGCTCATGCGTGACGCCTTGTTCCCTGCCGGCCAGCCCGGGCCCCTGCCTGATGGGCGGGTGCGGTTCATCGGCGCCGAGATCTATCGCGGGTCAAGCTATGGGGCGCATCACCCTTTGCGGGTGGCGCGGGTTTCGACGGTGATCGACCTGGCGCGCGCCCTGGGCTGGTTCGCGCCGGGGCAATACCTGACCAGCCCGCGGGCGCGCCCGCACACCCTGGCCGCCTGGCACGATCCGGCCTACCTGGAGGTCTTGCAGAGGGCCGAGGCCGGCGCGCCCGTCACGGCGGCCGAACTGCGCCGCTTCAACATCGCCACGCCCTCGAACCCGATCTTTGCCGAGATGTTCCGCCGCCCGGCAACCGCGGCGGGCGGATCGATCATGGCGGGGCAGCTGTTGCGCGACGGGGGCGTCATCCACAGCCCCGGGGGTGGCACCCACCACGGGATGCCGGACCGGGCCAACGGGTTCTGCTATCTCAACGACCCGGCCTTCGCGATCCTGTCGTTGCGGGCCGCCGGAGTGGAGCGGATCGCCTATGTCGATATCGATGCGCATCATCCCGACGGGGTGGAGCATGGATTTGCCGATGATCCCGATGTCCTCATGATCTCGGTCCACGAGGAAAGGCGCTGGCCCTTCACCGGGTTGCTGGAGGATCGTGGGGCCGGGCAGGTGTGGAACCTGCCGGTGGAACGCGGGTTCAACGATACCGAGATGGCGGCGGTTCTGGAACGGCTGATCCTGCCCCGGCTGGCGGAATTCGGCCCCGGGGCGATCGTGCTGCAATGCGGGGCGGATGCGCTGCTGGAAGATCCGCTGTCGCGGCTGGCGCTGAGCAACAATGCCCATGTGGCCGTGGTGCAGGCGGTGCGCGCAATGGCGCCGCGGCTGTTGGTGCTGGGCGGAGGCGGGTACAACCCCTGGTCGGTCGGGCGATGCTGGGCGCGGGTCTGGGCGGCGTTGAGCGGCCGCGAAGTGCCCGGGCGCCTGCCCGCCGCAGCAGAGGCGGTGCTGCGCGGTCTGGCCTGGCCCGGGCATCGCGACGGCAAGGCGCCGCCCGCGCATTGGTTCACCACTCTGGCGGATGCGCCGCGGCCCGGGCCCCTGCGCGCGCATCTTCGCGCGCGGCTGGCGGCCCTGGAGGCGCGGGCGCGGGCCTGGGAGTGAGGGGCGGTGCGCCTGCGGCGGGCGGGTCAGGGGGGCTTTCTGCCCCCCGTCGCCAGGGGCGACTCCCCCCGAGGATATTTGCCGGACCAAAGATGATCAGGGGGTCGGGGTTTGCCCGTCGAGGACCTGGCGCATCCAGGCGGTGTCGATGTTGCCGCCGCAGAGGATGACGCCGACCTTGCGACCCTGCATCCCTTGTTGTTCCTGCATCAGGCCGGCCAGGGGCGCGGCGCCGGCGCCTTCGGCGAGGTTGTGGATGTCGGTGAAATAGGTGCGGATGGCGGCGGCGATTTCATCGTCGCTGACGGTGATGATCCGTTCGGCGCCGGTGGCGTAGATGTCGAGCGCCTCTTGCACCGGCACCCGCACCGCCATGCCATCGGCGAAGGTGCGGGCGCTGTCGGTTTCGACCAGGCGGCCGGATTCGGCCGAGAGCTTCGCGGTCTGGGCGTTTTCGCTGACCACGCCGACGATCTTCGTGGAAAGGCCCAGGGCATCGCGGGCGATGATCGTGCCGCAGATGCCCGAGCCGCAGCCGATGGGGACATAGACGGTATCGAGATCGGGGCGGGCGGTGAACAGTTCGTAGGCATAGGTGGCGACACCGCGCACCAGCTCGCGATGGAAGGCGGGCACCACGTGCAGGCCCTGGGCCTGGCCGACGCGCAGGGCCTCGTGCCTTGCGGTATCGAAATCCTCGCCGAATTCCACCAGTTCGGCGCCGAAGGCCCGCATCGCCGCGTTCTTTTCCACCGAGTTGCCATGCGGCACATAGACCAGCGCCCGCATTCCCGCGGCCCTGGCCGCCATCGCCTGGCCCTGGCCATGATTGCCGCGCGTCGCGGTGACGATGCCGGGGCAATCGGGTTGGCTGCGCGTCAGCCAGTCGATGAAGGTCAGCGCGCCGCGCAGCTTGAACGCACCGGTGGGGGTGTGGTTCTCGTGCTTGACCACGACCTCGCAGCCCAGCCGGGCGGCGAGTTGCGGCCAGGCGTATTGCGGGGTGGGGGACATGTGGCGGTGCACCTGGCGGGCCGCCGCTTCCAGTTCGGATCGGTTGAACATTCTGCCTGCCTTCGGTTTGTCATGGCAATACGGGGCGCAAGGCCCTATTCCTGCGGGCGACACTGACAAGAGAGCGCATAATGTTCAACGGCAAGAACATCCTGATCACCGGCGGCACCGGCAGTTTCGGCAAGAAATACGTCGAACACATCCTGCGGGACTATACCCCCAACAAGGTGATCATCTTTTCCCGCGACGAGCTGAAGCAGTTCGAGATGGCGCAGACCTATGACGCGCCGCAGATGCGGTATTTCATCGGTGATGTGCGCGATGCGCCGCGCCTGAAAGAGGCCATGGACGGGGTGGATTTCGTGATCCACGCCGCCGCCCTGAAACAGGTGCCCGCGGCTGAATACAACCCCTTCGAGGCGGTGAAGACCAACATCCACGGCGCGCAGAACGTGATCGAGGCCGCACTTTACAACGAGGTGGACAGGGTGATCGCGCTGTCCACCGACAAGGCGGCGAACCCGGTCAACCTTTACGGTGCCACCAAGCTGGCGAGTGACAAGCTGTTCGTTGCGGCCAACAACATGGCCGGGTCGCGCCGCACCCGCTTTGCCGCCGTGCGCTATGGCAACGTGGTAGGATCGCGCGGGTCGGTTGTGCCCTTCTTCCGCGGGCTGATCGAGGCGGGGGCCAGGGAACTGCCGATCACCCATGCCGACATGACGCGCTTCATGATCACGCTGGACCAGGGGGTTCAGTTCGTGCTGACCAATTTCCGCCGGATGCAGGGGGGCGAGATCTTCGTGCCCAAGATCCCGTCGATGAAGATGACGGAACTGGCCGCGGCCATGGCGCCGGACCTGCCGCAGAAGATCGTCGGCATCCGCCCGGGCGAAAAGCTGCACGAGGTGATGTGCCCCGCCGACGACAGCCACCTGACGCTGGAGTTTCACGACCACTACGTCATCAAGCCGACCATCACCTTCGCCTTCAACTCGGACTATGCCGAGAACCGGCTGGGGGAAACCGGAACGCCGGTGGAGCAGGGCTTTGTCTATGATTCGGGCAGCAACGACGACTGGCTGAGCCACGAGGCGTTCCTGGCCATGGCAGGGAAGGCATGATCCCCTATGGTCGGCAGGATATCTCCGAGGCCGACGTGCAGGCCGTGGTCGATGTCCTGGGGTCGGATTTCCTGACCCAGGGGCCGCAGGTGCCGCTGTTCGAGGCATCGCTTTGCGCGGCCACGGGGGCGGGGCATGCGGTGGCCGTGAACTCGGCCACCTCGGCCTTGCATATCGCCTGCCTGGCGCTGGGCCTTGGGGCGGGCGATCTGCTCTGGACCTCGCCCAACACCTTTGTGGCCAGTGCGAATGTCGGGCACCTGTGCGGCGCGAAGGTTGATTTCGTCGATATCGACCCCGAGACCTTCAACATGTGTCCCAAGGCCCTTGAGGCCAAGCTTGAGGCAGCGCGCGACCTTGGCCAATTGCCCAAGGTGGTGATGCCCGTCCACATGTGCGGCCAGTCCTGCGACATGGCGGCCATCGGGGCGCTGGCCAAACGCTATGGATTCCGCGTGATCGAGGATGCCAGCCATGCCATCGGCGGGCGGCAGGGGGCGAACCCGGTGGGGGCCTGCGAACATTCCGACATCTGCGTGTTCAGCTTCCACCCCGTCAAGATCGTCACCACCGCCGAGGGTGGCGCGGCCACCACCAACGACCCGGGGCTGGCCGCGCGGATGGAGCGGTTGCGCAGCCACGGGGTGACCCGCGATCCGGCGCTGATGACCCATGCGCCCGACGGCGACTGGTACTATCAGCAGATCGAGCTTGGCCTGAACTATCGGATGACCGAGCTTCAGGCGGCGCTGGGGGTGGCACAGATGACGCGGCTGGCCGATTTCGTCGCGCGGCGCAATGCGCTGGCCGACCGTTATGATGCCCTGCTGTCCGATCTGCCGCTGCAACGGCCCGGGCGGCAGAAGGATACGCTTTCGGCGTTCCATCTTTACGTGATCCGCGTTGCACCGGACCGGCGCAAGGCCGTCTTTGACCATTTGCGCGGTGCGGGGATCCTGGCGAATGTCCACTATATCCCGGTGCATACGCAGCCCTATTGGCAGGGGCATGGCTTCGCCCCCGGCGATTTTCCCCTGGCCGAGGCGTATTACTCCCGCGCGATCTCGATCCCGCTTTACGCGGGGCTTAGCGAGGCGGACCAGGACAGCGTCGTCGCCACGCTGAAACAGGCGCTGGCATGAGCCTTTGCCTGATCCCGGCGCGGGGCGGATCGAAACGGATTCCGGGCAAGAACATCCGCCCCTTCGCGGGCAAGCCGATGATCGCCTGGTCGATCGAAGCCGCTGAAAAGGCAGGATGTTTCGACCGCATCATCGTGTCGACCGATGACGATGCCATTGCCGAGACCGCCCGCGCCCATGGGGCCGAGGTGCCCTTTCGCCGCCCCGCCGCCCTGGCCGACGATCACGCAACGACCGTTGCCGTCATCAAGCATGCGCTGGATTGGTGCGAGGCGCAGGGCGCCGTGCCCGATGCGCTGTGCTGTCTCTATGCCACCGCGCCTTTCGTGCGGGCCGATGACCTGCGCGCCGGAGCCGGTCTGTTGGCGCAGGCGCAATATGCCATACCCGTGGCCAGCTTCGGCTTTCCGATCCAGCGCGCGGTGCGGGTGGTGAACGGGCGGCTGGCCATGTTCGACCCCGATCAATACACGACCCGCAGTCAGGACCTGGAAGAGGCCTATCACGATGCCGGTCAGTTCTATTGGGGGCGCAGTGCCGCCTGGCGGGGCGATGTGCCGCCCTTCGGCGCCGATACCCTGCCGATCCACCTGCCGCGCTGGCGGGTGCAGGATATCGACACCCCCGAGGACTGGACCCGGGCCGAGCTGATGTTTCAGGCGCTGGCGGGGCGGGGCGACTTGTAGACGTAGATCGCGAACTCAAACGGAAATCCGCCGGGACGCAGGGCATAATCGTGTCGCAAGACCGGATGGCCGCCAAGCTCTCGCTTGCAGAAATCGAACATTTTCAAGGGGTCGACATACCATAAACCGGGGTCGAAATAGTCGACATGCGATGTCATGGCGTTGAACCCGATGCCCACGGTGGACACCTCCCACATCCGGCGCAACATGTCGGTGGCAAAGCCCCAGTTGTCGTCCTGCGCATTGTTGAAGACACCGGACAGAAGCGCATAGTCGAACCCCTCGGGCAACCTGTCGGCGGCCAGCGATACATCGGCCAGGGGATCGTGTTCCAGCGCCTTGTTGGCCAGGTCGACGAAGTCGGGCACGATGTCGACGCCGTGATAGCGACCGCCCCAGCCCCGTGCGCGCAGGTCGAAACACATCTGCCCCAGCCCGCACCCCACGTCGAGAACCGAGCCCAGCGGATCGGCGATCTGTGAAAGCACCGAAAAGCGCGCTGTCTGGGTTTCGGCATCGGCCCATTGCACCGCCTTGGCGCCGGGGCCGTGGGTTTGCAGAAGGCTGCGGTAATGTTCGATCAGATCCTTGCTCATGCGATGGCCCTGTCAAAGCGTTCTTTCAGAACTGTATCGTGGTAGGTCATGAAGGACAGCCGCCCGCGATAGCCGAAGGCGATGCCTGAAATCCGGTCGCTGACCTCTGCGATCATCTCTTGGGCGCGGTCGTGGGCGGTGCGCCAGCCGACCTTGGGCAGGGTGAAAGCCACGGGGTGCGACCATTGCGTCGCGTCATGGCGTATGGCCCCTTCTTTCAAAAATCCAACATCAAGCATCGATTCCCAGGCCTTTTCGACGTTATCCTCGGACAAAACCGACTTTAGCGTGGCCGGATGGCCCGGCACCTCGCAGGTGACATAGGTCTTGCCATCGGGCTTTGTCTGGTCGCTGTAGACGCCTGCCTTGTTGTAGCGGAAGGGCAGCCGGTGGGCCGAGTAATCGTGCAGGTAATCGGGCCCGAGGATATCGTCCGCCTCGACTTCGAAGGCGAAGAAGGCCGTACCCACCGGGACCGCTGCCTTCATCAGGTCGACATCCAGGTTCAGAACCCGGGCAAGGATGGTGTCGGGCATCGACCAGAACAGGTGCTTGCCTGTCAGGGTGTGGTTGCTGGTCGAAACCTCGATATGATCGCCCGCGTCGCGCAGGTCACCGACCGGTTCGCCCAGGTAAAGATCGACGCCGAGTTCGCCCAGGCGCCGCGCGGCCGCCTCGCAGAACCCGCTGAGCCCCTTGCGCGCCGGAAAGGCGTAACGCTTGTTCACGTTGCGCCCGATGTACCGCGCATCGCCACAGCCAAGCGACACGCCCAGCCGGTCGTCCCAGAAGGCATCGGAGGATTTGAGCGCGATCATCCTGTCGTCCGACCCCAGCCGCACGCGCGAGAACATGCCAAGCAAGCCTTTGGCATCGTGCGAAAAACTTTCAGGGTCGCTGCCGATATACTTGGACATCATCGGCAGAACCCGCTGTGCCAGCGCATCGCCGAACCGGTCGCGATAGTGTTGCGCGAACGAGGTGGCCGCTGGCCGGGGTGGGGCGTGGCGCAACCGCTCCAGTTCTGCCAGCGCGATGTCGCAGAAGGCCGTGTCGTCGTCGAAGGAGGGCAGTTCGAAACCCGGAACCCAGGTTGAATCGTTCGTCGTGGCCCATTGCTGATCCTCGAAGACCAGCATGTCGTCGCCCAGGATGTCGGGAAAGAACGCCCGCCCCAGCGCGGTGCGCATGTCGAAATTGTGGGTGCCGTTATCCAGCCAGTAGCCGTTCCACTGACGGGCGTTGAGGTTGCCGCCGATCTGCGGCGCGGCTTCAACCAGGGCAACCTTCGCGCCGTCGCGCGCCAGACGCCAGGCTGCGTAGATGCCTGCGAAACCGCCTCCGGCGATGATGATGTCATGTTGGGGCATGGATGTCCTTCAGGTCGGTCAGGGTCAGATCGGGGCCGACGCCGGACCGCACCAGCGGCAGGAAGGCGTCAGGCCCCACATGGGCCAGGGCGTCAAGTGCCGACAGGTGGCTGAGGAAAGGTGAAAAGCGCTGCGGATAGACCGGATGCGTATAGTTGAGGAACGCGAGGTCGATGCCCGCCTGATCGAAACTGTCGTCGCCTTCAAGATAGGCGGCCGAACCGATGGGCGAAAGATAGCCCCCTGCGCCGCAATGCTGGCAGAGGCGGATCAGGCGGTCGGTCTTTTCGCCCGACCCGACGCCCAGCGAACCGGTGGTCTGGCGCGGCGTGTCGATGCCGGTTGCCGTGCAGATCGACTCGATGATCGCGATGTTCAGGGCGGCCAGGCTGCCCCTGGCCCGGTCGAACCCCTGGCGCAGAATGGACAGGGCAAGATCGCCGTGGGGCGTTTTCGCCAGGAGGTTTTCGGCCGTCGCGATCAGCTTGCCTTCGAATCCCGTCTCGGCCAGCCGCGCGTCTCGGATCAGCGGGCGCGAGGGTTTGCGGGCCACGGCGAGGGGCAGGATGACGGCCCCCTCGGGGCCCTTCAGGCGATTGCGGCTTTGCCAGCTTTGGCGCGAGAACTGCACGTCGTCCAGAAACAGGAACCGGTCAACCCGGTCGATCAGCGCGAAATATCCCAGCCACGGCAGGAAGGTTGGCTGCATGATCGCGATGCGCGTCATGCGATGTCGTCTGACGTGATCGGATCACCGCCCTTGACCGCCCGCGCCAGGGTGGCACTGCGCACCAGGTCGGGGCGGTTGGCGGGTATGCCGGCACCGGGGCGCACGAAACGGAAATCGCCATCGGCGATGACATGACCCGCCGGCAGATCGCGCAGCGCAAAGGCCGAGCGGCGGCCGATCGCCTTGCTGACCTGTTCGGCCTCGGTGGTCTGCTTCAACCCGCTGCCGCGGGCGGCGTGAATTTCGGCCACGCCGGTGGCAATTTCGGCCATCACGTCGGGGGTGGCCGAGAACCGGTGATCCGGCCCCTTGCGGGTGGGGTCGTTGGTAAAGTGCTTTTCGATGGCCACGGCCCCCATGGCGGCGGCGGCCAGGGGCGCGCGGGCGCCGATGGTGTGATCGGAAAAGCCGACCATGCGCCCAAAGGCATCGCCCATGGCCGTCATCGCGCGCAGGTTCACCTGGTCCAAGGGCGCCGGATAGCTGGAACAGCAATGCAGCAGCACGACAGGCCCGGAATTTCCCTTGTCGAGCACGTCGAGCGCATGGCCCACCTCGTCCATCGTGGCCATGCCGGTGGACAGGATCACCGGCTTGCCGGTTGCGGCCACGGCGCTGAGCAGGTCATCGAAGGTCATCTCGAAGCTGGCGATCTTGTAGACGGCACAGCCCAGGTTCTCGATGAACTCCAGATCGCGGGGATCGTAGATCGAGGTGAAGGGCAGCAATCCGCGTTCGCGCGCCCTGTCGAACAGGGGGCGGTGAAACTCCATCGGCATTCCGGCTGTCTGGTACAGTTCGTACAGGTTGTCGTGGCCCCAGACGGGATCGGTGCGCATCGAGGCATGGCGCGACGGAATCGTCAGGCTGTCGGCGTCGTAGGTTTGCAGCTTCAGGCAATCCCACCCGGCGTCTGCGGCGATATCGACCAGCGCCAGCGCCTGGTCCAGGTCGCGGTCGTGGTTGGCGCTGATTTCGGCAATCAGCAGGGATTTGGCCTCGGGGCTGATGGTCTTGCCTTCAAGGGTCAGGTGCATCGTTCAGATCCGTCGTTGCTTCAACACCCGATCAACCACATTTGCCGCGCCATTGCCATGCACGGCGTCCATCGCGGCGGTATTCAGCGTGAAAAGCGCATCTTGCACGCCGGGGTCTCCGAGGGCGGAAAGGCGGTCGAGAAACGGCTCATCCCCTGCGGGCGGATCGGCAAAGAACACCTCGGCCAGGCCGGCGCGGGCGAAATTCTCAAGGTAGGCGCGGTACTGCGATCCTTCGAACAGGTAGAGCCCACTGCGACCCAGCACCGCCGCCTGATAGCGCAGCAGCCCGATCCGCCCCACCACAAGGCCGCAGGATTCCACCAGCGCCGCCAACCCCGGTTGCGGCCCAAGCAGGCGCAGGTTGGGATGGTCGGCGGCAATGCGGTGCAGGTCGGTGCGGATACCCTCGGCGTAGAGCGGCCCCATCACCAGGTCGATGTCCAGCCGCGTGGGGGCCAGCCGCCGCGCCACCCGCACCGACAGGCCCGTCGGGTCGGATCCACCGCAACTGACCAGCACCCGCCGGGGCAGGGGCGGCGCGATCCGGGCGCGGGCCGCGCGATAACTGGCGTCGATCACGGCAAAACCGGCCCCTACCGCCCAATCGAGGCATCGTGGCGGCGGGCGCAGGGTTTCGGCCCCCAGATAGGGGGTGACGACGCATGCGGGCGGCACGGCCCCCGGCGGCGTGACGAAATGGTCGGGGGGCATGGAATCGATGACCGTGACCGGGCATCCGCTTGCCGTCAGCGCGGCGATTTCCCGCGCGGCGTGTTCGGCGTTGCCCGACCACTGAAGATCGGTGATGACATGGCTGGGCGCCATCGCGGCAAGCCAACCTTCCTCCACCGGCCTGATGCGGCCTGCCGGCACGCCCCGGCCTTGCAGGATCGCGCGGGTTTCGGCATCGCAGACGTGAACATGGTCGACCCCGCGTTCTGCCAAGACGCGCCCCAGGTCGCGCAGCCGTTCGACGTGGCCCATGCCGATGGCGCGCGAGGCATCGCCGCGCAAGGCGATCAGCGGCTCAGCCACGGTTCACGCCGAGGCAGAGCAGGGCATCGGCGCTGCGCCGGGCGGCGCCCAGGTGCTTTTCCGTCAACCCGGCGGCGCGGGCGCGGAATTCGGTCAGGGCGTCGGGATCTCCGAACAGTGATACCAGCGTTTCGGCCAGTTCGGCGCCGTCACCGCAGACCCGCAGCGCGCCGCATCTGATGGCATCCTCGGCCGGGGCGGGAATGGCATAGACGCTTGGCCCCGTCACCACGGGGCGTTCCAGCGCCAGCGGTTCGTTCACGTTGTGCCCGCCCATGTCGGCCAGGGTGGCACCGACAAAGACGACATCGGCCAGGGCATAGGAAAAATCCATCTCGCCCAGGCTGTCGGCCACCAGCACGTCCAGCCCGGCGGGGGCTTCGCCCTGAAAGTCGTCGCTCCAGATTTCACTGCGCCGCCCAACCGTCCAGCCATCGGCGGCCAGCCGCCGGGCCACCGCGCCAAACCTCTGCGGGCTGCGCGGCGCCCAGACGACAAGAGGCGGCAGGCTCAGCCGGTCGTGCAGGGCGCGGATTGCCCGGTGCAGGTCTTCCTCCTCGGCCTCGATGGACGAGGCGATCATCCAGACGGCGCGCGTTCCGGTCAGGGTGGGGCACAATTCGCGGGCGCGGCGGATCAGGTCATCGCGCAGGGGCAGGTCGAACTTCAACTCGCCCACCATGACGATGCGCGAGGGGTCCACGCCCGCGCGGCTGTACCTGTCGATATGGGCCGGGGTCTTGGTCAGCACCCGCGACAGCCCCCTGAGGAAGAACAGCCGCAGCCGCCCGGCCCTGGTGGCCCCGTCGCGCAGGAAGGCGCGTTCGGTCAGGTTGGCGTTGACCTTGACCACCGGCACCCCGGCCCTCAGCGAGGCCACGATATGAGCGGGCCAGATTTCAGCCTCGACCACCAGGGCCAGGACCGGACGGATGCGCCGCAAGGCAAGCCGAAGCGCCCAGAAGACATCGACGGGCATGTAGGTTTGCACAAGTCGGCCATCGGCGATCTCCTGACCGAACTGTCGGCGTCCCTCCTCCAACCCTGCGGGCGCGCTGTGCGACAGGACGATCCGATGCCCCCGCGCGATCAACTCGCGCAAAAGGGGCGTGACGGCGCGTGTTTCCCCCAGCGAGGCGGCAAAGACCCAGATTCCCCCGGGCGCCACCCGGGGCAGGAGACCGAAGCGATGGCGCAGATTCGCGCGGTACAACGGCTCGCGCCGCGCCCGCCGGGCCACGAGGATCAGCGCGGCAGGCAACAGAAGATGCGCGGCGACCTGGTACAAACCATAGCCCACCCGCGTCGCGACGGACCAAGGCAGGCGGGGCAGGGCGGAAGGTGCGGCCCGGGCGGACAGGGGATCATGGCGCATCGTGTCAGTCATGACGGCAAGCTAAGGCGCGGCGAGCAAAGAGGAAAGCCGTCACGAACAGCCTGGCGGCGCGATGGGGAAAGAGGGGGAGGGGGATGGAGACGAGTAGGAGACCCGCTACCATTTTTCTAAGCTACTGGAAGGCTTGAATAATCGAGTGCGAGGTTGAGTTGTGTGTCGCACTTCGTGTCACACTTATGCTGTGGGGGCCATACGAGCGGCGACCGGCACGAACACGAACCCCGATGGTAGCCGGACCTACGGCGACTTCTCAAGCAAGTCCTTTGGGGAGCGTTACGCCGACGAACGGGACCAAGTGCGGGCGAGCACAAAGGAATACGCGGACGAAAACCCGTGGAAGGCGGGCATTGCCCAAGTGACAGGTTCTGTCGCTGGCGCAGTAGGCGCGGCCCCGGCGGCAACCAAACTCGGGATCAAGGCCGCCACCACGCTCAGGGGGAAAGCAGCCCAACTGGCCGGTGGTGGCGCTGTGGCGGGAGGCGTGGAAGGCTTCGGCTCCGGTTCCGGTGGCTTTGAAAGCCGGGTTGGAAGTGCCGGAACCGGTGCAGCCGTAGGCGCGGCGTTCGCCCCACTGGTGGGCCTTGGCATGGCGAAAATCGGGCAGGTGGCAACTGACGTGGGCGGGAAGGCCCTGCGCCGGGTGTTCACCAGCAGGCAGTTCTACAACCAGCAGACCGGCGAACTGACAGACGCGGGAAAGAAGCGGCTGGCCACGTTGGGCTATTCCGATTTGGACGCCCTATCGCGTGAGATGCAGACCGCATTCGGTATCGCGGCGGAAAAGACCCGCAACGCCCCCATTGGGCCGGAAACTGCACAGACGGCAAGTCGGATCGCCAACGCCGAGCGGTTCAACGTGCCGCTGACGCCCGGGCAGGCGACGGGTGACGTGGCGCAGTCGGCATTCGAAGAGAACGCGCGGGCCGGAACGCGCGGGCCGGGGGCAAGCAACACGATTCTCGGCTTTGACAACGTGCAGCGTGGCGCTGTGGACGCCGCCCGCAACGACATTGTGCCAACGGCGGGGGAAGTTGCGGGCGACAGGATCGACGCCGCAGAGGCTGTAATCTCGGGCGTTCGCCGGGAGGCCGAAACGGCGCGTCAGGCCGGATCGCAAGCCTACAAGGCACTTGAGGACACCGGGGCCGCACTGGATGGCAAGGCATTCCCGTATCTGCGCGAACGCATCGAGTCCGGCGTGGGGTTCGAGGGCGTGGCGCTGGATGCAGGTACGCCGAACGCCCAAGCCGCTCTTGGGGTCTTGGAGAGCGCATTTCAGGGGGCCGAACGTGGCGGCGTCCCCTTCAAGAGCATTGAACGCGCCCGGCAGCGAATGCTCATGTTCCAGCGGGCCGCGAAGTCGGGATCGAACGGGCCGGATCAGGTGGCGATTGATGCCGTGGTTCGGGAATTTGACGGCTGGCTTGACGACACCATCACCGACGCGCTGATCGCAGGTGACAGCGCGGTTATCGGCAAGGCCAAGGACGCGCGCGCCCTGTGGGCGAAGTACCGTTCAACCTTTCTGGGGAAGGAAGGGACTGACAAGTTCATCCGCAAGATTGTGGAAGACGACCTAGCGCCTGACCAGGTGGCAGGGTGGTTGTTCGGCGCATCCAACAACATCGGCGGCGGGCAATCGTCGCTGGTGGTCAAGCGCGTGAAGAACATCCTTGGCGAAAACAGCCCCGAGTTCCAGGAGGTTCGCCGCGCCGCATGGGACAGGATCACGCAGGCGACCGAAGGGCGGGATGCATACGGCCCCCAGCGCATGGCCAGCAATATCAGTGAGTTTCTGGACGGGAAGGGCAAGACACTGGCCCGCGAACTGTTCAGCGAACGTGACCGGGCGGTTATGGCGCAATATCGCGACATGCTGAAAGTTCTCGTTCCCCCGAAGAAGGCGACCAACCCCAGCGGCACCAGCTACGATATTCAGCGCGCGGTTGGGGAAATCCAGAAGGGCATGGGGATGCTTCTGGGCGGGGCCACAGGCGGGCCAATCGGGGCTGCGGCGGGGCGTGAAGCGGTGGAAACCGGGGGCAACTTCTCGGCCACCCTCAAGGCCCGTGCGGCGGCGAAGGGGTTCGACTTCAAGAGGCCGTCAACCGCTGGCGCTGTTGGTTCTGGCGTCGGGGTAGGTGCGCAGGCGCAGAATGCAGCAGGCCGTGAGCCTTTGCGCATCGAAGTGACCGAGCCGGATCAGTAATCCGCAATCCCAAGGCCTGTAAGGAATAGGCCAAGGCCAAGCCCGCCGCACAGTATGAAAAGCACCAAGGAATATGCCCTGTGAACCGGATTCGGCCATAGGGCTACGCCCAACCGCATGCCGCCGAAGACGACCATGGCCAGCAGTACGCCGCTTGCTACCTGTAGGGGCAATGCATGTATCTCAACGGCGCTTAATCCATCCATCCGCCCAAGATAATCACGCCATCGTGGGAAATCCATATGCAATTTACCGTTGACAATTTCTTCGCCCCGATCCGGGCGACGACGCAAAACCGGCTGGCAGCATTGCAGCGCGACACCGCAGGCGAGGAAACCCCGGTTTACAACGCATTGGCCGCTGGTGGCGGGCCGACCCGCGAAGCCGCGAACATGCTGGCCAGAACCGCAGAAAGCCCCGAAGGCCGCGCGCAGATGCTGAATGAGGCCGACAAGCTGGATGGCGTGGACCCGAAGCTTGCCACCCTCTTTCGTGAACTGGCCAAGCGGGGCGCCCCGAAATTCGGGATCAGCGAGGGCATGCGGTCACTGGACCGCCAAAAGCAGATGGTCGCGCAAGGCAAATCGCAAACGATGAACAGCCGCCATTTACACGGGAATGCGGTGGATATTCACCTTTTGGGGCCGGACGGAAAGCCCGATTGGACCTTCGATCGATACCGCGACTTCTACGAAAACCATGTCAACCCGCTTGCCCAGGAGATGGGCGTCCCGATCACATGGGGCGGGAACTGGAAGACCCTGAAAGACGGCGTGCACTTCCAACTCGGCTGACGCCACCCCCTTAAAATTCACAAGACAAGGATGCGCACATGCCCCGCAGTGTGTTCTCGATTCCGCGCGCCACCGACGGAAACAACAAGCCTGTTTCCGGCGCCTTCCTCTACACCTATGAGGCAGGCACCACGACGCCGGTTAACACCTTCTCGAACCTCGGGAACACGGTTGCGAACGAATACCCCGTGGTCGCGGATGGCAACGGCGTGTTTCCGGCGGTCTACCTGCCCGGTGGAACCTACAAATTCCGCATGACGGACCCCGACGGGGCGATCCTCTACGAGGCCGACAACGTTTCGGTGGTGAACGGCGGCGAGATTGTCACGGTCATCACGAGCGACCTCAATCTGTTGGTGCCGACGCAATACCAGAACACGAAAGCGGCGGTTGATGCGGCGGCTGGATACCAGCGCGGCAATGGCGCGGTCATCAACGTCGTGTGGGAAGACGGCTATCAGCCTGACGTGACATCCGACCTGTCGCAATATGACCTGACCGGCATCAACTTCGTGAGCCGCGCGAGTTACCACCGACTTTCACCGGACTTCCCCGAGGGGGGCGCGATTGCCATTTTCCGCCATTGCACGGGGGTGAACTGGTCGATCCTCGTGGACATGGCAGGCCGGGGCTGTTCCGGTCTGGTGAACTATTACAGTGACCTCTACGTCGCGCAGGGCTGCGGTGTGCGCAACGTCGGGGCCGAAGACCCGACCTTTGACCTCACCGAGGGGGCGAACCCGCGCGGCTGTGGCTGCTACACTTACGGTGGCACAACGGACACCGGCCACAGCCCGACGTCGCTTGTTCGCGCTGTCCCCGAGGTTGTCGCCAATGCGCCCAATCTGGATTGGGGTTCGTGGTATGAGATCAACGAACCCGGAACGGCAGACTGGACCCGCCTGGGGGCGTCCAACAGCAACGCCGGAACGACGTTCAGGGCCAGCCGGACGGTGGCGCAGGCGGGCAGCTTCAAGGTTGGCAAGGAATACGAAATCGCGGATCGTGGAACGGTGGTTGGCGGCTCCGACTTGCGCACCGATTTTACCCTGATTGGCGCGGCGAACAACAGCAACGGCACGGTGTTCACGGCAACCGGTGTGGGTGCTGGCAATGGTCTGGCCTATGAAACCACCAGCGGCACGGGAACGGCCTATGAGGCGTGGCCGGGGGCGGTGTTCGACACTGCGGCATGGCGCGGGATGGACTTCACCAACGCGGCGAGCGGGAAGTTCAACTATGTGACCGTGAAGAACTGCGGCACCGACCCGGCGATCAGCGAGGGTCACGCCGCGATCTTCGTATCGCGCGGTAGCAATTCGATCCACGGCAACCACATCAACGCCAACGGGTCCGTCCGTGGCTTGCGTGTCGGTCGCGCCAAGGTCAGTGCGCGGGATGGCGCATTCCGTGGAACCATGGGGCATGGTGCTTGGGGCTTCGAGTTGAGCGGCATCACCAGTTCCAGCGCCGATTACAGCGGGTCGGGCTGGCACGGCGCATGGTCGGTTTACGGCAGCGGCTACAGTGATCGGTTGAGCATCGGCGGCGTCGAAAGCGCGGCGACGGGCGTTGTCCTCAACGGCGACGGATCAAAGCTGTTCGTAATCGGTGCGAATGGCGATGACGTGACCCAGTGGACGATGCCGGAAGCCTATGACTTCGAGGCGCTTTCCCTTGACGGCACGTTCTCGGTTGCATCGCGGGAGACCGCCCCGACCGGGATGGCGTTCAGGAATGATGGCCAGCGACTGTTCATCGTCGGGACGCAATCTCAGCAGGTCCACCAGTGGAACATGGCAACCGGTTTCGATGTGACCGACACCATGACCTACATCGGCGGGTTCTCCGTGGCCGCGCAAACCACCAGCCCGCAAGACCTGACGTTCAACGCCGATGGTACGAAAATGTATGTTCTCGGCGGCGACAGCGTTCACGAATACGCTCTCGGCACGGCGTGGACTGTTTCCAGCGCCACCTACACCGACAGTTTCAGCCTTGCGGCGCAGGGGACGGATATTCGCGGGTTCGACTTTAACCCGGCGGGAACCCGTCTCTATGCCGCCGCGCGCAGCAACGACAGGCTGCTGGAATACGAACTTGGCACGGCCTTTGACGCATCGACGGCGGTTTACCGGCGCTATGACTGGCTGAAATCGGCAGGCGCGAACAACCTCTACAGCGCCGGAACAATCACCGGCTTCCACTTCGCCAGCGAAACGCGGTTCTTCTTCACCGGGGAAAGTTCCGGTGTTGATCACATCTGGAAATACGTCACGCAGGATTATCCCGTTCTTTATGGCGGGGGGCCGTCCAACGACCAGCCCCAGGGACCGGCGAATATCAGCGCGGAACGCAGCAGCTTCATAGGCTGCGGCTGGACGATTGCCGAGGTCGATTGCGCGGCCAGCCAGATCAACATTGACGACGTGCCGCTCGTTGGCGCGTTCGGAAACATGGGGCCGGTCGCGACGATCACCAGCGGCCTTGTGTCGGCGGCGCGCGCGAAGTTCAGGGCATCGGCTGACAGCGTGGCACCGCATGGCGTTCTGTCCTCGGATGCAGGCGAGTTCGAAAGCGTGGGCTTCCTGTTCGACGGCAACGGGGTCGTCCCCTACGCCGCACGGGTGGCGCAGAACGGCAAGGCGCACCTGCGCGGGGCCAACCTGTTCGGGTGCGCAACCAACCTGTTTGACTTCGGCTTGGGTGACGGTGCGATCTATCTGCAAGACGTGACCCTGAACGGCACGGAGGGGCTGTTTGCGAAGGGCGCGGACATGCGCCCCGGCGCGGAGTTTGCGACCCGTGCCGACCTCGTGCTGGCTGGCAGCTTCGGCTTTACCATGGAGGACGGGAAAACCTGCCGGGCCGACGGGATCGAATACAAGGCGCTCAACGGGTCTACGGTCATTGGCGACCTGACAAATTTCATCCCCGGTGGTGACAGCCCCCCCCAGGCTTTCGGCGCGTCCCCCTCGGCCAGCAACAACACGGCGGCGCTGAATGCCTGGATCGCGTTCTGCGATGCCGAGAACTACCAACCGGATTGGGGCGACGGCGAGGTTTACGCCGTCACGGACAACATCACATCGCTGCTGGACCAGCGCCACAAGGGGCGTGCGCGGATCACGCGGGGCGGCCAGACGTTCTATGTCGGGGCAGGGTGGCAGGGCAATCAGAACGTGATCCACGTTTCGGCCACGGGCGCGGCGGCGAATGACGGGATCACCAGTGACAGGGCGATCCGGCACCAAGACGTGCAGGGATACCTTGAGCGCCAACTGCGCATCGCGCCCCATGCGAAATGGAAAGTGTCCTACGCCGCTGCAACATACTCCGAGAGCGATACGATCCAGTTCGAGGACTTCCCGACAACGGACTATCCGATTGAGTTCGAAGGCCAGACGACCGGCGCGAAATCATCCACGACGATCTTCGACAGTTGGACAAAGCCCGTATTCCAGAAGGGGAACGCGGACGCCGGGAACAACAGTTTGCGCCTGCACTTCACGAATTTCATGGCGCAGGACTGTGACGGTTTCGTGGTGGATATCCGCCATTCCGGCGAGACGGTACTGGATAATTTCAACTGCGATGGGAACACGTCGGCGGGTCCGTTCCTTCTGCGCGACTGCGTGGCGACCATCAAGAACGCTGCCATTACCGATTGCGA
>NZ_JACNMM010000009.1 GCF_020529025.1 Oceaniglobus trochenteri
CGATCGTCATCCCGTCGGGATCAGGATCGCGCGACTTCTGCGTACAGTTCGACATCCGGTCAGGCAGCGCAGACGCGGCCGCCGGCAGCTTCTCGGCGCTGGCCTTCGGCGATGGCAGCGTGGTGGCAAGCAACGCCGGCCTGACCGAGACATTGGCCTCGGCATCGGCGCGCGGTGCGTCGATGGATCTGATCGACTGGAAGGTGCAGGCAACCCAATCGGCAGCCGCCGGCACCCTGCAGGTGCGCGCCTTCGACTGCGACGTGAAGTTCTGATGGACTGGTCGGCCATCATTTCGGAAATCGGCGGCGGCCTGCCCGCCGTCGTGATCGTCGCCTTAGCCTGGATGAACTGGCAGGAGCGCAAGCGCAACGATGAGCTGACCCGCGCGCGGTTCGACGATTTCCGCACCCACAACGATCAAATGCACGCGAACACCCAGACTTTGGGGCGGGCACTGGATGCGCTGGAGGGTCGCGTTCGTGGATAGTCTCTGGGCCCTGTTCCGGCGCCATCCCCGGCGCCCGTCGCATGAAGAGGTGCAGGCCGTGCTGGCGCGCGAAGTGGCCGAAGCCAAGCGCCAGGAGGTCGAACGCGCCATCGAGCGCCACCGCCATGAAATCGAAAGCCTCGTCGATGGGGTGCTGCCAAACAGGAACCACCCGCGATGAGCTACCTACTTTACCTGAACGACATCACGGCCCTGATCGCCTTCCTGCTTATGTGCCTGGTCACCCGCGGATACGCGCCCTACCTGCGCCCCTTTGGCCGTGACGCCAGTTCGATGATCCACCTGTTTGTCATCCTGACCAGCAGCCTGGTCTGGTGCCGCTTGCTCTGGTGGGATCTGACGCGCCCCTTTCTGGGCCTGATCGGTGTGATGGACCCGGCCCGATCGACCGTGTTGGGAAGCCTGATCAACGGCGGCTTCAACATCTGGGCCATCCTTGCTGGCTGGGCTGCGCTGACCGCCCTGCATCGCAGCCTGCCGACCGATGAGCGGCGCGACTATTCCTTCCTGACCGTGGCCTTCTATCCACGGCGGATCGTGCTGCGGTGGAACAAGTGACCGACCTTTTCATCATCGCCGGCCTGGTCGCGCTGACCCTGCTGGCATTCGCTTTCTTCGGAGGACTGACATGACCTATAGCATTCGCGACACGCAGGCTCGCTGTGCGGCGCTGGGGCATAGCCCGGGCGCCATCGACGGGATGATGGGGCCGAAGACCCGAGCGGCGATCAGCGCCGCGTTGCAGGCGCGGGGCGGGCACGGCATTGCCGACCTGTTCCACCCTTCTGGGCTGCATCGTATCCACTGGCACTGGACAGCAGGGGCCTACGGAGTGATCGACATGGAGCGCCGGGCCTACAACGAACTGATCGACCAGGACGGCAACGTCTGGGATGGCCTGTTCCGCCCCGAGGCGCAGGCGAACTATCGCGTCGGCCGTGCGGCAAGCCACACCCTCGACGCCAATACCGGCGCCATCGGGCTGTCGGTCGATGCGATGGCCGGCGCGCAGGAGCGCCCCTTCTTCGCCGGTCGCGCGCCGGTCACCTGGCCGCAGGTCCACGCCCTGTGCGAACGGACGGCCCAGCACTGCGCGATGTATGACATCCCGGTCAGCCGCTGGTCGGTTCTTTCGCACGCCGAGATCCAGCCCACTCTCGGTATCCGCCAGCGCAACAAGTGGGACATCACCTGGTTGCCCGACATGAGCGCCCCCGGCGATCCGGTGCAGATTGGCGACCGACTGCGCGATATGGTGATCGAGCGGATGCAGGACGCGAGGGTGGCGGCGTGATTGTTCTGGTTGCAACGGCGTATCTCATCACAGCGCTGGCGGTAGGACTGGCCATCTCTGGCGTGATCTGGGTCATCTTCGGTGCGTGGTTTTGGCTTCCTGTCGTGGTTTCGGCGACCGTAGCTGTAACGATCTCTGTTCTGATTGCTGGTTTCCAGCGGTGATCGGCACCATCAAAGACACCCTGCTGGCCGCGGCCGTCGCTGCCGCTGTGGCTGCCGCAGGCTGGGGCTGGTGGCAATCGATCCGGGCGGATCGAGCCGAAGCCCGCGCCGCCAGCCTGTCGCTTCAGCTGGGCGCGGCACATGCGCGCCTGGCCAACATCGAAGAGGATCGGAAGAGCGATGCTGAAATCGACAAGCTATCTGACGATGATCTGCGGGTTGTTCCTGACGGCTGGTTGCTCCCCGGACCCGGATCTGGTGGTCTCTACTGAGCCCCTGTTCTGCGATGTTGAAGAGCCTCGGCGATTTACCCAAGCGGAGATCGACTGGCGCGCGGCCAATGCGCCTTGGAACCTGCGCCGCGATTTCAAGACGAACACCGCCTGGGATCGCGAATGCGCGGATCGCAACCCTTTGTAATCGTTGGTGCGGGAAAGTGGCCCGGAATAACCTAAGTGATTGTTTTACTTGGTGCCGTGTGCGTCTTTTAATCAGTAGGTCTCGGGTTCGAACCCCGACGGGCTCACCACTTTCACGATATGTGGTTTTTGCGACGTGCGCCGGCGCAGGGCGATTTGCGAGCGCGTTATGCGACATTCGAGCGTCTTGCGCGGATTGATGGGATCAAATAACTGACTCCATATTGGGCATCCTGCTGTGCAGGCGCCCATATTTTACGCAAGACTCCCAAGATATTTCCGGACCTGAGAACAGCCATGACAAACATCGATGAAAAACTGCAGCCGATTCTTGCCGAAGTGATACGGCGCAATGCCGGTGAGCCCGAGTTTCACCAGGCGGTTCTCGAAGTCATGGAAAGCCTTGGGCATGTTGTCGCCAAGCATCCCGATTTCCTTGAGCTGGCGCTGATCGAGCGGATCTGCGAACCCGAACGCCAGATCATCTTCCGCATTCCCTGGGTGGATGACAGCGGTCAGGTTCAGATCAACCGGGGGTTCCGCGTTCAGTTCAATTCGGCCCTCGGCCCCTACAAGGGCGGGCTGCGCTTCCACCCCTCGGTCAACCTTGGGATCGTCAAGTTCCTGGGCTTTGAACAGGTGTTCAAGAACGCCCTGACCGGCCTGCCCATCGGTGGCGGCAAGGGTGGTTCGGATTTCGACCCCAAGGGCAAATCCGATGGCGAGATCATGCGCTTCTGCCAATCCATGATGACCGAACTGCACCGCCATCTGGGCGAACAGACCGATGTGCCGGCCGGTGACATCGGCGTTGGCGGGCGCGAGATCGGCTATATGTTCGGGCAATACAAGCGCCTGAACAACCGTTACGAGGCTGGTGTTCTGACCGGCAAGGCCATCGCCTATGGTGGGTCGCGCGCCCGGACCGAGGCGACGGGCTTTGGCAACACCTATTTCACCAAGGCCATGCTGGAGACTCGCGACACCGATTTCGACGGCAAGCGTGTGGTCGTGTCGGGGTCGGGAAACGTCGCGATCCACACCATCGAGAAGGTCCAGTCCTTCGGTGGCAAGGTCATCGCCTGTTCCGATTCCAGCGGCTATGTCGTGGACGAGGCCGGGATCGACCTTGAGCTTCTGCAAGAGATCAAGACCCGCCGCCGCGAACGTATCTCGGAATACGCGCGCCGCCGGGGCAGCGACGTGGATTTCGTCAAGGCAGATTCGGGGTCGGTCTGGGATGTGCCCTGCGATGTGGCGATGCCCTCGGCCACCCAGAACGAACTGTCGGGAAAGAACGCCCGCACCCTGGTGAAGAACGGTGTCATCGCCGTGGGCGAGGGGGCGAACATGCCCTGCACCCCCGAAGCGATCCGGGTTCTGCGCGAGGCAGGCGTGCTGTTCGGCCCGGGCAAGGCGGCCAATGCCGGCGGCGTGGCGACATCGGCGCTGGAAATGCAGCAGAACGCCAGCCGGGACCGCTGGACGTTCGAGCAGACGGAAACCCGCCTGGCCCAGATCATGAAAAGCATCCATGACCGCTGCGCCGAAACCGCCGATGAATACGGCGCACCGGGCGACTATGTGCTGGGCGCCAATATCGCTGGCTTTGTGCGCGTGGCCGAATCGATGCGGATGCTGGGCGTCATCTGAACCCCATGCCTCAGGCCGTTCCGCGCAGGGTCAGCGTCGCTGCGCGGGGCGGCATCGGCCTTGCGGGTTCGCCCGCAAGGATGCTGTCGGCCAGCGCGACGGCATCCGCCGTCAGGTCGGCGACGGGCAGGGCGATGGTTGTCACGCCGCCGCTGATATATCGATAGAATGACGGATCGCCGTAGCCGACAAAGGCGAGTTCGGTCGGCATGGCGATGCCGCGGGTCAGCACCACGTCAAGCGCGCCATCGGAAATCTCGAAACCGCCGCAGACCAGGGCGTCGGGCCCCGCGTCCTCCAGCAAGGAGGCCACCGAAGCGGCACCCATCCTGAACGAGGGCCGCGCCGTGCGGATTAAGGCGTCCGAGGGCGCAAGCCCGGCCTGCTGCATCCCCGCGACATAGGCGCCAAGACGCGATCTGCCCGAGGAAAACCCGTGTGGCGCCCCGATATAGGCGATTCGCCGGCAGCCGCGCCGCGCCAGATGCGCCACCGCCTGACGGATCGCGGCTGCATCGTCCAGATCAAGGCTTGCGGTCTCGACCGGTTCGTCCCGGTGCCGGATCATCTGGATCACCTGCATGCCGTCCAGCGGCACGCGGTCGTTCAGGGTGTCGTCGCGCGGGCTGGGCACCGTTACCACCGCCCTGACCTGAAGCGCGCGCAGCCGTCGCAGGGCGGCCTGTTCCTTGACCTCGGAATCGTCGGTCAGGTGGATGACCGGGTCGATCCCCCTTTCGCTGCACAGGGCGGCAAAATCATTGGCAAATCGGGCATAGAAGGCGTTCGAGAGGTTCGGGAGCAGCAGCCCGATGATCCGCGAACCTTCGCCCCGCATGGCCGTGGCGGCGGCGCTTTTGACATAGCCCAGGGCGCGGGCGTGGTCGCTGACAAGGCGGCGGGTTTCGGCGCTGACGTTGGGGTGCCCCGACAGCGCCCGCGACACCGTCATATGCGAGATGCCAAGATCCCCGGCAATGGTCTTGATCGTCACCTTCGCCGCCAAATGCGTTTTCCTTTCCCAGGCCAAAAACACTGCGCTGTTGACAGGCTTTGCTGTTCAACCCTATTTGTTCACGTGAACATAGGCAACATGGAACCGAATTCGTGGCGAAGGAACTGGAAGAACGCTGTCGCCGGCTGGTGGGCGAACTTGGCCTTGGCGCGCCCGAAGCCGTGTCGGCGGTGGTGCCGCTGACGGGCGGGGTGGCTTCGGATATTGCGCGGGTCGATCTGGATGGGCGGCGCTATTGCGTCAAGTTCGCGTTGGCCAAGCTGAAGGTGGCCGAAGACTGGCGCGCGCCGGTGCATCGCAACAAGGCCGAATATGACTGGCTTTGTGTTGCGGACAAGGTTGCGCCCGGATCGGTGCCCGCTCTGCACGGCCGTTCCGAAAGCGAGAACGGCTTCGCCATGGAGTTTCTGGACGGGGCGGGGGTTCGGCTGTGGAAGGCCGACCTTCTGACCGAAACGCCGCGCCCCGAGGATGCCATGGCGGTCGGTGACGTGCTGGGACGTATCCACGCGGCCAGCACCACGAAGGGTTTTGATCGCACCCCCTTCCACAACCGCGACGATTTCAGGGCGCTGCGCATCGACCCCTACCTGGGGTTCACCGCCACGCGCCACCCCGAACTGGCCGCCCGGCTGGGGACGCTGTCGGACATGCTCTATGCTGCCGATCAGGTTCTTATTCATGGCGACATCAGCCCCAAGAACATCCTTTTCCGCGTCTCCGTGCCGATCCTGCTGGATGCCGAATGTGCGACCATGGGCGATCCCTGTTTCGACGTGGCCTTTTGCCTCAATCACCTGGTGCTGAAATCGCTCCATCGCCCCGAATGGCGCGACCGGCTGATCGACATGGCGCGCCGGTTCTGGGCCGCCTATGCCGCCCATGTCACATGGGAAACCCGGGGCGATCTGGACCAACGGGTCGCGGCCCTGCTGCCGGCGCTGATGCTGGCGCGGGTCGATGGCAAGTCGCCGGTCGAATACCTTGATGCGGGCGCTCAGGACAGGGTGCGCGCCCTGGCCATCCCCGCGATCCGCACGCCGCCGGAAACCCTTTCGGCCCTTTTGGATACCTTGCAGAAAACAGAGGCGACATGAGCACAGCCACGATCACCGACATCACCGCCCGGCGCGTCTGGGATTCCCGCGGCCATCCCACGGTCGAGGCCGAGGTTCACCTCTCCGATGGCGCCGTGGGCCGCGCGCTGGCCCCGGCCGGTGCCTCGCGGGGCACGCGCGAAGCGGTCGATCTGCGCGATCCGGACAACGGTATCCGTGGTGGCGATGTGGCGGGGGCCGTGGCCAATGTGACCGGCCCGATTGCCGAGGCGCTGAAAGGCCATGACGTGACGGCGCAGGAAGAGATCGACGACAGGCTGATCGCCCTTGACGGCACGCCGTTGAAATCCTCGCTTGGGGGCAACGCCATGGTGGCGACCTCGCTGGCGGTGCTGCATGCGGCGGCGGCTTCGGCGGGTGTGCCGCTGTGGCGCCATGTCGCTGACCACTATGGCACGACGCCCACCATGCCCCTGCCCGAGATCCAGATCTTCGGGGGCGGCGCCCATGCCGGGCGTCGGGTGGATATCCAGGACTTCATGGTCATGGTCCCCGGCGCCGAAAGCTTCGACGAGGCGCTTGAGATCACCTCGCGCGTCTATTTCGCTGCGGGCGACATCATGGCCAAGCGGGGCCACCTGGCCGGCGTGGCCGACGAAGGCGGCTGGTGGCCGGTCTTCGACAGCAACGAACAGGCGCTGGAAACGCTGGTCCGCGCCATCGAGGCGGCGGGCGAGGTGCCGGGCGAACGTGTGGTCATCTCACTCGACATCGCGGCGTCCGAGTTCGGCAGCAAGGGGCGCTATCGCCTGGCGCTGGAAGATCGCGACATGGACACCGACGCCATGATCGCCATGCTGGACAGCTGGATCGCGCGCTTCCCCATCGCCTCGATCGAAGACCCCCTGGCCGAGGATGACCCCGCAGGCATGGCCGCCTTTACCCGCGCCTATGGTGAAAAGGTGCAGATCATCGGCGACGATTACCTTGTCACCAACGCCGGGCTGGTCAGGGCGGCGGCGGGCGGTAATGCCTGCAACGCTGTGCTGCTCAAAGCGAACCAGGCGGGCACGGTGACCGAAACGATCCGCACCCAGCAGGCGGCGCGCCAGCACGGGTTCGGGACGGTGGTTTCCGCCCGCTCGGGCGAAACCGAGGATGTGTCGATCAGCCATCTGGCTGCGGGCCTCGGGGCCGGGCAGCTGAAGGTCGGATCGTTCAGCCGGTCCGAGAGGATGGCAAAGTGGAACGAGTGCCTGCGCATGGAAGGTCAGCCCGGCATGGGCGATTTCGTGGGCGGCGCGCCCCTTGCGAACACATGGTGGAGCGGCAAATGAGCATGAGCGGAGAGTTCGAGGGGCGGGTGGCCATCGTCACCGGTGCCGCCCGTGGCATGGGGCTGGCGGTGGCGCGTCACCTTCTGGACCAGGGCGCGCGGCTGTGCCTCTGGGATCTTGAGGAAGAGGCGCTGAACCGCGCGGCCGCCACCCTTGGCGTGCCGTCGGACCGCCTGCGCGTCAGCGCGGTGGACGTGTCGCAGTCCGGGGCGGTGGAACAGGCCGCCGCCGACGATGCAAAGGCCATGGGGCGGATCGACATCCTGATCAACTGTGCCGGGATCGCCGGGCCCAATGCCCTGGTCGAAGCCTTCCCGCCCGATGCATGGGACAGGGTGATGCGGGTCAACCTGGGCGGCGTGTTTCACTGCTGCCGCGCGGTGGTGCCCTTCATGCGCGAGAATGACTATGGCCGGATCGTCAACGTCGCCTCGGTGGCGGGCAAGGAGGGCAACCCCAACGCCAGCGCCTATTCGGCATCAAAGGCGGGCGTCATCAGCCTGACCAAAAGCCTGGGCAAGGAGCTGGCGACGACGGGCATCCGCGTGAACGCGATCACCCCTGCCGTCATCAAGACCGAGATGCTGGACGATGTGACCGACGAACAGGTGGCCTACATGCTGGCGAAAATTCCCATGGGGCGCATGGGCACGGTGGACGAGGTGGCCGAAATGGCGATGTTCCTTGCGTCCGAGCGGTGTTCCTATTCAACCGCTGCCGTCTTCGACATGACGGGCGGGCGCGCCACCTACTAGGCGGCGCACCTGGGGGCGGTCAGGCGGGCTGGATGAACATCCGCTCGCTCTTGCCGTTTTTCGGGCCATCGCCCCGGATGGCGCGATAGGCGTGCCAGGTGGCATGGCCCAGCACCGGAAAGGCCAGGATCAGCCCAAGGCCCAGCGTCACCACCGATGCCAGGAACAGCGCCAGGACAATGGCCCCCCAGGCCAGCATCACCGGCAGGTTGTTCCACACCATGGCCATGCTGATGCCCAGGGCCGACAGCGCGTCGGTGCGTTCGGTCAGCAGCATCGGCACCGCAAAGACGCTGATGGCAAAGGCGAAGGCGGCAAAAAGCGCGCCGACGATCCCGCCCGCCAGAAGAAGCGCCCAGCCGGTGGGCGTGAAGAACAGCATCGGCACGATTTCCGATGTGCCGGGAAAGGCGACCATGCCGAAGAACAGCGCATAGATCAGGACAGCCGCCCGCATCCACAGCAGGAACAGCCCCAGCAGAAGCACCCCCATGAACAGCCCGGCCCGCCCCGAGCGGGGCCGCACGAAGACCATCTGCAGGTATCGCGTGCTTTCACCTTTTTCCAGGCGGCGGCTTTTCTCATAAAGGCCATTGGCGATCAGCGGCCCCAGCACCATGAAGCCGGCCAGCGCCGGAAACAGCGCATAGTCGAATTCAAGCCGGAACAGGAACCAGACCACGAAGGCCGAAACGATGAAGACCCCGATCCCGTAAAGCAGGCTGGGCAGCGGATTTGTCCAGGTGTCCGACCATCCGGCGCGCAGCCAGTCAAAGGCGGTGCGCCAGGGCAGGTTGCGGGCGTGGCTTTTTTCGCGCGGCAGCGGCGGCACCACCTTGGGGATCACGCCATCGGCATGGGGGTTGTCGGGGGGCGGGGGGGCGGAATGATCACTCAGCATGAGGGCTTCGCCGGGCGGTGAAACACGGCGCCTTCTTTTGAGGGCTGCACAAGCGCGCAGCCCGGTTGCGAGGACAGGGAAACGGTGACCAGATGCGCATTCGCGGCCACGAAGACCGCGACGATCAGCAGGCCGATTCCGTAGGCAATCAGGCGCGGGCGCTCAATCTGCATCTTTCGCCTCGTGCGCCATGTCCTGGATGTAGAGCGTCAGCATCATCCGGTCGGCCACGGTCAGCCGGTCTTCCCAGGCGGGCATCCAGCCCTGGCGCCCGGCATTGATCGTGGTGAACATCGTCTGGTCGTCGCTGCCGTAGATCCAGCTTGCATCGGTCAGGTTGGGGGCGCCCAGATCCTGCAGGCCCTTCGCATCCTCGCCGTGACAGCTGGCGCAGTTCTCCTCGAAGATCACCGCGCCCTCGTCCAGCCGCTCTTGGCTGGCCTCGGTCTCCAGCCCCGACAGGGACTGGACGTAATCCACGACCACGCGAATCTGATCGCGGCTCAGGATGCCGCTTTCGCCGAAGGCCAGCATCTGGGCAAAGCGCGAATCGGGGTGGGGCGAATTGATGCCGACGCGCAGGGTCTCCATGATGGTGTCGGCGTCGCCGCCCCACAGCCAGGCTTCGTCGACCAGGCTGGGAAAGCCCGGCCCCCCATCGGCCTTCTGGCCATGACACCCGGCGCAGTTGTCGCCGAACAGCGTGGGCGCGGTGCGCGTGACATGGGCCATCAGTGCCGGATCGGCGCGGATCTCCTCGGCCGGTAGGGTCGCGATCTGGTCGGTCCAGACGGCGCGCGCGGCATTGGCCGCCATGACCCGCTGTTCCACCTTGTCCTGCTGGTCATAGCCCAGCAGGCCCTTGGTATAGGTCGTCACCACGGGCCAGGCGGGCATCAGCACCCAATAGACCACGGCCCAGATATGGGTGACGATGATGAAGAACCAGACGGCCCGCGGCACGCGTGTGTTCAGCTCGGTGATGCCGTTCCATTCATGGCCGGTCGTCAGGTGACCGGTGAGGGGATCGCGTTCTTTTACCGACATGGTCCGTCCTCATCATCCAGGATGCTCTTGGCGGCCGTGTCGAACCGGTTTCCCAGCGATGGCCAGAAGGCATAGGCGGTGATCCCGATGGACAGGGCGATCAGGTAGAACAGGCCGAACGACTTGGCGAGGACCAGCGTGAATTCGTGACTCATCTCCATCGGTTCATTCTCCTCTTGCCGGTTGGGTTTCGGCGGCAACATCGGTGAGACCGCCGAGAATCTGGAGATAGGCGACAAGGGCGTCCATCTCGGTCAGCAGGTCGGTCCGCCCGTCGAAGGTGCGGATGTTGGTGGCGTCGCCATAGCGTTCGGCGACGCCATCGGCGCGGTCGGTTTCCGGGCGCGACTGACCCAGGGCATCGCTGGCGGCGTTCTCGATCTGCTCGTCGGTGTAGGGCACGCCCACCGTGCGCAGGGCGGCAAGCCGGTCGGGCAGGCTGGCGGTTTCCAGCTGTGTCTCAAGCAGGAAGGCATATTGCGGCATCACCGATTCCGGCACCAGGTCGCGCGGATCGACAAGGTGGCGCACCTGCCAGTCGTCCGAGTATTTCTCGCCCACGCGGGCCAGATCGGGGCCCGTCCGCTTCGACCCCCAGAGCATGGGGTGATCGTACTGCGATTCGACGGCCAGCGAATAGGGGCCGTAACGATCGACCTCGTCCTGAAGGCTGCGGATCATCTGGCTATGGCAGGCATAGCAACCTTCGCGGATGTAGATGTCGCGCCCGGCCTGTTCCAGCGGGGTATAGACCCGCATGTCGGGCGCTGCCTCGACCGTGTCGTCGATGGTGAACAGCGGTGCGATCTCGACGATGCCACCGACACTGGCGGCGGCGATGATGCCGATGGTCAGGGCCATGGAATGCCGCTCGGCGCGGTAATGGGTCTTGGCCTGGAATTCGAACAGGCGGGCGAAGGGAGACAAGAGTTTGCGCCACATGATCCTATTCTCCTGCGGGTACGGCGGGCTCGGCCGCTTCGGAGTTGGTGGGATAGTCGAGATGGGGCGCATGGTCGGGCACCCTGCGGATGGTCATCACGACGTTGTAAAGCGCCAGGACGGCCCCCGCGAGGAACAGCGCCCCGCCGGCCGCACGCGCGATGTAATAGGGGTGCATGGCCACCAGCGTGTCGGTGAAGGAATAGGCCAGGGTGCCGCTTTCGGTATAGGTACGCCACATCAACCCCTGGGTGATGCCACTGTTCCACATGGCGAAAACGTAGATCACCGTCCCCGACAGGGCGAGCCAGAAGTGCCATTCGACCAGCTTCCAGGAATACATCGTCTTCTTGCGCCACAGCACCGGCGTCAGCGCATAGATCGACCCGAAAGTGATCAGCGCGACCCAGCCCATGGCCCCGGCGTGAACATGGCCCACGGTCCAGTCGGTGTAATGCGACAGCGAGTTCACGGCGCGCACGGCCATGAACGACCCCTCGAAGGTGGACAGGCCATAGAAGACCGCCGCCACCATCATGAAGCGCAGCGTGGCATCGTCACGCACCTTTCCCCAGGCGCCGTTCAGCGTCATCAGGGCGTTGCCCGCACTGGCCCAGCTGGGAATCAGCAGCATCACCGAAAAGGTCATGCCAAGGGTCTGCACCCACTGGGGCAGGGCGGTGTAGTGCAGGTGGTGCGACCCCACCCAGATGTAGAAGAACACGATGCCCCAGAACGACAGGATCGACAGCCGGTAGGAATAGATCGGCCGCTCGGCCCGCTTGGGCAGGAAGTAATACAGCATCCCCAGAAAGCCGGTGGTCAGGAAGAAGGCCACGGCGTTGTGCCCGTACCACCACTGCGTCATGGCGTCCTGCACCCCCGAGAATAGGGAATAGCTTTTCGCGCCCCCCCACGACGCCGGCACCGCCAGGTTGTTGACGATATGCAGGATGGCAACCACCAGGATGAACGACATGTAGTACCAATTGGCCACATAGATGTGGGGTTCGTTCCGGCGGGCCAGGGTGCGCATGTAAAGGATGAAATAGACGACCCAGACAATCACCAGCCAGATGTCGGCATACCATTCCGGTTCGGCGTATTCCTTGGACTGGGTGACCCCCATGATATAGCCGCTGGCGGCCACGATGCAGAACAGGTTGAAGCCCAGCAGGACGAACCAGGGTGAAACCTGACCGGCCAGACGTGCGCGGCTGGTGCGCTGCATGACATGGAAAGACGTGGCAATCAGGGCATTGCCCCCGAAGCCGAAGATCACCCCCGAGGTATGCACCGGGCGGATGCGCCCAAAGCTGGACCAGGCGGCATCGAACCGCAGGTCGGGCCAGGCCAGCTGTGCCGCCACCCAGACGCCCATGCCCATGCCGACCACCGCCCAGAGAAGCGCGATGACGATGCCCACTTTCGTGGGGTCGTCATAATAGCTCATGGTGCGGTCTTCGGTCGGTTCCGGGTCGTCAAGCGCCCGCATGGCGACCACCAGGATCACCGCGGCAAAAAGCACGACGATCCAGCCGTGAACGCCCATCGGGTCGCCGTGCCCCGCTGCGGCCAGAAGGAAGCCGGCCAGCAGGACAAGACCGGAGAGGATCATGGCAAGCTGCCGCTCGCCGCTTTTCAGTTGCGTCATCAACGGTCGGTTTCCTTGTGTTTGCGGTTCGTCGCCCGCCCCTTGGGGGCAAGTGGCCGGTCGTCGGCATAAAGGATGCGTTCGGCATCGCCGGACATGTCATCGTATTGGTCGGCGCGCAGGCTCCACAGAAAGGCGGCGACGCCGACGGCGCCCATGGCCAGCGAAACGGGGATCAGGACGATCAGGATGCTCATGCCGGCGCCTCCTTCACGGACTTGGACGGTGCCTCGGGCGTGCCGGTTCCGGCAGCCCGGTTCAGCCGCAGTGAATTGGCGACAACCAGGATCGAACTCGACGACATGGCGATCGCGGCAATCAGTGGGGTCACATAGCCTGCTACGGCCAGCGGAATGGCGATGCAGTTGTAGACCACGGCAAGGCCGAAGTTCTGGCGCACGATCCGCGCCGTTTGCCGGGCCACCTCCAGCGCGGTGGGCACCGCCGCCAGGCCCGGGCGCAGGAACACGAAGTCGGCGGCGGCGCGCCCGGCATCGGTGGCGCTGGCCGGGGACATGGACACATGGGCGGCGGCAAGGGCCGGGGTGTCGTTCAACCCGTCCCCCACCATCAGAACCCGGTGCCCGGCGTCGTCCAGCGCCTGGAGATGTGCGACCTTTCCGGCAGGCGTCAGCCCGTGATGGCAGGCCAGATCGCCCAGTTGCCGGGCCATGGCCGCGACGGGGCGCTCTCCGTCGCCCGAGATGATCTCGCAGATCAGGCCCTTGTCGCGCAGGCTGTCCATGGCCTGCTCGGCACCCTGGCGCAGTGTCTCGCTCAGCGGAATGCGCAGCATGTCGCCACCCTCGAACGCGAAGGCCGGCCCGTCGCCATCGCGCGGGGCCAGGGCGATCTCGGCCACCCAGGCGGCGCGCCCCAGGCGAACCAGGCGACCGTCCTCCAGCCGTCCTTCGACGCCAAAGCCCGGCCTTTCGGCGGTGTCCGTCACCAGGGTGCCGGACCAGGGCAGGCCCGCCGCGATGGCACGGGCGGCGGGGTGGGTCGATCCGGCGGCAAGGGCCGCAAGGGCGCCGGGCAGGTTCGCGCCGCCACCTGCCATCTCGGTCCCTTCGCTGAGCGTGCCGGTCTTGTCGAAGGCGATGTGATCGACCTGGGCCAGCCGCTCCAGCGCCGAACCGTCCTTCATCAGGATGCCGTCGCGCATCAGCCGCCCTGCGGCCACCACATGGGCCACGGGAACGGCAAGGGCCAGGGCGCAGGGGCAGGTGACGATCAGCACGCTGATGGCCACGAAGGCCGACGTCTGCCAATCGCCGCTTGCAAAGACCCAGCCAAGGAACGTGGCCGCGGCCAGGATGTGGATGACCGGCGCATAGAACCGCGCGACGCGGTCGGCAATGCGCACATAGCGCCCGCGCCCCTCTTCGGCGGTGGCCAGCATCCTTGTCATGTCGGCCACGAAGGATTCGCTGACCGGGCGCAGCGCCAGCACGTCGACCGGGCCGGTGATGTTCAGCGCGCCTGCCTCGATCTCGTCATCCGGCCCGGCGCTGACGGGCAGCGATTCGCCCGTGACAAGGGCGCGGTCCAGGTCGGTGCTGCCGCGCAGGATGCGCGCGTCGACAGGCATCCGTTCGCCCGGCGGAATGCGCAGAACCATGTCGGGCCGGATATCGGCCGAGGCCACCTTGTGCGTCGTTCCGTCGGGGCGCAGTTCAAGGGCGTCCTTCACCGTCAGCTTGGCAAGGCCCGCCATGGCATTGCGCGCCTTGCAGCGCATCCGGTGATCCAGATAGCGGCCGATCAGAAGGAAGAAGGTCAGGGTGAGGGCGGCGTCGAAGAACACCTCGGCCCCGCCACGCAGGGTTTCAAAGACGCTCAGCACCAGCGCCAGCAGAAGCGCCAGCGCGATGGGAACATCCATGTTCATCCGCCCTTGGCGCAGCGCACCCCAGGCCGAGACAAAGAAGAAGCGCCCGGAATAAAGGATGATCGGCACCGCGATCATGCCCGAAAGCACATGCAGGATGTCGCGCATCGCGCCATCCGCCCCGGCCCAGACCGACACCGACATCAGCATGACGTTCATCGCGCCGAATCCGGCAATCGCCACCCCCCGCAAAAGCGCCTGGCCGACAAGATCCTTGCCCGCGTCCTGCATGTCGGTCGCGTCGATGACGGTGGCCGGATGGCCGATCTTCGCCAGCAGCGCCAGCAGGCTGTCGAGATCGAAGCTGGAATCCGCCGGTTGCACCTCGATCCGGCGCAACGTCAGGTTGACCCGGCTGCTGGCGACCTGGGGCACCTTGTCCAGCGCACCCTCGATCGTGGCCATGCAGCCGCCGCATCGGATGGAGGGCGCGGAAAGCGCGATCGGTCTCGCTGGGGCCTGTTCGAAAATGGACACGGCACGATACCTTTCAGCACGTCTTCACAAGGGATTGTGATTATTCCTTTTACCGCGATCCTGTCACAGTTTCAAATGATGTGCCTTGAAGATCGCCGGCCTGCGTCGTTATGCGCTGACGCTGGCGCGCAGGTGGGGGGCGCAAGCAGGGGTTGAAAGCGCCACGATTCCTGCCCGGACTGGGCCGGCTCCACCCGAGGGTCTGATGACCGGCACGGCCGCATAACCCGCCCCTTGCGAAAGGCGGGCGCCGGGCGTCGGCGTAAAACTGCCGGTGATATTTCTGGAAATTGGTCGGGCTGAGAGGATTCGAACCTCCGACCCCCTGCTCCCGAAGCAGGTGCGCTACCAGGCTGCGCTACAGCCCGACCTTGGGGTGGGGGTTACTTCGTTGTGCGCCGTTTGGCAAGGGCCTCATACCCCGGAGGGATGCGATTTGCGCGCTCTCGCAACATCGCGCTGATCCGCGCGGGCGAACCGGTTTCGCGGGGCGATTTGTTCTCAAGCACGGGGGTGTTGCGCGACACGCCGCCGATGGTTTCGCGCAGCACGATGTAAAGCCCGCTGCCAATGATGATGGCCGCCCCCACGAAGGTAAGAAGATCGGGCGTCTCGTCGAAGAACAGAAGTCCGTAACCGGCGGCCCAGAGGATCTGGGAATACTGCATCGGGGCCACCACGGCGGCATCTCCCGCCCGGTAGGCGGCAATCATGATCAGGCCGGCAACGAAACCGAAGGCCGACAGCAGGCCCACAAGCCCGATATCCTCGATCGGCATGGGGCGATAGATAAAGGGCAGGATGCAGGCCATGACGACGAAGTTGCTGACCATCGGATACAGCATCAGGACCGCGCTGCGTTCGTCTCGCCCGATCTTGCGCATGATGACCGAAGCGGTGGCGCTGCCGATGGCGGCGGAAAGGGCCGCCAGGTGGCCCAGCGAAAGCGCCGCCGCACCGGGGCGCAGCACCACCATCACGCCGATCAGGCCCACGACGATGGCCGCCCAGCGATGCGCGCCCACCTTTTCGTGCAGGATCGGGATTGCCAGGATCGTGATCAGCATGGGCGAGGCGAAAAGGATGGCATAGGTCTGGGCCAGGGGCAGGATCGAAAAGGCATAGAACCCGCAGAACCCGGTCAGAACCGACGCAAGGGTGCGCGCCGCCGTCCACCAGGGATGCACCGGGCGTAGGTTGCCGCTGGTCGAATCGCGCATCAGCATGATCGTGGCCAGCGGGAAGCTGAACAGCACCGAAAAGAAGATAATCTGGAAAGGGGCATAGTTGCCGCCCAGCACCTTAACGATCACATCGTGGGTCGCAAAGATGCCGAAGGCCGCCAGGGCAAGAAGCGCACCGCTGATGTTGGATTTCGACGAGTCTGCCATGTTGCCGCCTCCGGGTTTCCACCCTGTTCGGACAGATGGGCGGGGGGGTCAAGCCCGTGTTCGGCCGTGACGCGATATTGCGCCGGTGGGCATCGGGGGGCGGGGCTGTCGCGCCGCGGTGCCGGGTGCCGGTCGCATCCCCGGGGGGCGTGACCGGCGCCCGCATGGTTACAGGCTGGCGTCCAGGGCGGCGATCACGGCCTGGCCCATTTCGGTGGTGGTGGCCGGTGTGCCGCCGCCCGATTGCATCAGGTCGGCCGTGCGCACGCCATCGGCCAGCACCTTTTCCACGGCCTGCTCAAGGCGCGTCGCCTCGTCGCCCTGGTCGAAGGAATAGCGCAGCGCCATGGCAAACGACAGGATGCAGGCGCAGGGGTTGGCCTTGCCCGTGCCGGCGATGTCGGGGGCCGAACCGTGCACGGGTTCATAAAGGGCCTTGGGTCGTCCGTTGGCCATGGGCAGGCCGAGGCTGGCCGAGGGCAGCATCCCCAGCGATCCGGTCAGCATTGCCGCCAGGTCCGACAGCATGTCGCCGAAGAGGTTGTCGGTGACGATCACGTCGAACTGCTTGGGCCAGCGGGTCAGCTGCATGGCGCCTGCGTCGGCGTACATGTGCGACAGTTCCACGTCGGGATATTCGGCGGCGTGAATTTCGGTCACCACATCGCGCCACAGCACGCCGGATTCCATCACGTTGGCCTTTTCCATCGAACAGACCTTGTTGTCGCGCTTGCGGGCCAGTTCGAAGGCCGAACGCGCCACCCGGGCGATTTCGCTTTCGGTGTAGCGCTGGGTGTTGATGCCCACCCGTTCGTTGCCTTCCTTGACGATGCCGCGCGGCTCGCCGAAGTAGATGCCGCTGGTCAGTTCGCGGATGATCATGATGTCCAGACCGGCGACGATATCCTTCTTCATCGAAGAAAAATCGGCCAGGGCGTCAAAGCACTGGGCCGGGCGCAGGTTGGCGAAAAGGTCCATTTCCTTGCGCAGCCGCAGCAACCCGCGTTCGGGCTTCACGCTGAAATCGAGGGTGTCGTACTTGGGGCCGCCGACTGCGCCCAGAAGCACGGCATCCACCTCTTGCGCCTTTGCCATGGTTTCGTCGGTCAGGGGGGTGCCATGGGCATCATAGGCCGCGCCGCCCACCAGATCCTCGCTCACGTCGAACTTGAGATCGCGCTTGGCGCCGAACCAGTCGATCACCTTGCGCACTTCGGCCATGACCTCGGGGCCGATTCCGTCGCCGGGCAGGATGAGGAGGGAGGGGTTGGACATTGCGGTGCTCCTTGCAAAACGTTGGCAGCGGCCTAGCCCGGTCTTGGCGACAAATCAAGCTGTGGCGCCGCCCGGGGCCTTCATGGCCGGGGTTTTGGCGCGGCCTGACCTGCCTTCGCGCCCGCCGCGCCGCCCAGGGTAAAGACCGGCCCGCCCGGCGGATCGAGAACGGGTTTCAGCCCCTCCACCAGCATGTCCCACACGGCGGCCACGCGGGGTGTGCGGCGCAGGGCCTCGTGGGCGGTCAGCCAGAGGGGCAGGCCGGGCAGGGGCAGGCCCGGCAGAATGCGTTCGACCTTCGGATCGTGGCGGGCCACGCTGGTCTGGGCAAAGCCGATGCCGCAGCCGGCGCGAATAAGCTCCCAATAGACGGTGTGATGATCGCAGCGGATCGGGAAATCGTCACGGCTGACCATCCATCCGTAAGATTGCATCCCGCGGATGATAAGCTCGCTCCGGTCGTAGCCGATCAGGTCGTGCTGCTGCATATCCTCCAGCGTGGCGGGCCGCCCGCGCCGGTCAAGATAGCCGGGCGTCGCATAAAGCCCCAGCGCCAGGTCGCCCAGGTGATGGGCCACCATCTCCAACTGGTCGGGGCGGTACATGCGCAGGGCGATGTCGGCCTCGCGGAACAGCAGGTTCTGGGAACTGTCGTTGGCCACGATCTCGACCGTGATTTCGGGGTGGCGCAGGCGGATCTGCGCCACGATGGGCGGCAGGTGGTGGTGGGCGGTGAATTCGCTGGCGGTGATGCGCACGGTGCCGGCCATGGTTTCGGCGCTTCCGGCGGCCACCAGGGCCATGCGCCCGGCGGCGTCCTGCATGGCGCGGGCCGGTTCGATCAGGGCCAGCCCCGCCGCGCTCAGCGCCATGCCGCGAGGCTGACGGTTGAACAGGCTGGTGCCCAGCCGGGTTTCCAGCATGCGGACCTGACGGCCCACCGTCGGCTGGCTGCTGGAAAGCGCCCGCGCCGCCGCCGAAAGCGATCCGGTGTCGGCCACGGCCACGAAGGCCTGGATCAGCGACCAGTCAAGTGAGGTGAGAGGATTTGCCATTCGGAAATGAATACATGACCCCCGGATTTTGACAATTCCGAAACGTGAGGGAATGACAAATGATCGCCCTCATTCGCAAGACACGGAGGACGCGATGACGGGACGGGTATTGATCTTGGGTGCGACGGGCCGCTTCGGGCGCCATGCCGCCGAAGCCTTCTGGAACGCGGGATGGCGGGTGGGGCTGTTCGACCGGGCCGGTGGCGATCTGGAGGCCCAGGCCCGGGGGCAGGACGTGATCGTCAATGGCTGGAACCCGCCCTATCAGCACTGGGCGCGCGATCTGCCGGGTCTGACCGAACGCGTGATCGCGGCGGCGCGCGTCAGCGGTGCGCGGGTCGTCATCCCCGGCAACGTCTATGTCTACGGGCCGAAGGCGCCGCCGGTTCTGGGCGCCGATACCCCCCACCGCGCCGAGAACCCGCTTGGGCGTCAGCGCATCGCGATGGAGCGCGCCTATCGCGCGGCCGGGGTGCGCACGCTGATCCTTCGGGCGGGCGATTTCCTTGATACCGAGGCCAGCGGCAACTGGTTCGACAAGATCATGATCGCGCGGCTGTCGCGCGGGCGGTTCAGCTATCCGGGCGGGTTGGAGGCGCCCCATGCCTTTGCCTTCCTGCCCGACATGGCGCGGGCCACCGTGGCGCTTTGCGCGCTTGAACATCGCCTGAAGCCTTTCGAAGACCTGGGCTTTGCGGGCTATACGCTGACTGGCAATGCCATTGGCGCGGCGGTGTCCCGGGCGTTGGGGCGCGAACTTCGGGTCACGCCGATGCCATGGGCGCCCCTGCGGGCCCTGTCGCCGCTTTGGCCCATGGCGCGGCATCTGTGCGAAATGCGCTACCTTTGGGATATGCCCCACCGCATCGACGGCGCGCGGTTCGATGCCCTGCTGCCCGGATTCCGGCCAACGCCGCTGGACGATGCCCTTTCACAGGCCATCGCGCACAAGGTCGGCCCAGACCAGCCGGTGACGCGACGCGCCATTCCCGCCTTCGCCAAGTAGCGGGCGCAGGGGATCGTCGGGCGCGGGCCAGAACACCCCCGCGTCTGTCACCCGCCAATGGGTCGAGGGCAGGATGTAATCCACCCGCATGTTGCCCGGATCTTTGGCCCCGGCGTCGTTCCAATCGGCGGTATCAAGGGCCGGGTCGCCCCGGTGGCGGGCGTTCACGCCGCCATCGTCCTGCGCCGCCGCGATGCCGCCGTGCGACCGGGGCTGTGGGTCTTGCAGGCGCGGATCAGCCAGCAGCGCGGCCAGCGCGCCGGGCCGGCCATTCCCATCGGCGGGGTCGAGGTTGGCATCGCCGATCACCACGAATGGCCCCGCAGGCGGAGGGACATCAAGGGCGCCGTCAAGAAGGCGCAGCCAAAGCGCGGTTTCATCGTGGTTGCGTCGGCCGTTGCGGTCTTCGGGGCCGTCGAAGACCGGCGGGGTGGCGTGCCATGTCAGAAGGTCCAGCGTGCCGCCATCGGGCAGGTTGATAGCCACCTGCCAATGGGCCACCGACGACAACCGCTGCACCCCGAAGGCCTGCGCCGAGGGGAAGGGCAGGCCATCGACCACCGGCGGAATGCCCTGCGGAAGATCGGCCCAGAGAAGCGGGGTGAAGCTGACGCTGCGCGCGGCGTCGATGGGCAGGCGCGACACCACGGCCATGCCGCCTTCGCCGGAAAAGCGGCCATGACCCTGGGCATCGCGCGGCTCTCCGGTGCGCCCGTTCCCGTCCATGTCCTGGCCGGTGGGCACCCCGCTGTTGGGGGACAGGGCAAACCGGTGCGGCATGGCATGGCCTGCCTTGGCCAGAAGCTGCGTCAGCGCGGCAAGGGCCAGGCCGTCATGATCATGGTCGACACCCTGAAGCACCAGCACATCGGGGGCCACATGGGCGACGATCCCGGCAATCAGCGCGCCCTGCTTGTCGGTGCCGCTGGCCAGGTCGCGCAGCAAAAGGCCCGGCCCGGCGCGCGCGAGTTCGACGTTGAAGGTGGCAATGCGCAGCGGGTCGCCCGCAAGGGGCCCGGCGCAGAGCAGCGCCGCCAGCAGGATCAGGCCGGCAAGAGGCCCGCGTCGCTGATCGGGGCCTGGGTGCGCTTGAATTCGATCATCGACGCGATCCGCCCCATGGCGATGCCGCGCATCAGCAACGAAGCAGGAAGAAAGGCCCATGCGGTCACCGTCCAGATCAGGGTTTGCGGGTTGGTTGCGGATACCGAACCGAAAAGATCCGAGGCCGAGGATACCATGGATGGCAGCAGAAAGGGCAAGAGGATTCCCAGTACCACGTTCACCCGGGAATCGCGGCGAAGGCGGCCCACGACCTCGCCGCCCGAGGTGGGGTCGAAGGTGGGCAGGTTGACCCAGACGTTGAAGCTGCCGCTGCGCAGGGGCCAGCGTTGCAGCCGCATGACGACGACGAAGGCCGCCAGCGAGATCAGCGAGATCAGGTAGGACAGGCCCGCCATGGCCCGCAGCATGTCAAGCCGCTGAAGCGGGGCGTCTTCGGGCAGCAGCAGAACCACCAGCCGAACCGGGCTGTAGGGAAAATCGATGGCCCGCGCGATCAGAAGGCCCACGGCATGGACGAATTCGGCCAGAAGCCCCGGATGGGTCGCGCCCTTCACCACCACGGCCAAGAGGAAGACCGTCACGAAAAGGCAGCTGAACCTGATCCGGTTGAAGGGGGGCGCGTCGCGGAATTCGTAGAGGCAGGGATAGACCGAGTTGTATTCAAAGACCGTCAGGATGGCGGCGAAGACGGCAACCAGCATGACGACCTGGATCGTGTCGGGCGACATCCCCGGCAGCAGAAGCGCCGGAGTTGCAATCAGCAGCGCCACCAGGAATCCCCTGAGACAGGCGCCAAAGAGCCGCGAAATCACTGCCATGTACCCTCAACCTGGACGGATGCGATACGATGCCGCGCCCTTGTTCCAAACTGTGCCCGGCCAATGTGGCGGGGTGCCTCAATCTTGCCCAAGTTTTGCCTACTTTCACTTCGGTTCTCAACGTCTTGTTAACCTTGACGAAAGTTTCGGGTCTTTTCAGGGTGCAACTGGTGCGCCTTTGCATCAATCTTTCGGTGAAAAAAAGGCAGCCCCACGGGGCTGCCTCAAAATCTTGTGGCTGTGCCTGTTGGCGGCACAAGGGGCGCGGATCAGACCCAGGGGCGTTCCTGCGCGGCCTTCGACTCGAAGCTGTCGATGGCGCCGACCTTCTCCATGGTCAGGCCGATATCGTCCAGCCCGTTCATCAGGCAGTGCTTGCGGAAGGAATCGACCTCGAAGGTGATCTCTTCGCCGTCCGAGGTGGTGATGACCTGGTTTTCAAGGTCGATGGTCATCCGGGCGTTTTCGCCCTTCTCGGCATCCTTCATCAGAAGGTCCACCTGCTCTTGCGGGAGGGGAATGGGCAGGATGCCGTTCTTGAAGCAGTTGTTGAAGAAGATGTCGGCAAAGCTGGGCGCGATGACGCAGCGGATGCCGAAATCCTTGATGGCCCAGGGCGCATGTTCGCGCGACGATCCGCAGCCGAAGTTGTCGCCCGCCACCAGGATCTCGGCGTTGCGGTAGGCGGGCTTGTTCAGCACGAAATCGGGGATCTCGTTGCGGTCGTCGTCATAGCGCATCTCGTCAAACAGGTTCACCCCAAGGCCCGACCGCTTGATCGTCTTGAGGAAGTTCTTGGGGATGATCATGTCGGTATCGACGTTGATCATGTCCAATGGCGCCGCGACGCCGGTGAGTTTTTCGAATTTTTCCATTTCGATCTCCATTCGGGCGGAAGGTCCGGCCCCGGAATTACTTGCGTGCGGCGCGCACAAAGAACGACAGGGCGATCAGGCCCAGCCCGTTGAGCAACAATTCGATCCCCAGGAGGATGCCCAGAAGCTGCGGTCCGACGGCGGCGAAGTTGGCCCAGATATAGCCACCCAGAAGCACAGAAAGCGCACCGGAAATCAGCATCGGCCAGAAGAACCGCGTGTTGCGCATCCGCCAGGACAGGACAATCCGAAGAACGCCTGTTGCCAGCAGAAGCAGCAGAACCAGCATCGCGAGCGAGATGATGCCTTCCAGCGGGTTGATGAGGAAGGACAGGCCCAGAAAGGCCATCAGCGCGCCGATGGCGATGTTCACGATCTTCGATCCGGTCCCCTCGTGGCCCATGATGCTGCCGACGATCTGGAAACCGCCGCTCAGCAGGAACAGCGCGCCGGTCAGCGTGGTCACGGCAAGCGAGGCCACGACGGTATTGCCCAGGGCAAACACCCCGAAGCCTACCGAAACCACCCCCAGCAACAGCCACTTGTTTGCAGGCTTCATGTCATCAGTTCCCGCACGTCAGTCAGCCGTCCGGTGATGGCGGCTGCGGCGGCCATGGCCGGGCTCATCAGGTGGGTGCGTCCGCCCCGGCCCTGGCGGCCTTCGAAGTTGCGGTTCGAGGTGGCGGCACAGCGTTCACCGGGGCTCAGCTGATCGGGGTTCATGGCCAGGCACATGGAACAGCCCGCAAGGCGCCATTCGAACCCGGCCTCGGTGAAGATCTCGGCCAGGCCCTCTTCCTCGGCCTGGGCGCGCACGAGGCCCGAGCCGGGAACGATCATCGCGCGGATGCCGTCCTTTACCTTCTTGCCCTTCAGGATCGCGGCGGCGGCGCGCAGATCCTCGATCCGTCCGTTGGTGCAGGACCCGATGAACACCGTGTCGATCTCGACCTGGGTCAGCGGCGTGCCGGCGGTCAGGCCCATGTATTCCAGCGACCGGCGCGCGGCATCCACCTTGCCGCCCTTGAAATCCTCGGCGGCAGGGACATTGGCGGTGATCGGCAGAACGTCCTCGGGCGAGGTGCCCCAGGTGACCACCGGCGCGATGTCTTCGCCACGGATGGTGATGACCTTGTCCCAATGGGCGTCGTCATCGGATTTCAGCGTCTTCCACCAGTTCAGCGCGGCTTCCCATTGCGCACCTTTCGGGGCGTGGGGGCGGCCCTTGCAGTATTCGAACGTCTTTTCGTCGGGCGCGATCAGGCCGGCGCGTGCACCGCCTTCGATGGCCATGTTGCAGACGGTCATCCGCCCTTCCATGGAAAGATCGCGGATCGCCTCGCCGCAGTATTCGATCACATAGCCGGTGCCCCCGGCGGTCCCGGTCTTGCCGATCACCGACAGGGTGATGTCCTTGGCGGTGACACCCGGCGCCAGCTTGCCGGTGATTTCCACCTTCATGTTCTTGCTTTTCTTCTGGATCAGCGTCTGGGTGGCAAGCACATGCTCAACCTCGGAGGTGCCGATGCCATGGGCCAGCGCGCCGAAGGCGCCGTGGGTGGCGGTGTGGCTGTCACCGCAGACCACGGTCATGCCCGGCAGGGTCCAGCCCTGTTCGGGGCCGACGATATGCACGATGCCCTGGCGCACGTCGGACACGGGGTAATAGTGGATGCCGGTATCCTTGGCGTTCCTGTCCAGTGCCTCGACCTGGATGCGCGACTCTTCGTTTTCGATGCCCTTGGCGCGGTCCAGCGTGGTGGGCACGTTGTGATCGGGAACTGCAATCGTCTTGTCCGGGGCGCGGACACTGCGGCCGGTCATGCGCAGCCCTTCAAAGGCCTGCGGGCTGGTCACCTCGTGAACCAGGTGGCGGTCGATATACAGCAGGGTGGTGCCGTCTTCGTCCTCGTGGGCGACGTGGGCATCCCAGATCTTGTCATAAAGCGTTTTGGGGGACATGGTTTGGTCTCTTTCGCAAGGGGTGGGCGATGGATAATGAACCGTCGGGCGCGCGGCGCGCGTCAAAGCCGTGCGAGAACGGTCAGCGTCGCGCCGAAAAAGCGCCAGGGCAGGCGCGCGCGGTCATCCATGTCGAAAACCTGAGTCATGGCAGGCTGGATACAATGGCGCGGGGTGCGGGGCAAGATGATTAGCGCCGCACCCGGGGTCTGACAGGATGCGCTCAGGCGTGGCGCGGCTGGGCCAGCACCACAAGGTTGGAATCGGGGTCGCGCAGGCGGACGATGGTCACGCTGTCGCCCCGTTCGATGCCCGGCGGGTTGAGCCCGAGATCACAGAGCTGGTTGTGCACCTCGGCCAGGTCCCGGACGAACAGCGTCAATGTGCCGTGGCCGGCGTCGTCGGGGTTCTGGAACAGCTGGAAGCCGGCATGGTCTTCGTGGTGCCATTCGGCCAGGCCCTCCATCGGGCGGGCATCGGGGCCGCGCCCGAAGATGTTGGCGAACCATGCCGTGCCCTGCGCAAGGCTGCGGCATGAAAGCTGTGCGTAGATCTTCGCGATGGTCATGATGCCTCCTTGGTCGCGGGTTCAACGCGCCAGGGGGCCCGATGTTCCGCGCTCAGCGGGGCGCGGCGGCGCGGCGCAGCCGGTCGTTGATGGCCAGGCCCAGACCGGTTTCGGGAACGGGCGAAACGGCAATGCGGCTGACACCCATGTCGTCCAGCCGCCTGAGGTGGCGGAAAAGGTTCGCGGCCGCCTCGGCCAGGTCTCCGGTGGGCGAAAGGTTGAGACTGGCCCCCACCGGCCCGAAGCCCAGAAGGGTTTCGCCGGGTTCGGGGGCGGTGACGTTCAGCCGCACGGTTCCGTTGGGCGCGTAATGCGAGGCAAGCTGGCCGGGCGCCGTGATCTGCGTATTGACGCCGGGGCGGGCCAGCGGCGCGCCGATGTGTTCGGCCAGGGTTTCGGCGGCGATGCCACCGGGGCGCAGCAGGGTGGGCGCCGGGTCAAACCCGACGATGGTCGATTCCAGCCCCACGCCGCAGGCGCCCCCGTCCAGCACCGCGTCGATCCGCCCGCCCAGCCCGTCGATCACATGCTGCGCCGTCGTCGGGCTGACCCGCCCCGAGGGGTTGGCCGACGGCCCGGCGACGGGCCGGCCCACCGCCGCCAGCAGGCGCCGCGCCAGCCCCAGGTCGGGCAGGCGCACGGCGACCGAATCCAGCCCCGCCGTCACCAGCGGCGACAGCCCCGCATCCCGGCGCAGCGGCAGAACCAGCGTCATCGCCCCGGGCCAGACGGCGCGGGCCAGAGCCAGCGCGGGGCCGTCAAGAACGGCATAACGATGAACGGAATCGATGTCGGGCAGGTGGATGATCAGCGGGTTGAACCGCGGGCGGCCCTTCGCCTCGTAGATCGCGGCGACGGCGGTATCGTTGGTGGCATCGGCCCCCAGCCCATAGACGGTTTCGGTGGGAAAGGCGACAAGCCGACCCTGCCGCAGAAGGCGGGCGGCTTCGGCCACATCATCGGGTGTCTCTGTCAGGGTTCTGGTCATGTCGGCTCGTGACGCTGCGTTTCGGGTTGCCGGGTGGCGCGGTGCGCTTCAGATTGCTGGCATTGCCTTAGTCCCCCGTGCGCGCGATGCCAAGCGTGGCGGACCATTCGTGCCAGGAGGATTTCATGCCCTATCGCGCCATTGCCGACGAATTCACCTTTCTTTTCGACAATGTGGTCGACCTGAAACAGGTCGCCGCCACCGAGATGTTCGCCGAGGCGACGCCGGACATGACCAGCGCGATCCTGACCGAGGCGGGCAAGCTGTGCGAGGATGTGCTGGCGCCGCTGCAACGGCCCGGTGACACCCATCCGGCGGTTCTCGAGAATGGCGTGGTGCGGACGTCGCCCGGTTTTGCCGAAGGCTATCGCGCCATCGCCGAGGGCGGCTGGATCGGCATGTCGGCCCCGCAGGACCACGGCGGCCTGGGCCTGCCCATGGCGGTGACGACCGCCGTAAACGAGATGATGTCCTCGGCCTGCCTGTCGCTGCAACTGAACCCGCTGATGAGCCAGGGCCAGATCGAGGCGCTGGAACATCACGCCAGCGACGAGATCAAGGCGCTGTACCTGCCCAAGCTGATTTCGGGGGAATGGTGCGGCACGATGAACCTGACCGAACCCCAGGCCGGCAGCGACGTTGGCGCCCTGCGCACCAAGGCGGTGCCCGGCGGCGACGGCACCTATGCGATCACCGGGCAGAAGATCTATATCTCCTGGGCCGACAACGATTTCACCGAGAACGTCTGTCATCTTGTTCTGGCGCGTCTGCCCGATGCGGTGCCCGGCACCAAGGGGATTTCCCTGTTCATGGTGCCCAAGTTCATCCCCGACGCGGATGGCACCCCCGGCAAGCGCAACGCGCTGAACGTCGTCAGCCTGGAACACAAGATGGGCCTGCACGGCAGCCCGACGGCGGTGATGCAGTACGATGGCGCCACCGGCTGGCTGGTGGGGCCGGAACATGGCGGCATGGCGGCGATGTTCACCATGATGAACAACGCCCGCCTTGGCGTGGGGGTTCAGGGCATCGGCGTGGCCGAAGGCGCCTATCAGCACGCGCTGGCCTATGCGCAGGACCGCAAGCAGGGCCGCGCGGGCGGCAGCGGCACCATCATCGAACACGCCGATGTGCGCCGGATGCTGGCAACCATGAAGGCCGACACCCGCGCCGCGCGGGGCATTGCCCTGATGTGCGCGGTGGCCATCGACATGGCAAAGGCGCTGGATGACGATGCCTGGAAGGCCCGCGCTGCCCTTCTGACGCCGATCGCCAAGGCCTTTGGCACCGATGTCGGCATCGACGTGGCCCAGACCGGCGTGCAGGTGCATGGCGGCATGGGCTTCATCGAGGAAACCGGCGCGGCGCAATATGCCCGCGATGTCCGCGTGACGGCGATCTACGAAGGAACCAACGGCATTCAGGCGATGGATCTTGTGGCGCGCAAGATGATGGATGGCGGCGACGCTGCCTTCGCCCTGCTGGACGAGGTGCAGTCCGCCGCCGAAGCCGCCCGCGCCGGCCACGAAACCCTGGCCCAGGCGGTGTGGAACGCCGCCGAATCCCTGCGCGAAACCACCGAATGGCTGGTCGAGCAGGAGGTGCAGGACAGGTTCGCCGGCGCGGTGCCCTATCTGCGGGCCTTCGCGCGGGTGCTTGGGGCGCATGTGCATCTGAAATCGGCGGTGGCGGGTGATGACGCGCGCAGGGCCCTGGCAGATTTCTACATCCGCCGGATGTTGCCTGAACATGCCGGCCTTCTGGCCCATGTCCGCGCTGGGGCCGAGGGCCTGATGGCGATCTCCCCCGACGATCTGGCGGTCTAGGGGTGGCCCCGGCGGGCCTGCGATACCCCTTCGCGCCGCCCGAACTGGGCGCCGCCACCGAGGTGGCCGAGGGCGTGCTGTGGATGCGCCTGCCGCTTCCCATGGCGCTGGACCACGTCAACGTCTACGCGCTGGAGGACGGCGCGGGCTGGTGCATCGTCGATACCGGTTTCGACAGCCGCAAGTCGCGCGCCCTGTGGGAGGCGCTGTTGGCAGGGCCGCTGGCCGGGCGCCCGGTGACGCGCGTTCTTGTCACCCATCACCACCCCGATCACATCGGGCTGGCCGGCTGGTTCCAGGGGCGGGGGGCGGAGCTGATCACCACCCGCACCGCCTGGCTGATGGCGCGGATGCTGGTGCTGGACGACCAACCCTTGCCGACCCCCGAAACCCTGGCCTTCTGGCGCGGCGCGGGGATGGACCCGGCGTTGCTGGAGCAACGGGCGCAGGAACGGCCCTTCAACTTTACCGATGCTGTGGCGCCACTGCCCCTGGGGTTCACGCGCATCGCCGAAGGCGGCGTGGTGCGGATCGGCGGGCGCACCTTCGATGTGCGCATCGGCAACGGCCATGCGCCCGAACATGCCACGCTCTGGTCGCGCGAGGATGGCCTGGTGATCGGCGGCGATCAACTGATCCCGTCGATTTCGCCCAACCTCGGGGTCTATGCCACCGAACCCCTGGCCGATCCGGTGGCCGACTGGCTTGAATCCTGCGCGCGCCTGGCCCGGTTCGCCGATGAAGGGCAACTAATTCTGCCCGGTCACAAGCTGCCGTTCCATGGCCTGCCCACCCGCTTGCGCCAGTTGATCGACAATCACCACGGCGCGCTGGCCCGGCTGGAAGTTCACCTTGCCACGCCGAGAACCGCGACCGAATGTTTCCCGGCCCTCTTCAAGCGCGAGATCGGGCCGGGCGACTACGGCCTCGCCCTGGTCGAGGCTTTCGCCCATTGCCAGCATCTGTGGCACGCCGGGCGGGCCACCCGAACCCGGCGCGATGACGGCGCATGGCTCTGGCAGATGAAGGCTTAGGCCGCCAGCGATGCGCCCAGTTGCCGATATTCGGCCTGGCCGTCTCGCAGCATCAACAGCCGCCCCGGCTCCACGCAGCGCCAGCGCAGCCCGTCATCCTCCAGCGGCTCCGAGGCAATCGCCCGCCCGCCATTGTCCAGCCTGTCCGAGATATAGAGCGAGGGGCACTTCCCGTCCGAGGCATGGCGGAAGGCATAAAGCGCGGCGCCGTCGCTGAAGACGCAGGTCATGCGCACCGGGCCATCGGGCGTATCCTCGCCCAGGTCGGCCAGCATCGCGTCGATAGCCGCGACCGGATCACGGTCCAGCCCATGGGCCAGCAGCATCAGGAACAGAAGCTCGGAATCCGTGGTCCCCTTGCGGTGGTGATACAGCGCGTCCGGCAGCGCCGATTCGACCCGGCGGCGGATGCGGTTGATATGGGGCACCTGCCCGTTGTGGCAGAAGGCCCAGTTCTCATAGGCGAAGGGATGGCAGTTCGCGCGCGAGGTTTCCCCAACGGTCGAGGCGCGGATATGCGACAGGAACAGCGGGCTGCGCACCATGCGGCACAGGCTGACAAGGTTGCCATCGGCCCAGGCGGGCAGGACATCGCGGTAAAGCCCCGGCCGGACGACATCGGCCAGGTACCAGGCGATGCCGAAGCCATCGCCGTTGACGGCCAGCTTCGCCTCGGTGGCGCGCTGGCTCTGGGTCAGCAGCGAATGGGTGGGGCGCACGATGATGTTTTCCAGCGGGATCGTGGGGCCCAGGTAGGCGGCAATGCGGCACATGGCGTCAGCGCACCGCCATCGGGGCAGGGCGGGGTCGCCTTGATGCGGAAGGGTTTCGGTCAACGGGGGGGCGGGCGTTGTACGGCATGGGGCTGCTCCGGCGGCTTTCACCGGCACAGTCTAGCAGGATCGGGGCGGCGACAAATCCCATTCGATGTGTCGCCGTCGGATTTTCGCCCCCTCGCCGCCCCCGTCAGGGCGTCGCGTTTGCCGGGCCCTGCGGGCGGGTCACGCGGAACAGCACGCCGTGGTTGTCGTCGGCATCGTCATCGGTGATCGTGCGCCGCTGCACGCCGGTGCGTTCGGCGAAATTCTCCATGGTCTTCACCGGGAAATAGCTGACGGGGAAGCCTTCGAACCCCGGCAGTTTCGCCAGGATCCCGGTGGTGGTGATCGAACAGGTGGCGCTGCCCGCCGCGCCCTGTTCCTGCACCAGCTTCAGCGCCAGTTCGGCCACCTCGGGCGCGACCTCGACCGTCTGTTCGACGATGCGGAAGGTCTCGCGCGCGTGGTAATCGACATAGACGGCCTGGATCGTCGGGGTAAAGCCGAACAGAACGTCGTTCCGCTCGGGCGCCGCGGGGTGATAGAACGATCCCGAAGGATCCCACAGCACGCGCTGGCTGGCATTCACCATCAGCGCCGTATGCGCGCCTGACCCCGACCTGTTGTTGATCACCGTATAAAGCGTGAGCGATTTCGGCCCCGGGTGGACATAGGCCCGCCGCTGCACCTCTTCCATCGGGGCAACGACCGAAACGGCACCCGCGCCACAGCCCGCAAGGGCCAGCAGCGCAAGGGCAAGCAGCGCGCGCAGCGTCACCGGCGCCGCCTCAGCCGTTCAGCATCGCAAGCAGGATCAGCACCACGATGATCGCGATCGATGCGCGGGTGACGAAGGTGATGAAGCCGGCAAAGGTCTTTTCCTGGGCTTCGATGTTCATTGATCCGGGCTTGTGTTCGGCCATGTCATGGGTTCCTGAAAGGCTGCGTTTGGGCCGGGATAGACGATTCCGCCGGGCCTGTCACGACCCTGTTGGCGGACAAGGCGTCACGCCTCTTCCGCCGGTTCGTCCAGGTCGGCGGCCAGGCGGAACCCGATCCGGTTGGGTTCGGCCTGGTCGGCCTGCTTGGGCAGGGCGCGCAGCAGGACGTTCAGTTGGCTGACATGCTGGATCAGCTGGGTGCGCGCACCTGCCGGGTCCGAGCCATAGAAGGTCACGATGTCGGGGTCGTAAAACCCCATGCCCTCGATCCGCATCACCCCCGGCGCGCCGCCGACAAACCCCATGGCCACCTCGTGTTCGTTGTCCAGTTGCTTCTCGAAATGCTGGATATAGAGGATCAGCCGCTGATAGGCCCATTCCGCCGCGCTCTTCTCGGCAAGGGGGCGCTTGGCGGCGCCCTGGGGCAGCGGCGCCTTTTCCGCGCAGTCGCGGTCGGGGTCGGTGTGCACCGCATGGGCGCGGGGCATGGCGGCGGCTTCCGCGGCTTCGGCTGTGGTCTGGATCGGATCGTTCATCTGGCGGCTCCCTTTGCCCCCATCCTAGCGCCCGCGCGGGCGGGGAAAACCCCGGATCACGGCCCCGCCCCCATCTTTGGTCCTCAAATATCCCGGGGGAGACGCCGCAGGCGTCGGGGGCAGCGCCCCCATCCCACCCCTCAGAAGCCGAAACCGCCGTAGGGCAGGAAACGCACCATGTCACCCGGCGCGATTTCGGCCGCGCCATCGGGCAGTTCGATCAATCCCTCGGCCCAGCTCAGCCCCGAAATCCGCCCCGACCCTTCCGAGGCAAAGGGTTCGGCCCGCCCGTCGCGCAGGCGGGCGCGCAGGTATTCGCGCCGTCCGGCCTTCTTGCGCTTGGCAAAACCGGCGGGCACGTCGAAAGCCACCGGCGCCACCCAATCGCCCCCCGCCAGCCGCGACAGCGCCGGGCGCGCGAAGATCAGCGCACAGACAAGGGCCGCCACCGGGTTGCCCGGCAGGCCGAAGACCGGCATGCCGTCCCACATGCCCAGCGCCAGGGGGCGGCCCGGCTTCAGGGCAATCCGCCAGGCCTGCATCGCCCCCGCCTCGGCCAGAAGGGCCGAAACGTGGTCCTCCTCTCCGGCCGAGGCGCCGCCCGAGGTCAGCACCACGTCGGTGGTTTCGCGCGCCGCGTTCAGCCGGTCGCGCAGGGCGGCGCGGTCATCGCCCACATGGCCCAGATCCACCGGCGCATGGCCCCAGCGGGCGGCCAGCGCCAGAAGCATCGGGCGGTTGGCGTCATAGGTGCGGGCCGGATCGGCAGAGGTGCCGGGAGCCACCAGTTCATCGCCCGTCGACAACACCCCGACCCGCAGTTGCGCAAAGACATCGACCTGCGCCAGCCCCACCGCCGACAGAAGCGCCAGGTCGGGCGGGCGCAGCCGGTGCATGGCGGGCAGGGCGGGGGCGCCCATTGTCACGTCTTCACCGGCCTTGCGGGTATTGGCGCCAACCTTCGGCAGGGCGGGCAGGCTGACATGCCCGTCGGCGACCGTGCAATCCTCCTGCAACACCACGGTATCCACGCCTTCGGGGATCAGCGCGCCGGTCAGGATGCGCAGGGCATGGCCGGGGGGCACCGTTGCCTTCAGCGGCGCGCCGGCGGCGGATCGTCCGGCCACAAGGGGCAGGCGCTGTGCGCCCGGCGACAGGGTGGCGTGGGCAAAGCCATAGCCATCGACGGCGGCATTGGCCCCCGGCGGGTTCGACCGCGCCGCCGCATGATCGCGGGCCAGGATGCGGCCATCGGCCCTTTCCGTGGCCAGGGTTTCGCGCCGCACCACCGGGCGCAGCCGGTCGCGCAGCAGGGCCAGGGCATCGTCAACCGGGGTCCAGGTGACGCCGGGGGGCAGGGCAAAGCAATCGTTGCGCAGGGTCGGGGCGGCCAGCGCGGTTTCATGACCAAGGCCCAAGATCCAGCCTTCGCTGGCGCGGGCGGCAGGGGGCACATCGTTCAGCATGGGTTCAAGCGTGCCGTCCTGCTGGGCCTGCCAGAGCGATTCGGCCAGCACGCGCACCTGGGCGGCATCGCGGATCTCGTCGCTATGCTGGCGGTCGCGCACGACCCGGGCAATCAGCGAGGGCCAGACCTCGACCAGGGCAACGGGGGCGGTCAGGGGCTGGAACGGCCAGACGGCCACCCTGTCGCCCAGCGTGGCGCGCAGGCGCGACAGGGCGGCCATGCCGGTCATCGCCTGCCCGCCAACGGCCCCCGCGCCACCCATTTGCCAGCAGGTGAAGGCACCGGTGGCGGCGCTGTCGGCGGCGCGGCGTTCCGTCATCCCGTGGCCCTCGCGGCTGTCCTTGCGGGGCAGGCCGGGAATGTCGGTCTTGGTGCCGTTGAACCAGAAGGGCCCCGTGCCCGAAAACATCGCGTTGATCCGCCCGGCCAGCGCGAACCGGTCATTGCCCTGTGGCCGGTCGTGCAGCGCCTCGGCGAACCAGTCCCACAGAGCCAGCGGATCGTCGGTGCCGCAGAGACGGTGGCCAAAGCCGTCGGGATAGCCGAAGGGAAAATCGAACCCCAGCAGCAGTCGCCGGCCCGCCGCGATTTCGCCCTGGGCCAGGGCGGTCAGCCAGGAGTGCGCCAGGTCGCGGTTGCGCAGATAGACCGGCGGCGCCGCGATCCCGCCGCGCACGACGCCCGCCCAGATCGCATCCTTGCGCGGTGTCGCGCCGGTGTCGTTTCCGGCCGACCAATCGACGATGGCGATGGTGTCATATCCGGTCACAGCGCCAGCTCCTGCGCAATGAAATCGGCGATGGCGGCGGTGTCGTCCAGGTGAAACTGCGCCCGGCCCGGCAGTTCGACCGGGGTGTCGCTGGCGATGGCGCGGATTGTCGGATCGCCCGGCGCGATCAGGGGGTGGCCGGTTTCGGCGCGCCATGCCTCGACCTTGGGGTGGGCGTCGCGCTTCCAGCCTTCGACCAGCACCAGATCGACAGGATCCAGCCGTTGCAGAAGATCTTCCAGCGTCGGTTCGGTCGCGCCGCGCAGCTCGCTCATCAGGGCCCAGCGGGTGGCCGACGAAAGCAGCACCTGCTGCGCGCCCGCCTCGCGGTGGCGGCGGCTGTCCTTGCCCGGGTGATCCACGTCAAAGCTGTGGTGGGCGTGTTTCAGGGTGGAAACCCTCAGGCCGCGGGCGGTGAATTCGGCCACCAGCCGCTCCATCAACCCGGTCTTGCCCGCGTTCTTCCATCCGGTCACACCGTAAAGCTTCATGCCATCGCCTCGGCGCGGGCCAGGTCTTCGGGGGTGTTCACGTTGAAGAAGGGGGTGCCGCCCTCGTCGAAGAGGGCCTGGCGCGCGCCGTGCCGGTCGGTCCACTGCACCACCTTGCGCAACCCGTCCTGCAGTGCTGCGCGCAGATCGTCGCGCAGGGCCACGGGCCAGAGGCCGAAGGTGGGGTGTGCGCCGTCGGGCGTGGCGGCCAGCACGATGCCCGGCCCCTCGGCCAGAAGGCGCGGCACCAGATCGCAGGGAAAGAAGGGCGTGTCGGCGGCGGCGGTGACGATGTATTCGCCCCCCTGCGCGGCGGCCCAGTCAAGCCCCGCCAGGACCCCCGCCAATGGCCCGGCAAAGCCGTCGATGCTGTCGGGCACCACGGGCAGGCCCAGGCCGGCAAGGCGGGCCGGATCGCCATTGGCGTTCAGGGCCAGGCCCGCCACCTGCGGTTCCAGCCGGTCGATCACATGGGACAGGATCGTGCCACGCCCAAGGGGCAAAAGGCCCTTGTCGCCCCCGCCCATGCGTCGGGCCAGCCCGCCTGCAAGGATCACGCCGTAGGGTTGGTTCATCGCGTTGCCCCCTTTCGCCCGGCGCCGCGCGGTTCATCCGCCACGGCCGAAAGATCGGCATCGCGGATCAATCTCTCGGCCCCGGAGAGGCAGGTGAACCGCCGCCCCCGCATTCGTCCGATCAGCGTCAGCCCCACCTGCTGGGCGATCTCCACCCCCCAGGCCGTGAAGCCCGAGCGTGAGGCCAAAACCGGAATACCCATGAGCGCCGTCTTGATCACCATTTCCGAGGTCAGCCGCCCGGTGGTGTAGAGGATCTTGTCCGCCGCGGCGGTGTTTTCCGACAGCATCCAGCCCGCGATCTTGTCGACCGCGTTGTGACGGCCCACGTCCTCCATATAGACCAGCGGGCGGGCGCCCTGGCACAGGACGGTGCCATGAATCGCCCCGGATTCAAGGTAAAGCGACGGCGTGCGGTTGATCCTGTCGGCCAGGGCATAAAGCCAGGATGTGCGCACCTCGGCCGAAGGCAGGGTCAGCCCCTCAAGCCCTTCCATCATGTCGCCGAAGACGGTGCCCACGGCGCAACCGCTGGTGCGGGTCTTCTTCTTCAGCTTCTCTTCAAAGGTGGTTGTGGCGTCGGTGCGCACCACGACGACCTGAAGATCGTCGTCATATTCGACGCCCCGGATCGCCTCGCCCGCCCGCAGCATCCCCTGGTTTCGCAGGAATCCCAGCGCCAGGTATTCGGGATAGTCGCCGATGGTCATGGCCGTCACGATCTCGGCGCCGTTCAGGTAGATGGTCAGCGGGCGTTCCTCGATCACGGTAACCTCGCCCGTCTCGCCCGTGTGATCGACCCCGCGCACACGGCGCGTCAGCCCCGCACGCTGGGGATCGGGGGCGATAAGATAGGGCGCGTCGGCGTCGGAAATCGGCATTTGAACCTCGGGCGCGGGCTGCGTAATAGGGCAGGGGCAATCTAGGACGTTCCCATGGCAGTCTCCACCACGAAATCCGATTACTGGCGCGGCGTGCGCGATGGCACGCCCTTCATCCTGGTGCTTGCACCCTTCGCGCTGCTGTTCGGCGTCGTCGCGACCGAGGCGGGCCTGACCCTGGCCGAGACCATGGGCTTCAACGTTCTGGTCATCGCCGGGGCGTCGCAATTCGCCGCCGTGTCGTTGATGCAGGAAAATGCCCCGATCCTGATCGTGCTGGCCACGGCGCTGGCGGTCAACCTGCGCATGGCGATGTATTCGGCATCGCTGGTCCCGCATCTTGGCGCGGCGCCCCTCTGGAAACGCGCCGTGGTGGCCTATCTGAACGTCGATCAGACCTTTGCCAGCAGCATGGTGGAATACGAACGCCGCCCCGCCATGACCTGGCAGGCCAAGATCGCCTATTTCTTCGGCGTCTCGACGCCGGTCTTTCCGGTCTGGTACGCGCTTGGCTTCGTGGGCGTGGCGGTGGGCGCGTCGATTCCGCCTGCCCTGGCGCTGGATTTTGCCCTGCCGATCGCCTTCATCGCGATGACGGCGCCGCTTCTCAAGACGCTGGCGCACCTGGCGGCGGCGCTGACCTCGGTCGTCGTGGCGCTGGCGCTGGCCTGGATGCCCTCGGGGTTGGGTCTGCTGGTGGCGGCGGGTTGCGCGATGCTGGTCGGGGCCCTGGTGGAAACGATGCAGGAGCGGCGGGCATGACATATACGACCCTGGAAATCTGGACCATCATCCTGCTGCTGGGGGTGGGCACCTACCTGATCCGGTTCTCGTTCCTGGGCCTGATCGGCAACCGGCCGATGCCGCCCATCGTCCTGAAACTTCTGCGCTACACGCCGGTGGCGGTGCTGCCCGGCATGGTGGCGCCTCTGGTTCTGTGGCCCGCGGCCACGGGGGGGGAACCTGACCTGGCGCGCGGTGTCGCCGCCCTGGTGGCCTTTGGTGTGGGGCTGGCCACGCGCAACACCATCTGGGCCATGCTGGGGGGCGCCGTCGCGCTTTACACCCTGTTGTTCACCCTGGGTTAGGGTCAGGCGCGCGCCTAATCGAAGGTGCCGGTGACGCGGCCCAGCAGCATGAAGGCGCGGGCGGTGCGGGTGTCGGTCAGGGCGGCGATCTCGGCGTCGGTGGCCGTCTTTTCGAATTCCGCGAAGATGTGATCGAACTTGCGCAGGAAATGATGGCAGGCGTCGCGGAAGATCGTATCGCTGCGCATCCGTGCCGCCGAAAGCGCCAGCGACGACCGGTCGCGGATACCACCAAGACTGGCCACCGCGCGGCCGCGTTCTCCGTTGGCGAACTTGCGCCAGGTGTCGGGGCGGGCGCGGTCGGGGCGCAGGTCGTCCATGTAGATGCCATCCTGGGACAGCAGGGTCAGCACATCCTGCGCCGCCTGGATCAACTGCGCGGCGCGGCGATCCTGAAGGGCGCGCCGCAGGGCGCGAAAGCCTTCCTTGTCTTCCGGGCTTTCGGGGAATTGCAGCGCCGAGATGAAATCGCCGGTGTCCAGCGGCGGCGCGATCGCCTCGGCCGGGGTGCCAAGCGCGAGGCTGGCCTGTTCCTCGCCACTGGCGGGCGGGGTGGCGGCGGGCGGGGTGTGCGGCGTATGCGGGCGGATCGAAATGAAGGTGGCCAGCGCCGTTTCGGTCTTCTTCTGCGCCTCGGCAATCTCGCTGAGCTTGCGCGTCACCTCGGGCGAGGCGCCGGAAGCCGCGGTCTTCTGCGATGAGATATAGGCCTGGCGGATGCCGTCGATGGCCAGGTGCAGGCGCGCGGATTCGTAGCGCATGATCCGGGCGCTGCGCGCCGCCGCCGCCCCGACCCAGATCAGGGCGACAGGCAGGAAGATCGCCAGCAGGGTAATCACCATGCGCAGCGGATCGAAGCCCACCGCATCATCGCCCCGCCCGAACATCAGGAAGAACAGCCCCGAGCCGATAAGCCACAGCAGCGCCAGCGCCAGCGCCAGCTTGTCACCGTCGGTCATGGCGGGCGCGGGCGCCGGTCGGGCATAGATACCCAGATCGACGGAGGTGTCTTTTTTGGCCTCGGCCATTGTCGTCCCTTTCCGGCCGGATGCTGGCCCCGGTCCGGTCAGCTGTATACGATTTTCAGAACTTCATAGCTTTTCTCGCCGCCCGGTGTGCGGACCTCGACGCTGTCGCCTTCGTCCTTGCCGATCAGGGCGCGGGCAAGGGGCGACTTGATGTTCAGCTTGCCGGCCTCGAGGTTGGCCTCGGGCTCTCCGACGATCTGATAGGTCTTTTCCTCGTCGGTGTCCTCGTCCACCAGGGTCACGCGGGCGCCGAACTTGATCGTGCCCGACATCTTGGCGGTGTCGATGACATCGGCCAGGCTCAGGATGCCCTCGATCTCCTTGATGCGGCCCTCGATGAAGCTCTGCTTTTCCTTGGCCGAGTGGTATTCGGCATTCTCGGACAGGTCGCCATGTTCGCGGGCCTCGGCGATGGCGCGGATGATCGCCGGACGCTCGACGCTTTTCAGCGTCTTCAGCTCGGCGTTCAGTGCGGTCTGGCCGTCTTTGGTCAGCGGAATCTTTTCCATGGGCGCGTCAGTCTCGATCATAAGGGAAACGGCAATACCCCGCTGTTAATCCAAGCCGGGGGTGCAAAGTCAATAGGCGGGTGCCCGCGCGGTGGCTTAGTTTTGCCAAGATCGGGCGCTATGACGTGGCACCGCCACCATCGCGGCGACACTGGACAGGACCCCGGCCATGCAGTTTTTCCTGCGTTTCACAGTTTTCTACGCGCTGTTCGGCCTTGGATTCGTCGCGCTGTTCCGCGCAGAGCCGATGGCGGTTCTGAGCGACATGGCCGCGACAGTGCCATCTGCAATGACGTTCTTTTTTCAGCAGGCCTGGTGGGCGCTGATCGCTTTTGCGGCCCTGTTCCTGGTTCTGCCGCGGGCGCGGCTGATGGCCAGGATCCCCCGGGCCATCGGTGCGCTGGTGGGATGCAGCTTCTTTTTCCTGACCTTCACCATGGTGAAAGCCTCTTTGCCCTTTGCGGTGCCCTTCTGGGCCGATCCGCTGCTGGCCGACATCGACCGCGCCCTGCACCTGGGGGTGGACCCCTGGCGCCTGACCCATGCAGTCATGCTACAGTGGTCGGGTGAGACCTTTCAGGCGTTTTACATGGGCCTTTGGATGATTCCGTCGATGTACTTCCCGGTCTTGCTGGCGCTGTTCGATGGCGATGACAGGCGGGTGTCACTCTACCTTCGGCTCTATGCCTGGGCCTGGGCCGGGATCGGCACGCTTTTTGCGCTGACCTTCATGTCGGGCGGGCCGATCTATTTCGGGCGGATGACCGGCAGCAGCGATTTTGCGCCCTTGCAGGAGGCATTGGCGCAATCGGGCATCACCGACAGCGTGGTGGGCGCGACCCAATCGCACCTTTGGCAGGTTTATGCCGACGGGGTTCAGACCCTTGGGTCGGGTATTTCGGCCTTTCCCAGTGTCCATGTCGCGGTGGCATCGGTGATCGCGCTCTACCTGGCGGAGCGGTTCAGGTTTGCGCTTTTGCCCATGATCGGCGTGATTGCCGGCTATCAGATCCTGTCGGTGCACCTTGGGTGGCACTATGCGATCGACGGTTATTTCTCGATCGCGACCGTGCTGGCGCTGCGGGCCTGGATGCGGCGCCCGCACCATGCGGCACGGGCGATGAAGCCCGTCGCGCCGTAACCTGCCGAAACCACCCGACGCCGGGTTCCGATTGACCCCAGTGCGCGCCATTGTCTATCCCTGCCCCAAGGGCCCGGCGGGCCACAGGATCAGGGAGAGGGCAAGGCATGGCGCAGGACCGCGAGTCGATGGAATACGATGTTGTCATCGTGGGGGCGGGTCCGGCGGGCCTGTCGGCGGCGATCCGGCTGAAGCAGCTTGATGGCGACCTGAATGTCGTCGTGCTTGAGAAAGGCTCGGAGGTGGGGGCGCATATCCTCTCGGGCGCCGTTCTCGATCCTTCGGGGCTGGATGCGCTGTTGCCTGACTGGCGCGACATGGGGGCGCCGATCACGGTGCCGGTCAGGGAAGACAATTTCTACATGCTGGGCGAGGCCGGGCGCATCCGCGTGCCCAACTTCGTCATGCCCCCCCTGATGAGCAATCATGGCAATTACATCGTGTCGATGGGCAATGTCTGCCGCTGGATGGCCGAGGTGGCCGAGGGGCTGGGCGTCGAGATCTTCCCGGGCATGTCCTGTTCCGAGCTCGTGTTCGGCGACAAGGGCGAGGTGAAGGGCGTTGTTGCCGGCGAATTCGGCCGCAACGCCGATGGCAGCGAAGGGCCGGGCTATGAACCGGGGATGGAGCTGCACGGCAAGTATGTCTTCCTGAGCGAGGGCGTGCGCGGATCGCTGAGTCAGCAGGTGATCGCGAAATACGACCTGGCCCGCGATGCCGACGTGCAGAAATACGGCCTTGGCATGAAGGAGATCTGGGAGATCGACCCCGCCAAGCACCGCGAAGGGACCGTGACGCACACCATGGGTTGGCCGCTCAACGGCAACGCCGGGGGCGGGTCATTCATCTATCACCTTGATAACAATCAGGTTTATGTCGGCTTCGTGGTTCACCTGAATTACGAGAATCCCTATCTTTTCCCCTACATGGAATTCCAGCGGTTCAAGCATCACCCGATGGTGGCCGACCTGTTGAAGGGCGGCAAACGGGTGGCTTACGGCGCGCGGGCGATCAACGAAGGCGGCTATCAGTCGATCCCGAAATCGGCCTTTCCGGGGGGTGCCCTGCTGGGCTGCTCTGCCGGGCTGGTGAACGTGCCGCGCATCAAGGGCAATCACAACGCCATGCTGTCGGGCAAGCTGGCCGCGGAACAGGCCTTTGAGGCCATCGGCGCGGGGCGGTCGGGCGATGTTCTTGACGGCTACGACGCCGAACTGAAATCCGGCCCGGTGGGGCAGGACCTGAAAAAGGTGCGCAATGTCAAACCGCTGTGGTCGAAATTCGGGCTCATGGCTTCGCTTGCCGTGGGCGGTTTCGACATGTGGACCAACAACCTGTTCGGCCTGTCCCTTCTGGGCACCCTGAAGCACGGCAAGTCCGACGCCGAGGCGACGCGCAAGAAGTTCGCTTATGAACCGATCGACTATCCCAAGCCCGACGGCAAGCTGTCCTTTGACCGGCTGACCAACGTTAGCTTCTCGATGACCAATCACGAGGAAAGCCAGCCCGCCCACCTGACCCTGCGCGATCCGGATATCCCTGTGGAACGCAACCTGCCCGATTACGCCGGGCCCTCGGCAAGATATTGCCCGGCGGGTGTCTACGAATTCGTGCAGGAAGAGGGCAAGCCGACGCGCTTCGTGATCAATTTTCAGAACTGCGTGCATTGCAAGACCTGCGATATCAAGGACCCGGCGCAGAACATCGTCTGGACGGTGCCCCAGGGCGGCGACGGTCCGAATTACCCGAACATGTAACACTTTCGTCATGGGGCCGCGGTCCATGGACAGGCGCCGGACGAGGCACTAGATTCACCGGAACCGGGCCGATCCTGCCCGGCCAGTCAAGAAGGTGGCCCCATGCCCGCTAAGAAATCGTTGCGTCCCCTTGTCCTTGCCGCATCGCTGGCCCTCGGGGCGGCACCGGCCCTGGCCGGGGTGAACGCCGGTGCCTACCTTGCCGGGCGCCATGCGGCGACGGCCTTCGATTTCGAGTCGTCGGCGCAGTATTTCAGCCGCGCCATGATGCGCGATCCCTCCAACCTGGAACTGATGGAATTTGCCAACAGCGCCTACGTGGGCCTTGGGGCCGTCGACCGCGCCGTGGCGGTGGCCCGGCAGATGATCGGCAAGGGCAGCGACAGCCAGGTGGCGGCCATGGTGATGCTGGGCGATTCCGCCAAGCAGGGCGAATGGGACGATATTCTGGCCGACCTCGACGCCGGCCAAAGCGTCGGGCCGCTGTTTGACGGGTTGCTCAAGGGGTGGGCGCGCTTCGGTTCGGGCGATCTGGACGGCGCGCTGACGCAGTTCGACGAGGTCAGCAAGACCAAGGGCGTGCGCGCCTTCGGGCAGTACCACAAGGCGCTGGCGCTGGCCGCTGCGGGGGAATTTTCCCGCGCCGAAGAGGTATTGGCCGACCCGTCGGATGGCGGGCTGCGGCTGACCCGCCGTGGGCTTGTCGGGCGGGCGCAGATCCTGTCGCAACTGGGCCGCTTTGACGATGCGCTCAAGGTCATTGCCGAGGTTTTCGGCGAAGACCTGGACGAGGCCCTGCAAGGCCTGGTGGATGCGCTGAAGGCCGGTGAGGCCGTACCCTTCGACATCGCCCCCGATGCGGTGGCCGGGATCGGAGAGGTCTATTTTTCCATCGCCAACGCCCTGAGCGGCGAGGCGAACGCCGGTTACACCCTGCTTTATGCCAGGATGGCCGAATACCTGCGCCCCACCCATACCGAGGCGACCCTGCTTGTCGCCGGGCTTCTCGAGGGGTTGGAGCGGTATGACCTGGCGATCGAAAGCTATGCCAAGATTCCGCGCGACGATCCGGCCTCGGACGCGGCGCAACTGGGCCGGGCCGAGGTCCTGCGCAAATCCGGCCGCACCGACGCCGCCATCGAGGCGTTGGAGCAACTGGCCAAGGCCCGCCCCGAACTGCCGCTGATCCATGTGACCCTTGCCGATACCCTGCGCGAACTTGACCGCTTCGAGGAAGCCTCGCGCGCCTATGACCGTGCCGTCGCACTGTTCAAGGGGCCTGTCCCGGGCCAGTGGCCCATCTATTTCGCCCGCGGCATCACCTATGAGAAGACCGACCGCTGGGAAGAGGCCGAGGCCGATTTCCGCACCGCGCTGGAGCTTCAGCCGGACCAGCCGCAGGTTCTGAATTACCTAGGGTATTCCTATGTGGAAAAGCGCGAAAACCTTGACGAAGCCCTGACCATGATCGAACGCGCCGTCGCCGCCCGGCCCGAAAGCGGCTATATCGCCGACAGCCTGGGCTGGGTATTCTACCGCCTGGGCCGCTATGAAGAGGCGGTGGCGCCCATGGAAAAGGCGGTGGAACTGACGCCCGTCGATCCGGTCATCAACGACCACCTGGGCGATGTTTACTGGGCCGTGGGCCGCACGCTTGAGGCGCGGTTCCAGTGGAAGCGCGCGCTGTCCTTTGTCGACCCCGACGAGGTGGACGGCGAGGCCGACCCCGACCGGATGCGCCGCAAGCTTGAGGTGGGGCTCGATGAGGTTCTCAAGGAAGAGGGCGCGCCGCCCCTGACGGTGGCCAATGACGGCTGAGGCATTCGCTCCGGCCAAGATCAACCTGACGCTTCATGTCACCGGACAACGCGAAGACGGGTTGCACCTGCTGGATTCACTGGTGGTTTTCGCCGATGTGGGCGACAGCGTTCGGGTCACGCCCGCCGACGACTGGTCGTTCACGGTAACGGGGCCAAGGGCGGGCTATGTGCCGCAGGACGAGTCCAACCTGGTGATGCGGGCGGCCCGGATGACGGGCGGCATGCCCTGCGCGATCACGCTGGACAAGCATCTGCCGATCGCGTCGGGCATCGGTGGCGGCTCAAGCGACGCTGCGGCCTGTCTGCGCGCGTTGAAACGGCTGGACGGGCGGGCGATTCCCCGCCGGCTGGAACGTCTGGGGGCCGATGTGCCGGTTTGCCTGCGGGCGCGGCCCTGCCGCATGACGGGTATCGGCGAAACCCTGAAGGATGTGCCGGTATTTCCGCCGCTGTCGGCGATTCTGGTCAACCCCGGCCTTGGCGTGGCGACGGTAAGTGTCTTCAAGGCCCTGCGCAGCCGCGAACACCCCCCCATGGCGGCCGAGCTTCCGTCGTGGACGGATGCCGCCGATCTGGTCGGGTGGCTGGCGACGCAACGCAATGACCTGGAGCCGCCCGCCTGCCGCATCGTCCCCGAGATCGAGCAGACCCTGACCGCCCTGCGCGCAACCGAGGGGTGCCTTCTGGCGCGGATGTCGGGGTCGGGTGCGACCTGCTTTGCGCTTTATGACCGTCACGAGGTTGCGGAAAGCGCCGCAATGGCCCTGCGCGATAGCCTCTCGCCCCGCTGGATCACGGTTACCCGTCTGGGCAGACCCAAGGTGTGAAGCAGATCAAGTGATCCGGGCCACAACGTAATCGGCCAGGTCGCGCAGCATGTCACGCAGATCGCAATCGGGCAGGGGGGCCAGCGCCGCCTTGGCGGTTTCGGCCCAGTCTAGCGCCGTCTGGCGGGTGCTGGCCAGCGATCCGTGGTGTTCCAGAAGCTTCAGCGCGCGCTCAAGGTCGCCGTCCTGCTGGCGCCCCTTGCCGATGGTGCGCACCCAGAAGGCCCATTCACCGCTATCCGCCGCCGCAACCGCGCGGATCACCGGCAGGGTCAGCTTGCGTTCGCGGAAATCGTCGCCGATGTTCTTGCCGATGCCCGCGCCGCCGGTCCAATCCAGCAGGTCATCGACCATCTGAAACGACACGCCAAGGGCATCGCCGTAGGTGTAAAGCGCCTGCACGATGTCTTCCTCGGCGCCCGCGATCACGCCGCCCACCTGGGTCGCCGCCGAAAACAGCGCCGCCGTCTTGCCGCGCACGATCTTCAGATAGGTATCTTCCAGCGTCGCCAGATCCTGTGCCGCGGTCAGTTGCAGAACCTCGCCCTCGGCGATGGTGGCGCTGGCATTGGCAAGGATGTCGAGCACGCGCAGCGACCCGGTTTCGACCATCAACTGGAACGAGCGGGCAAAGAGGTAATCGCCCACCAGAACCGACGACTTGTTGTCCCACAACAGGTTGGCCGTGGGGCGCCCGCGGCGCTGACCGGATTCATCGACCACGTCATCGTGCAGCAGGGTGGCGGTGTGGATGAATTCGACCGTGGCGGCCAGGTGGATGTGATGCGGCCCGCCATAGCCACACAACCGCGCCGCTGCCAGCGTCAGCATCGGGCGGATGCGCTTGCCGCCCGCCTCGATCAGGTGGGCGGTCACCTCGGGGATGCGGGGGGCGTTTTCGCTGGCCATGCGGGCCCGGATCAGGGCGTTCACCTCGATCAACTCGGGGGCCAGCAAATCGGCCAGGCGTTCGTGGGGCTTGATTTGGGCGTGGTCCAGGCTCATTCAGGTCGGTTCCATCACATCAGATCCAGGGTGTCTCGACAAACCGGGCGGTCTGCCATTAAGTCACGCATATGAAGGAACTGATCCGCACCAGCGACCCGACCATCGTTGCCTTTGCAACTGCGCTTCTCTCTGGCGAGGATATAGATTGCTTTGAGTTGGACGTCCATATGAGCGTTCTGGAAGGATCGCTTGGGGTGCTGCCCCGCCGCCTGATGGTGCATGAACGCGATCTGTTCCGGGCACGCGCGATTCTGAAAGACAATGACATCGACATCGGGGGCTGAGGCCCCGCCATTCGACGATATCACGCAGGATGCCTTTCTGGGCGGTCGCCTGACCGTGGCGCAACCCGCGCGCGGGTATCGCGCGGGCATCGACGCGGTTCTGCTCGCGGCCTCGGTGCCGGCAAAGCCGGGCCAGTCGGTGCTGGAGCTGGGCTGCGGTGTCGGGGTGGCCAGCCTGTGCCTGGGCGCGCGGGTGTCCGGGCTGGAGTTGAGCGGGTTGGAGGTGCAACCCGACTATGCCGAACTGGCCCGGCGCAACGGCCTGGCCAATGGCATGGACCTGGCCGTTCACACGGGCGACCTGATGGCGATGCCCGCCGCCCTGCGCCAGCAGAGCTTTGACCATGTGATCGCCAACCCGCCCTATTACCACGCGCCGTCGCGCACCGCCTCGCGCGATGCGGGGCGCGAGACGGCCCATGCCGAAGGCGCATCTCTGGCTGCCTGGATCGATGCGGCCACCCGGCGCCTGCGCCCCAACGGCATGCTGAGCGTGATCCAGAGGGCCGACCGGTTGCGCGATCTTCTGGCCGCCTGCGACGACAGGTTGGGGCGCCTGATTCTGCGCCCGATCCAGGCCCGGCAGGGCCGACCGGCGCAATTGATCCTGCTGACCGCCACCAAGGGCGGGCGCACCCCGCTGACCCTGCGCAACCCCTTGTTTCTGCACGAGGGCGACAGGCACGAATCGGATTCGGAAAGCTATACGCCCCTGATTCGCGACGTTTTGCGCGGCGGTTTACCGCTGATCTGAGGTAAATTGTCCAGCGAAAACTGCCGGTTTTTGTAACAGACAGGTGACAGGCGAAGGAAAGTGTGCTGCACTCAACCTACAGAAACCCAGAGAGGAGGACGACCATGTCAATGAGTTCGCACGTTCAGGAGCTTCGCAGAAAGCACCAAGCCCTCTCGGAGATTGTCGAATCCGAGCAGCGCAGCCCTGCAACCGACGATCTCCACATCAAGGCACTGAAAAAACAGAAACTTCAGATCAAGCAACAGATCGAGCGTCTCGGGAACGCCTAACGCCCTTTCGCGCTGGCGCGTGCCGCCAGCGCCGCGCCGCCCGCGATAAGGGCGGCCGCGATCACCAAGGGCCAGGTGGCCGGTGTTACTCCGGCCGCCACAAGGGCTAGGGTGGACAAAACCGGCGCAGCATATGAGGCGACACCAAGAAGCTGGATGTCGCCTTTTTTCACGCCGATGTCCCAGACATAGAAGGCCAGCCCGACGGGCCCCAGACCCAGAAGCACCGTGGCTCCCCAGCCGGTGGCATCCTGCGGCCAGGCGGTGGTTTCAAAGGCAAGATGGGCCAGGGCCGACAAGACCGCGGTGGCAATGCAGAAAACCGCGACGCTGGCCGTCGGGACATCGCCCAACCGTCGCGACAGCACGGAATATCCGCTCCAGAACAGCGCGCACAAGAGGGCAAGCCCGTAGCCGGGCAGGGCCTGTGCCTCGAACGTTGCGCCGCGTGCGATGATCAGCGCAGCGCCGGAAAACCCGATGATCGCGCCCAGAACATGGCCCCCGCGCAGCCGTTCACCGGGCAGCAGGCCGGAAAACAGGACGATCAGCAGCGGCCAGAGATAGGCGATCAGCCCCGCCTCGGCCGCCGGGGCCATGCGCAGGGCGGAAAAATACAGGGCGTGATAGCCGAACAGCCCGAAGGTGCCGAAAGCATAGACCTTGATCGGCACGGCGCGCAGTTGGGCAAATCCGCCGGACAGGCCGACCCATATCAGTCCCAGCGTTCCTCCCAGGGCAAAGCACAGGGCGTTCAGTTGTAAAGGCGGGACGGGGGCCGAACCGACCGTCAGCAGGGCAAGAAGCGCCCAAAGCAGGACGGCGATAAAACCGGTGGCGGTGGCGCGGTTGCGGCTCATGCGCGGGGGAAGCCTCGGGCAGAAAGGGCGCGTGACGCCTTTTCCGGGCGGGGGCGCGGTTGTGAGATGCGGCTTGCAGGCAAGCGCCCGCACGGCAAGGTGCGGGCGCTTGTTTTGCTGCGAGACTTTCGATCAGCGTTCGATGCAGAGCGCGACACCCATGCCGCCGCCGATGCAAAGGGTGGCGATACCTTTTTTGGCATCGCGGCGGCCCATTTCGAACAGCAACGTGTTCAGCACCCGGCAGCCCGAGGCGCCGATGGGGTGGCCGATGGCGATGGCGCCACCGTTCACGTTCACGATTTCCGGGTTCCAGCCCATTTCCTTGTTCACGGCGCAGGCCTGGGCGGCGAAAGCTTCGTTCGCTTCGACAAGATCAAGGTCGTTGATCGTCCAACCGGCCTTGTCCAGCGCCTTTTTCGACGCGTGAACGGGGCCCACGCCCATGATCGCGGGGTCCAGCCCGGCGGTGGCATAGCTGGCGATGCGGCCCAGGATCTTGAGGCCACGCTTTTCGGCCTCCTTCTCGGTCATCAGAAGGACGGCGGCGGCGCCGTCGTTCAGCCCGCTGGCGTTGGCGGCGGTGACGCTGCCCTCGCGGGCAAAGGCGGGGCGCAGTTTCTGCATCGCCTCGATGGTGGCGCCGTGGCGGATGTATTCGTCCTGGTCGACCACGGTGTCGCCCTTGCGACCCTTGACCGTGTAGGCGATGATTTCATCGGCGAACTTGCCCGCCTTTTGCGCGGCTTCGGCCTTGTTCTGCGAGGCGACGGCGAATTCGTCCTGCTGATCGCGCGAGATCTGGTATTTCTCGGCGACGTTCTCGGCGGTCTGGCCCATGTGATAGCCGTTGAAGGCATCCCACAGCCCGTCGCGGATCATCGAATCGATCAGCTGCATGTCGCCCATCTTCTGGCCCTGGCGCAGGTTCTGTACATGGGGCGACATCGACATGTTCTCCTGGCCACCGGCGGCGACGATGGCGGCATCGCCAAGCTGGATGTGCTGCGCGCCAAGGGCCACGGCCCGCAGGCCCGAACCACAGACCTGGTTGATCCCCCAGGCCGCGGATTCGATGGGCAGGCCGGCGTTGACATGGGCCTGGCGTGCGGGGTTCTGGCCCTGGCCCGCGGTCAGCACCTGGCCAAGGATCGTCTCGCTGACCTCGGCCTTGTCAATTCCGGCGCGGGCGACGATGCCTTCCAGCACGGCGGCGCCAAGATCATGGGCGGGGACATTCGCGAATGCACCCAGAAAGCTGCCGACGGGCGTGCGCCCGGCCGATACGATTACAACATTGGTCATCAAAAGCCCCTTTTCGGTCATACGGCAGGCCATGCGTGGTTTCGGGTGGGCCTCCACCCTGGCCACGGGCCGGTACCTTTCGACGTTAGGCACTCACCGGGCAAGATACAACGGGACTCAGGCGCGCTTTTCCTCTTCGCAGGGTTCCCAGCGGGCGCGGATTGTCGGCGCGCCGAAGTAATAGCCCTGAAGGCAATCGACCCCGATTTTCGCCAGATAGGTCGCGTCTTCACCGGATTCGACGAATTCGGCCACCGTGACCATGTCGAAATGCCGGCCGATCGACAGCAGCGCCTTGACCAGCGCCTGGTTGTCGGGGTTCTGGGCGATGCCGCGAATGAACTGGCCGTCGATCTTCAGGATGTCGAAGTAGAGATCCTTGAGATAGCGTAGCGAGGTATAGCCGGCGCCGAAATCGTCGATGGCAAAGCTGATGCCGCGTGCCTGCAGATCCGACATGAAGGCCTGCACCACATCGGGAATCATGATGGCCGAACTTTCGGTGATTTCCAGGATCAGCCGTTCACCCAGGGTGGGGTCGGCGGCAAGATGGCTGTTCAGCACCGCCATCCAGCGGGCATAGGCGATGGAGCGGGCCGACATGTTGATCGAAAGCCGCAGCCGGGGGTGTGCGGCAAGGGTTTCCAGCCCCTTCTGCAAGGCGAGGCAATCGATCTGGCGGCCCAGTTCGCGGTTTTCGACCGCGCCGATGAATTCCTGCGCCGGGATGATGCGGCCATTCTTGTCGAGAATGCGGATCAGCCCTTCGTAGAAGGCCGGTCTGTCCTGCCGACCGGCGGGCACCACGGGTTGATAGGCCAGCATCACGTCGCCCGCCGCCACCGCCCGTTCGACGGTTTTCAGGACATCGCGATCGCGTTCCGACACCGCGAAGGACAACGGGTTTTCCGCGCCGGGCGAGGCGTCTGTGATGCTTCGTGGATAGTCAGGCTGCATTCCGGGAACTCCATGACGTGCAGCGCCAACCTTGCAAAACTGTTCTAACAACACATGAATATTCTCATTTTGTTCTAATTGGTCTAAAAGCTCTCGGACGCCGGGAAAAAGGGGCAGGGGATGGACAATCGTTGCGACTGGTGCGGGAATGACCCCATCTACACCGCCTATCACGACACCGAATGGGGCGTTCCCGAGTGGGACAGCCGCGCCCTGTGGGAAAAGCTGGTGCTTGACGGCTTTCAGGCCGGGCTGAGCTGGATCACGATTCTGAAAAAACGCGAGAATTTTCGCGCGGCATTTGAAGGATTCCACCCCGAGCGAATCGCCACATGGGGCGAACCCGAGGTTCTGCGCCTGCTGGGCGATCCGGGAATCATCCGCCATCGCGGCAAGATCGAGGCGACCATCGGCAATGCCCGCGCCTGGATCGACATCGAGGAAAAGCAGGGTTTCGACCGGTTCCTGTGGGATTACGTCGATGGCACGCCCACCCAGAACCGGTTCGCCACCCAGGCCGAGGTGCCGCCGCAGACCCCGCTTTCGGCGCAGATATCGAACGATCTGAAAAAGCGGGGCTTCCGGTTCTGTGGCCCCACCATCGTCTATGCCTTCATGGAGGCGGTGGGGATGGTCAACGACCACCTCACCACCTGCCCCTGTCACGAACAGGTGGCGGCGCTGGCGCGGCGCTAGCCTTCGATCAGGGCGGTCAGGATCGCCTTGGCGCTGTCGCTGTTCCATTCGGCATCGCCGCGCAGCCGGGCGATTTCGCGCCCCTCGCGGTCAAGAATGACGGTGATCGGAAGGCCCAGAACCGCCATGTCGCGCGCCACCGCCTGTTTCGCGTCCAGCAGGATCGGCAGCGATTCCACGCCTGCCTCCTCGAAGAACCGCTTGATCCCGGGCAGGGCGTTGCGCCCGGTAGCGACCGGAACAACCTCGAAACCGGGGCCGCCCAGATCGCGTTGCAGGGCATCGAGCGCGGGCATCTCATGGCGGCAAGGGGCGCACCATGTGGCCCAGAAGTTCAGCAGCACGATCTTGCCCTGCCAGTCGGCAAGTCTGTGTTCCGTGCCATCGGGCGAGGTGAAAACCTGCTGCGATGCCTCTTGCGGTTCGGCGTGGAAGTTCAGCTTTTTCATGTCGCCGTCGCGCAGGGCGTTCAACTTGTCGAGATCGGCAGCATTTGCACCTACCGCAAGCGCCATATACAGAACCGCAGTAACCAGGAATTTCATTATCGGGGCCCTTCCATGACCGAAAAAACTCAGAACGCGATGTGGGGCGGGCGGTTTGCCGCCGGGCCGGACGCGATCATGGAGGCGATCAACGCCTCGATCTCGTACGACAAGCGGATGGCGCCGCAGGATATCGCCGGGTCGCGTGCCCATGCCGCGATGTTGGCCGCGCAGGGCATCATTACCGATAACGATGCCGCCGCGATCCGTGAAGGGCTGCTCACGGTGTTGTCAGAGATCGAAGCCGGCACCTTTGAGTATTCCGCCGCGCTGGAAGACATTCACATGAACGTCGAGGCCCGCCTGAAACAGGTGATCGGAGAGCCGGCGGGCCGTCTGCACACGGGCCGGTCGCGCAACGACCAGGTGGCGACCGATTTCAAGCTCTGGGTGCGCGACCAGCTGGACGCCGCCATCGCGGGCTGCGAGGCGCTGCAGCGCGCGCTTCTGTCACAGGCCGAGGCGGGCGCCGATTGGGTGATGCCCGGCTTTACCCACCTGCAAACCGCCCAGCCGGTGACTTGGGGGCATCACATGATGGCCTATGTCGAAATGCTGGGCCGTGACGTGGGGCGGTTCCGCGATGCGCGGGCGCGGATGAACGAATCGCCCCTCGGGTCGGCCGCGCTGGCGGGCACCGGCTTTCCCATCGACCGGCACGCGACGGCGCAGGCGCTGGGGTTTGACCGGCCCACCGCCAATTCGCTGGATTCGGTGGCCGACCGCGATTTCGCGCTGGAGTTCCTGGGCGCCGCCACAATCTGCGCCATGCACCTGAGCCGCTTTGCCGAGGAACTGGTGATCTGGTCTTCGGCGCAGTTCCGCTTTGTCGCCCTGTCGGATCGGTTTTCGACCGGCTCGTCAATCATGCCGCAGAAGAAGAACCCGGATGCGGCCGAACTGATCCGCGCCAAGATCGGGCGCATCCTGGGCGCGCAGGTGGCCTTGCTGACCGTGATGAAGGGGCTGCCGCTGGCCTATTCCAAGGACATGCAGGAAGACAAGGAACAGACCTTCGACGCCGCCGATTCCCTGATGCTGGCCCTTGCGGCGATGGAAGGCATGGTCAAGGACATGACCGCCAACACCGCTTCGCTTGAGGCTGCCGCCGGTTCGGGGTTTTCCACCGCGACCGACCTGGCCGATTGGCTGGTGCGCGAGGCGGGCCTGCCGTTCCGCGATGCCCACCATGCCACCGGCGCCCTGGTGGCCCTGGCCGAAAAGAAGGGTTGCGATCTGCCGGATCTGACGCTGGAGGACATGAAATCCGTCAACGACGCCATCACAGAGGATGTCTTTTCGGTGCTGGGCGTGCACAACTCGGTCGCGTCGCGCACCAGTTACGGCGGCACCGCCCCGGTGCGGGTGCGCGAACAGATCGCCCTGTGGCAAAAGCGTCTGAAGGAGGCGGGATCGTGAAGGTAAACACCATGCGCCTTGCAGGAGCGCTTGTGATGACCGCCCTTCTGGCCGCCTGCGGGGCCGATGGCGCCCCCGAGCGGCCCAGGGACGCGCCGCAACCCGGTGTCAGCGTCAGCGGCGATGCCCGGATCGGGGTTGTCGGCACGCTTTGATCGGCCAATTGCCGGGGGCGCGTGGCGGACTATCTGTCGCGCATCCCTGACGGAGCCTTGCCGATGACGCCCCTTCGCCTTGCCTATCTTGCGCTTGCCCTCTGGGGGGCGGTGCATCCGATGTACTGGTTTCTTACCCATATGCGGCAGACGGGTGGCGGCCTGTCGGGGCTGATCGACGCCTGGTATGTCAATGCCTCGACAACTGGCCTGACCTGGGATCTGACCATCGCTGCCCTGGCGCTTGCCCTCTGGGTGCTGGCCGAAACGGTTCGGCGGCGGGCCTGGTGGGGCCTTCTGGCCATCCCGGCCACCTTCTGCATCGGCGTCAGTTGCGGATTGCCGCTGTACCTGTTCCTGCGTTCGCGCCCCTAGCGGGTGATCGTTTCCACCGACAGGATCGTGGGCAGGTGGCGGGCGATTTCGGCCCAGGTCTCGCCCTCGTCGATGCTGGCGAAGACCGAGCCCGAGTTGGTGCCGAAATAGATGCCGGGCCGTTCAGCCGTGTCATTGGCCATGCCCTGCCGCAGGACGGTGAAGAAGCAGCCCGTCTGTGGCAACCCCTCGCGCATGGCCTGCCATGTCTCGCCCCCGTCGCGCGACCGCCAGACGGCGGCGGCGGCATCGGGGGGATAGCGCCCGGCGATATCGCTGTTCAGGGGCAGCACCCAAAGGGTGTCGGGGTCGTGGGGGTGGACGGTGACCGGAAAGCCGAAGGTGCTGGGCAGGCCCTCGGTGATGTCATCCCAGCTGCGCCCGCCATCGCGGCTGCGGTAGGTGCCATGGTGGTTCTGCTGATAGATCAGATCGCCGGGTTCGTTTGCCCGCACGATGTTGTGCACGCAAAGCCCCGTATCGCTGCCGCAGGGCGCGGCGGGGTGGGAATGGGTGCCGGGCGCCACGGCATTGGACAGCCGGTTGCGCCTGTCCCAGGTCTGGCCGCCGTCTTCGGTGGCAAAGACCCCGGCGGCGGAAATCGCGATCCAGAGTTTGCGGGCATCCCCCGGATCGGCCACGATCGAATGCAGCACGAGGCCCGCCGCCCCCGGCTCCCACTTGTCGCCCGAGGGATGATCGCTCAGCCCCTGCACAATGTCCCAACTGTTGCCGCCATCCGCGCTGGAATAAAGCGCGGCGGGTTTCGCCCCGGCGTATAGGGTGCCCCCCGCACGCCCCAGCGACCACAGCGTGTTGATCTTTTCGGTGAAGGGGGCAGGGGGCGCGGGCTGCATCCCCATCTGTTCGGCCATCTCGGGGCTTTCGGCCAGCCAGGCGTCGGCCTGGCCGTTGGCCAGCTTGGACAGCTCCCAGGTTTCGCCGTCCGTTGACCGCCAGACGCCGGCGCCATGCCAGTCGCCCCCGCCCGCGGCCCAGAGGGTGCCGGTTTCAGGGTCGCCGATCACATGGTTGATGGGCCAGCCGTCGCAATGCGGCCCGCTGACCGTCCAGTGATCGCGCGCTTCGTTGCCCTGCAACACGAAGGCGCCTTTTGTCGTTCCGATGAGAACCTGAACCGATTGTGCCATGATCCCTCCTGGTTTTGCCCGATGTTACCACGAAATCGCGCGCCGCAATCCCCGAGAATTGCACCCCCCGCAGGGTGTGCTATGTCGCGCTCAGCAACGGGGGCATCGGATGGATCACTTTCTTTACAAATCAGGGCAACTTCACGCCGAGGACGTGCCCCTGGCCGAAATCGCGGCAAGCGTCGGAACGCCGTTCTACTGTTATTCCGCGGCCACGCTGACCCGGCATTTCCGCCTGTTCGACGAGGCGCTGGCCGGGGTCGATCATCTGGTCTGCTACGCGATGAAGGCCAATTCCAACCTCGCGGTGCTGAAACTTCTGGCCGATCTGGGCGCGGGCATGGATGTGGTGTCGGGCGGGGAATACCGCCGCGCCCGGGCGGCGGGCGTGCCGGGCGAGCGGATCGTGTTTTCCGGCGTCGGCAAGACGCGCGATGAAATGCGCCTGGCGCTGGAAGGCGGCATCCGCCAGTTCAACGTCGAATCCGAACCCGAGATGGAGGCGCTGAACGACGTCGCGCTGGCGCTTGGCACGGTGGCCCCGATCACCGTGCGCGTGAACCCCGATGTCGATGCAAAGACCCACGAAAAGATCGCCACGGGCCGCAAGGAAGACAAGTTCGGCATCCCGATTTCCCGCGCCCGCGAGGTCTACGCCCATGCCGCGCGCCTGCCGGGGCTGAAGGTGATCGGCATCGACGTGCATATCGGCAGCCAGCTGACCGATCTTGCCCCCTTCGAGGCGGCCTATGCCAAGGTGGCCGACCTGACCGCGCAACTGCGCGCCGACGGGCACGAAATCTCGCGGCTCGACCTTGGGGGCGGGCTGGGCATCCCTTATGAGCGGAGCAACGCCGACCCGCCGCTGCCCTCGGATTATGGCGCCATGGTGCAGCGCGTGCTGGGCGATCTGGGCTGCGAGATCGAGATCGAACCGGGCCGCCTGATCGCGGGCAATGCCGGGGTGCTGGTGACCGAGGTGATCTATCTCAAGGAAGGCGAGGAACGCGAATTCCTGATCGTCGATGCGGCCATGAACGATCTGGTCCGCCCTGCCATGTATGGTGCCCACCACGATATCGTCCCGCTGGACGAGGCGGCACCGGGGGCCGAGACGCACCTCTACGACATCGTCGGACCGGTCTGCGAATCCGGCGACACCTTTGCCAAACGCCGCGCCCTTTCCGCCCTTGCGGCAGGCGATCTGATCGCGTTCCGCAGCGCCGGTGCCTATGGTGCGGTCATGGCGTCGGAATACAACTCGCGCCCCCTGATCCCCGAGGTTCTGGTCAGCGGGGATCAATTCGCCGTCATTCGCGCACGGCCCACCTTTGACGAAATGCTGAACCGCGATACCATACCCGAATGGCTCTGACGTGGTTCGCCCGCGTCGGGCGCACCATCCGCGAGGGCCGATGCCGGACACGACACTGACCCACCCTGCCTTTGACAGCCTGCGCCGCCCGCTGGCCCTGACCCGTTTCGGCATGACGGCCGAGCGCGCTACGCGCTGTTTCTGGCCCGTCTGGAGCGTGCTTCTGGCCGTTCTCGGCGCGCTGATGCTGGGGTTGCAGGACATTGTACCGCTTGAGGCGGTCTGGGCCGGCGCGGTGATTTCGGCGCTGGCGCTGCTGTGGTTCCTGTGGCGCGGGCTGCGGGCCTTTCGCATGCCCACCCGGGCCGAAGCGCTGGCGCGGCTTGATTCCACCCTGCCGGGCCGTCCGATCGGCGCGCTGAACGATCAGCAGGCCATCGGCGGCGGCGATCCCGGCTCGCAGGCGGTCTGGCAGGCCCACGTCGCCCGCATGGCCGAACGGGTCAAGGCCGCCCGCGCCGTGCAGCCAAACCTGCGGATCGCGGCGCGCGATCCCTTCGCGTTGCGCTATGCCGCGGTGCTGCTTTTTGCCGTGGCGCTGCTGTTCGGATCGTTCTGGCGCGTGGCGTCAGTGGGCGACATGGCACCGGGGGGCGGGGGAGCCGCGCTGGCTGCCGGGCCGTCCTGGGAAGGCTGGGTCGAACCGCCCGCCTATACCGGCAAGCCCAGCCTTTACCTGGCCGACATCACCGGCGAAACGCTGCGTGTCCCCGAGGGCAGCCGCCTGACCCTGCGCCTTTACGGCGAGGTGGGCGCGCTTTCGGTCGTCGAAGACGTATCGGGCCGTGAACCGGCTACCCCCGCCGAGGGCGGGGAAGACCCCGCCGCCCGTCTGTCGCAGAGTTTCGAGATCACCCGCAGCGGGCGTCTGGAAATCGACGGCCCCGGCGGGCGCGACTGGCAGGTGGTGATGGAGCCCGACATGGCCCCCACCGTCGCCATCTCCGCCCAGGCCGAGCGCAAGGCCGATGGCGAATTGCGCCAGCCCTTCCTGGCCCGCGACGATTATGGCGTGGTGTCGGGCACCGCGAAAATCACGCTCGACATCGAGGCGCTTGACCGCCGCTATGGCCTGGCCCCCGAACCCGACCCGCGCGAGGCGATCACGCTGGACCTGCCGCTGCCCTTCAACGGCGACCGGGCGGATTTCGAAGAGGTGCTGATCGACAACTTCAGCAAGCACCCCTGGGCCAACATGCCGGTGCAGATCACCTTCACGGTCAGGGATGCCCGGGGCCAGACCGGAACCAGTGCGCGGATTCGCGAAAACCTGGGCGGGCTGCGGTTTTTCGATCCGCTGGCCAAGGCGATCATCGAACAGCGGCGCGATCTTCTGTGGTCGCGCGACAACGCGAAACGGGTGGCGCAAGTGCTGCGCGCGGTGTCCTGGTCGCCTCAGGATATCTTCCGCTCGGAAACGCTGTACCTGAAATTGCGCTATGCGATCCGCCGGCTTGAGGCGGGGTTCATGGCAGCCCCCCTAGCCCCCGCCATCCAGGACGAGGTGGCCGAGGCGCTGTGGAGCATTGCCGAGGAACTGGAATACGGCGACATGGCCGATGCGCTGGAACGGCTGCGCCGCGCCCAGGACCGGCTGAGCGAGGCGATGAAGAACGGCGCCAGCGACGATGAAATCGCCGGTCTGATGAAGGAACTGCAAGAGGCCATGCAGGACTATATGCGCCAGCTTGCCGAAAACGCGGACGAGCGTGACCAGCAGCAGGCCCAGGGCGAGATGCAGGAGATCACCGGCGACCAGCTTCAGGAGATGCTGGACCGGATCCAGGACCTGATGGAACAGGGCCGCATGGCCGAGGCGCAGCAGCTTCTGGACCAGCTTCAGCAGATGATGGAGAACATGCAGGTCACCCAGGGCCAGCAGGGCGAGGGGCAGCAGGGCGAAGGCCAGCAGGCCATGGAAGACCTGGGCGAAACCCTGCGCGAACAGCAAGGCCTGTCAGACCAGGCGTTCCGCGATCTTCAAGAACAGTACAACCCCGGCGCCCGGGCCGGCGAAAGCGATGGCAACGAGGGCAAGGGCGGCAACCGTGGCCGCGGTGAAGGCCACGAGGGGCAGGATGGCCAGGGCCAAGGCGACAACCCCGAAGGCGGCCAGGGCCAGGGCGGCGAGCAGAGCCTTGCCGACCGCCAGCATGCCCTGCGCGACGAGTTGAACCGCCAGCAGGGCAACCTGCCCGGGGCGGGCACCCCCGAAGGTGACGCGGCCCGCGAGGCGCTGAAGCGCGCCGAAGAGGCGATGGAGGGCGCCGAAGAGGCCCTGCGCCAAGACGATTATGCCGGGGCGCTGGATCAACAGTCAGACGCCATGGACGCCCTGCGCGAAGGCATCCGCAACCTGGGCGAGGCGATGGCGCAGGAACAGCGTCAGCAGAACGGCCAGGGCCAAGCCAGCACCAGCGGCGACCCGCAGGGCCGCCAGCGCGATCCGCTGGGCCGCGAGGCCGGATCGCAGGGGCAGTTGGGAACCGACGAGAAGCTGCTTCAGGGCGAAGACGTGTACCGCCGGGCCGAGGAACTGCTTGACGAAATTCGCCGCCGCTCGGGCGAACAGGATCGCCCGGAACAGGAACTGGACTATCTGAAACGTCTGCTTGACCGGTTCTGAACGCGCCGTCGGGCGGTGCCGCTCAGCCGTCGGTGCCGATCAGCCCCTGCATGACGCCCACCGCCTGTTGCAGGCCGGCGCGGATCACGTCGAGAACGCCGTCGGCCCAGCCCACATAGCCGGTCAAGGCCGGTGAGAGCGCCGGGACGGCGGCGGCGATCTGCGGTGCGAAAAGATAGATCGCCATGAGCACCGCCATGGTCAGGAACACGGTGAAAAAGCCGAACCGGAACCCCCGGCGGCTTTCTGCGGCCTGTTCCTCTTCCTCAACGGTTTCCGGGCCATGCCGGTCACCCGTGGCGGTGAGGGTCGAGTTGATCTCTTCGATGTCGGGCAGAAGTTCGCGCCGCGACGATCCGGGCGCGGCGGCATCGACGGCGGCTTCCTCGGCCTCCTGCTCGGTCGCCTCTTCCGGGGTGTCGCGCAGGCGGGCCAGCCGGGCCTTTGCCGCGGCGGCGCGCGATTGCGCGCCCTCGGGGTCGGTCAGGCCCAGGTCGGGCTGGGATTCAAGGCCGCCGCGGCCCCCCCGTTCGCGCCGCCGGGCCTCGGCCTCGCGGCGGGCCTCTTCGCGCAGGATGTCGCGCGTGGCCTCGTCCATCTGGCGGGCCTTGGGGGCGGGGGCAGCGGCAGGCGCGCGCGGTTCATCCGGTTCAGGCTCTTCGAAGGCCGGATCGGGAAGGGTGACGCCCATCTCTTCGGCCAGGTCATCCTCGGCCGTGTCGGGGCGCTGAAACCAGGTATGTCCGCAGGACGAACATTGCACATCGCGCCCCTCGTCCGGGATCATCGAGGCGTCCACCTCGTATTCAGCTGCGCAATTCGGACAAATCAGCCGCATTGCGGACCCCTCGATCGTTGAACATGACTTTGTTAACACTTTCATGCGGATGGCGCGAAGATCAAGAGGTGGCGTTGCAATATTGCCCGTGGCGCGTGATATGATTGAAACACCCGACGGTCTGGGGCAGAACATGCCGCAAGGCGCGCTTGGGGCCGGGGATTTGTCGTGATCGAGTTGAATGAGGTCAGCTATAGTTACGGTGGCGATGCGTTGCTGTCGGACATATCGCTGCGCCTGGCGCCGGGGTCGTTCCACTTCCTGACCGGGCCGTCGGGCGCGGGCAAATCCACCCTACTCAAGCTGTGTTACATGGAGCTGATGGCGACCCAGGGCACTGTAACCCTGTTCGGGCGTCCCGCCCACGAGATCGGGCGCGATGGCGTGGCCTCGGTGCGCCGCCGCGTCGGGATCGTGCATCAGGATTGCCAGTTCCTCGACCATCTGCCGCTGCTTGAAAACGTCGCCCTGCCGCTGACCGTATCGGGCCAGAGCACCGAGGCGAACATGGCCGAGATGCAGGAACTTCTGGCCTGGGTCGGGCTGTCGTCGAAGCTGCGCGCCCTGCCGCCGGAACTTTCGGGCGGAGAGCGGCAGCGCGCCGCCTTGGCGCGGGCCGTCGTCATGTCGCCCGATGTCATCCTTGCCGACGAACCCACCGGCAACCTGGATTGGGAGATGTCGCTGCGCCTGCTGACGCTGCTGGTGGAACTGAACCGCATGGGCAAGGCGATCCTGGTGGCCACCCACGATCTGAACCTGATCCGCCAGGCCAAGGCGCAGGTGGCCGCCCGGGTGCTGCGGATCAAGGACCGGCGGTTGCAACTGGCGGGGGCCGACCTGTGATGCGCCTGTCCGAGATCGTGACGATCCTCAAGGGCGATCCGCGCGCCGATCGTGCCGTGCCGCCCACCGGCTATACCGCCCGGCTGACCCTGCTGACGGCGGCGGCCATGGCCTTTCTCGGGGTCTTCGCCCTGGCCCTGTCGCTGGCCACGGGGCGGCTGGCCGATCGCTGGTCCAGCGAACTGGCGCAAAGCTCGACCGTGCGCATCTCGGCCCCCGCCGACCAGATGGCGGCCCAGACCGAGGCCGCGCTGCGGGTGCTGCGCTCGACCAGCGGTGTCGCCTCGGCCCGCCCGCTGGACGCGGCCGAACAGCTTGCCCTGCTGGCGCCCTGGTTCGGGCCGGACCTGCCGGTCGAAACCCTGCCCATTCCGCAGCTGATCGAGGTGATCGAAACCCGCGACGGGTACGACGCCGAGGGCCTGCGCCTGCGCCTGAAGGCGGAAACGCCGGGCGCGGTTCTCGATGACCACACCCGCTGGCGCCGCCCTCTGATCGAGGCGGCGGGCCGGCTGAACGCGCTGGGGCTGTTCAGCCTGCTGCTGATCGGGGCGGTGGTGGTGGCGATGATCACGCTGGCGGCCAACGCGGCGCTTTCGGCCAATGCCCAGGTGATCCGCGTGCTGCGCCTTGTGGGCGCGCGCGATGCCTATATCGCCCGGGCCTTCGTGCGCCGCTTCACCCTGCGCGCGCTGAGCGGGGCGGCCTTTGGCACCGTCCTGGGCATGATCGCCATGGCGCTGCTGCCCCGCGCCGATCCGGCGGGCGGGTTCCTGACCGGGCTGGGGTTTCAGGGGGCAGGGTGGCTGCTGCCGCTGTTCATCCCGCCCCTGGCGGCGGTCATCGCGTTCTGGTCCACCCGGCTGGCCGCCCTGCGTGCATTGAAGGAGATTACCTGATGGCCTACGGCATCCAGTGGCTGCGCTCGCTCGTGTTCAATTTTGCGATGTATCTTGCGATGGCGGTGATCGCGGTGGTCTTCCTGCCCTGGGCGCTGTTCTCGGCGCGGGGCGCCTATGCGGCCTGCCACACCTATTGCCGCTGGGTCCGATGGTCGGCGGCCTGGATGATCGGGCTGAAGACCGAGGTGCGGGGCACGCCCCCCACCGGGCCGGTCCTGGTGGCGGCCAAGCACCAGTCGTTCCTCGATATCCTGATGATCTTCGGGGCGATGCCGCGGGGCCGGTTCATCATGAAGAAGGAACTCGCCTGGGCACCGATCCTGGGCCAATACGCCTGGCGCATCGGCTGCATCTTCGTCGACAGAGGCAAGCGCGGTCAGGCGATCATCAAGATGATGCGCGACGTCGATGCGGGAAATACCACGCCGGGGCAGGTGACGATCTATTCCCAGGGCACGCGCGTGGCTCCGGGGGTGCGGATGCCCTACAAGGCGGGCACGGGCGTCCTGTATCAGCAGTTGGGCCAACCCTGCGTGCCGGTGGCCTGCAACGTGGGCGTCTTCTGGCCCCGCCACGGCGTCTATCGCAAGCCGGGAACGGCAGTGGTCGAATTCCTCGATCCGATCCCGCCGGGACTTCCCAAGGCGCAGTTCATGGCGCAACTGGAAACCGCGGTCGAAACCCGCTCCGACGCCCTGATGGCCGAGGCGGGGTTCACCATGCCGCGTATCGACAAGGCTTAGGGGCGTCACTTGCCGCCAGGGCCAAGGCGGCGCAAGGCAAGGGTCAGCAAAGATGACATACGAACCGATCACCGACCTCGCGACGCTTGAGTCGCTTTACGGCGCACCGGCCGAGGCTTCGATCCGCAAGGTGGCCGGGGCGCTGAACGACGAATACCGCCGCTGGATCATGGCCTCGCGCTTCTGCATCCTGTCCACCGTCGGGCCCGAGGGCACCGATGCCTCGCCCCGGGGGGATGACGGCCCCGTGGTGCGGGAACTGGATGCGCAGCGGCTGGCCCTGCCCGACTGGCGGGGCAACAACCGGATCGACACCCTGCGCAACATCCTGCGCGATCCGCGCGTGTCGCTGCTGTTCATGGTGCCGGGATCGGGCAACGTGGTGCGGGTGAACGGGCGCGCCATCGTCACCGCCGATGCGGACCTGTGCCAAAGCTTCGAACGCAACGGGAAACGGCCGCGCAGCGTCGCGGTGATCACGATCTCCGAGGTTTACTTCCAATGCGCCCGCGCCATCCTGCGCTCGGGTCTCTGGCAGGGGCGCGACGACAGCGCGGATCTGCCGACAGCGGGCCAGATGCTGGCCGCGCTTACCCAGGGCCAGGTCGGCGGCAAGGGCTACGATTCCGAATGGGCCGGGCGCGCCGCCGAAACCATGTGGTAGCCCGCGAAAGCACCGCCTGTCATCTTTGGTCGGAAAATATCCTCGGGGGGAGTCGCGCAGCGACGGGGGGCAGACAGCCCCCCTTCTTTTCCGGCAATCAGGCCGGCCTCAGGCCGCGAGGCCCTTGGCGCCCATCCCGAGGAACTTCTTGCGCCGGTGGGCGATCACATCTGCGCGTGACATGCCGTCCATCTCCGTCAGCATCTCCTCGACCGCCTTGCCCACATTGGCCACGGCACTGGCCGAATCGCGCTGGGCGCCGCCCAGGGGTTCGGTGATGATCCGGTCGATGACGCCCAGCTTCTTGAGGTCCTGGGCGGTGAGGCGCAGGGCCTCGGCGGCTTCGCGCATCTTCTCGGCGTCCTTCCAGAGGATCGAGGCACAGCCCTCGGGCGAGATCACAGAATAGATCGAGTGTTCCAGCATCGCCAGCTTCGAGGCGGTGGCAAAGGCGACGGCGCCGCCCGATCCGCCTTCGCCGATGATGACCGAAATCAGCGGCACGCCCAGCTCAAGGCACTTCTGGGTGCTGCGGGCGATGGCCTCGGACTGGCCGCGCTCTTCCGCGCCCTTGCCGGGATAGGCGCCGGGGGTGTCCACCAGGGTAACCACGGGCATGTTGAAGCGGTCGGCCAGGTCCATGAGGCGGATCGCCTTGCGATAGCCTTCGGGGCGGGCCATGCCGAAGTTGCGTTCGATCCGGGTTTTGGTGTCATGGCCCTTTTCATGGCCGATCACCATCACCGGGCGGTCGTTCAGCCGCCCGATGCCACCCATCACGGCGTGATCGTCGGCAAAGTTCCGGTCACCGGCAAGCGGGGTGTATTCGGTGAACAGGGCCTGGATGTAATCCTTGCAATGCGGGCGCGAGGGGTGGCGCGCCACCTGGCACTTCGCCCAGGGCGAGAGCGACTTGTAGAGATCGGCCAGCATCTCGGCGGCCTTCTTGTCCAGCGCCGCGGCTTCCTTCTCGACATCCATATCCTCGTTCGCGCGTCCCATGGCGCGCAGTTCCTCGGCCTTGCCTTCGATGGCCGAAAGCGGTTTTTCGAACTCGAGATATGTTGTCATCGGATGCTCCTGCTGCGGTCGCGAGAATGTGGTGTATATGACGATGCACGCCGGGCAATGCAACTCGGCAAGATCCCTGTGGTCCTGTCATGTCCACATGCACCTGATCTGCCGGGACCTGGCGGAGCGCCTTCGGCGCACACGATGTTTGCGCCCTTCGGGCGGCTGGCGCGCCCGGCAGGTTTTGCGTGCCCCTGCCAGCCTGGCACGGTCGGCGGGTTCGGGAGCCTCCGGCGGGAGTATTTCGGGCAAGAAAGAGGGGTCAGGTGGCGATCATCTCGGACTGGCGCACGATCACTTCGGCCTGGCGGACCGAGGCAAGATCGACGAGGCGGCCCTTGTAGACCGCCGCGCCCTGGCCGTCGCGCTTGGCCTGTTCCATGGCGGCGAGGATGTCGCGCGCCTCTTGCACCGCCTCGGGCGAGGGGGTGAAGACGGCATTGGCCAGCGCCACCTGCTTTGGGTGGATCGCCCATTTGCCCACCATCCCGAGGGTGGCCGAGCGCAGGGCCTGGGCGCGAAAGCCTTCGTCGTCGGAGAAGTCGCCGAAGGGGCCATCCACCGGCAGCACGCCATGGGTGCGGCAGGCGGCGACGATGGCCGTCTGTGCCCAATGCCAGGGATCGGACCAGTATTTCCGCCCCTCGTGGTGCATGTAGTAGTGTTCCTGCGTCCCGCCGATGCCCGTGGTCTGCATGCCCATGGAGGCGGCGAAATCGGCGGCGCCCAGGCTCATGGCCTGGAGGCGGGGCGAGCTGGCGGCGATCTCTTCGACATGGGCGATGCCGGCTGCGGTTTCGATGATGACCTCGAGCGCGAGGGGTTTGGTGCGCCCCTTCGCGGCTTCGACGGCGGTCACCAGGGCGTCGACGGCATAGACATCGGCGGCGCAACCGACCTTGGGGATCATGATCTGGTCAAGGCGCGGGCCAGCCTGTTCCAGCACCTCGATCACGTCGCGATACCACCAGGGCGTGTCCAGCCCGTTGATGCGCAGGCTGAGGTGCTTGTTTCCCCAGTCGATATCGTTGATCGCCTGGATGATGTTGGCGCGCGCCTTCTGCTTGTCGTCGGGGGCGACGGAATCTTCCAGGTCGAGGTTTATGATATCGGCATCGCTGGCCGCCATCTTTTCGAAGATCGCCGGACGCGAGCCGGGGCCGAACAGCTGACAGCGGTTCGGGCGGGCGGGGGCGGGGGGTTGCACGCGGAACGACATTGGAGCCTCGCAATAATAGTTCTTTTGGCGGTTGGTTTTTGGTATGATATTGCCATGAGCCTTGCAAGCCGTTGCGGCGGGTCGCTTTCGGGCTGCACGAAGGTTCGACGCAGGTATCTTGCGTGAAATGGCTTGGGGATCGAAGGATCTTCATGAATGGCCGCGATCAGCGCCGAGACAGGAAGCCTCTTTCACTGAAACGCGCTATGCTGTCCCGAACCTAAGAGGATGACCACCATGATCCAGACCCCCTATCTTCTTTTTCTCGGTGACGCGCCCGATGCCCTTGCGGCCAAGGTGGCCCAGGGCATTCGCGACTGGAACCCCGATGTGGCCCTGGGCCAGTTGCGCCTGCCCGGCTGTGGCGCCGACATGGGCCTGCCCGACATGACCCTGGCCGAAGCGAAGGCCGCCGGGGTGAAGACCCTGGTGATCGGTGTGGCCAACCGGGGCGGGGTGATTTCGGACAAGTGGAAGGCCGTTCTGATCGAGGCCATCAAGATGGGTTTCGATCTGGCTGCGGGCCTGCACAACCTGCTGCGCAACGAGAACGATCTGATCGCGGCCGCGCGGATGTACAATTCCACCCTGCATGACGTGCGCATTCCCACCGTCGCCTATCCCATTGCCAACGGCAAGAAGCGGACCGGCAAGCGCTGCCTGGCCATCGGCACCGACTGTTCGGTGGGCAAGATGTACACGGGCATGGCGATGGATGCCGAGATGCGCGGGCGGGGCATGAAATCGACCTTCCGCCCCACCGGGCAGACCGGCATCCTGATCACCGGGGGCGGTGTGCCTCTGGATGCGGTGATCGCCGATTTCATGGCGGGGGCCGTGGAATATCTGACGCCCGACAACGACCCGGACCACTGGGACCATATCGAGGGGCAGGGGAGCCTGTTCCACGTCTCCTATTCCGGCGTGACGCTGGCGCTGATCCACGGCGGGCAGCCCGATGCCATGGTGCTGTGCCACGAACCGACGCGCACCCACATGCGTGGCCTGCCCGACTATGGCCTGCCCTCGCTTGAGCAATTGCGCGACACCGCGCTGCCGCTTGCGCGGATCGCCAATCCGGCGGCGCAGGTTGTGGGCGTGTCGATGAACACCAAGGCCTTGGGCGAGGATGAGGCGCGCCGCCTGATCGCAGAGACCGAGACACGCATGGGCCTGCCCTGCACCGACCCCTACCGTTTCGGCACGGCCAATCTGGTCGATGCGCTGCAGGCGCTGTAGGCTTACCGCCAAAGGAGTATCCCGATGCAGCGCAGCGTGACCACCGACACCTTCCGCCTGGCCGAGGCTTTCACCATCTCGCGCGGTTCGCGCACCGAGGCGCGGGTGCTGACCGTGCGGCTTGAGGATGGCAGCAGCCGCGGCTGGGGCGAATGCGTGCCCTATGCCCGCTATGGCGAAACGCCCGAAAGCGTCACCGCCCAGATCGACGCGCTGCCCGCCGACATCACCCGCGCCCGGTTGCAGGAGGTGATGGAGCCGGGGGCGGGGCGCAACGCGGTGGATTGCGCGCTGTGGGATCTTGCCGCCAAGCAGGCGGGCAAGCGGGTGTGGGAGCTGGCCGGACTGGCGGCGCCCGGCCCCGAGATCACGGCCTTCACCCTGTCGCTGGACACGCCCGAGAAGATGCGCGCGGCGGCGGCACGTCACGCGCATCGCCCGCTTCTGAAGATCAAGCTGGGCACCCCCGACGACATGGTGCGGCTTGAGGCGGTGCGGGCCGGGGCGCCCGATGCGGCGATCATCGTCGATGCGAACGAAGGCTGGAGCGCCGATGTCTATACCGACCTTGCGCCGCACCTGGTGCGCATGGGCGTGAAGCTGGTGGAACAGCCGCTGCCCGCCGGAGAAGACGGGATGCTGGGTGAAATCGCCCGCCCGCTGCCGGTCTGCGCCGATGAATCCTGCCATGACCGTGGCTCGCTTGCCGATCTGGCGGGCAAATACGATGTCATCAACATCAAGCTGGACAAGACCGGCGGGCTGACCGAGGCGCTGGCCCTGCGCGATGCCGCCCGCAGCGCCGGTTTCGGCGTGATGGTGGGCTGCATGGTGGGCACATCGCTGGCCATGGCGCCGGCGGTGCTGCTGGCGCAGGGGGCCGCCTTTACCGATCTCGATGGCCCGCTGTTGCTGGCCGAAGATCGGGAGACCCCCCTGCGCTTTGATGCCGCCGGGGTGCATCCGCCGGACGCGGCGCTCTGGGGCTGAGCCTCACGGCAAGGTGACTCCCGCTTTCGGGGGCTTTCCGACAGGGTGGGGCAAACCACAGCGGAGCCGTGCCATGCGCCTGATGATTGCCCTTCTCATGATGGTGGCCGCCGGCCCCGCTCTGGCCTGCGGGCCCGACAGCGATTGCAAGGTGGGAGAGCGGACCTATCGGCTTTATGTGCCCGCAGACGCCGGGCAACCGATGGGCGCGCTGTTTTATGCCCACGGCTATCGGGGCAGTGCGGCCGGGGCCATGCGCAACAAGGCCCTGAGGCGGCTGGCGGATGATCTGGGCATGGCGCTGGTGGCGCTCAAGTCGAGGGGCGACGACTGGAACCTGGCCCACCGCCCCAGCGCCCCGCAGCAGGGCGAGGCGGCGGAATTCGCCTATGTCGCGGCGGTGCTGCGGGATCTGGCCAGCCACATGCACCTCGACAGCACGAAACTGGTCTTCAGCGGGTTTTCGGCCGGTGGCATGATGACCTGGACCATGGCCTGCGGCATGTCCGAGAGCTTTGCCGGCTTCGTGCCGATGTCGGGCACCTTCTGGGCGCCGGTGCCGCAATCCTGCCCGACGCCAGCGGCGAACCTTGTACATCTTCACGGCACGCAGGACGGCACGGTGCCGCTGACGGGGCGCACCATTGGCCCGGCAAGGCAGGGCGACGTGCACAGGGCCCTCGCGATGTATGCCGCACATGGCAATTTCACCGAAACGGCCCAGGGCGTGCCCGCGCCGGACGGGATGCGCTGCACGCAATCGCGCAACCCGGGCGGCAAGCTGCTGGAGTTCTGCACCTTCGACGGCGGCCACGGCTTTTCGACGCGCCGCCTGCGCCACGGGGTCGAGAGGGTGCTTGGCGGGTCTTGACAGGCAGGCCCGCGCGCCGCACTCCGTCAGGCAGATATCGCAAGGAGAGCTCCGATGACCCGTACCGTCTATCTCAATGGTCAATACCTGCCCGAGGACGAGGCGAAGGTTTCGATCTTCGACCGCGGGTTTCTCTTTGCCGATGGCGTTTACGAGGTCACCTCGGTTCTGGACGGCAAGCTGATCGATTTCGACGGCCACGCCACCCGTCTTGCCCGGTCGCTGGGCGAACTTGAGATGGGCAATCCGATCAGCAAGGAAGACCTGCTTGAGGTGCATCGCGAACTGGTGCGCCGCAACGACATCGGCGACGGTCTGATCTATCTTCAGATCACCCGCGGCGCCGCCGACCGCGATTTCGCCTACCCCGCCGAGGATACGCCGCAAACCATCGTGCTTTTCACCCAGTCCAAGCCGGGCCTGGCCGAGAACCCGATGGCAACCACGGGCATGAAGGTGATCAGCATCGAGGATCAGCGCTGGGGGCGGCGCGACATCAAGACGGTGCAACTGCTCTACCCCTCGATGGGCAAGATGATGGCCAAGGCCGCCGGTGCCCATGACGCCTGGATGGTCGAGGACGGCAAGATCACCGAAGGCACCAGCAACAACGCCTATATCGTCAAGAACGGCAAGATCATCACCCGCAACCTGGGCACCGAGATCCTGCATGGCATCACCCGTGCCGCCGTGCTGCGGTTCGCCCGCGAGGCGCAGATGGAGGTCGAGGAGCGCGCCTTCACCCTGGACGAGGCCAAGGCCGCCGACGAGGCCTTCATCACCTCGGCCTCGAGTTTCGTGATGCCGGTGGTCGAGATCGACGGCGCGCCCGTGGGCGATGGCAAGGTCGGCCGCGTCGCCCCCCGCCTGCGCGAAATCTACCTGGACGAAAGCCGCAAGGCCGCCGTCTAGGCGTGCCTTCGAAGCCCCGGCGCGTGCCCGGGCCGTCGGATTTTTGAGTATTTGCCGGCAAGAAAGAGGCGGCGCAGGTTTCCCCCAGCGCCGCCCCTCTCTTTCTTGCCGACAAATACTCATGCCGCAGGCACGCCGCGCAGCGGCGTTTCCTTATTGGTGCGTCTTGGCGAAGGCGGCCTTCTGTTCGGCTGTCGCCTCGGTCTGGTGCTTTTCCTTCCAGGTATCGTAGGGCATGCCATAGAAGGCCTCGCGCGCTTCTTCCTTGCCCATCTCGATACCGCGTTCGTTGGCGGCCTCCTGGTACCAGCGGCTGAGGCAGTTGCGGCAGAACCCGGCAAGATTCATCATGTCGATGTTCTGGGCATCGGTGCGTTCTGCCAGGTGATCGCGCAGGCGGCGAAAGGCGGCGGCCTGAAGTTCGATTTCGGTGTCGCGGTCCATGTCATCCTCCAATGGTTGATGCGAGGGTGGGATCGCGCGCCGCTTTCGTCAAGCGCTGGCCTTCATCCATTCTTCGGGGATTTCGGGCATGGATGGTCCGGCATGCCGGCGCCAGTTGTACCGCTAACATTTTTGCGCCATAACCGCCGCGACCCGTCACAACGATGACCCGCATGAAGGAAAAGGCCCACATGAGACGCCTTCGCAACGTCAAGATCGTCGCCACGCTCGGCCCCGCATCCAATGATTACGAGACGATCCGCGCCCTGTTCGAGGCTGGCGCCGACGTGTTCCGCCTGAACATGAGCCATGGCGACCACAGCGAGATCGCTGCCCGCCATGCCATCATCCGGCGAATCGAATCCGACCTTGGCCGCCCGATCGCCATTCTGGCCGATCTTCAGGGGCCGAAGCTGCGCGTCGGCGTCTTTGCCAATGGCGAAGAGGATCTGGCCGTCGGGCAGGATTTCCGCCTTGACCTTGACAAGGCGGATGGCGACGCAACCCGCGTCTGCCTGCCCCATCCCGAGATTTTCGCGGCGCTTGAGCCCGGGGCGACCCTTTTGGTCAATGACGGCAAGATCCGTCTGCGGGTCAAGGAATGCGGCAAGGACCATGCCGATTGCGAAGTGACGGTGGGGGGCGTGATCTCGAACCGCAAGGGCGTGAACGTGCCCGACGTGGTTCTGCCCCTTGCCGCGCTTTCCAAGAAGGACCGCAAGGATCTGGATTTCGTCTGTGACCTGGGGGTCGACTGGCTTGCCCTGTCGTTTGTCCAGCGGCCCGAGGATGTGGCCGAGGCGCGCGATCTGGCCTATGGCCGCGCCGCGATCCTCAGCAAGATCGAGAAGCCCTCGGCGGTGAAGAACTTTGACGCGATCCTTGCAGCATCCGACGGCATCATGGTGGCCCGGGGCGATCTTGGCGTCGAACTGCCGGTGCAGAACGTGCCGCCGATCCAGAAGCGCCTGGTGCGCAAGTGCCGCGCGGCCGCCAAGCCGGTGATCGTGGCCACCCAGATGCTGGAATCCATGATCGAATCGCCCATGCCCACCCGGGCCGAGGTGTCGGACGTGGCCGCCGCGATCTACGAGGGCGCCGATGCGGTCATGCTCTCGGCCGAATCGGCGGCGGGCAGCTTCCCGATCGAGGCGGTGACGACTATGAACGCCGTCGCCATCGAGGTGGAAAGCGACCTGACCTACCGCGAGGTGATCGAGGCAAGCCGGGGCGGGCGCAAGGAAACCGTGGCCGATGCCATCGTATCGGCGGCGCGCGAAATCGCGGAAACCACCGAGATCAAGGCGATCTGCTGTTTCTCGCAGTCGGGCACGACAGCCAGCCTTGTCGCGCGCGAACGCCCGCGTGTGCCGATCCTGGCCATGACCCACGTGGAAGGCACCGCGCGCCGGCTGTGCCTGACCTGGGGGCTGCATTGCGTGATGGTGCGGGCGGTCGACCGGTTCAAGGGCGCGGTCGTCGCCTCGGCCCGGGCCGCGCTGGCCGAAGGCTTCGCCACCCGCGAAGACCTGATCGTCGTGACGGCCGGTGTGCCCTTCAACATGCCCGGCACCACCAACATCCTGCGGGTCGCCCCCTGCGAAGAAAGGTTGATTTTCGCGGGAGATCCCGAATAACATCGGCCATCCAAGCCGGGGAGGTGAGCGTGGACCCTGATATTGCCATCGTGCTGGGTGTCATCTTCCTTGCGCTCGCCGTTCCGTCGCTTTTGTCCTCCTTTTCGGAATCGCGCCCGCCGCGGGCCGCCATGGTGCTGATCGTCCTGGCCGGGGGGGCCATCTATTGGGCGATCACCAAGCGGCCCGGCGGCTATACCCTTGACGAGATCCCCGGCGCCTTCGTGCATGTCGTCGGCATGGTGATCCACTGAACCGGTGAATTTGCGCTTGCCGTTTTCCATCCGCGCCCGTATACGGCGCTCTCTGCCGTGCGTCCGGCCAATGTGGCATGCCGAGTCGCGCGTAAACCCGACCCAATGAACAGGAGACGGAAATGCCCAAGATGAAGACGAAGTCGAGCGCCAAGAAGCGCTTCAAGGTGACGGCGACCGGCAAGATCGTCGGCGGCTATGCCGGCAAGCGGCACGGCATGATCAAGCGCAGCACGAAGTTCATTCGTGACGCCCGTGGTACCCGTGTTCTGAGCGAGCCGGACCAGAAGCTTGCCAAATCTTACATGCCCTACGCCGGTTAAGGAGACAGATCCATGTCGAGAGTCAAAGGTGGAACCGTCGCCCACGCCCGTCACAAGAAGGTTCTGAAGGCCGCGAAAGGCTATTATGGCCGTCGCAGCACCGCGTTCAAGACCGCCACGCAGGCCGTGGACAAGGCCAACCAGTACGCCACGCGCGACCGCAAGAACCGCAAGCGCAACTTCCGCGCCCTGTGGATTCAGCGGATCAACGCCGCCGTGCGCAGCCATGACGAGGCGCTGACCTACAGCCGCTTCATCAACGGCCTGTCGCTGGCCGGCATCGATGTCGACCGCAAGGTTCTGGCCGATCTGGCCGTGAACGAGCCCGATGCCTTCGGTGCCATCGTGTCGAAGGCACAGGCCGCCCTGGCCGCCTGATCGCCTCTGCATTGCAGATTGTGGGCCGCTCCTTCGGGGGCGGCCCTTTTCGTTGCGGAACCTTCCAGCGCAGGAGGGGCGTTTCCTTTCCCAAAGCCGCCCGTTCGCGCAGGCCCGAAGGAAGGAGACCCCGCATGAAACCGTCATATCTGCGCTTTGCCGCCATGATCGCCAGTTCGACCGTGGTGATGTTCGGGCTGATGTACCTGAACACCTATGCCCTTGATCACGTGATGTTCAGCCAGACGCGCATGTGGATGGCGCTTTACATGGGCGCGGCGATGGCCGTGGTCATGCTGGCCTTCATGCTGGGAATGTACACCGACCGGAAGATCAATCTTTCGATCTTTGTGGGTGCGGTTCTTGTCTTTGGTGCCGCGCTCTATCTCGTGCGCAGCCAGGATACCGTGGGTGACGAGGCCTGGATGTCGGCGATGATCCCGCATCATTCGATCGCCATCCTGACCAGCGAAAGGGCCGAAATCTCGGACCCGCGGGTGCGCAGGCTGGCCGATGGAATCATCGAAACCCAGCGGCGCGAGATCGCCGAAATGAAGGCGCTTCTGGCCGACCTGCGCGGCGGTCCGGCCGCGACCCCGGAAATCGACGGAAAGTGAGGAAACCCCATGTCCAGTGACAGCGCGAAGAGAGCCCGCCTTTACCGCATGGTGATGCCCGACCACCTGTGCCCCTACGGGTTGAAGTCGAAGGCCCTGCTTGAGGCGAAGGGATACGACGTTGAAGATCACCACCTGACAACGCGCGACGAAACCGATGCCTTCATGGAAAAGCACGGGGTCGAAACCACGCCGCAGACCTTCATCGACGACGAAAGGATCGGCGGCTATGACGATCTGCGCGCCCATTTCGGCATTCCGCTGACCGGCGAGGACGAAACCACCTACACCCCGGTGTTCGCCCTGTTCGGCATGGGGCTGGCCATGGCGCTGGCCGCCAGTTGGGCCGCTTATGGCAGCATCCTGACGGTGCGGGCTGGAGAATGGTTCATCGCCTTTTCCATGTGCCTTCTGGCCGTGCAGAAGCTGCGCGATGTCGAGAGTTTCTCGACCATGTTCCTGAACTATGACGTTCTTGCGCGGCGCTGGGTGCCCTACGGCTATGTCTATCCCTTCGGCGAGGCGCTGGCCGGTGTCTTGATGATATCGGGCGCGCTGATCTGGCTGGCCGCGCCCGTGGCCCTGTTCATCGGCGGAATCGGCGCGGTTTCGGTGTTCAAGGCGGTCTATATCGACAAGCGCGAGCTGAAATGTGCTTGCATGGGCGGCAGCTCGAACGTGCCGCTGGGGTTCGTGTCGCTGACCGAGAACCTGATGATGGTCGCCATGGCCCTTTGGATGCTTCTGAAATAAGCGCAAACTTGCAAGCGGCGCCGCAACGGGATAGCTGACAGCGCAACCCACTTTGCCGGAGGCCGCCATGGAAGAACTGCGACAGAAATACCTGACCGAGGTGGCCGGGGCGGCGGATGAATCGGCGCTTGAAACCGTGCGCCTCGCGGCCATCGGCAAGAAGGGCGAAGTTTCGCTGAAGATGCGCGAACTGGGTCGCATGACCCCGGAAGAACGCCAGGTGGCCGGCCCCGCGCTGAACGCGCTCAAGGACGAGATCACCAGCGCCATTGCCGCGCGCAAGCAGGCCTTGGGCGATGCCGCCCTTGAGGAACGGCTGCGCGGTGAATGGCTGGACGTGACGCTGCCGGGGCGGTCGCGCGGGGCGGCCATGGGCACGATCCACCCGGTGTCCCAGGTCTGGGAGGAGGTGACGGCCATCTTTGCCGACATGGGCTTTGCCGTGGCCGAGGGCCCGCAGATCGAAACCGATTTCTACAATTTCGACGCGCTGAACATTCCCAGCCATCACCCCGCGCGGGGTGAGATGGATACCTTCTACATGCACCGTGCCGAGGGCGACAACCGCCCGCCCCACGTGCTGCGCACCCACACCAGCCCGGTGCAGATCCGCACCATGCAGGAGCAGGGCGCGCCGATCCGCATCATCGCGCCGGGCCGTGTCTATCGCGCCGATTACGACCAGACCCACACGCCGATGTTCCACCAGGTCGAAGGCCTGGCGCTGGACAAGTCGATCTCGATGGCCAACCTGAAATGGGTGCTTGAGGAATTCTTCACCGCCTATTTCGGCACCACGGTGAAAACCCGCTTCCGCGCCTCGCATTTCCCCTTCACCGAACCCTCGGCCGAGGTGGATATCCAGTGTTCCTGGGAAGACGGCCAGGTGCGCGTGGGCGAGGGCGACGGCTGGCTCGAGGTGCTGGGCTCGGGCATGGTGCACCCCTCGGTTCTGAAGGCCGGCGGCATCGACCCCGACCAATGGCAGGGCTTCGCCTTCGGCATGGGCATCGACCGGATCGCCATGCTGAAATACGGCATCCCCGACCTGCGCGCCTTCTTCGATTCCGACCTGCGCTGGCTGCGCCATTACGGGTTCAGCCCGCTGGCGGTGCCGACTCTGCATGGTGGGGTGTAGTGATCCGCAGCTCCGCCATCCGATCTTGTCTGGTGGAGCGCAAAACGCAGGAGGCAGAATGAGACTGTTCCGCCATGAAGCGCGCCAACGCTCGGCCGAAAGCCGGCGGCTCTATGCCCGCTATGAACTGGCCCACACGATGGCCGATTTCGCGGCGGCCGTCTGTTTTCTTGTGGGGTCCGTCATGTTCTTTCGGGAAGCATGGCAATACACGGGAACCTGGTTGTTCGTTGTCGGCTCGCTTCTGTTTGCGTTGAAGCCTACGCTGCGACTGGGCCGCGAGATAAGACTCTACCGCATGGGCGATTTTTCCGACCTATCCGACCGCGCTGAATAACCGAAAGCTGACCGATGAAATTCACCCTCTCCTGGCTCAAAGAGCATCTCGAAACCACCGCGACGGTCGATGAGATCGCGGAAACCCTCACCGATCTCGGGCTTGAGGTTGAAGGCGTCGAAGACCCCGCCGCGCGGCTGGCGCAGTTCACCCTGGCCAAGGTCAGATCGGCCGAACAGCACCCCGATGCCGACCGGCTGCGCGTCTGCGTGGTGGAAACCGACGAGGGCGACAAGCAGATCGTCTGCGGCGCCCCGAACGCGCGGGCGGGCATCACCGTGGTGCTGGCCAAGCCCGGCGATTACGTTCCGGGCATCGACGTGACCCTTTCGGTGGGCAACATTCGCGGTGTCGAAAGCCACGGCATGATGGCCAGCGAACGCGAACTGGAACTCTCCGACGAACACGACGGCATCATCGAACTGCCCTCGGGCGAGGTGGGGCAGCGGTTCATCGACTGGCTGGCCGAACACGATCCGGCCAAGGTGGACCCGGTGATCGAAATCGCCATCACCCCCAACCGGCAGGATGCCCTGGGCGTGCATGGCATCGCCCGCGACCTGGCCGCACGGGGGCTGGGCCGGCTGATCGAGAAACCGGTGGAACCCGTGGCAGGTGCCTTTCCCTGCCCGGTTTCGGTGACGATCGACGACGATACGCTCGACGGCTGCCCGCATTTCACCGGCCGCGTGATCCGCTGCGTGAAGAACGGCCCGTCGCCGCAGTGGCTGCAACAGCGGCTGAAGGCCATCGGGCTGCGTCCGATCTCGGCGCTGGTGGATATCACCAATTTCTTCACCTACGACCAGAACCGCCCCCTGCATGTCTTCGACGCGGACAAGGTGAAGGGCGGCTTGCGGGTGCATCGTGCGCAGGGCGGGGAAACCCTGATGGCGCTGGATGACAAGGAATACAGCTTCCAGCCGGGCATGATGGCGATTTCCGACGACACCGGCGCCGAAAGCATCGCCGGGATCATGGGCGGCGCCCCTTCGGGGGCCTCGGACGAGACGGTGAACGTCTTCCTCGAATCCGCCTGGTGGGACCCGGTGACCATCGCCCACACGGGCCGGGCGCTGAAGATCAACTCGGACGCGCGCTATCGCTTCGAACGGGGCGTGGACCCGGCCTTTACCCTGCCGGGGCTTGAGGCGGCGACGCGCATGGTGCTGGACCTTTGCGGCGGCGAGGCTTCCGAGGTTGTCGTTGCGGGCGCGGCGCCCGATCACGCGCGCAGCTATCCCCTTGATACCGACCGGGTGCAAAGCCTGGTGGGCATGGAGATTGCGCCCGAGGTGCAGCGCGCCTCGCTGACCGCGCTTGGCTTTGTCGTCGAGGGCGATCAGGTGCAGGTGCCAAGCTGGCGGCCCGACGTGCGCGGTTCGGCCGACCTGGTCGAGGAGGTGGCGCGCATCGCCTCGCTGACCCGGCTCAAGGGGCAACCCATGGCGCGGGCCAATGCGGGGGTGCCGAAACCGATCCTCACCCCGATGCAAAAGCGCGAACAGGTGGTGCGCCGCACCATCGCGGCGCTGGGCTACAACGAATGCGTGACCTACAGCTTCGTGGATGGCGCAACGGCGGCCCTGTTTGACGGCGGCGGTGATGCGATGCGGCTGGAAAACCCGATCTCGGCCGATCTGTCGCACATGCGCCCGGCGCTTCTGCCCGGCCTGTTGCAGGCGGCACGGCGCAACCAGGCGCGCGGCATCGCCGACATGGCCCTGTTCGAGGTCGGCCCCGCCTTCCATGGTGGCGAGCCGGGTGAACAGCACCTGCTGGCCACCGGTTTGCTGATCGGGCGTACCGGGCCCAAGGACGTGCATGGCGACGCGCGCGCGGTCGATATCTACGACGTGAAGGCCGACGCCGAGGCGGCGCTTTCGGCCATGGGCGCGCCCGCCAAGGTGCAGATCCTGCGCGGCGCGAACGACTGGTGGCATCCGGGGCGGCACGGCAAGATCTGCCTTGGCCCCAAGAAGGTGCTGGGCATCTTCGGCGAGGTGCATCCGCGCATCCTCAACGCCGTGGGGGTCAAGGGGCCGGCCATGGCCTTCACCCTTTGGCCGGCGGAAATTCCGATGCCCCGCAACACAGGCGCGGCGCGGGCACCGCTGATCCTGTCGGACCTGCAGCCGGTGGATCGCGACTTCGCCTTCGTGGTGGATGCCGAAGTCGAGGCGCTGACCCTGACCAACGCCGCCGCCGGGGCCGACAAGGCGCTGATTTCCGACGTGCGGGTGTTTGACCAGTTCGTGGGCGGTTCGCTGGGCGAGGGGCGCAAGTCGCTGGCCATCACCGTGCGGCTGCAACCCAAGGACGCCACGCTGACCGACAAGGAGATCGAGGCCGTGTCGGCCAAGATCATCGAAAAGGTCGCCAAGGCCACGGGCGGTACGCTGCGCGGCTGATGGCAAAAGATGAGTATTTGGACAAAAGAGAAGCCCCCGGGTTTCTTTCTTGCCCAAAATACTCCCGCCGGAGGCGTCCGACATTGAAGAGGAGAACAAGATGCTGAGAGTCTATCTGTCCGGTGAGATCCACACCGACTGGCGCGAACAGATCATCGAGGGTGCCAAGGCGCTGGATGTGACCTTCGACAGCCCGGTGACCGACCACGGCGCCAGCGACGACTGCGGCGTAGCGATCCTGGGCGCCGAGGACCACAAGTACTGGCACGATCACAAGGGCGCCATGGTGAACGCCATCCGCACCCGCAAGGGCATCGCCGATGCCGATGTCGTCGTGGTGCGCTTTGGCGACCAGTACAAGCAATGGAACGCCGCCTTCGATGCAGGCTATGCCGCCGCGCTGGGCAAGTCGCTGATCATCCTGCACGGCCCCGATCACGCCCACGCCCTGAAAGAGGTGGACGCCGCCGCCCTTGCCGTGGCGCAGGAGCCGCGCCAGGTGGTCGAGATCCTGCGCTATGTCCTGACCGGCGCCTTGCCCGGATAGGCCTTCGGCCCGGTGGTGGCGCATTGCCCCACCGGGCCATTCAGTACCGTCAGTCGCGGGCCGGGATGTTCTTGCCCTTCTCGACGGCGGGGCGGGCATAGAACCTCTTGTGCCAGGCCACGACATTGGGGTGATCGTCCCATCCCAGGGTGTCTTTCACGCCGTAGAAATCCAGCCCGTTCAGCCAGGGCACGATGGCGATATCGGCGATCGAGAATTCGCCGGTGATCCAGTCCTTGCCCTCCATCTGCTTTTCCATCACCGCCAGCAGGCGCTTTGCCTCGTTGATGTAGCGTTCGCGCGGGCGCGGGTCTTCGATCTCGGCGCCGGCGAACTTGGCGAAAAAGCCCAGTTGCCCGAACATCGGCCCCACGCCGCCCATCTGGAACATCAGCCACTGGATGGTGTGGGCGTTGTCGGTGGCCGTCTGGCCCATCAGCTTGCCGGTCTTTTCGGCCAGATAGATCAGGATCGCGCCGCTTTCGAACAGGCCGACGGGGGCGCCGTCGGGGCCGTTGGGGTCGATGATCGCGGGGATCTTGTTGTTGGGGTTCAGCGACAGGAAGGCGTCGCTTTTCACGTCCTCGTCGGCCAGCGTCACCTTGTGGGGTTCATAGTCCAGCCCCAGTTCCTCAAGCGCGATCGAAACCTTCACGCCGTTGGGGGTAGGGAAGGAGTAAAGCTGGATCACGTCGGGGTTGGCGGCGGGCCAGCGCTTGGTGATCGGAAAGGCGGATAGATCGGCCATGGGAACGTCCTTTGGTTTTTCGGTCTGCCTACAGCTAAGCGATATTTCCGACGAAAAAACCACACCATCTGTGGTTTTTGGTGCTATCCCCTGTGCGGCAGCGAACGAAGCTGCCGCAACATCGTGAGTGGGGACAAGTATGATTAACGAATTCAAGGATTTCATTGCCAAGGGCAATGTGATGGATCTTGCCGTGGGCATCATCATCGGCGCGGCCTTCACGGCCATCGTCAGCAGTCTTGTGGGCGACCTGATCAACCCGATCATCGGGCTGGTGCTGGGGGGCGTCGATTTCACCAGCATGTACGTGGTTCTGTCGGGTGAGGTTGCACCGGGTGTCGGGCTTGAGGCGGCGCGCGAAAGCGGCGCGGCGATCTTTGCCTATGGCGCCTTCATCACCGCCTGCATCAATTTCCTGATCATCGCCTTCGTGGTCTTCATGCTGGTGAAGTTCGTGAACCGTCTGAAGGCCGTGGCCGAAAAGCCCGACGAGGTTGCCCCCGAGGTGGAAACCGGGCCCTCGGAGCTGGACGTGCTGCTTGAGATCCGCGACCAGTTGAAGGCTCCGCGCGGCTGATCTTGCCTTGTGCGGGGTTGGCCGGCCGGGGTGGCGGGCCAACCCTTCCTGTCAGATCTTCAGCGCCTCAGCGGGGGACAGGGCATCGCGTTGCAGGGCCGCGCCCACTGCCCGGTTGGTCAGCCGCCCCGCATGGATGTTCAGCCCCGCCAGAAGGTGCGGATCGTCTTCGCAGGCCCTGCGCCAGCCCTTGTCTGCAAGGGCCAGCATGAAGGGCAGGGTGGCATTGCCAAGCGCCAGAGTGCTGGTGCGCGACACGGCGCCGGGCATGTTGGCCACGCAGTAATGCACGATCCCGTCCACCTCGTAGGTGGGGTTTTCGTGGGTCGTGGCGCGGCTGGTTTCGAAACATCCGCCCTGATCGATGGCGACATCGACGATCACCGCGCCGGGTTTCATCCCCGCCAGTTGTTCGCGCGTCACCAGCTTGGGTGCCGCCGCGCCCGGAACCAGCACCGCGCCGATCACCATGTCGGCGGTCATCACCAGTTCGGCGGTATTGCCGGCGTTGGCATATCGGGTCTTGAACCGGTCACAGAACACGTCGTCCAGATGGCTGAGCCGGGGCAGGGAGCGGTCAAGCACCGTCACATCGGCCCCCATGCCCGCCGCGATCCGCGCCGCCTGGGTGCCGACCACGCCACCGCCGATCACAACCACCTGCGCCGGCCCGACTCCGGGCACGCCGCCCATCAGAACCCCGCGCCCGCCATTGGCCTTCTGCAGGGCATAGGCGCCCACCTGGGGGGCCAGGCGGCCCGCCACCTCGGACATCGGCGCAAGCAGGGGCAGGCCCCCCCGCGCGTCTGTGACGGTTTCATAGGCGATGGCGGTACAGCCCGAGGCAAGCAGATCCTCGGTCTGTTCGGGGTCGGGGGCAAGGTGCAGGTAGGTGAACAGCACCTGACCCTCGCGCAGCATCCGGCGTTCGCCCGGCTGCGGCTCCTTCACCTTCACGATCATCTCGGCCTGGTCGAAAACCTCGGCGGCCGTGGCGGCGATGCGCGCGCCCGCGCCGGTGTAATCCTCGTCGGTGAACCCGGCACCATCCCCGGCGCCGGCCTGCACGACAACCTGGTGGCCGTGGGCCACCGCCTCCTGCGCCGCGTTCGGGGTCAGCCCGACGCGAAATTCCTGCGGCTTGATTTCCGTGGGGCAACCAATCAGCATCCTAACCTCCCTGTTTGTCGTTTCAGCCTAGGGGCGATTGCCCCGAAGAGGGTTGATATAAAACCCGCGTTAGCGCAGGACTTTTGGGAGAAACTTGCGCAAGACCGGCATTCAGGCGAAGGAACCCGCGAATTGACTGTGATCGACACGACCGACCGGCGCATTCTTTCGGTCCTGCAGGGGCGCGGGCGGATCAGCAATGCCGACCTGGCCGAGGCGGTGAACCTCTCGGCGTCGGCCTGTCACCGGCGGGTGCAGCGGCTGGAGGCCGAGGGCGTGATCAGCGGCTATGTCGCCCTTCTTGACCGGCACAAGCTGGAGCGCAAGGCCACCGTCTTTGTCGAGATCACGCTGTCGGGCCAGGCCGAAGACCTTCTGGATGCCTTCGAGCGGGCAGTGGCGCGGATTCCCGATGTGCTGGAATGTCACCTGATGGCGGGGTCGGCCGATTACCTGCTGAAGGTCGTCGCCCAGGACAGCGAGGATTTCGCGATGATCCACCGCCGCCATCTGTCGCGTCTGCCGGGGGTGGCGCAGATGCAATCGTCCTTCGCGCTGCGCACGGTGCGCTGGACGACCGCGCTGTCCGTCTAGCTGCCGGGGCCGAACCTGCGGGGCAGGGGGCGCTGTTCTTCCTGCGCGAACACTGACGTGACCAGCCCGTTCAGGTCGCGCATCCCGGATGACGCCCAGAGGATCAGCCCGCATCCCAGCACCAGGATCTGCCACGGCGGCACGTTGTTCAGCTGCCGCGCGAAGGGCATCTTGACGGTCTTGTGGCGCAACCGGCGCTGGGCAAACTTGGCGCCCGGCCAGCCGCCGATGAAGGCCAGCAACAGCAGCCGTGATTCGGGCACCCGCCAGGCGCGGCGCCGCGCACAGGATTTGTCCCATGCGAAGGTGGCGAAGGTGATGGCGTTGATCGCCAGAAGCCAAAGCAATAGCGCAAGGAGGATCATGGGCATTTCGCAGAGTTCATCGTCATCGCCGCGGTTACCCCACGAATGGGGCAAAGCTGTGGCGGTTTACCCGTTCCCTGACGATGCCCTGCCTTGGCTCTAGGGGCGCGATCCGGTCCAGCGTACCCTGCCGTCGCCGTTGCCCTGCAGCGGGATAAGCGGGCGGTAAATGCTGGTGAACCTTTGGGGCACGTAATCGCAGACCGGGTTTTCGGCTGCATCCCGCAGGAACAGGTAGACACCGTTGGGATGCTGCCAGGCGACGCCGCCGTAACTGGCGATGGTCATGGCCTGGATATGGCCGCCGCTGGCCGCAAAGCTGTAGTCGGCGACCGATGTGACGCCAGCGCGCACCGCCGCCGGTTCGTCGCGCCGCGCCTCGGCCACAAGCGAGGCGGTGTGATCGTCGACCGCCGCCTTCACCGCGCCGGTGATGATGGCGGGCACGGCAACGATGGCGCCCACCACGGCGCCGACGGCCCCGGTGCCATAGATGAAGGCGTCTGCGGCGTCCGGCCCGGTGCCGGTGATGGCCCAGACCACGGGCTGCACGGCCAGGCCGGCCACGCTTCCCCGGGCGCCGCCCAGGGCCCGTTCGACTGCAAAGGCGGCAACTGTGGTGGCCGCGTTGGTTGCTGAGTTCTCTCCCGTCATCTGCGTTTCCCTTCCCCGGGCGCCATTGCCCTAGCGTAAAGGATAGATGCAGGACGGTCGCGCAGGCCAGTGGGCAAAACCTTACCCCGTGGTCAGCGCCGCAGCCCCGTTTCGTAAAGCAGCCCACGCCGCTTCGCCTCGTAATAATAGCCGCGCGAATACCAGCCCACGGCGGCATCGCGGCTGCCATCCGACACCATCCAGGCGCCGCGCAGGTATTTCACCGCGTATTCTAGGTTGGTCTCGGCATCCAGAAGCGCCGAGGGCGGGCCGCGATGCCCCATGGTGCGCGCCGTGGTCGGGTGAATCTGCATCAGCCCGTAATAGGGGCCGTTGCGCGCTGCCGGATTGTAACCGCTTTCGCGCTGGACCACCCGGTGCACCAGGTCGACAGGCACATCGTAGCGGTCGGCATAACGGGCGATCATCCTGTTCAGGGCGGCGGGGCCGCGGGCCTGGGTGCGCTGCACGTCGGGGTCGGGGCCGCGACCGGAACAGGCGGCAAGGGCGATGAGCAGGGCAAAAAGGATCGGGCGCATGGGCAAACCTCTGGCGGGACCGTCCGCAGATACCACTCTGCCCCGGGCTGCGGCAACGGGGCTGGAGTGCAGCGGGCAGGGACGGCGGCGCGCCTTGGCGGAAAGTTGCCGCCGTGGCAATCGCGCCACAGGTGGAACTGCACCGCGCTGCGCCGCATTTCCCTGACAAGCGCACCGGCGGCCACTGCCCCGGAGCAAGACAGGAGTTTATACCATGACCAACACGATCAGAACCGCCGCACTGGCCACCGCCGTTTCCGCCCTTGCCCTTCCGGCGCTGGCGCAGACCGCCACCACCACGGAAACCGTCGAGACGGGCAGCACCCTTGGCTATCTTGAATGCACCGTCGAGGGCGGCTTCGGCCTGCTGATCGCATCCAGCAAGGATGCCGTCTGCACCTTCGATCAGGCCGAAGGCGAAACCCAGCAATATGTCGGCACCATCGACAAGCTGGGCGTCGATATCGGCGTGTCGGGCGAAAGCTACATGAAATGGGTGGTTGTGCAGCTGCTGGATCACAAGGGCGAGGATGTGACGCTGGACGGCACCTACAACGGCGTCTCGGCCGATGCCTCGGTCGGCGTGGGGCTTGGCGCCAATGCCCTTCTTGGCGGCGACAACGAATCGATCGGCCTTCAACCCTTCAGCGTCGAGGGCAAGACAGGCCTCAACGTCGCGGTGGGGCTGACCTCGCTGACCCTGCGGTCGGTCGAATGATCCTGGCCGCTTCGCATTGTGCACCCCGGGCGGCGCTTTCCGCCCGGGGCCTGCCTGTCCTGAGATGGGCGCGCTGAGATGGCCGCGCTGAAGGGCGTGGATCACGCCGCCGAGATTGCCCGCGCCGAACGCCTGGCGCGGATGATGGATTCGCGGTTCAGCCTGTTTGGCATACGCTTTGGCTGGGACGCGATCTTCGGGTTGGTCCCTGGCCTGGGCGATCTGGTGGTGGTTGCGCCCTCGGCGATGATGATCTGGCGGGCGCACCGGCTGGGCCTGCCGCGGTCGGTCATCGTGCGAATGGCTGGCAACACCGCTCTGGACTATGTGCTGGGGTCGGTGCCGGTGCTGGGGGATATCTTCGATGTCGCCTTCAAGGCCAACCTGCGCAACGCCGGCCTGATGCGCGAGGGCCTGCGCAAATCTGCGTCGGGTGGGGCCTGAAACGACAAACCCCCGGCGCAATGCTCCGGGGGTTCTCTCTGTGGGGCCGAAACCCCCAGTATCGACAATGACTTACATCATGCCTTCGCGCTGGGCCTTTTTACGGGCAAGCTTGCGGGCGCGGCGGATGGCCTCGGCCTTCTCGCGCGCTTTCTTCTCGGACGGTTTTTCGAAATGCTGCTTGAGCTTCATTTCACGAAAAACGCCCTCACGCTGGAGCTTTTTCTTCAGAGCGCGAAGCGCCTGATCGACGTTGTTGTCACGAACACTGACCTGCATGTGGTTTTCACCACCTTTCTGGTTTGAGTTGCAAGGAATTGCAGGAACTGGCCCTATAGCAAAGGCGCCCTAACTTGTCTAGCGTTGTCGCAAACGCAGGAGGCCCGAATGACCGATCCGAAACAGGCTGTTGTCGATGCTGCCCTGGCCCATGTGGCCTTCGACGGCTGGAGCGATGCCACCCTTTCTGCCGCGGCCCGCGATGCGGGAGTCGATTCGGCCACGGCGCGGGCGCTGTTCCCGCGCGGCGGTGTCGATCTGGCGCTGGCCTATCACCGCGCCGGGGATGCCGACATGGTGGCGCGGCTGGCGCGCGAACCCCTGGCCGACATGCGGTTCCGCGATCGCGTGGCGCTGGCCGTGCGCCTGCGCCTTGAGGGGGCCGAGAAAGAGGCGGTGCGCCGGGGCAGCACGCTGTTCGCGCTGCCCAATCACGCCGCCGACGGCGCAAGGGCGCTTTGGGATACCGCCGATCATATCTGGACGGCACTTGGCGATGCCTCGCGCGATGTGAACTGGTACACCAAGCGCGCGACCCTGTCGGGGGTATATGGCTCTACCGTGCTGTTCTGGCTGGGCGATGACAGCCCCGGCCACGAGGCGACCTGGGCCTTCCTGGATCGGCGGATCGACGATGTGATGAAGATCGAACAGGTGAAGGCGGCGGTGAACAAGAACCCGCTGCTCAAACCCTTCATGGCACTGCCCAACTGGGCGCTGTCCCATGTGAAGGCGCCGTCGAAGCTGCCGCGTGTCGATCTGCCCGGAAGCTGGAACAGCCCGCGATGAACGAAGAGGGACGGAACGGACCGATGAGTGACAGGATGAACGCCGTCGAGATCAAGGCCCCCGGCGGGCCCGAGGCCCTGCGCCTGGGGCAGCGTCCACTGCCCCGGCCCGGGCAGGGGCAGATTGCCATTCGCCTTCATTACGCGGGGGTGAACCGCCCCGATGCCCTGCAACGGGCGGGCAAATACAACCCGCCCCCCGGCGCCAGCGATCTGCCCGGCCTTGAAGGCGCCGGAGAGGTTGCGGCGGTGGGGCCCGGGGTCACGCGCTGGTCGGTGGGGGACCGGGTCTGCGCCCTGCTGCCTGGCGGCGGATATGCCGAACAGGTGGTCTGCAACGCCGATCACGCCCTGCCGGTGCCCGAGGGGCTGGACATGAAACAGGCCGCCTGCCTGCCCGAAACCTTCTTCACCGTCTGGTCCAACGTCTTCATGCGTGGCGGCCTGCAGGCCGGAGAGCGCTTTCTGGTCCATGGTGGCAGCTCGGGCATTGGCACGACGGCGATCCAGCTGGCCCATACGCGGGGCGCACGGGTGTTCACGACGGCCGGATCGGCCGAAAAATGCGCGGCTTGCCGTGAACTGGGGGCCGAGGTGGCCCTGAACTATCGCGAGGAGGATTTCGTCGAGGTTTTGCGCGAGGCGGGCGGCGCACATCTGATCCTCGACATGGTGGGGGGCAGCTATCTGCCGCGCAATGTCAAGGCGCTGGCCGATGACGGGCGACTGGTGCAGATTGCGTTTCTGACCGGCCCGAAGGTGGAACTCAACTTTGCCGAGGTGATGATGCGCCGGCTGACCATCACCGGCTCCACCCTGCGCCCGCAGTCGGACCTGGCCAAGGCAAGGATCGCCCGGGCACTGGAACGCGAGGTCTGGCCGCTGCTGGCGGCCGGGCGCATCGCGCCGGTCATGGACAGCGAATTTCCCCTGGCCGAGGCCGCGAAGGCCCATGAACGCATGGAAAGCAGCGCCCATATCGGCAAGATCGTGCTGCGCATCGCGGGCTGAGACACCCCCGACCCAACTCCAACGAAAGGCAGTAAATGAGCGGACTTATCGCGCTTCTGGACGACGTGGCAGCCATCGCCAAGGTGGCGGCGGCCTCGGTCGATGATGTGATCGGACAGGCGATGAAGGTATCGTCCAAGGCGGCGGGTGCCGTGATCGACGATGCGGCGGTGACGCCCAAGTATGTTCACGGATTCGCCGCGGCCCGCGAATTGCCCATCGTCTGGAACATCGCCAAGGGATCGTTGTTCAACAAGCTGGTGATCCTGTTGCCGGCGGCCCTGCTGCTGTCGCAGTTCGCGCCCTGGGCCATCGCGCCGCTGCTGATGCTGGGCGGGGCCTACCTGTGCTTTGAAGGGGCCGAGAAGGTCTGGCACGTGGTCAACCCCGCCGATCACCACACCGAAGACCTGGTGGCCGAAAAGATGAACAAGGCCCAGCTGGAAGAAACGAAGGTGCGGGGCGCCATCAAGACCGACTTCATCCTGTCGGCCGAGATCATGACGATCATCCTTTCCGCCCTGCCCACAGATATCGGGATATGGCAGACGGCGGGCGCCCTGGCGGTTGCGGCGGTGATCATCACGCTGACGGTTTATGGTGCGGTCGGGCTGATCGTGAAGGCCGACGACGTGGGCCTGGCCATGGCCGCCAAGGGGCGGTTGCAGGCCACCCGGGCCATCGGGCGGGCGGTGGTGCGCGGGATGCCGGGCTTCCTGACGCTTCTGGTGATCGTCGGCACGGCGGCGATGATCTGGGTCGGCGGGCAGATCATCGTGCACGGCACCCATGTGCTGGGCTGGCACGCCCCGCAGGAGATCATCCACGACCTGGCGCTGAAGGCGGTCGCTGTTGTGGGCACCGCGCCGGGGGCGGTGGAATGGATCGTCACCGCATTCCTTGATGGCGTGGTGGGCCTGATGATCGGGGCAGTCCTGATCCCGCTGGTCACCTACATGCTGATGCCGCTGGCGGGCCTGTTCCGCCGGGGCTGATGGCTTAGGGGATCGGGGCGAAAAGCGCGTCCGTCAGCGTGCAATCCCGGATCACGTCTCGCCCGCAGGGCATGGGCGCAAGATCCTTGCCAAGGCAGATGCGGGCCTCCTGGATGCGGCCCGCCTTGCAGGTGATGGTCAGGCCATCCGCCGAAAGGGCGGGGTTTTCTTCAAGGAAGGCCTCTTCGATGACCGAGGCGGGCAGTTTCACCGCGCGTTCCAGCCTGCGCAACACGGCGGGCCGCGTGACGGCGTCATAGGCCCGGCGCGCGGTGGCGAAGTAGTCGTCGGCCGAAAGCCCGGCGCAGCGGCCGTGCTTCTTCCACTGGTACCAGGCGGCGCCCCCATCGCCCATGATGTCGGCCATGCCCGCCGTCTGTGCGCGCGAGGGATCGCGGGCCGTGGTGCGGCAGTAGCTGGGATAGCCCCGGTGGAACTGAGGCCACAGCCCGTGCAGCACCCAGCCGTTGTCGGCACTGGCCGCGCATTGCGGCGCGCCGCGCGCATCGCCCTCAAGCGCGCACCAGGTGGGCGACCAGGACAGCGACAGAACGTAATAGTCGAAGTCTCCGGCGCGCTCGCCCTCGGCGCGCAGAAGGGTGGGCAACAGCAGGAGCACCAGCAGAATGCGCATTTTCTCTTTTCCTTGGGGCCGAGGAGGACTATATCAGGGCCAACTTCCCCGAAAACGAGGTAAGGGTCCAGCCGGACCAGCCGTTTTCCCCGGACCAAGAGACATGTCCGGTTGCCGCCAAAGGAGACCAGCGATGCAGAAACCGATCATGGCCAAGGCCACCGCCGTCTGGCTGGTGGACAACACGACGCTCACGTTCCGCCAGGTTGCGGATTTTTGCGGGCTTCACGAACTCGAGGTGCAGGGCATCGCCGACGGCGATGTGGCCGCCGGGGTGAAGGGGTTCGACCCCGTCGCCAACAACCAGCTTGAGCAGAGCGAGATCGACAAGGCCGAGAAGGATCCGCTGCACAAGCTGAAGCTGAAGTTCTACGCCGCCGCCGTGGGCGAGGAAAAACGCCGCGGGCCGCGCTATACCCCCCTGTCCAAGCGCCAGGACCGCCCGGCATCCATCCTGTGGCTGGTGAAATTCCACCCTGAACTGAGCGATGGCCAGGTCAGCAAGCTGGTGGGCACCACCAAGCCGACCATCCAGGCGATCCGCGAGCGGACCCACTGGAACATCAACAACATCCAGCCGATCGACCCGGTGGCCCTGGGCCTGTGCAAGCAGTCGGAACTGGACATGGCGGTGCAGAAGGCCAACGCCAAGAAGGCCAAGGAAGGCGGCGTCATGACCGATGACGAGCGCCGCAAGCTGGTGAGCACCGAGCAGAGCCTGGGGATGGACCCCGAGCCCCGGATGCCCACGGCGATTGCCGGGCTTGAGACCTTCTCGCTTTCGGGCAACGACGACGAGGACGAGAAGGAAAAGGATCTGCCGGATGCCGACAGCTTCTTCAACCTGCCCGACAACGACGAGGACGACGACGACAGGGACTGAGCCACGAGGGCGGGAGGACGGCGCTCGGCTGCGCCATCGCCCCGCCCACCCTCCCTCGCGGGGGGCTTTTTCCCCGGCCGGCCACCCTTGAACCGGTCCGGCAATGTCTCTATGTAACCCCTTGAGAGGTTGGCGCGGGCAGGCGCCTCGCCAACCCGGTCAGGTCCGGAAGGAAGCAGCCGTAACGAGCCCCGCTTGGGTCGTTGTCCAGCCTCTCACCCTTTGTTTTGCTGTTCCTGAGGAGGGCGCTTGATGACCGTTATCGCAACCCTCCGGCGGGCCGGGGCCTGATCCGCCAGGCCCTGCCGCTGATTCGGACGCTGCGCCGCGAAACGCCGCGTGGCCGCTTTTTTCTGCAAAGCAAGGCATTCCCGTGACGGATTCACCGATCACCCTGGCCGATCTTGGATGGTCGGCGCATTTTTCATCCCAGCTTGATATCGACGAATATGCCACTCTGGCCCCCGCCCGCATCACCTCGGTCCAGCGCGACAGCGTTGTCGGCCTGGGCGAGGCGGGGGCGCGAACGCTGATCCTGCCCTCGGACGAAAGCGCCGGGGACTATGCCGTGGGCGACTGGGTGCTGGTTGACCCGGACGTGGGGCGGATCCTGCGCCGGTTGGAGCGGCATTCCCTGTTGCAGCGGCGTGCGGCCGGCACCGGGCGCGAGGTGCAGCTGATCGCCGCCAATATCGACACGCTGTTCATCGTCAGTTCCTGCAACGCCGATTTCAACCCGGCACGGTTGGAGCGGTATCTTGTCCTTGCGGCCGAGGCGGGCGTGGCGCCGGTGATCCTTCTGACCAAGGCCGACCTGGCAGACGAGGCCGAGGATTACATCGCGCGCGCGCGGGCGCTGGCCGGCAACGTGCCGGTCGAGGCGCTGAACGCCAAGGGCGGCGATGTCGTGGCGCGGCTTTCGCCCTGGCTGGGGCGGGGGCGGACGGGGGCGCTTCTGGGTAGTTCGGGCGTAGGGAAGACCACCATTCTGAATGCGCTGACCGCGGGCGGTGCGGCCACGGGCGAAATCCGCGAGGATGACGCCAAGGGCCGCCACACCACCACCGCCCGGGGGCTTTTCGCGGCCCATGGCGGCAGCTGGCTGGTGGATACGCCGGGAATGCGGGCGATCCGGCTGTCGGATGTGGCCGAAGGGATCGACGTTGTCTTCGCCGACCTGGTGGAGCTTGCGGCGGATTGCCGGTTCTCGGACTGCGCCCACGACCGCGAGCCGGGCTGCGCGGTTCAGGCCGCCATCGCCGCCGGGCAGATCGATGCCGACCGGCTGTCGCGTTGGCAGAAGCTGGCGCGCGAGGAGCAGCACAACAGTGCCAGCCTGCACGAAAGCCGCCGGCGCGACCGGTCGCTGAACAAGATGTACCGCGAGGGCAAGGCGAACCGCCGCCGCAAGGAAGGGCTTTAGCCCGTCAACCGCCTGGCGTCTGCGTGACCGGCCCGTCGGGCGGCGTGTACCCGCCCGGGGGCCAGATCAGGTGCTGCACCCACGACCAGATCAGCACAACGGCGATGAATGCGACCAGCAGCAGGGCCAGGCACAATGGCAACCACGCCAGGCGACGCAGAGCCGGGCCAACGCCCTGGCGTATCCAGAACAGGCAAAGCGCCAGCCCGCCCGCCAGAACCTGCCAGCCCAGAAAGGTGGTGATGCGGTTCAGCCCGCCCGTGAACCCGTCGCCGGTGGGTGCGATCAGCCACAGCCCGGCCACGGACCATAGCCAGACCGTCGCCCATAGGACGAAGAGCAGAAGAAAGACGTTCCTGTGCGCCATGGCAAAGCATCGCACAGCGGGGCGCAGGGGCCAATCCGGTTGGGGCCAATGGCGACGGCGGCGCGGTTCGTGATACCGCGCCGCCGCTGTCGTCTTCTAGGGGGTGGCGCCCTCGGTCACCTGGCTGGGGAAGCGCGCGGCCCAATCGGCCAGGAAGGCGCGCATCGCGGGGGCTCCGGCCATGTCGACGGTACGCCGGGGCAGGGAAAGGCCATGTTCCAGCGCCAGCCGCGCGCAGGCGACGTGATCGGCGCCCGCCCTCTGCGGTGCATGTTCCGAGCCATGGATGATCGTGCCCAGAAGGCTGCCGCCGTGATCGTTCCGGTGCTCCAGGTCGGGCCGAAGCGACAGGAAATAGGCCAGCAGCTCGGCGTTGCCCGCCCAGCCGGCGCCTTGCACCGGTGTGACCCCCATGGCGGCGGGGCGGTCGTATTCCAGCCCCAGCGCCACTAGCCGTTCGATATGCCCCCGCGTGTCGGGCAGCATGACAAGATCGGCGATCAGGTTGCGGTATTCCTCGGGCAGGGTGGCCGGATCGAGGAAGGTGCCGGGGGTGGCTTCGCCCTCGGCCGCGCGGGCCAGAAGGGTTTCGGTTTCCGACAGGCTGACCTCGCCCCCGGCTTTGGCGATCCGTTCGGCGGCCTGCCCATTGCCCATGACCCGCGCCAGCGCATAGGCCGAGCAGGCCCGCCAGCGCGCCGAGGGGTCGGCCCCGGCCTCAAGCAGAAGCTGCACCATCGCGCCGTCGTTCATCCGCCGCGCGGCATGGCAAAGCGCGGGGATCGTGCCTGCGCCGTCATCGGGGGTGGCGCCCGCATTCAGCAGCATGCGCACCGCCTCGTGGTCGTTGAAATCCATGGCGCGGGGCAGGGCGTTGGTGCCCTTCGGATCGGCCCCCTTGGACAACAACAGGCGCAGCCCCGCGTGGCGGCCCGGCTCGGTCGCATGATAGAGCGTTTCGCCGTCGTCGGGGTTGGCGCCATGCTCCAGTAGCCATTCGGCCAGCGGCAGGTTGTCGGCATGGCACAGGGCGCCGTAGAGCACCGAAAGCCGCCCCTGCGGATGGTCGGCAGCGTCGTTCACATCGGCACCGTGCCGGACCAGAAGCCCGGCAATCTCCAGCATGTCCTCGCGCAGATCGGGGCGAAGCTGGTGATAGCGCGAAAACGCAAGGTGCGCGATGGGGCGGCGCGGGCCGAAGGCGCGTGTGGCGGCGGCCGGATCGTTCCACAGGGCCGCGCGCACCGCCTGAACATCGTAAAGCGCGATCTCCAGCCCCAAGAGGCCGCGCGCAAGGTCGGGGGTGTCGGACAGAAGCTGTTGGGTGACGTGGTTCTGTCCCTGAAAAAGCGCGATCTTCAGCCGCTGCTGTTTGGCGGCGCGGTCCAGACCTTCGGTTTCTGCGGCGGTTTTCAGGCGTGGCCAGCTGTCAAAGCTGGCTTCGTTGGCGATGACGTGCAGGAAATCGGCACGTTTCAGCGGCGCGGGGGCATCGCCCAGAACCTCGCGCACCCGGGCGGCGGCGGCACTGTCGCCCGCACCATAGGCGCGTTTCAAAAGGGTGGCCTTGCGGCGCAGTTCATCAAGGGAGGGCATCGGGGTTTCCTCTGACAATGCCCGACGATCCGCTGTGACCGGGCCAGAAAAAACCTGAAGAAGGGTCGTTCCGTGCAATGTCGGGGGGCCGTCAGGCTTTCCGCGGATCAGGGTGCAGCCCCGTGCTGCGGCTTTTATTTTAGCTTGCATCGGTGGCGCGGGGCAAGCCTATGTTGAGGGATGAGCGACAAAAGCACCGACCTGGCCGAAGATCGTACCGATTTTGCCGAAGACCGCACGGATTGGGCCGAGGATCGCACGGTTCTGGCCAATGAACGCACCTTCGCAGGCTGGATGCGCACGGCCATGGCCTGTATCGCCATCGCTCTGGGGCTCAGGGCCATCTTCGGCGATGCCGACCTGTGGTTTCATCCCGCGCGCATTGTCGCCACGCTGTTTTGCGGCATCGCGGTGGTGATCGTATGGATCGCGCAACGCAAGAGCGCGGCCACCCAGGCGCGGATGAACGCCCATGCCACCCGCCCCATAACCGAACGCAGCATGACCTTGCTGGCCTGGCTTCTGACGCTGGGATGCCTTGGCACGGCGGCGCTGCTCTGGATCATCTGAGCGCGCCCCGTTTACGCCGCCCCCGCCCTTGCCTAAGTTACAGCCGCAGACCCCGCCCCCGAATCCCCGGAGCCCCATGTCAGACGCCCCCGCCTATCGCGTGCTTGCCCGCAAATACCGCCCCGAAACCTTTGCCGACCTGATCGGCCAGGATGCCATGGTGCGCACGCTGAAGAACGCGTTCGAGGCCGACCGCATCGCCCAGGCCTTCATCATGACCGGCATCCGCGGCACGGGAAAGACGACGACGGCGCGGATCATCGCCAAGGGCATGAATTGCATCGGCCCCGATGGCAATGGTGGCCCCACCACCACGCCCTGCGGCCAGTGCAAGCCCTGCAAGGGCATCGCCGAGGGGCGGTTCTTCGACGTGCTGGAAATCGATGCCGCGTCCTCTACCGGGGTGGAAAACGTGCGCGAGCTGAACGCCATGGCCAATACCCGGCCTGCCGAGGGGCGCTACAAGATCTTCATCATCGACGAAGTTCACATGCTGTCGACGGCGGCCTTCAACGCGCTTCTGAAGACCCTGGAAGAACCCCCCGCCCATACGAAATTCATCATGGCCACCACCGAGATCCGCAAGGTGCCGGTGACCGTGCTCAGCCGCTGCCAGCGGTTCGATCTGCGCCGGATCGAACCCGAGGTGATGATCGCGCACCTGAAGAAGATCGCCGGGCTGGAACAGGCCGAGATCGCCGAGGATGCGCTGGCTCTCATCACGCGCGCCGCCGAAGGGTCGGTGCGCGATGCCATGTCGCTGCTGGATCAGGCCATCGCCCATGGCGCGGGCGAAACCACCGCCGAACAGGTGCGCGCCATGCTGGGGCTGGCCGACCGGGGGCGCGTGCTGGATCTGTTCGACATGATCCTTGCGGGCGATGCCGCGGGCGCGCTGACCGAGCTGGGGGCGCAGTATTCCGACGGCGCCGATCCCATGGCGGTTCTGCGCGACCTGGCCGAGATCACCCACTGGATCAGCGTCATCAAGATCACCCCCGAGGCGGGCGAAGACCCCACCATCGGCCCCGACGAAAGGGCGCGGGGCATGATGATGGCCGAAAAGCTGCCGATGCGGGTGCTGACGCGGATGTGGCAGATGCTGCTGAAGGCCATCGAAGAGGTGGGGCAGGCGCCGGGGGCGATGATGGCCGCCGAGATGGCCGTGATCCGCCTGACCCATGTGGCCGACCTGCCCAGCCCCGAAGACCTGTTGCGCAAGCTGCAGGATACGCCGCGCCCGCCCGCGCCAACGGGTGGTTCCGGCGGGGGCGGCGGGGCTTCGGCGGGGGGCGGTGGCGGTGTGGCCCGGTCCGCCGCGCCGCGCAACGGCGGTGCACGCGGTGGCGCCGCGACGGCGCTGGCGACACAGACGGAAACCGCGCTGGCCCGGTTCACCAGCTTTGACAGCATCGTCGAACTGATCCGCGCCAACCGCGATGCGAAGCTGCTGATCGAGGTCGAGACCTGCGTGCAACTGGCGGGCTATTCGCCCGGACGGATCGAATTCGTGCCCACCGGCAACGCGCCGCGCGACCTGGCCGCGCGGCTGGCCCAGCGGTTGCAGCTTTGGACCGGGGCACGCTGGGCCGTCACGCTGGTGAACGAAGGCGGCGCGCCCACCATCGCCGCCCTGCGCGACGCGGCCGAGAACGACCTGCGCGCCAAGGCCCACGCCCACCCCCTGATGCAGGCGGTCCTGCTGGCCTTTCCCAAGGCCGAGATCACCGAAATCCGCACCCCCGAGGCGATGAAGGCCGAGGCCGCCGAGGAGGCCCTGCCCGAGGTGGACGAGGAATGGGACCCGTTCGAGGACGACTGATGCACGAGGTTCACCCGGCCCAAGGCCGGGACATCGACGACCTGGTGCGCCTGCATGCCGTTCTGCAGGACTGGCACGCGCGCCATTACCCCAAGGTGTTCAAACCCGCCCCCGACAACATGGACGGCTTCTTCACCGATATCCTGCGGGATCCCGATTGCCGGATCTGGCTTTCGGCGGCGGGCGATGGCGTCGCCTGCGGTTACCTTTTCGCGCGGATCGCCACGCGGGGGGAAAGCGCCTTTGCCCATGCCCGCAAGCGCCTGATGATCGAACATATCGCGGTTGCGGGGGGCACCCGTCGCCAGGGCCACGGTGCCGCGCTGATCGCCGCGGCCCGGGCCGAGGCGCTGCGCGAGGGCTGCGACGAACTGACCCTCGACACCTGGGCGGAAAATACCGGTGCCCAGGCCTTCTTTCGCTCCATGGGGCTGTTGCCGCAACGTCTGTGGTTTGCGCAAAGCTTGTAGGCGGGGGCCATGGCGCGTATCTCTTGCGCAGACACATCCAGATGGAGAGATGACATGCTGAAGGGCCTTGGCGGATTGGGCGACATGGGCAAGATGATGAAGGCTGCCCAGGAAATGCAGGGCAAGATGGCCGAGCTTCAGGAAGAGCTTGAGACCACCATGGTGACCGGTGAATCCGGTGCCGGGCTGGTCAAGGCGACGGCAACCGCCAAGGGCGTTCTGACCGCGCTGGACATCGACCCTTCGATCTTCAACGCCGACGAAAAGGAAGTCGTCGAAGACCTGATCCTGGCCGCCATCAAGGACGCCCAGCAGCGCGCGGCGGCGAAATCCCAGGAAGAGATGAGCAAGCTGACCGAGGGTCTGGGCCTGCCCGCGGGCATGAAGCTGCCGTTCTGAGCCGCCTTGCCGCATCTTCGTTGCAAAAACGGTTACGGCGCCAGCGGTGCCGGGGGCGCTGAGTCATGAGCAAGGCGCCTTCGGACATCGATGCGCTGATCGAGCTGATGGCGCGTCTGCCGGGCCTTGGCCCGCGTTCGGCGCGGCGCGCGGTGCTGCACCTGATCAAGAAGCGCGGCCAGCTTCTGGGCCCGCTGGCCCTGGCCATGCAGAAGGTGGGCGACACGGCGCGCGAATGCCTGAGTTGCGGCAACATCGGCACCGGCGATCTTTGCCCCATCTGCACCGACCCGGCCCGTGCCACCGGTGAAATCTGCGTGGTCGAGGATGTGGCCGATCTTTGGGCGATGGAGCGCAGCCAGGTGTTCAAGGGCCGCTATCACGTTCTGGGCGGTACGCTGTCGGCGCTGGATGCCATCGGCCCCGAGGATCTGCACATTCCCCGCCTGATCGACCGGGTCAGCCGCGAAGGCGTGCGCGAGTTGATCCTGGCGCTGAATGCTACGGTCGATGGCCAGACCACCGCCCATTACATCGCCGAACAGGTCGAAGGCGCGGGCGTGGCCGTGACTTCGCTTGCGCAGGGCGTGCCCATCGGTGGCGAGCTGGATTACCTGGACGACGGCACCATCACCGCCGCCCTGCGGGCGCGGCGGGCGTTCTGACCCGTCAGTGCCCGGATGAGCGGCGCGCGATGAGGGTGGGCGCGGGCGGTTGCGCCCCGTCCCCCGCCCGGCCATCCAGCGTGGCGATCAACAGGTCGACGGCCAGCGTGGCGATATCATCGAGATGCAGATCGACCGCCGTCAGGGGCGGTTCGGCCAGCTTGGCGCGCGATCCGTCGTAGCGCGTGGCCAGCCGCAGTTTGCCGGGCACCTCGCGCCCGGCGGTGCGGGCGGCCGTCACCGCGCCCGAGGCAAAGGCATCGACCGGCACGAAAAGCGCGTCGATTTCAGGGTGATCCGCCAGAAGGGCGGCACAGCGGCCTTCGGCCTCGGGTTCGCCCCCGGCCTCGTCTATGCGCAGCAGGATCTCGGGCATGTTGCGCGCGGTGCAGAAAGCGGCATAGGCGGCCTCGGTCTTCAGATAGGAATTGCGCCGCTGGGCGCCAGTCACCAGCGCGATGCGGTTGGCGCCCGAGTCGCGCAGGTGGCCAAGCACCATCAGCGCCGTCTGGTGCGACCGCAGATCGACAAAGGGGATGTCATCGCGCCCCGGCACCCGGCCGATCGACACCACGGGAATGCCACTGGAGCAGTAGCGTTCGACCATCGGATCATCACGGAAGGGTTCGACAAGAATCGCGCCATCCATCGCCAGGGCCTGGGGGCCGGTATCGGCTGCAATCGGGGGAAAGAGGCACAGCGCCTGATTGCGGGTGAGGGAGGCCACGGCCGCCGCCGCCGCGATTTCCATGAAGAAGCCCAGCCGCGATGGCCCCGCCGCAATCGAGAAGGGCATGGAGGAGGCAAGCGCGATCATGCCCGTCCGTCCGGTGCGCAGCGATTGCGCCGACCTGTTCGGGCGGTAGCCGATCTGTTGCGCCAGTTCCTTGATCTTCCGGCATGTTTCGGGGTCCACATGGCGGCGCCCGCTGAAGGCGTGCGACACGGTGGTCTTTGAAACTCCGGCCAGCCGGGCAAGATCGCTGATTGTCGGTCTGCTCATCCGGCCCCGATACCATGAACCCCTTCGGCCGCCACGGCGAAAAGTTAGCAAACCGATTTGTGCGAATCAATAATCATGATACAGAACCATAATGCAAACCGATTTGCAGCAGCCCGCTGTGACTGGCTGGGGATAAAGGCCCACCGGCACAGGCGGGCGATAAACGGGAGGATGAGATGACCATGACCGATGAAACCCGCGACCCGACGGACGAGGTGCTGCCGCTGCGCAGTCTTGTCCTGTTCGGCCTGCAACATGTCCTGGTGATGGCGGCCTCGCCGATCACTGCCGTCTTTCTGGTGGCCAAGGCGCTGAACTTCGACGATGCCGTCACCGTTTCGCTGATCAGCGCAACCTTCCTGATCTGCGGCTTCGGCACCATCCTGCAAAGCTTTGGCCCGGCGGGTTTCGGCGCGCGGCTGCCCTTCATCATGGTGCCCGGCGGCGCGCCCATCGCGATCTTCCTGGCGATCGCCATGCAGACCGATGTGCAGACGGCTGTCGGCGCGGTGATCATGACGGCTGTGTTCTATTTCATCGCCCTGCCGGTGTTCCGGCGGCTGTTGACCTATTTCCCGCCCATCGTCGTTGGCACCATGCTTCTTTTAGTGTCGGTCAACCTGGTGCGCATCTATGGCGGTACCATCACCGGTCGCCCGGGAACCGAGGGGTTCGCCGACCCTCTGAACATCGGTCTTGCCCTGGCCACCATCGTGCTGACGGTTCTTTTCGCGCGGTTCTTCACCGGCACGCTTCAGCGCCTGGCGGTGATGCTGGGCCTTGTGGGGGGCACGGTTCTGGCCCTGCTGGTCGGGCAGGTCGATATGTCCGGGGTTCTGGATGGGCCTGTCGTCGCCGTTCCGCAGCTGTTTCCCTTCGGGATGCCTACCTTCAACCTGCTGGCGGCCCTGCCGCTGATCATCTTCTCGATCATCTCGATGGCCGAAGCGACGGGCCAGACCGTTGCGACCGCCGAGATCGTGGGTCGGCGCGGCGATGCCCATGCCCTGGTGCCAAAGACGATCAGGGGCGATGCGCTGACCTCGTTGATCGGCGGGATGTTCGGCACCTCGCTGATCATCACTTCGGGCGAGAATATCGGGATCGTGCGGGCCACCAACGTGAAATCGCGTTTCGTGACGGCGGCGGCCGGTGTGATCCTGGTGATCATTGCGCTGATCGCCCCCATCGGGCGGCTGGCCTCTGCGCTGCTGGGGCCTGTCATCGGCGGGACCGCCGTGATCGTCTTCGCCATCATCGGTGTGATCGGGATCGACCTGCTGCGCCGCGTCGATCTGCGCGACCATGGTCACATGTTCACCCTGGCCTCGGCCCTGTCCATGGGCCTGCTGCCGATCCTGGTTCCCGGCGTCTATGGCAACTTTCCCCAATGGTCGCAGATGATCCTTGGGAACGGCCTGGCCATGGGCACCATCACGGCGGTGATCGTGAACGCCCTGTTCCGCCACGTCGGCCCCGAAGTGCCCGCGCAGACCGAACTGGCGGTGGCCAAGGCGGAGACGGCGAAATGACGGATCTGAAGGCCATGCTGTCGGGCGGGGGCGACATTCTGTTGTTGCCGGGGCAGCTCTATACCGGGGGCGCATGTCGTGGGAAGATGGGTGTGCTTGTCCGCAAGGGCAGGTACCACGACATCGACGATGCGGCGACGCTGGTGGCGCGATACCCCGAGATAGAGCCGATCCATCTTCCCGATCACCTGTTGATGCCGGGCTTCATCGACAGCCACACCCACCTGACCCAGTCCTTTGGAAAGTCGCTGGTCTTCGGGGAACCGTCGGAGATTTTCCGCCGGATCTGGGTGCCGCTGGAATCCAGCATGGACGAAAGGATGGTGCATCTGTCGGGCAAGCTGGCCGCGCTGGAATGTCTGCGCGGCGGGTTTACCACCGCCGTCGATGCCGGAACCCGCTCGGACGGGTGCATCCATGCCCTGGCGCAGGCGGCGCGCGAAACCGGTCTGCGCACCGTCATCGGCTTCATCTGCAACGATCGGGGCGGTGCCGCGAACATTCCTGAACGGGATGCCATTCTTGACCGCGCGCGCGCCCACCTGGACGATTGGCAGGATGATCCCCTGATCCACCCTTCGCTTGCCATTTCGATTCCCGAGGTGGCCAGCGACGACATGCTGCACGATGTCTCGCAGATGGCGGGGCAGGCGGGGGCGATTTTCCAGACCCATGTCAACGAACACCTTGTCGCTGTCGAACGGTCGCTGGTGGCGCGCGGCCAGCGCCCGATCGAGCATCTTGCCGCCATCGGCGCCCTGGGGCCCCATGCCCTGCTGGCGCATTCCACGCTGATCACGCCGGGCGAGTTGAACCTGCTGCGCGACAGCGGCGCGGCGGTGGCCTATAACCCTGTCGCCAGCCTCTGGAAGGGTAACGCCATCGCCCCGGCCCTGCAGATGGAGGCGCTGGGGGTGCGTTTCGGCCTTGGCACCGACGGGACGCGGGCCGATGGCTTCCGGCTCATGGATGCGGGCGAAAGCCTGCAACGTGCCGGGACAGGGCTGGCCACCGGCGATTCCTCCTGCGGGGGCGGCTGGCTCTGGCTTGAGGCGGCGACAAGCCGCGCTGCCGATTGTGCGGGCCTCTCGAAGGTGACGGGCGCCGTGCAGGAAGGGCTGGCCGCCGATTTCCTGCTGGTCGACCTGGACCGCCCCGAATTCACACCCTCGCATGATCTGGTCTGGGAGCTGGTGCGCTATGGCAACCGCGATCAGATTGACGCGGTCTTCACCGAGGGCCGGCTGCGGATATGGCAGGGCTGGCCGGTGGATTGGGACGCCCGCGCCCTGATGGCCGAGATCCGCGACGTGGCCGACAAGGCCATAGCCGGGGCCGGCATTCAACGCATTCACCCGGTTTCGGCCGATCACAAAAGCAGGTGCGCAGACCGTGACCTTTGAACTGTTCCTGATCCTCTCGGCGGCGGTCTTCGTGGCCGCCTTCGTTCAGGGCGCGATCGGCATCGGCTTTGCGCTGATCGTCGCGCCCATCATCGGGCTGACCCGCCCCGACCTGTTGCCGGTGACGCTGCTTATCCTGATGCTGCCCCTCAACAGCCATGTCGCCTGGCGCGAAAGGGCGCATGTGGATTGGGACGGCGCGAAGTGGATCACCGTCGGGCGCTTTGCGGGTACCTTCGCCGGGCTCTGGCTGCTGGCGGCGCTTTCGGCAGGGCAGCTTGATCTGGCTGTCGGCTGGTTCACCATTCTTGCGGCGGGGGCGGCACTGGTGGCGCGTCCCTTCGACCCGAACCGACCGACATCGCTGGGCGTGGGGCTGTTCACCGGAATCACCGAAACCTCGACCGGGATCGGCGGGCCGCCCCTGGCGCTGCTATACCAACATGCCTCGGGGCCGGTTCTGCGGTCGACCGTGGCGGTCTGTTTCCTGGTGGGCGAGGTGATTTCGCTTGCTGTGCTGGCCTTTGCCGGGCGGATCGGGGCCGATCAGCTTCTGGCGGCGCTGTATCTCTGTCCGGCGGTTCTGGTGGGCAGCGGCCTTTCGCGCCTGACCCACAGCCGGATCGGCGGGCCGGGCCTGCGCCTTGCGGTGCTGGTCTTTGCCATCGTCAGCGGGCTTTTCCTGATCCTGCGCTGACGCGGCGGGCCCCGGCGATGCAGGGCCCGCGCCGTAGCGGTCAGAGTGTCAGGCGGAAGCGGGCGAAGCCGTCGTCGCCCTGGCCCGCAGGCTCCAGCGTGACGCCGGGCACCTTGTCGGCATAGGCCGCGCCACCGGGACCGGTATCGAAGGTCACCGTGGTGCCGGGCAGCGCCGCGAACACCCAGTTGCCGTCGGCCTTGGGGTTGATGGTGCCCTGTTCGACGATATAGCGCACGATCACGTCGCGGTTGGTGTCGGGGCCCTCGAACACGATGGTGTCGCCCTTGGCGCCCGGAAAATCCCCGCCGCCCGAGGCGCGATAGTTGTTGGTGGCAACAATGAACTCCATGTCGTCGCGCACCGGTTCGCCCTGGTATTTCAGGTCGGTGATCCGCGCCGATTCGGGGTTCAGCGGCGCGCCCTTGGAATCGAAACGCGAGGGCTGTGACAGGTCGATGGCATAGGTCACACCATCCATCACGTCAAAATTGTAGCTGGGGAAGTCGGGGTTCAGCAGCGGCGTATCGGTGCTGCCCGGTTCGATCTGGTTGAACATGCCCGCGCTGCGCTCCAGCCAGCCGCGAAGCTGCGCGCCGTCGATCTTCACTGCCCGGATCGTGTTGGGATAAAGGTAGAGATCGGCAACGTTCTTGATCGCCACGTCCCCCACGGGAACATCGGTGTAATACTCGGGGCCGCCGCGCCCGCCCGCCTTGAAGGGGGCCGCCGCCGAAAGGATCGGCAGGCCTTCGTATTCGGTGCCCGCCATCATCTGTTTGATGTACCAGGTCTGGGCCTGGCTGACGATCTGGACCGACGGATCGTCGGCCACCAGGGCGAAATAGCTGTGCAGCGGTGCCGCGGTCTTGCCAACGCCGCGCCGCACATAGGCCAGGGTGGCGTCGTGGTCGGCCTGGGCGGCGGCCAGCACGGTATCGTTGCTTTCCACCAGGGCGCTGACGGAACGGTCTTCGTTGCGCTTGGAGATCGGGCGCGTCTCGCTCATGTGGCTGGCGATGCGCCAGCCCGCGCCGTCACGTTCCAGCATCAGGTCGACAACGCCGAGGTGGCTGCCCCAGAAACCGCCCATGGTGGCGGGCTTGCCGTGCAGCGTTCCCTTTTCGGCGTCGACACCGGGGAAATCGGCATAGTTCGGGCCGGGAAAGACAAGGTGCGAATGGCCCGTCAGGATCGCGTCGATCCCGTCGACAAGGGCAAGCGCGGTCGAGGCGTTCTCCAGCCCCTCCTTGTCGTCCGGCGTGCCGATGCCGGAATGCGACAGGGCGACGATGATGTCGGCCCCCTGTTCCTTCATCACCGGCACCCAGGCGCGGGCGGTGGCGACGATGTCGCGCGTGCTGACCTTGCCCTCAAGATGCTTGCGATCCCAGTTCATGATCTGCGGCGGCACGAACCCGATAAGGCCGATCTTGATCGGGTGCTTTTCACCCGCGCCATCCGTCAGCTCGCGGTCGAGAATGACGAAGGGTGGCAGAAGCGTCTTGTCCTTGGTCGGATCGCTGCCCGCCTCTTTCACCACATTGGCGGAAACCACGGGAAACTTCGCGCCCGCCACCGATTTCATCAGGAAATCGAGGCCATAGTTGAATTCGTGATTGCCCAGGGTGCTGGCATCGAAACCGACCGCGTTCATCGCCGCGATGATCGGGTGCAGGTCGCCCTCTTTCATGCCGCGTTCATAGGCAATGTAATCGCCCATGGGGTTGCCCTGCAGGAAATCGCCGTTGTCCAGCAGCAGGGTGTTGGTGGCCTCGGCGCGGATATCGGCGATATGCGCCGCGGTGCGGGCCAGGCCCACGGTATCCACCGGCTTGTCCGAGTAATAATCGTAAGGGAAAACATGCACATGAAGGTCGGTGGTTTCCATCAGCCGCAGATGCGCCTGGCCGGCCGCGGCATGGGCCGAAAACGGATGCACCAGCACCATGGCGCCCCCGGCGGCCGTGATGTGAAGAAAGGAACGGCGACTCATTCTGGACACTGCATTGAAAGACATCTCGAACTCCTGGAGCGTTGAACGGACATATTGAAAGACATCATGACAGGAATTCCGGAGTTAGGAAACTTTTGACATATCCATCACGGTGAGTGAATGGATTTTAACTCTTGCTTCGGTTGTTTCGCGGATGTTTCTGACAGTGATGCATTTACCGCGCGGTGCTGACGTGGCACGGAATGGGGGATTTGTGCGGAGAGCGGAATGAAGCTGGCAGAGACGGTCACTTTTGGCGGCGGCGGGTTGAACCGGGCCGCGGAATTGCGCGCGGATCCGGCAACCCAGGCGCGGCTCTGGGCCGATCCGGCGGCGCGGGTTCTGCCGATCTGGCGGGGCAAGCCGTTGTTCACGATGGAAAACGGCCGCCAGCTTCCCGGCTGGCTGGGCACCGCGCATCCGGCCCTGGCCGACGCGGGGCCGCCGGTCTTTCTGGGGCTGGACGACGGCCCGCGCTTTGCCGTCGATCTTTCCCTGTGGGAGCCCGAGGCCCTGCCCGACACACTTCACGATTTCTTCGATCCTTCCCAACAGCAGCATCCGGGGTTGCCCGACGACATGGCCTTTGGCGAATTGCGCGGGGTGATGACCGAACTGACAGCGCGCGACGCCGAACTGGTGGCGACCGCAAAGGCGGTTCTGGGATGGCATGTGACACACCGGTTCTGTGCGCGCTGCGGTGCGGAATCGCGGATAACGATGGCGGGCTGGCAGCGTGATTGCGCGGCCTGTGGCGGGCATCACTTTCCGCGCACCGACCCGGTGGTCATCATGCTGATCACGCGGGGCAACTCTGTTTTGCTGGGGCGGTCTCCGGCCTGGCCCGAAGGGATGTTCTCGCTTTTGGCTGGGTTCGTGGAGCCGGGCGAAACCATCGAAGCGGCGGTGCGCCGCGAAGTTTTCGAGGAGGTCGGCGTGACAGTGGGGGCGGTGGAATACCTGGCCTCGCAGCCCTGGCCCTTTCCCGCGTCGCTGATGTTCGGATGCCGTGGCGTGGCGCTGGACGATCAGTTCACCATCGACCCGAACGAGATTGAAGAGGCGCTCTGGCTGACGCGTGAAGAGATGATGCAGGTCTTCGCCGGCGATCATCCGCGCATCCGCCCGCCGCGCAAGGGGGCGATCGCCGGATTCCTGCTCTCGCATTGGGTGGCGGACAGCCTGGATTAGGGCCGGAAAGACGCTTCGCAACGAAAAGGCCACGAAAGCAATGATCGAATTTTCCAACCGCAAGGATATCGAGGCGCCGCAGGATTTCGTCTTTCGGGCGGTCAGCGATTTCACCGCCTTCGAAAGGCAGGCGCTGCGTCGCGGGCTGGAGGTGACACGCACCAGCGGCAATGGCCCCGTCGGGCCCGGGGCAAGCTGGCTGATGAAGATCGATTACCGCAACCAGATCTGGTCGGTGAAGGGCGATATGGTGTCCTTCGATCCGCCGTCGGGCTATGTGATCAGCGGTGGCACCTCGGGGGTGGACCTGGATCTGACGGTCGATCTTCTGGCCCTGTCGCGTGGGGTGACGCGGTTGACCGTGACGCTGGCGCTTGTGCCGCGCACCTTCAAGACGCGGCTTCTGGCGCAATCATTGCGCCTGGCGCGCGCGTCGATCCTGCGGCGCATGGAAAAACGCGTGGCGATCTTTGCCTGCGATACCGAGGACAAGTACCGCGCCACGCTTTAGCGCGGCGCGTCAGTATTCCACGCCGATCTGCGCCTTGATCCCCGAGCGGAAGGGGTGCTTGACCAGTTCCATCTCGGTCACCAGGTCGGCCAGTTCGATCAGTTCGTCCTTGGCGTTGCGCCCGGTCAGCACGACATGGGTCATGTGGGGTTTTTCGTCGCGCAGGAAGGCGACGACCTCGTTGATGTCCAGGTAATCATAGCGCAGGGCGATGTTGATTTCGTCCAGCAGAACCATGGTGTTGGCGGGATCGCGGATCAGCTCCTTGGCCTTTTCCCAGGCGGCGGCGGCCATCTCCATGTCGCGGGATTTGTCCTGGGTTTCCCAGGTGAATCCCTCGCCCATGGTGTGGAAGGCGCAGGTGTCGGTGAAATGCCGCAGGATCAGGTCGCGTTCGCCGGTGCTCATCCCGCCCTTGATGAACTGGACCACGGCGCATTGCATTTCGTGGGCGATGCAGCGGAAGATCATGCCGAAAGCGGCGCTGGACTTGCCCTTGCCCTTGCCGGTGTGAACGACGATCAGGCCCTTCTGATCGGTCTTGGTCGCCATGATCTTGTCGCGGGCGGCCTTTTTCTTGGCCATCTTGGCGCTGTGCCGCTCGAGGTCGGCCTGTTGCTGATCTTGCGGGGTGTCGCTCATGGGGTGCCCTCCGGTGCAGTCGCGCCCAGAGTGGCGCGGCTGACCGGTGGGTGCAAGGGGCGCGGGTTACTTCAGGCGCACCGAAATGGCGGGGTACTTGAATTCGTCGGTTTCGGGGTTGGTGTTGGCGGCGTTGACGGCGCCGATCACGATGGCCCCCAGCACGCCAGTGCCGATGGCGGCGTTCTGGCGCTGGGACGAAGAGAAGTTGAAGGCGCTGACTGTCGCCGATCCGGCCCGCCCGTCGGGGTGGGTGCAGCGCACGAAGATGGCGGGCGAATTCGGGCCGTAATCGGGAACGACGACATTCGCCGGTGTCGTGAAGCTGGCGGTGTAGAGACCGGCATCCAGCATGCAGGGCACACCGCTGATTTCCACGTTGCCCCCGCCGGTTTCGCCCTGGCCGCGGGTGCGGACATTGACGGTTTCCTGACCACGGAAGCGGGGCACCGGATTGCCGCGGGCCCGGTCGCGGGCATAGACATCGATCCCGACAGCGCCGGCCGGGTTCTTGGGTGTGACCATGATCGGCGGGGTGGTGACATCCGCCGCTTCGCAGGCGGCGAGGGACAGAAGGGCAAGGGCAATAAGGGCGCGACGCATGATGTGGGGTCTCCGTTGTTCAGGCCCGCCTAGCATATGAACCGGCGTCGGTTAACAAGTGGTGAACGCGGGCAAGTCTTTTTATTTCAGGCCGTTGTGGCCGAAATGTCCTTAACGGTTTCTTAACCTCGGCGTGGTGGAAAGGGGGCATGAAACAGCTTGCCGCCCTTGCCCTGTCAGTCTGCGCCCTGGCCCTTGCCGGTTGCGACAGCCCCAGTATCGCCTTTCAGGGCGTGCCGGCGCAAAGCGTCACCGTTGGCCCGTCAACCTTCAGTGTCAGGGTGCGCGGCGACCGTGCCGAAGCGATGCGCGTCAGCCGCGAAAGGTGGCCCGCGAAACCCGACATCCTGGCGCGGGGCGAAGAGGCGATTCGCCGGGCCTCGGGCTGCGGGATCGCGAAGAACGGGCTGAGCGGCGATCAGGCCATCGTGCGCGCTCGTCTTGACTGTGGCTAGGATACCGGGCGTTCCATGGTGATGGAGGTCGGGCGCGCAAAGCCCGGGTGCGTGGTGCGCGCGGTTTCGACGAAACCCAGCGCGGCGAAGGTGGCGTGATTTTCCACAAGCTCGACCCGCGTTTGCAGGCGCAGGCGCGAAAAACCGTTGTCGCGGGCGTGGCGGACCATCGCCTCGATCAACTGCCGGGCCAGACCGCTGCGGCGGGCCGCGGGGGCGACGGCGATCTTGCCCAGATAGAGGGCGTCCTGTTGCGGCGATGCGATGAGCGCGCCGAGGGGTGGCGTTCCGATCACCCAGAGCGCGCCTTCAGCTGCATGGGCCGACAACCGCGCACGGGTAAGATCCTGGATCGACGAGGGCGGATCGATCCGGCCCTGCATCGGGGCGAATGCGGCCTGGACCAATGCCAGGGTGGCGTCGAGGGCCGGATCGTCGGGGGCCATCCGGCGCGGTGTCATTGGCGCAGCCTGTCGATCAGGGCGGGGGCCGAGTTTGATTTCGGCGTCCAGAGGCCGCGTTCCATCGCCTCGTTCAGGCGTTCGGCAATCTCGCGCAGGGCGGGGGCGTTGTGCTCGGCCAGGAAGGTGCGGGTCTCGTCGTCTTCCAGAAAGGCGGCATGGACCAGGTCGAAATGGTGTGATTTCACCGCGCCGGTGGTGGCGGCGAAGGCGAACATGTAATCCACCGTCGCGGCGATTTCGAACGCACCTTTGTAGCCGTGGCGTTTCACCCCGTCGATCCACTTGGGATTCACCACGCGCGAGCGCATGACCCGCCCGATTTCATCCTCCAGCGTGCGGATCACCGGCCGTTCGGGGCGGGAATGGTCGTTGTGATAGATCGGGCGCTGGCGTCCCTGCAGGGTTTGCACCGCCGCCGCGGCACCGCCTTCGAACTGGTAGTAGTCGTCGGAATCCAGCAGGTCGTGTTCGCGGTTGTCCTGGTTCTGGACGATCGCCTCGGCCTGGGTCAGGCGGGCTTCGAAGGCTCTTCGGTCCTGGCGTCCCTCATCGCCCTGGCCATAGGCGTAGCTGCCCCAGGCCAGGTAGGCGTCGGCAAGGTCGGCGGTGTTGCCCCAGAGCTTTTCGTCGATCATGGCCTGCAGGCCTGCACCATAGGCACCGGGTTTGGAGCCGAAGACGCGGGAGGTGCTGTTTTCGGATCGCGCGCGGTGGGCGGCGGGGTTGATCCCTTCGGGTTCGTCGAGGGCCATGACGGCGCGGGCGGCGCTGTCGACCAGGTCGATCAGTTGCGGGAAGGCGTCGCGGAAGAATCCCGAGATGCGCAGGGTGACATCGACCCGGGGGCGGGCGAGGGTTTCGGCGGGCAGAACCTCGAATCCGGTGACGCGCCGGTTGGCGGCATCCCAGGTGGGTTTTACCCCCATGAGCGCAAGGGCCTGGGCGATGTCATCACCCCCCGTGCGCATGTTGGCCGTCCCCCAGGCGGTGAGCAGCAGGCTGCGCGGCCAGTCGCCGTGATCCTGAAGGTGCTTTTCGATCAGCAGGTTGGCCGATTTCCATCCCAGCGCCCAGGCGGTGGGGGTGGGCACGGCGCGGCTGTCGACGCTGAAGAAGTTGCGCCCTGTGGGCAGGGTATCGAGCCGGCCGCGGGTGGGGGCGCCCGAGGGGCCGGGGGGAATGGCGCGGCCTTCCAGTGCGCGCATTAGGGCCGCGCCTTCGGCGGGGCCGCAGCGGGTGACGGTATGGGTGATCGTTTCCAGTTCCGCCAGTACGGCGTCTGTGGCGGGGCCGGGGGAAGGTGCGCGGCTGTCGCGGTGCCGGGATCGCTCGGACCGATGGCGCGATTCCGGCAACCCCAGCTCACCGTCCCAGAGGTTTTGCGCCAGAAGCTCCAGACGTTCGACAGTGTCACCGGTATTGCGCCAGGGATCGGTGGAGAGGGCCAGCACCTCGGGGCGGGGGCCGGTCCAGGGGGCGGCCATGTCGCAATCCAGCGGATCGAAACCGAGGGCAAGGTCATCGGCCATGGCGCGCAGCAGCGAGGCGTTCTTTCCCTTGCCATCTGCGCGCGGGATGCGGGCCAGGGCGATGGCAAGGTCGCGCAGCAGGGGGCCTTCGGGCGACTGGCCAAAGACGTGCAGCCCGTCACGGATCTGCGCCTCTTTCAACTCGCAAAGATAGGCGTCGAGCTTTGCCAGGTCGCTGTCGGCGTCGCCGGTGAACTGCGCGTCCTGATCGAGCCCCGAGGTTGCCGTCAGCGACAGGATTTCGCGGCGCAGGTGGGTGATGCGGCGGGGATCGACGCCCGCGGCTTCGTAATATTCATCGACCAGCGCTTCGAGATCGCGCAGAGGCCCATAGGTTTCGGCGCGGGTCAGGGGCGGGGTCAGGTGATCGACGATCACCGCCTGGGCGCGGCGCTTGGCCTGGGTGCCTTCGCCGGGGTCGTTGACGATGAAGGGATAGATATGGGGCACGGGGCCAAGTGCTGCCTCGGGGAAACATTCATCGGACAGCGCAAGGGATTTGCCCGGCAGCCATTCGAGGTTGCCATGCTTGCCCATGTGAACCAGCGCATGGGCGCCCCAGTGCTCGCGCAGCCAGATGTAGAAGGCGAGATAGTTGTGGGGCGGGACGAGATCGGGGGAATGGTAGGTTTCCGTCGGGTCGATGTTGTAGCCGCGGGCCGGTTGCAGGGCGACGACGGCATTGCCGAAGCGGTGGATGCTGAGCTTGAAACCTGCGCCCGTGGCTGGCCGACCCTCCGGGGGGGATATTTCAGGACCAAAGATGGGGGCGAGAAAGGGGTCGTCCTCGGGCGGGCCCCAGCGGGATTCGACCTGGTCGCGCAGGGCGAGGGGGAGCTTTGCGTAATGGTCGCGGTAGGTGGCCAGGGGCAGGGTTTCGCCGCCCTCCCTCTCGGCGCGGTCGGTGAGCCAGTTGGTGGGCCCGGCGAGCAGGTGCTGCATCAGCGCGTCGCTGTCGGGCGGGGTGTTTTCGACGCCATAGCCCCGGGCGGCCAGCAGCGAGAGGACATGGACCGTCGCCGCCGGCGTGTCGAGGCCGACGCCATTGGCGAGGCGTCCGTCCTTGTTGGGATAGTTGGCGAGGATCAGTGCGACCTTGCGGTCAGCAATTGCGGTGGTGCGCAGGTTGGCCCAGTTCCTGGCCAGGTGTGCGACGAAATCGATCCGTTCACCGTTGGCGCGGTAGGTGGCGATGGGGCATTGGGTGGATTCGTCGAAATAGGCCTCGCCCTTGAACGAGATGGCGCGCGACAGGATGCGGCCGTCGACCTCGGGGAGGGCGACGTTCATGGCGATGTCGCGCCCCGAAAGGCCGGTGGTGCCTTTGGCCCAGGCGTCTTCGGTGCCCGAGGCCAGGACGACCTGGAAGACCGGCGCCCCATTGGCCGAGGTCATGGCCAGCGGATTGGCCGTCTGCCCGTCGCCCTGGTGGGGCGAGCCGGTGGCGAAGGCGGTGGTGTTCAGGATCACCTGGGGCGCGGTTTCGGTGAACAGATGGTCGAGCGTGGCCGCCGAGACGGGATCCTTCAGCGATGCAACGAAGATGGGCAGCGGGTTCATCCCGGCGCGCAGCAACGCGCGGGTAAGGCGGTTGATGGGGTGCAGCCCGGCTCCCTGCACCAAGGCGCGGTAGAAGACGATGGGCACGGTGGGTGCGCCGTCGCGCCAGTGGTTTCGGATGTCGTCCAGCGATGTCGGCCCGCTGCCGGGCCAATAGGCCCCGGCCCGCAGCAGGGGCGCCGCGGCGGGAATGTCCTTGCGGGTGGCGGGCGCGTCGAGCATGGCGCGACCATAGCGCAGCAAGTTGGCGGCATTGGCCGGGCCGCCTTCGACGAAATAGGACCAGAGCGCGTCGTAATCCTCATCGCTGACCGTGGAAAGGGCGCGGATCTCGGCGTCGGGCTTGTCGTCGCCGGGCAGGGCGGCGAAGGGCACGCCGGCGGCGTGCAGCCGGGCGGCATATTGGGCAAAGCCGTATTTCCAGTATCCCGCGCCCCCCAGAAGCCGGGCGATCACCAGCCGCGATTTCGTCGCGCAGTCATCAAGATGCAGGTCCACCGACATCGGGTGCACCAGGTGGGTGAGGTTGGCCAGGCGCAGGCCGGGCGGATCGGGCAGTTCGGCGCGCGCCTCGGAGAGGGCGGCCAGTTCGGTATCGGCGGCGGATATCACCACGATGTCGGCGGGGGTCTGGCCCAGATCGACGGGTTCGGTGCCGTCGTCGACGGTGCCGGGGGTGGCGGCAAGAAGATGCATGGCGGGCCTTTCAGTTCAGCGGTTTTTCCATGAAAACGCTGGTCTTGTTGGCGGTGTAATCGCCGAAGGGGCCACGGGGCGCGAAGCCGTGGCGCGCGTAGAGACGGTGTGCGGCCAGCAGGGAGTTGCCGGTTTCCAGCCGCAGCAGGGGCAGACCCAGCGCGCGGGCGTGGTCCTCGATCTGGCGCAGCAGGGCATCGGCCACGCCGCGCCCACGGGCGGCTTCGGCGGTGAACATGGATTTCACCTCGCCGTAGCCCTCCATCTGCGCCAGCGCCCCGGTGCCCAGGGTTTCGCTGCCCTCGCGGGCGATGAAAAAGGCGATATGGGGCGCCTTCAGCGCGTCGAGCGAGAGATAGTGGTTCTCCTCGGGGGGGAACGACGCCTCCATCAGCGCGTGGCTGGCGCGGAGAAGGGCGGCGGCGCCGGGCGCCGTGGGGTCGCCCGGTTCGACGATGAGGGTCACGCCAGCGCCTTTTCGATGGCCGCGCGGTCCAGCCCGGCCTGACCGATCACCACAAGGCGGGTTTCGCGGGTTTCGTTCGCCGCGATGGGGCGGTCGAAATAGGTGTCGATGCGGGGGCCGACCGCCTGAAGCGTCAGGCGCATGGGTTTGCCCTGAACGGCGGCAAAACCCTTGAGCCGCAGGATGTCATGGGCCTTGATCGTGTCGACGACACGGGCCGAGAAGGCCGCCGGATCGGTCAGTTCGGGCAGGTTGAGGACGAAGGATTCGAATTCGTCGTGGCCGTGTTCATGCTCGTGGTCGTGATCTTCGCCATCCTCGTCGTCGTGGTGATGGTGGTGGTGCACCTCGTGGCGTTGATCGAGCGAGGATTCCGCGGCGGCGTTCTGGCCCAGCAGTACCCCGACGGGCAGGGCGCCCATGGTGGCGGTCACCACCTGCACGCCGTCGCGGCTATCGGATTTCAGGCGGGCGGCCAGGGCAGCGGCCGCGTCGGCGCCCAGAAGATCGGCCTTGTTCACCACGATCATGTCGGCGCAGGCGATCTGATCCTCGAAGAGTTCGGACAGCGGCGTTTCGTGATCAAGGTTTTCATCCATGGCGCGCTGGGCGTCCACGGCGGCGACGTTGTGGGCAAACTGGCCCAGGCTGACCGCCTTGCCATCGACCACCGTCACCACGCCGTCAACCGTGACGCGGGTGGAAATGCCGGGCCAGTTGAAGGCGCGCACCAGGGGCTGGGGCAGGGCAAGGCCGCTGGTTTCGATCACGATGTGGTCGGGCGGATTGGGCCGGTCCAGCAGCTTTTCCATGGTGGGGATGAAATCCTCGGCCACGGTGCAGCAGATGCAGCCGTTGGACAGTTCCATCACGTCGTCGTCGGTGCAGGTTTCATCGCCGCAGCCCTTCAGGATGTCGCCATCCACGCCGAGGTCTCCGAATTCGTTGATGATGAGGGCGATGCGACGGCCTTCGGCGTTCTGCAGCATGTGGCGGATCAGCGTCGTCTTGCCGGAACCGAGAAAACCGGTGACGACGGTGGCGGGGATCTTTGCGGGCATGGTCTATCCTGTTTGCGGGGCTTGATCGACGGGCGGGCCTGGCATAGGCGCGGGCGATGAGCCATGAGATTTTGATATGTCGGTCCTGTCAGGCCGGAGGGCGGGCGCTGGGTGCGGCCCTGATCGACGCGCTTGGGGTGCCGGGGGGGTACGCCCTGCGGCAGGTCGATTGCATGACGATGTGCGGCGAACCGGTCAGCCTGGCGTTTCGGTCGCCGGGCAAGGCGACATACCTGTTTTCCGGGGTGAATGCCGGCGATTGCGCCGACATCCACGGGTTTGCCGAACTGTACGCGCAGGCCCCCGATGGATGGATCGAGGATGCACGCCGCGCGGGGCGGCTGCGCCTGTGCCTCAAGGGCCGGGTGCCTGCGTGATCGCTCATGCGGTGGCCGCGTCGCCCTCTTCGGCAAGGCGGCTGTGGAAGAACCCGGCCAGATAGCCCAGGATCGTCCAACCGACAGCCGCCGCGCCAAGGCTGCGGGTGGCGAAAAGGGCCGACAGTTCGGGCGGGGCGATGCCGAAATAGGTGTCCAGCACCGGCGCGCCCACCAGGTGCGGCACGGCGATCAGCACGGCCCCCGCCAACGGCAGCAACGAGTTGCCGAAGGCGATCAGCGCGATTCCCGCGCCGCTGGCCAGGATCGTTCCGGCCCACCATATCTGACGCGGCACGACTTCGGCCGCGATGGTGCCGGGCAGTTCGGGCGGCAGTCCGAAGGCCGGCGCCAACTGCACCGCCAGGAAACCGCACAGCCCCCAGACCAGCCCCGAACGCGGGGTGATCGGATGGCCGCGCAGCGCCGCCAGCGACATCCCCGCCAGCAGCAGGAAGGCGAACCCGGTGTAGGAGACAAAGTTGAACGCCACGGTCATGCCATGGCGCGCCCAGTCGGTTCCAAGGGGCGGCGTCTGTGACAGGCTCTGGGTGCTGCCCTCGACGGCGAAATGCACCCGCGCCCCGGTTTCATACAATTCCCCCTCAAGAAGCAGGGGAATCACGAACTGGAACTGGAAAAGCGCGGCGCACAGCCCCGCTCCCAGCCCAGCGAAGACCGCGCTGGTCAGTACTGTCCTGAACATGATTTCAGCCCTGGCTCAGTGGCAGGGAAAGGCCATGGCGTGGCGCTGATCGTGGGCGGCATCATGCATGATGCTGGCCTGGGCAAGCCCCGAGGCACCGATCAGAAGGACGCCGGCGATCACCGCGAAGACAATCGCGGCGGGGCTGGTCGACTGGACGCGCGGCAGGGTCTGGGTCTGTGTGGTCATATGCGTGTTCTCCTTGGCCCGTCACACCCGACGGGAGGGTTTCATCGACGCATGGCCGGTCTCCTGGCTGGCGGGTCGTCACTTGCGCTGGCCTTCCCGGATCGCTCCAGTGGCATTCTCAGCGCAGGCTCGCCGCGGACAGTCGCGGGGGCGGCTGTGGTGGCGGGCCCCGAATTGGGTCACCCGTTCCACATTCCCGATTATGCCCTCCGTGTGGGTCACGGGATCAGGGCACCATGCCGCCCCATTTGGCGCGCCCGTGTGGCCCGGGTCAAGGCCGATTGCGACATGGCATCGCCCGGGCCCGCCACGCCCCGCCGCCAGGGCGCAGCCGACGGCGCGATATCTGGTGGAGAACCCGGGCGCCCTTGCGACATGCTGCGCGGCGCGTTGACTCTGGGGGGCGTTGGTTCAGGATGCGCGGGCCGATTCGAGAGGTTACTTCTTGCGCTTCACCCGTCTGAAACTGAACGGTTTCAAATCCTTCGTCGATCCGACCGATCTTGTCATCTCTGACGGGCTGACCGGTGTTGTCGGGCCCAATGGCTGCGGCAAATCCAACCTGCTTGAGGCGCTGCGCTGGGTCATGGGGGAAAACCGCGCCTCGGCCATGCGCGGCGGCGGGATGGAGGACGTGATCTTTGCCGGCACCTCGACGCGCCCGGCGCGCAATTTCGCCGAGGTCGCGCTGCATCTCGACAACTCGGAACGCCGTGCGCCCACCGGGTTCAACGACGATGACGTGCTGGAGGTGACGCGCCGCATCACCCGCGATGCCGGTTCGGCCTACAAGGCCAACAGCAAGGAGGTGCGCGCCCGCGACATCCAGATGCTGTTCGCCGATGCCTCGACCGGGGCGCATTCGCCCGCGCTGGTGCGCCAGGGGCAGATTTCCGAACTCATCAACGCCAAGCCGAAGTCGCGCCGCCGCATCCTGGAAGAGGCCGCCGGCATTTCCGGGCTCTACCAGCGCCGCCACGAGGCCGAGCTGAAGCTGAAGGCGGCCGAGGCCAACCTCTTGCGGGTCGATGACGTGGTCGAGGCGCTTGCCGCGCAGCTGTCGCAACTGGCCCGCCAGGCCCGTCAGGCGGCGCGCTATCGCGAGATCGGCGGCGATCTGCGCCAGGCCGAGGGTCTGTTGCTGTACCGCCGCTGGCGCGAGGCCGATGAGGTTCGAAAGACCGAAGAGGAAGGGTTGCGCACCCGCATCGCCGCCGCGCGCGAGGCTGAAAGGGTCGCCCGCGCCGCCGAAGAGGCCCGCGATGAGGCCGACGCCGCCCTGCCGCCCCTGCGCGAGGAAGAGGCGATCGCCAGCGCCGTGCTGCAACGCCTGACCGTTGAGCGCGAGGCCCTGAGCGAAAGCGAGACCCGCGCGCGCAGCCAGATCGAGACGCTGCAAAAGCGCATCTCGCAGCTTGAGCATGACGCCGAGCGTGAAGAGACCCTGAACAGCGATGCCGGTGAGACCATCGCCCGCCTTGAAAAAGAGGCTGCATCGCTGGCCGCCGCGATGCGCGGCCAGGACGAGGCGCTGGCAAGGGCCGCCGAAGCGGCGCGCGAGGCGACGAACCATCTTGCCACGCGCGAGGCGGCGCTCTCCGAGCAGAGCGAAGAGGTGGCGCGGCTATCGGCGCGCTACCAGTCGGCGCAGCGTCTGGTCGAGGATTCGGTGCGCACCCGCGACCGTGCCATGCGCGAGGCCGAAAGCGCCCGCGCCGCCGTGGCCGCCGCCGAGGCCGCGCTGGAGCGTGCCGGGGCCGATTATGACACCGCCGCCGCCGCGCAACAGGCCGCCACCGAACTCTCGGCCCGGGTCGAGGCCGAACTGATCGCGGCGGACGAGGCGCGCAGCGATGCCCAATCGCGCGAGGCCGAGGCCCGCGCCGAGCGCAGCGCCGCCGAGGGCGAGCTGGGCGCCCTGCGCGCCGAGGCCGCGGCCCTGGCCAAACTAGTGGCCCGCGACACCGCCGAGGACGGCCAGGTGATGGACCTGCTTTCGGTGGCGCCGGGGTACGAAAAGGCACTGGGTGCCGCCCTTGCCGACGATCTGCGTGCCCCCGCCATCGGCGTTGCGGGCGTGTCGGGTTGGGCGCCGCTGCCCGGTTACGGCGTGGCGCAGCCGCTGCCCGAAGGCATCGCGTCGCTGGCCGATCATGTGCAGGTGCCCGATGTCCTGATCCGGCGGATTGGCCAGATCGGCGTTGTTGCCCGCGAAGAAGGGGCGCAGATGCAGGGCACGCTGCTGCCCGGTCAGCGGCTGGTCAGCGTCGAGGGCGATCTGTGGCGCTGGGACGGGTTTCGCGCCGGGGCCGAGGATGCGCCATCGGCGGCGGCGCTGCGGTTGCAGCAGATGAACCGCCTGGAAGCCCTGAAACAAGAGATGGAGCGCGTCGGCGCCCGGGCCGAGGGCGCGTCCAGTGCCCATGACATGCTGAAACAGCGGCTTGAGGACCTGACCCGCGCCGACCGCGACGCCCGCGAGGCCCGGCGCGATGCCGACCGGCAGGTGGCGGAAACCACCCGCGCGCTGTCGCGTCTCGAGGCCGATCGCAACATCGCCGATGGCAAGCTGGAAAGCGCCCGGCTGGCCGTGTCGCGCCACGAGGAAGAGGCGATGGGCGCCCGCAAGCGCCTGAAAGAGGCCGAGGCCGCCCTGGCCGAACTGCCCGACCTGTCGGCACTGCGCGCCCAGGTGGATGACATCAAGCTGACGGTCGAAGCCTCGCGGATGACCATGATGCAGCGTCGTTCGGCTCATGACGAGGCGCGGCGCGCGGGCGAGGCGCGCAGCCGTCGCGCCCAGGCGGTGGACAAGGAACTGACCGGCTGGCGCGGTCGTCTGGACACAGCGGGCAAGCGGATGGCCGAGCTTGAATCGCGGCTGGAAACCTCGCGCGAAGAATTGAAGGCCGCCAGCAGCGCGCCCGACGAGATTGCCGCCAAGCGTGGCGAGCTTGACCGCGGGTTCGAAACCGCCACCGCCCGCAAGGCCGCGGCGGGCGAGGCGCTGGCGGCGGGGGAGACCGCGCAACGCGCCGCGGTGATCGCCGCCCGCGACGCCGAACGCCAGGCCGGCGAGGCGCGCGAAGCCCGCGCCGCCTCGGAAGCGCGGGCCGAGGCCGCCGCCGCCACCGTCGCCCAGGCCGCCGCCCGGATCGACGAGGCGCTGGAGGTGACGCCCGAGGTTCTTCTGGATACCCTGGGCGCCGATCCCGATGCGATGCCCCCCGCCGAAAAGATCGAGGCCGAGGTCAACCGCCTGAAACGCCAGCGCGATTCCCTGGGGGCAGTGAACCTGCGCGCCGAGGAGGACGCCCGCGAGGTGCAGGAGGAACACGACCTTCTGGTGCGCGAGAAGGCCGACCTGGAAGAGGCGATCAAGGCTCTGCGCACCGGCATCGCCGGGCTGAACCGCGAGGGGCGCGAGCGCTTGCTGACCGCCTTCGAAGAGGTGAACAGCAACTTCGCCCAGCTGTTCACCCACCTGTTCGGGGGCGGCGATGCGCGGCTGGAACTGGTGGAATCCGACGATCCGCTGGATGCCGGGCTTGAGATCATGTGCCAGCCGCCGGGCAAGAAGCTGTCGACGCTGTCGCTTCTGTCGGGGGGCGAGCAGACCCTGACGGCAATGGCGCTGATCTTCGCGGTGTTCCTGGCCAACCCCGCGCCGATCTGCGTGCTGGACGAGGTGGACGCGCCCCTGGACGATGCCAACGTGACCCGGTTCTGCGATCTGCTGGACGAGATGACACGCCAGACCGACACGCGGTTCCTGATCATCACCCACCACGGCGTGACCATGGCGCGCATGGATCGCCTGTTCGGGGTGACCATGGGCGAACAGGGGGTGAGCCAGCTTGTCTCGGTCGACCTGAAGAAGGCCGAAGCGATGGTGGCCTGACCCACCCGCAACTGGGGCGCGGCACGAAAAAAGGGCCGGTGCGATCGCACCGGCCCTTCCTGTTCGTCGGTGGATAAGCGGCTGACGCCTTACTTGTCCTTGCCTTCCCATTCGGGCAGGTCATTCAGCATCTCGCCCTTCACGGCCGCATGGACGGTCACGTCGTCCATGTCACCTTCGGGGTGCATCAGCTTCAACTCGTCCATCTTCATGGCGACCTGGTGCTCGCCCATCCCGAGGAAGCCGCCGATGTCCAGCACGACCTCGTTGATCTTGCCGTCGTCCGAAATCAGAAGCTCGGAGACTTCGCCGATCCATTCGTCGTTGGCGTCGTAGACGCGGGCGCCGATCAGCTCTTCGCTGTTCACTTCGTCGGCGGCCAGGGCGACGCGCTGATCCATGTCGTCAAGCGCTTCGGGGGCGCCGGCGGCGGCGGTCTTTTCAGCCGGGGCCGGGTCCATCGCGGTGCCCATGCGCCAGCCGTCAAGGCTCTCCTCGTCGAACTCGGGGGCGCTGTCCAGTTGCGCCTGCGAGGCGGTGACGACGATGAAATAGTCGCCGGCATCATCTCCGTCGCGCACGAAGTTCAGCTTGTCCATGGTCACGGCCACGGTGCGTTCGCCGATGCCGAGGAAGCCGCCGATGTCGAGCAGGACACCTTCGCTGCTACCGTCGCGGGCCAGGATGATGTCGCTGATTTCACCAACGTCGTTCCAGTCTTCGGAAACATCCATGGCTTCTTCTTCGCCATATTCGGTTTCCGAGGTGTAGAGGCGCATGCCGATCAGATCGGAAGCGCGCAGGTCGAAATGTCCGACGGCAGCCTCTTCGCCACCGGCGGTGTAGAAGGGGGTATCGGCCATGTTGTCCTGCGCCAAGGCAGGGGTGGCAAGAAGGGCGACAAGTGCGGTCGTGGTCATGATCGGTTTCATGTCGGTGTTTCCTTTTATTCCTTGCGGGGACATGCCCCGCTGTATGTCGTCACAATGGCTGGCCGGCGGCTTTGTTCCGGGAAAGCGGCAAATTTTCGCGCAGGCTTCGCCGGAAGCGGCTGCGGTTCATGACAGTATGCGTCACGCCTGCTGCCCGGATGCGGAATTGCTTGACGTTGCGGCAGCACCGGAGGCTAGGATTGCGGATCAGAGTGGGAGGGCAAGATCATGAAGGGACTACTGGCCATCGCTTGTGCCGTCGGGTTGGGAATGGGGGCCGCGGCCTCGGCGCAGGGGATCAGCAAGGGCGCGGGCAGCCGCCCCGCCACCGACCCGGGGCAGGCGGCGGCGCCCCAGCCGCCCAAGGTGCCCGAGGGCGCCCTGCGCCAGGGATTGCTGGCCGCGGACCCGGTGGCGGTGCGGGATGCCATGCTGACCGAGGGCTATCAGGCGAAGCTGACGACCGACAATGCCGGAAACCCGATGATTACCGGGCGGATTTCGCGGACCGATTACTGGGTCTATTTCCTGGACTGTCAGGGCGGCGTGAACTGCAAGGGCGTGCAGTTTCACAGCGGCTATCTTCTGAACCGGCCCATCGATGCGGCCGAGATCAACGATTTCAACGCGCGGTTCCGGTATATCCGCGCCTGGCTGAACGAAGAGGGCAACCCGCGCATGCAGATGGACCTGCTGATGCGCGACGATGGCATGGGGCCCGAAACCTTTGCCACCTACCTGGACCTCTGGCGGCAGTTGATCGTGATCTGGGAAAACCAGCTGGGGGTCTGAGGGCGGGCCGGGGGTGACGCGCGGCTGCGCCGACGCCCCACCCACCGTCCCGCAGGATCAGAGCCGGTTGACAAGCTCGGCCGTGGGCCAGGCATCGGCGGGCAGGCCGAGGCGCTGCTGTTCGACCTGCACGGCCTCGCGGGTCTTTTCGCCGAGAATGCCGTCGATGCCCCCCACGTCGTGGCCGCGCGCCACCAGCTTTTCCTGGAGCCGCTTCATCTGTGCGTCGTCCAGGCCGGGTTCGGGGGAACCGGAGTCGAAGACCTTGGCCCCTTCCAGCCGGGTGGCAAAGTAGGCGGCGGTGGTCACATAGACGAAGCTTTGGTTCCACTCGAAATAGACGTTGAAGTTCGGGTAGGCCAGGAAGGCCGGCCCCCTGCGCCCCTGGGGCAGCAGGACCGAGGCCATGAGCGCATCATCCCCCAGCGCGCCATTGCGCGGGGCGATCCCCAGGGCGCGCCATTCGGCCACGGTTTTCGGATGGTTCAGCCCGGTCTGCGCCCAGTCGAGCCCCTCGGGGACAGTGATTTCATGCAGCCAGGGTTCGTTCGCCCGCCAGCCCAGCGATTTCAGCATCGAGGCGCCCGACAGGAGGGCATCGGGGGGCGAAGTCTTGAGGCTGACCTTGCCGTCGCCATCGCCGTCGACGCCGTTGGTCAGGATGTCCTCGGGCAGCATCTGCACCATGCCGATCTCGCCCGCCCAGGCGCCCGTCGTGGTGGTGGGATCGAGCGCGCCCTTTTCGTAGAGTTCAAGCGCGGCAAAGACCTGGGGGCGGAACAGGTCGGGGCGGCGGCAATCGTGGGCCAGGGTCATCAGGGAATTGACGGTGTTGAAATCGCCCTGCACCGCGCCATAGTCGGTTTCAAGCGCCCAGAAGGAAAGCAGAACGCCGGGGCTGACGCCATATTCGGCCTGCACCCGGTCAAAGACCGAGGACCATTTGTTCAGGTTGGCGCGGCCGTTGTCGATCCGGTTCTGGCTGATCACCCGGCGGGCGAATTCGATGAAGGGCAGTTGGAACACCCCCTGGCGGCGGTCGGCGCGCAGGGTGCTGTCGTCCTGCCGGGTGTTGCGGAAGAAGCTGTCGACGGCGTCGGGGGCGTGGCCGCGGGCGATTGCCTCGGCTTTCATCTTCTCGCGGAAATCGGCGAAGCTGCCGCCGCAGGGAACGGCGGCCTGGGCCGTGGCGATGCCGGCGGAAAGGGCAAGCGTGGCCAGGGTGGCGAGGGGCAGGCGCATTGGGGGTCCTTCCGGGAATGCGGTTCGGGTTTGGCGAAAGGTTAACAGGTGCGGCGGATCAGACAACCGCAACCACCGTTGCCAAGATCAGGAAGGCGGCCCAGGCCCGCCACATCAGCCCGATGGCGGCGTCGATATCGGCGGCGCCGGGGCTGCGGTTGCCCTCGGGGTTGACGAAGGGAAAGGGCTGCATCCGGCCATCGTAGCTGCGCGGCCCGGCCAGGGCGATGCCCAGGGCGCGGGCCATGGCCGCCTCGGGCCAGCCGGCATTGGGCGATTTGTGCCGTGCGGCATCGCGGCGGATTTCGCCAAGGCGGTGCAACTGGCCCGAAGTGGCCGCAATCAGCAGCGCGGTCAGGCGGGCAGGCGCGAGGTTGAGCAGGTCGTCGCACCGGGCGGCGGCCCATCCGAAAGCCTCGTGGCGGGGGGTGCGATAGCCGATCATGCTGTCGGCGGTGTTGACGATCTTGTAGACCAGCAGGCCGGGCAGCCCGGCGAGGGCAAACCAGAAGGCCGGGGCGATCACCCCGTCCGACAGGTTCTCGGAGGCGGATTCGATGGCGCTGCGCGTGATGGCGGGGCCATCCATGGACGAGGTGTCTCGGCTGACGATCAGCGCGACGGCGCGCCGCGCCTCGGCCGGAGAATGGCGCAGGGCCCTTGCCACGGCGCCGACGTGATCGACCAAGCTGCGCTGGGCCAGCAGGATGGCGGCGGCCAGCATTTCGGGCAGGGGGCCGAGGGGCAGCGCCGCCAGCAGCGCCGCGACCGCCAGGGCCAGTGCGATCAGCAGCGCCAGGGCGAGGATACCGCGCGCGCGCCGTGCCTCGCCCCGGTTCAGGTGCCGGTCGCACAGCCCCACGGCGCGCCCCATGAGCACGGCGGGATGGGGCAGGCGCGACCAGAGCCAATCGGGTTCGCCGAAGATGGCGTCGAGCAGGAGGGCGACGGGAAGGATCATGGCCGGGGGGTGACGCGCGGCTGCGCCGACGCCCCACCCACCGTCCCGCAGGCCGCCCGCAGCCGGGGCCAGTGTTCGGGCGCGGGCAGGCCAAGGCGCAGCCAGGTCGGAGCATAGGGAAAGGTGCGGGTAAGGATATGGTGCCGGGCGAATGCACCCTGCCAGGCCCGGGCATCGGGCACGGTATAGAGCCGGAACAGCGGGCAATCGCCCTGCACGACGGCGCCGGCCCTGGCCACCAGCCGATCCAGCCGGTCGGCATCGGCGGTCAGGCGGGCGCGGGTGGTGTCGGCCCAGGCGGTATCGGCCAGCGCTGCCGCACCGATGCGCAGGGCTGGCCCCGCCACCGGCCAGGGCCCGAGCCGCGCGCGCATGGCCGCGATCACCTGCGGATCGCCGATGGCAAAGCCCAGGCGCAGCCCGGCCAGCCCCCAGAACTTGCCAAAGCTCTTGAGGATGACACAGCCCGGCCCGGCCTGTGCGATGTGGCTGCGCTGTGGGGCCGTGTCGCAGAAGCTTTCGTCGATCACGGTAAAGCCGGCCTGTGGCGCGGCGCAGAATTCGCCCGTGGGGTTGTTGGGATGCACGATCACCCGCGCATCGGCCCCCCCGGTTTCCACCGTCCAGCCCGCGTTGCGGAAGGCGGCGGCGTGTTCGTTGTAGGTGTCGTGCCGGATCTGCACGCTTTGGCCGTCAAGGCAGAAGGGCAGCGTGGCGATCAGTGCCGAGGCCCCCGGCGCGGCCAGCACCGCCGCCCCCTCGGGCACCGACCAGGCCCTGCGCGCGGCCTGGTCGAGGGCGCGGGCCGCTTCGGCATCGGGCAGGGCGCACCAGTCGGCGGGCGCAAGCGGGGGCAGGGGGTAGGGCACCGGGTTGATGCCGGTGGAGAGGTCGATCCAGTCGGCGCGCGTGCCACCCCAGCGGGCGATGGCCGCATCCAGGGCGCCGCCGTGATCGCGCGGGGCGGTCATTCGGGCTCGGACGGGAGGGGCGGATGGCGGGTGACGAAATGGCCCTTCACCCCCACCGGCCACTGGCGGAACGGCACTTGGCCATTGTCCGAGGCGGCATGCAGCGCGGCATAATCGGCGATGGCCGCGGCCGAGACGGCATCGGGTTCGAACCGCCCCAGGGTATAGCAAAGCTTGCCCGCCGCCTGCACCGCGACGTTGCAGCCATGGGTGCAGCCCATGAGGCAGGAAACCCGCCTTGTGCGCACACCGGTGCGCGGTTCGGATTCGATGAGGGCGGCGAGCCTTTCGCCATCGGTGGTTTCGGCGCCGCTGGTGTCCCAACCGTCGCGTTTGCAGGTATCGCAGATGGTGATCCAGGTGGTCATGGTGTCGGGCCTTGCTTGGGGCGGAGCGTTTCATTGACCCATGGCACGGATCGCGGCGAAACTTTACCGGATCGGCCACGACTGCAAGCGATATTTCGCCTATCTATCAACCACAAAGCGAAAGCCCGGCCCTTGGCGATTTCGTTAACCTTTCGTTAAGGGTTGGGTTGGAAACCTCCTGATTGGGTAGACTGGCCGCCACAAGACGGGGCAGGAGGCGGAATGCACGTTCTTATCGTGGAAGAGAATCCGGCCCTTGCCGAGGTTTGGGCGGGCTATCTGCGCCGCAGCGGGGCGCAGGTTTCGATCACCGCGTGCCAGCAGGATGCGATTGCCTTCCTTCAGGGCTACGGCCCCGACATCGTGATCCTTGACCTGGGCCTTCGGGCGGGTTCGCCGCTGGCCATCGCGGATTACGCCAGCTATCGCCACCCCCAAATCAGGATCATTCCGGTGACCCGGGATTCGTTCTTTTCGGACGGCTCGGTCTTTGTCCATGTGCCCAACACCTGCACCGTGCTGGCCCCCGGCACCCCGCCCGAGGACATGGCCGCGATCGTCGCCCATTACGGCACCGACGGTCCGGTCTGATCCCTGCCTTCGGCTTGATCCCCGGGCGCGAAGCGCGGACAAGGGACCATCGCACCGGTGCCCCGGCTTTTCCGGGGGGACCGCACGACTGTCTTGCAGGGGGCGAGAGGATGAGCATTTTCCTGACCGACGCTTACCAGCGGTTCCTTGCGCTGGAACAGCATCTTGACGGGCTGAGCCTGGCCTCGGGCGGGGGCGGGCATGGCGCACTGATGGTGCGCGGACTGGCTGCCGCCGCCACGGCCGAACAGCCCGAAAAGGCGTTCCGCTCGGCGGCGGGGGGAGACTCGGGGGCGTTCTTCGCCGTCCTCATCGGGGCGCTGGACCAGGCGGCGCGCGGCGAACTGCCCCTGGCCGAAGCGCTGCAATCGGCCACCGAACGGATCGCGCTGATGGGGATGGCGGGCGCGGGCGACAAGACGATGCTGGATGCCCTGTTGCCCGCCATCGGCGCCCGCGATCCGGCCCGCGCCGCCCACCGCGGCGCCGAGGCAACCCGCGCCATGGTGGCCCAGAAGGGCCGCGCCCGATATGTCGAGGGGGCGGGCGTGGGGCATCTTGATGCCGGCGCGGTATCGGTGGCCGAACTGCTGGCCGTCTTCCAGAAGGGGGAGTGAGGCCCTAGCGGGGAACCGACAGCAGGATCTGGATGTCGGCCACGTTGGTGCCCGTCGCCCCGGTGATCAGCAGGTCGCCCGACAGGGCCAGCGCGGCGTTGCTGTCGTTGTTGGCCAACAGGCCCGCCGGATCGCCCGCCGAGGCCATTCGGGACCAGCTGTCGTTGTCGACGATCCCGCCTGCCGCCTCGGTCGGGCCGTCGCGCCCGTCGGTGCCGCCCGAAAGGAACACCCAGGTCCGGTTGAGGGGCGTCTCCTTCCCCAGGGCGGCAAGGCGCAGTGCCAGTTCCTGGTTGCGCCCGCCCAGGCCATCGCCCGCGAGCCTCACCGTGGTTTCCCCACCCCAGAGCAGCGCCGTCGCCGGCGCATCGGCGGGCAGGGCGCGGGCGACATCGTGGATGGCGCGGGCGGCATCGCCCACGTCGCCGGTCAGGCCTTCGCTCACGATCCGGGTGGCAAAGTCCTGCCGCGCCGCTTCGGCCACCGCGCGCAGCGACTGGCCGTTCGACCCGACAAGGTGGTTGGTGGCCTGCAACGGTGGCGTCGGGGCATCGGGGGCGGAAAGGTGGCTGCGCAGGGCGGCGGGCAGATCGTCCCACACCGCGGCGCGGCGCAGGGTTTCGGCGGCCTGGCTGCGCGTGCCGATGGGCGCCACGGTGGGCCCCGAGGCGATGGCGCGCAGGTCGTCCCCGATCACGTCGGACAGAAGGTAGCCGGTGACAGAGGCGGGCGCGGCCAGCCGGGCAAAGCCACCGCCCTTCAGCCGCGACACCTGTTGGCGCACCAGGTTCATTTCGACGATGTCCAGACCGCTGGCCAGAAGGGCGCGGTTGAGGGTGATCTTGTGCTCAAGCGTCAGGCCCGGCGCGGGCGCGGGCACCAGCGCCGACCCTCCGCCCGAGATCAGCGCGATCACCCGGTCGTCTTCCCCGGCCTGCTCCAGCAGGTCGATCACCGCGCGGCCCGCGGCCTCTCCGGCGGCGTCGGGCACCGGGTGGCCCGCGCGCATGACGGTGGCGCCCGGACAGTCGGCGGCGTTTTCGTGGTGGGTCACGCAAAGCGCCACATGGGCCCCCGTGACCCGCGTCAGCGCGGCGCGCATCATGGCGGGGGCGGCCTTGCCGATGGCGATCAGGATGGTGCGCCCCCTTGCCTTGGGCAGGGGCGCGCGGTCAAGTTCGCGGATCACGGCGGCGGCGGGATCGGCCTGGGCGACGGCGCGTTCGAACAGGGAAGTCGCGCTGTCGCGCAGATCGGAAATGCGGCTCATGGTGTGGTTCCGGCTGGGGAAGTGGAGGTGGCGCCAGACAACGGGTTGACCGGGCGGGTGTCAAGCGGTGGGATGTGGCACTTTGTCCGCCCGTCAGGGCCTGATATGCTTTGGCTTCATCTTGCCCGCCGGTCGCACCGGCACTAGGTCTCGCGCCATGAACGACAGAAGCCTCTCCCGAGCCACACCGGACCTGAACGGCAGTGGCCTCCTGAGCGAGACGATCGGCAAGTGCAGCGCTTGCCCGATCCGGCATCGTGCTGTCTGTTCGCAATGCGCGCCCGACGAACTCTCGGTGCTGGAAAGCATCAAGTACTATCGCACCTTCGCCCCCGGTCAGCCCATCGTCTGGCGCGGCGACCGGACCGAGCATGTGGCCTCGGTCGTCAGTGGCGTCGCGGCGATCAGCCAGTCGATGGAGGACGGGCGCACGCAGATGGTGGGCCTGTTGCTGAGCAGCGATTTCATCGGCCGTCCGGGGCGCGAATTCGCGCCCTTCGACGTGAACGCCGTCACCGCCGTGACCCTGTGCTGTTTCCGCCGCCGCCCCTTCGAGCGGCTGATCGCGACCACGCCCAACCTGGCGCACCGGCTTCTTGAAATGGCGCTGGACGAACTTGACGCATCGCGCGACTGGATGCTGCTTCTGGGCCGCAAGACCGCGCGCGAGAAGATCGCAAGCCTGCTGGCGCTGATCGCCCGCCGGTCCCATGTGACGGGGCAGCCGAAGACCGCGCCCTTCGAATTGCCCCTGACGCGCGAGATGATGGGCAATTACCTGGGGCTGACGCTGGAAACGGTCAGCCGCCAGATTTCGGCGCTCAGGGCGGATGGCATCATCAACGTCGACAGCAGCCGCGCGATTTCGGTGCCTGACATGAACCGCCTGCGCCGCGAGGCGGGGGACGATCCGGCGATGCCCCCCGGCCACTGAGCCCCGTCCACGCGCCGGGGCCACGCCAGGTCAATGCGCCATGAAAAGCGGCAGCGGGCATTGTTCCAGCATCCGGCGGGTGGTGCCGCCAAGGATGTATTGCCGCATCCGCGACCGGCCGTAACCCCCCATCACGATCATGTCGGTGGCCTGGGCCTTGGCCTCGTTCATGATGACATCGGAGATGCGCTCTCCGGCCGAGGGCAGGACGTTGATGCGCACCTTCGCGCCGTGGCGGTTCAGGAAGGCGGCCAGCGCGCCGCCCGGGTCCGACCGTTCGGGGCCCTGGGACGGCGGGTCGATCACGCAGACGACCACCTCTTCCGCCTCGCGCAGGAAGGGCAGCGCGCCACGGGCCGCGGCCAGCGCGGGCGCCCCCTGATCCCAGGCCAGCAACACCCGTTCGGGCGCGGCCAGGGTCGTCTGGCCCTCGGGCAGGATCAGCACCGGCGCGGCGCTGTCCAGCAGGGCGGCTTCGGCGGCGGCGATATCCACCTGTCCGCGCCATTTGCCATAGGGCTGGGGCAGGATGGTCAGATCCGAGAACCGCGCCTGCTGGGCCAGGGCATAGCCAAGCCCGGCCGAGGGCGCGACGATCGAGATGTCGTCCCATGTCACGTCTTCGCGGGCCATGCGCCGGGCCAGGGCCGCGGCCATGTCGGCGGTCGAGGTATCGGCATCGCTGAGCGCGGTGGTCAGCAGGGTGGTGTTGATGCCGGCATAGCTCAGCCCGGGATCGACGGCGTTCACCCCCACCAGAACCACGCTGAGATGCGCGTTCAGGCGGCGCGCCAGGTCGATCGCGGCCTCGAGGACATCGGTGTTCTGCGTTTCGCTGTGCAAGAGCGTTGTTATCGTGCTGAAGTTCATTGTCGTGCCTCCGGGATCAGGAGAATGCGGCGCCAGCGGTGACGCCGTGCCTTCGGGTTGTTCCGGCATCGGTGCCACAACCAAGTTTGGCCAGTATTGATCCAGATCAATGCGCCCGCAACGCCCGAGTCTAGATCACCCCAATGAACAGGATCGGGATCGGAGTGTCGTCCCGACGAAAGACGAGAGCGGGGAACAGCGCATGTTCAACACATTCAAACTCATCGCATTGGGGGGGATCGCGCTTTGTGCCGCCATCGCCGCCAATTACGGGCGGGACCTGGCCTATCAGGTTCATGCCATCATCATCATGCTGGTCGCCGCGGGCATGTTCGTCTGGGTCCTGCGGGGCGTGGACGTCGAAAGGCCGCAGGCCGATTCCGGCGGCTACATGGATGGCGTCATCCGCTATGGCGTGGTGGCCACTGCGGCTTGGGGAATCATCGGGTTCCTGGCCGGAACGTTCATCGCCTTCCAGCTGGCCTTTCCCGCGCTGAACCTCGAGTTCGCCCAGCCCTATGCCAATTTCGGCCGGCTGCGCCCGCTGCACACCAGCGCGGTGATCTTTGCCTTCGGGGGCAATGCCCTGATCGCCACGTCGTTCTACGTGGTGCAGCGCACCTGTGGCGCGCGCCTCTGGGGCGGCAACCTGGCCTGGTTCGTCTTCTGGGGCTACAACCTGTTCATCGTTCTTGCGGCCACCGGTTATGTGCTGGGTTCGACCCAGTCCAAGGAATACGCCGAGCCTGAATGGTACGTCGATCTCTGGCTGACGGTGGTCTGGCTGGCCTATCTGGCGGTGTTCATGGGCACGCTGTTCATCCGCCGCGAAAAGCACATCTATGTCGCCAACTGGTTCTACCTCGGGTTCATCATCACCGTGGCCATGCTGCACGTGGTGAACAACCTGTCGATCCCGGTGTCGATCTTCGGCAGCAAGTCGGTTCAGGTCTTCGCGGGGGTGCAGGATGCCATGGTGCAGTGGTGGTATGGCCACAACGCCGTGGGCTTCTTCCTGACCGCCGGTTTCCTGGGGATGATGTATTACTTCGTGCCCAAGCAGGCGGGCCGCCCCGTCTATTCCTACAAGCTGTCGATCATCCACTTCTGGGCGCTGATCTTCCTTTATATCTGGGCCGGTCCGCACCACCTGCATTACACGGCACTTCCCGACTGGGCGGCGACGCTGGGCATGGTGTTCTCGATCATCCTGTGGATGCCGTCCTGGGGGGGCATGATCAACGGGCTGATGACGCTTCAGGGCGCGTGGGACAAGCTGCGCACCGATCCGATCATCCGCATGATGGTGGCGGCGCTGGCCTTTTACGGCATGTCCACCTTCGAAGGGCCGATGATGTCGATCCGCGCCGTGAACTCGCTGTCCCACTACACCGACTGGACCATCGGGCACGTCCATTCCGGCGCCCTGGGCTGGAACGGGATGATCACCTTCGCCGCTCTTTACTTCCTGACCCCGCGTCTCTGGGGGCGTGAGCGGATGTATTCCATGGCGGCGATCAACTGGCACTTCTGGCTCGCGACCATCGGCATCGTTCTCTACGCGGCGTCGATGTGGGTCAGCGGCATCATGGAAGGCCTGATGTGGCGCGAAGTCGATGCGCAGGGTTTCCTGGTCAACAGCTTTGCCGACACCGTCATCGCCAAATACCCGATGTACGTCGTCCGGGGCCTCGGTGGGGTGATGTACCTGACCGGCGGTCTGATCATGGGCTGGAACATGTGGATGACGATCCGGGGAGGCGTTCGCGTGAAAGCCCCCGTCGGCGTCCCGGCAGAATAAGGAGGTCGAAAGCATGGCCAAGAACCCCAAAATCACCGGCGCGGAAAAGGATCCGAAGGTCAGCACCCTGGACGATTTCCCCGAGGAGATCCCCAACGAGCTGCCTCATCAGACCGCGTTCCTGAACCGTCACCAGATCCTGGAACGTTCGCCCACCCTGCTGCTGGTTGCCTCGCTTCTGGTGGTGGCAGTGGGGGGCGTGGTGGAAATCGCGCCGCTGTTCTACCTCGAGAACACCATCGAGGATGTCGAAGGCATGCGACCCTATTCGCCGCTGGAACTGGCCGGGCGCGACATCTACGTGCGCGAGGGCTGCTATCTTTGCCACAGCCAGATGATCCGCCCCATGCGGGATGAGGTCGAACGCTATGGCCACTACTCGCTGGCAGCGGAATCGATGTACGACCATCCGTTCCAGTGGGGCAGCAAGCGGACGGGCCCCGACCTGGCGCGCGTGGGGGGGCGGTATTCCGATGCCTGGCACGTCGATCACCTGAAAGACCCGCAATCGGTGGTGCCTGAATCGATCATGCCGAAATATGCCTTCCTGGCCGATACGCCGATCGAGGGCACCTATGCCGCCGACCTGCTGTCGACCAACCGTTTCGTCGGCGTGCCCTATACCGACGAGATGATCGAACTGGCCGCTGCCGATTTCTCCGTTCAGGCCGACCCCGAGGGTGACTATGACGGGTTGCTGGAACGCTATCCCGGCGCGGTGGTCAGCAACTTCGACGGCCAGCCGCAACTGACCGAGATGGACGCGCTGATCGCCTATCTCCAGATGCTGGGCACGCTGGTCGATTTCTCGACCTTCACCCCCGACGCAAGCCGATAGGAGGCCGCGAAATGGAAACCTATACCTTTCTGCGCGCGCTGGCCGACAGCTGGGTCCTACTGGCGATGACCCTGTTCTTCCTCGGGGTGATCCTCTGGGCCTATCGACCGGGCAGCCGCCGGATGCATGACGAAATCTCGCAGATCCCCCTGCGCGACGACACCGAAAGCCTTGGAAACGGGGGTGCGAAATGAGCAGGAAAGAAACAGACAAGATCACCGGTGTCGAAACCACCGGCCACGAATGGGACGGCATCAAGGAGCTGAACAACCCCCTGCCGCGCTGGTGGCTGTGGACGCTCTATGCCACCATCGTATGGTCCATCGGATATACCATCGCCTATCCCGCCTGGCCGCTGATCAAGGGCGCCACATCGGGGCTTCTGGGCTATTCGACCCGGGGCGAGGTGGCGCAGAACATCGCTGCCGTCGAAGAGGCCAACGCGGCACTGACGGCGCAACTGGCTGCTGTCGATCTCGCGACGCTGGAAGCCGACCCCGAGTTGAACCGCTTTGCCACGGCGGGCGGGGCGGCGGTGTTCCGCACCAACTGTTCCCAGTGTCACGGCTCGGGCGCGGCGGGGGCGTTGGGCTATCCCAACCTGCTGGATGACGACTGGCTTTGGGGCGGCGACATCGAGGCGATCGCCTATACGGTGCGCCACGGCATCCGCAACGAGGCCGACCCCGACGCCCGCTGGTCGCAGATGCCCGCCTTCGGCGAATTGCTGGAGAAAGAGGAGATCGCCGCGCTGGTGGCCCATGTGCAGCAGATTTCCGGGCAGGATCACGATGCCGCCCTGGCCGGGCAGGGGGCCGAACTGTACCTTGACAACTGTTCGTCCTGTCACGGGGAAAACGGCACGGGCGACCGCGAACAGGGCGCACCCAACTTGACCGATGCCATCTGGCTTTACGGTGGCGACGCCGAGGCGCTGGAATACACCATCCGCAACGCCCGCTTCGGCATCATGCCGCCTTGGACCCCGCGCCTGAGCGACGCCGAGATCAACGCCGTCGCCGCCTATGTCCACCAGCTGGGGGGCGGCGAATAGCCCAAGGGACACCGCGGGTTCCCCACGCCCGCGGTTGGCACCTCTGCCCCTTCTTCCTGTTCGCACTCGGGGAGGGGCGGGGGTGTTTTTCCGTTTGACGGCCCCCACGCATCTGCGCCGGGGGGCCGGGGCGAAGGCCAAAGTGTCGCGGTGATGTCGCCTTTGATCTGCATCAATATCCCGCCGCTTCCGCCAGCTTAATGTGTTGTCGCGAACAGGACCGGAGTCACGTCATGGCATCAGATACGCCACCGCCGCTTTATGCGCCGCGCGAGCCCATTTTTCCGCGCCGCGTCAACGGCTTCTTCCGAAAGTTCAAGTGGTGGATCATGATCGTCACCCTTGGAATCTACTACCTTACCCCCTGGATCAGGTGGGATCGCGGCCCCGCGCTCCCGGATCAGGCGGTGCTGGTCGATCTGGCCGGGCGGCGCTTCTATTTCTTCTGGATCGAGATCTGGCCGCACGAATTCTATTTCGTTGCCGGCCTGCTGATCATGGCGGGGCTGGGTCTGTTCCTGTTCACCTCGGCACTGGGCCGGGTCTGGTGCGGCTATGCCTGCCCGCAGACGGTCTGGACCGATCTTTTCATCCTGGTGGAACGCTGGATCGAGGGCGACCGCAACGCCCGCATCCGCCTGTGGAAGGCTGATTGGGACGCGCGCAAGTGGCGCCTTCGCATCACCAAATGGGCGGTCTGGCTGCTGATCGCCGTGGCCACGGGGGGGGCCTGGGTGTTCTATTTCGCCGATGCGCCCACCCTGGCGCGCGACATCTTCACGCTGAACGCGGCCCCTGTCGCCTATGCCACCATCGCGATCCTTACCGCGACCACCTTCATCTTCGGTGGCTTCATGCGCGAACAGGTCTGCATCTACATGTGCCCCTGGCCGCGCATCCAGGGCGCGATGATGGACAGCGGCACCCTGACCGTCGGCTATCGCCACTGGCGGGGCGAACCGCGCGGCAAGCACCGCAAGGGCGCGCGCGCCGCCGCCGAACTGCGCCAGGCAACACCCTACAGCGTGGCCGAGAAGGACCTGCCCTCGGACGACACGGGGCAGATGGGCGACTGCATCGATTGCATGGCCTGCGTCAACGTCTGCCCCATGGGCATCGACATTCGCGACGGTCAGCAGATGGAGTGCATCACCTGCGCCCTGTGCATCGACGCCTGCGACGACGTGATGGCCAAGATCGGCAAGCCGCGCGGGTTGATCGATTATCTTGCGCTGGACGACGAACCGCCGCTGGTGCCCGGTGATCTGGCCGCTGTCCGCCCCATGGGCACCGAGGCCACGGCAGGGGGCGCCACGGCGACGGTGCCGGTGGCCGGGCGGGTGGCCGATGTGCCGCAAGCGGGCGATCAGCCGGTCGTCACCCGCCGCGCGACCGACTGGACGCCAAAGCCGCTGTGGAAGCATATCCTGCGGCCGCGCACCATCGTCTATTCCGTGCTGTGGTCGCTGATCGGGGTGGGGCTGATCTGGGCGCTTTTCGTGCGATCCGACATCGGGCTGACGGTGGAGCCGGTGCGCAACCCCACCTTCATCACCCTGTCGGACGGATCGGTGCGCAATGCCTATGCCGTGCGGCTGCGCAACATGACGGGCGAGGATCGCCAGTTCCGCCTTCTGATCACCTCGGACGCGCCGCTGACGATCAGCCTTGAAGGGGCCGACGACACGGTGACCGTCCCGGCGCAGGAAACCCTGCAACAGCGGGTCTATGTCGTGGCGGCGCCGGGGTCGGTGCCGGCCAACAGCGATCTGACCGACCTTCGGATCTGGGTCGAAGACAGCGAAACCGGCGCGCGGGCCAGCCGGGAAACCACCTTCAACGGAAAGGGCGAATGATGACAAGGGAACTGACAGGGCGGCATGTGCTGTTCATCATCGGTGGCGGGTTCGCCGTGATCGTGGCGGTGAACCTGACGCTGGCCTTCCAGGCGGTCGCCACCTTTCCGGGGCTCGAGGTGCAGAATTCCTACGTCGCCTCGCAAAGCTTCGATGCCGACCGGGCAAGCCAGGAGGCCCTGGGCTGGGACGTGTCGGCGGTGCTGGATCGCCAGGGGTCGCTGTTCCTGACCTTCGACAAGGACGGTTCGCCGGTGCAGCCCGAAATCGTCTCGGCCACCCTGGGGCGGGCCACCAGTGTCGCGCAGGATCAGACGCCCGCGTTCCATTTCGACGGGCGCAGCTTCGTGTCCCATGTCGAACTTGGGCGCGGCAACTGGAACCTGCGCCTTGTGGCGCGCGCCGAAGATGGCACCGAATTCAAGCAACGTATCGTGGTGAAGGTTCTGAAATGACCGCTGCCTGCCCAGCCTGCCCCCCCATGCCCGATACCACCGGAGCCGCGCCCGAGGGGGGCGTGCAGATCTCGCTGCCCACGATCCATTGCGCGGCCTGCATGGCGGGCGTCGAGCGCGCGCTCAGCCGGGTGGATGGCGTGATCTCGGCGCGGGTGAACCTGGGGCTGAAGCGGGTGCGCATCGAAACCGTGCCGGGCCTGGGCGCCGAGCCCTGCCTGGCCGCCATCCGCGCCGCCGGCTACGACGCGCTGGAACTGGATACCGACGCGCTGGGGGGCGAGGGCGACGCGACGGGCCGGTCGCTGCTGATCGCCATCGGGGTGGCGGGTTTTGCCATGATGAACGTGATGCTGCTGTCGGTGTCGGTCTGGTCGGGGGCGACGGATGCGACGCGCGACATGTTCCACTGGATCTCGGCGATGATCGCGCTGCCGGCCGTGGCCTATGCCGGACGGCCGTTCTTTTCCTCGGCCTGGGCGGCACTGCGGGCGGGGCGGCTGAACATGGAGGTGCCGATTTCCCTGGCGCTGATCCTGGCCTGTGGCATGTCGCTTTATGAAACGTTGGAAAGCGGGCGGCACGCCTATTTCGACGCCGCGCTGTCGCTGACCTTCTTCCTGCTGATCGGCCGATACCTCGATCACCGCACCCGGATCGCCGCGCGCTCGGCCGCGCGCGAACTGGCCGCGCTTGAGCCGTCGCGGGCCGAAAGGGTCACGCGGGGGGGCACCGAAACCGTGCCGGTGGCACAGGTGCAGGTGGGCGACCTGCTGCATGTGCCCGCAGGCATGCGCGTGCCGCTGGACGGCGTCTTGATCCGGGGCGAAACGACGTTGGACCGGGGCCTTGTCACCGGCGAAAGCCAGCCGATGGCGGCGGGGCCGGGCGATACCCTTGTCGCGGGCGAGGTGAACCTGAGCGGCGCCATCAAGATGCGCGTGACGGCGGTGGGCGACGACACGACCCTGCGGCGCATGGCGGCCCTGGTCGAAGTGGCGGAAACCGCGCGCAACAAGTATTCGGGCCTGGCCGACCGGGCCGCCGCGATCTATGCGCCCGCCGTTCATCTTCTGGCGCTGCTGGCCTTTCTCGGCTGGGTCTGGGCCAGTGGCGATCTGCGCCTGTCGCTGAACATCGCCATCGCGGTTCTGATCATCACCTGCCCCTGTGCCCTTGGCCTGGCGGTGCCTGCGGTCAGCACTGCCGCCTCGGGGCGGCTGTTCAGGCGCGGTGTTCTGCTGAAGAACGCGACGGCGCTGGAGCGGCTGGCCGAGGTCGATTGCGTGGTCTTCGACAAGACCGGCACCCTGACCGACGGGCGCGCGATCCCGCAACAGGGGCCGGATGCGGCGGGGATGGGCGTGCTGAAGGCGCTGGCGCTGGCCTCTCATCATCCGGTGGCGCGTGGTCTGCTGGCGGGGTTGCCCGACATCGTGGCGGCGGACCTGACCGAGGTGCAGGAGCATCGCGGCGACGGCGTAAGCGCCACCTGGCAGGGCCGCCCGGTGGCCCTGGGGCGGGGCGGCTGGTTGGGGGGCACGGCCAACCCGACGCTGAAGATCGGAGACAGGCTCTATCCGCTGCAGACCGGTGAACAGATGCGCCCGGGCGTGGCGCAGGCGGTGGCGGGCCTGCATGCCATGGGCATCGACACCCTGCTGCTGACCGGCGACACGGCTCATGCGGCCGACAAGATCGCCTTGGCCGCGGGAATCGCGCAGGCGCAGGCCGACATGCGCCCCGAGGACAAGGTGCGCGTGCTGGACGGGTTGCGCGCGCAGGGCCGCCGGGCGCTGATGGTGGGAGACGGGCTGAACGATACGCCCGCACTGGCCAGCGCCTTCGTGTCGATGGCCCCGGCCAGCGCGATGGACGCGGCGCGGGTGGTGTCGGACATGGTGCTGCTGAACCCCGATGTGTCGGTCCTGCCCGAGGCGGTGGACCTGGCGCGCCGCGCCCGCAAGCGGATCGTCCAGAATTTCGCCACCGCCGGTCTTTACAACCTTGTCGCCGTACCGCTGGCGCTGGCCGGTTTCGCCACGCCGCTGATGGCGGCGCTGGCCATGTCGACCTCGTCGATCACCGTTCTTCTGAACGCCCTGCGGATGCGGACATGAACATTCTTGTGATCCTCGTGCCTGTGTCCCTGGTTCTTGGGGGCATCTGGCTGGGCGGGTTCATCTGGGCGCTGAAGGGCGACCAGTTCGAAGACCTGGAAGGCGATGCGCAACGCATCCTGTTCGACGAGGCCGATCAACCGCCCGAGGATACGCGCGAGGGTTGACGCGCCGGGCCATCCTGCCACTCTGACAATCAGGCAACCCCGGGAGGCGGCGATGTTTACGGCAACCATGAATTTCGACCACGGCGAAGACATCGCGGCCCTGCGCGACATGACCCACCGCTGGGCGCAGGACAGGGTGAAACCCCTCGCGGCGCAGATCGACGCCGAAAACGACTTTCCCCGCGCGCTGTGGCGCGAAATGGGCGATCTGGGCCTGCTGGGCATCACCGTGCCCGAGGAATACGGCGGCGCCGACATGGGATACCTGGCCCATGTGATCGCGGTCGAGGAGATCGCGCGCGCCTCGGCCTCGGTTTCGCTGTCCTATGGCGCGCATTCCAACCTTTGCGTCAACCAGTTGGCCCTGAACGGGAGTGACGCGCAAAAGGCGAAATACCTGCCTGGGCTGGTGAGCGGTGAACAGGTGGGCGCCCTGGCCATGTCCGAGGCGGGCGCGGGATCGGATGTGGTGGGGATGAAGCTGCGCGCCGAAAAGCGCAACGGGTACTACAACCTCAACGGCACCAAGTACTGGATCACCAACGGCCCCGACGCCGACACCCTGATCGTCTATGCCAAGACCGACCCCGAGGCCGGCAGCAAGGGCATCACCGCCTTCATCGTCGAACGGGACATGAAGGGGTTCTCCACCTCGCCCCATTTCGACAAGCTGGGCATGCGCGGCTCCAACACCGCCGAACTGGTGTTTGAGGATGTCGAGGTGCCTTTCGAGAACGTGCTGGGCGATGAAGGCAAGGGCGTGCGCGTGCTGATGTCGGGGCTGGATTACGAACGTGTGGTGTTGTCGGGCATCGGCACCGGCATCATGGCGGCCTGTCTGGATGAGATCATGCCCTACCTGGCCGAGCGCAAGCAATTCGGCCAGCGGATCGGGGATTTTCAGCTCATGCAGGGCAAGATCGCCGATATCTACACGAAACTCGGTTCGGCGCGGGCCTATGTCTATGCCGTGGCGGCGGCCTGTGATCGCGGGCAAGTGACGCGCGCCGATGCGGCGGCCTGCGTTCTTTATGCCAGCGAAGAGGCGATGACCTGCGCCCATCAGGCGGTACAGGCCATGGGGGGCGCCGGGTTCATGAACGAAAGCGCGGTCAGCCGCCTGTTCCGCGACGCCAAGCTGATGGAGATCGGCGCCGGCACCAGCGAAATCCGCCGAATGCTGATCGGGCGCGAAATGATGGGCGCCATGTGATGCGCACCGCGCCCCGGTTCCTCCAGGGCGGGGCAACCCTGCCGCGCCCGGTGCTCTGGGCACTGGCGGGGCTGTCGCTTTGCGCCGGGGTTCTTGGGTTTTCCACCGGCCAGCGGGTCAGCGAACTGACGGAAACCGACGTGATCGCGGCCTATGCCCAGATCTACGCCCAGGAAACCGGTGGAGATGTTTCCGACTGCGTCGCGATGCCGGGCCGCGATCCGGTCTGGCTGATCGTGCGCTGCACGGGCGCGCAGGGGGCGCGGGTGTTCCAGGTGGGGCATGACGGCGGGCTGATCGCGCGCCGCGACGGAAAATCCGCGTGAATGCGGGTGGAAACCGAATCTTAAGGGACAGGGCGCAAGACTGGCCGGGATCGTCACATGGCGATGACATGCAGGGGGCCAGATGGCGTTCGTACCCACGACACTTGGAACTGGCACGGGGGGCTATGCCTTCCTGAAGCGCACACGCGACGCGCAGCAGGATCTTTTCGCCAGATCGCCGCAGGTTGCCCGCGAAACCCAGCGCTTTCTTGACCGGATCGCCGATATCCAGACCGCTGACCAATTGCTGGACGACCGCGCGATGCTTCGCGTGGCGTTGGGGGCCTTCGGGCTGGACGACGACATCAACAACCGCGCCTTCCTGCAGAAGATCCTTGAATCCGATCTGGACGATCCGAAATCCATGGCCAACCGCCTGTCGGACAAGCGCTATCTCGCCCTGGCGGAAACCTTCAACTTCGCCGGCAAGGAGGGCCCGTCACTGGCACGCCTTTCACCGGTGGCGGCAGGGGCGGATGATCTGGCCGACATCCGGTCGGCTGACGCGTTGCTGAACGACCGGGCGCTGTTGAAGACCACGCTGGCGGCCTTCGGGCTGGAACGCGACATGGGCAACGGATATTTCCTGAAACAGGTGCTTGAATCCGATCCTGCCGATCAGATGTCCTTTGCCAACCTCCTGTCCGATCCGCGCTATCGCGATCTTGCCCGCGCTGTCGGCCTTGCCGAAAAGGCACAGCAGCGGGGGGGGATGCAGGGTTTCGCGGCGCTTCTGGCCGCGCGCGATGCACCCGTGGCCACCGCCGCCGACCTGATGGAGGATCCCGAACTCTATCAGGCAACGCTCGGGCTTTTCGGCCTTGGGCGCGACGCGGAACGTACCGCCTTCATCCAGACCGTTCTGGAATCCGACCCCACCGACAGCGCTTCGGTGGCGAACACGCAGGAAGACAGGCGTTATCTTGCCCTGGCCAAGGCTTTCGGTTTCGTTGAACGCGCCGCGGCCGAGGCCGATGGCGACAGCTTCACCAGCCGCGTCGAAGCCTTCGCCGCGGCCGTGTCGAACCACGACGCCCCGATCCGCTCACCCCGTGATTTCTTCGGCGATGTCGATCTGATGCTGAAGTCCTACGCGCTGTTCGATCTGCCGCCGCGCCCCGATGGGGCCGCCTTCGTCAGCCGGATCCTGGACTCCGACCGCAGCAGCCCGACATCTTTGGTCAACGTCTACCCCGATCAGCGGTATCGCGCCTTTGCCGATGCCATCGACATGCAGCCCGAAAGCGACGAACGGATCTATCCCGAAGGCTTCGGCGCGGCGATCGTCGGGGCCTATCTTGACCGCCAGTTCGAAGTGAGGGTCGGCGAAAGCGACCCGACCATGCGCTTCGCCCTCGCGCTGGAACGTGACCTGACCCAGATCGTGAATCTTGGCACCAGCAACAACGCCCACTGGTTCTCGGTCATGTCCTCCAAACCGATGCGCGAGGTTTTCGAAACCGTCTTTCAGCTTCCGTCCAGCTTCGGAACACTGGATATCGACCGGCAGCTTGTCGAACTCAAGGACCGGTCGAACCGCTTTTTCGGCACCGACCGGCTGGCCGATTTCACCGGTCCGGACAAGCTGGAAGAACTGCGCCAGCGCTACCTGGTTCGAAGTCAGGTGGGTGATGGCATGTCCACAGCGCCCGGCAACCTCGTCCTCTCGCTGTTGCAGGGCTGAGGGGGCATGTCAGCGGTTGTACATGCCCTCGTAGATCGGGCCCAGCGTGTCGGGATCGAACAGCGACGACACGCTGGTACCGTTCCAGATGTTCAGGATTGCCTGGGTGAACATCGGCGCCGTCGGCACGATACGGATGTTGGGGCAGGCGCGCACGGCGGGCGAGGCTTCGATGCTGTCGGTGATGACAAGGCTCTTCATCACCGAATTGGTCACCCGCTCGACCGCCGGGCCCGACAGGACGCCGTGAGTGATGTAGGAATGAACTTCGGTCGCGCCCGCCTCGATCAGGACTTCGGCCGCCTTGCACAGGGTGCCGGCGGTGTCGCAGATGTCATCGACAATCAGACAGGCCTTGCCGGTCACGTCGCCGATCACCGTCATCTCGGCCACTTCGCCCGCCTTTTCGCGTCGCTTGTCGACGATGGCCAGGGGGCAGCCGACCCGTTGCGCCAGCTCGCGCGCCCGGCCCACGCCGCCCACGTCGGGCGACACGACCATCAGTTCGTCCATCCGCCCGGCAAACTGGTGCTTGATATCCAGCGCGAAGACCGGCGAGGCATAGAGGTTGTCGACCGGAATGTCGAAGAAGCCCTGGATCTGCGCGGCATGCAGATCCATGGTCAGCACCCGCTCGATCCCGGCTTCGACGATCATGTTGGCCACCAGTTTCGCGGTGATTGGCGTGCGGGCCTTGGTGCGGCGGTCCTGCCGGGCATAGCCGAAATAGGGGATCACGGCGGTGATGCGCGCAGCGCTGGAGCGGCGCAGGGCATCGGCCATGATCAGCAGTTCCATGAGGTTGTCATTGGCCGGGTTGCTGGTTGGCTGGATGATGAACATGTCCTCGCCACGCACGTTCTCGTAGACCTCGACGAAGATCTCGGCATCGTTGAACCGCTCGACCCGGGCATCCAGCAGATTGACGCCCATGCCGCGGTGCAGCGACATGCGCCGGGCGATGGCCTGGGCGAGGGGGCGGTTGGAATTGCCGGAGATCAGCTTGGGTTCGGACATGGCAGGCATTTTGATGGGGTTCCCGTGGTGGCCAGTAACGGAATCGTCACGTTGACACCGCTTAGCATGGGGCTAGGGTGCCGCAAACCTTTTGCCCCCTCGGGAGACGCTGAAAATGGCCCATATCGATTATTACCTCGCGACCATTTCGCCCTATACTTACATGGTGGGGGATCGGCTGACCGAAATCGCCCAAAAGCACGGCGCAACGGTGACCTACAAGCCGCTGGATATCATGCAGTTGTTCGCCCGCACCGGGGGCCAGCCGCCCAAGGACCGCCACGTGTCGCGCCAGGAATACCGCCTGATGGACATGGAGCGTTCGGCGAAACTTCTGAACATGCCGTTCAACGTGAAGCCCGCCCATTGGCCCACCAACATGGCGCCGTCCTCTTACGCCATTATCGCGGCGCAGAATGCCGGGGGTGGCGACCTGCCGGCGCTGGTGGCGGCGATCACGCGCGCCTGCTGGGCCGAAGACAAGGATATCGCCCAGGACGAGGTGATCCGCGACTGCCTGTCGGGCGCGGGGTTCGATCCGTCGCTGGCCGACAGCGGCCTGCTGAGCGGTGCCGAAACCTATGCCGCCAACCTGGAAGAGGCGGTGATGCGCGGCGTCTTCGGCGCGCCATTCTTCATCACCGACGATGGCGCCCGGTTCTGGGGTGTCGACCGTCTGAGCCATCTGGACGCGCACCTGGCGGGCTGATGCCGACCGACGACAGGGCCGGGTTTCGAACCCACTGGGAAAGCTGTGGTGCGGGGGGGCGGCCCGCCCTCCTTGTCCACGGGATGCTGGCCCATTCCGGGGTCTGGCGCCAGGTGGCCACCGATCTGCTACTGTCCGCCGTTGCCTTCGATTTGCCCGGTCACGGGCGCAGCGCGGCCTGGAGCGGCGGTGATTATCACCGCGCCTGCACCGACATCGCGCTCAGCTTCTGTGATGCCCCGATGGATATCATCGGGCATTCCTTCGGTGGCACGGTGGCCCTGCGCCTGTCCGTGGAACACCCGGAACTTTGCCGCAGTCTGACCCTGATCGAGCCGGTCTTCTTCGCCGCGGCCCGTGCCGACAATGCCGCCGAAATCGCCGCCCACGACGCCAGCTTCGTGCCGGTGATCGACGCGCTTGCCGCCGGTCGGTCCGAGGTGGCGGCGCGGCTGTTCACCGGCGCCTGGGGCGATGGTCGCCCCTGGGAGGCCCTGCCCGAGGCGCAACGTGCCGCCATGACGGCGCGCATGTCCCTGGTCACGGCGGGGGCGGCGGCGCATGATCGCGACGGCGCGGGCCTGCTAGTCCCCGGTCGGATGGAAAGGCTGACGATGCCGGTCACCCTGATCCGTGGCGAAAGATCACCGCCTGTGATCGCCGCCGTCCACCGCGCGCTGATCGCCCGCCTGCCGCAGGCGGAGGAGCGTGTGGTGGCCGGGGCAGGGCACATGCTGCCCCTGACCCATCCGGGCGAAACGGCCCGCGCGATCGTTACAGAAGGGCGATGAAGCGGTCGATCTGGTCCTGCCCGATCGACCAGTCACAGACCAGCCGCGCGGCGAAGGTGCCATCCCCGGTTTCGGAGGCGAAATATTCGGCACCGGCCTCTTGCAGGCGGGCATGGGTGGCGGCGGGCAGATCGGCAAAGATCATGTTGCCGGGCACCGGATAGCTGGGGGCGATGCCCGCCGCGCGCAGGCCCTGCGCAAGACGCGCGGCATTGGCGTTGGCCGCGCGGGCCGTTTCCAGCCAGAGATCGTCGGCCAGGTAGGCCCGCATCTGGGCGCTGAGATAGCGGTGTTTCGAAAACAGCTGCGCCCCGCGCTTGCGGCGCAACTCGAACTCCCAGGCCAGTTCTGGGTCGAAGATCACCGCCGCCTCGACCCCCAGAAGGCCGTTCTTGGTGCCGCCGAACGACAGGGTATCGACGCCCGCGCGCCATGTCATGTCGGCGGGGCTGCAGTTCAGTGCCGCGACGGCATTGGCGAAGCGCGCGCCGTCCATATGCACGCCCAGGCCGTTGGCGCGGGCGACATCGCACAGCGCCGTGACTTCGGCCACCGAATGCAGGGTGCCGAACTCGGTGATCTGGGTGATCGTCACCGGCCCCGGCTGCACACCATGCACCACGCCGCGCGGATGGCGGGCAATGGCTTGGGACAGGGCGGCAGGCGTCATCTTGCCCTCGGTGGTTTCGACGGTGGAAAGCTTGGCGCCGCCGGTGAAGAACTCGGGCGCGCCGCATTCATCGACATCGGCGTGGGCTGCACGGGCGCAGAAGATCGTCTCCCACGGGCGGGTCATGGTGCCCAGCAGAAGGGCGTTGGCGGCCGTGCCGGTGGCCACGAGATAGACCGCAGCCTCGGGCGCCTCGAACAGGTCGCGGACCTGGGCGCGCACCTCGTCCATGATCGGGTCGGTGCCATATCCCGGGGCATAGCCGGTGTTGGCATCCATGAGGGCCTGCATGACCCGCGGGTGCGCCGGGCCGGTGTTGTCGGAGGCAAAATGCATCAGGTCGGCTCCTCGATGATGTAGTCTTCCCACTCGTCCTCGGGGACTTCGAATTCCGGCACGGTGAAGCCCTGCACCGAGACGCCCGCATCATGCACCGATTGCGGCGTGCCCGAAATCAGCGGGTGCCAGGGAAACAGCGGCTTGCCCTCGTGCAGAAGGCGATAGGCGCAGGTGGTGGGCATCCAATAGGCGTTCTTCGCGATGTTGCCGGGCGTCAGGGTGATGCATTCGGGCACGAACTGATGGCGGATCGGATACTGCGCACAGCGGCAGCTTTCGCCATCCAGCAGCCGGCAGGCCACCCGGGTCAGCGCAACCTCGCCGGTATCCTCGTCTTCCAGCTTGTTCAGGCAGCATTTGCCACAGCCGTCGCAGAGTGCCTCCCACTCTTTCCTGGTGAGCTTGTTGAGCGGAACCCTTTCCCAGAATCGCTGGCGCAGCCCGTCGCGGTCGATCGGGTCATCCGCGCTCATGATGCCGCCAGGATGGTGCGGGCGCGGGCGCTGTCGGCGTCCATCTGGGTGATCAGGGTCTCGATACTGTCGAATTTCTCTTCCCCGCGCAGGTAATCGACCAGGGCCACCGACAGGTGGGTGCCGTAAAGATCGCCGGTGAAATCGAAAAGGAAGGTTTCGATATTGGGCCGGTTCACCCCGAACATCGGGCGCACGCCGATCGAACTGACGGCATCATAGGTGCCCGCATGGGGGCCGGAAAGAACATCGACCCGCACGGCATAGACGCCAAATTTCGGCGGATGCAGGCCTGCGATGCTCATGTTCGCGGTGGGATAGCCCAAGTCGCGGCCGCGCTGATCCCCTCGGATCACCTCGCCTTCGATGCGGTGCATGTGGCCCAGCATCGCCGCCGCGTCACGCGGGCGCCCCTCGGACAGGGCCTCGCGGATGCGGGTGGAGGAGACGGCGCCGTCGCGGGCCTGAAGCAGCGGCGCGATGGTAACGCCAAAGCCCATGTCGGCCCCGAAGCGTTCAAGATCGGCGGCGCTGCCCGCGCGCCCCTTGCCAAAGCAGAAGTCGGCGCCCACCACCACATGCGACAACCCAAGGCCATCGGCCAGGACGTTGCGCGCGAAACCTTCGGGTGTGAGCGAGGAGAGCGCCTTGTTGAAGGCGATCTCGTACAGGCGGTCGATGCCCAGCTTGGCCAGCCGGTTCGCCTTGGCCTCGGCGTTCATCAGGCGGAAGGGCGGGGCGTCGGGGGCGAAGAATTCGCGGGGGTGGGGTTCGAAGGTCAGGACGCCAAGTGGGCAGGACAGGCGCGTGGCCTGGCTGCGTGCGATATCGATGACGGCGCGGTGACCGCGGTGCACGCCGTCGAAATTGCCGATCGCGACGCTGGCGCCGCGATCCCCGGGTGAAACGAACTGATGATCCCGCACGATCCGCATGGAGGACCGGATAGCTGCCGTTGGCGGGTGGTGCAAGCGGTCAGTGGCGCGCTGGGGTTTGCGCCGCCTGTCGGCGTCGCCCGGGGGCGCGCTCGAAACCTGCGGTTTCTCGCGCGCCCTGAGTATTTGAGGCAAGAAAGAGGGGGATCAGCGCAGTTGCCCCATGGCAAAGGTCGGGCGGGCCGGGGCACCTTGCAGGAAGCTTTCGAGCGCGTCGGGATCGGGCTGATCGCGCGTGGCGGTCTGTTCGGCTGCAAGGCCGCCGGTGATGAAGAGGCAATCCATGTCTTCGCCGGCGGCCCCCAGCACGTCGGTGGCGATGCCGTCGCCGATACACAGGATGCGGCTTTCGGGAATGTCGCGGCCCAGTTCGGCCAGGCGGCGGCGGGCCAGGTCGTAGACCGGGGGGTGGGGTTTGCCGAACATCAGGGTTTCGCCGCCCATTTCGCGGTAGAGCTGGGCGAGGGCGCCGGCGCACCATTCGCGCGTGTCGCCGCGATCGACGATGATGTCGGGGTTGGCGCAGAGCATCTTCAGGCCAACGGCGATGGCCGACAGGAACTGCGGGCGCATTTCGGCGGGGTCGGCGAAGGGGTCGAAGGGGCCGCAGCAGAGGATGCCCGTCGCCTCGTCCAGGTCGGTGCGACGGATCGTTACCGGGTCGGTGACGATCTTGATCGGTTCGAAGAAGACCTCGTCATGAGGCTGACCGATGAAATAGACCTTTTCGCCGATGGCGCCCTGAAACATCGCAACCCGGGCCGAATCGCCCGACGTGGCGATGCTGTCCCAGCAGTCGCGCGGGGTCGAGAACCGTTCGAGCTGTTTTTCGACACTGGCCCTCTGGCGCGGCGCGTTGGTGAGAAGGATCACCGTTCCGCCCTGCGCCCTGAAGGCGCGCAGCGCCTCGACGGCGGCGGCGTGGGCGGTGATGCCGTTATGCAGGCAGCCCCACAAGTCACAGAAGACAGCGTCGTAATCCTTGGCGATGTCAGCGAGTTTTTCGATGATCCGGGTCATGGTGCTCTGATGGTTGGGGCGAAGCCGGGGAAGGGAATGCGCCCACTGCTAGCCCTTTCCGCCCGCGCTGGCCAGAGGCGGTGCGGTAAGCGGTGCACCCTCATCTTTGGTCTTTCAAATATCCCCGCCGGAGGCACACCGCGCAGCGGTGTTTGCGGGTATCGCTGCCGTGACCGGCTTGACGCGCCTGTGCCGCTGTTCTAATCGTCCCGCATGGCGCGGGTATGGTGAAATGGTATCATAAGAGCCTTCCAAGCTTAAGGTGCGGGTTCGATTCCCGCTACCCGCTCCAGATTCCTCTTCCCATGGCGTGATCATGTCTTCCGTTGGGCGGTTTCGGGCCGCCTGTCCGAACCGGCGGCGCGGAAAACTTGTGCGCGGGGCGTGATTGCCTGAAGGTTGCCATGTGGGGGCCGTGTTGCACCCGTAGGGCGTGGATGGTGAAGGGGGTTCGATGGACAGCAGGATCGCAGTCTTGGGGCAGGGGCTGATCGGGCGGGCCTGGGCCATCGGTTTCGCCCGCGCCGGTGCCGACGTCACCCTCTGGGACGGGGTGGAGGGCGTGGCCGATGCCGCCCCGGCCCTGATCGCCCCGCTGGTCGAGGAGATGGCCACGCGCGGTTTGCTTTTTGATCCGGTCGATGCCGTGATGGCCCGCCTTCACCCCTGTGAGAATATCGCAGCGTCGCTGGAGGGGGCGGTGCATGTGCAGGAAAACACCCCCGAGAAGCTGGAGATCAAGCGCGAGGTTCTTGGTGAAATCGACAGGTTGGCGGCGCCGGATGCGGTGATTGCCAGTTCCACCTCGGGCCTGCTGCCCTCGGCGATGTTCGAGGGTTTGGAGGGGGCGCATCGCTGCCTTGTCGCTCATCCGCTGAACCCGCCCCATCTTCTTCCGGCGGTCGAACTGGTGCCCGGCCCGCAGACCGATGCGGCAACCCTTGCCGCCTGCCATGCCACGATGCAGGCGGCGGGCCACAGCCTGATCACCCTGAAACGGGAGATCCCGGGTTTCGTGATGAACCGCCTGCAGGGCGCCCTTCTGGACGAGGCGTTTCGCCTGGTGGAGGCGGGCATCGCCGACCCCGAGGATGTGGACATCGCCCTGCGCGACGGGCTGGCCCTGCGCTGGTCGATCATCGGGCCGTTCGAAACCATCGACCTGAACGCGCCGGGTGGCGTTTCGGATTATATCGACCGGTACGGGCCGATGTATGTCGACCTTGCCATCGGAACCGAAGGGCGGCCGGACTGGACTGGCCCGGTGCGCGAACAGGTCACGCAGGACCGGCGCGCCCGCCTGCCGCTTGCCGATATTCCCGCGCGAAGCGCCTGGCGCGATACGCGGCTGGCCGATCTTGCCCTGCATCGCCGCGACCTGAAACCGAAGGACTGACCCCATGGCCGCCATCGACGACGCCGTCATCATCACCTGTGCCGTGACCGGTGCGATCCATACGCCGGGCATGTCGCCGCACCTGCCTGTCACCGCCGACGAGATCGCGCAAGCGGCCATCGACGCGGCCGAGGCGGGGGCGGCCATCCTGCACCTGCATGCGCGCGATCCAGCAACCGGCAGGCCCGACCAGACGCCCGAGGGCTTTGCCGCCTTCCTGCCGCGGGTGAAACAGGCCACCTCGGCCGCCATCAACCTGACCACCGGCGGTTCCCCCTACATGAGCGTCGAGGAGCGCGCCCGCCCCGCGGCGCAATTCGCCCCCGAGGTTGCCTCGCTGAACATGGGGTCGATGAACTTTGGCCTATACGGCATGCTGAGCCGCTATCCCGACCTGCAAGGGTGGGAGCGTGAGCACCTGGAAGGATCGCGCGACCTGGTGTTCCGCAATTCGTTCAAGGACATCGAATACGTGCTGAAGATGGCGGGCGAAAACGGCACCCGGTTCGAGTTCGAATGCTACGACATCTCGCATCTCTACAACCTGCACCATTTCGTGCAGCGCGGGTTGGTGAAGCCGCCTTTTTTCGTACAGTCGGTCTTTGGCCTGCTGGGCGGCATCGGCAACCACGCCGAAGACGTGGCCCACATGAAGCGCACCGCCGACCGCCTGTTCGGCGCCGATCTGCGCTGGTCGGTCCTTGGCGCCGGGGCGGCGCAGTTCCGCATCGCGGCCCAGGCGGCGGCGCTGGGGGGCAACATCCGCGTGGGGCTGGAGGATTCGCTGTGGATCGGCAAGGGGCAACTGGCCGAATCCAATGCCCAGCAGGTGAAGAAGGCCCGCGCCCTGATCGAGGCCCTGGGCAAACGCGTCGCCACCCCCGACGAGGCGCGCGCGATCCTTAACCTGAAGGGTGGCGACCGGGTGAATTTCTGACCCAACCGCCCCACCTGCCGGCGCCGCGCGCAAGGTTGCGCTGAATCAAAGACCGCATGTTGCCCTCGGGTGCATAGGGGGCGCACAGCCGCGCCGCCCTTTCGGGGGACGACGTGCCGCGGCGTGCATAACTTGTTCCGCGCGTCCGAAACGGCTAAGCCGCAGGCGCGCGGCAGAATGGTGGACCATGGCAGAGAAATTCAGCGATCAGGAACGGGCGAAAAGCAAAAAGGTCGGCGCGCTGCGTGCGCTCTGGCCCTTCATGCGGCCCTATCGCGGGCTGGTCGCGCTGGCGCTGGGGGCGCTGGTGCTGACGGCCTGCGTGTCGCTGGTTCTGCCGCTTGCGGTGCGCCGGGTCGTCGACGGTTTCGAAACCAGCGCGGCGGCACTTCTGGATGAGTACTTCATGGCGGCCCTGGCGATTGCCGGGCTTCTGGCCGTGGGCACCGGGCTAAGGTACTATTTCGTGACCCGCCTGGGCGAACGTGTGGTGGCCGATATCCGCAAGGCGGTGTTCGACCGGGTGATCGGCATGTCGCCCACCTTCTATGAAAAGATCATGACCGGCGAGGTTCTGAGCCGGATCACCACCGACACGACGCTGATCCAGTCGGTTATCGGTTCGTCGGTCTCCATAGCCCTGCGCAACCTGCTGATCCTGACCGGCGGGCTTGTCCTGCTGTTCATCACCTCGATCAAGCTGACGGCGATGGTTCTCTTGATCGTGCCGCTGGTGATCGTGCCGATCATCGTGCTGGGCCGCCGGTTGCGGGTGCTGAGCCGCGAGAACCAGGACTGGATCGCGCAATCCTCGGGTTCGGCCAGCGAAACCCTGACGGCTGTGCAGACGGTGCAGGCCTTCACCCACGAAAGCATGAGCCGCCGCGCCTTTTCGGATGTGACCGAGAAAAGCTTCGATGCCGCGCGCCGGCGCATCTTCACCCGGGCGATCATGACCGTGATCGTCATCGCGCTGGTGTTTTTCGGCATTGTCGGAGTGCTGTGGATGGGTGCGCGCGATGTGCGCGCCGATCTGATGAGCGTGGGTGAGTTGGTCCAGTTCGTGATCTACGCGGTGATGGTGGCAGGGGGCGTGGCCGCCCTGTCGGAAATCTGGGGCGAATTGCAGCGCGCCGCCGGGGCAACCGAACGCCTTGTCGAACTGCTGAGCGTGACGGATACCGTGAACGACCCCGCCGCGCCCAAGGCGCTGCCCCTGCCGGTGAAGGGCGCGATCACCTTCGACGACGTTTCCTTCCACTATCCCGCCCGCCCCGGCACCGCCGCGCTGGACGGGGTGAACCTGAAGGTCGAACCGGGCGAAACCGTCGCCCTGGTGGGCCCCTCGGGCGCGGGCAAGACCACGATCATCCAGTTGATCCTGCGGTTCTACGATCCCGACAGCGGCACGATCCGGCTGGACGGGATGGACCTGCGCGATCTGGCCCGCGATGCATTCCGTGCCCATGTGGCCCTGGTGCCGCAAGACCCGGTGATCTTCGCCGCCTCGGCGCGTGAGAACATCCGCTTCGGCCGTCCCGGCGCAAGCGACGCCGATGTCGAACAGGCCGCCCGCGCCGCCGCCGCCCACGATTTCCTGACCGCCCTTCCCGATGGTTATGACACCTATGTGGGCGAGCGCGGCGTGATGCTGTCGGGCGGGCAGAAACAGCGTATCGCCATCGCCCGGGCCATCCTGCGCGACGCGCCGGTGCTGCTGCTGGACGAGGCGACAAGCGCGCTGGACGCCGAAAGCGAACGCGCGGTGCAAAGCGCCGTCGAAACCCTGGCCCGTGGCCGCACCACGCTGATCGTGGCCCACCGCCTGGCGACCGTGAAGAAGGCCGACCGCATCGTCGTGTTTGAATCGGGCCGGATCGTGGCCACCGGCACCCATGATGCCCTGGTGGCCGAAGACGGGCTTTATGCCCGCCTGGCGCGGTTGCAGTTCACCGACGGCATCGCGGCCGAATGACCAAACGGCACCTGCCGGTCTGACGTCGCGTCGCTTTGCCCGCCACGCTTGCGATGTGGCCGCTTTCCGCTCATTCTGAAGTTGTGAGAACGAGTGCGCGACAAGCGCCCCCCGGGAGGAGGAACTTTATCATGGGCCAATATGCGGGTTACGCTGATCGTGACGCGATCGAGAACGAAATGCCCTGGGCCGAACGGGATGTGCCCAGGACGATGCACCGTTTCATGGCCGATGTGGCGGGGCGCCACGGGCCGCGCAACGCGATCACCTTCCAGCTTCTCTCGGGGCCGAAGGACAAGGCCGAAACCCTGACCTGGGATGCCTTCCACCGCCAGTCGACCCAGGCGGCGAACCTGTTTCGCGATCTCGGGGTGGGGCCGGATGACGTTGTGGCCTATCTGCTTCCCAACTGCCTGGAAACCGCCGTCACCCTGATCGGGGGCTGCATTGCCGGCATCGCCAACCCCATCAACCCGCTGCTGGACGCCGAACAGATCGCCGCGATCCTGCGCGAAACCGGTGCGAAGGTCCTGGTCACGCTCAAGGCCTTCCCGAAAACCGATGTGCCGCAAAAGGCGGCCGAGGCGGTGAAGCTGGCCCCAGGGGTCACGACCGTGCTCGAGGTTGATCTCAACCGCTATCTCAGCCCACCCAAATCCTGGCTCGTGCCTTTCCTGCGGCCCAAGAACCCGGTGTCGCACAATGCCAAGGTGCTGGATTTCAGGGCCGAACTGGCCCGCCGCCCCGCCGACCGGCTTACCTTCGACGACCCCGAGGTCGACCGCGTCGCCGCCTATTTCCACACCGGCGGCACCACCGGGATGCCCAAGGTGGCCCAGCACAAGATTTCGGGCATGGTCTATAACGGCTGGCTGGGGCATCGGCTGCTGTTCACCGAACAGGACAACGTGATCTGCCCGCTGCCGCTGTTCCATGTCTTTGCCTGCCACGTCATCGTCATGGCCATGATCTCGTCCGGGGCGCATGTGGTGTTTCCGACGCCCGCAGGCTATCGCGGCGATGGTGTCTTCGACAACTTCTGGAAGCTGATCGAACGCTGGAAGATCACCTTCGTGATCACCGTCCCCACCGCCATTTCCGCCCTGATGCAACGCCCGGTCGATGCCGATGTGTCCTCGATCAAGCAGGCCTTCTCGGGCTCGTCGCCGCTTCCGATCGAATTGTTCAAGCGGTTCGAAAAGGCCACGGGCGTGAAGATCTGCGAAGGCTACGGCCTGACCGAGGCGACCTGCCTCGTGTCGATCAACCCTGTCGATGGCGAAAAGAAGGTCGGTTCGGTGGGCATTCCCTTCCCCTATACCGAGGTGAAGATCCTGAAGAAGACGCCCGATGGCGTGCAGGAATGCGAAACCGACACCGTGGGCGAAATCTGCGTGGCCAACCCCGGTGTCTTCGCCGGGTCCACCTATACCGAGGCCGACAAGAACCATGATCTGTTCCACCACGACATTTACCTGCGCACCGGCGATCTGGGCCGGATGGACGCCGACGGCTATCTCTGGATCACCGGCCGGGCCAAGGATCTGATCATCCGGGGCGGGCACAACATAGACCCGGCCGAAATCGAAGAGGCGCTGGCCGGGCACGAGGCTGTGGCCATGTGCGGCGCCATCGGCCAGCCCGACGCCCACTCGGGCGAGCTGCCCTGCGCCTATGTCGAACTGGTTTCGGGCAGCGACTGCACGGTGGAAACCCTGATGGAGCATGCCCGCAAGACGGTGCATGAACGCGCGGCTCAGCCCAAGTACATCGAAATTCTCGACGAACTGCCGAAAACGGCGGTGGGCAAGGTGTTCAAGCCCGACCTGCGCCGCATGGCCATCACCCGCGTCTATGACGGTGCGCTGAAAGAGGCGGGGCTTGATGTCCGGGTGAAAGAGGTGATCGAGGACAAGAAGCGCGGCCTCGTCGCCCGGCTGTCCCCGAAAGCCGACGAAGCGAAGGTCACCGAGGTGCTGGGCGCCTTCACCCGGCCCTGGGAATGGGCCGACTGATCGTGCCTTGGGCGCCACGCGTGGGGGCGGAAAACTGAGTATCTGAGCGAGGAAGACCTACGGCCAGTTTCTTTCTTGCAGAAAATACTCAATTCCGCCGTCACGGGGCGCGGGCCCTTTCCGGGGCTTGTCCGTCCCCGCCGCGCCGGACGCCTCAGCCCCGTCCGTGCGGCGCCCACCAGTCGATCACCGGATTGATCGGGATGATCCGGTTCGGATTGATGGTGTCGTGGCTGTAGTGGTAGTGGCGCACGATATGGTCGAAATTCACCGTGTCGGGGATTCCGGGCCACTGGTACAATTCGCGCGTGTAGGCCCAGAGGTTCGGGTAATCCACGATCCGCCGGCGGTTGCACTTGAAGTGCAGGTGATAGACCGGATCGAACCGCACCAGTGTCGAGAACAGCCGCCAATCGGCCTCGGTGATCCGGTCGCCCATGAGGTAGCGGTTCTCGCCCAGCCGCGCCTCAAGCCAGTCGAGACTGTCAAACAGCGGCACCACGCCCGCGTCATAAGCCTTTTGCGACGTGGCGAAGCCCGCCTTGTAGACGCCGTTGTTCACCGTGTCGTAGATGCGGTCGTTCACCGGTTCGATGGCGGCGCGCAGGTCTTCGGGCCAGTAATCGTCGGTGTTGCCGGTCAACTGGTCGAAGGCCGAGTTGAACATGCGGATGATTTCGCTGCTTTCGTTGCTGACCACGGTTTCGCGCTGCTTGTCCCACAGGATCGGCACCGTGACGCGGCCCGTCATGTCGGGCTTGGCCTTCAGATAGATGTCGCGGGCGAAGGGCAGACCATAAAGCCGGTCACCGGTCGTTCCGGGGTAATCCGTCGCAAAGGTCCAGCCTTCGGACAGCATCTCGGGGTGCACGACCGACACGTCGATCAGGTCGTCCAGCTCTTTCAGGGCGCGGAAGAACAGCGTGCGGTTGGCCCAGGGGCAGGCCAGCGAGACATAGAGGTGATAGCGCCCCGCCTCGGCCTTGAAACCGCCCTCGCCGCTGGGGCCGGGGCTGCCATCGGCGGTGATCCAGTTGCGGAACGAGGCATTGTCGCGCTTGAAGGCGCCGCCGTTGGATTCGGTGTCATACCATGTATCGTGCCATTCGCCGTCGACCAGTTGTCCCATCGTTCCGCTCCTGCTTTTTCCTGTCGTTCATACCTAGCGCGGGGCGTCTCCTGTGCATACCGGCACCAAGGCACGGCCACCTCGGCAAAGGCGCACAGGTCGCGCCGGGCGCGGCAGGTGCCGCATCGCGCATTGCGGCCCGGGGCCGCCCGGCCTATACCCGGGCCTGACGACGCCCCAGCGGGGGCCGGACAGGTGGCCGTCTTGCGAACCGACCCAAACAGGGGGTGCGCGGATGGCATCGTCAGGCGGGGCAGGTGCCCCGACGCACCATCCGGCGCGCCCGCACAGCTGCGAAAGGATGCGCCATGCGACTGACCCTTCTTCTGATCCTCGCCCCGGGGGCCGCCCTGGCCCATGTGGGGCATATCGGTGAATATGCCGGGCACGATCACTGGGTTGCCGGGGCGGCCATTGCCATCGCCATCGGGCTGGGCCTCTGGGCCGGGCTGAAGGGCAAGCGCGACGATGACGATGCGCAGGACGACAGCGAAGAAGCCGAGGCCGAGGCATGAAGACCGGCGTCATGATCTGCGGCCACGGGTCGCGCAGCCAGGCGGCGGTGGACGAATTCGCCGTGCTGGCCGAAAAGCTGCCCGCCTATCTGCCCGAGGACTGGCTGGTCGATTACGGCTACCTCGAATTCGCCAACCCGGTGATCCGCGACGGGCTGGACCGCCTGCGCGAGGCGGGGTGCGACCGCATCCTTGCCGTGCCGGGCATGCTTTTTGCCGCGATGCACGCCAAGAACGACATTCCGACCGTGCTGAATACCTATGGCGCCAGGCACGGGATCACCGTGCAATATGGCCGCGAACTGGGGGTCGATCCGAAGATGATCGCCGCCGCCGGGGCGCGTATAGATGAGGCCGTGCAGCGCGCGAATGCCGAACTGGGAGAGGTGCCGCTGCATGAAACCTGCCTCGTGGTCATCGGGCGCGGCGCGTCAGACCCCGACGCCAATGGCAACGTGGCCAAGATCGCGCGCCTGCTGCACGAGGGGATGGGGTTCGGCTGGGTCGAGGTGGGCTATTCCGGCGTCACCTTCCCGCTGGTCGAACCCTGCCTGACCCATGCGGCAAAGCTGGGTTACAAGCGAATCGTCGTCTTTCCCTATTTCCTGTTCACCGGCATCCTGATCGACCGGATCTACGGATTTACCGATGAAGTCGCCGCGCGCCATCCCGATCTTCAGTTCGTGAAGGCGGGCTATCTGAACGATCACCCCAAGGTGCTGGAAACCTTCGCCGAGCGCATCATCGAACAGACCGGAAAGACACCGCCGCCCAATTGCGCCGCCTGTCCCTACCGCGCACAGGTTCTTGCCCCGGAAGGTGGTGCGCCGATCTCGATCCCGATCGCGGCCCGCCAGGATCACCCGGCCTTCGGCGACATTCCCCCGCCCACCTGTGCCATGTGCAAATATCGCGCCCAGGTGCTGGGCTTCGAGGCCGAGGTGGGGGCCGTGCAGGAATCCCACCACCACCACGTCGAAGGGCAGGGCGCCAGCGCGCCGGGCTCCAACGTCGAGGATTGCAGCCTCTGCGATACCTTCTGCACCGGTCTCTGCCGCCTGCTGATGGCGGAAGATCACCACCACCATCATCATCACCATCACCATGGTGACGACCACCACCACGACCACAGCCACCACCATCATCATCACGACCACGATCACCACCACCACCACGCGCCGTACCCCCACGCCGATCACCCCCACGGCCCCGAATCCGCCCGCAAGACCCGCCGCTGACTCTTTCTTGCTGAAAATACTCCCGCCGGAGGCTCCGCCATCTGCCACCGGCGCAACATCGGAAAACCGGATGCGCCCCTACGAAAAAGACCCCGCCGCGATCTATGCGCAAAGCTTCGCCACGGTGCGCGCCGAGGCGCGGCTGGAGCGCTTTCCGCCGGGCATGGATGCGATGGTGGTGCGGCTGATCCACGCCTGCGGCATGGTCGAGATCGCGGACCGGCTGGCCTTTTCGCCCGCAGCCTTCTCGGCGGGGCAGGCGGCCCTGGCCGCCGGGGCGCCGGTGCTGTGCGATTGCGAAATGGTCGCCTCGGGGGTGATCCGCCGGTTCCTGCCCGCATCGAACCAGGTGATCTGCACCCTGAACGCCCCCGGCGTGCCGGAACGGGCCAGCGACATCGGCAACACCCGCTCGGCCGCGGCGGTCGAGCTTTGGCGCGACAGGATCGAAGGCGCTGTCGTGGCCGTGGGCAACGCGCCGACGGCCCTGTTTCACCTGCTTGAACTGCTGGATCAGGGATGGCCGAAACCTGCCCTGATCCTGGGCTTTGCCGTGGGTTTTGTCGGCGCGGCCGAATCCAAGGCCGAACTGGCGCGCGATCCGCGCGGCTGTGATTTTGTGACCCTGCGGGGCCGGCGGGGTGGCTCGGCCATGGCCGCCGCCGCCGTCAACGCATTGGGAGCGACGCAATGACCGAACCCTGGCTGCACATCGTCGGTATCGGAGAAGACGGGATCGAGGGCTTGGCCCCCGCCACCCGGGCCATTCTGGAAGCCGCCGAAGTGATCGTCGGCGGCGACCGGCATCACCGCCTGTCCGACAGCGTGACGGCCGAGCGCGTCTCGTGGCCCTCGCCCTTCGATGCGCTGATCGACATGCTGAAGGGGTTTGCCGGGCGGCGGGTCGTGGTGCTGGCCACGGGTGATCCGCTGTGGTTCTCGGTCGGGGCGCGGATCGGCCGGGCGATCCCGCCGGCGCAGATCGTGTTCCATCCGCAGCTGAGCGCCTTTCAACTGGCCGCCGCGCGCATGGGCTGGTCGATGGCGGATGTCGAAACGCTGACCGTGCATGGCCGCCCGGTGGAACAGATGATCGCCTTCATCCAGCCTGACGTGCGGCTGCTGATCCTCACCACCGGCGCCGAAACCCCGGCGCGGATCGCCCGGTTCCTGACGGAACGCGGCTTTGGCAAAAGTGCGATGACCGTGCTGGCGGCCATGGGCGGCAAGGAAGAACAGCGCTTCGATGGCCTTGCCGAAAGCTGGGATCACGCGGTGCCCGCCTTCAACACGCTGGCCGTCGAATGCGTGGCGGCGCCGGATGCCGCACTTCTGCCCCGGGTGCCGGGCCTGGCCGATGCCCTGTTCCAGCACGACGGCACCATGACGAAACAAGAGGTGCGCGCCATCACGGTGGCCAAGCTGATGCCGATGCGCGGGGCACTTCTGTGGGATATCGGCACCGGCTGCGGTTCGGTCGCCGTCGAATGGATGCGCGCGGCCCGGTATGCCCGCGCCATCGGCATCGAACCCCGCGCCGACCGTCGCGCCATGGCCGCCGCCAACGCCCTGGCCCTTGGCACACCGCGCCTGGAACTGATCGAGGGCGAAGCGCCCGATGCCCTGGAGGGCCTGCCCGCACCCGACGCGATCTTCGTTGGCGGCGGGCTGAGCGATGGTGTGTTTCAGGCGGCCTGGGGGGCATTGAAACCTCTGGGGCGGCTGGTGGCCAATGCCGTGACCCTGGAATCCGAGGCGCAACTTCTGGCCCTTCACGCCGAACATGGCGGGGACCTGGTGAAGGTTCAGATACACCGGGCCGAACCGGTCGGCCCCTATCGCGGCTGGCGCCCCTCGATGCCTGTCACCCAGTGGAGCCTGATCAAGCGATGACGCAGAGTTCTTTAGGCCAGGCAGAAACGGCAGGGTGCGGGTCTTGACCGGCGTTCTTTACGGTGTCGGACTGGGGCCGGGCGATCCCGAGTTGATCACGCGCAAGGCGGCGCGGCTGATTTCGGGCGCGGCGGTCGTGGCCTATCCGGCGCTGGCGGGCGGGGCAAGCCTTGCGCGCGCCATCGCCGCCGACCTGATCGCGCCGGGGGCCGAGGAGATCGTGATCGACGTCCCGATGAGCGTGGCGCGCGAACCGGCGCAGGCGGCCTATGACGCGGGCGCGGCGCAGATTGCCGCCGTGCTGGAGCAGGGCCGGGATGTGGTCTGCCTTTGCGAGGGCGATCCTTTTTTCTATGGGTCGTTCATGTATCTGCACGCCCGCCTGTCGCGTCGCTTCGCGGTCGAGGTGGTGCCGGGTGTCACCTCGGTCACGGCCTGTGCCGCCCGCGCCGCGATGCCGCTGGCCGCGCGCAACGAAAGGGTGACGATCCTGCCCGGCCCCTTGCCCGAGGCCGAGCTGCGCGCAAGGATCGAGGGCGCCGAAAGCGTGGCGATCATGAAGGTGGGCCGCCACCTCGGCAAGATCCGCGCGGTTCTGGCCGACCTGGGGCTGGAGGGGCGGGCGGTCTATGTCGCCCGCGCCACCCTGGCCGACGAGGTGGTCTGCCCATTGTCCGAAGCGCCCGAGGCGGCGCCCTATTTCTCGATGATCCTGCTGACCAAGGGGGCCGATCCATGGCTGTGAAACCTGTCGTTCTGTGCCTGTCCCGCTCGGGTGAGCCGGTGGCGCACCGGATTGCTGCCCTGCTGGGGGCTGCGGTTCATGGGCGGTCGGGCCGGGTCGGGCGGGCCGATGCCCTGTTCGACAACGCGCTTGAGCATGCGCGCGATCTGTTCGCCGCCGGTGTGCCGATTGTCGGTGTCTGTGCCAGCGGCATCCTGATTCGCGGCGTCGCGCCCTTGCTGGCCGACAAGCGCAGCGAACCGCCCGTGGTTTCTGTGTCGGACGATGGCGCCGTGGTGGTGCCGCTTCTGGGCGGGCATCGCGGCGCGAACCGGCTGGCGCGCCAGATCGCCGAAGGGCTGGGCGGCGTGGCGGCGGTGACGACGGCGGGGGATGTCGCGCTTGGCGTTGCGCTGGACGAACCGCCCGAGGGCTGGGCCCTGGGCACGCCCGACCTGGCCAAGGATGCCATGGCGCGGCTGCTGGGCGGCGAGCGGGCCCATATCAACGGCGACGAGGCGGGCAGGGCCCAATGGCTGCACGATCTGCCCCTGGCCGATGCGCCCGATCTCTCGGGCGTGGCGGTCGAGGCGACGATGATGCCCCCGGCGCCAGGCGTCCTTACCTTTCACCCACAGCGCTGCGTGATCGGCGTCGGCTGCGCGCGGGACTGCCCGCCAGAAGAGCTTGAGCGGCTGGTCTTGCAGATGCTGGACGACCTTGAAATCGCTCCGGGCGCCGTGAAAGCGCTGTGCACGCTGGACCTGAAGGCGGACGAACCCGCCGTGCTGGCCCTGGCGCGCAAGCTGGACCTGCCGCTGCGCCTGTTCGATGCCGCCGAACTGGAGGCCGAGACACCGCGTCTGGAGAACCCCAGCGATGTCGTGTTTGCCGAGGTCGGCTGCCACGGGGTAAGCGAAGGCGCTGCCCTGGCAGGGGCAGGCCCCGACGCGGTCCTGTCGGCGCCCAAGCGCAAGACGGCCATGGCCACCTGCGCCCTGGCCACCGCCCCCGCGCCCCTCACCGCCTTGCGAGGGCGGGGGCGCGGACGGCTTTCGGTGGTCGGGATCGGCCCGGGCCAGGCGGCCTGGCGCACGCCCGAGGTGTCGCGCCTGGTGGCCGAGGCCGAGGAACTGGTGGGCTATGGCCTTTACATCGACCTGCTGGGCCCGCTGGCGGCGGGCAAGCAGCGCACCGACTTCCCCCTGGGCGGCGAGGAAGACCGCTGCCGCTATGCGCTGGAGCGGGCGGGCGAGGGGCGCGACGTTGCGCTGGTCTGCTCGGGGGATGCCGGGATCTATGCCATGGGGGCGCTGGTCTTCGAACTGCTGGACCGCACCGAACACGGTGTCAGTGACGCCGCCCGCCGGATCGAGGTGGTCTGTTCGCCCGGGGTTTCCGCGCTTCAGGGGGCGGCGGCGCGGGCAGGTGCGCCGCTCGGGCATGATTTCTGTGCAATCTCGCTGTCTGATCTTCTGACACCGCGCGATGACATCCTGCGCCGGTTGCAGGCGGCGTCCGAGGGCGATTTTGTCATCGCCTTCTACAACCCGGTGTCGATGCGCCGCCGCACCCTTCTGGCCGAGGCGCGCGACATCCTGTTGGCCCATCGCCCGGCCGACACGCCGGTGATGCTGGCCTCGTCCCTTGGACGGCCCGAAGAACATATCCGCTATCGCCGCCTGGATGAATTGCAGGTCGACGAGGTGGACATGCTGACCGTGGTTCTTGTCGGGTCAAGCCAATCGCGCCTGGCACAGCTGGGCGAGGGGCCGCGCATGTACACCCCGCGCGGTTATGCCCGCAAGATCGACGGTGACCTGGCTCAGCCGGGCGGCGGCGAATCGTAAACGACGCGAAACCCCATGTGGGTGGTGGCGCTGTCGGGTGTGTTGCCCGTCCGCGCGGCGATCCGGTAGCGGTGGCAATAGGACGCATGACACAGGAACGAACCACCCTTCAGCATCTTTTGCGGCCCGTGGGGGGCGGCATTGCGGGCCGTCTTCTTCAGGCTGCGCAGGCGGAACGGATCGCCCGACCATTCCCACACATTGCCCACCATGTTGAAAAGCCCGTAACCGTTGGGCGCAAAGCTGATGGCGGGGGCCGTGGCCGAATGGCCGTCGGCGCAGGTATTGGTGCGCGGGAAATCGCCCTGCCAGATGTTGCAGGGCATGAATTCGGTGTCGTCGGGTTCGCGGTCGCCCCAGGGATAGCGCACATCGCCCAGCCCGCCACGCGCCGCATGCTCCCACTCGGCCTCGCGGGGCAGGCGGCCCCCGGCCCAGCCGGCATAGGCGCGGGCATCGGCCCAGGACATGTGAACGACCGGATGATCGGGGTCGGCGGGGGGGCCTTCGGGGCCGGTGGGATGCGCCCAGCAGGCGCCATCCACACGACGCCACCACTCAAGCCCGTCGACGGCGCGGGTCGTGTTCAGGGCTTCGGGAACATGCATCCAGAACACGAAGGACCAGCCGAAGCGTTCCGCCTCGCTCTGGTATCCGGTGGCGGCGACGAAGCGGGCGAAGGCGGCGTTCGTCGTCGTGCCACGCTCCCACCACAGGGGTTTGACGCGGGCGCGGCGCAGGGGCGATTCCTCGTCCGGCAAGATCACCGGGCGGTCGGTTCCGATCAGCGATGTGCCCCCCGGCACCGGGACGCAGTCGCGCAGGGAAGGGTCCATCCGGGCGTTCGCATCGAAGGTGGCAGGTGCGTCCGGGGCGCGCGCCCCGGCGGTGGGGGTGCAGCAGGCGGGCTTTGGGGAAGTTTTCATGGGCCGATAATCCGGCCGCCGACAGGGCCATGTCAAGGGCCGCAACGAATGGGAAAGTACTTGGAATGACGGTTTATTTCATCGGCGCAGGGCCGGGCGACCCTGAACTTCTGACGCTGAAGGCTCAGCGCCTGATCGCGGCCTGTCCGGTCTGTCTTTATGCCGGATCGCTGGTGCCGCAAGAGGTGGTGGCAGGCGCGCCCGAGGGGGCGCTGGTGCGCGACACGGCGCCGATGACGCTGGAGCAGACCCACGCCGAGATCGTCGCCGCCCATGCCCGCGGACAGGACGTGGCGCGGGTGCATTCGGGCGATCCTTCGCTTTACGGCGCGATTGCCGAACAGATCCGCCGCCTGCGGGCCGATGGCATCGACTATCAGATCGTGCCCGGCGTGCCCGCCTATGCCGCCGCCGCCGCCGCGCTGGGGCAGGAGTTGACGATTCCCGAGGTCGCGCAGTCGATCGTGCTGACGCGGGTGTCGATGAAATCCACCTCGATGCCCGCCGGCGAAACGCTGGAGAACTTCGCCCGCACCGGCGCGACCTTGGCCATTCACCTGGGCATCCGCAACCTGCGCGAGATCGAGCGCGTGCTGACCCCCCACTACGGCGCCGACTGCCCGGTGGTGGTGGCCTATCGCGTCGGTTGGCCCGACCAGATGTTCCTGCGCGGCACACTGTCCGACATGCGCCAGAAGGTGCGCGACGAGAAGATCACGCGCACCGCGCTGATCCTGGTCGGCCCCGCCCTGGGCGAGGTGCAAGACTTTCGCGATTCGGCACTTTACGACCCGGCACGCCCCCATGTTCTACGACCAAAGGCCGAGGCTTAACCGAACTGTCATGGAAATGCGCTCTATGCTTGTGGCGAGATACGGAACGACTTGACGGATGCCCGGGGACGGGCATCCTGTGGATGCATCGGCGAACCGGAGGCAACATGCTGGAAGATCTGCCACAAGAGGTGAAGGACGGGCTGAAGGCCGCGCGCGACAGGGCGCAGCGCCGCAAGGGGCGGATGCGCGTGGATGTCGGCGGCCAGACCTTCACTGTCCTGCGCTATTGGGATGAGGGGTTTTCGCTGCGCGCCGAAGATGCCCCAAGGATGCGCGGCCATGTCGATCTTTACGATGGCCCGCGCCACATGGGCCGCTGCCTGATCGTCGCCTCGGGGGCGGACGACGATGAAATGGTCTATGAATTCAAGCGGATGACGCCGGTCAGCGACCGTCCGCCGGTCGATTTCGCCCGGGGCGATTTCACGCCGGCCGCCCTGTTGCCGATCTTTCACTAGGGTCCGGTTTTGCACGCCGTGATGCGGCACGAAACCGGAATGGCCCGCCCCGGCTGAACGGGGCAGGCCGGTCGGCGATCAGGCCGCGCGGCGCCGACGGCGGTTCTGGCTGCCACTGCCCGCGGGCTTGGCCGACTGCGGCTTGCGGTTGCCCTGGGGCTTGCCGCCACCACCACCGCGCCGACGGGCGGGTTTGGCCGCGCCGACAACCTCCCAGGGGCGGCCCGAGGCCACCTCGATGGACTGTTTCACCACCTTCTCGATATCCTTGAGATAGGGCATCTCGTCGGGGGCGCAAAAGGCGATGGCCTGGCCACTGGCCCCCGCACGGGCGGTGCGCCCGATCCGGTGGACATAGTTCTCGGCCACGTTGGGCAGGTCGTAGTTGTAGACGAACATGACCTCGGGGATGTCGATGCCGCGCGCGGCAACGTCGGTGGCCACCAGAACCTTGATCTTGCCGGCCTTGAAATCGGCGATGGCGCGGTCGCGCTGGCCCTGGCTCTTGTTGCCATGGATCGAGGCGGTGGCGAAACCGGCGCGATCCAGGTTCTTCATCAGCTTTTCGCTGCCATGCTTGGTGCGCCCGAAGACCAGGGCCCGTTCCTCGGGGTGCTTCTTCAGGAGTTCCATCAGAAGGCCCTGCTTTTCGGACTGGGCGATGAAATGCACAGACTGGGTGATGTTGTCGGCCGTCTGGCCGGGGCGCGAGACCTCGACACGGACAGGATCGGTCAGGTAGGCGCTGGCGATTTCGTTCATCTGCTTGGGCATGGTGGCCGAGAACAGCATGGTCTGGCGATCCTTGGCCAGAAGCGGCGCGATCTTGCGCAGGGCGTGGATGAAACCAAGGTCCAGCATCTGGTCAGCCTCGTCCAGCACCAGGAACTTGGCATCGCCCAAGGTGACGGCGCGCCGGTCCAGCAGGTCCATCAGGCGGCCGGGCGTGGCGACCAGAAGGTCGACGCCCCGCTCCAGACGGTTGATCTGGCGGTTGATGCTGACGCCGCCCACGACAATGGCCACCGAGAGATGCGATCCGCCGGTATAGGCACGCAGGTTCTCGGCGATCTGGTTGGCCAGCTCGCGCGTGGGGGCCAGGATCAGGCCATGGGCGCTGCGCGGCTTCGGCTTCACGCCCAGCTTCGACAGCGTGTGGATCAGCGGCAGACCGAAGGCGGCAGTCTTGCCGGTGCCGGTTTGGGCCAGACCCATCACGTCGCGCCCGTTCATGGCGTGGGGAATGGCCTGTTTCTGGATCGGCGTCGGATCGGTGATGCCAAGCGCGGTGAGGTTAGAGACGATCTTGGGCGCAAGGCCCAGCATGTCGAAATCCATGGGAAGTCCTTTGTCGCGGCCAGAGAAGGTTCCGGCCGCATGAATGCGGTGGTGCGCCCGGGATCGGACCCGGGAGCGGTGCAGGTTGCGCCGCGATCTGACTCCGATGGCCGAATGCCGCCGAATGCCGTCAGGGCGCAGCCCCCCTGCGTGATGTGGGAAACTGTGGATGAACGCGACCCCGGTTCGGCCCAGGAGGGGCGGATCTGCTCACGCGGCAGAGGGTGGCGGTTGATGCGCATATCGGCGCCGGCGGGCTGAAAGTCAAGGAGTTTCCTCAGCAACCCTGTTGCGCCGCGCCTGCGCGCGTCGCCATGGGGCGCGCTCGCCTGCTGCGCAGGCTCGCGCGGGATTGAGTATTTTTGGCAAGAAAGAAACAGGGCGGTGTGCCCCACCCGGGGAGCCTGTCGCCGGGCGGGGCGTCTCTTCCTTGCACGGTCATCGGCTCTCCAGCCTGTACCGTGCTTTCGGTCATAAGGGATTAAGGTTAACCGAGCGTTACCTCTTCTCTTTCTTGCTTCAAATACTCTGGGGGCAAGGGGCGAAGCCCCAAACGGCCCGCAGGGCCGCCCCCCTTATTGCAGGTCGCCGAAGGCGTCCTTCAGGCGCGCCACGGCCTCGTCGATGCGGGCGCGGGGGGTGGCGATGTTGAAGCGCAGGAAGGATTCACCGCCCTTTCCGAAGGTGGGCCCTGCATTGGTGGCGATTCGCGCCTCTTTCGACACGCGGCCGGTGAACTCTTCAGGTGTCATGCCGGTGCCTTCGAAGCTGACCCAGCTGAGGTATGTCGCTTCGAGAGGGGCCGAGGCGAGGCCGGGGATCTGGGCGATCCCGGCGTCGAACACCTTCCTGTTGCCGTCGAGATAGACCATCAGGTCGTCGACCCAGGCCGCGCCCTCGGGGGAATAGGCGGCCGTCGCCATGATCAGGCCGAAAGAGTTGGGCGACATTCCCATGGCCGCCATGCGGGCGGCGAAGCGGGTGCGCAGGGCCGGGTCTGAGATGATGACATTGCCGACGTGCGATCCGGCGATGTTGAAGGTCTTGGTGGTTGCCGTCATCATCACCAGCCGGTCGGCGATCCCGTCGATATGGGCCATGGGGATATGGCGGTGGCCGGGATAGACCAGATCGTGGTGGATTTCGTCACTGACAAGGATAAGGTCGTGGCGGCGGGCGAATTCGGCCACCTGCTCCAGCTCGGTCCTTGTCCAGACCCGCCCGCCGGGGTTGTGGGGCGAGCAGAGGATCAGCATCGTTTCGCTGCCGTCCATCCGGGCGTTCCAGCCTTCGATGTCGAGTTCGTAGCGGCCATCGGCAAGGGGCATCTCGCATTCCACGACGCGCCGCCCCGCGGCCTCGATCACCCGGGCGAAGGCGTGATAGACCGGAGTGAACAGCACCACGCCGTCACCGGGCGCGGTGAAGGTGTCGATGCACATCGAGGTGCCGTTGACCAGGCCGTGAGTGGTGAAGATCCATTCGGGCTGTACCTGCCAGCCGTGGCGGTTCTCCATCCACCACTGGATGGCGGCCTTGTATTCGCCATCGCCGCCGAAATAGCCATAGACGCCATGATCGGCCATGCCCTGCACCGCGTCCTGCACGCATTGGGGCGGGCGGAAATCCATGTCGGCCACCCACATCGACAGCCCGTCCTTGGCGGGGACGCCATAGAGTGTCTCCATCATGTCCCATTTTGCACTGTGGGTGCCGCGGCGGTCGATGATTTCGTCGAAACTCATGGGGGTGGTCCTCTTCGCTGATATGCGCCGATACCCTAAGCGGGCGTGGCGTGGCGTCCAGCCCTATTCGCCGACGCCCGGGTCCGGGCCTTCCCATTTGCCGACGCCCGGGTCCGGGCGATATTGCCAAACGCGGTCTCTCCGCTTACATCCGCGCCATGGCATTGCTTGATATCCTCATCCATCCCGACCCGCGCCTGAAAAAGGCCGCCACCCCGGTTGCCGAGGTGACGCCCGCGTTGCGCACCCTGGCGGCGGACATGCTGGAAACCATGTACGACGCGCCGGGCATCGGGCTGGCCGCGCCGCAGGTTGGCGTATTGCAGCGGCTGATCGTGCTCGACTGCGTCAAGGAGGAGGGTGCCGCGCCGCGCCCCATCGTCATGGTGAACCCCGAGGTGACCTGGGCGAGCGACGAACTCTCGGTCTATGACGAGGGCTGCCTGTCGATCCCCGAGCAATACGGCGAGGTCGAGCGGCCGGCCGAGGTTGACGTGCGCTGGCATGATCTGGACATGGCCGAGCATTCGGAGCGCTTCAGCGGGTTGTGGGCGACCTGCGTGCAGCACGAGATCGACCATATCGACGGCAAGCTGTTCATCGATTATCTCAAGCCCCTGCGCCGGCAGATGATCACCCGCAAGATGGTGAAGCTGAAGCGCGAGCGGATGCGGGCCTGAGCGGTGCCGCTCGACATCCTGAAATGGCCCGACCCGGTGCTGTCGCAGGTCTGTGCGCCGGTTGCGCTTTTCGACGCGGGGCTTAAGGCCCTGATCGACGATATGTTCGCCACGATGTATGCCGCGCCGGGGCGGGGCCTTGCCGCACCGCAGGTCGGGCGCGCCCTGCGCCTTTTCGTCATGGATGTGACCTGGAAGGAGGGCACCCCTTCGCCCTTCGCCTTCGTCAATCCGCAGATCCTCTGGGCGTCGGATGATCTTGGCACGGCCGATGAGCAATGCCTTTCGATCCCCGACGTGCCGATGCCCGTCGAACGGCCGCAAACGGTGCGGATGCGCTGGCAGGGGCATGACGGCGCCTGGCAGGAACAGGAGCTTTCGGGCATGGCCGCCCGCTGTGCCCAGCACGAGCTGGACCATCTGGACGGGATCGTGATCTTCGATCGTGTCGCGCCCGACCTGCGCGCCGGGCTTGAGGCGGGGTATCTGGCATGACGCCGCGCCCCTATGTCATGTGGCCCGACCGCCGGTTGCGCACGGCAGCCGAACCCGTCGAGCAGATCACCGACGATATCCGCGCCCTGTGGGACGAGATGATTGCGGCGATGGATGCCATGCCCGGTGTCGGGCTGGCCGCGCCGCAGCTTGGGGTGATGCTGCGCCTTGCGGTGGTGGATGCCTCGGACAAGCGCGGGCAGGCCGTGCGCATGGCCAACCCCGAGGTTCTGCACGCCAGTGTCGAGCCGCGCTGGCACGAGGAGGCCTCGCCCAACCTGCCGGGGCTTTCGGCGCCGGTGGAGCGGCCCCGGGCCGTGACTGTGCGCTTTATGAACGAACGCGGCGAAAGCGAAGACCGCGATTTCGTCGGGCTTTGGGCCACGAGCGTGCAGCATCAGATCGATCACCTGAACGGGCGGATGTACTTCGACCGGCTGAGCCGGGTAAAGCGGGCCATGCTGCTGAAGAAGGCGGCAAAACTGCGCTGACGGTGGCCGTTGCGGGCCGGGGATGCCTGCGGCGCGAGTATTTTCAGCAAGAAAGAGGCGAGGGCGCACAGATGCGGATCGTGTTCATGGGAACGCCGGATTTTTCGGTTCCGGTGCTGGAGGCATTGGTCGGGGCGGGGCACGAGATTGCCTGTGTCTATTGCCAGCCGCCACGCCCGGCGGGGCGGGGCAAGAAGGATCGTCCGACGCCGGTTCATGCCCGTGCGCAGGCACTGGGGCTGCGGGTGCGCCATCCGGTTTCTCTGAAAGGGGCCGAGGCGCAGGCCGAATTCGCCGCGCTGGGGGCGGATGTGGCCGTTGTCGTGGCCTATGGGTTGATCCTGCCGCAGGCGGTTCTGGATGCGCCGATGCTGGGCTGTCTGAACATCCACGCCTCGCTGCTGCCACGCTGGCGCGGGGCGGCGCCTATTCACCGGGCCGTGATGGCGGGGGACGGGGAGACCGGCGTCTGCATCATGCGGATGGAGGCGGGGCTGGACACCGGGCCGGTGCTGTTGCGCGCTGCCACGCCGATTGGCGCGGCCGAGACGACCGGCGATCTGCACGACCGGCTTTCGTCCACGGGGGCCGACCTGATCCTGCGGGCGCTGGAGGATCTGCCGAGGCTGGAGGCCGTGGCCCAGCCCGAAGAGGGCGTGACCTATGCCGCCAAGATCGACAAGGCCGAAGCGCGGATCGACTGGACCCGCCCGGCGTCCGAGGTGGCACGGCATATCAACGGCCTTTCGCCCTTTCCGGGCGCCTGGTGCGAGGTGGCGGGCGAGCGGGTGAAGCTGCTGCGTGCCCTTGCCGTCGCGGGCGAGGGCGCGCCGGGGCAGGTGACGGAGGGCTTTACCGTGGCCTGCGGCACCGGCGCGGTGCGCATCGAACGGGCGCAGCGGGCCGGCAAGGGTGCCATGGCGGCAGAGGATGTGCTGCGCGGGCTTGCCCTGCCGCCGGTTCTGACCTGATCTGACGCGCGGTGGGCGCGCGCGATCGTTCAGGCGCGCGGTGGTCGCGCGCGATAGACCGGCATCCGCCACCCGAAGGCCAGAGACCCGCCCCTGAGTGCGAAGGTGACGATGCCCCCTCCGATCAGCGCCAGTTGCGGCACCGCGCCGAACTGTAGCGCGATCAGCGCCGCAGCGGCTCCGGCGAAGGCGGCGGTGGCATAGATTTCGCCCTGCTTCAGCAGCAGCGGAATTTCGTTGGCCACCACGTCGCGCATCAGCCCGCCGGCGGTGCCCGTCGTCACCCCCATGACAAGGACAACCGCCGGGGAATGGCCCATGGCCAGCGCCACGCCGGCCCCCGCGGGCACGGCGAAGGCCAGGGCCGCGGCGTCCAGCCACAAGACCCAACGATAGCGGCTTTCCACCAGGTGCGCGGTGAAGAAGATCAGCACCGCCGCCGCCACGATCAGCGCCAGGAAAGTGGGCTGGCCGACCCAGAACACCGGATCCCGGTTCAGCAGCACATCGCGCACCGTGCCGCCGCCCACGGCCGTCAGCCCCGAAAGCACGATGAAGCCAACGATATCAAGCTGCCCGCGGCTGGCCGTCAGCGCGCCCGTCAGCGCAAAGACGAAGACGGCGACGTGATCGAGCAGCCAGACCAGCGTCATGCGCCGTTGCCCTTGCCGGGCTTGAAGGGCGCCATTCCGGCGCGGGCCAGTTCGTCGGCGCGTTCGTTTTCGGGGTGGCCGGCATGGCCCTTGACCCACTCCCAGGTGACGTCGTGGCGCTTTTGCGCCTCGTCGATGCGGCGCCACAGGTCTTCGTTCTTGACCGGTTTCTTCTGCGAGGTTCGCCAGCCGTTGCGCTTCCAGCCGTGAATCCAGCCGGTCACGCCGTTCTTCACGTAGGCGCTGTCGGTGACGATGGTGATCTTGCTGGGCCGCGACAGGGATTCCAGCGCGCTGATTGCGGCCAGAAGCTCCATCCGGTTGTTGGTGGTGTCAGGCTCGCCGCCTTTCAGCTCGCGCTCTTTCACCACCTTGCCGTCGCTGCGCGCGATCATCAGCGCGCCCCAGCCGCCGGGGCCGGGGTTTCCGCTGCAGGCGCCGTCGGTATAGGCAAGGATATCGGGCATCGGGCAGGCTCCGCTGTCGGTCAGGTTTGCCGCCCTCATAGGCCCTGCGGCGCCCGCTGAAAAGCCCGCGAGGCGCGCTATCGCGCTTCCGGGCCGCCCAGGAAGCGGCCGATGATCTGGAGCCGGTCCACGTTGTCCGAGATCACCTTGAAGGCCACCAGCAGCGGCACGGCCACCAGCGCGCCGGGAATGCCCCAGAGCCAGCCCCAGACCACCACCGTCAGGAAGACGGCGACCGGGTTCATCTCAAGCCGCCGGCCGACCATCCAGGGCGTGATGAACTGCCCTTCGATGGCGGTGAGAAACATGTAGGCAGCGGGCGCCAGCGCCGCATAAGCCAGCGAATCGAAGGACACGATGGCAAAGGCGGCAACAAGGGCGGCGCCGATCAGCCCGCCGATATAGGGCAGAAAGTTCAGGCAGAAGGCCAGGATCCCCCAGATATAGGGGTATTCCATCCCGATCAGCGCCAGCGCGCCGGTGACGGCCAGCCCCAGCGCCAGGTTGATCAGCGTGATCGTCAGCAGGTAGCGCGAGACATTGCGCTCGATGTCGTAGACGGTGTTCAGGGCGCGCTTCTTGTCGCTCATCCGGGGGAAGGCCTGCACCAGCTTGATCAGGAACAGTTCGCCCGAGGCCAGCAGGAAGGTGGCCAGCACCAGCGCGACGGCGACGGTGGCCCCGACGCGGCCGATCGAACTCATCGCGTTGTTCAGAAGCGAGGGTTGCTGTACCACCACCTCGCGCACGCCGTTCTCGCCCATGCTTGTCATCTGTTCGACCTCGCGCGAGGCGTCCTGCACGTCACGCACCGAGATCATGATCCGGGTCAGGCGCCTTTGCAGATCGGCCTGCATCTGCGCGCTGTCGGCCATCAGGGTGTTGATGGCCCCGGCCGAAAACAGCGCGGCCGCCAGAAGCGCAACGGCGATGCCCAGACAGAGGATCACCGCCGATACGGGTGCAGGCAGGCCCAGCCGCTGCATGCCCCGGGCAACCGGGCGCAGGGTCAGCGCGATGAGGATACCGCCGAGGATCGGCAGCAGCAGGTCGCGGGCGACATAGGCCGTCGAGAACAGCGAAATCACCACGAGGACGGTCACGCCCCTGCGGATTGCATTCAATGTATCGAACTCGGGGGTTTCATGGCGGTCTGCGTTTTCGGGATGCGCCATTTAAACCTCTTGCCATGCGATTGCCCTGCGGGCGCGCTTTACCGACAACGGCCCCTGTGGCGTTTGGTTCCCGCAGGGCGCGAAATTCGCGCGATCAGATCACGCTTACCGAAAGGCAGGCGATCACGACGACGCTCAGCATCAGGCGAAGCTTCATCCACCAGGGCGGGGCAAGCCCCTGATGCCAGAAGACCGCGTCCAGCATGAGCAGCCCCAGGAAGCCGAAGATCAGGTACATCGTGGCCGAGACCGGGCCGCCGCCGACGAAGAGGAAAGCCCAGAGCGCCGGCAGCACCGAAAGCGCATAACCGGTGCCGGCCACGCCGCCTTCGGCCCGGGTGGCAAAGCCCCAAAGCACCCCGGACATGAAGGCAAGGATCACACTGCCATAGGCGATCTGCACATAGGGGCCGACGAAGCGCGCGCCGATCAGTCGCGCCGCCGCAAGCCCGAGATCGGGCAGAAGGACGCTGAGCGCGCCCCAGATGAAGGGGACAAGCCCGGCCAGGCCAAGGCAAAGGGGAACGGTGGGAATGTTGTTGCGCTGCATGGTGGCTCTGCCGGTGGGTTGCGTCGGGGTGACACTAGGGCGGAACGGGCCGGGGGCCAAGCGGGGCTATCCGGGGCGGCGGGCCAGGATGATGACATGGGGGTCGGTCGTTCCGGCCAGCCCCCGGCCTTTGCCATGACGTGGCGGTTCCGCCGTCAGCCCCGCGCGGTCAAGATGCGCCACCAGATCATCGGCACTGTAATAGGTATAGAGGCGCCCCAGGGCATCGCGATCTGTGCCGGTGCCCGTCTTCATGCCAAGATGAAGTATCCCGCCCGGTTTCAGGGCGCGGCAGATCCGGTCAAGATGCCCCGGAAAGGCGGCGCGCGGCGCATGCAGAAGCGAAAAGTTCGCCCAGATGCCGTGAAAGGCCGCCTCGTCCTTCAGATCGTCGAAGCTCGCCTTCATGGCCTTCACCCCGGGGTGGCTGGCGGCAAGGGCGACCATTTCGGGCGAAAGATCGAAGGCGGTGGTCACCAGGCCGGCGCGCGCCATTTCCGCCGCAGCATGGCCCGGCCCACAGCCAAGGTCCAGCGCGGCGCCGCCACGGGGCAGGCGGGCGATGAAGCGGCGCAGGCTGTCGCGGGCCGAGGCGGGTTCGGTCAATGCCGCGTACTGGGCATGGTGGGCGGCATAGACCGCCAGGGTTTGGGGGTCGCCGCTCATCTTGTTTCGGCGGCAAGCCGGGCGCCAAGGGCGGCGAAGACCGCCGCAAAGCCCCGGTTCAGCCAGGCCATGATCGTCGCGCTGCCCAGAACCCGGTTGCGCGCCGCGGCGGCGAAGACACCGTAGAGGGCGAAGACGGCAAAGGTCATCCCCATGAAAACGGCGCCCAGCAGGGCCATTTCCCCTGTGGCACTGGCCGGGTTGCCCGACAGGAAGGGCGGCAGGAGGGCGAGGAAGAAGATCGAAAGCTTGGGGTTGAGGATGTTGATCAGCGCGCCGCGCCGTGCGATCGCGATGCCGTCATGGCGCGTCCGGGTCGCGGTTATCGCCATGGCCCCGCCGCTGCGCAGGCTTTGCCAGGCGAGGTACAGCAGATAGGCGACACCGGCCCATTTCACCACGGCGAACAACAGCGCGCTGGTGTGCAGGATCGCCGCCAGCCCCAGCGTGGCCGCGGCAAGGTGCGGCAGGATGCCCAGCGTACAGCCGAAAGCGGCCCAGAGTGCCGATGCCCGTCCCTGACCCAAAGCGATGGCCAGCGTATAGACAACCCCGGTGCCGGGCGCGCAGACGACGACAAGGGCGGTCAGCAGGAACTGGAGCGAGATCACCGGATCGGTCCTTTTTGCCGTTGGGGTGGCTTAGCGTTGCACCGAACCCGCAACCTGTCCAGCGGTCAGTCGGGGCGCGTGGCCAGGTCGGGCCCGGTGCGGAAGAACGACACGTCGTTGGTGAAGATGCTGTCGGGCGCCAGCCGGATCAGCCGGCCGGCCGGGTCGTCGATGCGGGCGATGGTGTCGATGAACCAGGGGTTCCAGCCGTCGGGCGCGCCAAGATAGCGTTGCAGCAGGCGGCGGAACAGGTCGGGGTTCATCGGGTGCACCTCGGCCCGGCCGCGCAGGCCCAGGTGGCGCAGGATGCCTGCGGGGTTGTCGTAATCCACGATCTCGACCGCGCAGGCGGGGTTTTCGGCCAGGCGGCGGGTGCTGGCGTTGTCCTTGCCGCCCAGCATCCACAGGGCGTCATCCTCCCATTGATACCACACCGGCGCATTGCGCGGCGTGCCATCGGCAGCGACGGTGGCCAGGTTGGCCATCAGCGGCCGCTCCAGCACCAGCCGGGGATCGAAGGGCGATTTCACGCCGGTTCGCGCAGGACGCGCGGCACCTTGAATTCGACGTTCTCGATGGCTGTCTCCACCCGCTCGACCGTCAGGTCATAGCGTTCCTCGAAGGCGTCGATCACCTCGTTCACCAGAACCTCGGGGGCGCTGGCGCCCGCGGTGATGCCGATGGAGCCGATCCCGTCCAGCGCGCGCCAGTCGATGTCGCCCGCCCGCTGCACCAGTTGGGCATAGTCGCAGCCCGCGGTACGCCCGACTTCCACCAGGCGGCGCGAGTTCGAGGAATTGGGCGCACCGATCACCAGGATCGCATCGCATTTTGGCGCCATCGCCTTGACCGATTCCTGCCGGTTGGTGGTGGCATAGCATATGTCTTCCTTGTGCGGCCCCACGATGGCCGGGAAGCGCGCCTTCAGGGCGGCGACGATGCCGGCGGTGTCATCCACCGAAAGCGTGGTCTGGGTAATGAAGGCCAGCTTTTCGGGATCGCGCGGCGCGACCTTGGCCACATCCGCCACGGTTTCCACCAACAGAACCTCGCCTTCGGGCAGTTGCCCCATGGTGCCAAGGGTTTCGGGGTGGCCCGCATGGCCGATCATCACCATCTGCAAGCCGTTTTCGGAATGGCGCGCCGCCTCGATATGCACCTTGCTGACAAGGGGGCAGGTGGCATCGACATAGATCATGTTGCGCGCCTCGGCGGCGGCGGGCACGGCCTTGGGCACGCCATGGGCCGAAAAGATCACCGGGCGGTCGGCGGGGCATTCGTCAAGCTCTTCGACGAAGACGGCGCCCTTTTCGCGCAGCCCGTCGACCACGTATTTGTTGTGCACGATCTCATGGCGCACATAGACCGGCGCACCCCATTTTCCGATCGCCATCTCCACGATCTTGATGGCGCGGTCCACGCCCGCGCAAAACCCGCGCGGCGCGGCAAGATATAGGGTGAGGGGGGGCTTGGCCATGTCGTCACTCCGTCGGGGATGGCCCACAGGTAGGCAATGGCGCGCCGGTCGTCCAGCCCCTGGCGGATCGCGGAAACGTGAATTGGCTTCCCCCGGCTGGAATCCGTCACGGAGGGAAAAACCGTGAAGGAGCCGAAATGAAAACCAAGGTCCTGCTGTCCGTCAGCGTGCTGGCGCTGGGCGCCCTTGCCCTTTGGAGCGTGACCCAGGCCGCACCCCGCAAGGGGCAGCTTCTGGCCTATGACGCCCCAAAGGTGGTGAAGGCCGGTCAGTCCATTTATGCCGAAACCTGCGCCAGCTGCCATGGCGCCGACCTGGGGGGCCAGCCCGATTGGCGCAGCGCCGGAGAAAACGGCCGGATGCCCGCGCCGCCCCATGATGAAACCGGCCACACCTGGCATCATCCCGATGCCGCCCTGTTCGCGCTGACCAGGAACGGCGTGGCGGCCATGGTGGGGCAGGGGTATGAAAGCGACATGCCGGCCTATGGCGGTGTGCTGTCGGATGCCGAGATCGCCGCGGTGCTGGCCTATATCAAATCCACCTGGCCTGATGAGATCATCGCCCGGCACAACGCGATGAACGCCGCCACCGCACATGATTGACCTAGGCCAGAAGTCCGGCGGTGAGGGCGGCAAGGGCGATGTAACGCAGCGTCTTGGCGATGGCGACCAGCAGCAGGAACAGCCAGACCGGAGTGCGCATCGCGCCTGCCACCAGGGTGACGGCATCGCCCAAGGGCGCCCAGGACAGCAGCAGGGTCCACACGCCCCAGCGTGCGAACCAGGCCTGCGCCCGCGCCATCTGTTGCGGTTTGACTGGAAACCAGCGGCGCGACGAGAACCGGTCGACCTGCCGCCCGAGTGCATAATTGACCAGCGCGCCCAGGGTGTTGCCCAGGCTGGCCACCACGATCAGCCAACCGACCGGGGTTTCGCCCTGCAATTGCAGGGCGGCAAAGACGATTTCGGATTGCAGCGGCAGCAGGGTGGCCGCGCCGAAGGCCGCCGCGAACAGCATGGCAAGGCCTGTCATCCGCGCGCGCCCGGATGCGGATCAGTCGTCGGCCAGCTCGCGCACCTGCCTGTCGTCCTCGCGCGGTTCACGGGGCGGGCGGCCGATCACGTCCTTCAACTCGTCCAGCTCGATGAAATTGTCGGCCTGGCGACGCAGGTCGTCCGAGATCATCGGCGGCTGGCTGCGAATCGTCGACACCACCGAAACCCGCACGCCGCTGCGTTGCAGGCTTTCAACCAGAGGGCGAAAATCGCCGTCGCCCGAGAAGAGCACGATGTGATCGACCCGCGGCGCAAGCTCCATGGCATCGACACAAAGTTCGATATCCATGTTGCCCTTGACCTTCCGGCGGCCCTGGCTGTCGGTGTATTCCTTGGCCGGCTTTGTGACCATGCTGAAACCGTTGTAGTGGAGCCAGTCGACCAGCGGCCGGATCGGAGAATAATCGTCGTTTTCAAGAAGCGCGGTATAATAGAACGCCCGCAGCAATTTTCCGCGGCGCATGAATTCCTGGCGCAGCAGTTTATAATCGATGTCGAAACCCAAAGCCTTCGCAGCGGCGTAAAGGTTGGACCCATCGATGAACAGCGCAAGCCGTTCGTCCCGGTAAAACATGAAATAATGCCTTTCTGATCTTTCGGTTTGCTGGCTCCCGTGAGCAAGGAGTGCTAACGCAGACCGATTGTCTGGGGTAATCAAGGAATGTCGGCGGTGGCGCAACTGTCCTTTCAGTCAGATTCCAATGCCCGAGTCTTGGTGGCATTGGGCGCGAATACAACCCTGGCGGGTCAAACGAGAGAAGAGGCGGTCATGTCGGCGCTGCAACGTCTCGACAGTTCCACTTGCCGATTGCTGAAATACAGCCGCATGTTCATGACGCCCTGTTTTCCGGCCGGAGCCGGCCCTGACTATATTAATGCTGTCGCGTCATTCGAGACAAGGCTTACCGCGCGCAACTTTCTTGCAAGATTGCATTCTGTCGAAACAGACCTCGGGCGCGAACGGGTGCAACGCTGGGGCAGTCGCACCATGGACCTTGATTTGCTCGCCTATGGCGAAAGTGTGCTGCCCGACAGGGCGACATTCCTGCATTGGCATGATCTTGCCATCGAAGAGCAGAAAATGCGCGCTCCCGACAAGTTGATCGTGCCGCACCCGCGCATGGCCGAGCGGGCCTTTGTCCTGATTCCCCTGTTGGATATCGCGCCCGACTGGCGCCACCCGGTTTCGGGGATGACGGTGCGTCAGATGGCCGATGCCCTTCCCGAGGCCGAAAAATCGGCCGTGATCCCGATCACGAACTGACGTTCCGGATTGTTTCTGGTTGTCAAGGCTTTTCAACGGGCATACAAGCGCCGTTCAGGCTTTCCTTGTCCCGACTGGAGATTCCAATGGCCCGCGTTACGGTAGAAGATTGCGTCGATAAAGTCCCCAACCGGTTTGAACTGGTGATGTTGGCCGCGCATCGTGCGCGCGAGATCGCCTCGGGCGGTTCGCTGACCGTGGATCGGGACAACGACAAGAACCCGGTCGTCTCGCTGCGCGAGATCGCCGAGGAAACCCAGCAGGCGGCCGATCTGCGCGAACGGATGATCGAATCGCACCAGACCCAGATCGAGGTCGACGAACCCGAAGAGGATTCGATGGCCCTGCTGATGGGCGGCGCCCCCGACAAGCCCGCCGAAGACGACATGAGCGAAGAGAAACTGCTGCGCGCCCTCATGGAAGCGCAGGGTCAGCAATAATCGCGCGAACAGCGCTTGTGATATCCGCACGGAAACGTGCAAGGCGGCGGACCGGATGACGACAGCCCAAGACCTGATCACGCTGGTCCGCGCCTACAACCCCAAGACCAACGCACAGCTTCTGGCCGATGCCTATGCCTACGGCGAGGCGATGCACGAGGGCCAGTTCCGCCATTCCGGCGACCCCTATTTCACCCACCCCGTCGCCGTGGCCTGTATTCTGGCCGAAATGCAGCTGGACGATGCCACCATCGTCACCGCGCTGCTGCACGACACCATCGAAGATACGAAATCGACCTACGGCGAAGTGGCGCTGAAGTTCGGCACCGAGGTGGCCGAACTGGTGGATGGCGTGACAAAGCTGACCAACCTGCAGCTTAACAGCACCGAAACCAAGCAGGCCGAGAATTTCCGCAAGCTGTTCATGGCCATGTCCAAGGATCTGCGGGTGATCCTGGTGAAGCTGGCCGACCGTTTGCACAACATGCGCACGATCAAATCGATGCGCCCGGAAAAGCAGGTTCAGAAGGCCCGCGAAACCATGGACATCTTCGCCGCCCTGGCCGGGCGGATGGGGATGCAGTGGATGCGCGATGAGCTTGAGGACCTGACGTTCCAGGTTCTGAACCCCGAGGCGCGCACCAGCATCATCCGGCGGTTCATCACCCTGCAACGCGAAACCGGCGACGTGATCCACAAGATCACCGGCGACATCCAGCTTGAACTCTCGAAAGCCAATATCGAGGCTCAGGTCTATGGCCGGGCCAAGAAACCCTATTCCATCTGGCGCAAGATGGAGGAGAAACAGCTCTCCTTCTCGCGCCTCTCGGACATTTACGGGTTCCGCGTGATCTGCCGCACCGAGATGGAGTGTTACCGCATCCTTGGCGCGATCCACCAGCGCTGGCGCGCGGTGCCGGGGCGGTTCAAGGATTACATCAGCCAGCCGAAATCCAACGGCTACCGTTCGATCCATACCACCGTTTCCGGGCGCGACGGCAAGCGGGTCGAGGTGCAGATCCGCACCCGCCAGATGCACGAGGTGGCCGAAACCGGCGTGGCGGCCCATTGGTCGTATCGCGATGGCGTGCGGGTGCAGAACCCCTTTGCCGTCGATCCGGTGAAGTGGATCGCCTCGCTGACCGAGCGGCTGGACACCGCCGAGGATCACGAGGATTTCCTCGAGGCGGTCAAGCTTGAGATGTACCAGGACCAGGTGTTCTGCTTCACCCCCAAGGGCGACGTGGTGAAGCTGCCGCGCGGGGCGACGCCGCTGGATTTCGCCTATGCGATCCACACCCGCATCGGCGACAGCTGCGTGGGCGCCAAGGTCGATGCCATTCGCGTGCCTCTTTGGACACGGTTGAAGAACGGCCAGTCGGTCGAGATCATCACCGCCGAGGGGCAGCGCCCCCAGACCACCTGGATCGACATCGTGGCGACGGGGCGGGCCAAGACCGCGATCCGCCGCTCCCTGCGCGAGGAAGACCGCGAAAGGTTCATCAAGCTGGGGCTGGAACTGGCCCGAGTCGCCTTTGACCACGTCGGCAAGCGGATGAGCGACCGCGCCCTGACCACCGCCGCCCGCCGCCTGTCGCTGAACAGCAGCGACGAATTGCTGGCGCGGCTGGGTTCGGCGGAACTGCCCGCGCGCAAGGTGGTGCAGGTGCTGTACCCTGAACTGACCGTCAAGCCGGGGGACGAGATCGAGCCGAGCCGCGCCATTGTCGGGCTGTCTCCGAACCAGACCTTCGCGCGGGCCGAATGCTGCCAGCCGGTGCCGGGCGAAAGGATCGTCGGAATCACCTATCGCGGCATGGGGGTGCGCATCCACGCCATCGATTGCCCCGCGCTGACCGATTTCGAAGAGGAAACCGACCGCTGGGTCGATCTGACCTGGCATTCCGGCCCCCATGCGGCGGTGCATACCGTGTCCTTCGACATGACCATCAGCAACGATGCCGGCGTCCTGGGGCGCATCTGCACCCTGATCGGCGAGCAGAAGGCGAATATCTCGGACCTGCGGTTCAGCGACAGGAAACAGGACTTTTTCCGCCTCGTCATTGACGTTGACCTGAGGGACGCCGAACATATGCACGCGGTGCGCCTGGCGCTGGAGGCCGACAGCGATGTCGCAACCATTCGCCGTCACCGCGATCTGAAACGCAAACCCTGACGGGGAAGGACGGCTAGCCAGTGGTGTTCAAACGACGCACCCCGCGTTCATACCTCCAGGCCATTGGCGAATTCTTCTATCCGCGCGGTGGCTGGTTGCGTGCCGCGCAATACGTCGCCCATCGCCTGCGCCGCCTTCCCGATCCGGCCCACAAGATCAGCCGCGGCCTGGCGGCGGGGGTCTTCGTCAGCTTCACGCCGCTTTTCGGATTCCATTTCGTCACCGCCGCCGCCATCGCCTGGGTGATGCGCGGCAATATCCTGGCCTCGATCCTGGGCACCTTCGCGGGCAATCCGCTGACCTTTCCGATCATCGCCACGGGGTCGGTCGAACTGGGAAGCTGGATGCTGGGCGAACACAGCGGCAACCTGAACCACCCCTCGGTGGTCTCGGCCTTTTCCTATGCCTCGCTTGAGATCTGGCATAACCTGAAGGCGATCTTCACCGCCGAGCCGGTGCGCTGGGGCCATCTGAACGAATTTTTCGACAGGGTCTTCCTGCCCTACCTGGTGGGCGGTATCATTCCCGGCGTGATCTGCGGACTGGTGGCCTATTTCGCCTCGCGGCCCCTGATCACCGCCTATCAGAAATCGCGCATCAAGCGGTTGAAGAAGAATTTCGCCAAACGGCGCGCCGCCGCCGAAGCGGCACGGCTGAAGCCCGCGCCGCCACCGCCCACCCGCTAGCACCGAGGAACCGAGACATGGCCCAAACCCCCGATCGCCTGCGCCTTGGCGTGAACATCGACCACGTGGCAACCGTGCGCAACGCCCGCGGCGGCGCCGTGCCCGACCCGCTGCGCGCCGCGCTGATGGTGCAGGAGGCCGGGGCGGACGGCATCACCGCCCACCTGCGCGAAGATCGCCGCCACATCCGCGACGATGACATCGCCCGCCTGATGGAACAGCTGAGCATTCCGCTGAACTTCGAGATGGCCGCAACCGAGGAGATGCAGGCCATCGCCCTGCGCCATCCGCCCCACGCTGTCTGCATCGTTCCCGAAAAGCGCGAAGAACGCACGACGGAAGGCGGGCTTGAGGTGGCGGGCGAGGAAAAGCGTCTGGCCGCCTTCATCGCCCCCCTGCGCGAGGCGGGTTGCCGGGTGTCGCTGTTCGTTGCGGCGGACGAGGCGCAGATCCGCGCCTCGGCCCGGATCGGTGCGGCGGTGGTGGAACTGCACACCGGCGCCTACTGCGATTTCCACGTCGAGGGGAAGAGCGGCGAGCGCGACGGCGAACTGGCCCGCCTGCGCGACATGGCGGCGCTGGCCGCCGAGCTGGGCCTTGAGGTGCATGCCGGGCACGGATTGTCCTATGACACGGTGGGCCCCATCGCGGCGCTGCCGCAGGTGGTGGAACTGAATATTGGCCATTTCCTGGTGGGCGAGGCGATCTTCGTGGGCCTTCCCGCCGCCATGGCCGAGATGCGCCGCCTGATGGACGCGGCACGGTCGGCCCCGTGAGCCTTGGCGATCTGCTGCAGGTCATGCTGGCCTTCGGGGTGGTCTGCGTTTCGCCGGGGCCGGCCAACCTTGCCCTTGCGGCACGGGCCATGGCGCAAGGGCGGCGGGCCGCGCTGCCCATGGCGGCGGGGCTTGCCCTGGGCCTTGCGCTTTGGGGCGTGGCAGCTGCGACCGGGCTGGGCGCGGTGCTGGCCGGATCGGCCGCCGCACTGGGCGCGCTGAAGGTGGTGGGCGCATGTTATCTCGGATGGCTTGCGCTGGGCGCGGCCCAGGGGGCGGCGCGGCGAGACGGGCCAGAGGCCCCGGTGGCCGGGCGGATGGGCGGGTTTCGGACCGGCCTGTTGCTGAACCTGTCCAACCCCAAGGCGGTTCTGGCCTGGATGGCGGCGCTTTCCATGGGGCTGAGCCCTGAGGTGGGCGCCGGCGCCGTGCGGGGCGCGACGGCGGTTTGTGCGCTGATCGGTGTGGCCAATTACCTGCTCTGGGCGCTGGTGTTCTCGGCGGGCGGCGCGATGGCGTTTTATGCCCGCGCCCGGCGCGGGGTCGAGGCGGGCTGTGCCGCGCTCTTCTCGCTCGCAGCCTTCGGGCTGCTACGCTCGGCGTTTGCGCGATGAGGGGGGCCTGTTGGTCGGTCCGCAACGGGGGTGCTGCATGATCCTGGGTATCGGCACCGACCTGTGCAACATCGACCGGATCGCGGGGGTGCTGGAGCGGCACGGCGACCGGTTCCGCAACCGTGTCTTCACCGAAACCGAGCAGCGCAAGGCGGCCCGCCGCCCCGATGTGGCCGCCACCTATGCCAAACGCTGGGCCGCCAAGGAGGCCTGTTCCAAGGCCCTGGGCACCGGTCTGCGCATGGGGATCGCCTGGAAGGACATGGCCGTCAGCAACCTGCCCACCGGTCAGCCTGTCATGGCCGTGACCGGCTGGGCGGCAGAGCGCCTGGCGGGGATGACGCCGGCGGGTCACAAGGCCGTGATCCATGTCACCCTGACCGACGATCACCCCTGGGCCCAGGCCTTCGTGGTGATCGAGGCGCTGCCCGAATAGGGCGGTTTGCGCGGCGGGCGGGGGAGCGAGAGGCCAGCCTCTCGCGCTCTCCGGGATATTTGTGGACCAAAGATGGGGGCGGCTGAATCGGCCGGCGATCTTGACTCCCCGGCATGGCCCGCTCATGTAGCGCGGGCATCAACAACAAGGCAGGCAGGCGATGGCAGAGAAGAAGGACGGTATCATGGAAACCGTGAAAACGGTGGTCTATGCCCTGTTGATCGCCGGTATTTTCCGCACCCTGTTCTTTCAGCCCTTCTGGATTCCCTCGGGCAGCATGAAGGATACCCTGTTGGTGGGCGATTTCCTTTTCGTCAACAAGATGGCCTATGGCTATTCGCGCTATTCCTGCCCCTTCGCGATCTGCCCGATTTCCGGCCGCATTTTCGGTTCCGAGCCCGAGCGGGGCGATGTGGTGGTGTTCCGCCATCCGGTGACGGGCAGCGATTTCATCAAGCGGCTGATCGGCCTGCCGGGCGACAGCGTCCAGGTGCAGGACGGTGTGTTGTTCATCAACGGCGAGGAAGCGGTGCAGACCCCCGATGGCGTTTTTGCCGAGGAGTTCGAGCAGCAGGGCCCGGTGGGCAACCTGCCCCAGTGCGAGAACGAGGGCGTGGGCATCGGCGGCACCTGCGAGAAATCGAAGTTCAGGGAGACGCTGCCGGGCGGGCCGACTCATTCGATCCTGAACATCCGCGAGTCGCGGCTGGACAATACCCCCGTCTACACGGTGCCCGAGGGGCAGTATTTCTTCATGGGCGACAACCGCGACAACTCGACCGACAGCCGGGTCAGCCAGAACGCCATGGGCGTCGGTTTCGTGCCCTACGAGAACCTGATCGGCCGGGCGGACCGGGTCATGTTCTCGTCCGCGGGCAAGTCGATGCTGTTCTTCTGGACCTGGCGCAGTGACCGGTTCTTCAAGGCGATCGAGTGAAACTTTCCGCCGACCTCCTGGCCTTCAGCCGGCGCCTGGGGCACGATTTCGCCACGCCCGAGCACCTGGTGCGCGCGGTGACCCATGCCTCGATTTCCTCGGCGACCCGGCCCGACAACCAGCGGCTTGAGTTTCTGGGCGACCGGGTTCTGGGCCTTGTGATGGCCGAGGAGGTGCTGAAGGCCGATCCGGATGCGGCCGAGGGCCAGCTTGCCCCGCGCTTCAACGCCCTTGTGCGCAAGGAGACCTGCGCCGCCGTCGCACGCGAGATCGAGCTTGGCACGGTGTTGAAGCTGGGCCGCTCGGAGATGATATCGGGCGGGCGGCGCAAGGAGGCGCTGCTGGGCGACGGGATGGAGGCGGTGATTGCCGCGGTCTATCTGGACGGGGGGATCGACGCCGCGCAGAAGGTGATCCTGCGTCACTGGAAGACCCGCATCGCCAGCGTGGAGGCCGATGCCCGCGACCCCAAGACCAGCCTTCAGGAATGGGCCCAGGCCCGCAAGCTGCCCCCGCCGAAATACGTCGTCGTCTCGCGCGAGGGGCCCGACCATGCGCCGGTCTTCACCATCGAGGCCCGATTGCAGACCGGCGAGGCCGAGCGCGCGCAGGCCACCAGCAAACGTGCCGCCGAACAGGCCGCAGCAAGCGCGATGCTGGCGCGCATGGAGCATCAGACATGAGTGAAGCCGAAACCCGCGCCGGATTTGTCGCCCTGATCGGGGAACCGAACGCCGGAAAATCCACCCTGCTGAACCGCATGGTGGGCGCGAAGATTTCCATCGTGACCCACAAGGTGCAGACCACGCGCGCCCGCATCCGCGGCGTTGCCATCGAGGGGGCGTCGCAGATCGTCTTCGTGGATACGCCGGGGCTGTTCAAGCCGCGCCGCCGCCTGGACCGGGCCATGGTCAAGGCGGCCTGGGGCGGGGCGGGGGATGCCGATATCGTCGTCCTGATGATCGAGGCACAGCGCGGTCTGACCGAAGGCGTCGCCGCCATTCTCGAGAACCTGGCCGAACATACCGAGGGCCGCCGCGTGGTTCTGGCCATCAACAAGATCGACCGGGTCGAGGCGAAGGTTCTTCTGGCGCTGACAAGGAAGCTGAACGAGGCCTTCGCCTTTTCGGAGACCTTCATGATTTCGGCCGAGAAGGGCCATGGGGTCGAGGATCTGCGCCGGTGGCTGGCGGCGGAACTGCCTGTCGGGCCCTGGCTGTACCCCGAAGACCAGATCGCCGACCTGCCCATGCGGATGATCGCGGCCGAGATGACCCGCGAAAAGCTGACCCTGCGCCTTCACCAGGAACTGCCCTACGAGCTGACCGTCGAGACCGAGAGCTGGGACGAGAAGAAGGATGGCTCGGCCCGGATCGAACAGCTGATCTATGTGCAGCGCGACGGCCACAAGGGCATCATTCTTGGCAAGGGCGGCGAGACGATCAAGGCCGTGTCACAGGCCGCCCGCGCCGAGCTCGAGACGTTCCTGGGGCGCAAGGTGCACCTGTTCCTTCAGGTCAAGGTGCGGCCCGGCTGGCTGGACGAGGCGGCGCGGTATTCCGAGATCGGACTTGATTTCAAGGACGGCGACTGAGGCGCGCGCCAGGAGAGGCTGACATGCGGCTGACGGCGGATTTCTGGGTGGCGGCTTATCTGGCGCGGCTGCGTCTGGCCGATATCCCCGCCTTCGTGGTGGCCCATGGCGACGACACGGCAGGCGCGGTCCTGGTCAAGCTGAACACGCTGGACGGTCAGGCGCGGGTGTTCCAGCGCCAGTTCGACATGATGAGTGACACCCGCCATTGGGCCGTCCTGACCGAGGGCGCCGAACCCGAGGTCGATGCCGCCATCGCCCGCCAACGCGGCTTTGATTCCGATCTCTGGGTGATCGAGGTCGAGGATCGCGCCGGGCGGCATCTTCTCGATGAACCGGGGCTTGGCGGCTGAGATGGAGTGGCGCGACCAGGGGGTTCTTCTGACCGTGCGCCGCCACGGCGAATCCTCGGCCATCATCGAGGTGTTCACCACCGCCCACGGGCGCCATGCCGGGGTGGTGCGCGGCGGGGCAGGGCGGCGCATGTCGCCCATCCTGCAACCGGGCGCCCAGCTTGACCTGACCTGGCGCGCGCGGCTTGAAGATCACTTGGGCGCCTTCACCGTCGAACCCCTGGCCAGCCGGGCCGCCCTGATGGCGGGGCGCCTGCCCCTGGCCGGACTGAACGCCATCACCGCGCTTCTGTCGTTCTGTCTCCCCGAACGCGAAAGCCACCCTCTGCTCTATGCTCGCTCGATCGCGCTGCTGGACCTTTTGGGCGACAACGACGACTGGCCGCTGGCCTATCTGCACTGGGAACAGGCCCTGCTTGAGGAAACGGGTTTCGGGCTTGATCTGACCAGCTGCGCCGCCACGGGCAGTTTCGATGACCTGGCCTATGTCTCGCCGCGCACGGGGCGGGCGGTCAGCCGTCAGGGCGCGGGCGAATGGGCCGACCGTCTTTTGCCGTTGCCGCTGTGCATGCTGGGGCAGGGCACGGCATCGGCGGGCGAGTTGCAGGAGGGGCTGCGCACCACCGGCCATTTCCTTGAAACGCATCTGGCACCCTCCCTTGGCAACCGCCCGCTACCGGCGGCACGCCAAAGGCTGATCGACCTGTTCCGCCGTCATTTCTGAGCGCGGAACACCATCTCGCGCGCGTCGCCGTCGCTCAGGATCACGACCGTGCCGGTGGCCTCGATCAGGGTCATGGCGCGCAGGGCGTCGAAAAACGCGGTTTCGGCGGCCTGTTCAGGGCAGGCCCGGCGGGTGCTGAGGATCGGGCCGATCTTCACCCAAGGATAGGGTTCGGTCTGCGGCGCCGACCAGCGGTTGCAGGGCGCCTTGCCCAGAACCTTGCCTTCGCCCGGAAAGCTGATGGTTGCGGTTGCCGGAAAATCCTTGCCGGCAATGCTCTCAAGGCGGAATTCGGTGTCGGGATCGACGAAAGCCGAAATGGTTTCGTCAGAGGCGGCGCAGGCGCCCAGAAGGGCGAGGATCATGAGGTGTTTCATGGCGTCGGGATGCCAAGCGGCGGCGTGAAAGGCAAGTGGTGCCGTGGTGCCCCTTGGCAAGAATACGCCCGCCCACGGCCATCCATCATCACCCCAGCAGGCGCCGGGCGATCACCTGTGCCTGGATCTCGGCGGCCCCTTCGAAGATGCTCAGGATTCGCGCATCGCAGAGGATGCGCGAGATCGGGTATTCCAGCGCAAAGCCGTTGCCGCCATGGATCTGCAATCCATTGTCGGCGGCGGCCCAGGCGACACGCGCCCCCAGCAGTTTCGCCATTCCCGCCTCAAGATCACACCGTTTGCCCGCATCCTTCTGGCGGGCGCTGAAATAGGTCAGCTGCCGCGCAACCATGATTTCAACGGCCATCATCGCCAGTTTGCCCGACACGCGCGGAAAGTCGATCAGCGCCTTGCCGAACTGCTTGCGGTCCTGCGCATAGGCAAGCGAGACATCCAGCGCCGATTGCGCCACGCCGATGGCGCGCGCGGCGGTCTGGATGCGGGCGCTTTCGAAGGTTTCCATCAACTGCTTGAACCCCTGGCCGGTTTCCCCACCCAGCAGGTTGTCGCCCGCCACCGTGAAACCGTCGAAGGCCAGTTCGTATTCCTTCATCCCCCGGTAGCCCAACACGCCGATTTCGCCACCGCTCATCCCCGGGGTGGGGAAGGGGGCCGCGTCGTCCCCCGGCGTCTTTTCGGCCAGGAACATCGACAGCCCCCGGTAATCGCTGGTGGCGGGGTCGGTGCGGGCCAGCAGCGTCATCATATGGGTGCGGGCGGCATGGGTGATCCAGGTCTTGTTGCCGGTGATCCGCCAATCCGCGCCATCGCGCACCGCGCGGGTGCGCAACGCCCCGAGGTCCGAGCCGGTGTTGGGTTCGGTGAAGACCGCCGTCGGCAGGATCTCACCGCTGGCCAGCCCGGGCAGCCATTTCTCCTTCTGCGCCTCGGTGCCACCACAGAGGATCAGTTCGGCCGCGATCTCGCTTCGGGTGCCAAGGGAGCCGACACCGATATACCCGCGCGAAAGCTCTTCGCTCACCACGCACATGCTGGCCTTGGACAGGCCAAGCCCGCCATATTCCTCGGGAATGGTCAGGCCGAAGACCCCCAGGCCGGCCATCTCGGTGATGATCTCCATGGGGATCAGGCTGTCGGTCAGGTGCCAGCCATGGGCATGGGGGGCGACACGTTCCTGCGAAAAGCGGCGGAACTGGTCGCGGATCATCTCAAGCTCGTCGTCCAGGCCCGTCGCCCCCAGGGTGCTGCGCGCGGTCTGGTCCTGCATCAGCGCCACAAGCCGGCTGCGGGCGGCCTGGGTGTTGCCATCCCGGGTCAGGGCCATCACCGCGGGCACCATCAGCGCGCGCTGGTCCTCCTGCGACAGCCCGATATCCTGCGGGCGCAGCATTTCGCCCTGCGACATGGGCAGGCCGCCATAGACCTGCCAGAGGTATTCGCCAAAGGCGATCTGAAGGATCAACTGCTCGGTTTCCCCGAACCGCCCCTCCCCCTGAAGGGCAAGCGCCCAGCCCTGCATCTGGCGCAGCGCCTGGGCATAGGTGGCCAGCCAGGCCAGCCCGTGCGCCGCGACCTGATGGGTTTCGATCAGCGGGCCCGAGACCTTGCCACCGGCCATGACCTTGCCGCGCAGGGTTTCGGTCGCCTTGGCGATCAGGGCGTCCAGGGCGGTCAGCGCCTCTTCGCACAGGGCCGGAAGGTCCTCCAGAAGTGGCTGATCGGGCGTTGCGGTCATCTGGTCGGCATCTCGGGGCATCGGGGTCTCCGTCGCTGTGCAGTTGCAGCAATTGATAGGGTGGAATGCAGCGTGGCGCAATATAATTTCACCAGCGCCATAATTTACGAACATAAATGATCGGGTGGAAGGCCGTTGGCCCCCGCAGCCGACTGCGATAGAGAGGAGCGATGCGCAAGCCGGAGGCCGGACATGGATGAATTATCGCTTGCCGTCTGGGCGGCGATCTGCGGGGTGGCGGTTCTGGCGGGTTTCGTCAAGGGTGCGGTCGGCTTCGCGATGCCGACGATCATGATCTCCCTGCTCGGGTCGGTCCTGCCGCCCGACCGGGCGCTGGCGGCGCTGATCCTGCCCACGCTCTGCGCGAACGGCTGGCAGGCCCTGCGCGGCGGTTTGCCCGGCGCGCTGGCTTCGGCCCGGTTGCACTGGCGCTTCATTGCCATGGTCATGATCTTCATCGCCCTTTCGGCGCAGATGGTGTCGCTACTGCCGACACGGGTGCTTTACCTGGTCCTCGGGGGGCCGATCATCCTTTTCGCCCTGGTGCAGCTTGCGGGCTGGACCCTGCGCATCGCGCCGCAATGGCGGGGCCGCGCCGAGCTGGGCATAGGTGCCTTTGCGGGCGCCATTGGCGGTGTCTCGGGGGTCTGGGGGCCGCCGACAGTGATGTATCTAACCGCGCTGGAAACCCCGAAGGTGGAACACATCCGGGTGCAGGGTGTGGTCTATGGCCTGGGGGCGGTGATGCTGCTGGGGGCGCATGTCCGCTCGGGCATCCTGAACGCCGAAACCCTGCCGCTGTCGCTGTTCATGCTGGTCCCCGCCGGGATCGGCCTGATGCTGGGCTTTCTCGCGCAGGACCGGCTGGATCAGGTGCGGTTCAAGAGGATGACCCTGATCGTGCTGGTGCTGGCCGGCGCAAACCTGCTGCGCCGCGGCCTGCTGGGATAGGGGCGCCCCGTCGCGGAAGCGTACGACGCGCCCCTCTTTCTTGCCCGAAATACTCCCGCCGGAGGCCGGCGCCGCAAGGCGCCGATCCGGGGTTTGCGGCCATTTCAGCCGATGGCGATGGCGCGCACGTCGTCGTCGATGTGATCGGCATACTGGGTGAAGTTGTCCGAGAACATCGCCACCAGCTTGGCCGCCTGCCGGTCATAGCTTTCGGGGTTGTCCCAGGTGCGGCGCGGGTCCAGCAGGATGTCGGGCACGCCGCTGACCTCGGTGGGCACCTCGAAGCCGAAGTTCTTGTCCTTGCGGAAGGGGGCCTGTTCCAGGCTGCCGTCCAGCGCGGCCGACAGAAGCGCGCGGGTGGCCTTGATGGGCATGCGCGATCCGGTGCCATAGGCGCCGCCGGTCCAGCCGGTGTTCACCAGCCAGCAGGTGGCGCCGTGCTTGGCGATTTTCGCCTTCAGCAATTCGCCGTAAACCTCGGGGCGGCGGGGCATGAAGGGTGCACCGAAGCAGGTGGAGAAGGTCGGCTCGGGCTCGGTCACGCCGCGCTCGGTGCCGGCAACCTTCGAGGTGAAGCCCGACAGGAAGTGGTACATCGCCTGGGCCGGGGTCAGCCGCGCGATGGGGGGCAGGACGCCGAAGGCATCGCAGGTCAGCATGATGATGTTCTTGGGGTGGCCGCCCAGCGCGCTTTGCGAGGCGTTCGAGATATAGTGCAGCGGATAGGCGCAGCGCATGTTCGCGGTCAGGCTGTCGTCCTCGAAATCCAGCTCCTTGGTTTCGGGGTCGTAAACCATGTTCTCGATCACGGTGGCGAATTTCTCGGTGGTGGCGAAGATCTCGGGCTCGGCCTCGGGCGAGAGGTTGATCGTCTTGGCATAGCAGCCCCCTTCGAAGTTGAAGGTGCCGCGGTCCGACCAGCCGTGTTCGTCATCCCCGATCAGGGTGCGGGCCGGATCGGCCGAAAGCGTCGTCTTGCCGGTGCCCGAGAGGCCGAAGAAAACCGCCGTGTCCACCGGGTTGCCGGGCGCGTGGTTGGCGCTGCAATGCATCGGCATGATCCCCTTGGCGGGCAGCATGTAGTTCAACAGGGTGAAGACCGATTTCTTGTTCTCGCCGGCATATTCGGTGCCCGCGATCAGGATCAGCTTGCGATCGAAGTTCAGCGTGATCACCGTGCCCGAGCGGCAGCCGTGACGCTCGGGGGTGGCGGTGAAGCTGGGGCAGTTGATGATCGTGAAATCGGCGGTGAAATCGTCAAGATCATCCCGTTCGGGGCGGCGCAGCAGGGTGCGGATGAACAGCGAATGCCACGCCAGTTCCGTCACGACCCGCACATCCAGACGATGCGCCGGATCGGCCCCGCCATAAAGATCCTGCACGAAATAATCGCGCCCCTTCATATGCTCCAGCATGTCGTCATACAGCCGGTCAAAGGCATCGGCGGCCATGGCGGCGTTGTTTTCCCACCAGATCGTATCTTCGGTGGTGGCACTGCGCACCACATGCTTGTCCTTGGGCGAACGGCCCGTGAACTTGCCGGTGGTCACCAGAAGCGTGCCGCCGCGCCCCAGTTCGCCCTCCTTGCGGGTCAGGGCGTGGGTCATCAGGTCGGGCTCGGGCAGGTTGTAATAGACGTTGCCCAGACCGTTGATTCCCTGCTGTTCCAACGTTTGTGCCGGATTGACCCGTCCTGTGCCCATGGTGCCGTTCTCCTGTAAGATCCATGATGCGGGGGCTGTTGCCTGTCTCCCCCGCCCGGGAAAAGGGAGAACATTTGTCGCCCGGGGCGCGCAAGTGTTTAGCGCAACCAGTTCCGGGTTTAGCGCAACCATGGCGCGCCGGGGGTTTTCCACAGCCCGGCGAACACCGCCAACGAAGGGAAAAGTGAGACAATTTAGTCATTCCTAAGACCTTCGGGGCCAAATTGTGGCGCCGATACTGGCCTGATTCGCACTTAATTGTTGATTCTGGGACACCGAGACAGGATTATGTTTGCAAAACAACAGAACAATAATCGAGCAGCACAAGGAAAACCTATGTCGAGGATCGCATTGGTGGACGACGACAGGAACATCCTGACGTCCGTGTCCATGACTCTTGAGGCCGAGGGTTTCGAGGTTGAAACCTACAACGACGGGCAGGCCGCGCTGGATGCCTTCAACAAAAGACTGCCGGACATGGCCGTGTTCGACATCAAGATGCCGCGCATGGACGGGATGGACCTGTTGCAGCGCGTGCGCCAGAAAACCGCGATGCCCGTGATCTTCCTGACCTCGAAGGACGACGAGATCGACGAGGTTCTGGGCCTGCGCATGGGCGCCGACGACTATGTGAAAAAGCCGTTTTCCCAGCGTCTTCTGGTGGAACGCATCCGCGCCCTGCTGCGCCGCCAGGAGGTGATCTCGGGCGATGACGTGACCGAGGCCGAGGCAAGCCAGGTCATGCAGCGCGGCGAATTGTCGATGGACCCGCTGCGCCATGCGGTGGTCTGGAAGGGCAAGGACGTATCGCTGACCGTGACCGAGTTCCTGCTGCTTCAGGCGCTGGCACAGCGCCCCGGTTTCGTGAAGTCGCGCGATCAGCTGATGGACGTGGCCTATGACGATCAGGTCTATGTCGACGACCGCACCATCGACAGCCATATCAAGCGGTTGCGCAAGAAGATGCGCAGCGTCGACAACGATTTCTCGGCTATCGAAACGCTTTACGGTATCGGCTACCGCTACAACGAAGAGTAAGCAATGACGATGGCGTCGGGGATCGAGGTGGGCAAGGCAGGCAAGCAGCGCGGCGTTGTTCTGGGCGAGGACTGGACCAGCCCCGGCGCGGCCGTGGAGCAGGAGTTGCGCGATCGCCGCCAGAAACGCGGCCTGATCTCGATCAACCGTTCGCCGCTGGCGCGCAAGATCATCACCTTCAACCTGCTGGCGATCCTGGTTCTGGTGGCGGGGGTGCTTTATCTGAACCCCTTCCGCGACAGCCTTGTCGTGCAGCGCGAGGCATCCCTGGTCACCGAGGCCGGGCTGGTGGCCGATGTCTTTGCCGCGCGCATGGCCCGCGATGGCACGCCTGATACCGAAGCGGTGCTGGGCGATCTGAGCTTTGCCAATTCGAACGAGATTTTCGTCTATGACGCCACCGGTGCGCTGATTGGCTCCACCATAGGGATCGAACGGACACGGCCCGAAACCTTCGCCCAGATCGACGCCGGGGAAGGGCGCACGATCATCACCGATTTCCTGAATTCCATCTGGGAAGGGCTTTCCGCCGTTTTCGCCGCGCGCAACGGCGATACCCCCGCCGCCGATTTCGAGGCGCAGGCCCGCCCCCTTGTCGAACGGACGCTGAGCGGAGCCGCCCAGGTGAACACCGGGGTCGATGCCAATGGCGGGGCGGTGTTCGCCGTCACCAGCCCGATCCGCCAGGGCGGCGATGTGGTGGGCGTGGTGGCCATCACCAGCGCCGCGGGCGAGATTGACCGCCTGGTGCGCGAAGAGCGCGAACAGGTGCTGCAGATGTTCGTCATCGCCATCCTTGTTTCCATCGGGCTGAGCCTGGTTCTGGCCTCGACCATTGCCAATCCCCTGTCCGATCTGGCGGCGGCGGCGGAAATCGGGCGTGACCGCAATTCGAAAACGGTCAAGCCCAGCCGCGTGCGCATTCCCGATCTGACGGCCCGCCCGGATGAGATTGGCCGCCTGTCCGGTGCCCTGCGCGGCATGGTCGCCGCACTTTACGACCGGATCGATGCGAATGAACAGTTCGCCGCCGATGTCGCCCACGAAATCAAGAACCCGCTGGCCTCGTTGCGCTCGGCGGTGGGCAGCCTGCGGTTCGTCAAGAAAGACGAACAGCGCGAACGCCTTCTGGACGTGATCGACCATGACGTGCGCCGCCTTGACCGTCTGGTCAGCGACATTTCCAACGCCTCGCGGCTGGACAGCGAGCTGGTCAAGGAAGAGGAAGAAAGCTTCGATCTTCTGAACATGCTGGGCAACCTGACCGAGTATCTGGGCCAGGATGCCAAGAGCAAGGGGGTCGAGTTCATCTCGGACCTGCCGACCGATCCGATCATCATCGACGGGCTGGAAAGCCGGCTGGCGCAGGTCTTCGTGAACCTGATCACCAATGCCGTTTCCTTCTGCGAAGACGGCGACGCCATCCGCGTCTGGGCCCGCAAGCGTGAAAACCGGGTGCTGATCGTGGTCGAGGATACCGGCCCCGGCATCCCCGAATCGGCGCTGAGCAAGGTGTTCAACCGCTTCTATTCCGAACGCCCGGAAGGTCAGTTCGGCAACAACTCGGGCCTCGGCCTCGCCATCTCCAAGCAGATCGTCGAGGCTCATGGCGGCGTGATCTGGGCCGAGAACATCCGCCCGACCGATGCCGACGTCACCTCGGATCCGCTGGGCGCGCGCTTTGTCGTGGGTCTGCCGGTGTGACACCGGCACCGGACGGCGGAACGGCCGTTGTCCATGGCACGACCGTGGCCCTGAACGGGCATGCCGTGCTGATCACGGGCGCGGCCGGGTCGGGCAAATCTGCGCTGGCGCTGTGGATGATGGCCTTCGGCTGTCATCTTGTCGCCGATGACCGGACCGAGGTTTCGCTGCGCCACGGCCAGCTTTACGCCCGCGCCCCCAATAGCCTTCCCCCTCTGATCGAAGCGCGGGGTATCGGCCTTCTGCCCGCCACGCTTGCAGGGGGCAGCCGGTTGATCGTCGTTGCCGACCTTGATATCGGGCCCACCGACCGCCTGCCGCCGCCGCGCGCCACGACGCTTGTCGGGTGCGAAATTCCGCTTGTTGCGGGGCAGGGTTGTGCGCATCTTGCGCCCGCGTTGCTGCAAATTCTGAAAACCGGACAGGTGCCGTCTCATGACTGACTCCCGCTCTCCGATCCCGCCCGATGGCCCTGCGCGGATCGTCCTGATCACCGGCCCCTCGGGGGCGGGGCGGTCGACCGCGATCAACGCGCTCGAGGACATGGGGTTCGAGGCGATCGACAACCTGCCTCTCTCGCTGCTGCCCCGGCTTCTGGACGGCGCGCCGCCCAGCCGCCCCTTGGCGCTGGGGCTGGATGCCCGCAACCGCGACTTTTCAACCAGTGGCCTGATCGAGGTGATCGATCGGATCGCGGCCACCCCGGGCCTCAGGGCCGACGTGCTGTTCCTGGATGCCAGCGCCGAGGTGCTGCAGCGGCGCTATTCCGAAACCCGCCGCCGCCACCCCCTGGCCCCCGCTGAAACCCCCGAGGTCGGGATCGCCCGCGAGGCCGATCTTCTGGCGCCGATCCGGGCGCGTTCGGACATCGTGATCGACACCTCGGAACTAAGCCCCCATGACCTGCGGGCGGAACTGGCCATGTGGTTCGACGGCGCCTCGGGTAGCGGGCTGGCGGTTTCGGTCCAGTCGTTCTCCTACAAGCGCGGTCTGCCGCGAGGGGTGGACATGGTGTTTGACGTGCGCTTCCTGCGCAATCCCTACTGGGAGCCCGAGCTGCGCCCCCTGAACGGGACCGACCCCGCCGTCGCCGCCTATGTGGCGGGCGATCCGCTTTATGGCGAGGTTTTCGCCCGGGTGCGCGACCTGCTGCTGACGCTGTTGCCTGCCTACCGCGAAGAGGGTAAGACGCACCTTGCGATTGGCTTCGGGTGTACGGGGGGGCAGCACCGGTCGGTCGCGGTGGCCGAGCATATGGCGAAAGCCCTTGCAGAGGCAGATTGGCAGGTGTCAACTCGGCACCGGGAAATGGAGCGACGGGCCGCTCTTACGACGGGCACCAGACAGGTTTGACGTCGCGGACCGCAGAAAACCGGCCAACGTGGGGCCGGGAATGGGGTGTATTCGGTTGATCGGCATCGTGATCGTTGCACATGGCGGGCTTGCGGCCGAGTTTCTGGCTGCCGTCGAACATGTGGTGGGCAAGCAGACCGGCATGATGGCCATTTCGATCGGCCCGAACGACGACCGCAGCGCCAAGCAGGATGAAATCTGTGCCGCCGCCGACGATGTGGATGTCGGCGATGGCGTGGTCGTCGCGACCGACATGTTCGGCGGATCGCCCAGCAACCTTTCCCTTTGCGCCTGCCGCCCGGTCGACCGGCAAATCATCTACGGAGCGAACCTGCCGATGCTGATCAAGCTGGCCAAGTCACGCCAGCAATCGGTGCCCGATGCCGTGCGCATGGCGCTGACGGCGGGGCGAAAATACATTGATGCTTTCGACGTGCCCGGGGAGGACACAGAATGACCGCGACCGTAACCCGCAAGCTGAAGATCGTGAACGAGAAGGGGCTGCATGCGCGCGCCTCGGCCCGTCTGGTCGAAGTCGTCGAACAGCATGACGCCCGCGCCGCCGTTTCCAAGGACGGGCTGAGCGCGGCCGGCGACAGCATCATGGGGCTTTTGATGTTGGCAGCTTCCAGGGGAACCTATATCGAGGTTCAGACCAGCGGCCCCGAGGCAGATCAACTGGCCGATGCGATAGAAACACTTGTGGCCAGCCGCTTTGGGGAAGACATGTAGCGCCCCGGCGAGGGCCGGGAAAGGCGCCGCAGGGTGGCACATCCTCCGACAGACCGCAGCCTGAGCGACAGCGACGCCGCGCCGATGGTGCGCCCCGGCGTGGGGCAGGGCGATGGCGGCAACCTGGCCGATCAGCCCTATGACCGGCGCCGCCTGTCCTATGCGGGCACCTTCACCAATCCCTGGCAGTCGCGCACCATCCAGACCATGGAGTTTCTGACCGGCAAACTGCGCCTGCTGCGCCTGATTCGCCGGTTCGAGGCGATGGGCGTGCCCCATGGCCAGGGTTTCTGGGCCCAGGCCCTTGACGTCATGGGCATCGACCTTGCTACGCCGCGCGGCGAGATTTCCCGCATCCCGGCCACCGGCCCGCTGGTCATCACCGCCAACCACCCGCACGGACTGGTCGATGGCATGGTCCTGGCCGAACTGGTGGGCCGGGTGCGCCAAGACTACAAGATCCTCACCCGGTCGCTGTTGACCGGGGTGGGCGAGATCGAACAGTTCATGATCCCGGTGCCCTTCCCCCACGAGGCGGATTCGCTTCAGCAGAACCTGGCGATGCGCAAGCGGGCCATGGCCCATCTTGCCGATGGCGGGGTGATCGTGCTGTTCCCCTCGGGCGTCGTCGCCTCTTCGGCCTCGCTTTTCGGTCCGGCGGTCGAGGCCGAGTGGAACCCCTTTACCGCCAAGATGATCGCGCGCTCGGGGGCGACGGTGGTGCCGGTCTATTTTCCGGGGCAGAATTCGCGCTGGTACCAGATGGCAAACCGGGTTTCGGCCACCCTGCGCCAAGGGCTTTTACTGCACGAGGTGGTGCATGCGCTGAACAAGCCCCAGGCGCCGCGCGTGGGCCTGCCGATTTCGCCCGAAGAAATGCAGCCCTTCGCGGCAAGGCCCCGGCAGTTCATGGCCTGGCTGCGCGAACGCACGCTGGCCCTGCGCGACGGCGGCTGATTTGCCGTCGGTGCAGGCCTTTTACAGAAGTAGGTGACCACGCCGCCGCAGCCTGCGAAACCGCAGCACGCTGGCGCGCGTCAATCCGTCAGCGCCGACGGTCGCGGCGCGAACTCATCGGTTGGAAAGCGACGCCGACATGGGCCTCGCAATAGGGTTTACCAGCCTGGGTCGCGAGGCCGCAGAACCAGAAATCGTCGGTTGCCGGATCGCCCACGGGCCATTTGCAGGTGCGCTCGGTCAGCTCCATGAGGCTGATCTTCTTGCTGGTCTTTTCCACCTCGCGCACGCTGGCCAGGGCCTCGGGCGAAATCTCGTTGGCCGAGGGCTGCGGCGGCAGCGGCTGACCGGCGGGAATGATCGCGCGGCGGATCGGCGTGACGCTGGCAGGGGCGGGCGTCGGCTCGGGCTCTTCCGCCTTGGGGGCGGGCGACGGTTCGGGCGCGGCGGCCGTCTCGGGCGCGGGGGCCGGTTTGCTGGCGGCCTCGGGCTGGGCGGCTTCCGCCGGCTCGGGCTTGACCGGTGCGGCGGCGGTGCGGTTGGACAGCCCAAGGCGATGCACCTTTCCGATCACCGCGTTGCGGGTCACGCCGCCCAGTTCCTTGGCGATCTGGCTTGCGGACTGGCCTTCGCCCCACATCTTCTTCAAAGTCTCGACGCGTTCATCGGTCCAGGACATGGCGGCTCCTTGGTGGCAGGGATGTCGGGGCGCGGATAGCGTGGTGATACAGGGGCGCCCGGTGTTCGGGTAGGTTTCTATTTTAATCACCCGCGCGGCGGATACAAGGCATGGTGGTGTCTGGCGGCCTAACGCGGCAGAACGGCGGCCCTGCGGCGCCGGTCGCGGGTGGCCAGAACCACGCCCCCCGCCACGATGACACCGGCCCCCAGAAACGAAACCCCGTCGGGAATCACGTCGTAGATGGCAAAATCGTACAGCGTGGCAAACAACAGCGTGCCATAGCTGAAGGGCGCCACGAAACTGGCCTCGGCGCGGGCCATGGCGTTGATGAACAGCGTCTGCGCACAGGCCATCAGCATGCCGATGGCGGCAAGGGCGATCCACTGTTGCAGGTTGGGCATCTGCCAGAAGGCCAGTACCGCGAGGGTGGAAATGCCAAGGCCGATCGCGTTGTTGATCAGCAGGATCTGGAACGGCGCTTCCTTGCCGCTCAGCCGCTTGATGCAGACGATCTCGACCCCCATGATCGCCGCGGCCCCCAGCGCCAGAAGGGCGCCGGGCTGGATCACCCCTGCGCCGGGGCGCAGCAGGATCACCGCGCCGACAAAGGCGATGCCCGCAGCACTCCACCGCACCGGGCCCACCTTTTCCCCCAGCAGGGGGATGGCCAGCACCATGGCGAAGACCGGGTTCAGAAAGGAAATCGCGGTGGCGTCCGACAGCGGGATGAAAGCCACCGCCGCGAACATCAGCGTCACGCCGCCCCAGCCGAACAGCGACCGTGCGGTGTGCAGCGGCAGATCGGGCGCTTCGATCCGGGGGCGCACCACGGCGGCAATGCTCAGCAGTGCCAGGAAGGCAAAGAGAAACCGCCCGTTGCTCACCTGAAGCGGATGGAGCGGCGCCCCCAGGCTGCCGGTGCCGATCGCCTTGGCCAGAACGGTTGTCCCGGCGATAAAGGCGGTGGCCATCAGCATCAGGGCAACGGCAAGGGCGGGGTTGGGGGTGCGCGGTATCATCCGCGATGTCTGCGCCGCCGCGCGCCCGGGGGCAAGGGGCGAAGTTTGCGCTTCACAAGCCGCGGTGGCGCCGCTATGCAAATGCGCATGAGCCTTTTTGTCCAGATCACCCTCCGACGCCGACGCTGATCCCGATTTTCGGGTGTACTTCGGTGCGCCCTGCGCTCAGACTTTCCGCAAATTGTTGACAGCCCCCTGCCGAACGGCCACCAAAAGGGGCGTCTTGCCTGAAGGATTTATCCGATGATCCCCTCGATTCTGCCGACCTACAACCGTGCGCCCCTGTCCTTCCAGAAGGGCGAAGGCGCCTGGCTGACCGAGGCGGACGGCACCCGATACCTCGATCTTGGGGCAGGCATCGCCGTGAATGCCCTGGGCCACGCCAACCCCGACCTGGTGGCGGCCCTGACCGAACAGGCAAATGCGCTCTGGCATGTCAGCAACCTCTACAACATCCCCGCCCAGCAGAAGCTGGCCGACCTGCTGGTCGAACACACCTTCGCCGACACCGCCTTCTTCACCAACTCGGGGACCGAGGCCTGCGAACTGGCGGTGAAAATGGCGCGCAAGCATTTCCACGATGCCGGGCAGCCGGAAAGAACCGACATCATCACCTTCACCGGCTCGTTCCATGGCCGGTCCTCCGCCGGCATCGCCGCCGCGGCGTCGGAAAAGATGACCAAGGGCTTCGGCCCGCTGCTGCCCGGTTTCGTGAACCTGCCCTTCGGCGATCACGAAGCGCTCAGCAATGCCATCACCGACACCACCGCCGCCATCCTGATCGAACCGATCCAGGGCGAAGGCGGCATCCGCCCGGTGCCCGATCAGTGCCTCAAGGGCCTGCGCGACCGTTGCAACTACCACGGCATCCTGCTGATCTTCGACGAGGTGCAATGCGGCATGGGGCGCACGGGCAAGCTTTTCGCCCATGAATGGGCCGGGATCGCACCGGATATCATGATGGTCGCCAAGGGCATCGGCGGCGGCTTTCCCCTGGGGGCGGTGCTGGCCACCGAAAAGGCCGCCAGCGGCATGACCGCCGGCTCGCACGGGTCCACCTATGGCGGCAACCCGCTGGCCTGCGCCGTGGGCGCCCGGGTGATGGAGATCATGACCGACCCGGCCTTCCTCCCCGAGGTGAACCGCAAGGCGGGCCTGCTGCGCCAGGGGCTTGAATCCCTCGTGGCCTCGCACCCCGGCGTCTTCGAGGCGGTGCGCGGCAACGGGCTGATGCTGGGCCTGAAATGCATCGCAGCCAACACCGACGTGGTGGCCGCCGGCTATGGTGAGCACCTGCTGACCGTGCCCGCCGCCGACAACGTGGTGCGTCTGCTTCCGCCGCTCACCCTGACCGATGCCGACATCTCCGAGGCGCTGGCGCGTCTCGATCGCGCGGCCGCCAAGGTGCAGGCCTCCGAGTCCTGAGCCACCCCTCCCATCTTTGGTCCAAAAATATCCTCGGGGGTCCGGGGGCAGAAAGCCCCCGGCGCTCTCCACCAGGAGACATCGCATGACACATTTTCTCGACATCCACACGACCGACCCGGCCGCCCTGCGGCAGATCATCGATTCGGCGCAGGCCATGAAATCGGCGCGCAACGGCCAGCTGCGCGGCGCACCCGATGACGAACAGCCCCTGGCGAACCACATGGTGGCGCTGATCTTCGAGAAACCCTCGACGCGCACGCGCGTCAGCTTCGATGTCGGGGTGCGCCAGATGGGCGGGCAGACCCTGGTGCTTTCGGGGGCCGACATGCAGCTGGGCCATGGCGAAACCATCGCCGATACGGCCCGCGTGCTCAGCCGCTATGTCGATCTGATCATGATCCGCACCTTCGAGGAGCAGACCCTGCTGGACATGGCCGAATATGCCAGCGTGCCGGTAATCAACGGGCTGACCAACACCAGCCACCCCTGCCAGATCATGGCCGACGTGATGACCTTCGAGGAGCACCGCGGCCCGATCAAGGGGCGCAAGGTTGTCTGGTCGGGGGATGGCAACAACGTCTTCGCCAGCTTTGCCCATGCCGCGCAGCAGTTCGATTTCGACCTGGTCTTCACCGGGCCGCCGCCTCTTGACCCCGATCCGGCGCTGGCGGGCATGTATTCCACCGAACGCGATCCGCACAAGGCGGTCGAGGGGGCCGACCTGGTGGTGACGGACACCTGGGTCAGCATGCACGATCCGCAAAGCGCGCGCGAACGCCGCCACAACCAGCTGCGCGGCTACCAGGTGAACGAAGCCCTGATGGCCAGGGCCAACCCCGACGCCCTGTTCATGCACTGCCTGCCCGCCCACCGCGAGGACGAGGCCACCAGTGCCGTCATGGACGGCCCCAATTCGGTGATCTTCGACGAGGCCGAGAACCGCATGCATGCCCAGAAGGCGATCATGCGCTGGTGCCTCGGGGTTTGATCCAAAGGCGCGCTGCGCGCATGCCATTCCCTTGCCGCCCTTCGGGCGGGCGCGCCCCTGCGGGCCAGGGCGCGCGGGGTTGGCCGGGGATGAGTATTTCAGGCAAGAAAGAGGGGGCATTGCCCGTTCCTCGCGCAGTGGAGGTTATTCCTGTGCGGCGGGTTTTGCCTTGAAGGGGGCCAGCAAGGCGCGGGCCCGTTCCTCGGCGCGGCGGACGCGCACGGCGGTAAGATAGGCCTCTTGCAGGGTCTGGGAGGAAGCGCCCAGCACTTCGCCCACCTGGTTGACGATGGTGGTGTCGCCGCTGGTTTCGGCGGCGGCCAGCGCTTCGAGGGCGAGTTCGTCGGCGAGGTCTTCGAGAAGCTGCATGTCGTTTCCTTGGTCAACTGCCGCGCGGCTTGGCGCGCAGGGTCGGTTCGGCCTGGCGCGGGTCTTCGGGCCAGGGGTGGCGGGGATAGGCGGCGCGCATGTCCTTGCGCACGTCGGAATAGGAACTGGCCCAGAAGCCGGGCAGGTCCATGGTGGTCTGGACCGGGCGCCTTGCGGGCGACAGCAGCGTGATGCGCAGGGCGCGGCCGGCCACCTTTGGGTGTTGCGTGACGCCGAACATCTCCTGCAGCCGGATTTCGATTTCGGGCGCCTCGCCTGCATAGTCGATGGGGGCCTTGTTGCCCAGGGGCGTGGTGAAATGGGCCGGGGCGACCCGGTCGAGCGTCTGGGCCTGGGTCCAGTCCAGCATGGCGCGCAGGGGCGTGGTGAGATCGAAGGATTTCCAGTCGGCGGCATTGGCCACCTGGGTCAGGTGGGGCAGCAGCCAGTCTTCGATCCCCTCCATCAGGGCGGTTTCGTCCATGTCCGGCAGATCTGCGCCATCCTCGCGCGCCAGGGCGACGCGGGCGCGCAGGCGGTCGGCGGCGGCGGAGAAGGTGAAGCCCAGGTCGCGCACGCCGTCCAGCATGGCGCGGGCGCGTGTTTCGGGCGGGGCGTCCTGCCAGTGGCGGTCATCCAGCACCAGTGCGCCGAACTGCAACTGTTGGCGGGCGATCACCCGGCGGCTGCGCTTGTCCCACCGGCAGACGTTCTGCCAGGTCATGGCGGCGCCGTGGACGGTGTGCAGGTCGGCCTGGCTGATCTCGATGGCCTGGCGGATCTTCGCCTCGCGCGGGTGGCCATCGGTGTCGGTGACCACCAGAAGCCGGGCATTGGCCAGCGGATCTTCGGCGGGCAGGACCGCGCCCTTTCCTCCCGACAGCACGAAGCGCGGATCGTCGCCCTTGCGGCGCAGGGCGATGCGATCGGGAAAGGCGAGCGCGGCCTGCTGCGCCGGGTTGAGCGCGCCTTCGCGACCGGCCAGCCGGGTGAGGCGGCGCTGCTCCTGCTGGACGCGGGCGAGGGTGGGGCGGTCGATCCGGTGGGGAGAGTGGTTCGCGAAGGCGCGCGGATCACGCAGGGCGGCCAGGCGCAGTGACAGATCCACCGGCGCACCGCGCAGAATGTCGCGTTCCGACAAGAGCGCGGCCAGATGTGCCGCCTTTGGTCCCGCCTTTTGCAGCATATGTGCAAGGCGGGGGTGCAGGGGCATCACCGCGAGGGCACGGCCGTGGTCGGTGATCTGGCCGTCCTTCAGCGCGCCAAGGTCGCTGAGCAGGGCCTGCGCCTCGCCGAAGGCGGCTTCGGGTGGCGGGGTGAGAAAGGGCAGGGCCGCAGGGTCGCTGACCCCCCAGAGCGCGAGTTCCAGCACGAGGCCGGCAAGATCGGCGGCTTCGATCTCGGCCGGGGGGAAGGCGGCAAGCGCGCCCTCTTCGCCCCGCGCCCAGAGCCGGAAGCAGACGCCCGGCGCGACCCGTCCGGCACGGCCCCGGCGTTGTTCGGCCTCGGCGCGGGTGACCCGTTCGGTGACAAGGCGCGACATCCCCGAGCCGGGGTCGAACCGGGCGCGGCGGGCGCGACCTCCGTCGATGACCACGCGCACGTCCTCCAGCGTCAGCGAGGTTTCCGCGATGGCGGTGGCCAGCACCAGCTTGCGCCCCTGTTGCGCCGGGGCGATGGCCGCCTGCTGATCGGCGAAGGGCAGCGCGCCGAAGAGGGGGCGGATGGTGACATCGGCGGGCAGGCGACCCGAGAGCGCCCGTTCGGTGCGGCGGATCTCACCCTCGCCGGGCAGGAAGGCCAGCAACCCGCCTTCGGTCTGCGCCACGGCGTCGCAGATCAGGTCGGCCATGGCGGAATCGAACCGCTGCGCCTTGGGCAGGGGGCGGTCGAGCCAGCGGGTTTCAACCGGAAAGGCCCGCCCCTGCGAGGTGATGACCGGAGCGCCGCCCATCAGCCCGGCCACCGGTTCGGCGTCGAGCGTTGCCGACATGACCACCAGCATCAGGTCGTCGCGCAGCGCGCCGCGCACCTCGAGGCACAGGGCCAGCCCCAGGTCGGCATTCAGGGACCGTTCATGAAATTCGTCGAAGATGATGGCGGCAACGCCCGGCAGTTCGGCGTTCGACTGGATCATCCGGGTCAGGATGCCTTCGGTCACGACCTCGATCCGCGTGGCGGGCGACACCTTGCTTTCGCCGCGGATGCGGTAGCCCACGGTCTGGCCCACCGGTTCGCCAAGGGTTTGCGCCATGCGTGCGGCGGCGGCCCGGGCCGCGAGGCGGCGCGGTTCGAGCATCACGATCCGGCCGGACGGGTCGAAGGCGGCCAGCATGGCCAGGGGCACGCGGGTTGTCTTGCCCGCGCCGGGGGGCGCCTGAAGGACGGCCTGATTGCCGGTGCGCAGGGCATCCAGCAGGGCGGGCAGGGCGTCGTCGATGGGCAGGTGCGTCATGGCGCCGTTATCGCGTGCCTTTGGCCCCGATGCCAGAGGTGGCTGGACAAATCCCCGCGCCGCCGGGCAAACCTGTGACGGCAAGGAGGCGCGATGGCTGATCCCGAATCCCTGGCCCGCGGGGTGGCGGCGGGCGAACGGCGGGCGCTGGCCCGTGCGATCACGCTGATCGAAAGCCGCCGGGCCGATCACCGGGCGGCGGCGGGCGCATTGCTGGAGCATCTGGCCCCCGAGGCGCCGCAGGCCCTGCGCATTGGTCTGTCGGGCACGCCGGGGGTGGGCAAATCGACCTTTATCGAGGCCTTCGGCCTGATGCTGTGCGATGCCGGCCTTCGGGTCGCCGTTCTGGCTGTTGATCCCAGTTCGGCGCGTTCGGGCGGGTCGATCCTGGGGGACAAGACCCGCATGGAGAAGCTGAGCCGTCACCCCCGCGCCTTCATCCGCCCCAGCCCCAGCCAGAGCGAGCTGGGCGGCGTGGCCCGGCGCACCCGCGAGGCGGTGAGCCTTTGCGAGGCGGCGGGGTTCGACGTGGTGCTGATTGAAACCGTCGGTGTAGGTCAGAGCGAGGTGATGGTGGCAGAGATGGCCGATCTTTTCGTCCTGTTGCTTGCGCCCGGGGGCGGCGATGAATTGCAGGGGGTCAAGCGCGGGATCATGGAGACCGCCGACATCATCCTGATCAACAAGGCCGATGGCGATCTGGCGGCGACGGCCCGGCGCACCTGCGCCGATTATGCCGGGGCGCTGCGGCTTTTGCGCAAGCGCCCGCAAGACCCCGAGGGGTTCCCGCTGGCCATGCCGGTTTCGGCGGTCGAGGGGGCCGGGCTGGAAAAAGCCTGGGAGAAGATGCAGGCGCTGGCCGACTGGCGGCGCACCCAGGGCCATTGGGACAGGCGGCGTCGCGAACAGGCGCTGCACTGGTTTCACGAAGAGGTGCGCCAGGGCGTGCTGGCCCATCTGCGGGCCGATCCCGCGATGGCCGGGGCCATGGCGCGGCTGGATGGCGAGGTGGCCGATGGAACGCGCCCGCCCTCGTCCGCGGCGGCCGAGATATTGCAGGGCTTGATCGGCAGCAAAACGGGATGAATCGCTTGACGCCCCGATGGCTTGGACGTATGAGCCACGGACGGAATTCATGGCGCTGCGTCTGCGGTGTCGTCAAGAAGTGTCGGAGTGGTGCCCTGTGCCACCTGCCGACCCAAGAAATAGGATGAAACCCATGTCGCGTCGTTGCGAACTGACCGGAAAAGGCCCGATGTCTGGCAACAATGTCAGCCATGCCAACAACAAGACCCGCCGCCGCTTCCTGCCCAACCTGAACGAAGTCTCGCTGATGTCCGAATCGCTGGGCCGCACGTTCAAGCTGCGCATTTCTGCCGCTGCCCTGCGCACGGTCGATCACCGTGGCGGTCTGGACGGCTTCATGGCCAAGGCCAAGGATGCCGAGCTTTCGGCGGATGCGCTGAAGATCAAGAAAGAAATCGCCAAGGCTCAGGCAACCGCCTGAACCTGATTTCGACGATGACGATGGCCCTGCCGGTTCGGCGGGGCTTTTGTCGTTTTCAGATGCGGTGATCGCGGCTGGTCAGCAGGCCTTCAACGAAGGCGGGAACGGTTTGCGTGGCCAGGCCGGAAAGGCTGCGGTAGAACCGGTCGTGGGTTTGCGACGGTTCGAGGTTCAGTTCGAGTGTTTTGGCGCCCGCCTCAAGCGCAAGGTCAACGAAGCCCGCAGCGGGATAGACGGTGCCCGAGGTGCCGATCGCCACGAAAAGATCGGCCCGCGCAATCGCATGGGTGACAGGCTCCATGGCGCGGGGCATTTCGCCGAACCAGACGACATCGGGGCGCGTGGCCCTTGCGCCACAATCGGGGCAGAGATCGTCGGGCCTCATCCGGTGCGGGGCCGGCCAACGCGAATCGCACTTGTTGCACAGGGCGCCCATGAGGCTACCGTGCATGTGAATCACCTGCTGCGCCCCGGCCCTTTCAAGCAGGTCATCGACATTCTGCGTCACGAGAATCAGATCGTCCCCCAGCGCCTGCTTCAACCGGGCCAGGGCGCGGTGGGCGGCGTTGGGGCTTGCCTTGCGGCAGGTGTCGCGGCGCAGGTTGTAAAAGTCATGCACCTGCGCCGGATCGCGGGCAAAGCCCTGGGGCGTTGCTACCTCGTTCAGATCGAAACGCGACCAGAGGCCACCGCTGTCGCTAAACGTGCCCAGCCCGCTTTCCGCCGAAAGCCCGGCGCCGGTCAGGATCACGATCATCGGGGGCGAATCAGCTGCAATAGGCCTTGGCGTTGCTGCCGAACTGCTTGTATTTCTTCCAGAAAGTCTCGTCACTGCTTCGGTCGGACTGGCGCACTTCCTGCGCGCGGTGCGGATCGCGGAAGAATTTCGCCGCCAGACGCTGATCGCGCCGGTCCAGCGTCAGGTCTGCCACCTGCTGAATGCAGCCGCACAGCGCGCGGGTGGCTGCCTTGCGGTCGGATTTCAGACAGGCGCGTTCAATGGTGCCGGCCTGAACCGGCGACGTCACAAAGGATACTGTCCCCACGGCCAGAGCCGCGATGATAAGCATGGTTTTCATGTCTTGCCTCGTTTTTGCCGGAACCCGCATATTTACGGTGCTGCCGGTAGCTGCCCAATGGGCGCATCATGCCATTTTGGGCGGTTTCGGGCAAATCACAAAATTTTACGCCTCGGGCGGGAAGGGCGGATCGGGGTAACCGACGCCACGCAGGTAAAGCCCCTGGGGCGGGCAGACCGGCCCGCAGGCGGCGCGGTCGCGTGCCGCAAGCGCGGCCTGCACCTGTTCGGGCGGCCAGTGGCCCGCGCCGACCCGTTCAAGGGTGCCCACGATGCTGCGCACCTGGTTGTGCAGGAAGCTGCGGGCGCGCAGGGCAAAGCGAAACTCTTGTCCGCCGGGGTAGGGGTGTTCGGAAATATCCAGTTGGTCCAGTGTTTTGAGCGGCGAATTGGCCTGGCACATGGTGGATCGGAACGTGGTGAAATCGTGCAGGCCCAGAAGGTGGCGCGCGGCCTCCTGCATGGGCGCCAGGCGCAGGGCATGGCGCACCTGCCAGACCAGCCCGGCATCATGCACCACCGGCGCGCGCCGGGCGACAAGGCGGAACAGGTAGCGCCGCTCGATTGCCGAGAATCGCGCGTGCCAGTCGTCTGCCACCCGCGCGATGGCGGTGATCGCCACCGGCTGCGGCTTGAGATGATAGTTCAGCGCCTCGGAAAGGCGGAACGGCTCCCATTCGCGGCGCAGGTCGCAATGGGCCACCTGGGCCGTCGCATGCACGCCCGAATCGGTGCGTCCGGCGGCGCCGATTCCCGGCGCGTCGGGTTCCAGCCGTTTCAGCGCATCCTCGATGGCGCCCTGGACGCTGGGCAGATCGCGCTGCCGCTGCCAGCCAGCGAAGGGCGCGCCGTTGTATTCGATCCTGAGGGCATAGCGTGGCATGGTGCTGACCTAGCGCGCGCGCCTGGCAAAGGCAATTCCGCAGAGGGCCGCGCACTGGAACCCCGGCGCCCGCGCCCCTATGTTGCCCTGAAGGCAAGGGGGCAGCGCTTCATATGATCGGCGATATTGCAGAGGGCGTCAGCCGCGGCGTGGAATCCATCGGCTCGACCTTTTCGGGGGCCTTTCTCGAACCTGTGGTGCGGCTGGGGGTCACCGGCCTGTCGCGGGCGGGCAAGACCGTGTTCATCACCTCGCTTGTGGCCAACCTGATCAACCGGGCGCGGATGCCGCAATTGGTGGCCGCGGCCGATGGGGCGATTCGCACCGCCTATCTGCAACCCCAGCCCGACGACACCCTGCCGCGTTTCGATTATGAAACCCACCTGGCCGACCTGACCGGGCGCACCCCCCGCTGGCCCGACAGCACGCGGGCCATTTCGGAACTCCGCCTGTCGCTGAGGGTGCAGCCCACGGGGCTGATCGCCGGGCTGCGGGGGCCGCGCACGGTGCACCTGGATATTGTCGACTATCCCGGCGAGTGGCTTCTTGACCTGGCCCTGATGGACAAGAGCTTTGAAGAATGGTCGGCCGAAACCCTGAAACGGATCGCGACCCGCCCCCTGGCCGCCGATTACCTGGCATTGGCCGCACAGACCGATGCGACGGCGCAACTGGACGAACCCGTGGCGCGCGCGCTTGCCGCCAGCTTTACCGCCTATCTGAACGCCGCGCGCGAGGCGGGCTTTTCCGACTGTACCCCCGGGCGGTTCCTTCTGCCGGGGGACCTGGCGGGTTCGCCTGTCCTGACCTTTGCGCCGTTGGAAAAGCCCTCCAGCCTGCCGCGCGGTGCGCTGTGGCGCGAGATGGAGCGCAGGTTCGACGCCTACAAGCGCGAGGTGGTCAAACCCTTCTTCCGCGACCATTTCAGCCGTATCGACCGGCAGGTGGTTCTTGTCGATGCCCTGGGGGCCATCCATGCCGGGCCGCAAGCGGTCGAGGACATGCGCCTTGCCATGACCGACATCCTGTCGGCCTTCCGCCCCGGTCGCAACGCCTGGCTCAGCCAGCTTCTGCTGGGCAAGCGGGTGGAGAAGATCCTGTTTGCCGCCACCAAGGCCGATCACCTGCACCACACCCAGCATCCGCGCCTGACCGCGATCATGCAGGCGCTGGTGGCCGATGCGAAATCGCGCGCCGATTTCGCCGGGGCCCAGACCGCCGCCATGTCGATTGCCGCCCTGCGCGCGACAACCGAGGATACCGTGCCCCACGAGGGCGGCACGCTGGACGTGGTGCGCGGGCAGTTGCTGAGTTCGGGCAAGAGGGCGGCCTTTTATCCGGGCGCCCTGCCGGAAGACCCGATGCACCTTCTTGGCCCGGCGCGTTCGGGCCAGGCGGAATGGTTGGAGGGGGATTATTCGGTGATGTCCTTCGCGCCCCAGCCCCTGACCCTGAAACCCGGCGAGGGGCCGCCCCATATCCGGCTGGACCGGGCCGCACAATTCCTGATCGGTGACCGGCTGTGAGCCCGTATGCGCCCCTGCGCGGCTGCGATGATCGTGGGGGCAGGAGCCTCCGGCGGGAGTATTTGAGGCAAGAAAGAGCGGGCGGGACGCAGATGCAAGGGAGACCGAAGACATGGTGAAAGGCCCCGTTCTGATCGAGGAAGAGGCGGGCAGCGCGCCCCACTCTACGCCCGCCGATGCCCCGCCCGTGCCCGATATCAACACCGATGCACCCACCGGCCAGGCCATGCGCACCGTGGCGGCATTGGCGGCGCGCCGGCCTTCGGCCCTGGCGCGGTGGTTCTGGCGGCTGCTGATCGCCATGGTCGGGTTCTTCCTGACACTGGCGGCCTGGTCGGCGGTCAGCGGGTTGATCGCCACCTATCCGGTGCTGGGCTATGCTGCGGCGGTTCTGGTGGGCTCCTTTCTGTTCGTGCTGCTGGCCATCGCCATCAAGGAATGGGCGGCCTTGGCCCGGCTGCAACGGCTGGATGGCGTGCACAAGGCGGCCGAAGCGGCCCGCGCCGCGGGCGACCTTGCAGGCGCGCGCAAGGTGGTGGACCGGCTATTGTCGCTTTACGCCGCGCGCCCCGAGTTGGAGTGGGGCCGCGCGCGCCTGAGCGAACGCAAGGGCGACAGTTTTGATGCCGACGGGCTGTTCGACCTGGCCGAGGCCGAGTTGCTGGCGCCTCTTGACGCCGCCGCGCGGCTTGAGGTGGAGGCGGCGGCACGGCAGGTGGCGGCGGTGACGGCCCTGGTGCCGCTGGCCCTGGCCGATGTCTTTGCCGCGCTCACCGGGAACCTGCGGATGATTCGCCGGATCGCCGAGATCTATGGCGGGCGCGCGGGCACCCTGGGCAGTTGGCGCCTGACCCGCAGCGTTCTGACCCACCTTGTGGCGACAGGTGCCGTGGCCGTGGGTGACGACCTTATCGGTTCGATGGCGGGGGGCGGTTTGCTTTCCAAGGTGTCGCGGCGGTTCGGTGAGGGGGTGGTGAATGGCGCCCTGACCGCGCGGGTGGGCGTTGCCGCGATCGAGGTCTGCCGCCCGCTGCCCTTTCACCGCGAACGCCGGCCTTCGGTGTCGCGGCTGGTCAGCCGGGCGCTGACCGGGCTGTTTCCGGGGCAGGGCGACTAGCCCACCGGCGCGCCGGTCGCTCTGGACGATGGCGCCCCGCGGGCCTATAACGCCCGCGACATGCGCGAGATGATGCACATAAGCCTGCGAATTACGCGCCCGGCGGTCTGACGTGATCAGGCCGGCCGGGACAAGGCGCCTGACATTCCGTCGCGCCGCCACCCCTTTTTACCGAATCTCTGATACGATGGGTTTTCCTCATGTGCGCCGACACGCCTGAACACGACTATAAACACACCCTGCGCCTGCCGCAGACCGATTTTCCCATGCGCGCGGGCCTGCCCAAGCGCGAACCCGAATGGCTGAGCCGGTGGGAGCGTATCGGCGTCTATGACCGGCTGCGCGAAAAGCAGGGCCGCGAAAGCTTTACCCTCCATGACGGCCCGCCCTATGCGAACGGCAACCTGCATATCGGGCACGCGCTGAACAAGATCCTCAAGGACATGGTGGTGCGCAGCCAGCAGATGATGGGCAAGGATGCGCGGTATATCCCCGGTTGGGATTGTCACGGCCTGCCGATCGAATGGAAGATCGAAGAGAAATACCGCGCCAAGGGCCGCGACAAGGACGCCGTGCCGGTTGTCGAGTTCCGCAAGGAATGCCGCGATTTTGCCGCCGGCTGGGTGGATGTCCAGCGCGAGGAGTTCAAGCGGCTGGGTGTCACCGGCAACTGGGCCGATCCCTATCTGACGATGAATTTCCACGCCGAACGGGTGATCGCCGAAGAGTTTCAGAAGTTCCTCATGAACGGCACCCTTTACCAAGGCAGCAAGCCGGTCATGTGGTCGCCGGTGGAAAAGACCGCCCTTGCCGAGGCCGAGGTTGAATATCACGACCGCCAGAGCGATGCGATCTGGGTGCGCTTTCCCGTGGTTTCGGGGGGCAACGCGGTGATGGCCAGCGGTGAGGGCGACGATTTCGCCGGTGCGGATTCGGCGCTTTTGGCCGATCAGTTGCACCACGCCAGCGTGATGATCTGGACGACGACGCCATGGACCATCCCGCAGAACCGCGCCATCTGTTTCGGCCCCGAGATCGCCTATGGCCTTTACGAGGTCATCGGCCGCCCCGAGGAATGCTGGGCCACGATCGGCGAGCGTTTCCTGGTGGCCGACGATCTTGCCCAAGAGGCATTTGCCGCCGGCCGGCTGGACATGACCATGGTGCGCCGTCTGCGGGGCGTGTCGGCCCAGGAACTGGCGGGTCTGCACTGTGCGCACCCCCTGCGCGGGCTTGAAGGGGCGGCGGGCGAATGGGATTTCGACGTGCGCCTTTTCCCCGGCGGCCATGTGACGGCGGATGCGGGCACGGGTTTCGTGCATACCGCGCCCAGCCACGGTGACGACGACTATGCCATCGGGGTCAAGCATGGCCTTGCGATGACCTTCAACATCCTTGACGACAGTTCCTTCCGCCCCGACCTTCCGTTCTTCGGCGGGCAGGCGGTGCTGAAGCCGAACGGCAAGCCGGGCGGCGCCAACAAGGCGGTGATCGAGAAGCTGAAGGAACCCGGCGCGCTGTTCGCCACCCGGCGCATCACCCTGAGCGATGCGCATTCCTGGCGCTCGAAGGCGCCGGTGATCCGGCTGAACCGGCCCCAGTGGTTTGCCGCCATCGACCGGCCCGTGGGCGATGGTCTGGACGAATATGGCGAAACGATCCGCCAGCGTGCCCTGACCAGCATCGACCAGCTTGTGACCTGGACACCGAAGACCGGGCGCAACCGGCTCTATTCCATGATCGAGGCGCGACCCGACTGGGTGCTCAGCCGCCAGCGGGCCTGGGGTGTGCCGCTGACCTGTTTCACCAAGCGTGGCGCGAAACCGGACGATTCCGACTATCTGCTGCGGAATGAGGCCGTGAATTCCCGCATCGTTGAGGTTTTCGAACAAGAGGGCGCTGACGCCTGGTATCAGGACGGCGCGAAGGAGCGGTTCCTGGACGGCATCGTCGACCCGTCCGAATATGACCAGGTTTTCGATATCCTCGACGTCTGGTTCGATTCCGGTTCGACCCACGCCTTCGTCCTGCGCGACCGGGCCGACGGATCGGACGACGGACTGGCCGATCTTTACCTCGAGGGCACGGATCAGCACCGCGGCTGGTTCCATTCGTCGATGTTGCAGGCCTGCGGCACCATCGGGCGCGCGCCCTATCGCGGCGTGCTGACCCATGGGTTCACGCTGGACGCCAAGGGCATGAAGATGTCGAAATCCATCGGCAATACCGTGGCGCCCGAAAAGGTGGTGCAGCAGTATGGCGCCGATATCCTGCGGCTTTGGGTGGCCCAGGCCGACTATACCGTTGACCTGCGGATCGGTGACGAGATCCTGAAAGGCACCGCTGACAGCTATCGCCGGTTGCGCAACACCATGCGGTTCCTGCTGGGCAACCTGCACGGGTTCAGTGACGATGAACGTGTCGCCCCCGCCGACATGCCGGAACTGGAACGCTGGGTTCTGCACCGGCTGGCTGAGCTCGACCAGGTGGTGCGCGAGGGCTATGCCCGCTACGATTTCCAGGGCGTGTTCCAGGCGATTTTCACCTTTGCCACGGTCGATCTTTCGGCGGTCTATTTCGACATCCGCAAGGATGCGCTGTACTGCGATGGCCCCTCGAACCGCCGCAATGCGGCGCGCACGGTGCTGGACCTGCTGTTCCACCGGCTGACAACCTGGCTGGCACCGGTGCTCGTCTTCACCATGGAGGATGTCTGGCTGGAGAGGTTCCCTGGCGATGACAGCTCGGTGCATCTACAGGACATTCCCGACACCCCGTCCGAATGGCATGACGAGGCCCTGGCGGCGAAATGGGCCGTGGTGCGCAAGGTGCGCCGCGTGGTTCTGGGCGCGCTTGAGGTCGAGCGGCGCGAGAAAACCATCGGTGCCTCGCTTGAGGCGGCGCCGCTGGTCTTTGTCGATCAGGCCACGGCCGATGTCCTGGCCAGCGTGCCTTTCGAGGATGTCTGCATCACATCGGACCTGACGGTTCAGGTAGGGCAGGTCGAGGGCTTTGCGCTGGACGATGTGCCGGGCGTGACGGTGCAGTTCCGCCCCGCCTCGGGTGAGAAATGCCAGCGTTGCTGGAAGATCCTGCCCGATGTCGGCACCCACGATCACCCCGGCGTCTGCGGTCGCTGCGACGATGCGCTGAACGCCGGTTGAGCGAGACCGCGCTAACCGTGCAAAGCCGCCTGGGCCGCCTGACGATGGTGGCCCGGGACGACAGCCTGGTTTCGCTGGAATGGGGCGGACGCGCGGCTGATCACACCCCGCTTCTGGACGAGGCGGCGGCACAGCTTTCCGCCTATTTCGCGGGTGATCTCCGCCGCTTCGATCTGCCGCTGACCCTGGACAAGGGGCAGCTTCAGGGACAGGTGCAGCGGGCGATGCTGGCGATTCCCTTTGGCGAAACCCGCACCTATGGCGAGTTGGCCCGCGCGCTGGGCGCACCTGCACAGGCCATCGGTCAGGCCTGTGGGGCCAACGCCCTGCCGATCTTCGTGCCATGCCACCGCATTCTCGCGGCACAGGGGCTGGGCGGCTATTCGGGAAGGGGCGGGATCGAATCCAAGGTGGCGCTCCTGCGTCTGGAAGGTGCCGCCTCTCTGCTATTGTAATTGCGATTATCTGACAATCGGGCAGGCATTTGGTGCCAAGCGTGGCCCGTAAATTGCATCATCCTGGCAATCGCCGCATTCAGCCGCGTTCGGGTATCAACTGCTGCGCGATCCCGGCAAAGATCAGGTAGATCGACGTCAGCGCCAGCCCCCAAAGCGCCCAGCTGGCCGGATCGAACCCGACCCAGGCGGCGCGCCCGGCAAAGAAGGTCCAGGCCAGGGCCACCGGCAGCGACACATTGCGCCAACGCTCGGTGCGTACGGGGTGGATGAACTTCAGCGGCGTGAACATTGCCACCGACAGGGCCGCGACAATCCCGAGGATCACCCAGAAATTCGGTGACAGCGCGAACATGACGATCACCACCATGTTCCAGCAGCCGGGAAAGCCCGAAAAGGAATTGTCCTTCGTCTTCATGCGGTTGTCGGCAAAATAGACAACGCTGGCATAGGTGATGACGATGATCGCGATCCAGCCCGTCCACCCCGGCAGCAGGCCGGATTTGAACAGCGCATAGGCCGGGATGAAGACATAGGTCAGATAGTCGATGATCAGGTCCATCAGCACGCCATCGTATTGCGGCGCATTGACCTTCACGTCGTATTTTCGGGCCAGGGGGCCATCTATGCCGTCGACAAAGAAGGCGACGACCAGCCAGAGGAACATCAGGTTCCATTCCTCTTGCACGGCCGCAAGCATGGCCAGCATGGCGATCACCGCGCCTGTGGCGGTCAGAAGATGCACGAGAAGGGCGCGAAACCGGAGTGTCATTTCCCCGTTTTGCCGCAAACGGGGCGCGGGCGCAAACGGGAACCTGCCATCAGCCCGCCGCGCGCGGATGGGCGGCGTTGTAGACATCCAGCAGGCGGGCCGAGTCGACGGCGGTATAGGCCTGGGTCGTGGACAGCGATGCGTGGCCCAGAAGCTCCTGGATTGCGCGCAGATCGCCCCCGGCGTTCAGAAGGTGGGTGGCAAAGCTGTGGCGCATGGCATGGGGCGTGGCCGTGGCGGGCAGGCCCAGTTGCGCGCGGGCCTGGGCCATCGCCTTGCGGATCGGCCCGCCGCCAAGGGGGCCACCGCGCACGCCGCGAAACAGCGGCTTGTCCTCGGCCTGGGGGTGGGGGCACAGCGCGACATATTCGGCCACCGCGCGGCGTGTCGCCGGCAGCACCGGCACCATGCGTTCCTTCCCGCCCTTGCCGCGGATGCGCAGGCTTTCGGGCAGCGGGTGATCGGCGCCGGTCAGGGCCAGCGCTTCGGAAATCCGCAGCCCGCAGCCATAAAGCAGCGTCACCACCGCCACATCCCGCGCGGCGACCCAGCCGTCCAGCGATTGCAGTTCGACCGTGTCGATCATGGCGCGCGCGCCGTCCTCGCTCAGCGGGCGGGGCAGCTTTTTCTGGAACTTCGGCGATCGGGTGGACAGGATCGCGGTGGGGTCGAACCCCTCACGCTCGGCCAGCCAGCGGGTGAAGGATTTGACGGCCGAAAGACTGCGCGCCAGCGACCGGGGCGCCACGCCGCGGGCCCGTTCGTGGGACATCCAGGCGCGCATGTCGGAAATGCCCACCGCGGCGATCATCGAAATGCCGCTGCCCTCGCTCATGTGGCCCTGTAGGAAGGCCAGCCAGCCCAGCAGGTCGCCGCGATAGGCCGTCAGGGTATGATCGGCCGCGTCGGACATGGCGCCCATGCCATCCAGCCAGAGTTGCAGCGCATCGCGAAGGGCTGGCGACAGCATGGCCTAGGCCAGCCAGCGGCGCATGGAGCGTTCGAACACCCCGGCGAAGAACCCCAGAAGGTCGGTGCCGTGGGTGGGGGTGAACATATGCGGATCTTCGCTGCCCAGCACCAGAAGGCCGGGCAGGCGGCCCGCGCCGAAATCCAGCTTAAGGCAGGCTTCCGAGCGCAGATGGGCCGCGACGGCGCCATAGACCCGCGGCGCGCCCCCCTGGCAGCCCCGCAGCGTCACCCGGCGTTCGGGCAGGTTGCGCCCCTGGGTCAGGTAATCGGCCACGAAACCGGGCTGGGCCAGGGACAGCACGTCGGACAACCGGCGGATATCGGCGTCTTCGTCGTTGCTGTCGGTTTCCAGGACAAGGCGCAGGGCATCGACCCGCAGGATATCGGCCACCTCGCCGCCAAGGTCGTGCAGGAAAGTCTCGAAATCGGTGGGGTCCAGCATCCGCAGGACGGCGCGGTGAATCTGGTTGGTGCCGGCAAGGTTTTCATAGGCGGCGGCGATCACGCTGCGATGGGTGTCTTCCAGACGGTCCAGCCGGTTTTCGAGCCGCTTCATGGCGATGCCGCGCAGATCGACGATATTCTCGCCCATCGTCTGTTCGTTGCCCGCGACAAGGGCGCGCATCAGGTCCAGATCCTCGAGAATGACGTCGGGATGGGACATGATCCGGTTGCGAAGTTCGTCTTCGATCACGGCGCTTTCGGCCATTGCTGCCTCGTCTCGATTGTTCGATTTGTGAAGTAATACATCGGAGTTGCCCGCATTGGCAGCCATTTTTTGCGGGCAATTGTCAATCGGACAGGGGGGCGCGGTGTTTTTGCATCGCCCGCGCGGGCGGATTTGCGCCGCCGCCACGCAACTTGGGGTTGCGGCGGCGCAGCGGGTCAGACGATCTTCTGGCCGGTCTTGGCCCAGTCGGCCATGAAGGCATCCAGCCCCTTGTCGGTCAGAACGTGGTTGGCCATGCCCTTGATGACGCCCGGCGGTGCGGTGGCCACATCGGCGCCGATCAGGGCGGCTTCCTTCATGTGGTTGGCGCTGCGGATCGAGGCGGCCAGGATCTGGGTTTCGAAGCCGTAGTTGTCATAGATCGTGCGTATGTCGCCGATCAGCTCCATTCCGTCGATGTTCAGATCGTCCAGCCGGCCGATGAAGGGCGAAATGAAGGTCGCGCCCGCCTTGGCGGCCAGCAGCGCCTGGTTGGCCGAGAAGCACAGCGTCACGTTCACCATGTTGCCTTCGCCGGTCAGCGTCTTGCAGGCCTTCAGCCCGGCCCAGGTGAGCGGCAGCTTGATGGCGATGTTGTCGGCGATCTTGGCCAGTTCGCGGCCTTCGGCGATCATGCCGTCATAGTCCAGCGCGACGCATTCGGCGCTGACCGGGCCTTCGACCATGTCGCAGATTTCCTTGGTGACTTCCTTGATGTCACGGCCCGATTTCAGGATCAGCGACGGGTTCGTCGTAACCCCGTCGACCATGCCCAGATCGTTCAGCTCGCGGATTGCATCCACATCGGCGGTATCGACAAAGAATTTCATCTGATCGTCCTTCTGGCTCTCATGTTGAACTTGCCCACCTGATAGCGCATTGGTGGGGGGGGCCGAAAGCCCTATGTGGGCGCGAAAAAGGAGGGCGCGGATGGACCTGTCGATCTGGCTGACATTCGTTGCGGCCTCGGTCGCCTTGCTGGCGATCCCGGGGCCGACGGTTCTGCTGGTGCTGTCCTATGCGCTGGGGCAGGGGCGGCGCGTGGCCGTGCCCACCGCCCTGGGCGTCGCGGCAGGCGATCTGGTGGCGATGAGCCTGTCCCTCGCCGGCCTTGGGGCGCTGGTGGCGACCTCGGCGGCGCTGTTTACCGTGCTGAAATGGGTCGGCGCGGTCTACCTTGTCTATCTCGGCGTGCGGATGTTGCGCAGTGCGGGCTCCGGTCTGACGGTCTCGGCCGACCAGGCGGTGATCAGCGGTGGTCGCGCCTTTGGCCATGCCGCGGCGGTGACCGCGCTGAACCCGAAATCCATCGCCTTCTTCATCGCCTTCGTGCCGCAGTTCATCGTGGCAAACGCCCCGCTTCTGCCGCAGTTCGCCATCCTGGTTGCCACCTTCGTTGGCCTTGCCGCGCTGAACGCGCTGATGTTCGCCGTGCTTGCCGCCAGGTTGCGCGGGGTGATCCGCCGCCCTGCCGTCATCACCTGGCTGACCCGCACCGGGGGCGGCGCGCTGATCGCCATGGGCGTGGCGACGGCGATGTTGCGCCGCCAGGCGGCCTGAGCGGCGCGGTGCAGGGGTTTTTCGACGAAGGCACGCTGGTGGCCGTCCTGACGACCCAGCCGCTGGATCGCTGCCTCGATTACAAGGCCCCCGAGGGTGGATGCATGGCAGGCGCCTTTGTCGAGGTGCCGCTGGGCCCGCGCAAGGTTCTGGGCGTTGTCTGGGGCCCGGGCGAGGGGGGATACGACCTGGCCAAGGTGCGCAGCATCATCCGCGTGCTGGATGCCGCCCCCATGCGTGACGAGATGCAGCAGTTCCTGCGCCGCGCCGCCGATTACACCCTCACCCCGCTGTCGGCGATGTTGCGCCTGGCGACGCGCAGCCCGGGGCTGGGCGATCCGCCGGGCATGCGCACCGTCTATCGGCTGGGCACAGGTGAACCCGACCGCATGACCGAGGCGCGCGCCAAGGTGCTTGAGGTGCTGCGCGACTACGGCGGTTTGTCCTTCACCCTGCGCGAGCTGGCCGAAAGTGCCGGTGTCACGCCCTCGGTCGTCAAGGGGCTGGTGAAACAGGGCGCCGTACAGGAAGAGGCCAGCCCCCGTGACCTGCCCTATCCAAGGCTTGACCCCGATCTGCCGGGCCATGACCTGACCCCCGATCAGGCCGCCGGCGCGGCCAGCCTGCAAGCGGCCATCGAAACCGGCGAATACGGCACCACCATGCTGCGTGGCGTCACCGGCTCGGGCAAGACCGAGGTCTATCTCGAGGCCGTGGCCGCCTGCCTGGCCAGGGGGCGGCAGGCGCTGGTGCTGCTGCCGGAAATCGCGCTGACCAGCGAGTTCCTGACCCGCGTGCAGGGCCGTTTCGGGGCAGGGGCCGCCGAATGGCACAGCGGTGTCACCATGACCGAACGGCGCCGTTGCTGGCGGATGGTGGGCGAGGGGGGCGCGCAACTGGTGGTGGGCGCGCGTTCGGCGCTGTTCCTGCCGTTCCGCGATCTGGGCCTGATCGTGGTGGATGAGGAACACGACACTTCCTACAAGCAGGAGGATGGCGTGCTGTACAACGCCCGCGACATGGCGGTTCTGCGCGCCTCGCTTTGCAGCGCGCAGGTGGTGCTGGCCAGCGCCACGCCCAGCCTTGAAACCTGGGCCAATGTGCAGGCGGGGAAATATCGCCGCCTGGAACTGACCAGCCGCTTTGGCGCCGCCGTCATGCCCGAAATGTGCGCCATCGACATGCGGGCCGAGGATCTGCCCGGCGGCAAGTGGATCTCGCCCCGTCTGGCCCGCGCCGTGGCGCAGCGGGTGGACAGGGGCGAACAGGCGCTGCTGTTCATCAACCGGCGCGGCTATGCGCCCATCACGCTGTGCCGGGCCTGCGGGCATCAGATCGGCTGCGATCACTGCGATGCGCGGATGGTGGAACACCGGTTCCAGAAGCGGCTGGTCTGCCATCAATGCGGCGAAACCAAACCGATGCCCGAGAAATGCCCAAGCTGCGAGGCCGAGGATCGACTCTCGCCCGTGGGCCCCGGCGTCGAACGCCTGGCCGAGGAAGCCACGGCGCTTTTCCCCGAGGCCCGCATCGCCGTGCTCTCCTCCGATCTCTACGGCAGTGCGCGGGCTCTGAAGGCGCATATCGAGAGCATTGCGGCGGGCGAGGCCGACATTATCATCGGCACGCAGCTGGTGGCCAAGGGGCACAACTTCCCGCTGCTCACGCTGGTCGGGGTGATCGACGCCGACCTCGGGTTGCAGGGGTCAGACCTGCGCGCCGCCGAACGCACGTTCCAGCTGATGCGTCAGGTGGCCGGGCGCGCCGGGCGGGCCGACAAGCCGGGCTCGGCGATGCTGCAGACCTATCAGCCCGAACACCCGGTGATCCGCGCGATCCTGGCCGGTGACGAGGAACAGTTCTGGTCGGCCGAGGCACAGGAACGGCGGGCCGCAGGCGTGCCGCCCTATGGCCGCATGGCCGGTATCATCCTGTCCTCGCCCAACGTGCAGGAGGTTTTCGAGGTGGCCACCGACATGGCGCGCCGCGACGGCCCCCTCCGGGCGATCAACGCCCAGCTTTTCGGCCCCGCCCCCGCGCCCATCGCCCGGATCAGGGGGCGCCACCGGGTGCGTCTTCTGGTCAAGGCCGACAAGGCCGTGCCGCTTCAGGGCGCATTGTCGAAATGGGTGGCGCAGTTCCGGCTTCCCGCCTCGCTGCGCCTCTCCATCGACATCGATCCGCAGAGTTTCTACTGAAGGTTGCGCCCCTTCATCTTTGGTCCTTCAAATATCCCCGCCGGAGGCTCCCGCACCCTCGTGCGGCGCCACGGATACGGTTGCGCGCAAGCCCCGCTTTCCCCTAGGATTCACGAAACAATCGGGCGGAGGCAGGTATGCGGTGGATTTTTCGGGGTGTTCTGGGGCTGATCCTGCTGTGCATCGTGGCCGTGATCACGCTCTTGTTCCTGCCTGCCGAAAAGATCGCCTCGCTGGTGGAAAGCCGGTTCCAGCAGGCCACGGGCCGCGCGATGACGGTGACGGGCGATGTGCGCCCGACGATCTGGCCCAGCCTGGGCGTGACCACCGGTGCCGTGACCATCGCCAACGCCCCCTGGTCGGATGCGGGGCCGATGCTGCGCGCCGAAAGCCTTTCGGTTTCGGTTGACCTGGCGAAACTGATCCGGGGCAATATCCACGTCACCGGCGTCAGCGCGACGGCGCCCGACATATTGCTTGAAATCGGGCCGGGCGGGCAGGGCAACTGGGAGTTCGAAACCTCCGGCGGCGGCGATGACAGCAGCGGCGCGGCTGGCGGGCTGCCCGAACTGACCATCGACCGGGCCGAGGTGAAGCGCGGCGCCCTGCGGTTCCGTGACCGGCGCAGCGGCAGCGATCTGAGCCTCAAGGCCGTGGATGCGACGCTGACCCTGCCCTCGATGCGGGGCAAGGCCACCCTTGAGCTGAGCGCGCTGATGAACGACAAGCCCCTGCGCCTGAAGTCCACCATCGACGGGCTGGCGGCCTTTGTCGAACGAGGCGCGGTCCCGGTCTCGGCCGAGGCGACGCTGGGCGCCGCCAAGGCCGGTTTTTCGGGGCGGGCGGGGCTGACACCGCTGGCGGCGGCGGGGCGGCTGACGGCGGATCTTGGCGATCTGTCCGACATCATGGGCCTGATGGGCCAATCCGCGCCCGGCCTGCCCCAGGGGCTGGGGCGCGACAAGGTGGCGTTGGTGGGCGATGTCACCTTTACCGACAACCTGCTGAACCTGCGCAGCGCCACCGTGACGCTGGACAACAACAGCCTGGCCGGCGATGCCGACCTGAACCTGCAGGGCGACCGTCCGGCGCTGAACGCCAAGCTGGCGACCGGCGCGCTTGACCTGTCGGGCCTGTCGGGCAGCGAGACCGGCGGCGGCACCACCAGCACCGGTTGGAGCAGTGCGCCCATCGACGTCAGCGGTTTGCAGGCGATGGATGCCAAGATCTCGCTGGTGGCCACATCGGTCAGGATCGGCGCCACCACTCTGGGCGCGACGAACCTCTACACCGTCCTTGACCGGGGCCGCGCCGTGACCGAGATCCGCCAGCTTCAGGCCTATGGCGGCAACATCGACGGGTCGGTCGTGGTCAACAGCCGCGGCGGCCTGTCGACGCGCGTCGACGTGAACGGTTCGGCCCTGGCGATTTCCAGGCTGTTCAACGAATTGCTGGGCTATGACCGCCTGGTGGCCGAGGGCAACCTTTCGCTGAACGTTCTGGGCGTGGGCAACGACATGAACACGCTGATGCATTCGCTGAAGGGCGAGGGACGGTTTTCCACCGGCGCGGGCGAGCTGCTGGGGTTCGACCTCGTGGGCATGCTGCGCACGCTCGATCCGAATTTCCGTGGCGCGGGCAGCAAGACGATCTTCGACAGGATCAGCGCGTCATTCACCATCACCGACGGCGTACTGCGCAACACCGACCTTTCGCTTCTCGCGCCCCTGATATCGGCCAGCGGCGGCGGGCAGGTGGGCCTGGGCGAACAGACCCTGAATTTCCGCGTGGTCCCGCGGCTTCTGGCGGGCGAGGGGATCGAGGTGCCGATCCTGGTCACCGGCCCCTGGTCCGCCCCGAAATTCAAGCTGGATTTGGAAGGTGTGGCCAGGGAAAAGCTCAAGGAAGAGGGCAAACAGCTTGAGGAAAAGGCCAAGGAGGCCGCCCGCCGCAAGTTGGAAGAGGAACTGGGCACCCCCATAACCGACGGCCGCTCGGCCGAGGATGCGATCAAGAAGCGGCTTGAGGAAGAGGCGAAAAAGGGGCTGCTGGACCTGCTGGGCGGGAACTGAGCGGCGCAACCTGTATCACCCAGCGGCAGCTAGGATACTCATGATGGGCAAAGCCAGATTGACGGCGCCGGCCTTGTCAGGTCTTCGCCCGCAGGTGTCGCGGGTTTTCTATCGCTTCCGGGCGCGCGGGTTGGGCACCTGATTTTGGCGGTGCAGACGGGATGCTTGCCGCTGCGCCTTGAGAAAAGGGCGTAGACGCCTTTCCGAGAAAAAGGCGAAGGCCGAGTTCAGAAGCGACCAGCAAGGTGCAAAACCGAATATGCCCACAAGCACCCAATCAACGGTCGTCATGAACTGGCTCTTTCTCTAGCCACTGGAATACTCCCTGCTTCGCGGGCCGGTCATCACGACATAAAATCAGGAAACTGGCGAAACTAAGACCGTCTCTGGTTTCAGGCACTCTTGTTCGCCGCGCCTGCACTTACCGACCTACTGGGGTTCAAAGACCAAAACATCGCCAAGGAAAACTCTTTGCAGTATCGTCCGGGAAGCGAGAATTGCAGCGCCGCGCCGATATCATCCGTCGCGTCCGGGTTCCTTCGGGTCGTTGGAGAACAGGGCGATCTTGTTGCCCTGCGGGTCGCGCAGATACCCGACATAGAAATGCGGACCGTAGGACTCCCGAAACCCGGGCAGCCCTTCGTCAATGCCGCCTGCGGCAAGCGCTGCGGCATGAAGGTCACGCACTTGTTGCTGATTCCCGACCTCGAAGGCAACCATGGCGCCATTCCCGGCCGAGGCCGGAAGGCCATTGAAGGTCGGCTTGACGTAGAAATCCGGCAGCGCGCAAGATTGGCCCTCTTGCACGGGCAGTGTGAAGCTCAGGCCCTCGGGGCCCTCTTCCAGCCGATAGTCGAGGGTCGGCAGAAAGGCAGAGTAGAAGCGCCTGGCGCGGGCCATATCGTCGGCCCCGACAGTGACATATGCAATCAAGCTGCTTGGTCCCTTCCCATCCCTACGGCTAGCGCGTCGGCACAGGCTCATCGCCGCGATAGTCGTAGAAGCCGCGCCCGGATTTGCGGCCCAGCCATCCGGCCTCGACGTATTTCGTCAACAGCGGGCAGGGGCGGTACTTGGTGTCGGCCAGCCCGTCGTGCAGCACGTTCATGATGGCAAGGCAGGTATCGAGGCCAATGAAATCGGCCAGTTCCAGCGGCCCCATGGGGTGGTTCGTGCCCAGTTTCATCGCCATGTCGATGGACCGGACATTCCCGACGCCTTCGTACAGCGTATAGACCGCCTCGTTGATCATCGGCATCAGGATGCGGTTGACGATGAAGGCCGGAAAATCCTCGGCCGTGGCGGCCGTCTTGCCCAGCCGCTCCACCACGGTGTGGCAGGCGTCGAAGGTTTCCTTGTCGGTGGCGATGCCGCGGATCAGTTCCACCAGCTGCATCACCGGCACCGGGTTCATGAAATGGAACCCCATGAATTTTTCCGGCCGGTCGGTGCGGCTGGCCAGGCGGGTGATGGAGATCGACGAGGTATTCGAGGTGAGGATCGTCGTCGGCTTCAGGTGCGGCACGAGGTCTTCGAAGATGGCGGTCTTCACCGTCTCGCGTTCGGTCGCGGCTTCGATCACCAGGTCGGTGTCGCCCAGATCGGACAGTTGCATCGTGGACGAGATCCGCCCCATGGCGGTGTCCTTGTCAGCCTGGCTGATCTTTTCGCGGCTGACCTGGCGGGTCAGGTTGCGGTCGATCAGCTTGCGCGCCTTGTCGAGGCTGTCCTGGCTGATGTCGGTCATCACCACGTCATACCCGGCCAGCGCAAAGACATGGGCGATGCCGTTGCCCATCTGCCCCGCGCCCACGATACCGACCCGCTGAATGTCCATGATCCGCCCCTCTGCTTGTTCGCGCGACATTATGCGGCGGCGCAGCAGCTGTGCAAGGCGCAATCCCGACAGATGTAATCGTTCAAAATGGCGCGTTAGCGGATTGATCACCCTTGGCCTTCATAAACACCCCCGGGTGAGATTGAAAATTGGGTGAGTCATGGCTTATGAAAATATGCCCGGGCCTGCGCTGGATTATGCGCCATGCAGGTACGGCAGATCGAAACTGGTGTTTCGCGGCCCCGCGCAACGGCTGACGGGTGATTTCATCGCGGTTCTGGGCGGGTCCGAAACCTATGGCCGCTATCTGCCCGATCCCTATCCGGCGCTGGTGCAGGACCGTACCGGGGTGCGGACGGTCAACTTCGGTTACATGAATGCCGGCGTCGATGTCTTTCTGCACGACGAAACCGTGATCGAGGCTTGTCGCCGTGCCCGGGCAGTGGTGTTGCAGGTGACGGGGGCGCAGAACCTTTCGAACAGGTTCTACTCGGTGCATCCACGCCGCAACGACCGTTTCGTGCGCGCCAGCCCGATGATGCGCGCGGTCTTCCCCGAGGTGGACTTTACCGAGTTTCACTTTACCGGCCACATGCTGGACGCGCTGGCCCGCACCTCCGAGGCGCGCTTTGCCCTGATCCGCGACGAACTGCGCCGCGTCTGGGTGCAGCGGATGAATCTGCTGATGGCGCAGATCGCCCGCCCGGTGATCCTTCTCTGGATGGCCGACCGCGGGCCCGACGATCCGGCCGAAAGCGCCGGGGACGGGGCGCCGATGTTCGTGACCCGGCGGATGCTGCGCCAGTTGCGGGGGCGGATCGCCCGCATCGTCGAACACTGCCCGCCGGGGGGGCAGGGCGCGGGCACGACCGAGGGCAAGGTGTTCAGCCCGCTGGAGGCGCCGGCCGCGCTGTTGATGCCCGGCCCCGACGCGCATGAGGCCGTGGCCGAGGCGCTGGAGCGGGTGCTGATGCGTCCGGACTGACCGCGCACGAAAAAGGCCCGCCACCAAGGGTGACGGGCCCATTGTTCATTCGTGCCAATGGCTCAGAGCTTGCTTTCCAGTTCAGGCACCGCATCGAAAAGATCGGCGACAAGGCCGTAATCGGCCACCTGGAAGATCGGCGCCTCTTCGTCCTTATTGATAGCGACGATGATCTTGCTGTCCTTCATCCCCGCCAGGTGCTGGATCGCGCCGGAAATGCCGATGGCGATGTAAAGCTCGGGCGCCACCACCTTGCCGGTCTGGCCCACCTGCCAGTCGTTGGGCGCATAGCCCGAATCCACGGCGGCACGGCTGGCCCCCACGGCGGCGCCCAGCTTGTCGGCCAGCTTCTCGACGATGGCGAAGTTCTCCTCGCTGCCCACGCCGCGCCCGCCGGAAACGACGATGCCGGCGCTGGTCAGGTCGGGGCGGTCGCTTTCGGCCACCTTGTCCTCGACCCATTCGGACAGGCCGGGGTTCTCGACCGCCGACAGGTTTTCGACGGTCGCGCTGCCGCCGGTTTCGGCCGCGTCGAAGGCCGAGGTGCGGATCGTCACGACCTTGATGGCATCGCCGGATTTCACCGTCTGCACCGCGTTGCCGGCATAGATCGGGCGCTCAAAGGTGTCGGTATCGACGATGGCCGACACATCCGACAGCACCATCACGTCCAGCAGGGCGGCGACGCGGGGCAGGATGTTCTTGGCATCCGTGGTGGCGGGGGCCACGACATGGCTGTAATCCCCGGCCAGCGACACCAGCAGCGCCGCGACAGGTTCGGCCAGCCGGTGGTCATAGGCCGGGTCTTCGGCGCAAAGAACCTTGGCCACGCCACTGATCGTCGCCGCCTCCTTGGCCGCATCGGCGGCCTTGGCGCCACAGCACAGCACGGTGACATCGCCCAGCGGCGCACAGGCGGTCACGGCCTTGCCGGTGGCATCCATGTTCAGCGCCCCGTCGGTCACTTCGCCCAGAAGAAGAACAGCCATCAGATCACCCCCGCTTCGTCTTTCAGTTTCGCAATCAGCTCATCCACCGAACCGACCATGACCCCCGCCTTGCGCGCCTCGGGCTCGGAGGTGGACACGACCGTCAGGCGCGGCGTGACATCGACGCCGTAATCGCCCGGAGTCTTCTCTTCCAGCGGCTTCTTCTTGGCCTTCATGATATTGGGAAGGCTGGCATAACGCGGCTCGTTCAGGCGCAGATCGACCGACACGATGGCGGGCATCTTCACCTTGATGGTCTGCAGACCGCCGTCCACCTCGCGGGTGACGGTGGCATGGTCGCCCTCGATCTCCAGCTTGCTGGCAAAGGTCGCCTGGCTCCAGCCCAGAAGCGCGGCCATCATCTGGCCGGTGGCGTTCATGTCGTTGTCAATGGCCTGCTTGCCGCAGACCACCAGGCCCACGCCCTCTTCCTCGGCCACGCCCTTCAGGATCTTGGCCACGGCCAGGGGTTCGATATCGGTGTGCACGTCATCGGCGGCCACCACCAGGATCGCGCGGTCGGCCCCCATGGCCAGGGCGGTGCGCAGGGTTTCCTGGCTTTGCTTCACCCCGATGGACACGGCGATCACTTCCTCGACGGCGCCCTTTTCCTTCAGGCGGATGGCTTCTTCCACCGCGATCTCGTCGAAGGGGTTCATCGACATCTTGACGTTGGCCAGATCGACACCGCTTCCGTCCGCCTTCACACGAACCTTCACGTTGTAGTCAATCACACGCTTGACCGGCACCAGCACCTTCATCGGCGTATCTCCTCAACCAGGGCGCCCGGGGGCGCCTTTTTCCGAATTGCAACAAGAGTTAGCGTGACGGCGCCCCGGAAAACAGTGCAAAATCGACGCCCCGGCCCCCGGCGACGCCGCGTCCGTGCCGGAAGGCCCTGCCGCACAAGGCGCCCCGGGTTTCTTTCTTGTCAAAAATACTCCCGCCGGAGGCTCCGCCGCCCACCGCCCGAACAGGGGGTGGCGGTTCGCGCTTCCGCTTGCCGGGCGTGCCCTCTGCGCTGCCTGCTCAGCGGTTCGCGCCCGGAACCCACAGGACATCGGCGCGCCCGTCGTCGTTGGCGATGCGCGATGCGACAAAGAACCAGTCGGACAGGCGGTTCAGATACCGCAGCCCGGCCTCGTTCAGGGGCTCCACCTCGGCCAGTTCCACCGACAGCCGCTCGGCCCGGCGCGAAACCGTGCGGCAGAGGTGCAGTTGCGCCGCCAGCGCCGAACCGCCCGGTAGAACGAAACTGCGCAGAGGCTCCAGCGCCGCGTTCATCGCGTCGATCTCGGATTCCAGCCGGCTCACCTGGGCATCGACCATGCGCAGAGGCTGATACTCGGCCTCGTGGTCGCGGTCCGGGTCGGGGCGGCAGAGGTCGGCGCCCAGATCGAACAGGTCGTTCTGGATCATCGCCAGGCGGGCATCCATGTCGCCCGTGGCATGCTGGCGCGCCAGGCCCACGGTGGCGTTGGTTTCATCGACGGTGCCATAGGCGTTCACCCGCAGCGCATGTTTTGCCACGCGCGTGCCATTGCCCAGGGCGGTCTGCCCCTTGTCACCGGTTCTGGTGTAGATCTTCGACAGGACAACCATCATGAACCTCCCATGCGGCGGAAAAAGACGAATGCCAGGATCAGCACGATGGCGATGGCCTGGGCGTAGATGCGCCAGCGCATGATCCGGTTGGCATGCTTGCGGTTGAAGTCACCGCCCTTGGCGAATCCGCCGATCCCCAGAAGAAGGATGGCCAGAACGATCAGGACGGCAACGGCGACAATGACGAAAAGCGGATCGTTGAACATGGTGCCTCGCGCTGTTTTGCCCTGACCTAGCGGGCCGGACGGAAAAAGCGAACAGGATATTCGCAGGCTACCCTTTCAGGATCAGCCAGTCGAGCGCCCGTGTCGGCAGGATTCGCCTTGCGATGTTCATCAGTTTGGTCGGGGTTGTGACACGATAGCGCGGGGCGGGGCGGCGTGCCTCGATCGCGCGGATCAGCGCCCGGGTGGTGGCCGAGGGCGGCAGTTCGAACCGGTCGGGGCCGCGGCTTTCATAGAGGCGGGGCAGGAGGCTGGATTCGTACTGCGCCCGCCGGGCCGAGGATTTCCAGTCGATCCAGCGTTCGAAATGCGGAACCGAATTGGCCCGGATGCGCGACGTGATCGGCCCGGGTTCGATCAGGACAACGTGGATCGGGGTGTCGGACATTTCCAGCCGCAGGGTATCGCTCAGCCCCTCCAGCGCGAACTTGCTGGCCACGTAGGCGCCGCGCCAGCGCAGCGTGACAAGGCCCAGCACCGATGAACAGTTCACGATTCGCCCGTGCCCCTGCGCCCGCATCACCGGAATCACCCGCGTCGTCAGGTCGTGCACGCCGAAGAGGTTGACCTCGAACAGGGCGCGCAGCCCGTCGCGCGGCAGATCCTCCAGCGCCCCGGGCAGGGCGAAGGCGCCGTTGTTGTAAAGCGCGTCAAGCGTGCCGCCCGTCGCCTCCAGCACTTCGGCCAGACCGGTGCTCAGCGTTTCGGGGCGGGCATAGTCGATCAGCGGCGCCGCCAGCCCCAGCGCGCGCAGCCTGTCGCAATCTGCCTCCTGGCGGCACGACGCGAAAACCTGCCAGCCGCGCCCGTGCAGGGCCAGCGCGGCGTCGTAACCGATGCCGCTTGAGCAGCCGGTGATCAGGATCGAACGTTTTCGGTTCACCCGGGGCGGTTCGGGCTCAGGAATTTTCCGAAGATATAGCCGTCCTGGCCATCGTCGGCGGTGCGGATGCGATACCAGCCGTCGGCGGTTTCCTCGACCACCTCGGCGCGCTGGCCCAGGCGCACGCGCCCCACCACGGCGTCCGAGGTTGAAGGCCCGCCGCGCAGGTTCACGGTGGTTCCGGTGACATACCACAGCCCTTCCTGTTCGGGCGTGTCGGCTTCGGGGGTGTCGGCATCGCTGTTGCCGATCTGCACCCGGCGCACGGGGGCATCGGCGGGTTCGTCGGCGGGCACGGTGGCGGCCAGGGCGATCTCGATCGCGCGCTGCTCATCCTTCAGCGGCACGCGTTCACCCTGCTCCTGGCTGGGGGCGGCGCCTTCGATCAGGGTGCCCACGCGCGTCAGGATGCCGGGACCATTGCTTTCGGGGGTATTGGAGGCGAGGGTGCCGGCATCGCTGCCCTGTGGCAATCCGGCATCGTTGCCATAGATCACCATCGTTGCGCCGATGCCCAGCATCAGCAGCAAAACCATTCTAATCATACCCGAACCCTCACGCTTTTGTGCCAATTTAGCAGATTCTGAACATTTGTCCCCAGCAAAAGTTCCTAAAACGCAGGCGGTCGCTTGTCGTGGCAGGCGCCGGGGGCTATCCCCACGCCATGACAGACGACATCGACATTCCGGCGATCCCGACCGACCCCACAGAAACGCTGCGCCGTGCGATCGGCGAGCGGTACCTGACCTATGCCCTGAGCACGATCATGCACCGGGCCCTGCCCGACGCGCGGGATGGTCTGAAACCGGTTCACCGGCGCATCCTTTACGCCATGCGCGAACTGAAGCTTTCGCCAGGCGGGGGCTTTCGCAAATCGGCCAAGATTTCCGGCGACGTGATGGGCAACTATCACCCCCATGGCGATGCCGCGATCTATGACGCGATGGCGCGCCTGGCGCAGGATTTCAACGTTCGCTATCCGCTGGTGGACGGGCAGGGCAACTTCGGCAACATCGACGGCGACAACCCGGCCGCCTCGCGATATACCGAGGCGCGGATGACCGCCGCCGCCGAGGCCCTGATGGAGGGGCTGACCGAGAACGCCGTCGATTTCCGCGAAAACTATGACGGCACCCTGACCGAACCGGTGGTGCTGCCGGCGGCCTTTCCGAACCTGCTGGCCAATGGTTCGTCCGGAATCGCGGTGGGCATGGCCACCAACATTCCGCCCCACAACATCGACGAACTGATCGGCGCCTGCCTGCACCTGATCAAGACACCCGATGCGCGCGACGACACCCTTCTGCAATATGTGCCCGGCCCTGATTTCCCCACCGGCGGCGTGATCGTCGAACCCAAGGAAAGCATCGCCGAGGCCTATCGTACAGGGCGCGGCGCCTTCCGGGTGCGGTGCAAATGGGAGATCGAGGAGCTGGGCCGCGGCCAGTGGCAGATCGTCGTCACCGAAATCCCCTACCAGGTGCAGAAGTCCAAGCTGATCGAAAAGCTGGCCGAACTGATCCAGACCAAGAAGATCCCGATCTTCGGCGATGTGCGCGACGAATCCGCCGATGACATCCGCCTGGTGATCGAGCCGAAATCGCGCAGCGTGGATGCCGATGTGCTGATGAACGCGCTGTTCCGCAACTCGGACCTGGAAACGCGCTTTTCGCTGAACATGAACGTGCTGATCGACGGGCGCACCCCGAAGGTCTGCAGCCTGAAGGAAGTGCTGCGCGCCTTCCTCGATCATCGCCGCGACGTATTGCTGCGCCGGTCGCGCCACCGCCTGGGCAAGATCGATCACCGGCTCGAGGTGCTGGAAGGCTTCATCATCGCCTTCCTGAACCTGGATCGCGTGATCGACATCATCCGCTATGACGACGACCCGAAGCGCGCGATGATGTGGGAAGACTGGACCCCGGCCCACCAGGCCACCATCACCCGTGCCACCAGCGAGGCGGATTATGTCTCGCCGCTGGCCGGGGTCGACATCGGCGCCCACGGCACCGTTGCCGACGGCGAGGCGGGGGACGATGCCATCGCCGCGCTGGACGGTGCCGAAGCCTCCAAGGGCGTGCCGCATCGCTATGTCGGCAAGGATCTCAGCGATGTGCAGGTCGAGGCGATCCTGAACATGCGGCTGCGCTCTCTGCGGCGGCTTGAGGAATTGGAGCTGGTGCGCGAACGCGACGCCCTTCAGAAGGAACGCGCCGAGATCGAGGATCTGCTGGCCGAAACCGGCCTGCAATGGAACCGCATCGCCGAGCAACTGCGCGAAACCCGCAAGCAGTTCGGCAAATCGGCCCCACGCGGCGGGCGCCTGTCGCGCTTTGCCGAGGCTGGCGTTGTCGAGGATGTCCCGCTTGAGGCAATGATCGAGCGCGAGCCGATCACCGTGGTCTGTTCGCAGATGGGCTGGGTGCGCGCGCTTTCGGGGCATGTCGCGCTGGACAAGGAGCTGAAGTTCAAGGACGGCGACAGTGGCCGGTTCATGTTCCACGCCGAAACCACCGACAAGATCCTGCTGTTCGGCAGCAACGGACGCTTCTACACCATCCAGGCCAGCACCCTGCCGGGCGGGCGGGGCATGGGCGAACCCCTGCGCCTGATCGTCGATCTGCCCAACGAGGCCGAGATCACGGCGCTGTTCATCCACGCGCCGGGCAGCCGGTTGTTGCTGGCCTCGAGCGCCGGTGACGGCTTTGTCGTGAACGAGGACGAGGTGATCGCCCAGACCCGCAGCGGCAAGCAGGCCTTGAACGTGAAGCCGGGCGTGCAGGCGGCCGTCTGCCGCCGGATCAAGGGCGATCACGTCGCCGTGGTGGGCGAAAACCGCAAGGTGCTGATCTTCCCGGTGGCCGACCTGCCGGAAATGGCCCGGGGCAAGGGCGTTCGGCTGCAAAGCTACAAGGATGGCGGGCTGTCGGATGCCACCACCTTCAACTTGGCGGATGGCCTGACATGGCTTGATCCGGCCGGGCGCACCCGCACCCAATCGGACCTGGCCGAGTGGACGGCGAAGCGGGCAAGTTCGGGGCGTATGGCTCCCCGCGGCTTTCCGCGCGACAACCGCTTTACATGACGGACGGACCAGCGGGCACCGGCGACGTTGAATGCGTCGGGCGCCGCTGGCCGTTGTTCCGGCTTGCCCTCGCGGCCTCGGTCCTGACGATCCTGACGCTGGGGGTCTACCGCTTCTGGATGAAGTCCCGCCTGCGCCGCTATTACTGGTCATCATTCCGCGTGGCGGGCAGCCCGGTGGAATACGTGGGCGAACCCCTGGAAAAACTGCTGGGCTTCCTGATCGCCGTGGTCTTCCTGGCCTTTTATCTGGGCATCGTGAACCTGGTCCTGGTCTTTGCCAGCTTTTCGCTGTTCCAGACCAACGGCGTGGCCTACCTGCTGTCGTTTCTCGGTGTGGTGCCCCTGTGGTTCTACGCCGCCTATCGCGCGCGGCGCTATGTGCTGGCGCGCACCCGCTGGCTCGGCATCCGGTTCGGCCTGGCGCCGGGCGCGGCGGGCTATGCCTGGCGGGCGGTGGGGCATTGGCTGGCGGTGATCCTTACCCTTGGGCTGGCCTGGCCGCGGATGACATTCTGGCTGGAAAAATACCGCACCGACCGCACCACCTTTGGTACGCTGACCCTGCACCAGGGGGGCAACGTGGCCATGCTGTACCAGGTTTTCGTACACCTGATGATCGGCGTGATCTTCAGCGCGCTGACCATCGCCATCGCGCTGGCCAATGACAACGAACGGTTCCTTTGGTTGCTGATCGTCTTCCTGCCCTGGGCGGTCTATGGGCTGGTCCATTACCGGGTTCACGCCTTTCGCCGCCTGACCGATGCCAAAAGCGCGGGCGGCCTGTCGCTGGTGTCGCGGGCGCGGGTGGTGCGGGTGGCGCGGATATGGCTGTTGGGCGGGTCACTGGCGCTGGTTCTGCCCTTCGTGGTGATGTCGCTGGCGGCCTATGTGGTGATCAGCGGCGCAACGACCGACGGGGCCTATCCGTCCGAGGCGCTGAGGGTGCTTCTGGGCGATGTCCTGCCCGGCTGGGCCATCGTCGCGCTGGGCGTGGTTCTCTATTTCGGGGTTTTCGTGACCTTCGGAGTCCTGCGCCATGTCTTCATCACGCTGCCGCTGTGGCGGCACTATGGCGAAACGCTTACGCTTGTCGGAACCTCGACACTGCCCAGGGTGGCGCAGCAGGGGCGCGATGCCTTCGAAGAGGCCGAGGGAATCGCCGAGGCGCTGGACGTGGGGGCCGCCATATGAGCGGCACGGTCATCCACATCGGCGCGGCTCCGGCGCCCTTTGCGGGCACGGCCCTTTACCTTGACGGCCAGACGGCGGGGCTGCGTCCGGCGCAGTTGCGTATCGACGAAGGCGCGGGCGTACTGGTGATCCGCGCAACCGGCATGACACCGCCGCGCTGGCCCCTGGCGGATGTGCGCGCGATCCCCGATCAGGCGGACCCGCGGCGCATGGTGCTGGCCGTGACCGACGATCCGGTGGCGCGGCTGCTGGTCGAAGACGACGAAACCCTGCGCCTGTTGCGTGCCCGCTGCCCCAACCTGCACCGCCGGCCCAAACCGCGCGGATTGTGGCGGCTGTTCCTGTGGGCGCTGGCGGCGCTGGGCGCGGTTGCGCTGATCGTCTTCCTGCTGGTGCCGCTTCTGGCCAACCGCCTGGCCGAGTTCCTGCCCCCCGAGGGCGAACGCGCCCTGGGCGAGGCCACCCTGGACCAGGTGCGCCACGCCATGGACACCACGGGCATCGCCCCCTTGCCCCTGTGCGAGACCGGGGCAGGGCAGGCGGCGCTGGCAGCGATGACCGACCGGCTGCTGGCCCGGGCGGACCTGCCTTATCCCTTGCAGGTGCAGGTTCTGGATCATCCGCTGATCAACGCCTTCGCCCTGCCGGGCGGGCAGGTGGTGCTGTTTCGCGGCCTGATCGAAGCGGCCGAGCACCCGGACGAGATTGCCGGCGTCCTGGCCCACGAGATCGGCCATGTGGCCCACCGCGATCCGACCCGAATCGCCCTGCGCTCGGCCGGGTCGGTGGGGGTGCTGGGGTTGCTGTTCGGCGATTTCGCGGGCGGGGCGGCGGTGCTGTTCCTGACCGAACGCCTGATCAGCGCCACCTACACCCGCGAGGCCGAGGCGGGCGCCGACGATTACGCGCTGTCCCTGCTGGCCGAGGCTTCCATCGACCCCGGCGCGCTGGGGGTGTTCTTTGAAAGGCTGCGCCGGGACAATGGCGAAACCCCCGGCGTGCTGGCGCATTTCATGGACCATCCCGCCACCCTTGATCGGATCGAGAAGGCCGCCAACGCCCCCAGGCCCGATGCCCTGCGCCCGGCCCTGGACGCGGCGCAATGGCAGGCGCTGCGCGGGATCTGCGGCGCATCACCGCCGCCCGGATAAGCGCACCGATTGCACAGCGCCGCCGCCTGCGCTAACTCTGGGCCGGTTCGCGTGCCCCTGATCTGACAAGGATAGCTGCCCATGCTTTCGATTGCCCGCCGCCTTTCGGCCCTCTGCCTTCTGATGCTGGTCGCCGCCTGCGCCAATACCGACCCCGATGGCGAATTGCTGCCGCTGGGCGATTTCCGGCTGGGCCATGTCGTCGTGCGGGCCATCGACGTGCAGCAGGGGCCGTTTTCGCGCGACGCCACCGAGGACGAGCTGAGCGAAGCACTGGCCGCCGCGGTCAAGCGCCGGTTCATCCGCTATGACGGCAACGGGCTCTATCACTTCGGCATCTCGATCGGCGGCTATGTCCTGGCCCAGCCCGGTCTGCCGGTGGTCTATACCCCCAAGTCGGTGATGATCTTCGACGTGAACGTCTATGACAACGCCACCGGGCAGAAGCTGACCGAGGAACCCCACCGCATCACCGCCTTCGAGGGGCTTGAGAATTCGGCGCCTGTCATCGGATCGGGCATCGCGCGCGGCAAGGAGGAGCAGCTTGCCAACCTGTCGCGCGAGGGCGCGCGCCTGTTGCAGGAATGGTTGGCCAAGAACCCCAAGTGGTTCACCCCCGATCCCGACGCCCCGCGCACCGAGTTCAACCGCGCCGAGCAGGAGGCGAAGCTGGCCAAGCTCAAGTGATGCTTGAACTTGGCCCCGCCGGACGATAGAGAGCGCGCGTTATCGTCGGGCCATGCTCTGGCCCCGGTTTGAATCGGGCCGTTCCGGGCCCAAGCACAAGGTGACGCCACCATGGCAAAGGCAAAGTTTGAACGTAACAAACCGCACGTGAACATCGGCACGATCGGTCACGTTGACCACGGCAAGACGACGCTGACGGCTGCGATCACGAAGTATTTCGGCGATTTCCAGGCC
>NZ_JACNMM010000010.1 GCF_020529025.1 Oceaniglobus trochenteri
CGATCGTCATCCCGTCGGGATCAGGATCGCGCGACTTCTGCGTACAGTTCGACATCCGGTCAGGCAGCGCAGACGCGGCCGCCGGCAGCTTCTCGGCGCTGGCCTTCGGCGATGGCAGCGTGGTGGCCAGCAACGCCGGCCTGACCGAGACATTGGCCTCGGCATCGGCGCGCGGTGCGTCGATGGATCTGATCGACTGGAAGGTGCAGGCAACCCAATCGGCCGCCGCCGGCACCCTGCAGGTGCGCGCCTTCGACTGCGACGTCAAGTTCTGATGGACTGGTCGGCGATCATCTCGGAAATCGGCGGCGGCCTGCCCGCCGTCGTGATCGTCGCGCTGGCCTGGCGCGACTGGATCAACACCAAGCGCCTTGATGCCGCGCATGAGGCCCGTCTGAACGACATGCGCGATCACAGCAAGGAACTGCGCGAGGTGTCGGACAACGCCACGGCGGCGCTGAACGGAATGGCCCGCCTGCTGGAGGATCGCCGGAATGTTTAGTTGGCCCTGGCATCGCAAGCAGGCCCGCCACGAGGCGGCCATCGAAGCCCAAAGGATGCTGACCCGCGCTTCGGTGGACGACGTGAAGAATGCCGCCAGCAGACTGCAAACCGTGCTGGATCAGATGCGCGAAACGAACGAGGAGCGCCGCAATGAACGGCACGATTGATATTCCCCTGAACGTGCTGGTCGGGGTTCCGGCCACCTTCGTGATCCTGATGGGGGTGCGCGGCCTGGTACCGCACCTGTTCCGGCCCGAGCGGCGCGATGCCTTTCACCTGGCCATGGCCATGGTGCTGATCCTGGCGCAGGGCGCCGGGCGCACGGGCTATTGGGACCTGGTGCGCGTATTCACCGGCCCCGACCTCTGGGCCGTGGTGCGCGACGCCCTGGGCGGTGCCGAGGCGAATGCCATCTGGAACCTCGTTTTGCTCTGGGGCGGGCTGCACCTGCTGAAATTGTTGCACCTGCTGGTGCCGGTGGGCGACCGGCACCGCTACTCGATGTGGACCGCCTGGAACTATCCCACCCATCTTCGCGGCCTGCTGTGTCATCTGCGCCCCCGGCGGCGCCGTAATCGCGGAAAGGACGGTCAATGATCTATCAAGGCAAGGCACGGTATCCCGTGCATGAGGTAATCTTGCACACTTCGGCTACGCCGGGCGACTGGTGGAAGGGCAAGACGCCGTGGGAAATGCGGCAAGCGATCTGGGAGTGGCATGTCCACGACAACGGCTGGTCGGACATTGGCTATCACCGCGTTGTGCCGCCGCAGGGCGGGGTGGTGACCGGGCGGTCGATCTACAGGGTCGGCGCCCATGTGAAGGAGCGGAACAGGGGAACGATCGGGATCTGCATGATCCCGGTGCGTACTCATGCCGGCATCAAGACATTTGAGGATTATTTCACGCCCGAACAGCGTGAGAGTGTCCGATCCTACATCGCGGACCTGCGGACGCTGACGGACATAACGAAAGTCAGCGGGCACAACGATTACGCGAACAAGGAATGCCCAGGTTTCAAGGTGCGTTCCGAGGATTGGCTGAAGTGACCCGTTACGCCCTCGTAGCCGCGCTACTGGCCTGTCTGGGATTTGGCGGCGCGGCATGGTGGCAGTCCAGCAAGGTGGATGACCTGCAGGACAGGATTTCCGCCCAAGGCCGCGCCAATGCCGCTCTGATGGCGCAGGCCGTTCAAGCCAGACTGTCCGCTGCCGTCGCTGCTGCATACCGCGAGAGTGAAGCGCGCCGCGCCTCTGCCGCCAATGCCACCATCGAAAAAATCCTGACCGCCGATCTAGGGGAGTGTGCCGATGCGCAGCTTGATCCTGCTCTGTCCGATATTCTTCGCGGCCTGCGACAAGCAGATTGAGTACATCGAGGTCAGCCCCGATGTGCCGGCCGAGTTGCTGACGCCCTGCGAGATCAGCGACCGTGTGGCCGCGACCTATCGCGATCTGGCCGTTCTGGCGACCGAACATCTGCGCAGCGCGGAATGTGCGAATGGGAAGATCGAGGCGGTTGGGGAGATCGTTGGAGGAGTGCAGGCGACGAAAATGGTTGGGAGGTAAGGAAAGCGAGACACCAAGCGGCGCTGCAGACTGCCCTGCTTTTCCAGCCAGGATGGGCGGAGAGCGGACGTTCAATGCGCGTGCGAGATCAATGTTGCCAAATCGTGGAGGCAGACACTCTACCACCACCACCCGGAGGAACCCTAGGTGGCCTGCAGTCAGTGCGGAACGCGGCCCGACAGCGTCGCAGCATAGTAAGCGCGGCACTTTCACGAAAGCGGCCACAGATGCAGTCTGAAAAGTCTAGCAGCCCACTGCATGAAGTACACAGAGCGTACTAAGATGGCAGTGCGCTGTCTTGCTGATGGCACAATGATGCCAGTGGTGTTAAGGAGCGGCATGGCCAAGGAACTGAACGAACCTGACAACGACATAACCGCGCTTACGGTGCGGGTGCCACGTGCGCTGGTAAGCAACATTGATCACGAGCGGAAAGCTCGGGCCGTCCAGGTGCCGCGCAACACTTGGATTCTGGAGGCTGTTGTTGAGAAGCTAGATCGGGAAAAACAGGGTAAGCATAACGGAATGGGCCAGGGAGCAGACGATGGCGAGAAGTGATCTGCTTATCTCGCTGGTCAAGGCAGGATCAAGCGGTGACTCCCGAAGTGTGCGGGCTGCGGCCGAAGCCATTATTGCCGAAGAAAAGGCCAAGAACCATAACGTGCTGGCGGATCGCTTGACGAAGGCCATGCATGCCAATGGCAATGGCAATGGCAATGGCAAAGGTTACCAAGCATCTGCGGTTCTCGGAGGAAATCCCAATCGTCATCGGGAATTCCTGCTCGAACTGGTGCCCGAAAAGCGCATCGAGGATCTAGTGCTATCGGATCTGAACCGCCGTGCCTGTGCGGAACTTATCGAGGAGCAACAGCGCGCCTCGGTTCTGCGGTCGCATTCGCTCGAGCCGCGACACCGGATTCTGCTTTCCGGACCGCCGGGCAATGGCAAAACCTCGCTGGCCGAGGCGATTGCTGAGGCGTTGGCGCTGCCGTTTTTCGTAGTTCGCTACGAAGCGATGATCGGCAGTTATCTCGGCGAGACAGCGGCCCGGCTGAAACGCGTTTTCGACTATGCACGGACTACTCCCTGCGTTTTGTTTTTTGATGAATTCGATGCTGTTGGCAAGGAGAGGGGGGACGAACACGAGACTGGCGAAATCAAACGCGTCGTGACCTCGCTGCTGATGCAGATGGACGATCTGCCTAGCTATACGATCACCGTGGCGGCAACTAACCACAGCGAACTGTTGGATCGGGCGGTCTGGCGCCGGTTCCAGCTCAGGCTGTCGCTGAACGCGCCGACGCGGGCGGAATTGACCGCGTATTTTCAGCGGTTTGCGGACGGTATGGAACAACCCCTAGGGCGGGCTGCTGGCAGCATTGCGAAATCGCTCGGCTCGATCAGCTATGCTGAGGCCGAGGAATTCTGCCTAGATGTCCGCCGTCGGCACGTTCTGGCCATGGGGGAACTACCACTGAAAAAAACTGTCGAGGAGCGGCTGAAGATGTGGGCCGCGCGAACCTCGCCGAATGCTCGGGAGGATGCCTCGCATGACCGAATACCCCCTTCTGCCGGTTCCAAAGCCGGGGAGTGACAAGCGGCCTAAGGGCGGTAGCGGCGGGAGCAAGGTTCAGACCCCGTCGCGCGCCGAGCAGCGCGACCGGCTCGGCCCGATTTTTCAGCGGCTCCGCGATGTTTTCGATCGGAATGGAGATCCGCTGAGTCTTCGCGAGGAACCGCTTGGCATTGCGCCGGAACGGGCGCTGGTGTTCGAGGTCGCGGGCTCGATCGGCGACTTCAGCGCGGCAGTCGCACGTATCGGCGGGCTAGATTTTCTTGCCGACGAACAAATGATCTTCGAGCCAGACGATAAGTTCGGGGTGATCGAGACCCGCAAAGGGCGCGAGCCTGGTATCCGCGACGATAAGCCGATCGCAGGCCGCCTTTATATGGCCATGCCGGACACGCAGGCCCTGCGCAATCTGCTGTCGCTCTGGCGGCTCTATGAGGTGGGCGAGGCTGCTCCGCGTGGCTTCGCGCCTTGGTTTGAGGTCTTCAAGCATCTGCATACGCTGCGGGCTTGGGGACCGGCAGATCGGATCCCTAGCGAAACGATCCAGTATCTCGAAGAAGAACTGGCCGTAAAGGGGGCGAATGCCGTCGTACGCGTAGAGGTCGAGATGTGGTATGTCGGCACCGCAGCACGGCGCTCGGCGGCGAAGGCGAGTTTCGAAGACGCAGTCGCGGCGGCCGAGGGAGTGGTCGTCGATCAGGCGGAGATAGGTGAGATCGGCTACATGGCCCGGTTGGTCGACCTGCCGGCGGTGGAAGTGCAGCGGCTGATCGCGCGGGAGGAGGTCAGCCTGGCGATTTGCGACGATGTTATGATGGTGCGGCCGCAATCGACTGTGGAGTTTCCTGTCGGAGCCGATCCGCTTGACGAGGAGTTGCATGCGCCGCCCGATCCGGAAGTACGGCTTCCGCCAGTGGCCGCCTTGTTCGATGCCATGCCGGTGCAAAACCATACGCTGCTTGCCGGCCGCTTGGTTTTGGACGACCCCGACGATTTCGAGGCAATGAGCGTGGTCGCGGAGCGCAAGCATGGGACAGAAATGGCGTCACTAATCCTCCATGGCGACCGCAATCTAGAAGAAGAGCCTCTGTCCCGGCCCATTTATCTCCGCCCGGTGCTTTATGCACCGGGTGGGGGACGGAGTGAGCAGCCGCTGCGCGACCGGCTGTTGCTCGACCTGATCTATCAAGCGGTCCTCCGGATGAAAGTTGGCGACGCCGAGGGCGAAGCGACAGCGCCGGGCGTCTTCATCGTCAATCTCTCGTTGGGTGATCGTAACCGTCCCTTTGCTGGGCCGATGAGCCCTTGGGGCCGACTGCTCGATTATCTTGCGGACAGGTTCGGCATCCTGTTTCTAGTAAGTGCCGGCAATGTCACTGAACCGCTTGCGGTTCGGGACTTCGCGGGACTGACTGACTTCGAGAACGCCTCGGCCGAGGACCGCGAAGCTGCGATCTTGCGGGCGCTGGCGGAACAGCAGGCAGTCCGCACGCTGCTTTCGCCGGCGGAGTCACTTAATGCGGTCACCGTCGGCGCCTGGCACGAGGATGGCGCGCCGCCGATGAATGGCGCGGCGGTATTCTCGCCCTTTGCAGAAGCAACCGGCCCCAATATCTCCTCCGCCATTGGCCTCGGACACCGGAAGGTGGTCAAGCCGGACATCTTCATGCCGGGCGGCCGTGAACTCGTCCGGGTTTCCGCCAACGGCGCAGGCGGCGTTAGTCTTCGGTTGGTGCCGCCGGGGCGGCTATACGGCTTGCGTTGCGCCGTGCCCGACGGTGGAGGCGACGTGACCCGTGAAGGGTTCAGCTCAGGCACCAGTGCAGCGACGGCGCTGGCGACGAGGGCCGCACATCGCATCTTCGATGCGCTCTCCGATCCAGACAATGGTAATCTTCTCGAAGGAGTGGATCCCGATTTCTATGGGGTTATCGTTAAGGCGATGTTGGTGCATCGCGCACAATGGGGCAGCTTAGGTGGGCTACTCGACCAGACGTGGCTGCCGCAGGGGCCGGGCAGCCATGTCGTTCGCCGGGATGGTATCGCCCGGCTTCTGGGCTATGGTCGACCGGCGGTTCATGAGGCGATGGAATGTGCCGCGAATCGGGCCACGATGATTGGCTTTGGGGAGATTCCTGCCGGTGAGCAGGCAGCCCTGTACCGTATCCCCCTGCCGCAGAGCTTGGAGCGCGTGCGCGAACCGCGCGCGCTGACGGTTTCGCTGGCGTGGTTCTCGCCGGTAAACATTCGGCATCAAGCTTATCGACGAGCAAAGCTGGAGGTCGCACCGGATAGTCCGGATACCAGATTTGGTGTCGCGAGGGTCGCCGGTCAGCCCTCGGACAAAGCCGCGCCTCGCGGGTCGCTTTTACATGTTCGCTATGCCGGCGAGCGTGCCGTCGCGTTTGTCGATGGCAATACCTTAGGGCTCCGTGTCTTCTGCAGAGAGCAGGGCGGCGCGCTTGATCAGTCGATCCGCTATGGCCTCGCCGTCACAATCGAGGCAGGCGCGGCCATCAGCGTCTATGAAGAGGTACGCCAAGGGCTGGGTATCCGGCCTCGACCCTAACCTTCGACGTCTATAGCAGAAAATGCTGCGCTCTCTTTTGAACGAGTGCTTTCGGGGTGATCGCGTCGCAGCAATGAGCTAGGCGGAATGTCGGCTATGGGCCGTTCGCGACAGCGGCCCCACTGTCTGTTGCCATTCCTTGGCTGCCAAACCAACCTTCCCCTATGGAAACCGAACTAGCCAACATCGCCGCGATCCATCTCTGGTGCGCTAACGGTCACGCAGGCGAGGCCGTGGCCGTCGCGGATCTGCTACGCTTGCCGCACCCGCCTCGCACCGTCGGCGATGTAGTCCGCCGGGCCCGGTGCAGGCAGTGCGGTGCGGCCTGCGCTGACTTCAGGCTGTCGGGGAAGATGCATTCGGCCTGAAGGCTACGCTGCGATTGTCATCTGGGTTCTCAGGGTATTCGAGGTGCCGCAGGCTAGCGGGATCAGAGAACCGCACGCCCACGCTTGGCATCGCCCCGGGCACTACATCTTCCCGGTCTGCGTCGGTCATCCAATCAATGGGCCAGATCAAGTTAACCTGGCGGCCGGTGCAAGACGTGACGGACAAGACCGCGCAACGCTCAGGTGGAATTTTCATGGGGGCTCCGGGGCTAGTCGGATGTGGTGTCATGGTCTTTCCAACATTGCGTGTCGTTATCCGCCATCTCCCAAGTTCCGGCGTTGGGGCAGGATAGCGGTTATGGGTTAAGGGGTGGTTTAGCCGGTTTGGACGCCGGTTTTCTCATCAGCCCCGCCCGCGCAAGCGCCGCATCGTCGGTGGGGTCGATGAGGTGGTCGGTGCGGTAGCCGTTGACGAGAGTTGCGCAGAACAGACCGTCATGATCGTCGGCCACAACGGCCCCCTCGTGCCAATCTCCGTAGAGAGTTGTGGTTGCCCCACCGTCGCCGACATATCCGCAATCGCAAAGGCCAGACGACCACCGCCACTCCCCCGGCGTTGCCGCCGCGTCCAGCTTGGCAAGGTCAGTCATTCGGTGTCTCCCTTGCTTGCGTCCCGCCATCGCCCCGGCGCGACAGCTTCCATGGCCGTCAGCGCTGCCCTCGCCGTGTCTGCATCTGCCCCCTCGTTCCCCGCGATGCGTTCCAGGGCCGCCCTGCCTTCTGCCGCCATGGTCCTGTAATCGTCACGCGCACGTCTGGCCCGCTCTGCGCGCTTCTTCCACTTGGCCGCGTTGCCGTCAGCCTCCATGGCCCTTTCGGGCATCGTATAGTCCTCAGGCTGTTCAGCCCCGGTTGGGATTTCCACAGGGTTTCCCGTCGCTGGGTCAAAGTCGGGACGTGTGTCAGTCATGCTGAGTCTCCGTTGGTGTGGTGGATTGATCGTGCCGTGAGCAGGCGCTGGCACTGGATTCCCGCGCGAGAAGGCCCGTCGCAGGTTCGCCTTGTGTTTTCGGTTTGTCCGTGCGACGGATTTGGCCGATGTGATTGAAAAGACCGTAAAGCCATGGGATTCAAAATCCCCCGCCGCAAGGCGTGCCGGTTCGAGTCCGGCCTCGGGTACCATTGCTTGGCGGTGCATTGCTGGGAGCCTGCCGTGCGCCGCGCCCTTCTGATCCTCTCGCTCATGATCGCAGGCCAGGTGGCGCGGGCCGAAACCGTGACGGTTGCCGTCGCCGCCAACCTCCTGTCGACCGCGCAAGGCCTGGTGGCCGCCTATGAAGCCGATCATCCCCACCGGGTGGAACTGGTTCACGGCTCGACCGGCAAACTTTACGCCCAGATCCGCGCCGGTGCGCCCTTCGACATCTTCCTGGCTGCCGACGCCGAACGCCCCGAACTGTTGGAGCAGGAGGGGCTGACCGCCGCGCGCCGGGCCTATGCCCTGGGGCTGATCGCGCTGGTGACGGCTCCGGGTCTTGCCAACGACGCGGCGACGCTGGATTCCGTGCGCCTTTCCATCGCCGACCCCAAGGTCGCGCCCTACGGGCGGGCGGCGGAACAGGCGTTGCGCCATCTTGGCGTCGATACCGGCACGGCCCGGCTGATCCTGGGGGAAAGCGTCGGGCAGGTCGCGGTGTTCTTTGCCACGGGCAATGTCGATGCCGCCGTGATCTCGGTGTCGCAACTGGCGCAGGTGCGCGCCGAACGTGCGCTTGACGTGCACGCGATCGACCAGGCGACCTTCGATCCGATCCGCCAGGAGGGGGTTCTGCTGGCCCGCAGCGGCGACAGCCCTGCCGCGCAGTCGTTCTGGGGCTGGCTGGAATCGCCCGTCGCCCTCGCGATACTTGACAAGGCCGGCTATGGCAGGCCCGACCCGTGATCTGGGCCGCGGTCTGGTTGTCGCTGAAACTGGCGGCCCTGACGACGGTGATCCTGCTGGTGGCGGGGCTGCCCTTAGCCTGGTGGCTGGCCACCACCCGCAACCGCCTGCGCCCCATGGTCGAGGCGCTGACCGCGCTGCCGCTGGTGCTGCCGCCCACGGTGCTGGGGTTCTACCTGCTGATCCTGATGAGCCCGGAGGCCCCCCTTGGTGCGGCCTTCCTGCGGCTGACCGGTGATACCCTCACCTTCAGCTTTTCGGGGCTGGTCATCGCCTCGATCTTCTATTCGCTGCCCTTCGCTGTGCAGCCGATGCAGACGGCCTTTGCCGGGGTCGGCCCCGGGCTGATGGAGGCCGCGTCGATGCTGGGGGCCAGGCGGCGCGATGCCTTCTTCAGCATCGCCATGCCCCTGGCGCGGCGCGGGATGCTGACGGCGGGTGTGCTGACCTTTGCCCATACGCTGGGTGAATTCGGCGTGGTGCTGATGGTGGGGGGCAACATACCGGGGCGCACGCGGGTGATTTCGATCGAGATCTATACCGCGGTCGAAACCCTGGATTATGCCACGGCGCATATCCTGTCGGCCGCGCTTCTTGTCCTGTCGTTCGTGGTGCTCAGCTTCGTTTATGTCCTGAACCAGGGCCGGGGGCGGCGCCTTGTCTGACAGCCTGAGGTTTGACGTTGCGCTGGCGCGGGCCGGGTTCGGGTTGGCCATGGCTGCCGATGTTCCGTTGCGCGGGATCACCGCCATCACCGGCCCCTCGGGCAGCGGCAAGACCACGTTGTTGCGCATCCTTTCGGGGCTGGAGCCGCAGGCGACCGGCCATGTGCAACTGGCCGGGCGTATCCTGCAGGGGCAGGGCACCTTCGTGCCGCCGCACCGGCGCGGCATCGGCTATGTCTTTCAGGAACCCCGCCTGTTTCCGCATCTGAACGTCGCGGGCAACCTGGCCTACGGCGCAAGGCGGCGGGGTGTGGGCGCGGCGCGCGTGGACGAGGTGGCCGATCTGCTGAACCTCGGCCCGTTGATGCAGCGTGACATTCGCGGCCTGTCGGGGGGCGAGGCGCGGCGGGTCGCCCTTGGGCGGGTCATGGCCTCGGGGCCCGACATCCTGTTTCTGGATGAGCCGCTGACCGGGCTGGACACCGCGCGCAAGGCCGAGATCCTGCCCCATGTCACCCGCGCCAGCCAGGCCTTCGGCGTGCCCGCGCTGTTCGTCAGCCATGCCCGCGACGAGGTGCTGACGCTGGCCGACCGTGTTCTTTCCGTGGCCGATGGCGCGATCACCGGCTGGGCAAACGACCCGGTGCGCCTGGCGGCCCGGGTGATCGAACAGGCGGCGGGGGGCGCTGTCTTCGATGTCGGCGGGGCGCGGGTAACGCTGCCGGTGAAGGCGGCACCGGGCGAACGCTGGTCGCTGACGCTGCCGGTTGAATCGACGCTGATTTCGCTGGCCGATCCGGGGCCGACATCGGGGCACCTAACCCTGCAAGGCCGCATCGCGGGGATGACCGACAACCACCTGCGCCTGAGCCTTGCCGGGCAGAACGTGCTTTGGCCGCTGGCCAACTGGCCGGGCGCGGCTGTGGTTGGTGATCCGGTCTGGCTGACGCTGCTGGCGGTCTTGCCCCGCCCCGAGGTCGGCCGATGGGCGAATGATTCGAATTGATCGTTCCCGGAACACGATCAATTGCTCCGAAAGCACCAGATTGACCAAAATTATCGCTACGTCGTGCCTGTCGTCGCGATTGTTTGAACTGCCCTCGGGGTTGTGCCCAGGTTCTGCCACAATCCTGCCCAATTCCGGTCAGCCCAGCGTTGCGTTGCCGCCCAAAAAGGTTACCGAAGCGTCAATTTCAACAATAAAATCCTAGGGAACTGTCCGAATCCGCCCCTCGGAACGGCCTTTGAACCGCCAAATCAGACCACAATCCCCGGTTGTAGACAGGTGCTGAGTCGCCAACCGATGCGGGTGCTGCCAGCGGTTAACCTCCAACTACCATTATAATTTTCCGCTTGGTTGCGCCGTTGGCTGCGCTAGTTTGGGTTGCGAACTGGGTTTCGAGCGTCGTTGGGGGACGACCGGATCGAACCCGGCACGGAACATCGTGCCGGCAAGATCGAATGAATGTCTGCACGGGTCGGTTTTCGGCTCAAGCGCTTCATTATTTTTGCGTTCCAGCTGATGGGACGGTCGGAATGGGATTGCTTGCATCGAGAACCGATGAGGCATTCCGGATTGGAAAGCTCGACGGCGCGCCGCCAGGTGCAGTGCCGCGCGTCGCATGGAGATGGAGCCGGATTATGTCGAACGACACAAAGAACATTGAAAACCAAACCCCTGCTGCCGGTACGCCGGTCGCAAGCTCGGGGCCGGTGCCCGCCAGCCGTGGCGGCGTCGTCGATGGCGACCAGAACGCCAACCCCGATGACCTGATCGACCTGAACTATGACGACGACCCCGAGGGCGACCGCGTCGACAACAACGACGCCATCCTGTCGAACCCCGGGTCGAACGACGACATCATCAAGGCGCGCGAAGGGAACGACACGATCCTGGCGGGCGAGGGCGACGACGATGCCTATGGCGGCAATGGCGACGACTACATCGAAGGCGGAGCGGGCGACGACACCCTGCGCGGCGAAGCGGGCGACGACACGCTGAAGGGCGATGACGGGCGCAACTTCCTTGAGGGTGGCGATGGCGACGATAAGTTCATCGGTGGCGAAGGTGCCGACAGCCTCTTCGGCGGCGAAGGCATGGACACCATCGATTACTCGGGGTCGTCCGATCCGGTGAACGTCAACCTCGACGACAACACCCTGTCGGGTGGCGATGCGGGCAACGACAGCATCGACAGCGGCAGCCGCATCGAAGGCGTCATCGGTTCGGCCGGGGACGACACGCTGACCGGCGGCACGGGCCCCAACGACCTGCGCGGCGGCGACGGCGACGATTCCATCACGGCCGGCGCGGGCGATACCGTGGCGGGCGATGGTGGCGACGATTACTTCACCGTGGCCGACGATCAGCTGGCCCCCGGCGAAACCCTTTACGTCATCGGCGGCGAAACCGGCGAAGTGAACGGCGATACGCTGGATCTGCGCGGGCTGGTGGATGATCCGGCCGCACAGGTGACCTATTCCAACACCGATCCGGGCGCCGGTGGCGGCCTGACGGGCGTTGCCACCCTGAACGACGGCACGATCGTCGACTTCACCGAGATCGAGAACATGGTCTTCGACGGCCCGAGCGGTGGCCCCGATGGCATCGTGTCCGGCACGCCGGGCGACGACAACATCGACCTTGGCTATACCGGCGACCCCGATGGCGACCGGATCGACAACAACGACGCGATCCTCGGCCCGAACCCCGGCAGCAACGACGATATCGTGCGCGCCGGTGACGGTGACGATACGGTCGATGGCGGCGAAGGCGATGACGACATCGACGGCGGTACCGGCGATGACGATCTGTCGGGTGGTGTCGGCGATGACACGATCACCGACGGTTCGGGTTCGGAAACCGTCAGCGGCGGCGACGGCGACGACCTGATCGACGTGTCGGGCAACGATCCGGCGCTGGATACCCCGCCCTTCGTCGTGCCCGGCGTCATCGAACCCGATGCCTTCCCGGACGACGACCGCGACTCGGTCGATGGCGGCGCGGGCAATGATACCATCCGCACCGGCGACGACCGCGACACCATCAACGGCGGCGACGGCGACGACAGCATCGAATCCGGCATCGACGATGACCTGGTCGATGGCGGCGCGGGCAACGACTACATCGACGACATCCAGGGCGCCGACACCATCTATGGCGGCGACGGCAATGACACGATCATCGCCGGCATCGACACCCTGTCCGACTATGTAGGCGACGACCCCAACAACCGCCCGGGCGAATCCGACCCGAACCAGGAAGACGGCCGCGATTTCGTCGATGGCGGCGCGGGCGACGACCTGATCTTCACCGGGGACGACCGCGACACCATCGTCGGCGGTCTGGGCAACGACACGATCAACGGCGGCATCGACGATGACGAGATCAGCGGCGGCGAAGGCGACGACAGCCTGACCGGTAGCCACGGGTCCGACACCATCACCGGCGGCGCCGGGAACGACACCATCCATGGTGGTTTCGGGAACGATCCGATCCCGGGTTTCGCAGGGGAAGAGCCTGACGCGACCGATCCTGTCCCCGAGAACGGCCGCGATTACCTTGATGGCGGCGCCGGCGACGACGTGATCTATGGCGAAGACGACGATGACACGCTGATTGGTGGCACCGGCGACGATTACCTCGACGGCGGTATCGACAACGACAGCCTGGAGGGCGGTGCCGGAAACGACACGCTGATCGGCGGCCAGGGCGATGACATGCTGGCCGGTGGCGCCGACGACGACCTGCTGGAAGGCGGCGACGGCGACGACACCCTGGACGGTGGCCGCGGCAACGACATCCTTGACGGTGGCGATGGCGCGAACCAGCTGAGCGGCGGCCAGGGCGATGACCTGATCACCGGCGGCGCGGGCGACGACACGGTGGTAGGCGGCTTCGGCAACGACACCATCGACACCGGCGCGGGCGATGACACCATCGAAGCGGGGGCCGGGGATGACGTGGTCACCGCGGGCGCGGGGGACGACACCGTGCGCGGCGGCGATGGCGAAGACACCATTTCGGGCGGTCCGGGCAACGACAGCCTTGAGGGCAACGACGACGCCGATACCTTCATCGACGTGAACGGTGGCGATACCGTTTCGGGTGGCGCGGGCTTTGGCCCCGACAGCCGCGACTTCGACACGCTGGACCTTACCGGTTCCATCGACGGAACGCCGGGCGCCGTGCGCTACGAGTTGCAGGACACCGTGACCGACAGCGACGGCAACGGGATCGACGGGTCGGTCGTCTACTTCGATGCCGATGACAACGAGGTGGGTCAGATCGACTTCACCAACATCGAAGAGATCATCGACACCGTGCCGCCCTGCTTCACCCCCGGCACGCTGATCGCGACTCCGAAGGGCGAACGCCTGGTCGAGGATCTGCGCGAAGGCGATCGCGTGATCACCCGCGATAACGGCATCCAGCAGATCCGCTGGGTGGGTCACACCACGCTGGACGGTCGCGCCTTGGCCGAAAACCCCAGGTTGCAGCCGGTGCTGATCCGTGCGGGTGCCTTGGGCAATGGCCTGCCGGAACGTGACATGCTGGTGTCGCCCAACCACCGCGTGCTGGTGGCCAACGACAAGACCGCGCTGTACTTCGAAGAGCGTGAGGTCTTGGTGGCGGCCAAGCACCTGGTCGATGGCAAGGGGATCGTCGAGGTCGAGGCAAGTTCGACCACCTACATCCACTTCATGTTCGACCAGCACGAGGTTGTGCTGTCCGACGGGGCCTGGACCGAAAGCTTCCAGCCCGGCGATCAGAGCCTCAAGGGGATCGACAGTGCCCAGCGGGATGAAATCCTGGCGCTGTTCCCCGAACTGGAAAACGCTGAGGGCTTGGCCGATTACGCCGCCGCCCGCCGCACCCTGAAAAAGCACGAAGCGGCGCTTCTGCTGAAGTAACCCCAAGTTAAGCAGCGAACGGCGCGATGTCGAAACACATCGCGCCGTTCAACTGTGGCTGGGGGGAGGGCTGCCTCCCGGTCACTTTTTCAAAGGTTGTTCGCGATGCCTGCCAGGTTTCCGGCAGGCTTTTTCGTTTTCAGGTGTGACTGTCGCGGGCGCTGCGCCAGGCGGCCCAGGCCTCGGGCGTGTCGAGATCGACCAGCGCGCGCCGGCCCGCAAGGGGCAGGGTGACGCAACGACCACGGTTGGCGGCCAGGATGGCGCGCGCGCCGGTATCGCCCCGCAGATCGGCCAGGTCGGGCAGGCAGTCGGCCGGCAGGATCACGGGATGCCCCGGTGTGCCATCCTTTGCCCCGGCGCGGACGATGCTGCTGGCGTGGCCTTTGGTGAAACCTTCGATCAGCAGCGTCAGGTCGGCCGTTTCGATGTCGGGCATGTCGGCCAGCATCACCATCAACCCGTCGGGCCGCCCCGCTGCAAGGGCGCCAAGGCGCAGGCTTTCGCCCATGCCCTCGGCGGCGCCGGGCACCTCGATCACGGCAAGGGGAAGGTCGTGCAGGCACGCAAGCCGCGCGTGGTGCCGGGGGGGCAGGGCAACGATCACCGGTGCACCCGTGGCCACCGCCGCCCGGGCCTGTCGGCGCAACAGGGGCGTTCCGTCGACAAGCTGGGTCAGCTTGTCAGCCCCCCGCATCCGCGAAGACGACCCCGCCGCAAGCAGCAGGATCGTCACGTCGCAAGGTGGCGGCACGCTCATCTCTCGGGGATCAGGCCCCGCGGCGAGAAGCGCAGCACCAGCAACAGCACGACACCCATGGTCAAAAGCCGCATATGCGCGGCGCTTTCGATCAGGTGATCCTTGAGCGGCGATCCATCGGCCATGCCGGCGGTGATCAGGTTGATCAGCATCAGGCCCATGGGTTCGACCTGAACCCAGAGGAACCAGATCAGGAAGCCCCCAAGGACCGAGCCCCAGTTGTTGCCCGACCCGCCGACGATCACCATAACCCAGATCAGGAAGGTGAAGCGCAGCGGCTGATAGCCGGTCGGGGTCAGTTGGCCGTCAAGCGTGGTCATCATGGCGCCGGCCAGACCGCAGATCGCGCTGCCCAGGATGAAGACCTGAAGGTGACGCCCGGTCACATCCTTGCCCATCGCCTCGGCCGCGGTTTCATTGTCGCGGATCGCGCGCATCATCCGCCCCCAGGGCGATTTCAGCGCCGTTTGCGTCAGCCAGATCAGCAACAGCAGGACCGAGGCGAAGAGCGCGGCATAGAGCAGCTTGACCACGATGGACGAGGCTGTCACCGGATCGGCGCCGATGGCCTGCATCCGCGCCAAAAAGTCGGTCGATTGCTGCAGGTCCACCTCGTAGGGTACCGGTCGGGGCAGGCCGATGACGTTCTTCACGCCGCGCGCCAGCCAGTCTTCGTTCTTCATCACGGCGATGATGATCTCGGCAATGCCCAGCGTGGCGATGGCCAGGTAATCGCTGCGCAGGCCCAGGGCCGTCTTGCCGACGATCCAGGCCGCACCCGCCGCCAGAAGACCGCCCACAGGCCAGCCGATCAGCACCGGCAGGCCCAGCCCGCCCAGGTTGCCCGACACGGCGGGGTTCACCGCCTCGACCGCCTCGACACCGCCATCAAAGACAGCGCGGAAGGCATAGAACCCGATGACCAGCAGCACGGTGATGGCCACCCCGCGCCAGCGCCCGGGCTTCATCCGCTTCCAGACGAACACGGCGCCCAGGATCGTCGCCAGCGCGAGAAGCAGCCCCAGCAGGATGCGGACGCCACCCGCGGCCCAGGCCTCGGCCACCGGGGGCATGCCGATGATGACGGCGCCAAGGCCGCCAAGGGCGACAAACCCCATCACCCCGATGTTGAACAGCCCAGCATAGCCCCATTGCATGTTCACGCCCAGGGCCATGATCGCGCTGATCAGGCCCATGTTGAAGATCCCCAGCGCCGAGTTCCAGGATGAGGTGAAACCGGTGAACAGGAACATCGCCGCAACGGCGGCAAAAAGAAGCGGTGCTCTGACAGAAGCGCTCATACCGATTTCCCCTTGAACAGGCCGGTGGGTTTGAACAGCAGCACGATCACCAGGATCGAGAAGCTGACCGCGAATTTGTAATCGGTGCTTAGAAGCTGGACGAGCCCCTCGGGTTCATACCAGGGCAGGAGGTAATCCAGCACCTTGCGGAAGGCATAGGTCACCATCACCTCGGAGTAGGCGATCAGGAAGCCCCCCGCGATGGCGCCCACCGGGCTGCCCAGCCCGCCGACGATGGCACTGGCGAAGATCGGCAGAAGAAGCTGGAAATAGGTGAAGGGTTTGAAAGACTTGTCCAGCCCGTAAAGCGTGCCCGCAATGGTGGCCAGCGCCGCGACGATCAGCCAGGTGATCGTCACCACCCGTTCGGGGTTGATGCCCGAAAGCAGCGCAAGGTCTTCGTTGTCGGAATAGGCGCGCATGGATTTGCCGGTGCGGGTGCGGTTCAGGAACCAGAACAGGAAGGCCACCACGATCACGGCCGTGACAATGGTGATCCCCTGCGAGGTGCGGATGGAAAGCGCCTCGTCAAGGCCGGTCATCGTCTTGAATTCGCGGGCCGTGATGATGAAGCGTTCGCCATCCGCGAACTGCTGGTCGTCGGGGCCGATGATGAAGCGCACCAGCCCATTCATGATGAACATCACCCCCATGGACACGATCACCAAGATCACCGGTGCGGCCTTCTGTTCGCGGTAGAACCGATAGACGGCCCTGTCGGTGCCCAGAAGCAGAAGCGCGGTGCCCGCGATGCCGAAGGGCAGCGCCAGAAGCGCCGTGGGCAGCGGGCCGAAGGAAATGCCCCAGCCCTGGAACAGCCAGGTGAACAGGATCGTGACCATGGCGCCAAAGGCCATCGTGTCGCCATGGGCGAAGTTCGAGAAGCGCAGGATGCCATAAATCAGCGTGACCCCCAGCGCCCCGAGGGCCAGCTGGGCGCCGTAGGAGGTGGCGGGGATGAGCACGAAATTGGCCAGCACCACAAGGGCGTTCAACAGATCCATCATGCCACCTTTCGGGTCGCGGCGCGGCCCTGGGGCGCACCGGATACGTCGTTTGCGTCAAAGGGATGGGAAAGGCCCGGCATCCCGTGCCGGCAGTCGGAACGATAAACAGTCATCCTATCCCCCAAGAAAGCTTGCGCGCACATCGGGGTTGGACAGAAGTTCTTCCCCCGTGCCGGTAAACGCGTTGCTGCCCTGCACCAGGACGTAACCGCGGTCCGCGATCTCCAGCGCCTGGCGGGCGTTCTGTTCGACCATGAGGATCGAGATGCCCGTGCGGGCCACCTCGATGATGCGGTCGAACAATTCGTCCATCACGATGGGGCTGACCCCGGCCGTGGGTTCGTCCAGCATCAGGACACGCGGCTTGGTCATCAGGGCGCGGCCCACCGCCACCTGCTGGCGCTGCCCGCCCGAAAGCTCACCCGCCGGCTGGCGGCGCTTGTCGCCCAGGATCGGGAACAGGTCATAGACCTGCGCGATGGTCTTGCCGATGTCGTCGCGGCGCAGAAAGGCGCCCATTTCGAGGTTTTCCTCGACGGTCATCGAAGTGAAGATGTTGTGGGTCTGGGGTACGAAGGCCATGCCCTTCGCCACCCTGTCCTGCGGGGTCAGGTGGGTGATGTCCTCACCCTCAAGCCGCACCGCACCGCTGCGCACGTTCAGCATCCCGAAGACGGCCTTCATCGCCGTGGATTTGCCCGCGCCGTTCGGCCCGACGATCACCGCGATCTGGCCCGGGTCCACCGCCAAGGTGCAGCCGTGCAGGATGTCGGCACCGCTGCCATAGCCGCCCGTCATATTGTCGCCGATCAGGAAGGGGCCATCCGTTACACGCGGCGCCCCCGATCCCATGGTTCTGTGGCGCACCGGATCGCCCGATCCGCCCGCGCCGCTGCTTTTCGTGATCGAGCGGTCCTTGTTGCCGCGATCATCCTGCCATGGATTTCCGGTCATGCTGTCGCCTTGTTCTTCAGGCCGGTGCCAAGGTAGGCCTCGATCACCTGTTCATTGGCCTTGATCTGGTCGATGGTGCCTTCCGCCAGGACGTGCCCCTCGGCCATGACGATCACGGGATCGCACAGGCGGCCGATGAAATCCATGTCGTGTTCGATCATGCAGAAGGTATAGCCGCGCTCGCGGTTCAGGCGCAAAATCGCGTCGCCCACCGTGTTCAGAAGGGTGCGGTTCACCCCGGCGCCCACCTCGTCCAGAAAGACGATCTTGGCGTCCACCATCATCGTGCGGCCCAGTTCCAGCAGCTTCTTCTGCCCGCCCGACAGGTTGCCGGCGCGTTCGTCCTTCAGGTGGTCGATGGTCAGAAACTCGAGAACCTCGTCGGCCTTCTTGAGAAGCGCCGCTTCCTCTTGCGCGATGCGGGCGCGGCCGAACCAGGCGTTCCAGATCGTTTCGCCCGACTGGGCCGGGGGCACCATCATCAGGTTTTCCCGCACGGTCATCGACCCGAATTCATGGGCGATCTGGAAGGTGCGCAGCAGCCCTTTGTGAAACAGCGTGTGCGGCGGCAGGCCGGTGATATCCTCGCCCGCCATGGTCACCTTGCCCGAGGTCGGTTTAAGAACGCCGGCGATGACGTTGAAAAGAGTGGTCTTTCCGGCGCCGTTCGGCCCGACAAGGCCGGTGATCGACCCCGCCTTGATTTCAAGAGATGCACCGTCGACGGCGTGAAACCCGCCGAAATGCTTGTGCAGGTTTTCGACAACGATCATGTATTGCCCCTTCGCGTCCCCGTTGGCCGCTTCCGGTTTTGCATCGGAATACGGAAACAACCCGGCGCACGAGGGGCGCGCCGGGTTGCCAGTTGAAAGCGGATCAGACGATCAGCGGTACCCTTTGGTCACCAGCTTGCCGTCCTCGAACGCGATCTCACGGTAGTTGCCGGCGGATTCGCCCGGGCCGATCAGTTCCACCGCCGAGGCGCCGACATAGTCGATCTCGGTTCCGGCCTTGAGAAGCTCCAGCGCCTTGGCCAGTTCGCCGGGATAGATCTTTTCGCCCGGAGCGTTGGCGACATCCATCACCTTGCCCGCGTAATCGGCGGATTCCACCGAACCGGCAGCCTGCATCGCCAGCAGGATCAGCGCGGCGGCGTCATAGCTTTCAGGAGCGAAGGCGCTGGTGGGGTCAAAGGCATCGCCCACCAGATCGTTGAAGGTGGCCACGCCGGGGCTGTCGGTGCCAGGGTGCTGACCGGTCGAACCGTCGATCTCGCTGCCGAAGTTCTTCTCAAGCTGCGAGCTGACCATGCCATCGGGGAAATGGAAGGTGTCGAAAGCACCCGAATCCAGCGCCGCGCGCACGATGCCCGATCCGCCACCGTCGACATAACCCGCCACCACGAGGCGCTGACCACCGGCCGCGGCCAATGCCCCGACTTCAGCCGAATAGTCGGCCTTCAGGTCTTCGTGGGCGGTGTTGATGGTCACCTTGCCACCGGCTTCGGTGTAGGCGGCTTCGAAGGCATCGGCCAGGCCCTTGCCATAGTCGTTGTTGACATAGGACACGGCCACTTCCTCGATCCCCTGGTCCAGCAGAACCTGGGTCATCACCACACCCTGACGGGCATCCGAGGGCGAGGTGCGGAAGAACAGGCCTTCGTCCTCGACCGTAGACAGGCCCGGCGACGTGGCCGAGGGCGAAATCATCACGATGCCGTTGGGAACGGCCACGTTCGACAGGATCGCACCGGTCACGCCCGAACAGGCGGCGCCGACAATACCCTTGATGCCGTCCGAGGTAATCAGGCGTTCGGCGGCGGCGGTCGCGGCGCCGGCGTCGATGCAGGTACTGTCACCGCGCACCGGAACCACGGTCATGCCATCCAGGAACTTGCCCGAATCCGACACTTCCTTGATCGCCAGTTCGGCAGCGGGGCCCATTTCGGCGGTCAGCGCTTCAAGCGGGCCGGTAAAGCCCATGATCACGCCGATCTTTACCTCTTCAGCCTGGGCCGCCGAGAAGGCCGAGCTGGCGGCGACGGCGGTCATGGCGGAGGCCATAAGTAGCTTTTTCATTTAAGTCTCCCTGTTGTGGAACGTTGTCCTGAGGGTGACGTTATTGTGGGTCGGTCCAAAAGAAAAGGGTGTTGATCTGCACATTTACCCCGAAAATCCGGGGTTGCCGCGGTTTACCCTACGTCCGGTCGCCCTATCTGGAGGGGAGAAGAACAGGAAGGGAAGGCCACGGGATGAGAACGAGAATCTGCGCGACACTTCTGGCACTGGCCTGTCTTTCACCCCTCGCCAGCGCCGCCATGGACAGCAGCCTTGGCGCGATCGAGGTGGCGCCGGTGGTGACGGGGTTGAACGAACCCTGGGGCTTTGCCTTCCTGCCCGGCGGGGGTTTTCTGGTCACCGAACGGGCAGGCCGCCTGCAACATGTCGGTGCTGATGGGTCGGTGAAACAGGTGTCGGGCCTGCCCGATGTGCATGTCGAAGGGCAGGGCGGCCTGCTTGACGTCATGGTGCCCCGCGATTTTGCCGAAACGCGCGAGGTTTTCCTGAGCTATGCCAAGAAGCAGGGCGGCGGCGCAGGAACGGCCCTGGCGGTCGGGCGCCTGTCGCAGGCGGGCGACCGGCTTGAGGATGTGAAAGTGATCTTCGAGATGGCACCGGGTTCGGACGGCGGGCGGCACTTTGGTTCGCGCATCGTCGAGGGGCGTGATGGCCATCTGTTCCTCACCATTGGCGACCGTGGCACCGGCCCGCAGGCCCAGAATACCGCAAGCCACAACGGCAGCGTGGTGCGCATCAACCGCGACGGATCGGTGCCCGCCGACAACCCCTTCGTCGGCCAAGAGAATGCCCTGCCCGAAATCTGGTCCTACGGCCACCGCAACCCCCAGGGCGCGGGGCTGGACGGCGCGGGGCAGCTTTGGGTGGTGGAACATGGCGCAAAGGGCGGAGACGAGGTGAACCGCGTCAAAAAGGGCGCCAATTTCGGCTGGCCCGTCATTTCCTACGGCACCCATTATTCCGGCCAGCAAATCGGCGAGGGCACGCAAAAACCGGGCATGGCGCAACCGGCCCACTACTGGGACCCGTCGATCGCACCTTCGGGGATGACTTTCTATTCCGGGCGGCTCTGGCCGGAATGGAAGGGCGATCTTCTGGTGGGGTCGCTGAAGTTCGACATGATCTCGCGGCTGGACGGCGACACCATGAAAGAGGAAGAGCGCCTGAAATCCCCCGAAACCGCCCGCGTGCGCGACATCCGCGAAGCACCCGACGGCACTATCTGGTTTCTCGCCGTCGGGAAGGGCACACTTTACCGGATGAGCCCACGCTAGGTTCTTTCTTGCTGCAAATACTCATTTCACGCCAGATCGGCGCGGTGCTTACGAGGGCAGGCGGCTGGCCTGGATTCCACGCTCGCGATAGGGCGTGGTTTCATAATGGGCGCGGTAGCATTTCGAAAAATGCGACGGGCTGGCAAAGCCGCAGGCCAGGGCGACGTTGATCACGCTCATGTCGGTCTGCATAAGCAGGTTGCGCGCCTTTTGCAGGCGCAATTCCATGTAATACCGCTTGGGCGAACGGTTCAGGTAGCGACGGAACAGCCGTTCCAGCTGGCGGGTCGACATGCCGACATCCCGCGCCAGAATGGCGGGGCTGATCGGATCTTCGATATGACTTTCCATCATCTGGATCACCGTCGACAGTTTCGGATGCCGCACGCCGATGCGGGTGGGCACCGACAGCCGCTGTATGTCCTGGTCGGTGCGGATGCTGGAATAGATCAGCTGGTCGGCCACGGCGCTGGCCAGGGTTTCGCCGTGCTCATCGGCGATCAGCTTCAGCATCAGGTCGATCGAGGATGTGCCCCCCGCCGTGGTATAACGGTTGCCGTCGATCACGAAGACCGATTTGGTCAGCGTGACTTCCTCGAATTCCTCGGCGAAACTGTCCTGGTTTTCCCAATGGATCGTGGCCCGCTTGCCATCCAGAAGCCCGGCGCGCGCCAGGGTGTGGCCGGCGGTGCACAGCCCGCCGATGGTGACCCCGCGCCGCGCCTCGCGCCGCAGCCAGTTGACCACGCGTTTCGTCGTCGCGCCGGAGACGTCGATGCCGCCGCAGACCAGCACGGTATCGTCGCGGTTCAATTCGTCCAGGTCGCTGTCGGTCTGGAACACGGTGCCGACCGAACTGCTGACCGGTTCGCCCCCCTCACCGGCGATGACCCAGGAATAAAGCTGGGTGCGGGCCAGCCGGTTGGCGATGCGCAGGCTTTCGATGGCGCTGGCAAATGACAGCAGCGTGAAATTGTCCAGCAGGAGAAAGACAAAGTGGCGCGGTTTGTCGCCCGCCGTATCCACATCCACGCTATAGCGACTCACTTCCATGGCAACGATCCGATCCCTGCGACCGGGCGAGCCAAGCAGGTTTGCGTCGCGCCCGCAAGATGCGGATGTCGCATTTGCACCACGCGGTTTGACCCTGCGTCGGTTTAGCTGTTTGCAACCCTTGCCGCCCTGCGTATAACCGCCGCCTGAAATGCATGTGTTTCCGGAGCAAAGACGATGACTCAGTGGCAGAAATCCGACTGGCGCAACAAACCGCGGGTCCAGATGCCCGATTATACCGATCCGGCCGCCCTGGCCGCGGTCGAGCAGGGTCTGGCCAAGTATCCGCCGCTTGTCTTTGCCGGTGAGGCGCGCACCCTGAAACGCGAGCTTGCCGAGGTATCGCGCGGCGAGGCATTCCTGCTTCAGGGCGGCGATTGCGCCGAGAGCTTTGCCGAGTTCAGCGCCGACAACATCCGCGACACCTTCAAGGTGATGCTGCAGATGGCCATGGTTCTGACCTTCGGTGCCAAGGTGCCGACGGTGAAGGTGGGCCGCATGGCGGGCCAGTTCGCCAAGCCGCGCAGCGCGCCCACCGAAACCAGCGGTGGCGTGGAACTGCCCAGCTACCGTGGCGACATCATCAACGGCTTCGATTTCACCCCCGAGGCGCGGATTCCCGACCCCGGCCGCATGATGCAGGCCTATACCCAGGCGGCTGCGACGCTGAACTTCCTGCGCGCGCTTTCCAAGGGCGGCTATGCCGACATTCACCGGGTGCACGCCTGGACGCTTGGGTTCACCGAATCCGACGAGGCCGAGAAATACCGCGACATGGCCAACCGCATCCAGGATGCGCTGGATTTCATGACGGCGGCAGGTCTGACCAGCGACAACAACGCCGAACTGGCCACCGTCGATTTCTACACCAGCCACGAGGCGCTGCTGCTGGAATACGAAGAGGCACTGGCCCGCGTCGATACCACCAGCGGCAACACCCTGGCCGGATCGGGCCACCTGATCTGGATCGGCGACCGCACCCGCCAGCCCGACGGCGCCCATGTGGAGTTCTGCAAGGGCGTGCTTAACCCCATCGGCCTGAAATGCGGCCCCTCGATCTCGACCGACGACCTGAAGCGTCTGATGGCCACGCTGAACCCGAAGAACGAGGCGGGCCGCCTGACCCTGATCGCCCGTTTCGGCGCCGGCACGGTGGGCGACCACCTGCCCAAGCTGATCCGCGCGGTCGAGGAAGAAGGCGCCAACGTGGTTTGGTCCTGCGATCCGATGCACGGCAACACGATCAAGTCGGCCAGCGGTTACAAGACGCGCCCGTTCGATTCCGTGCTGCGCGAGGTGCAGGAATTCTTCGAGGTGCACAACGCCGAGGGCACCGTTCCCGGTGGCGTGCATTTCGAGATGACAGGCCAGGACGTGACCGAATGCACCGGCGGCGTGCGGGCGGTGACCGATGAAAACCTGTCGGATCGTTACCACACGGCCTGCGATCCGCGCCTGAACGCCAGCCAGGCGCTGGAACTGGCCTTCCTCGTGGCCGAACAGTTGAGCAGCCGCCAGGCCGCCAGCCGCACTGCCGCGGCCAGCTGATCTTTGCGGCGGCGGTGCCTAGGCGCCGCCGTCGATCAGCGTCAGACGGGGTTTGCCCCGCTGGCGCGCACCCTTCACGGTATCGATCACGGTGGGCGGGTTGGTGGTATCCTGGCCGGCCGGTCGGTCGCCATAGCCGATCAGCGTGCGGCGATTGTCCGACGAGATGGTGAAACGGTGGGGCGCGCCGATCATCGGGGCGCTGGCCGAAAGGCACCCCAGCGCGCGCGTCACCTGTCCGGCATCGTCGCGCAGCGGCAAAAGCAGCATCCGCGCCGCCATCCGCCCCTTCGTCACCTTGCCCGGTCCGGCCAGCCACAGATCGACGCGGGCCGGTTCGCTGAAGACGCATTCCACCGCATCGGCGAGGGCCGTCCGCGCACCCGGCAGGAAGAAGCACGACAGGGGCATGCCGCGCACCTCCATGCCCATCAGGTCGGACAGGTGGTTTCCGGCAAGGCGGATGCGCGCGATGCCCGGCGCGATACGTTCGATCAGGAAGGTGCGATCCAGCGCGCCGACAATGCCGCGGGGGTCGATCTCGGCGCGGCGCGGCATCAACCGCCCGTCACAGAGGCTTTGCCAATAGGCCTCGACCTCGCCGAAACAATCCGACTCGACCGGCTTGCGCTGGAACATGGAAACCACGCGGCCCATGGGTGTTTCGCTCTGCTGCATCTCTTTCCACCTCACGCTCACCTTTGTGTCCGCCAGAAGGTGCACCCCCCGGTGCCGTTTTCCGCTGGACCAATCATGTCCCCCATGTGTCTTATAGCAGCCAAGCTGCCTTAAAGCTGTCACATTTTCGCCAAAAGGTTAACACGCATGCCCAATTCGATGACCGGTTTCGCCGCGGCCCAGGGGGCCTTCTCCGATTGGTCCTGGTCATGGGACATTCGCAGCGTCAACGGCAGGGGCCTGGATCTGCGCTTGCGGGTGCCCGACTGGATCGAGGGGCTGGAGACTGAAATCCGCCCGTTGCTTCAAGGGGCTGTGGCGCGGGGCAATGTCACCCTGTCGCTGCGGGTCGTGCGGGCGGGGCAGGCGGCCGGCGTTCGGATCGACGCCGAGGCCCTGGCCCGCACCCTGGATCAGATCGCCGCCGTGGAAGAGGCGGCGATGGCGCGGGGTGTCAACATTGTGGCACCCAGCGCCACCGACATCCTGTCACAACGTGGCATTCTGGAGGCGCCCAGCAGCGAGGCCGAGGATACCGCCCCCCTGCGCAAGGCGCTTGTCGCCGATTTCCCGGCGCTGCTGGCCGATTTCAACGCCATGCGCGCCCGCGAGGGGGCCGCGCTGCATGGCGTTTTGACGGCACAGATCGATCAGATCGCCGACCTGACGCAAGAGGCCGGAGCGCTTGGCGCCGAACGCGCCGACAGGATGGCGGCCCAACTGCGCGAAAACCTGGCGCGGGTTCTGGACAACAGCCAGGGCGCCGACTCCGACCGCGTGGCGCAGGAACTGGCTCTGATTGCCGTAAAGGCCGACATCACCGAAGAACTTGACCGGCTGCGCGCCCATGTCGAGGCCGCGCGCGAGCTTCTGGCCGACGATGGTCCAGTGGGGCGAAAGCTGGATTTCCTGACGCAGGAATTCAACCGCGAGGCGAATACCCTCTGCTCGAAATCTCAGCATCCTGGGCTGACACGGGTTGGCCTTGCCCTGAAAACCACGATAGACCAGATGCGTGAACAGGTTCAGAACGTGGAGTAACCCATTGGCGCGACGCGGCCTTCTTATCATCTTGTCTTCGCCTTCGGGGGCGGGGAAATCGACCTTGGCCAAGCGGCTGATGGCCTGGGACCCCAGCCTGCGGTTCTCGGTCTCAGCCACCACGCGCCAGCCCCGCGAGGGCGAAGTTGACGGCAAGGATTACTATTTCGTCAGCGAAGAGGCGTTCAAATCCCAGGTCAAGCAGGACGAGATGCTGGAACACGCGCAGGTTTTCGGAAACTACTACGGATCGCCCAAGGGCCCAGTCGAGGCGGCAATCAACGACGGGCGCGACGTTCTGTTCGATATCGATTGGCAGGGCGCCCAGCAGATCGAGAATTCGGCGCTGGAAAAGCACGTTCTGTCGATCTTCATCCTGCCGCCCACGATTTCCGAACTGCGCCGCCGGCTGGTGTCGCGCGGGCAGGACGATGCCGAAACCATCGCCCGACGGATGCTGAAATGCTGGGACGAGATCAGCCATTGGGGCGGCTATGACTATGTGCTGGTCAACGATGACCTGTTCGAAACCGAAGCCCGCCTGAAAACCATCATCACCGCCGAACGGCTTCGCCGCACTCAGCAGCCCGACCTGCTGGATCATGTGCGCGGGCTTCAGGATGAATTCGAGGAGGTATCATGACCCTATACGCACTGGACGGGCAGGCGCCCGAGATTGCCGCCGATGCCTGGATCGCACCCGATGCCAACGTGATCGGCAAGATCAGGGTGCTGGGCCAGGGCTCGGTCTGGTTCGGCTGCACGCTGCGTGGCGACAACGAATGGATCGAGGTCGGGCAGGGCAGCAACGTGCAGGAAAACTGCGTGCTGCACACCGACATGGGCTTTCCCCTGACCATCGGCACCGATTGCACCGTGGGCCACAAGGCGATGCTGCACGGCTGCACCATCGGGGATGGCACGCTGATCGGCATGGGGGCGACCATCCTGAACGGTGCCGTGATCGGCAAGGGCTGTCTGATCGGGGCGGGTGCGCTGATCACCGAGGGCAAGAAAATTCCCGATGGCAGCCTCGTGATGGGGGCGCCCGGCCGCGTGGTGCGCGAATTGGACGATGCGGCGCAGAAGGCGCTTCTCGGCTCGGCCGAGGCCTATCGCGTCAACGCCCGCCGATTTGCCACGGGGCTTGCGCCGGTCTAGCGTGCGGTGGGCGTCAACTCAGGTCCGCAGGGCTCAGCACCCCGAAATCAAGCCCCGGAAAGGTGGCGCGCACTTCGCGGCAGACAAGTTCGGGGTTGGGCAGGTTCGTATCGAAAATCCGCTGGGCGTTCTGGAAGTTGTGCAGGTAAAGAAGCTCGGCCAGGTCCATGCAATCGAACAGGGGCGTCATGGCAAGCGACAGGACGATATCGGGATGACGCCGGTTCAGGAGGTATCGCGGAACATCGAAGATCTGGCAGATCTTGACCGGTGGCTTGCTGGGCAGACGGGCCTGGGCCAGATGCAGATAGACAGGGTCGCCCACGAACAGGCAGGCCCGCACATCATTCAGATGGGTGACGGGTGCGGGACGGCTGGCCATACATGTCATCTTGGGCATTCTGGTCACGCTGTTGTTCTTGGTCCTGCATTTTCGTTCGTTCCGGTTCTTCCGGGGCGGGCCCGTTCCAAAAGTTTTTATCTATCATGAGGCTACACCGGAAACTCCAGCCTAGGCGAAAGATTTCCGGAATGCCATGGACCAACCAGCAAGGATTCGCCACCCCCGGCCCGAAAACAACGCAGATCCAGGACCATAATGGACAACAATGATATCCAGATCGTTCTGGACGCGCTTCAACTTCCGGCTTTCCTTGTCGATCACGAGGAACGGATCACCGTCAGCAATGCACCCGCGCGCCGGCTTCTGGGCGGTGCCCTGCGCGGCGGGCATTACGCCGCCGTCCTGCGCCAGCCCCAGATCCTTGAGGCGATCGAAACGGTGATCGCCGGTGGCGGCCCGGCGCGGGCCAGTTTCGCCACCTCGTCCGGTGCGCGCGAAACCATCTGGATGGCCAGTGCCGCAGCCTTGTCTGCGGGCGGGCGACAGGGCGTTCTCGTCAGCCTCGAAGATACCACCGAGATGCTGGAGGCCGGGCAGATGCGGCGCGATTTCGTGGCCAACGTCAGCCACGAACTGCGCACGCCGCTGACCGCGCTGATCGGTTTCATCGATACCCTGCGCGGCGCTGCCCGCGACGATGCGGCAGCACGCGATCGTTTCCTGTCGATCATGGAGCGCGAGGCCAACCGCATGAACCGGCTGGTCAAGGATCTTCTGTCGCTGTCGCGCGTGGAAAGCGAAGAGCGCATGCGCCCGACCGGCAGGCTGGACATGGGCGAGCTGCTGCGCTCGGTCATCCAGTCGCTGACGCCGCTTGTGGGCGATCACGGCCAGCGGATCGAACTGACCGGCGCCGATGACCTGCCGGCAATCAGCGGCGATGGCGACCAGTTGCGCCAGGTTTTCACCAACCTGATCGAGAATGCCGCGAAATACGGCGCCCGCGACGAAACCGTGACCGTGGCGGTGCAGGTTCTGGCGCGCGATCCATCGTTGCGCTGTGCGGCCCTTCAGATCGACGTGGTGGACCGGGGCGAGGGGATCGACCCGATCCACCTGCCGCGCCTGACCGAACGCTTCTATCGCATCGACGATCACCGGTCGCGTGAAAAGGGCGGCACGGGGCTGGGTCTGGCCATCGTCAAGCATATCGTCAACCGCCATCGCGGGCGCCTGCGCATTTCCAGCACGCCGGGCGAAGGCAGCCGGTTTTCGGTTCTTCTGCCGCTTGCCGGGGACTGACCGCGCATTGTCATGAACCTGTTACGTTTCTGTCGCAAAAGCTTGGCATGGCCGCTCTAGATGCGGGGCCAAGGCCGCAACGGTGCGGCCTCTACGACAAACAGGAGCTTTGCATGTCCCTCGTGAAACTGTCCGTTTCCGCCCTGGCCGTCGCGGCCGCATCGGCCACCGCCGCCGCCGCCCGTGACCAGGTGCAGGTTGCCGGATCGTCCACCGTTCTGCCCTATGCCGCCATCGTCGCCGAAGCCTTTGGCGAGAACTTCGATTTTCCGACCCCGGTGGTTGAATCGGGCGGATCGTCGGCGGGCCTGAAGAAATTCTGCGAAGGCCTGGGCGAAAACACCATCGACATCGCCAACGCCAGCCGCCAGATCCGCGAGAAAGAGATCAAGGCCTGCGCCGAGAACGGCGTGACCGACATCATCGAGGTGCGCATCGGCTATGACGGCATCGTCTTCGCCAGCGACATCAACGGCAACTCCTTCGCCTTCACCCCCGAAGACTGGTACAAGGCGCTGGCCGCCGAACACTATGTCGACGGCGCGCTGGTGAAGAACGAACTCACCACCTGGGACCAGGTGAACCCCGATCTGCCCGCCCAGCCGATCCAGGCCTTCATCCCCGGCACCAAGCACGGCACCCGCGAAGTGTTCGAGGAAAAGGTGATCCTGCAGGGCTGTGAAGACGGCGGTTACATGCAGGCGATGCTGGACGGCGGCGTCGATGAGGACATGGCCGAGGAAAAATGCATGGCCATCCGCACCGACGGGCGTTCGGTCGACATCGACGGCGATTACACCGAAACCCTGGCCCGCATCGAAAGCAACAAGGACGGCATCGGCGTCTTTGGCCTGTCGTTCTACGAGAACAACACCGACAAGCTGCAGGTTGCCACGATGACCGGTGTCGTTCCCTCGACCGAGACGATCTCGACCGGCGAATACCCCGTGTCGCGCCCGCTGTTCTTCTACGTAAAGAAGGCCCACATCGGCGTGATCCCCGGCCTGAAGGAATACGCCGAATTCTTCGTGGCGGACGAGATCGCCGGCCCGGACGGCCCGCTTGCCGAATACGGCCTGGTGGCCGACCCCGATCTGGCCACCACCCAGGCCACCATCGCGGACGAAAACGTCATGAACGGCGGAAGCTGAAACTGACTGCCGAACGGGGCAGGGTGCATGTTGCGCCCTGTCCCACCTTGTGATTTCCGGGGGATTTCATGCCGTTGATCTGGCTTCTTGCCCTGCTTGCCGCATTGTCGGCGGCTGGTTTCGTTATGGGGCGGCGGCGCGCCGTGCTGTCATCGGGTGGCGATGTGCGCCGCTTGCATTCCTTGCCCAACTATTATGGTTTCAACGTAGGGCTGGCGGTGATCGTGCCGTCGCTTTTGGTTCTTTTTTGTTGGCTTCTGGTGCAACCCCTGGTCATCGAGGCCCGCGTCGCAGCACAGCTTTCCCCCGAGGCGCTGAGCCAGGCCAGCGACCCCGCACTGGTCATGAGCGACGTGCGCCGCCTGGCCGAAGGTCTGGACGTGGCCATCGCCGAGGGCGCGATGAGCGGGGATGACATGCGCAACCTCGAGGCCGATGGCGGCAACATCCGCGCGGCCCTGGGGGCCGTGGGTGTCGCGCTGGGGTCAGAGGTTGAACCTTCGGTGCTGGTGGCGGCGCAATCCTATATCGCGCAGGTGCGCACCGGGAACATGGTTCGCAATGTCACGGTCATCCTGCTGGCCCTGGCCGGGTTCCTTTGGGCCATGCGCCTGACGGCCCCCGGTTTTCGCGCCCGCGGCGCGGTGGAACGGGCGGTTCTGGCGCTGTTGATCGCGGCCGCCTCGATCGCCATCCTGACGACGGCGGGCATCGTGCTGTCGATGCTGTTTGAATCCATCAACTTCTTTCGCCAGTATCCGATCTCCGATTTCTTCTTCGGCACCACCTGGTCGCCCAACTTCCGCGGAAACTCGGACCTCGGGATCCTGCCGTTGCTCTGGGGTACGCTTTACATCAGCTTCATTGCGCTTCTGGTGGCGGTGCCGGTGGGGTTGTTCTCGGCGATCTACCTTTCGGAATATGCCGGGCCGAAAGTGCGCGGTGTCGCCAAGCCCCTGATCGAGGTTCTGGCCGGCATCCCCACCATCGTCTACGGGCTGTTCGCGCTGATCACAGTCGGCCCGCTGCTGCGCGATCACTTTGCCCAACCCCTGGGGCTTGGCGAAAGCGGTTCCTCGGTCATGACGGCGGGGCTGGTCATGGGGATCATGCTTATTCCCTTCGTCAGTTCGTTGTCGGACGACATCATCAACGCCGTGCCGCAATCCATGCGCGACGGCAGCCTTGGGCTGGGCGCGACGAAATCGGAAACCATACGCCAGGTTGTCGTTCCCGCCGCGCTGCCCGGGATCGTTGGCGCCGTCCTTCTGGCCGCATCCCGCGCCATTGGCGAGACGATGATCGTGGTGCTGGGGGCAGGGGCGGCGGCCAAGCTTGACCTGAACCCCTTCGAGGCAATGACGACCGTGACCGTCAAGATCGTCAGCCAGTTGACCGGCGATACCGATTTCGCCGCGCCCGAAACCCTCGTGGCCTTTGCCCTTGGCCTTACACTTTTCGTCATCACCCTGGGGCTGAACGTCATCGCCCTGGTGATCGTGCGCAAATACCGGGAGCAGTACGAATGAGCGATATTTCCGCAATCCCCGCCGCCGCCCCGCATTCGTCGCTGCACCGTCAAAGCGCGCGCACGAAAAAACGCAACGCCGCCGAGAAGCGGTTTCAGGTTTACGGCATGATGGCTGTGGGCTTTGGGCTGCTGGCGCTGGTGGTCCTGCTGGCGTCGATCCTGGGCAACGGGCTGTCTTCGTTCCGCCAGACCCATGTCGTGCTGCCCGTCGAACTGTCCGAGGCCAGGCTGGACAAGTCCGGCGAACGTGACATCGAGGCGATCAAGAAGGTTTCGACCTTCGGCTATGCGCCGTTGATCAAGGACGCGCTGGCCCGCGGGATGGAAGAGAGCGGCATCGCCATCGAAGGGCTGGATGAAAAAGACGCGGGCGAGATCATCAGCAAGGAGGCGCCCGCGCAGATCCGCGATTTCGTGATCGCCAACCCCGACCTGATCGGCACCACGCAGGAATTCCGCCTGCTGGCGAACGGACGGATCGATGGCTATTTCAAGGGCCGCGTCAGCATGGAAAGCGCCGCGCTGGACAGCAATGTCAGCCCCGCGCAGTTGCAACTGGCCGAGGCGCTGAAAGAGGCGGGGCTTCTGACCACCGGCTTCAACCGCGATTTCATCACCGCGCCCGACGCCAGCGATCAGCGCCCCGAGGCGGCCGGTCTTGGTGTCGCGATCCTGGGCTCGCTTTACATGATGCTGGTGGTTCTGGTGCTGGCCCTGCCCATCGGCGTGGCCGCCAGCATCTATCTTGAGGAATTCGCGCCGAAAAACCGCTGGACCGACCTGATCGAGGTGAACATCTCGAACCTCGCCGCCGTGCCCTCCATCGTCTTCGGCATCCTCGGCCTTGCCATCTTCATCAACTTCGCCGGCCTGCCGCAATCAGCCCCCATCGTCGGCGGCCTTGTCCTGACGCTGATGACATTGCCCACCATCATCATCGCCACCCGCGCCAGCCTGAAATCGGTGCCCCCCAGCATCCGCGACGCGGCGCTTGGCGTGGGGGCCAGCAAGATGCAGGCGGTGTTCCACCATGTCCTGCCGCTGGCGGCACCCGGCATCCTGACCGGCACCATCATCGGGCTGGCCCAGGCCCTGGGGGAGACCGCGCCCCTGCTGCTGATCGGAATGGTGGCCTTCGTCAAGGAATTCCCCGGCGCGCCGCCCGAAGGCTTCTTTGATCCTGCCAGTGCGCTGCCGGTGCAGATCTACAACTGGACCCAGCGGGCCGATCCGGCCTTTGTCGAACGCGCATCGGGGGCCATCATCGTGCTTCTGGTCTTTCTTGTGGTGATGAACACCATCGCCGTGATCCTGCGCCGCCGGTTCGAGCGGCGCTGGTAAGGAGAACCGCCATGAAAGACCATTTTACAGTCGAAAGCGAAATCATGACCGAAACCAAGATCACGGCCCGCAACGTGCAGGTGCATTATGGCGATACCCACGCCATCAAGGATGTCAGCGTCGAGATCGCCGACCGCACCGTGACGGCTTTCATCGGGCCGTCGGGCTGTGGCAAATCCACCTTCCTGCGCTGCATCAACCGGATGAACGACACCATCGACATCTGCCGCGTCGAGGGCGACATCCTGATCGACGGCGAAGACATCTATGACCGCAAGGTCGATCCGGTGCAACTGCGCGCGAAGGTGGGCATGGTGTTTCAAAAGCCCAACCCCTTTCCGAAATCCATCTACGACAACGTGGCCTATGGCCCGCGCATCCACGGCCTGGCCCGCAGCAAGGCCGAACTGGACGAGATCGTCGAGAAGTCCCTGCGCCGCGCCGCCATCTGGAACGAGGTGAAGGACAGGCTTTCGGCCCCCGGCACCGGCCTTTCGGGCGGGCAGCAGCAGCGGCTGTGCATTGCCCGCGCGGTGGCCACCGAGCCCGAGGTTCTGTTGATGGACGAACCCTGCAGCGCGCTTGACCCCATCGCGACCGCCCAGGTCGAAGAGCTGATCGACGATCTGCGCCGGCAGTTTTCGGTGGTGATCGTCACCCACTCGATGCAGCAGGCCGCCCGCGTCAGCCAGCGCACCGCCTTCTTTCACCTCGGCAACCTTGTGGAATTCGGGGAAACCAGTCAGATTTTCACCAATCCGCAGGACAGCCGCACCGAAAGCTACATCACCGGACGTATCGGGTAAGGAAACGACACGATGACCGAACAACATATCTCGTCCGCCTTCGACCGCGATCTTGAGGGTGTCACCGCGCTGATCATGAAGATGGGCGGCCTTGTCGAGGCGGCGATCCTGGACAGCGCCAATTCGCTGGTCGACCGTGACACCGAACTGGCCGCCCGGGTGCGGGCGGGCGACATTGCCATCGACAATCTGGAAACCCGCATCAACGAGGAAGCCGCGCGCATCATCGCCCTGCGGTCCCCCGTGGGCAACGATCTGCGCACCGTCCTGAGCGTGATGAAGATCAGCGGCAACCTGGAACGCTGCGGCGACTACGCCAAGAACCTGGCCAAGCGTACGACGGTTCTGGCCGAGATGCCCCAGGTGGGCAGTTCGTCGCAATCCATCCGGCGCATGGCCCGTGAGGTTCAGAAGATGCTGAAGGACGTGCTGGATGCCCATATCCAGCTTGACGCCGAACTGGCCGCCGACGTGCGCGACCGCGACCGCGACATCGACCAGATGTACAACGCCCTGTTCCGCGAATTCCTGACCCACATGATGGAAGACCCGCGCAACATCACCGCCTGCATGCACCTGCATTTCATCGCCAAGAACATCGAGCGCATGGGCGATCACGTGACGGCGGTTGCCGAACAGGTGATCTATCTGGTGACGGGCGCCCTTCCCGAAGAGGACCGCGACAAGCAGGACAGCACCTCGTTCGCGCGTCAGCCCAAGGCCTGAGCTGATGAGCGCCGATCTGCCCCGTGTCCTTGTCGTCGAGGATGAACCCGCCCAGCGCGAGGTGCTGGCCTATAACCTCGAAGCCGAGGGGTTTCACGTCCTGCGCGCCGAAAGCGGCGATGAGGCGCTTATGCTGGTGCGCGAGGACGCGCCCGACGTGATCGTCCTTGACTGGATGCTGCCGGGGGTTTCGGGCATCGAGGTGTGCCGCCGCCTGAAGATGCGCCAGGAAACCCGCGCCATCCCCGTGATCATGCTGAGCGCGCGCAGCGAAGACACCGACAAGGTGCGTGGCCTTGATACCGGTGCCGACGATTACATGGGCAAGCCATATTCGATCAACGAACTGGTGGCCCGCGTGCGCGCCCAGTTGCGCCGCACCCGCCCCGCGGCGGTGGGTCAGCGGCTCGAGTTCGACGACATCACGCTTGACGCCGAAACCCATCGCGTGACCCGCGACGGCAAGACGCTGAAACTGGGCCCGACCGAGTTTCGCCTGCTGGCCACCTTCATCGAGAAGCCCGGCCGCGTCTGGAGCCGCGAACAGCTGCTTGACCGGGTCTGGGGGCGTGACATCTATGTCGATACCCGCACGGTCGACGTGCATATCGGCCGGTTGCGCAAGGCGCTGTGCCTGCATGGGGGCGAAGATCCGGTGCGCACGGTGCGCGGCGCGGGCTATGCCCTGGGCTAGGCCCCCACCGCCATCCCCCAAAAAAGAGACGCTTGGTTACGCAGCCGCACTGGAAGGGATCAGCCCCGTCACCGCTTTGCCCCACCATGGAGCCGAGATGGCGCGCAGGAAGACGTGACATCGACCACATGGGAGGATTTGCGATGAAGAAGAATTTCCTTGGCACCATTTCGACGCTGGCGGTGATGACCGCCGGCAGCGCGGCCCTGGCCGATGCGCATTCCGGGCCGCTCAAGGTGGGCGTGCTGGTGACGCTGGAAGGCACCTATGCCGTTCCGGGCGAAGACGGCGTGCGCGGCATCGAACTGGCCCTGGCCCAGCATGACGGCATGGCCGGCGGGCGCGAGATCGAGCTGACGACCGTATCCACCGACACCACCCCCGACAGCGCCGTGCGCGGCGCGCGCAAGCTGGTGGAACAGGATGGCGTGGAAATCGTGATCGGGCCGCTTTCCGGTTCCGAAGGCATCGCGATCCGCGACTATTCGAAAACCCAGCCGGGCGTCACCTTCATCAACGGCATCTCGGGCGCACAAGAGGCCACCTATGTCGACCCGTCCGAGAACTTCTTCCGCTACAACATGGAAGGGGCGCAGTGGTCGGCCGGTCTGGGCGATTACGTGTTCAACGAAAAGGGATACAAGACCGTCGCCACCATCGGCGAGGATTATTCCTTCATCTACACCCAGGTTCTGGGCTTTGCCCTTGGGTATTGCCAGGCGGGCGGCGAGATTACCGAACGCTTCTGGGTGCCGCTGGGCACCAAGGACTTCGGCTCGATCATCGCGTCTCTGCCCGATGATGTCGATGCCATCTACCTTGGCCTTGGCGGCGGCGATGCCGTGAACTTCCTCAACCAGTACCAGCAGGCCGGCGGTGAGGCGAACCTGATCGGCGGCACGATCATGGTTGACGGCACGGTGCTGAACTCCAAGGGTTCGGCCAAGGATGCGCTGATCGGGGTTCCGTCCTCGGGGCCGCAGGCCGATACCTATGACGGGGAAAAATGGGTCGCCTATGTCGATGCCTACAAGGAAATGTTCCCCGATGGCTTCCCCTCGCCGTCGCTTTTCGCCACCGGTTACTACAACTCGACCAACGCCATGCTTCAGTGTCTTGACGAGGTCGAGGGCAACCTGGGCGAAGGCCAGGCCGATTTCCGCGAATGCCTGAGCAACATCGAACTGGATGCCCCCAACGGCATGATCACCCTGGACGAGAACCGCCAGGCCATCGGCACCAACTATATCACCGAAGTCTCCGAACAGGATGACGGCACCCTGGCCAACAAGGTGGTCAAGGTTGTCGACGGTGTGGACCAGCGCCTGGGCCTGAGCAAGGAAGCCTTCGACGCCATCGGCCTTCCGGGCCGCGACGTGCCCGAGTGCAAGACCTCGTACTGATCGGGGCCTGACCGCAGAGACCCGAAACCCGGGCGGCATCCCTGGCGATGCCGCCCGGTCTTTCCTTACACATTCATTTCGGTGTGGCGCCATGACGCTGATCACCTATCCCACGCGCGTGCATTTTGCCGATGGCGTGCTGGAAGAGGCTTTGCGCTCGGAGCTTGAGAGGCAGGGCCATCGCCACCCGCTGTTGCTGTGCGATGCAACGCTTGAGGGCAGCGTGTTCCAGGAACGGGTGCTGGCGGGCGTGCCGCGCCATTCGGGCCGGGTTGCCATGCAGATGGGGCCATTGGCTGACCCCCGGGCCGTCATCCGGGCGGTAGAAGAGCAACATGCCGAAAGGCCCATCGACGTGATTGTCGCCTTTGGGTCGTCCCGTGCCATTGAGGTGGGGCGCAAGTGCCGCCGCGCGCTGTCCACCGACCGCGAGGCGCGGCTTGATCTTTTCGCGGTACCGGGGGCCGATGGCATGCCCGATCCCTGCACCCGCAACCTGGAAAGCTGGCGCATGGGGCTGCCGTCGATCCTGATCTGCGATCCGACGCTGACGCTGCACGCCGACCGCCGAGCAAGCCAGGCGGCCTCGGTCCTGTCGCTGGCGCGCTGTCTGGAAAGCTATCTTGCCGTGGCCTTCAACCCGCCCGCCGATGGCATGGCGCTGGATGGGTTCCTGCGCTGCATTCGCAACATCCACCGCCTGAACGACAGCGACGACGGGCTGGCGGTGCGGCGCGATCTGATGGCTGCCTGCCTGAATGCCATGCTGGCGCAGGAAAAGGGGCTTGGCCCGGCGCAGCTTCTGGCGCGCGCCTTGGGGGCGGGGCCGGAACCGGGCGCCGTGGCCCGGCTGATCCTGCCCGGCATCCTAGCCGCGGTGGCGCCCGACGGCGAAAAGCCTGCGGCGCTGTGTTCGATGATGGGCTGTGCGCTGGGGCTGGCCGAGGGCATGCGCGATTTCCTCGAAGACCTGCCGATGCAGCGCAGCCTGTCGGACATGGGGGTGGGGGCCGACGACATCGACCGCGCCGCCGAGGCGATGGAGGGGCGCAGCGATCTGCCGCCCGCCGCCGCGCGGGATATATTGGAGTCGGTCTTTTGAAACCCCTGCTGATCGATGGCGCATGGCAGCGCACCTCCCACGGGGTCGAGAACGTGAACCCCTCCGACACTGCCGACGTGATCGACACCTATGCCCAGGCCGGTGTCGCCGAAACCCAGACGGCCATCGCTGCCGCCCTGGCGGCAGCGCCTGAATGGGGCCTCTCGGCGCCGCTGCTGCGCCATGATATCCTGCGCCGCGCGGGGGATGAGATTCTGGCCCGTCGCGAAGAACTGGGGCGGCTTCTGTCGCGGGAAGAGGGCAAGATCGCCCGCGAGGGCATTGCCGAGGCGACCCGCGCCGCCCAGATCTTCCACTTCTTCGCGGCCGAGGCGCTGCGCCTGTCGGGGGAAACCGGCGCCTCTCTCCGCCCCGGCGTGACAGTCGAGGTGACGCGCGAACCGGTGGGCGTCGTCGGCATCATCGCGCCCTGGAACTTTCCGCTGGCCATTCCGGCCTGGAAGATCGCCCCGGCCTTGTGTTTCGCCAATACGGTGGTGTTCAAACCAGCCGAGCTTGTCCCCGCCTCGGCCTGGGCGCTGGCCGACATCCTGCATCGGGCAGGGGTGCCCGATGGGGTTTTCAACCTGCTGAACGGGCCGGGCGCGGTTGTGGGGCAGGCCATGCTGGACGATCCGCGCATCGACGCCCTCAGCTTTACCGGTTCACAGGCAACAGGGACGCGGGTGGCGGCGGCCAGCCTGCCGATGATGCGCCGCCTCCAGCTTGAGATGGGGGGCAAGAACCCGCTGGTGGTGCTGGACGATGCCGACCTTGATGTCGCGGTGCAATGCGCGCTGGACGGCGCGTTCTTTTCCACCGGGCAGCGGTGCACCGCCTCGTCCCGCCTGATCGTGACCGAGGGCCTGCACGACCGGTTCGTCAGCCGCTTGACCGAGGCCGTTTCGGCGCTGCGGGTCGGCCATGCGCTGGAGGATGCATCGGACATGGGGCCGGTAGTGAGCGAGGCACAGTTGCAGCAGCATCTGGCCTTCATCGCGCAGGCCCGCGCCCAGGGCGGCCACCTGCGCACGGGCGGCGAGGTGCTGCGCCGCGAGACTGCGGGATTCTACCTCTCGCCGGCCCTGATCACCGAGACCGATCCGAAAATGACCATCAACACCACCGAGGTTTTCGGCCCCGTCGCCAGCGTGATCCGCGTGCGCGACTATGAACATGCGCTGGCTGTGGCCAATGACACGCCCTTCGGGCTGTGCGCCGGGATCTGCACCACCAGCCTGAAACATGCCAGCGATTTCAAGCGCAAGGCACAGGCCGGGATGGTCATGGTGAACCTGCCGACCGCCGGTGTCGATCACCACGTGCCCTTCGGCGGCACCAAGTCCAGCAGCCATGGCCCCCGTGAACAGGGCGGGCAGGCGCGTGAATTTTTCACCACACTGAAGACGGCATATGTGCAACCCTAGGCCGAAAGCTGCCCGTCGCCACGTAACCCTGAGTATGATTATTGGCGCGGCGGGCTTGCCCCGAAGGGGGTGGCCGTGCGGCACTGGACATTCCGGTACAATCGCCGCCAGAGCGATACGCCGGCCATAGGGAGGATGACAGATGAGTCATGCGGTGTCGGTATCGCACGGAGAGTTCGGCCGTGCCACGATCTATCGGCTGGACCGGCCGATCATCAACCACGCCCATCGTGAAGGACATATCGTTTACAATATCGGCGGCCCGGCCGCCACGATGACGGTGGCAGACAGCGAGGTGCCCTGCACCGCGACCACGGCCACCGCCATCAGCCCATGGGAGCCGCACAGTTGGAACGGCTCTCCCGAGGGTGAGGTGGTATCGCTGACGCTTTACATAAAACCGATGTGGTTTCTCGAAAACTCGGCCTCGGCGGAATATGCGCTGAAGTTCGGGCGCAGCGCGATCACGGTCACCCCGGTGATCGACGACCTGGTGAAACGGCTGACCGCGCATCTGCTGGAGGACGAGGAACACAACGGCTTTGACGATCTGCTTTTCGCCCTGACAAAGGAGAGCTTTGAACAGACCTGGCACGCCGCGCCGCAAGGCAGCCTGAACACCGCCTGCCAGCGGTTCAGCGATTTCCGCGTGCGTCGGTCCCTGCGCCTGATGGAGGACCGGATGACCGAGGATGTCGACATGGAGGGCATCGCGCGCTCGGTCGGCCTGTCGCGGCCGCATTTCTTCAAGCTGTTCAAGCAACAGATGGGCGTGACGCCCAATATCTACCTCAACACCCTGCGCGCCGAACAGGCGATCGAGGATCTGCTGACCACCGACAAGTCGGTCACCGACATCGCCCACGACCTGGGCTTTTCCAGCCAGGCCAGTTTCACCCGGTTCTTTTCCTCCAACGTCGGCATCGCGCCCAGCGAATACCGCCGGGTGGCCCATTGCTCCAGCACCGCTTTTCCGATGATCGGGCAGGCGGGCAGACTGTCGGGTATGCCGGTTTCGGGGGTGCGCAACTAACCTGAGGCGACAAGGCCCGGCAAACGGGCAGGGGAGGAATGGGTGATCGTCATGGCCAAGTGCATCTGCGCCGTCCCGGTGGGCCGGTCCGCACCATGAGGCGTTTCGCCACCCGCCATCCTGTCTGGACTGCGATCCTGGCGGTCATCGCCGCGCTGCTGTTGTGGATGATCTTTGCCGTCTGGCCCGACGGGTTCGAGGAAGTGTTCGGCCGCAAGAAGGTGTTCCTGAACGCGCTGTTCAACGGCATCACCCTGGGCGGGCTCTATTTCCTGGTGGCCAGCGGGTTTACCCTGATCTTCGGGCTGATGCGCAACGTGAACCTGGCGCACGGGTCGCTGTACCTTCTGGGGGGCTATGTCGGCTATTTCGCCGCCGACATCACGGGGTTCTGGCTTCTGGCCTTCCCCATCGCCTTCGTGGTGGTCGGGTTCTTCGGTATCATGCTGCAAATCCTGGTCTTTAGACGGATGGAGGGCGAAGACCTGCGCCAGACCCTGGTGACCATCGGCATTTCCATCGTGGTGGCCGACCTGATGCTTTGGGGCTTTGGCGGTGATTTCTACAACATCTCGCCACCCGAATGGCTCTCGGGCCCGATGAGCACATTTTTCGTGACCGCCGTCAAATCCTCGGGCGAACCGGTGTTCATGAAGTACCCGATGGTGCGCATCGTGATCTTTGCCGCCTCGGTGGTGGTGGGTGTGGCCATGTGGCTGGCGCTGAACAAGACGCGTATCGGCATGATGATCCGCGCCGGCGTCGATGATCGCGACATGCTGAGCGCGACGGGCGCGCGCATCCAGATCGTCTTTGTCGGCGTCTTTGCCTTCGGGGCCGGGCTTGCGGGGATCGCCGGTGTCGTCGGCGGCACCTTCCAGTCGATCGCCCCGGGCGAGGATATACGGTTCCTGCTGGCCAGCCTCGTGGTGGTGATCGTCGGCGGCATGGGGTCGATTCCCGGCGCCGCGCTGGGGGCTCTGCTGATCGGGCTGGCCGAACAGTTCGGGTCGGTCTATTTCCCGACCTATGCCGTCGTGCTGACCTTCCTCATCATGGTGATCGTGCTGGCCTTCCGCCCGCAGGGTCTGTTGGGAAAGGCCTGACCCATGGTTGCCATGCCCGAATCCGACGCCCGCAGCGAAAAGAAGCCGCCCCAATGGGTGGAAAACACACCACCCGCCTATTGGGTGCTGGGCATCCTGCTGTTGATCGTGCCGACCTTCGCCAGCAACTTCGTGATGTTCCAGATCATGGGCTGGACCTTCATCCTGGGCCTGATTGCCCTGTCGCTGATGTTCCTGGGCGGATATGGCGGGATGGTATCTTTGGCGCAAATGGCCTTTGCAGGCTTTTGCGGCTACATGATCGCCATCTTCGGCAACAGCGCGGTCGAGGGGATATCACAGGGCTGGCCCTGGTGGCTGGTCATTCCGCTGGCGTTGTTCCTCACCATGCTGTTCGCCACCCTCGTCGGCTGGCTGGCCGTGCGCACCGAGGGTATCTATACCATCATGATCACCCTCGCCATCGCGGCGGCCTTCTTCTATTTCGCGCGCCAGAACTACGAGGTGTTCAACGGTTTCCAGGGCTTCAATTCGGTCCTGCCGCCCGAACTGTTCGGGGTCGATTGGCGCGGGCCGGTGGCCTTCTATTACCTCACCCTGTTCTGGGCCGTCGCCGGATATGCCGCGGTGCTTTACGTCAGCCGCGCGCCCTTCGGGCTGGCGCTGCAAGGGGTGCGCGACAATCCGCGCCGCATGGCCGCGCTGGGGTACAACGTGACCGCGCACCGGGTGGCGGCCTATGCCTTTGCCGCGCTGATCGCCGGGATCGGCGGTATCCTTCTGACCTGGCAATCGGCGCAGATTTCGCCCGGCACCATCAGCATTCAGGCCGCCATCGACGTTCTTGTGATCGCGGTGATCGGCGGGCTGCGCCATCCCATCGGCGCCTTCATCGGCGCCTTCATCTTCGTGCTGCTCAAGACCTTCGCCGTCGATGTCCTGATCGCGCTGGGGCTGGGGGGTGAGAGGTTCAACCTGCTGATCGGCATCGGTTTCCTGATCATCGTATTCTGGTCGCCCGACGGCCTTCTGGGGCTTTGGGAAAAGCTGCGCGACAGCCGCAAGCGCGATCCGCTGACCGGCAAGGGGGTGGAGTGATGGCGCGCGATACCGTCACCGAACGCCTTGCCGCCACCGGCACCGACAACGCGCTGGAGCTGCGCGGTGTGTCGAAGAAATTCGGCGAGCTCGAGGCCCTGGGCGGAATCGAGATGACCGTGAAGCCGGGCGAGCGCCGCGCGGTGCTGGGCAGCAACGGGGCGGGCAAGACGACGCTTTTCAACTGCATCACCGGCGATTTCGCTCCCACCACGGGCGCCATCCGCTTTTTCGGCGAAGACGTGACAGCCTTTCCCGCGCAGGAACGCATCCGCCGCGGGTTGCGCCGGACCTATCAGATTTCGCTGCTGTTTTCCGGGCTCTCGGTGATCGACAATATCTATCTTGCCTGTCGCGGCGTGTCGCGGGGGCGGTTTTCCTTCATCCGTCCGGGGCGGTCTGACGCGCTGATGCAATCGGCCGAGGATCTTCTGCGCGTCGTCCACTTGGAGCCAGTGCGCGACACCATGGTCAGCGACCTGTCCTATGGCCAGCAGCGCCAGCTTGAAATCGCCATGGCGCTGTCGGGGGCGCCGCGCTTCATCCTGTTCGACGAACCGGCCGCCGGTCTTTCACCCACCGAACGCAGCGAACTGGTGCAAATCCTCACCGGGCTGCCCTCGCATGTTGGCTACATCATCATCGAACACGACATGGACGTGGCCCTGCGCGTGTCGGACATGGTGACGATGATGCACAACGGGCGCATCTTCAAGGAAGGCAAGCCCGCCGAAATCGAGGACGACGAAGAGGTGCAGGCGCTGTACCTGGGGGGCGGCCATGACTGAGCGCAGCGGCCCGGCAATCCTCGAGGTGAAAGACCTCAACGTCTATTACGGCCAGTCCCACGCGTTGCAGGGGGTGAACCTGACCCTTGGGGGCGGTGTGCTGTCGGTGGTGGGGCGCAACGGCATGGGCAAGACGACGCTCTGCAAGGCGATCATGGGTCTGGTGCCCACCGCCTCGGGCGGCATTTCCCTTGGCGGTCAATCGCTTGCGGGGCTTTCCTCGGCCGAGATCGCGCGCCTTGGCATCGGCTATGTGCCCCAGGGGCGGCGGCTGTGGAAATCGCTGACCGTGGATGAACACCTGAAGCTTGTGGCAACGAAAGGCGGCGCCTGGACGCCCGAGCGTATCTATTCCGTCTTCCCGCGCCTGGCCGAACGCAAAACCAACGGCGGCGCGCAACTCTCTGGTGGTGAACAACAAATGTTGGCCATCGGGCGCGCGCTTCTGCTGAATCCGCGCCTGTTGGTGATGGACGAACCGACCGAGGGTCTGGCCCCCGTCATCGTCAACCAGGTGGCCGATATGCTGATCCGGCTGGGGCAGGAGGGTGACATCGACGTTCTGGTGATCGAACAGAACATCGGCGTGGCCTGTTCCGTGGCCGACCGCGTGGCGATCATGGTGAACGGCAAGATCAACCGCGTGATGGACGCCGGATTGCTGGCCAGCGACCGCGACCTGCAACAGGCGCTTCTGGGGGTCGGGCGCCATGCCCACGACGAAACCCCCGACGATGCCGACACCCGCCCTGTGCAGGGCACAGCCCCGCGCGGCCCGGCCAAGATTTACCTGTCGAACCCGAAAACCCCGACCCGCTGGAGCGCGCCGGTGCCGGTTCACCTTCTCGAACAATCCGCCCGCACCACAAGCGAGGTTGCAGCCGGCCCATCCCAGAGCGCGCCAAAGGTCGAACCGCGCGCCGGGGTCGTCTATGTCTGCGGCACGCTGGATACCAAGGGCGACGAGCTGCGGTTCATGCGCGACATCCTCAAGGGTGCGGGCTTGCGGGTGGCCATGGTGGACCTGTCCACCAGCGGAAAACCCTCGGGCGCCGAGGTGCCGCCTGCCGTGGTGGCCGGGTTCCATCCGCGCGGATCGTCGGGCGTTTTCACCGGCGACAGGGGCAGCGCCGTGGCGGGCATGACCCTGGCGTTCGAGCGGTGGATGAAAACCCGCAACGACGTGGCGGGCCTTCTGGCGGCGGGCGGATCGGGCGGCACGGCCCTCGTGGCACCGGCCTTTCGCGTCCCGCCCGTGGGGGTGCCCAAGGTGATCGTCAGCACCGTGGCCAGCGGCAACACCGAACAATACGTCGGCCCCGCCGATATCATGATGATGCATTCCGTGGCCGATGTGCAGGGCCTGAACTCGATCACGCGCGAGGTGCTGGGCAATGCCGCCCATGCCGTCGCAGGCATAGCCAAGGCCCGCCAGAACGCCCAGCCCGCACCGGGCAAACCCGCCATCGGGCTGACCATGTTCGGCGTCACGACCCCCTGTGTGCGCCAGGTGGTGGCCCAGCTTGACGCCGACTATGACTGCCTTGTGTTCCACGCCACGGGAACCGGCGGTCGCAGCATGGAAAAACTGCTTTCTTCCGGCATGTTGCAGGGCGTTCTTGACCTCACCACCACTGAGGTTTGCGACATGGTGGCGGGCGGCGTTTTCGCCTCGGACACGACAAGGTTCGATGCGGCCATCAATTCGCGTCTGCCCTTCATCGGCGCCTGCGGGGCGCTGGACATGGTGAACTTCAACGCCCCCGACACGGTGCCGGAAAAATACCGTGGCCGGCTTCTCTATGAACACAATCCGCAAATCACCCTGATGCGGACTTCGGTTGAAGAAAACGTCGCAATGGCCCGTTTCATCGGGGAAAAACTGAATCGGATGAATGGCGTGGTGCGGTTCTTCCTGCCCGAAGGGGGCGTTTCGGCGCTGGATGCCAAGGGTCAGCCCTTCTGGGACCCGGCAGCCGACAAGGCCCTGTTCGACACGCTGGACCAGGTCGTGACCCAGACCGCCAACCGCCAGCTTGTCCGCGTGCCCCACAACATCAACGATCCCGAATTCGCAGCGCTGGTGGTCAAGACCTTCCGGTCGTTCCACGCGCAGCCGACCAAATCCGCCAAAGGAGCCTGAGATGATCGACCGCGACACCCTGATGCAGAAGTTTCGCGCGATGCGCGACGCGGGCGAACCCATCGTCGGCGGCGGCGCGGGCACCGGACTTTCTGCCAAATGCGAAGAGGCGGGCGGGATCGACCTGATCGTGATCTACAACTCGGGCCGCTACCGCATGGCCGGGCGCGGATCGCTGGCCGGACTGATGCCTTATGGCGACGCGAACGGTGTGGTGATGGAAATGGCGGGCGAGGTTCTGCCGGTGGTGAAACACACGCCGGTTCTGGCCGGGGTCTGCGCCTCGGACCCGTTTCGCCAGATGAACCGGTTTCTGGACCAGGTGAAGGCCGAGGGGTTTTCCGGCGTTCAGAACTTCCCCACCGTGGGGCTGATCGACGGCACCTTCCGCGCCAACCTGGAAGAAACCGGCATGTCCTATTCCCTTGAGGTCGACATGATCCGCATGGCCCATGAAAAGAGCCTGCTGACCACGCCTTATGTCTTCTGCGAAGATGACGCACGCGCGATGGCCGGGGCGGGCGCCGACATTATCGTCGTGCATCTTGGGCTTACGACCGGTGGTTCCATCGGTGCGGAAACCGGCGTGTCGCTGGAGGAGGCCCCGGCGCTGACCGACGCCTGGGCCAAGGCGGCGCTTGAGGTGAACTCCGATGTCATCGTTCTGGTCCATGGCGGCCCGGTGGCGATGCCCGAAGATGCCGAATACGTCCTGAAGAACACCAAGCATTGCCACGGGTTTTACGGCGCCTCGTCGATGGAACGTCTTCCAACCGAGATCGCGCTGACCGAACAGACCCGTAAATTCAAGAAAATCAGCCGCTAAGGCACCGAAGTTCACCCAAAGGGAGGGTATATCATGACCGGACAAGTGATAGGACAGTTGATCCTGTGGCTGATCATGGCGGTGATCGTCATTTTCATCCTCTACTGGGTGATGAACTGGCTCTACCGGCGTTCGACCAAGGAAATCGCCTTTGTGCGCACGGGTTTCCTGGGTGAAAAGGTGGTGATTGACGGAGGCGCCTTCGTCTGGCCGATCATCCATGACATCACGCCGGTCAACATGAACTCGCTTGACCTGAACGTGACGCGCGAGCGTGAGAAGGCGCTGATCACGAAGGACCGGATGCGCGTTGATATCGAAGCGTCGTTCTACATCCGCGTCAAGCAGACGAAAGAGGCGGTGACGCTTGCCGCCTCAACCCTGGGCCGCCGCACCCTGGAGCCTGAGCGGATTCACCAGCTTCTGTCGGGCAAGTTCGTTTCGGCCATGCGCTCGGTCGCGTCGGAAATGACCATGGAAGAGCTGCACGAGCAGCGCGGCGAATATGTGCGCCGCGTTCTGGATTATGCACAGGAAGGGTTGGACAAGAACGGGCTGGAGCTGGAAAGCGTCGCCATTCTGGATATCGACCAGACCGACATCGAGTATTTCAACCCCTCCAACCGGTTTGACGCCGAGGGCCTGACCAGCGTGATCGAGGCGATCGAAGGGCGGCGCAAGCTGCGCAACGACATCGAACAGGATACGATGATCCAGATCCGCGCCCGCAACCTTGAGGCCGAGCGGCAAAGCCTTGAGATTGAACGCGATTCCGAGTCGGCCCGCCTGGACCAGGAGCGCGAGATCGAATTCCGCCGCGCCCGCCAGCGCGCCGAACTGGCCCGCGAACGCGGCGAGCGCGAGAAGGAAGGCGAAGAGGCGACCCTTATCAGCCGCGAGGCCATCGAACGCGCCCGCATCGCCAACGAGGAACAGATCGCCGCCGCCCGCATCGCCAGCGAACGCACCATCCGCCAGCAGGAAATCGAACGCCAGCGGGTGATCGACGAGGCCGAGATTTCGACCCGCGAAGTGGTGGAAAAGGCGCGCATCATGCAGGAGCGCACCCTGACCGAGGCGCGCATTTCCAACACCCGCGACACCGACGCCGCCGAGATTTCGGCCCGCGAAGCCATCGAAAAGGCGCGGATCGCACAGGAAAAGGCGCTGACCGAGGCGCGGATCGAAAAAGACCTCACGACCCAGAGCCGCGAGATCGAACGCAAGCGCACCATAGACGAGGCCGACATTTCCGCCCGCGAGGTGATCGAGAAAGCCCGCATCGCCCAGGAGCGCGAGATCACCGAGGCGCGGATCGCATTCGAACGTAACACCCGCGAGAAGGAGATTGAGCGTAACCTGGCCATCGAAGAGGCCGAGATCGCCAGCCGCGAGGCCAGCGAGAAGCTGCGCATCGCCCAGGAGCGCACGGTGAGCGCCGAGCGGATTTCCAGCGATCAGGAGACCCGCAAGCTGGAGATTGCCCGCAGGAAAGCCCTGGAAGAGGCTGAAATCGCAAGCGAACAGGCGATCGAGGCCGCCCGGATCGCCCGCGAAAAGATGCTGGCCGCCGAGAGGATCGAAAGCCAGCAGGCCACCCGCGCGAAAGAGATCGAACAGCGCAAGGTTCTGGACCAGGCCGAAATCGCCGCCAGCGAGGAAACCAGCAAGGAGCGGATCGCCCAGGAAGAGCGCATTCGCAGCCTGGAGATTGCCCGCAACCAGGCCATCGACGAGGCCGAGATCGCCAGCCGAGAGGCGGTGGAAAAGGCCCGCATCGCCACCGAGGCCCGCACCCAGGTGGAGCGGATCGAGAACGAGGAGCGCACCAAGGAGCGTGACCTGGCCCGCGAACAGGCCATCGCCTTTGCCGACACCGCGAAACAGGAGGCCGTGGAGGCCAAGCGGATCGCCAAGGAGAAGAAGCTGGCCGCCGAACGCATCGCCTATGAGCAGGACATGCGCGAACGCGAAATCGCCCGCAACCGCGCCGTGGACGTGGCCGCAAGCAGCGCCGCCGAGGCCGTGAACGCCGCCAAGATCACCGAGGCCGCGCGCACCCGTGCCGCCGAGATCGCCCGCGACGCCGAGATCCGCAGCCGCGAGATCGAGAAGCAGGAGGCCATCGAGGCGGCCGAGATCTCCAGCCGCCGGTTGATCGAAGGGCAGCGGATCGAGAAGGAGGCCGAAACCACGGTCGAGAAGATCGCCCGCGACCGCAAGATCCGCGATCTGGAGATCGAGCGCAACAGGGCGCTGGACGCCGCCCAGATCGCCGCCGACGAAGCCATCGAAGCCGCCCGCGTGGCCAAGGCCAAGACGGTGGACGCCGAAAAGATCGTGGCCGAGCAGGAGCTGGACTCCAAGCGGCTTGAGCGTCGCAAGGTGCTGGAGCAGTTGGAGATTGCCCGCGTACAGGCCCTTAACGAGGCCGAGATCGCCAGCCAGGAGGAGATCGAACGCGCCCGGATCGCATCGGAACGTGGGCTGGACGACGCGCGCATCGGCCACCAGACCGAACGCCGCCGCCTGGAGATCGGCCGCGAGAGAGCCGTGGAAGAGGCGAACATGGAAAAGGCCATCGCGCTGTACCAGAAGTCGCTTGACCAGTCCGCCGCCGCCATCGAGGCCGAGAACGCCCGTGCCCGCGCCGTCGAGGCGGCCGAGAAGGTCAAGACCGTCGGCGAAACCGAAGAGGCATCGCGCCGCAAGGTCGTGGGTGTGACGGCGGCCCAGCTTGAGGCCGAGAAGACCCGCATCAAGGCCGAGGCCGACAAGATCCGCACCGCGGTCGAGGCCGAGGCCCAGAAGCTGATCAACGAGGCCGAGAACGTGCTGACCGACGGCGCGCGCACCAGCCTGTTCAAGCGCAAGATGCTGGAGCATGTGGAAGGCATCGTTTCGGCCAGCGTGAAGCCGCTGGAGAAGATCAACGACATCCGCATCATGCAACTGGGCGGCAGCGGCACCCAGGGGCTGAACTGGGCCGACGGGGCGCCGGGCGGCGGCGGTGGCGGGGGCGGCAGCAGCCCCACCGACGAGGTGATGAACAGCGCCCTGCGCTATCGCGTGCAGGCGCCCATGGTCGACAGCCTGCTGTCCGACATCGGGCTGGACGGCAGCAACATCGCCAAGTCCGACATCTTCCGCAACGCCAGCGACATGACCCGCGCGGCCGGCGAAATCGCCCGCAGCAGGGCGGCGCAGAAGCCCAGCGACAAGCCGACGGAGAAATCGTAAATGGCGCGTGTGTTCATCAGCTCGGTCATTCCTGCCGAACCTGCCAAGGTCTGGGAAAGGGTGCGCGATTTCAACGCCTTGCCCAAGTGGCACCCGCGCATCCGCGACAGCCGGATCGAAGACGCGCTGCCCTCGGACAAGATCGGCTGCATCCGCAACTTCCACCTTCAGAACGGCGACATGATCCGGGAAAAGCTTGTCGGGCTAAGCGATTACGACCTGTTCTTCACCTATACCATGCTTGAGGGGCCAATGCCCCTGTGGGATTACATGGCCACCTTCCGCCTGACCCCGATCACCGACACCAACCGCACCTTTGCGGAATGGTCGGCCGAGTTCGAATGCGACCCGAAGGATGCCGGCGATCTGGTGAACGGCATCGGCAGCAACGTGTTTCAGGGCGGTTTCGACGCGCTGAAGCGGCACTTCGGGGGCTAGGCCATGGTCAGCGTGATCCGCAGCACCGTGATGCCCGCGCCGATCGAGGCGGTCTGGGAGGTGCTGCGCGATTTCAACGGGCATGATCAATGGCACCCCGCCGTCGCCAGCAGCGCCATTGAACGGGGCCGCGACGCCGACAGGGTGGGCTGCGTGCGCCGCTTCAAGCTGGAGGACGGCAGCGAGTTGCGCGAACAGCTTCTCACGCTCAGCGATGCGGAGACGGCGTTCAGCTATTGCCTGCTCGACACTCCGATTCCGCTTTTGAACTACGTCGCCCATGTGCGGCTGATCCCGGTGACGGACGGCGATCACACCTTCTGGGATTGGCGCTGTCGGTTCGACACCCCGAAGGGGCGCGAGGATGAACTGGCCACCATGGTGGGCGACAACATCTATCAGGCCGGGATCGATGCGATCCGGGTGCATATGGGATTGGAGGGCGCATGACGCTGGCGGTTGAAACCTATCCGACCCTGCGCGAAGCGGCGCAGGCGCTGGGTGATCGGGCGCGGTATCTGGGCGGCGGCACCTTGCTGATGCGGGCCGTGAACTATGGCGACCAAAGCTTTGATCGCATTGTCAGAAGTCGTGAGGTTGACCGGACGGTGCGATCCGAAGGGCAGGGCATCCGCATCGGCGCCGGGGCCACCATGGCCGATGTCCTGGCCAGCCGCGACCTGATCGCGCTGCATTCGGTGGCCCGCATCGTCGGCGGCCCGGCGGTGCGCAACATGGCCACGGTGGGCGGCAACCTCTTCGCCGCGTCCCCTTATGGCGATTTCGCCACGGCGCTTCTGGCGCTGGATGCCACGGTGCAGATGGCCGACGGGCAGAACCTGCCGATGGAAAGCTTCCTGTCGGGCCGTGCGCGGATGCGCGGCATTGTCGCCTCGGTCACGGTGCCAAGGGTGGGTGAGGGCGAATTCCGCTTTGCCAAGGTCAGCCGGATCAAACCCAAGGGCGTTTCGATGATGTCGCTTGCCGCCGTCCTGCCGGGGGTCGGGTCGGGAAGGCTGGGCGATGTGCGTATCGCCTTCGGCACCATGGGGCCGACACCGCTGCGCGCCAAGGCGGCTGAACAGGCGCTGCGCGGCCGGGGGCTGACCGACGCCGAAATCGAACCGGCACTGAAGGTCTGCTGTGACGGGTTGCAACCCGCCGACGATGAACTGGCCACCGAATGGTACCGCCGCGAGGTGGCGCCGGTTCACCTGAAACGCCTGCTGCTGGGGGGGCGCCGCTGATGGCTCGCACACCGCTGACATTCACGCTGAACGACGCCGAAACCGGGGTTTTCGTGGTTCCGGGATCGAACCTTCTTGATGTGCTGCGCCGGGGTGCCGGTGATCTGACACCCAAGCAGGGCTGCGCCCAGGGCACCTGCGGCAGTTGCACGGTTCTGATCGACGGGGTGCCGCACCTGTCCTGTCTGACCCTGGCCGAGACCGTCGAGGGCAGGCGTATTGACACCACCGGCGGCCTTGCGGGCGGGCCGGACCTGCACCCGCTGCAACAGGCCGTCATGGAGGGTTTCGCGGCACAATGCGGGTTCTGCACGGCTGGCATGCTGATGGCGGCCAAGGCCCTGCTGGACCGCACGCCAAACCCCACCCGCGACGAGGTGATCGAGGCGATCAGCGGCAATCTCTGCCGTTGCACCGGCTATGAACCCATCGTCGATGCCATCCTGACGGCAAGCGCACGGATGCAAGGACGCACAGCATGAGCAGCACCGAATTCCGCAAGGACCTGTTCGCCGACGAACGCGACGACACATTGAAAGAGATCGGCAAGCCCACGATACGGCAGGATATTCTGGGCCATGTCACCGGGCGCACAAAGTATTTCGACGATCACCTGTTTGATGGTCTGCTGCACATGCGCGCCGTGCGCTCGCCGCACCATCACGCCCGTATCCGCCGTATCGACACCGAGGCCGCCGCGCGAATGCCCGGGGTGCGCCGGGTGGTGACGGCGAAGGATGTTCCGGTAAACCTCAACACCCTGCTCAGCCTGATCAATTTCGGCCGCGACGATGAACCGCTTTGCGCCCATGACAAGGTGCGCTTTTTGGGCGAAACCGTCGCCTGGATCATCGCCGACACCGAACGCGAGGCCCGCGATGCCGTGGCGCAGGTGCGCGTGGATTACGAACCGCTTCCCCATGTTCTGGACGTGGAAGAGGCGCTGAAGCCCGACGCGCCGGTGGTGAACGAGGTCTATCCAAACAACACCTTCGATTATCACGGCAAATACGACCACCAGAAGCTGCGCTTTGGCGATGTGAACGCCGCCTTTGCCCGGGCCGATCACGTGATCGAGGCCGAATACCAGATGTCGCCCATCGAACAGGCGCCCATCGAAACCTGCGGGGCCATCGCCGCGCCCGAACAGAACGGGCGCTTCGTCTGCCACACCAACACCCAGGCGCTGTTCTTTTCCCTCGGCACCACGGCAAAGCTGCTGGATACGCCTTCGTCACGGCTGCACTTCATCGGCGGCACCGCCGGCGGCGGGTTCGGCGGCAAGGTGGATTCCATCGTCGAACCGACCGCCGTTCTGGGGGCCATGCTGACCGGGCGGCCGGTGAAATTCGCCTGGGACAGGTACGAGGAAATGCAGGTGGGCGCGCCCCGCGGCGGCGAACGCTGGCGCATCAAGGACGGGGTGATGCGGGACGGCACGATCATCGCGCGGGAATTCACCGGTTTCTTCGATTCCGGCGCCTATATGCGGCTGTCGCCCTATGCAATCATCAAGGGCACCGGGCATCTGCCGGGGCCCTATTCGATTCCGAACGTCGCCAGCAACGTCTATTGCGTGGTGGCGAACCGCACGCCCGCCACCGCCATGCGCGGTTTCGGAATCACGGCGGTGGATTTTTCCATCGAATGCCACATGGACCGGGTGGCCGAGGCGGTGGGCATGAACCCGATCGAGCTGCGCATCCTCAATGCCTATCGCGACGGCGACATGAAGGCACATCGGCGGAAGGCCAAGAACACCGCCCTGATCGAATGCTGCCAGGTGGCGGCGGGCAAGGCGGGTTGGTCGATTTCCGCCGATGCCATGGCCCAAAGCTCGCTTCGGGGCGGCGGTCTGGGCGAACGCGGCGCAATCCCGGAAACCGCTACCGATGAAGAGGGGCGGATCGGGGAACGGCGCGCCGGGCGCACCCGCGACACCGCGCCATCGCGTCAACCGACGGGCCGGGTGCCTGCGGGCCATGCCGGGCAGGCGGTAACTGCCGCGCCGGTGCAGAACCCCGATATGGAGATCGAGATCGAGAGGATCGGCCACCGCATTGCCGCCCAGCAGGGCGCGGCCCCGGCACCCCGTGCGCCGCAACCACCCGCAGGCCAGCCCACGCCGCCACGCGCGGCCCCGCCCGCCGCCGCACCGCAATCGTCCTATGCCCCGCCGCCCAGCCCGCAGGCCACGGCGCCGACCTACCAGCAGCCTCCGGCACCGACGCCACCGCCCGCGCCAACACCACCCACGCCGCCGGCGGCAAGCGAACCCTATAAACCCGAGCAACCGTTCAGCCGCGGCGTCAACCGCCCCGGCACCTCGCGGTTCCTCTCTGGCACGCGGAGGCGCTGACATGGCCATTCACAAGGGGCGCGGTTTCGCCTGCATCAACTATCCCATCGGCATGAACCTGGGCGGCGATCCAGCGCAAGCGCTGGTGCATTCCACGCCCGACGGCAAGTTCATGGTCGCCCTTTCGGCCATCGACCTGGGGCAGGGGATGAAATCGGTCACCCGCCAGATCGCCAGCGAAACCCTGGGCGTCCCGGTCGAGGATGTCTATGTCGACACCGCCGACAGCGACACCGGCCCCCACGACATGGGGTCTTTCGCATCGCGCGGCACCCATCGCGTCGGCAACGCCGTGATCCGCGCCAGTGCCGAGGCCCGCAAGCAGATGCTTGAGGCGGCGGCCGAAGAGCTTGAGGTGAACGCCAGCGATCTTGACACCGACGGCAAGGGCAACATCCACGTCAAGGGCGCGCCCTCCCGCAGCATCACCGTGGCCGATACCGCCATGGCCGCGCAGTTCAAGCAGGGGCGCACCCTGGCCGGGCGCGGGATCTTCCTGATCCCGCCCTCGGACGCCGACGCCGAAACCGGGGAAATGACACCGGTGACATGTTTCGCCCATGCGGCCCTGGTGATCGATCTGGAGGTGGACGACGAAACCGGTGATGTCGAGGTGAAAGAGATCAACTCGGCCTATGAGGTGGGGCGCGCGCTGAACCCGAAACTGGTGGAACAGCAGTTGATCGGCGGCGCCTGGATGGGGGTGTCGCACGCGCTTTATGAAACTACCGAACCGCAATATCCCAAGCGCGATCACGGCCCGCAGGATTTCAACACCTACCTGATGCCGGGGCCGGGGCAGATCGTGCCCCACAACATCGCCGTGCTGGAACGCCCGGCCGAGGATGCGCCCTTTGGCGGCAAGGGGCCGGGCGAGATGTGCGCCAACCCGGTGCTGCCTGCCGTGGCCAATGCGATCTACAACGCCGTTGGCATACGCTGTGACCGCCTGCCCATCACGCCCGAGAAAATCCTGCGCGGGCTGCGGGCCAATGGCGGCGCGCGCCCGCAACAGGTGCGCTAGGTGGCGGTGCGCGCCAATATCGCCGGGCTGAGCAGCCCCGAGGCGTTGCAGCGCGCGCTGGTCGATGCCCAGTACCTGGCCGACGATGCCCTTGCCACGTCAAGCTATCTTGCCCTGGCCCTGGGCAAGCCGATGTTGCTGGAGGGGGCGCCGGGCGTGGGCAAGACCGAGGCGGCGAAGGCCCTGGGTGGCGTGCTGGGCCGGCAGGTGATCCGGCTTCAGTGCTTTGAAGGCATCGACGCGGCGGCAGCACTTTATGAGTGGAACTATCCCCGCCAGATGCTGGCGATCCGGCAGGCGGGGCAGGATCATCTGAACCTCTACGGGGAGGAGTTCCTTTTGGAACGCCCCTTGCTGACCGCTTTAAGAAACCCCGCCACCTCGTTGTTGTTGATAGATGAAATCGACCGCGCCGATCACGAGTTCGAGGCCTTCCTTCTTGAATTCCTGTCGGATTTCACCATTTCCATCCCCGAAACCGGCACCGTGCGCGCCATGCAGCCGCCGGTGGTGGTGCTGACCAGCAACCGCACCCGCGACCTGCACGAGGCCTTGCGCCGCCGCTGCGTCTATCACTGGATCGACTATCCCCATCCCGCGCTCGAGGCGCAGATCGTCATGGCCCGCGCGTCGCGCGTGGCGCAGGCGACGGCGGATGCCGTGGTGGCCAGCGTGAACGCCCTGCGTGCCGAACCTCTGGCCAAGCCGCCGGGCGTGGCCGAAACCATCGAATGGGCCGAGGCGGCAACGCTGTTGAACGGGCAGGGCGCGCGCTGGCCCGATGCCTTCCGCCGGGCCATCGGCGTTGCGGTCAAGGATCACGATGACATGGCCTATCTGGCCCCCCGCCTTGACGGCCTTCTGCCCGGAGAGGCCGCATGACCCTGCCGCGCGCCCTGTCGCCCTTCGTCGGCTTTGCCCAGGCGCTGCGCCAGGCAGGCTTTGCCGTGTCGCCCGACCAGACCGCCAGCTTCATCGAAGCGGTGGGCGTGCTTGGCCCCCGCGATCTGACCGATGTCTGGCGGGCAGGGCGGGCCTTGTTTTCGGTGCCGCCTGAACGGCTTGCGGAATATGACGCGCTGTTTCGCGCGATCTTCCTGGGCCAGACGGTCGCCGCACCCGCCGAGGGCGAGGATGACAGCGTCGAGGCCTTCGAGCCGACGGGCGAGACGCAGGAGATCGAGGTTGGCCAGGACGAAAGCGAAGTGGGCGGCGAGGCGGTGACGGCCGAACGGCTGGGCCGGCGCGAACTGGCCACGCGCGACGATGACGCCGCGCTGGTGCAACTTCATCGCGAGGTGCCGGGCGCGCTGCCGCGTCGCCTGTCCTATCGGCGCCAGCGAGCCAACCGGGGCACCCGGATGGACATGCGCCGCATCCTGCGCGAGGCGGCAAGGCGCGAAGGCGATGTGCTGCGCCTGTTCGAAACCCGCCGCAAGACGCGTCAGCGGCGGGTACTGCTGCTGATCGACGTGTCGGGGTCGATGAAGGAACGTTCCGAAGCCTCTTTGCGGCTGGCCCATGCCGTGGTGCAGGTGGCCGACCGCGCCGAGGTCTTCACCCTCGGCACCCGGCTGACCCGTGTCACCGCCGCCCTGCGCCCCGCCGACAAGGCCCAGGCGCTGGAGCGGGCAGGGGCGCTGATCGCCGATTTCGACGGGGGAACGCGGATCGGCGAGGCGCTGGCCACCTATCTGGCAGTGCCGCGCTTTGCCGGCTTTGCGCGGGGGGCTGCCGTGATCGTGCTGTCCGACGGGTTGGAGCGGGGCGATCCGGCGGCGATGGTGGATGCTGTCGCGCGGCTGTCGCGCATCGCCTGGCGGCTCGATTGGCTGACGCCGCTGGCCCGCGATCCGGATTATGCCCCGGAAACCGCAGGTCTCAAGGCGATCCTGCCACTGATCGATACCCTGGCCGACGGCGCCGATACCGCCGCCATCACCGACCACATCCTGAACCTGAGGCGTGCCGCATGATCGATGCCCATCACCACATCTGGCTGCAAAAGGATCTGCCCTGGCTGCTTGGCCCCGAACAGCCGCGCATCTTCGGACCCTACCGCGCAATCATGCGCGATTACACCACCCGCGAATACCTGGCCGACATCGCCGGAACGGGCATCGGGAAATCGGTTTACGTCCAGGCCAACTGGGCGCCCAACTGGTTCATGGACGAGGCGGCCTGGGTGCAGGAGCAAGGCGAGGAACACGGGTTGCCCGATGCCATCGTCGGCTATGCCGATTTCACCACTGGCGATGTGCGCGACCAGCTGGACAAGTTGAAGAAATACAACCGCATGCGCGGCATTCGTCAGCAACTGCATTGGCATGAGAATCCGACCTACCGCTTTGCCCGCGACCCCGACCTGTGCCGCGATGAAACGGTGCAGAAGAACATCGCCCGTTTGGGGGATTACGGCTGGTCCTTCGATCTTCAGGTCTTTGCGCCGCAGATGGCGGGCGCGGTGGACCTGGCCCGTGCCTGTCCTCACATCACCTTCATCCTGCAACATGCCGGAATGCTTGAGGATCTGTCGGACTCAGGGCGCAAGCAATGGCAGGACGGGATGAAGGCGCTGGCCGATTGCCCGAACGTGGTGACAAAGCTCAGCGCCTTTGGCACCTTCATCCACCGCAACGATCCCGATTTCATCGAAGAGATGATCGTGACCACCGAAGGCATCTTCGGCGCCGAGCGGTGCATGTTCGGCAGCAACTTTCCCATCGAAAAGCTCTGGACCAGTTATACCGAGCTGTTCAACGCCTTCAGATCGGGCGCCAAATCACTGAGCAAAAAGAAACAATCCGCAATCTTCAACGACACGGCCGCCCGTGTCTACGGCATCTAGGGAGGGGCAGCATGGCCTTGCAAATTCACGTTCTCGATTATGGCGACATCGAACTGGAAACCTCGTTCCTGGTTCTGGGCCATGAATGCGGTCGGGTGCGCCGGGTGCCGGTTTACGGCTTCTTGATCACCGGGGGCGAATATCCGGTCCTGGTCGATACCGGCTACCGCGACAATGCGATCATGGAAAGCCTGGGGATGCGGGGGCTGCAATTCCACGACAACATGATCGAAAACCAGCTGGCCAAGCACGGGCTGAAGCTGGGCGATATCCGCTATATCCTGCACACCCACCTGCATATCGACCACGCCGGGCAGGACGACAAGTTTCCGATGAACACCACCGTCGTCATCAACCGGCGCGAGATGGAGTTTTCGGTCAGCGGCATTATGTTTCCGCAATACCCAAAGCCCGACATCAAGCACCTGGTGGACCGCATCTATGAGCCCGAGGCGATGCGTTTCCTCGACCTCGACATCACCACGGCGGAAGAGATCATTCCCGGCGTCTGGTGCGAATATGCCGGTGGCCACACCGAGGGCAGCATGAACGTGGTGGTGGAGACCGCCGAGGGCCTGGCCTGTATCTGTGGCGACGTGATCTATGATTTCAACGACCAGATCGTGAACCATGTCTACACCAACAACTGGATGGAACCGCGCGTCACCGGCAACCACAGCCAGTCGAAACGCGAGGAGAAGGGCGCGATCAAGAAGCTGCTGAACAACTACACTTTCCTTCTGCCCATCCACGACAAGCCCGCCAAGATCGAGCGCCAGAAGGTTGTCGGGCGGCTTGGCATGACGGTGCCGGGGCCGCTGACCCAGACGCTGCCCGACCGCCCCTGGTTCCCGGTCTGAGCCATGGGCCACACTGCCATCTCCGACAGCTTCCGCGCCATCATCGACGAACACGAACCGGTGCGCCAGCTGGCCACCGGGTTCATCTTTACCGAGGGGCCGCTGTGGCATCCGGTGGATCAATCGCTGATCTTCTCGGACATGCCGGGCGACGTGCGGCGTCAGTACGTGCCGGGGCAGGGCGTGCGTGAAATCGCAAGGCCCAGCAACAAGGGCAACGGCATGACCTATGATGCCGGGTTGAACCTGCTGGTCTGCGAACATGCCACCTCGTCGGTGGTGCGGCTGCGCCCGGATGGCACGCGCGAGGTGCTGTGTTCGCATTTCCAGGGGCGCGAGTTGAACAGCCCCAACGATATTGTCGTCGGCAATGACGGCGCGATCTGGTTCACCGATCCCACCTATGGCCGGCTGGAACATTTCGGCGTGCCGCGTCCGACGCAACTGGGCTTTCAGGGCGTCTACCGTCTTCCACCCGGTCACCAGCCTGGTGCAGAACCTGAACTTGTGGTAGACAAGTACCTGTTTTCACAGCCAAATGGCCTATGCTTTTCACCGTGTCAGCGCTGGATGTGGGTGAACGATACCGATCAGGCGAACATCCGCATGTTCGACGTGGTGAACGGGCGGCTTGAGAATGGCCGGGTCTTCGCCGGTGGCATCAAGGACGATCTGAAACCCGGCGTGCCCGACGGAATGAAGGCCGACAGCAAGGGCAACCTTTACGTCACCGCGCCCGGGGGGATCTGGGTCTATTCCTTCCATGGAGAGCTGATCGGCAAGATTTCCTGTCCCGAGATGGTGGCGAATTTCCACTGGGGCGGCCCGGATTGGAGCACGCTGTACCTCTGCGCCATGACCTCGCTTTATTCGGTGCAGACGCGGGCGAAGGGGCGCGACGAACCCTTCATGTATCCGGTTGTGCAACCGCCACGTCGGGTACAGGCGCAGGCTCCGCAAACCGTCCCGGCAGCACCTTCGCTGATAACGCACCCGGTGGAACAACCCATCATTGCGTCGCGTAGCGCCTTGATCTTGCAGGATCTTCAGAACGACGTGATCATCGACGGCGGCGCCTTTGCGGCATCGGGTTCGCCGGAGCACGCCCGCAGCCAGAAGGTGCTGGCCAATGCGGCGCGGCTGGCGGCGGCGGCAAGGGCACAGGGCGTGATGGTGGTGCATGTCTGGATGGTCTGTGAACCGGGGCATCCGTACCTGGCGCAGCACGCCGACCTGATGCGCGGGCTCAAGGGCGAGAACGCGCTGGTGCGCGGCACCTGGGGCGTGAAACCGGCACCGGGCATCGAACCGCAGCCCGGCGATCTGATTGTCGAGAAAATGTCGATGAGCGCATGGGAAACCTCCCGTCTGGAAAGTTATCTGCACCACGGCGGGCGCGACACGATCATCAACTGCGGCGCCTGGACGAACATGAGCGTCGAACACACGGCACGTACCGCCGCTGACAAGGGGTTTCGCGTCATCGTGCCCGAAGATGCCTGTTCGTCGATGAACGCCGACTGGCACGCGGCATCCATCAACTATGCGATGCAGAACGTCGCAACGGTCACCACGACCGACGCGATCCTTGCAAAACTGGCCTGAAGGGGGGCCGCTCGGTGGGTTAACAGAATCTTAATAATCGGTATTATGTGTATTTTAGACGTGACGAAACACTGATGAACCCCTGACAAGGCCGTGCTATACAAGGACAAAGCCGATCCTTCGATCGGATTTGTCACCCCTGCGTCGTGATTTCCGGCCAAACGGTCTCGACAGCGTGGCGGGCGCGCGGCTAATTGCAATGGCACAGTATAGGAAAGCAACAGATGCCATCGGTCTTGATCTTGAACGGTCCCAACCTGAATCTCCTGGGCCAGCGCCAACCCCAGGTCTACGGGCATACCACCCTGGCCGAGGTCGAGCAGCAGTGCCGCGAGGCTGCGGGCCCCCTGAACCTTGAGATCCAGTTCGAGCAGACCAACCACGAAGGCGGCATGGTGGATCTGATCCACGCGGCGCGCGGCAAGCATCAGGGAATGATCCTGAACGCCGGCGCCTATACCCACACCTCCATCGCCTTGATGGACGCGATTTCGTCGGCGGAATTGCCCACGATCGAACTGCACCTGTCCAACGTCCACGCCCGCGAGGCGTTTCGCCACCAGTCCTATATCGCCCGGGTCGCCATCGGCGTGATCTGTGGCTTCGGGCCGCGCGGCTATACCCTTGCTCTCGAGGCGATGGCAGATCACCTGGCGGAGAAAGATCCATGATCGATCACCTGGAACGGATTGTCGAAGCCACCTCGGTCGAGGATGTGTGGCAACTGCACTGCGACAAGATGCTGAGCTATGGCTTTGACCGGCTGCTCTATGGCTTCACGCGGTTCCGGACGGCAACGGGTTTCGGGGATCGCGAGGATTTCCTGATCATGACGAACCATGACCCGGAGTATGCCGACAAGTTCATGAACGGTGGTTTGTATTTCCATGCCCCGATGGTGCACTGGGCGCTGAACAACAACGGCGCCTGCAGTTGGGGCTGGTGGGCCAACAATGCCGACAGCCTGACCCCCAGCGAACGAAAGGTCGTCGCCTTCAACCTGTCGCACGGCGTGACGGCGGGCTATTCCATCAGCTTTCGTGACGCCTCGATCCGCAACAAGGGCGCCATCGCGCTGACGGCCCGCCGCGGCATGAGCCAGGACGAGGTTGAGGAGATCTGGAGCGAGCACGGCCGCGACATCACGGTGATGAACAACGTGGCGCACCTGAAGCTGATCCAGCTCCCCTACTCCACCCCCGCGCGCCAGTTGACGAAACGCCAGCGCGAGGCGCTGGAATGGGTGCGCGACGGCAAGACAACCCAGGACGCCGCCGAGATCATGGGCCTGACCGCCGCAACCGTCGAAAAGCACCTGCGCCTTGCGCGCGAGGCTTTGGACGTGGAAACCACCGCCCAGGCCGTTCTGAAGGCATCCTTCCAGAACCAGATTTTCGTCGTGGAGCGTTGAGCGCACCGCTTACGGGCCAACATCCCCGCGTTTCGTGACAAAGCCTGTCAGCAATGGCCGCCCGGCTTCCCGTGCCCACGCGAAATTGCGAAAAGGATGGCGTTCCGCCTGTGGTGGCATTTCGGCCATGGAACAGCCCCCCGATGCGCCTGTTATTGATCGGGAGGGATCGGGGGGCACCCTTCTGCCCGCCCCCCAAACGCAAAAAAGGCGCGCCATGACGACGCGCCTTTCCCGAATGCTGTTGCTTAGGGCTCAGCCCTTGGCGGCCTTGGCAACCTCGGCGGCGAAATCCTCTTTCACCACTTCGATGCCTTCGCCCACTTCCAGGCGCACGAAACCGGTGACGGTCACGCCGGCTTCTTTCGCGGCGGCCTCGACCGTGAGGTCGGGGTTCACGACGAATGCCTGGTTCAGCAGGGTCACTTCGGACATGAATTTCTTCATCCGCCCGACGATCATCTTCTCGATCACGGCTTCCGGCTTGCCGCTTTCGCGGGCAATGTCCATCTGCACGGTCTTTTCCTTTTCGACGACGGCAGGATCAAGATCCTCTTCCGACAGCGAAGCGGGGTTGGTGGCGGCGATGTGCATGGCGATCTGCTTGCCGATGCCGTTGTCCGCACCGTTCAGCGCGACCAGCACGCCGATCTTGCCCATGCCTTCGGCGGCGGCATTGTGGACGTAGGACACGACGGTTTCACCGGTGATCGACGACATGCGGCGCACCGACATGTTCTCACCGATCTTGGCGATGGCGTCGGTGATGACGGTTTCAACGGGCTTGCCGTTGATCTCGGCCGCCTTCAGCGCCTCGACGTTGTCGACGGTCAGGGCAACATCGGCGATGTCGCTGACCATCTTCTGGAACTCGGCGTTCTTGCCGACGAAATCGGTTTCCGAGTTCACCTCGACGGCGATACCCTTGCCACCATCCACCTTGACGGCAACAAGGCCCTCGGCGGCGGTGCGGCCCGATTTCTTGGCGGCCTTGGCCAGGCCCTTGGTGCGCAGCCAGTCGACGGCGGCTTCCATGTCGCCATCGGTTTCGGTCAGCGCCTTCTTGGCGTCCATCATGCCGGCACCGGTGGTGTCGCGCAGTTCTTTCACTTGAGCAGCGTTGATTGCCATGGCGTGGCTCTCCTTCATGAAACGTGTCGGGATCGAAGCAGGAGGCATGGCCCGCTTCGATGACAATGTAGTGACAGGCGCGCCGGCATGCGGCGCGCCAAAGGCTCAGGCCTTCTGGTCTGCGGGCTTGTTGTCCAGGTCATAGGGGGCATCCTTGGCGATGCCGCTGTTGGCCTGGGTCATCTCGGTGTCGCCCACGGGGGTCTCGGCGGCCTGCTGCTCGGCGAGAACCTCTTCGACGGCGGCTTCTTCCATGGCGCCCATGTCGACGCCGGCGGCGCTCATCTGGGCGGACATGCCGTCAAGTGCGGCGCGCGCGGCCAGATCGCAGTACAGCGCGATGGCACGGGCGGCGTCGTCGTTGCCGGGGATGATATAGTCGATGCCATCGGGCGAGCAGTTGGAGTCGACCACGGCAACCACGGGAATGCCCAGCTTCTTGGCTTCGGCGATGGCCAGGTCTTCCTTGTTCACGTCGATCACGAACAGAAGGTCGGGCACGCCGCCCATTTCGCGGATACCGCCCAGCGATGCGTTCAGCTTGGCCTGGTCACGCTCCATGCTCAGGCGTTCGCGCTTGGTCAGGCCCTCGGCGCCCTGCTCCATCTTCTCGTCGATGGATTTCAGGCGGTTGATCGACTGGGAAACGGTTTTCCAGTTGGTCAGCGTGCCGCCCAGCCAGCGGTGGTTCATGTAGTACTGCGCGCATTTCTCGGCGGCGTCGGCGATGGGCTTTTGTGCCTGACGCTTGGTGCCGACGAACAGGATGCGGCCGTTCTTGGCGACGGTGTCACGGATGACCTTCAGCGCCTGGTCCAGCATCGGAACCGTCTGGGTCAGGTCGAGAATGTGAATGCCGTTGCGGTCGCCGTAGATGAATTCCTGCATCCGCGGGTTCCAGCGCTGAGTCTGGTGACCATAGTGAACGCCAGCTTCCAGAAGCTGACGCAGGGAGAAATCGGGGAGCGCCATGTCCATTTTCCTTTTCCGGTTTGCGCCTCGGCAGGGCCATCAGAGCATACGCTCAACCGGCGGACCGTAACGGGATGTCTCCCCGTCAGGCCCAAGCCCCACCTGTGAAGTGGGGGCGCGATACACCGGTTGCGCGCCATGTGCAAGGGCGGCGATGCAGGAAACCGCAGGACGCCTCCGGCGGGAGTACTTGGGCAAGAAAGAAACCCGACCGTCGCGGACCGGCTTCTTCGTTGCGAAAATACTCGGATGGCGTAGCGTCCGCCATCTTGCGCCAGGGGGCGGGCTGCTGCAAAACCGCCGGATGAACACGCCTGACATCCTTTGCATCGGTTCCGTCCTGTGGGACATCATCGGCCGCACCGCCACCCCGATGCGGCTGGGCTCGGACGTGGCCGGGCGCATCACGCGCCTGCCCGGTGGCGTTGCCATGAACATCGCGATGACCCTGCGCCGCTTCGATCTGACGCCCGTGCTTCTGAGCGCCGTGGGCCGCGATGCCGAGGGGGACGAGCTTTTGGCCGCCTGCGCCGGCCTTGGCATGGTCACCGATCACGTCCACCGCCCCGAGAGCCTGCCCACCGATCTTTACATGGCCATCGAGGGGGCCGGCGGCCTGGTCGCCGCCATTGCCGATGCCCACACGCTTGAGGCGGCGGGCGATGCCATCCTGGCACCCCTTGGCGACGGGCGCCTGGGCACCGCCGATGCGCCCTTCGGCGGGATGATCGCGCTGGACGGCAACCTTACCATCGACCTGCTGAGCCAGATCGCGCTGAGCCCCTTGTTTCGCGCCGCCGATCTGCGCGTCGCCCCCGCGTCCCCCGGCAAGGCCGAACGCCTGGCGGGGCTGTTCGACCATCCGAACGCCACCTTCTATGTCAACCTGGAAGAGGCCGGCATCCTGGCGCAGACGCCGTTCACGAATGCCGCCAGCGCCGCCGCCACGCTGATCGAACGCGGCGCGCACCGGGTGCTGGTGACCGATGGCGGTTCGATGGCGGCCATGGCGGACGCCAGCGGCGTGCTGACCGCCCTGCCCCCGCCGATCACCGTTGCCCGCGTCACCGGCGCCGGCGATACCTTCATGGCCGCCCACATGGCGGCCGATCTGGGCGGTGCGCCGCCACAGGATGCCTTGCACCGCGCCCTGGGCGCGGCGGCCGAATATGTTTCAGGAGTTTCCCTCTGATGTCGCTTCCCCTGCGTTTTTCCCCCGAAGTCGAAGAGGCCCGCGAAGGTGGCCTGCCCATCGTCGCCCTTGAAAGCACGATCATCACCCACGGCATGCCCTATCCGCAGAACGTGGAAACCGCGATGCTGGTGGAACAGACCGTGCGCGACATGGGCGCCGTTCCCGCCACCATCGCCGTGATCGCCGGTGCCATTCACATCGGGCTGAGCGAGAGCGAACTGACCGCCCTGGGCCAGGCGCAATCGGTGGCCAAGCTGTCGCGCGCCGATCTGGCCGCCTGCGTGGCCACCGGTGGCACCGGCGCCACCACGGTTGCCGCCACCATGATCGCCGCCCGGCTGGCCGGGATCGAGGTTTTCGCCACTGGCGGGGTTGGCGGTGTCCACCGCGGGGCCGAGCGCAGCTTCGACGTTTCGGCCGACCTTCAGGAACTGGCGCAGACGGCGGTGACAGTGGTGGCCGCCGGGGCCAAGGCCATTCTCGACGTGCCCAAGACGCTTGAGGTGCTGGAAACGCTGGGCGTTCCGGTCATCGCCTATGGGCAGGACAGTTTCCCGGCCTTCTGGTCGCGCGAATCCGATCTTGCGGCGCCGCTGCGCATGGATGGCGCCGGCGATATTGCCGCGGCGCATGTGATCCGGGGGCGGATGGGTCTGCCCGGCGGGCAGTTGATCGCCAACCCGATCCCCCGGGACGAGGAGATTCCCGCGGCCGAACTTTCGCCGATCATTGCCCAGGCGGTGCAAGAGGCCGAGGCCCAGGGCATCGGCGCGAAATCGGTCACGCCCTTCCTGCTGGCGCGGATATTCGAACTGACCGAGGGCCAGTCCCTGCGCGCCAATATCGCGCTGGTGCTGAACAATGCGCGGCTGGCCTCGGAAATTGCCCGCGAAATCAGCGCCCTGCGCCGCCAGTCCTGACAAGCACCGCTGTGACATTGCGCGACGCCCGTCGAGCCCCTAGATAGCATGGGCAGCGATTACAACGGTTCCAGATGACACCCGGACATAACGACGAACACGATTCCAAGCGGCGACGCCCCCTCTTCGGCAGCCTGCGCGCCAGCTTTCTGACCGGTCTGGTGGTGATCGCGCCCATTGCGCTGACCATGTGGCTGATCTGGTCCGTCGTCGGCTGGATCGACAGTTGGGTGCTGCCCTTCGTGCCCCATCAGTTCAAGCCGGAAACCTATATCGGCATCAACCTGCGCGGTGTGGGCGTGGTGATCTTCCTGATCTTCACGGTGATCGTCGGCTGGATGGCCAAGGGGCTGATCGGGCGGTCGCTGATCCGCTGGGGCGAGGGCATCGTCGATCGCATGCCGGTGGTAAGATCGGTCTATAACGGGTTGAAACAGATCGCGGAAACCGTCTTTGCCCAGACCGACACCTCGTTCGACAAGGCCTGCCTGATCGAATATCCCCGCCGGGGCATCTGGGCCATCGCTTTTGTCTCCACCGATGCCAAGGGCGAGATCGAGGCGCGGATTCCCGCGGACCAGGGCAAGATCTCGGTGTTCCTGCCCACCACGCCCAACCCGACCTCGGGGTTTTTGCTGTTCGTGCCGCGCTCCGAGGTGATCGAGCTGGACATGTCGGTCGAGGATGCGGCCAAGCTGGTGATTTCCGCTGGCCTTGTCTATCCCACGCCCAAGGCGGCCCCGCCCCTGAAGCTGCCCGACCGGGCGGCGGAATAGGCGCCTAGCCGAACATCTGTTTCAGATCGACGGTGCCGACCGTGTTCAGATCGTCCAGATGGGCGCTCAGGAACCGGTCGGCCGCCCCACGCCCCGCCGCCCGCAGCCGCGACACGATCACCGGGGTTGCCACGGTTTTCGTCGCGACCCCCAGATCGTTCATCAGGGCATCGTCCGCGATCATGTGAACCAGCACGCGCTTCATGGTGCCCGGCGGCATGCGGCCTTCATCCAGAAGGCGCTGGACGAAATGCACCGCCCGCAGCTCCCGCAGGAGCGAGGTGTTGAAGCTGATCTCGTTGATGCGGTTGACGATCTGCTGGGGGGTGACCGGGATCGACGCCCGTTCGATGGGGTTGATGTTCACCACCACGATGTCGTCGGGAAACCGGTCTTCATACAGCGGATAAAGCGCCGGATTGCCCGTGTAACCGCCATCCCAATAGGCCGCGCCGTCAATCTCGACCGCGCGGAACAGCGTCGGCAGGCAGGCCGAGGCCAGGATCGCATCGGTGGTGATCGCGTCGCCGCTGAACACCTTGATCTTGCCGCTGCGCACATTGGTGGCCCCGATGAACAGCTCGGGGCCCTCATCGGCACAGACATTGGCAAAGTCCATCTGTTCGACAATCCGGCGCAGGGGGTTCTCGATCCCCGTGCCAAAGGAATAGGGGCTGGCGGCGCGGGTCGCGGCATCCAGCATGAGATAGGCGGGCGACATCTCGAGCATGGCGCTGAACATGTCGGTGGGCATGGCCAGCGACGACAGCCAGTCGGCCACCTTCATGTCGTCCAGCCCGCTGACCTTGCTCCAAAGCCAGTCAAGATTGTCGCGCGCGCCCTGCCGCCCCCCGGCCACCAGCCCGGCCTTCAGTGCGGCACCGTTCAGTGCCCCCGCCGAGGTCCCGGAAATGCCGGCGATCTCGATCCGCCCTTCCTCAAGCAGCCTGTCCAGAACGCCCCAGGTAAAGGCGCCGTGAACGCCGCCCCCCTGAAGCGCCAGGTTGATACGCTTTACGCTCACAATGCGGTCCAGCCACCATCGACGCTGATGGTGGTGCCGGTGATCTGGGCCGCCGCATCCGAACAGAGGAACACGCAGGTGCCGCCCATCTGTTCGACGGTCGCGAATTCCTTCGAAGGCTGGCGTTTGAGCATGACCTCCTTGATGACGGTCTCCCGGTCCATGTCGTATTCCTTCATGGTATCGGGGATCTGCGATTCAACCAGCGGCGTCAGGACATAGCCGGGGCAGATGGCATTGCAGGTGATCGGCTCCTGCGCGGTTTCCAGCGCGACGGTTTTCGAAAGTCCCACGATGCCGTGCTTGGCTGCGATATAGGCCGATTTATAGGGGCTGGCGGTCAGACCATGGGCGCTGGCGATGTTCACCACCCTGCCCCATCCGGCCTTGCGCATCATCGGCAGGGCGGCGGCCGTGGTGTGAAAGGCGCTGGTCAGGTTGATGGCGATGATCGCGTCCCACTTGCCGGTCGGAAACGCGTCGATGGGCGCGACATGCTGAATGCCGGCATTGTTCACCAGGATATCACAGCGACCGGCCTGTTCGATCAGGGCGCGGCATTCCTCGCCCTTGCTCATGTCGGCCTTGATATAGCGGGCCGTCACCCCTGTTTCCTCGGCGATCTCGCGGGCCAGCGCGTGATCCTCGTCGCGGTCGGTGAAGGAATTCAGCACCACATCGGCCCCGGCCCGCGCCAGTTCGCGCGCGATGCCCAACCCGATGCCCGAGTTTGATCCGGTGATGATGGCGGTCTTGCCTGAAAGTTGCATGTCAGCTCCTGCGTGAAATCCCTTATGCGCATCCTAGCGCCCATCGCCGCAATGGCCATGGGGCACGACACCATTGTGATCGCGGGGGATTCGCAGGGTCGATTCGACGCGCCATCAGGCACTTGCGCCGCGCTCCGAGACATGAGACAGGCGCACATCACCGGCGTCCTGCCACGGGCGCACGCCACCGGTGGAAAACAGCGGATCATCAAGGATAAAAGGCGTTTCAGCGCGGCTGCGCCATTGGCCGTACATGCAGAACGCCGGACAAACCTGCCGGATCAAACGAAAAAAAACGCCCGCACAAGGCGGGCGTCAAGTTATTGAGGCAGGTTTCATACAGGCAAGAAACCTATCGAGCAGTGACGCCTTTATACCCAATTACGTTCCGGCATCCAAGCTAAAAGTTTGAAACACTTGGCAGACCTGCTTAGGGTCGGGTCAGACCCGAGGGAACGAAAGGACAAACCCGAAGATGAGCATTCATCGTTTCCATTTCCTGCGCAATTCCGCCCTTGCCCTGGTGGCCACCCTGGCTGGCGGGATGGCCCTGGCCGAACCGAAACATGGCATCGCTATGTATGGAGAGCCCGCCAACCCACCGGATTTTGTGTCGCTACCCTTCGTCAACGCCGATGCCCCCAAGGGCGGGCGCATCGTACAGGGCGAGGTGGGCAGCTTCGATTCCCTCAATCCCTTCATCCTCAAGGGCTCCACCCCCTGGCAGCTTCAGTTCCTCGCCTTCGAGACGCTGATGGGGCGCAGCTATGATGAACCCTTCACGCTCTACGGCCTTCTGGCCGAATCGGTCGAAACGGACCCAGACCGCACCTGGGTGGAATTCACCCTGAACCCCGCCGCGAAATTCTCTGACGGCAGCCCCGTCACCGTGGAAGACGTGATGTGGAGTTACGAGACCCTGGGTACCGAGGGCCACCCCAAGTACCACGGCACCTGGAGCAAGGTCGAGAAGATGGAACAGACCGGCGAACGTTCGGTCCGCTTCACCTTCAACGTGCCCGACCGCGAACTGGCACTGATCATGGGCATGCGCCCGATCCTGAAAAAGGCCCAATGGGAGGGCAAGGATTTCGCAGCCAGCGGAATCGATGACATCCCCATCGGCAGCGCGCCCTACGTCATCGCCGACTACGAACCGGGCCGCTACGTCTCGCTGAAACGCGATCCCGATTACTGGGGCGCCGACCTGCCCTTCCGCAAGGGCACCAACAACCTCGATGAAATCCGCATGGAGTTCTTCGGCGACGGCACCGCCATGTTCGAGGCCTTCAAGGGCGGCCTGCTGAACACCATGCGCGAAACCAACGCCGAAAAGTGGAATACCCAATACGATTTCCCGGCGGTTCAATCGGGTGACGTGGTGAAATCGGAAATCCCGCACAAGCGCCCCGCCGGGCTCAAGGGGCTGGTAATGAACACCCGCAAGCCCCAGTTCGCCGACTGGCGCGTGCGCGAGGCGCTGATCCGCGCCTTCAACTTCGAATTCATCAACCAGACCCTGAACGGCGGCGTGAACCCGCGCATCACCTCCTATTTCGCCAACTCGGTCCTCGGGATGGAAGACGGCCCCGCCCCCGAACCGGTGCGCAGCCTTCTCGCCCCCTTCAGCGACAGCCTGCTGCCCGGCGCGCTCGACGGCTACGAGATGCCCGTCAGCGATGGCTCGGAACGCAACCGCAAGGGCATTGCAAGCGCGATCGACATGATGGCCGAGGCCGGCTGGACCATCCAGAACGGCCAGATGAAGAACGCCGAGGGAATGCCCTTCACCTTTGAAATCCTGCTGAAACAGGGCGCGAACGAACCCCAGCAGATCGTCGATCTCTATTTCTCGGCCCTCAAACGCATGGGCATCACCCCCACGATCACCACCGCCGATACCGCTCAGTACAAGGAACGCACCAACCGCTTCGATTTCGACATGGCCTATCACCTGATCGGCCTCTCGCTCAGCCCGGGTAACGAACAATATCTCTACTGGGGGTCAAAGGCCGCCGATACCGAAGGTTCGCGCAACTGGATGGGCATGAAAAGCGACGCCGCCGAGGCGATGATCGACGCGATGCTGAACGCCCCCGACCGCGAGGGTTTCATCAACGCCACCCGCGCCCTTGACCGGGTGCTCACCTCGGGGCGCTACGTCATCCCGATCTGGTACGATCCCGTTTCCTTCCTGGCCCACGCCAGACAGCTGAAATATCCCGACACCATCCCGATGTACGGCGATTGGCAAGGCTTCCAGCCCGATACCTGGTGGTGGGAAGACTGAACCCGTGAAATGGGCGCGGATCACACCGCGCCCTTTTCTTTCTTGCACCAAATACTCTCGCCGAAGGCGTCCCTGCGCATCAGCCTTCACCACGCCCGATAACCTTACCCGCAGCCCGCCACGCGCGCCCGCAAAACATGTCGTGCGGGCGTCAGCCCGCTCCGCCGGATCACCCTTGCACCACCCGGCGTGACTCTCCCCAAGGACAGGCGTAGGAGGGCGCCATCCCGAAAGGAGCCGCAATGACATCCGTGAAACTCGATATCCTGTCCGACCCGATCTGCCCCTGGTGTCTGATCGGCAAGACCTGGCTTGACCGCGCGCTGGAGCAACGCCCCGACCATCCCTTCCACATCGAATGGCACCCCTTCCAACTCAACCCCGACATGCCCCCCGAAGGCATGGAGCGGCGCGCCTATCTCGAGGCCAAGTTCGGCGGCAAGGAGGCCGCGGTGCGCGTCTATGCCCAGATCGAAGAGGCCGCCGAAAAGGCCGGCATCTCCATCGACTGGTCCAAAATCACCCGCACGCCCAACACCCTGAACGCCCATCGCCTGATCCATTGGGCCGGGCTGGAGGGCCGGCAGACGGCGGCGAAAAGCGCGCTGCTGAACGGGTACTTCCGCGAAGGGCGCGATATCGGCGACACCGGCGTCCTGCTCGACATCGCCGAGAAGATCGAGCTCGACCGCGACCTGATCGCACGGCTTCTGAACACCGACGCCGATGCCGATGACATCCGCGCCCGCGATGCCCATGCCCGCGAACGTGGCGTCTCCGGCGTGCCGACCTTCGTGCTGGCCAACGCCCATGTGCTGCCCGGCGCGCAATCCACCGATCTCTGGCTCCAGGTGCTCGACGATATTGCCGCCCAGGCGGCGGATGCGTCATGACGGCCCCGACGCGCGCCCTGCGCCAGGGGGAATTCGTCGCGCTGATGGCAATGATGATGGCCACCGTGGCCTTCTCCATCGATTCGATGCTGCCGGTCCTGCCCGAGATCGCGGCCCAGCTGACCCCCGAGGCGCCCAACAACGCCCAGCTCATTCTCACAACCTTCGTGCTGGGCATGGGAATCGGCACCTTCGTGGCCGGGCCGCTCTCAGACACGCTGGGGCGGCGCACCACCATGCTGCTGGGCTTCGCGCTCTATGCCCTGGGGGCCATCGCGGCGGTCTTCGCACCGACGCTGGAAACCCTGCTGGCCGCGCGGCTGGTCCAGGGGCTGGGCGCCTCGGGGCCGCGCGTCGTGTCCTCGGCGATGATCCGCGATCTCTACCAGGGCCGCCGCATGGCACAGATCCTGTCCTTCGTGATGATGATCTTCATCGTCATTCCCGCCATCGCCCCCTTCATCGGCGCACAGGTGATCGGGCTTTTCGGCTGGCGATCAATCTTTGGCCTTTTCGTGATCTTCGCGATGACAGGCGCCCTCTGGATGATGCTGCGCCAGCCCGAAACCCTGCCCGTCGATCAGCGCCGACCCTTCCACCTTGCCCCCCTGCGCAGCGCCTTCATCGAGGTGCTGGCCAACCCCATGGTGCGCCTCTACATCCTCGTGCTGTCGCTGGGCTTCGGCCAGATGTTCGGCATGCTCAGCTCGATCCAGCAGGTTTTCGACATCACCTTCGGTCTGGGCAACAGCTTCCCGCTCTATTTCATGGGCATCGCCATCCTGTCGGGGCTGGGCACGGTGCTGAACGCGCGGCTGGTGATGCGGCTGGGCATGCGGCGCCTGGCCATCACGGCCTATGCCACGCAGACGGTCCTTTCGGGGGTTATCGTGCTGGTCACGCTGGCCGGGCTGATGCCCGCGGCACTGGCGCTGCCGGTGTTCCTTGGCTGGGCGGTATCGGTCTTCTTCATGGCCGGGCTGACCTTCGGCAACCTCAACGCCCTGGCGCTTGAGCCTCTGGGCCATATCGCGGGCATGGGGGCATCTGTCGTCGCGGGGGTCTCCACCGTCACGGCGGTGCTCATCGCCATCCCCATCGGCCTGGCCTTCGACGGCACGCCGGTGCCCCTGACCCTGGGCACCCTGGCCTGTTCGGCCGCGGCATGGTGGCTCATGCGTAAATCGCGCGAGGCCGATCCGACACCGAAGAAGACGCTTCCAGATCCGGGCTGACCCGCCCGAACCGGAGGGGCGCAAAACACGCGCCCTTCCCATCTTTGGTCTTCAAATATCCCCGCCGGAGGCTCCTGCGCTTTCCCCGGCCACAACGATGGCGGGGAAGCGCCGGGCGCCCGTCATGGGCGCCCCAAAGCCATGTCGTGCGGGCGTCAGCCCGCGCCGCCGGATCAGTCCAGCGCCTTCAGACGCTTGAACAGCGACGAGGTGTCCCAGCGCCCGCCGCCCATCTTCTGCACATCCTTGTAGAACTGGTCGACCAGCGCCGTCACCGGCAGCGACGCGCCGTTCTCGTCGGCGGTGTCCAGGCAGATGCCCAGGTCCTTGCGCATCCAGTCCACCGCGAAACCGTGGTCGAATTTGTCGTCCAGCATGGTTTCATAGCGGTTGGCCATCTGCCACGATCCGGCCGCGCCCTGGCTGATCACCTCGACCACGGCGCGCCCGTCCAGCCCGGCCTTGTCGGCGAAATGCAGCGCCTCGGACAGCCCCTGCACCAGGCCCGCGATGGCGATCTGGTTGCACATCTTCGTCATCTGGCCCGCCCCCGACCCGCCGATCCGGCGGCACAGCTTGGCATAGACCTCCATCACCGGTTCGGCCTTGTCATAGGCTGCCGCATCGCCGCCGCACATGATGGAAAGCTGGCCGTTCTCGGCCCCCGCCTGCCCGCCCGAAATCGGCGCATCCACGAAGGCGATGCCCGTCTCGGCGGCCAGGTCGTAAAGCTCGCGGGTCACCAGGGCCGACACCGTGGTATGGTCGACAAAGACCGCGCCCTTTTCCATCCCGGCAAAGGCGCCCTCCTCGCCCCGGCAGACCGAGCGCAGATCGTCGTCGTTGCCCACGCAGGCCATCACGAAATCGGCACCCTCGGCGGCGGCCTTGGGTGTCTTGGCGGCGCGCCCGCCGTGGGCCTTCACCCAGTCTTCGGCCTTGCTGAACGTACGGTTGTAGACGCATACGTCGTGACCGGCCCTGGCCAGGTGGCCCGCCATGGGGGCCCCCATGACGCCAAGTCCCAGAAACGCTATCTTGGTCATTGCTTTCCTCCGGGTTTCAAATCGCTTACGACCTTCCTAACCATCGCTTCCCAATGGTCAACCGAGGTTTCATGTCCCTGTTCTTTCGCTGGCTGCTGCGCATCTTCATCGGTCTGACCGGCCTTCTGCTTCTGGTGCTGGTGGTGGTCTACAGCTTCACCAGCCGCTCGATCCCGGATTACAGCGCGACATTCCGCGAACCGGCGCTTTCGGCGCCTGTCGAAATCGTGCGCGATCATGCCAATGTGCCGCATATCTTCGGCAGCCAGGATGCCGATGTCTATTTCGGGCTTGGCTTTGCCCATGCGCAGGACCGGCTGTGGCAGATGACCATGCTGCGCCGCACCGCCCAGGGGCGTCTGTCCGAGCTGTTCGGCGAACGCACGGTGCGCACCGACGATCTGTTGCGCCGTCTGGACATCTACAACCTGGCCACCCAATCCTTCGAGGCGCAGTCGGGGGAAACCAAGATCGCGCTGCGCGCCTATGCCGCCGGTGTGAACGCCTGGCTTGAGCAGGTGAACGACGGCGCCCGGGGCCGTGGCGCGCCCGAATTCTTCCTGTTCTCGCCCCAGATCGCCCCCTGGCAGCCCGCCGACAGCATCGCCATCATCAAGCTGATGGGCCTGCAACTTTCCTCGCACCTGGAAAACGAGGTGCTGCGCGCCCGCACCTCGCTGATGCTGCCCGACAACCGGGTGCGCGACATCCTGCCCGACGCGCCGGGCACCGGCATTGCCGCCCTGCCGGAATATGCCGCGCTCTTTCCCGATGTGCCGCGTTACGCGGCCGGAGATCCCACGCCCCCCGATCCGCTTTCGCCCTTCAAGCCGCGCGCCTTTGCCGGTGCGTCGAACGCCTGGGCGGCGGCGCCGTCACGCTCGGCCTCGGGGGGGACGCTGCTGGCCAACGATCCGCATCTCGGGTTCACCGCGCCCACCATCTGGTATCTGGCGCGCCTCGAGCTGCAATCGGGCGGCGTGATCGGTGCCACGATCCCGGGCCTGCCTGTCGTGCTGGTGGGCCGGTCGGCGCGGCTGGGCTGGGCCATCACCTCGTCCTATGTCGACGATCAGGATGTCTATATCGAGAAGCTGAATCCCGAAAACCCTCAGGAGGTGCTGACGCCCGATGGCTATGCGCCCCTGCGCACCCGCACCTCGATCCTGAACATCAAGGACCAGGACCCCCGCACCCTGACCCTGCGATGGAGCGACAACGGCCCGATCCTGCCCGCCCATCACTATGACCTGGGCACCGTCACGCCGCCGGGCCACGTCGCCTCGGTGGCCTGGACCGTGCTGTCGGATGCCGACACCTCGATGACCGCCGCGATGGAGCTGATGCAGGCCGGTTCCATCGCCGAAGGCATGGAGGCCGGAGAAGGCTTCATCGCCCCCGCGCAGAACCTGACCTTGGTGGATGAAACCGACATCGCCATGAAGGTGATCGGCGCGATGCCCGCGCGCCATGACGATCATCAAAGCCTGGGGCGGATGCCCACGCCCGGCTGGCTTTCTGAAAACCGCTGGGAAGGCCGCCTGCCCTATTCGGCCAACCCGGAGTTCGTTTCGCCTCAGGGTGGCATCCTGGGCAATACCAACAACAAGACGGTGGATCGGCCCTTTCCCCTGCATGTGTCCTGGGAATGGGGCGACACCCAGCGCGTGCTGCGCTGGCGCCGCCTGATGCAAAGCCGCGAGGTGCACACCCGCGAAAGCTTTGTCGAGGCGCAGCTTGATACCGTCAGTCCGACGGCGCGCGCGCTGCTGCCGCTGGTGGCGGCCGATCTGTGGTTTACCGGCGAACCGGCGCCCGACGGCACCCCCGAACGCCTGCGCCAGCGCGCGCTTGAACTGCTGGCCGGCTGGAACGGTGAAATGAACGAACATCTGCCCGAACCGCTGATCTATGCGGCCTGGATGCGCGCGCTACAGGAACGGCTGATCCGCGACGAACTGGGCCCCCTTGCCGAAGAATTCGATCATGTCGATCCGGTCTTCATCGAACGGGTGTTCCGCAACACCGGCGGCGCGGCTGTCTGGTGCGACGTGCTGCAAAGCGCGCCGGTGGAAACCTGCCAGGACATCGCGCGCCAGTCGCTGGACGCCGCCCTGATCTGGATTTCCGAACGCTATGGCACGGCGCTTGAATCCCTGCGCTGGGGCGATGCGCACGAGGCGACGCACGATCACCCGGTCCTTGGCACAACGCCGATCCTGCGCTGGTTCACCAACATCCGCCAATCCACCAGCGGCGGCGACAACACCCTGCGCCGTGGCCGCACCAGCGGCAAAGACCCAGATCCGTTCCAGAACGTCCATGGCGCCGGATACCGCGGTGTCTATGATTTCGCCGACCCCGACAGCTCGGTGTTCATCATTTCAACCGGGCAATCGGGCCATCCGCTGTCGCGCCACTATGACGACCTGGGCGAACTTTGGCGCCGGGGCGAATACATCCCCATGTCGCTGGACCCCGAACTGGCCCGGGCGGCTGCCGTGGGCATCACGACGCTGACGCCCTGACCCGCCATGCGGTTCGGCCGGCGGCTATGCCCCGATCGGCCGACCGCCCACCGCCACGGAAGCGCTCAGCGTCCCTTGAACAAGGTGCCGAAGATGCCGCGCACGATGCGCCGTCCGGTGGTGCCCTTCAGCTCTTTCACCACCATTTTCGCCATGGCCTCGCCGAAACTGTCATCGGCCTTGCGGCTGCGTCGGGTTGGTGTTTCGCGGTTCGGATCATAGCGGCGGGCATTGCGAAACTCGCGCTCCTTCTCTTCCTCGGCCTTCTCCGCCTCTTTCGCGGCCTGTTCGGCGCGGCGGGCCAGGATTTCGAAGGCGCTGTCGCGGTCCAGGCGCGTTTCGTATTTTCCCCGCAGCGGCGAAGCGGCAATCACATCGCCCCTTTGCTGATCGGTGATCGGGCCAAGCTGTGACGACGGCGGACGGATCAGGGTGCGTTCCACCATCCCCGGCACGCCCTTGCGTTCCAGGAACGAGGTCACCGCCTCGCCCACGCCCACCTCGCGGATCGCGTCTTCGGTGGAAAAGGCCGGGTTGTCGCGATAGGTCTGCGCCGCCTTGCGCAGATCGCTCTGGTCGCGGGCGGTGAAGGCGCGCAGGGCGTGCTGCACCCGGTTGCCAAGCTGGCCCAGCACATCCTCGGGCACATCCGCCGGGTTCTGGGTGATGAAATAAACCCCGACCCCCTTGGACCGGATCAGCCGCGCCACCTGTTCCACCTTGTCCACCAGCGCCTTGGGGGCGTCGTCAAACAGCAGGTGCGCCTCGTCGAAGAAGAACACCAGCTTCGGCTTGTCGGGGTCGCCCACCTCGGGCAGTTCCTCGAACAGCTCGCTCAGCAGCCACAGAAGGAAGGTGGCGTAGAGGCGAGGCGATGACATCAGCCGATCCGCCGCCAGGATGTTGACCCGCCCGCGCCCTTCATCGTCAACCGCCATGACATCGGCCAGGTCCAGCGCTGGTTCGCCGAAGAGTTCCGCGCCCCCCTGATTTTCCAGCACCAGAAGACGGCGCTGAATCGCCCCGATCGAGGCGGTCGAAACGTTGCCGTAGCGCAGGCTGAGGTCCTTCGCATTCTCTCCGGCCCAGACCAGCAGCGCCTGAAGATCCTTGAGATCAAGCAGCGCCATGCTCTCCTCGTCGGCGACGCGGAAACAGATGTTGACGATCCCCTCCTGCGCCTCGGTCAGGTCCAGCAGCCGCGAGATGAGAAGCGGCCCCATCTCGGCCACGGTGGTGCGCACCGGATGCCCGGCCTTGCCGAACAGATCCCAGAAGGTGACCGGAAAGGACCGATAGGCATAGTCGGTGAACCCGATGGTGGCCGCGCGTTCGGAGAATGCGCCATGCAGCTTGAAATCCTCGGACCCCGCACGCGCCAGCCCGGAAAGATCGCCCTTCACATCCGACAGGAACACCGGCACCCCGGCGGCCGAAAACCCCTCGGCCAGGATTTGCAACGTCACGGTCTTGCCGGTGCCGGTCGCGCCGGCGATCAGGCCGTGCCGGTTGGCATATTTCAGAAGCAACCCCTGGGGCGTGCCATAGCCTTCGCCGCCCCCGCCCACAAATATCTGTTCTGCCACCCGCGCACCCCAATTCATCCTGTTCGCGGATCAAGATACAAAATTAACCATTCTGTGCCAGTGTCGATCTGTTCCCCGGTGCATCGCGCGCCGAGTGCGGGAACGATCCTCCCTGACTGACTGGCCGCGCCCTTCATGGCGCGGTCCTTTTTCAACTCCGGCCCATTTTGACGCGGCGTAAAAAACTGGAATTTTCCCTGTTGACGGGTGCCGACAAGTTTCATACCGTCGCCATCAATGAATAAGTCGGCCAGTCCGGCAGGGAGAGAAAAGCGAGGAAAGGGCCTGTATATACAGGCCCTTTTTTTACGCGCAGCGATTGCCATGGGTGGTTGTCCGCCAGCGCGCAAATCGCACCTGACAGCGGCTTTGCGTCGTGTTAAATCCCTGCCAGAACCGGATTTGAGTGATGGGAACAACATGTCTGATCTTTTGAAAACATTGGGTATTGTGGCGATGGTCGCCTGGGCGCCGATGGCGATGGCCCAGTCCACCGAGACCCCCGCAGATGACAGCGCGACCGCGCAGGAAGAGGCCCCCGCCGCCGATGGCGTGACCGACAACGGCCTTGCCCTGGGCGAGGAAGTGGGCGCGAACGGCGAAGGCGGGGTCGGCTCGACCTATATTTCCGCCGAGCATGGCGATTGGGAGGTGCGCTGCGTGCGTGCCGCCGAGGGCGACGATCCCTGCCAGCTTTACCAGTTGCTTTCGGATGACCAGGGTAACGCCGTGGCCGAGATCAGCATCTTCGGCCTGCCCAAGGGCCAGCAGGCCGCTGCCGGTGCCACGGTGATCACGCCGCTGGAAACGCTGCTGACCGCACAGATGACCCTGGCCGTGGATGGCGGCAAGGCGAAACGCTATCCCTATACCTTCTGCGCCGCCAACGGCTGTTTCGCGCGGATCGGGTTCACCAGCGCCGATGTGGCCGGCTTCAAGGCTGGCGCCGCCGCAACGCTGACCATCGTTCCGGCCGCAGCGCCCGACGAGAAGGTCGCGCTGAAGGTGTCGCTTTCGGGCTTTACCGCCGGCTATGACGCGGTGAACGAAGCCAACGGAAACTGAACCCTTCCGCAATCCAGCATCAGATGCCGCGCCCTTCGGGGGGCGGCATTTCTCGTTCTGGCGGGGCGCTGTCTTAGACCCGGCGCAGCGCAAGCACCGCGTTCAGCCCGCCGAAGGCAAAGGCGTTCGACAGAACCACGTCCACCTGCGCGTCGCGGGCCAGGTTGGGCACCACGTCAAAGGCGCATTCGGGGTCGGGTTCCTCAAAGCCGATGGTGGGCGCGATCACCCCGTCACGCAGGGCCATGATGCAGGCCAGAAGCTCGACCGCACCGGTGCCGCCAATCAGGTGGCCGTGCATCGACTTGGTGGAACTCATCATCAGGGTGTCGGCGTGGTGGCCGAACACATCGGCCACGGCGGCGCATTCAGTCTTGTCATTGGCGGCGGTGCCGGTGCCATGGGCGTTGATGTACCCAACCTGGTCACGGTTCACGCCCGCATCGCGCATGGCCCCCGCAATCGCGCGGGCCGCACCCTGCTTGCTGGGCATCACGATGTCGGCGGCGTCCGAAGTCATGGCGAAACCCGCCACCTCGGCCAGGATCTCGGCACCACGCGCGCGGGCGTGATCGTATTCCTCGAACACGAAAATCCCCGCGCCCTCGCCCTGAACCATGCCGTTGCGGCCTAGAGAGAACGGGCGGCAGGCGTCCTTGCTCATCACGCGCAGCCCCTCCCATGCCTTGACCCCGCCAAAGCACAGCATGGATTCCGACCCGCCCGTCACCATGACCGGCGCCATGCCGCTGCGGATCATCATGAAGGCCTGGCCCATGGCGTGGTTGGACGAGGCACAGGCCGTGGCCACGGTAAAGGCCGGGCCCTTGAGGTTGTATTCCATGCTGACGTGCGACGCGGCAGCGTTGTTCATCAGCTTGGGCACGACGAAGGGGTGAACGCGGTTCTTCCCCTCTTCGTAGACGACGCGGTAATTCTCGTCCCAGGTCTGCACCCCGCCCCCGGCGGTGCCCAGAACGACACCCGAACGCGCGGCAAGGTCGCCCGAAAAGCTCAGCCCCGATTGCGCGATCGCCTCGCGCGCGGCCAGAAGCGTGAATTGGGTGAAACGGTCGTAAAGGGAAATCTGCTGGCGGTTGAACTCGGCCTCGGGATCATAGCCGCGCACCTGGCCGCCGATGCGGATCGAGAGACGTTCGACGTCGCGAAATTCAAGCGGGCCGATGCCGCAACGCCCCTCGCGCATGGCGGCAAGGGTATCGGGCACATTGTGTCCCAGCGCGTTGATTGTTCCCGCGCCGGTGATGACAACCCGTTTCATCCGTCTTTCTGTTCCCGCACGAGGCGTTCCACCGCGCCGATGATCGCGGCGACCGAGGAAATGTCGAAATCGCTTTCGCTGGGATCGTTGGCGTTGAAGGGCACCTGTATGTCAAATGCCTCTTCTATGGCGAAGATTGATTCCACCAGCCCCAGACTGTCGATGCCCAGATCGGCCAGGGTATGGTCCTTGTGCACATCCGACGGTTCGATGACGGCCTGTTCGGCGATGATGCGGATAACGGTGTCTTCGATGGTGTCTGACATGGCATCCTCCGGGGACAAGTTGCGCCTGAGGCTGACTTAGTCACTCTGCCCGGTCTTTGGAACCGATTTCTTGCCGCCCAGATCGCGCATCAGGCGGGGCAGTCGGCGGCTGGCCTTGTACATTTCCACATGCTGATCCATCCGCACCGCTGGATAGCCCATCATTACCCGGCCAGAAGGCACGTTCGACAGGATCTTGGTGCCGCCGGTCGAAATCACGTCGTCACCGATGAAGATGTTGTCGGCCACGCCGCTTTGCCCGCCAAAGACACAGCGGTCGCCCACGGTGGTGCTTCCGGCGATACCCGTCTGTGCGGCCAGAAGGCAGTCGCGCCCCAGGATCACGTTGTGGGCCAGGTGGCATAGGTTGTCGATCTTGCAGCCGTCTCCCACCTCGGTATCGCGGATGGTGCCCCGGTCGATGCAGGCATTGGCGCCAAGTTCGACATCGTCTCCGATTTTCACCGACCCCAGCGAATGGATGCGCGTCCAGCTCTGCTCGAGGATCTCGCCCTGGTCGCCCAGGGAATGGCGCGCCCGTTCCACCCCCGAGGTCTGGGGCGTGACAAAGGACAGGCCGTCGGCACCGATCACCGCACCGGGTTGGGCGATGAAACGGTCGCCGATGACGATCCGCGCGCCGATCCGCACGCCCGACAGGATCATCGCGTCGGCCCCGATGCGGCTGTCGTTTTCGATGCTGACATGCGCGGCGATGCGCGCGCGTGGCCCGATCCGTACGTTTGCGCCCACCACGACCAGCGGGCCGATGGCCGCGCCCTCGGCGATCTGCGCCGAAGGGTCGATCACCGCGCTCGGGTGGATGCCCGGCGCGATCCGGGGGCCCGGGTCCATCATCCGGGTCAGATGCGCCATGGCATAGCGCGGGCGCGGCACGACAAGGGCGGCTTTCAGGCCCATGGCCTGCCAATCAGCCCCTTCCCACAGGATGGCGGCCTGCGCCTGGCCCTGCGATAGCCCCTCGGCATATTTCGGCTGCATCGCCAGCGCCAAGTCGCCGGGTCCGGCCGTGGCCGGTTCGGCCGCGCCGGTGATTTCAAGGTCAAGGGCGCCGAAGGCTTTCGCCTCCAGCGTCTCTGCAATCTGTCTGATCGTGAATGCCATGTGATGCCCCCTGAATACGGGGCAACACTTAGCTGCCGATCTGCGGCATTTCCACCCCGGCCGCACGCAGCGCGTTCAGGATCTTCGCGTCACGTCCATAGACATCGCCCCGATACTCCATCCCGCCGGTCGGCTTGGTATAGGCGGTGCGATAGACCAGGTGCACGGGCACCGGCTGTTCGAGGTTCACGCGCGTCTCGGCGCCCGAGCGCAGGTACCGCTGGAATTCGCCAACCGGATCCTCGGTCTGCTTGGCCAGAAGAGCATAGCCGAAATCGAAGGGGTCGTTCAGACGGATACAGCCATGGCTGAAGGCGCGGCGTTCGCGCGAAAACAGGTTTTTCGCAGGCGTATCATGTAGATAGATATTGTACTTGTTCGGGAACATGAACTTGACCAGCCCCAGGGCGTTGCTGTTGCTGGGGGGCTGGCGCATGGAGAACGGGAAGGTGCGCGCGGTGTACTGGCCAAATCCCCGGCCACGGTTCACCTCGCGCCCGCGGCTGTCGGTGATCTTCAGATAGCTCAGCGCATAGGGGTTGCGCCGCAGCACCGGAAGGTATTCGTTCACCACGATGGAACGCGGGATGTACCAGCTGGGGTTGATGACCATGTGGGTCATCGAATCCGAGAACTCGGGCGTCTTGCGGTCGCTGACATCCTTGCCGATCACGCTGCGGGTTTCGAAGGTGACTTCGCCATCGTCGATGATCTTGGCGCGGAAATCGGTCAGGTTCACCCAGATGTGGCGCTTTCCCCGCTCGATGTTCATCCAGCGTTCGCGCTCCAGCGAAACAAGGATCTGGCCCAGCCGGGTTTCGGGGGCGACGTTGATCTCGCGGATGGTCGAGCTTCCGGCGACGCCGTCATCGGTCAGCCCGTTGTCGCGCTGAAACTGGGCCACGGCCTTCTGCATCTCGTCATCATAGACGCGGGTGGCGCTGCGCCGCAGATAGCCCTGGGCGATCAGGCGGTCGCGCAGGGCCACCACCTCGGCTCCGGTGGCGCCGGGTTTCAGCGAACCGGCACTGACGCGGGGGCCCCAGCCGCCCTGCCCGATCTGGCGCTGAATCTGCATCTTCTCGCGAATCAAGCGGGTGTATTCGGGCGAACGCGGGGTCAGCCCCCGAAGGTAGGCCAGCGGCAGGCTTTTCTCGAAGTCGTGCAGGGTTTGCAGCCGGTCGCGCAACGGCACCTCGCGCTTGATGCCGCTGTCCACTTGCGACGGGGTAAGAACGCCGGTGTTCAGGTCGCGCGCATAGCGCAGGAACATGCGGCTCATCTCGACCTCGATACGCCCGCGGTCGCGGGTGCTGCGCGCCGATGCCAGCAAGGCACGCACCGCATCGGGGCGGTAGCGGTCGGCGGGTAGCCCATGATCGACTGCCATTTCAATGACTTGCAAGAAGGCAGCACGGCGCTTCAGATCGTCTTCGCCATCGCCCACCCAGATCGGCTCGTACCCGTTTTCGCGATAGAAGGCGGAAATCGCTTCATCCTGGGCGGCCGATTCGGCGATCGCCTGCTTGAAAGCGGTCACCTGCGTGGCGGCGGCAACGGGAAGCGGGCCCAGCACCCCCGCCGACAGCAGCGCCGCGGTGGCCAGCGATCGAAACCGGGTCAGAGGGGCAGTCATCGAGGGTATTGGCACGTCATCAAACTCCGAAAGATAAAAAGCAACGTCATTGCACAGGTTTAGAACCCATAGCCGAAGTCAGGTTCGCCAGCAATTCCAACCCTGTCCATTCACGTTTGCGACAGGGCTGGATTTTTCCCCGACCGGGCATCGAGCGATGAAATCGGCAAATTGGGGCAATGAGAAGGCGCGTTAAGCAAATTTTTGCCGATCTGGGGTAAACCGGACACAGAATGGAACCTTCCGCCTTGGTCCGACGGGCGAGCCATGTCATAGAGGCTCTGCAACCTGGGGGACGAGGTGGCAAAAAATGCCGCAAAGGCGGCAGACAGGTAAGAACGGGACAATAGTAATCAATGACTGATACAAGCTCGAAGGGCCTGACCAGGCGTGCATTGCTGGGGGCCTTCGCCGCAACAACCGTGGCTGCGGCTCCGACCTATTCCAACGCTTTCGGCTTCCTGCGTGGTGGTGGCGACATCCGCCGTCTGAAGATGTATTCAGGCCGGACCGGCGAAAGCATCGACATGATCTACTGGATCGAGGGCAACTACATCAAGGACGCCCTGACCGAGATCACGCATTTCATGCGCGACTGGCGGAACAACAAGGCCCTGAACATCGACGCGCGTACCGTCGACATCATGACCGCCGCGCACAACCTGATGGATACGTCCGAACCCTACATGCTGTTGTCGGGCTATCGGTCGCCGGAAACCAACGCGATGCTGCGCAGCCGGTCCTCGGGCGTGGCCAAGAATTCGCTGCACCTGCGCGGCCAGGCCGCCGATCTGCGGTTGCAATCGCGCTCCGTCAACCAGATGGCACGCGCTGCTGCGGCCTGTGCGGCCGGCGGTGTCGGGCGCTATTCCCGGTCGGATTTCGTCCATATGGATTGCGGCGCCGTCCGGTCCTGGGGCAGCTGATCGTCTGACTGATGTGGTGGCCCGTGCCGCCATCTGAAATTCCGTTCGCCTTAGGCGGCTGCATCACGCAGTCGCCTTTTTTGATTGCTACGCTGACAACTCTGAAAGGCGCATCGGGTTCCACAGGCGCATGAAAAAACCGCCCGACGCCATGCCGGGCGGCCTGATAAGGCAGAAGCGTGGCAAACTCAGCCGAAAGCGTCGGGCATCGAGGCCTTTCTTTCCGCCACATAGGCATCAAGCGATTCGGCAATTGCCGGATCAAGCGGCGGCTGAACGTAGTCACCCAACAGCTTCTGCACTCGAAGGGCCGCCAGCGCCTGGGTGTCGCGCGCGCCTTCCTCGTCCCATGTCTCGAAAGGTTTGTAGTCGAACATCTCCGAGCGCCAGAAGGCGGCCTTGAAATTGTTCTGGGTATGCGCGCAGCCCAGGTAATGCCCCCCCGGTCCCACCTCGGCGATGGCATCCATGGCCTGACCGTTTTCGGTAATGTCGACGCCCCGCGCCAACCCGTGCAGGGCGCCAAGCTGATCGGCATCCATGACGAACTTCTCGTATGACGACACAAGCCCGCCCTCCAGCCACCCACAGGCATGAAGCATGAAGTTCACCCCCGACAACAACCCCATGTTCAGCGAGTTCGAAGTCTCATAGGCCGCCTGCGCATCGGGCAGCTTGCTGCCGCAGAACGACCCGGCCGAGCGGTACGGAAGGCCAAGGCGGCGCACCAACTGCCCCGCGCCATAGGTGATCTGTGCCGCCTCGGGCGTGCCGAAGGTGGGCGCGCCGCTATTCATGTCGATGCTGGTGACGAAGGCCCCCGCCACCACCGGCGCACCGGGGCGCACCAATTGCGAATAGGCGACGCCCGCCAGGATCTCGGCCAGAACCTGGGTCAGCGTGCCCGCCACCGACACCGGCGCCATGGCCCCGCCGACAATGAAGGGCGACACGATGCAGGCCTGGTTTGCGGCGGCGTAGACCTCAAGCGCGCCCATCATCGTCGCATCGAATGTCAGGGGCGAGTTGATGTTGATGAGCGAGGTCATCACCGTGTTGGCACCCACGAAATCGGCACCAAACAGCAGCTTGCACATCTCGACGGAATCCCGCGCGCGCACGGGCTCGGTCACCGACCCCATGAAGGGCTTGTCCGAAAGCACCATGTGGGCCTGCAGCATATCCAGGTGACGCTTGTTCACCGCAACGTCCGTCGGCTCGCAAACCGTACCGCCGGAATGGTGCAGCCACTTGGACATATAGCCCAGCTTCACGAAGTTGCGGAAATCCTCCATCGTGGCATAGCGCCGCCCGCCGCTGGCATCGCGCACGAAGGGCGGCCCATAGACCGGCGCCAACACCAGGTTGCGCCCTCCGATCTCGACGTTGCGCGCCGGGTTGCGGGCATGCTGGGTAAAGGTGGCAGGCGCGGTTTCGCACAGCTTGCGGGCCAGGCCGCGAGGGATGCGCACCCGCTCGCCGTCGATCTCGGCGCCCGCGTTGCGCCAGCGCTCCAGTGCGGCGGGGTTCTCGGGGAAATTCACGCCGATCTCGGCCAAGACCGTTTCGGCGTTACGCTCGATCAGCTCGATCGCCTCGGCGTTCAGAATCTCGAAGTTCGGAATGTTGCGCTCGATGAAGCGGGCGGATTCGATCCTGACGGCGGTCCGCTCGGCGCGTCGTGCTGCTCCGCCACCGCCCCTGGCCCGTCGGGGTGCTGCTGTTTCGGACATCGTGATACTCCCCGTGTGTCTGACATGGATGTAACCCCTCGCCCGGCCCCGTCAGCGCCGGTTTTCGCCCCATCCGGGCCAATAGCGACCTTGCCGTTTCTTCTTTGCAGAAATACTCAAATCCGCCGCTGCGCCACGCGCCATCTTGCGCAAGGGCGCGCCCTGCCATATCCCGCTTGCCATGACCGATATATCCCACGAACGCCTACTCATCATCGACTTCGGAAGCCAGGTGACCCAGCTTATCGCGCGGCGTCTGCGTGAACTGAATGTCTATTGCGAAATCCACCCGTTCCAGAACGTGAGCGAGGCGTTCCTGGCCGACTTCGCGCCACGGGCCGTCATCCTCTCGGGGGGGCCGGCCAGCGTGATCGACGCCGATTCTCCGCGCCCGCCCGCCGGCGTGTTCGAACTGGGCGTGCCGGTTCTGGGCATCTGTTACGGTCAGCAGGTGATGATGCAGATGCTGGGCGGCGAGGTGCTGCGCGGTCATGGCACGGCGGAATTCGGGCGCGCCTGGGTCACGCCCACCGATCACAAGACCGACCTTCTGACCGGCTGGTTCCTCGAGAACCGCGAACAGGTCTGGATGAGCCATGGCGATCATGTTGCCAAGATCGCCCCCGGATTCGGGGTTTCGGCCACCTCGCCCAATGCCCCCTTCGCGGTGATCTCCGACACCGAACGGCGGTTTTACGCGGTGCAGTTCCACCCCGAGGTGCACCACACCCCCAACGGCAAGACGCTGCTTGAGAATTTCGTCAAGATCGCCGGGTTTTCCGGCGACTGGACCATGGGCGCCTACCGCGAACAGGCGGTGCAGGCGATCCGCGACCAGGTGGGCGACGCCAAGGTGATCTGCGCGCTGTCGGGCGGAGTGGATTCCTCGGTCGCGGCCGTGCTGATCCACGAGGCGATCGGCGAACAGCTGACTTGCGTCTATGTCGATCATGGCCTTATGCGCGAGGGTGAATCCGAACAGGTCGTCGGCATGTTCCGCGAACATTACAACCTGCCCCTGATCCACGCCGATGAAAGCGATCTGTTCCTGGGTGAACTTGACGGTGTAAGCGACCCGGAAACCAAGAGAAAAATCATCGGCCGCCTCTTCATCGACGTGTTCCAGAAACATGCTGATGCCATCGGCGGCGCCCAGTTCCTGGCCCAGGGAACGCTGTACCCCGACGTCATCGAATCGGTCAGCTTTTCCGGCGGCCCCTCCGTCACGATCAAGAGCCACCACAACGTCGGCGGTCTGCCCGAGAAGATGGGCATGAAGCTCGTCGAACCCCTGCGCGAACTGTTCAAGGACGAGGTGCGCGCCCTGGGTCGCGAGCTTGGCCTGCCCGACAGCTTCATCGGCCGCCACCCCTTCCCCGGACCCGGCCTTGCCATCCGCTGCCCCGGAGAGATCACCCGCGAAAAGCTGGCGATCCTGCGCCGCGCCGATGCCGTCTATATCGACCAGATCCGCAAGCACGGGCTGTACGATGAGATCTGGCAGGCCTTCGTCGCCATCCTGCCCGTGCGCACCGTCGGCGTCATGGGCGATGGGCGCACCTATGATTTTGCCTGCGCCCTGCGCGCGGTGACCTCGGTCGATGGCATGACGGCCGATTATTACCCCTTTACCCATGATTTCCTGGGCGAAACGGCCACCCGCATCATCAACGAGGTGCCGGGCATCAACCGCGTCACCTATGACATCACGTCAAAGCCCCCGGGCACCATCGAATGGGAATAGGCGCGGCCATTTCGCCGCGCCCCCTGTCCGACCCACAACCGTTCAAGGCGGCGCTCTGGATGGCGGGGGCCATCGCCTCGTTCTCGACGATGGCGGTGGCCGGGCGATCCCTCTCGTCCGAACTTGATACCTTCGAGATCATGCTCTTCCGCTCGATCGTCGGCTTCATCCTGGTGCTGTCGGTCGCGGGTCTTGCCGGCACCCTGCGCCAGGTGGAAACCCGGCGCCTGCGCCTACACATCCTGCGCAACATTTTCCATTTCACCGGCCATAACCTGTGGTTCTTCGCGATAACCGTGGCGCCCCTGGCCCAGGTCTTCGCGATCGAGTTTTCGTCGCCCATCTGGGTTGCCCTGGCCGCGCCCTTCTTCCTGGCCGAGCGGCTGACGCGCATCCGGCTGCTGACCGCCTTCCTCGGCTTCATCGGCATCCTGATCGTGGCGCGCCCCTCGCTGAGCACGGTCGATCCCGGTCTCCTGGCCGCTGCCCTGGCCGCCATCGGGTTTGCCTCCACCAACATCATCACCAAGATCCTGACCCGCGACCAGACGATCACATGCATCCTGTTCTGGCTGACGGGTATCCAGACGATTCTGGGCCTTCTTTGCGCGGGTATCGACGGGGATATCGCTATACCTTCGGTTGAACTCTGGCCCTGGGTTCTGCTGGTGGGGCTTGCGGGCCTTCTTGCGCATTTCTGTCTGACCAAGGCGCTTTCCGTGGCCCCGGCCACCATCGTGATGCCTTTCGATTTCCTGCGCCTGCCGGTCATCGCCATCGTCGGAATGCTGATTTATGGTGAAAGTCTGGATATTTACGTGCTGATCGGGGCCGTCATCATCTTCGGTGCCAACTACCTGAATATCTGGACCGAAAAAAAGCGGCACAAAAGTAACGGTTCTTAACCGATAAATTACTGACGCCGCGTCAAGAATTGACCCGTGGCGCGCTCTGCTCAAAGTAGTATGCGACAGATCAACGCATCGGGGGGAGTATCGATGATGAACAAATTCATGTTGGCCGGACTGGCCGGAGCAATGACCGCAGGTGTCGCCCATGCCGGCGCCGTGGACCGTTCCGGGCAATCCGTCGCCGTCATCTTCGAACCCGGCAACTACTTCGAAGCCAGCTTCGGCAGCGTGTCGCCCAAGGTCAGCGGTGTCGGCACCGCCTTTAGCCCCACCCCGGGTGGCAGCTCGGGCAACATGACCGAATCCTATACCCAGATCGGCACCGCCTATAAGCACGACTTCGGCAATGGCCTGGCCGCCGCGCTGATCTTCGATCAGCCCTTCGGCGCCGATGTGAACTATCCCGCGACCCAGCCCTATTTCGCGCGCGGATCGGTTGCCGAACTTTCGGCCGATGCCCTGACGGCGGTGGTGAAATACAAGTTCGCCTCGAACGTCAGCCTCTATGGCGGTCTGCGCTATCAGACCTTCAGCGCCGATGCGACGATCCCCTTCGTCACCGCAGGTCCGGGCACGCCGGGCGTCGTGAACCCCGGTGCCGTCTACACCGCCAAGGCCGACAAGGACGAAGGCTTCGGCTATCTGCTGGGCGTCGCCTATGAAAAGCCGGAAGTCGCGCTGCGTGTCGCGCTGACCTACAATTCGAAGATCAAGCATTCGCTGGCCACCAGCGAAACCTCGGCCTTCGGCGGCCCGGTCAACACCACGACCGAAATCGAAACGCCCCAGTCCGTGAACCTTGAATTCCAGACCGGCGTTGCCAAGGATACCCTGGTCTTCGGTTCGGTCCGCTGGGTCAACTGGAGCGATTTCGACATCACGCCCGTCGTCTATCAGGGCCTGACCGGCAACTCGCTCGTCAGCTATGCCAAGGATATCTACACTCTGAACCTGGGTGTGGGCCGCAAGCTGAACGAAAACTGGTCGGTCGCCGCCAGCGTCGGCTATGAAGAGCAGCAGGGCGGTTTCTCGTCCAACCTCGGCCCGACCGACGGCAACGTCTCGTTCGGCCTGGGCGCGACCTATACCCAGGACCGCATCAAGGTGACCGGCGGCATCCGCTATGTCGACATCGGCAATGCCCAGACCACTCTGGGTGGCGGTGTTGCAGCCTCCGAGTTCAGCTCGAACCACGCCGTCGGCTTTGGCCTGAAGGTCGGCTATACCTTCTGATCCGCCCAAAGGGTGAAAACGAACCGGCCCCGGACCATGCGTCCGGGGCCTTTTTCATGTCTGGCGCACTGTCTTGCCGCAGGAATCGGATCGTGTGGCGAACCGCCCGCTGCTAGGACAGTGCGATGTCAGATCAACGCAGCCTTTCCCCCCGCGCCTGGAGCGAGCTTTTGCTCCTTTCCCTCATCTGGGGCGCCTCGTTCCTTTCGATCCGCGTGGCGCTGGATGAGATCGGCGTTGCCACCACCGTTGCCCACCGGGTCGGCTGGGCGGCGCTGATCCTTTGGGCGGTCGTCGCGTTCCGCCGCCTTCCCCTGCCGCGTGATCCCCGCATCTGGGGCGCCTTCCTGGTGATGGGTGTGCTGAACAACGTGATTCCCTTTTCGCTCATGGCCTGGGGGCAGTTGCATATCGAAACCGGCCTCACCTCGATCCTGAATGCGGCGACGGCCATCTTCGGGGTGCTGGTCGCCGCGCTGGTCTTTGCCGACGAACGCCTGACGTTGCGCCGGATGATCGGCGTTTCGCTTGGTTTTCTCGGGGTGGCCACGGCCATCGGGCTGGATGCGCTGGCCGGGTTCGACCTTCGGTCGCTGGCGCAACTGGCGGTGCTGGGCGGCACGCTCAGCTATGCCTTTGCCGGGGCCTGGGCGCGGCGCATGCTGGGCGGGCTGCGCCCCGAGGTGGCCGCCGTCGGCACGCTTACCGGTTCGGCCGTCGTGATGATCCCGGCGGCCTGGATGATCGACGGGCCCATCACCCTGGATCTTCGGCCGCGCACCATGCTGGCCATCGCCTATTACGCGGCAATCGCGACGGCACTGGCCTATCTGCTGTATTACCGCGTGCTGGCCATGGCGGGTGTGGGCAACCTGCTGCTGTGCACCCTGCTGATTCCGCCGGTCGCCATCGTTCTGGGGGTGCTGGTGCGCGGTGAAGCCCTGCATCCGGGCGCCTACCTGGGCTTTGCGCTTCTGGCGATCGGCCTGCTGATCCTCAACGGGCATCCTCGCCGGCGCATTCGCCCTCTACCAAATTCCCGGCGGGCAGGATAAGACCGCCGGAAAACGCCCGGAGGTGCAATGCTTTATCCCACCGCTGAAGACTGGAACGCCGCCCCGGGCAAACGGGTGATGCTGTTCGGCATGTCGGGCCTGGGCAAGACCCATGTCGCCAACATGCTGCGCGAGGGGGGCGGCTGGTTTCACTATTCCATCGATTACCGCATCGGCACCCGCTACATGGGCGAACATATCGCCGACAATTTCAAACGCGAGGCCATGAAGGTGCCGCTTTTGCGCGAACTGCTGCTGAGCGACAGCATCTATGTCGCCTCGAACATCACCTTCGACAACCTTGCGCCCCTGTCCACCTACCTTGGCAAACCGGGCAACCCCGACAAAGGCGGCCTGCCCTTCGACGAATACATGCGCCGCCAGGCCCTTCACCGCGAGGCGGAAACCGCTGCCCTGCTGGACACGGGCCATTTCATTGACCGGGCGCACGGGCTTTACGGTTACGACAATTTCGTCTGCGACACCGGCGGTTCGATCTGCGAGGTGGTCAACCCCGAAGATCCGGGCGATCCGGTGATGGCGGCGCTGGCGGCGCAGGTTCTGCCGGTCTGGATCGAAGGGTCCGAGGCCCATACCGCCGAACTGATCCGCCGCTTCGATCGGGCGCCAAAGCCGATGTATTATCATCCCGATTTCCTGTCGGGCTGCTGGGCGGAATACCTTTCTGAAAACAAGGTGGAAGAGGGCGAAGTTAACCCAGATGCCTTTGTGCGCTGGACCTATGCCCGTGCCCTGGCCCACCGCCAGCCCCGCTATCGCGCGATGGCCCGGAACTGGGGTGTCAGCGTCACCGCCGAAGAGGTTTCGGCCCTGCGCGGCCCCGATGACTTCAACGCCCTGATCGCCGCGGCGATCGCCAGAACACCTTCCCGCGACGAGGGTTGAGAGACCGCCCGCCGCCCCCTATCTGACCAACGCCATCAAAGGAACATCGTCATGCCCATCAAACTGCCCTCCGACCTGCCGGCCTTCAGCGTGCTGAAGAACGAGGGCGTGATGGTGATGGACGAAACCGATGCCGCCCGTCAGGACATCCGCCCGCTGCGCATCGCCCTGCTGAACCTGATGCCCAAGAAGATACAGACGGAGAACCAGTTCGCCCGCCTGATCGGTTCGACGCCGCTGCAGATCGACCTGCACCTGATCCGCATGTCCGAACACCAGACCAGGAACACCGCCGCCGAACACATGGAGAATTTCTATCGCCCCTTCCAGGAGGCCAAGCACGAGAAATTCGACGGGTTGATCATCACCGGCGCCCCCATCGAACACCTGCCCTTCGAACAGGTCACCTACTGGGATGAACTGCGCGAGGTCATGGACTGGACCCAGACCAACGTGCATTCCACCTTCGGCGTCTGCTGGGGCGGGATGGCGATGATCAATCATTTTCACGGCGTGCAGAAACACATCCTCCCCGCCAAGGCCTTTGGCTGTTTCCGCCACACCAACCTTGCGCCGACATCGCCCTATCTGAACGGGTTTTCCGACGATTGCGTGATCCCCGTCAGCCGCTGGACGGAGATGCTGCAATCCGAGATCAGCGCCGCCCCCGGCCTGACCACCCTTCTGGCCAGCGATCAGGTGGGCCCCTGCCTTGTGGAAGATCCGGCGCATCGCGCGCTCTATATCTTCAATCATTTCGAATACGACAGCGACACCCTGAAACAGGAATACGATCGCGACGTGGCCGACGGCACGCCGGTTAACGTGCCCGACAACTATTATCCCGGGAACGATCCGGCGCAGAAGCCGTTGAACCGTTGGAGAAGCCACGCCCACCTTCTCTATGGCAATTGGCTCAACCAGATATATCAGACCACGCATTATGACATTTCCCAGATTGGCAGTTAGTCTCGTCGCCGCCGCAGCCCTTGCCGGGTGCGGCGTCTTTGTCGATGACCGCGCCGACCGCCGCGAAGCGCTGGCCGAGGAACAATATCCCCCAGAAGGCCGGTTCGTGACCGTCGAAGGGCGCCGGGTGCACTATGTCGAGGCCGGGCAAGGCCCCGACCTGATCCTGATCCACGGTGCCAGCGGCAGCACCCGCGATTTCAGCTTCCGGTTCATCGACCGCGTGAAAGACCGCTATCACGTCATCGCCTTCGACCGGCCCGGCCTTGGCTATACCGATCGGATCTCCGAGGCCTTCAGCGGCGCCACCAACACCGCCGCCGAAAGCCCCCGCCAACAGGCCGCCTTCCTGAAGGCCGCCGCCGACAAGCTGGGCGTGCAGCGTCCCATCGTCCTGGGCCATTCCTACGGTGGCGCGGTGGCGCTGGCCTGGGGGCTTGATCATGATCCGGCGGCGCTTGTGGTGGTCTCGGCGGCCTCCAACCCCTGGCCTGGCGGGCTTGGCGCGCTTTACAACATCGCATCCTCGGCGTTCGGCGGGGCCGCCATCGTGCCGCTCATCACCGCCTTCGCGCCCACCGGCCAGGTCAAAAGCACGATCGAGTCGATCTTCGAACCGCAGGAACCACCCCCCGGCTATGCCGAATATGTCGGCCCCGGCCTGACCCTGCGCCGTGCCAGCTTTCGCGCCAACGCCCGGCAGGTCAATTCCCTGCGCCCCCATGTGGTGGAAATGTCCAAACACTACGGTGACCTGACCATGCCGGTCGAAATCCTGCACGGCACCGCCGATGACATTGTGCCGCTGGATATCCACTCCGAGCCGCTGTCCCGCCAGGTGCCCGGCGCCACCCTGACCCGGCTTGAGGGCATCGGCCACATGCCCCATCACGTCGTGCCCGACGCGGTAACCGACGCCATCGACCGCGCCGCAAAGCGCGCCGGATTGCGCTAGGGCGCAGCCCGCAATACTGTCGGGCGACATCAACAGGAGACAGCCATGCCCCTGCCCTTCGACGGCGCCATCAGCCAGTATTTCGAGATCGAGGCGCCCGAACCGGTGCGGGATGTGATCCGTTCCAGCAGCAAGAAAGACATGCTGGACCCGAACTTCCCCTATGACCGGAAGATGGACAGCGACACCTACGACGAAACCATGGAACGGCTGCAACTGAACCTCGTGCGCCTTCAGGCCGATGTGAAGGCCACCGGCAAGCGCATCGCCGTGGTGTTCGAAGGCCGCGACGCGGCCGGAAAAGGCGGCGCAATCAAGAGGTTCCGCGAAAATCTTAACCCACGCGTTGCCCATGTCGCCGCCCTGCCCAAACCCACCGAACGCGAGATGAGCGAATGGTACTTCCAACGCTACATCCACCACCTGCCCGCGGCGGGTGAAATCGTGCTGTTCGACCGTTCGTGGTACAACCGCGGCGTGGTCGAACATGTCTTCGGCTTCTGCACCCCGGAGCAGCGCGAAAGGTTCTTCCAGCAGGTGGATGAATTCGAACACATGCTGGTCAACGACGGCATCATCCTGGTCAAGCTCTGGCTCAACGTCGGACGGGCCGAACAGCTGCGCCGTTTCCTGAAACGCGAACGCGACCCCCTGAAGCAATGGAAGCTCAGCTGGATCGACGTCGAGGGGCTGAAGCGCTGGGATGCCTATTCCGAGGCGATCACCGAAACGCTGGCGCGCAGCAACACCGCCAGCGCCCCCTGGACGGTCATCCGTGCCGACGACAAGAAACGCGCCCGCATCGCCAGCATTCAGGCCGTGCTGCAGAATATTGACTTCAAAGGAAAATCAGACGATCTTGGCGAACCCGACCCCAGAATTTCGGGCGGTCTAGAAAGTTGGAATGGCTAAACGCGGATATCACCACGGCAACCTGCGCCAGGCCCTTGTCGACTCAGCGCTCGAGCTGATCCGCGACAAGGGGCCCAACGGGTTCACCCTGTCCGAAGCGGCCAAGCAGGCCGGCGTTACCCCCGCCGCCGTCTATCGCCATTTCGAGGGCCGCGAAGACCTGATCGCCGAGGCCGCAACCCAAGGCTACGCCATCTTCGCCGATCTGATGCAATATGCGTATGACAGCGGCCAACCTTCGGACCTTGCCAGTTTCGAGGCGACGGGCCGCGCCTACCTCGCCTTCGCGCGCCGCTATCCGGGGCACTACGTCGCGATGTTCGAATCCGGCATCTCGGTGAACCGCACGCCGGAACTGGCGCGCACGGCCAACAAGGCCCAGGCGGTGCTGGAAAAGGCGGCCGTCAAACTGTCCGAACATATCCCCCCCGCCAAACGCCCCCCACCCCAGATGTTCAGCGCCCATATCTGGGCCATGTCCCACGGGGTGGTCGAACTCTTCGCGCGCGGCAGCCCCGGGCGCACCTCGCCCTTCCCGCCCGAAGACCTTCTGGAAACCGGCATCGGCATCTACCTGCGCGGCCTCGGCCTGATCCGGCCCGACAATTGACGCAGCCCGCACAGGACGCGCCGACCGCAATCGGAACGAGAAGTCATTCACCGAGGAAATATGGCGGACCCAAGAGGATTCGAACCTCTGGCCTCTGCCTTCGGAGCAATTAATCGTGGCCTATCCGAAATGCGCGACGCAGCACGCCACGGCACGCTAACATCTTAAAATCGCTTGTGTTTAAGTTCGCTCGTCGTCGAAACCAGTAGCCGCAACTACTCCGTAGCTTTCGCCCGACTGCTTACGTGGTGCTTACGCGGCTCAGTTGCTCTGATGACGAGGTTGATGATGCCAAAGATCACAAAACGGCTGGTTGAAAGCGTCAAGAGCCAGAAGAAGGACTACGTTGTCTGGGACAGCGACCTGCCTGGCTTCGGGTTGCGTGTTTTCGCTTCTGGGACCTAAGCGCCGCTTTGCTGGGCTTCGCCCAATGGGCGAATCCCTCATTCGACACCACCATGATTGCCCGCGTCTCGGTGTATTCGAGCCAGCGCAGAATCGTCGCTGTCAATGAAACGCCATAGCGCTTTGCCAGTCGACCGAGCGCTTCGAAATCGGCGCGAGCCTTGGCTGGCAGTTGGCGACGAAAGTCATGAAATGGCATCAGCAACGCGGCGGCGAACTCGTCTGCATCCTGCTCGATGCCGGATCCGTCGCGCCGAACCACCGCGTTCTCGTCACAATAGATGCCGCCGTCGTAACGCCCATCCTCTTCAATCAACTGGCGGTGCAGCACGTAGTGGGCGAACTCGTGCCCCACGGTGAACGAGCGACGTCCATCAGACTGACCTGCATGGTACATGATCGCCCATTGGCGCGGCCGCGCCTCCCCATAGACCAGCGCGCCGACGCAGCCCGGGATGTTACGCTCGACGACCTCGTGGATGGGACTGTCCGGCGCGACCTGACGAGAATACTCCAGCGCGAGGCCGATCACATCGACCGGCGCTCGATCAAACCGATCCGCTCCAAGGACCAGGTCGAGCATTTGCGTGATGCGGGCCGCCTCCTTCAACGGCTGGAGGCGGATCCGCTCGCTCATTTGCGGGTCTTCGTGTCGAGGATGCGAGCCATCTCGCGAATCTGCCGGCGCGTTTCTTCCGGGAGGCCGCTGTACTGCCGGAAGAAGGCGGTGTCCTCCGCCTCGCTGAGGGTCTGCGTGTCAGCCCCGATTAGGTAGTCGACGGTCACCCCCAAGGCACCAGCAATTGCGGACAGCTTCTCGGCCGATGGCCTGGGCGGATTCTTGTTCTCAAGTTCCCAGATGTAGCTCTTCGATGAGCCGGTCTCCTGCGCAAGCTGATCGAGCGTCAGGCCCTTTTTCGTTCGTAAGTCCTTGATTCGCTCACCAAATTTCATAACCGGCCCTTCTACTCGATCCGCCCCAACCCTGCGTTCGGAGTAGCTATATTCTATGTCCCTTGACAGACGCATTCAAGCTTCCCATCTTGTTCGGAGTAGACGCACTTAGATTCATATCATCCCGAACATCGCGCGGGCGGTGGCGAGATGCACAGACGCAGCAGCCCGCCACGGAGATCGATGTGAACATTCAACTTGCGCCGACTGGCCTCAATCCCTTCGACGACCCTCTCGACCGCATCCTTGCCGAGATCGCGCTCAGCGTTCAGTTGCCGCCCTCGCTGCATGACAAGGCGAAGTCGCGTTACGAGGCGGTGCGGCGCCATCTCGCGGCCACGACGGCCTTCTTCGACCAGATCGAACACTTCTACCCGCAGGGCTCCATGGCGATCGACGCCACGATCTCGACGCGCGGCACCGACGACGAATATGATCTCGACATCGTCTCGCAGGTCGGCGGCCGCTTTCGTGGCATGACGCCTCTCGAAATCCTCACCGAGCTCGAAGCCGCCCTCGCCGACTATCCGGTCCAGCGGGTGTTGCGGCAGACGCGCTGCGTCACCCTGTTCTACGCCGACAAGATGCATCTCGACGTCACGCCGTCGTTGCGTGTCTACGGCACGCTCGATCGCGAAAGCCTGATCACTCACGCCAAGGGCCCGCGCTGGTCGGCCGACGACCGGTTCGTCGACATGAACGCCTATGGTTTCGCGCAGTGGTATGCGAGCAGGACGCCGCTCGAACTTCGCATGGCGAAGGAATTCCATCGGCGGTGGCTTGACCATGCCGGTCTTGCCGCTCGCGCCGACGCCGATGTGGATGATGTTCCGGATCAGTGCGATTTCATCGTCAAGAACACCGCGACGCTCGCCCTCCAGCTCCTCAAGCGCTTTCGCAACATTCGCTACGCGAGCTACACCGGCCGCATCCCGCCGTCGGTGATGCTCTCCTACTACGCCGGGCTCGCCGCGCAGCCGAACATGTCGCTCAGCGCCATGCTCGTTCGCCTTGCGAGCTGGATCATCCGCGACATCGAGCAGGCTTCGCTCTACAGGCGGCTTCTGCATGTCGCCAATCCGATCTGCGAGACCGATGTCTTCACGGACCGCTGGCCCGAATCCATCGCTCAACAGGACGAGTTCGCCGGGCATCTGCGCGAGCTCATCCGTTCGCTCGAGGCGATGCGCAAGGGGGAGATGTTCCCCGACACGATGATGGACACGCTGCGCGGGAACTTCGGGGACCGCGTCGTGACCCGGGCCGCCGACCAGATCGCCACCGAGCTCGGCGGCGGCATCCAGCAATCCCGTCAGCTCTACACGCGACGCGGCGGCCTCCTGTTGCCTTCTGCCGCTGCGGTCGCGGCGCCGATGGTCAATCCGGCGGTTTCGGTGGCACGGCCTCACACCTTCTTCGGGCGCAAGATCTGATGACAGCGGCGATCCTCTCCATCGACGAGCAGGTCGCCGCGATGAAGGCGGCCTGGCCGCAGTTCGCGGCGCGCCGGATCGATCGCCGCGCGCAGTCCGCGCGGTGGGTGGGGAGCGTGAGACCGCAATATGCGAACTACTCGCTGGAGATCCGCTATGAGGTCGGGTCGTTCCCCGAGGTGCGCGTACTCTCACCCAAACTGGTTCGGTTGCCCGGCAATTCCGAGGGCCAGCTGCCCCACGTCTATCCGCCGGCCGAGGATCCGACCCTTTGCTTGTTCGACCCCCGTGAAAGGGAATGGACAGCGGCGATGACAATCGCGAGCACGACCGCCCCTTGGGCGCTCGACTGGCTCGCTTGCTACGAACTTTGGGTGATGACCGGGCGCTGGACCGGCGGCGGGCGCCACGCCGGACAGGACATCGGCGAGGCAAGGGAGACAACACGATGAACTATGTTCCGCCGCGGCGATCGGACGGCACAATCCAGCACGCGCGTCTGAAGCAGCCATGGCCACAGGGCCGCCCGTTTCGTATTCTGTCGATCGACGGCGGCGGAATTCGTGGCGTCTTTCCTGCAGCCGTCCTGGCCGAACTCGAAAGCCGCTTCCTGGGCGGCGCGTCCATCGCCAATCACTTCGACATGATCGCGGGCACGTCGACGGGCGGCATCATCGCGCTCGCCCTTGCCCATGGGATGACGGCTCGACAGGCATTGAACATCTATCTCGAGCGCGGCGACCGCATCTTTCCGCCAGCGGCTGGGCTCGGCAAGGTGTCGAGGGCGCTGCGCTGGGTGTTCAAGCCGAAGCACGACCAGGCCGCCCTCAAGGATGAGCTGCTGCGGATCTTTGGTGACAAGGTGCTCGATGATGCCATCACCCGGCTGGTGATCCCCAGCTTCGAAGGGCGCCACGGCGAGCCGTTCCTCTACAAGACGCCACACCACCCGGACTACCAGAAGGACCGCCACAAGAAGTTCGCGCATGTGGCGCTCCACACAACGGCGGCCCCGTCCTATTACCCCGGCGTCGAGGACGATGGTTACGTCATGATCGATGGCGGCATCTGGGCCAACAATCCGGTCATGAACGCCCTGGTCGACGCCCTCGCCTGTTTCGACATTGCGCGCGAGGACGTGCGTATCCTGAGCCTGGGCACCGGTGAGTCCACCTTCTCTGTCGATGAGCGGGCGCGCAACGGCGGCATCAAGGATTGGGCGTTCCTGCGCTCCTTCAATGCGGCCGCCCGTGCGCAGTCCCGCAATGCCCTCGGCCAAGCCTATCTGCTGGTCGGCAAGAACAACGTCACACGGATCGATGTGCCGGAAAGCGATGCGCCGATCGCGATGGATGACGTGCAGCGCTCCGTCCGGGAACTGCCGATGGTGGCGCGCAGTCTCGTCGAAGGCGCAGGGCATCACATCGAGCGCATGTTTCTCGACGGCGCGGTCGAGCAATTCATCCGCTGCCCGATGACGTAGACGTCTGGTCGAGCACCAGTCCCTACCGGGCCGTAAGCAGACGACAGGCCAGTTCTCGCTCGCCCCAGCGTGTCGAGAAAGTGTCGGAGACCTCGAACCAGCTTCCGTCATTGCCCATGCCATGATTGGCACCCATGCAGGAACACTGGCATTCGTGCCCCTGTGCTTCTTGGCACGCTCGCGCGCAGATCTCCTGCTCCCGATAAGGCTGGATGATGTAGACCTTGCCGTAGCGCTGCAGCGCCCGATCGACGAAGTCGTTGAACCAGGATTTCGGCAGCTCCCAATAAGCATGATCGCCGCCGATCCACTCCGGTGCCGTTCGCCGGCCGTCCTGAAGCCATTGCCGATTGTCGTCAGCAAACGGTAGTCGCACTCGAAGCTTCTCACCACGCCCAGTCCGGCGCAGTACGACTGGCGTTGTCTTCTGCTTCCAGACGTAGTTGAGGGTGAGCCGCTCCATGGACACCTTCTCCAGTTCACCGGCCGCCGCGTCGTGCTCGGCTGAGAATTGATCTTAGCGCGACTGCCGCTCAAGGGCCTGCGCGCAGGCGTCATCCACATTCCCGGCCCGCACATAAACAAGACAAGTAATACTCCACGATTTTCGCTGGAAAACCAGACCGAAGTCGCATGCCGGAGGATCCATGACCAAAGATGAACTGCTGGAATTACTGAAGGCGCGCAAAGCGTTCATCGCTCAATGCGCGCGGCCAGGTAAGGCTGATAAAGGTCTCCGCATGCATCCTCGCGCCGCGTCTCCCTGCGCGCGAGTCGCACCATGACTCATGCAACGTTTTCTGCTATTTTGCGTGCGCTGGGGGAAGAAAATTGAATATCACGGAAGACCAAGATGAGGCGACCGAGTCGCCTGCAAAGGTGAAGTCGGTCGCCGCTACTCTTCTTGGCGAGTTCTTCGACTCCCTGGAAAAAGAAGAAGGCTTCGGCGAAATAGCGCCCAGGCTTCGCAAGGTTGTTCTCGAAGACGGTGTCTTCGCAGAACCGTCAATTCGCGCCGCCTTGTTTCCGGACGCCTCATGATCCGGATCGAGAAGATACATATTAAGGAATTTCGCGGTATCCGAGAGCTGACACTTGAGCTGAAGGGTCAGAACTTCGCCGCCTGCGGACCGAATGGAACCGGCAAGAGCGGGATCGTGGACGCGATCGAGTTCGCTCTGACGGGCAACATCTCGCGCCTGGCCGGCGCCGGAACCGGAGGTCTCTCTGTCAAGGCGCACGGTCCGCATGTCGACAGCCGTAACAAGCCCGAGACGGCGTCAGTCACCCTGGATGTCATCATCCCCTCACTTGGCAACAAGAAGGCCCAGATTCGCCGCACCGTGAAGTCGGCAAGCGCGCCGGAAATTAAGCCCGCAGACAAGGGCGTCATCGCCGCGTTCGAGAGCGTCAACCTTCACCCAGAGTTCGTCCTTTCACGCCGCGAGCTGATCCGATACGTCCTCTCCGAGCCGGGTCAACGGTCGAAAGAGGTCCAATCGCTCCTGCGCCTCGACGACATCGAAAAGTTGCGAGGTGTACTGCAGAAGATAGCCAACGCCTGCACCAAGGACCTCCCGGGGTTGGAGCGCGCGGAGAAAGACGCCATCACCAACCTTCTTGCTGCACTCGACACCGCGCAGCTCAGCAAGAAATCCGTCCTCGACGCCGTCAATCCGCGACGGGAGTTACTCAGTCTCCCGCCGTTGACCGACCTCGACGCTAACACCTCAGTAAAGGACGGGCTGACCACCACCGCTGCAAGCGCGCCGGGCTGCGTGCCGAAGGTGCAGGCTGCCGCAGATCTTTCGACATTGCGAGAAACGCTTCTCGCGCTCCAGGCCGATCCATTCAAGCATGCGTGCTCAACCGCCGACGCGAGCGCCGCGGAACTCGGGAAGGACGCCGAGAGCCTCAACGGCCTATCGCGCGAGTCCCTCCTGAAGTCGGCGCTGGAGCTGTATGACGGGACCGCCTGCCCGGTATGCGACACGCCGTTCGAGCCCGACGCCTTCACGGGTCACCTAGCCGGAAAGCTGGCGCACCTCGAAGACGTAAGCAAACGGCGCGCAGCACTCGAAGCTGAACTTAAGCCAATCCTCGACGCCCTCCATGCCGCTGGCACGGCCCTGAACACCATGATCGATCACGCTGGCATGTTCTCCCCGAAGATCGACGCCACCGCGCTCACCGAGTTCAGGACCGTTCTTCGAGGACGATACCTGCAGCTTCAAAAACTCCTGCCGCTCGATGATACACGCGCGGTCCTATCGGCGGCTCACAGCATCTCGGACATGGAGCCATCGCTGGCCGCGCTTGCCGCTGCGATTGCTGCGATACCAGAACCCACCAAGCAGGATGCGGCGCGCGACTTCCTCGTTCTCGCGCAGGAGCGGCTGGAGACCTACCGAACCGCGCGGCTCAGGTTCGCGGCCGGCAAGGTTCGTGCGGACCGCGCCACAAAGGTCTTCACCAGCTATGGCACCGTGACGACGACCGCCCTCGAAAAGATCTACAAGAACGTCGAGACTGCTTTCGCAGGCTACTACAGCAAGATCAACGAGGACGACGAGAAGGCGTTCACCGCGAAGCTTATGCCCTCGATCGGCAAACTCGGCTTCGATGTGGACTTCTACGGCCGCGGCCATTTCCCGCCCGTGGCGTACCATAGCGAGGGCCATCAGGACGGAATGGGGCTCTGCCTGTATCTCGCGCTCATGAACTATCTGCTGGGTGGAAACTTCACGTTCGCGGTCCTCGACGACGTGCTGATGTCCGTCGACGCTGGCCACCGCCGTCAGGTCTGCACCCTCATCAAGGAGATGTTCCCCAACACACAGTTCATCTTCACGACGCATGACGAAATCTGGCTGCGCCACATGAAGTCCGAGGGTCTCATCAAGGGGCGCAACTTTGCCCACTTCCGGACCTGGACGGTTGATTTTGGACCGACCGAGTGGGACGATCGCGACGTCTGGGCGGAGCAGGAAAGCTACCTCGCCAAAAACGACGTCCGCGCCGCTGCCGGTCTGCTTCGCCACTACCTCGAGCATTTCGCAAAAGAAGCGTGTGATCGCCTGCGGGCAAATGTCGAATTCCGCGGTGATGCCCAGTTCATGCTAGGCGATCTTCTTCCGAACGCGACCAGCTCGCTGGGCGAACTCCTCAAGAAGGCCAAGGTCGCTGCCAACTCTTGGAACCAGAAGGATGTCGTTGAGCGGATCAGCGCTATCGAGGTCGCGTTCGGTGAAGCCAAGACCAAGACCGGTTACGAGAATTGGCAGATCAACACTGCCGTCCACTTCAACGAATGGGCCGACCTCAAGAAAGAGGATTTCGCCCCCGTGGTAACGGCGTTCCGCGCATTCACTAGCGCTTTCGGCTGCAATACATGCAACGAGATGTATTTCGTTGCTCCCGACCGTGGCAAGAAGGAAGCGCTACGGTGCGGATGCGGATCCTTAAATCTCAATCTTTTGCAGAAAGGCGGTTAGTCGCGGCCAACTAACGGATTTATCGGCGGGCTTCCCGAATCCATGGCAACCTGTTTGTTTGACCCCCTCTAGAATCCAAGAATAACCGTCATTTCAAGATCGCTTCGACCACAATACTGCGCTGCCGTCAGGTGGCATACCCCCTCGTTGACCAAGTTGCGAACTTGCTTCTGTCCTCCCGAATGGCCGTTGTTGCAAGGTTGCTGCGATTGCCATGCCGCGCTGCCATCAGTCGGCTTCCCGCCCCTTCGTGCCATAGCCAAGACGAAGTGCGGCCATGGCCCATTCGTCGGCCTCGACGCGTCAATCGTAGGCAGCCCAGGGCAGCACAAAGCTCTGCTCCGGCGCCTAACATTCAGTTGGAACTGAGAATTCCTCACGCGCTGAGACCTTTGCCTCATGCATACTTCCCCCGCCAAGATGTGGAGGAAGAATATGCAGGTCGGCGATCCAATTCCTGAGGAAATCATCATCCGAGCACGAGAAAGCTTTGCACGACAGGGACTTATGGCGCATCTAGGGGCCGAAATGGCGGATATGCGCGCGGGGCTTGTCACGCTGCGACTGCCGTTCCGCCAAGAACTCACGCAGCAGCATGGCTACTTCCATGCTGGCGGGACATCGGCCACCCGAAGCCGTCTCGCGGCTCGCCCCTGAGTTCGGTCTCAAATCCGAAGCCCTTCTGGCCGGCATCGCCGACCCTGCCCTGAAAGAAAAAGTCCGGAAGATCGGAGAAGACGCGGTGGCACGGGGCGTCTTCGGATCTCCCATCTTCATCGTCGATGAAGAGCCTTTCTGGGGCTGGGACCGCATAGAGATGATGGCAGAGTGGGTCAGGACCGGCGGATGGTGAACGTACCGACGATCCGCCGCCTGTCCGCCGCGGACGCTCCGCGCCTTGCCGATCTGATGACGGCCTATCGGAGAGCCATGAGCGGACCGGCAGAGGCAATGACGCCGGAACAGGCCACACCTCTGATCGAGCGGGCCGGCAGCGAGCCGGATCTGCTGCTTCTCGGGGCGGTCCATGGCGGCGCGCTTGCCGGCTTCGCGCTGGCCTTCGACTTGCCCGAGATCATCTCAGGAAGCCGTGCCGGTCAGCTCGACGACCTCTTCGTCATGCCAGAGGCCCGGGGAAGCGGCCTTGCCCGCGCCCTGATTGGCCAGTTGACCGAGATCGGTACCGCGCGCGGCTGGACCCATCTGCGCTGGCTGGTGCCGCAGGACAATCTGACGGCGAAACGGTTGTATCTGTCGATCGCCGATCCCGCGCCGTGGGACAGTTTTCGGATCGAGCTGAGCCAACGCCGCTCAATCTAGGTCGATCCGGTACCGTTTCACCGGATCGAGCGTGGCAATCCGGTCATAGAGCCGCTGCGCAATGAGGTTCTCATCGCCGGTTTCCCATTCGATGCGGCGCCAGCCCTGCTCGCGCCCCTCCGACCCAACCACCTTTGGTGCGTCGAGCTATCGGGAACTCGCAAAGGCGGGATGTTTCGCGCATGGCAGCGCGTACCTGGCTGACCAATTCGAAACCTGCGGTTTCGAGATCTGCGAAGTCAGCGAGATCATCCATGAGCAAAGCTCCACGCAGAAAATCCCGGGTTTCGTCGCGGTGCTGCGCAAGAGGAACGGCGTTGAAGGCCCCCTAAGCAACGGCCCCTTGCCGGGCCATTGATCTGAGCGATCCCGTCTATTGCCCGGAAGCGGCAGGTCTCTTCCCGATGATGTTCATCGCCTTGAAGCTGGCGACCACCTCGTCGCGCTGGTTCACCGCCTCCACAAAAGAATGCACCAGCCCCCGGTCCGCCTTCGTTCTTGACGGTCGGGCTTCTGTGATCGTGATCCTCACCTGGAGCTGATCGCCCGGACGCACGGGCACAGACCACCGTATCTCATCCACTCCCGGAGACGCCATACTTGCAACAGAGGTCAGGTAGTGTTCCACGAAGAGCCTCATCATCAGGCCAATCGTATGCCAGCCACTGGCAATGATTCCACGAAATGGGCCGCTCTCTGCGGCGCCCCGATCTATGTGGATTGGCTGCGGATCAAACTGGGCGGCAAATTCGATGATTTCGTTTTCGTGAACCTCCACCCTGCCAAACTGGAAGCAACTTCTGGCGACGTAGTCCTCAAAATAACGCGCATTCCTGGGGACTTCGAAGGACGTCTGAACTGGGGGGTCTTGGCTCATGTCTCGCACCTTCATCCATTAGGAAGCGGGGCACAGCATTCACCGCAGCCCCGCTCAGCTCATGCGAGCTGAGTTCGATTGAAGGCAATATCTGCCGGGTCAGCTCAGCAGCTTCGTCGCATCCAGCTTGTCCATGAGAGTGGCCCGGGTCGACCAGCGATAGGGAAAGGCCAGCCGGTTCAGTTCGTCGAGCAGGCCCGGCGTCGTGACGCCAGGAAAGCCGGTGATCGTCAGGACGCGAAGGTGATGATTACCCAGGCGCGGCTCCAGCCCGCCGGCCAGCGCCTGGTCGGGCAAGAGTGCATCGAGATAGACCGGCACCTCGGGCACGCGCACGTGGTGCCGGTTGGTCGAGATCGTCGAATGCAGGTAGGTCAGCGTAGCGGCGTCATCGAGCCAGTGGCAGTCTGGCATGAAGCCGTCGAGCAGCGCCAGCACGCGATCGGTGCGGTCGATGAAACCGCGGACCTGTTCCCAGGGGTTCACACCTGAGGTCTCGCGGCCCTCGTAGAGCCAGGACTCCGAACGCGCCGCGTCCTCGGCAGGCGGAAGCCAGAGGAGCGTCAGGAAATAGCCGGAGACGAAATGGCTCCCCTCCTCCTCAAATTCGGCCTTGCGCTCGGAATCGACCAGCGCCGATGCCGCATCCGGAAAGATGCTCACCGGATACGTCGCGGCCTCAGAGCGCTGTGCTTCCACGAAGATCGCCCACCCGGAACCGAGGCGGCGGAAGGCGTTGTTCAGCCGTCCTGCCACCGCGACCAGTTCGGCCGCGACCGCGCTGTCGAGATCGGGACCCCGAAACGTCGCTGTCCTCTGAAACGAGCCGTCCTTGTTGAGGACCACGCCCTCCCCGACCAGCGCCACCCAGGGCAGGTAGTCGGCGAGGCGCGAGGCAGTGTGACGGTATTCTGCGAGATTCATCATGGGAGTTCACACCGAGAGATGACCGGGAATGCGCAAATGGCGGCGCGCAACCTCGACGAAGAGCGGATCGCGCCTTGCCGCCCAGACAGCAGCGATGTGGCCGACGGCCCAGATCAGGATCCCGACCAGCCAGAGCTGAAGCCCGAGGCCGACCGCACCGGCCAGGGTGCCGTTCAGGATCGCGACCGAACGCGGTGCGCCGCCGAGTAGGATCGGCTCGGTCAGCGCGCGGTGAACCGGCACGCTGAACCCCGGCACCGCGTCGAGGGCTTCGAAACTTTGCCATTCGCTACCGCTCATGGTGTTCCTCCCTCGAAACGCTCCCCCGGAGCCTTTCGTGTCCCTGCGGGCCAACGGTCGTCACCATCAGATCAGCGCTCCGCCAGGCTTGCCACTCCGTCCTTGGTGCGCATCGCCACAAGGTTCGGCGCGGCGCATTGCAGTTCTCGGGTGTCTTCGATGATCACGACGCGATCGGAGGACTTGGCCACCTCGGCGAGCAGCGCATTGGTCAGCGTGGTCTTGCCGGTCGAGGTACCCCCCGCCACCAGGATATTGGCACGTGCCGCAACCGCCTGGCGCAGCGCCTCGGCCTGCATCAAGGTCATGGTTCTGGCGGTGACGTAATCTTCGAGGGTGAAGACGGCGACAGCGGGTTTGCGGATGGCGAAAGCCGGAGCGGCAACCACGGGAGGCAACAGCCCCTCGAAGCGCTCGCCTGTTTCCGGGAGTTCCGCAGAGACGCGAGGGGAGAGGCCATGAACTTCGACCCCAACATGGTGGGCGACGAGGCGAACAATACGCTCGCCGTCCGCTGCGCTGAGCGTTTTGCCGCTGTCGGCCAACCCCTCGGAAAGTCGGTCGACCCAGAGCCGCCCATCGGGGTTGAGCATCACCTCGACGGTCATGGGGTCGTCCAAAAAACCGGCGATCGCCGGCCCGAGCGCGGTGCGCAGCATCCGCGCGCCTCTCCGGATCACCTCTGGTCTCTGATCGGTCTTTGCCATGCCGGCCCCGTTCCCTTACGGGCGCCTCCAACAGGCCGCCCTGGATCGGGGTCGATTAAGAAAGCCGTAGATGCCTACGGCTCAACAGGTTTCCGAGGGGTGTAGTAGCGTGGCGTGCAATGACAGGAAAACGGCGGAATGATCCCCAGTTTCATTCCGTGAGGAAGGTATAGTGGCAACCGTCATGAGAACATGGTGAATTCGGGCGGGAAGCAGCCTGATGGCAGTGCGGCATGGCGAGCGCAACAACTCTGGCGAACCAGACGTTCATGCAGGTCGCCGCGACCACCGTGGGCGAGTATTCCGTGTCGAACGGAGATCGGCCTGACGGCAATGCAGCATCCCCTACTTCTCCGGCCTCCATCGCCGCAAGTGCCTGGCAATTTACGAGCGCGCCGCGACCAGCCACCTGTCATACTCGGACGTCGTCGAACTCGAAAGCCTGGGCGGGTTGATCCGCACGCTTCAAAATCTCAAGATTCGCTTGTTTTTCGACCTACAGAGGTCGTAGTACTCAATGTGTGTCTGTCATCAGCAATGCACGATTTGGCCACTCCGCCAGATTGGATTTCATCAATGAGCGCCACCTTCAACAATCTGCTTTTGGAGCGTGGTATTGCTCCAGGGGAGGTCGCGCTTCTTCGCCATCACACTCCCAAACGCGGCGCTTCCGCAGCGAGCATCGCAGATCTTTGGCGCGACGACCCGGAGGGTTTCATCCTCTACCAAGACACCCAAGAGAAGGACCGCCCTATCTTGCGCAAGCGAAGGATATGGGCCTCGTTCGTCTCACCGAATCCGGGCGATACACTCTTCGTCGGGCTATTCGATGCGAAGTATTTGAATACGGGAGTGGCCGATTGGACCTGTCCGTATCGCGGGGACCAGCCCGGTGAAGGAAAGCCCGTCGACCGCTTTTCCACGCACCTCCGGAGCGAACTGTCCGAGCAGATTGGAAAGCTCCACGTTGACTGGCCGGATTCCAATGTCCGAACCTGGAAACGCAAAGCTGAGGGGCTGACCCTCCCGGTGGTCCCATCGACGCTCGTGCGGCAGACTGGACTTCCTATTCATGATGCGGACCTTGTCGATGCGCTGGAGACGTTGGGTTTCGAACAGCGTAATCACACCGGCAAGGTAGTGCAGATGCGACGCGGCGATTTCATTGTTTACGTGAAGCGGGAAACTGCTATTCGGCCCCTGGTCGTTCACCCAGGCTTCCTCGACGTGGCGGATAGCCTTCGGGCTCTAGGCGTCGATACCGTTGAGCCACCTCGGAGCTACGTGAACGCGCATCTTCGGGAATTCCCGGAATACATCGCGCCACATCGCACGACCGTCGGCCGTCACGGGTTTGCTCTCGGCGTCTCCGATAGCAATCTGGCTGCTACGATCGCGTTGTTGGAGCGCGCAAGTCGCCTGGAGACTGACGACGGCCCAGTCAGGGTGGTGGCGCCTCCCGAGGACCCGCTCACTGAAAAGGAGCGCTTGCAAGCCGCGAGGATCGGTCAAGGCGACTTTCGGAACGCCCTCGTCGTCGCTTGGGGCGGGACGTGTCCGCTGGCTGGCGTTGATCACCTTCCGCTTTTGCGTGCCTCCCACATCAAGCCGTGGCGAAGCTCCACGAACACTGAGCGGCTCGACCCCTTCAACGGACTCTTGCTCGCAGTGCATGTCGATGCCTTGTTCGATCGAGGTCTCATTTCCTTCCAGGACAACGGAACGTTGCTCGTCTCCAACACGCTGAGCCAGGATAATCTCGACCGATTGGGTATCGTCCGAGGCGCGATGATCTCCGGACTCGACGCACGCCATGGGGCGTACCTTGCGCATCATCGCGCCCACTGTTTCGTCCCATAGCGCGGCTCCGTAATGAGCACGTTTTCCCACATCACATTGGAGGGCCGTGACAAACCCCTGACCCTGGCCTTGCCGGCGACGGGCAACGCCGCAGCATTCCTGCATTTCGCCCGCGCGGACGCCTGGAGGGGCTTCATCGCCGGGCTGGGGATAGCCCGGCGAATCCCAGAGAATATCCAGCGAAAATTCGTCCGGGCGCAGACGCTCTACCTGTTGGGCTGGATCGACTTCAGCCTGATCAAGGCCGGCGAGCTGGCGGCACTGATTGCGCTCGAACGGGCCGTGATGGACCGCCACGGCGGGGAGCTCTTGAAGAGAAAACGCAGCTTCTCTGCACGCCTCAAGCATATGGTGACAGCCGATGGGCTGACCGGCAGGGACATACCTACGGTCGAGCGCTGCGGTGGGACAGCGATCGGGCAGTTCGCCGGCGACGTTCACCCAACCCTTGCCGAGCGGCGGAACACACTCGCCCACGGCGACCCGTTCGACGGCCTCCCGACCGGCAGCCTCCTTGAGCTCGTCCGCGACCTGATCAACTACGCTTATCGCGATTGCATCGCCGAGGCAGCTTCGTTGGGAGCGCCAACATGACCACGTTTCGCTGGAAGAACTGCTTCGCCGACGTCCTGACGAGCAAGCACGGCCTGACCATCCACTCCTACCTGGACGACGTGATGGTGCCGGCGCTCGAGACGCTCGACGCAAAGATCGCGGAACTGGGGGCGAGTGACTCGCCCGGTCATCAATTCGCTCAGGCCGACATGGAAGCGGTGAAGAGTGAGGCGATCTTGGCCTTCGGCTTGTCGATCCAGTCGATCTGGGAACGGCAGATTCGCAGCTATCTGCGCGGTTGCGCGAACAAACTACGCCCCGGCGAGCCCATCGCCGACAAGATCGACAAGGCCAACTGGAAAGATTTGCAAAAGTGGTTCCGAAGTTTGCGCGGCATAAATTTGGACGAGTTTCCGAGCTTCCCGCTCATCGATATCCTCCAGCACCTCGGCAATGCGTGCCGCCATGGTGACGGGGACTCGGCGATAGAGCTGCATCGGCGCCGACCCGACCTTTGGCCTGTGATGCCGCCCATGCCGCCCGGCTTTGGCGAGCCGCAGGCAGGGCCCGCGCCACCGCCTGCAGGCTCGATGGTGATCCCGGTCGCCGCCCTGCGCGAGTTCGTCACCGCGATCGCCGCGTTCTGGCGGGATGCCGAATATATCTACAATGAAAGCATTGAACGGAAGCACGAGAACCTCGAAGCCCATCTGGTCAAGCAGCGGGCGGAGCGCAGCTGGTTTCCACAGGCGCGCAACGAGGCCGGCTGATGGGCGCGAACGCCGCCATGATCACCGTGGTCGAGGATCTCTGGCGCATCCCTCGGCCAGGCCCCAAGAACCTCCTGAGAGCGCCGCGCTTCAACGCTCTGAGCGAGCTCTGCGCGGCGGAGTATGGCATCGACAAGCCCGTGTTCGCGCTCAGCACCGCTCTGCGATCGCTTGGGCTCCCGTGCCATCTGCCGGAAGGGAAGACTCATCTGGCGCTCGATCCTGTCGTTGCGGCGAAGGCTCTCGATGAGGCTTGCCGCCGCAAGACGTCGGTGCGCCGTCACTTATGCCCGCTCGATCTCGCCGACGATCTCCCGGTCATGACGTTTGGGCGGTCGCGGGTTGCGCAATTCAGTGCCGGCGAGTTGGCCGCTCTTTTCGATGCCCCACGGATTGAGCGGACCATGCCCAACGAGCCGCTCGACGCTCGGCGGCTTGCGCAATTTCAATGGTTGGTCGTCGAGGAGGAGATTGCCCTCGATCCTCAGCCGGAGAAGCGCGCGTCGCCGTGGCTGTATATGGCGATGAACCGCGACTTCGGGGAGATCGACCCGCACCTTGGGCAATTTCCGCCGGCAGTTGAGGCTGCGCTCTTCTACTTGATCCTCGCCCCGTGGGAGGACTGGTCGACTATGCAGGAGGTCGACTGGCGCGGCTTCCGGCTGCCCTGGATTCACACGGTGGACGAGGACCTGTTCATCCGGCCGGCGACCCCACCGAGCGCGGACAGCCTTACGCTCGAACCATGGATTGTCGATGACGACGGCGAAGAGATCGAACTTGAGCGGGCGACTGAGCTTCCACTGAGCGACGATGCCAAGCGGGGGCTCGCGTTGATGACCGATCAGGCTTGGCGCGTCGTTGAGACTGCCCGCGCAACCCCCCTATTCGAGACGCCGATCGTGCACTTTCTAGTGCGGGCCTTCCTGTCGGACGGCATCGATGAGGTCATGGCCCACATGACCGCGATCGAAGCGGCGGTTGGTCTGGAGATGGATCACAAGGCGTTTACCGCCGAGCGACAGCGCCTGGCGGAAGGTCAGCCAATGCTGGGTTGGATAGCCCTGCTGAATGACGGCGCCCCAGAGGATCAGGACATTGATCCCGGAATACTGCCGACCCGTGCTGGCGTTGCGCGGCATGGCGAGCGGCGCTTGCGCCGCCGCCGTCCCCCAGGGCTGGACCCAGGGCAGCCGGCCCTCCTCCAGCTCGGCGATGATCTTGTCGGTGATGTCGTCATAAAAGTTGGTGCGCGGGCCGCTTTTGCGGGCCGCGTGATGCTCACTGGTCATCGGGATGATCTCCGCGACGGGCGCCGGAGGCCTCTCCTCCAGCCCTCAACCCGTCACGGAAAACCCGTCCGCACTTTCACTCTCAGGGGGCGTTGCGGGGTCTCCCCGCTGATGGGGGTGTGTCGGCAACGCCAGTTCCAACCAGGGGGAAGGCTTTCGGCAGAGGTGCTGCGAGCGATACCGCACCAGCGCGGCACCACGCCCCAATTTATGCAGGCCAGCATGATTGTCGCTTGAAAAGCAAACTAAGAACAAGCTTTCTAGGTTTCAGTGCGTCCCTGAAACATGGATCTTAACTGCAAAAATCCTATGGATCCGAGGTATGATCGCCAAGCAACCCAAGCTGCCTGTCGATTTCCTTGAGTCGCAGCCGAACTGACGCTCGGTCAGATATCGGACTACGCGGCGCACTTCGATCGGGAGCACCAGACAACAATGCAATTAGCTCGTCGCGCTCGTCCTCCAATCCCGCCAACTGCTCAACGCGATTTCGTTCAGATTCACTCTTGGAGAGGCGTTCCTTGGCTTCACTATCTTGCCTCAGACTTTGTTCCACCGCGTCGAGATCTTTCTGAATCTCCGGATGATGTTCGGCGGCGATCCGTATGAAATTCCCAAATTCGTAGATGTGAAAGTCCTGATCGCTTTCCCGTTTGAACTCTTCGACCAGTTCCGGCCGCGGTCCAAGCTTTTTGCCCTTATGGATCCACCACCAGTCCTCCTTGACGTCATCGGATATGAAAATGATCGGTCTTTTCTCGGCTTTCGCCTTCTCGATCATGTCTTTCCATATGATCAGGTCTCCGTACTTGCGGTACTCGTCACCATCCTTCTTCGCGTCGAGGTATCCAGGGGGAACTTTGGCCGCGTATCGGGTCTCTCCCTCTTTCTTGATCTTCACGAGTTCCGCGTCCGGCCAGCGCTCTCCGACACGATCCTCCAAGAGCTCCGTCAGGCGGTCAACCACCGTCCCGATCTCCGCCTCGGGGTGTGCGTTCCGCGCGGCATCGATCCTATCTTTGAAATCCGCCAGCTGGACGTCGAGCGCCGAGACCTCGCGCTCAATGTCTATCGTGGGGTGCGCCCTCAACTGTCTCAGTTGGTCGCGAGCCTGCCGGATCGTCTTCTCGTAGTCCCGGAGGATTTGATCATAGGCGTCCACCACGGAACGCTCGACGTCGAGCCGGTTTCGATGAAACTCCAACGCCACCTGATAGGGCACCCAAAGGGACGGTTGCAGGACTCCGAAGAGCCGAAGCAACTCCTCGCGCACCGCTTTCGGGTGCCGCACGCAGTGCAGCAAGATATTCGCGTCGGGAACGAAGAGCGCGTGCTCCCAGATGTTGGCGAGCTCCTCGGCCGTTTTCGGATACCATCCCTCAAGCGCCTTCCGCATCCCTCACTCCCACCAAACGATCGGATCGACACCGAGGCGCGCGGCGGCGTCTCGAACCAGTTCTCGCGTATCGAGATCGACCGTTTTGCCATTCTCAATCACGACCACCGAGCACGCTTTCGCGCGAGACGACGCTCGCTGCCGCTCGAAAGCCGCCATCAGAAGGTGCTTCCAATCCCGGCTGTTTCCCCAGCAGACCACCCGTCCATCGCTCAAGAGCAGGCCGTGAGGTTTAATGTATTTTCGGACGATCGTGAGTTCTGGTGGAATGTCGAGGGCGCGAAGAACTTGATCCGCGCTTGCAAGCAACCGCTCGCGGGCGTAGTCCTTGACCAAAGTATCCTTGATATAAACCCGGACAGCGCGCGGATCCATGAAATGCCCGAGCTTGCCGCCGATCTCCGGCGCGCGGGTCCATTGCTCATAAAAGTTCGAGTGGTCGGCGTCCGACATGGTCAGCCAGCTCAAATCATCCAGCTTCGCCCAAAGCGCCTCCTTGATCGCGCGCCTGATCTCCTCGGGCATATTCATTGTACGGTCCCCCCGCCATGAGGCTCCGGGAAGTCGAAGCGAGGCAGTTCCAGCATCGCGTCGCCCTCGCGAGAGAAAAGATCAGCCTGATCCTTCATCCATTCCAACATGAAGCTCCCGGCGCTGGCGTCGCGGAACTCCACCACCCCGGGCAGGCGAAGGCGCTCGATGTCGCCCTTCGCGCCTCGCTCCAGTTCGATCACCTCCGAAATCCTGCGGATATCACTCACGAAGTCCAGGACCACCACTTTGTCTTTGGTCGGACTTGTACGCAGGCCTCGCCCCAACTGTTGCACGAAGATTCTGCGACTATGGGTCACTCGCATGAACGCGATGAGGTCGACGTCAGGCACGTCCACGCCCTCGTTGAAGAGATCGCGGGTCGTGACCAGGTCGAGGGCCCCACTCCTGAAACGGGCCATCACCTCGTCACGTTCGCGAGCGGACATCTCACCGGTGATGGCCTCGCAGCGTAGACCGAAGAGCCCCAGCATCGCCGCGAAGCTTTTTGCGTGCAAAACGGTGGAGCAAAACACGATACCGGACCGGCGGGCTTCGGCGTCGAACACCTCCCTGATCCTGCGGGCGGCCTCCTCGTCGCGAGTCGGCAGCAGCAAACGCTTGTTCAACTGCGTGATCGAATATGCGTTGCGGGATTGATCACGCACGAGTTGCCAATCGATGTCGTCGGCGAACATGCGGTAGTCGGCCTCGCACAGAAAGCCGCGCTTCAGCCCTTCCGCGATTCCTACTCGAATAACGGGAGGCCCTAGAAGTGTGTCGATGTCATAGCCGTCCCCTCGCCAGGGTGTCGCGGTGACGCCGCCAATCATGGAATCCACCATGCGATCGGTTACTTGGCGGAAGGTGTCGGAGCCCACATGATGCGCCTCGTCGATCAAGACGAGCCCGAAGTCCGGAAGCTCGTCGAGCCGAGCGACCGCGCTCTGAACGGTCGCGAAGGTTATCCCCTCCCAGAACGCCGGCGTCTCGCCTCCGATCAGGCGATGGGTCGGGATTGATTTCGGTAGCTGATCCCAGAACGCGCGTTGCAACTGGTCCACGAGTTCGCGTGTTCCGGCCAACACAAGGGCTCTGCCATCCGGGATACGCGCGTCCGCGAAGAGACGCGCGGTCGCCTCCGACATCACCACGGTCTTGCCGAGACCTGTGGCGAGCACGACCTGCCCCCTACCCGTCTCCCGAAGCGCGCCCACGAAAAGCTCCACGGCGCTTTCCTGATAGTCCCTCAGATCTCTGCGCGCTGGTGGGAATTCCGGGCTCTTTTGGGCCATTGCGAGGAGTGTCGCAGGTTCAAGAACCCCGATCTTCAGACCAAGTTTGCCCCAGCGTTCAATGGCGGAGCGTGTCGCGGGGCCCGCAGGGCGAGAGGTCGCCACATACATGCGCGATGCGCGGTAGAAGCGCCCCGCCTCGGCGACCTCGTCCACTGCGGCGGCCGCCGCGTAACCATTTGTGGTGAACTTACATTGGATGACCCAGAGTTCGCCATTCTTCCGACCCAAAACATCCGCGCCGCGATCGCCGGACCCACCCACAACCCGAACATCCTGGAAACCATTGCAGATCAACAGCCGAGCGACATCACGCTCGAAGGCCTGCCAAGGCCCTTTCAGTAGTCGTCTGGCATCCAGAAAGGCGTCCGTCATTCCAAATCCACATCCGGCTTCATGAGACGGAGGGAGCAGGTCGCTCGAATGATCTCGTCGCGGTTCGCCGTCTCAAGGTCGCGAGAGGACTGGTTCGCCAACCAGAGCGTATCGCCCAGATAGGCCTCATAGCGTGAGACGAGACGACGCCGAGCCTCCTCATCGATATGGTCAGCGCCAAAACTCAAGGTCTCATAGGGGTCCGACCAATACTTGCCATCGAAGAACAGTTCTGGATGCCGAGTGAAGGTCGCGACGACCGCCTGAGGATCCATATATTCCCAGAAACGGCCTTCGGAAATCACCTTGGGCACATCCACGACCCCGCGCGCCGCCATTCTTCGCGCCACATGCTCCCGATCGGGCTTCGAGAGCTCGGCGTAATATGTTTGGCCTTGACCCTCCGGGATCAGGTTCGCCACCGCCTTCGCGAACTCCTCGAGGCCCGTGTTCGCCATCGATATGACTTCGGACGGCTCCAACCGTGTCGCGCTGGCGTAGCTCGAGCGGTAATCGGCGAGAATATTCGCCAGCGTCACGTCATGCACCTGACCTTTCAGGAAATCCAGGGTCTGCACAGAGAGCTCAGTCAATAGCGCGTCCATAGCGGTCATCGTAGTCGACCGAAACACGTCATGGGTTGGGTTCATCACAAACGCGTAGGTTCGGGTCGCCACGTCGTCGAGTTCAAACGACCAGGGAAGACTACCCGTGAGCGCCTTGTCAGTTGGCTCCGAGGCGAAGGCTTCCACTTGGAACTCAACTCGGTAAGTCGGGTGCACGTATTTGCGCGATAGCTCATGGATTTGATTGCGCTCGGCTGGCGGCTCCGCCGGTTCCGGCTCCGGCAAGACGTCCGCGCCATCGGTATCACCCTGCGAGCCGCCGCTGGTCGACCCGTCCTCCCCATCGTCGAGGAAGCCGTCAGGAAGGTCGGTGTCGCCACTCTCCCCCAAAATTTCCTTGTCCTGCTCCTCGACCAGCTTCCACCACCGCTCGTCGTCAAGATAGTCGGCGTCGTTCTCATAGAACGACTGGGCCATCTGCTCGGATCGATCGTTGTCTTTGACCACGAGTACCCTCGACCAAAGGCCGTTTTTGCCTTGCGGACTGGAGCGTCGGAACGCCTGGAATAACTTGTAGAGAGGGCTGGGGTTTCCGTCGAAGCCACTTTGCTTCGCCGCTTGCGGCCGCAAGGGGCCCTCTCCCCTGACGACTCGGACCATCTCCTCCCAAGACGGGTCGTCCCTCTCGAAGCGATCTTTAGTGTAGCTGACACGGCAATGGTCAAGATGAACCTCTCCCACAAAACGACCGCGGCTCCGCGGATCGTCAATCGGATACTCGATCTCCGCATTGTCCCCGTTGTTCCAAGCGAAAAGGTCTTTCGAGCCGATCTCGATCTTGCGGCCGTTTCGAACGAAGTCGATACCGAAGTCTGATTTGTGCAGATAGCGTTGGAGCCCAACCCATCCCCTCACCCGGCGTTCCGTAGTCACGATCTCGCAATTTGGACCACCGTTGGGGCATTGCTCCTCATCGCCGCTCAAGGCCCGCATGCAATGCGTGCAATACCTCCGCGGCGCGAGCGCGACGTCGAACCGCTCGACCGCGTGGACAACCGTCCCGTCGCTCAGCTCCACCGAACGGTCGGGATCCCAGTGACAATGGCGCCTGGGTTCCAGCTTCGTTCCGTTCACCTTCAGTCTGATCCGGCCCGCCTCGGATTCGCGCAAGATCGCGGAATAGGCGCGCGCGAGATGCTTGCGGATCGTTCCGAGATTGGCCGATCGCGCGAGATAGGCGCGCTGATCGGGCTTCAGCTTCGTGATGATGATTTCGGTTCCGTGCTGGGTGTGGTTCGGCTTCACCCGTGTTTGTCGCGGTGTTTTGTAGCTCTGGCTCGCCCGAAGCCCCTCGAGGTCGATGCGCACACCGACCCATTCCGGCTCGCCTGCGCGCGTGGTCCAAACCTCGGTTACCGTGCCGAGCCGCGCCGTGGCGATGTTGAAACCCATGCCGAACAGCCCGAGATTGGTCAGAGGGTTGTTCCCCGACCAACCAGCTCGCACCGCGCGCTCCAGCACATCGATCGCCATGCCTGGACCGTTATCCCGGATGGAGAGACGCGCGTCGCTCTTGTTCGACGTCGGGATCGTGATCGTGATTTCAGGATGGTCTATCGGCGTGCCCGCTCGAGCCGCCCCGACGAAACCGTCAATGCTGTTGTCGATCAGTTCCGCGACGCAACGCCATTGATGAAGATTGATCTCACCGAGCATCTGCAAGACGCGGGCGTCGGGAGTGAGATCAAATTCTTGAGTCATTTTTTTCCACCAAGCAGTACACGTCGTTCATGAAATAATTGAATTGATAGCGTGAAAAAAGCGCGACATCACAATCGCCTTGAAAAATCACCGATCAGCCTTTCGGGGGAGGAGCGATTTTCAAGAATTTGAGTTCTTGCTAAGATCGGGCGATCAACGTGCCGCTCGGGAAACGCCGATCGTCATTTTTGTAGCAGATGACATGGCTCGGAAGCGCCGTCGCATGCCATCCCGAGGGAAGTGCGGCGATGCAACGCTCAAGTACCTCGCGTGTCGTGATGTCAGGTCGCGGAATATCAACTTCGCTAGTTTCAAAATCTGGCTCGAAGGAATTTCGGGACGTCGCGTTCGGGCGCTGGAAGCGTAGCAGGAAGGGAAGGCCATCCTTGAGCTGCTGCATGACGTCCGCGACCGACTGTTTTCCAACTTTGAACTCAACGAAACAGTGATCCAAACGGATAGGATGCTGGGTGTCGAAATGGTCTGGTTTGTATGTCGTAGTATCTCGTTGTTGCCCGGGATCGTTCGAGCCAAAGCCGGAATGGTTCCAAGGGAGCTTCCCTTCCCCGCCATAGTGCGAGATCAAGGCTGCTTCGAGATCCATGGCAGCAAAGACGAATATTCGTATTGCCTTGAAGTGAATATCGCCCGGGCTGATGTACTGCCTACCATCCAACTTGCGCATGTGGCGGGTCAGCCGGTTCAGCAGGCCTTTCGAGCTTTCTGCTTTGCCAATATAGAGTAGTTCTCCCGTCACGCTGGAGCTAAGAGCATAAACGCCCGGCGCGTCCGAGACGCGCGTCAGGTTCAGGGCGGTAAGTTCAGCAGAATTCATCCCGTCAAGGAGGGCAACAATGTCCCTCAATAGGGCTCTTGGCAGATCAAATTCGAGCTCTGCATAGCCGTCGCTCATACAGTCTCCGCCATGTCCAATTTTTTAGCGACGCTGTCTCCAACCACGCGCGCCAATTCGGCGGGCACGGCGTTCCCGAGTTGACGCATGCTTTCGCTCCACGACCCGTGGAATCGATAGTCATCGGGGAACGTCTGCAGTCGGGCGGACTCCCGAACGGTGAAGTAGCGAACGAAACCATCCGCACGACGAAGCATGTTTTCTCCACCAGGCACTCCGTGCACGCCTGCCTTCAGAGTCTTCGAGGGTTCGTCCAAATGGCTGCCAGTGTGCCCCTTGTAGCTGCGGGCGCCAGGCTGGAAGCGGTGATCATGAAAGGCGGTGGCACGCTGCGTGTGTCGCGGATCGGGCAAATCCCCGATCGCGTCGCGCGTTGTCCGCCAAGGCTTTCCTTCGGGCTTCTCGTCTCGGGACATTCTCGCCGCTATCTGCGCAGCGCGTCCCTCCAGCTCACGATGGGGTTTGGGCACCTCATGGCGATCCCAATAGTCGCCGTAAATTTGGTCCCAAATCAGCGCGCGCTGATTGAACTCACCCTCTCCAAAGCTCCAGCACGCGTCCACATCATCGCGAAATCCAACGAACAATACCCGCTCACGACGTTGCGGCACACCATAGTTGGCGGCGTTTAGTAGCTTCGTGACCACGTTGTAGTGGAGGCCGGGCCGGCGGGTTGAGGTGTGATGTTGCTGCAGACGGGCCAAGTGTCCCTGCCAAGCCTCTTCGTCGCGGGCCAATAGCTCCGGATGCTCAAGCTGTAGCTGCACATAAGAGAAATAGTCCGCGAAGGCGGCACGGGTGAGGCCTTTCACGTTTTCGAAGATGAATGCCTTCGGCCGTGCCTCTCTTACCGCGCGAACAGCTTGCGGAAACATGTCTCTCGCGTCGTCATATGCACGATGCCGCCCCCCCAAGCTGAAGGGTTGGCATGGCGGTCCACCGGAAATCAGATCAAGAGCGCCTTCGTGGGCCGTGAAGTCTACGGAGCGTACATCGCCCTCAATCACATTCCAGGCGCACATGTCCGCAGGATCGGCGCCATCCAGAACGCCATGGTTTTCGCGTAACGTGTCACAACACCACCGATCATACTCGACGACCGCTTTAGGGATGAATCCAGCCTGCGCCAGTCCGATGCCCAAACCGCCCGCTCCGGCGAAGAGTTCGATCGAAGCACGTTGCCTCGTGATATTCGCCAGTTCGATAGACATGTTGACACCTGACTCCGTTTTCTCGTGTTAGACCAGATGGCACGCTGTGGATCAAGGCTGCCAAGTCAAGATATAGAGCAGAACCCTAAGATTTCCTCAATAACTAGCACCCCACACTACGTTACCGCCACATACCTTCTGATCACCCACCAACGGGGTAGACGGAACGGACCCCAACTCCCACCTGCTCCTCGACGACGCATGTCGAAAGACTCCCTTGTCAGAACAGGTCGAACAGTCACGTGTCGGCAGTCGCCTCCGTCCGGAAACCGCCCCCTAAACATGATAGCAGAGAGCGCCAATCGAAAGCACACGAAACCGTCGAACGTTAAGAGCTCGCGCCGCCTTTTCGTCTAAGTTTCGCGAACGCCTTCCAGAGGTTTCTGAAGGAAAATCGCATTCGTTCACTGCCGCAGGCACTGTGTCGATGATCCCGCCATAGAAACGTGCGCAGGCAACACGAAACACCTTGGCTAACTAGGTGAGCACGACGCACTCCAGCGGCGCCTTCCCCCGCCAAACCAACCCACCACTCTTGACACCCCAACCTCACTCTCGCTCTTAAGCGGGAACCTAAAAGCGCGACAGCGACCCTTGAGGCCCTCTTCCGGATGCCCCCAGCCGATAGGAAATAGGAGAAGCAGAAAGCCTCCCCATCCAGTCGCGGTACACGACCTTAAGTTAGAGTCGACAATCAGACCAACATCTTGGAATTTCGAGGTTAATGGCGCACCCATCAGGATTCGAACCTGAGGCCTTCGCCTTCGGAGGGCGACGCTCTATCCAGCTGAGCTATGGGTGCGCAGTAGAACCGTCAGGCCCTGACTGCTTACGCAGTGCTTACGCGACTTCTCCAGCCTTTAAATCGAAAAACGATCTGCTCGGCAAGAGCTTGGTATCACGTATCTTTCTTAGTCCTCTTCATCACGGCATCCCCTTGACATCAGCCTTCGGAGGGCAGCGCTCTATCCAGCTGAGCTATGGGTCCACGAGGGCTCTATACCCGGCTGATCGGCCCCCCGCAACGGCGAATTGCACAATCTGCGCCCCTGTTCTTTCTTGCCGAAAATACTCCCGCCGGAGGCTACGACAGCGCAGCTTCGCGCATCGCTGCGAACCGGCTCGATACCACGGGCAAAAGGCGTGCCCAAAGAATATCGTGGCGCGCATCGCGCGCCTCCGCCGGATCAGGCAAAAAGATCGTGGCAGAGTTCCAGCGCGTCGATCAGGGCGTCGACCTCGGCGCGGGTATTGTAGAGCCCGAAGGACGCGCGGCAGGTGGCGTTGAGGCCCAGGTGCTCCATCAGGGGGCCGACGCAATGCTGGCCGGCGCGCACCGCGATGCCGCGCTTGTCCAGAACGGTCGAAATGTCGTGGGCATGGGCCTGGCCGTCCAGCGTGAAGGAGAATATCGCGCCCTTGTCCGGCGTCGTACCCTGCACCTGCATCCAGTTCAGCCCGGCAAACCGACCCACCGCGTAGTCCCGAAGGTCGGCCTCGTGGGCGGCGATGTTCTCCATCCCGAGGCCCATCATGTAATCCAGCGCGACGCCCAGGCCGATCTGCTGCACGATGCCCGGTGTGCCCGCCTCGAACTTCATCGGCGCGTCGTTATAGTCGATCCCGTCGCGGCGCACCTCGCGGATCATGTCGCCACCGCCCAGGAAGGGCCGCATCTCGGCCATCCGCTCGCGGCGCACGAAGATCGCGCCCGATCCCGAGGGACCATAGAGCTTGTGCCCCGTCACCGGGTAGAAATCGCAACCGATATCCTGCACATCGACCGGCCCGTGCACCGCCGCCTGGGAACCGTCCACAAGGACCGGGACGCCCTTTTGGCGCGCGCCTGCACAGATCGCCTTCACGTCCACGCGGGTGCCCAACACGTTCGACATATGCGTCACCGCGATCAGCCGGGTGCGCGGGGTGATGGCATCCAGCACGGCCTGCGGGTCAAGCGCGCCGTTGGCGTCCACATCCACCCATTTCAGCACCACGCCCTGGCGTTCGCGCAGGAAGTGCCAGGGCACGATATTGGCGTGGTGTTCCATGACCGAGAGGATGATCTCGTCGCCCGCCTCCATACGCGGTGCGGCCCAGCCATAGGCCACCATGTTGATGCCCTCGGTGGTGCCGGTGTTCATGATGATCTCGTCTTCCGAACCGGAGTTCAGGAAGCGCGCGATGGTGCCGCGCACGGCCTCGTACTTGTCGGTGGCCAGGTTCGACAGGTAATGCAGCCCGCGATGGACATTGGCATATTCCATCGAATAGGCCTCGCTCACCGCGTCGATCACTACCTTGGGCTTTTGCGCCGAGGCGCCATTGTCGAGATATACCAGGGGCTTGCCGTTCACCTGTCGCGACAGGATCGGAAAATCGGCGCGGACAGCATTCACGTCGTACATGGCGGATCACTCCATGCCGGGAACGGAGACACCGATCACGGCAAGTATCAGGGACAGACCGAAGGCGAAGCCGAAGCTGGTGCCGATGATCATCAGAAAGGTTTTCGCAAGCGAGGTGAAACCGTGCAGGATGGCGATGAAATGGGTCAGCAGCCACAGAAACAGGATCAGGCCGAACACCCCGACGACCCAGGCCAGCATCGGCATGATCAGAAGCGCGACCGTCTGGATCACCTGCAGGCAGGCCATGATGAACTGAAGCCAGACGACAAGGACCAGCCCATCCTGGAACCGCCCCGTTCCGCCACAGGCCCGTCCCACCCAGAAGATGGCAAAGACCATCATCACCAGAAGCGAAAGCTGGATCAGCCCCATGCGCAGCGGGCTGATGAACAGGCTGGGGGCGCCGCCCCCCGTCCATGTGCCAAGGGCCAGGTTGCTGATCTCGGCCAGCAGGATCGAGATGACCACCACCAGCGCCAGCGCCTGCCACAGCACGGCCCGCCCCAGGTTCAGCGCCATCAGCCTTTCGGCAATCGCGCGGGGGTTCTGCACCGTCTGCACCGCCATGGGCACAAGCGTCGTCAAGTTCATCATCCTGTCGGCTCCGTTCGCCATTCGATCGTCCAGAACCCGACGCCCCAGATCCCCAGAAACGCCAGCAGCGCCACAAGGCCCGTCAGGTCCAGCGCGGCACCCTCGCCGATGAATCCGGCGACAAGGCCCCAAAGCAGCCACAGCGGCGAGGCCGCCAGCAGCGCCCAGAACAGGGCCATGCGCGCGCCAAACCAGCTTCCCTGCCCGCCCAGCATCCGTGCCACGATATGGCTGAGGGCCGCAATGGCATAAAGCGCCAGTGGCATGATGAAGACCCAGCCCAGAAGCGCCCCGCCGAACAGGACATCGAACTCCTGACCGGTGATGAAGGCTTCGCGTGACAGCCGCGGCCACTGGGCCACGAAGATCAGCGCACAGGCCACCATGACTGTGACAAGGGCGCGGTCTTCGCGCACGCCCCCCCCGATGTGGCGCAAAAGCACCGCACCAGGGTTGCGATAGCTGCCCAGTATGTCCGTGGTCAGCGCCATGGCCCTAGCTGCGGCGCCGGGCCAGCCAGGCGGCAAGGCGCGTCGTCAGATCGGCGGCGATCTCCTTGTCGTCGATCTCTTCCAGGGCCTCGGCCAGGAAGGACAGAACCATGAGATCCTGCGCCTCGGCCAGCGGAACGCCGCGCGAGCGCAGATAGAACAGCGCGGTTTCGTCGATCGCGCCGGTAGTGGACCCGTGCGAACAGGCCACGTCGTCGGCATAGATCTCAAGCTCGGGCTTGGCCAGGAACTGGCTGTCGTCATCCAGCAGCAACGCCTGGGAAATCTGGTAGCCGTCGGTCTTCTGGGCGTCGGCCTTGACCAGGATCTTGCCCTGGAACACGCCCGTCGCACCGTTGCGCAGCACCTTCTTGAACACCTGGCGGCTTTCGCAGTTCAGCGCGTCGTGGGTGATGAACACGGTGTCGTCGTGGTGGAAATCACCATCGCCCACCGCCGCGCCGGCCACATGGGCCTGGGCGTCGTCGCCGGTCAGCTCGATCACGCATTCGTTGCGCGTCATCACTCCGTTCACCGTCAGCGTGAAGGATTTGAACACGCTTTCGGTGCCCAGCCGGGCAAAGGCATGGGTGGCGGCGCGGCGTTCATGGTCGCGCCCCTGAATGCGAATGTGGTGGAAGGCGGCGTTGTCGGCAACCTCAACCTCCATCACGGTGTTGAAGCGCGCGGCACCGGGGCCGTTCTCGAGCAGGGTCAGCGCGGCGCCTTCCTCGATGCGCACAACGTGGTGCAGCATCGCATCCGCCGTTTCGTCGCGGTGCTGATAGATCAGCGAAACCGGCCGGTCCGCCTTGCCGGTGGCGCGGATCAGAACGCCATCGGAGGCATAGGCGGTGTTCAGCGTGGCCAGGGGGCGGGCAACCGGGGTCTGCCCTGCGGTTTCCAGGCTGCCGTACAGCCCGCGCGCCCAGTGGATATCGCTTTGCGCGGCGGTTTCCAGACGCTCGATCTCGATGCCTGCAAGCTCCAGGTCGTCCGAGGCTTCGGCGTCGAAAACACCATCCACGAAGACAATCTTTAGCTGCGCCTGTCCGTCGAACAGCGGCGCCTCTTCGGCATCGAAGATCGCGGCCTTCTCGGCCTCGGGCGAGGTCAGGCTCTCGGGGCGGGTATAGCGCCAGTATTCATCCCGGCGATGCGGCAGGCCCGTGGCGCGCAGGCGCGCCAGCGCATCCTTGCGCGCGGGCTCCGACCACCCTGCCACCTCGGGCAGGGCCAGCGCGGCAATCCGCGCCTCGGTCAGATCGGTTTTCTGTTGCGGCAGTGCCATCAGCCTACCTCCGCCATGATGTCGGCATAGCCGTTGTTCTCGACCTCAAGCGCCAGCTCGGGGCCGCCCGTCTTCACGATGCGGCCATCGGCCATGATGTGCACCACGTCGGGTTTGATATGGTCCAGAAGACGCTGGTAGTGGGTGATCACAAGGAACGACCGCCCCTCGCTGCGCAGGGCGTTCACCCCGTCGGCCACCAGTTTCATCGCGTCCACGTCAAGACCTGAATCGGTTTCGTCGAGGATGCACATCTTGGGTTCCAGCATCGCCATCTGCAGGATCTCGTTGCGCTTCTTCTCGCCGCCCGAAAAACCCACGTTGACGGGGCGTTTCAGCATCTCGGCGTCGATCTTCAGGTCTTTCGCCCGGGCGCGGATCACCTTCAGGAACTCGGTCGAGCTCATCTCCTCTTCGCCGCGCGCCTTGCGTTGGGCGTTCACGGCGGTGCGCAGGAAGGTCATGTTGCCCACGCCAGGAATCTCAACCGGATACTGGAAGGCCAGGAACAGGCCGGCGGCGGCGCGCTCTTCCGGCTCCATGTCCAGAACGTCGGCGCCCTGCAATTCGGCCGATCCCTCGGTCACCTCATAGCCATCACGCCCCGACAGGACGTAGGACAGCGTCGATTTGCCCGACCCGTTCGGCCCCATGATGGCATGAACCTCACCCGCGCCGATCTTCAGGTCGACACCCTTGAGGATCTGCTTGTCCTCTTCTTCCAGCTTGACGTGCAGGTTGCTGATTTCGAGCATGATCTTTTCCTTGTCCTTTCAGACGCCCGCAGGCGCCGGTGATTTTGCCTGATCGGGCAGCATCGCGGCATATCGTGCCGCCGCCGCCCCATCGGCCTGTTCGCGTTCAACCAGATGTTCGACACAGCGCAGGGCAATGTCGAAACTTTCAAAAACCGTGTCGGCCAGGATGGCCATGTGTTTCAGCGTTTCATCGCCGATCGCCTCGGGCCGGCGCAGCGACCGCAGGAACACCGCGTCGCCATCCAGAAGCTGGTTGGCGTGGCCCTGCTTGTTCAGGCCCGTGTTCAGCCCCCCACGCAACGAGAAGCTTTTGAGGAACAGGAACTTGTGCAGGTCCAGCCCGCTTTCGCGCAGCCGCGCCATCTGCGAATCCAGCAGCGGCTGATCCTCGTAAAGCGGCACGAAGGCCACCTCGGTTATCACGGCCGCCACCGTGGAAAGCCGCGCGCGCGCACCGTCGTAGACCTGCAATTCGCCCCCCTGCACGTCGATCTTCAACAGATCGAAGGGAGGAATCTCGTCCAGATCGTCCAGCCGCACGGTATCGACCGGAACTTCACGCTCAACCGTCGTGGGCCCGTTCAGCCGCTGGAAAAACGCGGTGGTCCGGGCATCGGGGCGCAGCAGCGACGACAGCGAGATCGACCGGCAGACATGGAATGTGCCACGCGTGCCATCGCCCACCGCAACGGGCAGATAGGTTTCATGGGGCCCGGGTTTCAGGCGGGCAAAGGCGCGTTCCTCGGGCTCGAACCCCCAAACATCGCAGGCGCCCATGGCCAGAAGGTTGCCATAGGGGTTCTCGTTGATCGGGTTGGCGCCGACCTCGACAATACGCGTGCGCCGTGCGGGCGCCAGCAGGTCGATCAGCGCGCGCGCCCGGTCTTGATCGAAATACCGTCCCATGATCACCCTGCCCTCCGCGACCAAGGCGGATTGTCCAAAACCCGTTGCATCAAGTCTAGCCCCGGCGCCGCGCAAGGCCCGACAGAACCCACCGCCCCGCCAGCGTTCCACACAGCCCGCTGACAAAGCCGGCGACAACGATCTGCCACAGCGCGCCGTTCAGCCACCAGCCGGAACTCACCAGCATCAGCATGAAGGTGACCACAGCCACCACCAGCCAATAGAGCCAGCCCTTGCCCTTGGGCTCCTTGATGCGGTCAAGTCCGCTCATGCCGATGCCTTTCCGTGGTCTGGATGTCCTGGCCCGTCAGCCGGAACGCGAAAAACAGGTACAGCGCCTTCAGCATCGCGAAGACCACCGCACAAAGCAGAAGAACCGCCGTTGTCTCCAGCCCGCTGTGGGCCTTGGGCCAAAGCGCCAGCCCGATATACAGCGGAGCGGCAAAGGCCATGGGCAAAAGCGCGCCCACCGCCATCTGCGTCAGCATGCTGGCGGGAAAGACGGCCCGCCAGCTCCATTTTCCGCGAAGCCCGAACCGCATGTCAGCCGACCGACCCTTCCAGTGAGATCGCCACAAGCTGTTGCGCTTCCATGGCAAATTCCATCGGCAGGGCCTGAAGAACCTCCTTGCAGAAGCCGTTTACCACCAGTGCCACCGCCTCTTCCTCGTCCATGCCGCGCGAACGGCAATAGAACAGCTGATCGTCATCCACCTTGGATGTCGTCGCCTCGTGTTCCACGCGCGAGGAATTGTTGCGCACCTCGATGTAGGGCACGGTATGGGCGCCGCACTTGTCCCCGATCAAAAGGCTGTCGCACTGGGTATAGTTGCGGCTGTCCTTGGCCTTGGGGTGCATCGACACAAGCCCGCGATAGGTGTTCTGCGCCCGGCCCGCCGAAATACCCTTGGACACGATTCGCGATTTCGTGCGCTTGCCCAGGTGCACCATCTTTGTGCCGGTATCGGCCTGCTGATAGTTGTTGGCGATGGCGATGGAATAGAATTCGCCCTGGGTATCGTCACCGCGCAGGATGCACGAAGGATACTTCCAAGTTACCGCAGACCCGGTTTCAACCTGGGTCCACATCACCTTTGACCGGTCCCCCCGGCAATCGGCGCGCTTGGTGACGAAGTTGTAGATCCCGCCCTTGCCGTTCTCGTCACCCGGATACCAGTTCTGCACCGTCGAATACTTGATCTCGGCATCGTCCAGCAGCACCAGTTCCACTACGGCAGCGTGTAGTTGCACGGTGTCGCGCATGGGGGCGGTGCAGCCCTCCAGATAGCTGACGTAGGCCTCCTTGTCGGCAATGATCAGGGTGCGTTCAAACTGCCCGGTGTTCTCGGCGTTGATGCGGAAATAGGTGCTCAGCTCCATCGGGCAGCGCACGCCGGGCGGCACATAGACGAACGACCCATCCGAAAACACTGCCGAATTCAGCGTGGCAAAGAAGTTGTCCGAGGCCGGAACGACCGAGCCGAGGTACTTCTTCACCAACTCGGGGTGTTCGCGGATCGCCTCGCTGATCGAACAGAAGATCACGCCGGCCTTCTTCAGCTCGGCCTGAAAGGTCGTGCCAACCGAAACCGAATCGAACACGGCATCCACGGCCACCTTGCGGTTCTCGTCCGCCTCCTCGGCGCCCTCGACACCCGCCAGGATCAGCTGCTCTTTCAGCGGAATGCCAAGTTTCTTGTAGGTTTCCAGAAGCTTGGGGTCCACCTCGTCCAGCGACTTGGGCTTGGTCTCCATGCTCTTGGGGCGGGCGTAATAGAACTGGTCCTGGTAATCCACCTTGGGATAATCGACCATGGCCCACTCGGGCTCTTCCATCTGCTCCCAGCGGCGATAGGCGGCCAGGCGCCATTCCAGCATCCATTCGGGTTCGTCGTTCTTGGCGGAAATCAGCCGCACGATCTCCTCGGACAATCCGCGGGGCGCATAGTCCATTTCGATGTCGGTCGACCAGCCGTGCTTGTATTTGCCCGACAGGGATTTGACGGCATCCACCGTTTCGCGGTCCACGCCCTCTTTCACGTCAACGTCAAGTGCACTCATCTCGATCCCCTTTCAGACCGCCCTCAGGCCGCCTTCGTCCGGTATTTACGTTCCTGCGTCAGCCAGGTTTCGGCAAAACGCTCAATCTCTTCCCGCGTCGTCTGCGGCCCCAGCGATACGCGGATCGCGCTGGCGGCGGCGGTGTCGTCATGGCCCATGGCCTGCAAAACCTTGCTGGCCCGCACCTTGCCACTGGAACAGGCGCTGCCCGCGGAAACGGCGAAACCGGCCAGATCCATCTGCATCACCTGGGTTTCCCCCTTCCAGCCGGGGCTGACGATGCAACTGGTGTTGGGCAGGCGAGCGCCCGCATTCCCGACAAAAATAGTATCTTTTTCGCCGGACGCCAGTGCTGTTTCTAGAATATTTCTAAGTTCGGCAACCCCGTCCCATACACCGTCGGCCAGATCGCGTGCCGCCGCCTCGGCCGCAGCACCCATTCCGGCAATGCCGATGATGTTCTCGGTGCCCGAGCGGCGGCCCATTTCCTGCCCGCCACCCCGGATCATCGCCGGCACCTCCACGCCCCGGCGCAGCAGCACGGCGGCAATGCCCTTGGGCCCGCCGAACTTGTGGGCCGAGATCACGGCGGCCTCGGCGCCCGTCCACTCGAAGGCGAAGGGCAGCTTGCCGAACCCCTGTGTGGCATCGCAAAAGGCCAGGCCCGCGGGCAGATCTTGCACCACGCCGGTTTCCGAATTGGCCAGTTGCACCGCCGCCCGCGCCGGATCACCCGCCCGCACCGCACCCGAGGTATCGACCGAAAGCGACGGATCGCACCAGGCCGTGACCGCCTCGTGCTCGACCGGGGCACAGGACAGGCCCCGCCCCGACAGCATCATGGCGCAACCCTCTGTGGCCGAGGATACAAAGACCACATCCGCCCCTTCGGCCCCGCAAGCAGCGGCCACCTGGGCGCGGGCACGCTCCACCAGGGCCTTGGCCGCCCGCCCCTCGCCATGAACCGACGACGGGTTGCCCGCCACATCCATGGCCGCGATCATCGCCGCCCGCGCCTCGGGGCGCAGCGGAGTCGTTGCGTTCCAATCCAGATAGGTCCGCTGCCTCATGGCCGCCCCCCATCTTTGGTCTGCAAATATCCTCGGGGGCGCGCGCAGCGCGGGGGGCAGACAGCCCCCCTTCCCGGCCTGACGGATACGATACCCCTCATGTCTCATCCACCACGGTGAACAGCGTCGGCACCGCCGGACAGGGGGTCAGCCCGTTGCCCACCACATCCGACAGCCGCGTCTGGTGCAAAAAGACATAGACATGGGCGCTCAGCCCTTCCCACAGGCGGTTGGTCATGGATTGCGCCCGGCTGCCCGAAACGCCCCCCTGGGCGCCCGCGCCGGTGTGCATGGCGCTCACCGTCTCATCCACCGCCACCAGGATGTCGGCCACCCGGATCTCCGAAGCGGGCCGCGCCAGCCGATAGCCGCCCCCCGGCCCGCGCACCGATTCCACCAGCTCGGCCCGGCGCAGCTTGACGAAGAGCTGTTCGAGATAGGGAAGCGAGATATCCTGCCTGCGACTCAGCTCACCCAGCGAGACAAGCTGATCAGGTGCGGCAAGCGCCAGATCGGCCAGCGCCACCATGGCATAACGCCCCTTCGTGCTCAGTTTCACGGCTGCGACCCTTTCTCACATGCCCAAGGGCAGTTGACGCGGCAGGGAAGGACAATTACCTCACCCTTGATGTTGCGGCGTGACCGCAGATTAGAATTGTTCTAAGGTGTCCGAGCGTTTGCGTCAAGTTTGCCGTCGCTCACACCCAACTCGTCAGGGAGACATATGCCCGAGGTTATTTTTCCCGGACCGGAAGGACGGCTTGAGGGTCGTTATCATCCGCAGAAGAAATCCGACGCGCCCATCGCCATCATCCTGCACCCGCACCCCCAGTTCGGCGGCACGATGAACAACCGGGTGGTCTACAACCTGCACTATGCGTTTCACGCCATGGGGTTCACCGTCCTGCGGTTCAACTTCCGCGGCGTCGGGCGCAGCCAGGGTGAATACGATCAGGGGATCGGTGAACTTTCCGATGCCGCCTCGGCGCTGGATTATCTCCAGTCCATGAACCAGAACGCCAAGCATTGCTGGGTCGCCGGCTTCAGCTTCGGCGCCTGGATCGGGATGCAGCTTCTGATGCGCCGCCCCGAGATCACCGGCTTCATCTCGGTTTCGCCGCCCGCCAACATGTATGACTTCAGCTTCCTTGCGCCCTGCCCGGCCTCGGGGCTTGTCATCAACGGCTCGGCCGACCGGGTGGCGCCGCCGCGTGACACGGTTTCGCTGGTGGACAAGCTGCACGAACAGAAGGGCATCACCATCACCCACCGCGAGATCGAAGGCGCCGGCCATTTCTTCGAAGATCCGCACATGGAACAGATGATCGGCGATGTCGAAACCTACGTCAAACGCCGCCTCACCGAATCCACCCGTTAAGGGGGTGCGCGCCGGGTCTTGCCCGGCGCGCCGTTTTCAGGCGATCAGCTTTGCCGTGGTTTCCACCAGGCGGCGCGCCTGGAAGGCGATCGATTTCTTGCCCGTCTCATCCAGCTCGCCCGCCGGCTTGGAATAGCCGTAGGGGTTGCCGCCGTCCTCGAACTTGATGGGGTCGGCATAGCCCGGCGGCACCAGGATCGCGCCCCAGTGCATCGCCGTGGTGTAAAGCGACATCAGCGTCATTTCGTGACCGCCGTGCAGGGTCTGCGCACTCATCATCGCGGTGAAGGTCTTGTTGACCAGAAGGCCCTTCTGCCAAAGCGGGCCCAGTGTGTCGATGAAGGCGCGAAGCTGCGACGCGGCCCCGCCATAGCGCGTCGGGGTCGAGAAGTAATAGCCATCGGCCCAGGTCATGTCGTCGTGGCTGACCTCGGGGATGTCCTGCATCTTCTCAAGCTGGCTGGCCCAGGCTTCCTGTCCCTGCACCACGTCCTTGGGCGCGGTTTCGGCGGCGCGGCGCAGGCGCACCTCGGCGCCAGCCTCTTCGGCGGCGCGAACGGCCTCAAGCGCCATGGCGTGGTTGGTGCCATAGGTGGTGTAGAATATGACGGCAATCTTGGGTCTGGCCATGTCGTATAGCTCCTTTGGATCTGCGATTTTGGGCGTGTCTCGCAAAGACATAATCCTGTCGCTGGCGATGTCGATCTTCGGGCGCGCACAGCATGGGCGCGGTTGCGCACAGGTCTGTATACCTTGGCATACAGACCCCCTTCCCACAGTCGGGTTGTTGCGCTAAACCACCGCCAACCGAATCCGAACCAAGGGGACACCCATGAGCAAGATCAAAGTCGAGAATCCCGTCGTCGAACTGGACGGCGATGAAATGACCCGGATCATCTGGGATTTCATCAAGAAAAAGCTGATCCTGCCCTACCTTGACATCGACCTGAAGTATTACGACCTGGGAATCCAGGCGCGGGACGATACCGACGACCAGATCACCGTGGACGCCGCCGAGGCGATCAAGAAATACGGCGTGGGCGTGAAATGCGCCACCATCACCCCCGACGAAGGCCGGGTCGAGGAATTCGGCCTGAAGAAGATGTGGCGCAGCCCCAATGGCACGATCCGCAACATCCTGGGCGGTGTGGTGTTCCGCGCGCCGATCATCTGTTCCAACGTGCCGCGCCTCGTGCCCGGCTGGACCAAGCCCATTGTCATCGGCCGCCACGCCTATGGCGACCAGTACCGCGCCACAGACATGAAATTCCCCGGGCCCGGCACCCTGTCGATGAAATTCGTCGGCGAAGACGGCACCGTGATGGAAGAGGAAGTGTTCAAGGCCCCCTCGTCCGGCGTCTACATGGCCATGTACAACCTTGATGAATCGATCAAGGATTTCGCCCGCGCCTCGTTCAACTATGGCCTCAAGATGGGTTGGCCGGTCTACCTGTCGACCAAGAACACGATCCTCAAGAACTATGACGGCCAGTTCATGATCCTGTTCCAGAAGGTGTTTGACGAGGAATTCGCCGACCAGTTCAAGAAGGCGGGCATCACCTATGAACACCGCCTGATCGACGACATGGTGGCAAGCGCGATGAAGTGGTCGGGCGGCTATGTCTGGGCCTGCAAGAACTATGACGGCGACGTGCAGTCGGATACCGTCGCGCAGGGCTTCGGTTCGCTTGGCCTGATGACCTCCATCCTGATGACGCCCGATGGCCAGACCGTCGAGGCCGAGGCCGCCCACGGCACCGTCACCCGTCACTATCGCCAGCACCAGAAGGGCGAGGCGACCTCGACCAACTCGATCGCGTCGATCTATGCCTGGACGGGCGGCCTGAAGCATCGCGGCAAGCTGGACGGCAACCAGAAACTGATCGACTTTGCGGAAACGCTGGAAAAGGTCACCGTGGACACCGTGGAAAGCGGCTTCATGACCAAGGATCTGGCGCTTCTGGTCGGCCCCGATCAGAAGTGGCTGACCACCGAAGGTTTCCTCGAGAAGATCGACGAAAACCTGAACAAGGCGATGTGATTACCGGGGCCGGTCGTTTTCGACCGGCCCTTTTTCCATCCGAGGCTGCGAATGACCTATCGGTGCATTTTCGCCTCGGCGCCCGCGTCCCTTCGTGCTGACCAATCCCGGCCCGGTAACGCGGTTCATCCACGATACCTTCACCGACAACCGAGGCGGGCTGACCCTTGCGCTTGAGCGGCTGGGGGACTGATCGGGGTTTTCCCCGCCCGGCGGGTCGGGTATGGCTGCGCCAACCTCGAAAGTTGTCCTGCGCCATGCCCGCCCATTACCTCTACCTATTCTTTGCCATCCTGACCGAAACCATCGGCACCACCGCCCTCCAGGCCAGCGCGCAGTTCACGCGCTTCTGGCCCTCGGTCATTGTCGTGATCGGTTATGGCCTGTCGTTCTGGCTGATGGCGCTGGCGCTGAAAACCATGCCGGTGGGCATCGTCTATGCCATCTGGTCGGGGCTGGGGATCGTGTTCATCGCCGGGATCGGGTTCTTCGTCTTCGGGCAGCGGCTGGATCTTCCGGCCGTTCTGGGCATGGCGCTGATCATTCTGGGCATCCTGGTGATCCACCTGTTTTCCAACAGCGCGACCCACTAGGAACCGAAGGGGCCGTTGCGCGTTGGCGCAGCATGAATGACATTTTTGGCGGCCTCTGGTCGAAATTTCCCGCCCCGCTTCGTGAACAATTGCAAGGTTATGCCTCTGGTTTCTGGGAGGCGCTGCCGCAGATCGTGCTGTCGGTCGTGTTCCTTCTGGTTGCCTGGGGGGTCATTCGGCTGATCCAGTGGATCGTGCCCTCGGCCATGCGGCGCACCGGCGTGCGCCGGTCGCTGGTGGATGTGCTGCTCATGCTGCTGACCGTCGGGCTTTGGCTTTTTGCCGGGCTGATCGCGGTGACCATCGCCTTTCCCACCATCACCCCCGGGCGCGCGCTGACCGCGCTGGGGATTGGCGGCGTGGCCATCGGTTTCGCCTTCAAGGACGTGTTCGAGAATTTTCTGGCGGGCATCCTTCTGCTGATCCGCGAACCCTTTTCGGTCGAGGATTTCATCGAATGCGAAGGCATCGAAGGCCAGGTCGAGAAGATCACCATCCGCGACACCCATGTGCGCCAGACCGACGGGCAGCTTGTCGTCGCGCCCAACGCCATGTTCTTCAAGAACCCGGTCACCATCCGCACCGCCCGCGACGTGCGACGCACCACCATCATCTGCGGCATCGCCTATGACGAGGACGTGGATGCCGCCCGCAAGATCATCGAGGATGCCGTGCGCGCCGTCGATCTGGTGCGTGACGACGTACGCGACGTGCAGATCTTCGCGCAGGAGTTCGCCGACAGTTCGATCAATTTCGAGGTCACATGGTGGACCGGGTCGCGCCCCATCGACATCCGCCAGTCGCGCGATCAGGTGGTCGCCGCGGTCAAGCGGGCGCTGGACGATGCGGGAATCGAGATTCCCTTCCCCTATCGCACCATGACCTTCAAGGAACCGCTCCCCATCCGTCAGATCGACACGGACCAGACCGAAGAGGCGTGAACTAGTTTACCAAATCGCGGAACAAATTCACGTTCCCGCGATTGGTTTGCCAGAGACGGCGAAAACACGCCGAAGCAATAATCACAAAGGAGACCAACCCATGGGTGGTATCATCTATCTTGTCGGACTTGTCGTCATCGTACTGGCGATCCTGTCCCTGCTGGGGCTGGGCTGATATGGCTGATCGTACACAAGCAATGACCGATCGCGCCGCACCCCTTGTCGAACGCAACGGCAGCTATTTCGACTGGCCCGCCATCATCGGCGGTGCGGTCGTGGCCACGGCCATCGGCGTTCTTTTCGCCGGTTTCGGCGGGGCGCTGGGGCTTACCGCAATCTCGCCCTACGAAAACGAAGGTTCGGGCGGTTTTGCCCTGATCATCGTTGGCGCATGGCTGCTGATCACCACGATCGCCGCCTATGGTGCCGGGGGCTATGTGGCCGGGCGCATGCGCCGCCGGGTCGATGACGCCAATGCCGACGAAGTGGCGGCGCGCGACAGCATGCATGGCGCCGTCGTCTGGGGCCTTGGCCTGCTGCTCAGCGCCTGGATGGCGGCTGGCGTGCTGGGTGCCACTGCCACGGCCGTTGGCAACACCGCACAGGTCACCGCAACCGCGGCTGGCGGCATCGCACAGGGTGCAGGCAGTGCGGCGGGTGCGGCAGGCGGATCGATCGAAGGGGTTGACGTGAACCCCCTCCAGATCGTCAACCAGCGTCTGCTGCGCGGCACCGAGGTGCAGATTGACGGCGATCCCACCCTGCCCGACGGCGCCATGGCGGTGCTGGGCGATGTGGCCCGCACCGGCGAAATCGACGAGGGTGATCGCGCCTATCTGGCCGAAACCATCGCCGCGAACTCGAACCTCACCCAGGCCCAGGCCGAAGAGCGTATCGACGAAGCGGTGAACCAGGTCGTCGCCCAGCGCGACGAAGCCGCGGCCGCCCTGGCCGAGGCCGAGCAGACCGCCCGCGATGCCGCCGAAGCCGCGCGCACCGCCTCGATCCTGACCGGGTTCGTCGTGGCAGCGGGTTTCCTGATCGCCGCAGTGGCCGCGATCTGGGCGTCTTCCATCGGTGGTCGCCACCGGGACGAAGGCCGGCTGTTCCGGGGTTTCCAGAGCATCTGACCCAACCGGGCCTGCCAGATCGAAGAAATGACGGCGCGTCCCCCATGGGGGCGCGCCTTGCCTTTTACGCTTTCGGTCTGGTGTTTTCTGCGCTTGCGCGATATGGCCCGCCCAACTCCGCAAAAGGTAAGACATATGGACCTTCGCAATATCGCGATCATCGCCCACGTTGACCACGGCAAAACCACGCTGGTTGACGAGTTGTTGAAACAATCCGGATCCTTCCGCGCCAATCAGGCCGTGGCGGAACGGATGATGGACAGCAATGACCTGGAACGTGAACGCGGCATCACGATTCTGGCCAAGGCAACATCGCTGGAATGGAAAGGCACCCGCATCAACATCGTTGACACCCCCGGTCACGCCGATTTCGGTGGCGAGGTCGAGCGTATCCTGTCGATGGTCGATGGTGTGGTCCTGCTGGTGGATGCGGCCGAAGGCCCGATGCCCCAGACCAAATTCGTGACATCAAAGGCCCTTGCCTTGGGTCTTCGCCCCATCGTGGTGCTGAACAAGGTCGACAAGCCCGACGCCGAGCCCGACCGCGCCCTGAACGAGGTTTTCGATCTTTTCGCCAACCTCGAGGCCGACGACGACCAGTTGGATTTCCCCCATCTTTACGCCTCGGGGCGCAGCGGTTGGTGCGACGCCGAACTTGACGGGCCGCGCAAGGATCTTGACGCGCTGTTCAACCTGGTGGTGCGCCACGTACCGCCCCCCAAGCAGATCAAGAAGCGTGACGAACCCTTCCGCATGCTGGCCACGACCCTTGGTTCGGACCCCTTTGTCGGCCGTATCCTGACGGGCCGGGTGGAATCGGGCACGCTCAAGGTCGGGGCGACGGTGCAGGCCCTGTCGCGCATCGGCCAGAAGATCGAACAGTTCCGCGTCACCAAGATTTCGGCCTTCCGCGGGCCGATCTCGGTCGACATCGAAGAGGCACAGGCCGGCGACATCGTGTCCCTTTCGGGCATGACCAAGGCCACCGTGGCCGATACCATCTGCGCGCTGGCCGTGGACGAACCGATCCAGGCCAAGCCCATCGATCCGCCCACCATCACCGTGACCTTCGGCATCAACGACAGCCCCCTGGCGGGCAAGGACGGCAAGAAGGTGCAATCGCGGGTGATCCGTGAACGCCTGCTGAAAGAGGCCGAATCCAACGTCGCCATCAAGGTCACCGACACCCCCGGCGGCGAAGCCTTCGAAGTGGCCGGGCGCGGCGAACTTCAGATGGGCGTGCTGATCGAGAACATGCGCCGCGAAGGATTTGAACTTTCCATCTCGCGCCCGCAGGTCCTGCTGCGTGAAATCGACGGCGTGGTGCACGAACCGATTGAGGAAGCCACCATCGACGTGGACGACGATTATTCCGGCGCGGTGATCGAGAAGATCACGGGTGCGCGCAAGGGCGAACTGGTCGAGATGAAACCGGCCGGCGCGGGCAAGACCCGTATCGTTGCCCATGTGCCGTCACGCGGGCTGATCGGGTATCACGGCGAATTCCTGACCGACACCCGCGGCACCGGCGTTCTGAACCGCGTGTTCCACGAATGGGCGCCCCACAAGGGCGCGATCCCGGGCCGGCGCGCGGGCGTCCTGATCTCGATGGAATCGGGCGTATCCGTCGCCTATGCCCTGTGGAAGCTGGAAGACCGCGGCAAGTTCTTCATTGGCGCCCAGGTCCCCGTCTATACCGGCATGATCCTGGGCGAGCACAACCGCGAGAACGACCTTGAGATCAATCCGCTGAAGGGCAAGCAGCTGACCAACGTGCGGGCATCGGGCACCGACGAGGCCGTGCGCCTGACCACCCCCGTCACCCTGACGCTGGAACAGGCGATTGCCTACATCGACGATGACGAACTGGTGGAAGTCACCCCCAACGCCATCCGCCTGCGCAAGCGGTTCCTCGACCCCCACGAACGCAAGCGCAACGCCAAGTCGGCGGGCTGACCTGAAGGCGGCCCCTTGCGGGGCCATTTCAAGTTTCATGTCGGCGCGGGTCGTTATGGCCCGCGCCGTTTCCGTCTGAAGGCGCGGGCTGCGGCGTCGGAGCCTCCGGCGGGAGTATTTGCAGCAAGAAAGAAACCAATTTGTCTCTTTCTTGCCCAAATACTCATTTTCCGCGCTCTCAGGGGGCGCCTTCCTCGATGATGTAGAGTTCGCGTGTGGCGGCACCCCGGGCGAATTCCAGCGCTTCCTGGTAGCCATCGGAATGATAGCAGTCATGCGCCGCCTGCAGCGAAGGGAAGCGGGCCACCACGTTGCGCGGCCGGTCGGGGCCTTCGAGGGTTTCGTAGGCCCCGCCGCGCGCCAGGAAGGTTCCGCCGTGGGCGGCGATCACATGGGTCGCGCGTTTGGCGTATTCTCCATAGGCGGCTTCGTCGGTGACGGTGACATGGGCGATCCAGAGGGCGCTCATCGCTTTATCCTTTCAGGAGGGTCTTGGCGGCTTCGATGGCATCCGCGGCCCCGGCGGCATCGCGGGCGCCGCCTTGGGCCATGTCGGGCCGTCCACCGCCGCCCTTGCCCCCCATGGGGGCCACGGCCACGCGTACCAGGTCGACCGCCGAGATTCTGTCGGTGAGGTCATCGGTGACACCGGCCGCGACGGCGACCTTGCCGCCGGCATCGGCGATCAGCAACACCGCCCCCGAGCCAAGCCGCGCCTTGTGGGCGTCGATCAGGCCGGGCAGGTCCTTGCCGGTTACGCCACTCAGGCTTTGGGCGAGGAAGGGAATGCCGTTGATGGTTTCGGCACCCGGCTGTTCGGCCTGCCCCGCGCCCCCCGCCATGGCGAGATCGCGGCGCAGTTGGGCGACTTCGTTCTGGAGGGACTTGCGTTCGTCCAGGAGGGCGCGCAACCGGTCGGGCACATCGCCGGGCGAGGATTTCAGCGCCAGGGCGGTTTCGGCCAGCCGGCGATCCTGGGCCATCAGGTATTCGAGCGCCGCGGCGCCGGTCAGCGCCTCGATCCGGCGCACCCCGGCCGAGGAGGCGCTGTCGCCGAGGGTCACGAACAGGCCGATATCGCCGGTGCGGCTGACGTGGGTTCCGCCGCAGAGTTCCACCGACCAGGTGTCGCCGCTTGTGCCCTTGCCGGTATCCGCCCGCCCCATGGAGACGACACGCACTTCGTCGCCGTATTTTTCGCCGAACAGCGCCTGGGCCCCAAGGGCGCGGGCATCGTCCGGTGTCATGATCCGGGTCGAGACGGCATCGTTCTGGCGGATGAAGGCGTTGACCCGGGTTTCGACCTGGGCCAGTTCCTCAAGCGTCAGCCCCTTGGTATGGCTGAAATCGAAGCGCAGCCGGTCGGGCGCGTTCAGCGATCCGCGCTGTGCCACGTGATCGCCCAGCACCTCGCGCAGGGCCTCGTTCAGAAGGTGCGTGGCCGAGTGGTTGGCCCGGATCAGTGCCCTGCGGTCATGATCGACCGTCAGCGTTGCACCGGCGCCCTTTCGCAGTGTGCCCTCGGTCACCTCGGCGATGTGGATGAAGACATCGGCCGATTTGCGGGTATCGGTGATGCGCGCCGTGCCATCGGCCGTCTTCAGCGTGCCGGTGTCGCCCACCTGGCCGCCGGATTCGGCGTAGAACGGGGTCTGGTTGACGATGATCTGCACCGTCTGCCCGGCCGCGGCGGAGTCGACAACGCACTGGTCCTGCACCAGCGCAAGGATCTGCCCCTCGGCCTGCTCGGTCTCGTACCCGAGGAATTCGGTCACGCCGTGCTTTTCGGCCAGATCGAACCAGATCGAGGCATCGGCGGTTTCACCCGAGCCGGACCAGGCGGCGCGGGCCTTGGCCTTCTGTTCAGCCATGGCGGCGTCGAAGCCTGCCACATCCACGCCCCGGCCCTTTTCGCGCAGGGCGTCCTGGGTCAGGTCAAGCGGGAAGCCGAAGGTATCGTAAAGCTTGAAGGCCGCCGCGCCCGGCAGGCTGGCGTCTTCGGGCAGGTTTCCAAGTTCGTCATCCAGAAGCCGCAAACCACGCTCCAGCGTCTGGCGGAACCGCGTCTCCTCGCTCAGCAGGGTTTCCTGGATCATCGATTGCGCGCGGCCAAGCTCCGGGTAGGGCTGGCCCATCTGCGTCACCAGGGCAGGCACCAGGCGGTGCATCACCGGATCTTTCGCCCCCAGAAGATGGGCATGGCGCATGGCCCGGCGCATGATCCGGCGCAGGACATAGCCGCGCCCTTCGTTGCTGGGCAGAACGCCATCGGCCATGAGGAACGAGGTCGAGCGCAGGTGGTCGGCAATCACCCGGTGATGGACGTTGCCCGGCCCGTCCGGGTCGGTGTTGGTGGCGTTTGCACTGGCCTCGATCAGGGCGCGGAACAGGTCGGTGTCGTAGTTGTCGTGCTTGCCCTGAAGCAGGGCGCCGATCCGCTCGAGCCCCATGCCGGTGTCGATGCTCTTGTTGGGCAGATCGCGGCGGGTGCCGTCCTCCATCTGTTCATACTGCATGAACACGAGGTTCCAAATCTCGATGAAGCGGTCGCCGTCCTCGTCCGGGCTGCCCGGCGGGCCACCGGGGATGTGATCGCCGTGGTCATAGAAGATCTCGGTGCAGGGGCCGCAGGGGCCGGTCGGGCCCGCCGACCAGAAGTTGTCGTCGCTGGCAATGCGGATGATGCGATCGTCCGACAGGCCGGCGTGCTTCTTCCAGATCTCCACCGCCTCGTCGTCGGTGTGATAGACGGTGACCAGAAGGCGGCTGGCGTCGATGCCGAAATCCTTGGTCAGCAAATCCCAGGCAAAGGGAATCGCGTCTTCCTTGAAATAGTCGCCGAAGCTGAAATTTCCCAGCATTTCGAAGAAGGTATGGTGGCGGGCGGTGTAGCCCACATTGTCGAGGTCATTGTGCTTGCCGCCCGCGCGCACGCATTTCTGCGCCGTGGTGGCGCGGGTATAATCGCGGTGTTCGACGCCGGTGAAGAGGTTCTTGAACTGCACCATGCCGGCAGCCGTGAACATCAACGTCGGATCGTTGCGCGGCACAAGCGGCGAACTGGCGACGATCTGGTGCTGATTGCGGCCGAAATAGTCGAGAAACGTCGAGCGGATGTCATTCAGGCTGGGCATGGGGGGCGGTCTGTCCTGGAGTTGCGTAAATAGCCTCTGTGATCTAGCGGGCCGCAACCGTCCTGTCCACAGGTTGCCGCCAAATGCGCCCTGCCCTTTTGGGCGTCACATCTGCCGATGCCATACGGCCAGGCGATCCATGTTCCTTTCCGTGGCCATTGCACGGCAAATCCCTGTCCCTGTCGGAACCCGCGCCCGGATATGGATGCCGAACCTGTCATATGGCAATCACGGCATCCCGCAGAAAAACGCGGGGGTTCACCGCAGGTAGATCACTTCAAGGCAGAAGGGATGGTGGGTGATAAGAGATTTGAACTCCTGACATCTTCGATGTGAACGAAGCGCTCTACCACTGAGCTAATCACCCATTGGCGCGGTTTTTAGCGGCCATCATCGGGGCGTGCAAGGGGTTTTGGCGCAGAAATCCGCGTGCGGGGCGACTTATCCTGGCGGCAAGCCATCCTGCATTATTGACAGGTTCGGATTTGCCCGCTCCTGATGGATGCACTGCTGCTGAAAATGGGGGAAATCATGAAAGCAATGGGAAAGGGCTGTGCCCTGGCGGCCATCATGGCGGTCCTGGGAACGACGGTGCAGGCGGGCGGTGTGGCCGCGCCAGTCATGCCGCCCGAGGTGATCGTCAGCGAAACCACCGCGGCGCCGCATGACTGGGTCGTGCCGCTGCTGCTGATTGCTGTGCTGGTCGCCGCCGTCTCGGGACCGGGGGGTGGCGGTGGAATCGCGATCAGCGATGCCCGCCTGAAGACCGATATCAAGCGCGTCGGCACCGCCGCGGGCGATCTGCCGCTCTACCGGTTCCGCTATGCCGGGCAACCCACAGTCTATGAAGGCGTGATGGCCCAGGATGTCGCGCGCCTGCGGCCAGACGCCCTGGTGTCGCTGGAAAACGGGATCATGGCGGTGAACTATGACCTTCTGGGGCTGAAGCTGCGCCAGATCGACTGAACCGGCTGACCGGGTGCAAAAAAAGGGGCGCGCCGGTCTGGCGCGCCCCTTCGTTGCTGTGCTGTCGAAATCAGTGCGCGGTTGCTCCCGCGCCCTGGTTCTTTGCGTCAAGCGCGGCCTTGGCGGCTGCGGCCTCTTCGGCGGCCTCGTCCCATTCGACGGGTTCGGGTTTACGCACCAGGGCGTGTTCCAGAACCTCGGACACGTGGGTGACCGGGATGATCTTCAACCCCTCTTTCACGTTGTCGGGGATCTCGGCCAGGTCCTTGGCGTTCTCCTGCGGAATCAGAACCGTCTTGATCCCGCCCCGCAATGCGGCCAGCAGTTTCTCTTTCAGCCCGCCGATGGGCATGGCGTTGCCGCGCAACGAAACCTCGCCCGTCATGGCGATGTCCTTGCGCACCGGGATCTGGCTCAGCACCGAGACGATGCTGGTGACCATGGCCAGACCGGCCGAGGGCCCGTCCTTCGGGGTGGCGCCATCGGGCACGTGGACGTGGATGTCCAACGTGTCGAACTTCGGCGGTTTCACCCCGATCTGCGGCGCGATCGAGCGGACATAGGAGGACGCCGCGTCGATGCTTTCCTTCATCACGTCGCCCAGCTTGCCGGTGGTCTTCATCCGGCCCTTGCCCGGCAGGCGCAATGCCTCGATGCTGAGCAGTTCACCCCCGACGCTTGTCCAGGCCAGGCCGGTGACAACGCCCACCTGGTCTTCCTGTTCGGCCAGGCCATAGCGGTATTTCTTGACGCCAAGATAGTCGTCAAGGTTGTCGGGCGTGATCACCACCTTGGTTTCGGCCTTTCGCACGATCCGCGTCACCGCCTTACGGGCCAGCTTGGCGATTTCGCGTTCAAGGTTCCGCACGCCCGCCTCACGGGTGTAGGTGCGGATCATCTCCAGCAGCGCTTCGTCGGTGATCTCGAACTCGCCCTTCTTCAGGCCGTGGTTCTTGACCTGCTTGGCGATCAGGTGGCGCTTGGCGATCTCGGATTTCTCGTCCTCGGTATAGCCCGACAGCGGGATGATCTCCATCCGGTCCAGAAGCGGGCCGGGCATGTTGTAGGAGTTCGCCGTGGTCAGGAACATCACGTCGGACAGATCATACTCCACCTCAAGATAGTGGTCGACGAAGGTGGCGTTCTGTTCCGGGTCCAGCACCTCAAGCATGGCGCTGGCCGGATCGCCCCGGAAATCCTGGCCCATCTTGTCGATCTCATCCAGCAGGATCAGCGGATTGGTGGTTTTCGCCTTCTTCAGCGCCTGAATGATCTTGCCCGGCATCGAGCCGATATAGGTACGCCGGTGGCCGCGGATTTCGGATTCGTCACGCACACCGCCCAGCGAGATGCGGATGAATTCGCGCCCCGTGGCCTTGGCGACCGATTTGCCAAGGCTGGTCTTGCCCACGCCCGGAGGGCCGACAAGGCACATGATCGGGCCTTTCAGCTTCTTCGAACGCTGCTGCACCGCCAGATATTCGACGATCCGCTCTTTCACCTTTTCCAGCGAATAGTGATCGTCATCCAGCACCTTCTGGGCGCGGGTCAGATCCTTCTTCACGCGGCTGCGCACGCCCCACGGAATGGCCAGCATCCAGTCAAGATAGTTGCGCACCACCGTGGCCTCGGCCGACATGGGCGACATGTTCTTGAGCTTCTTGACCTCGGCCTCGGCCTTTTCGCGGGCTTCCTTCGACAGTTTCGTCTCGGAAATCCGCTTCTCCAGCTCGGCCACCTCGTTCTGGCCTTCCTCGCCGTCGCCCAGTTCCTTCTGAATGGCCTTCATCTGCTCATTCAGGTAATATTCGCGCTGGGTACGCTCCATCTGGCTTTTGACACGGGTCTTGATCTTGCGCTCGACCTGAAGGACCGACATCTCGCCCTGCATCAGGCCGAATATCTTCTCAAGCCGGTCGGCAACCGACAGCGTTTCCAGAAGCTCCTGCTTCTGGTTCACTTCCACGCCCAGGTGGCCTGCGACCAGATCGGCCAGCTTTTCGGGTTCGCGCGTGTCCGAGACGGCGGAAAGGGCCTCTTCGGGGATGTTCTTCTTGACCTTGGCGTAGCGTTCGAATTCTTCGCTGACCGAGCGGACAAGGGCGGCGACGGTTTCTTCGTCGCCCATCACCTCTTCCAGGATCTCGGCGTTTGCCTCGAAGAAGCGGTCGTTTTCCACGTAATCGGTGATGCGCACGCGCGACCGGCCCTCGACCAGAACCTTGACGGTGCCGTCGGGCAGTTTCAGCAGTTGCAGCACATTGGCCAGCACACCGTATTCATAGATGCTTTCGGTGGTGGGGTCGTCGATGCTGGGGTCGATCTGGGACGACAGCAGGATCTGCTTGTCATCAGCCATCACCTCTTCCAGGGCGCGCACGGATTTGTCGCGCCCGACAAACAGCGGCACGATCATGTGCGGGAAAACCACGATGTCGCGCAGGGGCAACACGGGATAGGACTGGCTGAGTTGCTCGGTCATGTTTTTTCCTTTGTTGGCAAGAGGGCATCTGTCCCGCTGTGCGGCAACGCGAACCCTCTCCGGTCATGGCACTTCAAGTGGGGTGCCTGCCCCCCGTCGTCAACCACGGCCTGTTATCACGCTCGCTGGATATTGTGCCTGTCCGGCCAACCGGGGGCAAGATGATCTTGGGGGTTATCCCCCATGGCAGGTTCCCATCCGGTTCATTTTCGCCCCGGATGCCCGGAATTTTACCCTAGCGCGGCAGATAACGCGCCGCGATGGCATCCACGGCAAGGGCCAGAAGCGCGAATCCGCCAAAGACCACCAGCAACTCGCGCAGGCCCGCGCCCGTCACCCGGCCCCCGGCAAAGGAAGGCGCGCCCCCTGTTGTCACCGACAGGCCCATGGCATCGGCCAGGGCAAGGGCCAGGGCGACAGGCAGGGCGGTGAAGATCACCGCAAAGACCGGCACCCGCCAGCGCCCGGCCCGGCGCGCGCAGACATGGGCGGTGATCATGGCACCGCTCACGACAAGGCCGCCGATCAGGGTGCCCCGGATGGTGCCGGTCAGGGCCGCGACACAGACGACGACAACCAGCAGGGGCAGGAAGACCCCGTTCTTCACAGCCGCTCGATATCGCCGTCGGCGCGCCCGGCGTGGAAGTCGGCCTCCCATGCGGCGAAGGTGCCACCTGCGATGGCGTCGCGCATGCCCTGCATGATGTCCTGGAAATAGGTCAGGTTGTGCCAGGTCAGAAGCATCCCCGAAATCATCTCCTGCGCCCGGAACACATGGTGCAGATAGGCGCGCGAATAGTTGCGGCAGGCCGGACACCGGCAGTTTTCGTCCAGGGGGCGCGGGTCGTCCTGGTGGCGGGCGTTCTTGATGTTCACCACGCCATGGCGCGTGAACACCTGCCCCGTCCGCCCCGAGCGGGACGGCAACACGCAATCCATCATGTCGATGCCCCGCTTGACCGCCCCGACGATATCGTCGGGCTTGCCCACACCCATCAGGTAACGCGGCTTGTCCTCGGGCAGTTGCCCCGGCGCGTAGTCGAGGCAGTCGAACATCGCCGCCTGCCCCTCGCCCACGGCCAGCCCGCCCACGGCGTAACCGTCAAAGCCGATATCGCATAGCGCGCTGGCACTTTCCTCGCGCAGGTCACGCTCAAGCCCGCCCTGCTGAATCCCGAACAGGGCGTGACCGGGCCTGTCGCCGAAGGCATCGCGCGACCGCTGGGCCCACCGCATCGACATGCGCATCGACTCGGCGATGCGGTCGCGGTCGGCCGGAAGTGCGGGGCATTCGTCGAAGCACATCACGATGTCGCTGCCCAGAAGCCGCTGAATCTCCATACTGCGTTCGGGCGTCAGTTCGTGGCGCGATCCGTCGATATGGGATTTGAAGGTCACGCCCTTCTCGCTCATCTTGCGCAGGCCCGACAGGCTCATCACCTGGAAACCGCCACTGTCGGTCAGGATCGGACGATCCCAGTTCATGAAGCGGTGCAGCCCGCCCAGGGCGGCGATCCGCTCGGCCGTGGGGCGCAGCATCAGGTGATAGGTATTGCCCAGAAGGATGTCGGCGCCCGTCTCGCGCACGCTTTCGGGCATCATCGCCTTGACGGTGGCGGCGGTGCCGACGGGCATGAAGGCCGGCGTGCGGATCTCGCCGCGGGGGGTTGAAATCACCCCTGTGCGCGCCGCGCCATCTGTGCCATTCAACTGAAATGCAATGCGCTCAACCATCTGTCTCACCCTTTTCGCCTGGCCCCTTCTGGCCCGAACCCGGCCCCTGCCGCAAGGAGCTTTGACATGCCCGACGCCGCCGACACCCCCGCCGATCTGCGCCTGGGATGGGAGGAATGGTGCGCCCTGCCCCAGCTTGCCCTGCCGGCGCTGAAGGTCAAGGTCGACACCGGCGCGCGCACTTCGGCGCTGCATGCCTTCGATATCGAACCCTTCGGCCCACCCGATGCCCCCATGGTGCGCTTTGCCGTCCATCCGATTCCCGGGCGCCACGACCTGGTGGTGCGCTGCACCGCCCCCGTCCATGACCGGCGCGAGGTCACGTCGTCCAACGGCGAAACCGAATACCGCTATGTCATCCTTTCGCCCATCGCCATCGGCCCGCGCCAGTGGCCGGTCGAACTGACCCTGACCGACCGTGGCGCCATGGCATACCGGATGTTGCTGGGCCGACAGGCGCTTGAGGGCGGTGCGGTGGTGGCGCCGGGCGAAAGCTTCTGTCAGCCACAGCTGTCCTATGATGTCTATCCCGGCGCGCGCCGCCACGCCCCCGCGCCCGACCGGCCGCTTTCCATCGCCATCCTCAGCCGTGAACCCGACGCCTACACCCCCCGCCACCTTGTGGACGAGGCGCGCGCGCGGGGCCACCGCATCGACGTGATCGACACCGCCCGCTGCTACATGGCGATGAACGCCCTGTCGCCCGAGGTGCATTGCGACGGCGCGCCCCTGCCCCGCTATGACGCGGTGATCCCGCGCATCGGCGCGACGATGTCGGGCTATGGCGCGGCACTGGTGCGGCAGTTCGAAACCATCGGCACCCATTGCCTGAACGGCTCCGAAGGCATCACCTCGTCGCGCGACCGCATTCATGCCCACCAGCTTCTGGCGCGCTATCACATCGGCATGCCCGCCACCGCCTTTGCCGCATCGCCCAAGGATACCGGCAACCTGATCGTCCTGGCGGGTCGGGCGCCGCTGGTTCTGAAACTGCTCGACAATGCGGCGGGGGATGGCACCGTGCGCGCCGACACCAAGGCGGCCGCGGCGTCGGTCATCACCGCCTTTCGCGGGCTGAACGCCAATTTCCTGGTGCAGGATTACCTGCCCGACGCCGCCGGGCGCGACATCCGATGCCTGGTGCTGGGGGGCAAGTTCATCGCGGCGCTGGAACGCCCGCCGGGGGGCGATACCACCGATCTTGACCGGCGCGCCCACACGCAACCCGCCCGAACCACCAAGGCCGAACGCGATACCGCCCAGAAGGCCGCCCGCGCCTTCAAGCTGGGACTGGCCAGCGTCGATTTGCTGCGCACGCCCGAGGGGCCCAAGGTCCTCTCGCTCAGCGCCACGCCGGGGCTGTCGCGCTTTGAAACCGCGACGGGGCGCAATATCGCGGCCCTCGTGCTTGACCTGCTGGAAAAGCGCCTGCGCCCCGCGCCGCGCCCCCCGCGCCGCCGTGCCGCAGGCGCGGGGTGAAGCGGTGCCCTTTACGCGCCCCGCGCCATTCCTTATATGTTTGGTCAACTATTGCCGCGAAACCGCGAGGAAAAGATGACCGCAGACACAAGCCCCCCGCTGGAAGGCGCGCCGCTGATCCGCCCCTCCTCGACCGATCATCCCCTGTATGACCAGGTGGTCGAGGCCTGCCGCAGCGTCTATGACCCGGAAATCCCGGTCAACATCTACGACCTGGGTCTTGTCTATACCGTCGACATCAGCCCCGAAAACGATGTCCTTGTCCTGATGAGCCTGACCGCCCCCGGCTGCCCCGTCGCGGGCGAGATGCCCGGCTGGGTCGCCGATGCCGTCGCCCCACTGCCCGGCGTGAAGACCGTGAACGTCGAACTGGTCTGGGAACCGCCCTGGGGCATGGAGATGATGAGCGATGAAGCAAGGCTTGAACTGGGCTTCATGTAGGTTTCACGCGACCGTCACATCGCCGTTACCCGGCCGCGCGACAAGGGCGCATCGACCCCCAAGCGCCTTTTCATGACGAATACGGGGAGGGTTCGCGCCCTCCCCTTTTTCATGCCAGGCCCTTTCCATCCTTACCGGATTGGAAGAACCGGGTTTGGTTTCCCTGCTGGCCTGCGAAATTCGCGCTCTCGGACGGCCCGGTCCGCCGGATTGTTTCTTTTTGCCCCCAACAGGCACCCCGCGCTGACCGCCCTTGAGCCGGCAGCGCGAAGGCACTACCTTTGTACAAACGCTCGGAAGGATATCACCATGTTCGGCATACCCGGCAAGCAGGCCGTCACCATGACCCCCGCCGCCCAGAGGCAGATCGCCCGCCTGATGGCCCGCGACGGTCACCAGGGGTTGCGCATCGGCGTCAAGAAGGGCGGCTGCGCGGGCATGGAATATACCATGGACTACGTGACCGAGATCGACGATCTTGACGAGGTGGTCGAGGTTGACGGCGCCCGGGTGATGATCGCCCCCATGGCACAGATGTTCCTGTTCGGAACCGAGATCGACTATGAAACCTCGCTTCTGGAATCGGGGTTCAAGTTCCGCAATCCCAATGTCGCCGATGCCTGCGGCTGCGGCGAATCGATCAAGTTCAAGGATGTGTCGGAACTGACGCCTCAGTCCTCGGAGGGTTGAGGCGCGCGCCCCGCCGCGCGGATGCTGAAGGGGATGGTTGCGAGGTAGATCAGCGAACAGACCGCCAGCGTCAGCCAGGTATAGGTCAGCAGCGCGGCGATGAAGAAGACGAAGCCGATCATGAAGTACCGCACCTTGGTGCGGGCGATGGTCACCTTCTTCAGGGCAAAGGTGGGCACCCGGCTGATCATCATCAGCCCGACGAAAACAACCCAGGCGCAGACCGTGACATCGGCAAATTGCGATGTCGGCCGATAGCCCCAGAGAAAATAGAGATACATCGGCAGCATGGCCAGGATCGCCCCGGCGGGCGACGGGATGCCGGTGAAGAAATCGGCCTTCTTCTCCTTGCGGTTCTCGCCCACGTCGGCCCCGGCCCGGGCACCGACGTTGAACCGCGCCAGGCGGATCACGCAGCAGACCGAAAACAGCAGCATGGCGATCCAGGCCTCGTTGCGCATGTCCTGCAGGCCCCAGAGATAGATCAGCAGCATGGGCGCCACGCCGAAGTTCACGAAATCGGCCAGGGAATCCAGTTCGGCCCCGATCAGGCTTTCGCTTTTCAAAAGCCGCGCCACCCGCCCGTCGACGCCGTCGAGAACCCCCGCCAGCAGGATCAGCTTGACCGCGCGTTCAAAATTGCCCTCGATGCCAAACCGGATCGCCGTGAGACCGGCGCAGATGGCCGCCAGCGTCAGGAGGTTGGGCAGAAGCTGAACGATGTGCATCTCCGACTTGGGGGCCTTTGGGGGTTTCATGGGGTTACTCCACCCGCGCCATGCGGGCCGGTTCGCCGCTGGTCAGGTCGGCCAGCACAGTCTCACCGGCAATCGTTCCCTGCCCGACGCTGACCATCGGGGAAACCCCCTCGGGCAGGTAGACATCGACCCGGCTGCCAAATCGGATCAGCCCGAAACGTTCGCCCGTCCGAAGCACCGTGTCCTTCTCGACGAAACAGAGGATGCGTCGCGCCACGAGGCCGGCAATCTGTACCACTGCAATCTGGCGCCCGTCCTGCAGGTTCAGTGCCAGCGACATGCGTTCGTTGTCGGAGCTGGCCTTGTCCAGCGAAGCATTGAAGAACTTGCCCGGCCGATAGGCCACGGCGCCCACGGTTCCGGCGATGGGCGCGCGGTTCACATGGCAGTTGAAGACGTTCATGAAGACACTGACCCGGGTCAGGGGCGTGGCGTCCATGCCCAACTCCGAGGGCGGCACGGCCCGTTCGATCAGCGACACGATCCCGTCTGCGGGACTGACAAGAAGCCCCTCGCGCGTCGGCACGGTGCGATCGGGATCGCGGAAGAAGTAATAGCACCAGACCGTCAGTCCCACGCCGATCCAGCCCAGCGGTTCCCACAGCAGGAACAGCACCAGAGTGATGGCGGCGAAGATCGCCACGAAACGCCGCCCCTCGGGGTGCATCGGTTTGACGAAGGTGGACATCATGTTCATGGCGGGCGCTTTCCCTGATCTCGGTTCGCTGCCGTTTGGCAGAAATGCGGGGTGAAAACAATGTCCCGCTTTGCCACGGCCCTTGGCGCAGGGCCCCGATCCGGGCTAAGCCGGGGCAACCACGTTGGAACAAGGATAATAGGGCAATGACCGCACGACGCAAACTGGCCGCTGGCAACTGGAAGATGAACGGCACCGCCGAGGCGCTGGATCAGGTGCGCGCGCTGCTGGCCGCCCATGGCGCGCCGGGCTGTGACATCCTGCTGTGCCCGCCAGCCACCCTGGTGCATCGCATGGCAGACCTGGCACAGGGAAGCGCCGTGGCCGTGGGGGGGCAGGATTGCCACGCCGCCGCCAGCGGTGCGCATACCGGCGACACCTCGGCGGCGATGCTGGTGGATGCGGGGGCCAGCCATGTGATCACCGGCCATTCCGAGCGGCGCACCGACCATGGCGAAACCGACGCCCAGGTGCGCGCCAAGACCGAGGCGGCCCATGGGGCGGGCCTTGTTGCCGTGGTCTGCATCGGCGAAACGCTGGACCAGCGCGAGGCGGGCGAGACGCTGGCGGTCTGCGGTGCGCAACTTGCCGGATCGCTGCCCGAGGGTGCGACGGCGGCCAATACCGTCGTCGCCTACGAACCGGTCTGGGCCATCGGCACCGGCAAGGTGCCGACGCTGGAGCAGATCGAGGAGGTGCACACCTTCCTGCGCCGCGAGCTTGAAGCGCGCTTCGGTGCTGAAGGCGCGGGGATGCGGCTGCTTTACGGCGGGTCGGTCAAGCCGTCGAACGCCGCCGAGATCTTTGCCGTGCGCGATGTGGACGGCGCCCTCGTGGGCGGCGCGTCACTGAAGGCGGATGATTTCGGCGGCATCATCGCGGCACTGGAAAAGGCCTGAGGCGGCGCTCTTCGCTCCCTCGCGGTCGCTCATCTCGGGGCGGTGACGTCGTGATCGTAAAGCCAGCGGAACCTGTCGGCCATCACGCGCGGAGCGGTGCGATCCAGCAGGCGCAGCGCCGTGTGGGCCGGGCCGGTCTGCCACCAGTGCGACAGGTGGTAGTTGCGGGCATTGGCATTGGCGGCGGCGATGGCGCGGCGCACCCGCCCGTCGCGCCGCTGCTGGTAAAGCGCCAGTGCCTTGTCCACCGGGTGGTGTGACAGGCAGTCGGCCAGCACGAAGGCGTCCTCCAGCGCCAAGTTCGCGCCCTGGGCCAGGAACGGCAGGGTCGGATGGGCGGCATCCCCGATCAGCACGCCCGCCCCGCGGTGCCATCGATCCGCGACCGGATGGCGGAACAGCCCCCAGAGGTTGACCTGGGTGACCGCGTCCAGATCGCGGCGCAGGCGTTCGCAGAACCCCGAAAAGGCGGCGCGGAACGCCTTGGGGTCGCCGGTGCTGTGCCAGCTTTCCTCGGCCCAGGCCTCGCGTTCCTCGACCCCGACAAGGTTGATCAGCCCACGGGCAGGCAGCGGATAGCGCACCAGGTGGCGCCCCGGCCCCACGAAAACCTCGGCCTCGGCCTCGGGCGGGGCCTGGGTGCCGGGGATCAGCGCTCGCCAGGCCACCTGCCCTGTAAAGAATGGCTGACCCGCGCCGTTGACCACCGGGCGCAGGACCGAGCGCACGCCATCCGCCCCGATCACCAGCCCTGTGTCCACCTGCCCGCCATCGGCAAGGGAAAGGGTGGCACCCCTGTCGGTCAGCGCGACGGCACTGACCGCGCGCCCGGTCTGGATGTCCACCCCGGCTTTGATCGCGCCATCGGCCAGAACGTCGATCAGGTCGGCGCGGTGGATGAAGCGGAAGTCATCGGGCGACATGTCCATGGCGATCAGCCGCGCGCCCGTCGCACCGACCCGCAGCTTCACCGCATGGTTGCCGCCCGAGCGTTCGCGGATCGCGCCGCCCATATCCAGCGCGCGCAGCACCGCCATGCCGTTGCCGCTGAGTTGCAGGCCGGCCCCCACCTCGCCCAGTTCGTCGGCCCGTTCGAAGACGCGCACAGCCTGCCCGGCCCGCGCCAGCGCCGTCGCACAGGCCAGACCGGCAATACCCCCGCCCAGAACCGTGATCTGCAATGGTGTCATCCTGCCTACCCCGAAACGAAAAGCGCCGGGGCGTTTCCACCCCGGCGCCTGATGCCATGTCGCGTCACCGGATCAGTCGTCGCGGTGAACCTTCTCGCGCCGCTCGTGCTTCTCCTGCGCCTCAAGGCTGAGGGTGGCGATGGGGCGGGCATCCAGCCGCTTGAGCGAAATCGGCTCGCCTGTCGCTTCGCAATAGCCGTATTCGCCATCCTCGATCCGGCGCAGGGCCGCGTCGATCTTGGCGACCAGCTTGCGCTGGCGGTCGCGGGTGCGCAGTTCCAGGGCGCGATCGGTTTCCTCGGACGCGCGGTCGGCCACGTCGGGGATGTTGCGGGTGCCATCCTGCAAGCCCTGAACCGTGCTTTTGCTGTCGTCCATCAGATCGGCCTTCCAGGCCAGAAGCTTGCGGCGGAAATACTCCACCTGCCTGTCATTCATGAAAGGCTCGTCTTCGGCTGGACTGTAATTGTCGGGCAGAAAGGCATCTACCTTCATCATCTCTCCCTCGTTTTGCCCCATGGCAACATCGCTGGTGTGATCGACCATGGGCAACTCCCTTGGGCGGTCCAATATCGGAACGCCACCCGGTTGTCACTAGGCTTTGAAAGGGCCATGGTGCATTGTGACCGGTGCGCACTCGAAACGTGAGCAACCACAGGTAGAGGTTTGAAAATCCCATGAAATTCACTGGCACCGATGCCTATGTCGCCACGGACGACCTGACCGTGGCGGTAAATGCAGCAATCACGCTGCAACGCCCCCTTCTGGTGAAGGGAGAGCCGGGCACGGGCAAGACCGAACTGGCCCGCCAGGTGGCTTCGGCCCTGGGGCTTGGCATGATCGAATGGCACGTCAAATCCACCACCCGCGCCCAGCAGGGCCTTTATGAATACGACGCCGTCAGCCGGTTGCGCGACAGTCAGCTTGGCGACGAGAGGGTCAACGACGTGGCCAACTACATCCGCAAGGGCAAGCTGTGGCAGGCCTTCGAGGCGGAAGAACGTGTCGTGCTGCTGATCGACGAGGTCGACAAGGCGGATATCGAGTTTCCCAACGACCTGCTGCAAGAGCTGGACCGGATGGAATTCCACGTCTACGAAACCGGCCAGACCGTGCGCGCGCGCCATCGCCCCGTGGTAATCATCACCAGCAACAACGAGAAAGAGCTTCCCGACGCCTTCCTGCGGCGCTGTTTCTTCCACTACATCCGCTTTCCCGACGCCGAGACGCTGAAGAAGATCGTCCATGTGCGTCATCCCGACATCAAGGATGCCCTGCTGACCACGGCGCTGACCCAGTTCTACGAATTGCGCGATACGCCGGGCCTGAAGAAGAAGCCGTCGACATCCGAGGTGCTGGACTGGCTGAAGCTGCTGCTGGCCGAGGATCTGACCCCCGACGACCTGAAGAAGCGGGGCGCCGATGCCCTGCCCCGCCTGCATGGCGCGCTTCTGAAGAACGAACAGGACGTGCACCTGTTCGAGCGGCTGGCCTTCATGGCGCGGGGCCAGCGGTGACGCCCGACGGGCAGGCCGGCAGAAGGCCCTGATGCTTCACGTCCTGACCCACAACATCCTGCCGGTCTTTGCCATGCTGGCGCTGGGTTTTGTCATGGGGCGCAGCGGCAAGGCCAGCCCCGGCGAGGCGCGGGCGATCAACCGCATCGCCTTTCTGGTGCTGCAACCGCCGCTGATCTTCCTGCTGATCACCGGGCTTGACCTTGGCACCTTCGATTTCGGGGCGATTGCACTTTACGGGCTGTGCCAGGCCCTGGGATTCGCGCTGTCCTACTGGGTGGCGCGGGCGGTCTTCGGGCGCGCGCACCTCGAGGCCTGGCTGCTGGCCATGACGGTGATCTTCATCAACACGCTGCTTTACATCTGGCCGATCTCGCTTCTGATCTACGGGCCCGAGGCGGCCTTGCCGGTCACGGCGGTGGTGGCCTGGGATTCGACCTTCACCTTCAGCTTCTTCATCATCTCGATGGAGATCATGGCGGGGAACCGGGCCAGCGGCGGGGCCTTGCGGCGGGTTTCGGGCAACCCGATCATCCTTGCCATCCTGATTGCCCTTGCCATCAACCTGTCCGGCCTTTCCCTGCCCCAGCCGGTGCTGACGGCGGCAGAATTCGCCGGTGCGGGGGCGGCACCGCTGACGTTGTTTGCGCTGGGGGTCATCCTCTCGGGCCATCCGGTGCGCCCGACGCCGGTGATCCTTGCCTTTTCGGCGCTCAAGCTTGTGGCCTTTCCGGCGCTGATCTGGGCCGCGCTTGTCGTGGTGTCGCCGGGCAACACCTGGCAGGATCTGGTGGTTCTGACGGCGGCCGGACCCTCGGGCGCCATGGCTTTCGCATTGGCCATGCTCTACGGTGTCCGGACCGACTCGATTGCACCGGTCATCATCTGGACCAGCCTGCTGTCCCTTTTTTCATTGGCCTATCTTGCATGACCCTGAACATCCGCCCGCCCTGCCCCGACGACCGGCCCGAATGGGGGCGCCTCTGGGCCGGGTACCTGGCCTATTACGAAACCACCCTGCCCGACTCGGTGTTCGACAGCACCTTCGCGCGGCTGCTGGGGAACGATCCGCAGGATTTCAACGGGCTGATCGCGCTGCTTGACGGGCGGCCCGTGGGGCTGGCCCATTACCTGTTTCACCGCCACGCCTGGAAGATCGAGAACACCTGTTATCTTCAGGATCTCTTTGTCGATCCCGCCTGCCGGGGTCAGGGCGTCGCCCGCAGCCTGATCGAAACCATCTATGGCATTGCCGATGCCGCCGGGGCGCCCTCGGTCTATTGGCTGACGCAGGAATTCAACACACCCGCCCGCCAGCTTTACGACCGCATCGGCACCCTGACGCCCTTCATCAAGTACGCCCGCCCATGATCGCCCGCACGATCGCCCTGCTTGGCCTTGCCGCCGTGACCGCCTGCGCGCCCGCCGGCCAGCAGGACCGCGCCCGCAGTGATGTTCTGTCCCTGCCGCCGATGAAGACCTTCGCCAAACCCCATGTGACCCGCCCGACCCGGTCGAACGAGTCGATCGCCGAGGATTTTCTGAACCTGTCCTTCATGCTGGAATCCGGCCGCCCGCTTCCGGTGCTGACCCGGTTCGAGGGGCCGGTCACGATCCGCGTCCTGGGCCAGACGCCGCCGGGGATGATCGGCGATCTTGACCGGCTGGTGTCGCGGTTCCGCGATGAGGCGGGCATCGACATCCGCCGTGTCGGTGCCGACCTTCCCGCGTCGATCACGGTCGAGACGATCCCCCGCTCCGAGCTTCAGCGCGCCGTGCCCCAGGCCGCCTGCTTTGTCGTGCCGCGCGTCACCGGGTGGGACGATTTCAAGCGCAACCGCCGCACCGCCGTCACCGACTGGACCACCCTACGCCTGCGCGAGAAGATGGCGATCTTCATTCCCTCGGACGTGGCCCCGCAAGAGGTGCGCGATTGCCTGCACGAGGAAGTGGCACAGGCCCTCGGCCCACTGAACGACCTCTACAGCCTGACGGATTCCGTCTTCAACGACGACAACTTCCACACCGTGCTGACCGGCTTTGACATGCTGATCCTGCGCGCCACCTACGATGACCAGCTGCATTCGGGCATGGACCGCGCCACCGTGGCCGCCCGCCTGCCCGCCATCCTGTCGCGGCTGAACCCGCGCGGCAACCATCACAAGACCGCGCCGCGCCCGCCCACCAGCCGCGCCTGGATCGCCGAAATCGAATCGGCCCTTGGCCCGCGCAACACCCTGGCGCGGCGGCAAGAGGCGGCCAAACGCGCCGTCACCCTGGCGCGCTCGGCCGATTGGACGGACAACCGCCTGGCCTTCTCGCTTTTCGCGCTGGGGCGCCTGTCGCTGGGGCGCGATCCCGAACTGGCGCTGGCCTCTTTCCTGCAGGCCGGGGCGCTTTATTCCACCAACCCCGAAACCCGAATTCACGAGGCGCATATCGCGATGCAACTGGCGGCCGTCGCGCTGTCGTCGGGGCAGGCGGAAATTGCCATCGACATCATCGACGCCAACCTGCCCGTGGTGGCCGACGCCGAAAATGCCGCATTGCTGGCAACGCTGCTGTTGCTCAAGGTCGAGGCGCTGGATCTTCTCGGGCGTGCGGCTGCGGCCGAAGACCTGCGGCGTGACAGCCTGGGCTGGGCGCGCTATGGCTTCGGCTCGGATGCCGAGGTGCGCAAGCGCGCGTCTGAAATCTCGGCCCTCAACCCGCGCCGCAGACTTGCGGCCCAGATTACGGATGCTTCATGATCATCATTGTCTTCGCTCTGGCCGGTGCAGTTTCCGGCGTTCTGCTGGCCCGCAAGCGCGGTGGCCGGCGGCTTGACATGGCGCAGTATGGCGGCAGCCTGTTCATCGCCGGGGCACTTCTGGGGTTGTTCGTCACCATCCTGCTGGCCCGGGTGCTTTAGGCCCGATGTTCCTGCCCTTCTTCGATCAACTGCGCCGGAACCGGGTTCCGGTGTCGTTGCGCGAATTCCTTGCCTTTCTCGAAGGGCTGCGGGCCGGCCTTGTCACCTATGATGTCGAGGCCTTCTATTTCCTGGCCCGCTGTACCCTGGTCAAGGACGAAGGCCATATCGACCGTTTCGACCGCGCCTTCGCCACCGCCTTTTCGGGGCTTGAAAGCATCACCCCCGAACAGGTTCTGAAGGCCGTCGACCTGCCCGAGGACTGGCTGCGCAAGATGGCCGAAAAGCACCTGAGCTCCGAGGAAAAAGCCGAGATCGAGGCCCTGGGCGGCTTTGACAAGCTGATGGAGACGCTGAAAAAGCGGCTGGACGAACAGAAGGGCCGCCATCAGGGCGGCAACAAGTGGATCGGCACCGCCGGCACCTCGCCCTTCGGCGCCCATGGCTACAACCCCGAGGGCGTGCGCATCGGCCAGGACGAAGGTCGCCACCAGCGCGCCGTCAAGGTCTGGGACCGACGCGAGTTTCGCAACATGGACGACAGCGTCGAGTTGGGCACCCGCAACATCAAGGTCGCGCTCAAGCGCCTGCGCAAATGGGCCCGCGATGGCGCCACCCAGGAACTGGACCTGGACGATACCATCCGCGCCACCGCGCATCAGGGCTGGCTGGATGTGCGCACCCGCCCCGAACGGCGCAACGCGGTGAAGGTTCTGCTGTTTCTCGACGTGGGCGGTTCCATGGACCCCCATGTGAAGGTGGTGGAAGAGCTGTTCTCGGCCGCGCGGTCCGAGTTGAAGCATCTTGAACATTTCTATTTCCACAACTGCCTTTACGAAGGCGTCTGGCGCGACAATGCCCGCCGCTGGAACGCACAGACCCCGACGCAGGACGTGCTGCGCACCTATGGCGCGGACTGGAAATGCATCTTCGTGGGCGATGCGTCGATGTCGCCTTACGAACTTCTCTATCCGGGCGGTGCAAACGAACACATGAACTCCGAGGCCGGGCTGACCTGGCTTGACCGCGCCCGCGACCAGTGGCCCGATCACATGTGGATCAACCCGGTGCCCGAACGGTTCTGGCAATACACCCGGTCGATCGGGATGGTCGCCGAGGCATTCGGAGCCGACCGCATGGTGCCGATGACGCTGGAGGGGCTGAACCGCGGGATGCGCACTCTGGCGCGCAGCGCCTGAGAATTGCCGCCACATGGGCCCAAAAACGCACGCCTGGCAATGATCACACCAGCCCGCCCCTTGCCCGTGGCCCCACAGCCCGCCATGTTGGCAAGGCAGAAACGGGGGAAACAGCCATGACATTTCGCGATGACAGCCCCCCGCGCCCAAGTTCCGCGCGTCTTCGGCGCAAGATGCCGTCGACCGCGCCGTGATGCGTCGGCTCAGATATCTCTGGCGCCGCCACCGCGTCGCGACAGTGCTGTTTGCGCTGGTCCTTGCGGTGACCGTGGCCATGGGCACGCGTTCGGTGATGTTTGCCATCTGGTGGGCCGACCCGGCGCACCGCTTCCAGGAAATCGAATCCTGGATGACGCCGCGCTATATCGCCCATTCGTGGAAGGTGCCGCCCCATGTCGTGCAGGATGCGCTGACGCTCGACCGGCTGCCGGGGCGGCGACTGACGCTGGAAGACCTGGCCGAGGCGCGCGGCCTGCCCGTCGCCATCCTGATCGATCAGGTCGAAGCCGCCATCGCGCAACATCGCCCCGAACGCCCGGCGCGCCGCCCATGACAGACGCCCTTGCCGACCTGGTGATCCACCACGGCGTTCTGCTTGTCCTGGCGGCGACCTTCCTCAGTTGCCTGGCCGTGCCGGTGCCGACCTCGCTCATCATGCTGAGCGCGGGGGCCTTTTCCGCCGGCGACGATCTCAGCCTCACGCTTTGCGCGCTGGCGGCCCTGGCTGGCGCGCTGGCGGGCGATCAGGCCGGCTTTGCCCTGGGGCGCTGGAGCAGCGGCATCGTCACCCGCGCCCGGGGCCGCGCCGCACGCCTGCTGGAGCAGGCCCGCGCCCTGACCGCGCGCCGGGGCGGCATGGCGGTCTATCTCAGCCGCTGGCTGTTCAGCCCCCTTGGCCCCTACGTCAACTATATCGCCGGGGCGACGGGCATGGCCTGGGTGCGGTTCACCTTCTGGGCGGTCCTGGGCGAAGGCGTCTGGGTGGCGATCTATCTTGGCGCGGGCTACATCTTTGCCGACCAGATCGAGGCGGTGGCGACAATCCTGAGCAACGCCAGCGGCGCGGCGGCAGGGTTGGTGGTGACGGCGGGCCTCGGGCTGTGGCTCTGGCGTCAGAGCGTGCCGCGCCAGGACGGCTGAGCGGCGGCATCCCCCCACCCCCTTTTCATTTTCGGGCCGAACCGCCATACCCGGAACAGGAGCAGAAGGACGATATTGCCATGGCCGTGATGGGCCGCCTTGCCGCCAGTTTCGCAATGACCGACCCGGTGTGGGAACGGCATGCAAACCCCCTGTCGGGCTGGACACGGCTGCCGGTGCTGCCGCTGATCGCGCTGGCGATCTATGCGCGCATCTGGATCGGCTGGTGGTGCCTCGTGCCGCTGGCGGCCCTCCTGATCTGGATCTGGGCCAACCCGCGCGTCTTTTCGCCGCCCGCCAGCACGCGCCACTGGATGTCGCGCGCGGTCATGGGCGAAAGGGTCTGGCTGAACGCCGAGACGGTGCCGATCCCGGCCCATCACGCGCGCGCGGCCCTGGTTCTCAGCCTGCTGTCCGGGCTGGGCATCATACCGCTGGCCTATGGGCTGTGGGTGCTGGCCCCCTGGGCCGTGGGCGTGGGATGCACCGTCGTGATCCTTGCGAAGCTGTGGTTTCTCGACAGGATGGTCTGGCTTTATCACGACATGGCCGCGGTCGAGCCAGTCTATGCCGGATGGATGCGCTGAAGCCGCGCTTGCCTTGCGCGCCCGCGCACCCCATATCTGAATGATGCTGAAGTTCACGCCGATCCTTCTTGCACTGCTTTACGGGCTGGCGATGTATCGCTTTTCGGCCTGGCGCACGGCGCGCGAGCTGAACGAGAAATCGACCGAACTGGCCGACGCCACCCTGCGCGCCCTTTGCGACCGGATGGCCGAAGCGCTTGATCTGAAGCGGATCAAGGTTCACATCTACGAAATCGCGCCGGTCAACGGCCTTGCCGCGCCGGACGGGCGGATCTTCATCACCCGCGGATTTTACGACCGCTATCGCGCCGGAGAGGTCAGCGCCGAGGAGATGGCCAGCGTCATCGCCCATGAACTGGGCCATGTCGCCTTGGGCCATTCGCGGCGCCGGATGATCGACTTTTCCGGTCAGAATGCCCTGCGCACCGCCATGGCCATGGTGTTGTCGCGTTTCCTGCCCGGAATCGGCGTCTGGATCGCCGGAACGCTGACCTCGCTTCTGGCGGCGCGCCTGTCGCGCAAGGACGAATACGAGGCCGACGCCTATGCCTCGGCGCTGCTGACCAAGATCGGCCTTGGCACGGGCCCGCAGAAAAGCCTGTTCACCAAGCTTGAGGCCCTGACCGGCGCGCGCGGCGGCACCGCCCCCGCCTGGCTGATGAGCCACCCCAAGACCCACGAGAGGATCGCCGCCATCGAAGCCAACGAGGCGCGCTGGCGCTGAACTGGCCGGGGGCGCTGCCCCCCGGGAATGACCCTGACCAAAGCAGCCCGACCGCGCCACGAACCTCGTGGCTTTGCCTGCATACACCTGCCGCCTTTGAAAACGCTTGCATTCCTGTCGGTTACAGTTTTCCTGGGTGCATGGCCAAACTTGTCCTCCTTCACAAAGCCGGTTCGATCTACGACGACGAACCTGATGTCGTCTATGATTTCCCGCGCGCCTATTTGAAGGCGATCAAAGAGGCAGTCGGCGACTGGGTCATCTATTACGAGCCGGTCAAGGCAGGTCCGCGGGGCTATTTTGCTGTGGCCAAACTTGAAAAGGTGATCCCGAAGCCAGGCGCCGAGGGCCGGTTCTTCGCCATGATCGAGCGCGGGAGCTTTCTTCCCTTCGACCGGACAGTGCCTCGACTTTTGCAGGGTCGGCCTATGGAAACGGCGCTGACCGAACCGGATGGCACACCGAAGAGGGGCGGCGCGGTTCAGCTTGCCGTCAGGCGCCTGCCTGAGGCCGACTTTGCACGCATCGTCAATTTGGGTCTGCCACAGGATCTGGAGCAGATCGAGGCAACACGCTATGATCCACAGCCGGCTCAGATGGATGAGGGGGCCGAACCATTTCAAAGGCCAGTGCTTGAGCGCTTGACCCGCCGACCCTACCGCGAAGTCGCGTTCCGTCGAAAAGTGCGCGAGGCATATGGATACCGCTGCGCCATGTCTGGCCTGATGCTGCGCAACGGCGGTGGGCGGCCAGAGGTGCAGGCCGCACATATCCGCCCGGTCGAAAGCAAAGGCAGCGATTCGGTGCGCAATGGCCTTGCCCTGTCCGGCACACTGCACTGGATGTTTGATCGCGGCCTGATTTCCGTGGCCGACGATTGCGAGACGATTTTGGTGTCCCACAACAAGGTGCCCGGCGATGTCATTGGCCGTCTGCTGGCCCCCGGTGGCAAACTGGCCAAGCCTGCCGATCCGTGGAACATCCCTCACCCAGAGAACCTGCGTAACCATCCGGCGTGGACCGCGGTTTAGGCCGCTCGCCGAAGTTCGGACGCCTTCCAATTCCAGGGCAGCAGATCCGGCACCCGAGAAGCCGTCGTGCCGGGTAGCCTGGCAAGGACATCAGCGAGCCAGGCCTGAGGATCGACATCGTTCATCTTCGCGGTGACGATCAGGGAATACATGAAGGCGGCGCGGTCACCACCACGCTCGGAGCCAGCGAAGAGCCAAGACTTCCGGCCAAGCGCGACACCGCGCAGCGCCCGCTCCGCCGCATTGTTCGTCAGGCAGACCCTGCCATCGTCGAGAAACCGGGTGAAGGCGGGCCAGCGCTCCGCCTTGAACATGTAGTCGATCGCCTTGGCGACCGGGTTGTGCTTTGACAGCCGGTCGCGTTCGGCGCGCAACCAGTCATGAAGCTCCTCGACCAGAGGCCGGGACAGTTGGTGCCTGGCAGCCTGACGGTCCGCAGCCGTCAGGCCATTGATGCCGCGCTCGATGTCGAAGATCGCGTCGATCCGGGCGACGGCCTCCAGCGCGACAGGGGAGATGTCATGGGCGGGTTTGCCCTTCCGGGCGTTCCCCTTGATGTCGGCGAGCTCGAAGAACTTGCGCCGGGCATGGCTCCAGCAGAGCGCAGACTCGACGGGCCCCGGATCGCGGTCGGCGCGATAGAGGTCATTGTAGCCGCCATAGGCATCGGCTTGCAGAATGCCCTGCCATCCGGCGAGATGCCGGTTGGGGTTGGCCATTCCACGGTCACGCGAGAAGTGGAACAGCGCGGCAGGTGGGCTACCGCCGCCGAAGGGGCGGTCGTCCCGGACATAGGTCCAGAGCCGCGCGGTTTGCGTGCCGCCCTTCGCCAGCAGCGGCACCGTCGTGTCGTCGCCGTGCAGCCGTTCGGCCTCAAGAACATGGGTCCTGATCAGCGCATGGATCGGCTCGAGCGCAGCAGCGCAGGCCCCGACCTGATCGGCAAGCGTCGAGAGGCTGATCTCGACACCTTCCTTCGCATAGCGTTCGGCCTGGCGGTTCAAAGGCTGGTGCTGGCCGAACTTCTCGAAGAGGATCATCGCCAGCAGGTTCGGACCGGCCCAGCCCCGGGGCGTGGGGTGGAACGGCGCCGGCGGCTGGCTGATCTTCTCGCAATGGCGGCAGGTGAACTTCTCCCGGACCGTCTGGATTACCTTCCACTGCCGGGGAATGACTTCGAGCGTCTCGGTGACATCCTCACCCATCTTCACGATGCGATCCGAGCCGCAGCAGGAACAGGCCGTGGGCGCCGCGATCACCACGCGCTCGCGCGGCAGATGCTCCGGGAAGGGCTTGCGCGCCGGACGGCGACGTTTGAGCCCGGCGACGGTCATGGTCTTCGCCACCTTCTCGGCGGCGATCTCGTCTTCGGTGGCCGCGGCCTCGAGTTCCTCGAGCTGCAATTCCATCTGGTCGATCAGGCGGGCGCGACGTTCCGAGCTGTGGCCGTATTGCTCGCGCCGGAGCTTGGCGATCTCGAGCCGGAGATGCTTGATCATCGCCTCGGAGGTCGAGACCACCGCCCGGGCCTGCGCCAGCTCGCTCTCGGCGGCCTCCGCACGGGCCTCCGAGGCCGCGAGTGCGGCACGCAATCTTGCGATCTCGGAAGCGGCATCTGACATGGCCAAGACTTACCATTCCGGTATTGGAAAGCCCATGCAAATAAGGCGAATGACGCCGATTTACCCCGCCTTTGCAGGGCGTTGGGTCCAGCGCGGATTGCGCCAGTCGATCCCCTCCAGAAGATACCCGAGCTGGGCCG